>JASGJR010000001.1:1047500-3674457 GCA_047601265.1 Terricaulis sp.
TCGGTCATGCGGGCCAAACCTTCGTCGATCGTTTCTTGGCCGTGAGCGGTGATCACGCTCCGCGACATGGCCGCGGAAACCCGGTCTTCCAGGGCTTTCGCGCCGCGGCGGGCGACCTCTCGTACAACATCGCGCTCGGATAAAACGCCGCTCACGGCGCCACTTTCGTCCAACACGACCAGCGCGCCAACCTTGCGGGAATGCAGCTCACGCGCTGCGCTCTCAAGCGAGATGTCCGAGGTGAGGGTAAACACCGCCACACCCTTGTCGCGAAGAACATGCGCTATCAGCATGCGGCCTCTCCCTATGGAGCCAGGATCTTTGCGTCTTTCCAACATGTGACGATGCGCACAGCGCTTCAAGCAAGAACGCCCGTTACGGGGCGCTTCGCACCATCTGATTGCCCTTCTTAAGCGCGACGGTAAGGTCCGCCGCGCCCATGACCGCCTACAAAGACCGCATCAAACAGGATCTCGACCGCTGGGTCAGCGCCGGCCTCGTCGCCGCTGATAAGCGTGACGCCATCCTCGCCACCTTGCCCGAGACGCGCCGCCTGGACGCGGCGACCTCGCTAGCCTGGTTGGGCGGCGTGCTCTTCGGCGTGGCCGTGATCACCTTCATCAGCGCCAATTGGGACGCCATTCCGCGTCTGCCGCGGTTTGCCTTGCTGTTGGCGGCGTTCCTCGGCTTCGCCGGCGCAGCTGCCTGGGCCAACGTCAGACGCCCGATCTTGTCCAACATTTTGCTGACCATCACGGCGCTCATCTTCGCGTCGGCAATTGGTCTGACTGGGCAGATCTTCGACATCGCCGGCAATCCGCGTACGGCCTCGTATGGCGCTGGGCTCGCTGCCTTTGCGTTGGCGCTCGCAGGGCGCTCTACAGGGGCGGCCGCCGTCGGACTGGTGATGATCGGCCTCGGTGATTTTGTGCAGCACGACTGGTTTGCCGGCGGCGACACAGACGTGCCGTGGACGCTGTTTGCCGCGCCTCTTGGCGGTTTTTTGGCGCTGCGCTGGTCCTCGTCGCCACTCGCCCATCTCTCGGGCCTCGCTACGATTTACTGCTTCACCTGGTTCGCCGCACGCACCCATGCGGATGGCGGCGTCTTCCTCTTTCTGGCTATACTCCTGGGCGGGCTCGCCGCCGCGGCACGCTGGCTTTATGTACAAGACCGGCCCTTTGCCGGCGTGTTTTATGGCTGGTTTGCGTGGGGCGCGCTGATGTTCTTCGCGTTTGCCGGCTACGTCCCCGTGCTCGATAGCGGCCATATCGGTCCTCTCACCGGTGCGGCGCACCGCCTTGTCTGGCTCGCAGCGTCCGGCGCACTGCTCGCGCTCGGCCGTTTCGACCGTCATCTCGCTGTCAGCGCAGTCGCCATTCTTAGCCTCATCGGTGCTGCATTCGCGCTGATGACCGATCTGGGGCTCAAACTGATCGTCGCAGCGGGCGTGTTCATGCTGTGCGCGGTCGTCGCGATGGCGGCGGGCCTCATCCTGCGCGGCAAGGCCAAGCCAACATGAAGCTCAACACCGCCCCGCGCATCATGATCGTCGCCGCTGCTTGCGCCATAGCGCTCGTCGGCGTCGTTTTGCTGGAAGGCGCCGCGCGAGGGGGCGGGCAAGAAGTGCTTCTGCCCATGCAAGCGGTGGATCCGCGCGACATGCTGAGCGGGCACTATGTGCAGATAGCCCTCAATCAAACACTGCAACCCACCGAGCATTGTCCCGACGAGCAAAGCGGCTGGGACTGGGTCGCGCTCCGGCCGATCGGCGGCGGCGCATACGCCGTCGCCGGCGGCGCGCACTCGCGGGATCAGACCGAACAGATCGGACCGGTGTCGGTCAAAGGCAGCTTCAGCTGCATGCCGCCTACGCCGCCTGGAAGCGATGTCCCGGAAGGCCAAAGCGGCAATATCCGCCTCGAGATCGGCGTCGATCGCTTCTACATCAACCAAGCCGAAGCCGAGCGCATCGATCAAATTCTGCGCGACAGCCGCGGCGGCGAGGCGCGCGCGTTCGCCATCGTCTCGGTCGGCAGCGACGGCCAAGCGCGCCTCAAAGGCGTGCAGATCGACGGCAAGCGCCTAGAACTCAGTTGGCTGTAGAGCGCTAGCCCCAAGGACCTGCGGCGCGCGCCGGAGGCCGCAACACCAAATACGACGCAGCACCGACAACAAAACCACCGAGGTGCGCCTGCCACGCGATCGGCAGATTTAGGAAGGCCATCAGCACGACGTTGATCCCCAAGAACGAGAGCATCGCGTTGCGCACTTGCGGATCAGCGATCGCCGCTTGTGGCGTGGGCCGCACTGCCAAGAAAAACGCGCCAAACACGCCGCAAATCGCGCCCGAGGCGCCGACCGCTGGCTGCGCGGAATTCAAGTCAATCAGGATGTAGCCAATCGCGCCGCCAATGGCGGCCAGGAAAAACAGCGCCAGGAAACGAAGCCCGCCCATGCGCCGCGCTAGAAACGGCGCCGCTTGAAAGTAGGCGAACATATTCATGGCGATGTGCAGAATGCCGCCATGCACGAACACGTGCGCGAACAGCGGCACGATCGCATCGCCGATACTGGAATAAGGCTCGGGCCCGCCCGCCGCATACCGGAGCGGCACGATCCCGTATTGCGTCGCGAGCACATTGACTGCGCGCAGATCCCATTGCTGGGTTACGACGAAAGCCGCGACGATCACGCCGGCAAGCGCCAGCACGACAACCGGAATGTCGAGCCGGCGTTCATAATGCTCGTCGCTCAAGCGAACGCTCCGATAGCAGCTACTAGCTAAATAGTCGGATCGAAGTGCTGATCCATTTCCTCAGCGGGCACAACGTCGTCACAACATTTTCCGCCCACGGGCTTGGCCGGCACGCCCGCAACCGTGCAGCGCGCGGGTACGTTGTCGAGCACGACCGAGCCTGCCGCGATGCGTGCATCCTCGCCGACCTCGATATTGCCCAGCACCTTGGCGCCCGCGCCGATCAACACGCCACGGCGAATTTTGGGGTGACGGTCGCCGCGATCCTTGCCGGTGCCGCCTAGCGTCACCGAATGCAGCATCGATACGTCGTCCTCGACCACCGCGGTCTCGCCGATGACGATGCCGTGCGCGTGGTCAATGAACACGCCTGCGCCGATCTGGGCCTTCGGATGAATGTCGACCGCGAACAGCTCGGAGACGCGGCTCTGCAAATGATACGAGAGAATGTGACGCTCCTGCCCCCAGAGCCAGTGCGCAATGCGATAGGACTGAAGGCCGCCATAACCTTTGAAATAGAGAAACGGCTGCAGGTAGGTCGTGCAGGCCGGATCGCGCTCACGCACGACACGCATGTCGCGGAGCGCTTTTTGCGCCAGCGTCGGATCGGAAGCGTACGCCTCACGCGCGACCTCGCTCAATTGCAACGCGGGCAGATCGCTGTGACCAAGCTTCTGCGCCAGGTGATAAGCCAGCGCGTCCTCAATCTTGTCATGGTGAAGAATGGAGGCGTGAAGATAGGAGGCGAGCACCGGCTCCTCGGCTGCTGCCTGCATCGCCTCGACCCGAAGCTGCGCCCAGACGCCGCCGGAAGCCTCGAATACGCGTGGGGCTGCTTCACCCATATCAATCCCTCCCAGCCGCGAGCATGGCCTTAGCCATCGCGGCAGGTAACTCCCCTGTCACCGCCATGTGGTGGGCCCTGAGGACTGCTGCAACTGTCATGCTATCGCGAATGCGCCCGTCCACCACCCGGCGCAGCACTTCGGCGAAATCTGCCGTGCGCCGCCGCAACACCTCTGTGGGTTCGGGGCTAGCGGCGCCCGGCATAAGGTTAGTGGCAAGGAAGACAATGGCGCGCTCGTCCGTGATCGAGTTCGAGAGGTCCATCTCCAGGATCGGTTTGAGCGTGCCCGCCCGCAAGCCGGTCTCTTCCGCCAGTTCCCGGCGCGCACACTCGCTCGCCGGTTCGCCCGGTTCGCCGCCGCCTTCGGGCATCTCCCAAGAGTAACGCGCCAGCGGAAATCGCCACTGCCCTACCAGGTGCACGGAGCCGTCGGGTTCAATCGGCAGAACGCCCACCGCGAGGCGGCGCACGCGCATCACTGTATATTCACCCGGCGCGCCGCCTGGGTGGATAACGTCATTCTTCTCGACGTGAAACCAGTTGTTGGCGAAGGGTATGGTGGTTGCCGTGACGCGCCACGGATCGCCGTCTTCTTCCCAAGCGTTTGTCATCCTACGTGTCTAGCCTTGCGCGCCAACTCGCGCCATGGAGCCCGCATGCCACTACCTCTCTCCGCTATTCCGCCACTGCCGCAAGACAACGATCCCGCCAACGCGGCCAAGCCCAGCGCCGAAACATTGGCGCTCCTGGCGCACCGGCGTTCGACCAAGATCGCACACATGATGGCGCCCGGCCCGAGCGATGCGGAACTCGACGCGTTGCTACACCTCGCCGCGCGCGTGCCAGATCACGGCAAGCTTGGGCCCTGGCGCTTCGTGGTGATTGCCGGCGAAGCGCGCGCACGTGCGGGCGAGAAACTCGCGCATGTGATCGCCAACGATCCTGGCGTCGACCAGACCCTCCTTGATGCGGCGCGCGGCTTGTTTGCGCGTGCGCCGGTGTGCGTGATGGTGGTCGCGAGCCCGGTTGAATCGGTCAAAGTGCCGGAATGGGAGCAATTGCTATCGTCCGCGGCTGCATGCTTCGCACTCCTGATCTCCGCACACGCGTTTGGCTATGCGGGCTGCTGGCTGACCGAATGGCCAACGTATGACGAACGCGCGCGCGCCGCGCTCGGGCTGCAGGGGCAAGAGCGCATCGCCGGCTTCATCTATCTTGGTACCTCCCGCGAACCTGCCATCGAACGTTTCCGCGCCGATGCAGCATCGCGCATCTCCAAGTTCTGATCATGAGCGACGCCGCTGAAACTGTGCGCCAGCGCCTGCAAGCGGATCTGCGCGAGGCCATGAAGTCACGCGACAAGGCCAAGCTCGATGTGCTGCGTGCGCTTGTCTCCGCCATCGACAATGCCGGCGCAGTTGCGCTCGATGCGCCGGAAGTGCGCGACTACACCAACTTCGAAGGCCGCTCGCAGTACGTCGTCACCGGCGTCGGTAAGACCGAGGTGGCGCGCAAAACGCTCGACGCTGCGGATATCGCCACGCTCTTTCGGCGCGATGCCGCGGAGCGCCGCGCTGCGGCCGACGATATGGCCCGACACGGACGGATGGCAGAAGCGGAAGCGCTGCGCGCCAGCGCGGCGTTGGTGGAGAGTTACATTCCGTGAACCTCCAAACGTATCTTGATCGAGTCGGCTTTCGTGGCGCCCCGCGCGCCGATCTCGATACGCTTACGCGCTTGCATCGCGGCCATCTCGAAAACGTCCCGTACGAAAATCTCGACATCTTGCTGCAGCGCGCGCTCGATTTCGATCCCGAACGCATCTTCGAGAAGCTCGTCCTGCAGCGCCGTGGCGGCTGGTGTTACGAGATGAACGGCCTCTTTGCTTGGGCGCTGGAAACGATCGGCTTTCGCGTGACCCGCATGGCTGGCTGCGTGATCCGCAACCGCATGGGCGACGCCTTCACCGGCAACCATCTTGTTCTCCTCGCGCACCTCGACCGCGACTACGTTGCCGATGTCGGGTTCGGCGATGGTCTGTACGCACCAGCTGCATTGAGCGAAGGCGCCATCGATCAGAACGGCTTCGTTTCAAAACTTGAGCGCTTGCCGGACGCGTGGTGGCGGTTCCACAACCATCAAAACTGTAGCGCGCCGAGCTTCGACTTCCGTGCTGAGGCCGCCGATCCGGCGCTGCTGCAACGTATTTCGTCGATCCTGCAAACCAGCGAGCAATCGCCCTTCACACAAAACATCGTTTTGCAGCGGCGCTTTCCCGACCGCGTGGAAGCCATCCGCAACGCCTTCCGCATCAGCGCTTATCCCGATCGCATGGAGCGCCGGCTGATGACGAGCGCGAGCGAAATGCTCTCGGAGATGCGCGGCGTATTCGGCGTGGATCTGCCAGAAGCTGAGACGCTCTGGTCCCGCGCCGAAGCGCGCGGCCGCATCATGCTTGCAGAAAACCCGCTCTAGACGCGCCCCTTGTAAGTACCGATCCCCTGGTCGGGCAGCCAAAGCCCCTCCGGTGGCGCACCGGTTTGCCAGAACACATCGATCGGCATACCCCCACGCGGGTTCCAGTATCCGCCAATCCGCAACCAGGTCGGATTGATTGCGTCGATAACGCGCTTGGCGACACCGATGGTGCAGTCCTCGTGGAAGGCGCCGTGGTTGCGGAAGCTTTGCAGGAAGAGCTTGAGGCTCTTGGATTCCACCAGCCAATCCTTGGGCGCGTATTCGATAACGAGGATACCAAAATCCGGCTGTCCGGTGACAGGGCAGATCGAGGTGAATTCCGGCGCCGAAAAGCGTGCGAGATAAAGCGTCCCCGGATGCGGATTAGGAACGCGCTCGAGCTTGGCCTGTTCAGGGCTTGCGGGGATCGCCGCCGCCTGTCCCAGCTGCGTCAAGCCCTTTGGATCGGTGGTCATGCCTCGACACTTGAAGAGCCGCACGCGCACTGGCAAGCCAGCGCAACCAGTTTGAGGAGCTTCCATGCGCGATTTCGACGGCAAGATTGTTCTCGTCACCGGCGCGTCGACCGGCTTGGGCGCAGCGCTCGCTGTGGGTGCGGCGGCGCGCGGGGCAAAGGCTGTCATCATCAATTACGCCAAGAGCTCCACCGAGGCCGAAGCCACTGCCGCAGCTGTCCGCGCCGCGGGGGCCGAGGCTGTGCTGGCGCAGGGCGATGTCGCCGCCGACGACGCCTGCAAAGCTGTCGCCCAGGCGGCAGCCAAGTTCGGACGCATCGATGCACTCGCCAACAATGCCGGCACCACCAAGTTCGCTCCGGCGCATGGCGATCTGGATGCGCTGCAACGCGAGGATTTTGAGCGCTTGTACGCTGTCAACGTGGTCGGCCCTTTTCAAATGCTGCGCGCGGCGCGCTCCCTCCTGGAAGCGGCCGACCGGGCCGCGGTGCTGATGGTTTCGTCTATCGCCGGCGTCACCGGTATCGGTTCGTCTGTCGCCTATGCCGCCTCCAAGGGCGCGCTCAATACAATGACGCTGTCGCTGGCGCGGGTGCTCGGGCCGAAGATCCGCGTCAACGCCATCTGCCCCGGCTTCATCGACACGCCCTGGCACGAGAAAGGGCTGCCGACCGCAATCGTCGACCGCATGCGCGAGGGCACGATCAAAAACACGCCGCTCCAGGCGGCGTCGACCGCCGAGGATATCGCCGACGCTGGGCTCTTCTTTCTTTCTGATGCCTCACGGCACGTCACCGGTGAGACGCTGCTGATCGACGCGGGTCTGCATCTCAACTATTCGAGCTTGTCGCAGCGCTAAGCGCCTACTGCATCAGCATCTTCTGCTCATTGCGCACGCAGAGTGTGCGCCAGCACGCATTTTTGTGCGATTGCACACACGTTGCGTTGCCCGCGCTCACGCGCGCTCCGCAAGCTGCCCTTGTGGTCATTCACACGAGTCACGCGGACCGCGTGACCAACTCGTTCGCGAACTACGCGAACGAGAAAGCAAGGGGATTGTCATGAGGACCGTACAAAAAATGCTCGCTGGGGCGATGCTGATGGGCGCTGCAATAAGCGGCGTCGCACATGCCGAAGGGACATGGAGCGGCAACATCGCGCTTACGACAGATTATGTGTTTCGCGGCATCACGCAAACCAGCGGCAATCCCGCTGTTCAAGGTGGGTTCGACTATGTGAACGGTCAATTCTATGCCGGCACTTGGGCCTCCAATGTCTCCTTCTCCGACGGACCAGAACTCGACGTCTATGCCGGCGTCACGCCTTCGCTTGGACCGGTAGCGCTGAACCTCGGCGTCGTCGGTTATTTCTATCCGGGCGCGCAGGATGACGGCGCCGAGTTCGACTATTACGAAGCGAAAGCCACCGCCACGATCACACCGGCCACGGGCTTCTCGGTCACCGGTTCGCTTTACTACTCGCCGGACTTTTTCGGCGAGACCGGTGATGCGCTCTACACCGAAATCGCCGCCTCCTACGCCGCGTCGGATGCGCTCAGCATTTCCGGCGCGTTCGGTCATCAAACCATCGACGATGTGAACGGGCCTGGCGCGGGCAGTGTGAGCGGGGACTACAACACTTGGAATCTGGGTGTGACCTACACTCTGAGCGGCTTCGCCATCGATGCACGTTATGTCGACACCGACATCGACTCCGGTGACGACATCGCCACGTATGCAGGCACGGACGAAACCGCATATGACTCCGCGTTCATCCTCACCGTGAAGAAAACGCTGTAACCACCGCTCCCGGCAGCGACGTTGCGTGGCACAAACGCAACGTCGCTGCCGTCTTTGTGACAAAGCTGCTATCGCAGCTTTAACTCTTTAACCACTCGTTCACCGTCTTGACGGACCCTCACCGCACACGCGGCAGAAGTGGCCCGCGCGGGAGAAACAGTGCCATGAAGAAACTTATTGGCGCCGCGGTTGCCGCTGGCGCGACTATCGCTTGCGCAGGTACGGCGCACGCCGAAATTTCGGGCAACATCCAGCTCACCAGCGACTACGTTTTCCGTGGGATTTCGCTGTCCGACGGAAGCGCTGCAATCCAAGGCGGCTTCGACTGGAGCAACGATCAGTTCTATGTCGGCACCTGGGGTTCGAGCTTGAACAGCGGCGGCGGCGCCAACGCGGAAATCGACGTTTATGCCGGTTGGACGCCGAAGACGGGCCCGGTTGATTGGGACCTCGGCGTCATCACCTACAACTATCCGGGCGCCGACGATGATGGCGCTGAGTTCGACTATTACGAACTGAAGGCCGCGGGCACGTTCAACTTCAACGACACCTTGCACGCCGGCGCTTCGATCTATTGGTCGCCGGAAAACTTCGGCAAGACCGGCGACGCCCGCTACTGGGAAGTCAACGGCGAATACGACATGAGCGACATGTGGCACTTCACGGCCGCTTACGGCAATCAACAGATCGACCATCCGGGCGGCGGCTCGACGCCGCAAGACGACTACAACACCTGGAACATCGGCGCGACGATGGCGATGCACGGATTTGAGATCGATCTGCGCTACAACGACACCGACATCGACGCCGGTTCGCCGATCGAAGCCTACACGTTCGGTCCGGCCAGCTACGATGCGTCTTACGTGCTGACGATCAAGCGCGAACTCTAAGCGCAGCTTATCTTGGAAACAGAGACGGCCGTCGCGGCAACGCGGCGGCCGTCTTGTTTGGCGCACGCGTTTGCATCTGTCTTTCGCCGGGAAAGACAGATGAAGAGCGGGACGCGGATCAACCGCGTTGAGTAAGTTGCGCCTTGCGGCGCGTGTAACGCGAATGATCCGCGTCCCGTGATTGTTGTGCAGCAGCTCGAACGCGGGGCGCTGTTCGCACCCTTATTTCGGACGCCGCAGACGCGCTGGCCACGCTGTTCAACGTGGTCCCACGATCTCCCGCCTTTGGCTCCGCCAGGGAGCTCTTATGGCGGGGCTTGCTTCGATCGTTTGAAGCTTCGCGCTCAATCACCTCGTTCGTCGCATTGGTGAACATGGCCAACTGCTCTTCATGCGGAACGATGGATGCATTGTGCACCGAGGTTTGGCGCGGTCGGATTGATTGGCGCAAGTTTTATAAGTCGGAGCGAGCGCCTCCGTGGCGCACGGCGCAAATGCTTGAAGGATAAGCGCGAATGCGCCACGGCGTGGCGCGCGCTCCCACCTGCAGGCGCCGGTGTTTGTGTTGGATAGACGCGAAGCTATCCCACGTTTGCCCCTGGGCTCCGGATCGCGCTTCGCGCGTCCGGAATGACTCGCGTGTGAACGAATGAATGACGGCGCACGACCTGAGCGCTATTGTGGCTGCGCTTACTCAGTCGAGGTCGCTGATGAAAGTGATCGTGCCTTTGGCGGTTGTGGCGATTGCGGTTTTCGCTGTGGGGGCTGCGTCGGGGCGCGATGCGCGGCAGCGTGACGTAGAGATCGTCAACGACACTGGCGTTGCCATGAACAATTTCTACGCCTCCAACGCGGGTCTGGACCAAGACACCGATCTGCTTGGCAATGGGGTGATCGCGGCGCACGCGTCCAAGCGCCTGAACTTGGACGACGGCTCCGGCGCCTGCCTCTACGATTTCCGGGCGATCTTCATCGACGGCGGCGGTCATACGCATGCCGCCGTGCGCCGCCACGTCAATGTCTGCACCGTGACCAGGTTTCGGTTCACCTCGATCGACTAGCGGCGCGGCGTTTTCGCGGGATTGCCCGCTAGCCTATCCACAACACGACGCTTCCTGCGCTAGTGTGTTCAAACACATAAGGGCGGAGCGCGGTTATGGCGGACATCGAGGCGGACTACATCATCGTCGGCGCGGGGTCGGCGGGATGCGTGCTGGCGAACCGGCTGTCGGCGGATGGATCGAAGCGCGTGCTGCTGCTGGAAGCCGGAGGCGACGACCGGCCGACGCACGAGCCATCGCAATTCTTTTCCAACCTGATGATCCACGTGCCCGTCGGCTACGCGCAGACGCTGAAGGATCCGAAGGTCAATTGGCTGTACCAAACCGAACCGGACGCGACCGGGCGCAGCCATGTCTGGCCGCGCGGCAAAGTGCTGGGCGGCTCCTCCTCCATCAACGGGCTGCTCTACATTCGCGGCCAGCACGCCGACTATGACGGCTGGCGCCAGCTTGGCTGCGAAGGCTGGGGCTGGGATGACGTGCTGCCCTACTTCAAGCGCTCGCAGAACCAAGAGCGCGGCGCCGATGCGCTGCAGGCCACTGGCGGGCCGCTGAACGTTTCCGATGTTACCGAGACGCACATCGTCTCGGACGCGGTGATCGAAGCGTGCAAGCAAGCGGGCCTGCCCGCGCGCGATCCCAATGGCGGCGAGCAAGAAGGCGTCGCCTATTATCAGCTGACGGTGAAGAACGGGCAGCGCTGCTCGGCGGCGGTTGCGTATCTGCATCCGGCGATGAACCGCGCCAACTTGCAGGTGGAGACGCGCGCACTGGCGCGCCGTGTGCTGTTTGAAGGCAAGACAGCGGTTGGCGTCGAGTTCGCGCAGAACGGCGTGACGCGCACGGCGCGGGCGAAAGCCGAAATGATCCTGGCGGGCGGCGCGATCAACTCGCCGCAATTGCTGCAGCTTTCCGGCGTCGGACCGGGCGCGCTCCTGGCGCAGCACGGCATTGGCGTGGTGAGCGAACTGCCAGGCGTCGGCGAGAATTTGCAGGACCATTACGTCATCGGCATGCAGTACCGGCTGAAGCCGGAAGTGATCTCGGTCAACGAATTGTCCAAGGGACTGCGGATGGTTGGCGAGACCATCAAGTACGTCACGCAACGCAAGGGCTTGCTGACGCTCTCGGCCGCGCACATCGCCGTGTTCTGCAAGTCGCGGCCGGATTTGGCTGGGCCGGATATTCAGTTTCACATCCTGCCGGCGACGATGGATTCCGAAAAGCTCGCGAACGAGCAGAAGATGGTTCTGGAAAACCAACCCGGCCTCACGATTGCGCCGTGTCAGCTGCGGCCGGAGAGCCGCGGCACGATCCAGATCAAGTCGCCGGACGGCAGCGTGTATCCGACGATCGTGCCGAACTATTTGAGCAACCCGCTCGATCAGGAAGTGGTGATTGCGTCGTTGAAATGGGGCCGCACGATCGCCGCACAGCAGGCTTTGGCGCCATACATTGTGAGCGAGCTCAATCCCGGCCCGGATTTTGCCAGCGACGAGATGCTGCTGGCGTACGCACAAGCGGGCGGCACGACGATCTATCACCCGGTCGGCACGTGCAAGATGGGGCACGACCCGATGGCGGTGGTCGATCCGCAATTGCGTGTGAAGGGTGTGGAGCGGCTGCGCGTGGTGGATGCGTCGATCATGCCGCGGCTGGTGTCAGGCAACACCAACGCACCGACGATCATGGTGGCGGAGAAAGCTGCGGATATGATTTTGGGGAAGAAGGCAGCGGTGGCGGCTTAGCGAAGGGCTGGAATTGGCCCTTTGCGGACGGCGGGCTCCAATTGAAGCGCCGCCCGGCCAGCGCCATACTTAGAGCAATGGAAGAAAACCAACCGCTTTCAAGCGAAGAGCGTCAGGAACTCCAAACGCTTCGCACTTACCGCAAAGGGGAGCGCGTCGGCTGGATTCTCATAGGTATTTTCATGTTAGCGATATGGGCGTTCTATCACTTCGTCTTGGGCTCGACGGATTGAGCAAGCGAGCCGTTCGGAAATTTGTACGCGATGGCCTAGGCTGGCCCGAAGCAGACATTGGCCGCTCGCCACGAGAGCGTTAGAAATCCCCATGACCCAAGCCGCGTCACAAGCAGCCGCGTTCTATCGGGACATCGCGAAATCTCGATCCGTTTGGACGGTTCGCGACAGCGGCGGATTTCCAGCACCGAAGACACCTTCAGGAAGGCGAGCGCAACCATTCTGGTCGTCGCGATCAAGAGTGGAAAAAATCATCGCAACGGCCCCGGCCTACGCCGCATTCGAAGCCTTTGAGATTTCGTGGGACGAATTCTGCCGCGCGTGGGTCCCGGGTCTGACGAAAGACGGGCTCTTGGTCGGCGTCAACTGGAGCGGCGCACGGGCGCTCGGCTATGATATCGAGCCGTTGGACGTTCAGAGGAACGTAGAGGCCGTTATCGAGCGAGGTCACCCGGAATAGACAATGTCGCTTTTCGGCGAATAACGGACGTTCGCTAGCTCGGCCACCTCGGCGCGCGGCTGACCATGCCGGGGGTGGTGCGGCCGAGGACGCCGCCGATGAACTTGGCGGCGTCGATGGCGCGGTCGAGATCAACACCGGTGTCGAAGCCCATGCGCGTGAACATGTAGAGCAAATCTTCGGTCGGCACGTTGCCTGCCGCACCCGGCGCGAACGGGCAGCCGCCGATGCCGGCGAGCGAACCATCGAGCACGCGCACGCCCTCCTCCACCGCCGCGAGTGCGTTGGCGAGCGCGGTGTTGCGGGTGTTGTGGAAGTGCGCGCGTAGCTGGATGTGCGACGGGATCGCCGCTTTCACCGCCCGCACGCGCTCGTGCACGTCGCTGGGGGCGCCGACGCCGATGGTGTCGGCGATGGCGAGTTCGAAGATGTCCTGAGAGACGCAGCGCTCGGCAACCTCGGCGACGCGGCGTACGGGGACTTCGCCGTCGAACGGGCAGCCAAAGGCGGTGGAAATGGTGGCGGAAAGACGCGCGCCGCCGGCTTTGGCAGTGGCGGCGACATCGGGCCAGACCATGAAGGTTTCCGCGACCGTGCCGCCATTGTTGCGGACGGAGAAACCGTCGCTGCAGCAGAAGACGTAGTTGATCTCTCTGGCGCCGGCGGCAAGCGCGCGCTCGACGCCGCGCAGATTGAGCGCGAGCGCGATGAAGGTGGCGCCGCTGTGCTGTGGCACGCCGGCGAACACGGCGTCGCCATCCGCCATTTGCGGCACTTTCTTGGGATTGACGAAGCTGCCCGCTTCCAGGCGGCGAAAGCCGGCGACGACGATGCGGTTGATCAGCGCGAGCTTGTTTTCGGTGGAGACGATGTCCGGCTCGTTCTGCAGACCGTCGCGCGGGCTGACTTCGACCAGCTCAAGCTTCTCTTTTGGCACGTTTCTCTCCGAACGGCGGCAACGCCCAGCCATAATGTATGGCGCCGGCGCGCAGGCCGAAACCCGCGAGCGCGCCGATACCGCCAGCCCAAATGGCGGGAACGCCGGCGCTGTAGAGCGCAACAAAACCGCCGGAGGCGAGCAATGCGGCGGAAATGCTGATCTCGCGCTTCAGCAGGATCGAGGGCTGCACGGCGAGCACGTCGCGGATGACGCCGCCGAAGCTCGCGGTCAGCACGCCCATGGCGGCGGCGACGATGGGGTGCACGTTGAAGGCGATGGCTTTGCCGGCGCCGATGACGGCGTAGGCGGCAAGGCCGACGGCGTCGAGCCACACCAGCGCCAGCGAGCGTTCGAGGCGCGAACCGGCGAACCACACGAACAAGGAAGCAACCAGGCCGATCAGCAGATAAGCCGGTTCGTTGATCCAAAACACCGGCGCGCCGATCAGGAGATCGCGCAAGGTGCCGCCGCCTACGCCGGTGACGACGGCGAAAAACCAGAAGGTGATGATGTCGTGGCGGCCGCGCGCCGCCGCGAGTGCGCCGGTCAGCGCGAACACGGTCACGCCGGCATAGTCGAGGATCGGTGGCAAAACGAAGAGCGGCGCCATGGGCTCGCTTCAACACCAATCCGGGTGCGGCATCAACGCCCGCTCTCCACAGGATTAAACAGGTGTACTTATCAGTTTGCCTTACTATCTTTGAGCCATGGCCGATTCCGACATCGCCGCGCAGATCGCCGAAGCGCTGAGTCCGGTGGTGGCGAAACTGAAACGCCGGTTCCGCGAGCGCGCCACGTTGGGCGATCACACGCCGTCGCAAATCGCGGTGCTGCTGCGGCTGGAGCGCGATGGCGCGGCGACCTCAGCGAAACTCGCGCAAGCGGAAGGCATGCGCCCGCAATCGATGGGCGCGATCGTGCAGACGCTGCAGGCTGAGGGTCTAATCGAAGCGGCGCCGGATCCTAATGACGGCCGCCAGCTCCTGCTCTCGTTGACGCCGGCGTGCCGCAAACGCATCAAGACCAACCGCGCCGCCCGGCGCGATTGGCTGGCGCAGGCGATCCAAACGAAATTGACCGCCGCGGAGCAAAAGCAGCTCGCCGGCGCAATCGAACTTCTCAAACGCATCGCCGATGAGTGACCCATGCCGATAACCACGCTCGATCCGAAAACCGCGCTGGTGCTGATCGATTTGCAGAAAGGCATTCTGGCGATGGCGGCGGCGAGGTCCATCGATGCGGTTTTGAAGAATGCGGTGCTGTTGGTGGATGCATTTCGCGCGCGCAAGCTCACGGTTGTTCTCGTCAACGTGGCGGGCGGCGCGCCGGGGCGCACGGAATCGCCGCGCATGTCAGGCGCATTTCCGCCGGATTGGACCGAGCTTGCGCCGGAGCTGAAAGCGCAACCCTCCGACACTCTGATCACCAAGCGCACCTGGGGCGCATTCTATAACACCGACCTCGATGTGCAGCTGAAAGACCGCGGCATCACCAATATCGTCCTCGGCGGCGTCTCCACCAGCATAGGCGTGGAAACCACGGCGCGTCAGGCATTTGAGCGCGGGTACAATGTGACGCTTGCGATCGACGCGATGACGGATTTGAGTGAGGACGCGCACGCAAACAGTCTGGCGCGGATATTCCCACGGCTTGGCGAAACTGGATCGACGCAGGACGTACTTGGCAAGCTTGGCGAGACGCGCGCGTGAACACGTTCCGCTCGCTCGGCGTCTACAATTATCGCACGTGGGCCGCAGGCGCGATCGTCTCGAACGTCGGCACTTGGATGCAGCGCACGGCGCAAGATTGGATCGTGCTGGCGGAGCTGACACATCATAACGCAACCGCCGTCGGCATCGTCATGGGGCTACAGTTTGGCCCACAGCTTTTGCTATTGCCGGTGACGGGTTGGGCGGCGGATCATTTCAACCGCCGCAAGCTGCTGTTCATCACCCAAGCCACAATGGGAACCCTGGCGCTGTTGCTGGGGCTGCTCACGGTGTTCGGCGCGGTGCAGCTTTGGCATGTCTACGTGTTTGCGTTTCTGCTCGGGTGCGCGGCTGCCTTCGACGCGCCGGCGCGTCAAACCTTCGTGTCGGAACTGGTGCACGAAGCGCATATCTCCAACGCGGTTGCGCTCAACTCCACCTCGTTCAACGCCGCGCGGATGATCGGCCCAGCACTCGCGGGGCTGCTGATCGCAGGCATCGGGACGGGCTGGGTGTTTCTTCTGAACGCCCTCTCCTACGTTGCAGTCCTGATCTCGATCAGCCGCTTGCGGCTGCACGAATTGCATCCGCGCGAACACGCGCCGCAGGGTGCGAATGGCTTGATCGCCGGCTTCCGCTACGTGGCGAAGCGATCGGACATCATTCTCGTGCTGGTGATGATGGGGCTGATCTGCACCTTCGCGGTGAACTTCCCGATCTTCATTTCGACCATGGCTGTGAGCGTGTTTCACGCCGGCGCCAGTCAATTCGGGTTGCTCTCGTCGATGATGGCGGTGGGTTCGGTCGGCGGCGCCTTGCTGGCGGCGCGGCGCGAAAATCCGACGCTGGCGATCATCACCGTCGGCGCCGGCGCCATGGGCGCGGGCCTGCTCTTGGCGGCGGCCGCGCCATCCTATGCGCTGTTCGGCTTGGCATTGGTCGCGGTGGGATTGTCGGGGCAAACGGTGACCACGACGACGATCGGCAAAGTGCAGCTCAGCACCGAAGCGTTCATGCGCGGGCGGGTGATGGCGATCGTCATGGCGGTGGCGATGGGCGGCACGCCGATTGGCGCACCGATCGTGGGCTGGGTCGCGGACCATTTCGGACCGCGCTGGGCGATCGTGGTCGGCGCCAGTTCGTGTCTTATCGCAGCAGCGCTGGCGATTGCGTACATCATGCGCCATCGCCACGACGATCCGACGCCTGCGGATGATCACCTGCATACCGCGGGTGACGCACTCAAGCGCGCTTAGCGCTGCGCCCGCTCTTGGTGCCGGTTTTCAGTTTGGTGGCAGTCTCGCGCACAGCGATGCGCGGCAGGCTTTCGGCGTTCTGCTTGAGGTAGGCAGCGACCGCGGACTTGTGATGCAGCGTTAGCGTGCGCAACAGCCACGACACAGCCTTGGTGATGCGAATGTCGCGCTCCGCCTTCAGGCGCTCGATTAGCACAAACGACAATCCCGACAGCCGCGCGTCGTCGCTGTAACGCACCGGCCCGGTCAGCAAAACCAATGCAGCGCGGCGCCTATTGATGTTTTCGTCCTGCGCCAGCCGCGACAGCAACGCTTTCCAGCGCACCCAATCGGCAAGCATTTGCTCGGCCTTGAACACGTTGGAGCAAAGCGCATCCACCTCCGCCCAGCCGTTCAAATGATCAAGCCAGCCGTCGAGACGTTTCAGCGTCACACCGGCGCGCGCCTCGGCATGATAACCGAGCACGATCGCGGCGAACGTCTTCTCGTGATGGGCATTGCTGGCGAACATGGCGTCGCACAGCTTGAGCACGTCGGCGCTCGGCGCCGGCGTGTTCGCCCGCACCCAATCGCGCGCCATGATGCGCAGTTGCGGCGCCGTCACATTGAGCGTCACGCTCTCCGTGCCCAGATAGTCAGCGCCTTGCGTTCGCGGCTCCGCGCCGGCAGCGGCGCGCATTGCACGAACGAGCTTCTCTCGCTCTTTTTCCATCGGGTCCCCTAAACCCTGGTGCGAGCGGCGGGAATTGAACCCGCACTTCCTTTCGGAAAACGGATTTTAAGTCCGTTGCGTCTACCAATTTCGCCACGCTCGCGTGGGTACGTTGAAAGGGCTTTTCCGGATCACTTGCAACTGCGGAGTTGGAGCGCGACAAAAGTTCGCTCTTTCAGGCGGCGCAACACCGCCCGCTTTACTTGCAAGGCTGCAAAATGTCCGACGAGGCCAGACCGCTCGAACTGCTTGGCGCACCGGGCTCGCCCTATACGCGCAAGATGCTGGCGCTGCTGCGCTACCGGCGCATCCCGCATGCGATCATTTGGGGCGGACACCAAAATCCGCCGCCGGGGTATCCGGCGCCGAAAGTGAAGTTGCTGCCGACTTTCTTCTTTCCAAACGCGGGCGGCGGCGTTGACGCGGTGGTGGATTCGACGCCGATCGTGCGGCGGCTAGAGACCGCGTACGGCGCGCGCGCGGCTGTGCCCGGCGAACCGGCGCTGCGCTTCCTGAATTATCTGATCGAAGATTATGCCGACGAGTGGCTGACGAAGGCGATGTTCCACTATCGATGGCATCACCGGGCTGATCGTGAAAATGCCGGGCCGCTTTTGATCTATTGGTCGCTGCCGCAGATTCCGGCGGCAAACGCCGACGCGGCGATCAAGATGATCACGACGCGGCAGTATGAGCGGCTCTACGTGGTTGGCTCCAACGATGTGACGGCGCAGACGATCGAGGACAGCTATCGGCGGTTCTTGAGCGTGCTCGACGCGCTTATTCAGCATCGCGGCTATGTGCTTGGCGCGCGGCCAGCGTCGGCGGACTTCGCGATCTATGGCCAGCTGACGCAGCTTGGCGTGGTGGAGCCAACGTCGGCGGCGCTGACATCGGCGCATCCGCGCGTGCGCGCGTGGATTGACCGGATGGAAGATTTGTCGGGGCTGGCGCCCCAGGACAGCGATTGGTTGAGCGCGGATCAAGCTGCTTCATTGTGCAGGCCGCTGCTCACGGAGATTGGCCGCGTCTATGCGCCATTCCTGCGGGCAAACGCCAAGGCCGCCACCGCAGGAGAGGAAAGTTTCGCAACCGAGATTGATGGCCGGACGTGGACACAGCCGACCTTCCCCTATCAAGCCAAATGCCTGGGCTGGATATGGGAAGAGTATCAGGCGCTCGCCGGTAGCGCGCGTGCGACGATCGATGCGGCGCTTGCGGACACGGGCTGCGAGAGACTTTTCAGCGCAGGCTGATCGCGCGCCCTCGCAACTTTTGCCGGCGCAGCGCATTTTACCGCCCATGGCGATGCCACTCTCGACCGAACTGCGGGCGGTCTTTCTCAACCGGCCTCTGCGTTGGGCGCTTATTCTTGGCGCGGCGGCAGCGGTCGCCATGGCGTATGTGCCGGGGCCGCTGACGACACTGACGCGCGCGCTGATCGCCTGGGACCTGGGGTTGTTGGCCTATATCAGCGTGCTTGTACACAAGATGCGCGGCATCGAACCGGAAGCGATCGCCAAGCACTCCGCCGAAAACGACGAAGGCCGTTTCTTCATTTTGATCGCATCGCTGATTGCGGTGAGCATCAGTCTGGCGGTGATCATCGCCGAGGCGGCGGAAGCAGCCGTTGGTTCGAAGGTCGTGCACGTGGCGTTCGTGTTCGTGACCGTCGCAATTTCGTGGCTGTTCGTGCACACGATGTTTGCGGCGCACTATACGCACGAATTTTACGGCCCCGACGATGACGGCAAAGGCACGCGCCGGGGGCTGATGTTTCCGGGATGCGACGCGCCGGACTTCTGGGACTTCTGGCACTTCGCGCTGGTGATCGGCGTGGCCAACCAGACTGCGGATGTGCAGATCACGAGCCAAAGCATCCGCCGCATCGTCACGCTGCACGGCATCATCGCTTTTGTGTTCAACACGGTGATTTTGGCGCTGACAATCAATCAGGCCGCGGGACTGTTTCCCGGCTAAGCTTCGCTCACGTCTTCGGGCTCTGCGCCCTTGTCGCGGATCAATGCTTTGAGGTCGGCCGCGGCTTTTTCGAGCGCCGCGGGATCGGAGGAACGCGCGACGAGGTGCACGCCGTAGCCTTCCTGATTGAACCAAGGGTACGAGCCGAAAATCACGGCGCCGTTGGTGGCCTCTTCGAGTGCTTGTAACGGTGCGGCGATGTCGCCTTCGCGCACGCCTTTGCCACGGATGGCGCGCGATTTGATCACCGCCCCGCCCTGCAAACGCGGCGCGACGCCCTCAAGCATGCCGCGCATGATTGAAGGTACGCCGGCCATCACGAACACGTTGCCCATCTGAAAACCCGGCGCTTTGGAAACGGGGTTCGGCACCAGGTCGCCGCCGATCGGCACGCGCGCCATGCGCAAGCGCGCTTCGTTCAGATTTTGCGGCCCTTTGTAGTGTGCTTCCAAAATCGCCCGCGCCTCGGGATGTACGTCGATGCCGACGCCGAAGGCCTGAGCGATGGCGTCGGCAGTTTTGTCGTCGTGCGTGGGACCAATGCCGCCGGTGGTGAGCACGTAGTCATACTTGCTGCGCAACGCGTTGACGGCGTCTACGATCTCGTCGGGAATATCCGACACCACGCGCGCTTCGGCGACCTGCACGCCGAGCGGCGCCAGGAATTTGGCGATGATCTGCAGGTTCACATCTTGGGTGCGGCCCGAAAGGATTTCATCGCCGATGATCAGCACGGCGGCGCGAACGCGTTTGTCGGTCATGAGTGGTTTCTAGCACAGGCCCTCCGGATAATCTGCAAAGGCGTTGGACTTCCCTTCCGTCAGCAATGCTGAAGAGGATCGAACACGGCAAGACGGGGAGAAACACGATGGGACGTCTCGAAGGCAAAGTGGCCGTCATCACCGGCGGCGCATCCGGCATTGGCCGCGGCACGGTCGATCTGTTTGTGAAGGAAGGCGCACAAGTCGTCGCCGCTGACATTCAAGACGATAAGGGCGCGCGCCTTGTGGAAGAACTGGGCAAGTCAGTGCGCTACGTTCGCTGCGACGTCTCTCAGGAAAGCGACATCAAGGCGGCTATCGATCTGGCGACCAAGACTTTCGGCCGCATCGACTGCATCTTCAACAATGCGGGCGCGAGCGGGCCGCGCGCGACCCCGGTTGAGGTTGACGCCGAGAATTTCGATGAAGTGATGCACCTGCATGTGCGCGCCGCAGTGTTCGGCATGAAGCACGCTGCGCCGATCATGGCCAAGCAAGGCGGAGGCTCCATCATTTCCACCGCATCGATCGCCGGTTTGCAGGCGGGGTTCGGCCCCTTCCTCTACTCGATCGCGAAGGGCGCGATCGTGCACATGACGAAAGTTGCTGCAGCCGATCTCGGCCCGCTGAACGTGCGCGTGAACTGCATCTGCCCCGGCTTTATCGCCACGCCCATCTTCGCCAAGAGCCTGGGGCTGGCGACGCAAGTCGCCGATCAGACGGTCGCCGGCATCGTCGAAGTCGCCAAGCACGCGCAACCGATTCCGAAGGCTGGCATGCCGGAGGACATCGCCGAGGCGGCGTTGTTCTTGGCTTCCGATGGCTCGAAATTCGTCAACGGTCACGCGCTGGTGGTCGATGGCGGCATGACGCTCGGACGCACGGGAACGGACCGCGACGCACTGTTTGCACCGCTGCTGCAAGCGATGGGCATCGACCCGGCGACGCTGCAGCAACCTCAGAGCTAGAAACGAAAAATGGGCAGCGGCCCTCCGGCTGCTGCCCATCCGTAAGTCGCGGCTGGCGCGATGCTTACTTAATTTTGCCTTCGACGAACTCGACGTGCTTCTTGGCAATCGGGTCGTACTTGTTGAACTTGAGCTTCTCGGTCTTGGTGCGCGGGTTCTTCTTGGTCACGTAGAAGAAGCCGGTATCCGCCGTGGAGTTCAGTCGAATCTTGATCGTGGTCGGCTTGGCCATGACGTGCGCCCGAAATTCTCAGAGGTTTGAAGAGCGGCGGAAATACGGACCCCTGGCCCCAAAGTCAATCTTTATAGAGCCCGCGGCGCAGCCGGACGGCGCATGACTGCTCCGAGAAAGGGGCGAATTAGCTTAAACGGTCCATTTGGTGCCCGCCACGGGCCCAGCGGAGAAAGGGCGGCTTGACCGCCTCACCGGCCAGCCTGGCGCGGACCTCCTTCAGCACGAACCGGGTAACCGATGGCAAATCTAGGGTTTCCGCCTCGTCCAAGCTGAACCAGTTGGTGTGGAGAAGCTCATCGCTGGGGGCTGGATCGGCGTGGACCCCGACCTCGCGGGCGTCAGCCATAAAGAAGCGGGCGTCGAAGCGACGGGGCCGATGCGGCGGGGTGATGGCGCGACAGACGAAGGCCAGCTTGGAGAGGTCCGGCCCCGCGCCGCCGCCAAGGACCAAGCCCGCCTCCTCCTTGGTTTCCCGGACCGCAGCCAAGGCAAATGCCCGGGGCTGACGGCGGACGCTGCCAAGGCGCAGCAGCCGTTCGGTCTCCGAAGTCAGCTCCTTGGCAGCCTTGGCCCGGACATCGCCCGGATCGACGCGGCCACCCGGAAACACCCATTTGTCCGGCATGAAGACGTGGCCCTTGGCGCGCTGACCCATCATCACCTCGCGGCCGTCGCGGATGAGAATCAAGGTGGCGGCGTCCTTGGGTTTGATGCCTTTGGCACGGTCGGCGCCTTTGGCGTCGAACACCTTCTCTTCGGCTGTGAGCTTGAACTCGTCGGCCATCGTGCCTCGCGGACCTTGCCGGGCGAGTTGGAACCTGCGCGCGGCCCGCCTATCGTCGCACGGGCAGAGCGGGAGGCAAGCATGGCGCGGCGGAAACCGGGTGAAGGACAAACGGCGCTGGTGACGGGCGCCTCGGCCGGGATCGGCGTCGATCTCGCAGAGTGCTTCGCGCGCGACGGCTATGACCTGATCCTGACGGCGCGCAGCGAAGGCCCACTCAAGGATGTCGCTTCTAAACTTGCGTCCAAATATGGCGTCAAGGCGCATGTGATTGCGCAAGACCTCGGCGCCATCGGCGGCGGCAGCGCGCTGGCGGACAAGATCAAAGCGGCGAATTTGACCGTCGACGTCGTCGTCAACAATGCCGGCTACGGACATGCGGGCGCGCTGACCTCATCGGATATGGCAACGCAATTGGGCATGATCGATCTCAACGTCCGGGCGTTGGTGGAACTGACCTATTTGTTTTGGGACCGCATGCTCGCCAACAAACGCGGCGGCGTGTTGAACGTGGCGTCGACAGCGGCGTTTCAACCGGGACCGCTGATGGCCAACTACTACGCATCGAAAGCATACGTGCTCTCGTTCTCGGAGGCGCTTTGGGAAGAAGGACGCGAGGCCGGCGTGCATGTCAGCTGCCTTTGTCCGGGACCAACGGTGTCCAAATTCCGCGAACGCGCGGGTACAGGCAAAACCAAGCTTGCTAAGAACGCCGGCGCGGCGATGGCGTCAGCGCCGGTCGCGCGCATAGGCTACGACGCGTGGAAGCGAAATAAACGCGTGAAGGTCACTGGCGGACGTAACGCGTTCCAAGCTGGCATGGTGAAGTTCTTGCCGCGCAAAATGCTGCTGGGCATGGTGCGCAATCTGCAATCGCCGGCGTGAACGATCAGCCCTTGGCGTAAGCGAGCTTCAACAGACGCTTCACCTCAGCGTCCACATCCTTCGGTGACGCCAATACGAGAATGGCGCTGTGCTTCTCCGCCCATGGGCGGCTCTTCATCGGCGTGAGGCGCTTGCTTTCGCTCAGCAGCAGCGGCAGCCCAAGCTCGGCCTTGCCGCCGCGCGCCGGCAAGAGCCCGGCAAACTGAATCTTGCGCGCCAAGGAAACGAAGGTCTTGCGCGGACCGACGATTACGTCGGCAGGCAGATCTTTCTTCACCATGGCAATGACCGCGTCGTAGATCGCGCGCCCCTCCGGCTCCTTCCATAGCGCATCGAGCAACGCTTCGGGATCGTCCCATTTGGGCTCGTCAGAAGGGAACGCGGCATAGAGGATGTGGGCGGCGCGATTGACGCCAAGGCCATAATTCTCGCGCAACCACTCGGTGCGCTTGCGTGGCGCGGTCTCCGGGCACTTCTTGGCGATCTTGACCCATTGCTCCAGCGTCTTGCCGGTGTCGCGCTCAAGGCTCGCCTGTACGCTCGCGAACCATTTCTGCTGGCGTTCGGTCAAGCCGCGCGTATCGGGCGCCGGCGGCTTTGACTTGCCTGCGGCCATCGTCTTACCTCCCCGCCTCAAGGAGCTGCCATTATGAGCCTTCACGGCGCCTACGACGACAACAACCTCTTCAGCAAAATTCTACGCGGCCAAGTGCCGAGCGTGAAGGTCTATGAAGACGATGTCGTGCTCGCCTTCATGGATTTGTTTCCGCAATCGAAGGGCCACACTTTGGTGGTGCCGAAGGGCGTGAAGGCGAAGAACGTCCTGGAAATGGATAGCGCCGCGACCGGCCCGTATTTTGAGCGGACACAAAGGTTGGCGAAAGCGGTCACCAAGGCGTTCAATCCCGACGGCGTGGTGGTGACCATCTTCAGCGGCGCGCCCAGCGGACAGACCATCTTCTACCCGCACTTCCACATTATTCCTCGCTACGACGGCGTGGCGCTTGCCGGCCACAGCCATGGCAACCGCGCCGACGTCGCCCAACTCGAAGCGCAGGCGAAGGCAATCGCGGCGGCGCTGTAACACGGGCTCTGCGGCGACGCGGCGTTTGGCGCGCGTCTTGAGTTCCGCATATTGATTGCAGCGCGCAGGGATGGCGCGTGCGCCTCGCAGGGGAAAGTTTGCTCGGAATGAGAGCGCCAGCTCCCATAGACGCGCTCGCGAACGGCCGCGGGCTGAGACTGGACATCCAGGGCCTGCGCGCGGTCGCCGTCGTCAGCGTGGTGCTTTACCATGCCAACGCGAATTGGCTCCCCGGCGGCTTTGTTGGCGTCGACATTTTCTTCGTGATCTCGGGCTATCTGATCGCCGGCATTCTGCTGGGCGAGATGGAGCGTGGGGCTTACTCGCTGAGCGGCTTCTACGAACGGCGCGTGCGGCGGCTGTTTCCGGCGCTGTTCGCGATGCTGGCAACGGTGCTCGTGGTTGCCGCCTTCACCTATGCGCCGGACGCGTACAAGGAACTCGGCAAGGCGACGCTGGCGACGTTGTTTTTCGTCTCCAATTTTTTGTTTGAATCGCTGTCGGGCTATTTCGACGCGGACTCGCAGTTCCGGCCGCTGTTGCACACTTGGTCACTTGCGGTGGAAGAGCAATTCTATCTGCTATTTCCGCTGTTCTTGTACGCTGTGGTGAAGTTCGCGCGACGCTGGATGCGTGCGATCCTGGTTGTGGTGGCGGTTGCTTCACTGGCGGCGTGCGTCTGGGCGCTGCCGCACCATGCCGCCAAAGCGTTCTATCTCGCGCCGTTTCGCGGTTACGAATTGCTGATCGGCGCGGCGCTCGCGGGCTTGCCGTATCCGGCGCGGGCGCCGGCTTGGACGCGCGACGCGCTCTCTGCCGCGGGGCTGGTGCTGATCGCCGGGGCGCTCTTCCTGCTCAACCGCGAAACGCCGTTTCCTGGATTTGCAGCGCTGCCGCCATGCTTGGGCGCTGCAGCGGTGATCTATGCAGGCGTTGGCGCGCAATCTCTCGGCGGCCAGCTTATCAGCGGGCGCGCGTTCGGCTTCTTTGGCGCACTCTCCTACTCGCTCTATCTTTGGCACTGGCCGGTGTTCGTTCTGGGCGAGAGCATTCTGCTGCATGCGCCAGCGCCATGGCAGTCGGCGCTGTTCATCGCTATTTCGGTGGCGCTGGCGACGCTGTCGTGGCGCTACATCGAGCAACCCTTCCTGAAGCGCGGCCACAAATGGCGGGTGTTGACGATCGGCGCCGGCGCGATGGCGGCGGGCGCGGCCGTCAGTCTCGCGCTGATCGGCTTTCACGGCCTTCCCGGCCGCTTCGATCGCGAGAGCCTTCAGCTGTTTGCCGCAAAGAATGATTTCAGCGCGCACCGCTGGTCGTGTCACGATTTCCTCGGCGATCATGTGCGCGCGTACGCCGACAATTGCGTGCTGGGCGATGCGAGCACGCCGCCGCATGTGGCGGTGTGGTCGGACTCTCACGGCGTTGAGCTCGCGAGCGCGCTGGCGGAGCGGCTGGCCGCGCAGCAGCAGTCGCTGCTGCAGCTCACGGCGTCGGGATGTCCGCCGAGCCTCGATTATTCGCGTTTCGACGAACCGGGCTGTGCGGCCCACAATGCGCTCATCTTTCCAGCACTGCGCGACGATGCGCGCATCCAAACGGTGGTCGTCGCCACCAACTACATGTCGTATCCGCACAAGGATTGGGCGCGCATTTTTGCAGGTGAAGCTGAGGTGCTGGCGCAACTCGCGGCGCACGGCAAGCACATCATCCTGATCTACCCGATCCCGGTGTTCGACTATGACGCGCCCACAACATTGGGCATCCTGCACGCCAACAGTCAGCCCTTGAGCAACGCCGGCATCGGGCGGCGCGTGTTCGATGCGCAGGTTGCCGAGGGACGCGCCTTCCTTGACCGGCAACGCGCCGTGCTCAGGGCTGACGCCGTCTATCCGGAAGCGGTGTTTTGTGATGCCAACACCTGTCACAGCTATCTGGCGGGCGCAGGCGCGCTTTATTTCAATCGCGATCACATCAGCGAAACGGCCGCGCGCTTGCTGGCGGCGCGCGTTCCGCTCGGCGCGCATTAGCGCGGCCGCTCGCTCCGGCGTTTAGGGCGCCGTGCGCTGCATGTCGAATAATGCGGGTATCCAGTTCTTGGAGAGATTGGGCCGCGCGAGGCTCTCCGCGCTTGCCCGGTCGTCATTCGCGCATTTTGCGCGAGGTAGTTCAGGCGGTGACAGCCGCCGTGCTGCTGGTCGCCGATTGCTGCGCCATGTCGGTCAGCCGCGTCTGCATGTACTTGCTGATGGCGGAGGTCAGTTCGGAAACCGAGAGTTGACCGTCGCCGTCGCTGTCGAGTGCAGAGAAGCCGGATTGCGCATCGGAAGAAGACACGCCCAAGGCTGAGCTGACTTCATCGAGGCTCAAGCCGCCGGAGCTGTCGCTATCGGCCGCATCCATGATGCCGGAGACCAAGTCGGTCGCCGACGCATGGTGGTGATGGCGCCCATGGTGCACGCCGTCCGTGCTCTGCGCGCTGGCGTCTTGTGTGCTCGCCATCTCGTCATGAGCGCTTTGCACCGCCGAGGTTAACTCGTCAGTGTCGATCTTGCCGTCGCCATTGGTGTCGAGCGCTGAGAACGCGCTCGCAGCGTCGCTGTTGCCGTTGGCTTGGGCTTCTTCGAGACTGATCGACCCATCGCCGTCAGTATCGAGCGACGACATGATGTCGGACGACACATCCGAGACGCTCATCCCGCCGGGTGGCGGACCAGGTGGCGGGCCGCCTTGCAGCGACATGAAGGCGCCCATGGTGCCGTCACTCATTTGCGGGCCTGCGAAGCCTTGCATCGCGGCGCTCGCGCTTGTGCTCGGCATGGATTGCCCAGCGCTCGGCACTTGCTGCCCACTGCTCTGCTGCGGTTGAAACAGGGCTCTCAGCGCCGCAGCCGCTGAAAGGCCGGATATTCCGGAGGTTTGCATTCGAGTTGTCCCCATCGAACGATCGCCGCGAAAAATGCGCGCGGCGCGCGCCGCTAACGATGCAAGGACTGTTCTCTGTGAACGCGCGTTAGGTCTGTGTCAGCGCTGACACAAATTACTGCGATGGATTGCTCGTCGCACCCTCGCGCATGATCGTGGATTACTAACGCCGCAAGGTCGTGAGTAGAACTTGAACATCCTCAACCGCCCCAGGGGCGGCACTAGCACAGCGCGGCGATGGCGGTAACGCCACACATGGCGCTCTTGGTCACGCCGCAAAAAATGCGCGCCGCTTTCGCGACGCGCATCCTTGGTCCCAGCACTAACGTGCTTTTGTTATACTTTTCAGTATTATGCTTTTTCCGGACGCTTGCCGAATGACAGCAAGCCACGGTTTTCTTGGCTGTAAGTGAATTTGAGTTTGTCGGCATCGGTGGGATCGATGTCGATCTTGACGATGCCGCCGCTCTTCAACTTGCCGAACAGGAGTTCGTCGGCCATCGGCTTCTTCACCTGCTCGTTGATCACGCGCGCCAGCGGACGTGCGCCGAAGCTCTCGTCGTAGCCGCGTTTGGCAAGCCAATCGGCGGCTTTGTCCGTGATCTCGATCTGGACATTGCGCTCGGCGAGCTGGCCTTCGAGCTGGATGATGAACTTCTGCACGACGTTGCGAACGACTTCCGGCGGCAGACCATTGAAGTGGATCACCGCATCCAGACGATTGCGGAATTCCGGCGTGAAGAGGTTTTTGATCGCCTCCTCATTCATGTGGTCCTTCTTGCCGGCGCCGAAACCGATGCCCTGCTTGGCTGCGTCCGAAGCGCCGGCGTTGGTGGTCATAATCAGGATGACGTTCCTGAAATCGACCTTCTTGCCGTTCGCGTCGGTGAGCGAGCCGTGGTCCATCACCTGCAGCAGAATGTTGAACAGGTCCGGGTGCGCCTTCTCGATTTCGTCGAGCAACAGCACGCAGTGCGGATGCTGATCGACGCCATCGGTGAGCAAGCCGCCCTGATCGTAACCGACATAGCCCGGAGGCGCGCCGATGAGACGCGAGACCGTGTGCCGCTCCATGTACTCCGACATGTCGAAGCGCAGCAGTTCGATGCCCATGATGTTTGCGAGCGAACGGGCAACTTCGGTTTTGCCGACGCCGGTAGGGCCAGCGAACAGATAGGAGCCGATCGGCTTTTGCGGTTCGCGCAGGCCCGCGCGCGCCATCTTGATGGCCGCGCCAAGCTGATCGATGGCGTCATCCTGGCCGAAGACGACGCGCTTCAGATCGCTATTGAGCGAGGCGAGCATTTCCGCGTCGTTCTTGGTGACCGATTTCGGGGGGATGCGCGCCATGCGCGCGACCACCGCTTCGACATCGTCGACATCGATCACTTGCTTCCGCTCATTGGGTTTCAGCAGCATCATCGAGGCTCCGGTCTCGTCGATCACGTCGATCGCTTTGTCCGGCAGCTTGCGGTCACCGATGTGACGCGCCGACAGCTCGACCGCCGATTTGATGGCGTCGTCACTGTACTTCACCTTGTGATAGTCCTCGAAGTACGGCTTCAAACCCATAAGAATCTTGATCGTGTCCGGGATGGTCGGCTCGGCGACGTCGATCTTTTGGAAGCGCCGCGCCAGCGCGCGATCTTTCTCAAAGTGCTGGCGATATTCCTTGTAAGTGGTAGAGCCCATGCAGCGAAGCTGACCGCTTTGCAGGGCAGGCTTCAGCAGGTTCGACGCATCCATCGCGCCGCCAGAGGTGGCGCCGGCGCCGATCACGGTGTGAATCTCGTCGATGAACAGGATCGCCTTCGGGTGGTTCTCCAGTTCCTTCATCACGCTCTTCAAGCGCTCTTCGAAGTCGCCGCGATAGCGGGTGCCCGCAAGCAGCGTGCCCATGTCGAGTGAGAAGATGGTGGCGTCGGCCAGAACTTCCGGGACCTGCTTTTCGTTGATCTTGCGGGCGAGGCCTTCAGCTATCGCGGTTTTGCCGACGCCGGGATCGCCCACCAGGAGCGGGTTGTTCTTGTTGCGGCGGCAGAGAATCTGGATCGCGCGCAGCACCTCGGCTTCACGTCCGATCAGCGGATCGATTTTGCCTTCCTTGGCTTTCTTGTTGAGGTTCACGCAATAGGCGGCGAGCGCTTCGCTGCCCTGCTTCACGACGCGGTCGCCTTCTTCCTCGCTCGCGCCGCGCACCGGACGCGGTTGCGCCGCGCCCGCGCGCTTCGGCAAGCCGTGGGCGATGAAGTTGACTGCGTCGTAGCGGGTCATGTCCTGCTCTTGCAGGAAGTAAGCAGCGTGGCTCTCGCGCTCGCTGAAGAGCGCGACCAGCACGTTGGCGCCGGTGACTTCGCGGCCGCCGCTGGAATCTACGTGCAGCATCGCCCGCTGCAGGACGCGCTGAAAGCCCGCGGTCGGGCGCGGCTCTTCGTGTTCGCGGTCGCGGACGACGAGGCTGTCGAGTTCGTTTTCGAGATAGGATTCGAGATTGCCGCGCAGCTTATCGAGATCGACCTTGCAGGCGTGCATGACCTGCGACGCTTCTTCATCGTCGATGAGCGCCAACAGCAAATGCTCGAGCGTCACGTATTCGTGCTGATGCTCGTTCGCAAAGGCGAGCGCCCTGCGCAGCGTGTGTTCGAGGGTTCGGGAGAAAGTCGCCATTTAGTGCCTTATTCCTTTTCCATCGTACATTGCAGCGGATGTTCGTGGCGACGAGCCAGATCGAGCACCTGCGCGACCTTCGTCTCCGCAACGTCGTACGTAAATATACCGCACATGCCGACGCCATTTTGGTGGACATGCAGCATGATTGTGGTCGCCTCCTCCCGGTTCTTGTTGAAGAACCGCTCCAGGACGTAGACCACGAATTCCATCGGCGTGTAGTCGTCGTTGAGCAGCAGCACTTTGTAGAGCGCCGGCTTTTTGGTGCGGGTCAGCGTTTTGGTCCCGGTGCTGCGGTCGACGTCGCCGTCTCCGCCCGGGCCTCCGTTATCGCCGTCTTCCCACTCGTCGCTCATTGAAACGCCGAATCTCAACCGTCAGCACCCAGCGTCTCACGCCGGGCCGTCATGCTGAACAATTTATGGATTGGAAGCTCACAGGGAAGGGCTTGTGCGCGGACGTGTGCGCACTACCCCGCCCGCGCACAGCGTTTGTGCGACGAAAAACGAAAACGGGCCCAGCCTTGCGACCGGACCCGTTCATTTCAGCCCCTCAGAACCGGCAGGGAGGAAGAGCCGGTCCGAAGCTGGATTGGTTTAGCGCGCGGCCTGCACGAACTGGCCGGCGGCGCTGATGCGCTCGCTGATCGGCGCGGTCACATCCTTGGCGACGCCCGAGAACAGTTCAGAAAAGCCCGTCAGTTCCGCGACATAGGCTTCAAACGAAGACTTCGCGTAGTCGTTTTGCTTCTCGACGAACTCTTGCACCGACTTCGAGGTCATCAGCGACTTGGTCGCGGCGACGTGGTTCTCGAGGGCAGTCTTGGAGAAGGCGGCGGTGCGGCTGGAAATGGCTTCCAGGCCCTTTTGCGCGGCGGTCGCCGAGGCGAGCCAGGCGTCCATGTTTTGCTTGCCGAAAGCTTGGGCTTCCGACAGGGCGGCAAGACCGCGGTCGAAATTCTCACGGACGGCTTGAGAAGCGCCGGTCGTGGCTTGTTCGAAGGCTTCGGTGGCCGACTTGGCGGCCCGTTCGGTCGTCTTGGTAGCGGCCATTTTTATCTCTCCTGGTGGCGTGGGGGCCCAAAATGGTGAATCCGGGCCGCGACCCGGGTGGTTCGACGCCCTATATGTTATGCTGCACCTGCGAAGTCAATGGGAATTTTTGTGCGGTGCAACATGGCGCGGTTTTACTGCATTTAGCAGTAACGCCCCCTTCACATTCAGCCGCCGTTCATCGCACTTTGCCCAGCGTCAACAGAACGGTGACTGCGATCTCTACTGTGCCGGTATTTGTCCGCGGAAACGGTCGCTTAACCTGCTCTAATGAATCTGTAAGCTGCACGGCACGCGATTTGCCTGGCAGGGTGGCTAACGTTTGCGCGGGTTAAGACGGCAATGAGCTCAACTGGACTCTTCTCTCTCCGGTCCCTTGTGGTTGCTGCGACCCTGGGCACGTCCGCGATCGCCCTGGCGCCCGCCGCCAACGCTTCCCCTGACTACGCAGCCATCGTCCTCGACGCCCGCACCGGCGAAGTGCTCCTGAACGACCAAGCTGACCAAGAACGCTATCCGGCGTCGCTCACGAAGATGATGACGCTGTACATGCTGTTCGACGCGATCCAGCGCGGCGAACTCAGCATGGATTCGACCCTCACTGCCTCGCGCAACGCCACACGCCAGCCACCGTCGCGCCTTGGTCTGCGCTGCACCCGCCGCGGCGCCTGCGATTCCATCACGGTCGACCAAGCGATCCGCGCGCTGGCGGTGCAATCGGCCAACGATGTCGCCACCATGGTCGCTGAACGGCTCGGCGGCAGTGAAAGCCGCTTTGCCGCAGCAATGACCACGCGCGCACGTGAGCTGGGCATGACCGACACACGCTTCGTCAACGCGAGCGGCCTGCCTGACGTGCGTCACCACACCACCGCCCACGATATGGCGACCTTGGCTTTGGCGCTGTGGAAGGACTACCCGCAATACTACCACTATTTCCAAACGCCGAGCTTTGCCTGGCGGCGCTTCTACGGCCGCAACCACAACCACCTCCTGGGACAAGTCCCGGGCCTGGACGGCATCAAGACCGGCTACACGCGCATGTCGGGCTTCAATCTGGCGACCTCGACGGAGCGTAATGGTCACCGCGTGATCGTGGTGGTGATGGGCGGCCAGACTGCCGCGGCGCGCGATGCACAAGTCGCTTATCTGATCGATGGCGCGTTCGAGGTGTACGCCAGCCGCGATCGCGGCGACGGCGCGCAACTCGCTAGCATGCCGCTCAACCGCCTGGATACGCGTTTGGCTTCCAGCGCTTTCGCCTCAGCAGCGTCGCCAAACGGCACGCCGGCGACGCCCTATGGCCCGGCGCAAGGCACCGTCGTCGAGACGCTGTCGCCGGTCCGCGCGCCGCTGCCGCCGGACCCGCTCGCCGCTTCGGACGACAACTCGACCGACGAAGGCGACAATTAAGAACTCAGCGCTTCGGGCGTAATAGTTGATCCCGCGCGGCCGTTAACCGCGCGGCTTCCGCTTGCGAGCCGCCCAAATCGGGATGGGCTTTTGCCATCTTGGCGCGATAGGCGCGCCGAATCTCGGTCTCGCTCGCCCCTGTATTCACTCCCAAGACCGCGCGGGCTGCGAGGTCTGCGGGGGCTTCCGCGAAATTTTTTGCAGGTGTTGGCGCAAGTATTCGCGGGGCGATGTACCAGCTCGCGATTGCTAGCAGTGCACATACCAGGGCTAGCTCCAATCCGCCTCGCGAAAGTTCCCAAAATGCTGCGAGTGCGAACGCCACGGCGGGCCAACGCGCCATCAAGACACGACGGCGCGCCACGCTCAGCCGAAGCAGGAAAAGCACCCCGAAGCCTAGGGCGAGGATGAGGATGGCGCGGATCAGCACGGGGTGCGGTTTAGCTGGAAGGCGTGGCTGGGTTCTAGGCTGAACTGCTCCCAGCGGCGGCGATCAGAACTTCAGCGTTTCGCCCTCGAGCCCGGGCAGCTTCAGCGTCAGGAAGAGATCGCGCAGCTCCTGGCGGGCCGCGAGGTGGCTCATGCGCATCTCGCCTTCCCCGCCGCTCTCGGTGTCGAGATCGAGCAGTGTCAGGCCTTGCGGGAAGAGTTCGCGATAGATCACGCGCTCCGAGAGTCCTGGCGCCATGCGAAAGCCGATGCGCGTGGACAGCGTCTTAAGCGCAGCCCCGACCTTCTGCTTGTTCTTCGCTTCGATCTTGCTGGCGGAGGTGCGGTTGCGGAGCACGACCCAGTCAATGGGCGTGCGCGCGGTTTGGGCTTTGCGCTTGCGGCTGTCCCAGACCATTTCGCTGTAGATCGAGGGGCGGACCACCTCGGCGTTGTCGGGATCGATGTCACCTAGCAAATCGAAGTCGATAAAGCTGTCGTTGAGCGGCGTGACCAATGTATCGGCGCAAGCGTGCGCCAGGCGCGTCATATGCGTATCGCCGCCGGGCGCATCGATGACGATGTAGTCGCAGGTTTCCGATAGGCGCCGGACGGCAGCGCGAAATGCGGCCTCGTCCTCCGCCTCGGCGGCATCGAGCGTGCGCGCCGCACTTTCGCGCAAATCCAGTGTCTGCGGCTGTGGCAACCGTGCGCCGCGCGGCGATCGCTGCCGGTTCTCCACGTAGCGCGCAAGCGTACGCTGGCGAACATCGAGATCGAGTGCGCCGGTGCGCTTGCCCATACGCATAAGCGCAACGAGCAGGTGCATGGCGACGGTGGACTTGCCGGCGCCGCCCTTCTGGTTGCCCACCACAATGATGTGCGGCTGGCGAACGGCCGGCATGGCGAAATGATCGTCAGCGTAGGCGAGCGTCATGGCGCGCACCTGCCCAGTTCGGCAGGCGTGGCGGTCCGTGTCGTCGCCGCTTTGCCAATGTGCATGGGTGCACGCTTGGTCGGCTTCGGTTAAGGGCCACTTAACCGCCTTGACGCAGTCGCAGCGGCGAAGGATTCGAATTTCATGAGTTCCCAGCTCCCCATCGTGCGCACTGTTGCGGCGCTGCGCGCTGCAGTCGCCGGCTGGCGCAAGGACGGCCATAGCGTCGGCCTGGTCCCGACCATGGGCGCGCTACACGAGGGGCATTTGTCGCTGGTGCGCACCGGCAAGGCGCAATGCGGCCGCGTCATCGCCACGCTGTTCGTGAACCCGAAACAATTCGCGCCGCACGAGGATTTCGACCGCTACCCGCGCAACGAAACGCAGGACGCCGCACTGCTGGCGAGCGCGGGCTGCGATCTCTTGTACGCGCCGGAGCGCGAGGCGATGTATCCGCCCGGCTTCGCAACGAGCGTCAGTGTGGCGGATGTTTCGGCGCCGCTGGAAGGCGAGATGCGGCCGCACTTTTTCGGCGGCGTCGCCACTGTGGTCAGTAAGCTGCTGCTGCAAAGCCTGCCGGACATGGCGTTCTTCGGCGAGAAAGATTACCAGCAGCTGCAAGTGATCAAGCGCATGGTGCGCGATCTGGACATTCAGGTTGCCATCAAAGGCTGCGCAACCGTGCGTGAGCACGATGGTTTGGCGATGTCGTCACGCAACGCCTATCTGAGCGCCGACGAACGCCGCATCGCAGCGCGCCTCAATGTGGTGCTGCACGACGCGATCAAGGCGGTGCACGCCGGAGCGCCGGCCGACGCGGTGGAAGCGGAAGCGGCGCGGCATCTCACGGCGGCCGGATTTTCCAAGGTCGACTATGTCGCCATTCGCAACGCCGAGACGTTGGCGCCGCTGGCTGCGCGCGGCGAAAACGCGCGCATTCTCGCCGCCGCCTGGCTGGGAAAAACGCGCCTCATCGACAACATGGCGGTGTAAAATAAAAAGGCCGCGGCTTTCACCGCGGCCTTTCCGGTTGGTTGTCGCGACGAGGTTACGGCGCCGGCGCGGGGGCTGGCGTCGTGGTCGTGGTGGTGGTCGCTGTTGACGTTGTCGTGTCCGTCGCGGCCGGCGCGGTGGCGGCGGGCGCACCCGCTGGCGCCGCGGCGGTTGGCGGCACGATCGCGGTGGCGCGCGAGATGTCGCCGCGCGTGACGTAGTAGATTTCGCGATTGTGCGAGCCGCCGGATTGCGTCGGATCGTCGTTGTACACTTCGTAGGTCGGCCAATCGTCGTTTGGCGTTGACGGATCATCGAGGTGCGCCGCGCCCAAAAGCGCGTCGATCTTGTTGTACACCTGCGGGACAACGTCAGCTTCGACGCCCGTATAGTGCACATGGATCATCGAGCCGCCTGGCGTTTGGCCGGCCTTGCCGACCAGCAGCGCGCCACGCGGTTGCGGACCGCTATAGGGATAGCCGACCTGATAGCAGTATTGGCCCTGCACCACGCGCGGCTCGACCGCCATCAGCGGGCCGGAGGGCTGAATGCCCTTGGTGCGCATGATCGCCGGGATCGCGGCGACAGCTTGCGTGATCACCGAAGTGATGTCGCTGGTGTCGTTGGCTGAGCAATTCTCGATGTAGAAGAACGGCTGCGGCGTAACCTGCACGATGTCGTACTGCAGGCCGACGAAATCGGCGTTCGGCAACGACGTGAGGTCTGCCTTCACCGCATCCGCCGCCGTGTGCACCAGCGGTCCGACCGGGCCGCCGGTCAGCGCTTGGATCTTGTTCAGCGGGTTAGTGCCGAGGCCCTGATCGAGCGTCATCTGCACTTGCGAGTTTTGACCTTGCGGCGTGACCACGTACGTCACGGTGCCGGTCTTGCCTTCAGCGTACGCCACCTCGCCGGTGACGGTGTTGTTTGCCGCATTGGTGATGCGCGTCAGCGTCACGCCATCAGCGATCTTGCTGCCTGGCGGCGTCGATGCGAGGCGTTGATACACGCTCGATGCGGGCCGCTCCACGGTGAAGGTTTGGCTGCTGCTCGCCTTGTTCGGCAGCACGAAAAATACGACGCCCGCCGCGATCAACGCGACAATAACGACAATAATAATGATGCGCACTACGCCGCTCACGTACGTCTCCCCTGGCTTCTGCCCTGTGCTCGTCTTCGATAGCAGGTCGCCCCCTGCCGCCAAACCCAAAATTTCGGGAACCTTTGGCGCATAAACCCATGTGCGTGGCTTTCGCGTTACAATCTGCCGTGCTCTAACGCCGTGATTCAATGGAGGAACGCCGCGACATGAACGAGCGCGTCACGTATGGCGGCTATTTGCGGTTGAACGAGCTGCTTGCGGCACAGCGTCCGCAGACCGATCAGCATGATGAACTTTTGTTCGTCATTCTCCATCAGACGATGGAATTGTGGATGAAGCAGGCGATCCATGAGATCGGCGCCGCGCAGCGCGAAATCCGCAACGGCAATCACGTGCCCGCGTACAAACACTTGGCGCGCGTGTCGCGTATTCAAGCGGTGATGACGCAAGCATGGGACGTGCTGGCGACGATGACGCCGGCGGACTATTTGAAATTCCGCGAATTGCTCGGCACCAGTTCGGGTTTTCAGTCGTATCAATTTCGCGCGCTCGAGTTTCAGCTTGGGCTGAAAGATGCGGCGTTCCTCAAATATCAAGACGCTGGCAGCGACGAAGCCAAGATGCTGGAAGCGGCGCTGCATGGCGCGAGCCTTTACGACGACGTGATCGTGCAGCTCGCGAAGGAAGGCTTCGCCATTCCTGATGCGGTGCTGAACCGCCCGCGGGAGGAAGCATACGTATGGAATGAGGCGACCGAGGCGGCCTGGCTCGAGGTCTATCGCAACACCGAGAAGCACTGGGCGCTTTATCAGCTGGCGGAAAAGCTGCTGGATTTGGACGACGCGCTGCTGACTTGGCGTCACAAGCACGTTTTGACGGTCGAGCGCATTATCGGCCGCAAGCGCGGCACCGGCGGGACTGAAGGCGTTGGCTATTTGCAGCAGACGCTGACGCGGCGCGCTTTCCCGGAAATCTGGTCGCTGAGAACGAAACTCTGATGTCGTACAAGCGCCTCTTTTCGCGCGCCTTCGCTGCGGCGCCGGGCCGCCTGCACTTTGCGGCGCACTCGCATCATTTGTGGCCGGACGCTTCCTACGACGCACAGATCGGCGCTTGGAACGACGCGGCGGCCTTGGCCGACCGCAAGTGGGAAAAGATTTTCGGCGAAGTTATCCCGAAGGCGCAGCGCGAAGTGGCGGCGGAGCTGAAACTGCCCGACGCCTCCACGATCGGCTTTGCGCCGAGCACGCATGAATTGTTGGTGCGCGTGTTCTCCGCCAAAGGCGGCCGCGCGCCGCTCGATGTACTCACGAGCGATGGCGAGTTTCACTCGTTCCGCCGCCAGGGCGCGCGCTGGGACGAAGATGGCCGCATCAAACGCCGCATCGTGCCGTGCGAGCCGTTCGGAACTTTCACGGAGCGTTATCTCGCCGCTGCGCGCGAACAGACGCCGGACGTCGCCCTCTTGAGCCACGTGATGTTCAAGAGCGGCTTGCGTTTCGATGGCATTGACGAACTCGCGCACATCGCGCGGCCGGACGGGCCGTGGGTGATGCTCGATCTCTATCACTCGTTCATGGCTATGCCGTGCGATTTCTCACGCGTCGCCGATCGCGTGTTTCTGACCGGCGGCGGGTACAAGTACGCCATGGCCGGCGAAGGCGTTTGCTATTTGCATGCGCCGGCGGGATTTGCCACGCGGCCTTCGAACACCGGCTGGTTCGCGGAATTCGGCGCGATCGAAGCCAAGCACAGCGATCGTGTCGGCTACGGCGACGATGGGCTGCGCTTCCTCGGCGCGACTTACGATGCGACTGGCGTCTACCGCTTCAACGGCGTGCGGGCGATGCTGGCGCGCGAAGGTTTGGACACGGCCGCGATCACAGCGCACGTGGGCGGCTTGCGAGAAAAGCTCGTCGGCATGATCGCGGCCGGAGAAGCTGGGGTTTTGCGCCAGGCGGAATTGCTGAACCCCAACGCGACCGGACCGCAATCGCGTTTCATTTCGCTGCGCCATCCGCGCGCCACGGAATGGAAGGCCGCTTTGTTCGGCGCCAACATCATCACCGACGCGCGCGATGATGTCCTGCGCGTGGGCATCGGCATCTACCACGATGACGACGATCTGAGCGCCTTCTGCGCTGGCGCCGCGAAGGCGCTGGGCTGAAGAGCCGCCTACTGGTTCGCCTGAGATCTAACTTCGCTAGCAAGTTTGATCAGCAGCGGATCATTAGGAATACGGCGCAGTCCAAGTTCAATGGCCTCGAGCGCCAGCGCAGTTTCTCCATCTGCCGCAAAGCGTTTGCCGAGGATGAAGCCGAAACGCTGCGCGTCGCGCGGCTGCAACGCCTCAACTTCCTTCGCCAGAATTGCGAGCGCCCATCTTGGACGTTTACTCGCCAAGTGATCGATCATGCCGGTTGAGCGGCCGCCTGGTAGCTTGCGCACCTCGCGCGCCAATCGCACCAGCGCGTCATGATCGGCCGCGGACGCCGCTTCGACGAGTGCGCGAAACAGCGTGGTCGATGCAAATGGGCGCACGGCCTCGTGGCCCACGTTGACGACCGGCACCTCTCGCACAGCGGGCGCCGCAGCCTTGATGCGCTCAACGTGACGCCGATCGACGAGATCGCGTGGATCGGAAAGGATAAACGGCGCGACTGACACATCATCGCCGGTGACCTTCATGTCGCGATGCATCTCTTCGTCGTAGTATTGGCGAAAGCGATTTTCAGAATCTGGAATATCGTTCCTGTTGATCGTAAACTGAGGTGCGAAGGCGACACTGGCTTGCGCATTGAAGAGCGCGCCGAACTTCAGCGCCGCATACCCGCCCATGGAAGATCCGATGGTTAGGCGCGTGTCGTACTTGGCCAGCAGTTCGGACAAATGTACGCGCGCAGCCTGCACGGAAGAAACGGGATACCAATTCGGGGTCGCGCCCACGAATCCGAGTGCGGAATAACCGAGATTTTGCGCAGGCCGGGAACCCCAGAAACTCAGGCCATCGAGCGGATAATTCATCTGCGCAAACGAGATGATAAAGCGATCGCCGCGTCCAGGCAGATAGAACGCCTGAATGTGCTCGTCCTCGAACACGCGGGTGATTGTCATCGAGACACAAACACCGGGCGACGGTTTGCGAAGTTCACGTCCTAAAGCTCCGCGCCTTTGCGAAACACTGTGGGTAGCACAGATGCTTCGCCCCACCAGCCCTCGCCGCGGGGGACGGCTTCGGCGGCGTAGACATCGAGCGTCAGGCCGAAGTGCGTGAAGACGTGATGCACCTCGCCGATGCGCTTCCAAGCGGCGGCAACGGGTGCGGCTTTCAACGCTTGAGCGCGCGATAGCCGCTTGGCGCCCCAAACGGTTGTCGGCAGCGCGGCCATACCGCCGAGCAATCCGCCGTCGGGACGGCGCACGAGCCAGAGCGCGCCGTCAGCGCGGACAATGCGAAACACAGCGCCGAAGCGCTCCGGCCGCACCGCTTTGGCTGCGCGGCGCGGATAGGTTTCCGGCGCGCCGCTCGCATAGGCCGCGCAGTGCTGCCTCCAGGGACACGCGCCGCATTGCGGCGAGCGCGGCGTGCACACGGTCGCGCCTAGGTCCATCAATGCTTGCGCCCAGTCGCCGGGCCGCTTGGCGGTCACCAGCGCCCCGGCGCGCTCGCGCAGTTCCGCTTTCGCGGCAGGAAGCGGCGTCTCTACCGCGTAGAGGCGCGCCATCACACGCTCGACGTTGCCGTCGACAACATTGGTTGCTGCGTCGAGCGCGATGGCGACGATCGCCGCTGCCGTGTACGGGCCGACGCCGGGCAGCGCGCGCCAGCCGGCCTCGTCCTGCGGAAAACCGTCGGCGGCGAGTTTCTGCGCGGCTGCGTGCAAATTGCGGGCGCGCGCGTAGTACCCAAGCCCAGCCCACGCGCCGAGCACGTCCTCGCGCGGAGCAGCCGCGAGCGCAGCGGCGGAGGGCCATTGCTGCAGGAAGCGCGTGAAGTACGGGACGACGGCGGCGACCGTCGTCTGCTGCAGCATGATCTCCGAGAGCCAAACTTTGTACGGATCGCCGGGCGCACCGCGCACGCGCCACGGCATGGCCCGATCGTTGAGATCGTACCACCTGAGCAATGATTTCCTGAGGTTTTCCCGAGTCGCAGCAGGCTTTTCCACAGACCGAGGCGACTTAGGCGCAAGCGCGGGCATTAGCTCTCTTTACCCTTTCTTCATGGATTCTCGATTCGCTATTGCGCCCATGTCGCTGCGTGATCGCTTTCGCCCGACCTCCGAACCGGCGCCAGACCCGGATGCGGAAACGCGCGCCACGCACACGCTTTCGAGCCAGCGCGGCAAAGCCAGCTACGCGTCCGCGCCACGCGCCGGCAAGGCCGCCGCTGCAGTGCTGAAACCGATCCTGCCCAAAGGCTGCAGTCTCGGCCTCAACGAGATGAAGCGCCGCTGGAGCGAAATCGCCGGCGACACGTTCGCCCGCGCTACGCCGGAGAAGTTCGTGGGGGGCGTGCTGACATTGCGCTGCCCCGGCGCCCTGGCGCCCTTCCTCCAGCAGCAAATCCCGCTGTTGAGCGAGCGCCTGAAGACCGCCGGCGCCAAGGTTTCAAGCGTGCGCATCGCCCAAGGGTCGGCGGCGCCCAAGCTGCCCTCCAACGTCCGCCGCCTCTCGCGGCCTATAACTGCGGCCGAGGAATCCGCCCTGGCGCAAGCCCTTGACCCCGTCTCGGACCCCGGCCTCAAGTCAGCCCTCATGCGGCTTGGACGCGCAGTGAAGCAGGGCTGAGGTTTTCAGTTTCTCTGAAAGTCTCTATGGCTTCCGGCTCACTTTTGGAGGTCGGAAATGCTCGTCATGCGTCGCAGGAATCTTCTGATTGGCGCGGCGGCCCTAGCCAGTCTCGCGGCCTGCGGAGGCGCCGGTGGCGCGACCGGGACCTCGCCTGACGATATGGCTTACGGCCCCGCCAACGCCGCGGTGACGCTGGTCGAGTATATGTCGGTCGCCTGCCCGATCTGCCGTCAGTTCCACGAAACGGTCTTCAACGAGATCAAGACCAAGTACGTCGACACCGGCAAGCTGCGGCTGATCCTGCGCGAAGTGCCAACCCACGACGCGCACGTGGCGCTCGGCGGCTTTCAGATCGCCCGCTGCGGCGGCGCCACCGCCGACCAGTACCTGGCTCGCGTCAGCGTCATGTTCCAACAGCAAGACATCCTCGACGGCCAGTCGCGCCAAGCTTCGGACGACAAGCTGTTCGAGATCGGCCGTTCGGCCGGCCTCACCGACGACCAGCTCAATACCTGCGTCAACGACGCGGCCGGCGGCCAGCGCCTGCAGCGCAACTCGGACGCGCTGAGCGCCAAGTATGGTCAGACCTGGGGCACGCCGCTGCTCGAACTCAACGGCACGCGCCTGACCGATCAGACCGACTACACCGTCGCCGGTCTCTCCGCCAAAATCGACGCAGCGCTCGCGGCTGCGGCTCACCACTGAGGTCGCGCGCAGCTCATGCAAATCACTGAGCTGCGCCTCCTCGGCTTCAAGAGCTTTGTCGATCCGACAAAAGCGCCGATCGAACCGGGGCTAACGGGCGTCGTCGGCCCCAACGGGTGCGGCAAATCCAATCTGCTCGAAAGCGTGCGCTGGGTGATGGGCGCCACCAGCGCCAAGTCGATGCGCGCCGCCGACATGGACGACGTGATTTTCTCCGGCACCGCGGGGCGTCCAGCACGCGAGTACGCGGATGTGTCGCTGCTGCTGACCGAAACCGCAGGGCGAGCGCCGGCGCCATTCGACAAGGAAGACACGCTGGAAATCACGCGCCGCATTCGCCGCGGCGCGGGGTCGACCTATCGCATCAATGGCAAAGAGGTCCGCGCCAAAGATATCCAGCTGATGTTTGCGGATGCGGCGACCGGCGCGAATTCACCGGCTCTGGTGCGGCAAGGTCAGGTCAGCGAACTGATCGCGGCCAAGCCTGAAAACCGCCGCCGCATCATCGAAGATGCCGCAGGCATCGCCGGCTTGCACGCGCGTCGCCACGAAGCCGATTTGAAGCTGCGCGCCGCCGAGACCAACTTGGCGCGGCTCGACGAAATCCTCGCCGAGATCGACGGCCAGGTGCAAAGCCTGAAGAAGCAGGCGCGGCAAGCGGAACGCTACAAAGGCCTCGCACAAACGCTGCGCGAAACCGAAGCGCTGCTGTTGCATCGCCGCTGGATGGAAGCGCGCGAGCGTCAGGCCGAAGCGCAGACGCATCTGCGTGAAGCGGAACGCGCCGTGGCCGCAGCCGCCGCGGATGCAAGCGCTGCCGAGCGCAAAGCTGACGAAGCGCGCGAAGGCTTGGCCCCGTTGCGCGAAGCGGAAATGGTGGCCGCCGCAGTCTTGCGCCGCCTGGAAGGCGTGCGCGTGGGCCTCGAACGCGACCTTGCCGACGCCAACGCAATCATCGAGCGCGCTGACGCCGACATGACGCGCGCCAAGGACGACAGCGAGCGGTTGGACGCGCTGAAGAGCGATTCAGCCGCCGCGCTCGCGCGCCTCGACAGCGAGTTGCAAGCCCTCGGCTCTGGCGACAACGCCAAGGCGGAAGCCGAACTCGAGGCCGCGAAGGCTGCGGAACAAGCGGCCGCCGACCAGCGCGCCAAGGCGGAAGCGCAGCTGGAAACGCTCACAGCCAACGCCGCCGCCCATCGCGCGCGCGTTCAGGCGTTGACGGCGTCAGCCAACGAAGCACGCGCGCGGCTCTCGCGTTTGAAGCAGCGCAAGCAAGCGCTTGTCAGCCAACTCGGCGCATTGCCCGCGGACGCCGCGCTCGATGCACGCATCGCCGCGGCCAAGACTGCCGTTGCAGGCGCTCACAAGCAGAGCGCCGACACACGCGCGACACTCGCTCAAACCGAAGCTGCGCTGAAGAAGGCGGAAGCGGCTGACGAACGCGCTTGGTCGGCGTCGCGCGATGCGGACGCGGCCCTGCATCAGCTCGAAGCAGAGGTGAAGGCGCTCGATAAGCTGGCGCCGCCCGCCAATGCGAAATTTCCGCCGGTGCTCGCATCGATTGAGGTCGAGCCCGGTTATGAACGCGCCCTCGCCGCAGCGCTCGGCGACGATCTCGACGCTTCGACGCACACTGACGCGCCTGTGCATTGGGGCGGCGCGGCCGCGCCCGGTCCGCATTTGCCGCCGAACGCGCAGTCGCTGACACGTTTCGTGAAAGCGCCGGAAGCGCTGGCTGCGCGCCTTTCGCTCGTTGGCGTAGTTGCGGCCAAGGACGGCGCGGCGATGGCAAAACATCTGCCGCCCGGCGCAAGGCTTGTATCCAAGGAAGGCGATCTGTGGCGCTGGGACGGTTTCGTGCGCCGCGCCGACGCGCCGCAGCCTGCCGCAGCGCGGCTTGAGCATAAGAACCGCCTCGCAGCTGCGCGCAAAGAGCTCAAAGCAGCAGAAGACAAAGCGCAGAAAGCCAAGTCCGCGTGGGACGCGGCGAAGGCGGAAAGGCAAGCGCTCGACAAACAAGCGCGCGCGCTACGCGCTGATGCGCCTAAACATGCGGCAGACGAAGCTCATGTGGTGCGCGAAGCCGAGCAGCTTGAGGCGGAACGTCTGCGCCAATCCGAGCGCCGCGCTGAGCTCGACGCGCAACTTCGCGCTGTCGACGCTGAGGTGGATGAAGCGCGCGTGCAAGCTGAGCAATCCGCGGGGGTTGCCGCTGGCGCGAACGAAGCGCCGCCAGACGAGAGCGCGCTGACCGCCGCCCGCTCTGCGACCGACGCGGCCCGCCGCGCCGCCGCCGACGCAAGTGCCGCAGCACAATCATTGGTGCGCGATCGCGCCCAACGCGAGGCGCGCAGACAGGCAATCGAAACAGAGCGCAAGCAATGGCAGGCGCGCATCGCCGACGCCGACAAGCGGCTCAAGGCGCTCGAAGCAGAGATCGATGAGATCGAGACCCGGCGCGACGCGGCCAAGGCAGCACCCGTCACGGCGCGGGCCAAGCTCGAAGCGCTGATGGATGACGCCAACGCAGCTGAACAGCGTCGCGCCGGGGCTAGCGACCGCGTCGCCGAAGCGGAAGCCGCTGCCCGCACCGCGGGCGAAGCTGCGCGCGCGGCCGAACAAGCACATTCCGCCGCCCGCGAGCGCCGTGCCGGCGCCGAAGCGCATGCAGCCGGCGCGTCCGAACGCGTCACCAGCATTGAAGCGCACGCGCTGGAGCAGACCGGCAAGGCCGCCGACGAACTCGCAGACCTTGCGGGCAACCTGCTCAACAGTGCGCTAGGTGCGGCGGCGATCAGCGAGATCGAACGCCGCTTTGAACGCCTCAAGTCTGAGCGCGACGCGGCGGGGCCGGTGAACCTGCGCGCAGACGAAGAACTCACGGAGGCGACCGAGCGCCTCACCATGCTGACGCGCGAGAAGGATGACGTCGCTCAAGGCATCGCCAAGCTGCGCCGCGCCATTACGACGCTCAACAACGAAGGCCGCGCGCGCCTCATGCGCGCGTTCGAACAAGTCGATGCGCATTTCGCGCAATTGTTCGCGACATTGTTCGAGGGTGGTCAAGCGGCGTTGAAACTGACTGAAAACGAAGATCCGCTCGAGGCCGGACTGGAGATTTTCGCGCAACCGCCGGGCAAACGCCTCACCAATCTCAACCTGCTCTCGGGCGGCGAACAGGCGCTCACCGCCACCGCGCTCATCTTCGCGGTGTTTCTCGCCAACCCGGCGCCGCTCTGTGTGTTGGATGAAATCGACGCGCCGCTCGACGACGCCAACGTCGACCGCTTCTGCAATCTGCTGGAAGAAATGAAGCGGCTGACCCGCACGCGCTTCATCGTCATCACCCACAACCCGGTGACGATGTCGCGCATGGACCGCCTCTATGGCGTGACCATGCCCGAACAAGGCATCAGTCAGCTCGTGAGCGTAGACCTGGGACGGGCGCAGGCGCTGGCCGCTGAATAGCGGTGCTTAGCTTGGGAACCAGCGGCTCAAGCTGGAAGCATGCGATTTCCCAAGCAGCCAACTGACGCAGGACGCTCACGGGTTCATCGCTAAAACCGTAGCCTGCTTTCACAAGACTGATCGCGTCCTGTTCGCGGTCGCAGACCACGTAGTAGAACTCCGCAGCCGCGTTGGCATCGCGCTGAGCAGAGACGACGAACCCGGACATTCCCAAACCTCTTGCCTTCACCCTAGCGTCACGATGGTTTTCACCGCGCTAATCGCCGCAACGATTTCGGCCTATTCGTCCGATTTCGCTCTATGCCTTATGGGGTAAACGCTCCGTTGTAAGCGGCAATACTCTCAACGCGGCGCTGCACCGAGCGCAGAATTTCAATGCGTGGGTGTATCGCCGTCGTGCGGCGTAAGCCGTTGCCGTAATGTGCGAACGCGATCGAGCAAAGGCTGCGCCTGCTCGATCGATGCGTTGAAATCGAACGTCACCGTGCGCGGCGCGTCCGCGCTTGTGGCGATCGCGATCGACTCCGCCCCGCCATCGGCGCAGTCGGGACAACCAATAGTCTCAGGCAGCGCACCGAGGTTGGTCTTCGCTGCAAGCGCGGAGATTTCGGACCACTCCGCCGGCGTGAGCGGAGCTCGAATGCGTTGCTCTGGAAGATCGGGTACGCCACGGCCACGCCCATTGCGCACCAGCACGGCTTGACCTTCACTGATCTCAAGCCGCGTGCTGCAATAGCCGGCGCACATTCCAAACGAGGTTGTCGACACGACTTGCCGAACAGAGGTGGAAGGCGTTTGCGACGCGCATGCCGTCACACTTAGCGCGGCGGCGACAAGGCTTGCGGTCCAAAATCCACCTCGCACGCTCATCACTTCCCCTTGCAACACTATAACTTCTGCTTTGCGTTTCGCGCGGTAAGAGTTGAACGGCGAATACCGACTGAAATGCGGCGCGCAAGCGCTGCAGATTGCGGCGCGGATCAAGTGTCGGTGATTTCAGCGCGCGGCGCTGTAGAAGGTCGTAAGCAAATGCATGGTCGCCGGCGCACCAAGCTCGGCGTCGAAGCGCGTCTTGATTTTGGCGACAATCGCATCAGGATCGACGCCACCACGCTGCCTGATCTCATCAATCAGCGGATTTCCATAGATCAGGCCATGCGCGAACGCGCCGACATCCTCGATCCGCTTCTGCCGCGGCATGATTTCGTGGCTGATGTCTGCAAAACCCGCCGCCGTCAGATCCTCAATCACCACACCGGGATGCGCGTAGGAAAACGGCACGCGATAAAACCCCGGCGGATCGGCGGGAAAGAATTCGTTGACCGTCTCGTGAGCGATGCGCGCAAACGTGTTCTGCGCATGCGTGCCCCAGGCGCTGAAGAGATAGCGGCCACCTGGCTTCAGCACCCGCCGCGCTTCGCGGAACGACGCGACTTTGTCTGGGAAGAACATCACGCCGAACTGACAGACGACCAGATCGAATGATGCGTCCTCAAATGGCAACGCCATCGCGTTCGCCGTTTCGAAGCGCACCTTCTCGTTTGTTGTAAACTTGCTGCGCGCGACCTCCAACATTGGCGGGTTCAGATCAGTGACAGCCAGTTCGCCACTCAGTGCGTCGCGCAACTTGCGGCTGACGATGCCGGTGCCTGCCGCGAGCTCCAGCGTCCTCTGCGGTCGTAGCGCCGCCGCGCGCGCGGCCATGTCCGCCGCATAGTCGGCAAAGATGTTCGGCCCCAATTCGGTGTCATATCGAAACGGGATGTCGCCGACGAAGTCGCTGGGTGCGCCTGACACGGTAGCCTCTCGATTTGGGAGATCATGCCCTCCAGGACGGACGCCATCCATCGCGTTTGCCGTTGCCAAAGGCGGCGAACTAGTTATTGTATAACATTATGCGGCTTGGAAGGCATCGCAGAACGCGGAACGGAGCGGCTTTGCTTGCCGCGCTCGTTGCCGTCTTTCTGCAGGCGCTGGTGGTTCAGACCCACGTCGACGGCTTCGCCGGATTTGGCCGCGCCGAAATCCAGCTTTCTCAGCACGCCTCACAGAACGTCCCCGCGCTCAAAGCACCCGCCACCAAGCCGGATGCCACCTGCCCCATCTGCCAAGTCGCGGCCACGGCAGGACGGACATTGCTGGCGACCGTGGCCACCGTTGCTGCCCGGCCGCCAACGCAATACGCGGCGCCGCTCGTACGCGTGCTCGCATTCGCGGCACAGCCCTCGCACGCCTGGCAAAGCCGCGCGCCGCCGCACGCAAGCTGAGCACATCTGCGCTTTGCGCTGACGTGAGAAACGCGTCGCGCGCAAGGCGCTGACACCAACGCGCATCTTCGCGTGCGCGGCTTCAGAAATCCTTTGCTCCGAGGGCTCTCATGCTCATGCGTATGCGCGCGCACGCCAATGCGGCGGCCGCAAATCTTTGCTCGACTACGTCAATCACCAGCCTGACCGTCATCGCGTTCGCGGGCTTAATCTTTCCAGCAGCCGCAGGCGCCGACACAACGGCGGCGGCTAGCGACACGCCTGAACAGATCGTCGTCACCGGCTCGCCTATCGCGGGCAATCCCGATCGCTTCGCAACCGTCGTCACACAAGTGAACCGCGATCAAATCTTGCAAAACGGCGGCGCTAATATCGCCGACGCGCTGCGCAACGTACCAGGCGTCGCCGATACGGGCTTTGCCGCTGGCGCCAGCCGTCCGGTCATCCGCGGCATGGACGCATTTCGCGTGGCGCTGCTGGAGAACGGGCTGAGCTCGTCGGACGTCTCCGAGGTTGGGCCCGACCACGGCGTGCCGATCGATCCGCTATCGGCGCGCGACATTGAGGTGGTGCGCGGCGCCGCGACGCTGCGGTACGGCAGCCAAGCCATCGGCGGCGGCGTCAACGCCATCAACAATCGAGTGCCCACAACACTGCCGAGCGAGGCGCTCTCGGGCGAAATCTCCGGCGGGTATGACAGCAACGGCGGTTCGACCGATGGCTCCGCGCTGCTTGATGCGCGTGCGGGCCACTTTGCGTTCCATGCCGATGCGTTTGCGCGCCGCGCCAGCGATTATGACACGCCGGAGGGCACGCAGACCAATTCATTCTTCACCGGCGGCGGCTACTCACTCGGCAGCTCGTACTTCTTTGGCGCCGGCAATGCCGATCATACTGGCCTCGCCTTCACGCATTATGATGCGCGCTACGGCATCCCGAGCGATACGACGTTCATCGACATGCATCAGAACAAGCTGACTGGCGCCTCGTCGCTGCACATCAGCGACGGCTTAGTGCAAACGTTGAATTTCAACGGCGAATACGCCGACTACATGCACCAAGAAAAAGATCCGGACGGCACAGTCGAATCCACCTTCCGCAACCGCGAATATAATGGCCGGTTGGAAACACTGCTGGGCTCCATCGGCCCGTTCACCGCAACAGCCGTCGGCGTGCAATATGGCGATCGCCGCTTCTCGGTGACTGGCGATGATTTCCTTTCACCCACCCACACCCAGACTGAAGCAGTATTCGCGTTCAGCGAGGCGCCCATCGGCGCCAGCGTCCATCTGCAAGCGGCCGCGCGGGTTGAGCACACCACGGTTGACGGCACGCCTGCCTCAAACATCCCGACCGATACCGGCTTCACCCCGGTCAGCGGTTCGCTCGGCGTCTTGTTCGATCTCAGCAGCGCCTTGAAGTTCGGCGTCACGCTGAGCAGCGCCGCACGCGCACCGGGGCAGGTCGAACTGTTCGCTCGCGGGCCGCACGATGGGCCGGGCACATTCGAGATCGGCGATCCCGATCTGAAGATCGAACGCGCAAACTCGCTCGAAGCTACATTGCGCTATCGCAGCGGAGCGTTGCATCTTGAAGGCGCGCTCTGGGCGTCGCGCTTCTACAACTACATCTACGGCAATCTGACCGGTAATCTCTGCACTGACGACGGCGACTGCACCAACAGCCCGGGCGCCGATCTGAAGCAACTCTTCTACGCGCAGCGCGACGCCACCTTTTGGGGCGCAGAAGGCCAAGGCAGTTATGATCTGACATCGGGCGATGCCGGCACGCTGCAACTCACCGTGCTCGCCGACTATGTGCGCGCGGACTTCACCGATGGCGGCGGGGCGGTCCCGCGCATCCAGCCGTATCGCGTCGGCGGCGGCCTCAACTGGCAGGCCGACAACTACAATGCCGGCTTCATGATGATTTACGTTGGCGCGCAAGATCATGTGCCTGCTGGCGACACTGACACCAAAGGCTACGTCTCTCTTGATGCGAAGGCGGCATGGCGGCCGCTTGAGCGCAATCGCGGCTTCGAGCTGGCGCTCGTCGGTCACAACCTGACCGATGACGCGCAGCGCAATGCCGTGGCGCTAAACCGCGACGTGGTCGAACTACCTGGCCGTGACGTGCGGTTGGTGCTGCGCCAAAGCTTCTGAGGCCGTCATGATGACGGCTCAAGAAGACCGCGCGAACAAGCTTGGGCCGGTGGCGCGCATAGTCTTTGCGCTGCTGGCCGAAGCGCCGGCGCCGCTCACGGCGTACGAGTTGCTATGGCGTCTGCAGGCGCGGCGCGGAAAGTCAGCCCCGCCCAGCTCGGTGTATCGTGCGCTAAAAACGCTCATCGACGCGGGGCTGGCGCATCGCGTGGCCAGCCTCAACGCCTTCGTCGTCTGCCGTGAGCCGGAGCGTCCGCATCATCCGATGTTTCTGATCTGCGAGAGCTGTGGCGCGACCAGCGAGACCGACATTGCCGCGCTCGGGGCGCCGCTCCGCGACCGCGCCGAGCACGCCGGTTTCCGCGTTTCCAAGCTTCATTTCGATGTGCGTGGCGTGTGCGCGGCTTGCCGCAGCGCCAAGGCGGATTGAACGGTTCCGTCAGCGCATGGCTGGACGGCGGATAAGGTGGCCTTTGTCGCAGGTTTTTGGGCTTGGCTTTGCTTGACCATGGCGGGGGGCGCCCCTAGTTTCCGCGCGCGCAAAACGGGACGGCTCGAGAGAGTCGCCCCTGTTCGGCGTATCGACCGTTCGATGGCAAACAGAACTCCGCCGGAGGACGACCTTTCCAATCTGCGCCGCCGTGTGGCGCAGGCCCGAGGGTCAGACTCGACATCCCGGCCAGCTGACAGCGCCGCTTCTTTGGCGCTCCGGTTCGGTGGGGAATTCGGCGCGGCTGTTATCGTTGGGGCGTTGCTCGGGTACGGCATCGGCATGCTGCTCCACGCGGAGTCGGCGGGGCTGCTGGTAGGCGTCGGCCTGGGTTTCGTGGCGGGGGTGGTGAACGTGGTGCGCGTAGCCAGCACGTTCAACAAAGCCAATCCGCCTGATCCCAACGCGCCAAAGATTCCGGACGACGACGACGATTGAGGATTTGAGTTTTGTCGAACGACCCGATCCACCAGTTCCACATCAACCCGATCTCGGCGCCGATCCAAATCGGCGGCGTGGACGCCACCTTCACCAACGCGAGCCTGTTCATGGTCGCCGGTGTCGCCGTGGGCGCGGGCTTTCTGGCCTGGGCGATGCGCCCGGCGGCGATGGTGCCGGGACGCGCGCAATCGGTGGCGGAGATCGGCTACGGCTTCATCCATGGCATGGTGAAGGACGCCGCGGGCGAGGAAGGCGTGAAGCGCTTCTTCCCGTTCGTGATGACGCTCTTCCTGTTCATCTTCATGGCCAACATGCTCGGCATGTTCCCGTACTGGTTTGCGCCGACGAGCCAAATCATCGTCACCGCGACGATGGCACTGATGGTGTTTGCGACGGTGCTGATCGTCGGTATCGGCAAGAACGGCGCGAAATTCCTGAAGCTGTTCGTGCCATCGGGTGTGCCCATCTACATTTTGCCGTTCGTGGTGCTGATCGAGATCATCTCGTTCTTCTCGCGCCCGCTCTCACATGCGGTTCGTCTCTGGGCGAACATTCTCGCCGGCCACTTGGTGCTGAAGGTGTTTGCGGGCTTCGTACCGATGATGGCGGCCGCAGGCGGTTTGGTCGCCATCGGCTCGATTTTGCCGCTCGGCCTCACGATTGCGCTCTACGCGCTCGAATTTTTGGTGGCGTTCCTGCAAGCCTACGTGTTCGCACTGTTGACCTGCATTTACCTGAACGACGCCCTTCACCCCGGCCACTGACGGCCAACAACTCAAACTACGGAAGCGGGAGTATTTTTATGGACGCTGCAGCAGCGAAACTTATCGGCGCCGGCATTGCTTGTATCGGCATGGGCGGTGCAGGCGTTGGCGTCGGCATCATCTTCGGCAACTTCCTGCAAGGCGCGCTGCGCAACCCAACGGAAGCCCCGAAGCAGTTCGGCAACCTGATTTTCGGCTTCGCCGTGACCGAAGCGCTCGGCATCTTCTCGCTGCTCGTCGCGCTGCTGCTCCTGTTCGTGTTCTAAGGAGCCAAGCCGATGGCGGGCGCACCGCTCTCCTTGATCTTGGCCGCACAGGAAGGCGCAGCTGGCGCCGCACATGGCGGTAACGAAGCGAAAGGCGCGTTTCCGCCGTTCGAGCCGTCGCTGTTCGCCAGCCAGCTCGTCTGGTTCGCGCTGACCTTCATCGCGATGTACCTGATCCTGTCGCGGTTTGTGCTGCCGAAGATCGGCGGCGTGCTGCACAAGCGCGCCACGACCATCTCCGGCGACCTCGACCAAGCGGCGCAAAAGAGCGCCGAAGCGGACGCCGCCAAAACGGCGATGGACAAAGCCGTGGCCAAGGCCCGCGCCGATGCGCGCGCCATGGTCGATGCGGCGCGCGCGGAAACTCAAGCCAAGCTCAACGCCGAACAGGAAGCGGCGGAAAAGCGGCTGGCGGCTAAGATCGAGGCTGAAGAAGCCAAGGTGAACGCCGCGCGCGGCAAAGCGTTGGCCGACGTGCCGGGCGAAGCCGCGCAGCTGGCGCGCGCTATCGCTGACAAACTCGCGCCGGGAGCCACGTGATGAATTTCCTCGGCATCGAGATCGACGCGACGTTCATCGCCTTCGTGGCGTTTTGCTGCTTCTTCGCGCTGATCATCTACCTGAAAGTGCCGGCGATGCTTTTGTCATCGCTGGACTCGCGCTCGCAGGCGATCGCCCAGGAATTGCACGACGCGCGCACGCTGCGTGAGGAAGCCGAGAAGCTTTTGGCTGACTACAAGGCCAAGCAAGCTGCGGCGGAAGCCGACGCCAAAGCCATCGTCGAGCACGCCAAAGAGCAAGCGGCTGCGGTCGTCGAAGAGACCCGCGCTTCTATGCAGGCGGCCATGGCGCGCCGCGAACAGCAGGCCGACGACCGCATCGCTCAGGCTGGCCGCAAGGCCGCGGACGAGGTGCGTCAAGCTTCGGTGGACGCGGCCATTGCCGCGGCCGAAAAGCTGCTACGCGAACGCATGAGCGGCGCCGCTCAAAGCGCCCTGGTGGCCGAAGGCGCCGCCGAAATGACCAAGCGCAAGTTCGGCTAAGCCCTTCGGACTCTACCAACACATGACGCATCGGGCCTGACTCGCTAGAGTTGGGTCCGCATGCAGCGCAAGCTCACGGTCATCCTCGCCGCCGACGTTGTTGGCTACAGCGCGCTTATGGAGCGCGACGAAGCGGGAACGCTGGCGCGGCTGCAAGAGAACCGTAAAGCCATCTTCGATCCGCGCATCGCGGCGCACGGCGGGCGCGTGTTCAAACTGATGGGCGATGGGGCGCTCGCGGAGTTTCCCAGCGCCGTGGCCGCCGTCAGCTGCGCGCTGGAAATCCAGGACGCGACCGAAGCCGCGCAGGCGGGGACGCCGGAGCCGGAGAAGCTACGCTATCGCATCGGCATCAACCTCGGCGATATCATCGTCGAGGGCGACGACATTTACGGCGAAGGCGTCAACGTCGCCGCGCGCCTACAGACGCTGGCGCCTGTTGGCGGCGTCGCCGTCTCGCGCAATGTCAGCGAACAAGTCAGCGGTAAAATCGCAGCGAGCTTCGAAGATCTCGGCGCACACGGCGTTAAGAACATCGAACGTCCTGTGCACGTGTTTGCGGTCCGCGCTGGCGGCGCGCCCACAAATACCATGCGCGCGCCCGTGCCGGACCGCGCCCAGTCGGTGGCCATCTGCGTACTTCCGTTCGCCAATATGAGCGGCGACGCCGAGCAGGAGTATTTTTCCGACGGCATCAGCGAAGACATCATCACCGACTTGTCGAAAGTTTCCGCGCTTTGGGTCGCGGCGCGCAACACCAGCTTCACCTTCAAAGGCAAATCGGTGGACGTGCCGCAAGTCGCGCGCCAGCTCAAAGTGAGCCATGTGCTCGAAGGCAGCGTACGCAAGTCCGGCGGCCGCGTGCGCATCACCGCACAGCTGATCGACGCTACTGGCGGGCACGTCTGGGCCGAGCGCTGGGATCGCGACCTGAACGACATTTTCGCGCTTCAAGACGAAATCTCCGAAGCCATCGTCAAAGCGCTCAAGTGCCGGCTGTTGCCCGAAGAAAAGCAGGCGATCGAGCGGCGCGATACGCAAAATCCCGAAGCCTACGAACTCTTCTTGCTGGCCAAGCAATTCGACCGCACCGGCAGCGAGCGGATGAAGCCGATCATCGTGCGTCTTTGCGACCGCATCACCGAACTCGACCCGAATTTCGCGCGCGCCCACGCGCTTAAATCCATGGCCATCGCGGAAATGACTCAACGCGGCGTCGCCGGATGGGACATCGGCGTTGCCATCGCAGCGGCAGAGCGCGCTGTCGTGCTCGCCCCGCATCTGGCGGAGGCGCACGCCGCGCTGGCCGAATGCCTGGCGCGCGGCCCCGATCTTGATTTCGCCGCCGGCAAGGACTCGATCGAGACCGCGCTCAAGCTCGATCCGCGCTGTTACGAAGCGCATCTCTCAGCCGGCTACATGGCGATTGCGAAGAAGGCATACCCAGACGCGATCGCTCACTTCGAAGCTGCGTGCGAAGTCGAGCCCAACGCCTACCGTCCCGCGGGCATGGTTGTGCAAGCCTACGAAGCACTGGGCGACAAGGACGGCCTGCGCATGGCGGCGCAGCGATCCAAAGAGCGCTGCGAAAGGCTGTTGCTGGTCGAGCCGGACCACGGCGGGGCGCTCGGCTTCTTCGTCAACGCTCTGGTCGACCTCGGTGAACACGAACGCGCCCGCGAATGGGTGAAGCGCGCGATGCTGTTCGATCCCGAAAACGTCCGCCTGCAGTACAACCTCGCCTGCGGCATGGCGGCGGTCGATGCCGACCTCGCCTGCACGCTGCTTGAGGGTATTCTGCCGAGGGTGTCCCCCGGCTGGCGCAAATGGATCGGCCTCGACAATAGCCTCGACCCGATCCGGGCCTTCCCGCGCTTCATTGCGCTGTGCGCCGCCTACCCAGATCAGGCTTGACCTGGATCAAGCGGTGCGACGACGCGTGCCTGTAAATGGACGGGTGTCTGGACTTGGCAGAGTCGAGGTTCCAGGTTATTGCAAATCACTCGCAATAGAAGGCCGGAGCCTTGGCCGCACTGATTTCCGAACCTGTGATTCAAGCGGCGTCCAAACGCTTGAGCGAGGCGCCGCGCGGCAGCTACGGGCGCATCATGGCGATCGACCCGTCAGGCGACGCTCAAAAGCACGGCGTCGGGGCCGATGAGCTTGAGCGGCGGCTTCTGGAGATCGGCTTCGTCGAAGGGGCCTGTTTTGAGATTCTCCACGAAGGTCCCATCGGGCGCGACCCGCTGGTGGTGCGTGTCGACGATACCCGCATCGCCCTGCGCCGCCGCGAGGCCTACGCCATTCTCGTGACGATGGGCGCGCTCTGATGGACGTCCAGGTCAAGTCGCCGCGCGTTGCGCTCGTCGGCAATCCCAACTCAGGCAAGACCGCGCTGTTCAATGCGCTGACCGGCGGCAAGCAGAAGGTCGCCAATTATCCGGGCGTCACTGTCGAGCGCAAAGAAGGTCATGCCGGCACGCCCGCCGGTTTGCGTGTGAGCGTGCTCGATCTCCCAGGCACGTACAGTCTGCGCGCGCGCAGCTTGGACGAAGCTGTTACGCGCGACGCTGTGCTCGGCAAGCTGCAAGGCGAAGCGGCGCCCGACATCCTCGTGTGCGTGGCCGACGCCAGCAATCTGCGGCTCGTGCTGCGCCTCGTGCTCGAACTGCGCCAAGTCGGCCGCCCCTGCATTCTTGCGCTCAATATGTTCGACATCGCCGAGCGCCGCGGCATCCATATCGACCTTGATGGCCTCGCACGCGATCTCGGCATGCCGGTCGTCACCACCGTGGCAGTGCGCAAACGCGGGCTCGACAAGCTTCTGGAGCAAGTCGACGAGATCGCCTTCAAACACCCCACCATCGCCAGCACTACGTGGGCCGAACCAAGCGCTGGCGAAATTCGCGCTCTGCACCGCGACGCCGAGCGCATCCTGAAGGCTAATGTTCACAAAGCGACGCGGCCCGACACGCAAACGGATAAGATCGACAAAGTTCTGCTGCACCCGGTTTGGGGCGTGCTGATCCTGCTCACCGTTCTGTTTGTGATGTTTCAAGCGGTGTTCACGTGGTCAAAACCGCCGATGGACGCCATCGACGCAGGCTTCGCGTGGCTCCAAGGCGCGGTCAATGCGTCACTGCCGGACGGCCTTTTCCGCAGCTTTATCGCGGACGGTCTGATCGCCGGCGTCGGCAGCGTCGTTGTTTTTCTCCCGCAAATCTTGGTGCTGTTCGCGTTCATCATCACACTGGAAGATTTCGGCTACATGGCGCGCGCCGCGTTCCTGATGGACAAGTTGATGGGCGTGACGGGGCTGCACGGCCGTTCGTTCATTCCCCTGCTATCAAGCTTTGCGTGCGCCATTCCGGGCATCATGGCTGCGCGCGTCATCGACAATCGGCGCGACCGGCTCGCCACCATTCTGATCGCGCCGCTGATCACCTGCTCAGCGCGGCTCCCGGTGTACACGCTTATCATCGGCGCCTTCATCCCAAGCACAAAGCTCTGGGGCTGGATCAGCGTGCAGGGTCTGGTGATGTTCGGCCTGTTCGCGACCGGCATCGTTTCAGCGCTTGCCGTTGCCTTCGTCATGCGCCGCTTCTTCTGGCGGGGCTTGACCGAACCGTTCCTGCTCGAACTGCCGGCGTACAAAACGCCGAACATTCCAAATATCGTCAACGGCGTGCTCGAACGCGGCCGCATCTTCTTGCGCCGCGCCGGCACCATCATTCTTTCAATGGCCGTCGCGGTGTGGTTCTTGTGCACGTTTCCGTACGCGCCCGCGGGCGCTAGCGAACCGGCGATCAACTATTCGTTCGCGGGCATGCTCGGCCATGCCATCGAGCCGATTTTCGCGCCCATCGGTTTCAGCTGGCAAATGACGGTGGCGCTCATTCCCGGCATGGCCGCGCGCGAAGTCGCGGTTAGCGCCTTGGGTTCGATCTACGCCATCAGCGGCGGCGACGCCGAGCTTGGCGCAAGCCTTGCGCACCATTGGTCGCTTGCTTCGGCGCTCGCCTTCCTCGCTTGGTACGTGTTCGCGCCGCAATGCATGTCGACGCTCGGCGTCATCAAGCGCGAGACCAATTCCTGGAAGTGGCCGGTCATCACCTTCTGCTACATGCTGGCTTTGGCCTACATCGCCGCGCTGATCGTCTACACGATAGCCACGCACGTCTGAGGCCGTGCTAGAGTGAGCGCATGCTCGCTCGTGAACCAAGCCGCACCGCGCTCGGCGCCGCCGCCCACCGCGCCGCTCATCAGATGGACGGCGCACAGCTGTTTAGCGATCCACTGGCGATAAAAATTGTCGGCGAGGACAACGCTCGCGAATCTCATGCCGCCGCAGGCAATGTGGGGATGCGCATCTTCATCGCCGCGCGCTCGCGCTTCGCTGAAGACACACTCGCGGAATCGCTGGCGCGCGGCGTGACGCAACTCGTCGTGCTAGGCGCGGGCCTCGATACCTATGCCTATCGCGGCGCCAATCGCGCCAAACTGCAGATCTACGAGGTCGACCACCCGGCCACACAGGCGTGGAAGCGAGAACGCCTCGCCGCAATCGGGGTCGAAGCTGACGCCAATGTCCATTACGCGCCGGTCGATTTCGAGAACGAGCGCATCGGAGACGGGCTCGCGCGCGCCGGTTTCGATCCCAACCAGCGGACGTTCTTTTTCTGGCTCGGGGTCGTGCCCTATCTCACACGCGCGGCCATTGATGCGAGCTGGGCGCTGATTGCCGACAATCCCGGCGGCGGCGAGGTCATCTTCGATTACGCCATGTCGCGTGACGCGATGGCGCCTGAAGAACGCGCCATGTTCGACGCGCTGACGGCGCGGGTAGCGGCGGCAGGCGAACCATTCCTCACATATTTCGATCCGGCCACGCTGCCGCATGAATTGCGCGACGCGGGGTTCGCCAAGGTCAACGACCTGACGATCGGCGACATCCTTGCCAAGCATTTCCCCAACATGCCGCGCTCGAACGGGCGCGGACACATCGTGCATGCGATGACGCGTTAGGCCGCGGCGGCTACGGTGCGTGTGGGTCCGCGCCATTTCTTGGACAAGCGCACGCGCAGTATCCAGAAAATCAGAAACGGCAACGGCGCCAGCGCCAGCACATAGAGCACGGGTGTGTGCTGCAGCCACGCCGGAAACACCTGCATCTGGCCCAAGAATAGCGAGCCGCTCGCGACCGCCAGACCGAAGCAGGTGCGCCAGACGTGGCGAGCGATGCGCTGCGCACCAGCGATGCCGCCACGCAGCACCACTTTGAGGTCCGACAGCGCCGCAATCGTCATCACAAAGCCGAACACCCAAAACGCCTGCGGCGGCGAACCGTCCAGCGTGCGCTCCGGCGTCTGCGATGCGAGCCACGACAGATAATAGACCCAGCCTGCACCACAGAGCGCGATTGCAAGTCCGAGTTTTTCGATTGCGCCTACGCCTTCACGTCGCCGCGCCGTGCTCCAGGCGCTGACGATCAAATAGAAGGTCATGAAGCCGGCCAAGGTGGAAATGCGATCGTGCAAGAACGGCGCAACCACGCCGCCAATGCCGGACATGATCAACATGGCGACCACAAACACATTGCCGCTCAAGCGATGCAGCTTGCCGCCCTTGCGTGTGGCCAGCGCGGTCGCGCCGGCGAACAATCCGACCGTGCCGCCGCCGATGTGCGCAAACAGAACCGCATCGGCGCCAAGCACGAGCCAAAGCGGCGCGGCAGGCGGCACACGCAGATGGTCGGCATATGCAGGCGCCGCGCCGAGCAACGCCAACGACACCGCAATAAGCAAAATAGAACCAATACGTCGCATCGTCCGCGTCCCGATGCGCCCGCCGCCCATCGGCCTCGACGCCCTTATCGAGATACGATAAATCTAAGCGCGCTTAACATGACGCGACGCGCCAAAAACATGACCCTCGGTAACAGCCATGCCTGAGCCGACAATTGCTGCAGGCTATCCGCGCGGGATGCTTGCGTTTGCCGAGGCAAAGGGCGCCGACCGCGCCGCACTGCTACAACAAGCTGAACTCAGCGAAGATGCGCTCACGCATCAGGACAATCGCGTGCCGGTTGCGCGCTACGTTGCACTGATCAAGGCCGCGCAGCGCCTTACCGGCGACCCGGCCATCGCGCTCAGGTTCGGTGAAGCCGTGCGCATGCAGGACATTTCCATCGTCGGGCTTATCGCAGAGGCTTGTGAAACCACGAGCGATGTCGGCCCCGCGCTCAATCGTTACGCGCAATTGGTGATGGATGACGGCGAGCCCGGCGTGCTGTTGCGTGGTGTGGTGAAGCCGGAAGGCGTGTGGATCGAAGGCCCGCACGATCTCTTCAGGCAAAATCCGCTGATCACCGAAGCTGAGATGGCGCGCCTCACTTGGAACGGCCGGGTGATGTTCGCCGGGCGCGAGGACTTCGCCAAGCTTCGTTATCCGGCCGAAGTGCATTTCATGCACGCCGATCCGGGCTACGCCGACGAGTATACGCGCGTGTTCGGTTGCCCGGTTGTGTTCAACAGTCATTGGAACGCGATGCTGGTCGATCATGCCTTCGCCGTGCTGAAGCAGCCGCCCGTGAACCGCTACGTGTTCGGCGTCTTAAGCGAGCGCGCGGATGCTTTGTTGAAGGAGCTGCAAGCCAGCCAGACTACACGCGGACAAGTGGAGACTTTGCTGGCGGCTACGCTCCACACTGGCGCGGCCAGCGCCGAAACCATCGCTGACAAACTGAACGTCAGCCGCCAGACGCTTTATCGCAATCTGAAGAGCGAGGGCGTCACTTTCGAGCAAGTGCTTGACGAACTGCGCCACAAGCTGGCGCTGAGCTTTCTAGCTGAAAAGAAAGTCTCGGTGAACGAGACGGCCTACTTGGTCGGCTTCTCGGAACCCGCCGCCTTCTCGCGCGCCTTCAAACGCTGGACAGGGCAAAGCCCCAGCGCGGTGCGGGGCTAGCCCATATCCACGAGCGACAAGCGCGGCACAATCGTGCCTGCGTCCAGCGCTGCGCCGGGCGCAATCACCGCGTTGGCGCCGATGCGCGCGTTGTCGCCGATGATCGCGCCGAACTTCTCGACACCCGTATCCAACACATCACCGCGATGGGTAAAACTGATGCGCTTGTCCGCGCGCTCATTGCGATAATTGGCGACGATGGCGCCCGCTTCGATGTTCACGCCTGCACCCAGAACGCTGTCGCCGACGAAGTTCAGGTGCGCCAGCTTCGCGCCCTTCAGCATCAATGTACTTTTCAACTCGGCGCCAGGGCCGACGATACAGCCTTCATCCATGAACACGCCGCCTCGCAAATACGCCGTCTTCGCGACGAAGCAAGCGGGGCCAATGATCAGCGACCCCTTGAGCGTTGCGCCCTCCTCGATCACGGCGCGACCGTGCACCGCCTGGCCGCCGGACACGCGATAACCCGGCGAGAGCGATGCAAGCGCCAGCGCCACGATCTGTTCGAGGTTCGATGTCACCTCCCACGGCGCGGCATTCGCATGCGCTGCCAGCGGCGTTGCAGCTATCCGCGCCGTGAAATCGGCGATCTTCACTCCGCCGCGATCGCGGCGCTGCTATTGTCGCCGCGCTTCCAGCGCAGTTTTGGCTGACGCGCAGCGCGCGTGTCGTCCAAGCGCCGCATCGGCGCAAGTTGCGGCGCGGCTTTGAAGAACGCCACGTCGCCCGCGTCCACGCGCTTCGCCAGTGCAATCATCACGTCAGCGAAGCGATCCAGTTCGCGCTTCGGCTCGGTTTCCGTGGGCTCAATCAGCATCGCGCCGTGCACCACCAGAGGGAAGTAGGTCGTGAATGGGTGATAGCCTTCGTCTAACAACGCCTTGGCCATATCGATGGTCTCGACGCCCTTTGGCTTGATCGAGCTATCGTCGAACAGCACTTCGTGCATGCACGGCCCATCACCGAACGGCGCGTTATAGTGGCTCTTCAGCCGCGCCAGCAGGTAATTCGCGTTGAGCACGGCGTCTTCCGCCACTTGGCGCAGGCCGTCGCTGCCGTGACTCATCATGTACGTGAGCGCGCGCGTGAACATCCCCATCTGGCCGTGGAACGCGCACATGCGGCCGAAAGCTTGGGTGCCATCAGCATGCTCGCGCAGTTCGTATGCGTCCTTGCGCTTGACGATGTGCGGCACCGGCGCGAACGGCGCGAGCGCCTGGCTCAGCACCGTGGGCCCGGCGCCCGGGCCGCCGCCGCCGTGCGGTGTCGAGAAGGTCTTGTGCAGGTTGATGTGCATGGCGTCGACGCCGAGATCGCCCGGCCGCACGCGGCCGACGATGGCGTTGTAATTGGCGCCATCGCAATAAAAGTAACCGCCGGCTTCGTGCACGGCGTCGGCAATGTTCTTGATCTCACGCTCGAACAGCCCGCACGTGTTCGGGTTGGTCATCATGATCGCCGCGACATCTGGCCCGAGCTTGGCCTTCACATCGTCCACATGCACACGGCCATCGTCGCGCGCGGGAATTTCATCGATGACAAAGCCCGCAGCGGCAGCGGTCGCCGGATTGGTGCCGTGCGCGGAGCTTGGCACCAGCACGCGCTTGCGTTTATCGCCTTCGCCACGCGCCGCGAGTGCCGCCTTGATCGCCAGCATGCCCGCCATTTCGCCGTGCGCGCCGGCCTTCGGCGACAGCGCCACCGCCGGCATGCCGGTCATAGTGCAAAGCCAATGCGCCAGCTGATCCATCACTTCGATGGCGCCCTGCACCGTCGACATCGGCTGCAGCGGATGCAGATCGGCAAAGCCCTCGAAGCGCGCGACGCGCTCATTCAAGCGCGGATTGTGCTTCATCGTGCACGAGCCGAGCGGGAAGAGCCCGAGATCGATCGCGTAGTTCTTTTGCGACAGCCGCACGTAGTGCCGCATCGTTTCCGGCTCGGAGAGTCCCGGCAGATCAAGCGCCGCCTTCCGCCCCAAACCGCCAAGCCTATCCACGCCATCTTTTGGTGTGGCGAGATCAACGCCCGTGCCGGTGGCGTGACCTGTTTCAAAAATCAGCGGCTCAGCTTGCAACAGACCGCGATTGCCGGAGGTGGTTTCGGTTTTCATTGCAGCACCTCCTTCAGCGCCTTGGCATAGGAGGCGATGTCCGCGTCCGTGTTCATTTCCGTAGCGCAGGTGATCAGCACGTCATCCATGCCCGCGCGCGGAGTGAGCCGGCTCATGGCGACACCGCCGATGACGCCTTTCTTCGCCAGCGCATCGACCACCGCGTTAGCGCCTTTCGGCAGCTTCACGGCGATTTCGTTGAAGAAGCGCTTGGTCAGCACTTCCACGCCCGGCACTTTGCCGAGCGCGTCAGCCAGCGCGATCGCCTTCTCGTGATTGAGCTGCGCCAATTGGCGCAGGCCCTTCTCACCCAACAGCGTCATGTGAATGGTCCACGCCAGTTGGCAGAGACCTGAGTTGGTGCAGATGTTGCTCGTCGCCTTCTCGCGGCGGATGTGCTGCTCGCGCGTCGAGAGGGTGAGCACAAAACCGCGCTTGCCATCGGCATCCACCGTCTCGCCGGCAACGCGGCCTGGCATTTGACGGATCAGTTTTTCCTTCACCGCAAACAGACCAACGTACGGCCCGCCATACCCAAGCGCATTGCCGATCGATTGACCCTCGCCGCAGACGATGTCCGCGCCATACGAACCACCCGGCTCGATCGCCCCGAACGCGACCGCTTCGGTAAATGTCGCCACCATCAGCGCGCCAGCGCCGTGCGCCGCTTCGCCGATCTTGCTCAAGTCGGTGATGGTCCCGAACACGTTCGGCGATTGCACGATCACCGCCGCTGTATCGGCATCCAGCTGCTTGGTGACCGCCGCTTCGTCATCAACTGCAGCAGACAACGCCACGACTTGCAGACCCAACGCCTCGCACGCGGTGCGCGCAGTTTCGATATAGTGCGGATGCACGCCACCCGAGAACACGATCTTCTTCCGCTTGGTTGCGCGCGCGGCCATCATCGCCGCTTCGGCGCACGCCGTGGAGCCGTCGTACATCGAGGCGTTGGATATCTCCATGTTGAGCAGCATCGCCACTTGCGACTGGAATTCGTACAGCGCCTGCAGCGTGCCCTGCGCGATTTCCGGCTGATACGGCGTGTACGCCGTGAGGAATTCGCTGCGCTGAATGATGTGATCGACCGTCGCCGGGACGTAATGGCGATAGGCGCCGGCGCCGAGAAAAAACGCCGTCCGGCCCGCCGGCGTATTTTTCTCAGCAAGCGCCAGCATGTGGCGATGCACATCCATCTCGCTCTGCACCTTCGGCAGATCGACCAAGTCTTTCAGCAGCGCCGCTTTCGGCACATCAGCGTACAACGCGTCGACCGACTTCACGCCAATCGTCGCGAGCATTTCCTTCCGATCAACATCGGTGAGCGGCAAATAACGCATCAAAGGCCCTTCACGTAATCGGCGTACGCGGCTTCATCCATCAGCGCGTCGATTTCGGCTTTGTTCGACGGCTTGATCTTCACGAACCAGCCGCCGCCTTCCGGCGCTTCGTTGACGAGTTCGGGCTTATCCGAAAGCGCGGTGTTGGCCGCAACGATCTGGCCGCTGATCGGCGCGTACACGTCGGACGCGGCTTTGGCGCTTTCAACCGTCGCCATATTGCCGTGCGCGGCGAAGTCCTTGCCCTCGCCCGGCAGCTCGACGAACACAACGTCGCCGAGTTGTTCAACGGCGTAAGCGGAGATGCCGATGACGGCGACATCGCCTTCCATCCGCACCCACTCATGATCTTTGGTGTAACGGGTCATGCTGGACTCCTATGCAAACGTTGCTGCTCCCCCGCTTGTGGGGGAGCTGTCAGCGAAGCTGACTGAGGGGGAGGCGCAGGATTGGGCGCAATCGTCCAGCTCCCCCTCCGTCGCGCTGCGCGCGCCACCTCCCCCGCAAGCGGGTGAGGAGTTGGTCTCGCGCACGTCACGCTTTCCCCTTCGGGCGATAGTAACGGTGCGGCACGAACGGCATCGGCACGATGGTCGCCGAGCGCGGCACGCCACGCACCATCAGATCGACAGTGTGGCCTGGCTGCGCGTATTGGGTTTCGACGTAGCCCATCGAGATCGGGCCATTGAGGATCGGCGAGAAGCCGCCGGAAGTCACAAGCCCGATGGTCTTGCCGTCCTTCATGATCTCGACGCCTTCGCGCGCGGGCGCGCGATCATTGGGGCGAATGCCGACACGCTTGCGCGACGCGCCCAGATCCCATTCGCGCAGGATGCGCTTCGCACCCGGAAAATCCGCCGCTTCGCGACGGCGCTTCTGAATGGTCCAGTTCAAATCCGCTTCGATCGGAGACGTCGTCGTATCGAGGTCGTGGCCGTACAAACAGAGCCCCGCTTCCAAACGCAGCGAGTCCCGCGCGCCCAGACCAATCGGCTTCACTTCCGCGTGCGCCAGCAGCGCAGTGGCGAGGTCAGTGGCGTTCTCCGCCTTCACCAGAATCTCGTAGCCATCCTCGCCGGTGTAGCCCGAGCGCGTGACCGTCAGCCGTCCGAAGCGCTGGGTCTCGATGCGACGCACCGTCATGAAGCCTGCTTCAGCGAGTTCGGCCGCGATCACTGTCGCCGCCACCTGTGCCGCACTCCGTCCCTGCAGCGCCAGCAAGCAGCGGTCATCGGCGCGTACAAGATTGGCTTCACTCTTGGTGGCGGCCTCGATCAACGCCCAGTCCTGGATTTTGCATCCCGCGTTGACGACGATGTAGAGATCGCCCGCAGCGGCGCCTTCGGCGGGGCGCGCAATCATCAGATCATCGAGAATGCCGCCCTCATCGTTGAGCAGCATGGTGTAGCGAACTTGTCCGGACTTCAGACCTTGGATGTCGGCCGGGACCAAGCGTTCGATCAGCGACGCGATTTTCTTATGCGCGAAATCGCCCTCGAGCCCATGCCCCTTCGGTAACGCGAAGAAGCACGGCCCCATGTGGCTGACGTCGAACAACCCAGCGTGCTCGCGCGTCCAGTTGTGCTCGGCGATCAAGCCTTCGAACTGGATTGGCATGTCGTAGCCGGCGAAATCGGCGAACTTCGAAGTGCGCGCGCGCCAGACCGCATCGAGCGGCAGCTTCTTGAGTGATCCGGCGTCGGCCATGTTCGATCCAGGTTTGCGCGGCGCACGCGACGTTGCGTGCAGCCCCCGCTGTCCTGGCGCCTGAGAGATTTACTCCTTCGGCGGCCGCGTCCCCACAAGGCGCGACACTATCCAGCGTGTTCATCCCCCTCGCGGTCCGGTTCCCTGAGAGTTTCCGGGGCGGTTGCTCCTTCGGGGCCAGCCTTATTCGCTGGTCTCTCCCGCGGGGTTCAAATGTCTGGCCGGAAGCGGGGCGACTCGAACCGTCGGCCTATTCCGTTGGCGCGGAAACTGGTGTGGCGGCCCGGCAGAGTCAATCAGCGGAACTGGAGGACCGTCTCACCTTTCAGGATGGCGTCCATTTCGGGGGCATATTTGGCCCCTGACGCGTCGTGAAGGTCCATCCCGGCGTACATTTTTAGAGGCGCCCGCGAGCCTTTCCGCGCGCGCATTATGATCCGCTTTGCCGGCTCGCCCGCGCGCGGCCGGATGGGGATAAGTTCCACGCCGCCCAAGCGGCCTTCCATCGCGCTCAAGATTTCCACAAGCTTGGCCGCGCGCTGAATCAACGTCAGCGCCGCGCCGCCCCGCAATCGGTCCGCAAGCGCTGCGATCCAAGCGCCGACCGACGCATCGCTCACATGCGCATAGGCGCGATGTTCCGCAGGCGCGCGGCCTTCGCCTTCTTGATCGAATGGCGGGTTGAAGAACACACCGTCGAACACGCCGACATTCATTGCTTTTTGCAGAGCGTCGCCTGTTACGATTTCCACGCGATCCGACATCGCGTTGGCGGCGACATTTTCCCTCGCAATCGATGCGATGTTCGTATCGCGTTCGACTCCCACCAGTTTTGTGTTCTCACTGCGTACGGCCACCGCCAGCAACGCTGCGGCAACGCCGCAACCCGCTTCCATCAGGCGCATGCCCGGTTCGGCTTCCACCGCGCTTGCGAGCAAAAGCGTGTCGGCGTTGACGCGATAGCCGCGCGCCGGTTGCCGTACGCGAATGCGTCCGTTCAAAAGCGCGTCATCGGTGACCTCAAACGTCATTTTCGATGCGACCCTTTCGCCGCTTCTGGCCACTAAGCTTGACCCGTGCTAGGCGCGCCAGCATCGTTTTGAATACAGTAAGGTCAAGCGGAGGCCCCTTGGGACCGTCGGTCGGACAAGCGAAAAAGTCAGGCGACGCCAATGCGGTGGATCGTCTGTCCGCGCTTTTGGCCGAAGACTTGGCGGCGGTGGATGCAATCATCCACCAATACATGGCCAGCCCGGTTGGCGTCATTCCAAACCTCGCCGCTTACCTTGTCGACGCTGGCGGCAAACGCATTCGTCCGTTGATCACGCTCGCAGCTGCGCGCCTGCTCGGCGGCGGCGGCGACGGCCCCCGCAAGCTCGCGGCGGCGGTGGAGTTCATTCATTCGGCTACGCTGCTGCACGACGATGTCGTCGACGTTTCCACCATGCGGCGCGGCAAAAAGGCCGCCAACCTGGTTTGGGGAAATGCTTCCAGCGTCCTGGTCGGCGACTTTCTGTTTGCGCGCTCTTTCAACCTCATGGTCGAAACCGGCGACCTGATGGTGCTCGATATTCTGGCGCGCGCCGCCAGCGTCATCGCTGAAGGCGAAGTGATGCAGCTCGCCGCCGCCAACGACGCCGAGACCACTCGCGAGCGCTACATGGAAATCATCGGCGCCAAGACCGCGGCGTTGTTCGCGGCATCCGCAAAAGCCGGCGCTGTCGCCGCCGGGCGCCCCGGCGGCGAGGCCACGGCGCTCGAAACCTATGGCCGCGAGCTCGGCTTGGCGTTTCAGCTGATCGACGACGCCCTCGACTATGGCGGCCTGGCCGCCACCATGGGGAAGAACACCGGCGACGATTTCCGCGAAGGCAAAGTTACGCTCCCGGTCGTGTTTGCGCGTGACGCGGGTGACGAATCCGAGCGCGCCTTCTGGCGGCGTGTCATGGGCGGTGAGCGCACCGACGACGATTTTCATCGCGCTGTCTCGTTGATCAAGCGTCACGACGCGCTGACGCAAACTCTCGACGCCGCCCGCGAGCACACCAATCGCGGCGTAGCCGCGCTTGAAACGTTGCCGGCCAACGCCTATCGCGACGCGCTGAAAGACTTGGCCGCGTTCGTCATCGAACGCGGGAGCTAAACTTCGGCGATCCCCCGCTTCAGCGCGGCGCTGCGGATTTGCCCTGACGCGATCACCAAAACAAACGTCAGCGCCAACAGCGCAATCGGCGGACTGACCTGCGAAGCGTCGAACGCCACGGCTAACGCGACAGCGCAACACCCGGCCGTCACCAGCCAATAGACAAGCGAGACGCGCCAATGCGGCCAGCCCGCCCGCAAGGCGATCTGATAGACGTGCTCGGAGTGTCCCTCCAACATCGAACGGCGCCGCGACAATCGCCAGATGAGCGTCAGCGACGCATCCACGATTGTCGGCAGGAAGATCATCGCCGGCACGAACGGTGAAACACCGGTGCGGCGGATCAGCAAGAGCGACGCGAGCGCAGCCAGCGCACCAACAAAGAGCGCGCCGGAATCTCCGGCAAACAATCGTCCGCCGGGAAAATTCCACACCAGAAACCCGACCAAAGCGCCGGCGACGGAAAACGCCAGCGCCGCCGAGATCGGCGACCCCAGCAAAACGCCGATGGCGCCCAAGGTCGCGAGACCAATGGTCATCATACCCATGGCAAGGCCGTTTGCGCCGTCCATGAAGTTGGTGAAGTTGACCATGGCGAAGATCCAAAGCGCGCTGCCGATCACCGCGCCGGGATAGCTGAAGCGCAGCGTCGCCCAGCCGAACGGCAGCTTGTGCGTGGGCCCGATAGCCGCGGCGGCAAAGCCCGCTGCCGCCACGAACAACAACAATTTGAGGCGTGGCCCCAAGGGGTGCGCGTCGTCATAGAACCCGATGATCAAGAACGCGTAAGAGAAGAACGCAACGGCGGTCAGCAAATGCGCGCTTTGCGCGCTGAGGCTGTCGCTCCACACGTCAGCCGCCAGCGCCAATGCAATGAGCGCCGCCGCAAAGCCTGAGGCGATGCCGATGCCGCCTGATGTCGGCGTCGGCGCACGATGCTGCTTGCGTTCAAGATTGGGCGCATCAATCGGGCCGGCGCCGATCAAGCTCGCGCAGACAAGCGCGCTGACAAAAGCTGCGAGTGCGGCGGCGGCCAGCAGTTCCATCCACACTCCAGAGCCGCGCTTACTGGTAACGTCTGCTACGGGCGCCACTTTCGCAGGTCAAGCCGCGCCCAGGTTCGTTGCCACAATCCACCAATCGGATTTTTGCGCACGTAGGCGAGCCGCCAATTGATTTGCGTCGTCAACATTCGCTGTCAGCGCAAAACACGTGGCGCCGCTGCCGGAGAGTTGCGCGAACTTCGTCTCGGGTTGTGCGCGGAGCAGCGCAAGCGTTTCGCCGACAACGGGAGAAATTTGCGAAGCGGGCTGCGCAAGATCGTTGCCGCGGCGCGCAGCTTCCCGCGCAGCCTCTTCGAGAAACGACCAAGATGGCGGCGGCGTCACCACAAATGCTTCCCCCAAGGACGCTGCGTCGAACGCCTTGTAGACTGCCGCTGTCGCCAGCGGCGCGCCTGCGTTGACCAGCACCGCCGACAATCGCGGCGCCTGCATCTCTACAACGTGCTCACCCGCCCCGGTCATCCATGCGGTCCGCGCCGAAACACAAACCGCTACGTCGCTGCCCAGACTGCGCGCCGTGTGCTGCAGATCACTTTCGCTGAGTTCACAGGACCACAGCGCGTTGAGCGCCTTCAACGCCGCAGCCGCATCGCTTGAGCCGCCGCCGATACCCGACGCTACCGGCAAATTCTTTGTCAGCTTGAGTGCGGCCCCGCGTCCGGGTGCAAGCGCTCGCGCCGCGCGCAACACCAAATTGTCGTCGCTCATGGGCAAGGCGTCTGCGAAGGGGCCGTCAATAGTCAGCGACAGGGTTTCGGCGGCGGCGGCTTCGATCCAGTCGCCCACGTCTGCAAACATCACCGCGCTTTGCAGTGGGTGCAGTCCATCGGCGCGCGGCCGCCCGACCTCAAGCGTGATGTTGATCTTGGCGGGTGCGAAGACCCGGACGCTCATCGATGCGCCGAATGCGTGGCTGGCAACGCCGGCAGACCGTGCGCGATTTTCTCACGCAACGCGTCGGCATCGGCTGGCGATTGCGCCAAAGCGTGGCTCCATTGGAAGCGCGCTTCGGTGCGGCGGCCAGTGCGCCAATACACATCGCCGAGATGTTCGTTCAGGGTTGCGTCGCCTGGCTGCAACGCCACTGCGTGCTCCAAGGCATCCTGCGCCTGCGCGTAGTCGCCCATGCGGTAGTACGCCCAGCCCAGGCTGTCAGCGATCGCCGCCGAGTTGGGCCGCAAGGCTACCGCGCGCTGGATCATGGCGAGCGCCTCCTGCGTATGCGCACCGCGATCCACCCAGGAATAAGCAAGGTAGTTCAGCACGTCAGGCTGCTCGGGCGACAATGTAAGCGCGTGCTGCATGTCCGCCTCGCCCTCTTCAACGCGGTGCAATTGAGCGCGCACCGCGCCCCGCGCAAAATAAAGCCGCCAATCGTCGGGATGAGCCGCGATCAGCTGCGAGTAAACACGGTCGGCGTCGTCGTATCTGTCGAGCGCGCGATAAATATCGCCAAGCGCCCGTTGTGCACGAATATCTCCACTCGCCGCCGCCTGCTGTGCCAGCGTCACGGCGTCGTCGCCGCGATGATCATCCACCAGCGTCCACGCTTCCATGACCCGCGCGCCGCTCGCGTAAATTGAAGTTGGCGCAATGGCGTGCAGCGTTTGAACAGCCAGTTGGCTCTGACCCAAGCGCGCCTGCTGGCTCGCCTGCGCGATGCGGGCGGCATCAAAATCCGGATCGAGCATGAGCGCCAGCGTCAGCGCCGCGAGCCCGTTGGCTGAGTCGGACTGCTGCAGATAGATGGTCGCTACGCCGTACAGCCCCACCGCGGCGGCGCGCGCGGGCGTCAACGGCGTCGCCGCCGGGTGCTGATTGTCACGCAAACGCTGCGCGGCAGCGGCAATTTCAGGATTGCCGGCGTCTTCGAGCAAGGCGCGCGCTTCGTCATGTGCGCCGGTGCGGTCCAACAGATCGGCGCGCCGCACAACCACCGAAGGCAGCCACACGCTGCCGACGGCGGCGCTCGCGTACATCGGCAGCGCCTCCGCATTGCGCCCGGCAAGATCGTACGCCATCGCCTGCTGCCCATAGAGCAGTGCGTTGTAGGGCGGCACGGTCAGCAGCGGGCGCAGATCATTGTTGATGGCGTCATACCGGCCAAGGCCCGCATTCGCCCAGATCGCCATCATCGCCGCTGTGAATTCCACCGCGCCGCCGCCGCGCACACCGGTGAGATCACTCACTGCTTCACGCCAACGGTCCGCCTTCATCGCATCCGCAGCGCGCACCGTCTGCGCGTATGCCGAGGTTGAGTGCGCCGGCGCCATCCGCGCGATCTGACGCGCACGGTCGGCATCGCCTGCGGCTAGCGCCGACGACACCGCGCCGTCGAGCAAGTCTTGGTCGTTTGGCGTACGCGCGAGCGCGGCTTGATATCGCTCAGCGGCCGACGCGTAGTCCGAATTCAGATTGGCGACCCGCCCAACCAGAAAGTCCGCATACGCCGCGCTTCCGTCCGCCCGCGGTAACACGGTTTCCGGCGCCGGCGCGGCCGTGGCGCAAGCGGCGAGCGTCGCGCAAGCCGCCAACGCGAGCTTGCGGATCACAGATCCTGCCGTTGCGCAGGCCCGTCCGGCACATCAACATGCGGCAAGTCTTGGCGGCGCGGCGCAGGCGTCGTCAGCCCGTGCGCAAGCTTTTGTTGAAGCTGCTGTGTGCGCGGCACGTCGGGATTAGCGGCCAGCGCGTCCGTCCAGGACTTGCGCGCGTCATCGCGGCGACTGAGGCGCCAATAAATGTCGCCCAAGTGATCAAGCACTTCCGCGTTCGGATCGCGCACGGCGAGTTGATTGGCCCGCTCATCGAGCACCCGCGCAGCGTCGAAATAGCCATAGAGATAGTAGGCCCAGGCCAGACTATCGATCACCGCGTAGTCGCTCGGACCGAACGCATAGCCGCGCGACAACAAGCGATAGCCTTCCGCCAAACCTTCCGGATGCTGAATCAACGCATAGCCAAGCGCATTGATGCGCATCACCGAATCCGGTTGCTCGATAAACAGATTGCGGGCGACGGCGATGCCATCGTGCCACGCAGCCGGATCGTCCATCAGGATCGACACGTACAACAGGCGCGTGTCGGCGCCCTGGTCGAGCTGATAGGCTTGGCGCATGTCCGCCGTCGCCGCTGCATAATTGCCCGCGAAGCGATTGGCGAAAGCGCGATAGCCGAGGATGTCGGCGCGATCCTTCGGCGCTTGCGTCAGCGTCAGCGCATTGTCGTACGCGGCGAGCGCTTGGTCGACATGGTTGGCGCGCCGGTAAATGTCTGCGGCGGAGGCGACCACGGACCAGCGCCCATTGGCGTGCGCTTGCGCGTGTTGCGCGGCGGCGACAGCGGCAGCGTTGTCCTTGCGCTCAATAGCGATGCTGGCGCGGACGATGTCGGCGTCCGGCGCAAACACGCTGTCGGCTGGCATCAAATCAATCACGCGTTTCGCGCCGTCGAGGCCGCCGGACTGCTCAAGTTGTTGCGCCGCGTACAAGCGCCAGTCGTTTGCGTCCGGCGCCAGCAGCACGCCAAGCTGCAGCAACGCTGCGCCTGACGAGGACGGCAAGCCCGGACTCGGCGCTTGCTGTTGCAACATTGAAGCCAAGCTTTCGGTCTGCGTCAGATACTCGGAAAGAAAGAGCATCCAGCGCCCGGCTGCGGATTTCGCGTCGAGCGGCTGCTCAAGGGGCTGCTCACCCGCCGCGAGCCGGCGCATGTTTTCCTGCACATCAGCCGAGCGCGGCGTGAATTGATCGACGATGCCATAGAGGCGCTGCGCTTCCGCACGATTGCCGAGCCGATGATTGACGAGTGCCGCGCGATACAGCGCTTGCGCGACACGCGGCGCCGCGAGCTGACGCTGCAACTCATCCATCGAGGTTGCTTCGGTTTGGCTTGGCGGCGTCAGATCGAGCTTGCTGACCATGGCGGCGTAAACCCGGGCCGCATCCTGCAAGCGCCCGCCCGCTTCGTAGACCAAGCCACGCTGCACGTCCGGCAGTGGCGCCGGCAGATTGTCACCGCCAGCTTCGACGCGCTGCACACCTTGCTGCACTTTGCCTTCCGCCGCGAGCAAGAACGGCTCGAGCATGTCGCCGAGATTCCCCTGCACGCCGCCTTGCGCGTTGCCAAGCACCGTGCGTGCGTCTTGCAATTGGTTCGACGCGAGATCGTCAGCGAATGCGAGTGTCGTCCAGAGCGGCGTCTGATCTCCAGTCGCCAACTCACGCCGCGCTTCGTGCACGAGATAGTCGATGTCAGCGGCAAGCAACGCGTCTGAGGTGTCGTTGTAGGTCCGATCGGGCGCCGGGTTCGGCGGCGAGGTCACGCGCAGTTGCGGTGCAGTTTCGCGCTCGTTGGCCGACGCTTGCTGCGTGGTGGCAGGCGGCGTGGCGGCAGCTGCAGCTTGAGGGCCGCCGGCGGCGCTCGCTGCGTTGGAGATCGAGAAACAGGCCGCGGCAGCACTCGCCGCCAATATCGCCCAACGCTTCGACCGCATCGTCCGTACCTCTCTTCCGCCGCTCGATTTCGAGCCGCTCAGGCGGAGTTTCAAATCACATGTTGGCGTAGTTAGGACCGCCGCCGCCTTCAGGCGTGGTCCAGACTATATTCTGGCTCGGGTCCTTGATGTCGCACGTCTTACAGTGAACGCAGTTTTGAGCATTGATCTGGAAGCGCGGATTGGCCCCTGCCTCGTCGAACAGCACTTCATACACTCCAGCAGGGCAATATCGTGTCGCCGGCTCGGCAAACTCCGGCAGATTCACCTTAATCGGAATGGACGGGTCCTTGAGCTTCAAATGCGACGGCTGGTCTTCGTCGTGATTGGTGTTGGACAGGAACACCGAGCTCAGCTTGTCGAAGGTCAGCTTGCCGTCAGGCTTGGGGTATTCGATCGGGCTGTGCTTGGAGGCGTGCTCAGTGGACGCCGCGTCGGATTTGCCGTGGTGGATAGTGCCAAGGAACGACATCCCGCCCAGCAATGTCGTCGTCCACATGTCGATCATGCCGACGACGCCGCCCCAGAACGTGCCAAGCTTTGACAATAACGGCTTGGCGTTCCGCACCAGCAGCAAGTCCTTGCGCACGCGGCTATCGTGGTAAGCCTCGTCATATTCGGCGAGCACGTCACGCTGGCGGCCCGCGCGGATTGCGGTGAACGCCGCTTCCGCCGCTAGCATGCCGGTCTTCATCGCGTTGTGGCTGCCTTTGATGCGCGGCACGTTCACGAAGCCCGCCGCACATCCGATCAGCACGCCACCTGGGAACGATAGTGTCGGCACCGACTGCAGGCCGCCTTCGGTGATGGCGCGCGCGCCGTACGCCAGACGTTTGCCGCCCTCGATGTACTGACGAATTTCCGGATGCAATTTGTGACACTGGAATTCGTCGAACGGCGAGATGTACGGGTTCTTGTAATTTAAGTGGACGACGTAGCCGACATACACGAGCCGGTCGCCCCAATGGTACATGAACGAACCGCCGCCAGTCTTGTCATCCAGCGGCCATCCCACAGTGTGCAGAACTAAACCCGGTTTGTGCTGCGCGGCAGGCACTTCCCAGAGCTCTTTAATGCCAATGCCGTATTTTTGCGGATCGCTGTTGGCACAGAGATCGTACTTGTTTTGCAGCACTTTCGCGAGCGAACCGCGTGCGCCTTCAGCAACGAACACGTACTTGCCGTGCAGCTCCATGCCCGGCTGGTAATCAGGTTTGTGATGACCGTCCTTGGCGATACCGAAGACACCGGCGACGACGCCCTTCAGCGCGCCGCTTTCGTCGTACACAGCATCCGACGCCGCCATGCCCGGATAAATTTCCACGCCAAGTTCTTCGGCTTGCGCGCCGAGCCATTTGGTGACGTTCGACAGGGAGACAATGTAGTTGCCGTGATTGCTCATCAGCGGCGGCATCAGGAATGTCGGCAACGCTGCAGCACCCGCCGGTCCCAAAATCTTGAACTGGTCGTCGGTGACCGGCGTGTCGAGCGGCGCGCCCTTTTCCTTCCAGTCCGGGATCAGTTCATTGAGCGAGACCGGATCGATAACCGCGCCGGAAAGAATGTGCGCGCCAACCTCAGCGCCCTTCTCGATGACGGCTACCGAGATTTCGCTGCCATCGGCAGCCGCGAGCTGTTTCAGCCGGATCGCCGCGGACAAACCGGCAGGCCCCGCGCCGACGATCACGACGTCGTATTCCATCGCCTCGCGCGTGACTTCCTCGTCCGCCATCCCAGCTCCTTCTCGGTCCAGCCCAGTTCACAGGTGTCTGTTTATCCAGACGCGTTGCGGCTTTGTCGATTCGTCCGAGTCCGTCCACAATAGGCGAATGAACGCGGTTGAATCCTCCGCTCGGGCCCTGCTCGCCTTCTGGCGCGCGGCGGGCGTCGATATGGACGAGGCGGAGGCGATCTTCGTGACAGGCGCCTCACCCAGAGCCGCCGCGCCGACGGCGGTGAAGGAGCCGCTCGGCCGCCCACCACTGCGTGAGCCCGCGCCGCCTAAGATCCGCCGTGCCGCCACAGCTGACGCGCCCGTGGAAAATGCCCGCGCTCTGGCTGCTGCGGCGGACTCCATCCCCGCGCTGCGCGCCGCGATCGAAAGCTTCGACGGCTGCGCGCTCAAGAAGACTGCACGTAACACCGTGTTTTCAGACGGAAATATCAACGCCGAGGTGCTACTGATCGGCGAGGCTCCGGGCAAAGACGAAGACGAACAGGGCAAGCCCTTCGTTGGCCGGTCCGGCCAGATGCTGAATCAGATGCTGGCTGCGATTGGCCTGAACCGGCAGGATAATATCCTGATTTCCAACACAATTTATTGGCGACCTCCAGGCAATCGCGACCCCACCCCCGGGGAAACGGCTACTTGCCTCCCGTTCGTGGAGCGGCTCATCATGCTGATGCAGCCCAAGCTCCTGATCCTGGCGGGCAAGGCGGCCGGCAACACGGTGTTAAGGCGCGACGAGGCCGTTTCCCGCATGCGTGGGCGGCGGCTGCAGTATAACCGCGAGGGAATAGCGTCGCCCATCAACACGATGGTCATGCTTCATCCGGCATACCTCCTGCGTCAGCCGCAGCAAAAGCGGCAGGCTTGGACGGATTTGCTGCTGGCCGAGGCGTGGCTCGACGAATTGGGTGTCGCGCGCTCCCCGCATCGTTAATGAGTGGATAAGGCCCGAATGACCTTTCGCACCGCATTCGCTGCCCTGACCTTTGCCGTAGTGGCGCCTGTCGCCGCGCAAGCCCAACAGGTTGTTGCGCTCTCGGAGCACGATCAGCGCGCCTACGCCGACGCTTATGCGGCGATCGACGCGCACAATTGGGCAGGCGTCACGCGCGCGCTTGCGCACGTCGACGACACCTCGCTTGTCGAGTTTGTGCGCGGTCGCATGCTCGCTTCGCCGAATTATCGCGCCAGCTACGGCACGCTGAATCAATGGCTTGTACAAAACGACGAGCTTGGCGTCGCCTACGCAGTGTACGAACGCGCGCAAGCGATACGCCCGCATCGCGGCCGTGGCCGCCGCCGTCACGCTGTCGGCCCGGAGCCGCACGCACCGGCGGAGATTGCGCGCCGTGTCCTGCCGGGTTCGGCGCCAACGCCGCCTGGCGACACCGCCTACGCACGCTCATCGCTCGAACGCCTGACGCAAATGGTCGGCAACGGCGACGATAGCGAAGCAAAAGAACTTGGCGCGCAAATGCTGGGCGGCCCTCGCTCCGGCGACGCTGCCTGGGAATTGGGCCTCGTTGCCTATCGCGCGCACGACTACAGCGAAGCCGCGCGTCAATTCGAAGCCGCCGCCGCATGGCCGTATTTCGGTGGCTGGGCGTCCGCTGGCGCCAATTACTGGGCCGCGCGCGCCAATCTCGCCGCCGGCAACGCATCGCGCGTCAGCACGTATCTCGAAGCGGCGGCGCGCCGTCCCTGGACGTTCTACGGCCAGCTTTCGGAAGCGCAGCTCGGCCGCAACAGCGCCCTCTCGTTCGATCCGCCAAACGTGGACAACACGACGCTGCAACATTTCGTCGAGGCGCACCCGGAAGCGCGCCGCGCGGCGGCGCTCGCACAACTTGGCCGCCTCTCCGAAGTGGAATCCGAACTGCGCCGTTTGCACGGCCAACTCTCGCCCGAAGACGACCGCGCTTTCCTCGCGCTGGCGATTTCGTTGCAGGCGCCGAGCGCGCAATTGCGCGCGGCCGAGTACGGCGGCCCAGAAGAAGCCGCCGGCTTCTGCCCCAACACCTCGTTCGTGCCCAGCGAAGGCTTCGCGCTCGACCGCGCGCTCGTCTACGCCATTGTCCGCCAAGAGAGCTATTTCAATCCGAAAGCCGTCAGCGTCTCCAACGCGCGCGGGCTCATGCAATTGCTGCCGTCAACGGCGCGCGACATCGACGGCGTGAACTATCGCCGCAACCCAACCGCGCTGTTCGACCCCAACCACAATATGAGTCTCGGCCAAAGCTACCTGCAGTGGCTGATGAGCCAATTCCATTCCGATGGCGATCTCGGCCGTGTGTTCGCCTCTTACAATGGCGGCCCCGGCTGGCTCTCGCGCTGGATCGCTACACAGCCCGCCGACATCGACCCGTTGTTGTTGCTCGAAACCATGCCGCGCACACAAAGCCGCGACTATGCTGAGCGCGCGCTCTCGCACATGGCGCTCTGCCGCAAGCGCTACGGCCAGGCGCCGATCGAACTGCAAGCGCTCGCCGCCGGCCGCCCCGCGCTCTACCACCCGATGGACCACGCCAGCGCCAGCAACGGTGGCGGCGGCGCACGCGCTTCGCAATAAAACCGCGTCCGCGCTCAGGAAAAAATGCTAAACTCGGCATCGCCTGACCGCAATTAAGTGCCCGCTTGTCCGGTCGGCCGGTTCGGGGTCGAGGGCGGCGGCGCCGCTTGCGGCACGGGCGCGGCTGGCGTCTGGGGCGCAGGGGCGCCGGGCGTTGCGGGCGCGGGCAGCGGATTGCCGTGCGCGTCCACTGTCATGTTCGCGCGAATGCGCTGCATGAAGCGATCCATCACATCGGTGCGCGCCACAGCGCGCGCTACGTCACGGATCGCCGAGCCGTCAGCATTGATGCCGGAGGCGACGACTTCAAACGCATCCGCCTCATCGGTATGCGCCATGTCGCCGGCATATTCGCGATAGAGCGCGCGCACCTGATCGTCATTGCCTGCGAGCGTCAGCGCCACCGCGGTTCGCAGCACTTGTTGGCGCCCATCTTGATCGAGCGCGCTCCCACGCGGACGCATGCCCAGCAACGTCTTCAATTCCGCCGCGGCGCGATCCCAATCATGCGCACGCCACGCAGCTTCCGCACGCACACGCTGCGCATCCTGGCTACGATCCCGCTCAACGAGTTCCACCGCTGAGTCCAACCGCCCAAGATCCAGCAGCGCGCGGGCTTCGAGGATATGGCGATCCGCCAGCAGGTTCGGCGGCATGTTCGGCTGACGCGTCGTGTCGATGGCAACCAGCGCCTTGTCCGGCTTGTGATCCATCAAATAGATCGCCGCCAAGTCGGCCGCGACTTGCGCTTTGCCAAGGCCCTGCAAACGTTCGTCCACTTGGTGCTGCAGCAATTGCGCAGCCTGCTCAAGCAGATCGACGTTCACCAGCCTTCCCGCAAGCAAGCGCACCATGCGATCACCGTTCGGTCCGATCGGCGTCAGGTCTGAGAACTCATAAAACAAACCAAGCGCTTCGATCGGCTGCAACTGATCGGCTTCTCCGTCGAGAAAAAGCTGCTCGAACAAGGTCGCCATATCGACGCGCAATTGCCGCGCCGCGGGATCGTTCGGAAAACGATCGGACGCCGTTTGCATCACCTCGAGCGCATCGCGCCAACGGCCTTGTTGCGAGTAGGCGTCGCCCAGCATCGACACGGTTTGCAGTTCGATGGCGTCGCCGCGCCACCGGAAGCGCAGCGCCTCGAGCGGCTCGATTGCATCCATCGGCCGCATCACCCCAGTCGCCAAGCGAATGCGCGTCGACTCAAGCGTCGCACGCACCGCGGTTTCTTCATCGCGCGCACGCGACAGCTCATCGAGCATCTGCAATGCGTGCACATTGTCGTTGCGCGCCGCCGCAATGCGCGCCTGCAACAGCAAAGCTTGCAACCGCAAGCTCTGATCCGTTGCCTCACCGATGGCGGCGCTCTGCGCGCTATCGGCGGCGGCGTAGTCGCCCAATTCGAACGCGGCCTTCGCCAACGCTAACTGGAAACGCGCGCGCCATGTTGGCGAGAGATCTTCCAGCGCGCCCGCGCCCTGCTCCAACTGTCGGCGCGCATTAGCCCAGTCTTCGCGCTCCGCTGCCGCGTATCCCCGCCAAAGCGCGGCGGTGGGGTTCTGCGCTAGCGCCGATGCGCCCAAGTCGTTGTCCGCATCCGTGTAACGGCCCATCATCGCGCTGGCTTCGCCGCGCATCAGCCGATAAGTCGGATCGATCTCGACCAAATCGCCTTGATTGATCGCCGCCACGCGCAGCGCGCCGAGCGCTTCGGCCGCAAAATCGTTGTCCAGAAGGAATTTTGCCAGCGCCAAGCGCGCGTCAGTCGGCGCGCCCGCGAGCGTGCCTTCGCTGGCGGCGGCGCGCTCCAACGTATCGATCCGCGCGCGCACCTGCTGCAGCGGAATGGTGTTTTGCGGCGCAGCGGCGCCGGCTGTCGCGTCCGGCGCCTGCGTGAGCGCCGCGTTGAGCTGCGCCGCCGCTTGCGATTGCGCGTGGGACGCCGGTGCCGATGCAGCGATCAAGCCCTGATCGCTGCGGCCAACTGTCAGATCGCCGTTCGCCAGCGAAACCGTGACACCGTCGGCGCGCGTTTCCACTACCGCCCCGTGCGCCGATGGCAGCAACGACGCTTCCACAGTTGCACGGCGCGTATCGACGCCTTCGGCGGGTCCGCCAAACAGCGCCACGGCAATTCGATCGCCAATCTCCGGATCTTGTATCCACCGCACCACGCCTTCGCGCGCGAAATGCGCGACGAGCGAGCCTTTGCCGTCGCTCGTGACGATGCGGTCGAGCCCGGCGAAATCGCCGCGCGTCACGTGTGGCGCCAGCGTGAACGTCCACGAATTGTTGCGCGCCGCGGCTGATACGCTGATTTCCGGCGGCGCGGGGATACGCAAGCCAATAACGCCCTCGCCGCGCACCACTTCGATGTCTTGGTGCAAGCGTCCCGCGCGCGCCACGCCGTTCAGATCGATGCGTCCGGTCGCGTCGAATAAAACCCAAATCGCTTCGCCACGCCGGAACGCGGCCGCCCGCGCTGGCGCGGGCCACTGCACGGTAATCTGCGTATCGTTGGCTTCTTCGACCAATTGCACGCGCGCATTGCCGCTCACCGGCCGCGCCGCCGGCGCCGGCGCAACCTGCCCATCCGACGACGCCTGCATCGAACCCGGCGCCGGCGGCAGCAGATCCACAACGACGCGATTGCCGTCGGTGAAATGCCGTTGCTGCACGCCAGGATCGAGCGTGATGGAGAGGCGCAACGGCGCGCCGGCCGCACTCACGCGGCGAATGTCGCGGATGAGATGCGGATGGTTGGCGCGCAGTTCGCTGAGATCAATGTCGGCAACCCGCGTGAAGCGCAGATCGAGCTTATCGTCGTTCAGCGACGGCGTGACGTCCGACGCGCTCTGAAATGCGAACGCGAGACGCGTGTATTCGGGCTGTTCACCAACGGTGACGGTCGCCCCAGGCGCCGGCGCCATGCGTGGTGGCGGCGGTGGCGAAGGCGGCGCGGGCGGAATTGCAGCTTGCGCAACGTGCGCTGGGGCAGCTGCGGGGGGTGGCGGCGGGGGCGCGGGCGGCAAGTTCACCGCAAAATCTTGCGGCAACGAACTCTGCTCGCCGCGCAACGGCGCGAGCGGCGCTGCTGCTTGCGCTTGCGGCACACTCGGCGGCGTCGGCTGGTGCACGACGGGCGCGGTTGGCGGCGTCGGTTGCGCAACACGCGCAGGCGACGTGTGAGCAGCCGCGGGCGTTTGCGCTGGCGGCGGCGCCAGCGACACTGGATCGGCAATCGCCGGCGGCGTCGCGATCATCGCGGCCGTGGCGAGCGCCAAGGGAGAGTTGCGCAGTTTTTTCATCGGCGCAGGAATTGTCTCTCCAAACCTCCTCAAGCTTGTCAGCTGAGCTTATTAAGCGTGCGTTTACGGATGCGCCGCCGCAGCCGGCGGGGCCGTGCTGGCTTGCGCCAGCAGCGACGAGCTATTGGCCGGCGGGCGCGCCAGCGCAGCGATCATATCGGTCAGGTGCCGCGCGCGATCGGGCTGCATCTTGCCCATCACTTCCGCCAAATTCTGATTGCGCATGCGGCTCGCCACCTGCACCAGCGTTTCATCGTCCAGTCCGTCAAACACAGCCGCTGCATCTTTGGCGCGCATACGCGTGTAGACATCGACGAGACCGTTAATGCGCGTCTGCTGCGCCTCATCGAGTTGGCCGAGTAGTCCGTTCACGGTGTCCTGCAGGCGATGCAGTTCGGCGATGCGCTGATCCAGGCGCTGCGCCGCAGCGGTCATCAGATCGTCCTGCGTCTCCATCGACGACGCGCGCTGATCGAGCGCGACCCGGCGCGCTTGCAGCGCCTGCAGCACCTCCACCTCGGATTGGCTCAAACCGGCGAGCTGCGCGATGGTGGGATCGCTGCACTGCCCTGCTGGCGCAGCCGCGGGTGTCGCCGCAGCGGTTTGCTGCGTGGCTGCGGGTTGCGCCGCGGGCGCTGCGCCGTGCGCATTCTCCTGCGCGTTGGCGGAAACGCCTTCGGCCATGCCGAGCGCCTTCAGCCCCAGCAACACAGCCACCGTCACCATGACAGGGGGCAGCAATCGAACGCCATCACTTGGCGCCGCGGGCTTGCCTGCTTTCGGTTTGAACAGATTCATGCCGGTCATCAGATGTGTCCCCGCGCGCTCCCGCGCACGTCGGCGCTTGAGCGCAAGCGCCCGGCACCCAAGCCAAGGCGATCAGCCGTCAGCTTCGCGTCATTGATGCGCGCTTGCAGATCGCGGCCTGCTTCCGATGCAGTCAGCCGCAGCGCGCGCACTGCATTTTCCGCGTTCACGGTGGCTTGCACCAGCTCCGCCGCCGCCGCGCGGATGCCGTCCTGGCCCTTGCGCAGCGCTGACAACTTTCGGTCCAAGCGCCAGAAATAGAACAGACATGCAGCCAGCATGACCGCCAACACACTTTCGATCGTGAGCGTGATCGGGCTCATGAACCGCCTCCAAATTTCATGACTGCTTGTTGTGTCGCCGGCGCGAGCGCCTGCTCCACACGTACGGCAAGCGAATGACCCATGCGGCCGACGCGGCCCTGGCAAAGTTCGACAGCGCCGCACTTCAGGCTGACCGTCGCTTCCGGCGCAGCATCCAGCATCAGCGTATCGCCGACCTTCAGATCCAACATCGTGCGCAGCGGCTGCTTCATCTCGTCGAGCACCGCGCGCACTTCGAGTTTCGTGTTCCAGAGCTCGCTTGCGAGGTGGCCTTCCCAGATATTGTCGCGGCCAAACTTCTCGCCCATGAACTGCTGCAGCAGCATCTTGCGGATGGGCTCGAGCGTCGCATACGGCAGCAACAGTTCGAGTTTGCCGCCGCGGTCTTCCATGTCGATGCGCAGTTTCACCACGATGGCCGCGTTTGGCGGACGCGCGATGGCGGCAAAGCGCGGATTGGTTTCGATCCGATCGAGCTGGAAATCCACTTCGGTCAACGGCGCGAACGCCTGGCGCGCATCGTGCAGCACCACTTCGATCATGCGCGTGACCAGCATGCGCTCGATCGTCGTGTATGGCCGGCCTTCGACGCGCGTTGAGGCGCCGCCGCGGCGTCCGCCCAGCAACACGTCGACGATCGAGTAGATCAAATTGGAATCGACGGTGACCAGCCCGAAATTGTCGAGCTGCACGGCGCGGAACACGGCGATGATCGCCGGCAACGGGATCGAATTCAGATAGTCGCCAAACCGGATCGAGCTGATCTGATCGAGGCTGACTTCGACGTTGTCCGAAGTGAAATTGCGCAAGCTGGTCGTCATCAACCGCACCAGGCGGTCGAAAACGATTTCCAGCATTGGCAGCCGTTCGTACGACACCAGCGCCGAATTGATAATGGCGCGAACGCCCGTCTTGCCGCTGTTGTCTTCTTCGCCAAGACCAAAGCCCAGCAGGCTATCGATCTCATCCTGGTTCAGAATGCGCTCAGCCGACGGCGCATCGCCCATGGGCTGATCGCTTTGGCCCGTTTGCCATTCCTCGCCGGGCGCCGCTTGAGCTGCTTCGCCGCTCATTATTGCACCAGCATCTCTTCGATCAGCACCGCATTAATCTGCGACGGCGCGATCACGAGATTGACGCGCCGCAGCAGTTCAAGCCGCAACCGATATGCGCCAGCGGAGCCAACCAGATCGTCGGTTCGCAATTCGCGCAGAAATCCGTTGAACTCGTCGCTCACGCGCGGCACCGCCGTGGTGATCTGCGTGACCACTTCATCGTTCGGCGCCTCAAGCGTCAGCTTCAATTTCAAGAAACCAGGCTGACCGTCCGGCCGCGTGATGTTCACCAGCATTTCCGGCAGCGTGACGAACACGACGCTCTCACCGTGCACGATCGTCGTGCCGTTCGGACCCGGCGTAGATTCACCGGGCGCTTCGCCCTTGCCTTTTTCCTTGCTGGCTTCGGCGTGTTGCTCGGCATGGCTCGGCGCGCCACCGTGCCCCAAGAGCATGAACGCTGCTGCGCCACCGCCGCCGAGGATCAGGAGTGCGGGAAGAATCACGAAGAGGATGAGGGTCTTGCCCGACATCTTCTTCTTGGGTTTGGCCTCGCCCTCAGCACCGGCCTCACCTTCAGCGCCAGCTGCGCCTTCGGTGTCGTTGGCCGGTTCGGGCGTTTCTTCCTCGCCCTTCTTTTTCTTCTTCTTTTCTTTCTTCGCAGCCGCAGCCATGGAATCGCTCGCAATCCTTCTTCTCCTTGGTGCGAGCCGCGTGGTTAAGGATGTGCGAAGAGCCCGGCAAAGTTTGCCGGTCGCGCGGCAAAAACCGCACCCGCATTCACCACGATGCCCAATCGCGCCTCAATAAAATCAGCAACTTAGAGTCTGGCCCGGCGCTTGCAGGGTTAACGGCGATGGATAACGCCCAGCTCCTCGGCCTGCAGACCCAACGCGTTCTGCAACGACGCTTGGACGTTGCCGCCAACAATCTCGCCAACGTCAACACAAGCGGCTTCAAGGCTGACACGTTGGTTCTGGAAGAAGCCGACGACACCGCTGCGCACACTGACGACAATCCGCGCGACATCCGTTTCGTGCGCGACATCGGCCTGACGCGCGACATGCGCCAGGGCGATATCGCCCACACCGGCAATCCGCTCGACGTCGCCATCCAAGGCAATGGCTTCTTCATGGTTCAAGGCCCGAACGGGCAAACGATGTACACGCGCGATGGCGCGTTCACGCTATCGAGTGACGGACAGCTTGAGACCTCTGACGGTCATGCGGTCCTGAACTCGGGGGGAGCACCGATCCAGATCGATGTATCTCAGGGGGAGACCCCTGTGATCGGTCGGGACGGTGCTATTAAAGTGGCCGGCAACGAAGTCGGCCGCATTGGTGTTGCGAACTTTGCAGCACCTGGCGCGCTCTCAAAGGTCGGGGACAATCTTTGGGAGGCGCACAATAACGCACCGGCGGAGTTCGACGGCGTGCTCGTACAGGGTTCGCTTGAAGGTTCGAACGTTCGTCCGGTGGTGGAGCTCACCCGCTTGATCGAAATTTCGCGCGCTTATCAAAGCGCGCAAAATATCGTTTCGGGAACGGATGATCTGCGACGCCGGGCGATCCAAACGCTCGGCCAATAACAGACGAAAGAGTAAGAAGGTCCCGAACGAATGAACGCGCTGTCTATCGCCGCAAGCGGCATGCAAGCTCAGCAGCTGAACGTGGACGTGATTTCGCACAACATCGCGAACATGAACACGACGGCGTACAAGCGCCAGCGCGCCGAATTCGAGGACATGCTCTACCAAAACCTGGAGCGGCCCGGAGCGACCTCTTCGTCGAGCGGCAATGTCATGCCGTTGGGCATCCAGATCGGTGTCGGCGTCCGCGCCGATGCGGTCGCGCGCCAAACCGAGCAAGGCGGCATGAACCGTACGGATAACCCGTACGACCTTGGCATCGATGGCCGCGGCTACTTTCAGGTGACGCTGCCCTCTGGTCAGATCGGCTACACCCGCGCCGGCAATTTCGCCGTCAACGCCGACGGCCAGTTGGTGACGTCGGACGGTTACGCTGTCGAACCGGCGATCACCGTGCCGCCCGAAGCTACCGCCGTTTCCATCTCGCGTGATGGCATCGTCGAAGCCACCCTCACCGGCCAAACCCAGCCGCAACAACTCGGCCAGCTTGAGATCGCCAACTTCATCAACCCGGCGGGCCTCGAAGCCATGGGCGACAACATGTACTTGGAGACGCCTGCTTCCGGCACCGCAACGACAGCAACGCCTGGTCAACCCGGTTTCGGTACTTTGATGCAGGGCTACCTGGAACTCTCGAACGTCAACGCGGTGGAAGAAATCTCATCGCTCATCGTGGCGCAGCGTGCGTATGAAATGAACGCGCGCGTGATCACTGCAGCAGACGAAATGCTGCAAACCACGACTTAGGTTCGCTAACCGCGGCTTGAGCAAGGAGCTGAGTGATGCTGCGTGCGCTTTGTCTTGGCGCTTGCCTAACGATTGCGGCGGTTGGCGCGGCCAACGCCGACACGGTGACGCTCCGTTCGCGCGTAGAAGCAAGCGGGCCATCGATTACGTTGGGCGATCTGTTTGTCGGCGCTGGATCTCTCAGCGGCCGCGCCATCGGCCCCGCGCCGGCCGCGGGCCAAGTGACGACGCTCTCCATGACCATGGTATCGATGGCCGCTTCCGCCGCGGGCCTCGACTTCACGCCGCCGCCCGGCGTCACCGACGTGCAAGTTGTACATCCCGCTGGACCGCGCGCGACGCTGCCGCCGAACAACGCGCAGGTGGCAAGCACTTCAACTGGTTTCCAAAGCGCGCCCGCCGCCGCCGACATCGCCGTGCGCCGCGGCGAAGCCGTGTTGCTTACGTATCAAGTTGGCGGCGTCTCGCTCAGCACGCGCGTGCAAGCGATGGACAACGGCGCCGTCGGTCAAAGTCTGCGTTTCACCAACCCGACGTCCAATCGCATCATCATGGCGACAGTCACTGGCCCGGGCGCGGCCAGCGCTTCGCCTTAAACTGAACACTGGGGACACCACATGCGGACACTCGCTCTCCTCGCGCTCTCGCTCGGCGCCGCCGGCTGCGCAACCACGCCAGCGATGCAAACGATGACGCAAGACGCGATCGCCGTTCCAGGCGCGGCTTACGCCGCCGCGCGCCGCGGTTTGGCGCCGCCGCAAATGCCGCCGGTCGGAAGCCCCGCCGCGCTCACCGGCGGCCAGCAACAAACCATGCCAATGCCGCCCGAACCGGCGTCATACGAACCGGCAGGCCCCAACTCGCTGTGGCGCGCCGGTTCGCGCAGCTTTTTCAACGATCAACGCGCCTCGCGCGTCGGCGACATTCTCACCGTCAACATCGAGATCGACGACAAAGCCGAACTCTCCAATCAAAGCTCGCGGCAGCGCTCGTCCAGCACTGACGCCGGCATCACCCACTTCTTCGGTTTGGAGCAAGCCGCAGGCCGCCTCTTCGGCGCAGGTTTCGACCCCCAGCACATGGTCGGCGGCGCCGGCACGTCGGATCAAAGCGGCCAAGGCGCGATCAATCGCAAAGAGAAGATCAATCTCACGGTCGCCGCGGTGATCGTCGATCGCCTGCCCAACGGCAATCTCGTCATCGCCGGCCGTCAGGATGTAATGATCAACGCCGAGCTGCGTCAGCTGACCATCAGCGGTGTTGTACGTCCCGAGGACATCAGCCCGGAAAACACCATCAACCACACGCAGATCGCCGAAGCGCGCATCTCTTACGGTGGTCAAGGACAGCTCAGCGCCGTGCAGCGCCCGAGCTGGGGGCAACGCATCGCCGACGCGATCTCACCCTGGTGAGACGCGCCGGCGTTCTACGAATTTAGAGCTATTAGCCCTGACCTTGCTGCACGTGGCCCATGCCGCGGACCGTGTCGCCGTTCTGGTCCTGCATGTGCTCCCATTGCGAACGGGTGCCGCAAATGCGCTGACGGTTGCGATTCAGCCGGCTGCCGGTGTCTTGCACAACGCGGCAGGTGACGCGGTTGTTCGCGTCAGTGGCTTGTTGTTGCGTCTGAGCGGCGTCCGGCGTCGCGGGCGCAGCGGCGCTAGGCTCAGTCGGCGTCGTGGTCGCGGCAGGCGCCGGGCTGGAGGTCGCCGGATCGGTTTGGCCGAAAGCCACCGGAGCGGACAAAAGAACTGAGGCCGCCAAAACAGTCGCAAAAATTCGCATGAAGCTCCCCTGACAGGTTCCGAATACCTATAGTGGTGAACGTTAGACAGTAAAGCCCGTCACCGCAGGCGCGAAGCAATGATTTCGCTTGCTTTCTACGTCAGCTGTCCCGGTGAACGCGTTCCCGGCGCTCGTGGCGCTCCTGGGCCTCCAGAGAGAGGGTCGCGATCGGCCGGGCTTCCAGGCGGGAAATCGAAATCGGCTCGCCCGTTTCCTCGCAATACCCGTAGGATCCGTCCTCGATCCGGCGCAGCGCCTGCTCGATTTTAGAGATCAGTTTGCGTTGGCGGTCCCGGGTGCGCAGCTCAAGCGAGCGGTCCGTCTCGCTGGTGGCGCGGTCAGCCAGGTCCGCCTCAGCCACGGTATCCTGCTGCAGCGAAGCGATGGTGCCACGCGATTCTTCCAGGATTTCGTCTTTCCAGGCGAGCAGCTTTGCACGGAAGTATTCGCGCATCCGTTCATTCATGAACGGCTCGCTGTCAGTCGGACGATACGTCTTCACGGACTGCGCCATGTGTATCCCGCCATTCCTATCGCCCTCGCGAGGCGCCGCCTTATAGCGTTGGCCTTAGGCGTCGTCCATGGAGCAAAGACGGCGCCAAACAATGCCAAAAATCCGTCACTTGCGTGGTAAATCTCAAACTTTCTGAAGCTGCCTTTCCAGCTTCGCCACCTCGACGGCAAGGCGCGTATCGATCTCGCGCATCACGTCGTCCAGGCCTTCGTCACCGGTTAATTCGCTCCCCCGCTGCAGCCGTTCAAGCTCGCTCCGCAGCGCCGCTGGCGCGCGGCCGTGGAGAAGCCCTTTGGCCAGGTCTTCGAGCACGTCCAGCACCGCCCGGCCTCGCCGTGCTTGCCGGCCCCGGCGCTGCATCGGATCTTCTTCGCCTTGCAGCGCCAAGACCGCGTCCAGCGCCGTGACGCCGCTGACCCCGGTCACCGCCCGCGGCTGTTCTGCGCCGCCCATCTCAGGCGCGAAACCGGTCGCAGCCTGAGCGCCGGCACGCTTGGCGCCGCCTGCCGAACCAACTCCGCGACCGCTTTCGACCTTCATGGCGCGCGACCCTGCTCTGCTGCTGTTTCCAATGCGTTAACCATGGTGTTTTGAACGTCCCATTAACCAAACCCGCGTCCTATCGGGCCATGCGAAGAACTCCCCCGGCTGCGCGTCACGCCTTGATCGCTGTGGCGTCGGTGGCGGCGGTGACGGCGCCGATTGGCGCAACCACCGCATATGCCGCCCCGCGCATCAAGGACGTCGCCGACTTCGAAGGCGTGCGCGAAAACCAACTCGTGGGTTACGGCCTCGTCGTCGGGCTCGCTGGCACCGGCGACAGCTTGCGCAACTCCACGTTCACGCGCCAATCGCTGCAAGCCATGCTCGAACGCCTCGGCGTCAGCACCCAAGGCGGCGCCCTCAACACCCGCAACGTCGCTGCGGTGATGGTCACCGCAAATCTTCCGGCGTTCGCATCACAAGGTTCGCGCATCGACGTCACCGTCTCGGCCATGGGCGACGCGCGCAGTCTTGCCGGCGGTCAGCTTCTCGTCACACCGCTCGCGGGCGCAGACCAACAAGTCTACGCCGTCGCACAAGGTCCGCTGGCCATCGGTGGCTTCGCCGCGCAAGGCGGATCGGGATCGTCAGTGACGCGCGGCGTGCCGACCGCGGGCCGCATCGCTTCTGGCGCGCTGGTGGAGAAGGAAATCCACTACGACATCGCCGATCAAACCGATCTGCGCATCTCTTTGCGCAACCCGGATTTCACCACCGCCCAGCACATCGCTGACGCGATCAACACTTCTGTTGGCAGCCCCGTCGCGCACGCTACCAGCCCAGGTTCAGTACAACTGCATCGCCCCGACGGCTTTCAAGGCGATATGGTTTCTCTCGTCGGCCGCATCGAAAACATCGAGGTCGCCGTCGACAATCCCGCGAAAATCGTGATCGACGAAAGCTCCGGCATCGTTGTCATGGGCGAAAACGTCCGCGTCTCCACCGTCGCGATCGCGCAAGGCAATCTCACGATTTCCATCCAGGAAGATCCGTTCGTCAGTCAGCCTGCGCCACTCAGCCACGGCCAGACCACGGTGGTCCCGCAAAGCAACGTGCATGTGGACGAAGATCGCGGCGGCCTCGTCGTGGTGCCCGGCGGCGTACCTTTGCGCCAGTTGGTCAACGGTCTTAACGCGCTCGGCGTCAGCCCGCGCGACATGATCTCGATCCTGCAGGCGCTCAAAGCCGCCGGCGCGATCCAAGCCGACATCGAGGTCATGTAGATGACCGACGCGCTCGCCCGCCCAACGCTCCAAGGCATGCCATTGCCGCAACAGCCGCTGCCTGGCGCGCCGATCCAGCTCAACCGTCCGCAAACGCCTTCGGCGCAAGTGGAAGCGATGAAGAAGACGGCGCAAGAATTCGAAGCCGTGTTCTTGAACCAGATGCTCGCGCCGATGTTCGAGGGTCTTTCGACCGATGGCCTTGGCGGCGGCGGCGTCGGCGAAGAGATGTTCCGGCCGATGTTGATCGACACCTACGCTAAGTCGATCGCGCAATCCGGCGGGGTTGGCGTCGCCGCCAACATCGTCGCCGAGTTTCAACGCATGCAGGCGCAAGCGGCCGATCCCGGCACGCGCGCCTCTAATGCCGCCACCCCGGCGATCCCCGTTGATCCGCCGCCCCTCCCCATTTCACTGAGCGACGACGATGGCCCTGCTGGCAGATGACGCGCGCGACCGCGCCGAACAATTGGTGCTCATCACCGAACGGCTGACCGCCATGGTCACCGAAGAAACCCGGCGCATCGACGCACGCGAGCCGCCCATGGATGGCGCCGAAGCCGACGAGAAGAACCGCCTCGCTAACGCCTACCGCCTGGAACTCGCCCGCATCAAGCAGGAGCCGAGTTTGATCCAGGCCGCGCCGCAGCCGCTGCTAACCAAGCTCCGCCAACGCACCGAGGCGCTTCATGAGCAACTCGCCAAACACGAGCTTTCGCTCAACGCGGTGAAGATCATCAGCGAGGGGCTGGTGCAGGCCATGGCGGAGGAAGTTGTTCGCCAACGCAGCAACAACGCGGCCTATGGCGCGCGGGGTACGCCCGCGACCTCCGCTGGCCCCAATCCGGCGGTACTCGACCGCAGCGCGTAAACCACAACGCCGCTAAGACACCCCGCTACGGCGATGATTTCGCCTTTCCTGTAATTCATCTTGATCAAAGCCGCGCTGAACGGCTTTGTATTTTCTTGGTTCCCGTGGGGGATAGAGTGAAGCACGACACGCAGACGCGTGATTGGCTGGCCGTTGACGCGCATACCGTCGAGCCGACTGAGGCGCGCCAGCAGCACAGTCATCGCCGCCCCCGGCACACGATCTTCAGCGCACTTGCCTTCAACTTCTGCCTGGTCGTGTTCGCGCTCGCGAGCGCCGCAGCCTTCCTCATCATCACCCGCGACCGGCTCTACACTTACGCATACTCAGACGCGGGCGCTCGCGTCGTCGCCCAGCGCGTCGAGAAGCTTAACGGCTCGCTGATCCAACTCGACTTCGACCGTCAGCAGCTTTGGGACGATCTCATCGCCAACGAACTCTCGCCCTCGCGTCCAGACGTGGCCGCGGCGCGCGGTTTCCTGCTGTCGGCGCGCGGCATGCTGCCGGAGAACGTCGCCGGCCAACTCAGCCACCAGCTCCCTGGCAACGCGACCGACGCGCAAATCGAAGACGCCGCACTCGATCTGCTGACCCCCGGCACGCGTGCGCGCTACGAACAAGCGGTGCCGCTGCTGTCACGCGGCGGGTTGCGTCCAAGTCAGGTCAATTACGTCGCCGGTCCGGCCGAATTCCAGACCATGGCGCAGTCCATCGTCACCGAACCGGAATCCGACACACTCCAATTCGTGCTGACTGGCTTTCGCTTGAACCTCGCCGGCGTCTTCACCCCGCGCATGGCTGAAGGTGCAGCCGTGCTGCTCGACGCCAAAAGCCGCAACGATTATCCGCCGCAATTCGGCGCGGAGATCGCTGCGCTCATTGAGGCGTCGCTGCGCACCCAGTCCTTCCGCCAAGTGGCGCTGACCAACGCCAGCAGCGAAGAACACGCGGGCGACTTTGCCAACGCGGCGCCCGCTTTCACCAGCGCGCTCGATGCGGAGCGCGCCGCTGCCGCCAAAATCGTTCTCGATAAACTCGGCGCCATGAGCATTGCCGCCTCGCACTTGGGCGCAACGGCGCTGATCTCGCACGCCCAATCGCTGCGCGATCTGCCGCGGTTGCTGCTGGTGGCCGAAGCTGCACGCGACCGCGCCGCCGCCGCCGCCAAGCGTCTGCCGCGCGACGGCCGCCTGCTCAACGCCGCGCGCGGCGATCTCACCATCAATCGCGATCTGGCGATCGCCATCACCATCGCCGCGCTGGCGTTCCTCGGCGCGCTGTTCGTGGTCTCGATGATGGGCTGGCGCGCGACCCGTCGCGCCATGTCGCGGCTAACCCGCGATGACGACTATCACGACGACAGCGAACTGATTGATATTGGCGGCGTCCGCGGCTTCTAGCGCAGCACCCCTCAACGCTGGCGCGCTAAGCTCTGAACAGCGACAGCACAGCCTGCGGATCGGCGTTGGCGATCGCGCCGACGCCCGCGCCGTCCAGCCCCTGCCTCACCTGCAGCGCCAACAAACGCGCGCCGTCCGCGTCGAGGTCAGTGCGAACATTCGCGTTCACGTCATTGACCGCACCCAGAAAACCCTGGTGCGCCTGCAACCCGCGCGCGGCATCGCTGTAGCGCGTCATCATGCTTTGCACCGCATCAAGCGAACCTTGCACCTGACCCTGAAAGGCCGGGTCGCTCAGTTGCGCGTCGCTGGCCAGCGAGAGCACGCTGCCGTCGGCGCCGAGTTGCAAATTGCCGCCGCTGATCGCCAAAGGCGCCGCACCCGGCTCTGCTTGCACGCTGATCGAACCGCCGCCAACCAGCACCGCTCCACCCGCGATCGCATCGCTGACGCCGGCGCTATAATTCTGAAGCAGACCATCCAGATCCGCTTGGCTTCCCGCAGACTGCGCCGCCAGCAGCATGTTCTGCGCGTCGCGCCCGGCCGACATCGCCGCATCGAGCTGAGCAAGTCCGTTGGTAACGCTGTCGCGCGCCGCGGCCCACGCCGCCGGTCCCGACACGTCCACGCGATCGCCGCCGCTGGCACTGTTATCGTTGGTCTGCGTGCCCGCCGTGTGATGATGCTTGAAGCGCGTATCGACGCCGAGCGTGTTTGCGCCCGCCGTGCCCGGCACGATGCTCGAAACCATTCTCAACGCTCCTTCGGATCGCGCGTCCAAGCCCATGCGACGCGCGGCGCGCTTCGCCGCGGGCGTGAAGAAAGCGTAAATGCGTTAATGAAACGTTAAGACTAACGCGTCCGGAACGATATTTTTACGGTTTGTTTACACTCTCGACCTGCGCACGCAGGTAAGCCATCACGGCGCGAGAGTACGCGAGCTGAAAATCGCTCGGATATTTGCGCAATGTCTCAGCGGTATTCGCGTCGGTCAATGTCTGCACGAAGCGATCGGCGCTTTCATCGTAGCTGATGACGAGGTTCGTCGCTGCGATCGGCTCCTTCATCGTCGCCGCAAACTCGGTCAGACGCTGCTGTTCCGGCTGGGCGCGCTGATCGCCCTCCTCAACGGCCTTCGGCCGCAGCGGGTGCTGCGGCGCAAGGAAGCTGACGGGGGGAGCAAAAGAACCCATGGTTCAATCGCGATTGAAAGGAACCGGCGGAGCGTCCGGAGACGCTCCGCCTTATTCCATTCGCTCTTACTTGAAGAACGACAACACGATCGACGGCGCTTGGTTCGCGATCGACAGTGCTTGCGCGCCAAGCTGTTGCTTGACTTGCAGCGATTGCAGCTGGGCGGATTCCTTTGCCAAGTCAGCGTCGACGAGGTTGCCGATGCCGTTGGTGATGGAGTCGCTCAGCTTGCCCAGGAAGGTCTTCTGGGTGTCGAGCGCGGTCGACTGAGAGCCGAGCGTCGCGAGGTTCTTGTTGAGCTGCGTGATCGCCGTGTCGATCGCCGACGAAGCCGCGGTGCCGCCAGCCGAGCTCGAGATGTCGAGCGAAGACGTCAGCGTCGCCAGGGCTTGGCCCGAAGCGCCAACGCGGAAGTCGTAGCCAGAGACGTTCAGCGCGCTGTTCACGCCAGCCGAGCCGCCCGCGAGGGTCGAACCGGCAGTCGTGGCGCCGTTGTCGAGCATCGCGGTGTCGGACTTGCCGGCATTCGCGTTGTCAACAAACTTGACCGCATAGGCCTTCGAAGAGCTGTAGGAGATCTTCTTGGTCGTGGAGTCATACGTCGCCGAAACTTCGCCATTGGTTTGCGAGGTCACGTTGTCCAGGAAGTTCTGGATCGTGTCGGTGCCGGCCGTCGCAACCTTGTAGGTCGTCGTTTGCGAGCCGTTGGTGAGCGTGAATTGCACGCCGTCGCCGGCGGCAAAGGTCAAGCCCGTCGCGGTCGCGAGGTCGGTCGAGGTGGTCGGCGTGCCGGTCAGGGCCGCGCCAGACAGCGTGTACGGAACGGCCGTCGTTTGGTCGCTCGTCAGAACGCTGAAGGCGTTGGCAGTGCCAGACAGGTTGTTGCCGTTCACCAGGTTCGCGCCGTTGAAGGTCGCAGCGTTGGCGATCTGGTCGATTTGGCTGCGCAGCGCCGAGAAGTTGGCTTGCAGCGCGTCGCGTTGATCTTGGCTGAGGTCGGTGGCTTCCGCCGCGACCGCTTGCGACTTCAGTTGCTTCAGGATGTCGCCGATAGCTTGACCGGCCGACAGAGCAACGTCGATGGTCGAGGTGGCGCGATCGATACCGTCTTGCACGGCGCCCAGCGAAGAAACGCGAGCGCGTTGGCCTTCGGCGATAGCGAACACAGCGCCGTTGTCCTTAGCGGACGAAACTTTGAGGCCCGTGTTGATGTGGGTTTGCACGTCAGCGAGTTGCTTGGTCGTGCTGTTCAGGGATTGCAGCGCGACGAGCGCGCCGTAGTTGGTGTTGACGCTTGCCATAGTATTCGTGTCCTTCTGGACGATGTTATCCAGCCGTTTTGGCTGGGTTCGGCGTTTTGCCTGCAAAGCGCTGACGCCACTTTTTGTGGAGCCGTTGCGCCTTGTGAGGCCTGCGTTTGTAAGGAGGAGAAGTTAACAGGTGGTCGATTCGGAACTTTCAACTGCAGAAAGTCAGCCGGAATAATTTACCTATAGCCCGGCAAATTTTGCCGGGCGTCAGCGTGAAGCGAGGCCTTCCATCATCGTGCGATTGATGTCGATCAGCGGCTCGATGTCGGCGTTCTCACGCAGCACGCTGCTCGAATACTTCCCCACCCAGAGGGCAAGCGAGATGATCTGCCCGCGCAGCGTCATCGGCAATTGATTGGTGGGCGCCGCGCAATCGTTGGCGAGCACGTTCCAGAGCCGGCGATTGGCGTCCAGCGCTTCAACCTTCTCCGTGGGCGACGCGACGCCCTCTTTTGCCTTAAGGAGCCCGGCCGTGACTTGGCCGAAAGCCCGGTATTCCAGTTCCCGCGCGCTGTCAGCCTGCGTGGCCGCGCGCTGGTACGCCTTGATCGACATGGCTCCCCAGCCCTAAGCGCTCCGCCTCATATGCTATGAGCTTTCGGCAGCGCATTAATGCGCGGTAGTACTCACCGGCCATTACTTCTTTGGAAACGCCTATGCATTCTGTCAGCACGGCGTGGTCACGGACCGCGCCCATGAATTCCGCCAAGCGAGCGGCGAATTCAGCGTAGGCTTTATCTCTGCCCTGATCGTCGAGATACATGAGCATGATCGGGAAATAGATGCGCTTGGCGGGCGTGTCGGCCTCGTCAGGCTGCATAATATCCTTCTCACGCAACACCGATGCCTTGTTTTGCAGCACCAGCGCAGCACGACGATCGCCGTTTTGAACGACGGCTCCGTTGACGACGAACTTCTCGCCCGGACGCAACGACAGTTTCAGAGGCATGAGCCCTCTCCCCCGGTTCTGGGAGTCAATCGCGCAAGCCTCGCCGCTCTTGGTTAACCAGATGTTGCGCGCGAACTTCGTTGCGACTGCGAATTGCACGTACGCGTGGAACGCACACGGAATTGCGTGACGATTTTGCTTCAGCACCGAAACATGCTGCGCGCCGCAGTTGATCCCAGCCGCACGCATCGTAATCGTTAGCTCAGCCGGTCGCCTGGAGGGCGGCGAGGACTAGCGCGGAACGAACGTTCGCCGCGCACCGAGCAACATATTCTGTTTTTGCCCCGCTTTGGCGGGAAGGAGAACGCATGCCCAATGTGCTCGACACACGACCTATGCACGCTTTCGCGCGGCGTGCGGGCCAGAAGATCGAAGATCCGCTGGTGCGCCAGCGCTTCGAGCGCTTGGCCGTGGAGCAATTGTTCCTTGATCCGCGCAATTTTCAGCCGGTCCGCGAAGGCGATCTCAACAGCGCGCCAGGTTGGGCCAAACGCGCCCGCGCGCGCGGTGAAAATCTGGTCCGCTTCGTTCTCAATCGCAGCGTTTGCTTGCGCCTGCACAACGTGGCGCGCCGCCTGGCGCTGACCTGCGCGCTCGCACAAGCCAACGAAATCATCCAGCCTCATCTCGCGCATGCGATCCAAGAAGCGCGCCGCTTCATCGCCAAGATCGGCCATGCGAGCTTCGACGTCATCGCCGCCAAGGCACGCCGGCTCGCGCGCGTTCACGGCGAGATCTGCACCGAAGAAGATTTGCGCGAATATTGTCCGCGCGAGATCGTCCGCACGACGCAGGGACGCTACTGGATCCGCATCACCAGCACCGCGGAGCTGCACGCGGCCGGCCTCGAGTTCAGCAACTGTCTGGCGCGCGCGTCCTACGGTCCGCAATTCGCACATTATCTCCGCGCCGGGCTGCGCCAGTATTGGGTGTTGCGCGACACGCGCGGCGCGGGCCTCGTGGTCGCGATGGCGGAAGCGCCGCGCGCGCTCCGCTTCCTCGACGTGCGCGGCCCCTGCAATGCGCGCCCCACGGCCCACATCGGCGACATTGGCCGGCTCGCGCGCGCATTGCGGATCACCGATCATCCGCCGCCGCCACCGCCGACAGCCGAACGGACGCGCACGCTCATCCGCATGTTGACCGCGCGCTGCTACTGCTCGCTTTGCACGCCCGAGAGTTCGCTGTCGCACTTGCGCCGCGTTGCTGCAGCGCCTTAACTGCGCGCCATCAAGGAGCGCAGATGCGGTTTGAAGGCACGAAGGACTATGTCGCTACGGAAGACCTGAAGGTCGCCGTCAATGCGGCGATCACGCTGGAGCGCCCGCTCCTGGTCAAAGGCGAACCCGGCACGGGCAAAACCATGCTGGCGCTGGAAGTCGCCAAGGCGCTCGGCGCGCCGCTGATCGAATGGCACATCAAGTCGACGACCAAGGCCGTACAAGGCCTTTACGAATATGACGCCGTCATGCGCCTGCGCGACAGCCAATTGGGCGACGACCGCGCCACCGACATCGAAAACTACATCAAGCGCGGCAAACTCTGGGAGGCATTCGAGAGCAAGACCCGCCCCATCCTGCTGATCGACGAGATCGACAAAGCCGACATCGAATTCCCGAACGACCTCCTGCAAGAGCTCGATCGCATGGAGTTCTACGTCTACGAACTCAATCGCACGATCAAAGCCGCGCAGCGTCCGATCATCATGATCACGTCCAACAACGAGAAGGAATTGCCGGACGCGTTCCTGCGCCGCTGCTTCTTCCACTACATCCGCTTCCCGGACGAAGCGACCATGGACGCGATCATCCAGTCGCACTTCCCGCAGATCAAACAGCGCCTCGTCAACGAAGCCCTGAAAATCTTTTATGACATGCGCAAGGTGCCGGGCCTGAAAAAGAAGCCGTCGACCAGCGAATTGCTCGACTGGCTGAAACTGCTGATGACCGATGACATCGATCCCGAAACCCTGAAGCAGCGCGATCCTACCAAGCTGATCCCGCCGCTCGCGGGCGCACTGCTCAAAAACGAAGCCGACGTCATGCTGTTCGAACGTCTCGCCTTCCTGGCGCGGCGTGAACAGCGCGGCGGAACGAACTAGCGCGGGAAGGCGGACATGCTCCAGAACCGCGCCCACGCCTCCTTTGCTCGAACCTTCGCCGCCGCCTTGTGCGCCGTTGCGCTGGCGAGCGGGGGCGCGTCCGCGCAAACCCAATCATGGGCGGGGCCGCACTTCTTTCCGCAGGAAGCGCCCGACAACGCCGTCGCCGAAGTCATGCAGATCGTCATTGCCCACATTACTGACGCACACGACGCCAACGGCAATGCGCTGCCCCCGCTTTCCGCTGACGAGCAAGCCGCGCCGCTGCTCGACCCCGCGCTTTCGAAAGAGGTGATGGACATCGCCGCCGCCTCGGGCATCGGCCAAGTTTGCGCGCTCGACTGGCAGAACTTGAACTATCTTCGCTTGATGGCCCGTGAGCGCGCACGCGGCGATCGCACGCCGCATCAGCTCGCCGCCATCGGCCTGCTGCATGGCTTGGTGCAAAGCGAGGTCGCTCACGACGCCGGCACATGCAACGACGCCTTCCGGCAAGCTGCGCAAACCTTCTACGCCGCCAAATGGGGCGCTGAGGCTCACTGATGTTTCAGCGCTTCTTCACCGAACTCCGCGCCGCCGCCGTCCCGGTTTCGCTCAAAGAGTATCTGACGCTTGTCGAAGCGCTGGAGAAGGAAGCCATCGGCATCGACGTCACCGACTTTTACTACCTCTCGCGCGCGGCGTTGGTGAAGGACGAGCGCCATCTCGACAAGTTCGACCGCGTGTTCGGCCACGTCTTCAAAGGGCTTGAGAAAACCAACGAAGCCGTCAACGCCGAAATCCCTGCCGAATGGCTGAAGCTGCTCACCGAAAAATTCCTGACTGAAGAGGAGAAGGCGCAGATCGAAGCGCTCGGCGGTTGGGATAAATTGATGGAGACGCTGCAAAAGCGCCTTGAAGAACAAAAAGAACGCCACGAAGGCGGCAACAAATGGATCGGCACCGGCGGCGCCTCCCCATTCGGCAATGGCGGCTACAATCCTGAAGGCGTGAAGATCGGCGGCGAGCAAGGCCAGGGCAAAGGCCAAGGCCGCGCCGTCAAAGTTTGGGACAAGCGCGAATACAAAAACCTCGATGACTCCGTCGACCTCGGCGTCCGCAACATCAAAGTCGCGCTGCGGCGCTTGCGCAAATTCGCCCGCCAAGGCGCGCCGGCCGAACTCGATCTCGACGGCACCATCAAAGAGAGCGCGCGCCAGGGCTACCTCGACATCGTGCTCCGCCCCGAACGGCGCAACACCATCAAAGTGCTGTTGTTCTTCGACATCGGCGGTTCGATGGATTCACACATCAAGCTCTGCGAGGAATTGTTCTCGGCCGCGCGCGCCGAATTCAAGCACATGGACTTCTTCTACTTCCACAACTGCCTCTATGAGAACGTGTGGAAGGACAACCGCCGCCGTCACGACGAAAAATGGTCGACCTGGGACGTACTGCACAAATACCCGCACGACTACCGCGTCGTCTTCGTCGGCGACGGCACCATGAGCCCCTACGAGATCACTTATCCCGGCGGCTCGGTCGAACACTGGAATGAAGAAGCCGGCGCGCTTTGGCTGCAGCGCGTCACGCAAATCTATGAACGCTGCGTCTGGCTCAACCCCACCCCGCGCCAACACTGGGACCACACGCCCTCAATCCAAGTCATTCGCGAGATCATCGGCGAAAACCGCATGTTCCCGCTGACGATCGCCGGCCTCGACGGCGCGATGAAAGAACTGAGCCGGTAGCGTTCAGTACCCCGACCCGTACCAAACCCGCACGCCGCTGGCGCTGCGATACATACGCGGCCCCGGACTATCCGGGGCGCGCAACGCCGGCCCGGTCGCAACCACTGGCCCCGTCGTCAGCACCGGCACGACCTGCAGCACCGTCCCGTACCAAACGCGCACGCCGTTCGACGTGTACGCGCCCATGCCGGGCGCCGCCACCACCACTGCCGTTCCAGGTGCATAATAACGCGGCGCAGGACCAGCGCGTCCGTAGTCAGCACGCGCATAACTCGCTTGTCCGGCCTGCACCCAACCCGCGTGCGCCGTACGCGCCATCGCCGGCGACGCCGTCAGCAGCACCAGCAAACACACAAGCAGTCTCATGGCCGAACTCCTTCGCGGGATCGCTGCGTACAACCTAAGCCGTTCGTGCAGCAAAGCGAGCGCAACGCCGTCGCCGCGCATGTTTTCAACCCGCCGACGAATTTAGCGCCGCGCTTTCGCCTTCTGCACCGCTGCATCCAATGCCGAGAGAAAGCGCGAGCGGTCGGCTTGCGTGAACGGCTTAGGCCCGCCCAGCCCTTCGCCGAACGAACGCAAATGCTCCATCAGTTCGCGCTGCGCCAAAGCCGCGCCGATGGACGAGGTGGTGAACGGCTTGCCGGTTGCCGCCAACGCAGCGCCGCCGGCGTTCAGCGTGCGGCTCGCAAGCGGGATGTCATTGGTGATAACGATGTCGCCGGGGCGCACACGTTCAGCGATCCAATCGTCGGCGACGTCAGGCCCGGCGTCGACAACATTGAGTTGGACGCCCGGCGGCACACGAATGAACGAATTGGCGACGACATGCACAGGGCATCCCGTGCGGCGCGCGACCTTATACACTTCCTCCTTCACCGGGCAGGCGTCCGCGTCGATGAAGATGGTCGGTGCGCTCAGGACACCGCCCCCGCGCCCCGGCCAAGTATCGCGCCGCGGCCATCGCCAACCAGCCGATACGAAAGTTCGCCGCCAGCAAAATCGATGGCGATGTGAATGATGATCATCGGAATGAGCGAGCCTGTAAGCACCACAACTAGCGTTGCGAGCAATCCAAACAGCCCGGTCTTCACGATGCCGCTCACGCCTTGATACCCATGGCAGAGTCCAAACAGCAACGCGCTCAACGCCGCGCCCGCGTAGAGGCCGCACAGGCTCGTCATCAAGGCCAACAGAAAGCCCCGGAAGATCAGCTCTTCGCACACGCCCGCGGCGATCGAGACATGGCTGAACAAGTGCAGCTCGCCGCGCGTGCGCGGCAGCAGTGCATCCAATCCGCCGCCGAAGCTGAGCGGCTTGTCTGGATTGGCCTGCACGCGCTTGATCGCCGCTTCGCGTTGCACCCACAACAGTCCGCCGACGATAGCGGCCAGCACAATTCCCGCGCCGAGGCGCCAGCTCACATCTGCATTCACATAAAGCGCCCGCCAATCGCGCCCCTCGAACCACCACAGCGCACACACGCACGCCGCCATGCCCCACAAGAACGTCAGGATCGCGACATACGTGCGCTTGCGCGCAGCAGCTACGCCATCGTCAGCAACCCGCTTGAGCGGTTCGGTGAAGCTTGCATCCAACAGCGCGTTGCCCGCCATCAGCGCCAACGCCAGCGCGAAATCCCAGATGCTTGGCGTGAAAGTCATGGTGTCTCGCCCACCTAGAACAGCGAGCCTTGATTGCCGCCGCCCGGCTTCGGTTTCACCGGCGTTGCGCGCGGCTTGGCAGGCTCGGTCTCCGCCTCAATCTCGCGCGCCGGCGCATGTTGCGGATCGATCACCCCATGGCGATCGCCGTCAGCAAACGTGATCTGCACCGCGTCGCCCGCGTTCAAATCCTTCGCCGCGCGCACTAAGGCGCCGTCTTCGCGATGGATCATAGCAAACCCGCGCGCCAACACGCTCTTGTGCGACAGCGATTCCAGCATGCGCGCCGAGGCATCCAGATGTTTTCTGTGCGCATCGAGACTGCGCACAATCGCCGGCTGCAGGCGCGCGCTGGTTTGCGTCAGCTTTTCGCGCCGGCGCACAATGTCTTGCGCCAGGGCCTGTGGCCGCAGCCGCGCCGCAACCCGGTCCAGCTTCGATTGCGCGGTGCGCGTGTTGGTGACGAGCGCTGCATTCAAACGCTCCGCGGCGCGGTCGAACCGCTGCTGCGGAATCTGAAACAGCGTCTCCAGCCGCGGCAGCTTGTTTGCGGCTGCGCGCAGTTCGGTGCGCCGCCGTTCCAGCCCGCGCACCAACCCGCCCTTCAGACGCGCTTCCAAAGTGGCGATCCGCTGCACCAGTTCGGACCGCACCGGCACCGCTTTTTCCGCGGCGCCCGTCGGGGTTGGCGCGCGCAGGTCCGATGCAAAATCGATCAGCGTCGTATCGGTCTCGTGTCCCACTGCGCTGATCAGCGGAATTTCGCTCTCTGCTGTCGCGCGCACCACGATCTCTTCGTTGAACGCCCACAGGTCCTCGATCGAACCGCCGCCCCGCGCCACGATCAACACGTCCGGCCGATCGGCGCCCGTCAGTGTGTTGAAGCCGCGAATGGCGCGCGCCACCTGCGCGGCCGCTTCCGGCCCTTGCACCAACACTGGCCACAAAATCACGCGGCGCGGAAAGCGCTCGCCCAAGCGATGCAGAATGTCGCGAATGACCGCGCCGGTCGGCGACGTCACCACGCCAATGGTTTGCGGCAGATACGGGATCGGCTTCTTGCGCTCCGGCTTGAACAAGCCCTCCGCCGTCAGCCGCGCCTTTAGCTTTTCCAACTGCGCCAGCAGCGCGCCGACCCCAGCCGGCGCCATGCGTTCGCAGATCAGCTGATATTGCGAGCGGCCCGGATAGGTCGTGAGCTTGCCTTCAGCGACAACCTCAAGCCCTTCCTCGGGTTTGAAGCCCAGCTGCTGCACGTTCGTCCGCCACATCACCGTGGCCACGCACGCGTCCGCGTCCTTCAGGTCCACATACATATGCCCGCTCTTGGCGAGCATCACGCGCCCCAATTCGCCACGCACGCGCACGCGGTCAAAATCCCGCTCCACCGTCCGGCGCACGGATTGCGCCAGTTCGGAGACGGTCATCTCCGGCAGATTGGAGGCGGCAGCGGTCACGGAGGCCGTATCTGTCATCACTTTCATATAAGGCGACTCGCTCGGGGGTGCGGGGTCTGTTTAATTGCGTTTCCGAGGCTGTGGGGGCCGGGGGACACATATGGCGTTCGACGCGAACGATCTGTCGCCGCACGAGCACTTCGTCGTGGAGCGTACCCGGCTGGGCGAGGTTGCCGACTTCTCCCCCATGAGCGGTCCGGGCGGCGCCAAACCCGCCATCCGCGCAGGCTTCCTCCGCAAACTCATGCTCTCCCTGGATCCGGAATGGCGCCTGACCAGCGCGGGCGTCCGCATTAAAGGCGCACGCATAGACGGCGCGCTTGACCTTACCGATTGTTCAGGCGCCGGCGGCGCTGCCCTTTGTCTTGACGAATGTGAAATCGCCGACGTCATCGATGTACGCCGCGCCCGGGTTGCGCGCTTGGCTTTGCTCAACTGCCGCGTGGCCAAGCTCGTCGGCGCCCATGCCGCCATCGATGGCGCGCTCGACCTCAGCGGTTCAGCGCCCATCGGCGAAGCTGGTGCGGAAAGTTTCGTCGCAGACCTGCAAAGCGCGCGTATCGGCGGCGATGTGATCGCACGCGGCGCCCATCTCGGCCGCGTCACTGCCGGCGATGCCGTGCTGATGCTCGACGGCGCCAATGTCGGCGGTGACGTGCTGCTTGACGAAGGCTTCGAAGCGCTCGGCGCCGTTTCGCTCGCCAGCGCGCGTATTGCCGGTGCGCTGCGTTGCGATGCATCGCAACTGATGAACCGCAGCGACGACGCCAAGAGCGTCGCGCTCAACGCGCGCGGCGCCGAGATCGGCGGCGGCGTCAAGCTCAACGGCAAAATGAAAGCCGAAGGCGTGCTCGATTTCTTCGGCGTGCGTGTCGGCGGCGATTTCGATCTCGGCCAAAGCAATCTGCGCAACGACATGGGCGTCGTCCTCTGCCTCACCAACGCGCGCATCTCCGGTCAGCTCACCGGCGCCGGCAAGCTCGCGGGCCAAGTGCAAGCCACGAACGCCGCCATCGGCCGTAACTTCGACTGGCGCGGCATTGAACTCACGCACGCCGTCACCCCGCGCGGCGACAGTTTCGCGACCGCGCTTGATGCAGCGGGTCTCAGCGTCGGCGGCGCCATGCTGCTGCAAGGCGCCAACATCAAAGGCGAGGTGTTCCTCGCCGACGCGCGCATTGCCGGTTACTTGGCCTTTGGCGGCGGCCGTTTCATCAATAGCGGCGGCTGGGCCGTGCGCGCGCCGAATGTGCGCGTCGGCGGCAATCTCACCATCAAGATCGATGAAAACGGCTACGCCCCGCACGGCCTCAAGACCGTTGTCGAAGGCGGCATGAAATTCGACCGCGCCCATATCGAAGGCGCGCTCTCGTGGCTGAACCTCGAGATGCGCGGCCCCGGCCCTGCCGGCGCCAAGGGCGCGGTGTTTTCTTTTGCCGACGCCGAGATCGAAGGTCCGCTGCAAGCAAATGGCCTGGTGACCCAAGCCGACGCGCGCATCGACGCCTCCGGCGCGCGCTGCGCTGCGCTCAATGACGATCTCAAGACCGGCTGGAGCGCCGACGCGGCGCTCGACCTCGAAGGCTTCGCCTACGCCCGCATCGACAACAGCGCCGAAAAATGGAGCCAGCGCCTTGCATGGCTCAAGCGTTCAAAGCGCGACGGCGTTCGCTTCTCGCCGCAACCGTTCGGCGAAGCGGCTCGCGCCTACGCACGCTGCGGCCGCCGTGAAGACGCCCGCCGCATCTCGCTTGCACAACACGACCTCAACACTGCCAAAGGCGCCAACGGCCCCATCACCTGGGCGCTCTCATCGCTCTTCGGCCTCACTGCCGGCTACGGACTGGCGCCGCTCCGCGTGGTGCGCGCGCTCGCGCTGTTCTTGGCCATCGGCGTCGCCGGCGTGCTGACGATGAACGCACAGGGCGCGCTCGTGCAGCCAAGCGGCGCGCCGTGCAACGGCGCCATCGAACCCGCGCTCTACGCCATCGACGTCGCGCTGCCGGTCATCGATCTCGGCCAAGAAAGCCGCTGCGCGCCGGGCCGCACCGCCGCCGCCACGCTCTCGCCCGGTTCGCCGGTCGGCCACGATGGCTGGCGCCTGTTTGAAGGCGCGGCGCTCTGGAAATGGGCGCACGCCCTCTACGCCATCCTTGGCGCGATCTTGTCGGCTTTGGCTGTGATCACCTTCTCTGGCGTCATGAAGCCGAAAGACGACTGACGATTAGGGCTTGAACCCAGCCCCCGCGCTTGCTTTGCCTCCAGCATCGATTTGGAGACATGCATGCTGGTTCGGCGGACTTTGCTTCAATCGGCGCTCGCAGCGCCCATCCTCGCGACTGCATGCACGCGCGCGCCCAGCGTCGAGGCGCCCGAACCCTACCCCGCGCCGGTTCCCGATCCGGACTCCTACGCCAACCCCACCGTCGCCAAAGTCACCCACGTCGCCCTCGACCTCACCGCCGACTTCACGCGCAAAGTGCTGACGGGCACGGCCACGCTCAGCATCGAACCCACAGCCGCCGCGCACGAAATCGTCCTCGATTGCGACAAGCTCAACATCAAGTCCGTCAAGACCGAACACGGCCCGACCACTTTCACCATCGGCGCCTCGAAGCCAGGTCACGGCGCGCCGCTCACCATCGCCATCACGCCGGACGTGAAAACGCTCACCATCGACTACGAAACCCCGCCCGACGCACAAGCGCTGCAATGGCTGAACGCGCAGCAGACCACCAGCGGCAAGCCTTATCTCTTCAGCCAAGGCGAAAGCATCTTCACCCGCACCTGGGTGCCGACCCAAGACAGCCCCGGCATTCGTCAAACCTACGAAGCGCGTATCGTCGTGCCGAGCGAACTGCACGTGGTGATGAGCGCCGAGCAACTCACGCCCGATGGCGAAGCGGTCGACGGCGACGCCAGCAAGCGCGCCTATCGCTTCCGCATGGAGCATCCCATTCCCTGCTACCTGATCGCTTTGGCGATCGGCGATCTGCAATTCCGCTCCACCGGTCCGCGGACCGGCGTGTGGTCGGAGCCAAGCGTCGTTGAAGCAGCTGCCAGCGAGTTCCGCGATATGGAAGCGATGCTGCGCGCAGCTGAAGCGCTCTACGGCCCATATCGATGGGGGCGCTACGATGTGCTGGTGCTGCCGCCGTCATTTCCATACGGCGGCATGGAAAATCCGCGCATGACCTTCGCGACGCCGACCATCATCGCCGGCGACCGCAGCCTCGTGAACGTCATCACCCACGAAATGGCGCACTCTTGGTCTGGCAATCTCGTTACCATGGCTGTGTGGGCCGATAGCTGGCTCAACGAAGGCGTCACCACCTACATCGAAGGCCGCATCTCCGAAGCGCTTTACGGCGTCGAACTCGTCACCATGGCCAACGTGCTCTCATGGGCGCAAATCCAAGAAGCGATCGCCAACTCGAAGCCCGCCGACACCACTTTGCATGCGCCAGCCGAAGGCTCGGACGATCACAGCTCCGCCATCGACTACGACAAAGGCGCGCTGTTCTTGCGCACCATTGAAGGCATCATCACGCGCCCGAAGATGGACGCCTACATGCGCTCCTATTTCGACCGTCACGCCTTTCAGCCGATGACGACCGCGCGCTTCCTCGCCGATTTCCGCGCACACGTGGTCAAAGGCAACGCGGCGCTTGAACAACGCTTGCAGCTCGACGCCTGGGCCTACCAGCCGGGCTTGCCTTCAAACGCAATCGAGCCGCACTCCGCCGCGTTCGATCGCGTCGACGCAGCCGCGCATGCGTTCAGCGCCGGCGGTGCGCCGGACGCCGATGCGTGGTCCAAATGGGGCACCTACGAACGCCAACGTTATATCCAATCGTTTGGCCGCACGCTGCCTGTTGCGCGCTGCACGCAACTCGACGCCGCCCTGCACTTGAACGATGTCACCAATGACGAAGTGCTCTCGGATTGGCTGATGCTCTCAGCACGCAGCGGCTATCCGGGCGCTGCGGCGGCGATCTCCAAATTCCTGCGCGGACAAGGCCGCGGCAAGTATGTTGTACCGCTCTATCGGGCGCTGATGGCGCAAGGCCCGTGGGGACAACATTTGGCCCGCGAAATCTACACACAAGCGCGGCCCACCTATCACCCGATCGTTGTTTCCGCAGTCGATTCAATCATAAGGCCCAGTTAACGCGGCTTTTTTCGAAAGCGGAATGATCGCCGCCAGTCTCGACGGCGCCATAGACGCACCCGATATTATGCCGGACATGCTTCGTCTGGATCACGTGATCGTTCCCATTTGGGACGTCAAAAAGTCACTCGCCTTCTACCGCGACGTGCTCGGCCTGCGTTTGGTCGAGGCTTACGAGGGCGACGACTGGGGCGGCTACGAATTCCTGATGATGGTGTTCGCGCTAGGTGACCGCCGCGAGATCGTGCTCGTCTATCTCCACGGCGCCAAACCAACGGGCAACGGCAAGCTGCCCAACGACATCCGCCACATCGCGCTCGGTGAAACGACGGCGATCGAACGTTGGAAAGTGAAACTCGACGCGGCAAAGATCAAATACGCCGAGGACAATGACGGCGAGCAGCGTTCGCTCTACTTCGAAGACCCCAACGGCAATTCGGTGGAAATCACGTCCCCGCCCACAACGCCAGCCGCCGAGGAAAATCCGGATGCGCTCGCCTTGGCGCAAAAGTGGGCCAAGAAACGCAAGTGATTGCCGCCCGCGCTTGACCGGACCGCCCTGCCGCCGCAATGCAGGCTCCCATGAAGATTCTGGTCGTCGGCTCGGGCGGGCGCGAGCACGCATTGGGCTGGAAGCTCAAGCAAAGTCCGCTGGTAACGGAACTCATCTCCGCGCCGGGCAATCCGGGCTTGGCCGAACTCGGGCGCTGCGTCCCGATCCCTGCCACCAACGCCGCCGAAATCGCCGCCTTCGCCGCGCGCGAACAGGTTGGGCTCGTCGTCATCGGCCCCGAAGCCGCCGCCGCCGCGGGGTTGGCTGACGCGCTCAAGCAACTGGGCGTGCCATGCTTCGGTCCGAGCAAAGCCGCCGCGGAACTCGAAGCCTCGAAGGCGTTCATGAAAGAATTCTGCGTGCGTCACAACGTGCCCACCGCGGAATACAAAGTGTTCGACGACGCCATCCGCGCCAAAGCCTATCTCGGCAATCGCGAGCCGCCCTTTGTCATCAAGGCCGACGGTTTGGCCGCCGGTAAGGGCGTGGTCATCGCCGAGACGCGCCGCGAAGCCGACGCCGCGATCGACGAAATCCTTTTCTTGCGCAAGTTCGGCACCGCCGGCCAGCGCATCGTCATCGAAGATTTCCTGCCGGGTGAGGAAGCCAGCTTCTTCGCACTCTGCGACGGCGAAACGGCGGTCGCCTTCGGCGCCGCGCAAGATCACAAGCGCGCCTATGATGGCGACAAGGGGCCCAACACCGGCGGCATGGGCGCCTATTCGCCCGCGCCGATCTTCACCGACAAAGTCCGCGATCAAACCATGGAGCAAATCATCCTACCGACTTTGGCGGGCATGAAAGCCGAAGGGCATCCCTTCGTCGGCGTGTTGTTTGCCGGGCTGATGATCACGCCGGAAGGCCCGAAGCTCATTGAGTTCAACGTGCGCTTTGGCGATCCCGAATGTCAGACACTAATGCGGCGCCTCAAGAGCGATCTCGCCGCAATCCTGCTTGCCGCCGCGAACGGCGCGCTCACCTCGCAGCCGCTTGAATGGGATCCGCGTCCGGCGCTGACAGTGGTCTACGCCGCCAACGGTTATCCCGATGAACCGCTGACCGGCTCGGTCATCCGCGCCATCGTCCAGGCCCGCAACGTCGAAGGCGTCGAGATTTTCCACGCCGGCACTAAACGCGACGCAGATGGCACGCTGCGCGCCGCCGGCGGGCGCGTCCTCAATGTCACCGCTATCGGCGATACGCTCAAAGACGCAGCGGCACGCGCCTACACCTCGGTCAAGCTGATCGACTGGCCCGGCGGCTTCTGCCGTAGCGACATCGGCTGGCGCGCACTCAACACCTAAGCTTCGCGCTTGAAAGATCGGCGCCGCCGTTTCACCCTGCCGGCAAAGGGTGGAAACACAATATGGCCGACGCACCACAACCCGATTTCACCGGCACTAAGCCCGTCGAAGAGCGCCACAAGCTCGACGAAGCCGCGCTGAGCCGATGGCTCGACGCCAATGTCGAAGGCTTCAAAGGCCCGCTCACCATCAATCAGTTCAAAGGCGGCCAATCCAACCCGACCTATCAATTGGTCACGCCGTCGAAGAAGTACGTGCTGCGCAAAAAGCCCGGCGGCAAATTGCTGCCCTCCGCGCATGCTGTTGACCGCGAATACCGCGTCATCGCCGCGCTTTATCCCACCGGTTTTCCGGTGCCGCGCCCCTACGCACTTTGCACCGACGACAGCGTGCTCGGCGCCATGTTCTACGTGATGGAAATGGTCGAAGGCCGCATCCTCTGGAACGGCTTGCTGCCGGATGCAACGCCCGAAGAACGCAACGCCATCTACACCAACAAGATCAAAACCCTCGCGCGCCTGCACCAGACCGACTACGCCGCCATCGGCCTCTCCGACTTCGGCAAGCCCGGCAATTATTTCGCGCGCCAGATCGACCGCTGGTCCAAGCAGTACAAACTCAGCGAAACTGAAAACATCGACGAGATGAACCGGCTGATGGAGTGGCTTCCGCAAACCGTGCCGCCCGGCGAGCGCGTCTCCATCGTCCACGGCGACTATCGCCTCGACAACATGGTGCTGCATCCCACCGAACCACGTCCGATCGCGGTGCTCGATTGGGAACTCTCCACGCTCGGCGATCCGCTCGGCGATTTCACCTACTACCTGATGAGCTGGATGACGCCAAGCGACGGCCGCTCCGGCCTCGCCGGTCTCGATCTCAAAGCCATGGGCATTCCCACCATGGACGATACCGTCGCCCTCTATTGCAAGGAAACCAACCGCGACGGCATCGATCATCTCGAATGGTACTTCGCCTACAACGCCTTCCGCCTCGCCGGCATTCTGCAAGGCATCGCCGGCCGCGTCCGTGATGGCACCGCCTCCAGCGAACACGCCAAGCAAATGATCACCCGAATCCGCCCCCTTGTACAAACCGCCTACGGCTACGCACAAAAGGCCGGATTGAAGTGAGCGCAGTCGTGGAAAGTTGGAGCGCGGGCCTCCGGCCCGCATGCGCGCCGGGAGGCGCGCCCTCGACCAATCAAACGTCGGGGCAATGAGCACCTGGGACCCGAACGTCTATCTCAAATTCGGCGACGAGCGCACGCGCCCCGCCGCTGACTTGCTCGCCCGTATCACGCTGCAGACACCGCAACGCGTCATCGATCTCGGTTGCGGCCCCGGCAATTCCACCGCGCTGCTCGCCGCGCGCTATCCCAACGCCGACCTCACCGGCCTCGACTCCAGCGCCGAGATGCTGCGCGACGCCAATGCCAGCGGCGTCAAAGCAAAATGGATCGAAGCCAGCTTCGACGCATGGAAGCCGGACACGCCTTACGATCTCATCTACGCTAACGCAGCGTTCCAGTGGTCGGACGATCCCGTCACACTCACGCAACGCCTGTTCCAATCGCTCCCACAAGACGGCGTGCTCGCGTTCCAAGTGCCGCAAAACTTCGACCAGGCCAGCCATGTCGAAGTCCGCGCCGCCGTCGATGAAAGCCCCTACCGCGCCAAGCTCATCGGCGCGCGCCAGTACGATCCCGGTTTCGCCAAAGCCGCCGACTACGCCCGCGCGCTCACGCCGCTCGGCGCAGAGCTCGACATTTGGACCACCGAATATCTGCACTTTCTCAGCGGCGCCGATCCCGTTTTTCGCTGGATGTCCGGCACCGGCCTTCGCCCCTTCACGCAGCGCCTCCAAGGGGAAGAGCGCGCGCATTTCGAAGCCGCTGTGTGCGCGCGCCTCGCCAAAGCCTATCCGCCCGAGAGCGAGGGCCGCACACTCTTCCCGTTCAAGCGCCTATTCGTGATTGCGACCAAAACTTAAGCGTAAAAGCTTGACGCCGCGCGCCGCGCGCCGAAACTCGCGCCGCATCGCTGAGGGGATTCACGTATGCTACATCGGACTTTAGCGTTCGCAGGCGCACTCGGCGCGCTTGCCGTTCTTGTCACCTCCAGCTTGGCGCAAACGCCCGCCGCGCCGGCTGTCGCCAAGATCATTCACGCCGGCCGCCTCTTGGCCGATCCCGCTACCGGCCGCGTGCTCACCCAGCAGAGCATTCTCGTCGGCGCCGATGGCAAAATTATCGGCATCGAAGCCGGCTACGTGACCCGTGACGGCGCGCAAATCATCGATGAGACCAATCGTTTCGTCCTCCCTGGCTTTGCTGACTGCCACGTGCATCTCACCAGCGAACTCGGCCCCAACCAGCTCATCGAAGGCGTCACTCAAACTGCGTCCGATCAAGCGCTTTTCGGCGCCTACAATGCGCGCCTCACGGTGCAAGCCGGTTTCACCACCGTCGCAGATCTCGGCGCTGAACCCGACTCGATCTTCGCGCTGCGCGACGCGATCAATCACAATTGGGTGCCTGGTCCGCGCATCATCGCCGCCGGCGCCATCATCACGCCGACCGGCGGCCACGGCGACGTCAACGGCTACAGCCCCGAGGTGAACCACACGCTCGCCTCGGTTGGCGAATGCAACGGCGCCGACGATTGCCGCCGCGCCGTGCGCGCGATGGTTCAACGCGGCGCCAACATCATCAAATTCGTCGCCACCGGCGGCGTCTTGTCCAACACCGCCGCGGGCGTCGGTCAGCAATTCACCCAGGACGAAATGAACGCCATCGTCGAAACCGCGCATGCGCTCGGCCGCAAAGCCGTCGCGCACGCGCACGGCGCCAACGGCATCAACGCAGCCCTCCGCGCCGGTGTCGACGCCATCGAGCACGGCTCCTACCTCGACGACGAATCCGTGCGCCTCTTCCGCCACATGCCCCACACTTACCTCGTGCCCACGCTCGAAGCCGGCTGGTGGGTTGGCCAGCTCGCCGAACGTGGCGGTACGTTGACCCCGGCGCAAACTGACAAGGCGCGCATTGTCTCGCAGGCTATCGCCGCGATGATCCAGCGCGCCCATCACGCCAACGTTCCGATCGCCTTCGGCACCGACACCGGCGTCTCCCCGCATGGTCAGAACGCGAAAGAGTTCGAGCTGCTGGTGCAGGAAGGCGGCTACACGCCGCTGCAAGCCATCCAGTTCGCGACCGTCGCCGCGGCCGACCATCTCGGCCTCACCGGCACAATCGGCCGCATCGCGCCAGGCTATTCCGCCGACATCGTCGCCATCGACGGCGATCCGACTGCGGACGTCACCGTCCTGATGAACCACGTCAGCTTCGTCATGGCGCGCGGCACGATTGCGCGCGCCGACTAAACGACAACGCACCTCGGAGGACATGAATGTCAGAGGACTTTGGTTGGAATAATCCGTATCCGCCCGGCACCGACATGCATTGGGTGCATGAGTTCAACTACGGCGTCCACCTCGCACGCCAAAGAGCGGGTGGCGGCGACGCCAGCCCGCCGACGCCACTCCGAGGTTATGGCGAGTGGGCAGCAGGAATCGGATGCTGCTTCTTCTTGTTTGGCGTGATCGGCTCGGTCACGGCGCAAGGCATCGTCGCCAAAGCCATATACATCGCCGGCGCGACGCTGCTCGGCGTCGCCATCGTCACTGCGCTTTACGCCATCATCATGGGTCCCGCCCTCGCGTTCAAATTCATCATGTGGCTGACGCGCAAAAGCGTTCTGCTTCGCTGCACCGTTTTTGGCGGCATCACCGGCGTCGCCGCGGGCGCAGTCTTGGCGCTGCTATTCGACGGCAAGACCGGCGCCGCCATGACCAATATTGGCCTCATCGGCACGCTCTTGGGACTACTCGTCGGACTCGTATGGGCCGCGTGGCGGCGCGGCCGCATGCGTGCAGCTCTGGCGCGTGTTGGATCAAACACGTCCAACCGCGACATGGCGCGTGAGCCGGCGCGAGCACCGTAGTCGCCATGGCCCGTCGCGATCGCAACACGGCGACCTTCCGCATCGTTCCATTTGCCGCCGCACCACAAGCATGATCCGGTCGGCATCTTCCGAGGCGCTTGTATTGCAGCGCGTCATCGCCTTTGTGTTTTTCACGCTCGGAGGATGGTGCTTGGTTGCCCCAGCAAGCGTGATAGCACTCACGGTGCGACCTGCGTTTCAGTCGTTTGCGCCATTTACGTTGGTTGTGGGATCCGCGTTTGGCGCGCAAGCGGTGCTGGCGGGATTATTCGCGGCGCTATCTCGCTTCAACGCGTCAACATTCGCGGCATTCGCGATCAGTTTGCTGCCGTTCTTTGTGTTCGATTGGTGGTTCTATCAAATTGAGCCCATATTTAACGAGTTGATCGCCCTCGACGTCGTTGGCAATTCGGTCATGTTGGCGCTGAGCGTTCGCGGATTTCTTCTCCTTCAAAACAACGCACCCGCCTCCTAACATGTCCACGACATTCTGACGTGACGTGTCCGGCCGCAATCGAGGTGACGTTTAGCCATCCGTGGCGCTCCAATGCTTTCGTTGCAGCTCCTGATGCTCTATCCAACACAAACACCAGCGCCTGCAGGTGGGAGCGCGCGCCTCCCGGCGCGCATTCGCGCTTATGCTTCAAGGATTTCCGCCAAGCGCGCCGGAGGCGCGCGCTCCAACTTATAAATATCCGCGCCAATCAATCCGACCGCTCCAAACCTCGGTGCACAATACACCCATCGTTCCGCACGAAGAGCAGTTGGCCATGTTCACCCAATGCGACGAACGAGGTGATTGAACGCGAAGTGCTTTGGATTTCTTCCCCCGCGTGCGGGGGAAGTGGCGAGCGCAGCGAGCCGAAGGGGGAAACTCCTCAGCCTGCTTCGCCGCAAATTCCGAAGCGCCAAGCCCGCCATAAGAGCTCCCTGGCGGAGCCAAAGGCGGGAGATCGTGGGACCACGTTGAACAGCGTGGCCAGCGCGTCTGCGGCGTCCGAAATAAGGGTGCGAACAGCGCCCCCCGTTCGAGCTGCTGCACAACAATCACGGGACGCGGATCATTCGCGTTTAAGCGCCGCAAGGCGCAACTTACTCAACGCGGTTGATCCGCGTCCCGCTCTTCATCCGTCTTTCCCAGCGAAAGACGGCGTCGCACACGCATGCGCTGAAAGCCCCAATGCCCCATCTTGCCCGCAAATCAGCTGGCCAGGCGCACATTGCCGCCTTGCCGCGCGCCCCCGACGCGGCGTAAGGGCGGCTCATGTTGCGCGTCATTACCCAAGGCGGCGCCGAAGCCGCGTCCTGCTCCGCAGACAATATTCTGTGGTTCGACATGCAGGATCCAACAGCCCAGGAGGAAGACGACGTCGAGGCCGCGCTCGGCGTCAATGTGCCGACGCCGAAGGAGCGCTCAGCCTACGAAGAATCCGCGCGCTTCTACGAAGACAACGGCGCGCTCTATCTCACCGCGACTTTGCTCGGCCGCCGCGAAGACGGGCCGTTCGTGTCCGGTCCCGTCTCGTTCATTCTCGCCCGGGGCAAGCTTGCCACCGTCCGGCAGATTCGCCCGCGCGCGTTCGACATCGGCCAAGACCGCGCATCAGCCCGCATCAGTTCCGCGCAAACCGGCGGTGATGTGCTGCTTGCATTGATCGAAGGCGCCGCCGAGCGGCTCGCCGACTTGATCTCGGAATCGACGCAAGGCGCCAATCAGCAATCGATGGAGGTGTTCACCGAAGAAGCCGCACCCGATCTGCGCGATTGCCTGCGCGCACTGGGCCGCATCGGTACGTTGACGGCGATCGTGCACGAAAGCCTCTCAAGCCTGCAGCGCCTGCTCGCTTACACGCATTCGGTCGGCAGCAAACACGCCATCGATCAAGCCAAGATCCGTCAGCTCGAGCGCGATGTCGGCGAACTCGAACGCCTGGCCGAAACGCTCTTAAACCGCATCGGCTATCTGCAGGACGCCGCCCTCGGCATGATCGGCGCCACCCAAGCGGACGTGTTGAAGGCGCTTTCACTCGCCACCATCGCGTTCGTGCCGCCGACTTTGATCGCCTCGATTTTCGGCATGAACTTCGTGCACATGACCTGGTTTCATGAGCCCTGGGGCCCCTGGGTGGGGTTTTTGCTGATGTTCATCGCCCCCGCCATCCTGTTTGGCATCGCCAAATGGCGGCGCTGGTTCTAAAGCCGCCCACGAAAGGCGCCCGTCTGTGCTGCGGGAGTGCCTGAGGACTTGAAATGGCAACGCTCGAATTTTCGCGCCGTTATGCGATGGCGCATCGCCTCTTGGCCGATCCAGACTCAAAGTGCGCAACTCCGCACGGTCACAACGAAATCGTCACCGTGACGCTTGCGCCCAACGCCAGCTTCAGCTTTGGCGGCGCCAACGCAATCGCGCCGTTCGAAGCCGTCAAGGGCCGTTGGCATCGCTGGATCGACACCCATGTCGATCACGCCCTGCAATTGAACAATGCCGACCCACTCATCGCCTTCTTCCGCACGCACGAACCAGCGCGCCTGAAAAACGTCATGTCGTTCGACGGCGATCCTACTACGGAGGCTCTGGCTGCGTGCTTCTGGCTGAAGCTCGAAGCCTTCGTGCGGGCCGACAACCTGCCTTTTAGCGTGAGCCGAGTCCGTGTCGAAGAAACGCCGACCAACGCGGTTTTGATCACGCGTGAAACGTTCCATCCCGAAACCTGTGGCCTTGCGGCGCACGCTTGGCCCCGGCGCGCCGATGAAAGCATCAATGACCTGCTCTAAGTTCTCGGGCTGCAGCTAGCTGGAGTTTCCATGTCGTTTTTGACCTCGCCACAAGTCGCGCCGATCCTGATGCTGGTCGGCTCGAACCTGTTCATGACTTTGGCGTGGTACGGGCATCTGAAATTCAAGTCGGCGCCGTTGCTGATCGCCATCGTCGCATCTTGGGGCATTGCCTTCGTCGAGTATTGCCTAGCCGTTCCCGCCAATCGCATCGGCAGCGCCGCCTATTCAACCGCGCAACTCAAGACCATGCAGGAGGTGATCACGCTCACCGTCTTTATCGGCTTTTCCGCGATTTATCTGAAAGAACCCCTCGGCTGGAATCACCTCGCGGGCTTTGCCCTCATCGGCGCGGGCGCCGCGGTGATGTTCCTTGCCAAGTGATCAGCCGTCGACGCCGCAAAACCACAGCAGCCACGGCGCGCCGATCAACGCGAACATGACAAGCTCAATGCCAACAGAGAAACGATTGAATTGCGTCCGCGTACCGTCATCGCGCAGCATCGACAGCACGCGGCCAAAGGCTGCGCCAAACCAGCTCGCGGCGATCACCGCCGTTGCGCCGATCGCCGTCGATCCCATGCCGGCTTTGCCGATGAAGATCCAGCTCATGACAAACAGCAGCGCAACCAAGTGGAGTCCCAGAAACACGCCGCCATAGACGGCGCGAAACTCGGCAAATCCGCCACCCTGTGCATCCGGCTGCAAGCGCACCAGCTTCTGCGCCCAGTGCGGATCCAAGAGCCCGCGCACGCCCAGATACGCGCCGAACCCAAGCGCCAGCGCGCTCAGGCACCACGCCACGAGCGATACGCTCAGCCCCTCTGCAATCATTTAGCGCATGCCAGGCAGGCTCTCGCCTTCGGTCTTCGCGCGCTTGCCGGTCCAACCGTACTTGGCCAGTTCGTTGAGCGCGATCGTGCGCGCATGCACTTCGTCCGGGCCGTCCGCCAAACGCAGCGTGCGAATGCCGGCGTACGAACGCGCCAAGCCAAAGTCTTGGCAAACGCCAGCGCCGCCATGCGCTTGGATCGCATCGTCGATGACCCGCAGCGCCATGCGCGGCGCGGCAAGTTTGATCATGGCGATTTCATTTTTGGCGACCTTGTTGCCGGCGATGTCCATCATGTATGCCGCCTTCAGGCAAAGCAGACGGCACATCTCGATGTCGGTGCGCGCTTCCGCAATGCGCTGCTCCCACACGCTATGTTCGGCGACGGTCTTGCCAAACGCGACCCGCGTGGTGATGCGCTTGCAAAGTGCAGCCAACGCTTGTTCGGCTGCGCCACAAGTACGCATGCAATGGTGGATGCGGCCTGGGCCAAGACGGCCTTGCGCGATTTCGAAGCCGCGGCCTTCACCCAGGATGAGGTTCTCGACCGGAACCCGCACGTCCTTCAGTTCAATTTCCATGTGCCCGTGCGGCGCATCATCGTAGCCGAACACGGTCAGCGGCCGGAGAATATTCACGCCCTTCGTATCCAAGGGCACCAAGACTTGGCTTTGCTGGCTGTGCTTTGGATTGTCCGGATTGGTCTTGCCCATCAGGATCGCAACTTTACAGCGCGGATCGCCCGCGCCGGACGACCACCATTTGCGGCCGTTGATGATGTATTCGTTGCCGTCGCGCTTGATCTCGCACTGAATGTTGGTGGCGTCGGACGAGGCCACCGCCGGTTCGGTCATCAAGAATGCCGAACGGATTTCGCCGTTCATCAGCGGCGTCAGCCATTTGTCCTTCTGCGCGCGCGTGCCGTAGCGCTCGAGCACTTCCATGTTGCCGGTGTCCGGCGCGGAGCAATTGAAGACTTCCGAAGCAAAGCCGACCTTACCCATGATTTCGGCCAGCGGCGCGTATTCGAGGTTCGTGAGCTGTTCGCCTTCGAACTGGAAGGTGTCATCGACCTTCGGGTGGCCGCTCGACGGCGGCATGAAGAAATTCCACAGGCCTTCCTTCTTGGCCTTCACCTTCAGGTCTTCGACCACCTGAATAACCTTCCAGCGGCTGCCTTCCCGCTGCTGGGCCTCATAGGTCGGAACCGCCGGAATAATGTGATCATCCATGAACTTCTGAACACGGCCCATCCATTCTTTGGTCTTTGGGGAATGTTCGAAATACATGGCCGTCCTCCGGGGCTTGCTGGCGTCGCTTTTGCCGTCACGCTAAGGCTCCAATCGCTGGGGAGCAATGCGCACAATGAAGCTTGCCGCTGCGATACTTCAGAACGACTGGGTTCGGCTCGAACCGTTCGAGGAACGCCACCGCGCGGGACTGACGGCAGCCGCCGAGGCCAACTTGGAAATCTTCGCGCACATGCCCTTCCCGGTGGCGGAACGCGGGTACGGCGCCTGGTTCGACTATCTGCGCGGCGCGCAGACCGCCGGCGACTGGATCCCGCATGCGGCGGTGACCCCAGATGGCAAGATCGTCGGCCAGTCTTGTTATCTGACCATTCGGCCCGCGCACGACGGCATCGAAATCGGCGGCACCTGGTACGCGCCCGAAGCACAAGGCACGAAGATCAATCCCGCCGCCAAGCTGCTCCTACTGGAGCATGCCTTTGCCTGCGGCGCCGAGCGCGTCGAGTTCAAGACCGACGCGCTCAACACGCAATCGCGCGCGGCGCTCACGAAACTCGGCGCTACCTTCGAAGGCATCTTCCGCAAACAGATGAAAAGGCCCAACGACACCATGCGCGACAACGCGTATTTCTCGGTGATCCGCGAGGAGTGGCCGGCGCTACGTGCAAGGATAGAAGCGCGGCTGGCAGGCGGAGCTAAGGCAGGCGATGGATAAGTTCGATTTTGTTCTGATCCTGCTCTCCTTCGTATTCGCGATGGCGATGGCGCACCTGCTCGCGGGCGCCGGCGCGCTGGTCTCGGCGCGCGAACGCGTGCGCTTCTCACCGCTTTTGACCATCGCGATCTTGAACGCTCTGCTCCAGGTCTTCGTCGATTGGCTCGCCTTATGGGATCTTCGCAGCCTGCCGGAATGGGATCTGCTGACCGTCGCGGTCATCTTCACCTATCCCATCGTCATCTACTTTTTGTGCGTCGCAACCGTGCCGGAGCCCTCGCGCGAAGGGCCAATCGACATGGAAGCGTTCTATTGGAAGACGCGCCGGCTCTATTACGGCCTGTTCTCGCTGCTGCTGCTCATCTTCATGGGCGGCTCATGGGTTCTCCTGCGCACATCGGCGCCGCAACTGGCGCTGCAACAATGCCTCAGCAATTTGCCCTTCCTGGTGCTGTGCCTGCTCGCGCTATTCCTGCCGGCGCGCTGGGCGCAATGGACAGCAGGCGTCGCAATCCTGCTGCTGACGGTCGGTTGGTCCATCCTGTTCACGAGTACGATCCAATAGCGAACTCGTTTCGCCTCCGCGCGGCAATTTCTGCCCGGCATTAAGGTTCCGGCAACCGCCGTGGGGCGCTCATGGCAGCATCCAGATTCGGGACGTCCCATGCCGTTCATCACCCACGCGCTCCTTTACATCGGCTACGCGCTCATCTCGTTGGCGACCGGCCTCGCGCTCAATCAGATCGGCGGCCAGGAAGGTATCTCATCTTTCATGGGAGCGGTGACGCTCTTCACGGCATGCTCGGTGACGCATGCAGGCCTTGCCGCGGCATTTGCAGGCGGCCGCATCGGTCAAACCGAAAAGCGCATGAAGTCCGATATGGAAAAACTGCGTTCGGCGCATCGCGAAATTACCGCCGACATCGACGCCATTCTTAATCGCTTGGACCAGGTTGAAACCTCGTTCGCGTTTGGAACGCCGGCGCCGCAGCATCAGCAGATCGAAGCGCCGCAGCCCCAACGCAGCGCTGGAAGCACCGACGTCGCGCTGATCGAACAAATCGTCGACAAACTTGGCGCTGCGATGGATGCGCGCCTCGGCAATCTGCAAGCCGCTGGCGTGACGCCGATCAATCAAAGTGCTGCGCGTGGTCCGATGGATCTGGTGCGCGAGGCCCTCTTGGAAAATCGCGTCGAACTGCACTTGCAGCCAATTGTACAACTGCCGCAGCGCAAGACCGCCTACTATGAGGGCTTTACCCGCCTGAAGGACGCCAACGGCCGACTCATTCTGCCGCAGGAATTCATCCCCGCCGCCGAGCAAGCCAATCTGATGGGCACGATCGACAATGTGCTGCTGTTCCGCTGCGTGCAGATCGTGCGCAAGCTGATGAAGCAAGACCGCCGCGTCGGCATCTTCTGCAATCTTTCGCCTGCGGCATTGGCCGACGAACAATTCTTCCCGCAATTCCTGGATTTCATGCGCGACAATCGCGATCTGGCCGGCAGCGTGATTTTCGAAATCCCGCAAGCCGCCTACGAAGATCGCAGCTCCATCGAAGCGCGCGCCATGGGTAAGCTAGTCGATCTCGGTTTCCGCTTCTCGATTGATAAAGTCACCAACGCCGCGCTCGATCTCCCGGATTTGGAACGCACCGGCGTACGCTACGTGAAAATCCCGTCGCGCGTGCTCTCTGAGCAGGTGCTGCACGGCAACGTACGTCCGCGCTCAGCGCTTACGCGTGAGATTGCCGCTGCCGACATCGCGGCGGTGTTCCAGCGCTACGGCATCGACATCATCGCCGAACGCATCGAGAGCGAAGACGAGGTTCTTGAGGTCCTAGACCTCGACGTGCCGTACGGCCAAGGGCACCTGTTCGGCGCACCGCGCGCGATCAAGGAAAGCCTCATGGAAGAGACCGCGCCGCCGCGCGATTTCATGAAGCGGCAGGGCGCGCGCTAACGCGCGTAAGGCAGTAGGCGACTGGGGGCAGGACCATTCGCCCTTGCTATTGCTTACTGCCCACCTATTGCTTCGCTATGAAATGGGACGAATTCGTCGCGATTGCCTGCGCGCTGCCGGAGGTGGAAGAATCCACATCGTACGGCCGCCCAGCGATCAAAGTGCGCGGCAAGTTCATGGCCGGCTACAACACCGAAGAAAAAGCCTTCGTACTGCGCATCAACAGTGTCGAGGAGCAGGACTTCCTGATCAAAATGGCGCCGGCGCTCTACTACATCACCGATCACTACAAAGGTTACCCTGCTGTGCTGGCGCGCCCGAGCAAAATGACCAAGAAGGAAGCGCGCGGGCGGCTTGAACAAGCATGGCGCAAGCAGGCGCCGAAGACGCTCGTCAAGAAGTTCGACGCGGCATGACCAAGATCGTCGCCATCGCCGGCGGTTCGGGTTCGGGCAAAACCACGGTTGCGCGCGCATTAGCGCACCAGTACGGACCCGCCGCTGTCATCGTTGCCGAGGACGACTACTACCATTGCTCGTCGCAGGCGCCGGACTTCGATGCCGCGACCTTCAACTTCGACACGCCAGACGCGAAGGATCACAGCCTCCTCTCCCAGCACCTTGCGCTGGTCAGGCGGGGCCAAGCCTTCGACAAACCGCTCTACGATTTGGTGACGCACCGGCGCCGGCTCGAGTCTGAAACCGTGACGCCGCCGGCGTTGCTGATCGTCGAAGGCATTCACGTATTCGCCACGCAGAGCTTGCAGGCGCTCTACGACTTGAAAGTATATGTCGAAGCCGATGAAGCCTTGCGGCTCGGCCGGCGCACCGTGCGCGACATCGAAGAACGCGGGCGCACGCCGCAGGCGGTGCTCGACCAATATTTCCGGACGGTCCGACCCATGCACGAGAAATACATTGCGCCGCAAAGGGCGTTGGCGGATCTGGTTCTCCGCTGCGAATATGGCGCAGGCCCGGAGCAAGCCGCCGCCAACGCCGCACGCATAGAGGCCGCACTCAAAGCATGACCGAATTGATTTCCAGCATTGATGCGATCGCCGATCGCTACGACCTGCTGCTGTGCGACGTCTGGGGCGTCATTCACAACGGCCGCAACGTATATGCCGAGGCCGCCGCAGCGCTGCAGCGATTGCGTGCGGCTGGAAAAACTGTCGTGCTCATTACCAACGTGCCCAAACCACGCGGACCAATTCCAAAGCAACTCGATCGCATTGGCTGCCCGCGCGACGCGTGGGACGCCGTCGTTACCTCGGGTGACGCGATTCGCGCGGCGCTTTCGGCGCGCGCGCCAGGACCCATGTACAAAATCGGTCCGGACTACGACCACGCATTGTGGGAAGGTCTCAACCTCGACACCGCGCCGCTCGCAGCCGCCGCCTTTGTCGCCATCTCCGGCCTCAACGACGACAACGATACGCCGGAAATGTACGCCGATATCGTGCGCGAAGCGCGTGCACGCAATCTCGATATGCTCTGCGCCAACCCCGACATCATCGTCCAATTCGGCGACCGCATGATCTGGTGCGCGGGCGCTGTCGCCCGCGACTACGCGGCAGTTGGCGGTAACGTGATCATGGCCGGCAAGCCCTATGCGCCGATCTACGACCTTGCTTTCAGTGAAGCAGAAACACTGATGCGGCACGGCATCGACCGCGCGCGCGTGCTGGCCATCGGCGACGGCGTCGGCACCGACGTCAAAGGCGCAAACGCACAAGGCATCGACTGCCTGTTCATCGGTTCAGGCACGCACGGTGAGAACCTGCTAGCCGGCGGCGCGCTCGATCAGAGCAAGGTCGACGCAGTGCTGGCGGCTGACGGCGCGGTGGCGCGCTATGCGATGCGGGCGCTGAGGTAACGCGACGAGAGCGTTTACAAGCGCCGATACGCGGTGCTCACTCTCGCAAACGAGAGAGGAACGCCCATGGCCTATTCCGAAATTCTCTACGAACAGGACGGCCCGGTCGTCACCGTCACACTCAATCGTCCCGACAAGCTCAACGCCTACACCTCGGTGATGGGTGACGAGCTTGCGGACGCGTTCTGGCGCGCCGACGGCGACGACTGCGTGCGCGCCATCATCGTCACCGGCGCGGGGCGCGGCTTCTGCGCCGGCGCCGACATCTCCGCAGGCGCGTCGTCGTTCGACGCATCGAGCGGCGACACCAAAGCGTTCGGCACGACTAAACCGGGCGGCGACGTACGCCGACGCGGCGGGTTCGTCGGGGCGATCTTCAATTGCCGCAAGCCCTCGATCGCCGCGTTCAACGGCGCCGCGGTCGGCGTCGGCATGACATTGGCGTTGCCGATGGACATCAAGATCGCATCGAGCGCCGCCAAATTCGGCTTCATCTTCTCACGGCGCGGATTGGTGCCGGAGGCAGGCAGCGCCTGGTTCCTGCCCCGCCTCGTCGGCATGAGCCAAGCGCTGCGCTGGTGCATCACGGGACGCATCTTCGACGCTGAGGAAGCACTCCGCGGCGGCCTCGTCAGCGAAGTGGTAGCGCCCGATCAGCTGCTGGCGCGGGCAAAGGCGATAGCGGCCGAGATCGCTGACAACACGGCGCCAGTCTCAGTGGCGATGACGCGGCAAATGCTCTGGCGTTTCGGCGCGCAAGAGTCGCCTGACGAACTGCTCAAAGTCGACGGCGCGTGGGCCATGCAGCTGGGCGCGGGTCCCGATGTGGCCGAGGGCGTCTCTGCGTTCCTGGAAAAACGCAAACCGGCCTTTCCGCTGAAGACCAGCACCGACATGCCCAAAGGCTATCCGTGGTGGCAGGATTAGTAGGTCGCCACGCCGAGATCGATGAACTTGCCGTCAATCGCGTGATCGAAATCGCGCGCCTGGTTCATGTCCTGCTGACCCGCGCCATCACCGGCACGCTTGCGCGCAACACCGCGCCCGAAGAGCGCCATCGCGTTGCCCGGCTGCAGATTCACCGCCACATCGAACGAGGCGCGAGCATTGCTCCAATCGCCGGCGCGCGCTTGCAGCAAGCCTAAGCAGAGCTGTCCCTCAAAGCTGTGCGGATCGGCGGCAACCGCGGCATTTGCGTCTTCGCGCGCGCCCGTATCGTCGCGCTGTTCGCCAGCGGTCGACTGGCGCTGCAAGCGCAGCCAGCACCGGTCGGCGCGCGCGGCGGCGAAATGCGGATCAATGTTGATTGCGGAGTCCAGATCGGCGCCGGCGCCATCCTTGTCGCCCTGCGCCTTCTTTACATCCGCGCGCTCGGTGAAGGCTTCGACATAACGTGCATTGTCGGCAATAGCCGCGTCATAGGCGGCGATGGCGGCAGGGAAGTTGCTGCGCAAAGCAGCGATCTTGCCCTGCATGAAATGCGCCTCCGCTGTGAACTGACCGCTGGCGACCAAGCGTTCGACCAAAGGTTCGGCGGCATCGAGCTGCCCGCTTTTGATGAGAATGTCGGCGCGTCCGCGCACGGCGGCCATATTGTCGGCGTCCAAGCCAAGCGCGGCAGTAAAATCGCGAAGTGCTGCTGTGGTCTCGCCGCCGCGGGCTTGTGCCTCGCCGCGATGTGCGAGCGCGACGGCATGGTCTTCGTCGGCGAGCTGGCCGGTCTCGATAAGCTTGCTGCATGCGGCGGCCTGCATGACTGGGGTCAGATCGGCCTCAGCGCAATCCGTGCGCGCCCGCGCCAACGGGTCCGCCGGTTTGCTGCACGCGGCCAAGGCAAGCACGCAAACGGCCAAAACTCTCCAACGCATCGCCTCTCCTCAACGTCAGCCTAGACCCGCCCGCGCCAGCGCCTAGAGTGCCGCCTTCACCTAGCAGGAGCCCGCGCGATGGCCAATCTGTTCGACCTCACCGGCAAAACCGCAATTGTAACCGGCTCGTCCCGCGGCATCGGCAAAGCCATCGCGCACCGCATGGCGGAACATGGGGCCAATGTCGTGGTGTCGTCACGCAAGGCGGACGCTTGCGAAGCAGCGGTCAAGGAGATCAACGAACTGGTCGGGCGCAAAGCCGCGATTTCCATTCCCGCCAACATCGCCGTGAAGGAGGCCCTGCAGCATCTGGTCGACGAAACGCGTAAGGCGTTTGGGAAGATTGACGCGCTCGTCTGTAACGCCGCTTCGAACCCCTATTTCGGCCCATCTGAAGGCATCAGCGACGATCAGTTCATGAAGATTTTTCAGAACAACATCGTTTCCAATCATTGGCTCATCAGCATGGTCGCGCCGGAAATGCGCAAGCGGCGCGATGGTTCGGTGACCATCGTTTCGTCGATTGGCGGCCTGCGCGCGTCGACGGTGATCGGCGCCTATTGCATCTCCAAGTCTGCCGATATGCAGATGGCGCGCAATCTCGCGGCTGAGTATGGCTCCGACAACGTGCGCGTGAACACTATCGCGCCCGGCCTCATCAAGACCGACTTCGCACGCGCGTTGTGGGAGAACCCGGATATTCTGAAAGCCTCCACCGACCGCGCACCACTCAAGCGCATCGGCGACCCCGACGAAATCGCGGGCATGGCGGTCTATCTCGCGGCGCCGGCAGGCGCGTTCACGACCGGACAGACAATTGTTATCGATGGTGGTCAGACAGCTGTCTGAGCGCGACGTGCTTAGAACGCGCCGAGCACCGTGACCAGCTTCGTCTTCAGCGCCTGCGCGTTGAACGGTTTGACGATATAGCTCGAAGCGCCCGCGCGCGTTGCCGCGTTGGCTTCATCGCCGCCATCGTTGGAGACCATCACAAACGGCGTCGCCGACATGCGTTCATCGGCGCGCACGCGTTGCAGCAATTCAAGGCCGCTCATCGGCGCCATGCTGGAATCGGAGATGACGAGCGCGTAGTCCTTTGCCCGCATCTTGGTGAGCGCGGTGCGGCCATCGCTGGCTTCGTCGATGTTGGAAAAACCCAATTGCCGGAGCAGATTGCGCAGGATGCGGATCATGGTGTTGTAATCGTCCACGATCAGGATCGGCATTGTCGTCGATATTGCCATCTGCGCCTCGCATACCCGTAACCGAGTTCGGGGGCGCCTTTTGGTCCGGGGACGTCTCGCTACTCAGCCGGGGTGCGACGGCCTCGTAGCGAGACGTTTCCGGCGTTTATCGCGCCTTCTTGTCAGAGATACAGATAGCAAAGAGCTGAGAATTTTCGGTAAAACAGCGCTTAAGCATGGGTGAACGCGCGGTCGAAATGTTCGGCTTTGCGCAACGCTTTGGCAAGAAACGACGCGCGCGAGCTTGGTTGCAGTAAGGTGTTGTAAACGAATGCAGCGATTTGAGCCCAGCGAGCAAATTCCCAACGGCGCGAAAAACGCGTCGATCGCGCTCGGCAATTTTGATGGCGTACATCTCGGTCACCTCGCAGTGATCGCCGCGGCGGAGGATGCCGCTAAAGCGAACGGATGGGCGCTTGGCGCGGCGGTCTTCAGCCCTCACCCACGCCGCGTGCTACTGCCGGATGCGCCGCCGTTCCAATTGCAGACGAACGGCCAACGCGCGCGCGCCCTGAAAGCCGCCGGCGTGCAACTGCAATATGTCATCGGCTTCGATCGCGCGCTGTCGCAGCTGAGCGACCGCGAGTTCGTCGCACAAATCATCGCTGGCCGGCTCGGCGCCAAGCACGTGAGCGTCGGTGCGGACTTCTGCTTTGGCCGCGGGCGCAGCGGCAACGTCGAGACATTGACCCGCCTCGGCGAAGAGTTCGGCTTCGGCGTGACCGCGATTGCCCCGGTTGGCGGCGCTGAGAAGTATGGCTCGTCCGCCATTCGCAAAGCAATTGCCGCCGGCGATCTCAGCAAAGCCAATGGCGAATTAGGCCGGCCATGGGCGATCGAAGGCGAGGTCCGCAAGGGATTTCAGCGTGGCCGGGAGTTCGGCTATCGCACCGCCAATGTGGGCCTCGGCGACTATGTGCGCCCGCGTCTGGGCATCTACGCGGTGCAAGCACGCGTTGGTGATGCGGCCTATCAAGGTGTCGCCAGCATCGGCGTAAACCCAACCGTCGGCGCCCTGCCTGAACCCCTCTTGGAAGCGCACCTCTTCGATTTCGATGCCGACATTTACGGCCAGACCATCGAAGTCGAAATGATCGCGTTCCTCCGGGACGAAGCCAAGTTCGAAACGGCGGACGCTTTGGTGCGCCAAATCGCCGAGGACGCCGCGGCCGCGCGCGATCTTTTGAAGGGCGTCTGAACTAGGCCGCGGGTTTCGCTGTCGCCTTCACCATCGCCTCGCCCTCGAGCACCACCGTCTCGCCGACTTTGCATTGGCACTTGAGCTTCACGCGCCTTTTGTCGAGCAGTTCTATCACTTCGACAGTCGCATCGATTTTGTCGCCAATGCGCACCGGCGCCAGAAACTGCAGCGTTTGCGACATGTAGATCGCGCCCGGGCCAGGCAAGCGCGAGGCGATGACGGCCGAGATCAAGCTTGCTGTGTAGATGCCGTGTGCAATGCGCGACTTGAACGGCGTCGTGGCGGCATACGCCTCATCGAGATGGATCGGATTGTGATCGCCGCTGACTTCAGCGAAGCCGCGGACATCCGCATCCGTCACCGTACGCGTGTAACTCTCGCGCATGCCGACGGCGAGATCTTCAAAATAGGTGGTTTTGAGTTCAAGAGACATCATCGGACCTTAGCGGCGAGCCTTGAAGAAGTCGCGGAGCAAAGTGGCGCTCTCGTCGGCCATGACGCCGCTGCTCACCGCCGGTTTCCAATGCGTTGTCGGCTGTTCGAATACGTGCGCGCCGTGCTCCACGGCCCCGCCCTTGGCGTCACTGGCGCCGTACACCAGCCGGGAAATGCGGCCGTGGCTAATGGCGCCGGCGCACATGGCGCAGGGTTCCAGCGTGACATAGAGGGTGAGGTTGGGTTTCAGCCGATAGTTCTGCAGGGCCGACGCCGCGCGCCGCAGTGCAACGATTTCGGCATGCGCGGTTGGATCATGTGCCGCGATCGGCGTGTTGGCGCCTTCGGCGATAATCTGGCCCGCCTCATCGACGATGACACAACCGACCGGCGCTTCGCCTGCGGCGGCTGCAGCACGCGCCAACTCCAGCGCGCGCGCCATGTGCGTGGCGTCGCTCATGCCGGCTGATGCTGCAGCATGTCCGACACGACGGGCATGGCAAACAGCGTCTCGAACGTGCCGGGTTCGATAGCGTCCAGGTATTTTTGACGAGCGTCTTCGTCGCTATGGCGCATTCGCGTTTCCAGCGCTTTCTTCCAAGTGGCTTCGTCCGGCCATTGCGCGTAGGCGATGTAGACTTGATCGCCCGCATAGTGCAGCCGAGACCCCAAGCCGCCGAATTCCGCGGCAATGCGCGCAGTGCCAGCGCTCCACCCCGCCTCGAATTGCTCCTCGCGTCCAGGTATGATCCGCCACCGGTAAATCACTGCGAACATGGCCAAACCTTCTGAACTCCTCTCTAGCGTAGATGGTGAGCGCATCGCCAAGTTTCTGGCGCGCGCCGGGATCTGCTCACGCCGCGACGCTGAAAAGCTGATCGCTGAAGGCCGCGTGAAGCTCAATGGCAAGACCCTGGATACGCCGGCGGTCAAGGTCACCAGCAAGGACCGCGTGCTGGTTGATGGCCGCCAGATCGGCGCTGCCGAGCCAACGCGGCTGTGGCGCTACCACAAACCGACAGGGCTGGTGACCACGCACCGTGATCCCGGCGGCAGACCCACCGTCTTTGAAAACCTGCCGCCCGGTTTGCCGCGCGTGGTGTCGGTCGGACGGCTCGACCTCAACTCCGAGGGACTACTATTGCTCACCAATGACGGCGCATTGGCGCGGCGGCTGGAGCTTCCCTCCAACGGCTGGGTGCGCTGCTATCGCGCGCGCGCCTTTGGCCGCGTGCAACAGGCAGAGCTAGATATCCTCAAGGATGGCATCGAGATCGACGGCGTCCGCTATGGCAGCATCGAAGCGGAACTGGAACGCGGGCAAGGCGCCAATTCTTGGATCAATGTAGCGATCCGAGAAGGCAAGAACCGCGAAGTTCGCCGCGTGCTCGAAGCCTTGGGCCTCAAAGTGAACCGGCTGATCCGCGTTTCCTACGGCCCCTTCCAACTCGGCGCATTGGAACCCGGCGCGGTCGAAGAAGTGCCGCGCCGGCAGCTGCAGCAGGTTATGTCTGGTTGAGCCAATCCGGCAGCGGCGTGCACTGACTGACATCACTGCCGCCGAGCCAGACCGGGATTGCCGGAACGGCTTCATGGCTCAAGCAATGCGCATCGTGCCAAATCATTCGCACTGCGGCGAACAAGATGATGACAATGCCGACGAAGGCGATCCAAGGAAATTTGTTGATGATGCGCGCAATGAAAGTCGCGGCGACGCCCATCAGCAGCACCGACAACACCAAGCCAAACGCCATGATGAAAGGATGCTGCAGAGCGACGCCCGCAACGGCGAGCACATTGTCGAGCGACATGGAGACATCTGCGGCAATGATGGTCAGTAGCGCCGCGCCAAAGGTCTTTGCCGGCCTGACGTGCGCCTCTGCTTCCGCCGCGCCCGGCGCGTGATGCGCCTTCACGTCCTGCCACATGCGCCACGCGACCCAGAACAGCAGCAAGCCGCCGATCAACATCAGGCCCGGAATGTTGTGAAAACCGACCACGGCCAAAAGCGAGAACGCGATGCGCAGGATCAGCGCGAGCGCGACGCCCCAGAACACCGCACGTTTCTGCTGCTCACGCGGCAAAGCCGACGCGGCAAGACCAACGGCGATGGCATTGTCCCCGGCTAGAGCTAGATCGATCAGGATGACTTGGAAAAGCGCCACCAACTCTGACATGCTGACGTCCACGGTGGCGGCTCTCCCTTGCTGCCTCGGATGCTTCATGTGTGCTGACCTGTTTCCACAGGTCAAGCAGAACAGGACCTAGATGCGTATTGTCGGCGGACAATTCAAAGGGCGCGCGATCGTTACACCGTCCGGCCAAGGCACGCGCCCGACGAGCGACCGCGCGCGCGAAGCGTTGTTCAACATTCTCGCACATGCACCATGGAGCGAAGGCCTCGATGGCAAACGCGTGTTGGACTTGTTCGCGGGATCGGGTGCGCTCGGCTTTGAAGCGATCTCTCGCGGCGGCGCGTTTGCGTTGTTCGTCGAGACCGATGCAGCGGCGCGCGGCGCGATACGTGATAACGTCGAAGCATTCGGATTGTTCGGCGTAACTCGCATTCATCGCCGCGACGCGACCGATCTCGGCGTTAAGCCCGCCGGTCTGAGCGATCCGTTCGACCTTGTGTTTCTCGACCCACCTTATGCCAAGGGCCTAGGCGAAGCGGCGCTCGCCAAACTGAAGGACGGCGCGTGGATCAACGCCGGCGCGCTCATTGTGTACGAATGCGGCGCCAGCGAAACACCACGGACGTCGGGCTACGAAGAGCTCGACGTCCGTGACTATGGCGCAGCGAAAGTTCTGTTCCTTCGCGCGTTGTGAACTATTGCACCACGCGGTGCGGCGGGCCGGAGATGCCGATGGCGTGGCGCAGCGCGTCTGCCTGCATCAAGCGGTTGTCGCGCATCACCGTAGTGACAAGCCGCAGATCGCCGACATTGGCGCTTGGATCACCATTGACCAGGAAGAGTTCCGCCTTCTTGCCGACGGTGATGGAGCCCGCCTGATCGCCCACGCCGAACAATTGCGACGGCACGATGGTTGCCGAGGCAATCGCGTCCGCCGGCGTGAAGCCAGCGTGCACATAGAGTTCAAGCTCGCGCACCAATTCCAATCCCGAGCCATCCGTGCCAGCAACGATGGTGATGTGGCGGCGGTGCAGTTCGCCGACGAGATTCGACAGGGCCGCTTGGGCAGCGCGCATACGGGCGCGGGTCACTTCGGCGGTCGGCGGCAATCCGCCTGAGCGGAAGCCGCGTTCAACTTGCGGCGGCATAGTACCGAGGAATGCGGCGTAGGCCGCCGATACATCACCCGAGTCCGGCACATATTCCTGCTCGAACGTGACGAGCGTCGGGTCGACGGCGATGTGCTTCTGCTGCATCTCGTTCAGGATCGCCGTCATCTGCGGACCGCGCAGGTCTACGTCTGGCGCGTACTGCGCCATGCCCATGTGACGGGCGATGCCGTTTGAATGCGCCACGACGTCGTCAGGCATGGCCTGCATCATCACGAAATTGATGTGCGTGATCTCGTCATAGCCGGCGCGAATGGCGTCGAGCGGACGCATGCCGGCGGGGATGTGTCCGTGCACATGCATGTGCAATTTGTGCGCTTCGGCCGCCATCGGCGCGACCCAAGACGGATCGACCGAACCGTAGATTTTGATGCCGAAATAACCATCCTCGTGGGCGCGATCGACCGCGGCTACCGCTTCTTGGACGTTGTGCGCCACTGTCGCCATCTGTGCAGTGTTAGGGCCTGCGCCATCGATCAGCAGCGAAGGCACGATACGCGGGCCCAGCAGCTGACCGTTTTCGATGCGGTGACGGCGCGCTGTCGATTCCGATGGAATGTTGCCCGGGTCGCGGATCGAAGTGATCCCCTGCGCCAGCAAGAGCGGCCCGGACTCGTCGCCACCATAGTGCTGGTGGCTATCCCAAAGCCCCGGCAGCAATGTTTGGCCGTTGCCAGCGATGATCTGCGCATCGGCCGGCGTATGCACTGAGCGCGCGGCGCCGACCGCGGTGATAACACCGTTGTTCACCAGCACACTTTGATGATCGACGAAGCGGCGATTGATGGAATCAAACAGCTTCACATCTTGAAACAGCACTGGATGCGTCAAATGCGGACCGATCTGGTTCACCAGCACCGAGGCGCGCTCAGACATGGCCGTGCTTTGCGTTTCGGAGAGCGCGGGCACGACGCTTTCCCAACCCGGCTTCACCCACGAAAGAAATCCGGCGAAGGCGAAGAAGTGGTCGCCATCGTACCAGACCGGAAACGGCGAAAGGCCGGTGCCGACGACGATGTAACAGGTCAACGTTTTCGTCTCGTGGCCATTGCTGACTTCCTTGGTCGTCAGTTGTTCCAGCGACGCCTGGCCGGACGGCAGCAGTTGCAATGAATGATTGGGCGCCGCGCGTAACGCATCGACAAACGCGATCGCGCCGTCGAAGGCCCCGCCCACGGAAGAATAATAGGCATGCGCGGGGTAGACCGCGTCGCCATGATCCACAGGCGACTGATAGCTGTACTGCCCGTTGGCGGCAGAGAACATCTCGGCTGCATCTCCGTTCGGCGTCACGCCGCGGATGACCAAGCTCTGCAGCGTGCCGTCGGCAGCGAACTTCTGTTGCTGATCGATCTCGGTGACGAAGCCGCGCAGCAAGATGCTCTCACGCGACCAATGCGTGCCGTCAGCAGCGACCCAGCGTTTGGAGGTGCCGTGCTGCCCCGCCGTGGAGACAATGTTCCAGGTCTCGGCATTGGCCGGCGCCTGCGCCAATTGCGCAGCAGGCGTCTGGGCGCGGGCTGACGGTAAAAGCGCTGCTACAAACGCCAACGCAGCGACAGCCCACAAACGTTTCATTGCGTCCCTCCCCGGACTCAAATCTCGCCGCCGCCCATGAGCCGCCTTCGAGCCGCGCTTGCAAGCGCAATCGCGACCAAGCCCATCGCTTTCGAGACGGGCCGACCGCTACGGCGACGGCGAAGCGGGCGTCGACGGCGCGACGACGGCGTTGCGGCGAATGGCCGGCGACAACTGCACGTTCGGGCGTAGCTGCACGCGCATGCGCTGGCACTGATCCAGCGTCGCCTGATCGGGCGCGGCCACATCGTGGTTCTGTTGTGCCTCTTGCAAGCGCTGGCAGGCCTCCTGCGTCCGCCCACTGCGATTGAGCGCCAGCACCAAGCTTTGCGCATCGGCCTGAACGCTTTGCGTCGCCGCCGCGCTCGGCGCTGCCTGCGCCGTCTGCTCACGCAACGAGTAGGCCTGTGCGAAGCGCGCGCTGGCCGCGCTGAAGTCGCCACGGCGTTCGGCAATGTGTCCGAGCTGCGACGCGACGGGCGCGCGTAACTCGGCGGAACCCAGGTTCGGCAGCGCTTGCTGCAGCTGCGTTTCAGCAGCGGCGGAATTGCCCTGCGCTTGCGCTTCGACAGCTTGGCTCACGTCAGCTGCGGCTTGCGCCTCCTGCGGACGCGCCGAGCGGTGATACCAGCGCGAGAGCATGCGCCAGGAAGCCGGGTTGTTTGGCGCGGCAGTAGCGGCGGCCTCCAAAGTCGGCTCGATGTTTGGCGTGTTGTTGGCTTCGCCCACCGCCGCTGCGGCGAGCAACATATTGGCCGATTGCGCATCATCCGGATGGGCCTGCGCATACGCCGTGAGAGTTTGGATCGCAGCTGGCCGTTGCTGTTCGTTCGACAGGCTGAGTGCGGCTTGGCGCACGCTCGCGTCGGGATGCGTCAGCAATGCGGTGATGGCGCTATTGTAAGCCGTGCGCGCGTCCGCGCTGAATTGTTGCTCGCTGGCAGGCTGCAAGGTTGCGCTATCCGAAGGCGCCACGCCAGGCGCTGCCGCCGGTGTGCCGTCGTTCGATGCGACTTGCGATGAGGCGGCGCCCAACGCGCCTTGCTCCAGCCCCATGCTCTGCGCCAATTGCGCCGCTTGCTCCGGCGTCAGCTTGCCCTCGGCCAACAATTGCAGCAGCTGCGCCTGCAAATCTTGCTGCGTCGCGTGGTGTTGCTGTGGTTGCAGGAAGTATTTGCCCCCGACGGCGATGGCCACAATCAGCGCAACCACCGTCAGCAGCGAAACCAGCCGCACGCGGCTCGCAACCTTGCGGCGCTTGTCGGCGATCTTCTTGCCGTCGATCTCGCGGCCCTCAAGCTTGGCGCGCAGCACTTCTTCCAAAAGACCAACTTGCGGGGCGCGCGCATTGCCGTTCCAGCGCGTGAAGTCTTCAGCTTGAAACGCACCAAACCCAAGTGGGATGGCGATCGGGTCCAACATCACCGGCACCAGACGGCCTTCGTCGCGGGCGCGGCCCGCTTCGTCGCGCACATAAGTCGAGGCCGCCGACGCATTCGACCACACGACGATGACCGCCTTCGCGCCCTTAAGCTCGCGCTCGATGATCTGCGCATAGTCCTGACCCGCCGCCAGCTCGCGGTCCCACCAGACGTTGAAGCCATGCGACGCAAGCGCTTCTGCGAGCGGCTTCACGCGCTCCCGATCCTGGCTCGCATAGGAAATGAAGACGTCCGCCATTCTGCTGGCCCCTCACCGCGTTCGGCCGCCCGTTCGGGCGGCGTAGTCCTGCTCTGTCGTCCCGCGCCCCTATTAAGGGGTCTCACGCACGGCGGGAAGATGACGCCGGTCACGAGCCTACGCCCGCCTTGAACGCAAAAGGAATTTTTGCGGGTGTGATGTTTTCCGGCGGCGTGGCGACTAACACTTCAGATGACCGCCCGCGCCATCCCCAAAGAGGCCAACGCCATGCCGGACGCCGGCGACCAGCAGCGGTTCCTGGCCTTCCTCCAGAGCCAGCAGCCCACGCTTTATAAGGTCGCCTACATCTATTGCCGCGATCCGGAAGAGCGTCGCGACTTGGTGCAGGAGATGGCGATCCAGCTTTGGCGCGCATTCGAGACTTTCGACGGCCGCGCCTCGCCCACGACTTGGACTTATCGCGTAGCAATGAACGTGGCGATTTCCTATCGCCGCCGCGAAGGCCGCCGCATCCGCAACGCGCTGCCGCTCGACTTCGCTTTCGACATTGCTGACCAAACCTTCGACACCGACTCCGAACAATCGCGCCGGCTGCGCACCCTTATCGACGGTCTCGATGAAATGAGTCGCGCGCTGATGTTCTTCTACCTCGAAGGCTTCGATTATGGCGACATCGCCAACCTGATCGGCACGAGCGCCAGCAACGTCGGCACCCGCCTCAATCGCATCAAAGCCAAGCTGCAAAGTCAGCTCGCGCAGGAGTAGCATCATGGACCTCGAAGATCTCAAAGCCGAATGGGACAAACGTGACGCGCAACTGCAGCGCACGCTGCAGGCACAGACAGCGATGCTGCGCGGCATCACGATCGAGCGTGAATTGCGCAAACTGCGCCGTCACGGCGCGATGAATGTGCTGGAGCTGATCGTCTATGTCGGCTTCGTGATCTTCTTCGGCGCGACTTTGGCAAGCAGCTGGGGACGCTGGACCGTGTTCGTACCCGCGCTTTGCCTCGATATTTGGACAGTCGCGATGGGCGCGCTGACATTTGCCGAACGCGCACGCCTCGCTCAAGTCGATTTCAGCGCGCCGGTTCTCGACATCCAGAAACGTCTCGCGACATTGCGCGCCGAACGCGCGCGCGCGTTTCAGTGGGCCTTTTTGACCGGCCAGATTTTGTGGTGGACGCCGTTCGTGTTGGTGCTGTTCTGGGCGCTCCTGCGCGTGGACCTGCTGGCTGCGTCGACCTCGGTTCAGAGCTTTGTCGGCATCAACATCGCCGTCGGCCTGTTGTTCATCCCAGTTCTGCTGCTGATTGCCCATCGCCTCGGACCTTGGCTCGCCAACTCGAACGTTGGCCGCTCAGTCCTCGATAGCGTAACAGGCCGCGACCTTACCGAAGCCCGCGCCATCGCAGCGCGCCTGGCGCAGTTCGAAGCCGAAGTAGGATAACGCTGGCGCGTACCTTATGCCTCATAGCCCAGCCGCCGCGCCCACTCCTCGAGCAGCGGCATGACCGGTTTCAGTTCCCGCGCATAACGCTTCCAGCGCGCGAGAGACCGATTGTAGATCGGATTGATCACCTGCCGCGCACTTGCCGAGGAAATCGCGCGCTGCCGTGCAGTTTGATCGTAGCGCAGCATGGCGGGAGCGAAGGGCAAATTCAGAAATTCCGCCATACGCCGCGCCTCGCGCTCAAGGTCGGCGATCAAGGCGCCGTATTCCACCTCAAGCAAGTCTAGCGGCAACTTACCCTTCGCGGTGAGCATCATCTCCATCACCACGTCGTAGTAAACGGCGGTGCGCTCCAATTCCAAAAACTGCGCCGTCGCGACGTTCATTCCGAAGCATTGCTGATAACAGGAGAGCACGACGTCGCGCGGATCGCGTTGCGTGAAAATGATTTTGGCGTCGGGAAATACTCTATTGATCACCGGTAGCAGCACGATGTGCAGCGGGTGCTTGTCGACGATTAGCCGCCCGCCAGCTTGGGGATGATCTGCCACCACCAAACGCCGATGCGCCGCGCGGACCGTCTCAATTTCGGAATGCGTGAGCGCAGAGACGCGCTGCAACAAGTCGCCGCCCCTCAGAACGGTCGAAAGCGCGGAAAAAAGATGATCGGTTTCACCGAGACAGAACACGCCCGGGTGCGACGCCAGCACCTGCTCCACCAGGGTCGTGCCGGAGCGTGGAAACCCGATCAAAAATGCAGGTGCAGGCGTCGCGAAGGCCGCCGTTCGGTCTTGAACGTGAGCGTCCAACACGAATTGCGTCAGCCGCCGCACATTTGTTGGGTGCGCCGGGTGATTCATCTGTTGCATGCTGGCGTAACGCTGCCGCATCAACTGATTGGCTTGCGTGAAAGCCTTAAAGGCGTCGGCGGCATTGCCGCGGCGGTCGCGCGCCTCTCCCACGAGCGTCCAAGCCAGTGCGCGATCATCGACATCTGCCTGTGGCGCATTGGAGGCAATGGTCGCTACGCGCTCAGCTTCGGCAAATTTCTCTTGCCGCAGCAGCACCCGCGCCAGCGCCATCGCAGCCACGAAATTCTTCGGATTGCCGCGCAACACACGTTCGGCGTGAACCTTGGCTTGGTCGAGTTCGTGACGGCTCTCCAACATGTCCGCAAGCTGCGTGTGCGCGGTCATGTTGTCAGGCGCGAGTTCGACTGCCTTCCGATACGCATCGACGCTGGCGTCTTTGTCTGCGCGTAGCGTCGCCAGCTCTGCGAGATTGCTCCAAGCCGATGCCAGCGCGGTTTGTCCCTCCTGCAACGCGGCTTCGTCAGTCGATGCGCGCGGCAATCCGGGCAGTCCGGCGCCTTCAAAACTGCGCAGTGCGGCTTCCGACGCAGCAGCCAAGTTTCTTCGCGCGTTCTGCAACAAGTTGTGCTTCACCTGCGCGAACTGCGCTTCTGTGATCCCACGCTGCGCGTAGATATTCGGCATCGCCGGCAACGCCGCTTCGGCACGTGCAGCAGCCTCGGACGCGGCGCGCAAATGCTCGCGGAGCGTGCGTTGCGTGACAATCATGGCGAACGGCTGGGGTTTGGTCGCGCTGACTCGGAGCGCGGCCGCTTGACCCATTGCTCAGAGGCGCCGGCCGCCATGTCCCCGTTCTTCCCCCAGGTTATGTGTGGTGAAACATCCGTTACATAACCGTCGATGGGTTTTGCTTCAAATGCAATCGGCGTTCGCCGCCTGCAGTCCGCCGCTTGTCTCAAGTGATCGAGCCGAATTAGGAAGGAACTCTAGGCGAATACTCTACGGCGCAGGCGCTAGCGCCATCGGGACGACTTCCGAAGATTCACACCGCTGTCACAAACCCACGACGAAACGCTGGGAACGAGCGACGAAATACCTGAAACGCAAGACGAAACCGAGTTCCCGTAAGGTCGATTACGGTATGCCGTTCGGCTTATATCAACTCCCCGTTACTTCGGTAATCTCATGTCATGGGGATGGGGAAACCGGAGATTGAAATGGCACGGAAGGTCGTTCGCCGCGCGGCGACGGCGGTTCCGGACACGTCTCCCGATTCCGCCAGCGCTGAATGGCGCTGGTCCGAAGACGGTTGGAGCAACTCCGGCACGCCGCCACGTCCCACCGAGAGCTTCTCGACGGCGGACAAAAGCAAGACCAAGTAAGCGCCGCGGCCCTACTGATCAGCGATCGATAAACAGCGACGCGGGATGCTCCAGCATCCCCTTCACGCGTTGGATGAAAGCCGCCGCATCGTAGCCATCGACCACACGGTGATCGAACGATGAGCTGAGGTTCATCATCTTGCGCACGACGATCGCGCCGTTCTTCACCACCGGACGCTCAACCAACTTGTTGACGCCAATGATCGCCACCTCTGGATGATTGATGACCGGTGTCGTGACGATGCCGCCGAGCGCACCCAGAGACGTGATGGTGATGGTTGACCCGGACAGCTCTTCCTTGGTTGCGGTGTTGGCCCGCACTGCGGCGGCAAGACGCGAAACTTCGGTGGCGCTATCCCAGACATCGCGGGCTTCCGCGTGACGCACGACCGGCACGATCAGACCGTTGTCGGTTTGTGTCGCGATACCGATGTCGACGTTCTCATGACGGTAGACCACGCCTGAGTCATCATCGAAGCGCGCGTTGATTTGCGGGAAATCCGGTAGCGCGAGCACGAGCGCGCGCATCAAGAACGGCAACAGCGTCAGCTTCGGTTGATCGTTGCGCTTGGTCGTATTGAGATGCGCGCGCAGCTCTTCGAGCTCTGTGAGGTCCGCCTCTTCGACGTAGGCGAAATGCGGAATGCGGCGTTTGGCGTCCTGCATCTTCTCCGCGATCTTGCGGCGCAGACCGATCACCTTCACCGGTTCGATGCCATTCTTCTCCGCGAGCGCCGAGCCGCCGCGGAACGATCCGGTTGCCGGCACGAGCACGGCGTCCAAGTCTTCATGCGTGACGCGGCCGTCCGGCCCAGTGCCGCGAATTGAGCCAAGATCGACGCCGAGCTTCTGCGCGCGTGCGCGCACCGCGGGCGATGCATTGGCATGCGCCCACTCGCGCACAGCGGCGTCGCGCGGCGTAGGCTTCGCCACCGCTTGCGAGGGCTTCGTGCCCATGGCGGCCTGGGTCTCGGCCTCACTCCACACCGCGCCGGATTGCGCCTTGATGCGCGGCTTGGCTTGAGGCGGCTCAGCCGCAGGCGGCACCACGACCTTTGGCGGCGCGGCTTGCGCTTTAGGCGCAGCCGGCGGCGTAGGCGGCGCGGCAACCGGTTTCGGCGGCGTCGCGTTTGCCGGTGCATCGCCCTCAGCTTCCACCTCGAACACCGCGATGGCGCCACCCACCGGCGCCATGTCGCCAGGCTCGCCGTGAATCGAGAGCACCTTCCCCGCAACCGGCGACGTCATCTCAACCGTCGCCTTATCGGTCATGACGTCAACGAGCGGCGCATCTTCCTTGATCACATCGCCGGGACGCACGTGCCACGCGACGATCTCAGCTTCCGCCGTGCCTTCGCCGACATCCGGCAGCTTAAATACGAACTGGCCCACTCAGGCCTCCATCACACGGCGCATCGCCTTGATCAGACGTTGCGGCGTCGGAAAATACTCCCACTCGAGCGCGTGCGGATAGGGCGTGTCATAGCCCGTCACGCGTTCGATCGGCGCTTCGAGATGGAAGAAACAATGCTCTTGCACAAGAGCCGACAGTTCCGCGCCGTAGCCAGACGTACGCGTGGCTTCGTGCACGATCACGCACCGCCCCGTCTTGGCGACGGAGGTCTTGATCGCCTCGATGTCGACTGGAACCAGCGTGCGCAGGTCGATGACCTCCGCATCGATACCGCTCTCCTCCGCTGAGGCCAGCGCGACGTGGACCATGGTGCCGTAGGCCAGGATGGTGACGTCGGCGCCTTCACGCACGATGTTCGCTTTGCCCAGCGGGATCCGATAATGCTCCTCGGGTACATCGCTGGCGGCATGCTTATTCCACGGCGTCACTGGCCGGTCGCGGCGGCCATCGAAGGGGCCGTTATAAATGCGCTTCGGTTCGAGGAAGATCACTGGATCGTCGTCTTCGATCGCTGAGATCAGCAGCCCCTTGGCATCATACGGCGTTGACGGAATAACGGTCTTCAAACCGGCAACGTGCGTGAACAGCGCTTCAGGACTTTGGCTGTGCGTTTGACCGCCATAGATGCCGCCGCCGTACGGCATACGCACGGTCATCGGCACAGTGAAGTCGCCGGCTGAACGATACCGAATGCGCGCCGCTTCGCTGACGATCTGGTCGTAACCAGGATAGACGTAATCGGCGAATTGAATCTCGACCACCGGCCGCAAGCCGTAGACAGCCATGCCGATGGCGGCCGCGGTGATGCCGCCCTCGTTGATCGGCGCATCGAAGCAACGCTTGGCGCCGTACTTCTCCTGCAGGTGCTCGGTCACGCGGAAAACGCCGCCGAAATAGCCGACATCCTCACCAAAGGTGAGCACGTTCGGATCACGCGCCATCATGTTGTCGAGCGCCGAATTGAGCGCCTGGATCATCGTCATCGACGTCATTGGTCTTGCTCCGCGCGCTGCGCTTGCAAGTGCCAAGGCAGTTCCTTGTAGACGTCGTCAAACATGCTTTCACGCGGATGCGCGGTGTCGGAAAGCGTGCCGACCTTCTCCGCCTCGCGCCCAGCCGCACGCACCGTCTCGGCAGCTTCCTCTTGGGCCGCTTTGTGCTGCTCGTCGCTCCAATCGCCCAACGAGACGAGATGCTGCTTCAAACGCTCGATCGGATCACCTAGCGGCCAGGAGCGGCCCTCATCAGCGGGTCGATAGCGCGCCGGATCGTCGCTGGTGGAATGGGGGCCGCCGCGATAGCTGAAATGCTCGATCAAGGTCGGTCCCAGGTTCAAGCGTGCGCGCTCGATCGCCCATTGAGTCACTGCGTACACCGCCAAGAAATCGTTGCCGTCGACACGCATCGGCGGAATGCCGTAACCCACGCCGCGCGCGGCAAAAGTCGTGTTCTCGCCGCCGGCAATCCCCTGGAACGAGCTGATCGCCCACTGATTGTTGACGACATTGATGATCACGGGCGCGCGATAAACCGAAGCGAACGTCATAGCCGAGTGAAAATCACCTTCTGCGGTCGAGCCTTCACCGAGCCATGTCGAAGCGATGCGCACATCGCCCGAATAGGCGGATGCCATCGCCCAGCCGACCGCTTGCGGCACCTGCGTCGCGAGGTTGCCGGAAATAGTGAAGAAGCCCGCCTGCTTCGACGAATACATGATCGGCAACTGACGGCCCTTCAGCGGGTCCGCGGCGTTGGAATAGATTTGGTTCATCATGTCGACGAGCGGATAGTCGCGCGCGATCAGCAGACCCTGTTGGCGATAGCTCGGAAAGCACATGTCGTCCGGGCTCAGCGCCAGCGCCTGCGCCACCGCGATCGCCTCTTCGCCAAGGCACTGCATATAAAACGAGGTTTTGCCCTGGCGCTGCGCGCGATGCATGCGCTCGTCAAATGCGCGCGTGAGGATCATGTACTTCAGGCCGCGGCGTAGCGTCTCCGCGGAAATCTGCGGCGTCCAAGGCCCGAGCGCGTTGCCTTGCATGTCCAGCACGCGGATCAAACCGTATGCGTAGTCGCGCAGTTCCGCGCCGCCCGCATCGACATCCGGTCGCGGGGTTGAACCCGGCTCAGGAAAACTCCAGCCGCTAAAGTCCGGCTTTTCGCCTGGCCGCGCGCGCGGCATCGGCACGTGCAAGGAAAGCGCGTTGGGTCTCGACGGGCTCATGCCGCTCCTCAGGATTTCTTCACTGCGGCAAGTCGCGCGCGAACGATTTCATCAGCCGTGACGTGCGGCGATACGCCGGCGCGCCTCGCCTGCTCGACGATCTGCAGCGTGCGCGAACCCACGGCGCGAACCCGCGCCTCCACCGCTTCGACGCTTTCGCCCAGGTATTCCGCCGACACATTGATGATGCCGCCGGCGTTGACGACATAGTCCGGCGCATAAGTGATGCCCCGCGCCAACAAGCGTGCGCCATCTTCGTCCGACGCCAGCTGATTGTTGGCTGCACCGCACACTATCTTGGCGCCGAGTTCAGGAATGGTGCGTGCATTGAGCCCCGCGCCCAAAGCGCACGGCGCAAACACTTCTGCCGTGACCGCATGGATTTGCTCCACCGGCGCCACTTCCGCGCCGAGCGGTTCGGCGCGCGCGAGGTTGTTGTGACTCACGTCGGCAATGACCAGTTTCGCCCCTTCATCCGCAAGCATTTTGCAGAGGTGCGAACCGACCGCCCCCACGCCCTGCACAGCAATCGTGCGGCCCTGCACCGATCCGTTCAGTAGCGCTTTGATGGAGAGGAAGACGCCGAGCGCGGTCCACGGCGAAGGGTCGCCGCCCGCTTGGCCTTCTTCCTTCGGCAAACCTGCGACGTAGGTTGTGCGTTTGGCGATAGAGCGCATATCGGCGACGCTGGCGCCCACATCTTCAGCGGTGATGTAGCGGCCGCAGAGCTTCTCCACCTCGCCGCCGAAATGCTGCAGGCAAGCCTCGCGGTCTGCCCCCATTTTGTAGATCACGGCTTTTCCGCCGCCGAGCGGCAGGTCGGCCATCGCGTTCTTATAAGTCATGCCGCGCGACAGGCGCAGTGCGTCCGTGAGCGCGGCGTCGACGCTGCCGTAACCGATCCAAATGCGGCACCCGCCGGCGGCAGGGCCAAGCGCGGTCGAGTGAATGGCGATGAACCCGGCATAACCCAAAGCCTCGTCGCCGACGGGCACAAGCGCTTCGTGCCCGTCGTATTGGGGATGGCTTTGAACCCGCATCAGACGATCGGCTCGTTCAGATAAAGCGCGCGGGCGTAGCGCATCGGCGGCGACCCGTAGGCGAGAATGCCATCGTGATAGGCCTTCAGATTGAAATTGCCGCCGTCGCGATGTTGCGCGGCTGCACGCGCTTCGGAATGCTCCGAGAAGCCGACGAAATAAGTCGAGAGCTGCGTGACCGAAAGTTGTGCGCGCCGCCATTTGCCCGCGGCCTCACGCTCCTCTTGGAACGCAGTCTGTGTCAGCAGCTGCATCATCTGCTCTTGAGTCATGCCATCGCAATGGATGGCCTGATCGATGATCGAGTTGGTGACCGTGCGTAGCAACACCTTGAGCTGCGAGAGCTTGTAGAGCGGATCGTTGGCGCGGAAGCCCTGCTCCACCATCATGCCTTCGGCGTAGACCGCCCAGCCTTCGATAAACGATCCGGAACCGAGGATCGCGCGTACGACTGACGGATACGAGTTCGAGTGATAGAGCTGCACGTAGTGACCAGGCATCGCCTCGTGCACGCCGACATCGGCGATGGCGCGTGTGTTGTACTCGCGCAGAAATGACGTCACCTGTTGCTCGGTCCAGTCACCCGGAATTGGAAGCACGCAGTAGAAGGTCGCCAAGTTCTTATCGAGCGGACCTGGACTGTCGCAATACGCAACGGCGAAGCCGCGCGCGAATTCCGGAATCTCCATCACCCGCACCGGCCCCGACGGCAGCGTGATCAGGTCCTTCGAGGCAACGAACTGGCGCGCTTCCTCCACAGTGCCGGTAGCGAACTGCACCACCTGATCGCGCGGCGGACGATCGGCGGCGGCGAGATCCAGCGCCGCGCGGATAACCGCCTGCTGCTGTTCCGGCGTTGGATTGTCCGGCGTCGGTGGCGCACCGGCCTTGCCCGCCAGCGCCAGCTTCGACACGTCATACATTTGCGCGCGTACGCTCACGACCGCGGCTTCGGCCCGCTGACGGATTTCCTGACGCGTCAGATTGGATTGCAGCGTGAACTTCAATTGCTGGTCGAAGCGCGCCGCGCCCGCCCGGAAATCGGCTTTCGCGGCAGGCACAAGCGTGGTTTCAATCCAGTGCTGGTGCGCATCGACGGCGGCATTGTGTGAAGCAATTGCGGCTTCCAAACGCGCGCGCGCCGCGCCGGAGAGCACATCCTTATGCGGCTCCACCATATCGCTGACCGAGCTTTTCAGCCCAGGGTTCTGCAGAGCGTAAGTCGCTGCGTGCGGCGCGGGCACCCGCGCCGGGTCAAGCTGTTCGCGCGCTTGCTGCAACAGACGCGGCATTGCTTCCATGCGCCGCGTGGCAGATGCGAGGCGCGCAGGCAGAGGCGCGAACTCGCGCGCCATCAGCCCATAGACGGCGCCTGAAGCGACGCCTTGATAGCTCAGCGGATTCCAAGCCCAATCCTGTACGACTTCGGTCGACCAGATTTGCGATTGCAGCGCGTTCGAAAGCAACGCGGCATCCACTTGGTTGGCGCGCGAGAGTTGCGCTTTGTCGATGCGATTCAGTGCGTCGAGCGTTTGATGCGCAAAGCGCAAGCCGGCATTCCGCCCCGCCGCACTCATGTCGTCCAGCTGCGCGTCGAAACGGTGATCGCCGATTTGCGTCGCGCCTACCGGCGACAAGCGCATCGATTGATCGAGCCAATGCTGAGCCAGAGAGGAAAACGCGCGGTCAGCCGCCGATTGCGTTGCTCCGAAAGCGTCCCCCGCCGCGATCGGGATGAGCACAGTTGATCCGAGCGCGGTGACGACCCGGCGACGCGTTGTGTGCATGTGTGACGTTGCCTCCCAAGGCGATGCGGGCGCACCCGGCCGGGCGGCCCGTTCTTTGCGCCGCAAAATACTCAGACGCGCGGTTCGCGCAACAACGGGCATACGAACGGGGCCGACATTGCTCCGAAAGGAGCCAGAAAGGCAGAACCTGCCTCCGTCCCGCGAGCGCGGGCATAGTTTGCCTTGCCACCGCCTCGGTCAGCGGCTATGCACCTGCCCCTTCGCGCCCGTAGCTCAGCTGGATAGAGCATCAGACTACGAATTTGAGGGTCAGGAGTTCGAATCTCTTCGGGCGCGCCATTTACGTTTAACCGCCTTGCTTGGCCGCGCCGGCCGCGCGCCGCAAAGTGTCATCTGCTGTTTCGAAATGCGTCACGCTACCGCCCAACGCGAGTGTTGCCGGCTCTGAGACGCTGCGCAGGGGTGAAAGCGGTGGCTTGGCGTAGCCGTTGCTTCACAGTCCGATACGGACGCAGGGCTGGGATGCATGCGCACACAAGGTGAGCCAGGAGCTGAGACGGAACAGCACGCCGCCGCACCGGTTACGGCGCGCGCCGTCTCCGTTGTCGTGCCTACCCGTGACCGCCTGGATTTCCTGCGCCAAGCACTCGCCAGCATTCGCGCGCTCGAAGCGCCGGACCTCAAGTTTGAAATCCTGGTAGCCGACAACGGCGCGCCGGGCAGCGCCCGTGCGGTCACGGAAGCATTCGGCGCCATTTATCTTACCGCCGCCAATGCCGGTGCGGGCGCGGCGCGCAACGCCGCGTTGCGTGCGGCGACAGGCGACTTCGTCGCCTTCCTCGACGACGACGACGCGTGGTTGCCCTCGAACATCCGCCCACAGCTTGCCCTGCTCGAACAGCGTCAAAACATCGACGCCGTCATCGGACAAGTGATGTACGCCGATCCCGACCTTCGGCCCTACGGCGACCTGGTGCCCGCGCAACACCAAGGCGGCGGCGATGATTTGCTGCGCAACATGCTCGGCGCATGGTTTCCCCAAATCGGCGCGACGGTCGCGCGCATCGGCGTGCGCGATACGATTGGCGACTTCGACGAGGCGCTGCTCGGCGGACAGGACCAGGACTGGCTGGTGCGCCTTGCGCGTACGCGCAAAGTTGCGTTCTGCGAGGTGCCAAGCTTGCTCTTCCGCGGCCGCCCGATGGGGTCGTACGATGACCTCAATCGCAGCCGCATCCGGTTTGGACGCAAGATCTTCCTGCGCCACGCCCTGCCCGAATGGCGCATCTGGCGCTCACCCCTCGAATTCACCAAGGCGTACGCGCGGTCACTCTCACACTTCTATTATTACTTTGCCGCCGCCGCCGAGGAACGCGCCAATCAGGGCCAACGCGGACCGGCGTTCGCCGCTGCGTTTCAAGCGGCGACCTTGATCCCAAGCCGCGCGCTCCGCCACATGCTCGAAGACTCTCCACTGCGCCGCAGCCTCGCTGTGCTGACTGGCATTTCCAAGCGCAACAGGCCCGCCACGTCTTCCGTCAGGAGCTAGCCGCGCCGAGTGTTGGGGCGAAGCCCCAGGATCGATGTTTCAGCGATGATCCGTTCTGCCGAACACCGCTCTTTCAGCCCGCGGCCAACGCGCCTATGGCGCGAACTCCGTCAGCAGACGGCCCAGACGGGCGTTATCCTTCTCGAGCCATTTGATCCGGCTGATTTGTTTGGCGTCGAGCACCGTGCGCAAGGCCGACCACTCAGCGCCGAGCTGATTCGCCACCGGCTGCATCGGCATACAATCATTGCGAAAGCGGTCTACGCTCGCAAAGAGTTCGAACCGCTGAAATGCTGCGGCGCTGTTAGCCCTCATGCCCATGACGCTCCCCTCGCAGACACGTCTTTGAGTACGTCCACCGCAAAGCAATATTCCCGAGTCGCCGAATGCGCTGCAGTCAAAGACGCAAAGCGGCGTCCCACGCGACGTTTCTTGCAAAGTTTTAATCGATGACAGGCGCATTCGCCCTCAGTGCCACAACGCTCAATCGCGTCAGCATCGACAAACCGGATTATGACCGCAGCACATTGCGCACGGGCATCGTACATCTCGGCGTTGGCGGTTTTCATCGCGCTCACATGGCGCGCTACACGCACGATTTGCTGCAGGTTGAAAAAGACACCGCGGCTTGGGCGATCGCCGGCGTCGGGCTCACCTCATTCGACCAACCACTATGTGCAGCGCTTCAACGGCAGGATCACCTCTATACCTTGATCGAACGCGACGCAGACATTGCGTGCGCGAACGTTATCGGCGCAATCACCGCGTCCGCGCACGTCATGGACTCCGTTGAAACCGCCCTGCACCGCATCGATGATGCGAAAATTGTGAGCCTCACGGTAACGGAGAATGGCTATTGCCTGAACGCGGCGACGAAGCGGCTCGATCTTGCCCATGAGGGCATCGCGCGCGATCTGGCCGCCCCTCAAAGCCCGCAGACCGCTATCGGACTCATCGTCGAAGGCTTGCGCCGCCGCCGCGCCGCTGGCGACCCGGCCTTCACCGCGCTTTCGTGTGACAACATCCAGCACAATGGCGACGTTTTGCGTCAAGCGGCGCTGGATTTCGCAACGGCGCGCGACGCCGCGCTCGCGCATTGGATCGCCGAGCACGGCCGCTTTCCCAACACCATGGTCGACCGCATCACGCCGCGCACCAGCCAAGCCGAATTGGACGATGTCGCGGCCCGCTACGGCATCGCCGACGCCTGCCCCGTCTACTGCGAAAGCTTTCGCCAGTGGATCATTGAAGACAATTTCGCCGATGGACGTCCCGCGTGGGAAAAAGTCGGCGTGCAGTTCGTGGACGACGTGACGCCTTACGAACTGATGAAGCTGCGGTTGTTGAACACCAGCCATCTCGCCATCTCCGGTCTCGGACGGCTCGCCGGCTATCGCTTCGTCGACGAGGCTATGGCGGACGCGCGCTTCCCGGCCTTCATGAGCGCGCTCATGGAGCGCGAGACGGGCCGCACGCTGGCGCCGGCGCCTGGCATTGATCTCGCCGCCTACAAGCGAACGCTGATTGCCCGCTTCGCCAATCCGAACATCAAAGACACGTTGGATCGCATCAACACCGATGCGCCGGTAAACTACCTCGTGGATCCATTGCGCGACTTGCTGGCGACGGGCGGGCCGATTGAGCTGCTTGCACTGGCGTTAGCTGCGTGGATCAAACGCGTGCGCGGATTTGACGACGCCGGTGCGCCGCTCGAAGTTCGCCACCCGCTCGCCGCAGAACTCAAGCGCCGCGCGGACGAAGGCGGACCCGACCCGCTGCCCGTCCTCTCGATCGACGCATTGTTCGGCGATGTTGGCCGCAACCCCGCGCTCATCGCCGCCACGCGCAGATGGCTCGCATCGCTCTACGACAAGGGCGCACTCGCGAGCCTGGACGCCGTGCTGCGCGGTTAGTCGATCTGCCGCCACGTGTAGCGAGCGTTGAGCGCGGTGAACGCGCGATCCCACGCGGCGCGGGCGTTGGCCTCCGGCACGTCGTGATCCTGGCCGTGTGCGATGAAATAGACATCGAATGCCACGCCGTTTGCCGCCGGCCCAAATTGCTCCTGGACGACTTGATCCAAACCCCGCCCGTCCGGATGCGCATAAAGCGAATAGAGCGGTGTGTTCTGGCGCATATCCGAAATCAAGATCAGGCGACGGTTGTGTATCGCCGCGTTGAAATCGTCACTGCCCAACCACCGGTGCACATACTCTATGATCGGGCTGTTCGGCGCTTCTGCCGGCGCGGCGACCTGCTCAATGACCCGATCGGAGGCGCCAACGAACTTCTGTTCGAAATCGCGCACCGTGTAGCGATGGCCGCGATAGAGATCGGACAAGAGCGACGGCTGACCAGGATTGCAGACCGAAAACAGCGGATGCGTGGAGTTCTCCGCATCAAGCGCCACAATCGAGAACTTTCCATATTGCTGCGTGGTCCGCTGAGCAGACTCGACAATACCCCGCAGGGCCTCGCCCATCGCGCCGGTCCATTTGTCGGTGCGATCGACGATGACAACCGTATGTCCTTCGATCGGGCGATCCACCGGGCACAGCGTTTGCGGATCGAGTTGCGCCGGCCGGAAGAGAAACACCAACACGCTCAGCAACACCAAGCCGCCGATGATCAAGCCGGTCCCAATCGCGTACCGGCGGTTTGCACGTGCGCGCGCGTTCATCAACGGCGGCGCCGCAACGAGAAGAATGACGCGGCCGGCGCAGCGGCTTCTTCTTCAACGTCCTCGTCGTCCTCGTCGACGACATCCTCAGCTTCGTCCTCGGGCCGAGGTTCGAGCGTGATCTTGTCCGTAAATTCCGTTCGCACGTGCACGTGCGCGTTGTTCTCGATGTCCTTCAAGAACGGCGTCAGTTCATCGTCGTAAAACGAGTGATACTCCGCCTCCAACTGCGCCCGCGCCCCGGCGATCTGGCTCTTGCACGCGGTGATGTTCGCCGTCGCCCTAGAGAATGCATTGGTGAGCTGTTGCAGTACCTGTGCACTTGAGGGCGGTTTGACGTTGGCGAACGCGTCGGCGCTGAAATACTTCGGCGTGTCGCTGGATCGCGCCTCGGTATTGGCGTCGCGATAAATGCCGATCGCCTCGCGGCCGTCCACAAGCATTTGCGCCGCCGTATAATCCCACGCCGCCGCATTATCCTGCGTGCGGGCGATCGCGCGGCGCAGCGCGCTCACAAGCTCTGTGCTCTTGGTGGCGATGCCGGAGAGCTGCTCGTCCGCCGCTTCCTTGGCCGCATCGATCTCGTGCGATAAGCCGAGGGCGATTTCCTGCGTTCGCTCTCGCGCGGATTCCATGCGGCGGTGACGTGGCCCGTACCCGGGGTATGGATCGTCCCAATGCACGCCACGCGCGATCGAAAAGATCCCGATCAGCAGGGCGATTACGAACAACAGCAGCGACTCCAATTGCTGGAACGGCTGGAACGGATGACTGGCGATGGACGTCAAGATGTTGTCCGGCGCGGGAGCATCCAATGCGCTGTGCGAAAGCATGTAGCGGTAGTGTGCGATGTAGAACGCAAACAGCAGCAGCAAACTGCAACCAATCACGATCGCCGGCATCGCCCACATACGGTGCATGTCGCCGCCTTTGCCATCGGCGCCGCGATAGTCGAGGTAGCGCCACGGCCCAATGCCGATCAGCGACCCGGTCAACACGACAAGCACCGAAATCATCAGCGCCGTTGTCCAGCCCTGGACCAAACCGCCGGGGCTGGCCTGACCAATGATCCAGCCATTCGCCGCCACTTCGAGCACGAACAGCGCCGCCAGCCAGAAAACCTTACGCCAGAATACCGTGTCGTAGCTCGGCTCGGTGTCGGTAAGCCGATGCTGAATGCGGAACGCGCGATAATCGCGATATGCGCGCGCGAAATCCGTCTGCGCGCTCTTCAACTCGATGCCCACGGCATTCTGTGCACGCGCTTTCTTAGCACGGAATTGCGTCAACGCAGTCTGCGGCTCGGTGGTGAGCGCTTCGAGATCTTGCGGCAGCGTCGTGAAATCTTGCCCGGAGCCGACGCCCAGCACCTCATTGGCGCGCTGATTGATCGCGCCTTCAACGCGGCTCACGATCATCGCCTCGACCGCGCTCAGACTTGTGTCGCTGCTCGACGGCACATTCTTCTCGCCATCGGCTGCGCCGCGTTCACTCAGCTTGAGCTCGTGCTCCAACTGTTCAGCACTAGTAGTGGGAATGACGCCCTCCCTTATCGCGCGAATTGCTATTTTCCGCGTAAGGCGGATTCTAGGCAAGCGATGCGAAGGGAACTTTGGGCGGCGTTACGGCGTCGTCATGTCGAGCACAAGCGCGGGCCACGTGAAGCCAGCATTTGCGCCAGCGCCGATGCCTTCACCGGCAACGGCCCCATAGAATTCACGGAACCCACTTTTCTCAATCAACGCCGCAAGTTGCAGACGAATGCGCTGCGCAACATCCGGCAGTTCATTACGCATGGCCGTGAGATACGCCCAATAGCTCGTCGCACCGGACGCAACATCGCCGCGCCACAACAAGCCCCACGGATCCACGGGCGTATTGGCGATCGGATTGAAACTGACGCCCGATGCGCCAAGGAACATTGAGTCCGGCGCCTGCAGGTGCTTGGCGACAATACGCTGGGCAACCCCCCCGTCGCGCATGATGCCGCTCGCCGCCAGCAGCACCCCGGCAAAGGTTGGTGTGGTCAACTGGCGCGCGTTGAGGTGATCGTAAGCGACGAAGAGCTGATGCTCTTCATTCCACATCGTGCGCATCATCGCTTGCGCCAGCGTTTCCGCGCGCTTGGTCATCGCACCGGCGCCGGCGTCATCCCCGCCCCGTTTGAACGCCGCTGCCAGTTCTTCAAGCGACAGCAGCTGCCACGCGCAAAATGTCGGATCGCTGACGACGAACGGATGTTTTTCCGCCAGCGCACGATCGGCCACGTACACGAGGTGCTGCAGATTCTGGCTTAGCGCGACGCAGTTCAACAAATAATCCAACCGCGAGGCCGTATTGATCAACGGATCAAACTGCGGCGAGGCATCTGTCCCCGACTCCAGCGGATGCAACACCACCGGCGGCGCATCCGGCTTGATCAGACGATGCTTGTCGATCGAATCCAGCAACGCCACCGCGCGATCCAGAAACGTCCGCGTTTGCTCGCGCTTGGGATCATAGAGGCGCGCTGCTGCGAACGCCGCCGCTGGCGGATCGATCAGCCAGCTGCGGCCATCGTCGCGATAAATCGGGCCTAGCGTTTGCAGAATGATACGCGTGCGTTCTTCGGCGCCGGGCGCAGGCCGCTCATGCGAAAGCAAGCCGTCAGACGCCGTGTTAGCCGAAAACAGAATGTCGACCTCGGCGTCCGCAACCGCCTCGTCGATGTGCTGAAGCGCCAACGCATGATACGCGCTGTCCCAGGCGAAGAGACAATTGTACTCGTCTGCCGCCGGCAAATGGAAAACACCGCCGAATGCTTCAGCACGATGGCGCTGAAACATCTCAACGCAGGCGTTGAAGATGTCCTCGCGCATCAACGAGACCGTCCGCGCGCGCTGACCGGCCAGATGGCGACCAATGTGTTGCCATCGACCACATGATAGTAGTCGTAGAGATTGACGGTTGGATCGCAGTGCGGAACCGCAAGCGATACAAGATCGCCGATCTTTGGATGAAAGTCCGGTGCAATGAGCGCCGCGTGCTCGTCGCCCATGAACACAAACATGCCGCCAACGGGGGCGCCGCTGGCGATGCGCGGCGGGCCACCGTCGGTGGCCATGGATTTGAAGCCCGAGTCCAGCGTAGCCATGCCCGGCGCATTGGCGCTCACGACGTGCGCGTCAACAAAGAGCGAATTGTCGAACGGCTGCTGCGCGTCCCCGTTGAGATCGCAATCGTTGTATTGGCGATCCATGAACACGTAGGAACCAACCTGCCACTCGTTGAGCACGCCGAGCCCCGCATCGATCTGATGCGTTCCAGTGCCGCCGCCGGTCACGAGCGGCGGTTTCAGCCCAACCGCAGCGAGCGCGTCTACGATCGACTTCAGATAGCCCGTACGCTCCTCAATGGCGGAGCGCCGATCGGCGTAACCTTCGATGTGCTGCTGCGCACCACAGTAAAACTGCACGCCGGCGAATTTAAGCGGCGACGCGGCGGCGATCTGTTGGGCGAGCGCGACGGCCGCTTCCAAAGACGGAACGCCCGTACGGCGAATGCCAGGATCGATGTCGACCACAACAAGCAGCGGCTCCTTTGCGTGCTTGGCAGCAGCGGCGAGCGCGGAAACGTTGTCGGCATTGTCGGCGACGACGCTCAACCCGTCGATGCACTCATGCAGCGCGATCAACCGCTCAATCGCTTGCGGCGTAACGACCGGCGAGGTGATCAGAATAGTCTGAACGCCGCCTTCCGCCAGCGCCTCCGCCTCACCCAGCTTGGCGCAGCATACGCCGACCGCGCCTGCAGCGATCTGCAGCTTGGCGATGTCGACGCTCTTGTGCGTCTTCGCATGCGGCCGCAACGCCACGCCGCTCGCTTTCGCAAACGCCGCCATTGTAGCGATGTTGCGTTCAAGCGTGCCGCGCTCGATCACCAGCACCGGCGTATTCAATTCACCACGCGAGCCTTGGCGGCCGATCAGGTGACGGTGCAACTCGAGATCGTTCGGCATCAGGCTTTGCCAAAAAGCGGTGCGAGATGGCCGTTCAAGAATTTGCCGTCCGGATCGTGCGCCGCGCGAACCTCGCGAAAGCGCTGCGCTTGCGGGTAGAGCGCATCGACGTCGGACCGCGAAAGCGTGTGCCGCTTGGCCCAGTGCGGACGCCCTCCGTGCGCACGAAAGATAGGCTCCGCGCCGCCAAGCACGCCTTGCCACGGCATCTTCGCATACTGGTGCATGGAGATCGACAAGCACGGCCCATTGTTCATCGGCGAGAGCCAGATGTCATCGCCGGCGACCGCGCGGAACTCGAACGGGAACGTGACCGGCAGATTGTTCTTCTTGATCCAGGCGATAGCTTCCTTCAGCGCCGTCCACCCTGTTGCGTACGGCATTTCGTACTCCATCTCCTCGAACCGCACGCTCCTGTCCGATGGAAAGATCTGGTATGCCGGGCCGACGCGGCGCGTCTTGACGCCCGGCGTAACGATCTTCGGCTGCAACATCTTGGTCAGGAACGGCGCGAATGCGCAGGCATCGCAGACCATTTTGAATAGACGATCGTCGATATCGTTCATCCGCTTAAGCGGTCCTTCGTCCGGCGCGGGGTTCAGCGTCTTGAGCACGACATAGTCGCCGTACGGAAAAACGAAGAACTCGACGTGCCGGTTGGCCGCGACCAGTTCATCCCACTGTTCGGCCACCTCGTCGAAGTGGCGAGACTCTACCTTCTCTTCGAGGTGATAGGCCGGCAGCACCTCGATCTCGATTTTGGTCGCAACGCCAAGCATACCGAGACCAACGCGCTGCGCTTGGAAGAGATCGGCGTTCTCAGTCTCGCTGCAGGTGACGATCGAGCCGTCCGCCAACATCAGCCGGAAAGCGCGCGCCGCGGTTGAGAGCGAGCCCAACTTAATGCCGGTGCCGTGCGTGCCGGTGCCAATGGCACCGGCCAGCGACTGGGGGTTCACATCACCCTGATTGATTAGCGACACGCCCTGCTTCCACATGGCCGCCGTGAGCTTGTCCAAGCTCCAGCCCGCTGGCGCCCAGATGCGGCTTGCGTCCGCGCCAGGTTCGATATCTCCCTCAAGCTCGCCCAGTTTCAGCAACGCGCCGTCGGTTTCGCAGAGCGGCATGAACGAATGGCTCGCGCCGGTGACGCGCACTTTGCGCGATTTGGTCACGATCTCCGCGAGTTCAGCCTCGGTGCGCGGGCTTGAGATTTGAGCGGGGTTGGCCGCTACGCTGCCGGACCAGTTCTTCCACGTCGTCATGCCGCCTTTTCAGCGGGCTTTGCGGAACAACGCCAGCGAAATCCGACGCGTTGCGGCGCTTTAGCCGGAATGCTTCAGCGCTTGTGACACGCGCGCAAGCAACGACTCGCGCTCCCTGTCCGACTTAGCCCCGGCGATCGTGCGATCCAGTTCGGCCAGGAGCTGTGCGCGGGCATTGTGCCAGTCGAGCTTGCCGGGCTCGGTCGCCTGCATGCGCGGGGGCTTCGCTGGCGCCAGCGGTTGGGCAGGCGCCCCGAGCGGCACGTCAAAGGTCTGATCCAATTGCGGCACGATCACGCGTCCGTTCACCTCCGGCAGTGCTGCGAGACGCTTCTGCAAACCGGACGCGCTTTCCGGCTCGCCGTGGGTGAGAAAAACGGACTCGCTAATCGGCGCGCGCGCTTTGACCCAACGCTCCAGTGTGGGCGCATCGGCATGCCCGGAGTAGATGTCGAGCGTGCGAATGCGCGCGTTGACCTGAAACTCCTCGCCTTGAATGCGCACGCGCTTGGCGCCATCGCGCAGAAAGCGGCCAAGCGTGCCGACAGCTTGATATCCGATCAGCATCACTGTCGCGCTCTCGCGCCACAGCAAGCGCTTCAAATGATGACGCACCCGGCCTGCGTCGCACATGCCGCTCGCCGACACGATAACGTGCCACCCCTTGAAGCGCTCGATGGCTTTGCTCTCTTCGGGGCTCTCCGTGTAGCGCAGCCAATTGGACTCCCGCAGCAAGGAGAACGGATGCGTGCCATCGGACGGGCGCGTCGCTTTCAGAAACGTCTCACTGGCGCGAATGGCGAGCGGCGAATCCAGGAAGATCGGCCCACGCGGCGCATCGCCGTCTTCCATCGCCTGCAAGAGATCCATGATCAGCTCTTGCGTGCGCTCAACGGCAAAAGCCGGCACAAGCAAGGGGCCGCCCAATGCGTGCGCATCCAGCAATTCTTTCTTCAGCGCAGCGCGGCGTTGCTCAAGCGACATAGGCGGACGCTCAGTATCGCCATAAGTGCTTTCGACAACGAGGTAATCCACGCCCTGCGGTCCGGCGGGATCGTCAGCGAACTCGCGTCCGCCGGGGCCGACGTCGCCGGAGAACAAGAAGCGCTCCAGCTCCGCGCCCTCGCCGACCTCCACTTCGATCGAAGCAGACCCCAAAATGTGACCGGCATTCCAATAGCGGGCGCGCACGCCCGGCGCGACATTGGTCCAGGTATTGAACTCGACTGGCCGGAAGTGCGGCATCGTATCTTCAGCATCCGCGCGCGTATAAATTGGCTGAACCGGCGGCTCGCCGTAGCGCTGACGCCGGCGATTGAGTTGCTCAACTTCCATCTCCTGGATCGCGCCAGAATCCGGGAGCATCACGCGGCAGAGATCGGCTGTACCCTGCGTTGCAAAGATCGGCCCCTTGTAGCCATTGAGCACCAGCTTCGGCAGCTGCCCCGAGTGATCAATGTGCGCATGCGTCAGCAACACCGCGCTTAAAGATCCCGGCGGAAACGGGAAGGGCTGATAGTTCAGCTCCTTGAGCGACTTGGTGCCCTGAAACATGCCGCAATCAATCAGCACGCGGGCGCGGTCGGTCTCCAGCAACATGCAGGACCCCGTCACGCAGCCTGCGGCGCCCAGGAAATGAAGCTTAGCGGTCATGCGGTCGGTCCCCGGCTGCGTTTGGCGCAGGCACTATAGCTTCGCGCCTTCCGCAAGGCGACGCCTGTTCGCCGCAGGCGCAAGTGTTAGAGTGAATGGCCGGGGGTCGCATGTATTTCATCGTCGTTATCGGGCTGACGCTGGTCGCGCCAATGGGTGCGGCGATCGCCGAAGCGCACGGTCCCGCGGGCGCGGATTTCGGCAAGTGGTATGTATTCTGCGCTGTTGGCATCCGGCTCCTGTTGGCGGGCGCGCGGCAAGCCCTGCAGCCGCGCTTTACGCTGAAGCAAATTTTCGAAATCGACGCCGAGGACGCGCTGCAGATCGTGCGCGAACTGGGATTCGCCAACCTCGCCATGGGCGTGTTGGGGCTTACAGCCCTGCTCGATCCGAAGCTGACATTCGCTGGCGCGCTTGCGGGCGGGATCTTCTACGGCCTCGCTGGCCTTCTGCATGTACTTTCCAAAGAGAAGCGCAACGCCACGCGTACAACAGCGATGCTCACCGACCTGCTCGTGTTCGCCGTGCTCGCCTACTACGTGGCCGTTACTGCGCCAGCGCTGCTGCCGCTTCACGCCTAGCGCTCCGCCACACTGCCTTAACGGCGCCCACGGCAGCACTTGAAGACAGCCCGGAACGCGCGATGATGGCAGAAAACAGGGAGCGCTGGCGTGGCCAATCCGTTTGTCGATCTTGAGCAAATACCCACCGTTGGCGATATCTCGCGCTATCACGCCAAAGAGCGGCCGCACGCCATCGCCCAAAGCTTTGAAGAGCGTGACACCACCTTTGCCGAACTCGATAGGCACACGAGCCAAGTCGCCAATGCGCTTATCAGCGACGGCGTGAAGAAAGGCGACCGCGTCGCCTATGTGGGCAAGAACAGCGACCACTATTTCGAACTGTTCTTCGGCGCGGCGAAAATGGGCGCCGTGATGGCGCCGATCGGGTGGCGGCTGGCTGTGCCGGAGATCGGCTACATCATCGAAAATTCCAAGGCGCCGATGGTGTTCGCCGGCCCGGAGATTCTAGATCAGGCGCTGCAAGCGGTCGAGGCGATCGCGGTAAAACCCAAAGTCATTGCCATGGAAGCCAACGACCGCAGCTTGCCGACCTTCGAAGCCTGGCGCGACGCTGCGTCCGACAGAGATCCAATGATCGCGCTCAACGAAAACGACGTCGCCGTGCAACTCTACACCTCGGGCACCACCGGACGGCCAAAAGGCGCGATGCTGACCAACGGCAATCTGCTGGGTGGCCGCCGCATCGCGGCCAAAGTGGCGATGGATTGGAACGATTGGACGCCGGAGGACGTCAGCCTCGTCGCCATGCCCGTGGCGCACATCGGCGGCACCGGTTGGGGCATGCTGGCCCCGGTCAACGGCGCCAAGAACGTCATCGCCCGCGAGTTTGATCCGTTCAAAGTACTCGACTACATCGAAAAGGATCGCATCTCGAAGTTGTTCATGGTGCCCGCGGCGTTGCACATCGTCATCAAGCAGCCCCGCGCGCGCGAAGTCGACTATTCGCGTCTCAAATACATTCTCTATGGCGCTTCGCCGATCGCTCTCGAATTGCTGCGCGAATGCATCGACGTCTTCGGGTGTGGCTTTTGTCAGCAATACGGCATGACCGAAACGACGGGCACCATCGTGTATCTGCCACCCGAAGATCACGATCCCGCCGGTAACGCACGCATGCGCGGCGCCGGCAAAGCGCTCCCCGGCGTTGAGCTGAGAATTGTCGACGCCGACGGCAAGACGCTTCCGCCCAATACAACCGGCCAAGTCGCCACCCGCTCCGCGTCGAACATGGCTGGATATTGGGGCATGGACAGCGCCACTGCCGAGACCATCGACAGCGAGGGCTGGTTACTCACCGGCGACGCCGGCTATCTCGACGACGATGGCTACCTGTACCTGCAAGATCGCATCAAGGACGTGATCATTTCAGGCGGTGAAAACATCTATCCGACCGAAGTCGAGAACGCGATCTTTGGCCATCCCCATGTCGGTGACGTCGCCGTGATCGGCGTGCCCGACGCGCAGTGGGGCGAAGCGGTTAAGGCGATCGTTGTGGCAAAGCCGGGCGTCACGCCCGACGCCGCCAGCATCATCGCCCACGCGCGCGAGCGCATCGCCGCCTACAAAGCGCCTAAGAGCGTCGACTTCATCGATGTGTTGCCACGCAACGCGTCAGGCAAAGTGCTGCGCCGGCAATTGCGTGAACCGTTCTGGCAAGGGCGAACCCGCGGCGTGAACTGAACGATTGTGGCCGCGCGAAGGCTAGTACAGCAAATGCTTCCGTCGATCGCTTGCCCACGCCCGTTCGTCGGGCACGGTGATCGCATCGAGATCGCTGGGCGTCGCGCTCGTATCATCCACCCACTCCCGCAAAAGGGGCGAGCCGTTGATCACGTCGATGGCGAGGTGCCCTGCGGTGTACTCGTATTTGAAATCGAGACCGCGCCAGAGCGGATAGTCTGGGTAAAGCCGCCGGATCGCCTTGAAACCCAGCGCCTGCAGACGCCAGGGCTTGAAGGCGTTGTGATCGTAGCTCGGATCTTCGGTGTGAATTTGCACACCACTGCACAATTGCTTCGTGTGCTTGTGGAAAGTGGGCTCGAACCAGCAATCACGCAAACGGCAGCCTTTCAGCCATTGCGGCGCCAGCCGTTGCATCTCATTGATTACCGCGCGCGCATCGATGTCGGGTGCGCCAAAAAGCTCAAGCGGGCGCGTTGTGCCGCGCCCCTCGCTCAACGTTGCGCCCTCCAGCATCACCGTACCGGCATAAGCGCGCGCCATCCAAAGGTTCGGCGCGTTTGGTGACGGATTGATCCAAGTGCGTTCACCGAGCGGCCAGCCGAAACCCGGCCCCTCATCGGGCTTGTACCCTTCCATCTCGATCACCCGGTAATCGACATCGAGTTTGAAGTGATCGATGAACCAGTGTCCGAGTTCGCCGAGTGTAAGGCCGTGCCGCATTGGCATCGGGCCCGCGCCAACGAAGCTTTCAAATCCGGCGCGCAGCGTCAGCCCCTCGATCGGGCGTCCCGCAGGATTGGGACGATCGAGCACCCACACCGCCTTGCCGTCGCGCGCCACCGCTTCAAGCATGTACAAAAGCGTGGTGATGAACGTGTAGATTCGGCAACCGAGATCCTGCATGTCGATCAGAACGACATCGAATGTGGACATCATCTGTCCCGACGGGCGGCGCACCTCGCCATAGAGCGAGAACACGGGAATGCCGAGCACTGGATCGTTGTAGTCGGCGGTCTCCATCATGTTGTCTTGTTTGTCGCCGCGCATGCCGTGTTGCGGACCGAAGGCCGCCGTCAGACGCACATCGCCAAGCGCGTTGATCGCGTCCAAAGAATGCGTGAGATCGGCAGTCACTGAAGCAGGGTGCGCCAATAGCGCCACACGTTTGCCCGCCAGCGGCGCGCGCAATGCTGGGTCCGCGATAAACCGATCAACGCCGAATTTCATGGGCTCAACTCATACGCAAACGAATCGGCATGGTGGAAGTCCGGCTTACCGGGCGGATGCGCGAGCGCCCAGTAGGACTTGTTGCCGTCGGTCTCTTCGATCACGGCCGATAGCGCCAACGGCCACGCCTTATCGTGCGGCGCAGCAAGCGTCAGGTCGAACGTCGGCGCGATCTCGATGAGATTCGGCCCATTGCGCTGTGAGGCGCTCGAGAGGCCCGCGTCATCGGCGACGCGCATCCCCTGGCGATAGGCATCAAACCTGTACGACGCCCAATCGCCCGAGGTCGCAACGTTGAACTCGAGATACGCCTCACCCGGAAGCGTGCGCACGAACGCCTCGAAGCACGTATGTTTCCACAATTCGTCAGCGCGCTGTGATGATCCCTTCGGAAACGGCGTCGCAACAGCGGCTCTATCGCACGTCACGGCGTAGCGTAGCGAAAGAATGGCCGGCCGCGGCCGCACGACCTCGACTTCAATCCGCTCGACCGCACGGCAGACGCAATCGGGATGCAGCTTCAATTCAAGGCGCATGGGCGCACCTTAGCGCACGGCGCGCTTAACACTGACTTTAAAACAAGCCGCGTTTCCTGCGTTCCTCTGCCGGCGGCGGCGCAGGCGCTCCGAGCTCGTTCGGAAAGCCGGGCAATCTGTCGATCTCATACGAAATCGCGGCGCTTCGGGCCTCCGATTTGACCTCCGGCGTGCAATTGCTGCGCTGGAATGAAACGTAAAGATCGACGGCGCGTTTGGCGTTGGCGCCCCAGCCGGTCTGAGTGTCATAGAGCGACGCAAACGCTGTCCAGGCCATCATGCTTTCACCAAGCGTTGGGCTGTCGAAAATCTTCACCATCGACGGCTGGAAGAATCCCAGACGCGCCGCCACGGTGCCGTTATCGGCGCCGTGCAGCTCCTGGAAGAAGTCGCTCCAAGCCTGGTTGGCGCGGGCGCACATATCCAAAATGCGCGTGTCGCCTCTTCCGAGGCGCTCCAACAGCTCATGCATCCGCACCATCCCTTGTGCCAAATCGGGCATGCCCTCCCTCCTCGGGAGAACTGCCGGACTTCCGTGACAACAGATGCAGCGCCCATACCGCCATAAATTTGGCGGCCGTCGGGCCAGCTGCATCCGTTTGCGCCATCTGCGGCTGCTGAGCCTCGAACGAGGGAGAGCCGCATGAAAGTGAAATGGTTGATATTGACGCTTGCCGGCCTGGTCATAGTCGCGTCCTGGGCGGCCATGGCGGTCACCTATTTCTTCTTCCACCCGACGCTGCCGCTTTGGACGGCGGAAGCCACGGTCGCCGCACTGGCTACCGAAGGCTTCTTGTGGGTTTGTGCCGGCGTGCTTGGATTTTCATTCTTGGCGAAGCGGCGGCAAATGCTTTCCAATCTTCGCCGCCGTCTGTTTGGCGCGCCCCAGAACAAAGCCGCTGAAGAATGGAGATCGTGATGCAGGGTTGGGTTGTCGCCTCACTCATTTTCGCCGCCGTCGCCATCGCCATGGCCGGCCAGGCATGGGCATCATGGCTTGAACACAAGCAGCGCATGCGCACGCTCGATGTCATCAAAGCGGCGGTGGACGCCGGCCGAGAGCCGCCAGCGGCGCTGTACGCTGAGATTCACCGGAAAAAAGCCGAGCCGCCGTGGACTGAGTTTGTAGTCTTCGCGGCCCTCTCGTTCGGCTTCTGGCTCGCTTACGCAATCCTGCACAACACCGTGTTCATGGTGGTCGCCGCGTCCATGACGGTGACCGCGCTTGGGTGCCTCTGGTTGGCCTTGGCGCAACCGGGCGCGCGGCGCGACGATGACAAAGGATGAGGAAGAGCGCCTCGTCTCCGCCGCGCGGCGCGGCGATAGCCGGGCGTTCGCGGCCTTGACCGATACGCATCAGCACGCCGTGCGCGGATTTCTTCGCCGTTACACCGGCGACTGGGCCGACGCCGACGATCTGGCGCAGGAAGCGTTCGTCACCGCGTGGCTGAAGCTCACGCGGTTCAAAGGCGAAGCCAGTTTTCGCACCTGGGTCGCCGGCATCGGCTATCGCATCGCACGCGATGCGCGCCGTTCCCGCACCCGCGCCACGGCGCGCGATGCAGCCTGGCTTGAGCAACAGGAGCGCGAGCACGTGGATGGCGCGCCGCTTGAGGATCGCCTGGCGCTGGCGAAAGCGATGACCGCGCTGCCGGAGGATCAACGCGCCGCGATAGCCTTGTGCCTCGGCGAAGGTTTTTCGCACACGGAGGCCGCCGCCGCGCTAAATATGCCGGTTGGCACCGTGAAATCGCATGTCGCGCGCGGCCGCGAACGGTTGCTCAGGGCGTTGGAGACAAAGGATGAGTGACGACCGCCTCGAACGTGCGATGTCCGCCGCTACGCCGCCGCGCGATCCGGCGTTCATCCTCAGCGTCCTGCGCGCTGCCGAGAACGCGCGCTACAAGCGCGACCGTGTACGCCGCATGCTCATCGGCGCGGGCCTTGCCGTGGATTGTGGTTTGCTCCTGCTTTTGGCGTCATATCTCATCAACGCCAACCCCAGCGACATGTTGATGGGCGTGGGCGCGGTCGCGTTGTGCGGCGCGCTGCTCTTGATGATGCGCACATCATCGCGGCTCGTCAGCAGGAGCAGCTAGCGCCTCACCTACGCCAAGCCTTGTGCACGCCCACGGCCGCTGCTTCGTAGACGCCTCGCGCGATGGCGCGCGCCACGCAATCCGCCGCCATGGCGCCGATGCGTGCGAGCGCAAGCGCCTTCGGCTCGGACAGCGGTTTGGCTGACGTTGAAAGCGCAAACACAACGTCGCCATCAAACGGCGCAAACACCGGGCGAATGGCGCGCGCCACACCGGCGCTCGCCATTTGTGCGACGCGCTTGGCATCGGCGCGTGTCAGCGCCGCATCCGTGGCGACGCAAACGAGCGTCGTGTTAGCGCGCGGTTGCGGGTTGAGCTTCGCTCCGTCCCAATCATCCGCCGCGGCGCGCACGCCAGCATCTGGCCTCACGCCGCCGAATTCGTCATTCACCTCGTAGGGCCAAGCCCAAAAGGCGCGCGAGCCCGGCATGGTCGTCGAACCGAAGCAATTCACGCACGCAAGCGCTGCGACCGTGTAGCCATCGGTGCTCACCACGGAAGCGGATCCTTGCCCGCCCTTCAGCGCTCCTGCCGTTGCGCCCATGCCCGCGCCAGCATTGCCAAGCGGCACACGCGGCCCGCGCGCTGCGTGCGCTTTGCGGCCAAGGTCAGCATAAGGCGGGGTTGCGCCCCATGCCTTGTCGCCGCCATTGGCCAGATCATAAAGGATCGCCGACGGCGTGATCGGTGAGCGCGGCACGCCCGGCAACTGCACCAACCCGAAGCCTTTGCCTTCAGCGCCCATCAACGCGGTGACGCCATCGGCGGCAGCGAGCCCGTAAACAGAGCCGCCTGAGAAAACCAACGCATCAATGGCGTCCGCTAGCGTCTCCGCAGCCAGCACATCGGTTTCGCGCGTGCCAGGTCCCCCGCCGCGAATATCAACCGCACACACCGCCCGGTTTTCTGGAACAATGACGGTGACGCCCGTAAGCACGGCGGCGTCTTCAGCGCAACCGACGGTCAAACCCGCCACGTCGCAGAGAGAATTCGTCGGGCCGGGCCGCGCCATCTTGGCTTCCGCGTTTGTCAAACCTGCATCGGCGTGTAGGAAGCGTGATCATGTTTGACAAGCAAGGACGCCGCAGAAGCGGGATCGCGCTTCTCGTTTCGATGGTGTTGGGCAGCTGCGCGATGGCAAGCGCACCGCTTTCGTCCGCGCCCAGCGGCGAAGCCATGGTGGCAGCCGCTAATCCGCATGCGGTGGACGCCGCGATCCAGATTTTGCGCGAAGGCGGATCGGCGGTCGATGCGGCCATCGCTGCTGAGGCGGTGCTGGGCTTGGTTGAACCGCAATCGTCCGGCATCGGCGGCGGCGGCTTTATGATGTTCTACGACGGCGGCTCGCACGCCATGCAGGCTTATGACGGCCGCGAACGCGCACCAGCCGGCGCGACGCCGGCCATGTTCCTGGACGACCAAGGTCAGCCCATGAACTTCCTGGATGCGCGCGCGAGCGGCCGCTCCATTGGCACGCCGCTAGAGGTGGCGATGCTCAAGCTGGCGCACGACGACCATGGCCGCTTGCCCTGGGCGCGCCTGTTCGAGCCGGCGATTGCGCTCGCAGAGAATGGCTTTGAGATTTCGCCGCGTATGGCGCGCTACGTCGCCTTCTCCGGCGGAATAGAACGTCTGAAGCAAGACCCGCAGGCGCGCGCCTATTTTTTCGACGCACGTGGCAATCCATGGCCCGCAGGACACCTGCTCAAAAATCCAGCCTACGCCGCGACCTTGCGTGCGGTCGCCGCGCAGGGGCCAGCCGCGCTCACCAGCGGCGATATCGCCAACGACATCGTTGCGACGGCGCAGCGCGCCCCGCGCGCGGGCACGCTCACGCTGGCGGACCTGCAAAACAATCACGCACGGCGCATCGATCCAGTGTGCGGCGGCTATCGCACGTATCGCGTCTGCGTGCCATCGCCGCCAAGCTCGGGAAACGCCACGGTCGAAATTCTCGGCCTTTACGCACGCGCGCGTCCACATCCTGCCGGCGCAGACAATGCCGACGATTGGTCCGCTCTCTTGTGGGCCAGCCGCCTCGCCTACGCCGACCGCGATCACTACATGGCCGACGACAAATTCGTGCCGGTGCCAACCCGCGAACTGATTGCGTCCTCGTATCTGGATCAACGCGCCCGCCTAATCGACGTCGCGCACGCGCCGACCAACACGCCGCCGGGCACGCCAACGACCAACGAATTGCGCAACCTCTGGGGTCACGATTGGACTGACGATCCGGGCACTTCGCACCTCTCGATCGTCGACGCTTGGGGCAACGCCGTTGCGATGACCTCCACCGTCGAGAGCCCGTTCGGCGCACAGCGTATGGTGCACGGCTTCATGCTCAACAATCAGCTGACCGACTTTTCCTTTGCGCCAACCATCAATGGCCGCCCCGTTGCCAATGCCGTTGCGCCGGGCAAGGCGCCACGTTCCTCAATGTCGCCAGAGATCATCGTCGATGGCCGCGGCCGGCTGGTGTTGGTGGGCGGTTCGCCTGGCGGCTCGTCGATCATCAACTTCGTGGCGCGCGCCACGATCGCCATTCTCGATTGGAATATGTCGCCGCAGGACGCGATCAATCAGGGCAACGTCGTTGCCCGGTCCGCGCCAGTCACCGTCGAGGACACGCGCATGCCCGCGGGTGTGCTCGACGCACTGAAAGCGCGCGGCTGGACTTTCCGCACCTCGCAACTCGGCGAAGAGAGCGGCATGCACTTCATCCGCGTAACGCCTCAGGGCCTGGTCGGAGGCGCCGATCCGCGGCGCGAAGGCGTGGTGCAAAGCATTCCGGCGCCGGCGCCGGTCACGGCGCACTAAGCAGCCGGCAGCGTGATCAAGAATGTGGAGCCCACCGCGCCGGTGCGCGTGAGTTCGAGTTCGCCGCCCATCGCGCGTGTAAGCTCGCGCGCGATCGCCAGCCCAAGCCCTGTGCCGCCATCTTCGGGCGCCGAGGTCGCAAACGGCTCGAACAAGCGCTCACGAATTTTGTCCGGCACGCCGGCGCCTGAATCGATCACCTCGATGACGCATTGCGTGTCCGCGCGCGCCGCCCGCACCACCAAGACATTTTCCGCGCCCTCGTGACGCTTCATCGCCTGCACGGCATTGCGCATCAGATTGACCAGAACGCGATTGAGATTTTCCGGGTCGGCCACACACGCGAGACCGTCTTCCACGTCAAAATCTTCGAGAATGCCGTCGAAGCCGGCGAGCGCGTCCTCCGCCGCATCCGACACCGCAGCAGCGACGTCGACGCGTTGCAGTTCCGGCGTCCGCTCGTCGAAACGACCGTACTTTAACGTGCTGGTGGCCAGGCCTGACGCGCGGGCGATCGTCCGCTCTAAGCGCGGTGCAAGCTTGCGGACGTTTTCGTCATCCGAGTGTTGCAGCCGGTCCGCAACCAGCTGCGCCGTCGAAAGCATGTTGCGCAGATCGTGGCCGATGCGCGCCACCGCCGCGCCCAGGGCGGCAAGCCGCTCCTTCTGCCGCAACGCGATGCGCACCTGCTCAGCCATGTCCGCGGCAGCGCGCTGGGCGCGGCCGATCTCATCGCGGCGCGTTGATCGCGGAAATGCAATCGACACGTCTTCCGGCTTGTCGCGGAATTTCTCGATGGCTTCGGTGATCTCGCGCATGGGCCGCAAGAACGCGAAGGTCAGCGCCCCGTAGATCAGCGCCCCCGCCGCAGCCAGGATCAACGTCGACAGCCACAAAAACCGCTGCGCATAATTGTACATCGCCGCTTTCAGAGGCGCTTCACGCAGCACGACCTCGATGAAGTCGCCGTTCTCGAACCGCGGCCGCGACAGCACCCGCAGCACGCGGCCCTGTCGCGCGAAAAAAGTCTCAAACGCCCAATTGAACTTCTTCACCGGGCTGGCCTGCCGGTAGTCGTAGGTGACCAGATTGGCCACCGGCGCGTCCGCCTTAGGGTCGTCCAGCAGCAGTACCCGCTCGCTTTCGCGTTGCAGCGCCACGTGCTGAACGCCGGCATTGTGGAGGAGCTCGTTGGTCAGGGAGTCCGCAATGTCGTTGTCAGGCGACGCCTCCAGCGCCAGGGCTGCGATCTGCGCCTGGTTCATCCGCTCCATCAGCCAGGTCTCGTGGAAGTCCGCGAGGGCAGGCACAAAGATGAGGATCTCGCCGATAGTCACCGCCAGCAGGGTTAGCCCCAAGAGCCGGCCCGCCAGGCTGTCGGCAAACCGCGCAACCAGCCGCCAGGGGCCGGACGCGGCCTGGGTGGGGGTGTTGTTGGGTAAACTCATTCGGTCCAAGCCCTAGCGAAGCTCGCCGCCGGTGTCGCGGGCCTGCCCTGCATTGGCCCGCGCATTGACGGTCACGACTTGGTGGGTTAGACGCTCGCCTCTTTTCCAAACCGGATTGACCAGAGGCGTATCGTGAGCACCAAGCGGACCTTTCAGCCGAGCCGACTCGTGCGCAAGCGTCGCCATGGTTTCCGCGCCCGTATGGCCACCACGGGCGGCCGTAAGGTGCTGGCCCGCCGCCGCGCCAAGGGCCGCAAGCGCCTGTCGGCCTAAAGCCGGCGCCGGCCGGGAGCCGGTGCGATGACCTCATCAACTGCAAAACCCACGGTGGAGCGCCTGCGCAAGCGGGCGCAATTCCTATTTGTACGCGAAGGCTTGCGGGCCGGGCGGCCGACGATGTCGGTCGAGGCTCGGCGCAGGGCCGAGGCAGGAGCAATCGGCGTGGGCTTCACCGCCAGCCGTAAGGTCGGCAACGCCGTCATTCGGAACCGCGCCCGCCGCCGGCTGCGGGAAGCCGCCCGCCAGCTGCTCTCAGAATACGGCTTGGCCGGGGTCGATTATGTCATCGTGGCGCGGCAAGCGGCCCCAGACGCGCCATGGGCGGCGTTGCTTGACGATCTCCAAAACGCGCTGATAAGGCTCCGCGCCGACCTGGAAAGCGGCGCGCAAACGCGTCCTCGGACCCCGCGCCCGCGTAGACAAAAAAGCTCCACCGAAAGCGATTGAATCAGATGCAGAACAGGCCGGGGCCTAACGAGAACCGCAATCTTATCATTGCCGTACTGCTTTCCGCGGCGATCTTCTTCGGGTTCGAGTTCTTCTACAACGCGCCGATGCGCGCCAAGATGGAAGCGCAGCAGCGCGCGCACGCCGCGCAAGTGCAAGCCCAGCAAGCAGCTCAACCCGGGGCCAATCCGCAAAGCGCGTCCGCTGCGCCAGCCGCGCCTCAAACCCCCGCGCAAGTGCTCGCCGCAAGCGCCGCGCAGCGCGTCACCATCGACACGCCCGCCGTTGACGGTTCGATCTCACTTACTGGCGCGCGCTTCGACAACCTGAACCTGCGCCAATATCGCACCACGGTTGATCCGAAGAGCCCCGAGGTCACGCTGCTCGTCCCGCAAGACACGCAGCGCAGCTACGACGCCTTCTGGGGCTGGGAAAACAAATTTCCGGCTAATGACGCGCAAGGTGCGTGCACCGCGCGCTGCGGCGTCGGCGCCGACCAGGTGTGGCGTGTGCAGTCAGGCGAACGCCTGACGCCGACCACGCCGCTCGTCCTGGCCTACGATTCCGCCGACGGCTTTCACGTCGAACGCACGCTCTCCATCGATCAGAACTACATGATCACGAGCGTCGACGTCGTGCACAACACGAGCGCTGCGCCGATCACTGTGCGTCCGTACGGCGTCGTGCGCCGTCTCGCCAACAAGGTTGACTGGAACAATCGCGGCATTGTTCACGAGGGCTATGTCGGCGCATTTGGCGAACGCAATGCGCTGCGCGCCGAGACCCACACCAAAGGCGAGGAGCACGCGCGCGACATTGATGCCGGCAAGATCGCCCGCGGCACGCACATCTTCGACGCGGACGGCACCGGCGGCTGGCTTGGTCTCACCGACCACTATTGGCTCGCTGCGCTAATCCCGGCGCAGAACGAGGCCATTAGCGGCTACTACGACAGCCATTCGGTCGGCGACGAGATCGACTATCGAACCGCCTATCGCGGCCAATATCGCGAAATCGCGCCCGGCGCATCCGCCAGCTACACGCAGCATTTCTTCGCCGGCGCCAAGCGCGTAGACCTCTTGCAATCGTATCAGCACGGCCTCTCGATCCCGCGCTTCGATGAGGCCGTGGACTGGGGCAATCTGAGCTGGCCGCTCACGCGTCCGTTCTTCGGCTTCCTGCTCCATCCGCTGGCGACATGGCTTGCTTCGTTGGGCGTCGCCTACAATTTCGGCGTCGCTATTCTGCTTTCGACCATCGTCATCAAGTTGCTGCTCTTCCCGCTCGTCTATTCGTCGTTCAAGTCGATGGCGAAGATGCGCGCGATCGCACCGAAGCAGAAGGAAATTCAAGAACGCTACGCCGCCGACCCGCAGAAAGCCCAGCAGGAAATCCTGAAACTCTATCAAGCCGAGAAGGCCAACCCCGTCGCGGGCTGCTTACCAATCTTCCTGCAGATCCCGGTGTTTTTCGCGCTCTACAAGACACTGAACGTCACCATCGAAATGCGGCACGCACCGTTCTTCGGTTGGGTCCATGACCTTTCGGCGCCGGATCCGAGCACGATATTCAATCCGTTCAATCTGCTGCCCTACGATCCGCACACCGTACCGATTATCGGCGGCCTGCTCGGCATCGGCGTTTGGCCAATCTTGTACGGCCTCTCCATGTACGCGCTGCAGGGCCTATCGCCGCCGCCGCCCGACAAGACCCAAGCGCAAATCTTCCGCTTCATGCCGCTGGTGTTCACGTTCATGTTCGCCGCGTTCCCGGCAGGACTGGTGATCTACTGGACTTGGTCGAACACGCTTTCGATTCTGCAGCAATACGCGATCATGCGTCGTCAGGGCGTGGAAACGCAGTTCGACAAGTGGATCACGCGGCTGCGCGAGAAGCCGGCGCCCGCGGCTGAGTGATGACGCCTGACGAAGAAGAAGCTTGGCTCGAAGCCGGACGCCTTCTTTTCGCGGGGCCCATCGAGTTTGAGCGCGGCGTTGTCGGCATGGAGCATCTGCCGGATAGCAATCTCCCGGAAGTCGCTTTCGCGGGCCGCTCCAACGTCGGCAAGTCGAGCCTGATCAACGCCGTCACCGGCCGCAAGAAGCTCGCGCGCGCATCCACCGAACCCGGGCGGACACGCGAGCTAAACTTCTTCCTGATCCCGGAACGCCTGCGCGTGGTCGATCTTCCCGGATACGGCTACGCCAACGCGGGCAAGGCCGACATCAATCGCTGGACGACGCTCACGCGCGACTACCTCCGCGGGCGCGTCAGCCTGAAGCGCGTGCTGCTCCTCGTCGACGCCCGCCACGGTGTGAAGCCGCATGACAAAGACGTCATGGAAGCGCTCGACCTCGCGGCGGTGAACTATCAGGTGGTGCTCACCAAAGCGGACAAGCTCAAAGCCAGCGAGATCGATGCCGCCGCGAAATCAACAGCAGCGGTGATCGCCAAACGCCCAGCTGCACACCCGGAACTCCGGGTGACATCGTCGGAAACCGGCATGGGGATTGACCTGCTCCGCGCCGATATAGCGGCCTTGGCCTGAACGGTTTTACCGCTTAGGAACCGCCAGTGACCAAGCTGCCGCAAAAAGAGTACCTCGCCGCGCTCGAGGAAGGGCTAACCAAGGCAAAGACGCTCGCCGAGGCGCTGCCGTATATCCAAATCTACGACCGCGAAATCGTCGTGGTGAAATATGGCGGGCACGCCATGGGCGATACTGAAACCGCCCGCAAATTCGCCGCAGACATCGTCCTTTTGAAGCTCGTGGGCATTCACCCGGTAGTCGTGCACGGCGGCGGCCCGCAGATCAGCCGCATGCTTGATCGCGCCGGCGTGAAATCTCAGTTTGTGGACGGGCTGCGCGTGACCGACGGCGACACCATGGAAGTTGCGGAGATGGTGCTGTCGGGCAGCGTCAACAAAGAACTCGCGCATCTCATCACCGCCGCTGGACGCGAAGCGGATGTACGCGGCGTTGGTCTTTCCGGCAAAGACGCACGCCTGATCACCTGCGAGAAGGTGCATCGCACGCGCAAAGATCCCGACAGCATGATCGAACAGGTCGTTGATCTCGGTTTCGTCGGCGAACCGGCGACCGTGGACCCGACCTTGATCCAAGCATTGATCAACGCGCCGGAAGACTACATCCCCGTTATCGCGCCGATCGGCGTCGCCGACGATGGCCGCACTTACAATATCAACGCCGACACTGCCGCCGGCGCTATTGCCAAGGCGCTCTCGGCGAAGCGCTTCTTGCTGCTCTCGGATGTCGCCGGCGTGCTTGACGGCAACGGCGAACTCATCCGCGAAATGTCGGTCGACGACGCGCGCAAGGCGATCAAGAGCGGCGTCGCCACCGGCGGCATGATCCCGAAACTCGAGACCTGCATCGCCGCGCTCGACCAAGGCGTCGAAGCTGCGGTCATTTTGGACGGGCGCACGCCACACGTGCTGCTCATGGAATTGTTCACTGAGCATGGCGCTGGCACGCTTATTCACTGACCGCCGCGCGCTCGTTGCGTTGGCATGCGCGGCGTTTGTCGCGCTGGCGCTGTTCGGCGTGCGCGCCACGGCACAGCAATCGAGCGGCTGGCAAGTCTGCAACGAGACGAGCTACGTCATCGAAACTGCCGCTGCGCGTCCCGACAATCGCGCTGTCCTGGTGCAAGGCTGGACCCGTTTGCGTCCCGGCGAATGCCGCGTCGCCATTCCCGCACCGCTTGAGCGTGGCACGTATTATCTCTACTCGCGCACGTCCTCTGCGCACCGCGGCGGCCGCCAGCAATGGGGCGGCGACGCGCCACTCTGCGTCGATCCCGCACACTCCTTCTCATTCGATAATCCGCCCGAATGCGCCAACATGGGCATGGAAGAGCGTCTCTTCCGCCGCGTCGTCATCTCCAAGCGCGACAGCTGGCGCACGACCTTCTCCGAAGCGCAGCCCTACACGCTCGCGCGGGCGCGCCAACAAGGCTTGCAGCGCCTGCTCGATGACGCAGGCTATGACATCTACGCCAACGCCCGCAGCATCGATCCGCGCCGGATCGCAACTGCCATCGCCCAATTTCGCGCCGCGGCACATCTCGCACCCAACGCCAGCGACAACCAGCTGATCGACGCACTTGAACTGGCCGCGCGTCATCGCGCCGAACAAGTCGGCCTCACGCTATGCAATCGCTCGCACGGCCGCATGTGGACCGCCGTCGCACGGCGGCGCGGCGAAGGCTGGGAGAGCCGCGGCTGGTGGTTGTTGAACGCCGGCGGTTGCGTGCGCGCCATCGACGACGTGCTGACGCAGCAAGTCTACTACGTCTACGCCAGCCTCGACAGCGATCAGGGCGGGCGTTTGCTGGCCGCAGGCGGCGAGCCGTTCTGCACAAGCCCCGCGCGCTTCGCCATCCTCGGCCGCGAAAACTGCGACGCGCGCTACTACGACACCGGTCTCTTCACGCCGATTGCCACGCGCAACCGCCAAGGTCTCGTCGTTGACTTCGACGAGTCGGATTTCCTTGAGCCTGGTCAACAGCCGCGCCAACTCGCGCAACTGCAAAGCGGACCGGACGTGGTGGAAACCAACCTGCCGCCCCGCCACGGCTTGGCGCCCCCCACCGCGCACATTCCGTCCGACGATCGCGGCTCGGGCGACGAGTGATGAGCAGCGCCCGCACCTGGGTGTTCGATCTCGACAACACGCTCTATCCGCCGACGTCAGCGCTTTATGACGCCGTCGGCGCGCGGATGACGGCGCACATCGTGCGTGAAGTCGGCGTTGACGAAGACCGCGCGCTCGAACTGCGTGAAGCCTACCTGCATTCGCACGGCGCTACAGTGATCGGCTTGGCCGAGGTGCATGGCGTCGATGCGCGCGCGTTTCTGGTGGACGTACACACCGTCGACTATCCGAGCCTGCTCGCGCCCGACGCCGAACTGAACGCGCTCATCGCGCGCATTCCCGATCGCAAGATCGTCTTCACCAATGGCGGCGGCGGGCACGCGCTCAACGCTCTTTCCGCACTCGGCCTTCTGGACCATTTCGACGCCGTCTATGACATCGAAGCCGTGGGCCTTGCGCCGAAGCCACAGCAGCGCGCCTATGCGCGGCTGATCGAATCCGCCGGCATCGAACCGCGCGGCAGCATTTTCATCGAGGACACGCTGCGCAACCTTGAGCCCGCGCATGCGCTGGGCTTCACCACCGTGCTCATCGGCGCGGTGCATCCCGGCGCGCACATCGGCTATGTCGATCACTGGGCCCACGATTTGAAAGCCTTTCTTCGCAAGGCCCTCGACGGTCAGAGCCAAACCGCGCTAGCTCTGGGCGCATGAGCCACGCAGACCTCGCCGCCGCCATCGACGCCGCTTGGGACGCGCGCGAGACGCTGACGCCCGCCAGCCGCGGCGCCGCGGTTGATGCGATCCACGCTGCGCTCTGCTTGCTGGATAACGGTGACGCACGCGTCGCCGAACGCGGCGCTGACGGCGCGTGGACCACGTATCAATGGCTCAAGAAGGCGGTGCTGCTCTCCTTCCGCATCAGCCCGAATGAATTGATGGGCGCGTCAGGCGCGTCCAACGTGCATCAGGCGACAGGTCCGTTCTGGGACAAAGTGCCCAACAAATTCGCCCGCTGGAGCGATCACGATTTCACGCGCGCCGGGTTCCGCGCTGTGCCGGGCGCGGTGGTGCGCCGTGGCGCCCACATTGCCAAAAACGTCGTGCTGATGCCGTCGTTCGTGAACATCGGCGCGTTCGTAGACGAAGGCACAATGGTGGACACTTGGGCCACCGTCGGCTCGTGCGCGCAAATCGGCAAGAACGTGCACATCTCCGGCGGCGCCGGCATTGGCGGCGTGCTGGAGCCGCTGCAGGCCAATCCGACAATCATCGAAGATGGCTGCTTCGTCGGCGCGCGCTCGGAAGTGGCCGAAGGCGTGATCGTCCGCGAAGGCGCGGTGCTGGCGATGGGCACGTTCATCAGCCAGTCGACCAAAATCATCGACCGCGCCACCGGCGAGCAATTCCGCGGCGAGGTGCCCGCCTATAGCGTCGTCGTGCCCGGTTCGCTGCCCGACCCGAAGGGCGGCCCCAGCCTCGCGTGCGTCGTCATCGTCAAGCGTGTCGATGCACAGACGCGCGCGAAAACTGGGGTGAACGAGCTGCTTCGCGACTAGGGCCGGCCAGCCACCAGCGCTACGTTGATATCCGAGCCGTCAGCCGCCTTTTGCGTCCAGCTGTCGCCGACATGCCTGCCCGTATTGTTGGCAACGCATTGCGCTTGGGTCTGGCCTGCGCTGGTCATGCAAAGCTGATCGCCGTTCACGGCGAACGTGCCGTTCATGGCATGCCCGTCCGCCGTGGCCGCATCCCAGGTGCCGTTGCTGTTGAAGTGATACCGCACCACTGCGCCATGCGCGTCGGTGACGACAAAAGTGTTGTTGTCGTTGTTATCCTGGGCGAACGCGATCCCGCTGATCGCCAGCACCGCCACCGCCGCCATGGCCGCAATCTTCTTCATGTTTCGCTCCCCTTGTTTGCGCCGACTGCGCCGGAGCGCTAGACCGCGATCTTATGGACGCCCGCACTATTGCCGATCCCATCCCGCTCGCCCAGGCCCTTATGCGCTGCCGTTCGGTCACGCCGGCGGAAGCAGGCGTCATGGACGTGGCGCAACGCGCGCTAGAACAACTCGGCTTCAGCGTTCGGCGCATGAAGTTCGGCGTAGTCGACAATCTCTACGCGCGGTTGGGCACGGCGGCGCCAAACTTTTGTTTTGCCGGACATTTGGATGTGGTCCCGCCGGGCGATGGCTGGACCAGCGATCCGTTCGCCGCGGAAATTCGCGGTGGCAACCTTTATGGGCGCGGCGCCGCGGACATGAAAACGGCGATCGCTGCAATGATCGCAGCCACACAAAACTTTCTCGTGAGCGGCACACCCAAGGGGTCCATCTCGTTTCTGCTCACCTGTGACGAAGAAGGCCCCGCCGTCGATGGCACCAAACGCGTGCTGGCAGCACTCGCGGAGAGCGGTGAAAAACTCGATCACTGCATCGTCGGCGAGCCGACCGGCGAAGATCGCGTCGGCGACACCATCAAGAATGGCCGCCGCGGCAGCCTCAACGTCGTCATCACCATGGACGGCAAACAAGGCCACGTCGCCTATCCGCAGCGCGCCGTGAATCCGGTGACCCCGCTGATCGAAACGCTGCATGCTTTGAAGGCGCGCAAGCTCGACGATGGTTCGCCAGGGTTCGACCCGTCGAACCTCGAAGTCACCAGCGTCGATGTCGGCAACGCGGCGCACAACGTCATTCCGCAACAAGCGAAGGCCAAGCTCAACATTCGCTTCAACATCAACCACAACGCCGGCGCGCTGCTCGCTTGGATCAACGAAACCACACAAGCCACGGCGGCACGCCACGGCGCCACGTATGAGTTGAGCGTCAGTTCGCAAAGCGTGCCTTTCTACACGGAGCCCGGCGCGTTCACCGATTTGATCAGCGCCGCCGTGAACGAAAGCTTCGGTTTTGCACCGCAACTTGCGACCACCGGCGGCACGTCAGATGCGCGTTTCATCAAAGACTACGCGCAAGTCGCTGAACTCGGATTGCGCAACGAGACCGCACACATGATCGACGAACACTGCGCCGTCGAAGACGTTCGCACCCTGGCGCGCTGCTACGAAGCTGTGCTGCGGCGTTACTTCGCGTAGTCGACGCGCGTCAGATAGAGTCCATCGGCCGGCGCAACCGGCCCGCAGCGCGCGCGATCTTGCGCCGCCAGAGCCGCCGCCACGTCATCCGCGTTCATCTTGCCGGCGCCGGCCTCCACCAATGTCCCCACCATGGAGCGCACCTGCCGATGCAAGAACGAACGCGCCTCGCACCAGATGTGAATCTCCTCGCCTTCTACACTGATGTCGCAGCGATCGAGCGTCTTCACCGGCGACTTGGCTTGGCACTGCGCATCGCGGAACGTGGTGAAGTCGTGCTGCCCAAGCAAACGCTGACCGGCCGCATGCATGGCGGCAACGTCGAGCTTCATCGGCACGCGCCACACCTTGCCGCGATCCAACGTGAGCGGCGCACGGCGCGGAGCGATGCGATACAGATAGATGCGGCGCACAGCGTCAAACCGGGCGTGAAAGTCTGGCGCCGCAGCTTCGGCTTTCAACACCGCGACCGGATGTGGCCGCAAATGCGCGTTGAGCGCATCCGCGACGCGGATTTCCGGCAATGCCTTATCGATATCCACATGCGCCACCTGGCCGATCGCATGCACGCCGCTATCGGTGCGCCCGGCGCCAACCACATCCGCGCGCGCGCCGGTCAAACGCGCGACGGCCTCCTCAAGCGCGTGTTGCACTGACGGGCCAGTGTTCACGCGCTGCCAGCCCATGAATGGGCCGCCGTCATATTCGATCGTGAGTTTGAAACGCATGGCGCGGCGTGCGCCTCAGCTCCGCTGGTACTGCAGCATCGGGCACGCACGCGCGCTCGCGCCCCCCGGAGCGCCGCCCGAGACGCCCATGATCTTCATGTCAGTCGCACCCGGATCGGACGGCTCCCACTCCACCACATATTGCGTGGCGTCAGCGCCGCAGAGGCCTTGGCCGCCCGCGGGTTTAGTCTCGGCCGTCACGTGATAGACCAGCACCTCCTGCGCATCGACCGGCAGCGCCAGCAAAGCGCGCAGCGTTTGCCCTTGCACCTGCGTCGCCAACGGCACCGTGCTGGTGACCTGCGCATCGACGTTGAGACCATTGGCGCCGTGCAGCGTCAGCGTCTCTTGCGTGTCCGCGTTGGCCGCACTCGCGTCAGGCAAGCGCGTAGCGATGGTCATGGTCAGTGCGCCGGTGGTTGCACGCGCGGGATCGCTGGCGGGAGTGTAGGTGCGCGCGGGATTGGTATCCGCGCTCGGCGCGTCCAGCGGCGCTGCCGGCGTTTCGGTTTTTGCCGCGTTGTTTGGTCCGCACGCAGCCAAAGCCAAGGCCGCCGCGATGAACGCAATGCTGCTGCGCATGCACCATCCCCTTGAGACGCTTCTTACGCGGAGCGCGCCTCCGCATCAATCGCGGTCAGCTGAGCCGGGTTCCTGTTGCGACGGGGTGGCCGCGCAAATATGCCTCCGCATCGAGCGCGCCGCGTCCTTCGCGTTGCACGCTCATAAGCCGCACCGCACCCTCTCCGCAGGCGATCAGCAGTGCGTCATCCAAAGCCTCACCGGGCGCACCCGCGCCTTGCCCAAGCCGCGACTGCAACACTTTGACGCGCGCGCCAGCAATCTCGCACCAGGCGCCTGGAAACGGCGACAGGCCGCGGATCATGCAATCCACGTCACGCGCGGGTTTACTCCAATCGATACGCGTTTCGGCTGTGGTGATTTTGTGCGCGTAGGTGACGCCGTCACTCGGCTGCGGCGTCTCGATCGCTTGGCCGCGTTCGATTTGCGCCAAGGCATCCGCCATCAAGCGCGCGCCGTTTTCCGCGAGCCGGTCATGCACAGCGCCGGTGGTGTCGTCGAAGGCGATGGGCGTGCGATAGGTCGCTAGCGTCGGCCCGGTGTCCAGTCCTTCTTCCATGCGCATCACCTGCACGCCGGTCTCACGATCGCCGGCCATGATCGCGCGCTGAATTGGCGCCGCGCCACGCCAGCGCGGCAGCAGCGAACCGTGCAAATTGAACGCGCCGAGACGCGGCGCATCGAGAATGGCTTTCGGCAAAATGAGCCCATACGCGACAACGATCGCTGCATCGAGGTTGAGCGCCGCAAACGCGGCCTGCGCCTCTTCCTTCTTCAGAGATTTCGGCGTGCGCACCTCAAGCCCCCGCTCCAGCGCGCGCGCGTGCACCGGCGTCAATCGTCCCTGCTTGCCGCGGCCAGCGGGGCGCGGCGGCTGCGAGTACACGCACGCGATCTCGTGCCCCGCCGCCAGCAACGCATCCAGCGTCGGCAACGCAAAAGTGGGCGACCCCATAAAGGCGAGGCGAAGCGTCATAACGATCACAAGGCGCATTGCGCGATGAAGCGCAAGCGGCAACGGGAACCACCTGCGGCGAAGTTCCGTTTTTCCGCCATGGACGGAAGTTCAGGCCCCGCCTGCCCCACATCGCCGGACGTCACCGGGCCGCTCAAAATGACGCCCAGCCAGTGGTGGTGCGTGCTGCGCGGCGTGTGGGCGACCGCGCAGCGGATTAATCTGCCGCTGATCTCGGCGGGCGTCGCGTTTTTCGGCTTGATGGCGCTGATCCCCGGGGTCGCTGCAATCGTGGCGCTGCTGGGTCTGCTGGGCGACGCGCAGCTCATTAACGGACTGCTGCAGGCTCTCCACGGCATCGCGCCGGACGCAGTGGTTTCCATCGTCGCCGATCAGGTGCAGCGTTTGCTGGAAGCACGCACCGACGCGCTGCTGATCGGCACGCTGTTCAACCTGGTGCTGTCGCTCTGGAGCGCGCTGCAGGGCACGCAAGTGCTGCTGATGGCGTTGACCATGGTCAACCGCCGCGCCGAACAACGCAGCTTTCTCCGCCGCTACGTTACCGCCGGCGTGTTCACGCTCTACGGCGTCGGCCTGAGCATTGTCGCATTGGCGCTCATCGGCTTTGTGCCGCTGGCGTTGGCGCTCATGCATGCCGATACAGGGTTCGAAGCCTTGGCGCTGGTGTTGCGCTGGCCGGTGCTGGCGGCGGCGGCGATTGCGGTCAGCTTCATTCTCTATCGTTGGGGACCAAGACGGCGGCCGCCGCCGTGGAAGTGGCTCTGGCCAGGCGCACTCGGCGCGCCTGTGCTGTGGGTGCTGGCATCGAGCGTGTTCACCTTTGCGCTGCGTGAGTTTCCGAACTTCGGCGCCGCCTACGGCTCGCTGGCCGGGATCGTGGCGCTGCTGCTTTGGCTCTACCTGACGGCGCAGATTTTTCTCTATGGCGGCGCGCTCAATGCCGAGCTTGAATTCTTCGCCGCCGGCCGTCCCGCAGCGCCGATGCAAAAGCACGAGACCATCGAGTCGCCGATCTCGGTTACGGGCGGCAAGAAAGAGATCGCGCCCCGGCCCGCACTGGCTGAACCGGGCAACTGACGCGGCGGCCGCTTGCCGCGCGCGGCGCGGCTGTCTAAGCGCTTGAGCGATGACCGAAACGCCAAGCTGGATCGGCGAACCGCTCCGCCCCAAGCAGATGTTCGCCTTGATGTTCTGCGGCGTTACCGGGCTGATGATCCCAGGCGTGCAGCCGCTGCTTTTGAGCGGCCTGGCTGATGCCGGACGTGTTGCGCCAAGTGCGCTCGGCGGCATCGCCACCGCGGAGATGCTGGTGATGGGCCTGACCGCAGGCGTCGCCGGCACTGCGCTCAAAGCCCATCGCCTGCGCACCTGGGCCATCGTGGCGCTCACGGCGCTTACGCTGCTGGACATCCTCACCCCGTTTATGCGTGGCAACGCAATTATGCTGGTGCGCGGCCTTGCGGGGCTGCCCAGCGGTATCCTGGTTTGGCTGGTCATCGCCATGATCGCGCGCACGCCGACGCCCGAGCGATGGGCCGGCGCCTATGTCACCGCGCAGACTGCTGCGCAATTCGTGCTGGCGACCATTGTCACCCGGTTCGTGCATCCGGGCTGGGGCGGCGACGCGGGCTTCCTCGGCCTCGCGCTCGTGTGCCTCGCCAACGCGCTTTTTATCGCATGGCTACCGTCGACACTCGCTGCGCTGCCCGATGAAGCCATAGCCGGATTGCCAAGCTTGCGGGGCGGCTGGGCGCTTGTCGTCAACGTGCTTTCACTGGGCGCGACTGGCGCGGCCTGGGTATTCGTCGGTCAGCTCTCAAGCCAAGCGCACCACAGTCCAGAGATCGCCGGCGACGCAGTCTCGCTCTCGCTGGCGTTTCAAATTGTAGGCGGCCTCGTGGCGACCGCGCTGGCGGGACGCCTGCACTGGTTCTGGGCGCTGCTCGCTTGCTTTGCCGCCGACATCGCCATCTTCGCCACCATCGCTTCTCTGCCGAGCGCGCCAGTGTTTCTGGCGATCTCGGCAGTGTTTGGCTTTACTTGGTTGTTCGGCATTCCCTTCCTGGTGCCGCTGACCATCGAAGCCGATCCCACGCGCCGCGCCGCGCTTCTGATCGGCGGCGCGCAACTCATCGGCGGCAGCTTGGCGCCGGCGGTCGCGTCATTGCTGGTGACCGACACCGACGCCCGCGGCGCGCTGTTGTTCAGCACCGTCAGCCTGATGCTCGGCAGCGCCATCGTCGTGGCGCTGCATTTGACGCGCGTTGTACCGTCTGCGGAAGCCGCAAACTAGTTCAGCGCAATGCCCGTTTGCCGCTGCATGCCCGTCAAGAACAGGCGCAGCGCGTCGGCCAGTTCGCACGCGGCGTCATGCGCTTCGGCGCGCTCGGATGCCGGGAGCGCATCCAGCAATTCACGGCACACATCCGCGTGCTCGACGTCGGCGTACTCGTGCACTTGGAAGAACTTCAGCGCGCGTGGCTCATCCAGATCATAGCGCTCGACCAAGCCCTTGATCTTGGTTTTGGCGATGGCCGGCAGCTGGTTTTCATACGCATAAAGCGCAGCCAAACCCGACGCATACGAACGGCGCGAGAGCTTGCGGAACGTGTCGATCAGATTTTGCGTCTCGTCATTGACGACCTCGGCCCGCACAGCGGCCTCGTCCGATCCAAGCGACGCCGCAAATCCCAGCCACAGCGACGCATGATCTTGCTTGCCTTCGCCCAGACCTTCTTCTTCCGCGAGGTTTTCCGCGAGCAACTTACGGCCAGCGGCGTCCGGACAGTTCGCATGCACCGCGCTGACCGCGCGCGGGAACGCCTCAACGTGATGGAAATATTGGCGCGCATAGGCAGCCAGCGCTTCCCGCGTCAGCTTTCCTTCTTCCCAGGCTTGATAGAACGGATGTGAGAGCATCGAGCGGGCCTCAATTGCGGCGTCAATCGCCGCCGACGTGCACACATACCCATTGAAGCCGTCCGCCATTTCAAACCCCATCGCTCGCGCGTCCGCGCGTGTTGAATCGCAGGTGACACTAGCGGTTTTGGTGCGATACGGGAAAGCGCGAAACGGCGGCTACTTTATAACCCGCGCGCTGCATCCAACGGGGAATAGCGCCGCATCCCAGTGCTGGAGGGGATCGATGAAAACCGCATCAGCGCTGCGCATGGAAGCGCGAGTCGCCGGGTTCTTGTACCTTGCCATCATGATTTCGGCGTTCTTCGCCGAAGGCATGGTGCGCGGCGGACTGGTTGCGGACGGCAACGCGGCGGAAACGGCGAAGCGCATTTTAGCGTCGGAAAGCCTCTACCGGCTCGGTGGCGGCGCCGACCTGATCGCCGTCCTCTGCGACGTCGCGCTCGCGGCGCTCTTCTACGATCTGCTGAAACCGGCCGGGCGCGCACTGGCGCTGCTGATGGCCTTCTTCCGGCTCGCCTACGCCGCCGTCTTCGCCGTCGTTGCACTGCTGCACTTCGCGCCACTTTCGGTTCTGACCGGACACGGCCTCACGTCTCTGCCGGCGCAACAAGCCGAGGCGATCGCCTATCTCATGATCAGGCTGCATACGCTCGGCTACAACGTCGCCCTAACTCTGTTTGGCGTGCATTGCGTGTTATTGGGTGCGCTGATCGCGCGATCGGGATTCTTGCCCGCCGTGCTCGGCTGGCTCTTAGCGTTGGTTGGCGTGTGCTACCTCGTGAACAGCGCCACGCATCTGGTGTTCACCAGTGTCGACTTCTTTCCCTGGATCTTGCTGCCGGGCCTGCTCGGCGAAGGCGGCCTGACATTGTGGCTGCTCATCTTCGGCATCAACGCGGAGAAATGGCAGGCGCGCGCTGCCGCTTAGAGGCGGTGCTGAACGTTATCCTGCGCCTCTCTCTTGGCCTTCTTCAGCTTGCGCAGCGCGCTTTCGCGCTTCAACCGCGACAGGTGGTCCAAGAATAGCACGCCTTCCAAATGGTCCATCTCGTGCTGAATGCAGACCGCGAATAGACCTTCAGCGTCCTCTTCGATCTGCTTGCCGTGATAATCCATGTAGCGGAGCTTAACGCGCGCCGGACGTTCGACCTCGTCGAAAATCTCCGGCACCGAAAGACAGCCTTCTTCGTACGGCTGCGTCTCCTCGGAGGTCCACAGGATTTCCGGATTTACGAAATAGCGCGGCGCCGGTTTTTCGTCCTCGCGCGCCAAGTCCATCACGATGATCCGCAACGGTTCGCCAATCTGGATCGCCGCCAATCCGATGCCCGGCGCGGCGTACATCGTCTCCAGCATGTCATCCATCAGCTTGCGGTGCGCGTCCGTGACCGGGCCCTCAACGAGCGCGGATTTTTGCTTCAGCACCGGATCCGGCGCGACAAGGATGGGTCGGAGAGCCATGGGAACTGGAGGTATGCAGGCTTGGCGTTAGCGTCAAGCAAACGCACCTCCGCCAGAAGCGCCGGAACTGCTCAGCACCCAACGCGTTTTGCACCCAAGCGGGTGTCGTCCTTCGGGACGCCGCCCTTTTCATTGTCCGCGGGACACCTTTTCGCGGGCGTGGCAAGCGCGGACCGGCTCGGCTGGTCTGACATTTGCCGTTGGGCCAGGCCCGGTGCGTTTACGCGCGCCGGGCCTGTTTTTGACCCTGTTTGCGTTGGGGTTGGCTTCGCCTCTATCTGCAAGCCATGAAGGCCAATGATCTGTTTCGGCTTGGCGGCGCGGCGGCGGTGATCGGCGGCGTGCTGCGCATCGCCTCGGCATTTCCGCTCTCGCGCGATCCCGTCATGTTGGAGACGCTCTACGACATCATCGATGCGATGCTGCTCTTCGGCGTCATCGCCATCTATCTCGATCGCTTCGACAAGCTCGGCTTCCTCGGTCTCGCTTCGTTTGCCGTAGCGGTCGCGGCGCTCTCGTTCATCGGCGGCCCAGACGCGGACCCGTTCGGCTTTAGCACTTACCAGCAGGGCGCCGCGACCTTGCTGATTGCACTTCTAGGCATGAGCTTCGCGTGGTTGCGTGCGGGGCAGAAACCATTGTGGGCCGCAGGCTTCTGGTTCTTCAGCGCCATCGCAGGCGGCGTGCTCAGTCATTTTCCCGCGCCGCTGAGCACTTACGGCCTTCCAGCCGCGGGCGCGCTCTTTGGCGCCGGTTTCGTCGCGGCGGGCATTCCGCTCGTCAACCGAAAGAACTAACGCAGATGCGCGTGTTGGCGCGCACCGGTCTGATCGACGCGATCATGCTCACGCCGGCGCATGTCGATCACGCGCGCAGCTACGTACCCGCCATTGTCGGCGACCATCTGCCCGTTGAGGCTTGAAGCATCCGGCGGCGCAAGACCCGGAATATCCATTGACGTGATCTGGCCACCGCGGTCACGCGTCACGGCGCGCACATGACCCAATACGGTTCCGTCATCGGCGCGCACTTCGCTTCCGGTTGCGTCGCGCGGAAAATCCTCGGCATGCGCTGCCATCGGCACAGCAAGCGCCAGAGCAGCTACAGGAGCAAAAACCAGGGTTCGCAGCATCTGCGTCTCCGCGGGGAGCTTCCCGCGGCCTCCGTCATGTTTTGAACACCTTGCAAACGTGCGGAGCTGACACCCGTTCCGCTTAACCATTCACAGGGTTGCATAGCTGTGGCCGGCAAAGCATATGGAACCCCGCAGGCAGGCGGCGGACGGCCGCCCCGCCAACCCGGTCAGGTCCGGAAGGAAGCAGCCGTAACGGGTTGCGTACGGGTCGTCGTCCTGTCTGCACTTTCCACGAAACGCAAAGCTACGCCGCCGCCTTCGCTGTCATGCGCGCCGGCAGATAGAGCGTGAACGTGGAGCCGCGGCCCAACTTGCTGGCCGCCGTCACATCGCCACCCATCGCCCGCGCCAAACGCCGCGTGATCACAAGCCCCAAGCCTGCGCCATCGTGCTTGCGCGTGTGTGTGCTGTCAGCCTGCACGAAGGGTTGAAACAGCCGCGCCAAATCTTCGCTGCTGATGCCCGCGCCGGTGTCGCGCACCGCAATCGCCACGCCTTCGTCGTCGCCGAGCCGGCACGTGCGCGCGTCGATCAGGATTTGCCCGTTCTGGGTGAACTTGGCCGCATTCGACAGCAGATTGAGGAAACACTGGCGCACGCGGGTTTCGTCGGCGCACACAGTCACAACGCTATCGTCCATCTCCATGCGGCAGCTGGTGCCATTGCGTGTCGCGAGCGGACGGACGATGTCCAGCGTCTCCCGCATAAGCACGCCCACGTTGAGCTCACGCACATTGAGTTCGAGCTTGCCCGCTTCGATGCGCGACAGGTCGAGCACCTCATTGATCAAATTCAGCAGATGGCTCGCCGAATTGCGGATCTTTGCAAGATCGTCAGGACTGCTCTCGGTCGTCCCCGCCAACACATCTTCTTCCACGATCTCGGCATAGCCGATGACCGCGTTCAGCGGCGTGCGCAATTCATGGCTCATATTGGCCAGGAACATCGACTTGGCGCGGTTTGCCGCCTGCGCGCGTTTCATCGCCACCGCCAGCTGCGCGGTGCGTTCGTCAACGCGCTGCTCCAAATTTTCTGCGTCTTCCTCCGCGGCCAGACGCGCCGCGATCAGATCGCCGAAGCTCGCCGCACCGCCGCGGGCAGCCACCACTGCGTTGACCGACGTCATCGTCGCCAGCACGCCGATCAGCACGCTCATCCAGCCTGTCGTCAGCATCGCCGCGTTGACGATAATGCCGATGCCGATCACCGGCAGCGTGTAGAAGATCATCGTACGCGTCATCACGTGCAGCGAGGTACACACCACCGCCGCTCCAGCGCAGAACAACAAGCCGAACAGCGGCCCCGGCGCCGGCGCGAAGGCCAGCAGCACATACGGCGTCGCATAAAGCGCGCTGATCACGGCCAGCGCCATGATCTGCTGCCGCACGATCAATTTCAATTCGTCAGCGGTATGAATATCAAGTTCAGCCAACAGCCGCTCGAAAAACACCTGCGAGCGCCGGTCGACCAGCACGGCGAGCGCTGTGAACACCGCGCAGATGAGCCACCACAAGCCTGGCACCGCAACAGCCACTACGCCGGGCGCCATCGCCACTGAAATGTAACGGGTAACGCCGTGACGGGTCCACGCCATCTCCGCGAAACGACGAATGGTCAGGACCCACGTGCGGCGGGTCCGCTCGGTCTCGTCCATGTATTTCCCCCGCGCCGCTCGCGGCGTCGTCGGGCGCGACTTTATGGGCTTACCGTAAACGAGGCCCGAACAAGGGGCCCCGTAAAGGCCTCCCGGAGTCGTATTTCCGATAAAAACGCCTAGGTTTGCAGGGTGACAGATTCCCCTTCATCCAGCCTGTTCGGCGACGATGCCCCCGGCGGCGGCTATGTCGTTTTAGCTCGGAAATATCGTCCGAAGACCTTCGAGGACCTGATTGGCCAAGAAGCCATGGTCCGCACCATCGCCAACTCGTTCGCTTTGGGCCGCATCCCCCACGCCACCATGCTGACCGGCGTCCGCGGCGTCGGCAAGACGACCACCGCTCGGCTGCTGGCGCGGGCGCTGAACTACAAACGCGGCGACATCGATCATCCGAGCATCGAACTCGACCCGCCCGGCGAGCACTGCCAGGCGATCATGGAGAGCCGCCATCCCGACGTGTTCGAGATGGACGCCGCTTCCCGCACCGGCATCAACGACATCCGCGAGATTCTGGACTCGGTCCGCTACGCGCCTGTGATGGCGCGCTATAAAGTCTACATCATCGACGAAGTGCACATGCTCTCCACGCAGGCCTTCAACGGCCTGCTGAAGACGCTCGAAGAGCCGCCGCCGCACGTGAAGTTCATCTTCGCGACCACCGAAATCCGCAAAGTGCCGGTCACCGTGTTGTCGCGCTGCCAACGCTTTGACCTGAAGCGCATCGATACTGAGCGCTTGGCCGCGCACCTCGGCAACATCTGCGCCAAGGAAGGCGTGAAGGTCGACGCTGACGGGTTGATGCTGATCGCCCGCGCAGCCGAAGGCTCTGCCCGCGACGGTCTTTCGCTGCTCGACCAAGCTTTGGTGCAAAAGCCCGGCGAGACTGTCAGCGCCGGCGATGTACGCGATATGCTCGGCCTCGCCGATCGCGGGCGCGTGCTCGATCTCTTCGAAGCAGTCGCGCGCGGCGACGCCAAGACCGCCATCACCGAAGCGCGCAGTCAGTACGATAGCGGCGCTGATCCTGCGCTGATCCTTCGCGATCTCTTGGAACTCGGCCACGAAACCGCGCGCGCCCAAGCCCTGGGTGCCGAGGCGCGCATCATCGGCGGTCCCGATTGGGTGTCGCGCGTGCGTGCGCTTGCCGAGAAACTCTCGCCCGCGCAACTCTCGCGCCTATGGCAAATGCTGCTGAAAGCGCTCGAAGAAGCAGGACGCGCGCCTGATCCGATTGCTGCGGTGGAAATGGCGTTGGTGCGTTTGTGCGCGGCTCAAACGCTGCCGCCCCCAGAAGAAGCGGCAAGGATGCTGCGCGACGGCGGCTCAACGTCACGCTCGGCCGGCGTCCCCTCCGGCGGCGCCACTCCGCCCGCACGCGACGCGACCGTGAATGCAGCGCCTACCCCGCCGCCAAGAACGCCTGCCATCCAAGAAGCCGAAGAGCCGCTGCCCGATCCGTCAACCGCGCGCTTCCAGAGCTTCGACGACGTCATCGCCTTCGTCGCCGCCGATCGCGACATCGAGTTTGAACTCACACTTGAGCGTTTGAAGGTTACGCGCTTCTCGCCGACCGGCGATCTGGTCTTCGTCGGCACCCCGGACCAACCACGCGATCTGGTGCGGCGCTTGAAAGCGATCCTCGAAGAGAACACGCCGTACGAATGGCGCATTCAATCCACCGATACGCCGAGCGCGCCGGTTGAAAGTCTCGCCGAGCGCCGCAAGCGCGAACATGCGCGGGCGATGGAAGAATTGAAGCGTCAACCGTTTGTCGCCGAAGCGCTGAAACATTTCCCCGGCGCCGACATTGTCGCGGTGCGTGAACCGCAAGAGGAAAACCCCGGCAGCGCCGATGTCGTGCCAATGCCGCAGCAAAAATCTCCACCTACGCCTGCGCGCAAGAAGGAAGCTGACCGATGAAGGACATCTCTCAGATCATGCGCCAGGCGCAGGCCATGCAGGCCAAGATCAATGAGGCGCAGAAAAAGCTTGAAGCCATGGAAGTCGAAGGCTCGGCCGGCGGCGGCCTCGTGAAGCTGAAGATTTCCGGCAAGAACGCGCTTCTATCGATCAACATCGACAAGTCGCTGCTGAACGCCGACGAAGGCGAAATCCTCGAAGACCTCGTCAAAGCCGCCCACGATGACGCCCGCCGCAAACTCGACGACGCGCAGAACGAAGAAATGAAAGGCCTCGGCAGCGGCATGGGCATCCTGCCTGGTTTCAAGATGCCGTTCTGACGTGAGTTCTGCTGAGTATCTGCATCTTCAGGCAGGCGCCACGCCACCAGCGCGGTCGACCCGGCCGTTCAAAGCAGTAATCGTGAACGAACAGCCGGTTGCGGTTGAGTGGCGACAATCTGTAAGCGACGCGAAGAAATGTTGGCGCGCTTCGCTACAGCGTTTGAGAGCGACGACTAATTTCATGAGCGTCATCTCGATCCACATTCACGAAGACGATTGGGGGATGCGCAATGTGCATCCCATCGCCGCGTTTGGCGAAGTAACCGCCGACATCGGCGCTGCTGTCGAAGCGAGCGAGCGCAATCGCGCGCCTGACGGCATCGGCTGGACGGATGTGCACATCATCGAACCGCCGTCGCTCAATTATGGTGACGTGGGCCTCACCTTCGACACCGCAGACGCGGTGCTCGCGCCGATCATGCCGCGCGTGCGCAACTTCTTCGCCACGTCGACCGCCGGCTTTGATCCCGCGGTGCGCGACCCGCACGGTTCATATGACGACGCCTATTGCTACGGCTTCAGCAGCCACTGCTTCATCAAGCTCGACGGCGCCGGCGACACGGTCCAGCGGATCTGGTTTCAGGCGCCTAGCGATCCAGCACAGCTGAAGCCGTTGTTTGCCGGCCTCATCGCCCTCGATGCCCTGGTTGAATCGGTGATCGCCGATTATTGGCTCGACGCCACCGGACGCGTGCGCGACGGCGAGTTCATGACCACCTATATGCGCCATCTGATTGGCGAAGACGACTGAGCTACCTGCGTCGCTTCTGCCGTCCATGAACCACCGCGCGGACTTCAACCTGACCGTCATGCACCCGGTAGATCACGAGGTAGGGCGTTCGCATCACAACCATCTGGCGCAGTCCACGATGCCGGGACACAGGCGCAATTTCAGGAAAATCCTCAAGCAATGAGGTTGCGGCGAGAATCCTCTCGCCGATGCGATCAGCGGCGGCGGGACTTCGTTCCGACAAATAAGCGATCGCCGCATCGAAATCGCGCCGGGCGCTATCAGCCCAGACCAGCCGCATCAGCGCGGGCGATTGCGAAATTCACGCACAACATCTGCGTGCGCCGTCATACCCTCACCCGAGTCGAGCCGAGCCTCGATCTCGGCCCATTGCTCGGGAGAGAGCAAATCCTCAGCACCCGAATCGAGCAACTGGTTGATCTGCGCAGCAACCGCCTCCTGCTCGCCTTTCGGCAGCGCCTTTAGCCGCGCGATAGTTGCGTCGAAGTTGGACATACCTCACACCCTATCAGAATCCTGGCAGAACGTCACCCCGCCCATGAGCCGCTCCTCGAAATCCATCACTGCTGCGCCTGAAATCGAAGCGCTGATCGCCCTGCTCGCCAAGGTGCCGGGTCTTGGTCCGCGCTCGGCGCGGCGCGCGGCGCTGCAGCTCTTGAAGAAAAAAGACGTGCTGATGCTGCCGCTCGCATCCGCGCTGTCGAACGCCGCGACCAAGGTCGGCGCCTGCTCCAATTGCGGCACGCTCGATACGCAGAACCCCTGCGCGCTCTGCTCCGCAGTTGATCGCGACGACGGCGTCATTTGCGTCGTCGCCGAAGTCGGCGACGTCTGGGCGTTGGAGCGCGCCGGCGCTTTCAAGGGACGCTACCATGTGCTCGGCGGCGTACTCTCCGCACTCGATGGCGTACGCCCCGACGATTTGCGCATTGCCAAACTGCTTGAGCGGGCATCGCGCGATGGCGTGCGCGAAATCATCCTGGCGCTCGCCGCCACCGTCGATGGTCAAACCACCGCGCACTATCTGGTTGAGCGCCTGCAACCGCTCGGCAAAACCGTGAGCCGGCTTTCACACGGCGTTCCCGTTGGAGGCGAACTCGATCTGCTCGACGACGGCACGTTGTTCGCCGCGCTGCAGAGTCGCCGTCCATCCTGAGGCCAGTAGGCACCTTCGTGTGCCTTGGCGTAAAAAATTCCGCACCTTAGCTTACCCCTTCAACTGGAGGGTCAGCATGTTTGGATTGGATCGTTTCTCGGCGCCGTTGCTTAGCGCGATGCGCTTTATCAGCGGGCTTTTGTTTTTGGAGCACGGCACTGCCAAGCTCTTCACTTTCCCGCTGACGCAGATGTTTCCGCACCCGCCGCAACTCGGCACGCCACAAGGCACGATGTTGCTGAGCGCGGGCGTACTTGAACTCGTCGGCGGCGCCCTCGTAGCCCTTGGCCTCTTCACGCGGCCGGTTGCCTTCATCCTCTCAGGTCAGATGGCAGTGGCGTACTGGCTAGTGCATGCGCCGCAATCGCCGTTCCCAGCCGTAAACCAGGGCGATGCGGCGATCCTGTTCTGCTTCATCTTTCTCTACATCGCCGCTGCCGGCGGCGGTTCGATCGGCCTCGACGCAGCGCTGCGTAAGAAAGTCTGAAGCGCCTACTTGTCGCCGCGCTCGATGCACACCGTGCGGGCGTGGGTGATCTTGGGATCCATCAGGCCGCGTTCATTGTATCGCGTGAGCGCGGCTTGATAATCCTCGTACGTCATCGACCGCGTGATCTCGTCCCACGTGCAGGCGCACACCTTGCTCGACGGCGGACACGACGCCTCGAACTGCGTACGCGCAGCGGCGGGATAGTCGTAAGCCTCGTGCTGACCGCAGCCAGCCAGAAGAAGCGCCGCACAAGCGGCGACGAAAGCGGCTCGCATCGCTCTCACTCCGCACTGGGCAACAATTGCCCATTAGCTCCTGCGAGTATGCGCCAACAGCGTTAAGAGACGGCTCCATACGCGCCGTTAAAACTTACTTTCCGGAGCTGCTAGGAGCCTAGCGGGCCGCGCCGGAAATGCAGGGTGCGGCCATCAATGGCGGTCAACGCCATCGCATCGCCAGCAACCGAAGCGCGAACGTCGCCATTGAGGATCGACAGCATCGCGTGCTCCTGCGTGGAGATGTCTTCGCCGTTTGGCCCGGCGCACGCCATCATCGTCGAAATCATGCGGCTGAACGTCAGCGTTGCGCCGCGCGCGGTGTACTGGCCGCCAAACGAATTGCAGCCGCCATTGCCGTTGGCGTGGCCATGAGTGTCGAGCGTCAGCGACGGCAGACGCGGCCCCACCACCGGGCGATCGCCAATCGCTTCAAGCCGCCAGGCGCCAACATAATTGGCTGACGGCACAGGCATGGGGTTCGAAGCGCACGCGGCCAGGAGCACGCACGCAGCAAGGGTCGATAAGATCAGATTGCGCATGGCGTCGTTCCTTACCGCAACTCAAGCACGGCGTCGCTGAGTTTGATCTGAATCGCACGCAAATTTCCGCGCCGCGATGCTGACCCCGCATCCAGGTCAGTGATCCGCGTTACGGCGTCAGCGCCACGCTGCGCACAAACACGCGCTGATTGCGCCCAAGCCAGCGCGCGTTCAGCGTTTGGCGTTTGACCGCGCCACACGCGCCTCGCTAGCTCACAGACATTCGGGAGTGGCCCGCTGCGGGCCCAATAAAAACGGGGAAAAATCTATGAATACGAAGCGTATGGCGCTGGCCGCCATGACGATGCTTGGCGGCGCGATGGCCGCGCCCGCGATTGCTCACGCCGACGACAATCACGTCAGCAACGCGCATTTCTACGCCGGCGCCGGCATCAATCTCTATTTCGTCGATAAGTCGGACGCTGCTGAAGGGCTCCCGGTTCAGTTCGTCGACCAGCCGTCGCCCGGCGCCTTCATGGGCCGCTTTGGCTACGAGTTTAACCGCTACGTCGCGGTCGAGGCGCAAGTGGGCGTCGGCGGCGCCAAGTCGGAGTTCAGCGACGGCGCCGGCACCGACGGCAAAGTCGGCGTGGGCACGCCGTGGCAAGTCGATCTCGTCGGCATGTATCCGATCTCCGACGGCAACACCTACATTATGGCCAAGGCCGGCTACGCGAGCGCCAACATCACCCGTTCGATCAACGGCGCGGATGCGCCGGACGTCAAACTGCACGGCGCCGACATCGGCATAGGCGCAGGCTGGCGCAGCAACAATTGGGACTTCCGCGGCGAGTACAGCATGATCATGGGCGATTACAACGCCGGCGTGCTGGGTTTTTCGCTGGCGCGCTACTTCTGAGCCCGTCAACGGCATTGGGCTGATTAAGGGACGGGCCTCGGCTCGTCCCTTTTTTAGTGCGTTAATTGGCGCCGTCTTCGAGCAAACGCCGCCCGATCACTTGCGCTTGGATTTCGCCCGCGCCCTCGAAAATATTGAGGATGCGCGCGTCGCAGAGCACACGGCTGATCGGATATTCCAGCGCAAAGCCATTGCCGCCGTGGATCTGCAGCGCGTTGTCGGCCGCCGCCCAAGCCACGCGCGCCGCCAAGAGTTTCGCCATCCCGGCTTCGAGATCGCAGCGTTTGCCTGAATCTTTTTGGCGCGCCGCGAAATAGGAAATCTGCCGCGACGCCATGATCTCGGCGGCCATCATCGCCAGCTTGTTGCCGACGCGCGGAAAGTTGAAAATCGGTTGGCCGAACTGCTTGCGGTCGAGCGCGTATTTCAGTCCGAGCTCCATCGCGCACTGCGCCACGCCGACAGCGCGCGCCGCCGTCTGAATCCGCGCGGACTCGAACGTCGCCATCAATTGCTTGAAGCCCTGCCCCTCTTCACCGCCGAGCAAATTGCCCGCGGGCACTTTGAAACCGTCGAAACCGATCTCGAACTCTTTCATGCCGCGATAGCCGAGCACTTCGATCTCGCCGCCGGACATGCCTTCCGCCGGAAACGGCGCTTCGCCTTCGCCGCGCGGCTTCGGCGCCAGCAGCATCGACAGCCCCCGGTGGTCCTTCGATTCAGGATCGGTGCGCACCAGCAGCGTCATCACATCCGCGCGCGATGCATGCGTGATCCAAGTCTTGTTGCCGGTGACCACGTACTGATCGCCTTGTTTCACCGCGCGTGTGCGCAGCGACGCCAGATCGGAGCCTGTGTTCGGCTCGGTGAACACCGCCGTCGGTAGAATTTCCGCCGACGCGATCTTCGGCAGCCAATGTGCCTTTTGCTCCGCGGTGCCGCCAGTGAGGATCAGCTCCGCCGCGATCTCCGAGCGCGTGCCCAGCGAGCCCACGCCGATATAGCCGCGCGACAATTCTTCCGAGACGACGCACATCGCCGTCTTACCAAGGCCAGCGCCACCGAACTCTTCCGGGATAGTCAGCCCGAATACGCCAAGCTGACCCATGTGTTCGACAATCTCGATCGGGATCAGTTCGTCCTTCAGGTGCCATTGGTGCGCGAAGGGTACGACTTCGGCGTCGGCAAACTTGCGGAATTGATCGCGGATAGTTTCGAAGTCTTCGTCGAGGCCGGTGTTCTCAAGCGTCGCCCGGCCCGCGCCGTCGCGTAGCAGTTCGGCCAAGCGGGTCTTCTCCGCTTGCGTGATCGGGACGCTCGCTGTCGGCGCCGCAACGCCAAAGTCGGCCGGCCGGATCACCTCGACTTGCGTCATCGGCGCGCCGCCGGCCAGCTGCGCCGCATATTCGCTGGCTAGCAGCTTCGACAGCAGCTGCTCGGTCTCGCCGAACTTGCCCGCGCCGCTGAGCGCACGCGCCCAGTTTGAAACTTCGCGCAGCGTCTCGGCATAAGTCGCCACCCATGCCAGGCCGTGGACAACGTGCTGCTCGCGATCCGCCGCGACCCGATCGACTTTGCCGCCGGGCGCCACCCGCGCCCTGACCGCGCCGCGCGCTGCCTCAGCGTAAGCCTGAGCCGCCGTCGCGACGTCATCGAGAGCCTGCAACAAATCCATCGAACCTATCCACAATCCGCGTTTCGCTATTCTCTGTTGCACCTGCGAAGGGCGGGCGCCGTCAAGCGCGAAGTTGGCTTGCCGCGTGCGGCTGAGAGGCTAGGTGTGGCCCATGCGTCTAATGTTGACCTCTGCCGCTTTCGCCACCGCCCTCGCCTTTGGATTGGCCGCCTGCTCGCCCGCGCCGACCACCACAGCGCAACAACCGACTCCGGTCCAAGCCGCCATCGCACCGGCAGATCTGAACTTGGCTTCTGTCACAACCCCGATGGCGGGCGCACAATCCAAGAGCCCGCTCATCGTCACCGGCATCGCACCCAACAATTGGTATTTCGAAGCCTCATTTCCGGTGCGGGTGATCGACCTGAACAATCAGGTCTTGGCCGAGGGACCAGCCCAGGCACAAAGCGATTGGACCGTTCAAGGTCCGGTGCAGTTCAAAGCCGAACTCAACTTCCTCGTGCTCACCGAAACGCATGCCACCTTGGTGCTGCAAGAAGACATGCCCGGCGAAAACAAACCCGCGCCGCGCGAGGTGCGCATCCCAGTGATCTTAGAGCCTGGACATTAGCCGTCTTCCGACTGCGTAGACTACCTCCCCTCGATGGGGAGGTCGATTTCGCGAACCGCGAAATCGGGTGGGGTGACGCCCACACTCTGCAAGAAGAGCCTCATGAGGCTCATTTGGCAACGCCAGCGTAGCTCGTGAGTCCATCCCGCAAATACGCTTCCGCCAGTGCGCAGTGGGCGGCCACGCCGTATGCCATCGCCGCTTCGTTCAGCTCCATCTTGTTGGAATGGCACGGGCACGCGACGCGGAAATCCGCGCCTTCGGGGCACACGCCGAGGAACATCATCGCACCTTGCGTCCGCTGCAGCACATAAGAGAAATCCTCCGCGCCCATCACCGGATTGTTGCCGCGGATAAACGCGCCTTGCCCGAACTCGCGCCGCACCGTCGCTTCGATGAAATTCACCGCCGCGTTGTCGTTGATAGTGACCGGGAAGCCGCGTTCAATATCCACGGTCGCGCTGCACTCATGCGCCCGCGCCACGTTCTCCGCCACGCGCGCGATGCCGTCGTGCACTTTCTTGCGCGTCTCTTCCGATATGGCGCGAATAGTGCCGGTCATGCGCACAGTCTCGCCGATGACATTGTTAGTGGTGCCGCCCTCCATTTTGGCGATCGTCACCACGGTTGGATCGAACGCATCCACGCGCCGCGTCACGAACGCGTTGATCGCCAGCGCGATCTCACACGCTACCGGCATCGGATCGATAGCCAGATGCGGCATCGACGCGTGACCGCCTTGCCCCTTCACATTGATATTGAACACATCCGCCGAGGCCATCATCGCCCCGCCCTTGGCGGTGATCACGCCCGCCGGCAAATTCGGCGTGATGTGAATGGCGAACGCCGCGTCCGGTTTCGGATTGTCCAGCAGGCCGTCCTGGATCATGAAGCGCGCGCCGTGATGACCTTCCTCACCTGGCTGAAACATGAACAGAATGCGCCCCGCGATCTGCTCGCGCCGCGCGCACAGCACCTTCGCCGCGCTTACCAGCATCGAGGTATGCGCATCATGCCCGCACGCGTGCATCGCGCCCTGCACCTTGGAGCGAAAATCCACCGCCGTATCTTCCGGCATCGGCAGCGCGTCCATATCGCCGCGCAGCAGCACCGTCCGCCCAGGTTTGGCGCCTTCAAGAATGGCGATCATGCCGCTGCATGACAGCCCTTCCTTGAATGTGAGCGGCAAACCCGCGAGCGCGGCCTTCACCTTCGCCAGCGTCTTCGGCGTGTCGAGCCCCAGCTCCGGCTCTTCGTGGATCGCCCGCCGCAGCGCGATGGTGTCAGGCTGCAACGCCTGCGCGGCAGCAAGAAAATCAGCAGGTGCAGTCAGTGTATCGGCCATGACCGATCTCTAGAGGAAAGAACGAACGCACGGCAACAAGCGGATGACGAAACGCGACGCGTACCGGTTGGAGCGCGCGCCTCCTGGCGCGCATGCGGGCCAGAGGCCCGCGCTCTTGCCTTCAAGCACCCGCCGCAAAGCGTTTGATCGCGTCCGCCATTTGCGCCCGATACGATTTCCCCGTCGGCAGCACATCCACCATCGGGATCGAGGTATGGATCTGCCCGCGCGCCGGCACGTGCGTGACCTCCACGCCCGCCGCCTTGAGCTTCGCCGCATACGCCGCCCCCTCATCGCGCAGCGGATCGAACTCCGCCGTCACGATCAGCGCGGGCGGCAGATGCTTGTGATCGCCCGCCAGCAGATTGATGCGCTTATCGCCGCGCTCCTTGGCGTCGATGTAGTGATCGACGAACCAGTGCATCAGCGCCGCGGTCAGCACATAACCCTCGCCATTGTCGTTGTAGGACGGCGTCGAGAAGGCGAAATCCGTCACCGGCGTCAGCAGCACCTGCCCGAGTACGCGCGGCCCGTGCGCATCGCGCGCCATCCGCGCCACTGCGCCCGCCAAATTGCCGCCCGCGCTCCAGCCCGCGACCACCACGCCGCCCGTCTTGCCGCCTAGCGCCTTCGCATTTTCCGACACCCATTTCAGCGCCGCGAACGCGTCTTCGTGCGCCGCCGGGAAACGCGCTTCGGGGCCATGTCGATAATTTGCCGACACCACGATCGTGTTCGACTGCACGCACAAGTCGCGGCACATCGGATCGTCGGACTTCTCGCTGCCGAGCACCCAACCGCCGCCGTGGAAATAGAGCGTGATCGCGTGCGGCCCCTTCGTCGCCGGCCGGTAGAGCCGATACGGCAACGGCCCCGCCGCGCCCGGATATGTGCCATCGACAATCTCGCCAACCTCCGGCCCCGGCGGCCGCTGCGCATCCATCGCGTCAACAAATCCGCGCGCCGCCTCGGGCGGCAACGAATTGAGCGGCGGCAAGTTGAGCTCAGCCATCATCCGCAGCACGCCCGCCACATCCGGCATCAACCGGTTGACGACGCCGTCATTGCATTGCGCCTTGCCCGGCCCCTTCAGCTCAAAGCCCAGATACCCCTTCGCGCGCACCGCATCGCAAGCGATGCGATACGTGTCGACGCCGGTCACATACGGCAGCAGCACCTTCACTTTGCCTTCGACGTTCGCGCCCGTGTACCAGGACTTCGCGTGCTCGAATAAAGTCAGCGCCGCGCTGTCGCGGCAATGCTGCAGCCAGCCATCTTCCGCCGTTTGCGTCGGCTCGATCGAGTTGAAGCCCGCGGCGCGCATGTCATGCAGCGTGTCGGAAATCCAATCCACGTGCTGCTCGATCGATACCGCCATGTTCGACAGCACTGATGGGCTCTGCGGCCCGGTGATCATGAAATAGTTCGGGAAGCCGCGCGTCATCAGCCCGAGATACGTTTCCGGTCCATGCGCCCAGCGCTCTTTAAGCGTGACGCCATCGTGGCCTTCGACATCCACGGCGAGGATCGCGCCGGTCATGGCGTCGAAGCCCGTCGCGTAGACGATCGCGTCAAACTCCAAATCCTCGGCGCTGGTCTGGATGCCTTTCTCCGTCACCGTGCGGATCGGTGTCTTCTTCAGATCCACCAGACGCACGTGCGGCAGATTGTAGGTCTCGTAGTAATTGGTATCGAGGCACGCGCGTTTGGTGGCGATCGGATAATCCTGCCCGCACAGCGCTTCTGCCGTGACCTTGTCCTTCACCGTCGTGCGAATCTTCTCGCGCACGAAATTGGACATGGTGGCGTTGGCTTCTTCATTGGTGATGAGGTCCGCGAACGAAGCGCCCACCGGGATCAGTTCGCCGCCTTCCCACACCTGCTCGTAGCGCGCGCGGCGTTCGTCTTCGCTCACCGCCAGCGCGCTCACCAGCGAGCGCTCGAGCGGCACCCCGCCCGCGCTCATGCGCGCCGCGGCGCGATACCCCGCCTTGTCCTTCTCATACTCAGCCCGCTTGGAATTCTTCACCGGCCCGTTGCGCGCCGGGATCGAGTACGCAGGCGTGCGCTGAAACACGGTCAGCGTTTTGGCCTGCTCGGCAATCAGCGGGATCGACTGCACCGCTGACGAGCCGGTGCCGATCACCGCCACGCGCTTGCCGGTAAAGTCCACGCCGCCATGCGGCCACGAACTCGTAAAATACGACGGGCCTTTATAGCGCTCCGTGCCTTCGATCTCGGGGATTTTTGGCATCGAAAGACAGCCGGTCGCCATGATATAGAAGCGCGCCGAATAGGTCTCGCCGCCTTCGGTCAGAATGCGCCAACGCTGCGCGCCTTCATCCCACCTGGCGTTCTTCACCCGCGTCTTGAATTTGATGTCGCGCTTGAGGTCGTAACGCTGCGCCACGAATTGCAGATAGCGCAGAATTTCCGGCTGCGTCGCATAGCGCTCAGACCACTGCCACTCCTTCTCCAGTTCGGGATCGAACGAATAGCTGTAATCGATGCTCTCGATATCGCAGCGCGCGCCCGGATAGCGGTTCCAGTACCAGGTGCCGCCCACATCGTCGGCCGCCTCCAGCACCAGCGTGGAGAAGCCATCGCGCCGCAACCGCAAGAGTTGATACAGCCCCGCCATACCTGCGCCGACAATGACCACGTCGAGATCGCGCGTGTCGCCGTCCATCTGGCTCCTCCCTGTTTGGAGCACGTCATTTTCGTTTTTAGGGAGAATGACGCCTTACGCGAAGGAAGCGCAAGCGGCGACTGCGCCCATGGACCGCCGGCGCCCTCGCCGGCATTCTTGGCCCGCGCGCTTCGACAGGCTCAGCGTGACGCTACATTGAAACTCGTGCGGTCTTAAATTGCGTCAGCCTGAGCTTGTCGAAGGCCGACGCTTGCGCTGATGCCGCGGCGAGCGCCAGCGGCCCGTAGGCCTAACTCATCCACCTGAGCGTCGTCGGTTCGATCGGATTGACGAACGCGCGCTTCTCTTCCTGGCTCTTCACCCATTCGCGCTTGAGCTTCAGATACCACTTTGCCTGCACGTCGATGTCGTCGATCCACAGCATCGACTGCGTGTACTTCAGCCCGCTGTTCTGCAGATCAACCATGCGGCCGTCCTGATCGAGAAACTCCAAACCCGCCGGCACCAGGATCGGCTTGATTACGTCGAGCCATGGGGCGTTCTTCCAATACGTCACCTGCGTGATGCGCGTGGAGTTTTCATTCTCCGGCGTCAGGCACGTAAGCGTGAACACACGCGAGCGCTTGGTCTCCACCACTTCCCACCGAAAGCCCGGCAGCATGAACGATATCTCGGTGGTGACATCGGTGTCGCCGAACAAAATCCGATAGCCCAGCGAGTTCGACGCCGGCTTGTGGCGCTCAATCGCCCAGCCGCGCTCTCGCGGCACGAAGCGCTTCTCTTTGAGCTTCTTGCCGAGCGACGGCGGACGCCACCACCACTGGCTGTGCACATACGGCACGTGCGCGGGGTCCATCAGGCCCACCACCGCATTGTCCATGGTGGCAGCGAAGATGCGATGGATCACAAACTTCGGCTTGCTCAGATCGCCCAGGCCAAATTCCGGCGGCGGTGGCGGCGCATCGGCGAAGCGCGGATCAGACGAGACGTATGCGAGGATGATCCCGTTCGCCTCGTGTGTCGGATAGCGGCGCACGCGAATGCGGCTGGCTTCGTACTCTTGCCCCTCCGCCAGCGACGGGATCAGCTTGCAAACGCCGTCGCCAACGCCGAAACGCCAGCCATGGTACGGGCACTCGACCGTCTGCGCGCCCCCGTTCGCGACCACGCGTCCCGCCGATAGCGGCACCGCGCGGTGCGGACAAATATCGCGCATGGCAAACGCTTCGCCGTTGGCGTCGCGGCCGATCACCACCGGCTCACCCAGGATTTCGCGCCGGAACATCTGTCCGCGCTTCACCTCACCCGAGGCGGCGGCAAAATACCAAAGATCCCGAAGCAGATCGCTCATTTGGGGTCGGGGATAGCGGAGCTAACGCGCCAACGGAAGGCGACATAAGGCAGTAGGCAACGGGCAATGGGCAGTAGGAACAGCAAAGCTCGCCACTCCCGCGAATTCCCTATTGCCTATTGCCTATTGCCTACTGCCTTCACCGCGCGACAATCGTCACCCGAAACACATGCGCCGGCGGCTCATTGGTTTCCCACGGCCGCTTCTGCTCCATGACGATCTGGCCCGTTCCCGGACCGGTCGCGGCAAACATCGTCACTTCCCAATGGTTGCCGCCGGTATAGCCGGGCTGGTTCTGCGCCGCGATGGTCGGGCCGCTGGCCTCGCCCGCGCGCGCGATGAAGGCCGGCACTTGCGCCGGCGTCCAAACATAACCCGCGGTCGGTGTGCCCACGAGTTCGATGGCGAAGCGCTGATTGACGCCGACCTCGACGCTCTGCCCGTCTTGCGCGGCGTTGATGTGGACCGTGGCGTCAGCGGGCGTAGGCGCAGGCAACATGCCGGTATCCGTGCTTTGCTGTGTTTGCGGATGCGCATCCGGCGCTTGCGACGTGGTCGTCGGCGCGCACGCCGTCAGCAGCGCTACAGCCAATAGCGCGGTGCGAAATCTCATTGCATGGCTCCTGCTTCCATGAGGCCGGCATAGAACCGGATCATGCGCTCAAGATTGGCGACGGTAAGGCGCTCGTTGTTGCCGTGAATGGTTTCCAGTTCCTCGTTGGTGAGCAGGATCGGCTGAAACCGGTACACGTTCTCCGCCACGTCGCTGTACTCGCGCGAGTTGGTGCCGGCCAGCACCAGCCCCGGCGCCACCGGCGCGTTGGGCAGCGCCTGATGCGACAACGCCGCGATCAGCGCAAAGCTGGTCGAGGTCGAACTCGAAACCACGCTCGCCTCCTTCGGCGGATCGACCCAATCAATGGTCACGCCATGCAGGTTCGCCGTCGCCGCGCGCGCCGACGCCAAGAGACCCGCGGAGGTATCGCGCGGATGAATGCGGAAATTGATCAGCGCCGTCGCCTCGCCCGGCAACACATTGGCGCGGCTGCCGCCGGAGATTACCGTCGGCGCCACCGTCGTGCCCAACAGCGCCTGCGCCGTGGGGCTCGCGCCAAGCTTTTGCTTGATCAGCGGGCTGAACAACCACTCGTTCGCCAGCGCCATGCGCGTCGTAAAGGAGAGCGACGGCGACAGCGCCCGCATCATCGACATAGCCGGCCCGCCGCCCTCGACATTGTGCCGGATCGGCATGTCGTGCACGCGCGTCACCGCCTCGGCGAGCAGCGAGATCGCCGTCTCGCGCGGCGGGATCGACGAGTGCCCCGGCTGCCCGACCGCGCGGATGCGCATGGTGGCAAAACCTTTCTCGGCAATGCCGATCAGCGAGGTCGGTCCGCCCGTCAGCGGGTTTTCCGTGATCGCCGCCGAACCTTCATCCAGCGCAAACCACGCGTGCACGCCGCGCCGCTTCAGTTCCGCCGCGATCTGCACTGCGCCGCCTTGGCCGCCAATTTCTTCGTCGAAGCCGAACGCCATCATGATGGTGCGCTTCGGTTGCTTGCCCTGTTGCGCCAGAATTTCCGCAGCTTCGAGGATCGACACCAATGAGCCTTTGTCATCGATCGAGCCACGTCCCCACACTGCGCCGTCACGCACCACGCCAGCGAACGGATCGACGCTCCAGGCGCTGCGCGTTTCCGGCGGCGCCGGCACGGTGTCTTGGTGCGCCAGCAACAGAATTGGCGGCTGCGCTGGATCGCTGCCTTGCCACGTATAGAGCAGCCCCAGCCCATTGATGACTTCGCGCTTGGCGATGGCGTGGAATGCTGGATAGGTGGTGATCATCCACGCTTGGAAGCGCTGGAAGTTGCTGCGGTCGTCAGTGGTATTGACCAGCGACACGGTGTTGAAACGCACCGCCTCAGCCAGATGTTGCGCGGCAGTATTGACGTCGAGCGGATACGCGCCCGCGCTCGGCAACGTGACGCTTGCTGGCGCTGGCGGCGCCGTAAACGTGCTCGTCCGATAGCCGACGAACCCCGCCAGCACCAAAACAATGAGCGCAAACCCCGCGCCGATCAGCCGCCACATGTCCCCGCCTCCCTCGTTGGACGCTTCAATCGCGCCTCTTCTCGGTTGATTAGGGACATTCCGGCGCGCGCCGTCAACGCGGCGCCGCTGCCCAGGCGATGGACCTAGGGTCGCGCTACGCAGCTCTTTGGCGGTGCTGGATATTGATATGGAGCGGCGTTCCGCCGGCGTCTGCCGGCGTCGCCCTACTCCGTCGCGGCTTTCGCCTTCTTCGGCTTCACCGCAGCCTTCTTCGGCGCCTTCGGCGGCGCTTTGGCTTTGCGCGTCGCAAGCTCGGCATCGACGAGCGGCAACAGGCGTTCCGCTTCCGCGCGCTGCGGTGCAGTGCCGGACGTCAGCAAGCGCTCAGCGTTCGCACGCAAAGTCGCCAGCTCCTTGTCGGAATAACCTGGAATCCGCTCGTCGATGCTCATGCTTAGACGGCTTTCAGATTGGCGGCGGAATCGCGGCCCTGACGATCCTTCTCAAGATCGAACGAAACCTTCTGACCGTCGCTCAAACCGCTCATGCCCGAACGTTCGACGGCGGAAATGTGCACGAACACATCCTTGCCGCCGCCTTCCGGCGCGATGAAGCCGAAGCCTTTTTGGGTGTTGAAAAACTTAACCGTACCGACAGCCATTATCGTCTCCACATGGCAAACCGCTCGCCCAGGACATCCCCGGCGAACTCGAACTTGAACGGAAACGACTGACAATCCGGCGCGGCTGCGAGGGATCAACGCGTGACGCGACGAGAACGAGACCTCTAACTAGGCGCGCAGCCCGCCAAAGTCCAGAAAATAGCAATTATCGCCTCAAGGCGTCGACGGATCAAAATGCTTCACCGCCGCTGGACGTGCTCTCACGCGCTCATAATATGCACGCACATGGGGAAGTTCCGGCTTCTCGAAGTCCCCGCCAAACCAGCGATGCATCGAAAGCCCGAGCGGGATGTCCGCAAAGCTGAACGCATCGCCTGCCGCGTACCCGCCCGTCTCGGCCAAGCGTGCCTCGAAGATGCGCATCTTCAGGGTCCACCATGTGATCGATTTTTCCACGGCGGCCGCATCGTGTGGACCCGGGACTTTGCGCACCAGCGCCAGCACCGCAGGCATCCATGTTCCGTTCAAGTCCGTCGCCTGCCACGCAAACCATTGTTCGGCGCGCGCCCGGGTCCGCGCATCTCGTGGCATCAATTCGCCGGGACCGTACCTGTCGATCAGGTAGCGGATGATCGCCGCCGACTCCCACAGCACAAAATCATCATCACGCAGCACCGGCACCTGGCCATTCGGATTGAGCGCCAAGAACGCCGGCGTGTTCGGATCGCGCTCTGGCTTGCCCCAAACCTCCTGCGCGTACGCAACGCCCAACTCATCCGCCGTCCACATCGCCTTGCGGACGTTGATAGACGTGGAGCGGCCAAGAATTGTTCATGCACGGCACTATGCACTGGACGCGTGGGCGGTCACAACGCCGCGCTTTTGTTGCTGGTTAACACCGTAAATGCTACATTCTTGGCATGGGAAAAATCGAACGCGCCATCAAAGCCCTGGAAGCGCTGCCGCCTGAACGGCAAGACGAAGTTGCCGATATGATTCTTGAACTGGCTGAAGCGGTGCACGGTTCACCAGGCAAATCGGTCTTGACCGAGGAGCAACTTGCAGAGGTTCAGCATCGCCGCGACACCTTCAGGTCAGGCGACCCTGGCCGCATCGACCAGCTCATCGCGCGGCTGAGGTGAAGACTCTCGCCTGGGATGATCGCGCCCTCGACGATTTGGACTCTATCGGCGCCTACATTGCCGCGGACAATCCGCACGCGGCCATTCGCGTCATTGAATATATCCGCCACGCGGCGCGCTCGTTGGAAACTTCGCCGGAATTGGGGAAGCCCACATCGAAACTCGGCATCCGCGAATTCATTCTGACCCGCCATCCGTACTTATTGGCTTACGAAGTGACGGGCGACGCGGTCCGCATTCTCGCGATATTCCATCATCGCCAAAACCGCCGTTGAATTAGCCTGCGGCTATCCAACGGATTTTCCGCGCCAGACCCCTGACTTTTAGCCGTCCGCCACAATCAATCCGACCGCATCGCAACGCGCATACAATTGCGCGCATGAACGCCACCGCCGCTCCTGCCAACCACGATCCGCTCGCCCATCTATGGGCCACGGCGCGCGCTTTGCTGGCGCAGATGATCACCATGTTCGGCGCGCCAAATGCGCTCATCGCGCACGCACGCTTGGAGCGGACGTTGCGCCGCGCACTCATGCCCTACGTGCGTTCGCTCGAAGAATTGGTGCGCAAACTTCTGCTCGCCGAGGCCGCGGAACAGATCCCATCGACGGCGCCACCACCGCGCCGGCCTCTCGTGCTAGCGCCATTCACGCGCATCCATGCCGCCGAAGAAATCGCGGACCGCTCACCGCCGCACGCGCGCTTCAACCTGACGCTCCCGCGCGACGAGCGCATGGCGCCAGAGAGCCGCGCGCCGCGCATTCGCGCACTCTGGGGCGAAACCACGCCGCCAAAGGCGCCACGACAACCCCCACCATTCGCGCGCGCGCCGCCGCGCACTGATCGGCTCGCGCTGCGCTTCTCAGCGCTGCGCAACGTGATCGAAAAACCCGCAGCTTACATTCGCCGCCTCGCATTGCGGCTCGCATGCTTGGCCCGCGATCTGCGCGCGCGCAGCGCACTGCGCTTCGTGTGCCGCGGCGCCGACCGCATCGCCCCAGGCTTCGGCGACGCACTGCGCGACGCCGGCAGGCTCGCCATCGCCCGCGCGCAAAAACTTAGCAACTCGAGCTGACTATTCTTGCGCGCTGCCTAACGCTGCCCGCTCAGCTCCAGCACGTCTTCGAACGTGCGGAGACCCGAGCGCTGCGCGTTCACCAGCACGGCCATATTGCCCGGCGCGTGCTTGTTATCGAGCATCTTCTCGTGCGCGTCGGGAATGTTCGCGAACGGCAGAACTTCGCTCATCGCCGGATCGATGCGGCGATCGATGACGAGCTGATTGGCCTGGCTCGCATGGTACAAGTGCGCAAAGTGTGAGCCTTGCACGCGCTTCTGGCGCATCCACAAGAAGCGCGCATCCATGGTCAAATTGTAACCGGTGGTGCCCGCGCAAATGACCACCATGCCGCCGCGCTTGCACACCAGCACCGAGACCGGGAACGTCGCTTCACCCGGATGTTCGAACACAATGTCGACGTCCTTGCCGCCGGTAATTTCCCAGATGGCTTTGCCAAACTTGCGGCTCTCTTTCATGTAGGCCGCGAAATCCGGCCCATTCACGGTCGGCAACTGGCCCCAGCAATTGAAGTCCTTGCGGTTGAGCACGGCCTTCGCGCCCATCGACATGACGTAATCTTTTTTGCTTTCGTCCGAGACCACGCCGATCGCGTGCGCGCCGGACACCGCGCAGAGCTGCGTCGCGAAGACGCCGAGTCCGCCCGACGCGCCCCACACCAAAACATTCTGCCCCGGCCGCAACACGTTCGGACGCCAGCCGAACAGCATCCGGTACGCGGTCGCCAGCGTCAGCGTGTAGCAAGCCGCCTCTTCCCAGGTCAGATGCTTCGGCCGTTGCATGAGTTGGCGCGCTTGCACTTTGCAGAACTGCGCGAACGAGCCATCGCTGGTCTCGTAGCCCCAAATCTTTTGCGATGGCGAAAACATCGGGTCGCCGCCATTGCACTCTTCATCGTCGCCATCGTCCTGGTTGCAGTGGATGACAACTTCGTCACCTGGCTTCCAGCGTTTCACTTTGGAGCCCACCGCCCAAACGATCCCCGACGCATCAGAGCCCGCGACATGATACGGTTGCTTGTGGCCGTCGAGCGGCGAGATCGGTTCGCCCAGCGCCGCCCACACGCCGTTGTAATTGACGCCCGCGGCCATCACGAGCACCAGCGCTTCATCTTCGCCGACTTGCGGCGTCGGCACTTGCTCGAGCTGCATGGCCTTGGCCGGGCGCCCGTGGCGCTCCTTGCGGATCGCCCAGGCCCACATGTTCTTGGGCACATGGTAGGCGGGCGGGATTTCGCCGATCGCGTAGATGTCTTTGCCCCCGGCCGCTGAGTCCGCCATGCGATGAATTCCCCTTTGAGCAGCGAGACTGCGCAAAAATGCTGCACTGCGTCAACGCCGGACTTTCCGGGTAGGTTTCACCGTGTCATTCGCGCCGCGGACCGGGCTGCCTAGCAATGAGGCAGGCGGAGGGTGTAACACCGCCCGAACAGCCGCCTTCGAGGCGCAAGGATTTCCAGCACAATGACGTACGCCGCGATTACGGGCTGGGGCAAAGCCATGCCGCCCGCCGTGCTCTCGAACGCCGACCTCTCCACCTTCCTCGACACCAACGACGAGTGGATCACCTCGCGGACCGGCATGAAGGAGCGCCGCGTCAGTCACGTCAGCGGCATCGAAATGGCGATCGTTGCCACCAAGCGCGCGCTCGCCGCCGCCAACCTCGATCCCGCCGATGTCGATCTCATTGTTTACGGTTCCTGCTCCAGCGACGAGCAAGTGCCGAACTCGGCTTCCGGCGTGCAGACTGCGATCGGCGCCAAGAAAGCTGCCGCGATGGACCTCAACACCGCCTGCACCAGCTTTCTCTATTCGCTTACCACCGCCACTTCGATGATCCGCACCGGCGTGGTGAAGAACGCCATAGTAATCGGCGTGGAAATCATTTCCCCGTTCATGGATTGGAGCGACCGCAACGTCGCCGTGCTGTTCGGCGACGGTTGCGCCGCCGTCGTGTTGCAAGCCACCGACAAACAAGAAGGCATCTTGGGCGAACAGCTCGGCTGCCTCGCGGACGTGCGCCACACCTTGCGTGTGCGCGGCATGGGCACCGCCTACTGCAATCACGACGTCGTCTCCGGCACGACCTCATGGGATTTCAACGGTCAGGAAATCTTCCGTCACGCCGTGCAAGGCATGGTACAAGCCAGCGCCGCCGTGATGGAAAAATGCGGCGTGACTGCTGACGACATCGATCTCGTCGTGCCGCACCAAGCCAATCTCCGCATCATCGAAGCCGTAGTGAACCGCGCCGGCGTGCCGATGGACAAAGTCATGCTCACGGTTCAGCGCTACGGCAACATGAGTGCGGCCACCGTGCCGGTCGCGCTCACCGAAGCTGTTGAGGAAGGCCGCGTGAAACCCGGCGCGCTCATTCTCATGCCCGCCTTCGGCGCCGGCCTCACCGTCTGCGCGCACCTCGTGCGCTGGGGCGACCGCGTCACGCCGCTCGGCCAAAGCGACGCCGACTTCCCGCGCAACACCAGAAGCGCGCTCGACATGATCAACGACATCCGTGCGCGCAAAGCCAAGGCGATCGAGACCTCCGCACCCGGCCTGCAATCGCCGAAGTTCGTCAGCGCGCCGACCTGAAGCGACATCACGGCGCGGCACAATTTCTGAATTTCGGCGGCCAGGCGGGTGAAACGCCCTAGCCGCCCACATTTTTGCAGTGCAGCATGAGCCCGTGAGCGACTACCAGCACGCCCCCGACGCGCCGTGGATCTTTCGGACCTATTCTGGGCACTCGACCCCGGCTGAATCCAACAAGCTCTACAAAACCAACCTAGCCAAAGGCCAAACCGGCCTCTCGGTCGCTTTCGATCTTCCCACCCAAACCGGCTACGACAGCGACCACATCTTGGCGCGGGGGGAGGTCGGCAAGGTCGGCGTGCCGATCGGCCACCTGGGCGACATGCGCGCGCTGTTCGACGGCATCCCGCTCGAACGCATGAACACCTCGATGACGATCAACGCGCCCGCGGCATGGCTGATCGCGCTCTACGTCACGCTGGCGCAGGAGCAAGGCGCCGATCCAAAGAAGCTGACCGGCACCACGCAGAACGACATCATCAAAGAATATCTCTCGCGCGGCACCTACATCTTCCCGCCGGCGCCATCGCTCAAGCTCACCGCCGACACCATCGCCTGGAGCCTCGACGCGATTCCAAAATGGAATCCGATGAACGTCTGCTCGTACCATTTGCAAGAAGCCGGCGCGACGCCCGCACAAGAACTGGCATTTGCGTTAGCCGCGGCGATTGCGGTGCTCGATGAAGTGAAGCTGCGAATGTCTTCCCCCGTTTACGGGGGAAGTGGATCGCGCGCAGCGCGAGACGTAGGGGGCAGCGCCGCCCCCTCAGTCGGCTTCGCCGACAGCTCCCCCCCGCCGAAATCGCAAAGCGATTTCGGGCAATCAAAAATCGCCGGCCGCGAAGCAGCCGGTGGCGGGGGAGCAAATATGGCGCCCGTGTTCTCGCGCATTTCCTTCTTCGTGAACGCTGGCCTTCGCTTCATTACCGAGCTTTCCAAGATGCGCGCCTTCAACGTGCTCTGGGATGAGATCGGCCGCACGCGTTACGGCGTCGGCGATGCGAAGGCGCGGCGCTTTCGTTACGGCGTGCAGGTCAACTCGCTCGGCCTCACCGAACAGCAGGCTGAAAACAACGTCTACCGCATCCTGCTCGAAACGCTGGCGGTGACACTTTCCAAGGACGCCCGCGCCCGCGCCGTGCAATTGCCCGCTTGGAACGAAGCGCTCGGCCTGCCGCGTCCGTGGGACCAGCAATGGTCTCTGCGTATGCAGCAAGTGCTCGCCTACGAAACCGATCTCTTGGAATACGAAGACATCTTCCATGGCTCCAGAGTCATCGAAGCGAAGGTCGCCGAACTCTGCGAAGGCGCACGCGCGGAATTGAAGAACATCGAGGCGCGCGGCGGGGCGGCGGCGGCGCTCGAATACATGAAGGCGGCGCTTGTCGACTCCAATCGCCGCCGCATTGAGCAGATCGAAAGCGGCGCGCAGAAGATTGTCGGCGTCAACGCCTTCACCGAGGCAGAACCATCGCCACTTGAAGCGGGCGACAAAAACATTCACGTCGTCGACCTCTCCGCGGAGGCCGCCCAAATCTCCCGCCTCAAAGCCTGGCGTACATCCCGTGACGGCGCAGCCGTCGAAGCCGCGCTCGCAGCGTTACGCGCGGCGGCGCAGGAAGACCGAAACGTCATGCCCGCCTCGCTCGAGGCCGCCAAAGCCGGCGTCACCACCGGCGAGTGGGCAGCAACACTGCGCAAAGTCTATGGCGAGTATCGCGGTCCCACCGGCGTTGCCGTGGTGATCGACACTGCGAGCGAAGACGCCGAGGCCGTGAAGCGCGACGTTGCAGCGCTCAGCAAAAAGCTTGGCCGCACGCTCACCTTCCTCGTCGGCAAGCCGGGTCTCGACGGCCACTCCAACGGCGCCGAGCAAATCGCCGCCCGCGCCCGCGCTGTCGGCATGGACGCCATCTACGAAGGCATTCGCCTGACGCCAGCAGAGATTGTCAAAGCCGCGAAGGAGAAGAAGGCGCACGCCGTTGGCCTTTCCATTCTCTCAGGCTCACACGTCGATCTGGTGCAGGAGGTTGTGCGCCTCATGCGCGCCGAGGGTTTGGACAACGTGCCCCTCGTTGTTGGCGGCATCATTCCACCGCCCGACGCGCTGGCGCTCCGGCAAATGGGCGTCGCCGCCGTCTATACGCCAAAGGACTTCAAGATCACCGGCATTATGAGTGACGTCGTCAAACTCGTCGCCGCGAAAAACCCGTGAAGCTTGAAACGCTCGAACGCGCCTGCCTTGAGGCTTGGCCTGCTCTCAATCGCGACACGCGCGATGGCTGGGAGTATTGCGCGACCACCGGCCATTCGGGGCGCGTCAATTCGATCTGGCCCATTGCCTGGAGCGAGCATGTTCCGCTCAACGACGCCATCGACACGGCTGCAAGCTGGTGCGCGTGGCACAAGATCGCGCCAACCTTCAAACTCACCGACGGCCTCACCTTCCCACACGATCTGCCGCACGCATTGGCCCAGCTTGGCTACGCGCCGCACAGCGAAACGCTGATCATGACCGCGCCGGTCTCGCTTGGTCCCGCGCCGCGCGCGCCGGTGACGCTCTACGACAGCGATCACGAACAGTTCTGGGCGCCGCTCGGCCAAAGTGCGCACGCCGACGACACCGCCGAACGCGTTGACATCGTGCGCCGCATTCGCGCGCCACACATATTTGCGCTGAACTACCACGAAGGCGCGCCCGCAAGTGCGGGCCTCGGCGTGCTCACCGGCGATCTGATCGGCATCTATCTGATGCGCACCGCGCCGTTCGCGCGGCGCAAAGGTCACGCGCGGCAAGTGTTGCGCGCGCTCACGCATTGGGGCGCCACACACGAAGCCACATCAGCTTATCTGCAAGTGGAAGAAGCCAACGCCGCGGCTGTCAATCTCTATGAAAGCGAAGGCTTCACGACCGCCGGGCGCTACCGTTATTGGTCGCGAGCGCGCCGCTGACGAGCCGTGTCATCGCGCTCGCAGCGATCAGCGGCGCGATGAACGCCAACAGCGCGCATACAACTCCAACCACGAACACCGAACCGCGTATGCGCCGCCGCAACGCTTTTGCGTCCTTGAACGGCAGCCGCCGCATGGCCGCGGTCATCGCGAAATCGCGGCCCATCAAGTAGCCGTTGATGCAGAGAAACACGACCGCGTTGATGCCGGGGATCGCGTAGAGCGGCAGCACCAACAGGTTCACCAGGAGCGACGGAATCGCCATGCGAAGGCCGTTGAAAAAGCCTTCGAAGAATCCTGTGTGGCGCGGGCTCGGCGCGCCGATGGCTTTTTCAACGCGCGATGCGGCCGCGTCGAACAACAGGCCGCCGACGAACATCGCCGCCACTGGCGAAATGGCGATGCCCAACACCAGTGCGCCCGCGCTCAACACAAAGCGCGCCGCGCCATAGACAATGCCGAGCCACCCTTCGGCATGCGGAATGAGCGGCACGAGATAGTGAATCGCCGCCACCGCGGCACCGCCGGAAATGACGCCGGCCAAAACGAGATTAACGATCGCCAGCAGGGTGAGCCGCCCACCCAGAATATCGCCTAACGCGCTGCCAATTGCCGCAATTGGTCCCATGGTGCTCCCCTCCCGCAGCAGCGCGCTTGACGCCACCCTAGCGCCTCTGCACGGTCCGCGCCCAGGGGACGCTTTTTTACATGAGTAACGAGCAGAACGTGACGACCGAGGCAGAAAAGCCTGCGACGCCGGGCGGCTGGCGCCAAGACGCCGTCGAGTGGGCCAAGACCATTGTCGGCGCGATCGCCGTCTATCTCGCCTTCACCACGGTAGCGTTCGCCAACTATCGCATTCCATCCGAGAGCATGGTGCCGCATCTCGAAGTCGGCGACCGTGTCGTCGTTTCGAAATTCGCATACGGCTACAGCCGCTATTCGCTGCCATTCGATCTCGGCAAATTGTTGCCGGCGAGCACCCATCGCTTGTTCCAAGGGCTGCCGAAGCGCGGCGATGTGGTTGTGTTCGTGCATCCGATGACGGGCGAAGTGCTGATCAAACGCGCTGTCGGCCTGCCGGGCGACACCATCGAAGTGCGCAACGGTCTGTTGTGGATCAACGGCGTGCAAGCGCCGCTCACCGGCGGTCAGCAAGTCGTGCGTCAATCCTACCAGCAAGGCGCCGAACTCGCGCAACGCTACGAGGAGACTTTGCCCGACGGCTATCGCCACACGATCGATCTGTTTCCCAATAGCATCAATCCGCTCGATAATTTCGGACCGTACGTCGTGCCTGAAGGCCACATCTTCTTCATGGGCGACAATCGCGACAATTCCAAAGACAGCCGCGCGCCCGACGAAGGTCCCGCGCCGATCGAAAATCTCATCGGACGTGCTGAAGTCGTGTACTGGGTCAACCCGTTCCCGCATTGCGGCGGCGACACCGCCTGCCCGATGCCACGCTGGCTCAAACCACTGCACCACTAAGTTCGCACAGCGTTTCTGGTACACACCGCCTCCTCCTCGATGGAGGAGGCGCCGCGAAGCGGCGGAGGAGGTGCGCCCTCGGTGAGCAAGAATGAGCCTCACGAGGCTCACTCGTCATCACTATTGGCCTCACCTCCTCAGTCAGCGCTGCGCGCTGACAGCTCCTCCATCGAGGAGGAGCATGGCTTCCGAGCTCACGCCCGCGCGCGCTGCACCACGTACACGCCAGCTAAGATCAAGCCCGCGCCAGCGAACGCCAACACCGTCAGCGCTTCGCCGAACATCCCCCACGACAACACCGCCGCCACCAATGGCTGCATCCATAACAGCACTGTCGACATCGCAATCGGCAGGCGGCCGACGCCGTAGGCGATCAAGCCTTGCCCCGCGACTTGTACGATCAGGCCAACGCCCACGAGCAGAAGCCAACCATTCGCGCTGCGCGGCAGCATCGTCTCGTGCAGGCCCGCGCTCACGGCAAACGACACCATCGCCGCGGTCAGCGTCGCCCAGAACATCACGCCGCCGACACCGACCTCTTTGCCGAGCGCCCGCACCACCAAAAGATAGCCCGCATAGCCAATGGCGGCGCTGAACCCGAGCGCATCGCCAAACAAATGATCCGCTGACAAATCCGACCGGTTCGCACCGGTGGTAGAATGCGACAATGCCAACAACACCGCCCCACCCAGCGCCACCGCGATCCCCGCCAGGATCGGCCAGCTCAGCCGCTCTTTCAGCAACAGCCAGCCGAACCCCGCCGCGAACACCGGGGTCAGATTGGCCAGCAAGGTGGCGTTGGTGACGGTGGTGTGGACCACCGCCGCGCCCCAGAGCGAGACCTCGATCCCGAACAGCACGCCGGCGAACAGGAGCCAGGCCGTCTGCCGGAGATTCGCCTTGGGCCGACTCGCCAGGGCCCAGACCCCGAGAATCGGCAGCGCGAACAGGAATCGCCACAGATTGGTGGCCTCCGGACCCACCTCGGAGACCCTAATGGCGATAGGGGAAAGGCCGATGCAGGCCGCGCCCGTTAACGCGGCGAGCGCCGCTTTTGTGTGCCCCGCCGGTCCGTTCATTTGCCCGAAAAACGCCGGATTTTAGCGGCGCGCAAGGGTGCGAAAGGCCGCGTGAAACAGGTTTCCTGGACTCGCTTTATGGTTAACCGGACCGGCCGCGCACGGACCAAAATTCACAGATTCGACACCCAAAAATTGGCCTGTAGCGGCCTATGCCATTGACCCCGAATTAACCGGATGCATCACTATATCTAGCGGTACGGTTCGCCACACGACCCAAGGGGTCGTGGTTTCGGAGAGAACCGAGTTTAGTTAAGAAATGCTGATCAGGGGGCTGATGAGATGCAGGCACGCGCGGAAAAAGCTGGGGTCCACCGGATGGGCGAAGTCCACCGTGGAAAACCTAAACCGCTGCGCCCGCTCAAGGTCGTCGAGAAGGTCGTTACGGATCCGAGCCGCGACGCATTGCTGACCGATTTCGGCAAGACCACGCTCGAAGATCGCTACCTGCTCACCGGCGAAAGCTTCCAAGATATGTTCGCGCGCGTCGCCACGGCTTACGCCGACGACATCGGCCACGCGCAGCGTCTCTATGACTACATCTCCAAGCTCTGGTTCATGCCGGCAACGCCGGTGTTGTCGAACGGCGGCGCCGAGCGCGGCCTGCCGATCTCGTGCTTCCTCAATGCCGTCGGTGACTCACTCGACGGCATCATGGACACCTGGAACGAGAACGTGTGGCTCGCTTCGAATGGCGGCGGCATCGGCACCTATTGGGGCGGCGTTCGTTCCATCGGCGAAAAGGTCGGCCAGAACGGTCAGACCTCCGGCATCATTCCGTTCATCCGCGTGATGGACTCGCTGACGCTGGCGATCAGCCAAGGCTCGCTGCGCCGCGGGTCAGCCGCCGTCTATCTCGACATCCATCACCCGGAAATCGAGGAATTCCTCGAAATTCGTAAGGCCGCCGGCGACTTCAACCGCAAGAGCCTCAACCTGCACCACGGCCTCAACATCACCGACGAATTCATGATCGCGGTGCGTGACGATCTGCCGTTCGCGCTGCGCTCGCCAAAGAACCAAGAGCCGCTGAAGCACGTCAACGCCCGCAAGCTGTGGCAGAAAATCCTCGAACTCCGCCTGCAAACCGGCGAGCCGTACATCATCTTCTCCGACACCGTGAACAAGGCGATGCCGAGCCACCAGAAGAAGCTCGGCCTCAAAGTGCGCCAATCCAACCTCTGCAGCGAAATCATGCTGCACACCGGCATGGATCATAATGGCCGCGAGCGCACCGCCGTCTGCTGCCTCTCCTCGCTCAACGCCGAAACCTTCAACGAGTGGGAAAAGGAGCCGCAATTCCTGGAAGACATCTTCCGCTTCCTCGACAACGTGCTGCAGGACTTCATCGAACGCGCGCCGCCGGAAATGGAACGCGCCATCTACGCCGCCATGCGCGAGCGCAGCGTTGGTTTGGGCCTCATGGGCTTCCACTCCTTCCTGCAAAAGCAAGGCGTGTCGATGGAATCGGCGATGGCGAAGGTCTGGAACAACAAGATCTTCCGTCACATCCGCCGCGGCGCCGACGCTGCCTCCGTGAAGCTCGCGCAAGAGCGCGGCGCCTGCCCGGATGCTGCCGAAAACAACGTCATGGCGCGCTTCTCGCACAAGCTGGCGATCGCGCCGACCGCGTCGATCTCCATCATCTGCGGCGGCACGTCCGCGGGCATCGAGCCGATCCCCGCCAACATCTACACGCACAAGACGTTGAGCGGCTCGTTTGCGGTGAAGAACCCCTACCTCGAGCAATTGCTCGAGGAGAAAGGCAAGAACACCGAGAGCGTGTGGTCATCGATCCTGAAGAACGAAGGGTCCGTACAACACCTCGATTGCCTCAGCGACGACGAGAAGAGCATCTTCAAGACCGCCTTCGAAATCGACCAACGCTGGATCGTCGAACTGGCGGCCGACCGCACCCCGCTCATCTGCCAAGCGCAGTCGCTCAACATCTTCATCCCGGGCGATGTCGACAAATGGGACCTGCACATGCTGCACTGGATGGCCTGGGAACGCGGCGTAAAGAGCTTGTATTATTGCCGCTCCAAGTCCGTACAACGCGCCGGCTTCGCCGGCAGCGAAGACAAAGCCGACGCGCCAGAAGCGCTGCAGGTCACGGAAAAAACCGACTACGAAGAATGCTTGGCCTGCCAGTAACGGAGCGCCGGCAACTGGACCGCCGGCGCCCTCGCCGGCATGCTTAAGTCAAATGCGAATGCAGAAAGCGCGGAGAGCAATCTCCGCGCGCTCAGTTGCTCAAGGGGCGGCAACAGAGAACTGTTGCTCAACGCATTCCACAAACCCCGATGCGCCCACAAACGCGGTGTACCCAGGCATCGCTCCTGACGCTTCAACCGGAAAGGTTACGACGATATTCCGGACTCCGGCATGACAGGGTGATCCAACGCTTGGCGGACGCGGACTTAGTAACGTCGCTTCGCCTTCACCAGTCACGTAGTAGGTCCCGCCTGCTGTCTTTATCAGTTGAATGAAGTCTCGTTGAGACGCGGGCAGCGAGACAACCCCCGGAGCGCCATCCCAAAATCGAAACTCGGCCGGTGCGGCAACCGAAAGCGCCCACACCTTGGCATGCGGTTGGTTGCAAGCTGTCGGAACGGCGAGCGTCGCAATCAAGGCTAACAGTAGAGCAGCCTTCGTGATCATGACTAGAGCTTAGTGGGTCGCGTACCGAGAATGAAGACTCCACTCTCTCCCCCGAGAGGGGGAGAAAGCAGGGTGAGGGGGCGGCTCCTTCGAAGCCGGATAATCCTGTGCAACACGCTCACCTAACCTCTCCCGCAAATGCGGGAGAGGAACGACGGCGTTAACGCGCCGTCATCCGTCCCCTGATTTTGCGCCGCCGTCGATGTCTGCTTGCGTGTGAGTGCACGCGCGCGCCGGACTAAGCCGGGGAGTTCGGACATGAGCGAACACGCAACACGTCGATCGCTATTGGCGCAAGCAGCGGCACTTGGCGCAGCACTCGCCTTCGGCCGCAGCTGCGCGCACGCATCTGCCGGCGCGCACCGCGCGGAGCGGCGCGATCTCTATCCGCAAGGCGTCGCCTCCGGCGATCCCGCGCCAGAAAGCGTCATCCTCTGGACGCGCCGCCCAGCTGACGCCGGCGCAACCGAACATCACCTCATGGCCGAAGTGGCCAGCGACGACGCCTTCACGCACATCGTCGCCCGCGGTGCTGTACAAGTGAGCGCGGCCACCGATTGGACCTGCCGCTTCCTGGCTGCGGGCCTGCGCCCCGCGCACGAATATTGGTACCGCTTCGTCGACGAGAGCGGCAACATGAGCCGCGTCGGCCGCACGCTGACCGCGCCTGCCGCGAGCGATGATCGCCCCGTGCGCTTCGCCTTCGTCAGCTGCCAGGATGTCACCAACGGCGCGCTCAACGCCTATCGCCGCATGATCTACGAAGACGTGCGCCGCCCGCGCGCCGAGCGACTGAGTTTCGTGCTGCACCTCGGCGACTTCATCTACGAGATTGTGCGCTATCCTGAAGACACGCCCAACGGCCTCGACCGCGGCCGCAAACTCACCGGCGCGGTGCGCTACCCGCATGGCGAAAAGGTGCGCCACTTCAACTTCCCCACCTGCCTCGAAGATTATCGCACCGCCTACCGCAGCTTCCTGCTCGACCCCGATTTGCAGGACGCGCGCGCACGTTGGCCGTTCGTGCCGGTGTGGGACAATCACGAGTTCTCGTGGAATGGCTATCAAAGCCAACAGAAAATCTTCAACGATCCGCCACGCCCCGCGCAGACGCTGAAGCTCGCAGCCAGCCAAGCCTGGTACGAATACCAGCCCGCGCGCGTCGTGAAGCAAAGCCCAGGCGACGTGTTCGTGCCGCCGCCGGTCGAAAACAAACCGCTCACCAACATCGACTCACGCGGCGTCGGCCAGGAGCAAAACAACCTCACCGCCATCAACGCACTGCGCATCGAGCGCGCGTTCCGCTTCGGCAAAAACATTGACATGATCATTACCGACAATCGGTCGTTCAAAGCCGCCGACCTGGACGTCTCGAACCTGCCTGGCCTCGATTTCGGCGCGCTGCCGGAGACAGCCAACGACATCCTCGATGAAGGCCGCGAATACGAGGGCGGCGCGCCGGCCAAAATCCGCATCGGCGCGACCGAGGTGGATAACCCGCAACTGCATGAACCGCCGCAAGCCTATCTCGGCGCCGAGCAAATGGCGTGGTTCAAGGATCGCCTGCGCGCGGCGCGTGCGCCCTGGAAAATCTGGGGCCATTCTTTCGGCACCCTCACCTGGCGCACCGACCCGCAAAATCTGCCGCCCGAATTTGCCGCGACATGGCCGAGCACCGAGTACGGCGTGTTCAACCGCTCCTACATGGTCGAGCATCGCGAGATCTTCGGCATGATCCGCGACGAAGGCATCACCGGCTTCGCCATCGTCGCCGGCGACAAACATTCCTTCTGGGCGGGCTATCCGAGCGAGAATTTGCCGCCACGTGAGTTCAATCCTGTGGGCGTCGAGTTCATAACCGGCTCAATCTCGCAGCAAGGCGCGGCCGAAGTGCAGGCGCTGACGTTCCCGAAAGACAACCCGTTGCGGCCGTTCTACGTGCATGATCGTCCCGATGGTTCTACACAATGCGCGTTCAACACGATGCTGCTGCACGGTGTCCGCTCCGCGCTTGCGCTGCGCGACACCAACGATCCGGCGAAGGCGCGCGCCGCAAGCAATCCGGATAATGCGCCGCACCTCACCTTCACCGATCTCGGCGGCTACGGCTACACCACGGTGCGCGCCTCGCCGAACGAGTTGGAAACCGAGTTCGTCTGCATCCCGATCCCGAACGAACGCGCGCCGGGTGAAGACGGCGGCCCGCTGCGCTATCGCGTTGTGCACCGCGTGCCGCTCTGGGCGCCGGGCGGCCGCCCGCAAATGCACCCCGAAGTCCTCGAAGGCGATCCCGAACTCGCGATTTGACCGCGCTACACGCGCGCCGTGGCCGCCACGCGACCGGCGGTCGCTGCGCCGCACATGCGATCAGCCTCAACCGCATCGAACAAGTCTCCAGACGATTTTCGTATTCTCTACGGGTGCACCGGCGGAACCACGCGCACCGGCGGAAGGTGCGGCGCGCCGCTCTGTTGCCGCAGCGCGCCCGGTGGCAAATGCACCGGCGCAAGCGGCGGCGGCACGCGTTGCACATAGCCCATCATCCGCACTTGCACCCATTGCGCACGCGCGGTCGCGTCCGGTTCGACGGCGGTCAAATCCCACGTCGTCACGTATTCGCCGCTCGTCCGGTTTCGGTAGAGCGCGAACGTCGCATAGTGGGCGCCCGCTTCGCGCGCGTCGCCCCATATATAGCCAAGCAAGTGCGGCGAACTGAGGTGGAGATCGCCCAACACCGGATGCGAAAACGCGTCGCCGCGAAACTCGCTGGTGTAGATCATCTGATCGCCGCCATCGACGTGCCACGCCCATACTGGCAGCTGCCACGGATGCGGAAAGCCGTTTGGCGCATGCGCATTGAGCATGACGCCGCTCGCGAGCGTACGCTCCACATCGCTGCCGCCATAAGCGGCGATGACGTAGCGCGGATGCGCGCCGCTGGTGCGTTGCAGAGCTACCGGCAGCATCGCATCGCCCGCCGTGGGCGCCCATTGCATGGCGTCATCCAGCCACGCCGCGATGTCAGGTTGATGCCGCGCCACGCCGCTCGCATCGACCCAGCAGCGTCCCGAGTTGAAGAACGTTGCGGTGTGATGCCATGGCGCCCACACCGCAACAGATTCCGTTGCCGCCGTGGGATGCAGGCAGCCATCGCTTGCATTGCGCAACACCGGCATATCGGCGCTGCCGCATCCGGACGTCGGATCGTCGGCTGTCGCGCCATCACACCGGCGCAGCTGTTGCACGTTGCCTTGTGTGACACCAACCACGTAACGGCGTCCGCCGGGCCCAAGCCAGTAGAGCGGCCCTCCGGAATCGCCGCCTTCCAAGCTGCTGCCCGGATGCGACAACGCGCAGATGAACTCATCATTGGCCGCCAGTGGCGTCGTCTTGCACGGATAGGCGCCGTTGCGCCACGTCGCCACTTGCCGGCGCGGACGACCGCCGCCGAAGCCCGCGACAGTGAAGCTCTGCGTACTCCAGAAATTCGGCATCGCTTGCGCAAGCGTGAGATGAGTGAGCGGCGGCGTTGGCGTGGCTTGCGACGCAGGCACTGGGCGATCGAGCATGAAAAGCTCGATGTCGGCCCAGCCGGCCTGATTGATCCAGTATGCGTGATAAATGCGCGTCTCATCCGTGGTGTGTGGATCGGGGCCAACCTGCACGGCGAAGCCGGTATTGAAATTGATCCACTGCCCCATCGGATAATAGGTGCCGTCGACTTCAGTGCCGTCAGGCGGCGTGTAGTTCACGCAGTGACCGGCAGTGAGCACAAGTTGCGGCGCGATCAGCGTGCCCGAACAACTGCCGCCGCGGATCGACACCGTTGCGTTCGCTTGCGGCGTATCGACGTCATCGGCGCCGCCGGATAGCGCCAGGGCGGGCGTAGCGAAGCAAGCCATAAAGAGCGCGACTGCCGCGACGTGCTTAAATTGCTTCAGCATGCCATCCCCTCCGCCCGCGCCATTGGGTCTGGACGTTATCAGCGCAACGAAAGCGCACAAGCGGCGCTTTTCTTTTGGCGCGCCGGCCGATCCGAGGCAGAGGGTGTTTTGTGAACAGCGCCAAGCCCATCCTGATCGACCCGGCCACCGCACGGCCAGCGCCATCGCGCGGCTTCGGCGCAGGCGTCATGCATCTTCTCAGCGCCACTTACTTGAAGCTCGCCGGCTGGAGCATCCAGGGCGATTTTCCCGCGCTCGACAAGGCCGTGCTCATCGCTGCGCCGCACACCTCCAACGAGGATGGCATTCTCATGCTCGCCGCCGCTGGCTACTACCGGGTCAAACTCCGGTGGATGGGCAAAGCGAGCCTCGCGCGCGGCGTGCTCGGCTTGATCACCAAGCCGCTCGGCATCGTGCCGATCGACCGCTCATCCAGCCACGATGTCGTTAAGACAATGGCCGACGCGTTCGCCGCCGCGCGCACCATGATCCTCGCCGTGCCGCCCGAAGGCACACGCAACGCCGTGCGCGAATGGAAAAGTGGTTTCTACCACATCGCCGTGGCGGCCAACGTGCCGCTTATTCTCAGCGTGCTCGACTACGGCACACGCAGTATACGCTTGGCCGCGGTGATCACGCCAAGCGGCGACTATGATGCCGACCTGGCGCTGATCCGCAGCTTCTATACCGGCGCCGAAGGCAAACACGCCGACAAGTTCGTTGCCGGCTAGTGCGCGCTAGAGCACCGGTGCGAAATAGCCAGGCTGACCGATGTCGGCGATCAAACCGACCCCGGTCGGCGTCCATCCAAGGCGCGCTTGCGTCAGCGCGCTGGAGGCAGGCGCATCGATCGCGGCGAACATGCCAAGCCAACCGAAGTGCTCGCTCGCTTTCTCCGCCGGCAACGAAACAGCCGGAACGTTGAGCGCTTTCGCAATGACTTCGGCAATGTCGCGCACCGGCACGCCTTCGTCGGCAACCGCATGATACGCTGAACCCGCCGCGCCTTTCTCCAGCGCCAAGCGATAGAGCCGCGCTACATCTGCGCGATGCGCCGCCGCCATACGGTTCGCGCCATCGCCGACATAAGCGGATGCGCCCTTCTGCTTGGCGACATGCAGGAAATATTCGATGAAGCCCGCTTTGCCTTCGCCGCCGTGTACTTGCGGCAAACGCACCACCATGGTCTTCACGCCGCGATCGGTGAACGCAAACACCGCGCCTTCCGAGACGCGCGGAATGCCGCTGCCGGAATGGGCGACATCGTCCTCAGTCGACAACCGCCCCGGCGCCAATAACGCAACGCCAGATGTGACGATCAGCGGCTTGTTCGATCCTTCCAGCGTCTCGCCCATCGCTTCGATGGCGCGCTTGTCGATCTGGCCGTTCTCGGCAAACTTCGCGAAATCGTGGATGAACGCCAGATGGATGACGCCATCTGCTTCGCGCGCGCCCTTACGCAGACTGTCGAGATCTTCAAGCGATCCCCGCAACACCTGCGCACCGGCTTTGTGCAGCGTCGCGACATTGGCGTCCGAGCGCGCCAGGCCAACAACCTCATGCCCAGCCGCCAGCAAATCCTGCGTGACCGCCCGACCGATAAACCCCGCCGCGCCGGTAACAAACACACGCATGGCAAACCTCCGAAACTCTGAGACCGCCCTCATATGGCGCGTTCATCGTGCCCGAAAATGCGTGAGCCTATCAGGGTATAAACACTGACAGGCTGCCTGCCCGCTCGCTACAACTTGCGCGCCAGCTCCGCGCCATAGCGCGCCCGCATGTTGATGTCGGGATCGCTGCTCATCGTGGTGAAAAGCGCGGTAGTGAGTCGGCAGCGGTCTTCAGGGCTGATGTCTGCGAAATTGCCGCTCAACCGCTCCATCATATGCGGGTCGTTGGTGGTTCTGATCATGCGCAGACTAACTGCCGTCCACTCGCTGCTCGCGATCGGCGGATATGCGTTCGCCTCGTGACGCCCGCTGGCAATCGCTTCGAACATGGCGACGTTCATCGCATCGGCCTCGTCGCGAATGCGCGTATTCATGCGCCCCTCGAAATCGCTTTCACCGACCACGCCAACCGCGGCCATGCCGCACAGAACTATATCGGCCCGCTGCAGCGCCTGCATGGCGCGCGTCTCCGCCAGTAACAGATTGCTGAGCGATTCCGGGCTGGCGCGCAGCATCGCCGCTTTGTTGCGCTGCAGAAAATCGGTCAGAAATGTGCGTGTGATCCGTTCGGCATCCACCGCGCCTGCGTGCACGCGATAGCCCGGCACCAGACGCAGCATCATCGCGTGATAATCTTGCGGAAACAGCGCCTTCATGCGCGGCAAAGACCGCGTCTCGCGATAGACTTGCTGTTGCTCGAACTCTGCTTCCAGGCGATGCGCTAGCGACTCGTCGGTCAGCATGCTATCGGGCAAGAATTGCTCCGCAGCCGTACCCTCCGCGAGTTTGCCGGGGCCGCCTTGTGCGATCCAAACGCCCGCGCCGAGCATGCCAGCGACGATGACAAAGCCCGCAAGCGTTGCGATCCAATTCGCCGGCCGGCGCTCTTCCCAATCTCCCTGCGTTGCACGCCGCGCGGCTGTACGTTTGGCTTCGTCGGGAAAATAGCGCTCCAGTTCAGTGTTGCGCGCCTCGACCCAATCGAGACTTGCATCGTGGCGCACATATGAAGTCGGCGTGATCTCGCCTGCCGCAATACGCTCCGCGATCTCTTGCTCGGAGACCGGTCCATGACGGCTGCCGCCGCTTGAATAATGCCACATGATTTGCCCTAACCCCGCGCCACACTACACGTTCTGGGGGCGACGCAAAGAGCGCTTGCGTGCGATACAACCGTAACGCAATGGTCCGCTCACGAAGGAGCGTCCATGCAGTTTCCGCGCATGCCGATTGAAGCCGAGAGCCCGGAGCAATTCGGCTACGACAAGATCAAGTTCAATTTGACCGAATCTTCTGTGCGCGATCGCACATTGGGCGATCTCGGCGTCGATCTGCGCGATCTCACATTGGCGTACACCGACCATCTCGGTCACCCGGGCTTGCGCGCGCTCCTGGCGCAGCGCGCGGGCGGCGGCCTCTCGGCCGACAACGTGCTGATCACGGCGGGCGCGGCGTCCGCGCTCTTCACCGTCGCTATCACATTGCTCGACCGCGGCGATCACATCGTTGTCGTGCGCCCAAACTACGCCACCAACATCGTCACGCCGCGCGTGCTTGGATGCGAGATCAGCTATCTCGACCTCTCGTTTGAAGAAGGTTTTGCGCTTGATGTCGGCAAGCTGAAGTCTCTGGTGCGCGCCAACACCAAACTCATCAGCGTGACCACGCCGCACAATCCTACCGGTGTCGCCCTCTCCGCTGAACAACTCGCTGCAATCGTGACCATCGCCGACGCGGTTGGCGCACACGTGCTGGTGGACGAGACCTATCGCGAAATGTCGTTCGCTTCCAAGCCTCCGGTGGCGACGCATTTCGGCGAGCGCGTGATCTCGGTAGCGTCGCTTTCGAAGAGCTATGGCATCCCCGGCATTCGCCTAGGCTGGATTCTCTGCCGCGATGCTGCGCTGAACCATCGCCTGCTTTGCGCCAAGGAGCAGATCGGCATTTGCGGATCGATTGTCGATGAAGAGATCGGCTTCCACGCGGTACAACAAAGCGATGCGTGGCTGGCGCGGAATGACCGCGCCGTGCGCGACGCGTTCGCGATTGTCAAAACCTGGATGGCGCAAGAAGAACGTCTCGAATGGGTGGAACCAAGCGGTGGCTGCGTGTGTTTCCCACGGTTGCGCGACGCCGGCGCCGACACGGCAAAATTTTATGCGCGCATGAACGAATTGGGCGCGTTCGTCGGTCCCGGCCACTGGTTCGAACAATCAGATCGTTATTTCCGGCTCGGCTACGGCTGGCCGACTCTCGACGAACTTCGCGGCGGGCTTGAGGCGATTTCCCGCGCTTTGCGCGCCAATTAGGCATCTTCTCCGACGCCACTGATCACGGCTGCGCGAGGAGGAAACTTTCGCGTTCCCGATCACGTTTGGGAACTATGAAGACCGCACTCGCCTCCGCTCTTGCCGCCTGCGCAATATTTGCAGCGGGACTTGTCGCAACCGGTGTCGCAGGCGCCGGCGCCCAGCCTACGCCGATGCCGGTGGCCACCATTGGCGCCTCGCACGCCCTAGCCAGCGCAATCCATGGCGTGCCTGCCGACGCACTTCCAACCGAAGGCGCATGCAAGCTTTGGTACGACGGCGTTCCGGTAGACGATCAACCCGCGCAGATGGATTGCGAACACGCGCAATGGCTCGCCAAAACCTGGGGCGGGCGCGTGATCTCCCATGACGCGGAGCTCGCTGCTTACAACGGCCGTAACGATTTCACCGGCGTGCCCGCCGACGCATTGCCGGCGCGCGGCTATTGCCGCGCATGGCTAGACGGCGTCGCGGCCGCGCAACAACCAACCCAAAGCGACTGCGTTGTTGCACGCCGCATCGTCGAACACGCGAAAGGCCGCGTGCTGTTTATGCCAATCTAGGCGTATCTCCGCTTCATTACCGCAGGCGGCGTTGACACGCCGCAACTGATGCCGGACATCTGCGCGCATGCACGCGCATACACACGCGCACGATCATCATCATGATCACGGGCACCACCACGCGCACGCGCCGGCGGTAACTGACAAACGTTATACCGTCGCAATCGCATTAAACCTCGGCTTCGTCATTCTTGAGGCGAGCGCGGGATTCATTGCCAATTCCACCGCGCTCCTCGCCGATGCCGCGCATAACCTTTCCGATGTGTTGGGTCTCGCGCTCGCAGGCGGCGCCACACTCCTTGCCAAGCGCGCCGCGAGCGACCAGCGCACCTACGGTTACTCCAAGGCCACCGTGCTAGCGGCCCTTGCCAACGCACTCGTACTGGTTGCTGCATGCGGCGGCATCTTGTTCGAGGCGTTGCAGCGTTTCGCGCAACCTGCGACGCTGCAGCCGCTCCTGGTCATGGTGATGGCCGCCGGCGGCGTGATCATCAATGGCGCGACAGCTCTGCTGTTCATCGCCGACCGCAAGAACGACGTGAACGTGCGCGGCGCGTTCTTGCACATGCTGGGCGACGCCGGCATCTCCGCGGGCGTAATCATCGCCGGCGCGCTGATCTGGTGGACACACGCGCAATGGATCGACCCGCTCGCCTCGCTGTTAATTGTCGGCGCGATCTTTTGGAGCACATGGGGTTTGCTGCGCGAGAGCCTCGATCTCGCCATGGATGCCGCGCCGCCGCACATCAACGTCAACGCAGTGCGCGACTATCTTGCCAAGCAAGACGGCGTCACCGCCGTGCATGACCTGCACATCTGGGCCATGGGCGCCACCGCGCCGGCGCTGACCGCACACCTTGTGCGGCCTGACGGCAGCGACGACGCCTTCCTCGCTAAGCTCACCGAGAACATCGCTCACGAGTTCGGCATTCGCCACGTGACGCTGCAGATCGAACGCGCGCAGCGCGACGATTGCGTCGACTGCTGAGCTATTCGCCCGCGACCCAGCTCTTGATCAATTGATGGGCGATGGCGAATGGCGGCGGCGCCCAGCACTCGCCGTGCTTGCCCTCCAGCATCAGCGCCATCTCCGCGCGCGTGAACCAGCGCGCCGACTCCAATTCGCTGGTATCGACGACGATGTCGCCCGCCTCGACTTCCGCCAAAGCGCCGATCATCAACGAATGTGGAAACGGCCAAGGCTGCGTGGAATGTACGCGCACGTGGGACACTTTCAGCCCCGCCTCTTCCATGGTCTCGCGCGCCACCGCTTCTTCAATCGCCTCGCCCGGTTCGATGAACCCTGCGAGCGCGGAGTGCATACCCTTCGGCCACATGCGCTGACGCCCAAGCGCGCACATGTCGCCGCGCGTCGGCACCATGATCACCACCGGATCGAAACGTGGAAAGTGCTCCGCTTTGCAGCTGGGGCATTCGCGCTTCCAGCCGGCCTCGACGATCATACTCGGTGCGCCGCAATTGGCGCAAAAGCCGTGGCGCGTATTCCATTCGAAGATCGACTTGGCGCACCCGAGCATCGCCAGCTCGTCGCGCGTGAGACGCGGCGCGAGCCCGCGCAGATCCTCGAACCGCCCGAGATCGGCAAGCGGCGCGTCGCTAGGAACGTGCGCTGCAAAGTGCGGCGCGCCTTCCGCATCGACACCGAGAAACAACAACGGCGCATCTTCCGGCGCGATACGCGGCAATACCGCACCACTCAGCCACCCCACGGTCGCCGCGCCGTTGTCGTCGATCACAAACGGCTGGTGCTTGTGAAACGGCACCAGCTTGCTTTCGGGCGCAACCAAGGCCGCCTTGAGCCACGCTTCGTCGCGCCGGCGGTGACCGGCGCGATCTAAAGGCGAGCGCGCGAAATAGTTTGGGTTCGGGGGGAGGATCATGCTGAACCTTAGCCTGGCTTCCGGAAGCGCATCACGAACTGATCGGTGTGACCGCGAATGTCGCTATCGAACACGCGCTCGGCGTGCGTGTCCGCTGGATTTCGCAGCACTTGGCTTTCATCCACGAACACAAATCCCGCTGCCTCAAGTTCGCGGCGCGCCGCGGCCTGATCGATGCGATGCAGCGTATCGGCTGTCGAGGTAACGTCCGCGCCGGCATTGGCCGCGTGGTCGATGATGATCAGCTCACCGCCCGGCTTCAGTTGCGCGAACATATCGCGATTGATCTCGGCCACATCGAAATGGAAATCGGTCAGATGGAAGTCATGGTAGATCTGCGAGATGAAGATCACGTCGAGCGGCTGATCCACGGTCCAACCGAGGTAGCCCTGCTGCACGACGCTCACATTGTCATACTGCGGCGCGACGGCCAGGATCGCGCGCGGCTGATCCGGCGCGCGATTGGGGCGATCGATGCCGTAGACATGGCCGCTCGGGCCAACCAGATCGGCGAACAGCCGCGTGTAGTAACCCCCGCCTGGCCCCACATCGGCGATGCGCATGCCCGGACGCAGATGCACGAACTGCAACACCTCGCGCGGGTGCCGGAATTCGTCGCGCGCGGTGTCGGCCGCCGGCCGCTTCGGATCAGCGAGGGCCGCGTCGATGGCGGTGTTGGTGACCTGCGCTGTCGCCGGCGCTGCAAGCCCAAGCGGTGGAATGGCGCCGCCAGCGCAGGCGCCCAAAAGCAAAGCCGCTGCAGCGGCAGAGAAGAACCAAATCCGCATCTCGTCGTCCCCTTTGCTGCCGCGGATGTAGACCCGCGCACGCTGCGTGGCGACGATTTTCAGCGCAATTGCATCAATTTCGCTAAGCTCGCGTCATGATTCCGGTGACGCCAACCCTTGCGCTCGACGAACGCGACATCGAGGAACGCTTTGTGCGCGCCACCGGGCCGGGCGGGCAGAACGTCAACAAGGTTTCAACCGCAGTGGAATTGCGGTTTTCGGTCAACGGCTATTCCGCGCTGCCGGAAGATGTGCGTGCGCGCTTGGCGACGCTCGCCGGCCGGCGCCTAACGCTCGACGGCGTCATCGTGCTGCAAGTACAGAGCCACCGCACGCAAGAACGCAACCGCGCTGAAGCCGTGGAGCGCCTCGTCGAACTCGTGCGCCAAGCGACGCACAAGCCGAAACCGCGTCACAAAACCAAAGTGCCGCGCGCGGAGCGACAGCGCCGCGTCGATCACAAAGTCCGTCGCGGCAACATCAAAGCGCACCGCGGCAAGGTTCGCGATCACGACTAGGCGTTTGCAAGCTGGAGCGCGCGCCTCCCGGCGCGCCTGCGGGCCAGAGGCACGCCGCTCCAACCTCCAATCATTGGCGTTACGCCGGCTTGTGGAACCGCATAAAGAACTGATCCGTGTGCCCCTGGATCGAGGGATCGAACACGCTGGCCGTATGCGGATCGGCGGGATTGCGCAGGATTTGGCTTTCGCCGTCGTACACAAAACCCGCTGACTCCACCTCGTGGCGCACCACGTCGGGATCGATCCGATGCAACGGATGCTCCTGATTTTCGCTCGAGCCCGCAGCAGCGACGTGATCGATGATCACATACACGCCGCCCGGCTTCAGCGCCGCGAACGCGGCGCGGTCCACGGCAACGGTGTCGCCCATCTGATACTGGGCGATTTTGAAGTCATGGTAGTTGAGCGCAGTGAACACCATGTCAACCGGCTCAGACAGGTGGAAGCTCGCATACGGCTGAATGACGTTGGTGACATTCGCCGTGCCCGGCAGCACTTCGTGCTCGTACTTGTCATGCGCAGCGCGGCTGACGGCATAGACGCGCCCCTGAGCGCCGACAGCGTCAGAGAACAGCCGCGTGAAATAACCTTCGCCTGGCAACAGTTCGCCAATCTTCCAACCCGGCTGCACTCCGGCCAGCGCCAACGTCTCGGCTGGATGCCGCGCTGCGTCGCGGGCGCGATCAGCAGCCGGTCTGTGCGCGTCAGCAACTGCCGCGGCGATGTACGGCGCAGTCGGCTGCACGCTGGAGGTCAACTCAACCATCGTGGTGGCCGCCGTATCCGTAGCGGCTGTTGTGGCCGTGTCGGTCGAAGCGGCAGGCGTACACGCGGCCATCAAAGCGGCGGCGGCAACGGCGGCGAACAGGCTTTTCATGAGCGATCCCTCCACGGCCTCGATAGCAGCGGCCCACGACAGACGTGAGTACGCACGCGACGAACCGCCGTTACCGCGAGACGCGCGTTACTCACCGCCGCGTGATCAGCGGCCCCGTCGCGGCGCGGATTGCTGCTGCGGGATCAGATCCAGCTGCTCGGGCGCCTGCAATTGGCGCGGTGCGGCCTCCAATTGCTGCGGCGCGGCGACATCGATGCCCGCATCGCCGGCGCCGAGTTCTTTGAACTTGCGCGCTTGCGGCAACACGCGGCTTTCAACCGACGCCACCAGCTCGTTGTAAGTTTTGTTCGAGCGCTCGATTGCGTCGCCAACCTTGCTGATCTTGTCGGTCATCAGCGCCATGCGGCGGTACAACTCGCGGCCAAGCTCCGCGATTTCCTGCGCGTTCTTGGCGCTTTGCTCTTGGCGCCAGCCATAGGCGACGGACTTCGCTAGCGCCACCATCGTGGAGGGCGTGGTGATGATCACTTTCGCCGCGAACGCGTCGTCGAACAAAGTCTGATCGCGCTCAGCCGCGGCCGCCAAAAAGTTTTCGCCCGGCACGAACAACACCACGAAATCTGCCGTCGCCGGCACGTGCTTCCAGTAGTCTTTCGAAGCCAGCCCCTTCACGTGGTTACGCAATTCGCCCGCGTGCTTCTTCAGGCAGGCTTCACGCGAGGCGTCATCCGTCGCCTCCATCGCATCGAGGTACCCCGAGAGCGCGACCTTCGAGTCGACCACGATGCAGCGCCCGCCCGGCAGATTGATGACAACGTCAGGCCGCAGCCGCGCGCCTTCGCCGTCGGTCGTGGTCACCTGCTCGGTGAAATCCACGTTTGGCGCCAGACCAGACAGTTCGAGCACGTTGCGCAGCGTTTGTTCGCCCCAGCGTCCACGCACCTTCGGCGATGCGCGCAATGTGTTGAGCAATTGGCTCGTGGTTTTGTTGGTCGAGCCTACCGCTTCGACCATCTGCCGCACTTGTTCGCCGAGCGCAGACTTGTCCGCGAGCCGCGCTTTGTCCAGCGCATCCACACTAGTCGCGAGCTTCGCCAGCTGCTCCTGCGTGGGCGCCAGCACCTCCTTCACGCTGCCCTGTGCGGCGACCTTGTGCTTCTCGAACGTCTCATTGGCGAGCGCCATGAAGCTTGCCTGGGTCTGTTGCAGCGCCTTGGCGGCGATGTCGGCAAAGCGCGCCTCTTCAGACTGCGAGCGCTCTGCCTTTTGCGCCTGCGCCGCCGCCAGCTCCGCGGTGAGCCGCGTGTTCTCTTCCCGCAGCCCTTTCAGTTCCGTCAGAGCGCGGTCGCGCTCGCCCTTGATCAGCTCAGCGCCGCCAGCCAGCGCTTGGGCTTGCATGGCGCGCCACGCGAAAAAGCCGGCGACGCCAATCGCGGCGAGCGCCAACACGAACAAAAGTGATTCGATCATTCCGGAAGCCTAGCAGTACGCCGGCCCGACCACATGCACGCCCAGCATAGCCTTGATTTGGCGCATGGCGAAGCTGGCAAATCCCGCCTAAATTCCCTGGATGAACCCGTTTACCTACCTGATCCCCGTCGCGCTTGGGGTTGTTTTCCTGGTCTTGTGCTTTGGGATCTATGCGCTGTTCCGCGGCGGCGATTTCGGCCGTTCCTGGTCCAACAGGGCGATGCGCATGCGCGTGCTGGCGCAGTTCGTCGCCGTGCTCGTGCTGTGCGCGGCGGCATGGTGGACCTCCGCGCACCATGGTTAGGCTCGACAAGATCGTCACCAAGGCCGGCGATGGCGGCAAAACCCGCCTCGCCACTGGCGAGCCTGTTTCAAAAGCCAGCCTTCGCGTCGAAGCCTATGGCGCAGTGGACGAGGCCAACTCCGCCATTGGCGTCGCGCGGCTCTACACCACGGCCGACCCGATCCTCGATCCGATCCTCGACCGCGCGCAAAACGATCTGTTCGATCTCGGCGCTGACCTCGCCACCCCACAAAGCGACGATCTCAAATTCGAACCGCTGCGCATCAAGGCAAGCCAAGTCGATCGCCTTGAGGCCGAGGTCGATCAGCTCAACGATAAACTGACGCCGCTCAATTCCTTCATTCTACCAGGTGGCACGCCAGCCGCGGCGCACCTGCATCTTGCACGCACCGTCGCGCGCCGCGCCGAGCGCGTGATCGTCGCCCTCGCCGCGGTCGAGAGCATTTCGCCGGAGACGGTGAAGTTCGCCAACCGGCTTTCCGATTTGCTGTTTGTGGCCGCGCGCTACGCCAACGATCAGGGCAAAGCCGACATTTTATGGAAGCCAGGCGCCAACCGGTGAACCGCGGCAGCGTCCATCACATTGATCTGACGGTGAAGGACGCGCACGCCTCACGTGCCTTCTACGAAAGCGTGCTGGGCTTCATGGGCTACAGGCTCAGCACCGAATATCCGATCGGCTACGACTTCGATCTGACCAACGCGCGCATCGGCTTCGTTTCCATCGGCATCCGCAGCGCCAGCGGCCCGAACGCCGCGCGCGAGCACGATCGCTACGCTGCGGGCCTCCATCATATCGCTTGGACCGCCGAAAGCCGGGCGGATGTCGATGCGATGCACGCGCATCTGATCAAGATCGGCGCCAACGTGCTTTATCCGCCGGCCGACTATCCCGAGTACGGCGAAGGCTATTACGCGGTGTTCTTCGCCGACGCCGACGGACTGAAGCTCGAATATGTACACAAGCCGCAAAAATGAAGCGGCCCGGACTTTCATCCGGGCCGCTCTGTTAGAGCAACATTCTGCACGTTAGTGCTTCACGTCGCCCTTATCTGCGCGGCGGGCTGCGTCTTTCAGATCGCCGAGACCTTGGCGGGCCTCACCCTTCGCTTTGTCGATTGCGCCATCGGCCTGCATTTTCTTGTTGTCTGTCATTTTGCCGACCGCCTCCTTCGCGGAGCCAGCAGCTTTGTCAGCGGCGCCTTTGACGTGTTCCTTGTCCATTGGGCTTTCTCCTCGCGTATTTGAACCGACGCGAGAAGAACCGCGTTACCGCCGCTTCAGTTCCGGCGCTTCTCAGACGTTGGACAGCATCACGCGATGTATTGCGCGCCATTCATGGTCAGCGTCGAACCGGTCATGAAACCCGAGCCTTCTGACGCCAGGAACGCAACTGCGCTGGCGATTTCCTCGGCTTTGCCCAAACGGCCAACCGGGATCGTCGCGATGATCTTTTTCATCGCTTCTTCCGGCACCGCCGCCACCATGTCGGTATCGATGTAGCCCGGCGCGACGCAGTTCACGGTGACACCCTTGTTGGCGCTTTCCTGCGCCAACGCTTTGGTGAAGCCAATCATGCCGGCCTTCGCCGCCGAATAGTTCACCTGACCGACTTGGCCTTTCTGCCCGTTGATCGAGGTGATGTTGATGATGCGGCCCCAGCCACGCCCGCGCATGCCTTCGATCACTTGGCGGGTCATGTTGAAACACGAGTCCATATTGACCCGGATCACTTCCGACCACTGCTCGTGGCTCATCTTGTGAAAGAAGCCGTCGCGGGTGATGCCGGCATTGTTCACCAGCACGTCAATCGGTCCCAGCTGCGCTTCCACGGCTTTGGCGGCGGCGACGCAATCGTCCCAATGGCCGACATTGCCCTTCACCACCATGATGCCGAGCTCTTTAGCGGTGGCCTGGGCGGCTTCTTCGTTGCCGGAATAGCCTGCGGCGACCTTCATGCCGTCAGCCTTAAGGCGCGCCGAGATCGCCTTGCCGATGCCACGGGTTCCGCCAGTGACGAATGCGACGCGGGCCATGTGTCTCTCTCCCTATGGAAATTCTGTTTGTTGAAGGCCACTTTGCCCGTCCCGCCGGGCGAGGCAACATGGAGAGGCGGCAAGTCCGCGAATATTTCTATGCTGTCGGAAAGGCGCCGATGACCTCGTTAGCTGAAGCCCGCATCCAGGTGGTGCGCGACCACATGGCGCTGGAGATCACCCACGATTGGGACGCAGTCATCGCCACCTTCAAACACCCGCGCTACGAGATGTATGGCGGCGGCCAAGTGTTCGACGGCGAGGCGGCCGTCCGCGGCTACTTCGCCGCTTCGCGCACGCCGTTCCCGGATCAAGGCAACGAGGTCATCGCCATCTCGCATGCCGACAACACCGTCTTGGTCGAGTTCTGGCTGACCGGCACCCATAGCGGCCCGCTCAAGCTCGGCAATCGCACCATCCCGCCGACCGGCAAGAGCTTCCGCATGCGCATGGCCGCGTCGTTCGAGTTCGAGCCCGGCACGGACAAGATCATCTGCGAGCGTCCGTACTTCGACCAAAGCGCGGTGCTGCGCGAGCTTGGCATCAGCTGAATTCAAGGGTGCTCAGCCGCCCTCAGCGAACCGGCTCAGACGGATCGCGCCTTCAGGGCAAGCCGCCACGCAGTGTCCACACGCCTCGCACGCGCTGGCGTTTGGCGTGGCTGCGGTCTTCATGCCGTGCACCCAAACCTTGGCCTTGGCCGCCAGCGGCAGCGCGCGGAAAACTTCCGGCGCGATCCGCACAACCTCAAACACGTCGAACGGACACACGGCGACGCAAGCGGCCTTGCCCTCGCACCGGCTTGGATCGACCACCGGGCGCACCACACCCGGCCCCTGCTTGCACGCGTCTTTCGAGCCCTTTTCCATGCCGCACCCCGTCTTCGCGCACCCGCACCAGTATAGCTGCACCAAAGATCTGGCGCGCTCCAATCTCAAGTTGCTGCGGACCGGGCATTCGGATGCTAGACGCAACGCCGATGAAGCGGCTTGTCCTCATCTACGGCGCGGCGCTCGCGGCTGGTGCCTTTGCCCTGCAATGGCTGCAATACAAATTCCTGGTCCGGGCTTTTCCGGTCGAGATTTACATTGGCCTGATCGCTATCGCCTTCGCCGCGCTTGGCGTCTGGGCCGGGATGCGGCTTGCGCGCCGTCCCGCCTCCGCAACGTTTGAGAAAAACACCGCCGCGCTCGCTTCGCTTGGCATCACCCAGCGCGAGCAGCAGGTGCTGGCGCTCCTGGCGGCGGGCAAATCCAACAAAGAGATTGCCCAAGCGCTCGGCGTTTCTCCCAACACTATCAAGACGCAGATCGCCAGCCTCTATCAGAAGCTTGAGGTCCAGCGCCGCACGCAAGCGGTGCAAAAGGCGCGTGAACTGGCGCTTATCCCCTAGTCATTGGCCCCAAACGGCTGATTTGGTGCGATTTCACCCTTTCGGGCGATTTATCGCCGCGCCGGCATTTGCCTTTCCTCGCATATCGCAGCACGGAGGAAAGCATGTTCGGCATTGGTCTTCGGTACGGTTTGGTCGCGGGCGCGCTCGCCATCAGCGTTCTGGTCTTCGGCATCTTCTCAAGCAACGGCCAAAGCAACCACGGCTTCGCCTCGGTCTGGTTCGGCTACACGGTCATGCTGGTCGCATTGTCGACCATCTTCCTCGCCATCCGCGACTACCGAAACAACAAACTCGGCGGCGTGATCAAGTTCTTCCCGGCTCTGGGTCTCGGCGTACTCATCTCCGCCATTGCCGGGATCATCTACGTGCTGGGCTGGGAGGCCTATGAGTACGCGACTCACTATGCTTTCGCCGACGAGTACGCCGCGTCCATGATCGAACATGCCCGCGCCGCTGGGCGCTCGGTCGAAGCGGCGACCGCCCAAGCGGAAGCGTTCAAGACCGAATACGCCAATCCGCTCTATCGCATGCCGATGACGTTCCTGGAGATTTTCCCAGTCGGCTTACTGATCGCGCTCATTTCGGCGGCGTTGCTGCGCAATCCCAAAGTGCTGCCGGCGCGCGCCACAGCGTAGAATCAAAAGGCCAGAAACGAAAACACCGCCACTGAGGTTCGAACCTCGGCGGCGGTGTTGCGTCATTCGACGCGAAAAGCCGAAGCTACTTGCGCTTCGCCTTCTTCGCCGGGGCCTTCTTCGCCGCCGCTTTCTTTGCCTTCTTAGCCACGTGATGCTCCATAGCATGCAGGACTTGAGCAGTCCGACGTGCACAATGTGCATCGATTCCAGACTCAAGTGTTAACGCCATCAGTGCGCATCCGCGACGAAGTGTGCGCGGCGGACCTTCATGGAACGGCTTGCGTGCGCCCACGAGCAACATCGCAACCGTGGCGGTCCGCAATGACGCGCAATCCGCCCTCCACCCTAAAGGCCTCATCCATTTGATTTGTGAGGTCACGTCTTTCGGTTGCCATCGCCTCTGTGTCGCGCTGCGAACGACTAGTCAGATGGCTAAGCCGCGCATGCAGATGATTCAATTTCCTCGTCTGATGTTCGACGCGTGCGCGCAGGCCGCCACAGCTCATCGCAGCCTCCGCTGCAGTTTCCTGCACGGGCGCTCCATCCAATTGCGGGGCGGGAACGTAAGTCAGACGGTCTGACGTTCGTCCAGCGCACTGCGCCAACAAGAACACGAGCGCAAACACGGGTACATTCGGTCGCCACGTGTGGTTGGAGACCCTTTCGCTCGAACAGCCGGAACGCGTGCAACGAACCAAGAGCAATCTCTTTTCCCGCGACGCACCGCCGTCCGTCCGCTTCGCCGACAGCTTCTCCCCTCTCACCCTCGATGGGAGAAGGAACGTCTCACCGTTCCACGCAGAGCGCGATGCCCATGCCGCCGCCGATGCAGAGCGTCGCCAAGCCGCGCTTCTTGTCGCGGCGTTGCAGTTCGTAGAGCAGCGTCGTCAGCACCCGCGCGCCCGACGCGCCAATCGGGTGACCAATCGCAATCGCGCCGCCGTTGACGTTCACGAGCGCGGGGTCCCAGCCCATGTCCTTGTTCACTGCGCACGCTTGCGCCGCGAACGCTTCGTTGGCTTCCACCAAATCCAAGTCGCCAACCTTCCAGCCAGCGCGCTCCAGCGCGGCCTTCGACGCCGGGATCGGTCCCGTGCCCATCACCGCAGGATCGACGCCGCGTGACGCCCACGACGCAATCCGCGCCAACGGCGTAAGCCCACGCGCTTTAGCTTCATCCGCCGTCATCAGCACCAGCGCCGCCGCGCCATCGTTCAAACCCGACGCGTTCGCCGCCGTCACCGTGCCGTCCTTCTTGAACGCCGCGCGCAATTTGGCCGCGCCTTCCACGGTCGCGTCGTGCTTGATGTATTCATCGTCAGCGACAACCACATCGCCTTTGCGGCCCTTCACAGTCACCGCGACGATCTCATCTTTAAACTTGCCCGCCTTCTGCGCCGCGCTCGCTTTGTGCTGCGAGTCCGTCGCGAACACATCCTGCTGCTCGCGCGTGATCTGCCATTTCTCGGCGACGTTCTCGGCCGTGATGCCCATGTGATATTGATTGAAGACGTCGGTCAGGCCGTCCTTGATCATCGTATCGCTGAACGCGACATCGCCCATCTTCACGCCGCCACGCAAATGCTGCGCATGCGGCGATAAGCTCATGCTCTCCTGTCCGCCGGCGACCACGACCTTCGCATCGCCCGCCTTCAGCTGCTGGTAGCCGACCACGACTGCGCGCAGGCCCGAGCCGCACACCTGGTTCAAGCTCCACGCCGGGCTATCGTCCGGCACGCCTGCCGCGCGCGACGCCTGCCGCGCCGGGTTCATGCCTTGATTGGCCGTGAGCACTTGACCCAGCACTACTTCCGACACGTCCTTGGCGTCGACTTTTGCGCGCTGCAGCGCAGCTGTAATTGCCGTCCTGCCGAGCTCGTGTGCGGGCACTGCAGCAAAGGCGCCGTTGAACGAACCTACCGGCGTACGGGCTGCGGAAACGATGACGACATCGGTCATGGGGTGCGCTCCAGGCTTGCGAAGCTGTTGAGGTAAAAGCGGACTTTACCGTCCTATCGCACAAGCGCCGCGCGAAATCCAAGGTAACCAGCCGCCATTGGCAGGCGAAAACGGCGGCTTTGTCTTGCAATGCCGCGAAGGAAGGATGAGTTTGCACGCGCGGCGCCCGCTTCGCGGCCGCGAACAAGATTGGGTGGAAGAACGTGGCGGACTCGACTGGCCAGGCTGAGCAAGCCGGCGCCCCGGACGTGCAAGGCGCTCCGGTCGTCATCAAGAAGTACGCCAACCGGCGGCTCTACAATACCGCAGCCTCGTCCTACGTAACGCTCGATCATCTCTCGGAAATGGTGCGCGAAGGCGTCGATTTTGTTGTACTGGACGCCAAGACTGGCGACGACATCACCCGCTCGGTTCTGACGCAGATCATCTTTGAACAAGAGAGTCGCGGTCAGAACCTGCTGCCCGTCCAGTTTCTTCGCCGCCTGATCCGCTTCTACGGCGACCAGATGCAGGGCTTCCTGCCGCCGTACCTCGAAATGAGCATGGAGAGTTTCTCCAAGGCGCAAGACAAAATGCGCGAGAACATTTCCCGTACCTTTGGCGCGACCACGCCGATGGCCGCCTTCGAAGAGCAAGCACAGCGCAACATGCAACTCTTCCAGCAAGCGCTGCAGGCGTGGACGCCGTTCGCCGCCGGCGCCATGCCCGGCATGCCAGGCAGCACTGCTGCGGCGAAACCTTCGGCCTCTGAAGAGTCGAAAGACGAACAACTCGCCGAACTGCGCAAGCAGATGGAGCTGATGCAAAAGCAGCTCGACATGATGGCGAAGCGCTGAACCGCACGTAACCAGCGCCCGCCATCCGCCGAATAGAAAAGCGGAGGGCAGCCTATGAGCGACGCCAACGCCGAAGCCATTGAGGCTTGGAATACATTCCTGTTCGATAAATTCTCGAAATTCCGGGACGTCGTCGTCACCGGTCTTTCCATTCACGGTGACGCCTGTCTTGATCGCCACCCCCCGCCCGTGGGGGCTCTCGTCCTCGATGTTGGCTGCGGATTCGGCGACACCACCCAGCAAATCGCCAAGCTCGTCGGCGCCAACGGTGAAGCAGTCGGCGTCGACGCCGCTCCGCGCTTCATTGACCTCTGCATCAACGAGGCCCGCGAGGCCGAGGTGAAGAATGCGCGCTTCATCGCCGCGGACGTCGAGAGCGCGCCACTCGGCGGTCCGTACGATTACGTCTTCTCCCGCTTCGGCGTGATGTTCTTCGCCAATCCCGTCGCGGCGCTCCGCAACATCCGCAAATCGCTCAAGCCCGGCGGGCGCTTCGCTGCTGTTGTCTGGCGGCGCAAAGACGAAAACCCATGGCTCTACGACGCTGAGCAGCGCGCCCTGAAAATCGTGCCTCGCCCAGAAGAAACCGAAGACCAAATCACCTGCGGCCCTGGCCCGTTCTCGATGTCGGGCGCCGATCTCGTCAGCACGCAGATGCAAGCAGCGGGCTTCACCAACGTCAGCTTCGAGCGCTTCGATTGCGACATCAATCTCGGCGCCACTGTCGACCGCGCCGTCGAAACTGCAATGGCGCTCGGGCCGGCCGGGGAGCTCCTCCGCCTCGCCGGTGACGACGCCGAACGCAAGCGCCCGCAAGTGGAAGCCACGCTACGCGACCTGTTCACAAGCTGGAGACGCGACGGCGGCGTCTGCGGCCGCTCGAGTTCGTGGATCTTGAGCGGCGTCGCCTAGTTCCAAACCACCGGCTTGCGATCCTTCCACGGCAGTTCTTTTTCCAACTGCCCCGCCAGCCGATAGAGCGTGCCTTCGTCGGCATATCTGCCGGTGAACATCATCGCGATCGGCAAGCCGCTCTTCGACTGCCACAGCGGCAGCGACAGCGACGGTTGCCCGGTCATGTTGAAGGGCGGCGTGTAGCCGAACGTATCGGCCTGGCGGCGGTCGAACTCTTTCAGATCCGGCATCAGCGGATCGAGCCAGTCCACGCGCGGCACGTTGGTGCACAGCACCGGCGTCAGATACACATCCCAGTCCGCGAACTTGGCCAGGATCTGCCGGTTCATCAGCCGCAATTGCTGCCAGCCCCACATCGAGTCCATGCCGCTAATGGCTTTGCCCGCCTCATAGGCGCGGCGCGCCAAGCCTTCGATGCCATCGCCCGGCTCGCGGCCTTTGATCTCCACCCAGCGCTTGATGCCTGCCGCGAAATTGCCGGCGCTCACCAAACCCTGCGCGCGATAAAGCAGACGATAGTCGATGCCCAAGCCTTCATTGCGCACATCGTGCCCAAGCTTCGATAGCGCCTCGGCGGTCTGCTCGATCGCTGCTTGCACTTCCGGGTCGATCGGCTTGCCGCGCGGCGTCTCGCTCGACCAGGCAATGCGCAGCTTGCCTGGGCCGCGTGAGACTTCCTCAAGATACGGCCGCTCCTTCGCTGGCGCTGCGTAGGGGCTGGTCGTCTCCGGATATCCCGTCGCGTCCAGCATCGCCGCGCTATCGCGCACTGTGCGGCTCACGACGTGATCGACCGACAAGCCAATGGCGCGGTCGCTGTCGTGCAGGCCGTTCGGATTACGGTCGCGCGTTGTCTTCATGCCGACCAAGCCGCAGCACGCCGCGGGAATACGGATCGAACCCAGGCCGTCGCTCGCGTGCGCCAGCGGCACCATGCCTGCCGCCACCGCACTCGCCGCGCCACCCGACGAGCCACCGGAAATGTGATCCGGATTCCAGGGATTGCGGCAGGGTCCGAGACGCGCCGAACTCGTCACGCCCGGAATGCCGAACTCCGGCGTGTTAGTCTTACCGGCGAGCACGACGCCGGCGTCGCGATAGCGTTTGATTAGTTCGCTATCGCTTTCGTCGGCATCGACGCACGCGAAATTCGAGGCGCTGGTGCGCGGCCAACCTTTCACCCGCACGCCGAGGTCTTTGATCAGAAATGGCACACCCTTGAATGGGCCGTCCGGCAGCGCGCCTTGGGCCGACGCGCGCGCTTCGTCATAGGCCTTGTAAACCACGGCGTTGAGTTTGGGGTTGTGACGCTCGATCCGCTCGATCGCCGCTTCCAGCAGCTCACCCGGCGTCACGTCGCGGTTGCGCACCAACTCGGCGAGCCCAAGCCCGTCGTAATCAACAAAATTCTTCATGGCGCAGGCCTCCGCCGCCACGATAGCGGTTAATTTCCATTTGGCACATCGTATGCAGTTCGCACACCATGAGCGGCATGGGACCCTCACGCGTTTACGATGCGGACTTCGAAGAAGTCAGCGAGCAACGCTGCGGTGATGACCGCCGCGAGGCCAGCCGCCGTGCTGCAAAGCAGCATCTCGACACGCTGTTCGCGGCAACGCTGCTGAACCAGGTCCAGTCGCCGGAAACGATCCGCAAGTTTGGTTATCGCACGCCGCAAAAACTGCGCGCCGGCATCGCCTTCGACTTGAAGGCGTAAACCACTTACCCCCGCCTGCTAGGCGGCACGCTTAAGCGCGCTTTTGTTTCGCGCTCTGCTCCAACTCATTCAGCCATTCATCGATGGCGTTCAGCCGTGCTTCGATGCTTTCGATCCGCGCCGACGCGTCGCCTTCCGCCGCCGGCGCGCGTTCGGAAATGCCGCTGCGCAGCGTCACCTCCAGCAGATCGACGCCCAAGAGCTTCGCGAACGCGTTCAGCTCCGCAGTCGTCGCGCTGCGCTCGTTGATAAACAGACGATGCAGTTCACCACGTTCGAGGCCGGCGCATTCGGCCAGCGCGCCGCGATCGAGCCCGCGCTCGGCCAGTCGCGCGTCGAACCATTCACCGTCGAAGAAAAGCGACATCCACCCACCTTTCCCCCAACCAAGTCCCCCATGGCGCCGTCCCTGCAAAGGAACGCGCAATGAGCGGCATTACTCTTCCCCGATTCGGCCTCTGCCTCGACTTTGTAATCGCGTTAGCTTTGGGCGTTTGGTGCATGTGAACGCGAGGCAGTTGGCAGTTGGCGTTAGACAACAGGGATCGTTGCGTGGTGATAACCATACCAACCACTGCCTACTGCCAATTGCCTAATGCCTATCTTTGTCCCGCAAACTCCACGTCGCGCCGCGCCGAGATGATGGTCACCACCACGCCCGCCAGCACATCCAGCAACGTCATCACCAGGATCAAGAAGAACGGCGTGGTCGCAAACGCCGGGTGCAGCAGGAATTCCACCAAGCAGATGATGAACACCAGCATCGACAGCGCGTGATTGAAGATCGCCGCCGTGCCCGTCGAGGTGGATTTCAGCAATTCGATGAACAGCAGGATCATCGACAGCAGCACGAAGAAATCACCGCTGGTGACTTGCCATTGCGCGCCCGAAGCCATGCTCACCAACATTGGATGCGGCGGATGCGTAAGTTGCGCAACAAACGCGGTGGCGCCTTCAGACCCGCCGACAGAGGCGCCGAACGCCCAGATGTTGTAAATCAACACGGGGATCAGCAGCAGCGGAAAGACGTTGAATATGGCCCCCATGGAACTCCCCTCTCGTAGCCGGAAGATCCGGCGGCCTGCTTCACAACTCGTCGGCGCCCCCCGGCTGCCGCGCCCTGCTTCGTAGCCACATAACACCGAACAGGTCGGTCATGTTCGCGGCCAGTCTGCCGAGATTCGTGTACTTTGAGGCGCCCGCGCCCCGGTGACGATGATTAACCTCTAAGAACTCAACTGCATAGCCTTCCCGCAGCATCAGCGCGGCCATGTAGCGGTGCATGTGGTCGAAATAGGGAAGGCGCAAAAAAGCTTCGCGTTTGAAGACCTTGATGCCCGATCCGCTGTCCGTTGCGCCGTCGTTCAGCAGCGATCTGCGCACGTTATTGGCAACGCGCGACGCCACCCGCTTCGACATCGTGTCCTGACGTTTTGCCCGCACGCCGGCGATCATACCGAGGGTTGCAGGGGCATCGGCGCGGGTGAATTTGGCCAGCAGCCGCGGCAGGTCCACGGGGTCGTTCTGGCCATCGCCATCCACGGTGCCGACGATCGGCGCGCGCGCCGCCAGGACGCCGGTGTGAATGGCGCGGCTTTGCCCCGCGTTCTTGCGATGGCCGACCACGCGCAACGCCGGAAGCTCGCTGCGCAGCGCGATCAGTTCGCCGCGCGTGTCGTCGCGGCTGGCGTCATCCACAAACACCATTTCGTACGAACGGCCGTCGAGCGCGGCGGCGATCTCGCGCGCCAAAGCGCCGGCGTTGCCGGCCTCGTTCATCACCGGAACGACGACGCTGAATTCGATGTTTTCGGCCAAAACCGCTCAAGACCCTGAAATCGGGGCGTCTCTTAGCGGCTAAAGCGTTGGACCTCAAATGCGACCAGCGGTTTGGATCGGCCTGAGTGTCGCATTTGACGTCCCAAAGACGCTTTAGTCTCAAAGACTCCAAAGCAACTCTCGGACTTTGAATTCGCTCCGAGGCTGCCATCAACCTTAGGCGAATTCAAAGTCCGTTGCTTTGGGCCGGAATATAGCGAGAGGCCTCAACCGCGCGGTGGAACCAGGCGAACGCCGCAAGACAAGCCCGGCGACGCTCGCTACAGGGCAAACATGGCCGCGCCGTCCACCACCCTCTTCGACCAGTTCGCGCGTGGCTGGCGCGGCTACGTGCTGATCGGCGTGATCGCGCTGGTCGCCGCCCTGTTTGGCGCGCAGCAAGCGCCGGTTATCGACGCCGCCGAGAGCCGCTTCGTTCTGGTGACGCGCGCCATGTTGGAAACCGGCGGCGCACCCGGCGGCGCGAGCGCGGCGCCCGTACGCGCCGTGCAGGAAGCCGCGGTGCGCGCACTTTCGCCAAAGCGCTTCACCGAGATTTGGCCCTACCGTTTTCCGTCCGCGCTCGGCCTCATCCTCGCGGCGACAGCATGCTTGTGGGCCGGCAAAGCCTTGCTGAAACCGCGCCCCGCCTTTCTCGGCGCAGCGATGTTCGCCGCCGGCATCTACGTCGCCTTCATGGGCATGCTCGCGACAGCTGACGCGCTGTTGCTCGGCTTCACTACGTTGGCAATGGCCGCGCTCGCGCAATTGCGGCGTACCGACATAGCGCTCACGCAAGCGCGGCTTTCAGCGCTGATGTTTTGGTTTGCGCTTGTCTGCGCGATTTCCATTGCGGCGCTGCTGCCAACGCTGACAGCCGGACTCACTTTAGCAACGCTGTTCGTTTGGGAACGCCGCGCGGCGTGGATGCGTCCGCTGCTGTGGTGGCCCGGTATCATTGTCGCCGCAGCCGTCGCCGTGATGAGCTTTGCCTCTGGCGTCATTCACACCGGCAACGACCTGCGCTTCGACGCCGCGCACATGACGCCGCCCGGCTACTTCCTGGTTCTGTTGCCGTTGCTTCTGTTTCCCGCAACTTACGCGCTGCCCGCCGCCCTGCGCCTCTCGATCGACGCCATTCGCGCCCCGCCCAGCGAGCCGCTCCCGTACCGGTTTCTGCTCGCTTGGTCGGCGCCGTTGTTTCTGCTTTGCGAGTTCTGGCCCACAAAATCGCTCAACAACGTGCTTCCCGCGTTTCCCGCGATTGCCTTGATGTGCGGCGCAGGCCTCACGGCCATGCGTGGCCGCGCGTGGCGCACCACACATCCCGCGGGGCTGGTGCTGCTCGCCGTGGTTGGCGTGGTCATCACGGTTTTCATCGCTGGCGCGGCCACCTTCATGCCCGGCGACATCGACGCCGACATCCGCCGCGCTGTGTCAGCCGTGCTCATCGGCGTGCTGCTGGTTGGCGGCGCCATCGCCGGCTTGGTGTACTGGCCGCGCGCCACCGCGCGCGGCGCGGTGTTGGTCGCGTGCGCGTTGGCGCTTTCCTACAGTCTGCGCGAACACATTCTGCCTGACGCCCGCGCGCTCAACGTCAGCGACGAAGTCACCGACGCCCTCACCCGCACGCGCCTGACACCGAATGACACGCGCGCCCTGTGGGTGGTCGGCTATGACGAAGCCAGCATCGTTTTCCTGACACGCCGTCCGGTGAACCTCGCCACCGCCGCGCAAGCCGGCACACAAGCCAAGCTTGGCGACGCCCTCGTCATCGAGACCCGCGAACTGGATGCAACGCGCAACGCGCTGCTTGCGCGTGATATGGATTTTACGCCGGCGGAAGAAGAACCTGTGCGCGGTCTGGCGCTCGACAGCGCGAAGTACGTCGCGCTTTACGTCGGCAGTGTTACTTCCGCCGCTGCGGCGGACGTCCCGCCACAAAATCCCGCAGGCCGATCAAGGTCGCGATCGCCGGCCCGGCGATCAGCGCAAACGCCTTCTCAATAGGCGTCTTGGCGCTCTTGACCGCATAGAGCGCCAATCCTTGCGCCTGCTTGCGACCGCGCCGGCCGGCCACTTCGAACTGCACGCCCGATGCGTCCGGCTGAAACAGCACGCTGCCGCCTGCAGCCGCCGCGCGGCGGCAAATATCCAGGTCGGCAAAATCGCTCACGAAATCCGGATCAAAGCCGTTGAGGGCATGAAAGTCGTCGCGCGGAATGAGCATCAGCGCGCCCGATACCGCGCCCACCCGCGTCGCCGTCAGATCGTCATCCTTGCGCCGGCGCCGCGCGCGCACGCCGCCAAGGCCCAAGGCCACAGCAATCGCCGAGAATGTATTGAGCGAACCGCCGCGCGCTGCCCGCCGCTCGCGCCCAGAAGAATCCGTCAGACGTCCGCCGACGATCCACGGCGTATGCGCACCGCCGCCCGCCGCAGCCAGTCTGGCCGCCGCTCCGCGCTGCAACACCACGTTGGGGTCGAGAAACAACAGCCAGCGCCCGCGCGCCTGCTCGGCGCCGAGGTTCGCGGCCGCAGCAGCACTCAGCGCCGCATCGGCACGCACCACCTTCACATCGCGCCGGTCAAGTTGGAGCGATCGCAAGCTTGAGGAAATTTCCGAGGGATTTCCGTGATCGACGACCACGAGGTCATCAATCCACGGCTCGGCCTGCGCACTGCGCAGACACAAATCCAGCGGCGACTGCCCCGAGCGGCCAGCCCGCACATTGCTCGCCACGACGACCGCCGTCACGCGCGGCTCCAGAGCCGCCGCTTGTGCGCGTTCGCGTGATGGGAACTTATCCACCCAAAGGCACTCCGCCGCCCTCGCCAACAGAATGTGGCCCGCGACTCTGGCGGCGTCTAGGCCGTAACATCCCCGCGCCGTGAGCAATTCGGCGCGGGAACGCATTACAACCGCTTTACCCGGCGCGCTTGAGGTCCGGCGCTAGCGCCTCACCCGTCAGCGACGCGATGGCTTCGTCGAGGCCGACAACCGTCTGCGCCTCGCCGCCAAGGCGGCGCAGCGCGACGGTACGCCCTTCCGCCTCCTTCTTGCCGACCACGGCGATCACCGGCGTCTTCGCCAGCGAGTGCTCACGGATTTTGTAGCCAACCTTCTCGTTGCGAAGATCGACCTCCACCCGCAGCCCCGACTTGCGCATCGCGTCGGCTACCTCATGCGCGTAGCCGTCCGCGTCCTGCGTGATAGTCGCCACAACCACCTGCACCGGCGCGAGCCACATCGGAAACGCGCCCGCATAGTGCTCGATCAGCACGCCAATGAAGCGCTCGAGCGAACCGCAGATCGCACGGTGCAGCATCACCGGCTTATGCTTGGCGCCATCTTCGCCGACATATTCCGCGCCCAGACGGTCCGGCAGCACGTAGTCGTTTTGGATCGTGCCGCAGGTCCAGGTCCGGCCGATGGCGTCCTTCAGTTGGAAGTCGAGCTTCGGCGCATAGAAGGCGCCGTCGCCCGCCGCGATCACCGGCTCAACGCCGGCCTTGCGCGCTGCGTTCAGCAATTGCGCTTCGGTCTTGTCCCAGAACTCCTCCGAACCGGCGCGCTTCTCCGGCCGCGTGCCGAGCGTGATGTGATCGCGGACCAACCCGAAATCCTCATGGATCGACGACGCCAAGCCAATGAAGCTCGCGACTTCGTCTTCGATCTGATCCTCGCGGCAGAAGATGTGCGCATCGTCCTGCGTGAACGCCCGCACGCGCATCAGCCCATGCAGCGCGCCCGACGGTTCATAGCGGTGACACGCGCCGAACTCGCCCATGCGCAACGGCAGATCGCGATAGCTCTTTTGCCCGAAGCGGAAGATCTGCACGTGACCCGGGCAGTTCATCGGCTTCAGCGCCAACTCTTCGCCCTCAACCGTCTCGCAGACGAACATGTTCTCGCGGTAGTTCGCCCAGTGTCCTGATTTTTCCCAGAACACGCGGTCGAGCACTTGCGGCGTGCGCACCTCTACATAGCCCGCCGCTTCCAAACGGCGGCGCATGTACGCCTCGATCGTACGCCACAGCGTCAGGCCCTTTTCGTGCCAGAACACCATGCCGCGGCCTTCCTCCTGCATGTGGAAGAGGTCCATCTGGCGGCCGAGTTTGCGGTGATCGCGCTTCTCCGCTTCCTCTAGCCGATGCAGATAATCTTCGAGCTGCTTCTCATCGGCCCAAGCCGTGCCGTAGATGCGCTGCAGCTGCTGATTGTTCTGATCGCCGCGCCAATACGCGCCCGCTAGCTTCATCAGCTTGAAGGCTTTGCCCAACTTGCCCGTCGACGGCAAATGCGGCCCGCGGCAGAGATCGCCCCACTTGTCGCCATGCGAGTAGACCGTGATCGGCTCGCCTGGCTTGATCACTTCGTCGATCGTCTCGGCTTTGTAGATTTCGCCGATCGATTTGAAATGCTCGATTGCGGCCTGCTTGTCCCAGACTTTGCGGATGATCGGCAGATCGGCGTCAACAATCTCGCGCATGCGCTTTTCGATCTTCTCGAAATCGTCCGTCGAGAACGGCTCGTCGCGCGCAAAATCGTAGTAGAAGCCGTCCTCCGTCACCGGGCCGAACGTCACCTGCGTGCCGGGGAAAAGCTCCTGCACCGCCTGCGCCAGAACGTGCGCCGCGTCGTGACGCAACACTTCCAGCCCATCGGCGCTATCGCGCATCACCAGTTCGATCTTGCCGCTCTGCTCCAACGGCCGCGTCAGATCCCACCACGCGCCATCAATCTTCGCCGCAACAATCTTCTTCGCCAGCGATTTGGAAATACCTTCCGCCACCGCCAGCGGCGTGACGCCATCGTCGTACGATCGCTCAGCGCCATCGGGAAATTTGAGAGAAATGCTCATGCTCTAATCCTTTGCTCCCCCGCGCGCGGGGGAGCTGTCGCGCGGAGCGTGACTGAGGGGGCTGTCTGCCGCTTGAGCGCTGTGGCCCCCCTCGTCATTCGCTTCGCGAATGCCACTTCCCCCGCTTTCGGGGGAAGAAACTGGCCCGCGCCAATCGCCGTAGCGCCACGGCCGCCACCAGGAATTTTTCTTGATCGTCGCCGGCGCCGGATCGAACCCATGCCCGCCCCACGGCGCACATCGGCAAATCCGCGCGCCCGCCATCCAGCTGCCAGCCCACGCGCCGTGCGCGCGCACACAATCGGCCGCGTACGACGAGCATGTCGGCTTATAGCGGCACGCATTGCCGATGAGCGGCGAAAGCGTCCACTTGTAGAACTGGATAAGGCCTAACAGGCCCCGCGCTGGCAGACTTACCGACATCACTGGCTCAACAGAGTCATTCCGGGGCAATGCGCAGCATTGAACCCGGAAGCCAGGGGATGACACAGCAGCGTGTTTGCCCCTGGGTTCCGGATCACGCTCCGCGTGTCCGGAATGACGCAATCAGCAGATCAAGACTTTGGGTTTTTGACCGGGGCGCGACGCAGCCGCTGCGGCGCGCCCGATCTCGCGCCGCCGGCGTTAGTAGGTAGTCGTCGTGGTCAGAACGCGAACCATGGGCGAAGCATATAGCGCGATCCGCGGCCAAGCTCAATCCGGCCAAGACGGTTCACCAACCTCGGCGTCCTCGATTTTTCGGATACGCCCTCCCACCGAGGCAAGCCACCACACCCCAAAAAGCATTGAAGCAATCAGGGTGGCGTTTCCGAGCGCGATCATTGCCGCAAGGACGGCCGAGGTCTCGCCTCGCGCCACGGAGCCAGCGAATAAGAACAACAACGCAGCCAGCATTGTTACGACTACGAGCAATGTCAAAATGACAAGCCACACTGTGAACCGTCCGCGCACCGGCGTTAGAACGTAGTCAAACAGCGCCCAAGTGAGGAGCGCCGGCGACAACAGGCTCAACGGCAAGAACGAGCGTGCAGCTAGTTGGAGCTCCGAGACGGCCACTGTCGATTTCGAGAAGTTGTACGGATCCAGCGAAGCCACCACCGCTTTGTGGGCGATCCACGCCTCATTGCTGGCAAGCGCGCCAAGCAAGATCGCGACACCCACATACGCGATGAACCGCCGTTGCCCCCACACGCCCTTTTGCCCCCCAGTCACTCGCTCTTGGTCTGGCACTTCACCATCGCAAACGCGCCATAGCACTCCAGATAGTCCGCGCCCGGCATGTCGATCGTGTACTTGCCCGCAACGTAGTAATTCTCGTACTGCCCCTGCCCGGCCATCATGCCGCGCACGTAGCCAACGATCTGATCCAGCGAAAATCCGCGCTGTTGCGCCGCCGCCGGATCGTTGCGCGCGATCTCCTGCTGCGCCTGCAATTCCACCCGCGCTTCGGTTTCAAACTTTGCGCGCGGCGGATTGGTGTAGTACGCAGCCGCCGCGATCAGCAGCAGAAGCAACAAAAGCCGCATGTGCGCTCAGTGCGTCTGCGTCGCGTTGCTCGCATTGCGCGTGCAGCTCACTTGCGTGAACGCGCCCCAGCACGTCACCGCGCTGCCGACCGTGTATTTCGCCGCGACATAATAATTGCTGTACGATCGCTCACCGCCGATGTCGTTGATGACATTGCCGACCGCTTGTCCGAGATCCTGAGGATGGTTCATCACGGCTTCCGCCGCCGCGTGCATCTTCGGTTCGTCCGGCCGCGTGAAATAGCCGGCCACGCCAGCCAGAATGATCAATAGAGCTAGCCATTTCATGCGCGTTTCCCTCTTTTGTCCCCGCGGCCCTAAGCTAGCTCACGGCCCACGCTTCGCCTAGGCCGGAACTTCCGCCTCACATGGCGGCGTGCGCCGCACCCCAATAATTGTAGGCCGCAAAGCGCGGCGTCGACGGCAAATACATCGTCTCTATGTCGTCGATCTGGAAACCGCCTTGCGCGACCAAATCAGGAATGTTGCGGCTGAGGTGGCACCCGCCCGCAATGCGCTTCCAAATTGGTTCGACCGAACGCTGACTGCGCTGCACACGCTCATCCGGCGCCAGCCCGTGTTCGCAAAACAGCAGCTTGCCGCCCGGCTTCAGCACGCGCCGCGCGCCCTGTAGCGCCGCCACCGCATCGGGAATTGTGCAGAGCGCGTACGTCACCAACACCGTGTCGACGCTGGCGGGCTTGAGCGAAATTTCCTCCGCGCGCTCCGGCAGAATCTCGACCGGCACTGCAGCGGTTGACGCCACCTTGCGCGCCCGCGCCAGCATGCCTTCTTCCGGTTCTAGCGCATACACGCGGCTCACGCGCGCCGCGTCGTAATAAGGCAAATTCAATCCCGAGCCGAACCCCAGCTCCAGCACGACGCCTTCGGCGCGCGGCACAATCTTCTTGCGCTGATAGCGGATCGGCTTGGCGCCGCATGCGCAATTGATCACCACCGGCAAAATATGGCGTGCGTAGAAACTCATGCGCCGCCGCCTCGTTTTTTCGCGGGCGCGGGCGCCGGTTGCACTTCCGACAGCTTTTTCGGCGCGATGGCGCGCCAGCTTTCGTCCAGCCAATCCAGCATTTTGGTCATCGGCGCTTTCTGCTTGGCCGCAAAGCGGAAACTCACCCAGCCGGCTCTGCCGAGCCCGTAGCCCGTTGGCTCGGCGCCCTTCACTTTCAGCGCTTCCTCGGCCCGGAACGGCAGCTTCATCGAACACGACCAGCCGCCACCCTCTGCGTCGCTCAAGAACAGAAACACCTTGTTGCCGCCGACTTTGAACGCGCGATCGCCCCAGGGAAAATCTTCCACCGTGGTCGGATACGCAAGCGCCGCCGCGCGCAACTTCTTTGCCTCGGGGTGTTTCAATCCCGCGGTCACTGCGGTTGCGTGCTCGCGTGCGAGTCCGCCTGCAAACGCCGGCCGAGATCGCCCATGCTTTGACTCACCTGCCCGAACTCCGTGCCGCAACGCACGCGCTCGGTGTCGAACGTCGCTTGCGTCATGCCGTGGCCTTCATGGAAGACGTGCGGCTCCAGATCGACGCCAGGCGCTTCACCTTGCAGGCGCCCGAAATAGAAGAACGCCAGCAGCGCTCCGGCGTGTTGTATCTCCGGTGTGTTCTCCGGACCTCCCAACCTGTCGGCCACAACGAGACAGCGCACATCGTTGAGCGCGCCCGGAGATAAATCATCGGCGCCGGCCGGCAGCGCCGCCATCATCGCCAACGCACTCGCCGCCACCATCATTCTCAGCATCGCTACGCTCCCCCTTACGCCACTCAGCCCACTATCGATGGCGGCTCGCCATTGTCACGCTCTTCGAGCTTCTTTGCCTGCTTGGCGTCAGTTACATAAGTCGCTGCAGGATTGGTCACCGCGTTCAGATCGCTCAGGATGGCGCTCATCGCGCTGCCCCGCCGTTTCGTGCGCCGCCAATAGATCCAGCCCTTGCTTTCAGCCCACAGTCCCGCGCGATCGAGCACAAGCAGCGCCGCTACGGCGACGAGCCCCCAGAGCGGCGCCTGTATCACGTCGCTAACGCCTTCGCTTTCGCCTGCTCCACCGCATCCACCGCGGCCTCGAACGCCAGCATGGTCGAGGCATGGCGCGCGGGATAGGCGCGCACGCCCTCCAGGTGCCGAAGCTCCCAGAAGCGCCCGGCCGGCGGCGGCGCGCCATCTTTCAACATCGCCTTCAGCGCATCGCGCGCGGCGTGAATTTCTTCCGGCGTTGCGCCTATGGCGTTCATCGCCAGCACGCCCGTCGCTGCTTGTCCCAAAGCGCATGCCTTGGGATGCACGGCGATCTCGCTGACTACGCCATCTTTGAGATTGAGCTCCACTGTCACCACCGACCCGCAAACCCGCGACACCTTGGTCGCAGCGCCGTCAGCGTGCTCAAGCCGGCCCACATGCGGGATGTCCGCCGCCAGCTCCATGACGCGGCCGTGGTAAAGGTCTTCCATGCGCCTTTATGTGGCCTTCCTTTTTGGCGACGCAAAGGGCTGAATTGGGCTTTGGAGGGCGCATCCTTGCGCAGACGCACTTTCGTTACCGCGGCTTTGGGCCTCATGGCGGCGCCCGCCACGGCTTTGGGCCAAGGCCTCGACCTCAGCGGTCCCTCGCAAACCATTCCGCCGCACATCGATCCGCGCAACGATCTTGAGCGCACTTTGGTGCAAGCCATGTATTTCGATCCCAGCCAGCGCGACGTGTTTCCGCACGTGCTGCTGCGCTCGGAGGTCGCCATCGCCATGGCCAATGACGCGCCGGATTCACCGCCGCAAATCTTCACGACCTCCAGCGGTTTTCATGGCGTCGCCGTTTACACCAGCTCCGCCCGGCTGGTCAGCATTCGCGGCCCGGCCACGCAGCAGCTCATTCTCACCGGCCGCCAAGCGCTTGAGCGCTATCATCAACAAGGCGTCGTGCTGAACGGCGGCCTTGCGCCAATGTTCACGCTGCCGCCCGAAGACATCACGCGCTATCTGGCGATGAGCGACGACGGCTAGCGCATGCTAGCTGCGGCACGCTTTCTCGTATCCCGGATGTACGCCCTGATCGTCGACCACGACGTACCAGTTCTGCTCGCACTGCGCGTCCGCGATCTCGATCCGGCAATCGAGGCGCGCGCCTTGTTCGCAGGCGAATCCATTCGCCTGCAGATCCGCTTGGATAGCTGACGCATCCTTGCCGCCTTCGCGCGCCGCCAGCTGCGTTTTGAACGACGTTGCGTAGGTCTCGGTTTCAGCGCTGCGCCATTGACCGAAATCTATACCGCCCGGACCCACGCCTTGCGGCGGCGCGGCGTGCGTCGAGGCGCCTGGTTGCGGCGGCGGCGGCGCGGTCCCGCGTTGCACAGGAAATGGCGACGGCGCGCTGTGCTGTGCCGACGCACTCGCCGCGCCAAATGCAAACACGGCGGCAGCCGCAGCCGTTACGATCAGAATCCGCATCAAGTCGTCCTATCCCCTCGGTCGCCCCGCACTAGAGTCCCAAGCGGAGGCTCCAACGCAATTAGTTTTCTCTGTGCGGCATGAGGAAATAGATCTGCAGATTGCTGCGTGGACGCCAGTTCATGCGCGTCAGCTCAAAAGTGGTTGGCCCAGTGCGCTGAATATCGGGCGCACACAGGCTGACCAGATTTTCCGGCGCGCCTTTGTCGATGGTCAGATGAAAGCGCCCGATCGGCCCCGCCCAATGCCCACCGGTGGTCAGAATATAGCCAAGCGTCCGCTCACCCACATATTCCGGCCCGCCGATGCGCTGCGCCGCCGCGTGCGCCGCGCTCTCGAACGCATCGTCGACGCAATAGTCGCGCACCAGTCTGCGGCGATCAGCGTTGGTGCGCGGAATCGAGTCGATCAGCAGCAGCGACTCCACCGATCCCCCCGCAATCGGATTGTAACTCTGCTCGACAGTGATCGTGCCATTGGCCGGAAACACCTGCGTGCGATGAAACGCGGTCGCCAGCGACCACAGCCCGCGATACTCCGCCTCATGCGGATCGCCGCTGACATTTTCCACCAAGCCGTCATGCGTCAGCGCGGTCAGTTGTTGCGGTGTGAGCCGCTTTACGGCGTCGGCAAACTTCGGATCGATCGGCGAAAGCGGCAGTCCCGCCTCGCGCAACCGCGCCGTCACATCGCGTCCATGCAAACGCGCGCGTTGATCGACGGCCATCTCAACGCGATGGCCGTCCACTTTGGTCTGGAAATTGACGAAGTTCGGATCGCCGGTCGCCGGGATCGCCACCGGTTCGAAATAATAGTCCGGCGAAATGTCCGGCAGCGGAAACGCCACCAGCGACGTGATGTCGTGATTGCTGCGATTGTGAAAAGTGTAGCGGATGCGCACCTGATCGACGGAGAGAAACAAGTCCTCCGTCTGCATTTCGATCTGGTTGGTCTGCGTGAATGTCAGCCCGCCAATGTCCAGCCTTGCCTCGCTATCGTCCGCGAGCGCAGCACTCGCCGACAACAACGCACCCAGCAACAGCGCCGCGCCGGCATGCCTGAATTTCATGATGACCTCCCAGACTTCCGGCGAGACGTCGCGTCAAATTACGGACGCGGCAGATGCGATGTATCGAGATGGAATGGCGCGGTGATGGCGATCGGATTGCAGGCGACGTTGTTGCGCTCGTTCGACTCGGTGACGCGATTGCCCATATCCATGCCCGCGCAGAGAAAGTAGCTACCCGGCGTCGTACCGGCCGGCAGCTTGAACGAAGCAGCTGACGGATTGGCGACGCTGTATCTGATCGTCGCGTGCGCTGCGAGCGTCGTCGTCCGGCTGATGCGTCCGCCCAGGAGCAGCACATCCTCATGCCAAGCCGGCGCGTACACCGCCCAGGTCGAAGGCCCGGTCCGGTCGGTGGAGAGAAAGAGGTCGACCATGTAGCCATTAGGATTGGTGTCGGTTCCGGCGCACGCCGTGTCGCCATTGTTGGCCATGTCCAGAGTAACCACGACATTCTGCCCGACGACCGCCGTCGCTGGCGCACCGATGATCGGCGTCAAATCGCAGGCCGCGAACGCCGGCGTCGCCAACGCGCAAGCCGCTGCCAACGCAATGATGAAACTGCGCATATATTCCCCTCCGGCTAGCGTCCCTCGCGCCGCATTCAGGCGCCGAACGTCAACCCGCGCAAGCCGGTCGCGCGCCGATTGCGGCGCACAAAGCTGCGGCGTTAAGTTCCAGCCATGCCCGCCAAGATCGAAAATTTGCAGAAGGCTGACAAGAAACGCGGCCCCACGCGCGCCGAAGGCCAGTGCCTGTGCGGCGCCGTCGCGTTCGAAATCGGCGTCCCCGCGCGCTGGGCTTGGCACGATCACTCACCCGCCACGCGCCGTGCGCACGGCGCAGCTTACGCCACCTATGTCGGCACATGGTCGAGCCGCTTTCGCTTCATTCGCGGCCAGGACCAACTCACGCACTACGAAGACAAGGCGCGCGGCGGCACGCGCAGCTTTTGCAGCGTCTGCGGCTCGCCCGTCACGTTTCAACGCAACAAGCAGAACATCAACATTTCGCGCGCGCTCTTTACGACCGGCGTCGGCCGCGAACCGCGCTACCACATCGCCATCGAAGATCTTCAGGAATGGACCTATCTCGGCGAACCGCTCGGTCCGCTCAAGGGCTTTCCCGGCGTAGTCTGGAACCGCGCCCGCAAGAAGCGCGGATAGCGGCCTCAGTAAATTTCCAAACAGGCGGCGATTTCGTTGTCCGCGAACTCGTTGATGAGCGTTGCGTGCTGCCGCAACAGTTGCGCGACATCACGCGTCGATTGATTGCCGCATCGAAGCCAAATCACCTTGGGAGGCGCGCCTCGCAGCGCCGCCATATCGGCAAAATCGACGTCAAGCGTAACAATGGCAAACCCTGTCGTTCGCAAACGCCCAGATCGCGGCGTCAGCGGCGCGATCCAAGTCCACCTGGGAGACTTGCTTCGATTGGGGCCACACATCCGCGAGCAAACCGCAAAGCCGCCGGCTCAAATTCTGATCGAACAGCAGCTTCACGCAGAAGTCGTAACAATGCGGCGCTCGCGATCTGCCGCATAGGCCAGAGCCGCGAAGATGTCGTCTTCCGTCAACTCCGGATAGTCAGCAACGATCTCGTCGTGCGACATACCCGCGGCCAGCCAGCCCAAAATGTCCGCCACGGCGATGCGCATGCCGCGAATGCACGGGCGCCCCCCGCGTTTGCCGGGCTCCTGGGTGATGATATCGCGGTAATCGGCTGCCATGGTTGAGATATAGCGCAAATAGCCGCCGGTTGCGAGCCGGCAGGCCCGGAGGTCCATGATGTTTCCGCCCAGCACCAATGACCAATACGGCGGCTTCACCATCTCGGCATGGTTTCTGGCGCTGCTCGGTTTGTTATCCATCGTCCCCGGCGGCATTCACTATTTCCTGCCTGACGGCGGCGCCGGCGTGATCGCGCATCTCGACATGGGCGACCGCGCGCCGGTGATAATCGGCGTGTTCGCATGGATGGGCGCCACGCAGCTTGCCTACGGTCTTGCACAACTCGCTGTCGCCCTGCGCTATCGCGCGCTCGTCCCGTTTTTCCTTACTCTGTCGCTGCTTGAGCGCAGCCTGCACGCATTGGCGGCGTGGATTTTCAAAGCGCCGCCGGGCGCGCACCACCACCCGCCGGAAAACTACGGCGTGCTCGTTGCATTGCCGCTGATTGCGCTTTTCCTCGTGCTTTCGCTCGTACCGCGAAAGCGCTGACGCAGTTAACGCGGACGCGTGCCAAACCAGGACGTCTCATCCTCTGCCGCGCGCGAGCGGCGCATCGTTAAAGTTCGCCTAACTGCGTTGTTCGCGTGCCGCTGCGATGCGTTGGCCGCGGCGCGCGCCCTGCACTGAGCGCTCCTACGGACGACACAAGGAGACCTTAAGTGCGCCTCACGACTTTGAAGATGACGATCGCGGCGGCCGCCTTGGCCTCTGTCGCGTTCGCGACCCCGGCGTTCGCCGGCGGCAGCAGCCATGGTGGCTGCGGCTACAATTGCGGCAACCACGGCGGCAACGACGATGGTCTGCACGGCACGTTGAACATCGACAACACGGTGAACAACACCGCCAACAATCACATCGACAACACCAACAACAACACCAATCACAACAGCAACAATAACACCAACAATAACAACAACACCAACAACAATCACAACTACAATTCCAACAGCAACCGTAACAACAACTCCAACACCAACACCGCCAATGGCGGCGCTGGCGGCAACGGTTACGGCGGCGCGGGTGGCAACGGCTACGGCGGCAACGCCACCAACAGCAACGCCAACGACGCCAGCAACACCAACAACAACACGGTGACGGCCAACGGCGGCAACGCCTCGGCTACTGGCGGCGACGCCAACCAGCACCAAAACCAGCATCAATCGCAATCGCAGTCGCAAACCGCGTCGGCCGACAACAACAGCGACAACTCGAACTCGAACAACTCGAGCCAGAACGTCACTGTCGACAACAGCCAACGCCGCCAGCCGGTGAACACCGCGTTCGCCGCTCCGCTGGTCGTCGGCGAAGACACCTGCATGGGCTCAAGCTCTGCCGGCGTCCAAGGTATCACGCTCGGCTTCTCGGTCGGTTCGACCTGGCAAGACGGCAACTGCCGCCGCCTGAAGAATGCGCGTCAGCTGCAAGCGATGGGCTATGACCGCGCCGCGGTGGCCCTGATGTGCCAAGACCGCGATGTCCGCCGCGCGATGGACCGCGCCGGCACCCCGTGCCCGAACGGCGAACAGCCGGTGGTCGCGGTGGTCCCGCCGCCGCCCCCGCCGCCGCCGGTCGTGGAGCAAGCTCCGCCGCCGCCGCCGGCCCCGCCGGTCCGTCATCGCCGCCACCGTCAACCCGACGGCCAAAGCTAAGACGAAGCTAAACAGAAACGGAAATGGCCCCGAGCAATCGGGGCCATTTTTGTTTCCGGACATCGCGCCACTGCCGACACTGGTGCAGATCGCCATCACCCTTTCCGACGCCAGGTCGAGCCGTTCGGATTGTCCATCACCTCGACGCCCTTCTCTGCCAGCACGCCGCGCAACCGATCCGCTTCCGCGAAATTCTTCGCGGACCGCGCCGCCGCGCGCTCCGCCACCAGCGCATCGATCTCGGCGGCCGCCTCGCCGAACGACGCGCGAAACCAAAGCTCGGCATCGCCCTGCAGCACGCCGAGCATCGCTCCGCCAGCAAGCAGCTCAGCTTTTGCTTTCGCCTGCAGATCGGTGCGCGTCGCCGTGTTCGCCGCCGTCGCCAGCGCGAACAACTCGGCGATCGCCGCCGGCGTGTTCAGATCGTCGGCGATCGCTGCTTCCAGCGCTTTCAGTGGCGCCGACGCGTCCTTCACCTCGATCAGCGGCACATGCTTCAGCCGCAGCACCGCGCCATAGAGCCGATCCAAGCTCGCCTGCGCTTGCGCCAGCAAATCGTTCGAGAAGTCCAGCGGCGCCTTGTAGTGTGCGCTCAGCAGCGCCCATCGCAACGTCTCACCGGCCCAGCCTTGCTCCAACAAATCGTGCACAGTGATGAAGTTGCCGAGACTCTTCGACATCTTCTCCGAATTGATCGAGAGAAAGCCGTTGTGCATCCACACGCGCGCCAGCGCATGGCCATGCGCGGTCTCACTCTGAGCGATTTCGTTTTCGTGGTGCGGAAAGATCAGATCGATGCCGCCGCCGTGAATGTCGATCGGCGAACCGAGTTCCTTTTCGATCATCGCCGAGCACTCGATATGCCAGCCCGGCCGTCCGCGTCCGAACGGCGCTTCCCACGCCGGCTCGTTAGGCTTCGCCGCTTTCCACAACGCAAAGTCCGAGGGGTGGCGCTTGTCGTCCTCGCCCTCCACACGCGCGCCCGCTTGCAGTTCGTCCTGCGTGCGCCCCGAGAGCTTGCCGTAGTCGTTGTCCTTGGCGACAGCGAAGTACACACCGGTTGAAACCGCATACGCGGCGCCGTCATCGATCAGCTTCTGGATCAGCGCGATCATGCCGTCGACATGTTGCGTGGCGCGCGGCGACAAATCCGGCGGCAGCACGCCCAGCGCGCCGATGTCGGCATCGTAGATCGCCTTGAACTTCTCGGTGATGGTTTCGATCGACACATTGCCGGAAATCGCTGCGGCAATGATCTTGTCGTCGATGTCGGTATAGTTGCGCGCATAGAGCACGGCGTCCGCGCCATAGGTCCGACGCAGCAACCGGTAAAGCACGTCGAACACCACTGGCGGGCGCGCATTGCCGATATGGGCGTAGTTATAAACCGTGGGTCCGCACACATAGAGCGTCACCCGCTTGGGATCGCCCGGCTCGAAAACGTCCTTACGCCGCGTGAGGGTATTAAAAAGCTGAATTTGCATACGTATCAGAAACCACAGGAACCTTTGCTGCGTACTAGCATCAGATGTGGTAGACACTATGTGAATTGATGGCCGCCCACACGCGGCCGCTGCCTGAGGTAAAACCGCGGGCGGGCGTTAAGTCCCGGTGCTTTCCGTTGAAAGACCCTCCGGGCTCGACCTCCGCTCCTCAGATCAAGGGTTCCTGATGAGTGAAATTCTGAAGTGGCGCACGCCTGAGCAGGCGGCGCAAAAGCGTCCTTCGCGCGAAGCGGCCATGGATGCCGTGAAGACGCTGATCGCCTGGGCCGGGGACGACCCCGACCGCGAAGGCCTGAAGGACACTCCCAAGCGTGTGGTCGATGCCTACCGCGAATGGTTCAAGGGTTACGACGAGAACCCCGCCGACGAACTGAAGCGCGTGTTCGAAGACGTCGGCGGCTATGACGACATCGTCATGCTCAAGAAGATCGACGTCGAGAGCCACTGCGAGCACCACATCGCCCCGTTCATCGGCAAGGCCTATGTCGCCTACCTGCCGAGCGAAGCTGTCGTCGGCATCTCCAAGATTGCGCGCGTGGTCGAAATCTTCGCCAAGCGTCTGCAAACGCAAGAGACGATGACCATCCAGATCGCGCAGGCGATCAACGAAACCTTGAAGCCGCGCGGCGTCGCCGTGCTGATCGACGCCGAGCACGAATGCATGTCCACGCGCGGCGTCCACCACAAGGACGTCACCACCGTGACCACGCAATTCACCGGCGCCTTCAAGGACGACGCCGAGTTGCGCGAGCGCTTCCTGAAACTCGCGGGCTACTGAGCCCAAATTCGCGAAACTTGACCAGCCAGAGCTGAGCGGTTACGCAACCTCAACGCGAGCCAGACGGCATAGCGATTTAATTGCCCGACGAGTACGCGCGCGGCGGGGGCAGTTATGCGCATTGTTCTAATCGTGTTAGTCGCGGTCATTTGGGTGACCGGCGTCTCAGCGGCGCTTTACTTTGTTCACCCCAACGCGTTTCCACAAATGAGCCCAGGTGAATGGGGCGAGTATCTATCAGGGGCATTCGGCCCCCCGAGCTTCCTGGCAGTTGTGGCGGCTTTGATACAGCAGGGCGATGACCTGAAGCGCCAGCAACAACAGCTAGAGGAACAATTGAAGGGAATGGAGCGTCAAATCGGCGCTCAATTGGCGTTAGCGGAAAGCGCAAAGGCGCAATCAGAATCTATGCTGCAGCAAACGCGCGCCGCCTCGGCCCATGCAGAAGCAGCTACAAGACAGACCGCGCTCTACATCGAGCGACTTCAAATTGAACGGATAACTAATCGCGCGAACAGCCTGGCAATGTTGTCGGTGAGGTACTCGGACCGCCTGATTATGCGACCAGCGAATACCGCTGGGTCGATCGCTTTGATCGGAGACAAATCCGAACTCCGACAAGACTTCGAACTCGGGCCAGAAGCAGTGCTGGAGACTGTTCGCCAACGTGCACGCGCTCAATCGGATCAATTGAAAACGCTTCCATCAACGCAAACATTGTCCCTTACTCTCAAGAACAAACAGAGCATGGAGAGCTTGCTGTCGAACTTGATAAATCGCGCTTCCGATTTGAGCATAGAATTCGACAAAGCACCGCCATTGCCCGAAGTAACAATCCTCAAGTCGGACCTCGCGCTGAACGAGACCGTGCGACGCCTGACTGAATTGCTTGATCTAGTGAAGTTCAAAACGATTTCGTAACGAACTCGCGGGCTACTGAGCCCGCGGCGCGGTCGACAGCGCATACGGGAGAAAGAGCGTCAGCTCCAAATCGCCCGTGCGCTGCCACGCCACGCGCCGCTCCAACCCGGTCACCGCAAGCCCGTAGCCCGCGCCCATCGCGCTGGTGACGGACTGGCTGTCCTGCGCAAGCGCCCGCAACAGCGGCGTGCGATATTGCTCGGGATCGCTCAGCACCAGCTGCGTATCGCCAGTGCTCATTTCCACGCGCCCCGGCTTTGGCGATTGCGTCACGAAGCGATCGATGCGCTGGTGAATGCTGCCCAGCGTGTCGCTCGCCGACACCGGCGTTTTCAAGTGAATCGTCAGCATGCTGGTGTCGGGCCGGCTGTCGGCGACAATCAGCTCTTCCGCCGCAGCCATCGTGAACGGCAGCACGATGCCCTGCTCGTCATCCACTAGCGCCAAACTTACATTGGCCGCGCTCGCGCGCCCCTGCAGCCCCGTCAGCGCTTGGCGAATTTCGTTGAGCCTGTCGCTGCGGTCGCGCGTATCGCTGCGCACCACGAGATCGACGATTACGGAATCGGCGCGGTGTTTCATCACCACATGCGGCAGGGCGATCTGCACGTCGTCGCTGCGGTCATTATACCCACCCACGCGCCGCGACGCGGTGACGACAATCTCCTCCGCGTCCTGCGCGAAAGCCGGCGCAACAATCGCCATCGCCACGATGCTCAGTACAAGTGTGCGCCACATGATGCCCTCCACGGCGCAACGCTGCGCCTGGATTTGAGCCCGCGCAATCCGCCGCCCAGGCGCATCACCCGGTTGTGACACGCTGCGGCGGTATCGAATACGTGACCACGGCATGCGCGACCGGATCGTCGGATCCGTCACTGGTGATGATCACATCGCCCACCGCCAGCGCTTTGCCGAGTTTCAGCATGCGCGCTTCCGCGATCAGATCGGCCGGCGGCGGCTTTCGCAAAAAGTTGATCGACAAATTCGTCGTCACCGCCAGCGGCACTTTGCCGATCGCCGAGAGCACCAGCGCATACATGGCCATATCCGCCAGGCCCATCATCGTCGGCCCCGACACGGTGCCGCCCGGGCGCAACTGCGCCACCTCGTAACGCTGGCGCACCACCGCGCGCTTGCCATCGGCAAACGTCACCGGCCGCGCCGCCGCATCGTAGCCCTCGAAGACCTCGCCAAAGAAGGCGGTCAGTTCATCTGCTGTCATCAGTTCCGTGATTGCAGAAACCGGACGCACATGCACTATCCGTTGCATGCGCGTTTTGCCGATCCTTGCGTTCGCCCTCGCCTTCGCGCTGTTTCCGCACACGGCGCACGCACAAAATCTCGTCGTGCCGCTCGATTGCCGCGTCGGCCAAGAGTGTTTCGTCCAGAACTACGCCGACTGGGACGCTGGTCCCGGCGCCACCGATCCGATGTGCGGCCCGCTCACCTATGACGGCCATGACGGCCTCGACTTCCGCGTACCCAAGGCGCTCGCCGATCGCGGCGTCGCCGTGCTGTCGCCAGCGCCCGGCATCGTCCACGCGGTGCGCGACGGCGAACTTGACGGCGCCTTCATACGCGGCGGCATGAGCGCCATCGCCAACAAAGAGTGCGGCAACGGCGTCATCATCGATCATGCTGACGGCTGGCAAACTCAGCTCTGTCACATGCGCAACGGTTCGCTGCGCGTGCACGCCGGCGATCACGTGACCGCGGGCCAGCCAGTTGGCCTCGTCGGCCTCTCGGGTCACACACAATTCCCGCACGTGCATCTGACGCTTCGGCACAACGGCGACAAAGTCGATCCGATCACAGGCGGCGCCATCGGCGCGGGCCAATGCGGCGCAGCGGCGATCCGTCCGAGCGCCGCCATTTGGAGCGCGTCCGCACGCGCCGCGCTCGCCTACACCGGAGAACGTTGGTTTGCCGCCGGCTTCACCGGCGCCGCGCCCGCGCAAGGCATCGACGCGGAATCGCTTCCCGCAATCAGCTCCCGCAGTGCGCCCGCGCTTGCGTTCTGGGCGCTCGCCATCGGCCCGCGCAACGGCGATGTATTGCGCGTGCGCCTCTATGGCCCCGATGGCGCATTACTCGTCGAGAACGCGCGCACGCAGCCGCGCGATCAAGCGCAAGCCTGGCTCTTCGCCGGCCGCCGCACGCCGCCAACCAACTGGCCCGCCGGCGCCTATCGCGGCGAAGCCGCGCTCCTGCACAACGGCCAAGTCGTACAAACCCGCACCGAAACTCTGCAGCTGCGCTAAGCCAGAGCCACCCACATCCGCGCTGTGGGGATAGGTGTGCGCCTATCCAACACAAATTACGATGCATGAAAGTTGGAGCGCGCCGCTCCGTGGCGCATTCGCGCTTATCCTTCAAGCATTTGCGCCATGCGCCACGGCGTGGCGCGCTCCAACTTATAAAACTTGCGACAATCAATCCGACCGCAGCAAAACCGTGCGCACAATGCACCCATCGTTCCGCATGAAGAGCAGTTGGCCATGTTCACCAATGCGACGAACGAGGTGATTGAGCGCGAAGCGCTTTGGATTTCTTCCCCCGCTTGCGGGGGAAGTGGCGAGCGAAGCGAGCCGAAGGGGGAAACCCCATCAGCCGGCTTCGCCGATAGCTCCCCGTAAAACGGGGGAGCAAATTCCGAAGCGCCAAGCCCGCCATAAGAGCTCCCTGGCGGAGCCAAAGGCGGGAGATCGTGGGACTGGTGCGAACACACCAGCCAGCGCGTCTGCGGCGTCCGAAATAAGGGTGCGAACAGCGCCCCGCGTTCGAGCTGCTGCACAACAATCACGGGACGCGGATCAATTCCGTCGTTTCGCACCGCAAGGTGCAACTTATTTGGCGGCGTTGATCCGCGTCCCGCTCTTCAGCGTTTCATTTCGGAAACGCACGACGATGACGCGCGCCTAGTCCGCAGCGGCTTCAGCCGTCAGCGACGGATTTGACATATCGCCTTCATACTCCGCCGGCCGATGCACCACGGTCACCAGCACGTAACTCAACAGCATCAGCAAATACCACGCGCCCATTTTTGCGATCGGCACCATCTGCCAACCGTCGCGTTGGCTCGGATACACCCAGGCCGAGGCGAACGTACCGATGTTTTCCGCGAACCAGATGAACAGCGAGACCAGCGCCAACCCCATGATCACCGGCATGAAGCGCGGCGTCCCGTCAGGCGTGAACACAAACCAGGTACGCCAAAAGATCAGCGCCGAGAATGCAAACAGGCCGGCGCGAATGTCTGGTACAAAATGATGCGTGAAAAAGTTCAGATACGCCAAAATCGCCAGCGTCCATGTCGTCCACAGCGGCGGGTAGCGCACGAACTTGATGTCGAACAGCCGCCAGATGCGGGCAATGTACGAGCCGATGCAGCCATACATGAAACCCGAAAACAGCGGCACGCCACCGATCCGCAACAGGCTCGGCTCGGGATAAATCCACGAACCATGCGCCGTCTTGAAAATTTCCATGACGGTGCCGACCGCATGGAAAATGAAAATGACGACCGCCTCGTCCCAACGCTCGAGCTTGGTCGCCAGCAGCACTGCCTGCACCGTCACCGACGCGATCACCAGAAAGTCGTAGCGTGCGAGCCAAAAATGATCGGCGGGCGCGGGCCAAAAAAGATGCGTCCCCAGAATGAGCGCCAGCATCAGCGCGCCAAACAGACACGCCCATGCCTGCTTCAATCCGAACAGCAAGAATTCATACGCCCAGCTGCGCCATTTGGCGCGCATCGCCCAAGGCCGCGCCCAATGATCGAACGCCTCGACCCGGCCTTTGATCTTGTCCTTCACGCTCATGCGCGCATAAGCGCGGCGTTTGCCCGCTTTCGGCAAGTGAAACCGCGGCGATGCGCAAAAATTCCTGAGAACATGCACCGCGCGGCGCCGGACGCTTTGCATCCGGCCACGGCGCTGACTAGATACGATCAAATGTCAGCGCCCGCCCAACGCTTCAATTGTGAGGATCGCGCTTGAAGGTCGCGGTTGTTGGCCTTGGTGTCGCTGGCCTCAGCATCTGCGCGCGCCTCGCGCTCGCCGGTCATGACGTGTTCGGCTTCGAGCAATTCGAACCGATGAACGAGAAAGGATCCTCGCACGGCGATACGCGCATCATGCGCCTCACGCCAGGCGAAGGCGAAATTTATACAAAACTCGCACGCCGCGCCGGTCCGATGTGGCGCGACTGGGAAGGTTTCGCCAATCAGCCTCTGATCGAATGGACCGGCGGCTTGATGGCCGGGCCGCGCGGCTCGCCCTTCGTGCAAGCGTGCCAGACCATGAGCCGCAAACCCGCAGCGCTCTTGCGCGGCGACGCCATCCATCCGCTGACACGCGGCAACATCGCCATGCCGTATGAGTGGGACGTCTTCCGTCAGGAAGATTGCGGCGTCATCGCCGCCGATGCGACGCGCGCGTTTTTGTTGCGGCAAGCGCCGCGCTGGGGCGCCCGCCTCGCCCACAACACAAAGATCGATGCGCCCATCGAAAATACGACGCTCACGATCAATGGCGAGCAGCGCAGCTTCGACGCGGTGATCGTCAGCGCGGGCGGCTGGTCGCGCCAGCTGCTGCCGGAATTCGCCGGCCGCCTAGAGGTGCGCCGCCGCGTCGTGGGCTACTTCAAGACCGAAGCGCCGCGCATGCTGCCGCTCATATGCGTCGACAACGAGGTCGGCCTGTACGGCATGCCCGCGCCGCGGGGTTTCTACAAACTCGGCTTGCATTCGATCGGCCCGGCCGTCGATCCCGACAACGCCGCAGAACCCAACGCTCAAGACGCCGCTATGCTCTCCGAGCAAGCGCGCGCGCACTTGCCCAATCACGATCCGAACCCGGTGCGGATGGTGCGCTGTCTTTACACGCTGACGCCGGACGAGAACTTTCTCATTGCGCCAAGTTCTGCACATCCGCGCGTGCTGATCTTTTCCGCCTGCTCTGGTCATGGCTTCAAATACGCGCCGCTTTACGGTCAATTCGCGGAAGAATGGCTCAACGAAAATCCATCGGAGGAACTCGAAGCATTCTCCATCGCGAAACGCGCGCGCCCCGCTAACCATTTAGGCGAACGCGCCTAGGTCTTGTCATGCGGATGTCGCCGAGTCAGAGCATAGGCGAGCTCATGAACGCCGAAGAAGTTCTCGCTTTTGCCGACACGCTGCGCGCGTACGCGCTCGAAAGCAGCGACGATCTGAACGCCGCCAACTTGTTCACGCACGCCATGATGATGCGCAAGTTTCTAGCCGAACGCCAAGCCCGCGACATGCGCGAGTGGGAGTTCGAAACCGATTACGACGCCGCCTAAACCTGCGTCAGCGGCCCCACGCCGGGCCCCGGCGTCGGCGTGATGGTGAACGCAGTGTCCACACTGGTGGTGTATTGTTTCGACTGAATGCTCGACACCATCATGTACTCGGCTTTGGCTTTGTCGGGCCGCAGTGTGAGCAGAATGAAACCGTGGTGGACATGATCAGTCCACTTTATGTGCGGGTTGCGCGCGCGAATGCCGGCGTCGAAATCAACGCCCGCGCTTTGGAAGTAGTAAGCTTCCGAAGGCGACGTCACCGACGTGCCCGCAAACTCCACCGCGACGCGCCCGCGCGTGTCATTGAGTTCATTGGCCCACGCCGCATGCGAGTCGCCGCTAATGACGATGGGGTTTGCTGCGTTGGCGCGCATCGACGCGTACACGCGCGCCCGCGCTGCGGGGTAGCCATCCCATGCATCCGTATCCAGCGGGAACGGAAAGCGCGACAGCTTCAGCAATTGCGTCACACCGGGACGCAAATGCTCCAGCGCGCCAGCCAGTTGCGGTGGCGTTCTGGACAAATCCGGGCATGCGACCGGCGCCATCACCGTCTGGCTTCCCAATACCTGCCAGGGCGTACCCGCGGCCTTCGAACGGCGCAGCTCATCGCCGAGCCATTGCTCCTGCCCCGAACCAAGCAGCACCCGATCCGGTGTCGACAATGTCTTCTCGAGCGCGGCTGTATCGGGCGCAAAGTAGAAACGCGCCGGCAAATTCTGCGGGTTCTGCAGCATCGGCCCAGCGCGGCGCCAATCCAACACCGGCTGCATCGTCCCGGCGATCTCCTCGTAGATCGCCGGCAGCAATTGCATTTTCTGCGCGTCCGGCTCTCCGTCGCGCAACGCCACCGGCGATTGCGCGTCTTCGAAATTCCAGCGCTGCTTCTGGATCGGCAGATCAGTCGCGTAATCGAGTTGCTTGGTCCGCGCCAACAAGCGCGTTTCCATCATGATCAGCGTAAACAGATCGCCATACTGGAACGATCGGTTGATCGCCTCGAACGCGCGCCCAGCAGAAGGTTCGCGGATCGGCATCCACTCATAGTACGCCTGCAACGCCGCGCGTTTGCGGTCGGCCCAATTGCCTTCATTCGGTTGATGATTTTCCGCCCCGCCTGTCCAGCTATCGTTGGCGACTTCGTGATCGTCCCACACAACAACCCACGGCGCGATCGCGTGCGCGGCCTGCAACTCCTTCTCGGACTTATACTGCGCATGCCGCAGCCGATAATCATCGAGCCGCGTGCACTCGACCTCCGGCTTCGGAATCCGCCCAAGCGCCACCGCGGTATCGCCGCCAAAGCCCGACAGGCCGTATTCGTAGATGTAGTCGCCAAGATGCACGACCAGATCGACGTCATCGCGCTTGGAAATGGCTTCGTACACGTTGAAGAAGCCATGCGGGTACGACGCGCACGACACCACTGCGATCTTGGCTTGCTGAATATGCCCGTTCGGCAGCGTGCGCGTTTTGCCGACCGGACTCTTCGCCTCGCCGGCGCGGAAGCCGTAAAAGTACGGCGCGCCAGGACGCAGCCCGCCAACGTCGGCCTTCACCGTGAAGTCGCGCGCCTCGCTCGTGGTGATGACGCCGGTTTTTACCACGTCGCTCAGCGCTTCGTCGCGCGCCACGATCCAGCGCACCGGCACCGCACCGGCGTGATCGGGCGTCACGCGCGTCCAGATCACCACGTGATCGCTCTTGGGATCGCCGGAGGCGACGCCGTGATTGAACTGCACTTCGCCGCGATAGGGCGGCGTTTCGACATCGCGTGTGCAAGCCGCGGCGGTCGCCGTCGCCGAAACCAATGCGCCGCGGCGCGTGAGCCCCTCCTTGGACGCCATTCTGAGCATGCCCCTGCGCGTTGGCCACTAAACCTGCCTGTCTTTGAACCGGCCCGGCACGGCGGGCAACACTTCCGAATGTCGCGGCGTCAGCGCAATGCGTTGCGGAAGGCCACGGCGATGGCCATAGAACCCGGCGTGAGCGACACAGAGGACGAAGATTTCAACGATAGCGGCGAGACGCGCGCCGCGGTTGCGCCCGCCGACGCCGGCGACCGCGTGGACGTTTGGCTGACCAAGCTGTGGCCGGACCTGTCGCGCGCGCGCATCCAAGGCTTGATCGGCGCGGGCAAACTCACGGTCAACGGCGCGCTGGTGACTCACGCCAAAGACAAGCCGCGCGCCGGCGCCGCTTACGAACTGACATTGCCGCCGCCAGAACCCGCAGCGCCCCAGCCCGAAAATCTGCCGCTCAATATTGTCTACGAAGATGCCGATCTCATCGTCATCGACAAAGCGGCTGGCATGGCCATGCACCCCGCGCCGGGCTCGATGCGTGGCACTGTCGTCAACGCGCTGCTCGCCCACTGCGCCGACTCGCTCTCCGGCATCGGCGGCGTCGCGCGTCCCGGCATTGTCCACCGCATCGACAAGGACACGACCGGCCTCGTCGTCGTCGCCAAGAACGACCTCACCCATCGCGGGCTTGCCGCGCTGTTCGCGAAGCACGATCTTGAGCGCGTCTATTACGCAGTCACGCGTGGCGCTCCAAAGGAACGCGCCGCGCGCATCGAAAACCGTCTCGTCCGCTCGAATGAGGATCGCCGCAAATACGTGGTAGCGCGCGATCCGGACACCGCAGTGGGCAAATCCGCAATCACCCAGTACTGGACCATCGAGAGTTTCGGCCAAGCGCCGGGCGCAAGCGCCGGCCGCGCCGCTGCTTCGCTGCTGGAATGCCGCTTGGAAACCGGCCGCACCCACCAAATTCGCGCACATCTCGCACATTTGGGCTGCCCGCTGATCGGCGACCCGCTCTATGGCAAACAGCGCGACCTCAAAGCCGAAGGCTCGCACGCGGAAGAAGCCGACGTCGCTGCGCGCGCGTTTCCGCGCCAGGCGTTGCACGCGGCGGTCCTCGGCTTCCGTCACCCCGTGACCGGCGAAGACCTCCGTTTCGAAAGCGCCATCCCCGGCGATATGGCTGCGCTCATCGAAATTCTCCGCCGCCTTTGATGGCTTGACCGATTTTCGCCGTATTGCGCCCGCTGGTCGTTGCCATGGCGGATGTGGGCGACATCGGCGATATGCGTCGCAGGCGCGCGGCGGCGCTTGCGTTGGCGACGTTGCTGGTCGGCGCGGCTCTCACGCTCACGCTGCTGATCACCTGGCGCATGCACGTGGCCGGTCCGGCGGACGCCGGTGTGCGCACCTACATCGAGCAAAGGCGCAAACCGCCGCCGTTGCCGTCGCCCGCACATGCGCCTCCGCGCTCGGCCGCGTTCCCCGCCATCGGCACGCCTAGTGACATCCCAAGCGACGCTGCGCTCGCGCAGTCGCTCGTCTGCTTCGGCCCAGATCGCGACAAGCATCCCGAGTGCGCCGTTCACTGGAGCGATCCTCGCCTCACCAACTCCGGCGGGCCCATCTCCAACGCCGGCGCGTTCGCGCCGCCACCCACGACCCGCGTGCTCACAACCGCCTCCCGGCCAGCCTGGCAAGGCATCCCCGACGATCCCTGCGCGCCTGGCAATACCGGCGAGGGCGCCATCACCGTCTGCGTCGGCTTCCCGGATCCACCGCCGCCCTCAAGGAGCCCGGAAGAGCTCTGCGAAGCCGGCCGCATCGGACCCTGTCACCCGCCCGCGTTTCGCCCCGAAGACGTGGTACACACCCAACACACGGACTGAAGGAACAGGCACAAGCCCTATGGGTGAGTGCCAGGACGTTCCGCTTTCCGAACTAGAAATTGATTTCGTTTCAGCTTGCGAATCATTTAGTTCCTGATATGTTCTGGCGGCGCGGCGCTTTAACGCGCCGCTCAACTCGAACCAAAAGTCGGCGCCCGGCGGCCTGAGCAAAGCCGTTTTCGGCTCCCTATATACGGACAGGCGCTGTGAAACCGGCCCGGGCGTTTGTTCGTATTGAAGAACACCTGAGACCAAACACGGCGGCCTCTAAAGGGGATCAACGTAATGGCATCAACCGCGCTCACTCTGGCGCTTTCGCCAGAGCAAGGTCTGCAACGGTACCTTTCCGAAATTCGGAAGTTCCCGATGCTGGCCAAAGAAGAAGAATTCATGCTTGCCAAGAGCTGGCAAGAACACGGCGACACGCGCGCCGCGCACAAGCTCGTCACCAGCCACCTCCGCCTCGTCGCTAAGATTGCGATGGGCTATCGCGGCTATGGTTTGCCGATCGGCGAGGTTATCTCCGAAGGCAACGTCGGCTTGATGCAGGCCGTGAAGAAATTCGATCCGGACAAGGGTTTCCGCCTCGCGACCTACGCGATGTGGTGGATCCGCGCTTCGATCCAGGAATACATTCTGCGCTCTTGGTCGCTCGTGAAAATGGGCACGACGGCCGCGCAAAAGAAGCTGTTCTTCAACCTGCGCCGGCTGAAGGGCGAAATGGCCGCCTTGGAAGAAGGCGACCTGAAGCCCGAGCACGTCGCATCGATCGCCCACAAACTCGCGGTCACCGAAGATGAAGTGATCTCGATGAACCGCCGTCTTGGTGGCGGTGGCGACGCTTCGCTCAACGCGCCGATCGGCGGCGCGGGCGGCGAAGGCGACGCGGAATGGATGGATTGGCTCGCTGACGACAGCGAAGGCAACCAGGAAACCGAACTCGCCGAAAGCGAAGAGTTCGGCGCCCGCATGACGTTGCTGAACGAAGCGATGGAAGACCTTTCCGATCGCGAGCGTCACATCATCCGCGAACGCCGCTTGAAGGACGAGCCGTCAACCTTGGAAGACTTGTCCAAGGAATACGGCGTCAGCCGCGAACGCGTGCGCCAGATCGAAGTGCGCGCGTTCGAAAAGCTGCAAAAGGCGATGAAGAAGCGCGCCGGCGAACGCGGGCTGGTCGAGGCGAACGCCTAAGTCGGCCGCGCTGCCGCAGCAAAACGCGATATCGGCTGTGTATTTGGCGCGGTCTGAGCCACGGGCTCAGGCCGCGCAAACGCATAGACGGCGCACGAATAGATAATCACCGTTTGGATCAAGAACGGCTGCAGGATGGTGTCCGTGAAGGCAGTCGCCACCGCGAGCGCAAACGACGCAAAGAAAAAAGACGTCGCAGCGTTGGGACGCATCAGCGCTTGCATCAAGCCGGCCAAGAGCGTGAACAGCAGAGTGGCGGCGAAGATCGCCAACCCCAGCAAACCAGTATCAACGGCTACCTGCCTGAAGGTGTTGTGGAAGTGGAAGGTGCGGCCGTCCTCGATGCCGGTGAGGCGCTTGAGGCCGATAGTTTCGAAGGAGTCGCCCATCCAAATCGATTGATAGCCGTAGCCCAGGAACGGTTTGTGCGCGATCAGATCGTCGGCGCGCGCCCACAATAGAGTGCGCCCCGTCAGCGTCGGATCCTTATTCAGAGTCTCGTACAGGAAGTGGTCGCGTATCGCGCCAATCTCGGGCGCCAGCATCAGGATCGGCACAAACAACGCCGCAACGAACGCAAGCGTCAGCAAACGCAAACCCGGCGTTACCCGCTCCCCTATCCAAAGCACGCAGAGCACCGCTACGCCGGCGACGGCCAACAGCGCCCCTGTCGCGGAGTTGGTGATCACGACCAGACCCGCGCCGACCGGCAACGCTGCCAGCGCCAGCAACCGCAACCGGCTGGAAACACCGTTCAACAGCAGCACCGCAAACGCTGACATGAACAGCATTTGCGCTTCATGCGACATGGCGTTCTTGGAGCCGGTCAATCCGATGAGCACCATGCCGATATCGGAAATGCCGGTGCGGCGGCTGGCGATCGACGCCAAGCAGAACACGAACGTGCTCAGGAAAAATACGATGAGCCAGCGCCGGGCTGGCATGAGCCGCGCCAGGAAAACGCCGACAAACACGGTAAACAGCAATTGCGCGCCGTACCGCGCGGAAACGTCCGGCACCGGCGACCACAGCGCGGAAGCAACCGCAAGCAATGCCGTGAGCAGCAATGGCCACCAGCGCAGCACCGTCTCAATCGCGGTCCTGACGTGGGTGACCAGCAACAGTCCAACCAACGCGAACTCAGCCACGATCGCGAACGCGCCGCCAATCTGACCCGAAATCAGAAAAAACAGCAGGAATGCCGCTGTTTCAGGGAGATAGCGAAGAAGAAGCATGGATCCGCGCGAACGGTTGCGAGTTCCGTGCCGTCTTACGCGCCCGCTCACGTTAACGCTATGCGACGCATCATGAGCGTGGGGAACGTCCGCCGCCGTGGGGGCGTTGGCGAAGCGATGACGGAACCAAACCCGCCTCAAAACAGCCGCTTGGCCGCGTTCGGGACATGGAGCGCTGCTCAATTCGCGCGCGCCAAAAGCGCGAGCGCGGCTGCGTGGGCGAAGACCAAAGGCGCGCCTTGGCGGCGCATCGGCGCATGGGCCGGCGGCGCCGTTGGCGTCGTCGCCGCTACCATCGTGCTCTTCCTCACCTTCGCGGATTGGAATGCTCTGCGCGAACCCATTTCGCGGTTCGCCTCCGCAGCGACGGGCCGGCCAATCTCCATCCAAGGCAATCTCAACGTCTATCCGTGGTCGTGGACGCCGCGCTTGCACGCACAGGGCCTGCACATTGGCAATCAGCAACGCTTCGGTGATCGCGGTGAGTTCGCGGAAATCGGCGACGCCGACATCAAGATCAAACTGCTGCCATTGCTCATCGGTCAATTCGACATTGTCAGCTTGGATCTGAGCCGCGCCAGCGTCGCGCTCTATCGAACTGCCGATGGCGATGCGAACTGGGCCAACGCGCCCGGCGTTGCACGCGTGGGCAAGCCGTTCAAAATGCCCGCAATCCACCACTTCGCCATTCGCGATGGTCAGCTGTTTTTCCGCGACGATCAACGCGAGATGACATTGCGCGCGGCGTTCACGACCGAGGAAAGCTCAGCGCTCGCAAATGGCGGCCGCTTCACGTTGACGGGCGACGGACAGATCAACCGGCAGCCGTTTGTGCTCGCGCTCTCCGGCGATCCGCTCATCCATGTGCGCCAGGATCGCCCCTACCCGTTTGTGATGGACGTCAAAGCAGGCGCCACGCACATCACTGCGCACGGCCAAATCGCCAGGCCGTTCGATTTCGGCAACATCTACGCAAACATCAAAGGCACTGGCGCCGATCTTTCCGATCTCTACCAGCTTACGGGTCTCGCGCTGCCGAACACGCCTGCCTACGACGTTTCCGGCCGCCTCGAACGGCACGGCGCGACTTACGGCATGCGCGACATCGCTGGCCGCGTGGGCCATAGCGACCTGCACGGCGCCTTTACGGCGACGCACCAGAACGACGGCCGCCTCTTTCTCGATGGCAATTTCTACACGGTCAGTCTCGATTTCAACGATCTGCTGGCGGTGCTCGGCGGCGGCAAATCGCACAGCGGATCGCTCGCACCGGCGCACGTAGCCGGCGTGCGCGTCACGCCAGCTGCGGCGCGCATCATGCCCGATGCAGCTCTCGACATTACACGCGTACGCAACATGGACGCGCGCGTCTCGTACCGCGCCACGCACATTCAGAGCGAACATGTGCCGCTGCGTGGCTTCGCCGTCGACATAAACCTGGATCGCGGCCTGTTGAAACTCGATCCGCTGACGTTGGAATTATCGCAAGGCCGCGTGAATGGCGCGGTGTCGATCAATGCGCGTGAGGACACACCTCTGGTGAACGCCGATGTGCGACTTTCGCAGGCGCGCGTGGAATCCATTCTGCCCATGGGCGGCAACCCGCCGCTGACCGGCTCGTTGCTTGGGCGCGCGCGTCTCAGCGGGCGCGGCGCTTCAGTGCGAGAAGCGGCGGCGCACGCGAACGGCGACGTCACCTTCGTCACGCCACACGGCGAGGTGCGGGAAGCGCTGGCAGAGCTCACCGGCATCAACGTCACGCGCGGTTTGGGCCTCATCCTCGCCCATAACGAGGACAAGATTGACGTGCGCTGCGGCGTAGCGAGCTTCCACGTCGCCAATGGCATCGCCCGCGCCAATACCTTTGTATTCGATACCCACAGCATGCTCATTCACGGCAGCGGCAGTCTGAGCCTGCGCGACGAGACGTTCGACCTGCAGATACGCGGGCAACCGAAAGAGCCGCGCCTGGTGCGCATCGCCGCGCCCATCACCGTGCAAGGGCCTTGGAGTCGCCCACAGATCGGTGTGCGCGCCGATCGTGCGGCCAGACAAGGCATCGCGGCGCTGCTGGCTTCGCTCGCCGCGCCGGTCGCGGCGATACTACCCTTCGTTGACGCCGGACTCGCTAAGGACGCCGATTGCGGCACGTTGCTGGCGGATGGCACAGCGCCACGCCGCGCCAGCGATGGCTAGCCGTGTACGCAGCTCGAGAGCGCGAGCACCACGATCAGCGCCACTGCTGCAGCGACGGTGACGGAGCTTGCATAGCTCAACGCGCGCTCTTGCGGCGCCTTCATCAAAATCGGCAGACCGCGATAAAGCAGAAACACTGTCGCCGCCAAAGCGAAGAAGCCGAACCACCAAAGCGGCGGCCACAAATACAGCACGCCGGAGAAGTAGAACGGCGTCATCGAATACGCGGAGATTTTCTGTGCGCCGAGGTCGTTCTTGTCGGCCTCGAAATTGTCAGCGATGGAATTGATCAGAACGCCAACAAAGAATGTGAGCGCGACTGTCAAGATCCAGCTGATCACCGCCTGGATCAGCGCCGATCCGAAATCGACGCCAACTGGTCCGCTGAAGATGGTTTTGCCGATCAGATCGCAAATGGGCAGGATGGCCGCGAGCGGCGCAACGTAGCCGATCAAAATGTTCGGCACCGTCGTCTCTTCGGCCTTTATCTGCTCCCACTCGAGATTGGTGTCGCGGAACAGCCCGTAAGCGCGCGAGAGAATGAACTCGGATTTTTTGTACGCCTCTTGGGCACGCCGGCGCGCATCCTCGACGCTGAACTGCAGACGCGGCTTCGCCTCCGCGGTGTTCTCGTTGCTGGGTTCGTTTTCGTTCTCGACGGACATGCGAGTCTCCGAGGGCGCGCGGCTGCAAATCTAACCACCCGCCGGGCAATGGCGAAGCAGGAAAAGCCGAACCGCGCCGTTCCGACGCCGAAATCGGCCGCTGCGGCGCGGTTTGTGCGGGCGTTTCGCCTATTCCTTGAATGGATCGCGCATGAGGATGACGTCCTCGCGCTCGGGGCTGGTCGAGACAAGCGCCGCCGGCACGCCGATGAGCTCCTCGATGCGGCGAATGTATTTGATCGCCTTCGACGGCAAATCCTTGGACGACCGCGCCCCCTTAGTGGTCTTCTTCCAGCCGGAAAGTGTTTCGTAGATCGGCTCGACCGCCGCTTGGTCGCGCACGCCAGCCGGCAAATAATCGATGACTTTGCCGCCGAGCTTATAGCCGGTGCAGATTTTGATTTCGTCGAAGCCATCGAGCACATCGAGCTTGGTGAGCGCGATGCCATCGATGCCAGATACGGCGACTGATTGGCGCACGAGCACCGCATCGAACCAGCCACAGCGCCGCGCACGGCCGGTGTTGGTGCCGACCTCGCGGCCGATCTCGCCCAGCTTCCTGCCGACCTCATCCTTGAGTTCGGTCGGGAACGGGCCGCTGCCAACGCGCGTCGTGTAGGCTTTCACCAGCCCCAATACATAGGAGATCGCGCGGGGTCCGACGCCCGATCCCGCCGCGGCCTGCCCCGCAGCTACGTTCGACGAGGTGACAAACGGATAAGTGCCGTGGTCTACATCCAAGAGCGCGCCTTGCGCACCTTCGAACAAAATGCGTTTGGAGTTTTGCCGCTGCGTTTCCATTTCGCGCCACGCCGGGCGCGCGAATGGCAACACTTTCGGCGCAATATCGGCAAGCATTGCCTTCAGTTTCGCGACGTCGATCTCGGGCAAATCGAGCCCCTTGCGCAGCGCGTTGTGGTGCGCGGTCAGACGGCCGATTTTCCAATCGATGGATTCCTGGTCGGCGAGATCGGCAACGCGCAACGCGCGCCGGCCGACTTTGTCCTCATAGGCAGGCCCGATGCCACGCTGCGTCGTGCCGATCGAGGCAGCGCCGGCTTGCGCTTCGCGCGCCGCATCTAGGTCGCGGTGAAACGGCAGAATGAGACACGCCTGATCCGACAGCACCAGTATGTCGGGTGTGATCGAGACGCCTTGGGCCGCGATCTTGGCGATCTCGTCAGTCAGCGCCCAAGGATCGACGACGACGCCATTGCCGATGATGGAGAGCTTGCCCTGCACCACCCCCGAGGGCAGCAGCGCCAATTTGTACGTCGTGTTTCCCACCACCAGCGTGTGGCCGGCGTTATGTCCGCCTTGAAAACGCACGACCACGTCGGCGCGATGGCACAGCCAATCGACGATCTTGCCTTTACCCTCGTCGCCCCATTGGGCGCCGACTACCACGACAGCAGACATCGGATGCAGAACCTCACCTGCCCGGTGAGACCCAGCGCGCCCTTCGACAGGTGCTCGACGCGCGGGTTTGGCTCGATTGCGGGCGATTCCTAGCCGAAGCCGGTCCACAGGTCAAAACTCACGCCGCTGGGGCGCGCCACGCGGCCGGATCGAAATGCTGCGGCGGCCAATCGGGCGCGATTGCCGGCCCCTTGACGCCATTGCCTTGCGCCAATTGCGCGGCGCCCAATGCTTGGCCCGTGCGCAAGAGAATATCGAGCAGCTGCGGATCCTTCAGATCCATTTCGCGCAACTGATCCACCAGATCCTTCTTCATTTCTTCGCCGAGCAACGCTTCGATATGCTCGGGGCGCCAGTCGGCGCGATCGGCAATTTCAATGCGCGCGTCGTAGCGTTGAAACGTCAGCGCCGGTTCGCCGAGCGAAAGACAATGCGCACCTTCCTGCATGCCGATCTCGGAATTGACCCACCACGGAAAGCGCGGCCGCGAAAGTGTCTGCAACATGGTCAGTTGTTGCTGGCTGATGTCGTGATTGTAGCCCTCCAGAGCGGCCTGCACTTTGCTCGAATACATCATGTGACGAAAATCGCCGATCGTCTTCGCGCTTGAACGATGCTTGGCGTTCTTCTTGGCAAAGCGCTTGCGGACATAGCCGGTGCCGACCGACCAGAGCAGCAAGTTATTCTCACCCGGCGCCCAATTGAAGCCGAACGCAGGATCGGTGACCGTCAGCAGCAATTGCAGCGCGGGATTGTTGTTGGGGCTGACTCCGCCATCGAAGAAATAGCCGTACGATCCGATCCTGCCGCTCTTCTTGCGCTCAAGGCCGATGCGCACGTCATTGAAATACGTCGGCGCAGCGGCGGAAGCTTGCACGAGGTCGCGCAGATAGAAGTGCGCGTTAGGAACGCCCAGCGTGTCGCCGCGCGCGTTGAAATAGACCCAATGCGGATTGTTGACGAGGATCCATGCCGAACCGGTGTCGATGCGCTTTGCGTGAATCGCCAACCCGGTCAGCAAGTCTGAGGAGTTCAGCATGCGGTCGCCCAGATGCTGGTTCAGCGCTTTGGTGAGCGCAGTGTTCTTGAAGCCGGGTATGAAGATGCGCAGAAAGCCCGGGACCTGGGGCTTTTTGAAAATCGCCGGCAGCAGTTCGAAATATAGGTCAACGATCTCGCTGACGCGCCAGCCAAGCGCGAGCGTCGTGGCGATGATCGACCCGGTGGATGTCCCGCCGATCAGATCGAAATAGTGCGCGAGACGGAATGTCGTGGGATCGCCGCCGCGGCGCCGGGCCAGCTCTTCCTCCAGCTTGCTCAGAAAGCCCAGCGTCAGTAGCCCGCGCGCGCCGCCGCCGTCCAGTGCGAGGATGCGCTTCGGCCCACCCGCTTCCAGATGCTGACGCAATTGTTCGCTCATGCCGTCCCCCTTCTGGAGCGGCGGCATATTAGGCGCCTTTCGGCGCCGGGCAATCACTCGCCGAAGCGATACCCCAGGCGCACGCCGACTTGATCAAGGCCCTGATTGCGGCCGTGACCGAGAATCTGGCCGTGCGACAAGTGTGAGTAAAACAACTGCGCATCCCACGGGCCGGCGATCTGCCGGGTCACGCCAAGCGAAATGCGGAAGAGATCGCGCGAACCAAGCAGTAAGTGCCGGTCCTGGAAGTCCTGCGCTTGCTGCGAGCCGTTGTTGAACGGGTTGTCCAACTCGCCATTGTGAATGACGTAGCCGACGCCTGGATCGAGGCTCCATTTGTCGGCAAATTTCCAGTGCCACTCCACGCCAACGCCGCCAAAGCTGGTGTTGCCATGCGTGTTGATCGAAGCGACCGCGTACGGCTCTGGCGAACCGGCCCAAGACAGCCAGTTCGGCGAGTCAAACGAGATCGCACCTTCGACGGAAGGTCCCGCTTCCTTGTGCGCGTTCTTGCAATTGGTGATGCACACGTCGTGCGCCATCACGCCGAAATGCACTTCGCTCACGCCTGCGTGCGCCGCCGGCGCCATCGCCACTGCGGCGCCAAAAGCTGCGATGCCCCAGGCTTTTTTCATGCGATCCCCGTTCTGGCTGGAAAACCTAACGGGGTTCGCAACACGTGCAAGAGGCAGGCGCCTATTTGATTGGGTCCGGATTAAACCGCCAAATGAACCGCAAACCAACATCGTCGAGGCCCTGATTGCGGCCCTGACCGAGAATCTGACCGTGGCTCATGTGTTCGTAATAAATCTGCCACGCCGCGTGATCGCTCACGGTGTTTTCCAGTGCGAACGTGGTGCGGAACAAATCTCGGGAACCGAGCAATTGATGGTGATGCTCGAAGTCGATCGCACGCGGATCGCCGGGCGGAAACTCGTTTTGGAGCGGGCCGTCGTGAATGACGTAACCGAAGCCCGGCTCGAAGGCCCAATTGTGGAAAAGATGGAAGCGCCACAAAAGGCCGGCGCCCGCGAAATCGGTTTTGCCCTCAGTGTTCCATGATCCAACGACGTACGGTCGCGGGCCGCCCAGGATGTTCAGCACATGCATGGTCGAAAAGACCACTTCGCCCTGCACGTCATTACCCTCCTTGCCGTCGACAAGATCGCCGTGGTCCAGACGCAGATTGTGAGCCACGCCAACGCGTATCTCGTCAACGCCCGCGAACGCAGGCGAAGCAAAAGCAAAGCAAGCAAGCGCGGCAGCAGCGCTGAGGAGTGATTTCTTCACGCGGAACGTCCCCGACCGCCGCAAAGCGCGCGGCAGTCGAGCAACGTTGTTTCCGCGCCACTGTTCCTAGAAGCGGAGCAATTTCGCGTAGCGAACTTGCGGCAGAGCTTTGATGCGGGCCATCACCTCATCGCTGACAGGCTCGTCGATGCCCACAAACGCGATTGCTTCGCCGCCCGCCGCCGCGCGGCCAAGGTGGAACGTGGCGATGTTGACCTTGGCGTCGCCTAGCAAAGTTCCCAACGCACCGATAAAGCCGGGCGCGTCGGTGTTGTTGATGTAGAGCATGGTCGGCTGGAACGGCGCGTCGAGCGCCATGCCCTTCACTTCCACGATCTTCGGCGCGCCCGCGACAACGGCGCCCGCCAGCGAACGCCAGCTGCCTCCAGTTTTCACCTTCACACGAATCAAGCTCTCGTAAGTCGGCGAGGATTCGCGGGTCGACTCTTTCAGCGAAACGCCGCGCTCCTTCAGCAATACCGGCGCCGACACCATGTTGACGTCCGCCAACAGAGGCCGCAACAGCCCGGCAAGCGCCGCAGCCGTCAGCGGCTTCATGTTGAGCTTGGTGACTTCGCCCTCGTACTCGATCTCAACTTCTTCCAGTCCTTCGTCGACAATCTGGCCGGCGAAAGCGCCAAGTTTTTCCGCAAGTGCTGCGAACGGCTTGAGTCGCGGCGCTTCTTCGGCGGTGATGGACGGCATGTTGAGCGCGTTGGTGACGGCGCCATTGACGAGATAGTCCGCCATCTGCTCGGCCACTTGCAGCGCCACATTTTCCTGCGCTTCGTTGGTGGACGCGCCCAGGTGCGGCGTAGCGACAAAGTTCGGCGCGCCGAACAATGCGTTTTCCTTCGCGGGCTCGACGCTGAACACGTCAAATCCCGCGGCCGCAACGTGTTCGTTCTTAAGAGCATCGAGCAAGGCCGCCTCGTCCACCAAGCCGCCGCGCGCCGCATTGATGATGATGACGCCGCGCTTGGTCTTAGCCAGGTTGGCTTCCGACAAGATGTTGCGCGTTTTGTCGGTGAGCGGAACGTGCAGCGAAATGAGGTCTGCGCGCGGCAGCAGCTCTTCGAGTTCAACTTTCTCGACGCCGATCTGCACCGCCCGTTCTTGCGAGAGGAATGGATCGTAGGCAATCACCTTCATCTTCAGGCCGATAGCGCGGTCGGCAACGATGGAGCCGATATTGCCGCAACCGATCAAGCCGAGCGTCTTGGCGAAGAGCTCGCGGCCCATGAAGCGGTTCTTTTCCCATTTGCCGGCTTGGGTCGACGCGTTGGCTTCCGGCACCTGGCGCGCAGCGGCAAACATCAGCGCGATGGCGTGTTCGGCGGTCGTGATCGAATTGCCGAAGGGCGTGTTCATCACCACGATGCCTTTGGCGGTGGCGGCGGGAATATCGACGTTGTCGACGCCGATGCCAGCGCGGCCGATGACCTTCAAATTTTTCGCAGCAGCGATGATGTCTGGCTTCACCTTGGTGGCCGAACGAATAGCGAGACCATCATACTTGCCGATGATCTCCTTTAGCTTGGCGGCGTCGGGGCCGACTTGGGGGAGAAAATCGACCTCAACACCGCGCGCCTTGAAGATGTCGATGGCGGCGGGCGAGAGTTCGTCCGAGATCAAAACTTTTGGCATGATTGTATTCCTGATTGGGGCGCCGCCACCGGGCGCTCTTGCACCCGGGAAGCGAACGGCTAGGCGGCTTTGGTCGCGAAGTCGGCGACGAGCGTTTCAAACGCCCAGTCGAGCCACGGCGTCAGCGCTTCGAGATCGGACGCCTCGATGGTCGAACCGCACCAAATGCGCAGCCCCGGGGGCGCCGCGCGATACGATGCTGCGTCGAGCGCGGCGTTCTCTTTCTCCAGCAACGCCGCGAGTTTCTTGGCGAATTCCGCTTGGCCTTCGTCGTTAAGAGAGGTGACGCGCGGATCGACGACCTTTAAACACACGCTGGTGTTGGAGCGCGTTGCTGCGTCAGCGGCGAGGAAATCAACCCATTCCGTACGCGCGGCCCAATCGGCCAGCACCTTGGTGTTGGCATTGGCGCGCGCGATCAGCGCTGCGCCGCCGCCCAAGGATTCCGCCCATTTCAGCGCATCGATATAGTCCTCGGTTGCCAACAGCGAAGGCGTGTTGATGGTCGAGCCCTCGAAGATTTCGAGATCGACCTTGCCCTTTTTGGTGAGACGGAAAATTTTCGGGATCGGCCGATCCGGCATGTAGCTTTCGAGCCGTGCAATCGCGCGCGGACTCAAGATAAGCATGCCGTGCGCGGCTTCGCCGCCCAGCACTTTTTGCCACGAGAACGTGGTCACGTCGCACTTGGCCCAATCAATGGGCTGCGCGAACACGGCGCTGGTGGCGTCGTTGATGATGATGCCTTCGCGATCCGCGGATATCCAATCGAAGTTCGGTACGCGCACGCCGGCGGTGGTGCCGTTCTGGGTGAAGATGACGTCCGCATCTTTGCGCGCAGCGGCCAGGTTCGGCAGTGCGCCGTAGCCAGCGGTGTGCACCTTGGCGTCGAGCTTCAATTGCTTGGCGTCAGTGACCCATTCCTCGCCGAAGCTTTCCCAGGCGAAAATGTCCACAGGCCGCGCGCCGAGCATCGACCACATCGCCATTTCCATCGCACCGGTGTCGGATGCGGGCACGATGCCGATCTTGAAATCAGCAGGCACGCCTAGAACAGCGCGCGTGCGGTCGATCGCTTCCTTGAGCTTTGCTTTGCCCGGCTTGGCGCGATGCGAACGGCCTAGCGCTGCGTCTTTCAACGCATCGGTCGACCAGCCCGGACGTTTTTTGGTGGGTCCCGAAGAAAATCGGGAATCGGCCGGACGCACTGCCGGCTTTGCGGGACTTGTCATCAACTTGTCTCCCATCCTCACAGATGGGCGTCCGCCGTTGGGAGCGGATGGCCCGCTGACCGTAGTGCTCTGCTTTGGCCGGGTTGGCAACGGCGCCGCAACAAATGTCGCAGTTACGAAAAACTAAAGGGAACGGCGGTCGCCGCGGCTACTTGGGATCGCTCGGAACGACGATCGGCGCGTGGGTTTCTGCGCGCGACGCGGCGTCGGTCTGCGGCGGGGTTGGATGCGAGGTCGGCGGCGGAGACACCACCGGAGCGGCGGCCTCCGGCGCGGGCGGCGCTTCCAGCCCCGGCAGTTGCGGTTCGTCGAAGATCGCCGGCAGCGTGCGGCGCGCGCGGCGCTTTTTGCGGCGCGGCGCTTCCGGCTCTTCCACACGATTGGCGAGTCGCGCGATGGAGTTGTCCAACTCCCCGCGCAGATAGACCGCAACTTGGCCGAGCAAGCGCACGGTAGACAGCGTCTGAATTGCGCGCATATAGCCGCCGCGCTTCGACGCCTGGAAGCCGACAACGCTTTCCATGTCGAAGCGGTCGCACCAATACGGCGCGAGATCTGCAAAAGCCGAACCGGTGACGGGGTCCTCGTTGATGCCGACACCGGGCGCGAAAAAGCGCGAGACAAAGTCGTACGGCTTGCCTTCATCCGCTGGCGCAGTAATCGTCAAATTGCCCTGGCGTGGTCCGCGCACCAAACGATTGATCGCAGCGAAATCAGGTTTCAGCGTCCGCACTGCGTCTTCATTCTCGAGCACGATGTTGGCATAGCCCGCGACGAATGCGTCGACGATGACCGGATTGCCGAGCGCGGCAACGAGTTCAGGTTGCGGCGTCCACATCTGCCGCTGCACGCGCGGCAGATCGAGCGTGTAACCCTCGGGCGTCGCGCGCACGACCAAAGCGCCAGCGTGGCTGTCGAACACGGCAACTTCCAGACTAGGCTCGATTTCCGACAACAGGATCGCACCGGCCGCCAACGTTGCGTGCCCGCAGAGCGGCACCTCGGTCTCCGGCGTGAACCAGCGCAGCTGGTAATTGCCCTTGAGCCCAGTCGGCACGAAGAACGCGGTTTCACTCAGATTGTTTTCGGTGGCGATGGCTTGCAGCGTTGCATCCGGCAGCCAGCGGTCGAGCGGCACCACGCCAGCTGGATTGCCGGTGAAGACGCGGTCGGTAAAGGCGTGGACGAGCCAGATTTTCATAGAGCCAACATGGCCGCGCGAGGGCGCCGCCGCCAGCCTTGTCGCCGGTTAAGGGTGAATGTCGCTCGCCTTTCGGGCGATCTCAGCGTTGCAGCGGCCAATTGTGCCCGAGCGGCTGGTGCCCTTCGCCTAAACCGGGCGCGTGTAAAATAGCTTCGCGCAAATAGATCCGCGCTTTCTCGACAGCGTCCGGCAGCGGCGTGCCCTGCGCGAGATGAGCAGCAATGGCGGACGCCAACGTGCAGCCTGTACCGTGCGTCGCCTTGGTGGCGATGCGTTCGCTCTCAAATACGCGATAACCCTCGCGCGTAAGCAGCACGTCGCGAATGACGTCTCCGTCGATGTGGCCGCCCTTAATCAGCGCCGCATGCGCGCCGAAATTCTCGACAAGCGCTTCCGCCGTATCGATCTGACCATCCAATCCGCGCACTTCGATACCTGTGAGCGCTTCCGCTTCGGGGGCATTGGGCGTGACGAGCAGCGCGCGCGGGACCAATTCGGTCGCGATCAGCTCGATCGCATCATCAGCGAGCAGCGCTGCGCCTCCCTTGGCGATCATCACCGGGTCCAGCACCATGCCCGCGCACGCGCCGATCGCATCATAAGTCTCGGCGACCGCGCGCACATGCGCTGCTGAGCCGAGCATGCCCACCTTCCACGTATCGGCGCCAATGTCGCTCATTACCGCTTCGATTTGCGCTCGCACGATTTCAACGGGGACTTCGTGCACGCCGTTAACGCCCATGGTGTTCTGCACGGTGATGGCCGTGATCGCCGTTGCCGCGTAGCCGCCAAGGGCGGTGACCGTCTTGATGTCGGCCTGAACCCCAGCGCCACCGCCGGAATCGGAGCCGGCAATAATCAGAACGCGGCCCTTGGGTTGGCGGCTTGCTTGTGACATGACGCGAACATGGCCGACCACGTCCGCATTTCCAAGACGCTGTCGTATTGGCTGCGGCACCGGCCCGATGACGGAGGTCTTACACTGAGCGCCGAAGGCTGGGCTGATACCGACGCGCTATTGGCCGCGCTGCAAGCGAAGAACCTGCCCGGAGACATCGATACGTTGCTCGCGGTCGTGGAGGGCAACGATAAACCGCGCTTTGAACTCTCGCCCGATCTCGCAAGGATTCGCGCGCGTCAGGGCCATTCCGTCGACGTCGACCTGGCGCTCGCACCGCAGACCGCGCCGGCAACGCTGTATCACGGCACGGTCGCGCGCTTCCTGACGCCCATCATGGCGGAAGGCCTCAGCAAGATGCGGCGTCATCACGTGCATCTGAGCGCCGACGTGCAAACAGCCGAGCGCGTCGGCGCTCGCCGCGGCGCGGCAACCATCCTCGTCATTGACGCCGCCGCGATGCAGCGCGACGGGCATACGTTCTTCCTGTCCGGCAACGGCGTATGGCTCACCGCACACGTCCCGCCGCAATATTTGCGTAGACTCTAAGCGGCGGCGCGCCAAACTTTCAGCGCTTGCACCGTTTCGGCCACGTCGTGCACACGCAACATCGCAGCGCCGCGCTGCGCCGCGAGCAACGCAACCGCCACGGAGCCGCCGACGCGTCCACCACCGGCGAGCGAGCCCGGATCAATCTTGGCGATGAAGCTCTTGCGCGACGCGCCAACGACGACCGGCCGCCCCGTTTCCTTGGCAATGCGCGGCGTGGCATTCAGTAGCGCCAGATTGTGCGCGAGGTTCTTGCCGAAGCCGATGCCGGGATCGACCCAGATGTCCTTCACACCCAGCGCTTCCGCAGCCTCGATCCGCACCTTCAGGAACGCGATTACCTCCGCCACGACATCATCGTATTGCGGATCATTCTGCATGGTGCGGGGTTCGCCCAGCATGTGCATCAGGATCACCGGCCGATGCAGCGAGGCGGCCGTCTGCAAGGCGCCCGCTGAACGCAGCGCATTGACGTCGTTCCAGATCGTCGCTCCCGCCGCCATCGCCGCATTGGCGACCGCAGGCTTCATCGTATCGATGGAGATTGGCGCTTTGGTCGAGGCGCGCAGCGCCGCGATGACCGGCACGACGCGCGCGATTTCTTCGCCCTGATCGATTGGTTCGGCGCCGGGCCGGGTCGATTCGCCTCCGACATCAACAATGTCGGCGCCCGCCTCCAGCATCGCCAGCGCGTGCGGCGCTGCCGCGCCATCGCTCCATTTGCCGCCGTCCGAGAATGAATCCGGCGTGACGTTCAGCACGCCCATGATGTATGGGCCGCCAGCCAATTTTGGCGGCGGTAAGGTGATCTGGTTCATGGCGGACGCGCATGACAAGGCAGACCCCCTCGTGCAAGTGTGGCGCGCAGTTGGCTAGGGCGCGGGATTGTCGCGCTCACGATCGCGCGACATGTAACATCAAACGATTAGCGCCACTCCGCAACGGGACTTGTCCAATTTTGCAAGCATGACCCGCCAAACATGACCGACTGGCGCATCCGTTTCTCGCCGGTGCTGACGCCAATCTTCCGCGTTTGGTGGCGCATGAGCCGCGCGATGACCTTAGGCGTCCGCGTACTTGTGACCGATGAAGCCGGCCGGATTTTGCTTGTGCGCCACACCTATTCGCCCGGTTGGCACTTTCCCGGCGGCGGCGTCGAACACGGCGAAAATTCAGCTGACGCGGCGATGCGCGAACTGATGGAAGAAGGCGGCGTCGAAACGATCGGGCCGCTCAAGCTCATCGGCTTCTATGCCAACCACGCGAACTTCCCCAACGATCACATCGCACTGTACCACGCCGAAACATGGAGGCCGTGCGCGCCACTCGACAACGGCGAGATCGCCGAGCGGGGTTTCTTCGCCGTCAGTGAGTTGCCAGACGGCATACGCGCCGGAACACGCCGCCGCATTGCTGAACTATTTCAAGGCGCACCGCCGAGCGCTGAGTGGTGATCGCTTGGACATTGCCGGCGGCGGCATCGGCGGTCCATATTCCGGATGTTATGCGCTATCTCCACACCATGATCCGCGTCGGCAACCTCGACGCCGCGCTCGACTTCTTCTGCAACAAGCTGGGCCTCGTAGAGATGAGCCGTGTCGACAATGACAACGGCCGCTTCAGCCTGATCTTTCTCGCCGCCCCGGACGATGTGGCGCTAGCCGAGGAGCGCAAGGCGCCGATGGTCGAACTCACGCACAATTGGGACGAGCACGAATACGGCGGCGGCCGCAATTTCGGCCACCTCGCCTATCGTGTGAAAGACATCTACGCGCTGTGCGCCAAACTCATGGACAACGGCGTCACCATCAATCGCCCACCGCGCGACGGGCACATGGCGTTTGTGCGCTCGCCGGACGGCATCTCAATTGAACTCTTGCAAGAAGGCCCGGCGCTACCGCCGCAAGAGCCATGGGCATCGATGCAGAACACCGGCAGCTGGTAGCCGCATCAGTGCATTTCGAAGCCCGTGCCGGTGTCGTCTTTCGGCGGTGGCGCGCCTTCGGACACCAGCAGCTGCGCGTCAGGCGAACCTGTCGCTGGCGAGTACACACCGATGAATATCTGATAGCGCCCGCTTGAGGGCGCATCGATGCCAACCAGCGGGTTGCGATTGCCGAAACTATCGTCGTCGCAATGCCAAAGATGATCCGGTCCGTAGATCGCCAACATGATGTCGTCGCTCGCGGTCGCTGCGAAGAATAACGGCTGCGCACCGGCCGTGTAGTCGACGGAGTACACCGCGCGGTCCGAAATGATGCCGGTACAGCCGTCGCCGAGGCCATTGGCTGAAACTGTGCCGCCTGCCGGCAGTGTCTTTTTGTAGGGGCTTGCGAAGCCAGCGCTGAGCGCGACGTGGCCATAGGCGCCGCCGGCGTCTACGTCCTGCGCCGCTGCAGTAGCCGTCATCAGCACGCTTACAGCGAGCAGTCCAGGCAGACGCATGCAGTCCCTCCGCGACGCGATGAATGCCAAGGATCGCGCGACGGCGCCACCGGGTGCAACAGCGCAGATGTCAGGCTTTGTACTCGCCGAGGCCTTCGGCGAGATGCGGGTTGTTCTGTTCACGCAGCGCAGCAGCAGCATCGTCATAAAGGAACGGCAAGAAGGCGTACCGCTCACCCTTGGTGACGCGATGCACCGCATGCAATAACGAGCATGAAAATACGATGGCGCCGCCGGGCGCTGGCTTGAACTTCTGCACGCCGTACTCGGGGAATGTCAGCTCACCGCCTTCGAAATCGTGATTCAGATTGATCGAAACCGCGAAACGGCGATGCGCGGTGCCGGAGGTGGTGTTGTCGCGGTGCGGACGGAAATGGCCGCCATCCTCCGCAGTGTAACAGCCGACAAGATAGCGTTCCATGCGGGTAATCTTGAACTGAAACGCCTTGGCGATCTCAGGCACGATGCGGCGGTATACGCGCGCCTGCAGCACCTTGATGAGATCGGCATCCTCCACGAGCGCGTCGCGGCGGCGCTTATGGCCATGATCGTGGATCAGCACCGTCTTGCCGTCGCGCTCCGCCATGAAGCCTGACTCGAATCCGCCCTTCTCCCGATAGAGCGCGATCAGACGCGCGCACACTTCAGGCTCGAACACGTTGGGCAGCGACAATACCGGGGGCCATTCCTGTTGCGCACCGGCATTCGGCAACGCTGTCACGCGCGCGATCAACTCCTCTGGCGCAACGGCGCCGTACACCGTCGCTTCCAGCACACGCAACGTCGGATCGAGCACGACCCACAATCTGCGCCATGCAGCAGGATCGTCGTCAGCACGCGCGCCATAGATTTCCGAGACCGCGCCTTCGAAATCCCAGAGCACCCGTTTGCCTGGCAATATTTGCGCTATGCGATTTTGACTCTCATCCTCGGGATCGCGCGAAACTACGAACAAACTCGCGCGCTCGTCATCGAAGACCGGCGCTTGGTATGCGGCGTTCAGCAGAGCCTGCGCAGCGGGGTCGGTCGCGCTTCGCACGAAACACAGCACGATATTGCGGCCAGCCACCGTATCGAACGCGAATTTCGGATTGGTGCTGGAGCGTCCTCTAAACCAAGGCGCGGGGTCGCCGCGCATCAGGACCTTGAACCGGGGCATTAGCGGCGACCGAAAAGCTTCTCAATATCGGCCAATTTAAGCTCAACGTAGGTCGGGCGTCCATGATTGCACTGCCCGGAGAACGGAGTCGCCTCCATGTGCCGCAGCAGCGCGTTCATCTCCTCACCGGTCAACCGGCGCCCCGCGCGGACTGAACCGTGGCAAGCCATCGACGAGCACACTTCTTCAAGCCGTTCCTTCAAAGCGTGCGCCTCGCCCAGTTCGGCGACATCGTCAGCCAAGTCGCGCAGCAGACCGGCGGCGTCGATATGACCGAGCATAGCAGGCGTTTCGCGCACGAGCACGGCGCTGCCGCCGAACGGCTCGATCACCAGCCCGAGTTGCCCAAATTCTTCCGCTCGCGCCAGCAACCCCTCCGCTTCTGCTGGATCGAGTTCAACCACTTCCGGAATGAGCAGAGCCTGCCGGCGCACCCCGCCATTGGCGAGCATCGCCTTCATGCGCTCATATACGAGCCGTTCGTGCGCGGCGTGCTGATCGACGATCACAATGCCATCCTCAGTCTGCGCGACGATGTACGTCTCATGGATTTGCGCGCGTGCTGCGCCCAGCGGAAAGAACTGAGCGTCTTCGTTCTGCTCCCCCGCACGCGAAGCCGCCGTCAGCGAAACTGCCTGGGAAGCCGCCAGATCGGAGCGCCCTGCCGTCGCATCGCGATCGTGTCCGGAAGAGAATTCCACCCGCGCGCTCGGCATGACGAAGTCGCCCTGCGCGGTCGCGGCTTCCGCAACGCCCCACATGCGCAGCGCTGGCTGCGGCATGCTTTGCGCGCGAAACCCCGAAAGCGCTGAAGACGCTGTCGTGGTTGATGCACGATGGCCGGCGCCAGCGAGCGCATGCGAGAGCGCGCCCACGATCAAGCCGCGCACCAGCGCCGCATCACGAAACCGCACCTCCGTCTTCGCAGGGTGCACGTTCACATCCACATCGCTTGGCGGCAAATCGAGGAACAGCGCCGCCACAGGATGGCGATCCCGCGCCAGCAGGTCCTGATACGCAGCGCGCACGGCGCCAACGATCAGCTTGTCCTTCACGGGCCGGCCATTGACGAACAAATGCTGATGCTCGCGCGTGCCGCGGTTGAAGGTCGGCAAGCCGGCAAAACCGGAAAGCCGTACATCCGCGCGCATTTGATCTAGCGCCAAGCAATTCGGCGCGAAGTCGGCGCCGAGGATGGCCGCCAAGCGCGCGCGGCGTCCTTCGTTCTCCGGATCGCGCTCCGCGCTCAGCCGGAGCGACGCCCGTCCGTCGTGCTCCAACGTGAAGGCCACATCCGGTCGCGCCATGGCCAGGCGCTTCAGCACATCCGACACCGCCACCATCTCAGCGCGCTCGGACTTCATGAATTTGAGCCGCGCTGGCGTCGCGAAGAAAAGATCGCGCACTTCCACGCGCGTGCCGTGCTCGCTGAGCGCTGCCCATGGCGACGGAGACGGCGGTGTCAGTGCCCCGCCCTCCACCTCGATGCGCCATGCCTCCTGCGCGTCGCGCGCCTTCGAGGTGATCGCCAAGCGCGCGACAGCGCCGATCGAGGGCAACGCTTCGCCGCGGAAGCCCATGGTGTGAATGTTCAGGAGATCGACATCGCCAGCGTCGCTCGCGGTGAGTTTCGATGTCGCGTGACGTTCCACGGCAAGGGACAATTCATCGCGCGGAATGCCGTTGCCATCATCCTCAACCGAAATGAGTCCAAGGCCGCCGCGCTCGATGCGTACTTCGATCCGCTTTGCGCCCGCATCGAGTGCGTTTTCGACCAGTTCCTTCACTGCCGCAGCCGGCCGCTCGATCACCTCGCCTGCGGCGATGCGATTGATAGCTTCAGGAGGTAAGCGGCGGATTGGCATTGCGATTCGTTGTTTCGAAGCCGAGCATAGCAGGATGACGACAAACGATACCCCCTCCAATGCTGCGCAAATGGCCTCGCCGTCTTACCGGCTGGCCGCACTCGACCAGGATTTCCTGCTTGGCGAATCCATGCGCGGAACGCGGTTTCTGCTTGAGTACGAAAAATCCGACCAGATCCTGAAGCAACTACAGATCAAATCCACCATCGTCGTGTTCGGTAGTGCGCGCACCCGCGAGGACGGCCCGGGTAAGGAGGCCTTTTGGTACAATGAAGCGCGCGCATTCGGCCGGATCGCTTCCGAACGCGGTGGCGCGCTGCGTGACGAAGATGGGGTACATCACAACGTCATCGCCACAGGCGGCGGACCCGGCACGATGGGCGCCGCCAATCGCGGTGCGCGCGACGCAGGCGCGTTGACCATCGGCTACAACATCCGCCTGCCGCACGAGCAAGAACCAAACCCCTACTCCACGCCAGAGCTCACGTTCCAGTTTCACTACTTCGCAATGCGCAAAATGCACTTTGCCATGCGCGCCAACGCGCTGGTGGTTTTTCCGGGCGGCTTCGGCACGTTCGACGAATTGTTCGAAATTCTGACGCTGCGCCAAACCGGCAAAGCCAGCCAGATGCCGATCGTGCTGTTCGATGCAACATATTGGCGCGAGATCGTGAACTTCGAAAAGCTGGTCGAGTACGGCATGATCTCTGCCGACGACCTGGAACTCTTCAAGTTTGCCAACACCGCCGAGGAAACCTGGGACGCCCTGGTCGAGCAGGGGCTGTTCATCGAAAAGCCAAGCGGGACGCCGGTCCACGGCAAAGACATCTAAAACGCACTTTGGCGGAAAACCCCCTGCAGATTGGCGGGCGGGCTGCTCCCGAAAACGCACGCGAACGGGCAACTATCCCTTCGCGGGTTTTGAACGGAGACTCCCCGATGAAAAAGTACGTGATCGAACGCGACATCCCTGGCGTCGGCCAAATGACGCAAAACGACCTATCCGGCGCGGCCAAGACCTCCAACGGCGCGCTCGCCCAACTGGCCCCTAAGGTGCAGTGGCAGCAATCCTATGTGACCAAGGACAAGACGTTTTGCATCTACTTGGCCGACAGTGAGGACGCGATCCGTGAGCATGCGCGCCTTTCTGGCTTCCCGGCGAACAAGATCACGGAAGTGACCGGGGTCATCGACCCGGCGACCGAGCGGTAATGAAATGAGCCCGCTGGATGGGTTAACTTGGAAGCGTAGGCCGGAGGCCGAAATGCTCGACGTCACCGTTGTACTGCTGGACGACGGCTACGCTTCAACGGCGCTCATGCCGATCGAGGTTTTCCATTCAGCGGGTGCGCTCTGGCGCGAACTCATGGGGGAAACTCCGGAGCCGCGCTTCCGCGTCACCACCGCCTCGCTCGACGGCGGCCCGGTGCGCAGCCCCTACGCCGGCCTCAAGATGTCGCCGCAATGTGCGATCGCCGATGTGAAGCGGACCGACATTGTGGTGGTGCCGACCTCTGGTTTGGCATTTGACGAAAAGATCGTCGAACACAGCGTGCTTCTCCCGTGGCTCGCCAACCATCACGCGCACGGCGCCTATATCGCCGGCGTGTGCATGGGGTCAGGCTATCTCGCTGAAGCCGGATTGCTGGACGGACGCAAAGCCACCACGCACTGGGCGCTCAGCGACAACTTCAAGAAGCGCTATCCGAATGTGGATTGGCGCGCCGATATGTTCGTCACGGAAGACTCGCGTCTGCTGTGCAGCGGCGGCCTCACCGCTGCGGCCGACGTGAGCCTCTATTTGGTCGAGAAACTTTGCGGACACGAAGTAGCTGTGCAAACGGCGAAGGCGCTTCTGCTCAACATGCCGCGCGCGAACCAATCGGGGTACGCAATGTTGCCACTGTCGCCGCCGCACAATGACGAAGCGGTGCGTGGCGCCGAGCACGCGTTGCAGTCACGCTTTCGTGACGAGATTTGCGTCGACGATCTCGCGTCTGGCGCCGGCATGAGCTCCCGCAATTTCCTGCGCCGCTTCAAGGCCGCCACAGGCCGCCTGCCAAGCGATTATCTGCGCGCCGTGCGGATCGAAACCGCAAAATCGATGCTGGAGAATGATCGCACGTCCGTGCAATGCATCGCCACGAGCGTAGGCTACAGCGACATCTCCTTCTTCCGCACCGTATTCAAACGCTCCACGGGCATGACGCCCGCCGAGTATCGCGCGCATTTCGCCGCCGCCGCCGTGCGGCAGCAAGAGAGCGCCGATTTCAGCAAAGTCTAAGGTGTACGATTTTTCAGCGTGCAATCGCGCAAATCGTATGATAGACGCGCGGTCCCTTGGAGACGTGTTGTGAAAACGCTGAACACAAAGCCACTGCAAACCACCCCCGCCGCGCATCGCGGCGAGGAGCAAGTTTGCTATGCGCGGAGGAATTTCAGCGTCTGACGTCTTAGAGAGTCGGAGCTTCGAAAACCCCTCCATGGCGCGGCCTGGAGGGGTTTTTCGTGTCTGATGCTCCGGGCCGCTCGAACACTCGGCAACGAGGAGAAGAAGCGTGCTTTATCGTCAGTGCAAATTTCGGCGCGGAACCGAACGCACCGTCGCATGGATCGATGCGCGCGGTGCAAAGGCTGGCGCTTTGGTTGAACTTACAACGCTGGACAATCTGGGTCCGTGGATCGTCGAAGCCGTCTTCGGCGCGCCGCTCGCAGCGACCGCGCTTGAGACAATGCAGCGCCTCAACCGCAAATCCCTGTCCAGCATCATGAAAAACATCGTTTGAAAGGAGACCGGGTTATGTCCGGTTTTGAGGAAATCTCAGGCTCGTTCGCGCCGATCAAGGCGTGGACCAAGGGCGTACCGGTCGAGCACGAAGCGCAGAACCAATTGCGCAACGTAGCCTCGCTGCCGTTCATCCATAGCCATATCGCGGTGATGCCGGACGTTCACTTCGGCATCGGCGCGACCGTTGGTTCGGTGATCCCGACCAGGGGCGCGATCATCCCTGCCGCTGTCGGCGTCGACATCGGTTGCGGCATGATGGCGATGCGCACCTCACTCACGGCGAACGATCTGCCGGATTCGTTGTCGCGCTTGCGCGGCGCGATCGAGCGCAACGTACCGCACGGCAACGGCCCGAATGGCAATCACCGCGACACACCATCGTCGGTAGAAACCGAGTATCGCAACTCCGGCCTGGACGAGCGCTACACGAAGATCATCGACAAGCACCCGAAGGCTTCGGCAAAGGCGCAAACCGTGCAATTGGCAACCTTGGGCGGCGGCAACCACTTCATCGAGGTCTGCCTCGACGAAGAGGATCGCGTGTGGGTAATGCTGCACTCGGGCTCACGCGGCTCGGGCAACCGCATCGGCCAATACTTCATCGAGCGCGCGCGCGAAGAACTCTTGCGCCGCGAACTCGGCTACCACGTGCCGGACAAGGACCTCGCCTTCTTCATGGAAGGCGAAGAACTCTTCGACGACTACGTAGAAGCGGTCGGCTGGGCGCAAGACTACGCGCAGGCCAATCGCGAGGTGATGATGCAGCGCACCCTGCGTGCGCTCCGCGACAACCTGCCGAAGTTCAAGCTCGAGAAGTCAGCCGTGAATTGCCATCACAACTACGTCGCGCGCGAGCATCACTTCGGCGCTGACGTGTGGATCACCCGTAAGGGTGCGGTGCGCGTAGGCGCCGGCGAGTTGGGGATCATCCCCGGCTCGATGGGCGCCAAATCGTTCATCGTCTGTGGTAAGGGCAACGCGGACTCGTTCTGCACCTGCTCGCACGGCGCCGGTCGCGCCATGTCGCGTACCGCCGCCAAGCAGCGCTTCACGCTCGCCGATCACCGCAAGGCGACCGAAGGCGTGGAGTGCCGCAAGGACGCGGGCGTCCTCGACGAAACACCGATGGCCTACAAGGACATCGATGCCGTCATGGCCGCGCAGTCCGACTTGGTCGATGTCGTGCACACGCTGCGGCAAGTGGTTTGCGTCAAGGGTTGACGAAGACCCAGTCGCCTTGACCTTGCGTGCGGCTTGCCGCGCGCGGGGTCAAGGCGCAACGTCTTCTCAGCAAGGGAGGACGCGACGATGTCCGCACAAACGCCGCTCCTGTGGGAGCACCCGCTCAGCCCGTACGCACAGAAAGTGAAGATCGCGCTCCGCGAAAAAGGCATCGCGTTCGACGTGCGCCTGCCGACCGGCATGGGCACGGGGCTGGGTGACGATGCATTCTTCAGCGCCAGCCCGCGCCGCGAGGTGCCCGCACTCGACCACAACGGACACACCATCTTCGATAGCCGCATCATCACCGACTACATCGAGGAGACCTGGCCCTCACCGCCTATTTCGCCGTCAGCACCGATAGCCCGCGCGCGCGGGCGCATGATCGAAGAGGCGGTCGACACTCAATTGGAAGCCATCGGCTGGGGGCTCATGGAATTGCGCGTGTTCAAGCGCGGCGACGATACGTTGCGCCAGGCGCTCGAGGCGCAAGCGCAGCGCCAGTTCGCTCAAGCGCATGCGTGGCTCGAACGCCAACTCGGCAGCGCGCCCTATTTTGGCGGCGAGCACTTCCTACGCGCCGACATGGCGGTGATCCCGCATCTCGCGGGCGCCTCTCGCCCGGCGCCGGAAAGCAAGCTCGGGCAATGGTTCTCGCGCTGCCTGACGCGCGAAAGCGTTTCCAAGACTTCTGAGCGAAGCCCAAGCTTCGCTCGCCGGCATGGCCAATGTCGACGCCGCCGTGAAAGCCGGCCTCTTCAAACGACAATATCGCGATCACCGGCTCGAATGGATGATGCGCTCCGGCGGCGTCGACATCGTGCTCGATGGCCTCAAGACCAACACCATCCGCTTTTCCACGGAATTCCAATGAGCGGCGCGATCCTGCATCAATATCCCACCTCACCTTACGGCGAGATGGTGCGCGTGGCGCTCGGCATGAAAGGCCTCGCGTGGTCGCGCGTCGAACAACCCAACATCATGCCGCGTCCATATCTGACGCCGCTCACCGGCGGCTATCGGCGCATTCCAGTGATGCAGATCGGCGCCGACATCTATTGCGACACAGGTCTCATTCTCCGAGAACTCGACCGGCGATTTCCGGACAAACCCTTCGCACCCAAAGGCGCCGCGGGCGCTGGCTGGCTGATGCGCAACTGGGCTGAGCGCGCATGGTTCGGTGCGACCGTCGCAGTGGTGTTCGGCGCGCGCGCTGAGCACGTGCCGCAGGAATTCATCAAGGATCGCGAACAACTTTCAGGCCGGCCGTTCGACGTGGCGGCGATGAAAGCAGCGGCGCCGCTGATGGCCGATCAGTGGCGCGCTAACGCGGATTTGCTCAACGCACAACTGACCGAGGGCGGACCGTGGGTGATGGGAGCAGCGCCCACCGCCGCTGATCTCGCAGCCTATCTCAACATTTGGTTTCTGCGCTCCGGGGAGGCGGATGCGTTCGCGCGCCTCACCGCCAACATGCCCGCGCTCACTGCTTGGATCGCGCGCATGGATGCAGTCGGTCACGGAAAGCCAACCAACATGAGCGCAGAAGCCGCATTTAAGGTCGCTGCGGAGTCCGAACCGGAAGCGCCGCGTGCGTCGCAAACCGGCGAACCACAAGGCATAACGCCAGGCGCGAAAGTCTCGGTCATGCCCGACGACTATGGCCGCAATCCAGTGACGGGCGAGGTCACGTATATTTCTCCGCAGGAAATTGCCGTGCGCCGCCCGGCGGAAGGCGCAGGCGACGTCACGGTGCATTTCCCGCGTGCGGGCTTCCTGGTGATGAAGGCTTAGCTCTGCAGCTTCCAGTGCAACATCTCGGACGCCAGTTTGCGCGTGCGCGCCGCCGGCTTGCCGATCAACTGCGCCAATGAACGGCCAAAGAGGCCCGCGCCCATTGCCAGCACCAAGCTCATCAGCACCAAATCTTCCGCCTCAGCGACGCTGACATCGCCATACTGCGCACGCCGCGCCGCAGCGGCCCGCACCGCTTCGCGCACATTCGTCAGCTTGCGCCACTCGCCGGTCAGCTCAAGCCACGCCGCTAGCCTGGCGGCGCCGCGCGTTTCGAACACATCGAACAGCGCCTGCATCACTGCTTCGTGCTGCCCTTCCCGGTCACCGATGCGGTCCGGGATCGACATGATCTGCGCCACCAATTGTTCGGTCATCCGTTCCATCAGTGCAGTGTGCAGGCCGTCAATTGATCCGAAATGATGCAGCACATTGCCGTTGGCGACGTCCGCGGCCCTCGCTACCTCAGCCAGCTTTAGCGCCAAAGGCCCTTGCTCTATCAGCACTTTTTCCGCGGCAGCGAGGATGTGCTCACGCGCTTCGTCGGCCGGACGGCGCACGCGGACTTTGCGACTTTTTCTTATTGACATTTTTATCAGTAGCGCACAATTCTAAGGTCAACGCAATTCAATAGCGGAAACCTCACATGACCGCGAAGTCTACTCCCGCCGATGTCAACATCCCGCCACGCGACCTTCATTTCGACGTCGACGCAGTGAAGAAGGGCCACTGGCTCGGCGGCGATCCGGTCGGAACAGCGGTGTTCAACGCGCTGTCGCTGACGTTCCCGGAAGGCGAGCGCGTGTTCATCGATGCGGTGCGCCACTATCGCGGCGAAGTCAGCGGCAAGCTCGCTGACGACGTGAAGGGGTTCATCGCCCAGGAAGCAATCCACTCGCGCGAACATCACACGCTCAATCAGTTGATCGACGGTAAGAAATATCCGGTCGCCGAGATCGAAGCGGCAATGAAAGAACGCGTGGCGTTCGCCCGCTCCCGCGGGCCCATGCCGATGCTTATCTCCACCATCGCGCTCGAACATTTCACCGCGATGATGGCGGACGCACACGCGCGCCACCGCAACTTGTTCGAAAACGTCGAGCCTGGCATCGAGCGCCTGTGGCGCTGGCACGCCGTCGAAGAAACCGAGCACAAGGCGGTAGCATTCGACGTCTTCATGCGTGTGACGCGCGATTGGTCGCCTTGGCGCCGCTATTTCCGCCGCTGCCTGGCGATGGCGCTCATCACCTTCTTCTTCACGCGCAACATCACCGACTACGCCGCGCGCCTGCTCACCGCGGACGGGTATACCTACAAAGACGCAGTCAAAGCCGTGCGCCGCTACGTCTGGCGCACGCCCGGCCTCTTCAGCCGCAACGCCAAGACCTATTTTGCGTGGTATCGCCCCGGATTCCATCCTTGGGACGAAGACAATCGCGCCCTTGTCGCCGAATGGAAGTCGGAGTTCGACGCCGACGTCGCGCGGCCCGTAGCTGCCTAAGCCGCCGCCGCCACGCCGGTCGGTTTGTATTTCGAGGCATCGCTGGTGAACTCGGCGTGGCCGTAGCGCTTCAAGAGCTTCCGCACACGCACGACGAGGATTTTGTCCGCCATCGTGCGCACGCCGGGAATGCGATCCGCCAATTTGAACGCCGACATTTGCACCGTCGCGGCTAACAACCCGAGCACGAAGAACGCTTCGTCGCGCTTGGTGACCTCAACGCCAATGGCCTTGGCGACGGCGCGATCGCCTTTCAAAAATTCATGCAGGAAGAACGTCTTGGCGAAGCCGCGTTCGACTAAATTGTGCAACCGGTTCGGCAGAGAACGATCCGGCGGCAGATAAGCGGAGAGCGTCGCGCGCACCAGAGCGCCACATGTGGCATCGTCATAGCCGCTACGCAGCGTGGAGTTTCGCGCGCTCATCATGCGTACGACGCCTTCCGGCGTATCCGCGAGCAAATCTTCCGGTAAGCCCAACAAGAAGCAGCGATAGCGGCTGACTTCGACGCGTGCGCGTTCTTCGGCGGTGAACTCGCGCCGCCCTTCCTTGAGCATTTTGAACGCCATCAGAAACACCGGGATCAACCCCGCCGGCATCTGGTCCACTTGCGGAATTGGCACGCCGTACACCGCTGCGTCCCAGCGACCCGAGCGGATGGCGTTGAACCGCACCATCGAATGCATCAACCGCACCATCGCCGCTGCTTTGAAACCTTCGCCATAACGCTCCAGCGCGCCCGGCAATGTTGTCGTCGCGAAGAATGTCCCCGTCTCGTTCACGCGGCGCGCCGCACTTTCGTTGCTCAACGTTCCGGTCAGCGCCATCGGCAGCGCCGAGTATTTGTTCAGGAACGTCGCGATGAAAGCGCCGCGAATGGCAAGCGGCGACAAATGCGCCGTTGCATTGCGCTCCAGCCGTGCGCCTTCGCGAACAAGATCCATGTCGACCCAACTCGGCGTCGCTTCCATCGTGCGGATGAACGCAATCAATTCCGGCGGCGCGTCAGCTACCTTCTCGACGCCGAGATCGCACGCGTCCTGCAACATCGAAATCAGTTGGCGGAAGCCATATTTCGGCATCAGCGCCGCATAGGCGTCAGCGACCACATCGCCGAGCATCGTGTACGCGCGAATGCGTTCGAGGTCCTCGTCCGTCACCTGCACGCCGCTGGGGCAGCGATCCGGCACGATTGCGTCCTTCGCATCGGCCGTGAAGCGTTCAGGATCGCGATCGAAATCGATGCCGCCATAGATCAGTGGAAACTGCGTCTTCTGCGACGCGACCTTAGCGCGGACTTGCTCAATCGTGGTCATGAGCGCAAATCTAAGCAAAGCTCATATTTTCGCTACTCGCCTTCGCAACAGCGTCGCAGGACACCGATAAGTGACTGAAAAATCACGCCGATCACCCCGCCAAGCGCGCGCCGAGGGCACGGTTGAAGCCATCCTCGACGCGGCCTTTCAGCTTTTGGAGGCCGACGGGGTTGAGCGGTTGACCACCAACCACATCGCCGCGCGCGCCGGCGTAAGCATCGGCACGCTCTACCAATACTTCGCCAGCAAACAGGACATCTTGGCAGCCCTCGCCGACCGTCGCGCGGCCGCGGTCCGCGATCAAATCGCCGACACCGTCATCAACCAGCCTGAGCGCGGCGCCGCGCGGCAGATCGTGCGCGCCTTGATGCAAGGGTTCGAGGGGGCTCCAGCGACGCGCGAGGCCTTGCTCACGGCCTACTATCGCGGCGGCGCCGACGCGCGCATGGCGCGCCAGCACGAGGCATTCCTCGCGGCCATCGCCGGCAAGGCTCAGTTGCAAATTGAATTGACGCCGGAACGCGCGTTCGTGCTGACGCACGCGCCCGTTGCGCTGCTCCGCGCGGCCCTGGCCGAGCAGGAACTCGGCCTCGATCCAACGCGGCTTGAAGACGAACTCGCGCGCCTGATCGAAGCTTACGTCAGCGCGCTGCCACAGACCAAGCCCGCCTAGAAGCCCAGCAAACTCGCATAGCGATCCCGATGGAACGCCGCGCTGCCGTAGAGCGCCTCAGCGACGCGTGCGCGTTTCATATAGAGGCCCGCATCATGCGCGTCCGTCATGCCGATGCCGCCGTGCATCTGCACCAACTCATTTGTCGCCAGATGCACGGTCTCGCCTGCGCGCGCTTTCGCCAAGCTTGCGTACTCCGGGATCGAATTGGCGTTGCGGTCCAACGCGTCGAGCGCCGCGTACACGCACGAGCGCGTCAATTCCAGGTCAGTGAAGAGCTTCGCCGCCCGATGCTGCAACGCCTGGAAACCACCGATCGCTTGTCCGAATTGCTTGCGCGTCTTCAGATATTCCGTGGTGATCTCGAATGACGCCGCCGATTGCCCAAGCATCTCCGCCGCCAGCCCGATGCGGGCGCGATCAAGCAGCCGCTCCACCACATCTGCGCCGCCGGAGAGCTTTTCTGCAGCGGCGTTGTCGAACGTCACGTCCGCCGCGCCACGGCTATCGACCGTAAGCAATTCCCGCCGCTTGACGCCCGCGCCGTCCGCTTTCACCAAATAAAGCGCATCATTGGCCGCGACGATGAACGCATCGGCGATGTGGCCGTCTGCGACGTATTTCTTTTCGCCGCTAATCTTGCCGCCGCTCACCTTCAGCGCCGACTTCCCCGGTGCGTGGTGCGAGCCCTCATCAACAGCCAATGCGAAAACCGCTTTGCCTTCAGCGATCTTCGGCAACCATTCCTTCTTTTGCGCATCGCTGCCGCCGAGCAGCAGCGCGCTCGCGCCGATGAGCGCCGTCGAGAGCAACGGCGACGACACCAAAGTGCGTCCGGTCTGCTCCAGCACCGCGCCTAGCGCGACGAAGCCCAGGCCTGATCCGCCGAATTCCTCCGGAATGATCACGCCGGTCCAACCCAGCGCCGCCATTTCAGTCCACAATTCCGGATCGCGGCCGTTCTTCTTGTCGTCGCGCATCTTGCGGAAACGGGTGACAGGCGCCTGCTCGGCGCAAAAATCACGCGCGGAATCCTTGAGCAATTGCTGCTCTTCAGTGAGCGTAAACGTCATTGCGTGTCCCTCAGGCCAAGCACGCGCTTGGACACGATGTTGAGATTGACTTCAGTGGTGCCGCCTTCGATCGAATTGCCCTTCGACCGCAGCCAGCCGCGCGTTACCGCGATTTCTTCCGGCGTGAAGCCCTCGCCCGACCAACCCAGCCCGCGATTGCCTGCAGCTTCAACCATCAGCTCGCAGCGTTCCTGGTTGAGCGTCGCGCCCGCGACTTTGAACACCGACGAAACCGCGCTGACATTGCCGCCGGCCTTCGCTTCCTCGGTGGCGCGTTGCACCGTGAGCGCGTACGCGCGCTCGGTCATCTTGTGATTGGCGATACGCGCGCGCAGATCGCGATCGGAAAGCTTGTCGCCGTCCATATCGCCGTGATCGCGCGCGAGATCGACAACATCGACGCGCGTGTTCGAACCAAAACCGGAAATATTGGTGCGCTCGTACTGCAGCAGGCGCTTGGCGATTTCCCAACCACCATTGAGCCGCCCGACCATGTTCGCCTTTGGAATCTTCACGTCCGTGAAGAAGGTTTCGCAGAATGGCGACGAACCCGAGATCAGCTTAATCGGTCGCGTCTCCACGCCCGGCGTCGTCATATCGATCAGCACGAACGAAATGCCTTCATGCTTCACGCTCGTATCGGTGCGCACCAAGCAGAAGCACCAATCTGCGTAGTTGGCATACGAGGTCCAAATCTTCTGACCATTGATCAGCCAGTGATCGCCCTTGTCCTCGCACTTGGTCATCAGCCCCGCGAGGTCGCTGCCCGCCCCCGGCTCGCTATAACCCTGACACCAGCGAATCTCGCCGCGCACGATCTTCGGCAGATGCTCCTTCTTCTGCTCTTCGTTGGCGTATTCGAGCAGCACCGGGCCCAGCATCCACAGTCCAAACGAAAACAGCGGCGGTCGCGCCTCAATGCGCTTCAGCTCAGATTGCAGCACGCGGTTCTCCTCCGGCATGAGCCCGCCACCGCCGTATTCCTCCGGCCAAGTCGACGCTGTCCAACCTTTGGCTCCCATGCGGTCAAGCCAGAGCTTCGCCTCCGGATTTTTGAACTGATAGTTCTTGCCGCCCCACACGGCGTCGTCCTCGCCCTCCATCGGCGTGCGCATCGAAGGCGGACAATTTGCTTCCAGCCACGCGCGCGTATCAGCGCGGAATGCTTCCAGATCGGCCATCGCGTTTCCTCTTTGCGGAAAACGCTTAGCACTAAGGTAGGCTTCGTCTAGACGCCGCGACGTAAGCTATTCGAAGGAGGGAGCGCGCGCCTCCCGGCGCGCATGCGGACCGGAGGCCCGCGCTCCAACTTTCAGTCGCTAGTGCGCGCTGGGCGCCGCATCCAGCCCCTCGGGCTGGCCCACCACCACGAAGGTGAAATTATCCGGATTGAACAGCCGGCGGATGACGCGGTTCACATCCGCCACCGTGACCGCGTGGATCAGATCGTTGCGCCGGTTGATGTAAGTGATGTCGCGCCCGGCGACCTGATAGGCCTGCACCACATTGGCGATCTTCTGGTTGGAATCCAAGTCGAGCGCGAACGATCCGGTGAGATAGGTGATGGCGTCGTTCACTTCCGCTTGCGTCACGCCGGTCTGATAGAGTTTCGCGATCTCGGCGCGGGTGACGTCGATGGCCTCTTTCACCTTGCCGTTCTCCGTCTGCGCCGAGCCGCGGATCAGCGCTGCGTGATCACGCACCGATGGCGAGGTGCCGATGCCGTAAACCAGCCCGCGCTGTTCGCGCACTTGATCCATCAGTCGCGACGAAAACCCGCCGCCGCCCAAGATGTAATTCGCCACCGCCAGCGGCACCCAGTCGGAATCTTCGTCCTGAATGCCGGGCGCCGAGAACAGGATCAGACTCTGCGGCTGCGGGAGCGGCCGCACGATAAGCGGCGTTGGCGGGCGAATGTGTGCATCCGGCGGCTCCGGCGGCTTGGCGCCTTGCGGCAACGCACCGAACACATGATCGACAGCGCGTCCCGCCTCTTCCGGACTGATGTCGCCGACAATAGTGATCTGCAAATTGGCGCGCTGCAGCAGCGCCGTCCGCCGCTCGATCAAACCCGCACGATTGATCGCCTGCACGTTGGCGCGCGTCGAGCGCATGGCGTAGGGGTGATCGGGATAGAGCGCTTGGTCCAGCGCGAGATTGGCGATGTAGCTTGGATTGGTCTCGCGCGTGCGCAACCCCACCAGCATTTGCCCGCGAATGCGCTCCAATGGCTCGGTGTCAAATCGCGGCTGCATCAGCGCCAGACGCGCCATCTCGAATGCGTCGTCGCGATTTTCGGTCAGCGTCGTGAGGCTCATGCCGACGCCATCCCAGCCCGCGCCGAAATCGAGCCCCATGTGCAGGTCTTCGATACGCCGCTTGAAAGCTTGGCTGTCCATGTCGCCGGCGCCCTCGGTGAGCATGTCGGCCATCACGCCGGTGACGCCACTTATGGCGGGCGGCTCGATCGCTGAACCGCCCTTCCAGTAAGCTTGCATGACGATGATCGGCACGGTCGAATCCGACACCAGCCATGCTTCGATGCCGCCGGGCGACACAATGCGCTGCACCGGTACGCCGTGTTGCGCCTGCGCTGTGGCCGTCGCCGCGTGTTGTTCGGCGAACGCCGACGGCGCCGCCAGCGCGAGCGCGGCAATCAATGTCAGCGCGCGCATCACGGGTGCGCTCCTTGCGTGGGAGCGCCTGCAGCGGCTGGCGCTTCCTCCGGCGGCATCAGCCAACCGGTGACGGAGCGGTTGATATCGAGCGTGGAGCGCAGCGCTTCCATCACCTCTTCTTTAGTGACGGCCTGAATATCGTACGGCCAACTAACGATGGCGTCCATCGTTTCGCCTTCCGCCAGCGACGAGCCGAACATGTTGGCCAACGTCTCCTGGCTATCCTGTGCATAGATGGCGGCCGCTGCGAGTTGCGATTTCGCCCGCGTCATCTCTTCGTCGGTTGGCCCGTCGCGCAAAAACTCAGCCACAACTTCATCAATCGCCGCTTCCAACGTGTCGAGCGTGACGTCCTCGGCCGGTGTGCCGCCAACCGATGCGCTACCGCCAGCAATCCCAGACGTATCCGAGCCTGCCCACGCCGAAACGGCGATGTGGCGGCCTTCGACCAGCGCGCGATACAAGCGGCTCGTCTGCGAGCCGCCGAGAATTTGCATCGCCACGTCAAGCGCGTGCGCTTGGCGCCCGTGACCTGTCGTGTAGCTCACGGCAGGATACATCCGCGACATCGACGGCTGGCGCACCTTCTCATCTCGATGCGTCAGCCGCATCGGCCCAGCGTACGGCGGATCGGTCGCCCAGTGGCGCTCCGGCAGATTTCGCGTCGGCTGCAAGCGGCCAAAAGTGCGCTGCGCAATCGGGCGCAACGTCGCCGCATCAATGTCGCCCGCGACAACAAGGATCGCGTTGTTCGGCGCATACCACGTGCGATAAAACTCGATTGCCCGATCATGATCCAATTGCTGCATTTCATGCAGCCAGCCGATCACCGGCGTGCCGTACGGTGAATTCGGATAGAGCATCGCCCGCATGCGCTCGTTCATCACCGCGCCCGGATTGTTGTCCGTGCGCTGACGGCGCTCTTCGATGATAACATCGCGCTCAGATGCGATGAGCGACGACGGCAAGTTCAGATTGCGCATGCGATCGGCTTCCATGCCCATCACCAGCTCAAGCCGGTCACGCGCAATGCGCTCGTAATATGCCGTGTAGTCCCAGCTCGTGAACGCGTTGTCGTCGCCGCCGTTGCGGGCGATGATTTTGGCGAACTCACCAGGCGCAATGCGATGTGTGCCCTTGAACATCAGGTGTTCAAAGAAATGCGCCATGCCTGAGTGGCCGCGCGGTTCGTCCGCCGCGCCGACGCGGTACCAAACCATGTTCGTGACGACCGGCGCGCGGCGATCGGTAATCACCACGACCTGCAAGCCGTTAGAGAGCGTGAACGTTTCCGGACGCGGGATCGGACGCGCCTCGGCGCTGCCCGCAAGCACGCAGAGCGCCGCGCCAATGGCGGCGAGACGCGCAGCCAGCCCCACGCGCTAGCTCAGGTGCCCGGAAGCTTGAACGCGCCGGACTGCCGGCCTTCGATGGTCACCGTGCCGCCACCCGTCGCGCGGCGCGTGGCTTCTTCTTCAGCCAAGCGGCGTTGCTCAGCGTCAGCGTCAACCGGCGAACTCGCAGGCGCGCTGCCGCCACCGAACGAGAGCAACTGATCGACGAAGCCTTGGCTGCGATGGACGACGCCCTGGCTTTCGAAGTCGATGGTGTCACGAATGCTCGGATCGGTCGCCGTGGCGCCGGCATCATTGACGAGCGTGCGTTCGCCTTGGCTCGCTTGCGCCGCGGTGTCTTGGCCAAACAGCGTCGCGCGCGCGTCGTCGCTCGAATTGGATTCTTGCGGACGCGGCTCACCCGGCCGTGGCGGACGCAACGAGTAGTCCGGCGGCAGCGTCAGCGGCGCTTGCGTGACGATGCGAAATTCGTCGGGAGAAACTTTGGTGGCGCCGGCCGCGCGAGAGAGCGAGCCGCAAGCCGTGGTGGTGGCCGAAGCCGCCGCAACCAGGGCCAATAATGTGATGGTTTTCGTCGCCGACATCCGTCGCCCACTCCCTACGTTCGCGCCGTTCTAGCTGAGCCGTGGCCGAACCGCCAAGCCGGACTGCAGCAAAGAGGGATCAGCCCCGATCATGACGGTTATGGGGCGAATTCCTCGCGTGTTTCAGCCTCCTGCGCCGCCTCCTGGCGTGGCCTGCCCCTTACCTTTTCCCCGAATCTGAGCCCACGGCGTGCCCTTTCCGGGCTCCGTTTCGGCAAAGAACACCATGTCGACCGCCAACAGCATCGCCCCCACGGTTATGCCCGCGTCGGCGACGTTGAACACCCACGGAAACGCCAAACCGCTGAAGTCGAAGAAATCCACCACGGCGCCGAAACGAATGCGGTCGATGACGTTTCCGAGCGCGCCGCCGATCACCAAGCCCAACGCCACCGCCGTCAGCCGCCGGTCCGCCGTGCGCAACCAACTCGCGAAAACCCCCGAAATGAGCAGCGAAAGCGCCACCAGCCCCCACCGTGCCGTGTCGGCGCTCGCCTTCAGCAGACCGAAGCTGACACCCTTGTTCCAGACCATCTGCAGATTGAAGACCGGCGAGATCGGGATGAAGCGGCAATTGTAACCCGCCTCGAGACACCCCGGCGGACTGAAATGGCCCGGTCCGAGCACCAGGTATTTGGCGATCTGGTCAACAATGATGACGACCGCCGCGAGGGTCAGACCGAAGCGCAACATGGGTTGCGCTTATGGCCGTGGGCTCGAGCCGGTTCAAGCGGCTGCTTCGAGCGCCCCTGGGCGAACCAGCCGCACCGCGCCATCATCAGGGCGATGCGCCCTTCCCTCGTCTGCTTCGTTTTGACGCTTGCCATTTCCGCCACGGCTTCGGCGGAGCCAACCGATCCGCTTGAGCGCGCCGCCGAGGCCTACGCATCGTTCGAGACCGACATTAGCGCCATCACCGCAGCCCAGGTGAGCGACGCCGACACCATGGACGGCGTGCTCACCAGCGCGGCTCGTCACGATCCAGCCGATCTCAGCCGCGGCTGGATCGCTTACGCGGCACTCGCGGCCACGCAATCGCCAACCTTCGTGCGCGGCGTGCAAGCGCGCGTGCGCGCCGCCGGCCGCGCCCCAGTCCTGCGTCAGCTCATGCGCGACGCCACGTACGCGCGGCGGCGTCCCGGGGGTTCGGCAGAAGCCATCGGCATGGTGCTCGCCACCATGTCCGCCGACGCCGCGCGGCTCACTGCGGCGGCTGACCGCTACGATCGCCTGTCGGATCAGCTCCAGCTCAATGCACCCTTCGCGTCGCCCGACGACGCCCATCGCGCTGACCGCGATCAACGGCTGCGCATAACCAATCCACCAGCGCTGCCGACGGCCATCGCCGCCCGTTTGCACGTTGCACCAGCCGCCGCCCCGCTCACCGATGCGACCGCGTTTGGCAGCGCGCATTTCTGGGATACACTCGCTGGATTGGCGCCCGTCAACGCAACACCCATGCACGCACGCGCGGACCGTCAGGCCTTCACTGACCGTGTGCTCACGCTCGCCGGCCTTTCCATCGTCGGCGCAACAACGCAATCCAACGCGCGCATCGACGCGCTTCTCGACGACGCCTCCTCGCGCGATTGCCTGCACGTGCAGCAGTTGGAATTCCGCCAATGCGCGTCTGTCTCTCACACACCCGACGAAGACGCCGCCTGCCTTGCGCGTCACGGTTTGCGCGGCGTCGCAGCGTGCTTGTCGTTCTGAGGCTCAGGGTTAGCGCGCATTAAGGTGGATGCGATTTAACTGCGCTCGATGGTCGGCGCCTTAACCGGACTCGCCGCATCCTTCCCGCATGCGAACACTGATTGCCGGCTTGGCGCCGTTCGCGTTGCTGTGCCCGATAGCGTTAGCCGATCCGGTGCACGATGCGATCGATGCCTACGCACTTTATCAGAACGACGTGAGCGCGTTGATCGATCTCCACGTCGAAAGCGGGCGCACTGTCGACGCCGCGCTCACGCGTCTGTCGCGCCACGATCCTGCGCGCGTCGCGCGCGGTTGGATCGCCTATGGCGCCCTGACGGCAGCACAGTCTCCGGCCTTTGCCGCAGGCGTTCAGCGCAGCCTGCACAGCGATCGCGCCGATTTTCTGCGTGATCTGCAAGCCGATCCGCGCAACACCCGCCAACAAAACGGCAGCGCGCAAGCCATTCAGCTCATCCTCGACGCCGCCAATGCGGACGGCGCGCGCGCCAGCGCCGCTGGCGACCGTTACGACCGTTTCGCACGCAGCGCCTCGCGCGTGCAAATGGTGTCATCGGTGTTGCGCGTCGACATTCCCAATGCGCGGCTGACGCCTGCCATGCTGTCGCGGCTTCACATCGGCGCGCTCGGCGGCGAGCCCACGCACGACGCATCCGCGCTCGGCGGCCGTAGCTTCTGGGACTCGCTCTTTGGGCATGACGAACGTCCGAGCGGCGCGCTCGGCAGTCACGAACGCCCCCGCTACACGCCGGTGACGGACCGCATGCTGACACTCGGCGCGCTGATCGTCGCCAATGCGGACAACGATCGCACGCAGGTCAACGCGCTGCTGAACGATCCCATCACCACGCACTGCATGGCCATGAACCAACTCGAACTGCGGCAATGCCTCTCCGTCTCGGTCGACTCCAGCGAGCGCGCCTATTGCGTTGGCCGCCACGCGCTCACCGGCCCCGGCGTCTGCATCTCCGCGATGGCGCGCTAAGCCCGTGCCTTATCCCACGCGCGCACCGCTTCCGCGTCGCGCGCAGTGATATCCGGGAATTGCGGATCAGCAGTCTTGGGATCGAAGTACTTCCACGACCGCGCGCATTTCACGCCGGGCGCTTTTTCGACCACCACCGCAACACCGGCCACATTCGGCAACCGGAACGCGGTCTCTGGCCCCGCGGCCGCTTCGATATGAATGCTGCTGGTGATGCAGAGCTCGGCGAAGTCGACGTTCTGCAATGAGGCGCGCAAGCCTTCGTCTTCCACGAACACACGTGGCGCTGCTTCCAACGATGAGCCGATCTGCTTATCGCGCCGCGCCACTTCCAACGCGCCGGTAACGACACTGCGCGCCTCCCGCAGCCGCGCGACTTCCTCACCTGCGAACGCATCTTCCCACGCCGCTGGCGTCTGCGGGAATTGGCGCAAGTGCACCGACTTCTGATCCGGGAAGCGCGTCAGCCACGCCTCTTCCATCGTGAACGGCAGGATCGGCGCAAGCCACGCGGTCAGCCGCGAGAACACTTCGTCGATAGCGCTGCGGCATGCACGCCGCCGCAACGAACTCGGCGCATCGCAATAAAGCGCATCCTTGCGAACATCGAGATAGAACGCAGAAAGCTCGACATTGCAGAACTCGACGATGGCCGAGAGAGCGTCGCGATACTGATAAGTCGCGTACGCGCGGCGCACGACGCCATCGAGTTCGAACAAGCGATGCAGCACCCAGCGCTCCAACAATGGGAGTTTTGCTCCCCCGTTTACGGGGGAGCTGTCGGCGGAGCCGACTGAGGGGGCAGCCGCCCCCAACGTCTCGCGCTTCGCGCGATCCACTTCCCCCGTAAACGGGGGAAGAAAACGTTCGCTCTCGTCGAAGCCCTTCAGCGCACCGAGCAGATAGCGCGTCGTATTGCGGAGTTTCCGATACATCTCGGTTGCTTGCGACAGGATCGTCGGTCCGAGCCGCAGCTCATCGCGATAGTCCGCCGCCGCGATCAGCAGGCGGAACGGCTCGATGCCGTATTGCTTCTCGACCTCCTGCGGCTCCACGCCATTGCCAAGCGACTTCGACATCTTCCGCCCGTCTTCCGCGACGGTGAAGCCATAGGTGATGACTTCATCGTACGGCGCGCGCCCACGTGTGGCGCAGCTTTCCAGAAGCGATGAGTGAAACCAGCCGCGATGCTGGTCCGAGCCTTCGAGATAAAGCACATGCGCGTTCTTGAACGAGTCTCGCGTCGGCGACTCGCGGTCACCCAACACGAAGGCATGCGTCGAACCTGAATCGAACCACACATCCAGGATATCTTCGATCTTGTCGTAATCCTCGGCCTTGTACTTGTTGCCGAGGAATTCCTGCGCCGGCGTTTCCCACCAGACATCCGCGCCACGCGCACGCATCGCATCGAGAATGCGCGCATCGACTTCGTCATCTTGCAGCACCGAAGCATCCGCCTTCGACACAAAGATCGGCAGCGGCACACCCCAATTGCGCTGACGCGAGATCAGCCAATCGGGGCGATCTTCGATCATGCCTTTGATGCGGTTCTGGTCGCGCTCGTCGCTGATGCGCTGCTGACCCCAGTCGACGCGTTCGATTTCCGCGAGCGCGACTTGGCGCAGGGTTTTGCCGCTGCCTTCTTTGTACGGCTTGTCCAGCGCAATGAACCATTGCGGCGTGTTGCGAAAGATCAGCGGCGCATGCGAGCGCCACGAGTGCGGATACGAGTGCTTCAACTGCCCTCGCGCGAGAAGCGCACCGACCTCGATCAGCTTATCGATCACTGCTTTGTTCGCGGGTCCGTCCTTGCCGACGTTCTTGCCCTCTAGCTGAATGATCTCCAGCCCTTCAAAGCCCGGCGCTTCATTCGTCAGCTTACCTTCAGAATCAACCGTGAACGGGATGCCTTCTTGGCCAAAGTGTTTGGTCCAGATGATGAAGTCGTCCGCGCCATGGCTCGGCGCCGTGTGCACGAAGCCTGTACCAGCATCGTCAGTGACGTGATCACCGGCGAGCAGCGGCACGTCGAAATCATATCCTTGGCCGTGAAACGGATGCCAACAGATCATTCCGGATGGATCGGAATCGCTTACACGACTCCATGCCGCAGCTTTCGCGGCGCGCATCACGTCTTCAGCGAGTTTGTCGGCAACGATGATCTGCTCGCCGACACGCACCCAGGGCGCGAACGGCAAACCTTCTTCGATGCTGTCGACGCGATACACGCCGTATTGGATGGTCGGCGAGTACGAGATGGCGCGATTACCAGGGATGGTCCAGGGCGTGGTCGTCCAAATCACAATCTTCGGACCGTTCTGCGCGTCCGCAGTAGCCCGGTCGACTTTGCCGTTGGTTTGGTGTGCTACCACCGGAAACTTCACCCAGATCGTCGGTGACGTTTTCTCCTGATACTCCACTTCCGCTTCGGCTAGCGAAGTCCGCTCCACCGGACTCCACATCACCGGCTTCGAGCCGCGATACACCAGCCCCGTCCGCACCACGCGCAGAAACTCGCGCGCGATCGCGGCTTCAGCTGGGAAGCTCATCGTCGTGTAGTAATGATCCCAATCCCCTTCGATGCCGAGGCGGATGAATTCCTCGCGCTGCAGCGGGATCCATTTGTCGGCGTAGGCGCGGCACGCTTTACGGAATTCCACCGCCGGCACGTCCTGCTTCTTGCGCCCGGCTTTGCGGAAATCCTCTTCGACCTTCCACTCGATCGGCAGGCCGTGACAGTCCCAACCCGGCACATAATCGCAATCAAAGCCGGTCATCTGCTTCGAACGCACGACCAGATCCTTCAGTATCTTGTTCTCAGCGTGCCCGATATGGATCGCGCCATTGGCGTAAGGCGGCCCGTCGTGGAGCACGAATTTCGGCCGCTTCTCGGCGTCCTTGCGCAGCAAATGATAGAGCCCGATGTCCTGCCAATATTGAACCCGCTCCGGCTCGCGCTTCGGCAAACCCGCGCGCATGGGGAATGGGTCGCCGGGCAGTTCCGGCAAAAACAAAGTCTCGCGGTAATCGCGACCAGAATTGGCGGTGTCATCGGCCACGGCCGAAATCTCCATCGGAGCGAAAAGAATACAGAGGCGTGATGCGATCCCGGTCCCGCGGAGCCTTCGCTCCACGCGGGCCGGGTTTCAAATTCGTGAAGCCGGTATCTGGAAACGCTCTGGCGCCTGCATGCGTTTTGCTCCTAGCAGGGCCATGACCGCGACGCCACATACATTGCTCCGACGCCGGACCGGGTCTAAACCGCCCGCCTCACGGCCAGAAACGCCATTTACCGGACCAATGACAACCGCTCACGATTTCAAGTTCGCCAAACTTGGCGAACCCGGCGAGATCAATCTCGCCGACTATGCAGGCAAGGCCGTTCTCGTCGTCAACGTCGCCAGCGCCTGTGGGATGACGCCGCAGTACCGCGACTTGGAAGCGCTCTACGAGGCCAAGATCGGCAAGGGACTCGTCATTATCGGCGTGCCTTGCAACGATTTCGGTCACCAGGAAAGCGGTTCCGATCAGGAAATCCGCGAGTTCTGCGACACCTCCTACCACGTCACCTTCCCGATGACCGGCAAGGTCGAGATCGTGTCCCCCGCCAAGCGCCATCCCTTCTATCAGTGGATCGCCGACCAACTGGGCGACACCGCCCTGCCGCGTTGGAACTTCACCAAATATCTGATCGGCAAGGACGGCGCGTTGGTGGAAACCTTCTCACCCAAGGACGCGCCGCTCGGCCCAACCATGCTTGAAGCCATCAAGCAGGCGCTCACCGCAGCTTAAACCCACAGCTTTTTGCTATATAATTTCAGCGACTAGGCCAAACGGACTAGGGCGGCCACCTTTGCTTGCGTGTCGTTTTGTGAGGCGTATCGTGCCTTACGGATGGAGGTAAGCCGGTGCACGATCAACACGCGCACGACACTGTCGAGGATGATGGCCGCCACGTCGACCGTGGCGTCGCCCGCCGCCAGGCGTTCCTGCAGGCCGCCCGCGAAGTGTTTCTTGAGCAAGGCTACGAGGAAGCCAGCGTCAACGACGTGGTGCGCCGCGCCGGCGGTTCGCTGGCCACGCTCTATGCCCAGTTTGGAAACAAGGAAGGGCTCTTCCTCGCCGTCGCCCAGGATCAGAATGACCGGTTTGTGCGCGCCATCACGCCGGAATGCGTCGACCACCTTCCGCTTGAGCAAGGCCTCCAGGCTATGGGAGATCGCTACCTGCATGCCCTGCTCGCCAAGGATAACTTGGCCTTCTTCCGCATCATGGTCGGCGAGGGCCGCAAGTTCCCGCAGCTGCTGCAGCGCTACATTTCGACGGGCTCGGAGAAGGTTCGCGGCACGGTGGCGGACTACCTGAAAAAGAACGGCAAAATCCCTGAACCCGAAGCGGTCGCGCCCTACTTCCTCGAAGTCGTGCGCAGCAAGCACCACTACCGGGCGATGTCGGACGAGAGCTACAGACTGACCGACGCCGAGATCGAGCAATACGTCGCGCAGGCGGTAAAGTTCTTTCTGAATGGCGCAATGCCACGCTGAACGGGTTGATTCAGCCACCGTTCAGCCACAGCTCAACAAAGTAGCCTCGCGAGGGTGTGCGTTTGCGCACTCGGGAGCCTTTGGAATGAAAAAGATACTCATTGCAGCCGTTGCTGCGCTGGGCGCGACGGCGCTTGCGGCTCCCGCCGCATACGCACAGCACCGCGGCGACCACGGCGACGGCGACCGCGGCGGTTGGCACCGTGGCGGTGACGACAATAGCAGCGACAACAACCGTCGCCGCGGCAGCAACAACAATGGCGGCCAACAGCAATGGCGCGGCCAGGATCATTCGAACGATGCGCCGCGTCAGGTCGAACAACAACCGCGCTTTCAGCAGCAAGGCGAAGACAATTTCCGTGGCCACGGCGGTGGCGGCGGGCAGTGGCGCGGGCGTGGTGAAGACGACAATGCGCGCGTCATCCAGCAACAGCGCCAACAGCAATTTCAGCAGCAACAACAAGCCCAGCAACAATTCCATCGCGACGACAACAACACGTTCCGCCGCGGCGGAGACGATGGCCGTCGTGGTCAATGGCAGGGCAACACCACCCAGAACTTCGGCCAAAACCAATGGCAGGGCCGTGACGACAACGGCCGTGACGATCACGTCCGCCGTGGCGGCGATGACAACTTCCGCCGTGGCGACAACAACGGCCGCGATTGGAGCCGCGACAACAATCGCGGCGGCGGCGACTGGAATCGCAATGACGACAACCGCCGTTACGCCGGCAACGATTGGAACCACGGTGACGGCGATCATCGCCGCGACGATCACCGCTATGACCGCTATCGCAGCACGCACCGCGATTTCGATCATCCGCGCTACACCGATTGGCGCCGGGTGCCGCGCGGTGGCTACTTCGACAACGGCTACGCGCACATCGTCGGCAGCTACTATCACCGCAACTATTTTTGGTGGTCGTACGGCGGCTGGAACCGCCCGTACCGCCCGTGGCGCGTAGGCTACCTGTGGCCGTCCTACCTGTACTGGGAACCGGTGCCGTATGACCTCTACTACGAGCTGCCGCCTGCACCGTATGGCTGCCGCTACGTGTACTATGAAGGCGACATCCTGCTGATCGCCATCAGCACCGGCATCATCCTCGACGCGTTGATGTACTACTAAACGCCAACGTCTTCGGACGCAGGCACGGGGCCGCAGCAATGCGGTCCCGTTCCCGTTTTTGTTTGCGCTAGTGAATCAAGCCCACGCGCCGCAACGGATGCAGCGCTTCGACCGGCGGCGGCGGTGGCGCGAGCTCGCCATTCTCCTCGCCCGGCGGCGTGTCGATCGGCGGCGGTTTCGGCGTGTCGGGTTCAGGTTCATTCGGATGGCCCATGCCGCTCAACGCGGCAGCGCCTCATTCGGCGCCAGCAATCTACTGCGGCGCAGCCCGCCGCTGATCGTCCAGCCCATGCACGACAGACGAGATCACCGCCGCATCGACAAGGCGCTGCAGTGAAATACTGGCCGTCGTGAGTTCCTGCTGGTGCGCGAGAAACGCTTTGCCGGCGTCGGACTGGTAGAAGTTCAACACTTGCTGCAACTGGTCCGCTGTGAACGTGTTGGCGTAAACCACCGCGCTCTGCTCGCGCGCCGGCGCCATGGCTGCGCGATAAGCATGCTCTACTAATCCCGGCAGGGCCGTGCGCTCCGCATCTGTGAGATGCGTCGCCGCCGCGATCGATGCCAAAAAATACGGAAGCTTGGCCTGAAAGAGCGTCATCTCGCTCTCCTCGGAACGCAGCGCGATGATCTGCCGGGCGAGCACCAGACGCGCCTCGTGGTCCGGCGCTTCGGCTTGAGCCAAAGCCAGCGGCGCGGTCAGCAGCGCCAATACGGCCCAAACCGCGCCCCAAATCGCGCCGATCCGCATGTCTCAGCTCCCAATTCCCAGCCCGTCCGGACGCTCTCCCGCCTCTCCCGATGGCGCAAGGTGTTGACGCCGCTTTCGCCCGCCCCTATTTGCCCGTTAGCAACCGGGCCCGGCGAGTGCTAGCGCCTTCGCCGTCCGGTTTCTTGATTAAAAAACAGAGTTATTTCAACGAGGGAGATTACCAGTGGCGAGTTTTCGTCCCCTGCACGACCGCGTCGTCGTGAAGCGCGTCAAGGAAGAAGAAAAGACCAAGGGCGGGATCATCATCCCGGAGACGGCCCAAGAGAAGCCGCAAGAAGGCGAAGTCATCGCCGTGGGCCCGGGCGCCCGTGACGAAGACGGCGAACGCGTCGCGCTCGACGTGAAAGTCGGCGACCGCATCCTGTTCGGCAAATGGTCGGGCACGGAAGTGAAGATTGATGGCGAAGAACTCCTGATCATGAAGGAGTCCGACATCATGGGCGTTCTCGAAACCAAGAAGTCGAAGAAGGAAGCGGCCTAAGCGGCCAGCGCCTTCCTCCCCTGAACAATCAAGCACAGAGGTTCAATCAACATGGCTGCTAAAGTAGTCAATTTCGGCGCCGACGCGCGCGAGCGCATGCTCGCTGGCGTCGACATTCTCGCCAACGCGGTGAAGGTCACGCTCGGCCCAAAAGGCCGCAACGTTGTCATCGAAAAGTCATTCGGCGCCCCGCGCACCACCAAGGACGGCGTCACCGTCGCCAAGGAAATCGAACTCGAAGACAAGTTCATGAACATGGGCGCCCAGCTCATTCGTGAAGTTGCGTCGAAGACCAACGACGAAGCCGGCGACGGCACCACCACTGCAACCGTGCTCGCTCAAGCAATCGTTCGCGAAGGCATGAAGGCGGTTGCTTCGGGCCGCAACCCGATGGATCTGCGCCGCGGCATCGACAAGGCCGTCGCAGCCGTCGTCGAAGACCTGAAGAAGCGCGCCAAGAAAGTCGGCGGCTCGGAAGAGATCGCCCAAGTCGGCACCATCTCCGCCAACGGCGACACCGACATCGGCAAGTTCCTGGCCGACGCGATGGCCAAGGTCGGCAACGAAGGCGTCATCACGGTTGAAGAAGCCAAGTCGCTCGAAACCGAACTCGATGTCGTCGAAGGCATGCAGTTCGATCGCGGCTACCTGTCGCCGTACTTCATCACCAACGCCGACAAGATGGATGCCACGCTCGACGATCCGGCGATCCTGCTGTTCGAAAAGAAGCTCTCCAGCCTGCAGCCAATGCTGCCGATCCTGGAAGCTGTCGTTCAATCGCAGCGCCCGCTGCTGATCATCGCTGAAGACGTCGAAGGCGAAGCCCTCGCCACGCTCGTCGTCAACAAGCTGCGCGGCGGCCTCAAGGTTGCTGCGGTGAAAGCGCCGGGCTTCGGCGACCGCCGCAAAGCGATGCTGGAAGACATCGCCATCCTCACGGGCGGCCAAGTCATCAGCGAAGACCTCGGCATCAAGCTTGAGAACGTCACTCTCGACATGCTCGGCAAGGCCAAGAAGGTCGTGGTGAAGAAGGACGACACCACGGTGGTCGACGGCGCCGGCTCCAAGAAGGACATCGAAGGCCGCATCAGCCAAATCCGTGCGCAAATCGAAGACACCACGTCCGACTACGACCGCGAGAAGCTGCAAGAGCGCCTGGCGAAGCTCGCCGGCGGCGTTGCGGTGATCAAGGTTGGCGGTGCGACGGAAGTCGAAGTGAAGGAACGCAAGGACCGCGTTGATGACGCGCTGAACGCCACCCGCGCTGCGGTGGAAGAAGGCATCGTCCCCGGCGGCGGCACGGCACTCCTGCGCTCGGCCTTCAAGCTCAGCGTGAAGGGCGACAACGAAGACCAGAACGTCGGCATCACCATCGTCAAGAAGGCGCTGGAAGCCCCGATCCGTCAGATCGTGGAAAACGCCGGCGTTGAAGGCTCGATCGTGGTCGGCAAGCTGCGCGACAACAAGGACGACAATTACGGCTTCAACGCCCAGTCGGAAGAGTACGTCGATCTGGTGAAAGCCGGCATCATCGATCCGGTGAAGGTCGTGCGCACGGCGCTGCAAGACGCAGCCTCGGTCGCTGGCCTGATCATCACCACGGAAGCCTCGATCGCCGAAGCCCCGAAGAAGCCCGCTTCCGGCGGCGCTCCTGGCGGCGGCATGGGTGGTATGGGCGGCATGGGCGACATGGATTTCTGAGTCCGGCGCGCAGACGTCAACTCAAACGAAACGGCGGAGCGCAAGCTCCGCCGTTTTTGTTATGGACCGCCGGCGCCCCTCGCCGGCCCGCCCTGGTTAGAGCCCTATGCCGGTTTCCCGACTGGATCGGGACGGTCTGCAGCCTCCGACCACGTCGCTGCCTGCCAAAAAATCACCAGCGTGCACACGGTTTCGATCGTTGCGAAGAACAAGTACTCGTCGAGCGCGGGCGGCTTGCCCCATCCGAGCAGAGGCGGCACGAAAGTCAGGAAACCGTTTATCAGCGTCAAAACGCTGGCGGCGATAATGTTCGCGGGCCGGTTCACTCGGAAAGGAAGCAGCCGGCAGGCCACAATCATGGCGATGGGTATTTCCATCAGAACGGTCGATCCCATGAGCCCCCATTACGGGAGAGCCTGAAAGTGCTTTTCCGATCCGACGATGTCGAACAGCGCGATAACGTCGGCGTACAGGTAATTCAGCAGCGCGAAAATCCAGAGCACTGACAACTGTTCCTTTGTGTCGCGCATCTCATCCTCCCAGGATTTGCACTAATCGCGGCGCGGTTGGCGCCGCCTTACTCAACTGCCTTCAGAATGACTTCGACGGCGGCCATGCGCGTGCGCACATCCGACAAGTTGGCCTCCATCGCCGCCAAGCTCGTCGCGATCTGCGACTGCGCCGCGGAAGCGCTCTCCGCGAGTTGGCGATAAGCCTCGCCACTGACCAGTTGCGCTTTCGCCTGCTGAACCACCGCGTAATAGCGCATGGCGAAGACGATCAGGATCGTTGCCAGAGGCAACACCAGCGTCAGCAAATAGAAGACTGCAGTCATTGTGATCCTCCTACGTCTCGGATTTTGAGGTGAGTGTTTTGGCTGCGGCGGCGATCGCGGCAGGTGTAAGCTGAAAAGCGAATTCGGTGACTTCGAAATAATTGTGCGCCTTCCCGTCCTCGGAAAGTTCAAGCTTGCTGGTCACCAAACCCACCTCCTCGAGCTTTTGCAGATGCAGATGCAGCAAGGGCCGGCTGATGCCGATCTCGCGCGCGAGCTGGCTCACATAATTGCGACCGCCGCGCACAAGCGCGGCAATGACGCGCATACGGTGCGGATTGGCCAGGGCGGCCAAGGTCGCCAAGAGCCGGTCGCCCCTCGTTGTGGTAGGCGATTTCATGTGTAAGAAATTACTTACATATGTTAGAGAGTCAATCTTCTCATTCGAAATTGGCGGTCAAGTCCGACGCACGACGCGCTCGCAAAAAGAGCGCGCAGTGACCGGTGTCACGCCGCAGCGATTGCGCCAAACTGGCGCGCTGCTACCTTTTGCATCAGAGGGCAACACAAGGGAGGTGGCTTTATGAAGCCGTTCCGCAATTTGACTTTTGCCTCGTTGGGCCTGGCGGCCCTCGGCATCATGACTGCAAGCGCTCAACCGGCGCCGGCGCCGGTTGATCAAACGTGCCTGTTCGGCGGCCAACAGAGCGCAGGCGTAGCGCAAGTCGCAACAGGCTGTCCGATCGGCCGCGCGCCGGCGATGCAAGCGTTTCGCTTCGGCTTCTACAACGGCGACCACAAGATTCGGCACATCGAAATTATGCCGAACGGCGAGACGTTCGAAGGCGCTTACGAAGACGTAGGCGGCGAAGATCCATGGTTTGTCGAAGGCCGTTGGCTACGTGTGCCCGAAGCGCAAGGCGGCGTCGTGAGCGCGGTGGCGCGCGGCGTCACCGACATTCCAATCCCGGCCGGTCCGCCCAACACCACGCTCGTGCTCTCGGGATTTGAATTCAAACGCTCCGACGGCAGCGACAACAACATCCGCACCATTGGCATCACGCTCGACACGGCCAACCACACCATCCGCACTGTGTTTCTCGACGACCAGGGCGTGGACTTCAGCCGGCTCGGCCCCGTGATCGCGGCAGGGTTCGCGATCGGCCTGCCGGGTTACGTGTCTCCCAACGCAAACCTCTCGGGCACCGGGCTGACGCGTTCGCTGCTGACCATTGGCGGGCGGCCGCTCACCGTTGGCGTGCCTGACGTGCAAACCGTGCCGGCCGAACAATCCTCCTTCATCGCGATCAATCCGGCAGTCACCGCGCAGATTCTGCGCAATCACCCGATAACGCCGGTGCACATCGATCCATCGGCGCCCGCCGCCGCGCCGCCACGCGTCAGCGTGTCCAGCAACAACGCGCGGCCCTACGCTGTGCGCATCGCGTATCTATGGGTGCCGAACACGCACCTTGCGAACACGCGCTTGGTTTCCAGCGGTGGACGCGCGCTGACGGAGGTGAGCGGACGTCTGCCGCCCGGCCCGCACGTCATTCAAAGCTTCACGCTGAGCTTCATGAACTCGGACCACTATCTTGAAGGCTTCGGCGTTCACCTCGATGGTCACGCCCCCTTCCGCACCAACGTCGCGCAAGGCGAAGCGGTTTCGTGGAACGACTCCAACCGCGACGATCCAATCCAATGGAGCGTGCGTCTCTCCGACTTCCACTAACGCAAGCTTGAACCTTTGATCCTGCCGCTCCAGCCTCCAGGCTGGAGCGGTTTCGTTTTGTGAAGCAAACTGAGACGCATGACCTCCGCAGACGAACCCGCGCGCCTCGCCCGCCTGATCGCCGCCGAAGAGCGCGCGCTGGAAATGCTCGCCGCTATCGAGGCCGCCGGCTTCGTGGCGCCCAAACGCAGCGAAGGTGACGTCGACCGCGACATTGCCACCCTCGCCGCCCGCGACTTCGGCGTCGAACGTCACTGGCACAAACGTTTGGTGCGCGCCGGCGTCAATACGCTCTGCGTATTCTCAGACACGCCGGACGAACGCGTCATCGCTGACAACGACACCGTCTATCTCGATCTCGGCCCGGTGTTCGGCGAATGGGAAGCCGACATCGGCCAGACCTATGTCGTCGGCAAAGATGCGGCGCGCGCAAAACTAGTGTCAGCGCTTCCAGCTGTGTTCAAGGAAACCAGCGCACACGCCAACGTTACGCCCGACATCACCGGCGCCGAACTCTACGCGTTCGCGTGCAACGCCGCCGAAGCGCGCGGCTACATCTTCGGCGGCAAGATCGCCGGTCACACCATCGGCGAATTTCCGCACGCCACCTGGCCCGGCGAGCGCGACCATCAGCGTATCAACGCCGCCAATCCGACGCGCCTTAGCGATCCCGACGCCTTCGGACGCAAACGCTACTGGATTATCGAGACGCACCTCATCGCGCCGGACCGCTCCTTCGGCGGCTTCTACGAACGCTTGCTGCGCCCTTGAGTATGTTGACTAAGCGCTGACAAACGAAGACGGCCGCGCTGTCGCCAGCACGGCCGTCATGCGTCGATGAGCGTCTCCTCCCCGAAACGCGACCGTCCGCGACGCGGCGGAGTCAGTCGAGGCGGAGCGTTAGGCGCCTTCGCGCCAAAATCAAGGGGCAGCTATGTGCGGGCGAGCATCTTGGCGACGGCTGTCGCCATTTCGGCGACAGGCACCTCCTGCTGCACTTGCTCACGCGACTTCGTGTACGCTTCGCGATCTTCGCCCAAGCTGGTTGCAACCTCCGCGCCCAAGCGCAGGTCTTTGAGCGTGACCGTGCCCTTCGCAAGTTCGTCGCCGCCTTGGATCACCGCAACCGGCGCACCGCGCTTATCGGCGTACTTCATCTGCGCTTTCATGCCGGAACTCCCAAGGTAAACCTCCGCGCGGATGCCAGCGGCGCGCAGGTCGCGCGCCAGCGCGAGATAGTCGCCCATGCGTGCGCGGTCCATCGCCAGCACCACAACCGGGCCGCGCACCGCCGCGCCTTCGCCACGCGCTTGCAGCGTCGCCGCCAGCCGCGAAACGCCGATGGAGAACCCTGTCGCCGGCACAGGCTCGCCCCTGAAGCGCGAGACCAAGCCATCATACCGACCGCCGCCGCCGATCGAGCCGAAGCTCACGCCGCTCGCATTGATGAACTGCGCCTCGAACACCGCGCCGGTGTAGTACTCAAGCCCGCGCACGATCGAGGTATCGAACACCGCTTGATCCTCGCCCACACCCATAGCCGCGAGCGCCGCATCGATCTCTTTCAATTCCACCACACCGGGCGAGTCCGCGCCGAGCAGGCCGGTGAGACGCGCGAGCGTTTCGGCGCGTGTCTCCTTCGCGGCGGCGCCGATGAATCCAAGCACCTGCTTGGCGTTCTCCTCCGAAAGCCCAGCGCCCTTGGTGAAGTCCCCGGACTCGTCCTTGCGTCCCGGCCCCAACAGCAACAGCACGCCTTGCGCGCCCAAGCGGTCGAACTTGTCGATGGCGCGCAACACGGTGAGCCGCGTCGCCGGTTCAGTGGCGCCCACCTTGTCGAGCACAGCGTCGAGCAAGCGCCGCGATGAAACCTTCAGCTGATACTCGCGCTTCTTCAGTCCGACTGCCTCAAGCGCCGCACACGCCATCGCGATCATCTCGGCATCCGCCGCGGGCGAGGCGCTGCCGATCGTGTCGGCGTCGCATTGCCAGAATTCGCGGAAACGTCCCGGGCCGGGTTTCTCGTTGCGCCACACCGGCCCCGCCGCCCAACGGCGATACGGCTTCGGCAGTTGCTCGAAATGCTCCGCTGCAAAGCGCGCCAATGGCGCAGTCAGATCGTAGCGCAATGAAAGCCAGCGCTCGTCGTCTTGGAATGAAAACACACCTTCGTTCGGCCGGTCGAGATCCGGTAGAAATTTGCCCAACGCCTCGGTGTACTCAAACGCCGGCGTGTCGAGACGCTCGAAGCCCCATTGTTCGTAGACTTGGCCAGCGGCGCTGACGATGCGCTGCTCGGTGGCGGCGATGTCGCCGAAGCGGTCGATGAGGCCGCGCGGTTTCTCGGCGGCGACGCGGTTGGAGGTTTTGTCGGTCATGGAAATCTCAGAATGATCGTAGCAGAAGCTGGCGGCGTATCGAAATCTGCCCGCCTCAATGTCGCGGAAACGCGTAACCGGTGGCTGCTGCGATCTCGCCCGCCAACACCCGCTTGGCGAGCGCCATGAAATCCCACGAGAGTTCACGGTCGCCATCGAGCGGCGGCATGGTCTGCCGGATCGCCGCGATCGCCGGCGCAGTCAGCTTGGAGGGCGCCACTTCAGCGGCGCTCATGGAAAGCCGCCAGGTCTTCTCAAACCCGACGCTGCGCCGCCGTCCGCCCCACTCCGCCTGTGTCGCCGGCGGCGTCACGCCACCGAGGTTTGAATCGAGCACCCGCGTCACCAAACCATCATTGGCCGCGCGCACCAGCAGGGCCTGCGAAGCGTAGGAAAGCTCGATCGCCAGCACCTCCGCCAACCGTTCCGCCGCTTCGTAGGCGCGCATCGCTACGTTGGCCGCCATGCTGACGTGATCCTCCTGGCCACTATCAGTCGAAATCGACATCAGGTGCGAGGGCATCGCCAAGCCCCAGATCTGGTTGCACAGCCCAGCTGTCGTGTACTCCGCCATCAGCAATCCCGACTCTGTCGGATCTGGCGCTTCACCACGCACTTGCGGACCGAGCCCCTTGTTACGGCGCGCGTCGACATAACGCTGACAACGCATGTTCGAGAGCCGCGCCATGATGCCCGCCGCTTGCAGCAGACCGTAGGTATCGACCGCAACGCTCATACCGTGAAAATGGCCGCCAGATGTGATCTGATCGATCTGGTAGCCGTCAGCGCTGGTGTTCAGATCGATCGGATTGTCGGTGACGCTATTGGCCTCGCACGCCAGCGTCGTTTCCGCGCGCTCAACCAATTCCTCGCACGGACCCAAAATCTGCGAGGCACAACGCAAATTGTACGGATCCTGAAACTCGCCATCGAATGCCACGCGATCGTCAGCGCTGGCGTTGCGAAACATGTAGCCATCGAGCATGTCCCACACCCAGGCCGCCACCGTCGTTTGCCCCGGATGCGGCCTCAGCGCCTGCATATCCGCGCGGAACGGCCTGCCCATGCCGACCATGGCTTGCACACCAAGCGCGGTTGCTAGCGCCGCCGTAGCCATCAGAGCGCGCATGCGGATCGTGGAAAGGATGCCCCAGGCCGCCGAGTATTGGCAGCCATTGTTGAGCGCCAACCCCTCCTTCATCTCCAGCACCAACGGCGTGAAGTCCGGCAGGCCGTGCTTGGCCGCTTCGCTCAAATAGCGCGCGGTCGGCACGCTCTCGGCGCCGAACGCAACCCTGCCTTTGGCGTCGAGCAGAATGGCGCCTTCGCCGATGACAACCGCGGCGACATGCGAGAGCGGCGCCAGATCGCCGCTTGCCGACACGCTACCGTTCTGCGGCACCGCCGGGACAATGTCGTTGTTCAATAATTGCAGCAGCGTCTCCACCACGACCGGCCGCACCACGCTTTGCCCCTGCGCCAGTGACCGCGCGCGCAACAGCATGGTCGCGCGCACCACTTCGCGCGGCGCCAGCGGACCCACGCCGACGCAATGCGAAAGGATCAAGTTACGTTGCAACGCGCGCAGCCGTTCCGGACTGACATAGTCGCGGAAGTTGCTGCCGAAGCCGGTGTTGAGTCCGTAGACGCGCCGCGATGGGTCCGCTTCCAGCGCCGCCTCAGCCTTGGCGCGCAGCGCGGCCATGTATGCAGCCGCCTCGGGCGCGAGTTCGTAGCGCACGCCGCCCGCGGCCGAAGCGGCGATCTCGTCGAGAGTCAAAACCTTGTTTTTGTTGAGGACGATGCGGCGGTCTGCTGGCGCGGTCACGCGAGGCTCCTGATTGCGCGCCGATGTGCCTGCCTAGCTGACGCAGCGCAAGCTTTGGTTGGCGCGTTACCGCGCCACGCTGATGGCGTTCAGCACCGTTTGCTCGCTCAAAACTTGCGGCAGCACCACCGGCGCAGCGTTGCCCGGCGGATAATACAAATAGAGCGGCACCCCGGCGCGGCCCTGCGCGGCAAGTGCGGCGGCGATGTCGGGATTCGGGTTGGTCCAATCGGCCTCGAGATAAATCACGCCGCGATCGCGGAAGCCCTCCATCACGCGCGCGGATCGCAGCACGCCAAGCTCGTTGACCTGGCAGGTAACACACCACGCCGCGGTGAAATTCACGAACACCGGCTTGCCCTGCGCGCGCAGCTGCGCGACCCGCGCCGGCGTCCACGCTTCCGCGGCCTGCACTGCCGACGCAGCAGCACGCGCGGTAAGCGCAGGGATCGCGAATGCGCCCGCAACGACGAGCGCGGCGGCGCCAACGACGATCCACGCCCGTCCCCAACGCGCCACCACCAACGCAAACGCAATCGCCGCGGCAAACATCAGCACGCCGATGACTCCGCCCGCGCCCGTCTGCGCGCTCAGCACAGAGACGAGCCATGCAGCCGTCGCAAACATCGGAAACGCCAGCACCACCTTGGCGCGCTCCATCCAGGCGCCGGGCTTAGGCAACCATCGCCGCAGCGCCGGCAGGAACGACAACGCCGTCAGCGGCAATGCAAAGCCAAGCGCGAGCGCCAGGAAAATCATCAGCGCCACCAGAAGCGGCTGCATCAGCGCCATACCGATGGCGCCCGCCATGAACGGCGCCGTGCACGGCGTGGCGGCGACAACCGCCAGCACGCCCGTAAACAACGCGCCAAAATCACCGCCCGCGCGCGTCAAGCTTTCACCTGTGTTCTGCACGCCGCCGCCAATCTCGAACACGCCGAGCAAATTGAGTCCGATGACGAAGAACAACAGCGCCAGTCCAGCGCTCACCCACGGCGTCTGCAGCTGAAAGCCCCAGCCCACCGCATCGCCCATGCTGCGCAATGCGAGCAGCAACGCCGCCAACACCACAAACGAGACCACCACGCCGATAAGATACAAAACGCCCTGGCGGCGCACCTTCACCGGATCGCCGCCGACAAATGTCAGCGCCTTGATCGAAAGCACCGGCAACACGCACGGCATGATGTTGAGGATCAAGCCGCCGAGGAACGCCAGCGCGATCGCGGCCCAAACAGACATATCCGCTTGCGGCGCTACAGGGGCAGCCGCGCTATCGGCCGCAATCACAGCGCCCGGCGCGGGCATGTCAGCGGCGCCTTCAATCACCGCACCCGGCGTTGCGTGAACCTCATACGCTTGGCGCACCCACGCGCCGTTCGCATCGCGTTGTTCGAAGGTGACCACGCCGTTCAGCGGCGCACGGCCCAAATCCTTCGCAGCGCCCGGCTTCAGCGAAAAGCTGACGCCCGCAGCGCCCAATCGCGCGTTCTGCGGCGCAGCATGATCAATCGCGCGGCGATCGTATGGAAAGAAATAAAAGTTGCGCGCGGCCTCGCCGGCGTCGAGCGCGAAGCTCAGCGTGCCGAGCGCGCCGGCGGTGATGTGCGCATCTCCCTGCGCGGGTTGCGGCAGTTGCACCGCCGCAATGCGCGCCGCATCGGCATTGTTTGCACGCCCCTGCGCTTCAAGCGGCAGCGTCAGCGTCGCCGTTCCGTGCTCCGGGACGCAAATATCGGCGCACACCAGCCACGAGACGTCAGCTACCAAAGTCACTGTGGCGTCCGCAGGCATATGCGCGGGCGCGCTCATGCTGACGGGAAAAACCGCCTCGCCCGCATAGCCATAGTTCATCAGGAACGAGACCGGCATCCGCTCCGGCACAGGCCACTGAATGTCGCCCGCCGCGAAGCCCGCCGGCAGATGCCAGTTGATCTTGGTGGCGTCGCCGCTATCGCCGGGATTGCGCCAATAGGTGTGCCAGCCCTGCTCGATGTGCTGCACGAGCGCGACTTTGAAATGCTCGCCCGGCGCAATCGCGGCCGCATCCGAAATCAGGCTGATCTGCACGTGCGGCGCGTGCGCGGCCTGGGCGCGCGCCAGCGCAGGCGCAAACACGCCAAGCACAAGCGCCAGAAATACCGCCCGCAGCATTGCACCTGCCGATAACGAAAAGCGCGCGCCCCGCCAATGCGACGCGCGCGCCCGGATCGTCAACGTAACCGAACTCAGCTGAGCGGCGTAGCAGCCTGGATGCGCGCCGCGCGGCTCAGGATCTTCGGCCACAGGCCGAGCGAGAGCAGGTGCGCGTGCATCACGGCGGTGACGCCCTTGTCGCGAAGTTCGATGTACTTGTCTTTCGGCAGGGCGTTCAGCTTCGCTTCCGAAATCCGCAGATACTCGCCGATCTTTTGTGGCTCGTCCGGCGTGCCGTCGGCTTTCGCCCGCGGCAGCGCCAGCGGCGTCAGTTCGAACAGGCCGTTGTCTTCGATGAGCTTCACGAACTCGGTCGTGCGGCGGCCCAGCATGTCGAACTCACGGCAGAACTGGATCGCTTCTTGCGTGTAGCGCGACGGCTGGTTGTTGCCTTCCCAGAACGGAAGCTCAGGCGTGCTCGACAGCATCTTCGCAGCGCGATCGATGCACACGAGAACGCGGTCGCCATCTTGGCCGCCGGCTTGCGTGCCGGTCGGCGGGCTGCCGTCTTGCGGCGCAAGGATCGGCAAGAACGGATAGCGGCGCGCAAACGCCGGCAGATAAACTTCCGGGTCCAGCGAACCGTCGGCGCCCAGGAATACGTTCATGCCCGGACGCAGGCCCATCACCGCGAGCGGCGTCTTGGACTGGGTATCGAAAATAATCGGGTAGCAAACGGCGGCGAGACCGAACTCATCGACCGTCAGCGGCACCAGGTGCGTGTCCGCCAAGAACGAGAACGGATTTGCGACTTGGCTGACGCCAAGATTGCGATGCTTCTCGAAATTCAGCGGCTCGAGCTGGCGGTAGAAAAGAATTTTGCCAAGCGTCTGCTGGCCGCCACTGGCGGTCGTCATGTGCATCTCCGCGTGTTCCACACCATTCGGAGGCGTGTCCAACCACGAAAGCGGCTTTTCCGCAACACCGGAGCGCAAAGCAACTGCGCCGGCGCCGCTTTTCCCACACGCGACGCATGCTATGTCGGGCGCGTCGCACGGGGCGGCTATTCGCTGCGCGAGGATTTATGCGGGTTTTAGGGTGGGCTTCGGCCCTGGCGGTAGCATTGGCCCTCACCGCGTGCGGACCGAACCGGCCTCAACCACTGAGCGCGTTTGACGGCCGCGTCGCCGATTGGACCCAGGAAATCCTCACCGACAGTCCTGAATTGGCAACCCAGGCGGGCGCTACGCCCGACCAGGCCGGCGGCGCCTATGCGACGCGCTTGGACGACCGCTCCGCCAACGCGGTCGACTCTCGCCGCAGCGCAGCATTGCGCCGCGAAGCCGAAATCCGCGCGCTCAGCACGCGCGACCTTACATCGGCGCAGCGTCTCACCTACGACATCCTGCGCGAGCAGTTCGAAGAAGCCGCCGACGGCGCCCAGTTCGATTACGGCGCGTTCTCGCCGCTCAACGGCATCGAGCCGTACGTGCTCAACCAGATGGACAGCGCCTTCATCGCGCTGCCGTCCTTCTTCGACGAGCGCGTAAACATTCACAGCATTGCCGACGCGCAAAACTTCCTGACGCGGCTCAAGCAAGCCGCCGTTGCCATCGACCAGGAAACCGACCGCGCGCGCAGCGATGCGCAGCGCGGCGTGCGCGCGCCGCTCTTCATCATGGACAAGACCGCAGCCGCGCTCGACCAAATGCGCGGCCAACCGCTCGACGCGCAGCCTTATGTGATCTCACTCAAACGCAAGCTGGATGAGTTCGTCGCCGCCAACGCCAACGCACCCAACCACGACGCACTGGCGCAGCAAGCCGCGGCTATTCTCGCCCAAGGCCAATCCATCGTGCGCGACAACATCGTTCCCGCCGAGGATCGCGCCGCGCTGTTTTTGCGCGCTGACCGCGGCAACGCCACCGACGAAGCCGGCGTCTCGCGCCTGCCCCACGGCGATGATTTCTACGCCGCAGCACTCAAGATCAATACGACAACCGATCTCACGCCTGATCAGATTTATCGCATCGGTCTCGACCGGGTGCGCGATCTCTCCAATCAGCTCGACATCGCACTCCGCCGCGTTGGCCTGACCGATGGCGCAGTCGGAGCGCGCCTTTCCCAACTCACCGCGGACAAGAAGTACCAATACGAAGATAGCGACGCCGGTCGCGCACAGCTCATGGCGGACGTGCAAGGCCGCATCAGCGGCGTGCTGCAACGCGCCCCGCAATGGTTCGGCCACCTGCCGCGCGCACGCCTGGAAGTGCGCCGCGTGCCGCCGTTTGCCGAGGCCGGACAGCCGGGCGCCTATTATTCGCCGCCGTCGCTCAACGGCTCTTCGCCCGGCGTCTACTACGTCAATCTCCGCGATCTCTCGGAGATGACCAAAATCGATCTGCCAACGCAGGACTTCCACGAAGCCGTGCCCGGCCATCATTTCCAGATCGCCATCGCTCAAGAACTCCCGAGCGTGCCGCTGATCCGGCGCCTGCTCGGCTTCAACGCTTATGCCGAAGGCTGGGCGCTCTACGCCGAACAACTCGCCGACGAGGAAGGCTTCTACGAAAATGATCCAGTCGGCCGCATCGGCTATCTGCGCTGGCAGCTCTGGCGCGCTGCGCGCCTCGTGGTCGACACCGGACTGCACGCCCAACACTGGACCCGCCAGCAGGCCATCGACTACCTGACCACCACGACCGGGGACCAACCCGGCACCATCGCCACGGAGGTCGACCGCTACATCGTGTGGCCGGGACAAGCCTGCTCCTACGAACTGGGCCGCCGCGAAATCGAGCGCCTGCGCGAGCACGCGCGCAACACGCTCGGCCAGAGCTTCGACCTGCGCCAGTATCACGACGCCGTGCTCGGCGCGGGCGCGCTGCCGCTCAACGTCTTGGACGCGCAGATCGACGCCTGGATCCCCACCCAACATGGCGCTGCAAACCAAGCCGGCCACTAGCCGCCTCACCTTGACGGCAGGCGCCTGATCGCGCCTCTTGCGGCTAGTTTGGTCCAGCCGAAGGCAGCCTCCCATGACCGCTCTCGACACCGCCGTTCGCCGCGATCTCGCACGCGCCGCCCTGCAACGCGCAGCCAAGGGCAACTGGCGCGAAGCAACGCTCGCGGAACTGTCCGAAGCCACCGGCCGCCCGCTCGCGGACCTATACGGCGCGAGCCTCTGGGAAGCCGTTGATTGTGTCGAAGAGGCGTTCGACCGCGCGATCGCCGACGGCGCACCGCTCGACCCAGGTCAAAGCGTGCGTGACCGGCTCTTTGACCTGGTTATGCGCCGCTTCGAAGCCATGGAGCCGCATCGCGCCGCCGTTATCGCCATGGAAGCCGGCGTCGACCGCGACCCGATCCTGCTTGCATCGGTCCATCAGCGCCACGTGCGCTGCGGCCGCTGGGTGTTGGCGCTGGCTGGCCTGGAAGCCGATGGCATGACCGGTCAGGCCCGCGCCCAAGGCCTGGGCGTCATCATCGGCCAGGCCCGCTCGGCCTGGCGCGGCGACGACGCCGGTGACTTCGCCAAGACCATGGCCTCCCTCGACAAGAACCTCCGCCGCGCCGAGGAAATGTTCGGCCGCTGGGCGGGATTTGAGGCAAAGCCCAAGCCCGATAGCGCGACGGCGTGAGCAAGCTCCACTCGCTCGCAGGCGGCGCGGTCACGCGCGAGCCGATCGCCGCCGAGCGCATCGTCGAGGGCACGCCGGTCACCGAAACGCGGATCGACTACGAGCGCGACGACAAGCTTTTCGCGGGCGAATGGAGCGCCAGCGTCGGCGCGTGGCGCATCCACTACGACGAGTGGGAGTTCTGCCACATGCTCGAAGGCGTGTGCGAACTCGTGAGCGACGACGGCGCGGCGCAACGCTATACCGCAGGCGACTCTTTCATCATTGAGCCTGGCTTCAACGGGGTGTGGCGCGTGCTCGCACCGATGCGCAAGCGCTTCGTCATCCGTCTCGATTGATCACTGCACAAACTGCAGAACGCGCTGCGTGGTAACCTTTTGGTTAGCACTTGTTTACGCTTGAGTGACATCACTGACACTCGGGAGTTCGCGGCAATGATTGGTCTTGCTCTCGATTTGAGCGATGCGCGTGACGCGCTGCATGATCTCATCAACACGCATCTGCGCACGTGGGTGGGCGCTGCGTTCGTCGCCCTGGCGATGCTGTCGATCCAATACGAAGAAGTGATCGCGCCCAGCGTCAACCGCATCTCCGACGCCTGGTCGTCGACCACGGCCAAGATCACCAACTTCAACCTCTAAGCCGCGGCGCACACCGCCGCGCTTTGCGTCGCCTCCCGAACACGTGAACGCATTCTTTGCCTGCGGTCACAAAACGCCGCGCGCGCGCCGCAAACTGGCCGCGATCGAAGCAGCCTCATAGCCGCGTTCAATGCCGTGTCCGGACGGTTTCGGGAGGGACGTCCATGCATACTCGCACGCTTTTGCGCGCAGGATTGGCTGCGTGCGTATTGATGATGGCGGCTTGCGCCGCGCAATCGACGCCAGCGCCGGCTGACGGCAACGTTGTTGTCACCGATCAGAGCATCGGTCCACCGCCGCCACCACCTCCGCCGCCACCCGCGCTCGCCGCTGAGAGCCGCGTGGACCGGATGGCCACCGGCCGCGGCATCGCTTCGCCCATGCCTTACGCGCAATACGCGCCGCAACCCATGCCCGGCACGATCGATCGCGACCGCTACGAGCATCAGGCCGACAACCCGATCCACCAGGTGAGCGCCGATCCGATCTCCACCTTCTCGATCGACGTCGACAGCGCCTCCTATTCAAACGTGCGCCGCTACATCAACGAAGGCCGCTTGCCCCCGCGCGACGCGGTGCGCGTCGAAGAGCTCGTCAACTATTTCAAGTACGACTACGCGCTGCCGCAAACGCGCACGCAGCCCTTTTCGACCACCGTTGCGGTCACACCGTCGCCCTGGGCTGAAGGCCGCCAGCTCGTGCACATCGGTTTGCAAGGCTACAACCTCGTGCCTCGCGAGCGTCCGCCGCTGAACCTCGTGCTATTGCTCGACGTTTCCGGCTCCATGTCGCCGGAAGATCGCCTGCCGCTGCTGATCCGCGCCTTTCACGGCATGGTCGATCAACTCACCGCGCGCGACAAAATCTCGATCGTTGTCTATGCGGGCGCGGCAGGTTCGATCCTCGATCCGACACCAGGCGACCGCCATGGCGTCATCAACGCGGCGCTCGACAACCTTCATGCGGGGGGATCGACCGCTGGCGGCGAGGGTCTGCGCCTCGCCTATTCGCTGGCCGAGCGGAATTTCTCCGCGACCGCAGTCAACCGCGTGATCCTCGCCACCGACGGCGACTTCAACGTCGGCGTCAACGATCCCCAGCAATTGCAGGACTTCATCAGCCACGAGCGCGAGACCGGCATTTATCTGTCCGTGTTTGGCGTCGGCCATGACAATTACAACGACGCGCTGATGCAGCGCTTGGCGCAGAACGGCAACGGCGTCGCCTCCTACATCGACACGCTCAACGAAGCGCGCCGCGTGCTGCATGACGAACTCGCGTCCAACATGTTCACCATCGCCAACGATGTGAAAATTCAGGTCGAGTTCAATCCCCAGCGCGTCGCCGAATATCGCTTGATCGGCTACGAGACCCGCATGCTGCAGCGCGAGGATTTCAACAACGACCGCGTTGACGCCGGCGAAATCGGCGCAGGCTCAGCCGTCACCGCGATCTACGAGATCGTGCCCGTCGGCGGCCGCACCTTCGACGACCCGCTGCGCTACCAGCAGCACGCCGCCCCCGCCGCCGGCGCGGCTGGCGAACTGGCCTTCCTGCGCATCCGCTATAAACTGCCGGGACAAAACAATTCGCGGTTAATCGAACGTCCGATCACCAACGCCGACGCCTATGCCTCGGTCGACCGCGCTCCGGAATCGACTCGCTGGGCCACCGCTGTCGCGGGCTACGGCCAGCTGCTGCGCGGCGAAAGCTATCTCGACCGCACCTATCACTGGGACGACGTCATCAACCTCGCGCAAAGCGCACGCGGCGCCGATCCATACGGTTGGCGCGCCGAGTTCGTGCAACTCGCCCGCGCGGCCGCCACCCTCGGCCCACTCCCCGTAGCCGACAACTCAACCCCCGAGCCGCGGCGCTAACTTCCAACGCAGAAACCTTCTCCCCTTGTGGGGAGAAGGTGGCCTGCACGGCCGGATGAGGACAATGCTGCGCTAAGCCGCCCACACCAGCCGCACGCCGGCTTCCTTCGCGGCGTCTTCGAGTTCGGTCTCGACGAACGGCCCGTTCATGATCGGCTTCAGCGCCGCCGCCAGGTCCGCTTCCACATATTCGCGCGCGTCGCGCTCATCGTGCTGGCACACCAATACGTGCGTTGCGCCAAGCAATTGCGCTTCTTCCCATTGCTCATGCGCGGCCAGGCGCTTGGCCAAATTTCCGGTGCGCGACAGAAACAAAGGGATCCAGCCGCGGCCACCATAGCCAGGGCGTGCGAAGCAATAAACCGCCGGGCCTTCCGCGAACTGATCGTGCGGGCGGCGCGCCTCGAAACGATGCAAACGTCCTGAAACGCCACGGAAAATTGCTTCTGACATCGGTTGTCCCTCAACTGCTTTTTGCTGTCGTTCGCCCTATGTTCTCATAGCTAACCGAATCCGGTGTTCTTGTAAAGTTCTGTTGCAGGGCCGATCTCAAATTCTCCGCATCGCACGCCCATCTTTCAACGGAAGGAGGAGCCTGCAATCATGACGGCCATGGGCCACGGACACAGCGATCACACGCACAGCCGCGAAGACCTCATACAAGAGGCAGAGCGGCGCTGCGCCGAGGCGGGCGAAACACTGACGCCGCTGCGTCGGCGTGTGCTCGAATTGCTGATCGATCAGCCCGGCCCGGCAAAAGCCTATGACTTGCTGCATCAGCTGAGCGCGCAAGCGAAGCCGCCAACGATTTATCGCGCGCTCGATTTCCTCGTGCGTCTCGGGCTTGCCCATCGCATCGAAAGCTTGAACGCGTTCGTCTCCTGCGGCGTTGGCGCGTGCGCGCGTTCCACCATGTTTCTCATCTGCGAAGGCTGCGGCGCGGCCGAGGAATTTGACGCCGGCCACGCCTTCGTCGATCTCTCTGACGCCGCGGCGAAAGACGGCTTCTCCATCAAGCGCACCATGATCGAAGCCAGCGGTCTCTGCTCGACCTGCCAAGCGGCATGAGTCACCCGGCGCCGCTGCCCGCGCCGCTCTATCAGGGCAGCGTCAACGCCTGGGAGTGCGATGACGGCGGGCATTTGAACGTCCGCTTCCATCTTGAGCGCGCCATGGTCGGCCTCGCGCATATGGCCCACGCCTTGGAAATGCCCGGCGCCTTCACCGCCAATGCCGGCGCGACGCTTGTGCCGCGCGAAGCGCACATCCGTTTCCTCAAGGAAGCGCGACCGCCCGCGCCGCTGGTGATGCATGGCGGCGTTGTAAAACTCGACGAAACCGATGGCACGTTCTGCCTCGACATGCGCCATGGCGATGGCGCGCCGTCTTCGGTCTTCACCGTGCGCGCAGCGCACGTCGACACGCGCAGCTTCCGTCCCTTCCCCTGGTCGCAGCGCACGCATGCCGCCGCCAAAGCGCTTGCCTGTACGCCGCCAGCGCACGCGCAGCCGCGCTCGATGGATCTCACTAAACCCATCGCCGGCGCTTCGCTCGCGCGCGCCAAGGAGATTGGCGCTATCCGCATCGGCGCGACGCTCGCCCAACCTTCCGACTGCGATGTCTTCGGCCGCATGCGCACCGAGCACTTCATGGGCCGGGTGTCGGATTCCGTGCCGAACTTCCTGCAGCAATGGCGGCGCGAAACCGCCACCAGCAACACCGGCTCAGTTGCGGCAGGCGCAGTGGTGGAAGCGCGCCTGGTCATGCGCCGCTGGCCGCGCGCCGGCGATTTGCTCGAGGTTTATTCGGGCGTATCCGAGGTTGCCGGCAAAACCATGCGCCTCGCCCATTGGATTTGCGATCCCGCCAGCGGCGACGCGTGGGCGAGCCTTGAGGTCGTCGCTCTCACCTTCGACACCATGACGCGCAAAGCGCTGGAGCCGCCGCCGGAAGCACGCGCCGCCATGCAAGCGCGCGCCATCCCGATCAGCGCCTGACCTCCGGCTCGTCGCCGACGCGGCGGCCGCCATGCGCCATCAGCACCGCCGCCTCGATTGCCGCGCGCACGCGGTCCGGGCGCTCCATCGGCAGCATGTGCGTAGCGCCTTCCACCGTAGCAACGCGCGCGTCCGGCTTTAGCGCCGCGATCCGATGCATCGCCGCCGCCGGCGTCGTCGATCCCACGTCGGCGCGCAGCAAAACCAGCGGGCACGCGAGGCGCGGCATCGCCGCCCACGGATTATGCCGATGCGCCGCAAACGTCGCCGCCTCGAACTCGGGCCTGCACGCGAGGCGAAACCCGCCGTGCGCATCCGCCACCAGTCCATCGCCGACATAGTCGGCGATCACCTCTTCCGGAAACGACTTGAACACGCCGCGCCCAGTGAACGCGCGCACCGCGCTTTCCTTGTCCGGAAATTGCGAGCGCCGCTTCGCCGCTCCGCGCGCAATCGGCGAACGGCGCAGCAGAGTTGGGCCGAACGGCAGCTCCGCGATCGCATACTGCGTCGGCGACATGATCACCGGGTCGATCAGCGCCAGCGACGACACCATGTCCGGCCGCCGCGCCGCCGTCAACAGGCTCACCGTGGCGCCCATCGAGTGCCCCGCCAACGTCACCGGCTGCGTCACATGCTTTTCCAGCACTGCAATCAGATCGTCGCGATGACGCCGCCACGACGTGTAGCCAAATGTCTTCGCCGGCAAATTGCTCAGCCCATGTCCGCGCGCATCGAGCGCCCACACACGGAAGCGATCGCCCAACGGCGCAAGCAGCGTGCGGTAGGTGCGCGCATTGAATCCGGTGGCGTGGATGAAAATGACGTCCGGCTGACCTTCGGCGCCGAACGCGAGGCCCGCGATCTCACCGCCTTTGATCGGCAACGCGAGGCGGCGAAAGTTTTCCGCCGCGACCGGCGCTGTCTGATGTTCTGTGTCAGTCACGCAACACTTCTGCCGAGTGACGCGCGCGCAATCAAGAGCGTCTACCCAAACACGCGGCGCAGAATGTCCGTGGTTCGCCGTACGGGATCGCGGCGGATCGCGCGCTCTTCGTCGCCGATATAGGCGAAGCAACCGTCCAGCGCCTTGCTGGTGGAAAAATCGATGATCTGCGTGCGCATGCTGGTGGTTTGGCTCGCCATGCCGACTTGGCGGAGCGCCCCGCGCATCAAGGTAAATGCGCCCGATTGCGTGAGCGCTGTGGTCATCGGCGGCTTCAACAACGTCGTCAGCTGCGCCGACGTGCGTCCTCGCAGATATTGCGTGGCGCTATCGTCGCCGCCGCGCACAATGCCGATGGCATCGCTCACCGTCATGCTTCGCACCGCGCTGACGAACAATCTGCCGGCTTGCGGCATCGTCGTTTCCGCCGCGTGATTGAGGCTCTGCTGCAGCTGATCCAGCGGCTGCGACATGCCAAGTCGGTGCAGGTTCTGCTGTGCCGAGCCGAGCAATCCCGGCAACGGGATGCGCACGCGCGGCGCGCCCCAGAAGCCGTTGGTCTGGCCAAGCCGCCCGGTCGCATTGGTCGCCGCCAGCGCCAGCGCATCCTTGATGCCGCGCGAAGCGTCGCCTTGCGTCAAACTGTCGAGCAGCGCAAACGCCGGCGTCGACGCACCCGCCGCCAACAGCGCCAAAAGCAAAACCCGCCGCTGCATGTTGATTCTCCGCCCAGAGGTTAACGCGCGCGGGCGATCACGTCGCGTGTCAGCGTGTTACGAAATCGCGCCACACTGCAACGCAATTTCCGCGACCCCCGCGACAAACGCCGCGGCGCACACCTATCTAGGCCGCGCATGACACTTTCAGATCTCCTCCCCAAGCTGCACTACCCGACGCGGCTCGAAAAACTGGCTGACGGCTGGGTCCACGGCATCGGTCTCGGCGTCTTTTCGTTGGCCGTCCTGGTCGCGCTCGGCCTCGGCATCTGGAAGGGCGGCCTCGGCATGGGCGCGGCCATCGCCATCTACGCCGTCAGCGTCGTCACCATGATCGCGGTGTCGATGGCTTACAATCTGATGGAAAACGCCAAGTACAAATCGCTGTTGCGGCGCTTCGATCACGCGGCGATCTTTCTCATGATCGCCGGCTCGTACACGCCTTTCACCACTATCCGTTTCGATCTGCCGTGGGCGATCGGCATGACCAGCGTCATCTGGGTGCTGGCGCTTGTCGGCATGATCGGCAAGCTCTTCTTCCCTGGCGTCGGCAAGAAAGCCTGGATCGTGTTCTATTGCGCAATGGGCTGGCTGGTGTTCGCGTGCATCCAGCCGCTGGTGACGGACGTGCCGCTCACCGGCGTCATCCTGCTGCTGATCGGCGGCGCGCTCTACACATTGGGCGTGCCCTTCTACATCTGGGAGCGCTTGCCGTTTCGCCGCGCCATCTGGCATGGCTTCGTGCTTGTCGCCGCTGGCGTCCACTATGCCGCGGTGCTGACTGGCGTCGTCTTCGCTTAACCGAGTCAGCGCGCAGAGATCATGTGCACATAGAGCGGCGCCAGCCGCCGCGCGCCCGTGAGCGAGAGATGGTCGGCGTCGCGATAGAGCAACTGCCCTTCCACCACACCTGGACAATCGGGATCGCATAGATACGGCGCGGCATCAGCCACCACCGCGTTCGGCAACGAAGCCAGCCGCCGCATCACCGCGCGCACAGGCGCGACCTGCTGCAAGAACGCATCCTCACGCAGCTCCGGCGCAAACACGCGCTCATAAAGCGATGCGCGCGCCGCCGGATGTCCGCCAAAGTCATCGGCCTGCGGCGTCGGGCCGAGGATAAAGAACCGGCGCTCGGGATAGGCGTTGATCAGCGCCGCTAGGCCTTCGCCCACCGCGCGCATCGCGTCTGCGTTCTCGCCACGCGCATCCACATAGTGGAATTCCTGCGCCTCACGCTTCCAGTCGATCACCAGCACAATCGTGCCAATCTCCGGATGCGCCGAAAGCGTGCGCGTCACCATGGCGATGTCGTACGCCGACTTGACGCGCTCATCCTGCTTCAAGAACCCTACCACCGGCGCCCAGCCCGCATCGGTGATCTGCACCCCGGCAACGCCGCGCGACGCCGCCGTCTCGAAGAAAGCTTGCGCCACAGCATCGGCATGGCTGTCGCCGACCAGCAGCACACTTGGTTGCACGCCAACCGCGCCGCGCCGGCACGGCGTGTCAGCCCGCCGCTCAAACACCAAATGGCACTGCATCTGCAGCGGGTCGGCTGACTGCCGCGCCTGCGCCAGAGCCCTCACCTCGGGCGACACCCGCCACGGCGCTCCATCGGAAAAATACAGCGCCGCGCCGGCAACGCTCGCGCCGACCATGGCCGCAACCGCGCCGATGTAAGCACGCCGCGCCGTGCCTTGCCCCGCGCGAATGCGGAACGGCCGCTCCAAGAAGCGCCACGACAAATACGCCAACGCAAACGATGCCGCGACCGCTGCCGCACTTTGCTCCGGCGTCAGCGGCTCGATGGCGAAATAGCGCGCAAACACCAGCACCGGCCAATGCCAGAGATAAAGCGAGTAGGAAATCGCACCCACGAACACCAGCGGCGGCGCAGACAGCAAGCGCTGCACGGCGCTCCCCCCGCTAGCGCTCGCGCAAAGAACCAACGCCGCGCCAACACAAGCAGGCGCCGCCGCCAGTCCGGGAAACGGCGTCTCTTTCGTCAACAGCACCGCGCTCGCGCCAATCGCTGCAAGCCCCAGCCAGCCGCACGCGTCGCGCAGCCAGCGTGGCATCGCGCGCGGCGCCAGCCCCACGCTTAGCGCCGCGCCGCACATCAATTCCCAGCCACGATACGGCAACCAGTAGAACGCCGCCGTCGGCTTGTGATTGACGCCCCACACGCTCAGCGCAAACGAGGCTGCCAGCATCACCGCCACGCCAACCTGCACGGCGCGCCGTTGCTTGCGTCCAAAATAGAAGCACGCCGCCAGCAGCAGCGGAAATACGATGTAGAATTGCTCCTCCACCGCCAGCGACCAGGTGTGCAGCAACGGCTTGGTTTCCGCCGACGCGTCGAAATAATTCGCTTCGCTCCAGAACAAGATGTTCGACGCATAGATTGCGGTCGCCACCGCGCTGCGACCAAAGGCCAGCAGGTCTTCCGGCAAAAACAGCGCATAAGCCGCCGCCGCGCACACCGCGATCATCGCAAACAGCGCCGGATAGAGCCGCCTGATCCGCCGCTCGTAAAAGCGCACGAGCGCGTACGTCCCCGCCTCCATGTCGCCCAGCAAGATCGCGGTGATCAGATAGCCGGAGATCACGAAGAACACGTCGACGCCGACGAAGCCCCCGCTCAGCATGCCGACATGGCCCGCAAGCACCGCCAACACAGCGATGGCGCGCAGCCCGTCGATGTCGGGGCGATACTTCACGTCTATTCGCGCAGACGCTTCGGCCAGTATTTGCGCGGCAGCTTGCGCACCTGCGTGCCGACATAGCGCCGTGTCCGCCGCAGCGCGATCTGCGTGGCGCCGAGCAAACTCAAGCCCTGCTCGTAGCCGCGCAGCATGTGCTCTATGACGCCGAACTGGAGTTTATAGGTCTCATTGCCGATGGTGAAATCGAACAGCCGCGCGCCAGCTTCGATCTGCTGCGTCAACGCCGCATTGACCGCAACGATGCCCGGCGACTTCTTGCCCCAGCGCCCGGTTTCGAAGCAGTGCATCAACAGCAAATGATGATCGCCGTGATGCAGTGCGATCAGCGTCGCACCCACTTCTTCGCCGACCATCAGCTTTGAGAGCACGCCAAAGCCGCTCGCGCTGTTGCCGACAAAGGCGGCGTCGTAAAACTTTTGATATGCCTGTCCGAGCGGCGTTTCATCGCCGATAGGCGTGCCGCGCAACGCGCGCTGCCGCAGGTGGATTTCGTAAATCTCCCGCGCCTGCGCTTCGTTCGCCGCGTTGACCAACCTGATCTCGCCTTCCGTCGCCAAGTTGTTGTGCTTGCGCTTCAGCTCTTTGCGCACGGTCTTGTCGAGCGATTTGTCATAGGCGTCGCGGCTCTCTGGCAGCGGCAAATCCCACGCGCGCACGCGCATGGTTTCTACACCTGGCAAGCGCACCAGCGGATTGGCTTGGCCTGCGACCGTGTCCGGCTGCTTTTCCAGCACGATCAAGTCCGCCGGCGGCAACGCCTTCACGATCTCGCGCCACAGCGCCGTGAACGCTTCGTCACCCAGCGCGAAATCCTTGGCCAAGAGCGGCGCGTTATAATCGCTAACGCCGAGGTCCGGGAATTCGATGCGCCGCGCCCCGCCCGAAACACTCAGGCAGAGCGGCAACAGCATCAGCGGCCGCTGCGTTGCGTCGCGCACGGTCACGAACACCGGCGTGGCGCCAACCGACGCGCCAAGGATGGCAAACCACGGCTTCAGCCACGCGCGCGTCTGAAACGCGGTCGCTGCGCCGTGCGTCTCCAATTCCGCCCACGCGTCTTCAGCTGCGGCGAGATCGGTGACGACCTCAATCGCAAAGCGCATCGCGTGCAGGTCGCCACCGTCAGCCACGCTGCGCCTCCGTCACGCGCTCAAGCCATTCCTCGCGCCAGAATTGCTGGGCGCCGCGCGGACAGAACAGCCGGTTGCAATGATGCGTGCCCATGCAGGAGACGCCTTCCAGCACGATGCTGTCTTTCTTGATCCGCAGCATGCGTCCGGTGTGTTCGTCGATCAGCTTCTCGACGCGATGGCTGACGCGAAATGTCTGTCCTGCGCGCAACGCCATGTCCGGATCGAACGTCAGCCCCAGATGTTTGCCGTTCTCGTCCAACGTGGCGACGATCTCGGCAGCCGGCTTCACCCGCACCAGTTCGCCGGCCTGCAGATTGAGCTTCGGCGTCTCCGCGAACAGCTTTTCCGCAATCTGCGTGTCGCGCGCCGCACCGGGATGCAACAACTTCTTGAAAAAGTCGCGCACGCCTTTGCTGAGAATGGCGCGGCGCGTGGCGATCACGGCGCCGCGAATGCCGTATTTCACATAGTCGCCGATCCCGACATTTCCCGTCGTCAGATCGCGCACATATTGCGTCGGTTCCAGCGACGAGATCGCCGTGGTGTACCGCTTGATCTCCGTCGCCTGGCATCGATAGCGCACCTTTTCCGGCGTCGAGTGCGCCGCCAGCGTTTCGCGCGTCAACATTTCCGCCACCGCTGGCGGCAGTGCGGCGTCCTCCGGTTTCGCCGCCGCGCCGCTGGCAGGAGCCACCCAATCGGGATGAAAGAAAAACAAGCAGCGCGCCTGACATCCGCCGTGAGCGCTGCCGTCGCAGCGCGCCTGCACGTGCACCGCGCCTTCGACATTGGTGCTGCGCAAATTGGACTCGCCGGTCGGATCGCAGGTCTTGTGCGCGACCTTCAGCACGCGGAAGCTCTTGCCGCATGCGGGCAGCATTTCCGGCATGAACGGCAAGCCGTCGCGCGCGCCGTGCGCGTCGAGCGTCGCGGCGATCTCAGCGGCGGGACGAATGGTAATTTCGTCTCCGGCGCGAAGACTGCGGCCGTGCGCGGACGACTGCTGTCTGTGCTGCATCAGTTAATCCCAGCCCTCAGTCCGGCAAAAAGCACAATCCCGCTCGCGGCTGCAATCACCGCGCCGCAGCGCCGCTGAACATGCCGCACGCGACGCGCCACGCTAGCTGTGGATTACGGCGCAGAATGCCCAACGCGTTAGGGATGTAGCCCGGCCCAAACGGCACATAAATGCGCGCCGCTACGCCGTTCGCTTTCGCCCAGCGCAGCAATGGCGCGACCGGCATCCCCAGGATCATCTCAAGTTCGCACGGGGTGTTTGCAGCGCGCAGCAGCGCCACCGCCTTTTGCGCGAGCGCCGTATCGTGCGTCGCCACCGCCACGTGACGCGCGCGTCCCGCAAGCCGCCCGACAACTTCCAGATACCCTTCGGTGAGATCGCGCGCCGGCGCATCGGGATCGGGCCACTGCCCCTTAACCACGCGCACCATCACGCCGCGCGCACACGCCCAGTCCGCATCGGCGACGCTGCGCACCCAGCGGCCCGGCAGCGTCACCCCCACGCGCGCGGGCGGCAACGTCTGTAACAAAGTCTCCGCAAAGCCGTGCGACAAGTCCGCGACATCGCATCCATGTGAATCGCAGTGCAGCCGCAAGTCATGCTTGGCCGCCGCTTTCGCCAGCGCCGCCGCTGCGCCATCCTCGAACCGCAACGCCGGTGGCTTGATCGAAACGTAGCTATCCAGCCCTGCAGCCGCGACTTCGCGCAAAGCCGCAAGGTAAATCCCGGCAACCTCCGCGCTCTCGTGCGACGACGCCGGCCAATATCCCAACGTGGTCGGCGTGCCGTCGGACGCGAGCCGCGCCGCCACCGCGATCGCATCGCTCACGCTTTCGCCGCCCACATAGCCGCGCGCGCCGCGCTTCAGCGCCGGCATAACCAGATCGGTGAGCGCGCCTTTGACGCGCGCACGCAAGCCGGCCTGCGGCGCATCTGCCGGCGGTCCGGTATCGTAAAGAACCTCCGGCGCACTCACGCTGCCGCCACGCGCGCAGCCGCATCCTTGAACGGCTGAATCTCGACCCCCGCCTCGGTCACACGCTGCAACAGCGACTCCAGCTGCGCCGGCGTGCATCCAAAGGGCGACGGCTTCTCTTGCACATCGTGCCCAAAGAACACCAGCCAACCATTGCTTCGCTGCGCCTGCGCGATCAGCGCGTCAAAATCGGTAGCGTCCCACGATCGGCTCTCGATCGGGATCGCCTGCACCTGCGCCATGTCGACGTTCGGCGCATTGGCGCCAACCCAGATGCCGCGCGCCGCCGCGAACCGGTTGGCGATCATGTACTTGGTCGACAAGTTCACGTGCCCGAACGGATACGCAAACGTCGTCATCTCGACGCCGGCGGCCTCGCGCACGAAATCGGCGTTGCGCTTGAGCGTCGCTTCGACCTCGCTCTTCGCGCCAAACACGATCCGCATGTGATCGAAAGTATGACAGCCAATCTCGTGACCGGCCGCCGCAATCTCCGTCAGATCATCGCGATCGAAATGGCGGAGTCCGTCCAGCGTCTGCCCTTCCAGTCCGCCCGCCACGAAATACGTCGCGCGCGCGCCGTAACGCGCCAGCAGCGGTCCGCCATTGGTCCAGGCCGACTTGGGAAAATCGTCGAAGCTGAACGTCGCCAGCGGCGACTTAAGCTGCGAGCGGCGGCGCCAAAGCGAGACGTTGCGCGTGACCCGTTGTGACACACCCTTGCGCGCGCGCGCAACGAGCGCGTCGAAGCGGCTTTCGCCCTGCTGGTGAGTTTGCGCGCGTTCCAAGGGGAGGCCTTTGCTGCCCGGCAGTCTAGGTCGGCCAACACGCAAACTCCAGGCCGGGCGTTAATACCGTCGAGGCAGCCGATGACGCTGCCCAGCCGCCGTGCTAGCCCGGACCACAGGAGAACCGCGCCATGACCAGCACCTGCTTCGACGTCAGCATCGAAAACAAGATCGCGCACATCGTTCTCAAGCGTCCCGAAGCGCTCAACACGATGACGCGCCCGTTTTGGAACGAACTCCCCGAAATTGTCGCCGATATCGACGACAACGCCAAAGCGCGCGTCATCATTATCTCGTCCACCGGCAAGCACTTCAGCGCCGGCATGGACATCTCCGTCTTCACCGCCGGCGACGGCGCCGGCGCGGGTACGCAAGACCAATGGGCGCGCGCCGAGGCCATGCGCCAGTTCGTGCTGAAGCTCCAAGGCAGCTTCAACTGCCTGGACAACGCGCGCGCGCCGGTGATTGCCGCCATTCAGGGCGGCTGCATCGGTGGCGCCGTCGACATGACCAGCGCTTGCGACATCCGCTATTGCACCGCCGACGCATTCTTTCAGATCGCCGAGATCAATATCGGCATGACGGCCGACGTCGGCACCTTTCCGCGTCTTTGCAAACTCATCCCCGAAGGCTGGGTGCGCGAACTGGCTTACGGCGGACGCCGCCTGACTGCGGAAAAGGCGCAGAGCATCGGCCTCGTCAACGGCGTCTTCGCGACACAAGAAGAAATGCTCGCCCACGTTATGGACCTCGCCGCCGAGATCGCCGGCAAGGCGCCCGTCGCAATCGCTGGCTCCAAGCGCATGATCAACTATGCGCGCGACCATTCCATCGCCGATGGGCTGGACTATATCGCCACCTGGCAGGCGGGCATGTTCTCACCTCCGCACATGGCCGAGGCGTTCGCCGCCAAAGCTCAAAAGCGCGAGCCGAACTTTCCCGACCTCGCGCCGATGCGAAAGAAGATGTGATGCCGAAGATTCGCGACTTTCTCGAACTGCCCGACAAGCTGCGCAACGCCGCCTACATCGCCATCGCCTCGCAAATGGTGATTATCGTGTTGCAGCTGATCGTCATCATCCTGCTCATCGCCCGCCCGCCGCACTGAGGGTCGACATGGACGTTTCCAAAATTCCGCCCGGCCGCAATCCGCCGCACGAGGTCAACGCCTTCATTGAAATCCCGCAAGGCGGGCTGCCGGTGAAATACGAACTCAACGAGGACGCCGGCGTCTTGTTCGTCGATCGCTTCCTGCACACGTCGATGATCTATCCGTTCAATTACGGCTTCATCCCCAACACGCTGGCGGAGGACGGCGATCCGCTGGATATCCTCGTCGTCACGCCTATGCCCGTTGTCCCCGGCTGCGTCATCCGCGCCCGCCCGCTCGGCGTCTTGCTGATGAGCGACGAAAAAGGCGTCGACGAAAAAATTCTCGCCGTGCCGGTCGACGCCCTCAACCCCTACTACGCGGACGTCAAAACCTATGACGAACTGCCGCCGCTGATGGTGAAGCAGATCTCGCACTTCTTCGCGCACTACAAAGACCTGGAGCCAGGCAAGAGCGCCAGCGTCGGTGAATGGGCGACTTTGGAAAAGACGCACGAGCGCATCAACCTCGCCATTGGACGTCACAAGTGAACGAACAAGATATCGCCGCTGTCACTATCAGCGCGCTCGGCCGCGCGGCCGACCAAGCCGCCGGCGACGCCACTGCGCTCGTATCGGTCACACTCGAAATTCTGGACAGCGCGCCCGTCGGCGCCGTCCAACCGCACGTAACCCGCAAAACCCGCACGCTGCTTTTCATGGCTGCCGACGTCACCAGCCGCGAAGGGCGCCGCATCGCCGTTGCCAACTCCGTGCATAAAGTCCGCGCCTAGCGCACGCCGCGACGACACCTCTCACCCCTTCCCGGGACGCGACAATGTCGCGAGCCCGGGACCCATAACCACAACTGCTCTTCGTTGAATCTCGCGCGCCACCCCGAGTCATTCCGGGGCATCGCGTAGCGATGAACCCGGGGGCAAACACGCAGCACGTTTTCCCCTGGGTTCCGGATCGCGCTTCGCGCGTCCGGAATGACTTGGGGTGGGGGATAGGTTTGCATCTATCCAACACAAAGCGCGATGCGCAAAGGTTGGAGCGCGCCACGCCGTGGCGCATTCGCGCTTATCCTTCAAGCATTTCCGCCATGCGCGCCGGAGGCGCGCGCTCCAACTTATAAATATCCGCGCCAATCAATCCGACCGCAGCCAAACCGTGCGCACAATCACCCCATCGTTCCGCATGAAGAGCAGTTGGCCATGTTCACCCAATGCGACGAACGAGGTGATTGAACGCGAAGCGCTTTGGATTTTCTTCCCCCGCGTGCGGGGGAAGTGGCGAGCGCAGCGAGCCGAAGGGGGAAACTCCCACAGTTGGCTTCGCCGCAAATTCCGAAGCGCCAAGCCCGCCATAAGAGCTCCCTGGCGGAGCCAAAGGCGGGAGATCGTGGGACTGGTGCGAACACACCAGCCAGCGCGTCTGCGGCGTCCGAAATAAGGGTGCGAACAGCGCCCCGCGTTCGAGCTGCTGCACAACAATCACGGGACGCGGATCAATTCCGTCGTTTCGCACCGCAAGGTGCAACATATTTGGCGGCGTTGATCCGCGTCCCGCTCTTCAGCGTTTCATTTCGGAAACGCACGACGATGACGCGCGCCGGCGCGCGGACGTGACCTTCGCATCGCTGCCTCTATATTCACGCTCATGACTCGCACCACCACGGCCAACGCCTTGCTCGAAGGCCCGATCATTCGCTCCCTCGTCACGCTCGCGGTTCCCATCGTGCTCGCGAATGTTCTGCAAGCCGCATATCAGATCATCGACGCGTTCTGGGTCGGCCGGCTTGGCGGCGCTGCGGTCGCTGCCGTCTCGGTGTCGTTCCCGGTGATGTTTCTCTCCATCGCCTTGGGTTCCGGCCTTGCGATGGCAGGCTCGACGTTGGTCGCGCAATATTTCGGCGCGCGAAATCAGAAAATGGTCGACCACGTCGCCGCACAAACCTTGCTGATGGTCGTTGCGGTTTCGGTCGTGCTCGGCTTGCTCGGCTTCACCGCCGCACCCGCGCTCTTGCGTCTGATGGGCGTGCAGCCCGACGTTTACGCCGGCGCGCTCGGCTTCATGCGCGTGTCGTTCGCCGGCCTCGTGTTCAACTTTTTCTTCTTCATGTTCCAGTCGATCATGCGCGGCATCGGCGAAGCCACTCTGCCGGTGTGGATCGTACTCGCCACCGTCATTCTCAACTTCATCCTCGACCCGATTTTCATCTTCGGACAATTCGGTCTGCCGCACATGGGCGTCATGGGCGCGGCCGTCGCCACGCTCGCAACTCAAGCCGTCGCCGCGTTCGCCGGTCTCTTCATTCTCTTCCGCGGCAAATACGGCATTCACCTGAACTGGACCGATTTCAAACCCGACTTCGCCTTCATTCAGCGCGCCTTCTTTTTGGGATTTCCGGCATCGATCGAAATGTCGGCCCGCGCGCTCGGCCTCACGGTGATGACGTTTCTGATCGCCAGCTTCGGCACGCTCACCATCGCCGCTTACGGCGTCGGCTCCAACGTGCTGCAAGTGGTGATGATCCCCGCGATGGGTCTTTCCATGGCGGTCGCAACGCTCGTCGGCCAGAACATCGGCGCCGGCAACATGCCGCGCGCCGCCGAGATCGGCAAACTCGGCGCCTGGATCGGCTTCTGGTCGCTCACCGCGATCGGCGTCATCGTCTTCATCTTCGCGCCGGCTTTCGTCGCCTTCTTCGTGCCGGAAGACCAAGGCGTCATTCGCGAGGGCGCAATCTTTCTACGCACCATCGCGCTCGCCTGGGGCTTCCTCGGCATGCAGCTCGCGCTTACCGGCGTTCTACGCGCCTCCGGCAACATGGTCATCGCCATGGTGCTGACGCTGGTTTCCCAATGGGTCCTGCAATTCCCGCTCGCTTACGTGCTTTCCAAGCACACCAGCCTCGGCGCCAACGGTCTCTGGTGGTCGATCCCGGTTGCGCAAGTTGTCATCGCACTGATCACGCTCGGCATCTACGCCAAGGGCGATTGGAAGAAGAAGCGCCTCGTCGACGCTGAAGAAATTCTCACCGAGAAAGTATCGGAGGAAATCCTCAGCGAAGAAGCGTTCACCGGACGCGGCGGCGCGTAACGCGCAGGCAAGCTCTGTTAGGAGAACACCTCAAACAAACCCGCCGCGCCCATGCCGCCACCGACGCACATGGTCACTACCGCGTGCTTAGCCTTGCGGCGGCGGCCCTCCATCAGCACGTGGCCGATCAGGCGCGCGCCGGTCATACCGAACGGGTGGCCAATCGCGATCGATCCGCCGTTGACGTTGTACTTCTCCGGATCGATCTCGAGCTTGTCGCGGCAATAGAGACACTGCGACGCAAACGCCTCGTTAAGCTCCCAAAGATCAATGTCGCTGACCTTGAGTCCTTGCCGCTTCAACAAACGCGGCACGGCAAACACTGGGCCAATGCCCATTTCGTCGGGATTGCAGCCGGCCACCGCGAAGCCCTTGAACAAGCCGAGCGGGGCCAGTCCGCGCTTTTCGGCTTCTTTCTCTTCCATCAGCACCAACGCCGCCGAACCGTCGGACAACTGGCTGGCATTGCCGGCGGTGACGAAATTGCCCGGCCCGCGCACCGGCTCAAGCTTGGCCAAGCCCGCGAGTGTGGTGTCGGCGCGATTGCAATCGTCCCGATCGACAATCGTATCGACCGTGCTTTCTTCCTTCGTTTCTTTGTTGACGACCTTCATCTTGGTCTTCATCGGCACGATCTCATCCTTGAAGAGACCGGCCTCTTGCGCCGCGGCGATGCGCTGTTGCGAGCGCAGCGCGTATTCGTCCTGATATTCGCGGCTGACATTGTAGCGCTTGGCGACGATGTCCGCGGTTTCGATCATCGGCATCCACATTTCAGGATGATCTTTCATCAGCCGCTCTTCAAACACCGGCTTGGTGTTGGCCAGACGCGTGCCCGAAATCGATTCAACGCCGCCGGAAATGCCGACATTGGCGCCTTCGTTCATGATGTAGTGCGCGATCTGCGCGGTCGACTGCAGCCCCGACGAACAGAAGCGGTTGATGGTCGCCGCCGAAACTTTGAAATCGAGGCCAGCCCACACCGATGCGAGGCGCGCTACGTTGTGACCTGTCGTCGCTTCCGGCGAGCCGCAGCCCAGCACCACATCTTCAGCGGCATCCGGCTCGATCTTGGCGCGCGCTACTGCATGCTTGATGGAATGTCCGGCCATCGCCGCGCCGTGGGTGATGTTAAATCCGCCGCGGCCCGACTTGGCCAACCCCGTACGGGCGTAGGAAACGATGACGACGCGGCGCATGGGCGATCTCCTGAAGGATTTTCGCGCACACTAAGCGCGCCTTCGCACAAGCGAAAGCCTGAAGGCCGCGTCAGTGCTGCATCGCCGCTAAGGGACGTCGGGTCCGCCGTGCGGATTGACGCCAGTGAAGTTCGCATCGTCAGCAGGCGCTGTAACGGCTGCAGCGCCGCCTGGTGTGAAGATGCCCTTGCCGCGCTCTTGGATCCATTTGGCGATGTCTTCCGACAGCACGCCCGCGACTATGCCGATCAGCGACACCATGAACGGATTGAGCGCTCCGGAAGAGGATTGCGCCTGCTGGCCCGATCCCAGCGAGAACGTGGCGATGCCGGCATTCGCAAGCACATAGAAGGCAAGCGCCGCGCACATGCCGAAAATCAGGCGCACCGCGATTTCCGCCAGCGTCACCGGCTGCGGACGATTGAGGTAAGCCGGAAACAGATACAGCAGCGAACCAAGAGCGCCCATCAGCAGCACCAGCCCCGTCGACAGCAACGACGGACTGCCTTGCGCCAAGTACGTGCTCGCGCCGAACAAACTCAGAGAGCGCAGCGCGCGCACCTCACTGTGAACGCGATCGAACTCATCAGGATTGTCCGGCAACACCTGCATCTGCAGCGCGCGAATTTGCTGGTTTGTCTCCTGCGCCTGCCCGCTCACCAGCGCCAAGCGCGTCGACAACGCCGAGCGCTGCGTGGCCGCATCGCCCTGCTGCTGCTGCTGCGTCTCCTGCTGGCCGAGCTGCTGCACGTTAGAGCGCAGGGAAGCCACCGTTTGCTTGTCTTGCGGCGGCAGCGAAGGATTAGCGTCCAGCGCATTGATACGCTGCGTCAGCGCCTGTGTGGCCTCGCCGGCAGGCCCGGCAGGCCCGGCAGGCGAAGACATATTGAGGCGGCCCTCTATCTCGGAAATCGCGCGCACCAGGCTGGCGCGCGTCGCGGTGATGTTGTTTTGCGTGGTGTCCAGCGCCGCGAGACTATGCGTGATCTGCGCCGTTTCAGCATTGCGTCCGGAGGCCGCCGCGCGCAGCGGCTCGATCTGACTGCCGATGCGCTCGATGTCGTCGAAGGAAAGCAAGCCGTCAGTGTGCGTGACTTGCGCAACGCCAAACTGGAAGTCGCGCGCACTGAACATCAGCGAGCTCATCGCCAACACCGCGATCATAGCCACCGTCAGCATGAAGCCGACGAGAAACTTGTAGACCGTCATGGAACGTCCCTCACCCGCGCTTATTCATGCGCGCCACCTCACGTTTGTAAGCCGAAAACGCCGTCCGCCAACCGCGTTTCGAAAACGCCGGAGTCAGGCTTAGCGCGTGGCGGATTCCCGCCGCATCGGGCGGTCGCCGTGATGCGATACGAGCTTCGCTGCGACGCAGAGGCGTCCGATTTAGCTATCTCAATCGTCATTTCCGCCATCCGATCAACCTACCGTGAATATTTTTTGATATGTTCATTTTTCTCTTGTCAGCGATTACTGGTCACCGGTAAGTTCCGAGTTGAGCGCTCCTCCCCAGTTGCGCGAACCGATCCGTTCAGGAGACCCGAGCCATGTCGATCCGTACTTTTGCCGCCGCCGCCGTATTCGCCGTCAGCTTCGCTGGCGTCGCCTTCGCCCGCGACACCATCGTCACCGCGACCCTCGCCGCCCCGCAAGCCGACGCGCGCGTCGTCGCTGACAGCGCGGTGTGGAATTGCGCCGACGCCAGCTGCCGCGCCATCCCGCAACACGCCGTCAGCGTTCACGGCTGCCGCGACTTCGTCCGCCGTTCGCATACGCGCGTCACGGCCTACGGTTCAGAAGATCGCCAGCTCAACGCCGAGGAACTGGCGCGCTGCAACAACGACGCCGCGCCGGCCGCACTGCAAACCAACGCCGCGCACTAAGCTAGCCGCTATCGGCCGCGCCACGCAGCTCCAATGGCCGGAGATGTTCTCCGCATTTGGTGAGTGTGAGCGCGGCCACGGCGGGATCGCCGACAAACTGCAAGCGCGCCGCACCGGTGCGCGCATCCAGCAAATTGTGAATCTCCGGCGCGATGCGCCCGTCCGTTTGCCGCGCCAAAATCACCACGCCGCGCGCACCGACGCTGTAAGCGCCGCCGGGCAGACGCGGTAGATCGTAGACAATCCGGATGCGAAACATGCGGCCGCCGCGCAGCAACATATAGCGCGGATTTTCGAACAAGGTTTCGCGCTGCCGGTCGTAGGACGCCGAGATCGCGTGCTCCTCGAAGCGCACGCCAACACCCGCCTCGCAGGCGGCGGGGCCGGTGCTCCACATACCCGCAAGCTCGGACGGCGGCTTCGCGCCACACGCAGAAGCCGTAAACACGCAAATCAGCGCCAGAAACGAACGCACACGCGCCACGCGCGTGGGCTACGCCTATCCGGTTGATGAGGTCTGAACGCCTAACAAGAACGGTGGATCAGCCACCCGTAGGTGCCGGCAGCGTCCACAGTACGGCAGTGCTGCGCCGGCGGCTGCGCGCCGCCGCGCTGGAATTCTGGATCGCCCTCACCGGTGCGGCGATCGACATCCGACACCGGCTCGTAGCCGCTCACGCTCGTTCCGGCCGCGTCCACAAAGCACTCGCGGCGCGACCCGTCCGCTTCACGGATGCGCACGCTGACTTGGCCGTCGTCCACTGCGCCCGCGAAGGTGACGCGCCCGGGCTTGGACGCCACATGAGAGAGACACGCATCGATCGCGGGCATCAATTCAGGCAGCACCGACGCCCACGTCGCGCGCGGACCTTCGTCGATGCCTTTGCGCGCGCAGCCTTGATAGTTCACGCCCTCGAACAATACCCGCGCCGTATACGGCAATTGCAGGCCGCTTCCGGTGGTGCACGGCTCGGCGCTGAGCGTGATGGTCAGATCGCCAGCCACCACGCGCATGCCATGCTGGTGAAAGTCGCGCGGACCGGTCGCGCCGCCGTCGTCGCCCAAACCGGGACGCGTGAATTGTGCATAGTCGTTCAGGAGCCGCAGCTCCCAAGCGCCCTCATCGGCGTTGCCCTCGACCCCGCCGGAGGCCTGGAATTCGCCTTCGAAACTCGCGCGCGTCGCGGCGTCCGCGGGGCCACCCAGCGCCGCCAATTGCTCGGCGGCCATTTGCGCTTCGCGTTGCTGGTCGGTGGGAGAGGACGCGGAGGATTGCGCCGTGGTGGCCGCGTTCTGATTACACGCCGCCACCGCGAGACCGAGCCCGAACGCCGCACTCATCCAAACTGCGCGGATCGTTCTCCGCATCGGGCTTCCCCCACTTCTCTTGCCGCCATCTTGGACGCCAAGGTCGCCGCGACAAGCTATTATAGCCGGATGCAGCGTGATTCCGGCGCCCCACTGTATGAGTTTTTCGCTGGCGGGGGCCTCGCCCGGCTGGGGCTGGAACCGGATTTTGCCTGCGTTTTCGCCAATGACATCGAACCCGCCAAGGCCCGCGCCTACGCGGCGGGATTTGGCGGTGACCAAATACACACAGGCGACATTTGGGACCTGAAATCGAGCGACCTACCAGGCCATGCCGGCTTGGCATGGGCGTCCTTCCCCTGTCAGGACCTCTCGTTGGCCGGCGCCCGCGCGGGACTTGCGGCGCCTCGCTCCGGCGCCTTCTGGGGATTCCACCGGCTGATCGAGAAGCTCGCGCACGAAAAACGCGCGCCCGACATCCTCGCGCTTGAAAATGTCACCGGGCTTTTGAGTTCGCACGGCGGCGCCGACTTCTCCGCCCTGATCCACGCGCTTGACGCGCTCGGCTATCGCGTTGGCGCCCTCGAGATCGACGCGGCGTTGTTCGTGCCACACTCGCGGCCGCGTCTCTTCATCGTCGCAGCGCGGCAAACACCCAACGGACTGATCAGCTCGGGCCCGAGTGAGCCGCTCCATACGCCAGCATTGCGCAATGTCGTTGCGCGGCTGCCGGAGGCGTTGCGCAAGCGGTTCGTGTGGTGGCGTCTGCCCGCCCCACCGAAGCGCAATACCCGCCTCGCCGATTTGCTCGACGAAGAAAGCGCCGTCTGGAACAGCGACGAACTAACGGAAAAACTGCTGTCGCAAATGAGCACGCTGCAGCGCGCGCGGCTCGACGCGTTGCGCGAAACCGGACAACGCGAAGTTGGCGCGGTCTTCAAGCGCATTCGCATCGAACACGGCGAACGCGTGCAACGCGCTGAAGCCAGGTTCGATGGCGTCGCCGGATGCTTGCGTACGCCCGCCGGCGGCTCTAGCCGGCAATCGCTTATCATTGTCGAAGGTCAACGCGTGCGTTCGCGGCTGATCTCGCCGCGCGAGGCCGCGCGTCTGATGGGCGTGCCCGACCATCATCCGCTGCCCGCGAACCAAACCGCGGCGCTGCACCTCTTGGGCGACGCCGTGTGCGTGCCTGCGGTGCGCTGGCTTTCGCAGCATCTGCTTGCGCCGCTGGCGGGCGCGGCCGCCGCGCGTAAAACCGCGTGACGATGCAAAGCCACGACGTCTTCACGCCGGAGCAGCGATCCGCGGTGATGCGCGCGGTGAAGTCGGCCGGCACCACGCCCGAGCGCAGCGTGCGCGCCATTGTCCGCGAGCTTGGCTACGGCCGCCGCTATCGGCTGAACGCACGCACCGTTCCGGGCAAGCCAGACCTCGTGTTCGGCGCGCTGCGCAAAGTCATCTTTGTGCATGGCTGCTTTTGGCATGGTCACGATTGCAAACGCGGCGCGCGCATGCCGAAGAACAACGCCGCATACTGGCGCACCAAAATTGCGCGCAACAAAGCACGCGACATGGCCAATCGCGCGACGCTCAAGCGCGAAGGCTGGGCGGCGCTGACAATCTGGGAATGCGAAATCGGGAACGGCCTTGCGTTGCGCCGCAAGCTCGCGCGGTTTCTGAGCTAGGCCGCGGCGCTCGCTGCAACCACCGGCGCATCGAGCGAGAACGTAAACACCGAGCCTTGGCCAAGATCGCTCTTCGCCACAAGCTGTCCGCCCATCAAACGCGCGAGCCGCAAGGAGATAGAGAGTCCAAGCCCAGGCCCCTCGCCATTTGCCGCTACGCGTTCGCGGCCGAAAATCATGGCCAGCTGCGCACGCGACATTCCCTGACCGGTGTCGGCCACGATGAAGGTGAGTTTGACCCTTCCGGGCGCTGCGCCATCTTGTACGCCGAGGCGTATGCGCACGCCGCCATGCGCCGTGTAGCGAATGGCGTTGGCCAGTAGGTTGAACAACACTTGCCGAACGCGCACGGCGTCAAGCTGCACGCGCACTGGGGTGGCTGCTTGCACGTCGACGAACAGTTCTAGATTCTTGTCGGTCGCCGCGGTCTTGAATGCCGCCACGACGCCACGCAGAATTTCACGCGGATCCGCGGCGGCGTTGCAGATGCGCAGCTGACCGTTCTCCAACGCATCGAGATCCGAAAGATCGTCGAGCACCAGTTTCAGCACTTCGTTTGCCTGCACCAGCGTCGCGATATGGCGGCGCGCTTCCGGCGACACGGCCGCACGAGACAGATGCTCCGCAGCGCCGGCGAGCGCTGCCATCGGCGTGCGCAATTCATCGTTCATGCGCTGGATGGTGTCGGTTTTTGCGGCGGCAGCAGCGAGCGCGGCCTGCCGTTCACGCATCACCGCAGCTTCGGCGCGCGCCTGCGCGGCATCGGAGGCAAGCAAGCTCTTCCAAAGGCTGATGCCGTAGCCGAGTAACACCAGCCCGCCGACGAACGGCATGAGATCAAGCGCGTTGGCGGCGCCGCCCAAAGCAAACTGCAACAACGGTAAGCACAGCAAGAAGATCAAGGTCGGCGTCACGCCTGCGAGCGCCAACGGCGTCGACATTCGCAGCGTGGTCGCGGCGTTGGCGACGCCGCCCATCAAGTACATCACCGCCAATGTGTTACCTGGCACGTAAGGCGCAAACCACAACAGCGCCGCCAGCACATTGCCGACGCTGCTCTGGAACACGACCCACGAGACCAAGCGCGCCAACGCGAGCGGCGTCCGCCCGAGCGACCGCGCCACGCGTTCGAAAATGCTGCGGTCAAGGACGATGATGGCAGCCATGGCCGCAAACCAAATGAGCGGCGAGATGTTGCCGATGACGGAGGTCGCCACCAATGCGGCAACACCGGTCGCGCTCAGGCGCAACCATGCGTTGGCAACGCGCGCCTCGGCGACCGCAAGCACGCCGCGCAAACATCCAGCCTTTGCAGCCTGGAGTTCAGCATCATCTCGGATCGAATTCGAAACGACAGGTCCCACGCAGCAAGAAGCATGGCGCGCGAGAGCTAGAGCATTATTAACAACGCGCCATCTTGGATGGAAAACGGACACCCCCGCGGCTTCGCGTAGCGATGGTTCTGCGCGGCCATTTGGGGTGCACCTCCCCCGTCAACCGGCGACGATTCCGGAGTTGACGTTTACGGCAAGCGGCGATCCCGCCAGCCACGAAAATCGCGATCGCGTATCGCGTATCGCGCGATCCCAAGATAAGTTTGGACAACATCGACCGGCGTCGGCGGCGATCCACACGGAACAATTCGGACGTCTGAAGCGATATACCGAAACCAACGGGCCAGAGAGACGGCCTGATTCATTGTGCGCTCATGTTGGCGCACCCAAATTTTGAAGGCGCCCAAGAGCCACGCCGTGGCTCAGGGATATGGAGGGGACCAGAAATGATCCGCAGACTTATGATTGGGCTCACGGCGCTCATGTTTGCCGCGAGCTGCACAACGATGGACCAAGTTACGGGCGAACGCACGCCCAACCGCACGGCCAACGGCGCCATTCTGGGCGCACTCGGCGGCGCAGCGCTCGGCACGCTTGCGGGCGGCAACGATCGCCGCAACGCGTTGATCGGCGCCGGCGTCGGCGCGCTCGCAGGTGCTGCCATCGGCAACTACATGGACCGCCAATATCAAAACCTGCGTCAGCGTCTCGCTGGCACCGGCGTCGGTGTTGAGCGCGTCAACGAAAGCCAGATCAAGCTCAACTTCCCCGCCGATCTGACTTTCGATTTCAATCGTGACTCGGTGAAGTCCGGCTTCGTGCCGACGCTCTCCGGCGTGGCCAACGTGCTGAGCCAGTATCCGCAAACGACGGTTGATGTGTACGGCTTCGCCGACTGCACTGGCGCGGACGCTTACAACCAAGACCTGTCGGAACGCCGCGCACAGAACGTATCAAGCGTGCTGATCCAAAACGGCGTCATCCGTCAACGTATTGCGGCCACCGGCTTCGGCGAAAGCCGTCCGATCGCGCAGCCCTGCACGGCTGCTCCGAACCGCCGCGTCGAAGTGTACATCAGCGCTTTCCAAGGCTGATCGCGCATCATAGCTGAAAAAGAACGCCGTCGCGGGCAACCGCGGCGGCGTTTGCTTTAGCGCAATCCGAGTTTCTTCTTCTCTGCCTTGGACAAAATCCGCTTCGCCGCCGCTCGCAAACCGGGGCGGGCGTAAAGTGTGTCCGTCGGAATATCGCTTAGGCCTGCGCTGACGACCACGTCCAGCAAAACCCGATCGCCGGCCTTCGCGACCTTCACTTCCCACCATACGCCGCCAAACAGATGCACTTCAGTCTTCGCATCAATCACACGCATGCGGAGCGCGCGCGCCGCTTCCTCACGTTTACGCGCTTCGCGCTGGCGCGCGTTCCAACGCTTGGCGTTCTTGTTCTTGAGCAAGAGGCCGGTGCGCGGGTGAACGTAGTACGGCGACCAGATCTCTTCGATTGGCGCTTCTCCACCCCACCGGCGCGCCACGACAACTGCGCCACCCTTCATCCGCGTTTTGGTCGCGACGAAATCCTCAAGGTGGTCGCGCACGTGCTGTTGCACCGTCGACGTCGGCCGTAGGTGTTCGCTGATTTCGGAATAGACTTTGTTCCAGGGCCGCCCGGTATTGCGGGCCAGGTAACGATTTAACGGATTCAGATTTTCGTTGAGCGATTTGGTTTTCTGAGGCTTCGCCCGCGCCGGTTCACGCGCGCGCAGAGGTTCGCCGTCGTCATCCACAACAACGCGCGTGCGGCCAGGCTTGCGCTTGCCGGCGCTGCGAACGCCTAAGCGCGGGCGCTCCACAATGACCTTGGCCATATCCTTACGCATCGCCGCCAGATGGGAGCGCGACACCAAGCCTGCAAGCCCGAGGTGGACGAAGCGCGTAGCGCCAGATACGCAGCGGCGATGGACGAGACTCTGACCGCACAACTGAAACGGCTCGTGCGCCGCCTCCAGTACGAATTCGATCAGACCATGGCGGCCGGACCGCTTTCGCTGATTGGCTGGCTGGCGCTGATCTCGCTCGCCGTCATCCTTGTCGCGGCAATCGTGCTTGCGACGACGCACATCGCGCCGCCGGATAACAAGGACGGCCTCACCTTCCTCGAAGCATTCTGGGAAGCGACGATGCGGACGATCGACGCCGGCAATGTCGGCGGCGATAGCGGCTGGGCCTTCCGCATCATCATGCTGATCGTGACCGTGTTCGGGATTTTCGTGGTCTCAAGCTTGATCGGTTTGCTCAGCGCCGGCGTGCAAGGTCAGCTTGAGGTGCTGCGCAAGGGCCGCTCCGTCGTGCTCGAGCAGAACCATGTAATCATCCTCAATTGGTCGAACTCGATCTTCGACATCATGAAGGAGCTGATCCTCGCGCATCGCCATGACAAGCGCTTCACCATCGTCATTTTGGCCAACAAGGACAAAGTGGCGATGGAGGACGAGATCGCCGACAAGGTGAAGGCGCCGCGCAACGTTCGCATCGTTTGCCGCAGCGGCGACCCGGGCGACTTGGCCGATCTCGACATCGTCAATCTCGAACACGCCGGGCCGATCGTCATTGTGGCGCAGGATGACGATGACGCCGATGCGCAGAACATCAAGGTGGTGCTGGCGCTGGTGCATGGGCCGGCGCGGCGGGAGAAGCCGTATCAGATCTCGGCTGAATTCCGTTCCGCCAAGTGCGCACAGATCGCGCGCGCCATCGGCAACGGCGAAGTGCAAGCGGTAATGCCTGACGATCTCATTTCGCGCATCATCGTTCATTCCAGCCGCCACGCCGGCATGAGCGCGATCTATTCCGAACTGTTGGATTTTGCCGGCTGCGAGTTTCATGCGGTCAAGCTGCCGCAACTTTCCGGCCGCAAGTTCGGCGACGCCTTGTCGATGCTCAATCCCGGCACGCTGATCGGCATTTGCCATGAGCACGGCAAAGTCGACCTCAATCCGCCGATGGACACGGTCATCGCCGCGGATGCGCGGGTCGTGGTGATCGCTGAAGATTCCGAAAGCATTGGCGTTGTTGCGCTTGACGCGCCGACCATTGAGGAAAGCGCCATCCGTCCGCGCCCGGCCCCGCGCGAAACGCCAGAGCGCGCGCTCATCCTCGGCTGGAACCGGCGCGGCGGCGACATCGCGCGCGAGCTTGCCAACTACATGACGCCCGGTTCTTCGATCGACATTGTCGCCAACACGCCGAGCTTCGCTGCCGACATGGCCGCGCTCACCCTGCCGCAACAGGGCGTGACATTGAATTATCGCGTCGCCGACACGCGCGATCGCCAGACGCTAGAGGCGATGGACGCTGCCTGCCACGACCGCATCATCGTGCTCTCGTGCAGCGACACGCTGCCGGCGCAAGCGGCTGACACGCAAACCCTGGTCACGCTGCTGCATTTGCGCGAGATCGCGACGCAGACCGGGAAACGCGGCATCCTCGTGAGCGAGATGGCCGACATTCGCAATCGCCAGCTCGCGACCGTTACGCGCGCGGACGATTTCGTCGTCAGCAATCGGCTGGTGAGCTTGATGCTGGCGCAAGCGGCGGAGAGCGAATTCACCACCAGCATTTTCAACGAACTGCTCGATGACGCAGGGTCGGAAGTTTATATGCGCCCGGTTGAGACCATGATCGGCATCGATCGCCCGGTCGACTTTACCACCATCGTCGAAGCTGCACGCCGGCGTGGCGAGACCGCGTTCGGCTACTGCCGCCCACGCGGCGACAAGAACAATCCGTCCGGCGTCACGCTCAATCCGTCAAAGACGCAAAGCGTCGAGTTTCGCGCTGGCGATTACGTTGTGGTGCTGGCGCAGGACTAAGCGCGCGGCCAGCGCCAAGGGCGCCACAAGCGGTGCGCTTGCAGCGTTGATGCAGATTCAGTTCGGGCAATGGCTAAGAGCTGTCGGGCGATGGACGGCCGGCGCCCTCCTCGGCTTGGTGGAGCGCGCGCGGAAAAATGCCGGCGGGGGCGCCGGCGGTCCAGTAGGCGCGGCGCCGGGTCAGACCGCGCGGAATGCGCTTCAACATTTGCGCGACGAGAGCGTCGAGATTCTGGCGCAATGCGGCGATGCGCGCGTGCAAATCTTTTGGCCGCAACGCGCGCCGCATGCGGCCGCCGAGAATGGCGCGGATGAGCTGCGTTTGTTTTGCGCGAGGTTGCGGAACGCCTCTGCGCCGATGCAGCGGACGAAACCGGCACGTGACGCGATAAATAACGAGGGCGATGACGATGCGCTCGATATTGTCGAGCCAGCGGTGACCGATCCTTTGCGCGTGACGCGAGAGCGGCGCGAACTCCGCCGCGGCCTGCAGAAAGGCGCCGAACCCCGCAAGCCACAGCATCGCCCAGCGGTGCATCCGCTGCTGGCGAAGATGGGAAACTGGCGGGGCGTCAAAGCGCATGAGCGCGATGTTACGCTCGGGGCGCAGCAGTCGGATTGATTGTTGCGTGGGCTTGGGAAATCAGCGGGTTGGGTGAGGATTTTTGGGGAATAGGCGTTAGCGTTTCCGCGAATGTGTGGTTCAGCATGGTCGGCGCCATATTCTCGATGCAGGTACGAAGACCAATACTGACCGCTTGGAGATAATCAGCCAAAGCTCCACTTTACCAGCCGCCCGTGCGGTGCTACTTAGTAATACCGCTTAGGAGGCGATCGTGACGGTCAAGACCTCAGTTTCTCTGACAGATAGCCAAGAGGCGTTTGCGCGCGAGTTGGTGGAGCGCGGCCGCTATCCAAGTCTTAGCGCAGTTTTGCAGCATGGCTTGGAGTTGTTGCGGTCTGAAAGGGAGCTTGAGGAAGCCGAGTTGGCGGCGCTTCGCGCGGTGTTGAAAAAGCGGCGTGCGAGCGAGTTTGTTTCGGTCGTCAAGGGCCGCGAGCGAACGCAACGGATGATACGCGCCAAAAAGGCTGGCTGATGCCGTATCGTGTCGAGCGCGCGTTAGACACCGACGACGACCTCGCCGCGATCTTCGACTTCTTGTTGAACAGCTACATTGGATTTGGCGACGCGCGCGACGAGGCGCTTGAGCGCGCGGCTGTGCGCATCGAGGGTATCGAGGCCGAGATGCTCACGCTGGGCGATATACCCCACCAGGGGACGCTGAGGCCTGAACTTCTTCCTGGGTTGAGGTCAGTCACGAAACAAAGCGCGATTTTCTATTTCGATGTGGATGACGATCTGCGCCTGGTGCGCGTGCTCGCCATATTTTTCGGAGGACAGGATCACCAGCGCGCCATGCTGCAGCGCCTGTCCAATTCAGAATAGCGCTGATTGGTGGGTGTTGCCCCTGGGTTCCGGGTTCGCCGCTGCGCGGCGCACCGGAATGACGAGGGAAGTTGGAGCGCGCGGCTTGCGGCGCGTGCGCCACGGCGTGGCGCGCTCCAACTTGCAAACGCCGGCGGTTAGCCGCGCTGACTGCGATTGCGGCCGTTGCGGCCGCGGCTGCCGGCGGGACGGTTCGACGCGGGACGGCCCGGTGCGTTCGACCACACGTCGTGACCTTTGCGGTCGCGACGATCGCCCTCATCTCGCGCGCGGTTGGCGCCATGGCCTTGTTTGGCGTGCGCGTTGCCGTGGGCGTTCGAGCCGTGATGCTGCTTCGGCGCATGCTTGCGCTGGCCTTGCCGTTGCCCCTGCTTCTGGCCTTGTTTTTGGCCTTGCGGACGCGGCTTGGGCGCGCGCGAGTCAGCCGCTGGCGTCGGCAGCGAAAATTCGTGCGTCATCACCGGCACCGGCTGCTTCGTGAGCTTTTCGATGTCCTTGAGATAAAGACGCTCGTCCGGCGCGCAGAATGAAATCGCTAAGCCTTGCGCACCCGCACGGGCGGTGCGGCCGATGCGGTGCACGTATTGCTCGGGCACGTTGGGGAGATCGAAGTTGATGACGTGCGTGACGTTATCGACGTCGATGCCGCGCGCGGCGATTTCGGTCGCCACCAACACGCGGGCCTTGCCCTTCTTGAAGGCATCGAGCGCGCGTTCGCGCTGGCCTTGGCTCTTGTTGCCGTGGATCGCTTCCGCCGAGAAACCGTCGGCTTGCAATTTGCGCACAACGCGGTCGGCGCCGTGCTTGGTGCGCGCGAACACGAGACCGCGGCGGATGTCGGGGCCATCGAGCAAGGCGTGCAGCAGGTCTTGCTTGCGCGAGTGATCGACGTGGATCACCACCTGCTCCACGCGCTCAGCGGTGGTTGACGGCGGCGTGACGGCGATGCGCTCCGGATTGGTGAGGAATTGCTCGGCCAACGCGGCGATCGGCTCCGGCATGGTGGCGGAGAAGAACAGCGTCTGACGCTGCTTTGGCACCAGGGTGGCGATTTTGCGCAGATCGTGGATGAAGCCCATGTCGAGCATGTGATCGGCTTCGTCGAGCACCAGGATTTCGACTTTGTCCAAACGCAGCGAGCGCTGGCTGATGTGGTCGAGCAAACGGCCCGGCGTGGCGACGACGATGTCGACGCCGCGATAGAGCGCTTGCTTTTGCTTGAACATCGAGGCGCCGCCGAAGACGACAGCGGTGCTGAGGCCGAGGAAGCGGCCATAGGCGCGGAAGCTGTCGCCGATCTGGGTCGCCAGTTCGCGGGTCGGCGCGAGCACCAGTGCGCGGCACGAACGTTCGCCGGCGTGCTTGCGGTCCTTGTGCAAACGGTCGAGCAGCGGCAGCGCGAACGCGGCGGTCTTGCCGGTGCCGGTTTGGGCAAGGCCGATCAGATCGCTGCCCTTGAGCACGATCGGGATCGCCTGCGATTGAATGGGGGTCGGCGCGTCATAGCCTTGATCGGCCAGCGCCTTGAGGATCGGCGCGCTCACGCCGAGGTCTTTGAATTGAGTCACAAACATACTTTCGAGCCAGACACGCGTTTCGCGTGGGCTCACGTTCAGGAACGATGCGACGGCGAAGAAAGGCGGCGAGCTAAGCTCTGAAGCCGAACGTCGATGGTGGCGTTCCAGGAGGACCGCGTTCACCAAATTGGGAGGGCGAACGGTCGCTAAGCGGGGGATATCGCGGCTAAAGGCTAAGAAGTCAATAAGAAGCGCCATCCTGCGCGCCCCCGTAAACGGGGGAGCTGTTATGCGAAGCGTGACTGTGGGGGCGGCGCTGCCCCCCAACGTCTCGCGCTTCGCGCCATCCACTTCCCCCGCAAGCGGGGGAAGAAACGCTTACGCCGCTTCGGCGACAAAGCCCTTCCACGTGCGCATGTAATTCACGAACGGCGTCGCTAAGCCTTCGTTGCGCAGATAGGCTTCGGTGACCGGGAGCGCGGTGATGTGGAAGTTCGGATCGGCGGCGACGCGCTGCGGGAAATCGTGATGCAGGATCGCGGCGCGGCCGAGGATCGGGAAATCATACCCCGCCGCCAGCAGATCGCGCGCGTCCTGCGCGGAAAAGATTTTTCCAGCCGCGCCGAGCAGAACACGGCCGCGCTCCAGATCGGCAAAGTAAGACGCGAGCGAACGGCCCTTCAGATCTTCCTCTTCGGGCTCCTTGCGGACGTCCCAGAGCGACATGTCGATGTAATCGATCTTGGCGTCGCGCATCAGTTTCTGCGCCACGTCGCGGACCTCGAGCACTTTGAGGCCCCAGCGTTCGGGCGACAGGCGTACGCCGAGGCTGAAGCCGGGCTTGGTTGCGGCGCGCACGCCATCGACGATCTCGCGCAGGAACTTCGAGCGGTTGTCGAGCGAGCCGCCATACGCGTCCTCGCGCCGATTGAGATCGGGGCTGATAAATGAGCAGATCAGGTAGCCGTGCGCGCCGTGCAACTCGACGCCGCCGAAGCCGGCGCGTTCGGCGCGCACTGCCGCGGCGATGAAAAAATCGCGCGACTGCTTCACTTCATCGAGCGTCATCGCTTCGGCGCCCTGCTCAACCGCCGAGGGCGCCTTTGGGCCTTTGATCGCGCGCAGACCGCCATGATGGAGCTGCGCCACCGAGTGACTGCCGCATTCGTTGATCCTCGCGGCCAACCGCGCCAGCCCCGGCAAGAAACGATCGTCATGAAAGCCAAGCTGGCCGGGAAAGCCGACGCCGCTCTCCTGCACGGAGGCAGCGCAGGTCATGGTCAGGCCGAAACCGCCTTCCGCGCGTTTGGTCAGCCAGTTAAATTCGTCGTCAGTGAGCGTGCCGTCAGGTTGGCTCTGCAGATTGGTCAGCGGCGCCAGGACGAAGCGGTTCTTGAGCGAAGCGCCGCTGATGAATTTGAGGGAGTCGAACAATTGGGCCATGCCGCACCGTGAAACCATGTGATCGCGCAGACCAGCCCGCGCCGCTAAAGCTCGTGATGACTGGCGCTTAACGCGCCGCTGTGGCGCTGCGCGAACTCCACCACGCGAAGACGAAGAGAAGCAAAAGCACGCCGTCGATCATGCCGCCGATCAACGGTCCGCTCATGGGCAAGCGGCCAGTAAAATGCAGCGCAAGCGACGGCACGAAGAACGCCAGCTTTTCCAGCCAGGTGATCGGCATCAGCACACGCAGTTTCACCGGGTCGCGCGCAATCGCCAGAAACACCAGCTGCCAAACCAGCGCGGAGCCGTAGAACCCGTAATAGAATTCCGGATGCGTGAGCGGCGGCGCGGCAACGAGCTTCTCGAGGAAGAAGCCCGGAATGAGCACCAGAATTCCGTACACGCCGGCGATCAAATAAATCCAACGCGCAGTCTTCATGCTCTTTCCACTCAACCAGCGCCGACATTGGACGCGTGCAGATGGATGATCTTCCAGTGTCCGGCCCGGCGCGCCAGCACCACGGTGCGGCGCCCCAGCGAGTCCGCGCTCGTCAGATGAAAGCTGCAGACGGCGACTTCGTCTGAGCCCTGCACGAGAAGATCCTCGGCCACCACGTGATGATAAGGCGGCCCAGGCGATGTGCGCGGCAGCGCTTCGGCGATGTGGCGCATGCCCGGCGGCATGCCTTGCCCACGTTTGAAGGCGGAAAGATCGTTGCCGCCGGCTTGCGGCAAGGCGCGATCGAAATGCGTTGCGTCAGGCGCGAACGCAGCTTCCATCGCGGGCAAATCGCAATTCTCGAATGCACGCAAAAACGCCAGCAGAGTTTCGCGCGCATCCGCGGAAGCAGGTGTGGCGGCGCAGGCGGCGGTTGCACCTGCGCCCAACAACACAGAACGACGCTCTATCTCCCGCCCGGACATGAAGCCGGCTTACGCCGCCTTCTTATCCTTGGCGCCAAAGCGCTCGTAGAAGCTTTGGTTGGTCTTCGCCATTTCGCGCAGCAACGCCGGCGGCTTGAAGCGGTCGCCGTATTGCGCCGCGAGCCGATCGGCTTCCTCGACGAACTTCTTGGTGCCCCAGAAGAGATCGATGTAGCTGATCGCGCCGCCGCTATAGGGCGCAAAGCCCCACGCGAGGATCGAGCCAACGTCGGCGTCGCGCGGATCGGTGATCACGCCCTCCTCGAAGCAGCGCGCCACTTCGATGCATTGGCGGAAGAGGAAGCGCTTGGTCAGCTCCTGCTTCAGCTCGGGCGGACAATCCTTCACCTTCACATCGATGCGCTCGGAGAGGCCGGGCCACAGACGCGTCGGCTTTCCGTCTTCGCCGTACTCGTAATAGCCCTTGCCGCCCTTGCGGCCGACGCGGCCTTTGTCTTCAACGATCCAAGACAAGAGGCCCGCACGCGGGTCCTTCTTGTAGTCCTGCTGATTGAGTTCGGCGTTGGTCTTGCCGATCTTCAGCGCGGTATCGAGACCGACTGAGTCCGAGACTTCGAGCGCGCCCATCGGCATGCCGCACTGACGGCCAACATTTTCGATGATCGCCGGGGCGATGCCTTCCATCAGCATTTCGACGCCTTCGGCCGGATAGGTGCCGAAGCAGCGCGAGGTGTAGAAGCCGCGGCTGTCGTTGACGGTGATCGGCGTCTTGCGGATCTTGACGACGTAGTCGATCGCCTTGGCGACGGTTTCGTCTGTCGTGTCCTTGCCGCGAATGAGCTCAACGAGACCCATGCGCTCAACCGGCGAGAAGAAGTGCACGCCGATGAAGTTCTTCGGGCGGATGCTGGCTTCGGCCAAGCCGGTGATCGGCAGCGTCGAGGTGTTAGTGCCCATCACCGCGGTTTCGCCGAGGAACCCTTCGGCCTTCTTGGTGACTTCGGCTTTCAGCGCCGGGCTTTCGAACACAGCCTCGACAACCAGATCCGCGCCCTTGATGAGTGAGTAGTCGGTCGACGGCTTGATCAGCGCCAGCAGCGCATCGCCCTTTTCTTGCGTGGTCTTGCCGCGCGAGATGTCCTTATCGACGATGCGCTTGGAGTAGGCCTTGCCCTTCTCCGCCGCTTCCTGGCTGACATCGAGCAGGATGGTCTCGATGCCCGCCTTCGCCTGCACGTAGGCAATGCCCGCGCCCATGAGGCCGGCGCCGAGCACGGCGACCTTTTTCACGTCATACGGCGCGAACCCTTCAGGACGGTTGCCGCCCTTGCCCAGCGCTTGCATCGACACGAACAGCGTGCGGATCATGCCCTTCGCTTGCGGTGTGTTGGCCGTCTTGATGAAGTAGCGGCTCTCGATGCGGAGCGCCGCATCGATCGGCACTTGGATGCCTTCGTAGAGCGCGGCGAGAATGTTGCGTTGCGCCGGATAGTTGAGGTTGGTCTGCTTCGAGACCATCGCCGCGCCGCCGGCATACACCATGCCGCCGCCTTGACCGCCGTACGGGCCGTCCTTCACGCGATAGCCTTTGACGTCCCACGGCGCGACGGCTTTCGGATTGGCCTTCACCCATGCCTTCGCGGCTTCGACGGTCTTGCCCGCAGGCACCACGTCATTGACGAAACCGAGGCCCTTGGCTTCTTGCGGCGACTTATCGGCGCCCTGCAAAATCATCATCGCCGCGTTCTGCACGCCGATGAGGCGCGGCAGACGTTGCGTGCCGCCGGCGCCGGGCAGCAGACCGACTTTCGATTCCGGCAAGCCGAACTTGATCTTCGGATTGTCCGCGGCGAAGCGCGCATGACACGCGAGCGCAATTTCCAATCCGCCGCCCAGGGCCAAGCCTTCGAGCGCGCACGCGACCGGCTTGCCGCAGGTCTCAAGCGTGCGCAGCGTCTTGTTCAGCGTGAAGCTGCCGTCGAACTGCGCCTTCAGCCGCTCTTCTTCGCTTTTCGGCGCTGCTTCCTGTGCGGCGCCGCGCTGATTGAGTTCGCCGAGATCGGCGCCGGCGCAAAAGCCAGAGGCCTTGCCCGAGGTGATGACCGCGCCTTTGATCTTGTCGTCGGTTTTGATCTTGTCGGCGACCTCCACCAACTCGCGCATGACGCTGCCGGTGATGGTGTTCATCGAGCGGCCGGGCACGTCGAAAGTGATGAGCGCGATGCCGTCGCTATCGACGTCAATTTTGAAGTTTTCCATCTTACCCATCCTTCTCGGGCTTAGCCGGCCCGTCCTTCCCTAGAGTCTTTGGCGCAGTCGCTACGCCGAGCGATGTGCCGAGGCCGGCGCCGATTGCGACGCCGACCCCCATCCACAAGCCGATGTCATTGGTGGCGACACCGACCGCCGCGCCAAGAGCGACGCCAAGGCTGATGCACACCGCAAAGACAACGACATTCATTAGTTCACGCGCTCAATAACAGTGGCCGTACCTTGGCCGCCGCCGATGCAAAGCGTGATGAGCGCGCGCTGTTTGTTCGCGCGCTCAAGTTCGTCGACCATGGTGCCGAGGATCATCGCGCCAGTTGCGCCAAGCGGGTGGCCCATGGCGATAGCGCCGCCGTTGACGTTGACCTTCTCCATATCGAGGTCGAGCGCCTGCACCCAGCGCAACACCACCGCCGCGAAAGCTTCATTCAGCTCCCAAAGATCAATGTCCTTCGTGGTCATGCCGAGCTTCTTCAACAGCTTCTGCGTTACGAATTCCGGGCCGGTCAGCATGATCGACGGCTCCGAGCCGATCGACGCGCCGCCGAGGATTTTCGCGCGCGCTTTCAAGCCAAGCGCGTCGCCCATTTCCTTGGTGCCGATCAGCACGCCCGCCGCGCCATCGACGATGCCCGACGAATTGCCGGCATGGTGGACGTGGTTGACCTTCTCCACTTCCGGATAACGCTGACCGATCACAGCGTCCCAACCCGGCATCACTTCGCCTTGCGCCTTGAACGAGGGCTCCAGCGCGCCGAGCGATTGCAGCGTCGTTTCCGGACGCATGTGCTCATCGTGGTCGAGCAGCGTTACGCCGAGCTGGTCCTTCACCGGGACGATCGACTTCTTGAAGCGGCCTTCCTTCCAGGCCTTCGCCGCGCGTTGCTGCGATTGCACGGCGAACGCATCCACGTCCGTGCGCGAGAAGCCCCACTTGGAGGCGATCATGTCGGCGCCAATGCCTTGCGGCACGAAATAGTGCGGCATCGCGAAAGACGGGTCGGTCGCCATGGCGCCGCCATTGGAGCCCATCGGCACCCGGCTCATGACTTCAACGCCGCCGCCGATGGCCATGTCGGCTTCGCCGGACTTCACTTTCGCGGCGGCGATGTTGCAGGCCTCGAGACCCGATGCGCAGAAGCGATCGATCTGAACGCCAGCGGTGGTTTGGGCGTAGCCGGCATGCAGCACGGCGCTGCGGGCGATGTCGCTGCCCTGCTCGCCGATCGGCGTCACGCAGCCGAGATACACATCATCGACCTTCGAGGTATCGAGGTTGTTGCGGTCGCGCAGCGCCTGCAGCACTTGCGCGGCCATCGCCAGCGAAGTCTGCTCGTGCAGCGAGCCGTTCGATTTGCCTTTGCCGCGCGGCGTGCGAACCGCGTCGAAAATATAGGCGTCAGCCATAGTACTTCACTCCATTCTTTTCTTCCCCCGCTTGCGGGGGAAGTGGATCGCGCGAGAGCGCGAGACGTTGGGGGCAGCGCCGCCCCCTCAGTCACGCTTCGCGTGACAGCTCCCCCGCAGGCGGGGGAGCAAACCACCCTCTTGGGACCGGAGTCGTCCCTGGCGCTTGCGCGCCTACTCCGCTGACCGCCTCCGCCGGGCAGGCGAAAGCGCGGCAAACTAACTCGCGCTCGCGATCTGCTGCTCAATCTGAGCAATCTCGATGTCGAGCGATTCAATCTCTTCTTTCACGTAGCCGAGCTTTTCGTTCACTTGCTCGTTGCCAAAGTTGTCGTGCTTGGCGGCCATCGCCTGCTGGCTGAGCGCGCGCAAACGCGCGTCGGCTTCAGCGCGCAACGACTGCTTCTGCGCAAGGTTGGCTTTGAGATGGTTGAGGTCAGCCATTGATCACAACCTCTCCGCGGAACGAGTTGGCGATGAAGCACTCGTGGTGCGATTTATGATGCAGCTGCGCGATGTCGTCGTGGCTTGGACGCTTCTCGCCGGACCAGACGATCGCGGGCTTCAGCGTCACTTTGGTCATGGCGGTGCGGCCCTCGGCATTCTTGCCCATCACGCCCTCGGCAGCGTCGGTGTAAGTGTCAATCACAAATCCGGCGCGGCTGGCGAAATCGAGGAAGAACAGCATGTGGCACATCGACAGCGACGCCACGAGCATCTCTTCGGGATCAGCCGCGTCTTCGCGCGACAGCGGCACGCGCACTACGTCCGGCGAGGACGAACCTGGCACGACCACGCCGCCATCGAACCTGATCTCGTGCGCGCGCGAGTACTTTCGGTCAGTGAACACCTGATCGCCGCGCTTCCAGGCAACGGTGGCGGTGTAAGTCGCCACTTAGAACGCCTCCGCCGCGAGCGCCATCACCGGATCGGCGCCGCTCTTGAGCTTGGCCAGGTGCGCTGCCGCGTCCGGCACTGAGCGCGCAAGGAAATAGCGGCCCGTCGCGAGTTTGGTGTCGTAGTACGGATCGCCCGAACCGCCATTTGGGCCGACGTTCTTCTTGGCGACGAACGCGGCCTGCGCCATCAACGCCCACATATAGGTCAACGCGGTAATGCCGAAGAGATCGAGATAGTCCGAACTCGCCGCGCCGGCGTTGTCGAAATTCGACATGGCGTTTTGCATCAGCCACATGGTGCCATCTTGAAGCTGCGCCTTGACGTCTTGCAACGCGGTCAGGAACGGCTTCAGCTCGGTGTCGTCCTCGTGTGCGTGCACGAAATCGTCGATCTCGGCAAAGAACGCGAACACCGCACGTCCGCCGTTGGCCGGCAATTTGCGGCCCACGAGGTCGAGCGACTGGATGCCGTTCGCGCCTTCATAGATCATGGTGATGCGGGCATCGCGCACGAACTGGCTCATGCCTTGCTCTTCGATGTAGCCGTGGCCGCCATATATCTGCTGGCAATTGGTGGCGTTCTTGTAGCCCTTGTCGGTGAGGTAGCTTTTGATCACTGGCGTCATCAGCGCCATGTAGTCGTCGGCCTTCTCCCGCACCTTCTCGTCGGGCGACACGTTCAGCAGATCGCCGTGCAGCGCGGTCCAGAATGCAAACGCGCGCGCGGCTTCGTTGAAGCTCTTTGCGTCCATCAGCATGCGGCGAATATCGGGATGCACGATGATCGGATCGGCGGGGCCGTCCGGATTTTTCTTGCCGGTCAACGAGCGGCCTTGCAGGCGATCCTTCGCGTAAGCGACGCCATTCTGATAGGCGACCTCGGACTGCGACAGGCCCTGTAGGCCGACGCCTAAGCGCGCCACGTTCATCATCGTGAACATCGCGTGCAGGCCCTTGTTCTCCTGCCCGCAGAGATAGCCGACGGCATCGTCGTAGTTCAGCACGCACGTCGCGTTACCGTGGATGCCCATCTTTTCTTCGATCTTGCCGCAGACAACGCCATTGCGTTTGCCGAGCGAGCCATCCGCATTCACCAGGAATTTCGGCACGACGAAAAGCGAAATGCCCTTCGTGCCCGCCGGCGCGCCTTCGATGCGCGCGATCACCAGGTGAATGATATTTTCGGCCATGTCGTGTTCGCCGGCCGAGATGAAAATCTTCTGACCGGAGATGCGGTACGTGCCGTCGCCTTGCGGGATGGCTTTGGTGCGCAGCATGCCGAGATCGGTGCCGCAATGCGGCTCCGTCAGGTTCATGGTGCCAGTCCATTCGCCCGTCACCAGTTTCGGCAGATACGTCTTCTTCTGTTCGTCGCTGCCGTGGTGGTGGATCGCTTCGTAAGCGCCGTGAGAGAGGCCCGGATACATGCCCCACGCCATGTTGGCGCTTGCAACCATCTCGCTCCACGCCAGCGCCACGATGTGCGGCATGCCTTGGCCGCCGAACGCCGGATCGCTGGAAAGCGCGGGCCAACCGGCTTCGCAATATTGTTTGTACGCTTCCTTGAAACCGGGCGGCGTCGTGACCGAGCCATCGTCAGCGCGCTTGCAGCCGACGTGATCGCCGATCGCATTCAGCGGCTGCAGCACCTCTTCGGAAAACTTCGCACCTTCCTCGAGAATCTGTTCGACCAGATCGAGCGGCGCGTCAGCGAACGTCGGCAGGTTCGCATAGCGATCGAGCTGCAGCACGTCGCGAAGGAGAAATTTGTATTCGCGTACGGGCGCGGAATAAGTCGGCATGCGTGGTTCCGATCTCGGCAATGGGCAAAAGGCAATGGGTGCGCACACGCGCTCCCAATTGCCGAACTTGCCTATTCCCTACTGGCTTTAGTGAGCGTCTTCGAGGCGCTTCTTGGCTTCTTCTTCGAATGCACGCGCAGCGCCCATTGCTGCAGGCGCGGCCGGCTTCGACAAGAACTCTTCCATCTTCTTGATGGCGTCGCCGAGGATCTCGATCGCTGCGTCAACGTCTTCGCGTTGTGCTTCAAGTTCCACGATGCGCTTCTTGTATTTCTTCAGCGACAGCTGAGCCTGCGCGCGTTGATCAACTTTATAGAGGTCGAGAATTTCTTTGATCTCGATGAGCGAGAGACCTACGCGCTTACCGCGCAGGATCAGTTGCAGCTTCGCGCGATCGCGATGCGAGTAGACGCGGTTCATGCCTTCACGACGCGGCGTCAGCAGGCCCTTGTCCTCGTAAAAGCGCAATGCGCGTGGGGTAACTTCGAACTCTCGCGCCAGCTGCGAGATCGTATAGGTGCGGTCAGTCTTCGCGGTCATATGGCCTCCCTTGGGCTCTTCTCAATTCGTTTTCGAACTGAGATACCTTCCGTTTACGGTAGGGTCAAGCCAAGTTGACGGCCCCGTCATATTAACTTGAAGCGAGTATTTCACGCCCGATGTCGTTGACGGCGCGGCATCCGTTTAGCGCCATTGTGATATCGAGCTCCGCCGCGAGGTACTGAAGTACCGCTTCCACACCGGCGTCGCCGCCGAGCGCCAGTCCGTAGACATAAGGCCGGCCGATCCCTGCGGCACTCGCGCCGAGCGCAAGCGTTTTGAAGATGTCGGCGCCGCAGCGAACGCCGCTGTCCATGAAAACCGGAACCTTGCCCTTCACTGCCGCGACGATCCCCGGCAACGCGTCGAGCGCGCCCATGCCGCCATCGACTTGCCGGCCGCCATGGTTCGAAACCATCACGCCGTCATAGCCTTCGCTCACCGCCTTAGCGGCGTCATCAGCGCGCATGATGCCCTTCAGAACCACCGGCAGTTTCGTCCACGATTTGATCTTGGCGATCCGCGCCCAATCCAAGCTCGGATCGGTGAAGTTCTGCGTGAAGGTTATAGCCGCCGCTTGTGGATTTTCCTCGGGCGGTTGCGTCAGCAGTGCGCGGAACGCCGGGTCGCTTGTATATTGTGCGATGCCTTGGCCGCGCAGAAACGGCGAGAAGCCCAAGTCGAGATCGCGCGGACGCCAGCCAAGTATGGTGGTGTCGAGCGTGAGGAAGATGGCGCGGCAACCGCACGCCTCAGCGCGCTTGACGAAACTCTCCGCCACCGCGTCCGACTTGCCCCAATAGAGCTGAAAGAAACGCGGGCCATCGCGATTGGCAGCGGCGATCGCTTCCATCGGAAATGACGCCTGACTGGAAATGATCATCGGCAGATGCAGCCGAGCCATTGCGCGCGCCACGGCCAAGTCTGCGTCGGGGTGCATCATTTCCAGCACGCCGATCGGCGAACTGAAGATCGGCGCGGCGGCCCTCGCGCCAAATATTTCGCATCTCAAATCACGCGTGCCGGCGCCGCCCAGCATGCGGGGCGCGATCGGAAACCGCGTAAACGCGGCGCGATTTGCATCCATCGCCGTTTCCAAACCAGCGCCGCCCGCCGTGTAAGCCCATGCCTCGCGCGACATCTTTTGTTGCGCAGCCGCTTCGAGCCCGATGAACGACGTTGGTATCTCCGGATGCATCCCACCCAAACCGCGCAAATAGATCGCGCCCTGTGTTTCGGAGCCAAAATTACGTGGAGCGTCTGACATGGTTTCTCCCCCGTTCACCACTTTACGCGCCATTAACACGGAGCCGACTTTGATCGACACTGCAAACTCATGGGCGATTCTCGAATCTTTCGAGTTCGGTCATGAGGGGTTGGGCGGAACGTGCGCTGCAAAGCGCGCATACGCGGGCGAAGGGCTGAAGTATGAGCGGCGCGCAAAGCTGGAGCGTGAAGGGCATCGACCCGAAGGTCCGCGAGGCTGCGCGCGAAGCCGCGGCCAAGCAAGGCATGACGCTGGGCGAATATCTCAATCAAGCGCTCGCCAACAATCCTCCAGGCGGCGCGGCACCAAGCACGCCAACACCGGCGCCGCCGCAAGTTCGCCGCCCACGTTTTTCGCTCAACACGCCGGAAGGTGAAAGCGACGACGATTGGAGCGTGTCGGATGGCGCGATGCGCGTCACCGATCCGGCGCGGCTCGCGCAACGCATTGAATCCATCGAACGCCGTACGCAGCTTGCGGTGAGCGGCCTCGACCGTGCTGTCTCTACTATCGATCGCTCGGTGCTCGGCCTCGCCGCACGCATCGAAGATGCCGAGGCGGTGTCTGGCGAAGCGGCTGAACGCATCACCGATGCGCTGGAACAATTTCGCGTCGCCGGCGACACGCTGGGCGCCAAGCTGGATCAAGCCGAAACTGAGATCGACGCGCAACGGCGCGCCTTCGACGACACGCGCTCCGACATCGACACCGCCAAGCATCGCTTGGAAGCGCAAGTGTCGGTTGCTGAGGAAGTCGCGCGCCGCGCTGAAGCGGCAGCCTCGTATCTGACCACCGAACTTGAAAAGCGCGACAGCCAATCGCGCGAAAACCTCAACGCCACCTTGATGCAAGCGCGCGCCGCCGCGGAAGAAGCCGCACGCCAGGCGAGCGAAGCGTCGATCGACGCGATCAACGAACTGCGCCGCTTGCAGGAAGACTTGAGCGATCGCCTGGTCGAGACGGAGACGTCGACGCGCCGGGCGATCGAGAGCGCCGTGTACGAAGTGCGCGCCGCCGAAAGCGAAGCGCGCGGCACGCGCGAAGCGCTGCTCGAAGAAGTTGTCCGGCTTGAGGGCGAGATCGCCAGCCGCGTCGGCGCCATCGATGAACTCAAGACTGAAAATGCTGCGCTGATCGCGCGTATCGAACGCGCCGAAAGCGGTTCGCGCGAAGCGACCGCGGGTTTGCGCCAAGCTGCTGGCGCCGCAATCGCCGATCTGCGCAACTCGCAGCTCACGCTCACCGCGCGCCTGAAGCAGCTTGAGGAAGCTGGTCCAAGCGGTGGCGCAGGCCCCGATCTCACGGCGGTCAAGCAACAGCAGCAAGACATTGCTGAACGTCTCGCCGCGCTTGAGACCAAAACCGAGCACAGCCCTGTCGCCGAGGCGCTGGCCGCGTTTGAGCGCCGCATCGCCGCCGCCGAAGCGGGCGTGGGCTCAAGCGAGAAGCTCGATCAGGTCGATGGCGCGGTGAAGACGCTCGATCTGGCGCTCTCGCGTCTGGCCGAACGCATCGCGGAAACCGAGTCCACCGCCAACACCGCGATCCGCACGCTGGAAGAAACGGTGTCCTCGCTCGGCGCGCGCGTTGAGCAAAACAACGCCATTCAGGAAACCGAAGCGGTGCGCGCGCTCCTCGAGCAGCGTCTCGACACCATGGCGCAGTCGGTGCAGCAGATGGTGGGCGAAGCGCGCACCGAGCTTGCCGGACAATTGCAGTCGGCCATGAACGGCGTGCACGAAGACGGCCTCGAAGGCGCATTGAGTGAAGTCAATCAGCGCCTCGCCGCGGCGGAGCGCCGCCAAGCGCAAACGATTGAAGCGATCTCGCTTGAGATCAAGCGCATGTCGGAAACTGTCGACAAGCGCTTGCGCTCCGTGGAAGCGCGCAACGATGACGCTGCCGCCGCTGCGGTGCGCGAAGAGCTGACGCGGATGTCGTCCACGCTGGAAGCGCGCTTCGACGAGATCGAGCGCCGCGAAGCCGCGGGCTTCGACCGCATGGGCATTGAGGTCGGCCGCTTGTCCGAGCGTCTCGAAGAACGCGTCGGCGCCGTTGAGCACCGTAGCGCTCAGGCGATCGAGCACGTTGGTGAACAAGTCGCGCGTATGGCCGAGCGCTTCAACCAGCGTCACGAGCAACTCTCGCGCGATCTATCCGAGCGCATGCTCGACAGCGAAGACCGCGCGTCTTCACGCGTCACTGAAGCGATTTCGTCGATCATGCACCGCTTGGCGGAAGTGGAGCAGCATTCCGCTGAAGCCATCGCGCCGGTGCAAAAGGCAGTCACCGGCGTCGCCGCTAAGCTCGAAAAATTCGAAAGCGCCCACGATGGCGGCGACGACATTGTCGCGCTGGACGCAATGCCGACACCGGCGCGCCGCAGCGAGGATTTCCCGAGCTTCGGCGGCCCCGCCGCTCCGTTCGCGCCAGAGCCGATGTCGCCGCTTGCCGCGGCTCAGCCTGTGCGCGCCGCGCCGCTGCCGCCGCGAGCGCCAGCGCACGACACGCACAACGACGACATCTATTTCGCCGAAGACGATCTTATCAGCGATGAGATGCCCATTGATCCGCCGTCAGAGCCGAAGTCATTCGATGTGATGGGCGCTGACGACCTGCTGGTCGAAGACGCTGCGGAGCCCGACTTCGTGGCGCCGCCGCCGGAAGACGACGATCCGTTCTGGTCGCCCGAAACGATGGACGCGGCGCCGATGCCGCCTACGCCGGCAGCAGCTGTCGACATGGCGTCCGAGATGCCGCCGCTCGATGACGGCATCACCTTCGACGACGACGAACCTCTGTTCGACGATCAGCCTGAAATCCACGCTGCGGCGCCGGCGCCAGAAGCCGCACATGCAATGAGCGAAGCGCCGCTTGATCTCGACGCGCCGCCAGCGGACGCAATGCCTGCGGGCAAGAACGACTACCTCGCTGCAGCGCGCAAAGCTGCGCAGGCGCAGTCGCTGCCGCAAAAGGCCAAAGAGAAGCCGGCGAAAGAGACGAAGACGCTCGAACCCATGCCGGAAGCGCCAAGACTGCGCGGATCCAGCCGCGTCGTGTTGTGGGGCTCGGCTGGCATGATCGCGCTAACGCTGATGGGCGCAGCCTGGTATTTTGGCGGACGCCCGCAAGCGCCCGCAGCTGCGCCAACACCGGAAGCGCCGCCGCCGATCGCACCGCCAACCATGGATCAAGCGCCGCCCGCGGCAGATCCGACAGCCGACACCACGCAAACAGCAGCGACCGATACAACGTCAACCGTGCCGTTGGCGGCTGCGCCGGCGGCGACGCCACCCGCGGCAAACGCGCATGCGGCAACGCCGGCTGCAACACAACCGGTCGTCGCTGGCCCGCTGCCCGCGCGCTCCGTCTCGCTGGAGACGGCGGCAAACAATGGCGACGTCGTCGCGCAATACGAACTTGGCCTGCAGCGCCTCACCGGCGGACGCACGCAAGATGGCATCATGATGCTGCGCCGCTCCGCCGATCGCGGACTTGCGATGGCGCAATACCGGATGGCGAAGCTCTATGAACGCGGCGAAGGCGTTCCCGCCGATCTGAATGTCGCTCGCCAATGGACTGAACGGGCGGCGGCGGCGGGCAATCGCCGCGCGATGCACGATCTTGGCGTCTACTTCGCGCGCGGCGAAGGCGCGCCGCTCGACGAAGGCGCGGCGTTCCGCTGGTTCAGACAAGCGGCTGAACTCGGCGTTGCCGATAGCCAGTACAATCTGGGCGTATTGTACCAGCAAGGCCGCGGCGTTGGCGCAAGCCCGTCGGAGGCGCTGTTCTGGTTCTCGGTCGCCGCCCGCCAAGGCGATCACGATGCGGCCGCGCACGCCACCGCACTGGAAGCCCAGCTGTCGCCCCAACAGGTGCAGCAGGCGCACGCACGTGCCGAAGCGTTCCACCCGCGCGCCGCCAGCGCTGTCGCCAATGGCGACTTCGGGCCGCGTCCGTGGTCTAGCGCAACCGTCGCGCAACGCTAAAGCCGGGTCCAGCTTAGACCGTTAGGTCATTGCCACGGCGCGCGGCGGCGCCCATAAAAGCGCGCACGCGTGGGGCTGCGCCCACGTGCACAGCCAGAGCTGGGCCATTGATCTATCTGCCGATCGCCGAGATGCCGGTGAACGTGCTGCTGATCCTTTTGGTCAGCGGCGGCGTCGGCTTCGTCTCCGGCCTCGTCGGCGTCGGCGGCGGCTTCATCATGACGCCGGCGCTGATCTTCCTCGGCATCCCCGGCCCTGTCGCTGTGGCAACCGGCGCAAGCCAAATCGCGGCGACGTCATTTTCAAGCATCATGACGCAGACGCGGCGCAAGAACGTGGACTGGCGCATGGGATTGCTTTTGTCCGCGGGCGGGGTGCTCGGATCGATCTCCGGCGTTGGGCTGTTTCAGCGGCTGCTCAATATCGGCCAACTCGATCTGATCATCTCACTTCTGTTCCTGGTGTTTCTCGCCAGCATCGGCGCGCTCATGCTGGCGGAGAGCGTCGCCATCATGCGCGGACGCGCGCAAAGCTCAAGCAGCATGCTCAATCGTCCGGTGAAGGCGGTGGCGCATCGGCTTCCGTTTCGCCTGAAGTTTCCGCGCTCCGGCCTCTACATCAGCGTACTGCCGCCGCTGGCTCTTGGCTTCACCATCGGCGTGTTGGCGGCGATCATGGGCGTTGGCGGCGGCTTCATCCTCATCCCGGCGATGATCTATCTGCTGCGCATGCCGACGACCGTGGTGATCGGCACTTCGTTGTTTCAAGTCCTCATTGTCACCTGTGTCACCATAGTGCTGCAGGCCACGGCGACGCAGCGCGTGGACTTGGTGCTTGCAGCAGTATTGATGCTGGGCGGCGTTGTTGGCGCGCAATTCGGGACGCGCTTGGGCGCGGGCCTTAAAGGCGAACATTTGCGCGCGCTGCTTGGTCTCATCCTCATCGTCGCCAGCCTCAAATTCCTGTGGGATATCGTGGTCGCGCCAAGCGAGTTCTATGTTCTCGGTGCGGGGATGCTGTGAGAGCGGCGCTCATCTCCTTGCTGCTGCTGAGTGCGCCGGCGGCGGGCGCACAGGATGCGAACAGCGATGCCGCTGCACCTGCGCCACGCGCGTTGCCGGATTCAGCGTCAGAACTCCCAGCAGCAGTTGCGGAAGAGAAGATCACTGTCAGCTCGGACTATCGCGGCTCCTATATCACTGTGTTCGGCGTCAACCCCGACCGCCGCGGCCGTGGCGACATTGTCGTCGTTGTGCGCGGCCCCGGCCAAACCGCGACGCTCATGCGCAAAACCCGCGTCTTCGGCCTTTGGATCAACGGCGCGCCGGTGCGCTTTTCGTCAGCGCCGTCGTTCTTCGCGGTGCTGAGCAACCGGCCGCTGCCGCAGATCGCCAGCCCGCAATCGATTTGGCGCTACGGCCTCGATCCTGCCGCCTCTGCGCAACTCGAAACTGCAACGCCGCGCGGCGCCGATCCTTCCGACTACAAAGCCGCGCTGGTGCGGCTGCGCCGCGAGCAAGACCTCTATCAAGTGTACGCGTCGCGCGCCAACCCTGACGAACGCGGCGGACTCACCATGTACCAAGGCGGGCTGTTCCGCGCCGTTGTGCTGCTGCCAGCGAATGCGCCCATCGACCGCTACCAAGCCGATACTTATCTCTTTCGTGATGGCAGACTCATCTCCTCGCAAACCATTCCTATCGATGTCTCGCGCGTCGGCATCGAACGCCGCATTCACGATCTCGCCACGCAAGCCTCCTTGCTCTACGGGCTCGTCACCGTTGCGCTGGCGCTGTTCGCCGGCTGGATCGCGTCTATTCTGTTCCGCCGCGCGTGAACGATAACCGCCCTCCACTGTTGCCGCGCAGTGCGCTGCGGCTGGGTTTTCTGGGGCTCGCACCGCTTGCGATTTCGGCGCTTGTCGCGCTTTCCCAACATGCCGAGACCGCGCGCATCGGCGCGCTAAGTTTTTCGCTTTATGCCGCGGTGTTGCTCTCCTTTCTCGGCGGCGTACGCTGCGGCTTCGAGCTGATGCGCGATCCGGCGCACCCCAATCCGGCGCGTCTGCTCTACAGCGCCGTGCCGGCGCTCAGCGGCTGGGCGCTTGCTTTGTTCGTCGTGATCGATCCGGTCGCGCTCGGCACGTCGGCGATTTTCGCGGGACTTTTTGCGGCGCAGTCCATCTGGGATCAGCGCAGCACCATCGATGCGGGCGCGCCGCCTTGGTATCCGGTGCTGCGCTCGGTACTGACGGGCGGCGCGATGATCATCTGCCTCATCATTCCGCTGGCGACAGCGCTGCATCGGATTTAGCCGCTTCGCTCCTCCTCGATGGAGAGGCGTTCTAATCTCCGATCAGCCTTGCCTGGTTCGCCGGCACGACCCTCGCGCGGCCGAGCATCAGTGCATGCGCGCCATTGGGAAAAATTGGGGCGAAAGCGTCGTCGAAAATATTGAGCCCGCCGGTGAAGGCGCCGAAGGACGGCATGACCAGGCGACGGCCATCAGTGGCGAAGCAGCGGCGGCGGACGCTGCGGCCACGGCCAACAACGCGCGCGCACGGATGCAGGTGGCCGGCGATTTCACCGTGCGCGTCGACACTGGGTTCGTGGCGCAAGGTGAGCGCGCCGATCTTCAAAACGTCGCGGGCGATGCCGCCGATGGTCTCGGCGCTTTTGCCGTCGTGATTGCCTTCGACCCAAGTCCAATCGCAACGCGCGATCAGTGACTGCAGCAGCTCGCGATCTTGCCCGTGCATGCGCGCGGGGCCGCCGCGATCGTGAAAGGAGTCACCGAGCGAGACGACGATCTCAGGCTGCAGCGTGGTCATGAGTGCGGCAACGCGCGCGAGCGTCGCGTGCGTGTCGTAGGGCGGCAGCATCTGGCCGTTGCGGGCGAAAGACGAGCCCTTCTCCAAGTGCAGATCGGAGACGATCAGTGTCTTGGCGTCGTCGATCCAGAGCGCGCCTTCCGGCAACGTGGTCACGGTGGTTTCGGCGATGCGCGCTTCGACATTGGCGCCGACGATGGCGAACAACGGCGCGGCTTTCGGCGCAGCCGTTTTCGCCGCCGCCTTCTTTGCAGGTGTGCGTGGCTTTTTCTTCGCGGCTTGCGACAGGAGCGGCATGCGCCGGCAATCTAGCCGGGATTCTTGGCGGCGGAAGCTGCGGCTGCACGGCGGTAGCGGATAATTCCCCTACGTCTGTCTCGACAATCGCCGCCGCGCGGCGTGTTATCGCGGTCAAGAACCAGGAGACGCGCCATGGATGCCTCGAAACTCATGTTCAAAGACGGCCTGATGAAAGGCGAGCGCATCCTGATCACCGGCGGCGGCACCGGGCTTGGCAAGGAGATGGCCGAAGCGTTCGTGAAGCTCGGCGCTGACGTCTATATCTGCGGGCGCCGCGGCGAAGTGCTGAAGGAAGCCGCCGACGAGATCATGGGCAAGTTTCCCAAAGGCGGCCGCGTCTGGCCGATCGCATGCGATATTCGTAGCGCCGACGCCATTCACGAAATGGTGGATCAGATTTGGGCGAGCGGCGGCGCGCTGACGGGGCTGATGAACAATGCCGCCGGCAATTTCATCTCGCGTACCGAGGATCTTTCGCCGAAGGGTTTCGACGCGATCGCCAACATTGTTTTCCGTGGTTCTTTTTATGTGACGCATGATGTCGGCAAACGATGGATCGCTGAGAAGAAGAAAGGCAACGTCTGTTCGATCCTGACAACATGGGTGTGGAATGGCGGACCGTTCACGGTGCCATCGGCGATGTCGAAGGCGGGCTTGAACGTGATGACACAATCGCTGGCGGTGGAGTGGGGCCGCTATGGCATTCGCTTGAACGCAATTGCGCCAGGGCCCTTCCCGACCAAAGGCGCGTGGGACCGGCTTTCGCCGGGCACAGGTACGGACGCGAAGGCCGATCCGAACAATCCGTCGATCCTGGCGCGCAACGGCGAGATGCATGAGTTGTGCAATTTGGCTGTGCTGCTGATGTCGCCCGGGGCTGAGTACATCAACGGCCAGACGATCGCGATCGATGGCGGCAAGTATCTGGCTGGCAATGGCGGCTTCGCGGGGCTTTCGGCGTGGAGCGATGAGCAATGGGCGGCCGCGCGCGATATGATCAAAGGCGCGAATGAAAAGGATCGCGCGAAGCGGACGACTTAGGAATTGCCATCAACAAGCACGAGCTTGCTTGTTGTCGTGCGATGCCGGATTTTTGCTAGCTCCTGAAATCCGGAATCGCTGAGAAACGCTTCGGCGTTTTGTCGTGATGGGAATTCGATGATCACCATGCGCTCCGGCGTCCAATCGCCTTCGACCGGCGTCGGTACAGCGCCCTGCACGATGTATTTGCCGCCGTGCTTGGCGATGAAGGCGGGCACGTTGGCGATGTAGGGCTTGAAGCCCTGGAGATCGCGGATGGCGAAATCGAGTACGAGGTAGGCTTTCATTTCTAGCTCCATCTTCACTCCGAGTCATTCCGGATCGCGCTACGCGTCCGGACTCGGAGTGAGCGATGCGCATGATTTCAATCCCTAGTGCATCGCTTCATCGATCAGCGCCTCAGCGTCCATCAGCACAGCTTCCTCGCCTGCGCCTTCGATTGGCACGCGGCCCATTTCCAGCATCACTGGCGCAGCGAAGGGTGAGACGTGGTCGAGGTCTTTGTGGACGATGTTGCCTTGGATACGGCGGAGCAATGCGCCGAGGCGTTTGAGATCGAGATAGCCCTCGCCTGCGTCGGCGAAGGCGGCTCGCATGAGGATGTGATCGGGCTCGTATTGCTTGAGTACGTCGTAGATCAGGTCGGATGAGAACGAGACTTGGCGGCCGGTCTTGCGTTCGGCGTTGGGACGATTGCGTTCGATCATGCCAGAGATGACGCAGCATTTGGCGAACATGGCTTTCATCAGCGTGCTTTCGCCGAGCCAGGCTTCAAGATCGTCGCCGAGCATGTCTTCGTCGAACAGCGCGTTGAAGTCGAGGTCGCCCATCGGCTCGAGACCCCACACGGCGACGGCGTATTCGCTGGCGAGGAAGCCGAGCGGATGCTTGCCAGCGCGCTCAAGGCGGCGGGTGATGAGCATACCGAGGGTCTGGTGCGCGAGGCGGCCGTCGAACGGGTAGCAGACGAGATAATGCTTCGCCGCGCGCGGAAACGTCTCGATCAGCATCTGATCCGGCGCCGGCACGACCGAGCGCCGCTTCTGCATCTTGATCCAATCGCGCACCTGCGGCGGCAAAGATTTCTGCCGCTTCGGTTCGTGCAGCATGTGGCGCACGCGGTCAGCCAGGAACGTGGAGAGCGGAAATTTGCCGCCGGCGTAGGACGGAATTTTTGGATTTTCTTCGCCGCTCGCACGCACGACGAGTGCGTCGGTGTCGCGCACGTCAAGAAAGCGCAGCATTTGGCCAGCGAAGATGAAGGTGTCGCCGGGGGTAAGGCCTTCGATGAAGTATTCCTCGATCTGGCCGAGGCGCATGCCGGGGATGAGCGGCCCCCGGTTTGCTCCCCCGCCTGCGGGGGAGCTGTCGCGCGCAGCGTGACTGAGGGGGCCGGCGCCACCCCCATCGTCAGACGCTACGCGTCTGACACTTCCCCCGCCAGCGGGGGAAGAAACGCCGCTGCCAGCCCGTCGCGCGAGCCGTACATCCAGCATCTCCGCCTCAACGATCGCGCCGACATTCATGCGATGCTGCTGCGCGATGGAGGCATTGCGCACGCGCCATTTGTTGGTGATTGGGTCTTGAACGATGCGTTTGTAGCGGTCGTAGGCGCGTAGCGCGTAGCCGCCGGTGGCGACGAGATCGAGGACGCGATCGAATTGCGCGCGGGAGAGATCGGCGTAGGCGAAGGTGGAGATGACTTCCTGATAGAGTTCGTCGGCGTCAGTGGGTTCGCCGCAACAACAGCCCATGATGTGTTGGGCGAGGCAATCGAGGCCGCCGATGCGCGCGTCGGCGCCGTCGAGTTCGCCTTGCAGCACCGCGTCTTGGGCGGCGCGGCACTCCAGCACTTCGAAGCGATTGCTGGGCGCTAAGAGCGCGCGCGAAGGTTCGTCGAGACGGTGGTTGGCGCGGCCGATGCGCTGCACCAAGCGCGCGCAGCCTTTGGGCGCGCCGATCTGGATGACGAGATCGACGTCGCCCCAGTCGATGCCGAGATCGAGGGTCGAGGTGCAGACGACGGCGCGGAGGTCACCACGCGCCATGGCGGCTTCGACTTTGCGGCGCTGGGCGACGTCGAGTGAACCGTGGTGGAGTGCTATGGGCAAACCATCTTCGTTGACGCGCCAGAGCTCTTGGAAGGTCATCTCCGCTTGCGCGCGGGTGTTGACGAACACGAGTGCGAGACGCGCGCGTTTGATGGCTTCGTAAATCTCCGGCATGGCGTGGCGCGCCGTGTGCCCGGCCCACGGAATGCGCGCATCGGAATCGAGCACGTCGATTTCGGGTGAGGCGCCGGGTGGGGCTTGGATGATGATATTCTCTGCGCGGATGACTGAGGGGGAAGTGGAAATTTGCGCTCGTGCCTCGACGTCCCCCTCCGTCACGCGGCTTGCGCCGCGCGCCACCTCCCCCGCAAGCGGGTGAGGATGAGCGGTGGCGGAACCCACCAACCACTTCGCCAACTCATCCGGCTTATCGACTGTCGCGCTCAAGCCCACGCGGCGATGCGTGGACGCCCAGCGTTGCAGGCGTGCGAGGGCGAGAGCGAGGAGGTCGCCGCGTTTGGTAGGCGCAAGCGCGTGGATTTCGTCGATGACCACGGCCTGCAAATCTTGGAAGAAGACGCGCGCGTGTTCGCTGGCAATCAGCAGGCAGAGTTGCTCGGGCGTCGTCAGCAGCATGTCGGGTGGGTGCGCGCGCTGGCGCTGACGTTTGTGCGGCGCGGTATCGCCGGTGCGGGTTTCAATGCGCAGCGGCAAGTTCATCTCGCGCACCGGCGTTTCGAGATTGCGCGCGACGTCCGTGGTCAGCGCCTTCAGCGGCGAGATGTAGAGCGTGTGAAGCTTATGTGGCCGCCGTATTCCGCCCTCACCGGCGATCTGCTCCAGCTCGATCAAGCTCGGCAGGAAGCCGGCGAGCGTCTTGCCGGCGCCGGTTGGCGCGATCAGCAAAGTGGACAATCCCGCCTGCGCGCGGCGCACCAGCTCCAGCTGATGCGCGCGTGGGGCCCAGCCGCGGCTGGCGAACCAGCCGGCGAAAGGTTGCGGCAAAATTGGGGCGCGAGCGTCCATAGCCCACTATGTAGCGCGCCTTGTGCGCGGCGCCGACGCCATGGCAAAACGCAGCCATGATTTCACGCCCTCTCGCCGCCGGCTTGGCCGCCTTCGCCCTCACCGCTAGCGCCAGCGCCCAACAGAGCGCGCCCGCGGCATTGCTCGCCGCCGTCAGCGCGACGCAAAGCGCCAAGACGCCCTACGCGTTCGATTTCAATTTTCAGAGTGCGGCAGCGACGTTCCGCGCGCATTTCGATCCGAAAGCGACGCCGCACGTCACCATGGTGGAGCCCACGCAGGCGGCGCTCAGCAACGATCAACGGCAGGTGTTCCAGCAGATTCAGCAACAGCTCGACGGCGTGTCCTGGTGCGCGGGCGAACGCATGGGACGCATCTCCAATGTGCGCCTTTTGCACGAGGACGCCGACAGCGCGACCTATAGCTTTCAGCCGACGCGCGAGAGCATGCGCGGGCAAGCGGCACAGTACGCCGACCGGTTGCGCGGCGAGATCACCATCACCAAAGGCAATCCCGATGTCACCGCGGTGCACATCTTCACGCCGGCGGCGTTCGATCCCATTCCGTTTGTGCACATCACCACGGTCGATGTCGCCGTCAGCTGCGCTGCGGCGCCGAACGGGCGCCGCTATGCCGCGCAAACCGTGTCGCAAACGATGGGAAACGCGTTCGGCCAGGCGATCAACCAACGCAATGTCCAGCACGTGAACAATTTGAGCGCTGCGCCGTGACGGCCGCGCCGGGGCGATACGAAGGCCTCCGCGCCGATCGCATCCTGGCGACGCTTGAACAATTGCGTGCGCGCGTGGTTGCGCGTTTTCCCGATTCCGGATTGAGCCAGGTTTGCGCAGAACTGATCAGCGTCGGCGCGGCTTCGGCCAAGGAAGCCGCGAGCCTCGCCAAGCCGAACTACATTTGGCGGGCGCTGGTGGCGTTGGTGATCATCACCGGCATCGCCGCGCAGATCGCCGCGGCGATGCGCTTTCTGAAGGTCAGCGGCTTTGCCACCGGCGGTCCGGAATTGCTGCAGGCGCTGGAAGCGGCGGTGAACCTGCTGATCCTGTTCGGCGGCGCGGCCTGGTTTCTGATCACGCTGGAAGAGCGGATGAAGCGCCAGCGTGCGCTGGACGCGCTGCATCGGCTGCGTTCACTGGCGCACGTTGTCGACATGCACCAGCTCACGAAGGACCCGACCGTGTTGCTGACGCATCAGAACACGTCAGCCTCGCCGAAGCGCACGATGAGCCGCTTCGAGCTTACGCGGTATCTGGACTATTCGGCGGAGATGCTGGCGCTGATCGGCAAACTTGCGGCGCTTTACTCCGATCGCATGCGTGACACCGTGGTGATCGAGGCGGTGAGCGATCTCGAAAACCTTTCCGCCAATCTGGGCCGCAAGATCTGGCAGAAAATCATGATCCTCAGCGCGCTCGAAGAACCAGGCGACTGAGCGCACGCGCATGGACCGCGTCCGCATCCTCTCCTTTGCGGCGTCGCTGACGGTGGTGGCAGCCGCGATAGCGTCGTTCGCGCTGTATCGCGTGAGCGCCAACATCGATGAAGGCCTACCCGCAATCGCCATCCCGGCTTTCGTCGAAGACGTACACCCCACGAGGGCGACCGACGCGCCGCCACCGCCGCCGCAGCACGGCGTGCCCGATGTTGCGGCCAACCCTGCCCTGAGCGATCGCGACAACAGCCTGCGGCTCTGGCGTTACGGCGCTCACAACGAGATCGTCTTCTCGTATGCCGAACAGTTTGATCGCTGCACCGATGCGCGCAAGAAACACATCGACCAGCCCGATTGTCCGAGCGCACGCGAGACGCGAGACTATGTACTCCTGCAGACCGGAGATGCGCCTTTAGTGCTCGCCTACCGGCGCCATTAACCCGGCGTTCACCGGCGCTTTCACCGAAGCCTAATCAATCCTTGCTAGCGTGGCCCGCTGGGGAAACGCCTGCTTATGTCTTTCGACGACCCATTTGACCCGTCCGGGCTGACGGCTCTCGTGCTCGACGAGAACCATTACGAGCGCGGTATTTCGCTCGATCAGCTGCGCACCATGGGCTTTGGGCGCGTCATCGGCGTGCCGAACACGCTCGAAGCATGGGATGTGCTGCGCAGGGTCATGCTCAACATCGTGCTGCTGGAATGGCTGGACGACAGCAATGACGGGCTCGATTTCGTGCGCCGGATCCGCAACACGGAGGACCTCCCCAACCGCGCCGCCAGCATCTTCATGCTGACCGGGCGCGGTTCGCTGGCTGATGTCGAACGCGCACGGCAGGCCGGCGTCGACGGCTATCTGCGCAAGCCGATTTCGGGCTTGGTGCTGCAACAACGCATCCGCAGCGTGATCACCCGGCCGCAGCCTTTCGTCGTCACCAGCACCTATGTCGGACCGTGCCGGCGCCGCAAGCGCCCCGACCTCAATTATACGGGGCCGCTACGCCGCCTCGATGACGTAACGCCGGAAACGCATGTCGACACCGAAGAAGAATTGAACCTCAAAGCCGAGCTCGCGCGGGCGCGAGTGGCGGCTCTGGAAGCGGCGGTGCAAACGCTCTCGGTCGGCGATGCGACGGCGGCGCGGCGCGTGTATCAAGCCGTGCAACGGCTGGTGGATGTCGGCGATGAAATCGGCGACGCCAATATCGTGCTGGGCGCGCGCGAAATGGCGCGCTACCTGCAGGCACAGGGCGCTGAGCGTCTGGAGCCGGAAGTGGTGCGCACCCACGTCGCCGCGCTCCACCAACTTGTGCACCTGCCGCATGCGTTGGGCGGTGAGCGCGAGGCGGTCGCCCGCGGTCTGCAGCGCATGGTCGACAAGAAGCTCCGCCAAGCCCAGGTGGCCTGAGACCCGCCGCAACGGCACGTTGCCGCGCTGCTTCCGCTCCGTTACCGATAACGACAGGGAGGCACGCTCGTGCACTATAAAGAACTCGCTCAGGTCTATGCGGCACTCACCTCGCCCGGGCAGCCGTTCGAGATCGAGGACGTCGAGGTTCGCGGCCAAAAGCTGAAATCGTTCAAGAACGCGCCGCCGAACATTCGCGCGTTCTGGCTGGCGAGCGCTGCCTTCGGACCCAGCGAATATCTAGTCTATGAGAACGACCGCATCACCTACGCGCAAGCGCACGCGCAGGTGGCTTCGTTCGCCGCGTGGCTTGTCGCACAAGGCGTGAAGAACGGCGATCGCGTCGCCATCGCCATGCGCAATTACCCTGAATGGCTGCTGGCGTATTGGGCGTGTTGCTGCATCGGCGTGGCGGCCGTCGGCTTCAATGCCTGGTGGGTGGGCGACGAACTCGCATACGCGATCGAAGACAGCAAACCTAAGGTCATCGTCTGCGACCAGGAACGCTTCGACCGTTTGATGGCGCTGCCCGAAAGCGCGCGCGCGGCCAAAGTGGTGCTGGTGCGGGCCGAGACCGACAAGCCGGGCATCACACGCTGGGCCGACATTGTAGCCAAGCCGGCAGCTTTGCCGGACGCCGAGATCGATGGCGATGCGGATGCATGCATCTTCTACACGTCCGGCACGACCGGGCGTCCGAAAGGCGCGCAGCTCACGCATCGCGGCTGCCTCAACAATCTGATGAGCATTCTCTTTGGCGGCGCAGCGCAAGCGGCGGCTTTGCAGATCGCCACCAAGTCAGAACCGGTGACGCCACCGACGCCGGTGTCGATCGCGACGACGCCGCTCTTCCACGTCACCGCCAACAACTGCCTCGCCTATCCGGTCACCATGCAGGGTGGGAAAATCGTGCTGATGTACAAGTGGGACGCGGGCGAAGCGCTACGTTTGATCGAGGCGGAAAAGGCGATCACACTTTCCGGCGTGCCGACCATGTCGCGCGAATTGCTGGCGCATCCGGATTTTGCCAAGCGCGATACATCGACGCTTTTGCAGATGGGCGGCGGCGGCGCGGCGTTGCAGCCAGACCTCGTCAACAAGATCGATAAGGAAGCGCGCGGCACGCGCCCCGGCACCGGCTACGGCCTCACCGAAACCTGCGGCATCATCACCGCGGTTGCGGGCGATTTCTTCATCGGCAAGCCGGAGAGCTGCGGCGTGGTCATGCCGAACTACGAGGCTAAGGTTGTCGACGATAACGGCAACGCGGTGCCGGAAGGCCAGACCGGTGAGCTCTGGGTCAAGGGCGCGCAGGTCATCAAAGGCTATCTCAACCGCGCGGAAGCGACCGCCGAAGCGATTACGGATGGCTGGTTTCATACGGGCGATGTGGCGCGTATCGACGCTGATAAATTCGTTTATCTGGTCGACCGCAAGAAGGACATGGTGCTGCGCGGCGGCGAGAACGTATACTGCGCCGAGGTTGAAGCCGCGCTCTATCGCCATCCCGATGTGGCTGAAGCGGTTGCGTTCGGCGTGCCGGACGAACGCTTGGGTGAAGAGGTCGGCGCCGCCATCGTTCTGCGCAACGGCGCTTCGCTGACCGCCAACGAATTGCGCGCCAGCACCGGCCAGTTCATCGCCAAACACAAGCTGCCGCGTTATGTGTGGATCTTGCGCGACGCGCTACCGCGCAACGCCAACGGCAAATTCTTGAAGCGCGAATTGCGCCAGACGCTGCCGCTGCACGAAGCGAAGTAGCGTGCCGAAAATCGACGTTGCGGTCGTTCCTGAACAGCGCTCCGTACTGAGGAAATCCCCGCCCCTAGCTGGGTTACAATTGTGTCAGGGTAACCCAAGGGCACCCTAGCGCCCTGAAACCAAAGCCCCAGTTAGGCGTTCACACCCTCGGCCCAGGGCTTGCAGCCCGGCCATTGACGGGCATTTGCCGTAATTGTCGGACGCATAATGTATTCTCGGAAATTCAGCCTCGTTCTCGCGGCGGCTTTAACGCTGTCGTTGGGCCAAGCTGGCGCGCGTACGCCATCAATCTCGACGTCCGACGCCGGCCATTTCGATCAAGTTTCACCCGCCTACAGCGCGCGCGGCACCGCCTCTTGGTATGGAGGCAGCTTTCATGGCCAACGCGACGCGCGCGGCGAAATCTTCGACCAGAATGCGCTTACGGCGGCGCATCGCACATTGCCGCTGAACAGTTTTGTGCAAGTCACAAATCTCGATAACGGCCGCGTCGTCGTGGTGCGCGTCACCGACCGCGGACCATATGCGCATCACCGGCTGATCGATCTTTCACGCGCGGCGGCGCGTGAACTTGGATTTATCTCGGCGGGAACAGCGCGTGTCAGCGTGCGCTCGCTGGACGGAACTCCAGCATAACTACAGCGTATCTAACGGCTAGCTTCACTTGCCGATTGGCGCGGCTCTGGCACTCTAACGGGCACTGCGCAGGGAACCGCAATCGTCCCCGCGCGTAGTCGCTGAACGCCCTCAGGGAGAGAGCGATGCGCTGCTGGCTATTCTTCAACCGCGATCTCGACCCGGACACGCCTGAGGTCCACGAAGTCCTGCGCTTTCAGGAAGCGGCGGCAGCACTGGATATCGAACTGAGCGTGCTGAAGCCGAGCGGCTTCGAGTTGGTGGTGGATTCCCAGCACGGGTGGTCGGCCATTTATCAAGGCCGCAAGCTGCGCAAGCCGGATCTGATCATTCCGCGCTGCGGCAGTGAGACCAGCTATTTCACACTCGCGGTGCTGCGCCACTTTGAGCGCCAGGGCGTCGCTATCGCCAATGCGCCGGAGGCCGTGGAGTCGGTCGCCGACAAGCTGCACACGTTGCAAATTCTCGCGGCGTCCAAACTGCCGATCCCCAAAACCATTCTCGGCAAGTTTCCCGCCGACGTCGATTTCATCGAAAGGGAGCTCGGCTTTCCGCTGGTGGTGAAGAAGCTACGCGGCACGCGCGGCGCCGGCGTCGTGCTTTGCAACGACCGCACACAATTCAACGATCTGGCCGACCTCCTCGACGGCGCCACCGCGGCGACGGATTTCATCTTCCAGAAATACGTGAAGGCCAGTCACGGCCGCGACGTGCGCTTGTTGGTGATCAATGGCGTCGTCGTCGCCGCCATGGAGCGGCGCAATGCCGATGGCGGCTTCAAGTCGAACATCTCGCTCGGCGGCAAAGGCAAACTGTTCGTGCCGCCGCCGGAAATGGCCGACCTCGCCATCAAGACCGCGCAAGCGCTCGACCTGGATATCGCCGGAATTGACATCCTGTTCGACGACGAAGGCTACCGGATTTGCGAGGCCAATTCCGCGCCGGGGTTCCGCGGGCTTGAACAGGCTTGCAAGATCGACGTGCCGCAACTGGTTTTCCTGGCCATGGCGCGCAAGTTCGGCTTGCCGATCCGGCACTCCGCGCGGTGGGAGCAAGCTATCGACGGCGCCGCGCGCGCCATGTTCGCGGCGATCAAGCCGGCGCACAAAGCCGGTTTCGAGCCGGCGCCTGCGGCGAGGCCGGTGCGCGCCGCCAGAAAGCGTAAGCCGGCCTAACTGCGCGCCGATCACGCCGCTTGACGCCAGCGACTGTAAGATTTGTGGGCACAACGCGCGAACGCGCGGACCAAGGGCGGAAATGCCGTTTTCAGTCTGCCGCCTTGACGGTACTCATCGTCATGGAGGGTGGCGCCATGACGTTTCAGGTTCTGCTGACCTGCGCCCACGCAGACGCAAGCGTGGCGGCATGGCTACGCAGCCGCGCCAGCGCCTACCGGACGCCCCGCTCATTGATCGGAACGCGCAGCCCACAGGGTCCGGTGCCGGCACGGTTGAAGCTGACCGCCGCGCGTCAGGTCGACCCGGCGGACCTGGAAGAGAGCCGCGCGCTTATCGTTGTGTGCAGTGCAGCGGCGGCGGCCGACGCGGACGTCAATCACGACATCGACAAATACATCGCGCTTGGCCGTACCCGGCGCATCGTGCCGGTGATCGTGCCGAGCGCGCCGGACACGCAGGATGTTCAGCGCGACTATTTTCCGTCCGCCATCAGCGGGCGTGGCCTGTTCACGGTCGATCTCCGCGAACAGCGCGTTGGCGACACGCTGAGCGGAGATGGCCGCGAAGGCGGCTGGATGAAATTGGTGGCGGAATTGCTGGGCGTGGACCTCGCTCGGCTGGCACAGCACGAAGCGCGGCGCAGTGCGACCCGCAACACGGTGTTGACGATCGCACTCGCCGCGGCGGCGTTCGCGGCGATGGGTGCAGCAACGTTCGGCGTCCGCGAACTGCAGCGTGGCAACGCCATCGAGGCGGAACGCGAGTTGGTCGCGGGGCACGCAATGCGCGCACTGCAATTGCAGCGCGAGGCGGTCGCCGCCGCAGAGCAACAGGCCAATCAGGAAGCCGCGGCGTCGCAAGAGTTCAATCGCGCCAAGGCGACGTTGCTGGCGAGCGTACGCGACTACGGCACGCTGGCGGGTGCGATCCTGGACGAGATCGGCGAGAGCCGCACCACCAATCCCGCGAGCGCGCGCAAACTCAGCGTCATTGAGCGCACCTATTGGGAGCTCGGCGATGTGAGCCCCTATTTCGAAATTCCGCCGAGCACGCTCACCACGATGATGGAGCGCATTTCCGCAATTTATACGCAGCTGGGTCACAGCGATGACGCCCATCGCGTCGATGCGCGGTTGACGCAATTCGGGGAACGCATTGTCCGCAATCGCCGCACCAGCCCATCATGGCGCACCGCCTACGCGGCGGCAGTGATCGCCATCAGTGATCATCGCGGCGCCAATGGCGACGACGCCGGCAAAGCCGCGGCACTGGAGCAAGCGGGGCGCATCTACGAAGACGTGTGCCTCGCCACGCCGGCGGGTGCGCAAACGGCCGCGGTCTCCGATACGCGCGCCAGTTCGTGCTTGCGGTTTGCAAACATCGTGCTGGCGCGTGCGGCGCAGCAGCGCGACGCCGCGCAAAGAGTGGACGTCGCGCGCCTGGAACGGGCGAAGATCGTGCTCGCAGGGGCGATCGCGGCGTTTTCGAACAATGCGGGCGTGCAATCGCGCGCGCCGCGCTTGCAGGACCAGATCGACAAGGCGGTCGAAGCTGCGAACGCGCCGGCCACGCAAGCCGCGGCGGCCCACGAATGATGGCGCTTACATCTGCCCTTTGAGGGCGGCCGCGGTTTCGCAGGCGATGCGGCGGATGGCTTGCTCGGCCGCGGGTGCGGCGTCAGGCATGGCGACAAAGCCGTGCGGCAACGTTTCGAAACACGCGTAGCTGGCTTTCACGCCCGCTTCACGCAGACGCTGCGCGTAAGCCTCGCCTTGGTCCACCAGCATGTCGAAGCCGGCAGTGTAGATCAGCGCCGGGGCCACGCCGCTCAGATCCTGCATGCGGCCAGGCGAGATGCGCGGAATGCTGGGGTCCTGTCCTTCGGGCAGATAGTTCTTCATGAAGAATTGCAGCGTGTCGGCGGTCAGCGGAAACGCGTCGGCGAAATCGTGCATCGACGGGGTTTCGCTGACGATGTCGAGGCCCGGATAGATCAGGAGCTGCATTACCGGCGGCTTGGTTTTACGCGTCTCCTGGGCGACGATGGCGGTGAAATTGCCGCCCATGGAATCGCCGCCGACGGCGGCCTTGCCGACAATGGCGCCGTAGCGCGCCGCGTTGTCGACCGCCCAAGCATAGGCTTGCAGCGCGTCCTCAAGGCCAGCGGGAAATTTGTGCTCAGGCGCCAGGCGATAGTCGACTGAGAGCACCGGCGCGCCCGCTTCCTTAGCGATCAGGCCGCACAGGCGCTCGCAGTTTTCGAGGACGCCAACTACGCCACCGCCGAAATGGTAGTACACCAGCATCGCCGCTGAATTGTCGCGCACGGTGGGAAGATACAGCCGAGCCGGCACGGAATGGCTGCGCCCGGTGATGTAGATGCGCTCGATGCGGACGCCGCGGACTTTGTTACCGCCGAGCAAATCGCTCAGCCCGGCGGTCTGCGCGCGCAGGTCGGCGACCGACATGTTCTCCAGCGGCACGGCGCGCTTGCGGGCGTTGAACTCCAAGAACTGCATGCGCGGATCGAGCGTCACGCCGCGCACCGTGCGCGGCTCGCCGCCCGATTCTTTCACCAGGGTTTCAGCCGAACGCGACAGCGCGAGTTGTGTGAGAAATTTCTGAAGCCAAGCCACGCGCTTGCCTCACCTCTTGCGGGGTGCGCCGTCAAGACCATGCAGCACGAGACCGACGGCAAATTCGGCGGCCGCGTCAACATCGCGCGGCGAACGGCGTAACATCGCCCGGCTGACCTCTTGGGCAATGCCGATGCATGCATTGGCCAGGAAGTCAGCGTCCACGCGCGGCGCGACACCGCGCGCAATGGCGTCTTCCAGACCCTGCTTCACTTCCTCGTAGATGGCGATCATCTCCGGCGTGTCGTTGCGCACGTGCGGCTGGCGTTCGTCGATTGGGCGGCCCTCGCCGCCGTTCTCTTCGACCACAAAGCGGAAATAGGCGCGGTATGAGGTGAGGAGGTAATCCTCGAACGAGGTCGCCTGCGCCCGCGCCGCCCGCAGCTGTGGCTTGAAGCGCGCCGCGCCATCGTCGGCTAGCGCCTCGAACACTTCCTCCTTGGAGCGGAAGTAGTTGTAGAAGGTGCCGGACGCGAGGTCGGTGCCGCGGATGATGTCGCGCACGGTCGCTGCCTCGTAGCCCAATTGCGCAAACACGCGGCGCGCCGCGAGCAAAATTGCCTCGCGGTTGGCCGCCTTGGTGCGCTCGCGCTTTCCCACCGGCTCAAGCGCCGCGGTCTCGCTCATAACGTCTCCGGAAATCTCGCCTCTCCCGCCGCCTAGCAGCCACAAGAATGACGACGCGTCAATTTTTGAATTGCGGCGCGGGCTGCTAGCACGCTGGAAGCATGACCAACACGCCCCCGCCAGCCGGCTATCAAACCGGCGAGTCGACGCTCGAACGCGCTCTGACGATGTCCAACTACACGCCGCAGGCGCAAGCGCTGGGGATGGAGATCACGCGCGTTGAAGCGCCGAAGGTTTGGGGCCGGGTTCGCTACCGCGCGGATTTGGTGGGCGACCCGGATACGGGTGTGATCGCCGGCGGCGTCATCACCACGCTTTTGGATCAGGTGTGCGGGGTTGCGGCGGTCAGCGCGATGAAGGCGCCGTTTCCGGTGGCGACGATCGATCTGCGCATCGATTACATGCGCCCCGCCATTCCGGGCCGCGACGTGGTTGCTGAAGCGCATTGCTACAAGCTCGGCAAGAGCGTCGCCTTCGTGCGCGCGGTTGCCTACGAGGACAGCAATGACAATCCTATCGCGCAAGCCTCCGGCGCCTTCATGATCAACGCTGCGCGGCCGAGCAAAAAGTCATGAACACGCAAGAACGTCTGACCGCGGCGCTGGCGCGCGTGCCGTATGCGCAGTTTCTGGGCGTAAGCGCCGAACTGAAGGGCGACGAACTCACGCTGGTGCTGCCGTTCAAACAGGACCTTGTGGGCAATCCGATGCTGCCTGCGCTGCACGGCGGCGTCATCGGCGCCTTGATGGAGCTGACCGCGCTCACGCAGCTGGCGATTGCCTCGAAGAGCGAGAAATTCCCGAAGACCATCGACATCAATGTCGAATACCTGCGGTCGGGAAAGCCGGTGGATACGTATGCGCGCGCCCGCGTGGTGAAGATCGGCCGCCGCATCGCCAATGTGCAGGCCGAAGCATGGCAGGCTGAACGCTCCAGTGCGATCGCCGCCATGCATGGCCATTTCATGCTGCCGGAAGCCGACGGCGAATAGCGTCAGTGGTGCAGCAATCCGAACATCATCAGCAGAATGATGATGGGCAGCGGCACGCCGACCGCCCAGAGAATGCAACCTTTGCCTAAGTCACCCACGTTGGTATCTCCTTAAATTTTTTGATCAGATTTCCGGGCTCATTTTGTACGCAGCGCGATCGTCGAGACGCGGGCGGCTTTCCCATTTCGGGTGGTGCGCGCCGAGCCAGCCGCCGGCAATGGCGCCGGCCAAACCCAAACCAAGCGCGCCAACGATCCACCACGACACTGCCGCGAGCGCTTTGGCAGAATCGTCGGCGTTTTCCAGTTGGCCCGAACTGCCGGTCGCGTTGGTCGCCGCGTCGCTGGCGTTGTTGACGACGCTGGAGAGATTATCACTCACGTCAGCACCACTCGCCGCAAACGAGCCGGCGAGGCTGGCAAGCGCGACGGCAAACACGACTGCGAGCGCCCAAACGAGAAAGCCGTTGAGCGCACCGCCGAAGTGATCCGGGAACCGCGCGCTGCGCGTGGCGATGTAACCGGCAATTTGAAACGCCACGAACTGCGCGAAGATCATGTAGAGGCCGCTGACAGCGCCAATGGTCTCGTGGTGCGCCAGCGATTGGTACGGATTGAACACCGAGGCGCCGATGGCGAGCCCCAGCACGTTCAGCACAAATCCGATGGCGATGGCGGCAATCGCGCCGGCGAAAATCGTAGGCCACGACACCAGCGGATGTTCGTAGTGACGGCCTTCGATGGTGTAGTCAGGTTCAAATCGATAGGAGATCGACACGTTAGCCTCCGGCGGATTCTTGTCCGACCGGTAACGAGGCGCCGCTGACTTAGTTCCTGTTCCTACCTAGTTTTCGCGCGCGTACGCCACTGCACGCGCGACCAGCGCGTCCGTGGAACTAATGAGCGGCACGGCGAGAACGTCGGCGTCCAACACCAGCGGAACTTCGGTGCATGCGGCGATGATCGCCTGCGCGCCGCGGGCGTTGAGATTGATGGCCAGCTGCTGCATGCGCAAGCGCGTTTGCTCGCCGACGTCGCCCGCCTTGATGCGGTAGAGCAGCGTCATGAAATCGGCCTGCGCTTCATCGGCGAGGAAGAGCGGCTCGACGCCCCGCGCTTCGAAGGCGCGATGATAGAGCTGCGCACGGCGGCAGCCGTCGGCGGCCAACACGCCCACCCGTTGCGGCGTCTCCTCCATCGCCGCGTCGACGGTCGCATCAATCATCGACACGAGCGGGATGTGCACCGCCGCCTCGATCTCACGCGCGAAGGCGTGCGCGGTATTGCAGGCAATGATCAGGAAATCCGCGCCAGCTTGCTCCAAGCCGCGCGCGCTCGCTGCAAGCTGTGGCCCGGGCGAAGGTCCGCGCCCGGCTATGGCGGCGTTGCGGTCTGGCACACGCGGGTTGTTGTCGATGAGGATGCGAAAGTGGTCTTGGTCGCTTTCGGCGCAGGTGGCGGCCGGCCCCATGCCGCCAATGACGCCGATCGTCTTCGACTGGCTCACTGCTGCAGCACGCTTTGATATTGGTAGAGCGCGGGCGATCCGCCGGTGTGCACGAACAGCACGCGTTGCCCGCGCTTGAATGCGCCGCGCCGGATCAAACCAATAAGACCCGCCATCGCCTTGCCGGAATAGACTGGATCCAGCAGCACGCTTTCGGTGCGCGCGGTCATGCGTACGGCTTCGACCATCTCATCGGTTGGCAGCGAATAGCCCGGCCCTACCCATTCATCGAGCGCGGTGACCTCACTCGCTTTCGGCGCTTCGAGGTCGAGCAATTTCGCGGTCTCTACAGCGAGCTTCAGCAGATTGCCTTCCTGCTCCGCGCGCGGACGGCGCACGTTGATGCCGGTGATCGGCGCGTCGAAGTTCACGCTCTTGGCGCCGACGAGCAAACCGGAGTGCGTGCCGCACGATCCGGAGGCGACAACGATGTGATCGAAGGTCAGTCCCTGCTCGAAACTCTGGGCGGCGATCTCGTGTGCGCAGGAGACGTAACCGAGCGCGCCGAGCGGGTTCGAGCCGCCACCGGGAATGATGTAACCTTTGCGACCTTTGGACTCGAGGTCACCTGCGATGGCCTGCATCGCTGCGTTGAGATCGTCGCCCGCGTTGACGACCTTGATCTCTTCGACGCCGAGGAGGTTGTAGAGGAAGTTGTTGCCGGAAGCCTTCGGATCGTACGAACCGGGCACACGCTGCTCAAGCACGAGGCGGCAGTTGAGACCTTCCTTGTTGGCCGCGGCGAGCGTCAGCCGGCAATGGTTCGATTGCGGCGCACCAACGGTGATCAGCGTGTCGCAGCCTTGGGCCAGCGCGTCAGCGACCAGGAATTCGAGCTTCCGGGTTTTGTTGCCGCCCGCCGCCAAGCCCAACAAATCATCGCGCTTGATCCAGATTTCCGGCCCACCGAGCGCTGCGCTCAAATTCGGCGCGCGCTCCAGCGGCGTGAAAGCAAGCGTGTAGCGGCGGCGCGGAAAACGGGCGAGTTGCATAGCGCGAACCTAAGCCGCGTTTTTGCGCCGCGTAAGCCCGGAATAATCGTGCATCAATTGCTCGGTCATTGCCGATGGCTTGAAGGTGAGGCCGGCGATTTCGCGGATCGGCGTGATCTCAGCGGCGGAGCCAGTGAGGAAGGCTTCGGTGAACAGCGGCAGCTCATTCGGGAAGATCGCCCGCTCCTGCACCTCGATGCCGCGCTGCTTGGCGAGGCCAATAATGGTTTGCCGGGTGATGCCGTTGAGGAAGCAGTCCGGGTACGGCGTGTGCAGCACGCCGTCACGCACGAAGAAGATGTTGGCGCCGGTGGCTTCGGCAATCTGGCCGCGCCAGTCGAACATCATCGCATCGTTGAAGCCCGCATCTTCGGCGGCGTGCTTGGATAGCGTGCAGATCATGTAGAGGCCGGCGGCCTTGGAGTTGGACGGGGCAGTGTCGGGCGCGGGACGGCGCCACGGCGCGACCATCAGGCGGATGCCTTTCATCTTGTCGGCGAAGTAGTCGCCCCACTCCCAGGCGGCGACCGCGACGTGGATGGTGTTTTGCTTGGCGGCGACGCTGAGTTGCTCGGATCCGCGCCAAGCGAGCACGCGGATGTAGCAATCGTCGAAGCCCATGCGCTTCACGACTTCACGCTTGGCCTGCTCGATCTCATCGATGGAGTAAGGGATTTGGAAGCCGAGAATGCGCGCGGAGCGATGCAGGCGCTCGGAGTGCTCTCGGCTCTTGAAGATCACGCCGGAATAGCAGCGCTCGCCCTCGAACACGGCTGACGCGTAGTGCATGGCGTGCGTCAGCACGCTGACTTTGGCATCCCGTTGCGCGACAAATTCGCCATCCATCCACACCCAGCCGTCGCGATCGTGGAAAGGCTGAGCAGCCATGGACTTCCTCCTCTATGATCCCGGCAGCGGTCACAACGACTCCGCTTTGGAATGATTTTGAGAGCTATAGTTCGGTGCGCGCAAAATCTGTCAACCAACTGAAAAGCCAGAGGTCAGGATTGACCCCAAAATGGGCATTTTCTAGGTTGATTGCACCCCGGCACGCCACATGACTCAGCCCGCCTTCGACGCTCTTGATCGTCCGCCCCATCTGTTGCTGGTCGACGATGACGATCGCATCCGCGATCTGTTGAAGCGCTATCTGGCGCAAGCGGGCGCGCGGGTGTCAGCGGCGCACGACGCGGCCTCGGCCCGCAGCCTCCTGGCCTCCATGGATTTCGATCTGCTGATCCTCGACGTGATGATGCCGGTGGAGGATGGATTTTCGCTGGCCGAGAGCGTGCGCAAGACGTCGCGCGTGCCAATCGTGCTGCTGACGGCGCGCGGCATGCCGGAGGACCGCATCCGCGGGCTCTCCATCGGCGCTGACGATTACGTCGCCAAGCCATTCGAGCCGGCAGAGTTGGCGCTGCGCATCAATGCCATTCTTCGCCGCACGGTCACCGCGCGCGGCGAAACGCCGGAACTCGTGAGCTTTGGTCCGTTCAGCTTCAACAGTGCGCGCGGCGAGCTTTCACGCGACGGCGCCAATGTGCGCCTCACCGAAGCGGAGGTCGCACTGCTGCGCATCTTGGCGGCGCGCCCGGGCGAAGTGATTAGCCGCGAAGATCTCGCCAAGCGGACTGGCGCAGGACTGGAACGCTCGGTCGATGTGCAGGTGACGCGGCTCCGGCGCAAAGTCGAGGCCGATCCACGCGCGCCAGTCTATCTGCAAACGGTGCGTGGCGTCGGCTATCGCCTGGCCAGCGATTGATGACGACGGTTCCGCGCTTTCGCTTTCGCGACATCATGCCGAAAGGCCTGTATTGGCGCACGCTACTGATCATCGTGGCGCCGGCAGCGCTGCTGCAACTGATCATCACCGTCATTTTTCTGGACGATCACTGGCAAGCGACGTCAAAGCGCATGAGCCAAGGCGTAGCTTCGGACGTGGCGCTGATCATCCAGCTCTATGAGCGCAATCCAACGCCGCAAAACCTAGCTGATTTGCAGCGTATCGGGCTGCGGCCGCTGCGGCTGGAAATCGAACTCGACCGCAACGCGCCGCTGGAGATTCAACGCTGCCGCGCTTACGGCTCGGTGCTGGACGGCTATCTGACGCGCGCGCTTGAGGACCAGTTGGGCCGTCACGTCTGGTACGATTCCACTTGTCCAGGCACGCAGGTGAAAATCCGGGTGCCGATCGCCGAGGGCGTGCTGGAAGTGAAAGCCTTCCGCGACCGGGTTCAGGCACGCTCAGGACCGCTGTTCGTCACATGGATTTTCGGCGCGACGCTGTTTCTGATCATCACGTCGGTGATCTTCATCCGCAATCAGGTGAGGCCGATCGAACAGCTCGCGGCGGCGATGGAGCGCTTCGGGCGCGGCGAAGATGCGGGCAATTACCGAGTGCGCGGCGCGCGCGAGGTGCGCGGCGCGGCGCACGCCTTCTTCGATATGCGCATGCGTATTCGCAAGCAGATCGAACAGCGCGCGCAATTGCTCGCGGGCGTCAGTCACGATCTGCGCACGCCGCTTACGCGCCTCAAGCTGCAGTTCGCGCTGATGCCGCCGTCACCCGAGATCGAAGACGCCAAGCGCGATCTCGCCGACATGGAAGAAACGCTCGACGAATATCTCGCGTTCGCCAAAGGCCTCGGCGAAGAAGCCCCGACGCAAGTCGACGTTGGCGCGCTGGCGAAAGAGATTGCAGACGAAAGCGCGCGCACCGGCGCGCAGGTGAGCGTCGAGGCCGAGGACGATGTCACCACAGCCGGCCGCGCCCGCGGGTTGAAGCGCTGCCTCGCCAATCTCATCGATAACGCGGCGGCACATGGAGATAATGTAAAGATTTGCGTCGTTGGCGAACCCGACGCGGTGATTGTCGCGGTCGATGACAACGGGCCTGGCATACCGCCGGAGCTTTACGAGGAAGCGTTCCGCCCTTTCTCACGACTAGATGAAACTCGTTCGCGAAATCAAAAGGGTGTGGGCCTTGGGCTGGCGATCGCGCGCGATGTCGCGCGCAGCCATGGCGGCGACATCGTGCTTTCGCCGAGCCCGCTCGGCGGCTTGCGCGCGACACTGCGATTGCCGCGACCAGCTGAATAAAAAACTGCATCGGTTCCGCAACAGCGCTTGCGAATCCGCTTATGCACAGCTTTACCGCCTACGCAGCGCAGACTGTGATGGCATGTGTGTGGATAAGTAGCGCGACCCGCTAGCGTTCCGACCAAGCTAGGTCATGCTGCGGGAACAGGCAGGCAGGGGTAATCCATGGCGGACGGCGAGCCCGACCGGAATTTTTCCCGGGCGCGTATTTGCATTGATTTCGGCACTGCGCTGTCGAAAGCGAGCGTGTGTCTCGATCCGATGCTGCCCTTGGAAGTGGGCGTCAGGCCGCTCGCTATTGGCGCGGTCGCCGGCGCTGAGCATCCGCTGCTGGTGCCGTCGATCATGTTTGTCGACAACGGGCGCCTGTTCTTCGGTCCGGCCGCGTTCGAGTACGCGCGCTACGGCGCAGCACACAGCCGCGATCCGCTGCTTTCGTTCAAAACCGTCCTCGGTGCGCGCGATGTCAAAGAAGCGCTGATGACGCGCTTGCCGCCATCGATCGACCCGACCGGCACGTTCAAACTGCGCGACGCACTGGTGCTGTATCTGGCCTACCTTGATCAGCTGATCCGCGCGGCCCTCGCGTCGGCGCCGAACATGCCGCCCGGCGTCGCCGAAGTGCAGCGCCGCTACACGAGCCCCGTCTGGCGCGCAGGCAGCGGCGCCGACCACGTGTTCGAAGCAATCTTCAACGAAGCCGACGGCATCTCGCGCCGCATCGGCCGGCTGTTGCTGGCGCGCGACGGCGTGTCGATCGCACAATGCCGCGATGCGCTCGACAAAGCAGCGCAACAGCCGGGCGACGGCCGTCTTGAAACCGGCATCTTCGAGCCGCACGCGGCCGCCGCTGCCAGCATGGCGTTCTCCAACGAGCCCACGCGCTTCGTCATGGTGTTCGACATGGGCGCGGGCACGACCGACATCGCGGCGTTCGATTGGGACGAAAGCTGCAATCCGCCGTCGCTTTCGGAGATCAAGGAAGCGCGCCAGTGCAGCGGACTGGCTGGCGACGAGATCGACCGCATTCTGATTGAGCTCTACTGGCGCAAGCGCAACGGCGATCGCAATCGCGATGAAGAACTAAAGCTACTGCGCACCACCAAGCTGCTGGCGCGCGAGATGAAGAAAGAATTGTTCGCCAGCGGCCGTGTCGCGCTGAAAGGCGGCTGGATGGGATCTAGCATCCGCTTGCAAGAGCTGATGGACGATCCGCAGTTCCGCGAATACCAGCGCGCTTTGGCCGGCATTATCGCCGCGAGCCTGCGCGTCGTGGTGCAACGCGCGCAAATGGTGCGCGCGCCGGTTGTCGATATCGTGCTGGCGGGCGGCGGATCGCATTTGCCGTTCCTGGCCGACATGGTACGCGCTGTGGCGCCGCCGAACACTGGCGTACAGCTGCGCATCGCGCCGCTTTCGCCGGCGAACTCGCTCTACGAAGGCGTTGATCCGTCACTCACCGTAGCATTCCCGCAGATCGCAATGTCGGTCGGTGGGGCGCTGGTCGAGATGATGCCGGCGGCTTGAGCGCACCCGCGTTGCGCTGATCGAGACGCTGCGCGTCATACCGTGCGTGCGAGTTCCGGGAAAACCTTCGACACTTTGCCAAGCAAGTAGTCGCCATATGTGCCGCGCCAGTCGTGCACGTTGGCGCGATCCCAGCGCTCGGCGCTGTCGTCGCGGCTGAACGCAGTGTGCGATGGCAACGGTACGATCTCGGCGTCGAACGCGGGATCAAAGAAAAACGGAAATGAGAGCCGCGACTTGCCGCTGACATTGCGCACGCGATGCGGGGTCGAGCGATACACGCCGCCCGTCAGCCGGTCGAGCATGTCGCCAATGTTGCACACTAGCGTGCCTGGAATGGGCGGCGCTTCGACCCAGCCGTGCTGCGTCTTCACTTGCAGTCCGCCATTGTCGTCCTGCGCCAACAGCGTCAGCAGGCCGTAATCGGTGTGTTCGCCGACGCCCCAGCCGTCGTCGCCATCCGGCGCCGCGGGATACTCGAAGATACGAAATAGCAAAGTCGGGCGGTCAGTGTAGGTGCGGCGGAAGTATTGCGCGTCGAGCCCTAGGCTGAGCGCGACGCCTTCCATGATGGTGTGCGCGGCTTCGGTGCATTCGCGCATGAGCTGCAGCACTGCCGGTTTCAAATCGGCGGGGGCAGCCGGAAACAAATTTGCGCCATGCAGCGGCACGCCCTCGGCAACGCGGCTGTCATCGCCGCCAAGCTCCTCGCCGAAGTACAAACCTTGTTTGCGATCGGGCTTGCCGGAGGTGAGTTCGCCGCCGACCGGAAAATACCCGCGCCAGGCGCGCCCGCCCTTCGCCATGGCGATCTGCATTTTCTCCGCTTCCGGCAACGCAAAGAATGCGCGTGCAGCGGCATCGACGCGCGCCAGTGTTTCGTTCTGCACGCCGTGACCGCGCGCGTAGAAGAAACCGCCGTCGCGGCAGGCCGCGCCGATTTGTGCTGCGACGCGTGCGGCGTCGCCGCCGCGCAGCGCTGAGACGTCGATCACAGGCAGAGTTTCGGTCACGCCTCTATTGCAGGCTTTGGCGCTGCCGCCGTCAAGCGCGGTTGAGGCGCGCGGCCGCCAGCTGCGCCAGGTCTTGCAACTCGTGCACTACGGGACGCTCGCGCGCGGGCATGCGGTTGAAGGCGTCGAGTGCGGCGATCTTGTAGGCTTCCGCGAGCGTCGGATAGTTGAACGTGTTCTCGACGAAATAGTCCAAGCCACCGCCGAGATTGAGTACGGCCTGACCGATATGGATCAGCTCCGTCGCGCCCTCGCCCACTATATGGACGCCAAGCAAACGGCGCGTATCCAGCGCGAAGATCATCTTCATGAAGCCGGAATGCAGGCCCATGATGTGACCGCGCGAGGTTTCACGAAAACGGGCGATGCCCGTCTCGTACGGGATGTGCTGCTCGCGCACCTGCTCTTCGGTCATGCCGACGGTCGAAATTTCCGGCACGGAATAGATGCCGTACGGAAAGAATTCGGGCGGCGCGTGCGCAGGCTCGTTGAAGGCGTGGCAAGCGGCAATGCGCCCCTGCTCCATCGACGTGGAGGCGAGCGAGGGGAACCCCACCACGTCGCCAACCGCGTACACGTGCGGCGCGCTGGTGCGGAACGTCGCTTTGTCGACAGCGATGCGCCCGCGCTCGTCGGCAACCAAACCGGCGGCGGCGAGATTGAGCGACGCGGTAGCGCCAGTGCGGCCAGCAGCGAACAGCACCATCTCGGTCATGATCTGGCGCTGATCTTCAAGTTGCACCAGGCAACTGCGGGGCGACAACTTTTCAACGCTCACTGCTTTGCTATTGAAGCGCAGCGACACACCGCGGTCGCGCAAATCGTGGATGAATTCTTCCACGAGCTCGCGATCGACGAAACCCAGCAGACTAGCGCCCGGCTCGATCACGGTGACTTTTACGTCCAGCGCGGAGAAGATCGTGGCATATTCCATGCCGATGACGCTGGCGCCGATGACAGCGAGCGAACGAGGCACGCGCTTCAATTCCAAGATTTCGTCGGCGTCGACCACCGTCTCGCCGTCGAAGGGAATATTCGCCGGCCGATGCGGCGCGGTGCCGACGGCCAGAATGATGCGCTCGCCGCGCGCGTGCTTGACGTCGCCGCGCTCACCGGTGACCTCAATGGTGTGCGCATCGATGAATCGTGCTTCGCCGACCATCCAGGTTACGCCGTTGCGTGCGAACTGATGCTCAAGCACCTCGACCTCGTGATTGAGCGTCATGTGTAGGCGCCGGCGCAAATCGTCGGCGGTGATATTTTCCTTGTTGCGGTGGGCTGCGCCGTAAAAGCCGCGCTCGCGCCAGCCGGAGAGATTGAGCACTGTCTCGCGCAGCGTCTTCGATGGGATCGTTCCGGTATGCACGCACACGCCGCCGACGCGCCGGCCCTTCTCGATCACCAGCACGGACTTTTTGAGCTTGGCCGCTTGCACCGCCGCGCGCCGCCCAGCCGGTCCCGAACCGATGACAATGAGGTCGTATTGCGCCATGGCGGCGGACCGTGAACTGCACCGCTCCACAACACGTTAATGAAACGCCATGTCGGGACAGCGCTGCGCCGTTCGTCCTAAAGCCAAAGCCAGGAGAGTGAGCCATGCGGAAAATCGTCGTCGGCGCGTTCGTTTCATTGGACGGCGTCATGCAGGCGCCGGGCGGGCCGACCGAGGATCCCACCAGGGGCTTCAAGTTCGGCGGCTGGGTGACGCCTTTCTTCGATGAGGAATTCGGCGAAGAGGTCGGCAGTATGTTCGCCGACAAACCTGACCTGTTGCTGGGCCGCAAAACCTACGAAATCTTTGCCGCGCACTGGCCCTACGCCGAAGGCGGTCCTGACGACGGCATCGCCAAACTGTTCAAGGAAATCACCAAATACGCGGTGTCGCGCTCAGGCGATGTCGACACCAGCTGGGCGGGTTCGGTGCTGCTGCGCGACATCGCGGCCGTGAAGCGCCTGCGCGAACAAGAAGGACCGACGCTGATCACGCAAGGCAGCACAGAACTGGTGCACGCCCTGCTCGCCGCCAATCTGGTGGACGAGATCAAGACCTTCACAGTCCCGGTAGTGCTGGGTGGGGGCAAGAAGCTGTTCGCCGATGGCGCGGCGGCGCGCAGCTACAAGCTGCTGAAATCGCGCACGTCCAGCACCGGCCTGGTCATCGCGCACTATAAGCGCACAGGCGACATCGCCGTCGGCGACACAGCGCTGGCGCAAACGAGCGAAGCGGAAGTCGCGCGCCAAGCGCGGATGAAGCGCGAAGGCTAACCCTTGCCGAGTTCACGCGAGCGCGCGGCGGCGGCGGCAACGGCGTGACGCAGGAGCGGACCTAAGCCGCCATTGCCGCCGAGCACGTCGAGTGCAGCTTCGGTGGTGCCGCCGGGCGACGTGACTTGCTTGCGCAACGTGCTGGGGCTTTCGCCTGTTTCCAGCATGAGCGCACCAGCACCGGCGACAGTGCGGCTGGCCAGACGCATTGCGGCATCCTTGTCCAAGCCCTCTTGCTCAGCGGCGGCCGCCAACACTTCGGCGAGCAGAAATACGTACGCCGGGCCCGAGCCGGAGACCGCGGTCACCACATCGAGCAAGCGCTCTTGGGTGATGGGTTCGATGGCGCCGAGAGGCTCCAGCAATTGTTCGACGAGTTGGCGATCTTCAGCGGTGCAATCGGGTGCGGCGTAATAGGCAGTCACGCCTTGCCCGATCCGCGCCGGCGTATTGGGCACGCAGCGAATGACGCGTTGCACGCTGAGTTCGCGCGAAATCACATCGATGGGGATGCCGGCCATGATCGACATCACGCGTGTGTCGGCGCCGACGAAACGCCGCGTCGCTTCCACTGCGCTTGGAAAGGTCTGCGGTTTCACCGCCAGCACGATCAAATCGGCGGGGCCCGGTGATGGCGGATTGAGCGTAGCGCCGACTGCTTCCAGTTCGCGCTCCAACTCGGGATCGAAGTGCGGCTCAACGACCGTGAGGGTCAGCCCCCCGCCCTTGCGCACCGCTGCGATCCAACCACGAACCAAAGCGCCGCCCATGGCGCCTGCGCCAACTAAAGCAATGGATGGCGCGTCTAGGTTGCTCACGCAGCTCCAACGACCTCGAACAATGCAGCGCCGGCCGCATCCTGAGCGGCCATGCCGGCAAGGATAAGGAAGTGAAAGGCGGGCTGGAAGCGCTCGGCTGCATCGAGCGCGGCTGCAAGCATCGCTTGCACCTCGCCGACCGAGATGTCCTCACGGCCGATCATCGGCATCGCATGACGGAAAATGATCGTGCCGTCGTCGGACCAGACGTCGAAATGTCCGAGCCACAGATTTTCATTGATTTGCGCGGCCAGCCTGATGGCTTCATCGCGGCGCGACACCGGCGCCTGCAGATCGAAGCCCAAAGTAAACAACAGCGCCGGCAATTCTTCGCGGTAGCTGAAATAGCCGACCGTCTCGCCCCAGGCGCATTTGAAACTGAAGTGGATGTCGCCGTCTTCGGCGCGTTCGCAGGTAAAGCGATCGTCTGATCCGATCACCGCTTCCACCGTCTCCAGCGGATCAGCGGCGAGTTCAACCTCATCGTCGAGATAGAGATCCATTGAGCTTCCCCTGCTCAACAACCGCGATGAAGCGGCCAAACATCTCCCCGCCTTGGAAAGCGCGCATTTCGGTACGCGACGAATCAAGACCCCACCGACAAGGTAAGCGCCGGATCGGTGCATGAGGTGTTAACGTCGCTAGCTCTTCACAGTCGAGAACAGGCTCAGCCGAGCTTGGCTTCCAGTTCGGCGAGCTTGGCGCGCAGTGCATCGGCCTCGGCGCGGGCTTCGGAGGCCATTTGCTTCACGGCCTCGAATTCATCGCGGGAAACCAAGTCCATTTCGGCTACGAGACGCTCCGCCTGGGTGCGCAGAAACCCTTTGGCCTCATCCCGCATGCCCTGAGCCATCCCCATGGCCCCGGTCATCAACTTGGCCATATCGTCGAACACGGAGCTTTGCGTTTGCATGTGGATCGTTCCCTGCAGGGTGTTTAAGAAGCGCCCGCACGCCGCACAATGCGGCTGATCGGCTATGAGGGTGAACCAACGGTGATCTGGGCCTCCATACAATTCCCTAATCTGGACCCGTCGGCGCTGACGATACCGCAAATGTTCGGCGTCGGGCCGCTACATCTGCGCTGGTACGCGCTCGCTTATATCGCGGGGTTGGTGATCGGGTGGCGCTGGATGGTGCACCTGATCCGCAAGGAACGGCTTTGGACGCCGGGCAAACCAGCGCTTTCGGTACTGCAAGCCGACGACTTCCTGTTCTGGGCGACGCTGGGGGTCATTCTCGGCGGCCGCATCGGCTACATCCTTTTCTACAACACCAGCATGATCTGGGAGAACACCGCCGGGATTTTCAAAATCTGGGAAGGCGGCATGAGCTTCCATGGCGGCTTCATCGGCGTGGCGCTCGCGGCTTACTTCTTCTCACGTCAGCTGCATTTGAACGAAACCGAGTTCCACGCGCTCGCGAAGAAGCGCGGGGTTGCGGAACCGCCCGCTGACAAACGCAGCGACTACGAGCGGCTCTCGAACATCGGCTGGCTGAAGAAGAAAGACGCGGAAGAACTGCGCAAGAAGACGCGCTCGGAGAAAGTTGATCTGCTGCGCTTGGGCGACCTCGCCGCAGCGGCGACGCCGATCGGCTTGTTCTTCGGCCGCATCGCCAACTTCATCAACGGCGAACTCTGGGGTCGGGTTACGCATCTGCCGTGGGGCATGGTGTTCTGCAACGAGCGCATCATGGCCGAGAACGCAGGCCATGTGTGCCCCGCGGGCATGGAGCCGCGGCACCCAAGCCAACTCTATGAGGCAACGCTGGAAGGCGTCTTGCTGTTTGCGATCATCAACGTCGCCACGCTCAAGTTCGACAGCTTGCGCCGCCCTGGCATGAATACCGGCCTTTTCTTGGTGTTCTATGGCCTCTCGCGCGCGGTGCTGGAAACGGTGCGCGAGCCGGATGCGCAAATGCCGGAGGCGCTGCGCGGGTTCATCACCATGGGCATGCTGCTCTCGATCCCCATGATCCTGCTCGGCGCCTATCTGATCCGCCGCGCGCTGCGGCAACCGAAACTGGCGGCGGCGTGAGCCTCAAGAAGAAACTTGCGGAGCATATCAGCGAGAACGGGCCGATGACGGTGGCCGATTTTATGGCTGCGTGTTTGTACGATCCGGAAGACGGCTATTACGCAACGCGGCCGGCGATTGGCGGCGAAAGCGCGGATTTTCTGACGGCGCCGGAATCCAGCCAGATGTTCGGCGAATTGATCGGGCTTTGGTTCGCGCACGAATGGGATGCGCTGGGCAAGCCGGCGTTTCATTTTATCGAACTCGGCCCCGGCCGCGGCGTCTTGATGCAGGACATGCGGCGCGCCACTCAGCGGCTTGAGGGATTCCGCGAAGCTGCCAACGTCGTGCTGGTCGAAACCAGCGGACCATTGCGTGAGGAACAGGCCAGCCGCATCGACGACGCTGACTGGGCTGCGAAGCTGGAAGACGCCCCGCCCGGCGCCGCGCTGATTATCGGCAATGAGTTTCTCGATTGCTTGCCAGTCCGCCAATTCGTGCGTGGCGAGGACGCTTGGCACGAAAAGCTGGTCGGCGCCGACGAGACTGGTGAACTGATGTTTGGCCTAAGCGCCGGGCTGCCCACCAACGACGACGACGAAACCGAGCCTGGCACGGTGCGGGAAATCGCGCCCGCGCTGGAGGTGCTGATCTATGCGTTGGAACTACGGATGCACGACGCGCCGGCGCGCGCGTTGCTGATCGACTATGGCTACGTCCGACCCGAAGGCGCCGACACGCTGCAGGCGCTGCAGCGTCACAAGAAGGTCGACCCACTCGCAGCGCCTGGCGAAGCCGATCTCACAGCGCATGTGGATTTTGGCCGCATCGCCCACCTCGCACGTGAAGCAGGCCTTGCAGTGCACGGGCCGATCACACAAGGCGATTTCCTCCGCGTGCTCGGCATCGATTATCGCGCCAAAACGCTGTCCGACGCCCATCCGACACATGCGCAACGCCTTGGCCGCGAACTGAACAGGCTGACCGGCGCTGATCAAATGGGCGTACTGTTCAAAGTGATCTGCATATCGAGCCCTAGCCTGCCGCCGCCAGCGGGATTCTGAGTATGAAGCTCGCCGCCAACAGCCCGCCGCACTGGCAGAGCGCTTCGCTTGCGGGCGTGCGTCACGCGTTCTTCGGACGCGAAGGTGGTGTGTCCACCGGCGTGTATGCGAGCCTCAATGCCGGCCCTGGCTCCAACGACGATCCGGACGCCGTGAAAGAAAATCGCCGCCGCATTGCCGCGGCGTTCGATCTGCCGCCGACGCACCTGACCGGCGTACATCAGGTGCACTCGCCTACTTGCGTGATGGTGAGCGCGCCGTGGAGCGGCGAACGCCCGCACGCGGACGCGCTTGTGACGACAACGCCACGTCTCGCAATCAGCGTGCTTACCGCCGATTGCACGCCAGTACTGCTGGCGGACCGCAATGCCGGCGTCATCGCCGCGGCGCACGCAGGATGGAAGGGTGCGATTGGAGGCGTGCTGGAATCCACGGTGGCAATGATGCGCCAGCGCGGCGCGACCGACGTCGCCGCGGCCATCGGCCCGACGATCCAGCAAACCTCGTATGAAGTCGGGCCGGAGTTCGAGGCGCGCTTCGTTGCCGCCGACGCCGGCAATGCGCGGTTCTTCCGGCCAGGGACAGGCGACCGGCGCCACTTCGATCTCCCCGCTTTCTGCGCAAGCCGTCTGCAGGCGCTGGGGGTCACCAAGGTCGAGATTCTGCCGCTCGATACCTGCGCCGACGCCGTGAACTTCCACAGCAATCGCCGTGCGCTGCATGAAAAAGCCGCCGATTACGGGCGCAATTGCGCGGTGATCGCGCTCGGCTGATCGTTGCACAGGCGCCACGTTCACCGGTCGCGTCACAAAACAGCAGCAATCGCTTTCGCTTTTCCCGGAATCGGGCGGTAAAGACCCCAGCCGTTCGCGTTGGGGCGCCACAATGAAATTGTTGTCCGGATCATCCAATCCGACGCTCGCGAAAGCGATCGCCGACCATCTCGACATGCCGCTCGCCCAAGGCGAGTTCAAGCGCTTCAAGGACAACGAAATCTTCGTTGAGATCCAGGAGAACGTGCGCGGCGAAGACGTGTTTATCGTCCAGTCGACATCGTTTCCCGCCAACGACCATTTGATGGAATTGCTGATCGGCATTGATGCGCTGCGCCGTGCTTCCGCGCGCCGGATCACCGCGGTCATCCCCTATTACGGGTACGGCCGGCAGGACCGCAAGGTCGGCGGGCGCACGCCGATTTCGGCCAAGCTGGTCGCCAACCTCATCACTACTGCCGGCGCCAATCGCGTGCTGACGCTCGAACTGCACGCGGGCCAGATCCAAGGCTTCTTCGACATCCCGACCGACAACCTGTTCTCGACGCCAGTGCTGGAGCGCGACATCCGCGCTCAGAACAAGGATGTCTCGAAACTGATGATCATCTCGCCTGACGTCGGCGGCGTGGTGCGTGCGCGGGCGCTTGCCAATCGGCTCGGCGCCGACCTCGCCATTGTCGACAAGCGCCGTCCAAAAGCTGGCGAAAGCGAAGTCATGAACATCATCGGCGACGTCGAGGGCCGCGACTGCATCATGATCGACGACATCGTCGATAGCGGCGGCACGCTCTGCAACGCAGCCGAAGCGCTGCTCGAAGAAAAGGCCAAGTCGGTCTCAGCTTACATCACGCACGGTGTGCTCTCGAACGGCGCGGTGAAACGCATCCAGGATTCCAAACTGAAGGAACTGGTGGTCACCAACTCGATCGACCCGGCCACGCGCAAGGACAAGGCGTCGACCAAAATCCGGGCTATTTCCATCGCCGAACTCATGGGCGACGCGATCTCGCGCATTGCCAACGAACAAAGTGTCAGCTCGCTGTTCGAATAGCAAACGCCGCAACGCCGCTGCTCGGACTGTGTCGCCACGCTTTCCAGCGCCGCAGTACAAAGCGGCATGTGGGACAACCGCCATCATCGTTGGATACGCGCACGAGCGCTTTGCGAGCCGGCATCGTCGCCGGCGTTTGCACATTCCAGGCGAGGCCTAAGCGCTCCAACGCAAGGATGAACCACCAGCCTGGATCGGGCTGATCGTCGTTCAGGCCAATGCGCGCGCTGCCGGGATAGGCATGATGATTGTTGTGCCAGCTCTCGCCCATGGAAAGGAGCGCCGCGATCGGCACGTCGTGGCCCTGCACACCGGCGCCCTCCACACGCCAGCGCATTGGTCCTTCATTGTGCGCGAAATAACCGATCAGCCAGTGGCCGGTTACGCACGTCGCCACGCGCGCGGCGACGCCCCACACCACCCAGCTCCACCCGCCGAGAACAAATAGGACAAGCGCCACCGGCAGCTGCTGCCACATCCAGGTGCGCTCCATCCAAGCATACACGCGATCGTGCGTTACGCGCGCTTCAGGCTGAAAGCGCGGCGGATGTTCGAGCTCCAGGTCGCAATGCAACTGCCACAGATAGTCGCCGCCGATGCTGCGTCCGTGTTTCAGGAAATTGTGGCAATTCGGCTGGCGTTGCGCCCAGTCGCGCAGATCGTGCTGTTGCATCAGCCCGAATGGTCCGGCCATGCCGACCAGCACGCCGACATAAACCAAGGCGTATTCAAGCCAGAGTGGACACTCGAAACTGTTGTGAATGAGACGGCGATGCATGCCGACCGAATGACCCGCGCAGAGCGTGACGCCGCAACCGATCAGAAACACCAAGAGCGCGTCCCACGTGAATGTAAGCGGCCCCGCGATGAGCGCGGTCAGCGTCATGACGCTGATCCAAATCGACTTGACCGGCTTCCAGCGCACGCGCCCGGCAACGGCGTCAGTCGATGCGCCGGCGATGATCCGTTCGGAACCGTTCGACCAATCCATCGCCCTCTCCACGCCAACGCTAGTTGTTCTTGTGTTTGATCTTCTTGCTCTCGCGCTTAAGCGGCCGCGACACGGGGCAAACCTCCTGTACGAAGCCGTTCAGCGTGTTCACCAGATTTTCCCGCACCAGTGCGTAGTGGACGAACTGCCCGCGCTTCTCGCCCACGATCAGGCCCGCACCTTCCAGAATTGAGAGGTGCTTGGAGATCGCGGGCTTGCTCATCGAAAAACGCGCGGCGATCTCACCCGCCGTCAGCTCGGCTTCGGCGAGATAAGCGAGAATTTTGCGGCGCGCGGTCGACGCCAATGCTTCGAAGACAGTGTCCATCGTCTCAACCGATTAACTAATTAGTTAGTTATCACATCGGTTGCCGGGGTCAAGCGCGCGGCCGCGAAGATCAAATGAGGGAACCGAAGCTTAGGCGCAGTTGTTCCACACTGCGCCGAGACGAAATCCAAGTTACGCTGCGCCTGTTGGGATGGATTTGATGAAGTTTCCGGATCGACGCCGCACGCTCCGTCAACGCACTGCAGCGGCGCACGCGGCGCTTGAAACACATGTCGGTCCGTTTGTGAGCCGGAGTGCGTATGTCCGCTACTGCCGCGGGCTGCATGGCTTCCGTGCGAGCCTTGAACCGGCGCTGGACATCTTCGCGCGCGGTGGGACGTGCGGAGAATGGCGGCCGGTGACGATCGCCGGCGAGCTCACGGCGGACCTCGCTGATCTCAACGCACGCTCCGTCGCGCCACTGCACATCGCATTCACGAGCGCTGACGAAGCCATTGGCGGCTTCTACGTGCTCGAAGGCTCAGCGTTGGGCGCACGCTTATTGATCACGCAGGCAACGACGCTCGGCTTCACTGAATGGAACGGCGCACGCCACCTTGCCCGCCAAGCCGCGACGCTCGCCAACTGGCGGGGCTTTCTGGATATGCTGGAAAGCCTGCCGCATCTCGACATGGAACGCGCTGTCGCGGGCGCCAGCATCGCGTTCGAAGCGGCGGCCAGCGCCATGGCCCGCGCGTGCTTCGATGGCTAGCGCGCCGCATTCAACGCGTCAGACCGACCTCACCAATTGTGACCGCGAGCCGATCCATATTCCTGGAACGATACAGCCGCATGGCTGCATGCTCGTGTGCGATGAAGGCCTCACCACCATTCGCCGCGCCTCCGCGAATGCCTCCGCGTTCCTGAGCCTCGACATAGACGATCTCATCGGTTGCCCGCTGAGCGATGTTCTGGGTGACGTCGCCGCGCATGAATTGCGCAACGCGCTTGCGTCGTCGCCGCGGCCGCAAAAGCCGGGCCTCCTGCTCTCCTGGCTGATCAACGACGAAAATAGCGACACGTTCGATGCGGCTGTGCATCGTTTCAAAGGCAACGCCATCGTTGAATTCGAAAAGTCCACTGACGGCCAGCGTGGCCCCATCGAGTTGGCGCGGACGCTTGTCTCCACAGTCAGCACGGCGGCAGACATACAAACGCTGCTTGCGCGCGTGCCGCGCTTGCTCCGCGGCGCGCTCGGCTACGACCGGGTGATGGTTTATCAGTTTGCCCATGACGGCTCCGGGGCGGTCGTGAGCGAAGCTAAACGCGGCGATCTTGAGAGCTTTCTGGGTCAGCACTTTCCCGCCAGCGACATTCCTCAGCAGGCACGTGCGCTCTATCTGCAAAACACTATTCGCATCATCTCGGACGCAAGCGGCGCCAAGACCGACATCCGCCCCGTGCTCGATGCGTCGGGCGAACCGCTCGATCTTTCGTTTGCGCATCTGCGCAGCGTGTCGCCCATTCACCTCGAATATTTGCGCAACATGGGCGTCGGCGCTTCGATGTCGATCTCGATCGTGGTTGCAGGCGAACTGTGGGGCCTTATCGCGTGCCACCATTATTCACGGCGCACGCTGTCGATGGCGCAGCGCACCGCCGCGGAAATGTTCGGTGAATTCTTCTCGATGCAGCTTGAGACGTTGATCCGCAAGAACCGCCTGGAAACCGCAACGCACGCGCGCCAGGCGCTCGACGGCGTCATGCGCAATGTCGCCTATCGCGGGGATATCATCGACTCCTTGCGCGACAAGGTGGCGGAGTTCGAAGGCTTCATGCCTTGCGACGGCGTCGGCCTATGGCTGAACGGCACGTGGACGAGCGCGGGCACGGCCGCGCCCGGTGAGCACATTCCCGCGTTGATGAAATTCCTCACGAACGTGTCGCTTGGCCGGGTCTGGGCGACCAACGAACTGGCGTCGAGCTACGATCCCGCGAAGGCGTTCTACAAAGACGCCGCGGGCGTGCTCGCCATTCCGCTTTCGCAGATACCGCGCGACTATCTCGTGTTTTTCCGCTGCGAAGTGACGCAATCGGTGAATTGGGCCGGCGCGCCGGGCAAGGTGTACGAGACTGGCCCCATGGGGGATCGGCTGACGCCGCGCAAAAGCTTTGCGCTTTGGAAGCAAGAGGTTTCGGGTCAATCGCCGCCATGGACGGAGGAAGATCGCGAAATGGCCGAGGCCGCGCGCGGCGCGCTGCTCGAAGTCATCATGCGGCACAACGAGATTTTGGAGACGGAGCGGCAGACGGCTGATTTGCGCCAGAAGCTGCTCAATGAAGAGCTCAATCATCGCGTCAAGAACATCCTATCGCTGATCAAGTCGCTCGTCTCGCAACCTGTCGAAGACGGAAAATTGCTGGCGGACTATGTGGCCACGCTCAAGGGCCGCATCATGGCGCTGGCGAACGCGCACGATCAGGTCATTCGCAGCGACGGCGGCGGTTCGCTGCGCGGGCTGTTGAGCGCCGAACTCGGTCCGTACAACGCTCAGAATGTCAGCATCGAGGGTGCAGCTATCGATCTTGATACACGAGCTTATTCGGTGCTCGCGCTGGTGATGCACGAATTGGCGACCAACGCGGCAAAATACGGCGCGCTTTCCGCGCCTGCAGGCAAGCTCGCGGTGAGCTGGTCACTCACCGACGACAAGGCGCTGGCGTTCAGCTGGAAGGAGTCCGGGGGGCCGCCGGTGACGCCGCCGACGCGACGTGGCTTCGGGTCGATCCTGCTCCACCGCAGCATCCCCTTCGACCTCGGCGGCCAGAGCGAGATCAGCTACAGCATTGAGGGCGTGGAAGCTCATTTCGTGATCCCCGCCAATTTCGTCCGTAGCGGCCGCGCCGAGAACGCGTCGGCGGCGCCTGCAAGCGCGCACAATCCGGCCGACCAGGGACTACTCAAGGGCTGCAGGATTCTCTTGGTCGAGGACCAGCTGGTCATCGCCATCGACGTGGAAACCATGCTGGCGGCGGCCGGCGCGGGCGCTATCGAGACAGCGGCGACGGGCCCGGAAGCGTTGAGGCTCCTGACCGTCTACCAGCCGGACATCTGCGTCCTGGACGTGAACCTCGGGTCCGGCACGTCGCTGGCGGTCGCGGACGAACTGGTGAAGCGGAAAATCCCCTTTATTTTTGCCACCGGCTACGCCGACCGGGCCATCATCCCCAAGCGTCACGCCGGGGTGCACGTGATCCGGAAGCCCTATGAAGCCGAGGACCTTGTGGCCGCCTTGGCCCTGGTGCTGCGCCGGGTTTCCCCCGAATAGCAGCCCCTCTCAGCGCCGCCTTGCCCTTGGCGCGGCCTTCCGCTATTAGCCCGCCTTCGTTTTTCCAAACCGGACCGGTTTACCGAAGGGGCACAGCCCAATGGCTGGCATTGTATTGACCGTTGAGAAGCGCGAGCGCCTGGGCACGGGCGGCGCACGCGCTACGCGTAACTCCAACCTCGTTCCGGGCGTCCTTTATGGCGGCGAACGCGGCTCAGTTCCGATCGAGATCAACGCCAAGGACGTCCAAATGGCGATCCGTTCGGGCAAGTTCTTGTCGCACATGGTAGAGATTGACGTGAAGGGCGAGCGCCAGCCGGTAATCCCGCGCGCGATCCAATTTCACCCGGTCACCGACCTGCCAATCCACGTGGACCTCTATCGCGTTGAAGAAAACGCGGAGATCGCCATCGACGTGGTCGTGCACTTCAAGAACCATGATGCCTCGCCAGGCCTGAAGCGTGGCGGCGTGCTCAACATCGTGCGCCACACCATCAAGCTGAAGTGCAAGGCAAACAAGATCCCGGAAGAGATCGTGGTCGACCTGACCGGCATGGACATTGGCGACTCGCTGCACATTTCGAAGGTTAAGCTGCCGGAAGGCGCGCGCCCGGTGATCCGCGACCGCGACTTCACCATCGCAACCATCGCCGGCCGTAAGGCGGAAGAAGAAACCGCCACGACCACCGCCGCGACCCCGGCCGAAGGCGAAGCTGCGGCTGCCGCCGCCGCGCCGGCCGCCGACGCCAAGAAAGACGAGAAGAAGTAAGGCGCTTTCGCTCGGCTATGCCGAGCGTCTAAGCTTTCGCCATGCTGCTTCTGGTCGGCCTCGGCAATCCGGGCGCGAAATACGCAGGCAACCGGCACAATATCGGCTTCATGGCCGTGGATGCGCTCGCGCGCGCCTACAACATCGCGCCCTGGAAAAAGAAGTTTCGCAGCGAGGTCGCTGAAGGCGTGATCGACGGCGTGCGTGTGCTGCTGATGAAGCCGCAAACGTTTTACAACGACAGCGGCCATGCGGTTGCAGAAGCGGCGCGCTTCTACAAACTGAGCTCGCGCGACATCGTGGTTTTCTACGACGAAATCGATCTCGCGCCGGGCCGCTTCCGGATGAAAGTCGGCGGCGGCGCGGCGGGCAATAACGGCATCCGCTCGATCGCTGCCTGGTACGACGATGACAACTTCCGCCGCGCGCGCCTCGGCACCGGACACCCCGGCGACAAGGACAAGGTCCAAGGCCACGTGCTGAGTGATTTCGCCAAGTCGGAGCAGGATTGGGTTTCAAGCCTGCTCGATGCGCTGGTTAAAGCCGCACCGATGCTGGTGCACGGCGAAGATGACAAATACCAAGCTGAAGTGTTGCGCTTGGCGCCCGCCGAAAAAGCCGGCGGCCGCGGCCCCCGTCAGCCGCAATCCGAAGACTGACTATTTCAGCTTCACGCGCTTGCGCTGCGAACCGCAAAGATTGCTGACGGCGCCGTTCACGCCCGCCTTGCGCATGGCGATCTCGGCGCGCGCCATATCCCATTGCGGCACGAACAGAACGCGATCCTCGGCTTTCACATGCTTCAGACGCTTCGCTGCGCGCTCCAAGCTCTTGTCGGAACCGGTACGATCATAGACCGCGGCTTTTCTGCTATCCTTGGCCTCAGCGGCGAGTCGGCGCCGGCGCGCCAGCGGCTCTTCGAAGAGATAGTCGCCCGGAGCGCTGTCCCAGCTCTCCCACAAGCGGCGTTTGCCGTGCTTCGCCATGTCACCACATCCCCATGTGGATAAGCCAATGATTCGCGGTACATGCGTTCGCGGAATTCGCCAAGCGCGGGAGCTGCGTCGCTTCGTATTCGAAACAAACGCCTTTAAGAACGGCGCGAGAAACTGATGTTGTATTTGTTGCTCACTTGGCTGCCGTCGATTGCGTGCGCGGTGCACATCATGCGCACCGGTCAGCAATATTACTGGCTCTGGATCGTGCTCGCGTTCGGGCCGCTTGGCGCTGCCGTCTACGGGCTGGTTGTGTTTTTGCCGGACCTCGCGAGCGGCCGGACTGGGCGCAGCATGGGCCGCGCCACGATGCAAGCGCTCGACCCGGAACGCGATTATCGCAACGCCCAGCGCGCGCTCGACGACACGCCGACGGTTGGCAATCGCATGAAGGTGGCGCAAGCGGCTGAAGGTCTGGGCCGTTGGCAGGAAGCTGAGCAGCAATGGCGCCAAGTGATCGAGAGCGGCTGGTCCGAGGACCCGGCCGTGCTCATGGGGCACGCGCGCGCCCTGCTTGAGCTGGGCCGTTACGAGGAAGCGCTGGCGCGGCTGGAGCAGCTGAAGAAGCTCGGCCGCGAAGGTGAAACGCCTCAAGCGACGCTCGAATTCGCGCGCGCTTATGAGGGCCTGGGGCGCAATGCCGAAGCTGACACGGCTTACCGCGCTTGCGTCGATCGGGTGCCTGGCCTCGAAGCCGGGGGCCGCTATGTGGCCTTTCTTGCCAAGACCAATCGCAAAGCCGACGCGGAATTGGGCCTGGCGGAACTGGAGCGCCGTCTGCAAAAAATCGCACCTCCCCTGCGCCCTGAGGCGCGCGTCTGGCGCGATCTCGCTGCGCGTGCGATGGGACGGGCTTAAGACAATCAGGACCGAGTTATGGGCTTTAAGTGCGGCATCGTGGGGCTGCCGAATGTTGGCAAGTCGACGCTGTTCAATGCGTTGACCAAGACCGCCGCCGCGCAAGCGGCGAACTACCCCTTCTGCACTATCGAACCCAATGTCGGCGAAGTGGCGATGCCAGAGCCGCGCCTCGACAAGCTCGCCGCCATCGCCAAGTCGAAGGAAATCATCCCGACGCGGATGAACTTCGTCGACATCGCCGGCCTCGTGCGCGGCGCCAGCAAGGGCGAAGGCTTGGGCAATCAGTTCCTCGCCAACATCCGCGAATGCGACGCCATCGCCTACGTGCTGCGTTGCTTCGAAAACGACGACATCACCCACGTCGAAGGCCGCATCGATCCAATTGCGGACCTTGAAACGGTCGAGACTGAACTGATGCTCGCGGACCTCGAAAGCCTCGAGAAGCGCATCAACAACCTCGAAAAGAAGGCGAAGGGCGGCGACAAGGATTCGAAGCTCACGCTTGAGCTGGTGTTGCGCGCCAAAGCCTTGCTCGAAGACGGCAAGCCGGCGCGGCTGACCAAGCGCGCAGCGGAAGAAGAAAAAGCGTTCGCGATGCTGCAGCTGCTGACCGCGCTGCCGGTGCTTTATGTGTGCAACGTGAACGAGTCAGATGCTGCCAGCGGCAACGCTTACACTGCGCGCGTTCAAGAACGCGCCAAGGCCGAGCACGCGGCGTGCGTCATCATCTGTGCGCAACTGGAAGCGGAGATCGCAGCGCTCTCGGATGAAGAGCAGACCGAATTTTTGGCGACCGTCGGCCTCGAAGAACCAGGTCTCACCCGCCTCATCCATGCAGGCTACGATCTGCTCGGCCTGCAAACCTATTTTACGGTGGGACCTAAGGAAGCGCGCGCCTGGACGATCCAGAAGGGCTGGACTGCGCCACAGGCGGCTGGCGTCATTCATGGCGATTTCGAAAAAGGCTTCATCCGCGCCGAAACCATTTCCTATGACGATTTTGTCGCCTTCAATGGCGAGAGCGGCGCCAAGGAAGCCGGCAAGATGCGCTTGGAAGGCAAGGACTACATCGTCCGCGAGGGCGACGTGATGCACTTCCGCTTCAATGCGTAACAAGCGCTGGCTGCTGGCGGGCATCGCGCTTGCAGCGTTACTGTTTCTAATCGGCGTTCGCTTCATTGCGCCACGCAGCAATATTTTGCTACTGCCGCGCGCGCACAATGGCACGGAATATGTGCTGTACGTTCACGTTCCAGATCGCTGCAAAGGCGGCGGCTGCCCTGCGCTCTACATCCTAGACGGCGATCTCTGGCTGCCAACGTTCACGCAACTCAGCGAGGACGCGGCGGCGCGCCACGCCATGGCGCCTGTCATCCTCGTTGGCATCGGCTATCGCAACATTCTCGCCAGTGCGCGCCTGCGCAAACACGATTTCTCACCTGCGTTCGGCCGCGCGCCCGGCGCCACTGGCGGCGCGGACGCCTACATCGATACGCTGCGGCGCGATATTATTCCTTACGCCGAAGCCCACCTTCCCATCGACTCGACCACGCGTGGCATCGCCGGGCATTCCTATGGCGGGCTGCTGGCGAGCTACACACTCATGCACACGCCTGAGCTGTTCGATCGGTATTTGATCATGAGCCCGGCGCTCTGGTTCGACGGCGGCAAGATATTCGATGTGCCGCTAGCTGCGGCGCCCCACGCGCGCGCTGTCTATCTCGCGTCGAATTCCGAAAACACGCAGACAAGTCAGATGACGCGGGACGTTCGCCGCCTCAATGCTCTGCTGCTGACCGACCACAGCATCGAACTTTCGCAGAGCGTGTTTTTGAACAAGTCGCACAACGGCGTCGTCGAACCCGCGGCGCGCGCAGCGCTACCGCAGCTTTTTCCCGACGAGTGATCAGTATTCCAGGCGCGTTCCGAAGCGCAGCGGATCGCGGATGTGTAGCGCTACGGTTTTGCGCCCATAGTCGATGGCGATGCCGCGGGTTTGCGAAAGCACATCCATGCCGATTAGCAGTGTCGGTTCGTCGATCAAATCCCAGAGCTGGAAGACGTGGAAATTGCCGACATAGGCGGTGACGTTGCGCACGTCCAAGTCGCCCATCGACATGACAGGCAACAGGATAGCGCTATCCAGCACCACCGGGCGCCCCTGCGCATACGCCACGGCGTAATCCAGCCGCACCTGATCGCGATGCACGCGCGCGTTCAGCGCGTCGCGAAGCGCGACGTTCGCGAGCGATACGTCCGAACCGGTGTCCAACAGCAGATTCACGTGCAGGCCGCCGATTGAGCCGCGCACGACCACAAGTGTGCCGAACTTCAGATTGCCATGAATAACGGCCCAGCCAGGCAGGCGCGTGGCGCCGCGCGACGGCACGATTTCCACGCAGTGACGTTCGAAATCCAGCATCAAGCGGCGGTCGCGCATGCCGTCGACGCCGAGCAGCCCCTGCTCACCCGCCAGCACCGCGCCGCCCATCACCGGCATCGGCTCGCCGCCGAGCGACAGATTTGCGTAGGCAAACTCATCGACCTGCACCAGCGGCGCGGTCGACACGCCATGCACGGAATGCACGTCACCGGTGCCGAATGACGTGAGGCCAAGGCTGTGGGCGAGATCAGTGGAGAGCACCGACCGATTGGCGCCGGTATCGATAATGAAACGGAACGGCCCGCGCCCGTCGATTGTCACAGGCGCAACCATGCGCCCGATCCTGTCTGCGCTGGTGGGAATCGCCACGCTTTGCGCCGACGCGGGCGCTGTGGCGGAGGTTGCCGGCTGCGCGGTGTTCGGGGGTGTCTGGTACAGCCCGAGTTCGGGCGCGGACGTGCACGTTGCGCGCGCTGCGTCCGCGCAGGCAAAAAACGCCGCGCAGGCTGCGAGCACTTTGAGGCCGCCGAACATATTCATCCGGCGCGACCTTGGCCCTGTCTTATCGCGCTCGCCAGCGGCATCCGATGAAACTTTGCTCAACTTCCCGCGATCACCAGCCTCGACGGATCGCACACGGCATGCGAGGGAGCAAACATGATCGAAACCATCCACATCCAAAGCCGAATTGACGGCTACGACTTGCCCGCACTGCGCGCAGCGCCAGAGGGCAAACCAAAAGGCGGCGTGGTGGTTTTGCAGGAAATCTTTGGTCTGACAGACCACATCGCCGAGATGTGCGGCGTCTTCGCAAGTGCGGGATACGTGGCCGTTGCACCGGGCCTGTTCGATCGTGTGGAGAAGAACTTTCACGCCGAGCACGATCAAGAAGGCATCGCCAAGGGCATTCGCGGCGTGATGGCTTGCCCACGCGAGCAAGTCGCCTCGGATATTCAAGCCGCCGTCGATGCGCTGCCGAAACCCGCTTATGTCACCGGATTCTGCTATGGCGGCGCCATGAGCTGGCTCGCAGCAGCACGCTGCACGGATGTCAATGCGGTTTCCTGTTTCTACGGCAGGCTGATCGCCGACATGCTGGACGAAAAACCGAAGGCGCCGGCGATGTTTCACTACGGCGCGCGCGACGCTGGCATTCCGCCGGAAAATGTCGAACGCGTGCGGGTGGCGGCGCCGACGTCGCCACTCTATCTGTACGACGCGGGCCACGGTTTCTGCCGTCCCGGCCACGACTACAATGGCGACGCGCGCGAACTGGCGATCTCGCGCACGCTCGATTGGTTCGCGCGCTGGCCCTAACGGAGAAGCGAATGGCCCTGGATCATATTTCCGTCGGCGTCACCAATATACAGCGTGCGAAAGCGTTCTATGACGCCGCGCTCGCGCCACTTGGGATGAAGCCGATCTATCCGGTCGAGATCAACGGCAAGCTTGTTGGCGTCGGCTACGGCGCCGACGACAACGCCAGCTTCTGGATCCAGCTTCCGCTCAACGGCCAACCGGCAACGCAAGGCAACGGCGTCCATATCGCGTTCCGGGCGCAGAAACGCGCGGCTGTCGACGACTTCTTCCTTGCGGCGCTCGACCAAGGCGGCATCGAGGACGGACGCCCCGGGCTACGCACGGAATATTCGCCCGATTATTACGCCGCCTTTGTCCGCGATCCGGACGGCAACAAAATCGAAGCCGTCAGTCACACGCCGGAATGAATTTCGCCGTTATCGGCGGCGGACCCGCAGGTTTGATCGCGGCCGAAATTCTGAGTGCTGCGGGCAAAAGCGTTACAGTCTACGAACGCATGCCAAGCATTGGCCGCAAACTGCTCATGGCGGGCCGTGGCGGGCTGAATCTCACACACTCCGAGGACAGCGCACGTTTTCTCACGCGTTATGGCGAAGCGGCGGCGCGTCTCACGCCAATGCTTGAGGTCTTCAGCGCGCGCGACCTAGTCGCTTGGGCAGAAGCGCTCGGCGAGCCGACTTTCGTGGGCTCCACTGGCCGCGTGTTTCCAAAAGCGATGAAGGCGTCGCCGTTGCTGCGCAAATGGCTCGCACGGCTGGCTGCACAAGGCGTGAGTGTAAAAACGCGCACACGCTGGCTTGGTTGGGATGACGCGGGTCATCTGCGCTTCGAGCGCGACGGTGATATCGAGATCGTGGAAGCGGACGCCACCCTGCTCGCGTTGGGCGGTGCGAGTTGGCCGCGACTGGGCAGCGATGGCTCTTGGCAAAGCATACTGGCGGGACACGGCGTTGCGCTTTCGCCGCTCAAGCCTGCGAACACTGGCTTCAACATTGCGTGGAGCGACCACTTCCGCGAGCGCTTTGCGGGCGCGCCGCTCAAGAACATTGAGCTGCGCTTTGGCGCGCATCGCGTGCAAGGCGAGGCTATTGTCACGGTCTATGGCATCGAAGGCGGCGGCGTCTATGCACTCTCCGCGCCGTTACGTGACGCACTCGAGCGCGCCACGCCGGTCACACTGCACATCGACTTGCGGCCGCAGCTCGACGAAGGCGGCATCGCCGCCAAACTCGCGCACGCCAAACGCGGGGATACGATTTCGTCCACATTGCGCAAATCCGTCGGCCTGACGCCTGTTGCCGCCGGTGTGTTGCGCGAGGCGTACGGGAGCGTGCTACCCAATGATCCGGCTGCATTGGCACGCTTGATCAAATCCGCGCCGATCCGACTGACATCGCCGCGCGGGCTTGAGCGCGCCATCTCGACCGCAGGCGGCATCACCTGGCCAGCGCTCGACGAACACCTCCAACTGCGCGCCATCCCCGGAACTTACGCAGCAGGAGAAATGCTCGACTGGGAAGCGCCAACAGGCGGCTATTTGCTCCAAGCGAGCTTCGCCACCGGCGCCTGGGCGGCACGCGCCATGCTGAGCCGTTGAGCGCGCTTGCCGCTTTCGGGCGCCCCTGCTAGCACCGCCTCCCGATGCCGCAGACCTCCGCACTCATCAACGTCATGGTTGGCGCCGCGCGCAAAGCCGGCCGCGCCCTGGCGCGCGATTTTGGCGAAGTGGAGAATTTGCAGGTCTCGCGCAAAGGTCCTGCCGACTTTGTCTCTTCCGCCGATCTCAAATCAGAGAAGACGCTGTTCGAGGAATTGTCCAAAGCGCGCCCGGGCTACGGCTTCCTCATGGAAGAACGCGGCGAAGTCGAAGGCACCGACAAGACCAACCGCTTCATCGTGGATCCGCTCGATGGCACCACCAACTTTCTGCACGGCATTCCGCACTTCGCCATCTCCATTGGCTTGGAGCGTGAAGGCATCCTTGTTGCGGGGGTCATCTACAACGTCATTCGCGACGAATTGTTTTGGGCCGAGAAAGGCGCCGGCGCCTATCTCAACGACCGGCGTCTGCGCGTCGCGGCGCGCACCGACATGCGCGACGCGCTGTTCGCCACTGGCGCGCCGTTCATGGGCCAACCGGGGCGCGAAAAATTCCTTGGAGAAGTCGACCGCGTTCTCAGCCAGACCTCCGGCATCCGCCGCATGGGTGCGGCATCGCTCGATCTCGCCTACGTCGCCGCCGGACGCGTCGACGGCTTTTGGGAGCGCGGCCTCAGCGCATGGGACGTCGCCGCGGGCGCCATTCTCGTGCGCGAAGCCGGCGGGCTCTGCAAAGAAATCGATGGCGGAGACTTCCTGAAGACTGGCAATGTCGTCGCCACGAACGAGCGCCTGATGCCCCAACTCAGTAAGGCGCTGCAGGGCGGCTGACCACCGCGCTCGCAGGACGACGACCATGGCCAAGAGCGAGCACAAGATCACCTGGTGGCAACTGGCAGCATTTGCGGGCCCCGCGGCGCCGCTCAACGCCATGACGTTGCCGAGCGTTATTTTTCTGCCGCCGCACTTAGCCACCTATGTCGGCGTACCGCTCAGCGTGGTGTCGGCGCTGTTTATCGGCGTGCGCATGCTCGACATCTTCATCGATCCCGGCATCGGCAATTTTCAAGACCGCACTCACGTGCCGCTGGGACGACGCAAATTCTGGATGCTCGTCGGGACGCCGTTCATCATGGCGGCCATCTGGATGAGCTACATCTACCTCATGCCTGGCGCGCCGTTTCCATTGGTCGCGGCGGCGATCGTCTTCGTGTTTTTCACCTATGCCTTGATGGCGATCGCGCACACAGCTTGGGCTGGCGAATTGGTGCCGACATATCACGGGCGCACGCATGTACTTGGAGCCGTGCAATTCGCGAGCTTGTTCGGAAACAGCTTAATGCTGGTCGTCGCCGGCTATGTGGCGCAGACATCCCACTCCAATGCGCAGGCGGTGTTCGCCATGGGCTGGACCATCATTGCGCTGATGCCGGTTACGGTTCTTGTCGCCACTTTGCTGGTGCGCGAACGGCCGCGGCCGCCGCAACCGCATCTCACGCTGCGCCAAACCCTGAGCACACTCGCCAAGAACAAGCTGGCGCAGCGCGTGCTGCTGCCTGATCTCATTCTCGGCTTCGCACAGGGCATTTCGGGCGGGCTTTTCCTGTTCTACTTCCAATTCGTACTGGGTTTCACGCACAGCTCGCAAACGCTGCTGGCGGTGTACTTCATCTCCGGCCTGCTGGGCGTACCCGTTTGGTGGTTCGTTGCGCGCAAGTTCGGCAAGCACCACGCACTGCAGGCCAACTTTCTCTACACCTTCGTCACCACGGTAGGATTGCTGGTTCTACCGCCGCAAAACTTTGGCTTTGCGATGACCTTCATGGTGTTCGCTGGAATCTCGCAGGGCGGCAGCGCTCTGCTGACGCGCGCTTTGATGGCTGATGTCGTGGACGACGATGAAGTCCGCACCGGCGCACGGCGCTCCGGCATTTATTTCGGCATTTTGCTGACGACTTCAAAAGTTGGCGTGGCGCTTGGTCCGCTGACGTACATCGCGCTGCAGATCGCGGGCTTCCAGCCGCACGAAGGCACAGCCAACACCGCCCAAGCGCTCAGCACGCTGAGCGCGCTATTCATCGGCGGGCCTGCACTTTTGTGCCTCCTGGGCGCACTCTCGTTGCGCAAATATCCGCTGGATGAAGCAGCGCAAGCCGCGCTTGCCGCTACTATTGCTGAACGCCACGCCGCTAGCGACGCAGCCGGCTAATCGCGCCGCTTCATTGCGCGCAGCAAAAAGCGCGCCGGATCGATCGCCGCGCTTGCCTGCATCGAGAAGAGCGAGGGCTCGCCAAACATCTGCCCCACCAGCGCCTCGCCCAGCAACGGCGCCAAGGTCAGCCCGCGCGCGCCCAGGCCGCCGAGAACGAAAATCCCCGCATGGACGGGGTTGTGCGTGGGCGGCGCGCCATGCGCTGAGGCGGCGTTCTGCGCCTGCCAAGCTGCTGCGTCCGGCAGAACGCCAACGATCGGCGCGCGGTCCGGCGTTGTGGCGCGCAACGCCGCGCGTGATTGCAGCGACGACGCGTCGACACTGGCCGCAACTTCCGGCGCAAGCGCGCTTAGCGCCTGTAAATTGCGTGCGCGCGAGTCCGCGTCGTTCTCAACACGGAGCGGCGTATTCTCTTCGGCTTTATCAAACGTCGCGCCGAACAACACACCGCCATCGAACGGCGCGACATAGCCGCCGCAAGTCAGTGCATGCGTAGGCGCCGCGCCGGAGCCCCATTCGATCTGTCCGCGTGACAAAGCGACCGGCAAGAATTTTGCCGCGGCGAAAGTCGTGAGCGCCGCACCGCACGCGAGCACCACAGCGTCGGCCTTCAACATCGCGCGCCGGTCTGGGGCGCGGATGATCCAGCCCCGCTCGGCTTGCTCAAGCGCGGCCACAGGCGCCTCACACATTAACGTGGCCCCGGCAAGCAGCTTGGCGATCGCAGCCCGCGGATCGGCTAGTCCCGCGCGCACGTGCAACGCCGCGCCGTCAGAAAGCGCGCGCAACCAGTCGACGGGCAACGGCGGGTCAGCGAGCAAATCGGCTAACGCTGCCTCGCCCTTCTCATCGGCGCGCTGTTCAACGCCGCAGGCATTGAACACGCCTAGCGTTTCGTAGGTCGTGACCGCGTCGATATATGAGGCAAGAAACATTTCGCTTAAGCCGCTCGCGCCGCGATCCAAACGCGGCATCACCAGGCCAGCGGGGTTGCCACTCGCGCCCGCGCCTAAACTCGGCGCCGCTTCCAGCACGATTGTCTCGGCGCCGCGCCGTCTGAGCGCCGCCGCGACGCTTGCACCGGCGATACCTGCGCCGACGACAGCTACGCGTTTCGGCAAGGCTGACGCATTTGCCGCAGGCGCCGCACCCCGGAACCGCGCCTCCAAACGCTCTCTTTTCGCGCCAAAGCCGGGCTTTTTCTCCACGGCGAAGCCCGCCGAATTCGAGCCCGCGCCGCACATCGCCCGCGACAGTGAACGTTGCAGCGCGCGCACCGGGCTTCGAGAGCCGCGCCATTTCGCGGAAGATCGTTTCGCTCCAGAGCGCGCCGTTGCGCGCCGGCGTGAAGCCGTCCAAAAACCACGCATCGAACGCGCCGCTCATGCGCGGCAACACGCGCTCCACTTCGCCGGTCAACAGTGTCAGCGCAAAACCATCTTCTTCGAACCACAGTCGTTGCGGTGCGTACGCGCGCACTGGCCAGCGCGCTAGCAACTGCGCGCTGAGATTGCCAACTTCTGGAAACTGCGCGAGCGCGCGCGCAGCGTCTTCCTTTGCGAGTGGGAATGCCTCGATAGAGAAGATATGCAAAAGCGCATGAGGTACGCGAGCGCGTTTCCATGCACGCCACGCCGCTATAACGTTTAATCCTGTACCGAAGCCAAGCTCGCAAATGCTGGTGCGATCGGCATAGGCCCACGCTTCAGGAAATCCGCAGCCGGCGAGAAATACCGCTTCCGACTCTGCGAGGCCTCCAGCGCGCGAGAAGTACACGTCATCGAAGGCGGCGGCGCGCGGCACACCTTCATCGCTCCAACTCAATGACGGCTGTGGCGGTAGTCGCGACATCACCAAGCCCAAACGCAAATGAGCCGCCCTTCCGGGCGGCTCATCCGTAACACAAAAACCGAACCGATTACGGCGTGGTCGTCGTGGTGGCGGTCGACGTCGTGGTCGCGGCCGTGTCGGTCGACGTGGTCGTGCCCGTGTCGGTCGTGGTCGCCGCAGACGTGTCCGTCATCGCAGTGTCGGTGGCAGCAGCGGTGTCGGTCGAGGTCGACGTTTGGCCGCAGGCCGCAACGCCGAACGCGAGAACGGCCGCAGCGGCAGCCGCCAGGCCAAGCTTGAACTTAGTCATAGGTACTATACCCCTCGTTTGGGCGCAGAGGTCTTGGCCTCGACGCATCGGAAGCGACTCCATGCCCGAGATTAACTGTGATGGTCAAGCGGGCGGGCCGGGAACCCCCATGCATTATCGCATAACTAGGAGTCGGAACCTCAACCCTCTGTCGCGGCCGCCAGCGCTTCTTCCAGCTGACCGAAGGTCGGCTGCAGTGTCGACGGCACTGAGCCGCGGCCGATTTCGACCGACACTTGCGCGGCGTTGCCGTGCAGGTGAGCCACCAGCACATCGCGGATGATTTTATAGAACTGCGAGTCTTCCTCGATGATCGCGTTCAGGCGCGCAGCGAGCGGGCCGACGATGCCGTAGGCCAAGAGCACGCCAAGGAACGTGCCAACGAGCGCCTTACCGATCATGAGACCGAGCACTTCCGGCGGCTCGTTGATCGAGCCCATGGTCTTCACGATGCCGAGCACGGCCGCGACGATGCCGAGCGCCGGGAGCGCGTCGGCCATGTTCTGCATCGCGTGCGCTGGGTGCAGCGCTTCGTGGTGATGCTTCTCTAATTGCTTCTCCATCGCGTCCTCGACCTGATGCGGATCGTCGAGGTTCATGGTCATCATCCGCAGCGTGTCGCAGATGAAATGCACCACGTGATGGTCTTTCATGATCTTGGGGTACTTCTGGAAAATGGCGCTTTCGTCGGGCTTTTCGATGTGCGGCTCGAGCGCGACGATGCCCTTGGTCTTCATCAGCTTGGTCAGCTGAAACAACAGCGCCAGCAAATCCTGGTAGTCTTGCTTCTTCCACTTTGGGCCCGACATCACCATCGGCACGCCGCCGCCCATCTTCATCAGCCCGGAAAGATCGTTGGCGGCGAGTTGCGCAGCGACCGCCGAGCCGAAGATCATCGCGAATTCCATGGGCGCGGCTTCGGCAATAACTTCGAAGCTACCGCCCTCGGCCAAGAAGATGCCGAAAACGATGCCGAGGACCGCGACGAGGCCGATAATCGAGAACATGGCTAACGCGTATTTACCGAACCTGCCGGGATGGCTCGGACTTATGTCCCCAACGCGCTTAACGCGCCGTTTCGGCTGTTAGCCTTTCCGGCAAATTTGCCAGTTTCCTTTTCGTCAACGCTGTAGCGCGCGCCTGCCCCAGAGCGTAGCAAAGCGCCTCGCGTCGATGACCGACTCCCTGGCCCCCGAACCGCTTGCAGCCCCAGCAGCGGCCGCCAACGCGCCCATCGGGCGCAACCGGCAATTCCGCTTGCTCTGGACGTGCATGCTGGTGATCGGCGCAGGCAACTCGATGCTGCTCTCTGTCGCACCGCCTTTGGTGCGCCAGCTTCACCTCGGCGACAGCGCCGTGGGGTTCATCTTCTCGCTCTCCGCGCTGTTATGGGTGTTCGCGAGTCCGTATTGGGGCCGTCTTTCAGACGGCATCGGGCGCAAACCGTCCATCGCCTTCGGCCTCGGCGCCTATGCGGTGTCGATGACCTCGTTTGGCATCGCCACCACGCTGGGCCTTAACGGCGCCCTCACCGGCTCTCAACTCTTCATCACGCTGGTGCTCGCACGCGCGATTTTTGGGGCCTTCGGCTCGGCATCGAGCCCGTCGGCGCAAGCCTACATCGCCGACCGCACTTCCACGCTCGAACGTACAACACAATTGGCGGGGCTGAGTTCGGCCTTCGCGGTGGGACAAGCGTTCGGTCCGGGTATCTGCGCGTGGATCGCGGCGCAGACGAGCCTGGTGTTTCCGATCTGGCTGGTGGCCGCGCTCGCGCTCACCGCATCGCTTTCCATCCTGTTCTTCCTGCCTGAGCGCACCGCGCCGCAATCGGCGTCGCGCCCCAAGGCGAATTTCAAACAATCGCTCGCGCTCATCAGCGACCGGCGTCTCTCGGGCTATCTCATTTGTGGGCTGGCGCTCTCGGTTGTGGCCGGCATCTCGCAACAAATTTATGGCCTCTACACCATGGACCGGCTGCACGTGGCGGGCAGTCACGGCACGCAGCTCACGGCGTGGGGCTTCATGGCCAACGCACTGGCGCTGTTGGCGACGCAGCTCGTCATCTTGCCGCGCCTCTCCTTTGGGCCGCGTTCGCTGATCATCTGGGGCGCAGCTTTGCTGGCGGCGGGCTTTGCGGTGCAGGTGATCGCGCCGGACCTGTATTTCCTGATGGCTGCGCAAGCGCTGCAAGGCTTCGGCGGCGGCTTGGCGCGTTCAGGCTTCACCGGCGGCGCATCGGTTGCGGTCGAACCGCATGAACAAGGCGCAGCGGCTGGTCTTGTCGTCGCCATCAACGGCGCGGGGTTCATCTTTTCGCCGGTTCTTGGCGGCGTCGCCTACGAACATCTGGGCCAGACCGCGCCGCTCTTCATCGCCATCGCCATAATTCTCGCCATGTTCGCCTTCGGCTTGATGAGCCGGCGCTTGCGCGACAGCGTCGTGGCGCAACCTGCCGCCGAACCGGAGCCAACCTAATGCCGCGCGTTTACATGATCCGTCACGGCAGCCCGGCCTCGACCTGGGGCGACAACGCCAACGCCGATCCAGGTCTCGACGATAAGGGTCATGCGCAGGCGCGCGAGGCTGCCAAAGCGCTGCTCGCGCTGCCGCAACCGCCACGCTTCGTCATCTCCTCGCCCCTGGCGCGCTGCCGCGAAACTGCAGCGCCGTTCGCCGACACCCTTAAGACAGCGCCGCGGATCGAACATAACGTTGCGGAGATCCCGACACCGAGCGGCATATCGCTCGAGGCGCGTCCGGCGTGGCTGCGCAACGCCTTCACACAAAACTGGTCCGACGTTGAGGGCGACATCAACTACGCGCGTTGGCGCGATCAGGTCGCCGCCACGGTTGCGGCCAGCGCCGACACCGCCGTCTTCTCGCATTTCGTTGCCATCAATGCGGCGGTGTCGGCCGCGACCAACGATGCGCGCGTACTGTGCTTTCAGCCGGGTCATTGCTCGATCACAGTGTTTGACACAGATGGAAAAGCGCTGACGCTGATCGAGCGCGGCGCGGAAGCGCAGACGAAAATCGTGGTGTAAGATGAGCGCAACGCCGCGCGATAAGGCGCAAACCGCGCGCGTGCTTGCCGCCAGTCTCGCGGGCACGTCGATCGAGTTCTACGATTTCTATATTTACGCGACCGCCGCTTCGCTTGTGTTCGGCCCGCTCTTCTTCCCGGCGCAATCGGCGTCGGCGCAATTGATGTCGTCCTACGCGACGTTTGCGCTTGCCTTCATCGCACGGCCAGTCGGCGCTGTTGTGTTCGGACATTTCGGAGATCGCATCGGTCGCAAAGCAACGCTTGTCGCGTCGCTCATGCTGATGGGCGCCTCGACCGTGGCGATCGCCTTTCTACCGAGCTTTGCTCAAGCTGGCGTTATCGCGCCGCTGTTGCTGTGCCTGCTGCGCTTTGGTCAGGGCTTCGGACTCGGCGGCGAGTGGGGCGGCGCGGCCCTGCTCGCGGTGGAGAACGCGCCGCCTGGCTATCGCGCTCGCTTCGGCATGTTTCCGCAGCTCGGCGCGCCGGTCGGCTTTATCCTCGCCAACGGTTTTTTCCTGCTAATCGGCTTGTTCCTGTCGGCTGAGGATTTCGCCACGTGGGGCTGGCGCATTCCGTTCCTCGCCAGCGCGGTGCTTGTCGGCGTCGGCTTGTGGGTGCGCCTCAAGCTTACTGAGACACCCGCGTTCAAGGCAGCGCTAGAAAAGGCGCCGCCGCCGCGCGTGCCGCTGGGCGAGGTCGTCGCCAAACACTGGCCGCAAATCATTGGCGGCACACTCGGCGTCATCGCTTGCTTTTGCATCTACTACATCTCGACGGCCTTCGCGCTCGGCTACGGCGTGGCACACCTGCACTATTCGCGCACCGCGTTCTTGAGCACCCAGCTCATCGCCATTCTGTTCATGGCCGCAGGCATTGTGATCGCCGGTTACTGGTCGGACAAATCCAGCCCGCGCATGGTGCTGATGATCGGCTGCATCGGCGCTATCCTCGCCAGCTTGGCACTCGCGCCACTTATGGGCGCCCAGTCTCTTTTGCTCATCGGCGCATTTCTCTCACTCATGCTGTTGCTGATGGGATTCGTGTACGGCCCGCTCGGCGCGTGGCTGCCTAGCCTCTTCCCCGCGCGCGTGCGCTACACCGGCGCCAGCCTCGCCTTCAATGTCGGCGGTATCTTGGGCGGCGGACTTACGCCGATCATCGCCGAACAACTGGTGAGCCACGGCGGCCTGGCCAACGTCGGGTATTACGTCGCCGCCGCTGCGACGCTCAGCCTGATCGGGCTTTTGGCGCTCCGAAAATCGAGCGCCGCGCCGGCAAACTAGCGGCGCGCCCGTCTTGCCACGGCAAGCACGTCCGTAGTTGCACGACCCGTGACGTCCATGTGGTGGCGGCGCTGGAAGGCGCGGATGGCGCTGCGGGTCGCCGGACCAATCGAGCCATCGGCCGCGCCGCCATAATAGCCAAGCCGCTTCAAGTGCCGCTGCAATGTGCGCACACCGGAAGTATCGAGGCCCTGCGCATCGTCATCGCTTGATGCGCCGGCCGATGCACTCGGCGCCGGGGTGGGCGGAACGCTCACACCAGCGCGCACGCGCACCTTGTTGAGCAAGTCTAAAGTCGGGAATCCGTCGGCGACGATGTGCTGATCGCCCTGAAACTGCGCCACCGCGCGCCGGGTTGCCGAACCGAATAGCCCGTCCGCAGCGCCGGCATTGTAGTTGAGGCCATTCAACAGGGTCTGCAGCTCCAGCACTTGATCGCGGTTGAGCGATCCCAATTGCGTCGGCCACCCTGTCACCAGCCCGCTGTGGTCATCGAAGGCGCGCGCCAGCAACGCCACCACCAACGCGTAGCGGTCTGAGTTGTTATAGCGGCGGATCACCGCGAAGTTCGGATGCAACAGCAATGCTGGTCCTTGCGCGCCTGCCGGCAAGAACAATTGCGATTGCATTGCGACGCGCTCAACCGGCCAGGTCGTGCCGTCTATCCGCTTCACGCCGCGTCCCATCCAATCGCCAATGCTGCGTGTCGTGCCGTCGGCGAGCGAATAGTCGAAACCGTCGGGCAGCTTCACCTCGTCGAATACCGGTTCGCCGGCATGCCAGCCGCGGTCCTGCAAATAGTGCGAGATCGAAGCGGCCACATCGGCATTGTTGGTCCAGATGTCGCGATGCCCGTCGCCGTCCCAATCGACGGCGAGTTGCAGATACACATCCGGCATGAATTGCGGCTGACCCATTGCGCCGGCCCACGACGACTTCAGTTCGTCGGGCGTGGCGAGGCCGCGCTCCACCATTTCCGAGAGCGACATCAGATAGCTCTCGAATTGCGCACGGCGGCGGCCCTCAAAGGCCAAAGTCGAGAGCGCCGTCGGCGCATCGTAGTTGAGCGCAGCCTGCCCAAAATTGCTTTCAAGGCCCCAGATGCCGAGCACGATATTGCTGTCGACACCGTAGCGCTGCTGAATGGCGGCGAGCGTGGAACTCATGCTGGCCTTCAGCGCCTTGCCCGCATTGATGCGCGGGGTGGTGACCCGATTGTTCACGTAGTCCCACACCGGAGAAACGAATTCCGGCTGCCGCTGGTCGAGATCGACGATCGAAGGGTCCGGCTCGATATGCGACAGGAGCCTTCCGAGCACGGCCGGATCACGGCCGGCATTCACCGCCCTTTGGGCAAAGCTCGCCCGCCAAGCGTCAAAATCGGCATTGCCGGAACTGGCGAAAGCCGGCGGCGGCGGAGGCGGATCGGCCTTCACAGCCGTCTGCCCGCACGCGATCGCGGCGGCCACGAGTACTGCCATGACTAGCGCGCGCGCCATCCCGACCCCTTTGATCCCGTTTGATAAAGTGCGTCGCACCCCCCTTCAACGCTGCAGAACTTGGGCCATAGCGTGGCGCTGGATCGCTTTTTACCTCGCCGGACCGCCCCGAGATCGAGCTCCCCTCATTGACTTAGCCCGGTGGCCCCCTTATTCACCCCGCTTCCAATTTTTCGCCCGGTCCCGCGCCATGAAAGTGAAGTCCTCCCTCAAGTCGCTCAAAGCCCGTCACCGGGCTTGCCGGGTGGTGCGCCGCAAGGGCCGGGTCTACGTGATCAACAAGGTTGATCCGCGCTATAAGGCCAAGCAGGGCTAAGCCAACTTCTGGCTGCACGGCGCCCCTCACACACGCGCCGCCTCGCGGAACTTCTGATTCTCAGGTACGTTCCTCAGCGATTCACCATCGCATGCGTCGGCTTATTTTCTCTCTCGCAGCGTTTGCGCTCGCCGCTTGCGGGCTGCAGGGGCACGCGCCCGCACACACGGACCCGCAACTGGACGCCCTCTTTACGCAGCTGGAACAGGCGCCCGACGAAACCACGGCGTCCCGCGTTGAGAGTCAGATCTGGTCGCACTGGGCCGACAGTGGCTCTCCCACGGTAAATATCCTGGTCGAGCGCGCAGCGGCAGCTGAGAGCGATGGCGATCAGCAACTGGCGCTGCGCTTCCTCGAACAAGCCAGCGATCTGGCGCCAACCTTTGCCGAGCCGTGGAACCGCCGCGCCAATCTGGCGTACCGCGAACACGATTATTCCGGCGCAATCGCGGCAATTCAGGAAACGCTGAAGCGCGAGCCGCGCCACTTTGGCGCCCTCGCAGGCCTCGGCCTCATTTACGAAGAACTCGGTCAAAACCGCGCGGCGCTGCAGGCATTCCGCGCAGCGCTGGCGATCCACCCGCACTACGAGGTGGCCCGCCAGGGCGTGCACCGGCTCGAACCGAAGGTCGAGGGCCGCGACGCCTAACATTGTGGGCGCGCTACTCAGCGATTCGGCCTGTCCAGCGGTTAGCAGCAATTTTTCGCTTCGTTAGACTCACCCGAAACGAATCGATTCTTCGGGGGTGACGACAATGGCTGCTGACTTTGGCGCGACTGAAACTTCAACCATGGCTGCGCCGCAATCGCTGACGCAAACCGCCCAGGAAAAGTTGCGCCAGCTGGTCGCGCGCATCGAGAAGCTTGAGGAAGAAAAGAAGTCGATCGCCGACGACGTGAAAGAAACCTACGCGGAGGCGAAGGGGCTCGGCTACGACACCAAAGTGCTCCGCCAAGTGATCCGTTTTCGCAAGCAAGACCGCCAAGAGCGCGAAGAACAAGAACAGGTGCGCGACCTCTACCTGCACGCGCTGGGCGAGATCTGAGGGCTCTGCCTCCATCGAAGCATGAGGCTGGAGTTCATTTCGCTAGCGGGTAAGGTGCCTCCATGCCCCGCGAGATCGATCGCAAGAAGACGCGCAAGGCCTTGCGGATCATCCGCAAGCTTGCCGCGGCGGGCACAGCGCCCGAGACCGTCGATCCGGAGACGGGCGAGATCAAACCCGGCGCCGGCGCGGTGGACTACTCGCAGTGGGAAAATGAGTTTCTGACCGAGGTCGACAAGCGCCTCGAGAAATATGGCTCGGCCTTCAACGATCTCAGCAAAGGCAGGAAGGACGACGCCCTCTCCAATCTGCAAACCGTGAAACTCAAAGAGATCGCGGCCAAAGCTCGCGGCAAGACGCGCAGGGGACTGACCACAAAGAAACCGCTTGGGTGGAAGAACCGCCCGCCGCGGCCTACGCGGTCCGACGAATGACAGCGCGAAACATCAGCTGGTCGGCGCGCGAGAAGTAAAGATGAATTTGTCCTTCGCGCACGACGATTGAAGCGGCAAAGGCAATGTCGGTGTCGCCGCGATTTTTAGGTGGCGGCGGCGTAATCAGCGGCTCGATGCAACGGTCCACAACAGTCAAGCAATCGCGCTTGAAAGCCACCCAGCCGATGCGCCAACGCGCGTCAATGGTGGCGCCGTTGTAGAACATAACCGGCATGTCGGGATCGGTCGTCAGCAACGGTCCGGGCGAGAGATGCCAATTATCCCAGAGGTCCTCGCGCGGCGCGAACGGCTGTTTCTGCTCATGCCACGGCCCGCCAACACCATCGCCAATCGCGACGCCGATGAGCGAAGCTTCGTCGCGCGCAAATTCATAGAATAGACGCCAGTGCCCGTCGGCCGTGCGCTCGATCGTCGCTTCCTTGGTGTTGCCTTCGCTTTTTGACGACGGCAATGCGACGCCGCGCTTGGTGAGTTTATCAATACTCGGCCCGGACGCGTACAACATTTGTCCGGAACGGCGCGTGGCGTCCACGCCGGTGTAGTAGACGATGTATTCATCCTTCCACTTGATCACCGTGGGATCTTCACAGCCACCGACATCGAGATCGCTGTCAGGAGCGATGATCGGCTGCTCTCGCACCTGAAAGCGCAGCCCGTCGTCGCTCACACCGTAGTGGATCATGCCGGTGTTGCCGGTTTCGCTGACCACGCGCGGGGCAGCACGCACCAGCATATGAAACTTGCCGCGTTCTTCCCACACATAGGGACTAAACAGGTCGCGATCCTTGATCGCTTCACCGTCTTCGATCTTGAGCGGCTCGATCGCTTCGACGTTGAAGTCGAGATCAGGCACGCCCATGCCTCAGAAAGATGCGCCCCGCGGCAAAGGTCATGGCGGTATAACGCGCAGACCTTCGCTTTGGTTCAGTGCGGCGGGGCGTCTCAGCCCTCGGCGACCGCGCGCTCTTCCAGCCCGTACTCGCGCAGCTTGCGATAGAGCGTCGAGCGGCCGATGCCTAAGCGGCGCGCCACTTCCGACATGTGGCCGGCGTAATGATCAATCGCCAGTTCGATCAGATCGCGCTCGATCTGTTCGAGTTGACGCAAATGTCCTTCGCCGTCGAACACGGCAACCGGCGCGGGCGCGTCAGAGACCGCCGCCGCATGCGCGACCACAGCTTGGAAGCTCGCGGTCACGTGCGCGATAGGATCGTTGGCCGACACATGCAGGTCCGCGCTGTTCTCGTTGGCCACCATGAGCGGCTTCAGGCCGGAGATTTGCGGGAAATCTTCCGGCTGCAGCAGATCGCCTTCACACAGGATCACCGCGCGGAACACGGCATTCTCGAGTTGGCGGACGTTGCCGGGCCAATCGAAATTCAACAGCATCGCCATCGTCGCTTCCGAGGCGCCGCGCACATTGCGGCCTTCTTCAGCATTGAAGCGCGAGATGAAGCGTTGAACCAAAGTCGGCACGTCTTCCTTGCGCTCGCGCAGCGGCGGCGCTTCGATGGGGAAAACGTTCAAGCGATAGTACAAATCTTCGCGGAAGGCGTTGTCGGCGACCAGCTTCGCCAAATCCTTATTGGTCGCGCTGATGATGCGCACATCGACTTTTACCGGACGCTTGGCGCCGACCGGGTCGACTTCGCCTTCCTGCAACACGCGCAACAGCTTCACTTGCATGTCGAGCGGCAATTCGCCGACTTCGTCCAAGAACAACGTGCCGCCGTTGGCTTCCACAAACTTGCCGGCGTGGTTGTCGGTGGCGCCGGTGAACGCCCCTTTGGCGTGACCAAACAGGATCGATTCAACCAGATTTTCCGGAATGGCGCCGCAATTCACGGTGACAAACGGCTTGCCAGCGCGATCGCTGGCGCCTTGGATGCAGCGCGCCAAAACTTCTTTGCCGACGCCGGATTTGCCGGTGATCAACACCGGGATGTTGGAACCCGCCGCGCGGCGGCCCATGCGCACAACCGGACCCATATTGGCGGCGTTCGCGACCATATCGTCAAACGAAAGCTGGCCCGACGCCTTCTTCTTCAGGCGGACCACTTCCGTTTTCAAATTCGACATTTCGAGCGCGTTGCGGATCGAAACCATGATCCGCTCTGGCGAGGCTGGCTTCACGAAGAAGTCGCTCGCGCCTGCTTGCATCGCTTGCACAACCGTGTCGATGCCGCCCGAAGCGGTCAGCACGATGCACGGCAAATCGTGGCGGCGCTGACGAATTTCTTTGAGCGCCTCTTGGCCGCTCATGCCCGGCATGACGAGATCAAGCAGCACGGCATCAATATCAGCGTGCGTGTCGACTTGCTCGACGGCCTGCGCGCCATTATCGGCAGTGCGCGTCGCGAAACCGTTGCGTTCGACAGCTGCTTGCAGAAGGCGCCGTTGCGCCGGATCGTCATCGACGATCAGGATAGTCTTCGCCATGTCCCACCAAATCTATGCGACGCGCTTCTCTTGTCGGAAACGCTGTTCGAAGGTCGGACGATACGCACGGGAAGTTCAGGTCGCGTTAAAATGGCACACTCAAATGCGATTTTCGTTAGCTTTCGTTGGCCCTACATAAACTTCGTGTTCACCACGATCTTCCGCCTTTGACCGATCCCGCTGATCCCGAGCGCAATCGCATCACCGCCCGCATCGGCCGCGTAGCGCGCGTTGGCGCCAACATGTCGGGCGCTGTCAGCGCACGCGTGATGGGCAAGGATCAGGCTGCAGTCGCCAAGGCGCTACGCCAAGCGCTCGGCCATTCCAAAGGGCCGCTGATGAAGGTGGCGCAGTTGCTTTCGACAATCCCGGATTTGCTGCCCGAAGCCTACGCCGAGGAATTCCGCAAGCTGCAATCGAACGCGCCGGCCATGGGTTGGCCATTCGTAGACCGCCGCATGCGCGCGGAGCTAGGTGCGGATTGGCAAATCAAGTTTAAGTCTTTCGAACACGGCGCGGCGGCTGCCGCGTCGCTGGGCCAAGTGCACCGCGCCATATCACTGGACGGCGCCTCCCTCGCCTGCAAACTGCAATATCCCGACATGGCAAGCGCGGTGGAAGCGGATGTCGGCCAACTCCGCACTCTGCTTGGCCTTTTCAAGACGATGGACGGCACCATCGACTTTTCCGAGGCAATTGAGGAGGTCACCGAGCGCCTGCGCGAAGAGCTCGATTACGCGCGCGAGCTTAAGCAGATGCGCCTCTTCGCCCTTATGCTGGACGGTGAAGAGCGCATTAAGACGCCGGTCCCGGTCGAAGCGCTCTCAACCAAGCGCCTCCTCACCATGAGTTGGCTCGAAGGCCGCGGGCTAATGCACTGGCTTGAAGAAAACCAGGACACCCGCAACCGTATCGCCGAGCTGCTGTTCAAAGCTTGGTGGGGTCCGATGACGCACTACGGCGTCATTCACGGCGATCCTCACCTTGGCAACTACGCGCTCACCGACAACGCAGAGCGGCTGCACCTTTTGGACTTCGGTTGCGTGCGCATTTTTCCGTCGCGCTTTCTCGAGGGCGTGGTCGGCCTTTGGCACGGCCTGAAAACGGGCAACATGGAAGAAGTCGCCCACGCCTATGAGATCTGGGGTTTCAAGAATCTGAACCAGGATCTCATCGACGCGCTCACCCTTTGGGCCAAGTTCATCTACGGGCCCATCATTGATGACCGCGTCCGCACCATTGCCGACGATGTCCCGCCCGCCGAGTACGGCCGCCGCGAAGCGATGGAGGTGCGCAAACGGCTTAAGACGCTTGGGCCGGTGTTGATCCCGCGCGAGTTCGTTTTCATGGATCGCGCAGCGATCGGTCTTGGCGCGGCGTTCCTGCATCTGCGCGCGGAGCTGAATTTCGGGCGCATGTTCGCCGAGAGCGTTGAAGGTTTCTCGCCACAAAAGCTTGCCACGCGCCAAGCCGAAGCCTTGGCGCAAGTTGGCCTCAGCCCGCCATGATTAGCAGCGCGCCCTGATACATCGCCGCGGCCGCCACGATGAATCCTTGCAACGACAACCGATACACGGCGCGCGGCGGGCCGCCCCAGCACGATGCGAACAAAACTAGCGCTGACACAGCGGCGACCGGCGCCATCCAGAAGGCAACAGGCGAGAGCGGCGCAAACAACGCCGCCATCGGCCAGGCGAGCAACGCGCCGGCGTGAAGGATGGTCGCGGTGGCGCAACCGTAAGCGCGGCGTACGAAGCTCTCGCGCAAAGTTTGGGTGCACAGATAGAGCGCAAATGAAATGAGTATCGTGCCGGACACCATCAGCGTCGCTACGCTCGGCCGGCCCAGCATGATCTCGGCGGTAAAGCCAGCGAGCCCGCCAAGCGCCAAGCCTCCCGCCAAAACGACCACACGCTCAAGCCGCCGAAAATCCGTCCGGCCCACATAGGCCTGACGTTTACCTTGCGGGCGCGTCAAAACGCCGGCGTCGCCGTTATACGTCGCGATCCTGCTCGTCACTGCCGTAGCCCCTGGATGTTCTCCACCCAGCGCAACAACAGGCGAGCCTAACTTATGTTCCTTTTTCGCCCAGTTTCTGAAAGGTTGTGTTGCGCGTGCGCGACACCATGTTCGAGCGAGGCGGAAGGAATGAAGAATGCATGACGAATACGGGCTGATTACGACCTTGGTGGCCGCGATCGTGCTCGCGTTCGTGTTCGGATTTATCGCGCAGCGGCTGAAGTTCTCGCCGCTTGTCGGTTACTTGCTCGCTGGCGTCGCCGTGGGCCCGCATTCACCGGGCTTCACCGCTGATGTGCAATTGGCGCTGCAACTCTCCGAAGTCGGCGTCATTCTGCTGATGTTCGGCGTCGGACTAAAAATCTCTATCGATGACATCTGGTCTGTGCGCTGGGTGAGCGTCCCCGGCTCGCTGCTGCAAACGCTTTTCGTCGCTGTGCTTGGCGCGGGCGTCGGCCTCGCCTTTCGCATGCCGCCGATCGAAGCGGTGATCCTCGGCATCTCGCTTTCCATCGCCAGCACCGTCGTGTTTCTGCGCGCCCTTGAAGACCGCCGCATCACCAAGAGCGAGGCCGGACGTATCGGCGTCTCATGGTTGTTGGTGGAAGATTTCGTCATCATCCTCGCCATCGTCATTCTACCACCGCTGATTTCGGCAACGACCGGCGGTGGCGAGATTTCGGCCTTGTCGGTGCTCACCGCCGTTGGTTCGACGCTCGGCAAGATCGCCGCGTTCGTAGCGCTTATGCTGGTTGTGGGCGGCCGCTTCTTTCCGTGGCTCATTGTTCAGATCGCTCACACCAAGTCGCGCGAACTGCTTTCGCTTGGCACGCTGGCGTTGGCGCTGGGCGTTGCTTACGCGGCTTACTTCTGGTTCGGCGCGAGCTTCGCACTCGGCGCCTTCCTGGGCGGACTTGCTCTGAACGGCTCCAAGTTCAGCCACAAGGTCGCCGAAGACTCGCTGCCGCTGCGCGACACGTTCGCTGTGCTGTTCTTTGTCGCCGTCGGCATGTTGTTCGATCCGGCTGTGCTGATCACCAACCCGCTACCGATCGCTGCGCTGGTTGCGGTCATCATCGTTGGCAAAGCCTTCCTCGCCTGGCTGCCCATGGTGCTCTTGAAGCAACCGCACGAGATCACCTGGCTGGTGGCGCTCGGCACCGCGCAGATCGGCGAATTCTCGTTCGTGTTGGCCGGCCTCGGCATACAACTCAAAGTGTTCTCGCTAGAAACGTACAATCTTCTGCTAGCTGCAGCGTTGATCTCAATCGCGCTCAATCCGTTCCTGTTGCGCTTGGCGCCGGCCATTCCGGCGCCAGCCAAAACCGCCAGGGCCGCGGCGTAGTAACGACAATCAGCCTTGCGTGTCGCGAATGCAGCGCACTGACAGGGCTCTTTGCTCATCGCCTCCATCCTGCGAATGAAGCGCTTGCGAGCCACCGGCGAAATTGTAGTACCACCGGCCCGAAGGCTCGCTCGCCGTGCCGGCCCAATAAAGGCCGTGCGCGCCAAGCCTAGCGTACTCTCCTTCTGGCGAGCGGCTGCCGCCAAGCAGCGCGTTGAAATGCGCAGCGCCTTCGTCGATCAGCGCGGCATAGCTGGCTCTGCCATCGTCGGGATTTTCGCCACTGGCGCTGTAGGCGCGCGCCAAGCGCCGCCACTCGTCGTCGCGCGGCAACCGCCAATAGCGTCCAAGCAATTCGCAGGCGCGCTGCGCTGAATCCCACACATACAATCGCCCGTACACGCGGCAGTTCGCGTCATCGTCGTTGTAGCAATAAGAACTAGCGACTCTGAGCGCGAGATTGCGCGTGGTCCAAACCCGCCCATCGGCCATATGGCGCGGGCGATACATTCCAACTGACGAACACGCCATCAGTTCGAGCGCAAGCACAACCACCGCTGCTGTAGTGAGTTTGCGCCGACGCACCCCATGTCTTGCACGCGTGGCGCGCGTGTTCATGCGTATCAATGGACAGGCTCTTTGGTTCTCGGGATCGAAAGCTTGCGTGCTTTGGTTTCGAATTTCGGTTTCGGCAGAAGCCTAAAGCGCGTCTGACACCATGCGAAATCGACGCCGACATCCAGCAGCGCATCCGAACGCCCGCAGGGGCAGGCAAATTCCATCACCGCGATAACACGGTAAGTCTCGCCCGCAACCAGCGGCACCGCCTCGCCCGTGACATGGTTCGGAGCGGCGTTCACGCATAGAACCAGATCGCCGGGACCGACAGCGTCGCTCATGATTGCCATCCGTTGCTGCGGCGAAGACTACGCCCCAGTCCGCATGCGGCAAGGATTCATCGCGCGCTCTTGCGGATCACAAGCTTAAGCCCGCTCCATGTCTCGTCCACCGCGCACACCTTCACGTCCACAAACCCCATGGGCAGCGCGATCTTGCGGATCGTGTCTTCGGTGATGTCCGTCTCGAGCCCGAGTTTCTTGGCGCTCACTTTCTTGGGCCACGACACCCAGACCATGCCGTCCGCCGCCAGCTTGGCGCGCAGGGTCTTCAAATCCGCCGCCAAAGCCGTGGACTTGGTATGAAACACATGCGCCGCCGGCAGATCTTTGACAGGCTTCGCCACGTAGCGCGGGCGCATGGTCTGCTGGATCTCCGCCCGCACACTCTCCGGCATGCCCTTGGCGTAAAGCGTCCCGCCTTCTGAATATCCGAGCTTTTTCGCTAGCGGCGTTCCCGAATACCCTGCTGGCATGGCTCCTCCGCGCCTCTCCCTTCTTGCGCTCTGAGGCCGCCTAGGCTATCAGCCCCGCTTCCAATTTTCCCGCCTTAAACCGGCGGCGCTCCAGGATTCCGGGTCATGAAAGAAGAAGGCCACCCCGACTACCATTTCATCACGGTCCAAATGACCGATGGTTCGACCTTCAAGACCCGTTCTACCTATGGCGAAGACGGCGGCACCTTGGCGCTGGAAATCGACCCGAAGTCGCATCCGGCCTGGACCGGCGGCAACCAAACGCTGCTCGACCGCGGCGGCCGCGTCTCGCGCTTCAACGATAAGTTCGGCGGCTTCATGAAGAAGAAGGACGCCTAAGAGGCTTCCCACCGGACGCAAAGTTAAAGGGCGCGGAGCAATCCGCGCCCTTCGTTTTTTCCCGCTGACCGGACAGCGGCGAACTAACGCCCGAAGGCCGCAGCGAGCTTCGCCATCTGGTCCGACACCGGGTTCGCCTCGGTCGGCGCTTCATCGCTAAACATGTTTTCGTCGAGACGCCGCACGCGTTCGTAAATGGCAGCGCCACGCAGGATCAGCGACTTCAGCGCTTCTGGCAGCTCATCAGCGCCTGCAAACGACGGCGCTGGCTGCGGTTCACGCGAAATCAGACGGTACTTCTCGCTCGCAGCTTCGGACATCGCAATCTCGCCATCGCGCACCGCACGTTGAACCAGAAGCCACGACGCAACCTGCATCAGCCGCGTAGTCAGGCGCATGCTCTCACCGGCATAGGCGAGAGCGGCAGCGCGTGAGAGCCGCTTGGACGCCGCCCGGCCCGGGCCGTCGAGATATGCGGCGGTCTCTTCCACCATCGCCATGCCTTCCTTGAAGGTACGCTCGAAAAGCTCCGAGCGGGCGAAGTCGGCGGCGCGCCGCGCGTCAAAACTGCCCCTGAAAGGCGAAGGCTGGGTCGTATCGGTCATGGCCGGTAAGGTTCGCAAAGGGCGGGCCGCTGCCAGCCGAGTGACTGAAATTTACGAAGGACGCGATGAAAAAACTGAATCCGCCGCCGCGCGCTGCGCCTTCTTGGCGGCAATTGCCCGCTCGCACATGCCGATCTCAGCCTTGAGCCGTTCAATCCGAGCCTCCAAGTCGCCCACCGAGGCGTTTTCGAGCTGCGCTTCGAGCGATACCGGCTTCTTTGCCGGGGGAGCGAAAGGATCGTCGTCGAACATAGGCCTGACCTCCGCTAAGCATCCTAACCCGAAACGACGCGAAATTTAAGAGGACGTCACGTGGCTACGCCGGGAACCATGAAATTTATCTCCCACGCACCCAGCGAACCTTTAGCGCTGAGCGAAGGGCCGATCCCGACGCCGGGTGAAGGTCAGATCCTTATCAAAGTCTCGGCGGCGGGTATGAACCGCCCCGACCTCTTGCAGCGCCAAGGCGGTTACCCGCCGCCACCGGGCGCACCGCAAACGCTCGGCTTAGAAGTGGCGGGCGAAGTTGTGAACGTGGGCGCTGCTGTCACGCGCTGGAAGCTGGGTGACAAAGTCTGTGCGCTTTTGGCTGGAGGCGGCTACGCCGAGTACGCGCTCGCATATGAAGGCTCCGCGTTACCGATCCCCGGTGGCTTGTCGCTCATCGAGGCCGCGTGCCTGCCCGAGACGGTGTTTACCGTTTGGGCCAACGTATTCGAAGCTGGCGCGCTGAAGCCTGGTGAGACACTTCTCGTGCATGGCGGGTCGTCCGGCATCGGCACCACGGCGATCCAAATGGCCAAGGCGCATGGCGCGCGCGTGTACGTTACCGCGGGCAGTGCTGAGAAGTGCGATGCGTGCGAGAAACTCGGCGCCGATCGCGCCATCAACTACAAGACCGAAGACTTCGAGGCGATCCTGCGCGACGCCGGCGGCGCCGATGTCATACTCGACATGGTTGGCGCGCCCTATCTCATGAAGAACGTAAATGCGTCAAAGCCGCTTGCGCGCATCGTCTCGATCGCGCAGCTGCAGGGGCCGACAGCAGAGATCAACCTCATGCTGATCATGCTGAAGCGCTTGACGCTGACTGGCTCGACGTTGCGCTCGCGCGCGGTCGCCGAGAAGGCGCGCATCGCCGCCGAAGTCGAACGCCACGTCTGGCCGTGGATCGAAGCGGGCAAGGTTAAGCCGGTGATCGATAGCACCTTCCCTCTCGCCGACGCTGAAGCCGCCATGCGGCGCCTGGCTTTAGGCGCTCACATCGGCAAACTCGCGTTGACGATGTGACGACGTCAACGACACCATCGCCGAATCGCCTTCCCCGCACGGTCTGGGCGGTCGGGCTCGTCAGCTTGTTCATGGATATCTCGTCCGAGACCATCCACGCGCTGCTGCCGCTTTTCCTCACCACCAAGTTGGGCGCCAGCGTCGCCATTGTCGGCATCATCGACGGCGTCGCTGAATCGACTGCCGCGATCGGCAAGGTCTTCTCCGGGTACATTTCTGACCGCATCGGCAAGCGCAAACCACTCATCCTGTTCGGCTATGGTCTTGCCGCCATTTCTAAGCCGCTATTCGCGCTTGCCACCTCGCCTGCTTATGTTCTCGGCGCTCGCTTCGCCGACCGTGTCGGCAAGGGGTTCCGTGGCGCACCGCGCGATGCGCTGATTGCCGACGTTACTCCAAATGCGATGCGCGGGCGCGCTTACGGGCTTCGCCAAGCGCTCGACACTGTTGGCGCCTTTGTCGGCCCGCTCTTGGCGATCGGACTGATGGCGCTTTTCAACGACAACATGCGCGCGGTGTTCTGGGTGGCGATCATTCCCGCCGCCATCTCTGTGGCGCTGGTGCTGTTCGGTGTCGAGGACCGCCAAGGGAGCGAAAAGGCGCGTGCGCCGATTCACTTTCGCGACCTCTCATCGCTGCCGCCACACTTCTGGCTGCTGATGGTCATCGCGGTCACCTTCACCTTCGCCCGCTTCAGCGAGGGCTTCCTCATTCTCAAGGCCAATGCCGACGGCTTGCCGGTCATGTTTGCACCACTCGTGCTTGTGGTGATGAACATCGTGTATGCTGGCGGCGCATACCCCGTCGGCGCACTCGCGGACCGCATGCGCCCGCGCACGTTGCTCTTCGCCGGCATCGGCACGCTCATCGCTGCGGATTTGGCGCTCGCGTTGATGCCGGGCCTTGCTGGCGCGTTTCTCGGCATCGCACTCTGGGGCGCGCACTTGGCGCTCACACAGGGCGTGTTCGCGAAGCTCGTCGCCGACGCTGCGCCGGAAAATCTCCGCGCGTCCGCGTTCGGCATCTTCAACCTGCTGACCGGCGTGGCGCTTTTGATCGCGAGCGTCATCGCTGGCTTCGCGTGGGACCGCATGGGCGCCAACGCGACCTTCCTGATCGGCGCGGGCTTTGCAGCATTCGCCGCCGCCACGGCTTTGGTCGCGCGGGCGCGGCGACGAGCACAGCAATAACAGAGCGCTGCACGCCGGCTCAGTCAGCGTAGGCTTTCGCAAGCTCTAAGGCTTTGCGTCCTGCGAGCGCACCGGCTTGCCTTTACGAGTGCGCTCGGCGCCGCCAAACGCATCCTCCTCTTCCACCGACCGCGCGCCACCCTTGGAGCGTGTCGTGTTGGGCGTTTCGCCGTCCTTCAGACCACCCTTGGCGCGTTTTGTTTCTTCAGGCTGGCGCGGTGCGGTCATGCGGATCTCCTCGCTTGAGTGAACCGCCGCTTGCTGCACCCAGTTCCAGCCCTGTGCCCAAGGTCACAGCGCCAGACGCGGTCCGCGCATACCTTCTCCTTATCGAAGCGATGCCGCTTCAAACCGAACTCGGAGCAGACCCAATGACCAAGTTTTATAGCCTGATGCTCGCAGCCATGTTGTTCACCCCGATGGCGTTCGCCGCGCTGCACCAAGCCTCACAAATCACTGCTTAGTCTTTCACCCTCAATCCGAAGCGTCTCTTCCCATGTTGAAGTTCTACGCCATCGTCGTCGCTTGCTTCTGCTTCATGCCGTTCGCCGCGGTCGCGATGCACCAAGCTGCTCAGATTGTTTCCTAGCACCCACTAGCGATCTGAGAGGCTTGCCCAAAGAGAAAGGCGCGGAGGTAGCTCCCCTCCGCGCCTTTCCGCTGTCTGACAGTTGCTAGGTCAGGTCACCGGCGTCACCGACCCCGCCGGCACACGCGCACGCAAGCGGCGAATGAATTCGGCGATGTTTTCACGCGCAGACGCTTCGATGGCGATTTGCAGGCGCTCAGCGCCGATAAAAGCGTCACCCATGTGCCCAACACCTGCAGTGCTCACCACATCGTCGAAGATCGGCGCGCCGCCACCGACCGGCGTCACCGTGTAACGCACGCTCGTTGTCACCGTCATGTCGAGACCAGCCATTGGCCGGTCGACTTTCTGAATGTTGGCGACGATCTGATACCGCGGGCTGCCTTCGGCCAGCAGACCGGCGTTGCGCAACGACGCTTCCAAACCAGCCTGGAAGGCTTGGTTGGACATGTTCGATTCCCACATCGGATTGGTCTCAGCGCCGCCTTGAGCTTGGCTCACAGCCATGCTGGCGTGCAGCGGATCGCCCGCTTCGAAGTGGACGACGTCGGTAGCGATCAGGCGTTCCGGACGCGCACCCGAAGCGCATGCGGCAAGACTTACCAGAGCGCCGAGCGCGATGATGAACTTCTTCATGGCCTCACCTCATCAATGCGGCGTTGCTGGAGCAGTTGCTGTGGCGGCTGCCGATGCGTCGGCGGCGACCGGCGCAGCGGTCGCATCCGCGGGCGCTGCCGCAGCGGCGGTCGCGATCGGTTGCAGGTCGACGTGCAACGGATTCGGCTTCAGGTCGTTCATTGCGCCGCTGGTGGCGTCCACGCCCATGCCGATGAGGCCGCCAGCGAGGACGTTGCCAGCAAAGCCCGCGCCGCCACCGCCCGACATGCTGCTCAACACCGTGAACGTTGCCGGCTGATACCCGTCTTTGGTGACCGTAACGGTGAATCCGGACTTGCGCTCCATACGGAACGTGCACGGCGTGCTCGCGCATTGAAAGCCGTTGCTGGTTTGGACGCTAGCGCCAGACGGCGTCGACTCAACCACGAAGTCCTCGTGGGTGCCGCGCGTAATCGTGGCGCAGCTAGCAGCGCCCACGCACAGCGCGAGCGCAATCATCTTCAATTTCATCTTTGCTCCCCTCCCGTTGGGAACCGCACGAGAACCTGCCTCAACGAGCGAAGGCAATTGTGATATTTCTCACAATAGAAATGAGCGCTACGGGCAAAGAGGGCTTGAGGCTCACCCCCTACCGTCTCGTCAGGAGCCGCATTCCGCCTTCCCTACGCCCTCCCCAGGGGCTATACGGCCCGCAACTGACTTCGTCCGCGCCCGGATGCGTCAGCCCGTTGCACCAGATGGCTTGCGCCTGGCGACGACGCCGGGCGCATTTTCGTATCTGGAGCCTCCCCATGACCGCCAACGTCCTGATGCCGAAGGCCACCGCTGTGTGGCTCATCGAAAACACCTCGCTGGGCTTCGACCAGATCGCGGCGTTCACCTCGCTACATCCGCTCGAAGTGCAAGGCATCGCCAACGAGGATGTCGCCAAAGGCATCCGCGGCGTCGACCCGATTGCGGGCGGCTTCCTCTCCCGCGAAGAAATTCAAAAGGGTGAGGCCGACCCGGCCTACAAGCTGCACGCTCTGGAGCAAAAGCGCATCGAGCTGCCGCAAGTGAAGAAGCGCGGCGCCCGCTACACGCCGATCGCCCGCCGCCAAGACCGCCCGGACGCCATCGCCTGGTTTCTGAAGAACCACCCGGAAGTGCCGGACAGCAAGGTCGTCAAACTGATCGGCACCACCAAAGCCACCATCGACCAAGTGCGCAACCGCACGCATTGGAACAGCTCGCAGATCAAGCCGGTCGACCCGGTCACCATTGGCCTCTGCAGCCAGATTGAACTCGATGCTGTCGTTGCCGAAGCCGCCGCCGCCAAGGTCCGCGCCGATGCACGCGCCGCCAAGGCTGAAGCGCGCACATTAAAGGCGGCGCAGGAAACGGTTCCAGCGGAAACCTACCAACAGGGCAACAGCGAAGCCGACGAGCACTAAGATGACTGCGCCGCAAAACTTCTTCTGGGGCACAGCGATTTCCGCGCACCAGAGCGAAGGCGGCAATGTCAGCTCAGATGCATGGCTGCAGGAGAACGTGCGCCCGACGGCCTTCAAAGAGCCGTCAGGCGATGCGTGTGATAGCCTCAATCGCTACGGCGAGGACATCGCGCTTGCCGCCGATCTGGGCTTCAACACCCACCGCTTCGGCATCGAATGGGCGCGCATTGAGCCGGAGCCCGGCGCGTTCTCGCAAGCAGCGCTCGATCACTATGCGCGCGTGCTGGATGCGTGCGCCGCGCACAAGCTCACCTCCATGGTGACCTTCTCGCACTTCACTGTGCCACGATGGTTCGCCGCGCGTGGCGGCTTTGAAGCAGCGGACGCCGCCGATCTCTTCGCGCGCTTCGCCAGCCGCACAGCCAAAGCGCTGGCGTCGAGGATGGACTACGCTTCAACCTTCAACGAAGCCAATATCGGCCGTCTCGTGCAGATCATGTTCGGCAGCGCCAAACGCAGCGAACGCGTCGAACAGATGCAAGCCGCTTGCGCCAAGGCCTGCGGCTCCGACCGCTTCTCTTCCATTCTGTTTGGCGATGTCGGCGCAATGGAGCCGCACCTCGTCAAAGCCCACCTGCTCGCCATGCAAGCCATCAAGGCTGAGCGCGACATTCCTGTCGGCGCGACACTGACGATGCAGGACATTCAAGGCGTCGGCGAAGGCGCGCACACCAAAGAGCACGCTGAAACCCTCTACGGACCGTGGCTAGAGGCTGCCAAATCCAGCGACTTCGTTGGCGTACAAACCTATACCCGCTTCCGTGTCGGCCCCGACGGTCCACTGCGTCCGCCCGAAGGCGCGGAGATGACCGCGGCGCGTTACGAATTTTATCCGCCCGCGATCGGCGGCACGATCCGCTTCGCGGCGAAAGAAATCGGACGCCCCATCATCGTTACAGAGAACGGCATCGCCACCGACGACGACACCCGCCGCATCGCCTACATCGAGGGCGCGCTCGCCGCAGTGCGCGCGTGCGTTGCCGACGGCATCGACGTCCGTGGATATATCCACTGGTCGCTACTCGACAATTTCGAGTGGACTGCCGGCTACGGCCAGCACTTCGGTCTGGTTGAGGTGGATCTGAAGACCTTCAAACGGACGCCGAAACCCAGCGCGCGGTACCTCGGTCAGCGCGCACGCGAAAACCGGCTTTAAATGCAACGTTAACGCTGGCGCCACGCCTGCGGCGCGAGAGCACTTGTCGGCGGCCCCGCAAGCCAGATAGCTTTTTTCTATGCGGGGAGGGGTCCTCAAAACTTTGCTCATGACCATGGCGCTTGTCGCCATGCTCGTGCGCGCGGCCCTGCCCGCCGGCACAATGCTGGCCAACAACGATGGCCAGGTGGTGATCACGCTGTGCGGCGGATCGACCATGACGCTCGACCTCGGCAGCAAAGGCGAGCACGGCAAGCATTCCCAACACCAAGCGCCGTGCCCGTACGCCGCCGCTACGCACGGCGCTCCGCCGCCAAGCGATACAGCAACGTTCGCACTCCCAACCGCCTACGTTGCGCTCGAAACGCCGCGCGAAGTGCGTCCCGGCCAAGGCCTTGCAGCGCCGCCGCCGCCCTCCACCGGTCCGCCGATCCTTTCTTAATCTCGCATTCCTAACCTGCGGCGCTTGCCGCGTTCCGCGCACGCACGCGCGCCTGATTAAGATTCGGAAGAACCACCAATGTCACGTCACACGCTTGCGCTGGCCGCTGCCGCGCTCACGATTTGCGTTGCCCCTGCCGCGCACGCGCACGGTTTCGCCGGCAACCGCTTTTTCCCAGGCACCATCGCGGTCGAAGATCCCGCCGCCGCGGACGAACTGGCGCTTCCTACCTTCTCGTCGCAGGACGGTGAGAACGAGTACGAGATCGAGTGGGGCAAACGCATTACCCCACACGTCGCCTTCTCGCTCGGCAGCGCCTATGTCGACAGCGACGAGGAAGGCAGCGGCTGGAGCAACCTCGCCACCGGCCTCAAGTGGCAATTCCTCACCGACGCGCAGAGCGAAACCATGATGTCGGTCGGCATCGAGGCTGAATGGAAGAACACCGGCTCAGCCAACATCCGTGAAGACCACACCACGGTCGCACCCGCGCTCTATTTTGGTCACGGCTTCGGCAACGCCGGCGCCGACTGGGTCAAACCCTTCGCAGTCACTGGCTCGCTTGAGTACGCCATGCCGGCGCAGAGCCGCGACGACAACGGCGACCGTATCCCCTCCGCGCTCGGCTACGGCCTCACAATCCAGTACAGCATGCCCTACCTGGCGGCGCACGTGCACGACTACGGCTACCCGGATTGGGTCAACCAACTGACCCCGCTCGTGGAATTTACCGTCGACCAGCCCGTTCGCCACCGCGGCGAAGAACGTACGACCGGCACCATCAACCCCGGCGTGCTCTGGACCGGGCGCCATGTTCAGCTCGGCGGCGAAGCCATCATTCCGATCAATGGTGACAGTGGCCACAGCGTCGGCTTTGCGCTTCAGCTACACATCTTCGTCGACGACCTGTTCTCGCATTCGCTGGGGCGGCCGGTTTTCGGAGCGAACAACTGATGCGCGGAAACGCTCTTCTGGGGCTGCTGGCGGCGAGCGCATTCTGTGCGCTCGCCGGTACGGCGTCAGCGCATGCGATCCTGTCGCGCGCCGCGCCGGCCGTGGGCGCGACCGTCCACGCGCCGGTCACCGCGCTGCATTTGCGTTTTACCGAGCGCGTGGAGCCAACGCTCTGCCGCGTTACTCTCACCGACGCCGCGCATCACACGATCGCGGTCACCAATCTTACGGCTGAGGGCGACGGCCGCATCCTCGGCGGTCAGGTCGCGTCATTGGCGCCCGGCGTCTACCACGTGGTCTGGCACGCGGTTTCCATCGACACTCACATCACCGAAGGCGACTACACCTTCATCGTCACGCCATGACGGCGATCGACGTCTTCAATTTCATCTGGCTTAGCGCAAGTCTTTCCGCCTTCGGCATCGCGCTGTTTCCATTCTATGCCGGGACGGCGCCCACATCTTCGCGTCAGCTCCTCCGTCAGCTTGGCGCGGTGATCGGCGTCTTCGCTACCATCACCACCGCGCAGCACGTCTCGGTCATGGAAGCCACGCTGGAGCAGATTGCCGGCACGAGCATCGGACGGGTTTGGATCAGCCAGATCGTCATCGCTGCGCTGCTCGCTCTTTCGGCGTGGCGTGGCCCCAACTGGCTTGTCGCTCTGCTCGCCGGCGCCGAAGTCGCTGGATTTGCCTTCATCGGCCATGCCAACGCCATCGCCGGAACTGCCGGGGCGCTGATCGAGATGGCGCACCTCTTGGCGGCGGGCGCTTGGCTTGGCGGCGTTATCGCCCTGGCGTTCGCTTTGCGCGGCGCTAACGTCGCGACCGCGGTCGCGCGCTTCTCCTGGGCCGGAATCGCTTTCGTCACTGTCATCGGCGTCACCGCCGTCGCCCTACTGCTCACCAACACCGGCACGGCATTGCCCATTACTCAGATGCGGTACGGACGGTTGGCGCTCACCAAGATCGTATTGTTCGCGGCGGCTCTGGGGTGCGCCGCCTTCAATCGCTTTGTCACTACGCCACGCGCGGATTGGCGCACGATGATGCGCGTGATTGCCGGCGAACTGGCGCTGCTCACCGCCATCGTCGCAATCGCCATTCTGCTGGCGCAAAATGAACCGTACGGTTGATGGCGCAAGCGTCGGAAACGGGATGTTATCTCGTAGAAGCACGATTGCGACGCGCCCCGCCGGCTTGCTGGAGCGCACGTCAGCACCCGTATAGGCAAGCTCACAGCATCGCAATCGCTATCGCGGCCTGGGTTGGGACAAACTCGCCTGCTCGCGCGCGGTGCGCGTTTCAGGCCGGAATGGGAGGATCGGAAAGTCTAGTGAGGATCGAGACGCTGTCGGATCGACTCAATTTCTTCTTTCAGCTTGAGCTTCTGGCGCTTCATCGCCGAGATCTGCATCGGGTCCGAGGACGGATGCTTCAGCTCATTTTCAATCATAAAATCAAGTTCGCGGTGGCGTGAGTTGAGCTCATTCAGCCGCTGCTCGATGGCCATGAGGCGCCTCCTTAAGCTAGGGCAATAACTAATGTGGCGCCGAATCCGAGTGTTGTCAGGTTACATCGTCTTTTATTTTTAATCATATTCAGCGCGCGCTTGTTCCGCGGCTCGGAAAGCCGGAGAAACGCCGCCTTTACAGGCCACGCGGCGCGGGTTTAGCTCAGCAACGAGCGGTCCCGGGGCGGCGCCGCAACCGCGAAAGCGCACCATGAACGTCGACGACGACGGTTTCGACATCAACGACACGCCGGAAAAGCGCGCGCTGAAAGTTCGTCTGACGGAACTGCGCGAGGAGCACCGTGCACTCGATAGCGCCATCATGGCGCTGCACGAAGTCGGCCGCGATGATCCGCTGCAGCTTGCGCGCTTGAAGAAGCGCAAGCTGACGCTGAAAGATCAAATCCAGTGGATTGAAGACCGGCTCACGCCGGACATCATCGCCTAGAACGGAGCGCGACGTATGCGCGAACGCGTGGGCGCAACAGGCCCTTGTTGCCTCACTGCGCTGATGGCGGGCGCAGCGTTGGCGTTCCTGCCGGCGACCGCGTGCGCGGCAGAAGCCTGCAACGCCTCCGCCGATCAGGAGGGCGTATTCTCGCTCGTGGTCGAGAACGACAGTCTCTCCTCCGGCGCCGACCGCAACTACACTTCAGGCGTCGAAGCAGGTTACGTCGCGCCGAACAATTGCCGGATTCCGCAAACGCTGGACAACGCTGCGCGCCCGTTCACGCAACTCTTCTCCAAGGCCGATCCAGCTTTCTGGGGCGTCGCCATCGGCCAATCCATTTTCACGCCTGAAGACATCCAGGCCGATCCCGCGCCGCCGGACCAACATCCCTATGCCGGCTGGCTCTATGTGCAATTTGCCGTCGCCGCCGAGATCAAGCCCTCAGCAGTACACCCGATCGGCTATCTCGATACGTACGAGTTCCAACTCGGCGTTGTCGGCCCTTGGGCGCTGGGCGAGCAGGCACAGGACAGCATCCACAAGCTGCTTGGCGCGCCTGGTGCGCGCGGTTGGGAGAGCCAACTGCACAACGAACTCGCATTCGCGGCTTCGTTCGATCGCCGCTGGAACTGGGGCGCGCATCCGCTGCCGGTCTTCTCCGCGCTCGACTACGACGTGACGCCGACGCTGGGCTTCACCGTCGGCACCCTGCGCGACGAAGCTCGCGCTGGCCTCATCGCCCGGGTCGGCACAGCGCTCAACGGCGACTACGGGCCGCCGCGCGTACGCCCCTCGCTCGCTGGCGTTGAGCAATTCGCCAACGAGCCCTTATCCTGGAGCTTGTTCGCGGGGGTCGAAGGCCGCGCCGTTGCCCACGACCTCTTCCTTGATGGCAACACCTTCCGTGACAGCGCTCGCGTCGCGCGCGAGCCGTATGTAGCCGACTACCAAGCCGGCTTCTCCTTCAGCAGCGGCGAGTGGCGCATGACCTACACCTACGTCTGGCGCACCAACGAGTTCAAAACCCAAGCTGGCCGCCAAGACTTCGGCTCACTCTCACTCAGCCGCCGCTTCTGACGTCCTCAACGCGCATTCGACGCAGCGTACTCGCGGATCTTTTGCTTGCCGAGTTGGGCCATGTGAACCTCGTCTGGACCATCGGCGATGCGCAGGAAGCGATTGAGAGTGAAGAAGCTGGCGACGGGCGTGTCGTCGCTCACGCCCATGCCGCCGTGCACCTGGATGGCGCGGTCTGACACTGTCTGCGCCATTTGCGGCGCGATCACTTTGATCGCCGCGATCAAGTCCTTGGCGACCTTATTGCCGTAGCGATCCATCTGGTCAGCGGCTTTGAGCGTGAGAAGACGCGCCATCTCGATTTCGCAAAAGCTGCGCGCAACGTCTTGGCGTATGCTGCCCTGCTCCGACAGTTTCTTGCCGAACGCTACCCGCGACTCCGCGCGCCGCGACATGATCTCTAGCGCCCGCTGCGCTTGCCCGATCGAACGCATGCAATGATGGATGCGCCCGGGACCTAGTCTTCCCTGCGCGATTTCGAAACCGCGGCCTTCGCCAAGGATGAGGTTCGACTTTGGAACGCGCACGTTCTCAAAACGCAACTCGGATTCACCGCCGGGCGAATTGTGCGAGCCGAACACGGTTTGCTGGCGCACGATGGTGATGCCGGGCGTGTCGCGCGGCACGATTATGGTGGAGTGCTGCTGGTGACGCGGATTGTTCAGCAGCGTCTTTCCCATCACAAGAAACAGCGTGCAGCGCGGATGCCGCGCGCCGGAAATCCACCACTTGCGGCCGTTCAGCACGTATTCGTCGCCGTCAGGCAGAATGGTGAGTTCAAGATTGGTAGCATCTGAGGATGCCACTTGCGGCTCGGTCATCACGTACGCCGAGCGGATATCGCCATCCAGCAGCGGCTTCAGCCATTCCTTCTGCTGCGCCGGCGAGCCAAACTTGGCCAACACCTCCATGTTGCCGGTGTCCGGCGCCGAGCAATTGAAAACCTGCGAAGACCACGGCACGCGTCCCATCATCTCAGCGAGAGGCGCATATTCGAGATTGGTAAGACCCGGGCTGAACGCGCCGTATTCGTGCGGCAGGAACAGGTTCCACAGCCCTTCAGCACGCGCTTTCGCTTTGAGCGCCTCCATCCCGGGCCATTCCTGCCAGATGTTCTCCGGCGCATGGACGAAATCGTAATAGTCACGCTCAACGGGATAGATGTGCGCGTCCATGAAGCTCTCGAGCTTCGCGAGCAGCGCTTTGACTTTATCCGTGTGTTCGAATTGCATCGCGGCCTCCAAGCATCTTCGAAAAGAGCGTGGCACAGACCGCCGCAACATGGCGAGATGCCGTAGCGAGACGAACTCGCCACGGCCATTTTTAGGGCGTGTGCCTCAGTCCCGCGTAAAATGCGCCAGGTCGTTGGCGGTATCGCGGCTAATATCCGGACAGGTGATGGAGAAAACTTCGGTACCGTGAATCGTGCCCATGACTTGCCGGCACTTCGCAGGTACGCCCGCGCTCATCAGCAAGCGATAAAAACCGATGCCCTCGTCGCGCAGCGGATCGCACTCGTTGACGCTGATCACGGTTGGCGGGAAGCCTTCGACGTCGTCCTTCTTCGCTAACCCCGGCCATGCCAGCGGATTCTTGGCTTCAAGCTCCTTGATGCCGTACGCCGTCGCACCGCGGTTGCTGTGCAGCTGAAGCAAGATGCCTTCGTTCTCGGTTGACGACGGGTTCTGCGGCAGTGGCCACTTGCCGGCGATGTACGGGCAGAGAGCATACAAGCCTTTGATCAGATCGAGATCGCCTTCGCGCTTTAGTTTCATAACCGTCGCGATCGCTAGATTCCCCCCGCCGCTTTCGCCAGCGACAACGATGCGTTTGGGGTCAATGTTGAGCGACGCTGCGTTCTTCACCGTCCAGCGCAAGCCCGAAACGCAATCGTTCAACCCCGCCGGGAACGGCGCTACTTCCGGCGCCGACGAAGGCCGAAGCGCATTGCGAAAATCCACCATCACCACAGCCACGCCGCGCGCTGCGATGATGCGTCCCCAAGCGCGATACATGCCGTTGAAGCACGACATGACCTGCATGCCGCCGCCATGGATGTAGTATACGCACGGCAATTGCTCGGCCGCATCAGGGCGGATGATCTGCACCTTGATCGTGTTGCCGTCCGGCGCAGACACGAATTCCTGCGTCGAAATCTTTAGTCCCGCCGACGGCGCGGTGTTTTCGTTGTCGCACAGCGCCAGGAACTGATCCGTTGCTTGCTCAGCCGCGAGCGCGGCAGCACTATTGACCTCCTCGAGTAGCGCCTCACGGCTCGCAATGTCCTTCGCAGGCGGCGGATCGGGCAACTGAAACACCGCCTTGATGCGGGGATCAATGCGGGGATCGGCGTTGATGCGATTGGTCATTGGCGCTTCCTCTTTTCGCCAGTGTTCATCGCCCTGCCGGATTCCGCAAGCGTGCCGTGACGCTAGGCGATAGCGCGGGCGCGCGCCGCCGCACGCTCGCGCGCGGCCGCGTAGACGTTGAGCGTGTCACCGGCAATCGCATCCCAGCTCAGCGCCTTCTCCGCATGTGCGCGCAACCGGTCGCCCAAGTCGGCTCGCATTGCCGCATCGGCCAGCACGCGCTGCATACAGTCGGCAAGCTCATTGGCGTCGCCGCCTTTGATCCAAATGCCGAGGTCGCCAAGGTGATCGGGGATGCCGGCAAAGCGCGTCGCGATCACCGGCAAGCGATTGGCCGCAGCAAAGCCCACGGCAAGCCCGCCGAAACTGCCAGCGTAAGGCAGCACCAAGACTTGACTATGCTGATACAGCTTCGCGATCTCCGGCATCGAGATTTCATTCAGCCACTCGACATCCCCAGCAACGCCGGCATGACGCGGCAGATCCGTCATCTCCGGCGGCGGCGTATCGCTGTAGTGCCCGTGGATGCGCAATTTCGGGGCACTGCCGCCGTTGCGCTCTTTCATAATTCGATATGCTTCCAGCAGCGTCGACAGACCTTTGCCCTTGTTGAGATTGTGCCCGCCGTAAAACGCGATGCCATCGCGCGGCGCGGCTGGCGCTTCGTTCAGATCCGCGCCACAGCAAACCACGTGTACGCGAGCGGCATCGACGCCGAAGCCAACCAAGCGCTCTTTCATCCAGCTGTCGTGAACGATGACCGCGTCTGCAAGATTGTAAGCGAGATTGCGCTCGGGAAAATCCGTCTGTTCCGGATCGAGTTCGTGCACCGTCACCACGCGCACAGCATTCGACGGCCGCCGCAGAAAATCGAAAGTGATCGCCGAAGCATAGGCGCCTAACGTCTGTTGAACGTGGTTGATTTCCGCGGGCGCCGCGCGTTGGGCGAAGCGCGCCGCGTGCAAAACATTGGTCGCTTGCCGAATGGGCGCACGCACTGCCGCTTTCAGCGGGTTCATCGCCTTATTGTAGTTATACGTCTTCATCTCGAAGTAGTCGGCGTCTTCGGCTTGGAATGCGCGCGCCTGCTCTATCGGATCGCCGCAACCGCAGTTGGACGCCACCCACAACACCATCGCTCCGCCGACGCGTTTAATCGCTTCGCGCAGCGAGGAAATGTACCAGCCGTAGGTGGTCCGAAACGGACACCCGATCAGCGCAATTTTCATGATGGACCTGCTCAATGGCCTTGGTCGTGAGGCAAAACCAGCGCTTCGGCATGGCGCTCAGCGCCAGCCCAGTGCGCGCACCAATGTGCGACCGCCTGCGCATTGTACCCTCGCGACGAAGTGTGTCGCCCCTCAGACCCGTTTATAGGCGCGCTCGCACCAGAGCGGCACGCACATCACCCGCGACATATAAGCCGCCGCTGAACGCTCGCCTGTAGGAAGAATTTGTCGCGCCGTCCGCCGAAAGCTCAGAACGCGGAGAACTTCTGCGCCAGCTCACGGCGCGCGTTCTTGTCAACGTACATGGCCTCGTCCGCCCGCGCGATCGCCGTCTCGGGATCCTCGTTCATGACGATGGCGTGGACGCCGATAGAGGCACGAACGCGATGTGCGATGCCCGCATGCAAAATGGCGCTATTGTTGACCTTCTCGTCGAGCGACTTAGCCTTCGCTGCCGCCTCGTCCGCGGAGACCCGGTTGAGGATCACGCCAAACTCGTCGCCACCTAAACGGCCAACCACGTCAGACTCGCGCACGGAGTCCGACAGCAAACGTCCCACGTGGCGCAGCACGGCATCGCCCGCCGCGTGCCCATAAGAGTCGTTCAGCGCCTTGAAGCCGTCGAGATCAACATAGAGCACCGCCGCCGGCGTCTTGTAGCGCTCGACCTCGGACATGGTGCGGTGCAATTCGCGCAGGAACGCACGCCGGTTGAAGGTCGGGGTCAGCGTGTCGCGATCGGCCACTGCTTCGGCGGCTTGGAGTTTGTCCGCCAGCGCGTCCCGCTCAGCAGCGAGTCGCTCCAAGGCAGCCAAGGCAGCCTCCGAGACGTCGCCATGCTTCAAGCCAAGCGCTTGCAAAAGCGGGCTTGTTTCGGAGACGGACTTGAACAGACCGAAGGCCATGGAATGGGTTGCCTCGGCCCTGGCATGCGCCCTCTGGGTAAAGGCGGCCTTAACTCACAAAGCGATGCAGGCTGGACGCCGCGCGCGGCTTCCTTTAACCGGCCTGTTTTTAGGAGCAGCGCCCAACATGGCCTCGCCTCTGGTCGGCCTCATCATGGGGTCGAAGTCTGATTGGGAAACTCTGGCCGCCGCCGCCGAGACCCTCGATGCGCTTGGCGTCCCTTATGAAGCCAAGGTCGTTTCGGCCCATCGCACCCCGCAACGCCTTTATGAGTACGCCACCGGCGCCAAGGCGCGCGGGCTGAAAGTCATCATAGCTGGAGCGGGCGGCGCAGCTCACCTGCCCGGCATGACCGCCTCGATGACGCCCCTGCCGGTGTTGGGAATCCCGGTGAAAAGTCGCGACCTCAAGGGCCTCGATAGCCTGCTCTCCATCGTGCAGATGCCGAAAGGCATCCCGGTCGGAACACTGGCTATCGGCGAAGCTGGCGCAGTGAATGCCGCGCTCATGGCAACCGCCATTCTCGCACTCTCGGACGAGGCCTTGGCCAAGCGCCTTGATCTCTACCGCGCCGAACAAACCGCGGCTGTCGCCGAAAGCCCAATCTGATGCCGCTTCAGCCTGGAAGCGCCATCGGTATTCTGGGCGGCGGCCAACTTGGACGCATGCTGTCACACGCTGCGGCTCAGCTGGGTTTCGACGTGTGCATCTTCACCGACGAGGCCGATAGCCCCGCCTCGCGCGTCTCCGCGCACACGATCGTCGCCAAGTACGAGGACGAAGCGGCTCTGCTCAAGTTCGCCGAGCGCGTTCACGTCGTGACGACTGAGTTTGAAAACGTTCCCGCCAACACCGCAGCTATTCTGATGAAGGCCGGCGCGCAGGTGCGCCCGCACCCTCACGCGCTCGCGGTGGCGCAAGACCGGTTCGACGAGAAGAGCTATTTGAAGAGCGCCGGCATCGCCACGCCGGCGTTTGCTGCGATTTCAAGTCAGGCTGACCTCGACGCTGCGATTGAGACAATCGGCGTGCCGTCGATCTTGAAGACACGCCGCCTCGGCTACGATGGCCGCGGTCAGATCCGCATCAAGACTAAGGACGACGCCGCTGGCGCTTTCGAAAAACTCGGCGCGCCGGGCATCCTTGAGCAATTTTGTCCGTTTGAGCGCGAAGTGTCGATCATCGCTGCACGCGGTGAAAACGGGGATGTCGCGTTCTTCGACATTTGCGAGAACCAGCACAAAAACGGCATTCTGGATCGCACCACGCTCCCCTCGCACAGCAGTGCTGCGGTCACCGTCGCCGCTCAAGAGGCGGCCAAACGCGTGCTCGATGCGTTCGTTTATGTCGGCGTGCTCACCATCGAGTTTTTCGTCATGCGCGACGGCTCGGTGATCGCCAACGAAATGGCGCCGCGCGTCCACAACTCAGGCCACTGGACCATCGAGGGCGCGCTTACATCGCAATTCGAACAACACATCCGCGCCATCGCCGGCTGGCCACTAGGGCCAACAACCCGCATCGCCGACATCGAGATGCTCAATCTCATCGGCGAGGATGCCAACGATTGGGATCGCTATGCCGCCGATCCCACGGCGCACCTGCACCTTTACGGCAAGCGCGAGGTTCGCGCGGGCCGCAAGATGGGTCACGTAACCAAGCTCAAACTACGCGCACTGCCCTAGCGCGGGTAAGCTTCATCGCGCGTCGCGAAGAGCCAGAAACCGATGGCGTAAAGCGAAGGCACGAAGAACCACAGCGCGCTGATGGCCTCGACCGGAATGCGCCGGAAAAACACTGTCACAGGCGCGCCGCCGTCGATGCTTCCAGCCGAGTGCATGAGCGGCGGATTGGCAAGAATAACCAACGCGATAGCGCACACCCAAAAGCCAATCGCGGTCGCCACAATCGGCGTTGTCCGCTCGACGTAATCGTCAGCGGGGTGCTCCTCAAAATGCTTGAGCGACGTCCAAATCATCAACGGCCACAGAGCCGCGTTCATGAACCGAACCGAAGCAGCCTGCATGCACGCCTCCTAGTCGGACTTTGTGAGGCGAACTTACACCGCTTCGCGGAGCGCTGCTTCTTTTGAAATGGTCATTTCACAAGCAGCATTGACTTCATATTACCATTTGGCTATATATCTCATTAGATATGTACGCGCTCGATACCACCTTCGCCGCACTCGCCGATCCGACACGGCGCGCAATCCTTGCCCGGCTCGCCGAAGGCGAAGCATCGGTCAGCGAACTGGCGGCGCCATTCGCGCTGAGTCAGCCGGCGATCTCCAAGCACTTGAAGGTGCTGGAACGCGCGGGCCTCATCTCCAGCGGTCAAGATGCGCAGCGCCGGCCGCGAAAACTGGAAGCGGCGCCGCTCGATGAAGCGATGGCCTGGATCGAGAAGCACCGCGAGATCTGGACGCAGAACTATGCGCGCCTCGATGCCTTACTCGATGAACTCAAATCCGTGCGCAAAGGCGCCTCGAAGAAGCGCCGCCGCAAGAACTAAGCACAAGGTATGGAAGGAAACGACCATGACTGAACCCCTCACGGTCACGATGCCGAACGAGAGCTCGCTTGAGGTCACGCGTGTCTTCAACGCGCCCGCGCGCCTGGTATGGGACGCCCACACCAAGCCCGAATTAGTGAAACGGTGGCTTCTCGGCCCGGAAGGCTGGAGCATGCCCAAGTGTGAAATCGATCTGCGTCCTGGCGGCGACTATCTCTACGGATGGCGCAACGCCGCCAATCCCGACCAGTATTTTGAGATCGGCGGCACCTACAAGGAGATCACGCCGCACTCCGAAATCAAGCATTCCGAGCGCTTCAACGGCGCGGAGACCGCATGCGTAATGCGTTTGCGCGAGGCAAGCGGTAGAACGACGATGACGCTAACGATCGAATACGGTTCGAAGACCGTGCGCGACGCCGCTTTCGCCACGGGCATGACCACCGGCATGGAAGCGAGCTACAAACGTCTCGATGGCATCGCGGCGGAAGCGGCCTGAACCAGCGAAAGGGAGATCATCATGCTCGAGAAAGTCGCGTTCACGATGTACCCGGCAAAGGACGTTGCCCGCGCACGCAAGTTCTATGGCGAGGTGCTGGGACTCAAAGAAGGCTCAGTCGGCAACCAGGGCGAAGGATGGTGGGTTGAATACGATCTGCCGGGCGGCGGCTGTTTTGCGCTCACCAATTTCACGCAGGACGAACCAAGCGCCAACGGCGGCACCATAGCGTTCGAGGTCACCGACATCGAAGCGCTCTGCGCCGATCTGCAAAGCAAAGGCGTGACCTTCAAGGGCGATTTGATTCAGAGCCCTGTGTGCCGCATGCGCGTCATCAGCGACACCGAGGGCAATTCGATCCTGCTGCATCAGTTGCACAAGAAGAAGAGCTGATCATCCGGTTCAACGTGCAACGCCGACTAAGCTTGTAAGATTCCATGTTTGGGGAATACTGTGAAGCCCTGGGAAACTTCGGGGGCACAAGTGAGGGCTATTCTCGCAGCGATTTTTTTCATCGCGCTTGCTGGCACAGCATCTGCACAATGGCGAACTCGCACCTCCACGGATCAGATGACTGGGCATCAATCCGTGATAGCCAGCACACTTGCATCCGTGCCCGTCACAAACAGCATTGGAACAAGGGAAACGCCACGTCTCATTGTTCGTTGTCGCGAGAACGAGTTAAACGTCATCGTCACTTTTGCTTCCTCGTTATTTTCGACGTTTGACGATGACGGTACCCCCGCGGAGCTACGCGTGGACGACGAGCATGTCGTCGGTACGAGTTGGGACAGTTCCGACGATGGAAAAGGCCTCTTCTACAACGGAGCTGCTCCGTATCAGGATCCGGCGCCTGTAGGCGATCAATCAACGGTGGGCCTGATACGGCGCATGATGGCGGGAAACACCCTGCACGTAAGATTCCATCCACCTCTGAATTCCGCGCAGTATACGCGCTTCATCTTGTCTGGCAGCACCGCTGCATTGGAGCCAATATTGCGGGCGTGCGGTGTTGCTACGAACGAAGCAACCGCACCTCAATAGAGCGCTAGCTGCCACCGTAGCGAAAGCGCGCGGCGACACCGACAGCGCTCTGCACGCCTTCGCTCAACGGCTTCAGGCGCGCTTTGAACTTTTCGAACTGCATCACGTTCTCGATGCGGTCAGTCAGAAACGCCCAGGTTGGTTCGTTGTCGGCGCTGTCGTCGGAGAACCACTTGGCGTAGGTGCTCGCGAGCACGCCGGATAGTATGGCGCGCTTGGAATAGAAGTTTTCGTCAGTCGACTTGTCGCCGAGTGCGCGCCAAATCCGGTCGGCGGTGCGCCAGAGCAAACGCGCCGCCTCCGGCGCACGTGTCGGGCGGGTGAGAGCGCGGGTCATGGCGCGCGCGGCGTCCTTGTAGGGAATTTGGGCTTCGAGGCGCAGTTGGACAGCGGCCCTGACCTTATCGCGGATGCGCATGCTCTCGAGCTCAAGCCCATCCAAGCCCTCCAGCATGGCCTGGTCGGCCCGGTCGGCAAAGGCGTCAAACAGGTCGACCGCCCCGCGTGGGCAGGCCAATTGCGCCTCCCCGTCTGAAATCTGGACCTCCTCGCAGGCGGCCCGGAAGGCGGCGTCAGTCCAGCCCAAACGGGCGGCCTGGGCCGGAAAAGCCTCCAGAATCCGGGCGCGGTACCGGGCGGACGGGGTGTCGGTCATGGCCAAACTATAACACGATCCCTACCTCCTGAGGGGGTGACATTCACCCGCGTCTTTGCTATTTCCCCCGCCTTCGCGAGAAAGCGGACCGGACGGCGCATAAGCGCTGGCGGTTCTTTTTCGCGTTCAAATTTCATCCGGAGGACGGGTCCTGGTACAGATTTTCGTTCGCGATAACAACGTCGACCAAGCGTTGAAGGCGCTCAAAAAGAAGATGCAGCGGGAAGGCACTTTCCGCGAAATGAAGCGTCGCAATCACTACGAAAAGCCTTCTGAAAAGCGCGCGCGCGAGCGTGCCGAAGCTGTGCGCCGCGCCCGTAAGCTGGCCCGCAAGCGCGCCCAGCGTGAAGGTCTCCTGCCGAAGCCGGTCGCCAAGCCGCGCTAAGCTCCAAACTGAGTGCAGTTTCGAAAACGCCGTCCGGTCCTCCCGGGCGGCGTTTTTGTTTGCGCCTCAGTCCTCCGCCGCTACGCGCAACATCAGCGCGGCAGCTTCGCGCAACTTGTCCAATTCGCTCTTCGGCAGCTTTGCCAGTTTGCCGCGCAGCAAGCCGAGCCGCGCTCGGCGTCCGCGATCGAACAGCGCCCTTCCCTTGGCAGTCACCTCAATGCGCACCCCGCGCTTGTCCGCAACGTCAGCGCGCTTGGCCGCGAGACCTTCGTTCTCAAGATCGCCCACCAGTTTGGACATGGTCGGCGCCGTGACCTGCTCGGCTCTGGCGAGCGCGCTCAAACTCATCGGGCCGGCGAAGACCAGCACCGAGAGTGCGGAAAGCTTCGGCGCGGAAAGGCCGGTTGCGCCGTCAGCCGCGCGCGCGCGGCGTAGGACGCGGATGCAAGCACTGTGGAGCGCGTCGGCAACTTCAAGCGGCGGATCATGTCTGGCCATGATCCAAAGACTGGCTTGACTTACTTAGTTAGTCAAACTAATTATCGGCGCACATTTTTGGGAGGCCGTAACATGACGACGTCGTCCGTGCCGCTGCCGCGCTTCACGCGCGTGAGTCAAATCGCAATCGCCAGCGAAGACCCAGCTAAACTCGTGGCGTTCTATCGCGACATGCTGGGCTTCCGGTACGCATTCGAGACTGCGGGGATGCACTTTCTCGATATTGGCGGCATGCTCTTCATGATCGGGCCGAAATACCCAGGCGTCAGCATTGGCGGCGATACGACGCTCTATTTCGAGCCAACCGCGTGGCGTTCAACGGAAGCGGCCTTGACCAAGGCGGGCGTCGGTTTCGTGCACGACACCGTCATTCTACAAAAGGAAAACGATCGCGAACTGGCGTTGCGGGCATTTAAGGACCCTGAAGGCCACACGCTGGCAATGTTCGGCTGGCGCGACGCCGCCTAATCGCGCGCAGGTTTGCGTCCCAGCCAATTGGACAAGCTGATCTGATTGGCGACGCCCGCACTGAAGACGCGCGAAGCAAGCACCAGTACGATGACGGTGGCGACCGCCATGACCGCCGCCATGCCGCCGATTTCGAACCAGCTCAGGCCGGCTGGCGCACGGATCAGCAGCATGAACGGCGTGAATAGCGGAACCCACGAGACGGCTTGGATCAACGGTGCGTTGGGATTGTCGAGCGCTGGGGCGATCAGCATCATCGGCACAGCGAGAACGAGCGCAATTGGCCCCAGCAAGGTCTGCGCTTCCTGGATCGACTCACAAATTGATCCGAGCGCCAAGAACACCGCGCCATACATGAGATAGCCAAAGAAGAAGCCGGCAATGAACGCCGCCAGCAAACGCGGATCGAGAAACGCGCCGGCGATCTGACCAAGCACGGAATCGCCTAAGCGGGATGTCGCCGCGCTCAACAAAGTCCCGCCGAGTACGCCCCAGAACAGGAAGAGCGTGAGGCTCACAGCGGCAACACCCAACAACTTGCCGACTAGCAGCTGGATTGGCGTGACGCTGGTCAACAGCGAATTGAGAATTTTGTTGGATTTCTCTTCGATCACGCCGGAGAGCAGCATGTTCGCGACGGAGAAAACGACGCTCCACAGAATGAGCGCCAACGCCAAGGCCACGTAGAACGGCGCGCGTTGGCGCAGCGTGACTTGCCCCCGCCCCGCGCTGGGACGCGGATCGAACTGCTCCGCCGGAGGGTCGAAACCATTGAGGCGATCCGCTTCGCGAGGATCGAGGCCGCGAGCGGCAAGCGCCTCACGCTGCATCTGCAAGCGCATCGCGTCCCTGGCGATCACCTCCGGCTCAAGGCGCGAAAGGTTGACGCTCCAATACTCAATGGACGGCGCGCCAGCGACGCGGCGAATGTTCAGCGCGCCATAGAGGACGCCGCCGCTGGGCAACATCGCCCTGCCGTCCAGGTACGGCTTTACACCGTCTATGCTGTGCGCAGGCGGCGGCAAGACGAGATAGCGCGGCGACGGATGCGGCAGAGACTGTAACGCCTGCGGCGCATGCCCCGCGATGTAGGCGCGCAACGCTGCGTTTGCGGTTTCACGCGTCGGTGCGGCGTCGAACGCGGCGATCGCCGGCTCTTGCCACGCACGCGCGGCAGTGTTGAGATAGGCAAGATATTCAGCGCGGACGCGATCGCGCGCATCCGCCTCGAACGCTTGCGTCACCAATGCAGCGTCCGCGGGGCGATCGGCGAGCACAACGACCGCGCGCGGCGGCTCCGCGTGCGCCAGCAACACCGGCCCGAACAACAACACGGCAATCAGCAGCGGCGCCGTGATCAGCGAGAGCCAAAAACCCCAAGCGCCGACATAAGCGAAATAGTCGCGGCGTGCTACAAGCAAGGTCGGCGAGGTCATTCCGCCCTCACCGCAACCTTGTCGCCAACGAGCGCAACGAATGCTTCGTGCAGGCTCGCACGCGCGGGCTCGAACAACGAGAGCGGCGCCCCCGCCTCAACGCAGGCGGCCAACAATTGGCGTGATGTCGTCCCGTTGCTCAAATGCGCGCGCCAGCGGCGGTTGCCATGCTCGGCCCCATCGGCGGCGATGGTGAAACCTTTCGGCGCTAGCGCCGCGGCCAGATCGAAGGCGCCCTCAGTCTCCAGCACCGCTATGCTGGGCGCGAGTGCGAGCGCCTCTGGTACAGTGCCTTCGAAAGCTTTGCGTCCTTGTGCGATCAATAAGATGCGATCACACAAGCGTTCTGCGTGCTCCATCACATGGGTTGAAAACAGGATCGTGCGGCCCGCTGCCGCTTGGGCGCGCACCGTATCCTCCAAGGTGCGCTGGTTCACCGGATCAAGGCCAGAGAACGGCTCATCGAGAATGATAAGCTCAGGATCGTGCGCGAGCGTAGCGAGCACTTGTACTTTCTGCGCCATGCCCTTCGACAGCGTTTTGATCTTCTTGCCCTTCACTTTTCCAAGCCCATGCTCTTCGAGCAAAGCATCGGCGCGACGAAACGCGTGGCGGGCGCCTTTGAGGCGCGCAAAATAGGCGATCGCGGCGCGCGCACTCATGGCCCGGTAGAGGCCACGCTCCTCCGGCAGATAGCCAACACGGCGCAACACGCGTTGCGACGGCGCCTCCCCCATCAACGAGATGCGCCCCGCAGTTGGCCGCAGCACGCCGACGAGCATGCGCAAAGTTGTACTTTTTCCGGCGCCATTAGGGCCGAGCACGCCATAGATCGCGCCTCGCGGCGCTTGGAAGCTCAAGTCTTCGACCGCCGTCCGCGCGCCATAGCGCTTGACCAGCCCTTCTGCTTCAAGCGCCGCATCCATGCCCGCGCAAAGTGACGGAGGTTCGCAGCGAGATCAAGGCGCGGCCCCGCGCAACGTGACACTTGGTGTGCCAGATCACGCGCGCAACGCTGCTTTGCAAATGCGAAAACTGCCTCAAACGCGAACCTAAACTTTGAAGATTTGAGTGTGCGGCGCCTTGCCGATCTTTTGCAGGAGGCGTTAGCTCACGCCCGAGCGCAGGGGGTTCGCATGGCGGCGCCTGATCCGGAAAAATTGAACGCATTGATGGGACGTCTGGTGGGCGATCTCGGCGCTATTGCGTCGGGCGCGCTGGTGCTGCTGGGTGATCGTCTCGGCATATATAAAGCCATGGGCGACGGCAAAGCAGTGACGGCGGAAGATCTTGCCAATAAAACCGGATTAAACGAGCGCTATTTGCGCGAGTGGCTCTCCGCGAACGCGGCTGCCGGCTATGTGGACTACAATCCGAAATCTAGGAAGTTCAAACTCAACCCCGAACAATGCTGCGCTTTTGCTGATGAAGGCGGTCCAGCATTCTTCGCCGGCGCATTTGAAGTCGCGCAAAGCATGTGGCTCGACGAGCCGAAGGTCGCTGAAGCCTTCAAGAGCGGCAAAGGCGTGGGCTGGCACGAACATTCGCACTGCCTCTTCCGCGGCACGGAGCGCTTCTTCCGCCCCGGCTACAACGCCAATTTGGTGTCGAGTTGGATTCCCGCACTCAAGGGCGTGCAACAGAAACTGGAGAAGGGCGCGATCGTCGCCGATGTCGGCTGCGGCCACGGCGCATCGACGATCCTCATGGCCCTCGCCTATCCCAAGTCGAAGTTCTACGGTTTTGACTATCACGCGCCGTCCATTGCGCGCGCCAAGGAGCAAGCGAAGGACGCCGGCGTTTCCAAGCGGATCACCTTCCAGCAGGCGAGCGCCAAGGATTTTCCGGCGAAGAGCTACGACCTGGTGGCGTTTTTCGATTGCCTGCACGACATGGGCGATCCAGTCGGCGCGGGCAAACACGTGAAGGAAACACTGGCTGGCGACGGCGCGTGGATGATTGTCGAGCCGTTCGCGAACGACGATTTGAAAGACAACCTGAACCCAGTCGGCCGCATCTACTACGCCGCGTCGACCATGGTGTGCACGCCAGCCTCGCGCAGCCAGGAGGTTGGCTTAGGGCTTGGCGCGCAAGCTGGCGAGGCGCGTTTGAAGAAGGTGGTCAAGGAAGCCGGCTTCTCAAAATTCCGCCGCGCCACCGAGACACCGTTCAATCTCGTGTTCGAAGCGCGCGCCTAACGCTTGATGTTACAGGCTTTCGCACGCAAAACCGCAGCAAGACGTGTTGCTGAGATTTCGCGACGAGGAATGGCATGAGCTACTGGCTGGTCAAAAGCGAACCTGACACTTGGTCCTGGGATGAGCATGTCAAGAAAGGCGTCGACGCCTGGACTGGCGTGCGCAATCACCAAGCCAAAGCGCATCTGAAGAACATGAGGAAGGGCGACCTGGTCTTCTTCTACCATTCCGGCGACGGCAAAGAGATCGTTGGCGTCTCGCAGGTGGCGAAAGAAGCGTACGTCGATCCCACGGATAAGACCGGGGCATTCGTATGCGTGGACCTCAAGCACGTCGAGCCACTGAAGACACCGGTGACGTTGGCGACAATCAAGGCGGACAAGAAGCTGGCGGATATGGTTCTGGTGAAGAACTCGCGCCTCTCAGTGCAGCCGGTGACAGCGGCGGAGTGGAGCGCAATCCGCAAGATGGGCGGTTTGAAGTAGGCGCCTGCTAGCCGCCGCGTAGCTCCGCCAACAACGCGTTCATGCCGTAGACATCGCGCAAAGACGCTTCAATGGCCGTCGATGCAACGGTGACCGTACGGTTGAGAGCGCCATCATAGTAGAACTCGCCGCCGAGCGAATGGATGTTGCCGTCGAACACCGCGCCGACGACGTTTCCATCTTTGTCCAAAAGCGGACTGCCGGAGTTTCCGCCAGTGACATCGGTGCTAGTGGCGATATCGAAGACAGTGTTCGGATCGAGGCGCCCGCGCGCGGCGGTCCAGCTTGTCACCAGATCGTAGGGCGGCGCGACGGTTGCGCGGGCGTAGAGGCCGCCAATGCGCGTGAACGGCCCCACCACCTGCCCGCCTGGCTCGGTCCAGCCTTCGACACGCCCGTAGGATAGACGCGGGCTGAACGTGGCGTCCGGGTACTGGGTTTGGCCGAATGCACGGAAACGCGCCTGCGCGATCTTTTCCTGCGCGCGCTCCACCGGGCCCTCGACGTCCTCCAAGTAACGCTCACGCAACGCCCGCGCGTCCGCATCCCATGCGCGGACAAATACAATCATGGGGTCGTCGGAGGCCGCCACCGCGGCCGCGCCGCCGCTCCAGAGCTGCTGACGATAAGTAGGATCCGCAAGCCGCGACTGCGCCAAGCGGTGCGCCAGCGCCGCCGGCGTCTCCGCACCCAGCACAGTGCGTTGCGTCGTCGGGCCGACATAAGTCTTGAGATTGGCAAGCCAGTCCGTCAGCACCAATTCCTCGAAATCGGCATGGACCGGGCGATCGGCAAGCACGCTTTGCTGGATCGCCGGAAGACGCGAGTCCGCGTAGCGCGAAAGGCGCTGCGCATCCGGCTTGTCGCGTTCGGCAGCGGCGCGAACGATGTCGCGCGCCCAGGAGAAAAGATCAGAGCGCTCGCCCGCGCGGAGCTCCAAATATTGGAACCGATAGAAGATACGGCGGTAGGCAAGCTCCGCGGCGGCGACATCCTGCCAAGCTGAGCCAATCTCGCGCGTCGCAGCGCGGTCACGGTGCACGCGCGTCTGCAGATCGGCTTCGCGCGCGGTGATACGGGCGAAGCCTTCGGTGCTTGCAAGCGCATCACGCCGGCCGATGCTCGCCTTTAGCGCGTTCTCGACGCTTTGGATCGTATTCGAGGCGACGCGCGCTTGGTTCGGCCCTTGCCCTGCGTACGCATGCAGCTTGCTCCGCAACGCGGTGAGTGTCGTCACCCGCCACGGCAAATCAACATCGCGCTCGAACGTGAGCTCAGCCGCGGTCTTCAGACGCTGGGTAGCGCCGGGATTGCCCGCAATCAGCACGATCTCATTTTCGGTGAGCGGCGTGAAACGCATCGACAAATGGCCGGGCGTCGCGGCGGGTGCGCCGTTTTCGTAAAGACGCACGAAAGAAAAGTCCGCGTCGTAGCGCGGAAAATTGAAATTGTCGGGATCGCCGCCAAACGCGGCTGCCTGATGCTCGGGCGCAAAGACGAGGCGCACGTCATCGTAGCGGCGATACGTATAGAGCGCGTAGCGGCCACCCTGATAAAGCGTCACCACTTCGCAGCGCTGGTTGCCAGAGGTGCATGCGCCTTGCAGCTGCGCCACCTCGGCATCGCGCGCATGCGCAAAACCTTCCGGCGGCACGCCATCCGCAGCCGCATTGATGCGATCGGTGACATCGGCAATTTGCGTCAGCACCTGCACAAACATGCCCGGGCAACGACGCTCCTCCTCGCGGGCGCGCGCCATGAAACCGGTGTCGAGATAGTTGGCGTCAGCCGTCGACAGCGACTGCACGCAGCCAATGACGCAGTGATGATTGGTCATCACCAGACCCTGCGCGCTGACGTTCGAGGCAGAACAACCCGGCATCCGGGCGGTGCCGCGCATGACGCGGTCAAGCCACGCCTGATCCGGCGCCCAGCCCAATTCCTCGCGCATTCTTTCGGCAGGGAAATTATCGAACGTCCACATGCCTTCCGCGCTGAAGGCCGCCGGCGTGGACGAGAACGCAAAAATTCCGAAGCAAAGCGCGGTAAACGCGCGGGCCAACAGGCGCATGGGGCTCCCCGAATCCGATGCGCCAGATGACGAAAACCAGCGCCGACGCGCAAGCGTCAAGCGCTGGTTCCAACAGTCTATGTCTTACTTGTTGGGCTTTTTGCCCTTGTCGTCGGGGCCGCCGGCGAGGTGGTGATTGTCGTCGTTATCGTCGCCGTCGTCATCGCCAGCGGCGTCTGCCGGCAGATTGAGCGCGGCGATCATTTGGTTTTGCACGTCAGACGACAAGTCGTCCTGTTCGCGGATGAAGTGGCGCACATCGTGTGCGCTCATGCCGCTCAGCGTAACTTGCGCGCGATCGTCGTCATGACCGGGGCCGCCTTCGTCGGCATCGACGTGCATGCCGAAACCGCCGATGTTCATGGACACATGGCCATTGCCGGAGTGATCGGCGTCGTGGTCGTTGTCGTCATCGCTGTCGACGTCCACGTGCGCACCGCCCGCGGACACGTGAGTCGTGCTCGTGTGGCCGTCATTGACGTGTACATCATCGCCTTGGACGTTGAGATCGAAGCCTGGCGCGTGGATCGACACGTGATCGCCACCCTGCTGTTCCGCTGTCGGCTTTGGCGTCGGCATTGCCGCGAGTGCGTGCTGCAATTGGTCTGCGTTCAACAACGCCGACTCTCCACCGCCGGCGCGCGCGGCGACAACTTTGTCGCCAGGGCCTTTGACAACATAGACCGAGGTTTGGCCGACTTGACGGATCTCGACCGAATACGGACCGCCATGGCCATTGGTTTTCACATCGACGCCGCATGCGGACGCCAACAGCGCCGCGAGGACGACCAAGCCACGAACCGGCAAACCACGCATAGAAACCCTCTCCTGCCATCCATGATCGCGCTCCCGCCCCTTGCTCGGCAAGAGCCGGAACCGGGGCGGCGCAACCATTTTCGCATGGGGTCGCGGACGCTCGCGCGCCCATGCTGGCTCAAAGATGCGATTTGGGGCCGGTTTAGATGCGCCGGCGGCGGTGCGCCCTATCGGGTTCGCTCGAAGCGGACCACTTTTTCCTCACGGTCGACATAGGCGACCCGGTAGCCGGCCCCCATCCAAGCCCGCGCGTGGGAATGGTGATCGGCATGATCGTTGGCCCAGAAGGAGCGGTGCTTGGTCGCGCTGACCGGCAGTGGCTTGCCGATGATGCTTTCGATGTCCTCGAAGGTCAGCATTTCCGGCCGGCCCCGTCGCCGGTTCAAATGAGCATGCAGCGCGGCGTATTTGCGCATGATCCTTCGTCTCCCGCCCTCATTGCGCGTATCGGAGGCGCAATGAAACTCAGGGAAAATCATGAACTGATTTGGGGGTTATGCACAGAATCAGCGCTGCATCGTTGCATGAACGAAATCGCGTGCGAGGCGTGCGCGAGAAACCGTTGAATTCCAAAGCCTCACGCGACAAGCGGCGCAAAAATCACGCCACGCGCGGCGCCGTCATGCAGAAAAACCAGAGGTGGCGCGGAACGAGTTCATGTGCGTTGCGGCCGCACGCCCGGCAGATTTTGCCGCGTGTCTTCCCTGTAAGGAGACGCACGCGCCGCGGGTTTGCGCCGCTCAACAGCGTTGCGAACGGCCGCACTTGGCACACAATCTGCGCGCGCTTTCGCCTTCGCTGCCAGGACTAAGGATCACTCATGCGCCGCCTCGTCTTTCTTGCAATCGCCACGCTCGGCGCCTGCGCCACCGTGCCCAGCGACTTGCCGATGCCCCACTACGCCGACGCTGCGAGCCGTGGCGCGTTTGGCGCGCTGATGGCAGGACGTCCGAACCAGGCACAAGTGGATGAGGCCACCAATCGCTGGTCGGACGCGCTTGGCGACAGCTTCGCGTGCGGCGTGCCGGCGCGAAAGGTCGTCGATGCGGGCCTAGTTGGCGCATTGGACATTGGCGCGATGAACGCAGCTGCAAGCGGCGGCGGTCAGCGCGAAGTGCGTGAAGGCGTTGGCCGTTTCGTAGCACAGCTTGCAACCATGGCGGTGTCGCAGCGGCCACGGCCATCGGCTTCACGCTGCGAGGCGCTCGCGTCCTGGGCGCCACGCACGGCTCAAGCCGGCCGCGATGCCGTGCAGCGTGCGCGCCGCAACGGCCTGATGGACAACGACTACGGGCTGCTGATGGATTTGCTGACACGCTAAGCGGCACGTTGGACCTGAGAACGACGAAGCAAGTGACCTTGGTCACGCGCGGAACAGCTTTGCGCCGGTAGGCGTTTGCGGGCGGTGCGGGTTACCCCAATTCACTGGGAGGTCAATTTGAGCAATCACTCGTCTCACGATGACGACAGCGTCGCGCGCGCAACGACAGTTCATGCACGCAGAGGCGGCAGCGCCGGAAAATGGTTACTCGGCGGGCTGGTGGCGGTCGTGCTTGGCGGCGCGGGCTATGTCGCGTGGAAGAACAGTGCGCCGAGCACAACGCCGCAAACGCAGACGGCATACAACGACCCTTACGCGGACACGCAGCACGCGGGGCCGCTCCCGTCGCTGCAAACACCGAGCATCGAGACACCAGCATCGCCGAGCGAAAGCGTGGCGCCCGCGTCAACGCTGCGCGCAACTTCAACGCACCACGCGTCACGTAACACAGTGCACGAAGAGACAATCGGCATCACGCCGGCGAGCGCGACAACAGCAGACGCCGAAGACGAAAACATCATTGTCAACGCACCGCCGCGCCCAACCTGGACACGTGTGCCGAGCGCACGGCGGCTTTCGGCGCTCTATCCGGTAGCGGCTCAAGAACAAGGCCGCGAAGGCGAAGCGAGCCTCCACTGCACGGTGCAAAAGGATGGTGCGCTCGATTGCGCGCCGGTTTCGCAAACGCGCGGGTTCGGCAACGCAGCGCTGCGTGTGGCGGGCACGTTCCGCCATGCACCGCAATTTGCCGACGGTAGCAACGCCATCGGCGCGCCACTCAACTTGCGCGTGGTTTTCCGGCTGCCGCCGGAAGATCAGCGGGGCTGATCTCCCATTACTCTTGGACGGCCGCATGCACCGAGGCGCACGCGGCCGTTTCATCTGCGCTTCCCATCGTTTGGCTCTTGACCGCCACGGCCTGCCCTCCCATCGCAGACCGACATCCGTTTGGGAGCACTCATGACTGTCGATCGTCGCGCCATGCTGCAGAGCGGCGCCGCCGCCTTGGCGCTACAGGCGCTGCCGGCCACCGCGGCGCAATCGCCGGACGCCGCCGCCGATGCGCTGTTGGCGCGGATCACCGAACAATTGCTGAGCGACTATCCCGAGAGCGCCACCAGCGCGGGCGTGGACAAGGATGCGCGCACGCGGCTGCGCGGCAAACTCGAAAACCGCTCCGCATCTGGGCAAGGCGCCATCCGCGGTCACGTGCGCGCGACGCTGGCGCAATTGGGGCGGCTCAACACGGACGGGCTGAGCGCCGAGAAGAAGCTCGACGTCGATGTGGTGCGCACGTCGTACGAACTTGCCGCGGGCGGTTTTGAGTTTCCGTACGGCGATGTGGCCGTGCTCAACAACAATTGGTCGTATCGGAATACACCGTATGCGGTGGCGCAGAATGTCGGCGCGTTTGTTGAGATTCCATCGTTCCTCGACTCCAGCCATTCGATCAACGCTGCCGCGGACGCCGACGCTTACCTTGCGCGCATGGAGGCTTACGCGCGCCAACTGGACGGCGAGACCGTGCGGGTGCGTGCGGACGCGGCGCGCGGGGTGGTGCTGCCGGACTTTTTGTTGGCGAAGACATTGAACCAATTGCGCACCAGCCGCGCTGCGCCGGTCGCGCAGTGGGGTATCGTAAGTTCGTTGGCGACACGCGCGGACAGAGCGCATCTGCCGGCGCGCTACGCTGCGGATGCCGCGCACATCGCCGCGACACAGATCGCGCCGGCGCTCGACCGGCAGATCGCCATGCTGGAATCGCTGCAACCGCGAGCGGCGAGCGATGCCGGGGTGTGGAAGCTGCCGCGCGGCGACGAATACTACGCCTGGGCGCTGCGCGCCGGCACCACGACGACGATGACACCGGACGAAGTACATCAAATGGGCCTCGACCAGCTGCGCGAACTGCACGGGCGCATGGATCCGATCCTGAAATCGCTTGGCTATACTGACGGCAGCGTCGGCGCGCGCATGACGGCGCTGGCCAACGACCCGCGCTACAAATTCGCCGACGGCGACGCGGGCCGCGCGGAGATCATGGCGTTCATCCAGGAGAAGCTCACCGACATCCGCGCCCGCCTGCCGCGCGCGTTTCACACCATGGTGCGCGGCTATCTTGAAGTGGTCCGCATTTCGCCGGACGTGGAGGCTGGCGCACCGGGCGCATATGGCGGCGCGGGCACCATCGATGGGCGCGAGCCTGGGCATTTCTGGATCAATCTCCGCACGCCGGATTTGCACCGCAAATTCGATCTGCCCGACCTCACCTATCACGAATCCATTCCCGGCCACGTCTGGCAGGGCGAGTACACTTTCCATCAGCCGCTCATCCGCTCGCTGCTGGCGTTCAATGCCTACAGCGAAGGCTGGGCGCTTTACGCGCAGCAATTGGCCGACGAACTTGGCGTGTACGACGATTTTCCCGCGGGCCGCTTGGGCTATCTGCAATCGTTGGCGTTCCGCGCCTGCCGCCTCGTGGTCGACACCGGCATTCACGCCAAACATTGGACCCGCGCGCAGGGTGTCGACTTCTTCGTCACTCAAAACGGCGACAATCCCGGCGAAGTGCAAAGCGAGGTCGACCGCTATTGCTCATGGCCGGGGCAAGCGTGCGGGTACAAGGTCGGCCACTCGACGATCAACACGCTGCGCGATCGAGCGAAGGCAGAGCTCGGCGACAAATACGATTTCGCCGCATTCAACGATGCGGTGGTCACCGGCGGCAACGTGCCGATGACGGTGCTTGGGCGCGTAATCGATGCGTACATCGGACGGGCGCGCGGCTAGCGATCTCCTTTCACGAGGGCGTGCGTCAGCCTTGTTGTGCCGCCGCACGAAATTCGAAGAGCGGGACGCGGATCAACCGCGTTGAGTAAGTTGCGCCTTACGGCGCGTGTAACGCGAATGATCCGCGTCCCGTGATTGTTGTGCAGCAGCACGACCTGTGGCGGTTTTAGCGCCTGTGTTCGATACGCCGCTGACGCGCTGGCTGATGTGTTCGCACCAGTCCACGATCTCCCGCCCTTAGCTTCAGAAAAGCCTGCTTGCGGGCTTGGCGCTTCGGACTTTGCGGGGAAGCTGGCTGATGGAGTTTCCCCCTTCGGCTCGCTTCACTCGCCACTTCCCCCGCACGCGGGGGAAGAAAATCCAAAGCGCTTCGCGTTCAATCACCTCGTTCGTCGCATCGGGTGAACATGGCCAACTGCTCTTCGTGCGGAACGATGGGGTGATTGTGCGCCGAGGTTTGGAGCGGTCGGATTGATTGTTGGCAAGTTGGAGCGCGCGCCTCCGGCGCGCATAGCGGAAATGCTTGATCATCTTGTGTGAATGCGCGCCGGGAGGCGCGCGCTCCAACTTTCACGTTTCGGCTTTTTGCTGGAAAAGGCACCGTTCTATCGCCGTTTCGCGGAGCACTTTCGACACGCTTGGCGCTCGATGCATACATTGCGAACGCGCGCGGTCAGCCGATAAGCTGCACCGTCATCGGATCAAGTTCGCCATCGTAGAACTGATCCAAGCCCTCACGGAAAAGCGGCGCCTCGCTCGCCAGCCAGAATAGCGTGAGGCACGAGCGAAACTTCAAATCGTCGGGTGAACCGAAGATGAGATGCGCACGGCGGTTCTTGTGCGCATTTGTGAACGTCACGCATTCGCGGAGCCGTGGCCCAACGATCTGATGCTTCGCATATTCGCGCGCTTCTTCGACGCCGGCGATGGCGAACCTCGCCGCCATGTCGCTGTGACCCAACCCCGACAACTGCGGAAAGATGAACCACATCCAATGGCTTTGCTTGCGACCCGCCCGCAGCTCGGCACGCACGCGCTCGTAAACCTGATCTTGCGCCGTGACGAAGTACTCAAAGGCCATGTCGAACTCCGGCTCGCCTCGTGTTCTTGATCACATTGAACCCGGTTCGAAACCAATTGAACCCGGCGCTCGTGAGTTGCTAAAGATGGTTAACGACGAAGCCTGGGGAGGTCACCGGTGGCGCTTACGGACGCACAAAGAGAAAGCATCTATCGGCTGCGCTTGAAGGAGCCGGCGGCAAAGCCGTTTTTGGATCACTTGGCCGCCTTGAAGCTCAATATGCGTGAGACTTCCCTCAATGTGGTGGAGACCTATTCTGGGCTCAATAGGTCGCGCTCGCTCGAACTGATGCGCGAGATCGTGGCGGCTGGAGTTGCGAGCATGGGCGGCGGTCACGGCACGCCAAGTTTCCTCAAATGGGCCGACAACGTCGACGTGCGCGAAATTGGCCGAGATACGGATCAGCCGCTGCGCTGACCGTCACGACCGCTCCTTCACCATTTGCGCTCGCGCAACTTAGCTGCGTCCTGGCTCCGCTAGACATTGGCGTGGCCAAGGAGCGGCTTGATGAACGTGTCCGACGCATTGTGTCAGCGGTTCACATGCCGCGCATTCCTTGACACGCCAGTGTCGCGCGAAACCGTGGAGCGCATTCTGACGCTGGCCGGGCGCGCGCCATCGTCAGGAAATATCCAACCTTGGCGCGTCTGGGCGCTTGCCGGCACACAGCTTGAAAAACTGAAATTGATCGTCGGCGCAAAGATCGATGCTGGTCAGATTTTCGAGGGTCCGCCCGACTACGAAATCTATCCGCCCGATTTGCAGGAACCCTATCTCACGCGGCGCTTCCAAAACGGCGAGAGATGGTATCGCTCGCTCAACATCGCACACGACGACTATGAGGCGCGCAACAAACAAATCACGGCAAACTTTCGCTTCTTCGGCGCCCCTGTCGGCATGATCATTGCCATTGAGCGCAACATGCTGCAGGGCCAATGGGCTGACCTCGGCATATTCCTGCAGTCGCTGATGTTGGCCGCAACGGAAAATGGACTCGACACAGCGCCGCTTGCGTCGTGGTCGTTCTGGTCGAAGACGGTCCACGCCTTTCTCGACATGCCGGAAAATTATTTGATCTTTTGTGGCGTCGCGCTCGGACATGCGGACTCAAGCGCGCCGGTTAACAGCGTTCGTCAAGAACGCGCGCCACTCGCCGAAATCGCCACGCTGCGCGGATTTTAGGATCGCTACCGCGCGAACTTCTGGAACTTCACACGGCTTGGGATGATTTCGGTCACGCCGAGGCGGCGCTTTTTGTCTTCTTCATAGCTGTCGAAGTCGCCTTCGAACCATTCCACGTGGCTGTCGCCTTCAAACGCCAGGATGTGCGTGGCCAAGCGGTTCAAGAACCAGCGGTCGTGACTGATGACCACGGCGCAGCCGGCGAAATCCTCGAGCGCGGCTTCCAGCGATTGCAGCGTTTCAACGTCCAGGTCGTTGGTCGGTTCGTCCAAGAGCAGCACGTTGGCGCCGGTGAGCAGCGTCTTGGCCAAGTGCACGCGATTGCGTTCACCGCCTGAGAGCTGTCCGACTTTCTTCTGCTGATCCGCGCCCTTGAAATTGAAGCTCGACACGTAGGCGCGCGAAGGAATTTCGCGATTGCCAACGACGAGCACGTCGAGACCGCCGGAGATTTCTTCCCAGATCGACTTTTTGTCGTCGAGCGCGTCGCGCGATTGATCAACGAAGCCGAGCTTCACCGAGTCACCGACCGTGATCTCGCCGGCGTCAGGCTTTTCCTGCCCCGTGATCATACGGAAGAGCGTGGACTTGCCTGCGCCGTTGGGGCCGATGACGCCAACGATGCCGCCAGGCGGCAGTTTGAACGTGAGACCGTCGATCAAAAGTTTTTCGCCGAAGCCTTTTTTTAAGCCTTCGAATTCGATGACGTTCTGACCGAGGCGCGGCCCCGGCGGAATTTGGATGGTCGCGAAGGTCTGCTTCTCGCGCTCGGCTTGCGCGGCCATTTCTTCATAGCGCGACAAGCGCGCCTTGGATTTGGCTTGGCGCGCCTTCGGAGATTGCCGCACCCATTCCAGTTCGCGCGACATGACTTTGGCGCGGCCTTCGGACTCGCGCTCTTCTTGCGCGGTGCGCTTGGCCTTGGCCTCCAGCCACGCCGAATAATTGCCTTCGTAGGGAATGCCCTTGCCGCGATCGAGTTCAAGCGTCCACTTCGTCACTTGATCGAGGAAGTAGCGATCGTGCGTCACCAGGATGACGCAACCCGGGAAGTTTTCGAGATGGTGCTGCAGCCAGGCGACGCTTTCGGCGTCGAGGTGGTTGGTCGGTTCGTCCAGCAGCAGCATATCGGGCTTCGACAGCAGGAGTCGGCAGAGCGCCACGCGGCGGCGTTCACCGCCAGAGAGCTTTTCGACGCCGGCATCGTCCGGCGGGCAGCGCAACGCATCCATCGCCATATCGATCTTGCTGTCGATGTCCCAGGCGTCGGCGGCGTCGATCTGCTCTTGCAGCTTGGTCATCTCCTCCATGAGTTCGTCGGTGTAGTTCTCACCCACGGCCATCGACACTTCGTTGAACCGCGTGACCAGCTGCTTCTCGGCGCACCACGATTCAACGTTCTCGCGCACGTTCATCGCCGCATCGAGCTGCGGCTCTTGCTGCAGATAGCCCATCTTGGCGCCGGCCATGGCGAAGGCTTCACCGGTGAAGTCCTTGTCCAGCCCCGCCATGATCTTCATTAGCGTGGACTTACCGGAGCCGTTGACGCCGACGACGCCGATCTTCGCGTCCGGAAAAAACGACAGCCAGATGTTCTCGAACACCTTCTTGCCGCCCGGATAGGCCTTGGTCAGACCTTGCATCGTGAAAATGTATTGTGCCGGCTGGGCCGCCATGGGTGCTTCTCAAGTCTTTGCTGGGAAATCGAAGCGCGGATATAGCGACGTCGAACGCGCGCGTCGAGGCGATCCAAGCCCTGAAACTGTCCGTACTAGCCGCTGAAAACACGGAGAGCGGGCAAATGTGGACACGGCGGGCGGTGCTGGGCGGCGCAGCGGCGTGCGGATTGGCGCCGGCGGCGTGGGCGAGTTCAGCTCTACGCGGGGCGGATCTCCGCGGCGACGTCGCCATCCTGCGCAACGCCTACGAAACGCTGCATCCCGGCCTCTATCGCTACAACACGCCGCGCCAGATGGCGCATCGGTTCGACGCGCTGGCGCAGGCATGGTCGCGCGATCAAACGCGCAGCGCAGCATATCTGTCGCTCTCACGCTTTCTCGCCGCCATACGCTGCGGCCACACCTACGCGAACTTCTACAACCAAAAGAGCGCGGTGAAGCAGGAATTGTTCGACCGCTTGCCGCTGTTGCCGTTTCAGTTTGCGTGGCTGGATGGACGCATGATCGTGTTGCGCAACCAGTCAAGCGACGCGCGGTTGGCGCCGGGAACGGAGATCGTTTCCATCGATGGACGTTCCAGCGCGAGCATTTTGCATGCGCTGATGCCGTTTGCGCGCGCTGACGGCAGCAATGACTCCAAGCGGCGTGCGCTGCTGGAGGTTCGCGGCTACGACGCGTACGAAACGTTCGACATTTTCTACGGCTTGTTGTTTCGGCCGCGCCCTGCATTTCATCTCCGCGCGCGGCACGCGGGCGGCCAAGTCTCGACATTCGACGTTGCCGCCATCGACTTGCCGTCGCGACGCGCCGCCATGCGCGCCGATGAGAATAGCGACGCGCCAAACTGGACCGTCACTTACCCGTCGGCGCAGACCGCCCTGCTCACCATGCCAAGCTGGGCGCTCTACGATAGTCACTGGGATTGGCGCGGATTTCTGGACGCGAGCTTCGGCGCGTTTGCAGCGCGCGGCGTGACCAAGCTGATTGTCGACGTGCGCGGCAACGAGGGCGGGCTGGACTGCGGCAACGAAATCCTCGCGCGCTGTATCGATGCGCCGCTCTCGCTTGAGACAAGCGAACGGCGCGTGCGCTACCGGCAAACGCCGGCGCGGCTCAATGCGTACCTGGACACGTGGGACAATTCCTTCCGCGATTGGGGCGATGACGCACAACCGATCGGAGATGGCTGGTACCGCTTGCGGAGCGACGACGGCGATGGGGCCATCGCGCCGAAGGGACCACGCTTCAGCGGCGAACTGGTGGTGCTGATCGACGCCGAGAATTCGTCGGCAACGTTTCAATTCGCGCAATTGGTGCAACAGAACCGGCTCGGCAAACTCATCGGCGAACCGACCGGCGGCAATCAGCGCGGCATCAATGGCGGTGCGTTCTTCTTCGTCCGCCTGCCTGCCTCGAACCTCGAAGCGGACCTGCCGTTGATCGGCCGCTTTGCGCCGACGCCCAAGCCAGATGCGGGGCTCACGCCGGACATCGCCGTTGCGCCTACGGCGGGTGACATTGCCGCTGGCGCCGATCGCGTTTTGCAGGCGGCGCTGAGCTGATCGTGCTTGTCGCGGAACCGGCGTGGCGTGGCGCGGTTATCCCGCCACACCCTCTCAAGGACACCGCCGATGCCCACCGCGCAGACTGAAACCCGCACCCGCAAATCCACCTCCCAATCGGCGCCCGACGCGATTGCGTTGCTCAAAGCCGATCACCGCGAAGTCGAAGGCTGGTTCGACGATTTCGAAAAAGCCAAGAGCGGATCGAAGAAGCAAAAGCTAGCGAACCAAATCTGCACCGCGCTCAAAGTTCACACGCAGATCGAAGAAGAGATTTTCTATCCAGCGTGCCGCGAGGCCGGCGTCGAGTCCGACGACATGGACGAAGCGGACGTGGAGCATGACGGCGCCAAGAAACTGATCGCCGAGATCGAAGCCAACAAGGCGGGCGGCGATCATTTTGATGCACAGGTTCATGTGCTTGGCGAAATGATCAGACACCACGTCAAGGAAGAAGAAGGCCGCGACGGCATGTTCGCGCAGGCCAAGAAGACTGACCTCGATCTGGACGAACTCGGCGAGCAGTTGCAGCAACGCAAGGCGCAACTGATGAAGCAAATGAAAAACGGCAAAGCCTAGTCAAAACAAAACCGGCGGCCCGAAAGCCGCCGGTTTCGCATTTCACTCGTCAGCGGCGTTTAAGCCGGCGTCCATGCGCCATTGGCGTTGCGGCAGAACGTTTCCGGCGGCAATTGCTGTGTGCCGTTGGCCGGATCGCTGATCGTGGCGGTCACGCGGCGGCACTCACCGCCATAGCCTTCCGCTGCGCTCGGTTGCGCGACCGAAAGCGAGCGCGTTCCGCCCTGATCCATTTGCCAGCTATCGCTGACGCCTTGCCCGCTATTGAGCGATTGGTAGTACGCGCTTTGAACGCGCTGCTCCTCTTGCGCGGAGAGCAACTTGCACACGCCGTACGTGCCTGCGCCACCAATCGCCGCACCCAGCGCCGCGTTTTCCGGGTGATCATTGCGATGGCCTTGCGTGCCGCCAATGAGGCCGCCGATCGCCGCTCCGATCAGCGCATTGCGGCCACACCCAGAAAGCTGGGTACGCGTACCGCCGTAGCCGTCGCTCACGGTTTCACATGCGGGTAAAGCGACCGCCGCAGCGACGACGAAGCAAAGCACCTTGATACGCATTCACGAATCTCCGTTTTGTTTGACGGTAAGTTCGCGCTGCAATCGGCACAAAATGTGGCGGGAACTAGCTCCCCGACGGCGCGAGCGGCGCCTGAACTTCGCGACAGATGGTTTCCACGGCGCCTGGGCGGGTCCAATGCGCCTCGCTGGTGCGCCCTTTCAGTTCAGCTGCGCCATCTGAGTAGCGGAAACCGCTGCCGACGATGCGCGCGGGCAGGTTGAGCGCGATGTAGCCTTCCTGCTCGACCAGGGCGCGCTCAGGCGCATGCGTGAAAGTGACATGCATGGTCGATCCGTCGTCACACGCGAAACTCGCGCTCGTGGGCGCAGTCTCCGGCGTCGGACATGGAGACGCACAGGCAGCCAGGGACAAAACTGCGGCGACGACGGCGATGCGCATGTGGAAACTCCTTGGCAGAGCTTAGAACAACTCGGCGGGCGCGCGAAACCTCCTCGCGCCGCAGGCTATCGGCTTGCCGGGCCGTGCGCCCCCGCCGTATCCTCCGGTTTTGAGGGGGACCAATGTCGAACGGCTACCTGGTCGCGGCACGGGCTGATCTCGCGACGGCGCGCGAACTGGGCGAAGGCTTCGAACTTGACGTGCTCGAACTCGCCGCAGTTGGCGACGGCGCGATCCCCATGCTCACCAACGCCGCCAACGTTGGAATCCTGCTCAGCGCCGCGGGCACACGCGACGCCGGCTTCTTCGCGCTGGTGCAGAAGCTCTCGATGCAGCTGCCGCGCGCGCAGCTGATAATCGTCGACCCACAGGCGCCGACGATGTTCGGCTTCTTTCCGCCGAGCTGGCCGGCGATGCCGATCGAGGAAGCGCTGCGGCGCGCTCACGAGCTGACACGCCGCCGTGCGGCGCCGATGGCGCCTGCGCCGCAAGAACCTGTGCACGCCGCGCCGCTGCCGCCGTCAGCGCCCGAGCAGATACCGCAGGCGCCGCCGGCGATTGCCGAGCATCAGGCCGCACCCGCGCATGAACACATCGAACCTGTGACGGAGCCCGAGTTCGCGCCGCCGCCGACGATAGAGGATGACCGTGTGCGCGGCATCACCATCGAGCCGCAGCACAGCTCTGTGGACGACGCGCCGCTCGACGCGCCTGCGGAGATATTGGAAGAGCCCGCGGACGCGGTCGCGACGACGGAGGCCGCAGAGCCGCCGCCGCCGATGCCTCCTTTGCGTGTCGACCCACCGGAAGAATTTGGCGGCGAACCTCCAGCTGCGTTGCAGGAAGACGTGTCACTTGAGGCTCCCGCGACAGCAGAACCGGCCTCGGAGGCGCTGGAGATCGAGCCGACGCCTGCCTGGAAAGAATCCGCAGCCGAGCAATCCGCCGAGCCGCCGCTGCTCCAGGCCGCCCCGGCGCCGGCGCCAATGCAGTCAAACAGCTATGGCAGCGGACCCGCGCGGTCGCGCGGCGAATTCGGCCAATCCGGCTTCGAAGCCGGCCGCCGCGGCGCAGCGGCGTCATACACAGCGGATGCCAGCGCGTTCGCTCCGAAGAAGCTGCGGCGCGATGCGCCGGAATTGCTGCGCGTCGTTATTCATCAGCCGCATCAACTGAAGGAGGTCATGAAGACCGCCAAGAAGATGGACCCGCGCGCTGAAGCCGCGCCACAGGGCGTGCGCGTCGGCGATGTGGCGGTTGGTGAGAGCGTGGGCGTTTCGCTGGACGTCCGTGGCGCGAGCTGCGACGGCGCCTTGCAGCGGCGCGTTTGGAACGGCGAGCCTATCGACTTCTCCTTCACGCTCGAAGCCGAGACCGACGTGAAGCAAGCCGTGATCCTTGCGCGCGTGTTCGTCGGCGACGCACAGGTCGGGGTCATCGCTTTTACCCGTCGGATTTCCGGGCCGTCGAAGAAAGCCGCTGCGGACGAGCGGCTCAAGCTGAAGCGCCACAAACACGTCTTCCTGTCTTATTCCAGCCAGGATCGCGAGACGGTCTCGACCATCGCTACCGCCTACGCGGCCGCGGGCATCTCGTACTTCTGGGATCGTTCGTCGCTGAAGTCGGGCGAGGAATGGTCGCCGCGGCTGCGCAAGGAAATCGACAAAGCCGATCTGTTTCATTTGTGCTGGTCGAAATCGGCGTCAAAATCGGAATGGGTTGTCACCGAAGCCGAACATGCATTGACGCGGCGCAGGAAGAGCAACGGCAAATATCCGGACATCACGGTGCAAATGCTCGACGGTCCGCCATGGGCGCCGCATCCATTGTCTCTCGACAGCATCAATTTTGATGACTTCGTGCGCGCCGCTATCGTTGGTTACGCGCGCGGTGACGGCGACCCGGGATGAACGCCGCCCACGTACTCGGAGCAATTCTCATGACAGCACAATTCAGCGCGGCGCCGCTGCCGCCGGCGCCCGCGTGGCATGGCGCGAGCGAAAGCCTGATCGTGGGCGCCGACAATCCCTGGATCACACCCACCGAACAAAACGGCTTCGTCGACACGCCGAACTATGAAGCCACGCGCGCCTGGCTCGAACGGTTGGACGCCGCCTCGCCGCTTGTCCACATGGAAACCTTTGGCCGCACTGCGCAAGGCCGCGACTTGCTGGCCGTCTTTGCAAGCGCGGACGGCGAGCACTTCGATGCGCATAAGCCGACGCTACTGATCCAAGCCGGCATCCATCCCGGCGAAATCGACGGCAAAGAAGCCGGCATGATGTTGCTGCGCGATATTTGCTTTGGTTCGAAGCGCGCGCTGCTGGATCGCGTCAACATCGTCTTCATTCCGATCTTCAATATCGATGGCCACGAACGCGCGGGACCGTTCAATCGCCCGAACCAGCGCGGTCCGGCAAACATGGGCTGGCGCAACACGGCGCAAAACCTCAATCTGAATCGCGACTACGTGAAGATGGATGCGCCGGAAATGCGCGCGCTCGCCGCGCTGCTTCACCGTGTGCACCCTGACCTCTATCTCGACGTGCACGTCACTGACGGCATGGATTATCAGTACGACATCACTTACACATTCATGGGCGAACACGGCGACTATAGCGCGTCTCCGCACATCGCGCGTTGGCTCGAAACCAATTATCGCACCAGCGTTGACGCCGCGCTGCGGCATGCCGGGCACATCCCCGGCGACCTCGTATTCGCGCACAACGACCGCAACATTGACGAAGGGCTGCTCGGCTACGCGTTTACGCCGCGCTACAGCCAAGCTTACGGCGACATGATCCACATGCCGTCGATCCTCATCGAAAATCACTCGCTGAAACCGTTCCGCCAGCGCGTGCTCGGCACGTACGTTCTGATAGAACAAAGCATCCGCTTGCTGGCAGAACACGGTCAGCAATTGCGCGCGGCAATTGCCGCCGATCAGCGGGCGCGGCCGGCGACACTTCCGGTGGGCTGGCGGCAAACCGATCATCCGGTGCGTCAGCGCGAATTCCTGCCTATTGCGCGCGAACAGTTCAATTCGGCCTCGTCCGGCGCGCCGGAAACGCGTTGGCTTGGGCGCGCGGCGGCGGCGACACAGGCGCCGCAATACGGCGTCGAATCCACGATTGCGCTGCAGCGCCCGCGCGTGTATTGGGTGCCGGCGACAAAACCCGACGTCATCGAGACTTTGCGCCGGCAAGGCATCCAGTTCGAAACGATCACCGAAGCGCGGACTGTCGCCGTCGATATGTTGCGCCTGCCCGACGCGCATGCGGACGCCACGCCCGCCGAGGGCCGCACGCGTGTGACGTCCGGCGCGCCCACGCATCTTCAGCGTCAGGAATGGCTGCCTGCCGGCTCCATTCGCGTGCCGACAGATCAGCCGCTCGGCGATCTCGCCGTGGTCATGCTCGAACCGCAGAGCGAAGACTCGCTGTTCGCTTGGGGCTTCTTCAACGAGATTTTGCAACGCGTCGAGTACATCGAAGGCTACGCTCTGGCGCCATGGGCGGACGATCAACTCGCGCATAACCCGCAATTGCGTGCTGAGTTCGAGGCTAAGCTCGCATCCGATCCGGCCTTTGCCGCCGACCCAGATGCGCGGCTAGGCTGGTTCTACGCGCGCTCGCCCTACATGGACGACCGCTATCTGCTCTACCCCGTCGGCATTGAGCGCTGAACGAAGGCGATAGCGTCTTCGGCGGCCGCCCATCCGGTTTCAAAAGCGCCGTGCGCGGTGGAGTAGCGATGCTTCGAGCACGCCTCGCCCGCAAAGAAGAGCGGCGGCGCAGGCGCCGCTAACACCTGACGCAGCTCCGCGCACGCGGGCTTAGCGTAGGAGTACGAGCCTAGCGCGAACTCATCCACGGCCCAGGCTGACGCATGCAGTGCCGTCAGCCGCGCGGGAAAGGCGGCGCCCATGACACCGGCGATCTCGTCCTTTGCGTAGGCCGCCATCGCATCTGGGCCGGCTTCAGCCAGGCCGCGCGCCAACGGTCCGCCAAAATAACACTCCATGATCGGCTGCCCGCGCGGACGCATATTGTACGATCCCATGTCGGCGCTGTCGGTTCGCGGAAACACCGAGGAGTCGGCGGGAAATTCCTCCGCGCCCTCGAGGGCAAAGTAGAGCTTTTCCGCGTTTCCGAGCGGTAGCGCGGCAGCAGCCTCGTGCTTTGCAGGCAGCTCCGGCGCGAGGCGGATGGTTTCCAGGACGGAAGTCGGCAACGCGACGATGGCGGCGTGCGCGTCGATCACGCCTTGTGTCGTCTCGATACGCGCTCCTTTCGCGCTATGCCCGATGCTGGTGACCTTGGTCTGCAACGCCAACGGAAGACCAGCGGCGCATGCGCTGAACAAGGCGCCGTACCCGCGCGCCACGCGCCAATTCACATTGGTATCCTCGTAGCGCGCATAGTCGCGCGCATCGATGCGATCCAAATGCGCGCCGCTAATGTAGGAAAAGACCGCATTGATCATCGGATTCCAGCGGCATCCCGGTTCGAGATAGGCGCTCGCTGCTACTGGGGGCTCCGCCTCCGCGCGCTGCTGAATGCGCGCTTCGAACGCGGCAAATGCACGTCCAAAAGCGCTTTGCTCATCCAAGCTCATGCCGCGCCGCTGCGCCGGTTTCTCCCAAGGCGGATGCGAGCGGTCGATCTCGAAGCCGAGATTTTCCGCGATCGTCGTCATGACGTTGATGTCGCCAGAGTGCAGCCAGTTGCAGCCAAGATCGATGGCCGCGCCATCGTGCACCACGGTGTGTGCACGGCCTCCGACCCGATCGCGCGCTTCAACGAGCAGAAAATTGACCTTGGTTTGCGCAAGGCGCCGGCCGGCGCCGATGCCCGCCGCGCCCGCGCCAATGACCACGACGTCGTAAACCTGTGACATGCGCCCAGCATAACGCTCCGGCGGGCCTTCCGGCGCCCCCGAACCAATGCTAGGGGCTGCCTCCCCGGCGCTTCGCCGCGTTCCGGGCCCGTAGCTCAATGGTTAGAGCCGGCCGCTCATAACGGTCTGGTTGCAGGTTCGAGTCCTGCCGGGCCCACCATCTTTTACGACCCGCTGGCGCCTCGCGCAATTCAATGGAAATCTGCGGCAATGGATTGCCAGGCGCCGCCCGAAACCATCGTCGTCGTCGCGCCGCGCTTGCCTGACGCGCCAAGCGGCGATGCATACGCCTCGTTCCCCATCGATCAGCAAACATTGGAAGACGCGATCCGTCTTGATGACGCGCTGCGCAGCGCACCCGGCGTCTCCCTGTTTCGCCGCAACGACAGCGGCGCTGCAAATGCGACGACGCAAGGATTATCGATCCGCGGCATCGCGCCCTCCGGCGCGGGGCGCGCGCTCGTGACGCTCGACGGCGTGCCTCTGAACGACGTGTTCGGCGGCTGGGTGCTATGGGGCGCGCTGCCGCCGGACACGATCGCGCGCGCGGATGTGCTGCGTGGCGCAGGCGCGGGGCCGTACGGCGCAGGCGCGCTAACGGGCACGGTGGTGCTACAAGAGCGCCGCACGCCAGGCGCGATCTTGTCGGTTGAAGGTGGCGAGGAAGGATACGGGCGTGCATCCGGCGTCGCGGAAGCCGAGAACGATTCACTGTCCTTGATGCTCGCAGCGTCGGGCGAACGTAGTGACGGCTGGATTCCCGTACACGAAGGCCGCGCCGCGGCAGACACCAATTTGTCGTTCGAAGATTATGCGGCTGTAGCGCGCGCGGAATGGCGCGGTGACGGCATGATATTGTCCGCCCGCGCGTCCGCCTACACGGACGAGCGAAGCGCCGGATTGGTCGGCGCCACCTCCGCTTCTCAGGCCTCGAATTTGAGTTTCACGCTTGCTGCGCCCGAGGGCGCGTTCTCGTGGCGCGTGCAAGCTTGGGCGGCGCAATCGACGTTGGCCAACGTATCGGTCAGCACCGCGCCGAACCGCTCCAGCACCACGCCTGCAAACGATCAAACGTCAACGCCGGCCACTGGGTGGGGCGGCAACGCAGCGCTCCGTTGGACGGGCGCTGCAAGCGGCCTCGAACTCGGCGCCGACTTGCGCACGGCCGAGGGCGAAACGCGCGAGCTTTTTTCATTCTTGAGCGGGCATTTCACGCGCACGCGCGTCGCAGGCGGCCGCACCCTCACTGGCGGCGTTTATGCGGAGACGTGGCGCGAGATGGGGCCGTGGCTGTTCTCCGGCGGCGCGCGCCTCGACACTTATCGTGCATATGACGGGCATCGCACAGAACGCAGCATTGCGACTGACGCCGTTCTGCTCAACCTCACGCCGGAAGACTCCGAGATCACGTCGCCCACGGCGCGCGTCGCTGTTCGCCGCGCGCTCGGCGCAAACTTTGTGCGTGGCGCGGTCTATCAAGGTTTCCGTCCGCCGACATTGAACGAGTTGCACCGCCCCTTTCGCGTCGGCAATGACGTGACCGAGGCCAATCCGGCGCTCGATCCCGAACATCTTACTGGCGTCGATGTCGGATTTGGCGGCGGCTATCGCGCCTGGTCCTGGGACGCTGGCGTGTTTGCGACGCGGCTCGACGACGCCATTGTCAACGTCACGCTCGGCGCTGGTCCCGGCACATTTCCGCCCGGCGTGTTCGTGCCGGCAGGCGGGGTTTTCCGACAGCGTCAAAATGCGGGCCGTATCGACGCGAAGGGTGTCGAGGCGCAAGCGCGCGGCGAGCTCGGCGACACGCTTTCGTGGCACGCTGCGTTGAGTTTCACCGATGCGAAGGTCGACGGCGGCGCGACCGCGCCCGCGCTCACCGGACTCCACCCCGCCCAGTCAGCGCGCTGGTCGGCAACAGCGGGCGCGAGTTTACGGATCGCCGCAATGACACGGCTCGCGGCGGACGTCACTTACGAGAGTTCCCGCTTCGATGACGATCAGAACACGCGTGTGCTCTCGCCCGCGACAATTGTCGATCTTCGGTTGGAACAAGGCATCGGCGCGAATGTGAGCCTTTACGCGGCGCTCGATAACGCGCTCAACGCGGACGTCGAAACGGCCCAGACCGCTGACGGTGTCGAGAGCTTTGGGCCGCCGCGCACGCTGCGTGTCGGCGTGAGGTTCGAAACCCGCTAACGCCTCGCCCGCATTGTGCGTTGCAACGTTGGTTCCTGGCGCTGCTACTCGGAACAGAGTGCGCAATCCCAACGTTTTTGCGCCATCCGAGGAGACGTTCTCATGCATTCACGCACACAAAAGTGGACCACGCGCAGCGCGGTGGCGGCATTGTTGCTGTCAGCCGCGGCGTGCGGACAGACCGCCACCACTCCAGCCGACACAACCACGGAGACGGCCGCACCAGCGCCGCAAATGCCGGCGGTCAACCAGGTCAGCACGCAGGATTTCATCCAGAAAGCGGCGATGTCGGACATGTTCGAAGTAGCCGCTGGCCGCCTTGCGCAAACCCGCGCCAGCAACGCTGCGATCCGCGATTTCGCACGGCAAATGGTGCAGGCGCATACAGCGACGACGGCCGGCCTCAAAGCGGCTCTGCTAGGGCAAGCTGATTTGCCCGCGCCACCGGCAGCGCTCGATCAAGATCACCAAAACATGCTAAACGATCTGCGCAACGCGAGCGCAGCGGAGTTCGACCAAAAGTATGTCGACAACCAAACGCACGCGCACGAAGACGCGCTCAATCTGATGCAAGGCTACGCGCAGACTGGCGACAATCCGGCGCTGAAGGCCTTTGCCGCCGACACTGCGCCGAAGGTGCAGCAGCATCTCGATATGATCCGTCAACTTGATCATAGCGGTGCGGACGAGCCGTCGCAGAGCCACCAATAGGCGCAATCAGACGATTGTTGCAGAAGGCAGCTGAGCGCCCCGGGTCCTGCCTTGGGGCGCTTGTTGGCCTGGGGTGACGCAACTTACCCGCCCGCTTTGCGTTTGCTTGCAGATGGCGACCTTCCCAATCGATCGGATTGTATTCGGCCCTGACGACGTCGATCTGACGCGATCGCCGATTCGGCGCGATTTCGAGCGCGCGCATGTGGACACGTTTGTGCTCGGCGCTTTCAACCCGGCGCTGACGCGGCTGCCGAACGGCAACTTGCTGATGATGGTGCGGATCGCTGAGGCGTTGAAGCATCCCGTCATCGATGGACAAGCGCACGCAATCCGCTGGACTGCGGAAGCTTACAAGCTTGACGGCTATCCGGTGAGCGAACTTGATCTGAGTGATCCCCGCACATTCCGGCTGCGCACGCATCATTATCCGACGCTTGGCCTGACATCGCTCTCCTGGCTTCTGCCGGTGGAAATGGATCGCGAAGGCCTCACCGTCGTGCGCGCGCACTACGACAAAGCCATTGCCCCGCGCGCGCCCTATCAGGAATACGGCGTGGAAGACGCGCGCATCTCGCGGATCGATGACACCTACTACATGACCGCATGCAGCGTGAGCTCGGCGCGGCACGGCACCTCTCTTTACACTTCCACGAACGGTCTCGATTGGGAGCTGCGCGGCTTGGTGCTCGATCACCAAAACAAGGACATGCTCTATTTCGAGGGCCGCATCGGCGGGCGCTTTTGGGCGCTTACCCGGCCGCTGGGCTCGCTCTACTTCCTCGCGCCGCCTGACAGTCATCGCCACGCCGGGCCGGCAATTCATCTAGCGACATCGCCCGATGGTCTGCACTGGAAGCCGCACGAACAGGACTTCATCCAGCCGCGCAAAGGCTCGCTCTCAACAATGAAACTTGGCGGAGGGTCGCCGCCCATTCGCACGCCACGCGGATGGCTCATGCTTTATCACGGCGTCGAGCCAAAGGGCGCCGTCGGCGTCTACCGCACGTTTTGGGCGCTGCTCGACAGCGAAGATCCCGCGCGCATCTTGCGGCTGGCCGACGATGCGCCGCTGCTTGAAGAACGCCCGGAACTCACCGCGCCGCTCAAAGATAAGCTCTATCTCCAAGACGTGGTTTTCACGACCGGCATTGCCGACGCCGGCGATCACTACGTGGTTGCGTCAGGCGAGAACGACCTCGCCTGCCGCATCACCCTCATTCCCACGCACGCGTTCGTGTAATCGGCTAGTGCGGCGCGGGTGCGTGCTCTTGCGCGTAGGCGCCCGCCGCCTCGTGCGCCACGTACGCGCGGATCGCCTCCGCATCGCTATCGCTGATCCATTGCGTGAAGTCAGGCATACCCGCTTCGGCGCGTGCGCCGTGCACGGTCGTGCGCCAACTCGCAGCGTCCTGCAGGATCGGTGAGCGCCGCAGGTCCGGCGTAGCGCCACCCGAGATCGCGCCCGGTCCGTGACAGGCCGCGCAGAAGCGTCCGAACAATTGCGTACCGTTCGCGAGCACCGCAGCGCTTACATTTATATGCGGTGGCGCGGGCGTCGCGATGCGCGTGAAGTTGCGCGCGGGCAGTGTCGCCGTACCGCCCAGGCGATAGACGTTCACGCGTCCGTTCAGCATGTCGCCATCGCGCGGCGCGGCAAAACCCGCCGCGAGAAAGAATACCGAGCCGTAGCTCGCGAGCGATGCAACATATTGTTGGCCTTGGACTTGATAGGTGATCGGCCCGGCCAATGTCGCGGCGCCATTATCGACGTCCCACAACTTGGCGCCGGTGCGTGCATCGTAGGCACGGAAGTGCCCGTCGACCGTGCCTTCGAACACGAGTCCCCCGGCTGTCGCCAAGGTGCCGCCATTCCAAGCGCCGGGCAGTTCGGCGCGCCACGCTTCGCGCTGATTGACCGGATCCCACGCGATCAGCGCGCCTTTGAGCGAACTGCGCACGGCAGCGCGCGTCTTTGGATCGTCGGGCAACGCCGCGTGTACGGTGCCGGTATTCCAGCGCCCTGGCCGGTACACGAAGGCGGAGTCGCTGGTGTAGTCCTGCGCCAATTCCTGCGTCGGGATGTAGACCAGCCCGGTTTGCGGGCTCATCGACATCGGTTGCCAATTGTGCGCGCCGAATGGCGACGGCAGCACGATCGCTGTGTGCCCGACAAACCGCGCCGCGGGATCCTCGTTCGGGCGGCCGGTTTGCATATCGATGCCATGCGCCCAAGTCTGGGTGGCGATCGAACCAGCGGACAGCAATTTACAATTGCTGCGGTCAATCACGTAGAAGAAACCATTCTTCGGTGCATGCAGCAGCACTTGCTTCTGCTGTCCGTTGATCGGCAACGTCGCCAGAATCATTTGCTGCGTGGCGGTGTAGTCCCAGGTTTCGCCGGGCGTTTCCTGATAGTGGCACTTGTAAGCGCCCGTATCCGGATTGAGCGCCACTACGGACGACAAGAACAAGTTGTCATTGTTGCGCCCCGCCACAGACGGCGACCGCACTTCGCGATTCCACGGCGCGCCATTGCCCGCGCCGACCCACAACGTGTTGGTCTCCGGATCGTAGACGATTGAATCCCACGCCGTACCGCCGCCGCCGGATTCCAGCCACGCGCCGGCATTTGGATTCCACGTCGCCAGCATCTGATCGCGTTGCGGATCGGACGCTGCGTTGTCCGGACCTTTCGCATTCGGCGTGAGATAGAAGCGCCACTTCATGTTGCCGGACTCGGCGTCGTATGCGCTGACATATCCGCGCACGCCATACTCGGCGCCGCCATTGCCAATAAACACCAAACCGTGCGCGGCGCGCGGCGCGCCGGTAATTGTGTACGGTCGCGACTGATCCACGGTCACTTGCGACCACACCTGCCGGCCCGTCTTCGCGTCGATCGCGATCAAGCGGCCATCCAGCGTGCCGACATAGACCTTGCCGTTCCACACGGCGACGCCACGATTGCCAACGTCGCAGCATGCTGAAGCGCCGCGTGAATGCGGCACTTGCGGATCGAAGACCCAAAGTTCGCGGCCGTTGGTGGCGTCGAGCGCGTACACGATGCTCCACGCGGAGGTGACATACATGACGCCGTCGACAACGATCGGCGTGCCTTCAGCGGCGCGCGGCGCGTGCAGCTCGTAGGTCCAAGCCAAGCCGAGTTGAGAAACGTTCTGGGTATTGATCGAGGTCAGCGGCGAGAAGCGTTGCTCGGAATAGGTGCGCCCATGGCTCATCCAATTGCCGGGTTCGCTGTCCGCGCCCTCGATGCGCCGCTGATCCACCGCCGCCGGTTGGCTGCACGCCATCAACATCGCCGCCAAGACAACGCCCGCCCATGCCTTCAGCATGACCGCTCCTCCCTTATCATTGCGGACATGCTGCGCTCGCCACGCGGAAGGCTCAAGACGGAAACACGAGGCTCGCGTCGCGGAAGCCCCGCAAATCTCTCAGTGCATCGCTGTAGCTGGCGCTTCCGGTGCAGCATGCGCTGGCGCACGCGCTGCCGCGACTGCGAACAACGCGACGCCAAGATAGCCCGTCATCGGCACAAAGAACGCCGGCGACAGCGAGCCGGCATGGTCGGCGATAAAGCCTGAGATCACCGGCAACGCGGCGCCGCCGACAATCGCCATGCACAGCAAACCGGAGGTAGCAGAGGTCGGCGCGGTCGAGCGTTCGAGCGTCAGCGTGAAGATCACCGGAAACATGATCGAGTTGAAGAAACCGATCGCCAGCGCGACGTAAGCGCCAACCCCGCCCGCAAGTTGGGTGACGACGAGACAAAAGAGCGCCGCGCAGACGGCGGCGATCGAGAGCAGTACGCCTGCTGGCGTCCGGGTCAGCACAGCACTGCCGAGGAAGCGTCCGATCATGGCGCCGCCCCAATAAAAGCTCACCATTTCGCCGGCGCTTTGCATGCTGATGCCCGCGATGTTGTCGTGCAGGAAATTGGTCAGCATTGAGCCGATCGACACTTCCGAACCGACATAAAGAAAGATCGCCATAGCGCCGAACACCGCCCAGCCGGATCGAAACGCCGCCCATGGCGCACCGGCGATCGCCGATTTATCCGGCGCGGCCTCATTGATGCGCCGCCGCATAATGAAAATGAGCGCACCGACAGCGAGGAAGAAACCGCCAACGACAAGAAATGCCAGATCGATTGCCTGCAGCGATTGGGTGCGGCTTACGGCGTGGTCCGCCGCAGCGCCGCCTGCGAACACGCCGCCGGCGAGCATCACTTTGGCGCCCAGCCGCGGCCCAAGCACCGTGCCCAACGAATTGAACGCTTGCGACAAGGTCAGCCGAAAGTGCGAGCGCTCCGGTTTTCCGAGTGCGGCGGACAATGGGTTTGCCGCAACTTGCAACAGCGTCACGCCCGAGGCGATCACAAACAGAGCCGCCAGCACGCCCGGATACAATTCCATCGACGTCGCCACCGGGATGATCAAACAGCCGAACACCATTGCGCCCAAAGCCGTCAGGATTGATGCGCTGTATCCGAGGCGCGAAAGGATGGCGGCCGCGGGCAACGACGCCACGCCGTACGCGATGAACCACGAGAATTGCGTCAGCATCGCCTCAGTGTAGTTGAGGTGAAACACCGCCTTCACCGCGGCGACCAGGGGGTCGATCACCGAGGTGACGAAGCCCCACGCGAAAAACAACGTGGTGACGGTCGCAAACGCCGGAGCAGAATTTGCGGAGGTGGATTTCTCGCTCATGCTTGCTCCAGCTCAATGGCTCATCGAGAACGGACGCGCGCCCGGCGCCGCGCCCCATTGTCTGTTCGGGCTGGCGCCCATGACGAAATGCAATTCACCTCCCGCGCGGATTTCCGCGTCGCGGATAAAGCTGCGCGTGAGCGGCTGGCCGTTCAGCGTCACCGACTGCACGTAGCGGTTCGCGTCCGACAGTCCGTCGACACTGACAACAAAATGCCGGCCGTTCGGCAAATTAAGCGCAGCGTGCGAAACGAACGGGCGGCCGATTACGTATTCGTTCGATCCCGGCGCCACCGGATAGAAACCGAGCCCCGTAAACACGAGCCACGCCGACATCTGCCCCAAATCATCATTTCCGGAGAGTCCGTCCGGCGCCGGCTTGTATTGCGTGCCTACAATCTGCCTGAGCCGCTCTTGCGTGCGCCACGGCGCGCCAGCGTACACGTAAAGATACGCCACATGGTGGCTCGGCTCGTTGCCATGGATGTATTGGCCGATCAGGCCGGCAATGTCTTCGGCATGCGAGTAGTCGAGCCGCGAGTTGTCGAAGTCGAACATCGCGTCGAGCTTCGCAACGGTGCGCGCATCGCCGCCCAAGATACGGAAGAGGCCCGCCTGATCCTGCGGGACAAACCACGAGTATTGCCACGCATTGCCCTCGGTGTAGTCCGACCCGTAATTGATGGCGGTCGGATCGAACGGCGCGCGGAATTGTCCGTTCGCCAGCCGCGCACGCAGCCAGCCGCTATGCGCATCGAAACTGTTGCGCCAATAGCCGGCGCGCTGCTCGAAGCGGCGCGCGATATCCATGCGCCCCATGGCGCGGGCCATACGCGCGATGGTCCAGTCGTCGTAGGCGTACTCAACGGTCTTCGATGCTGCTTCCGGCTCGCGGTCAATCGGCACATAGTGCAAGCGCATATAGTCACCGAGTCCGCCGTAAGACTCATGCTCCGCGCTCGCGACCATCGCGTTCAGCGCCGCATCCGCGTCGAAGCCGCGCAAACCTTTCAGGTACGCATCGGCAATCACCGGCACGGCGTGATAGCCGATCATCGTCCACGTCTCGCGCCCGGCGAACTGCCAGACCGGCAGGATGCCGTCCGGGCTTTCCTGTTGGCTTGCCACCAGCGAACGCACCACATCGCTCGTTGTTCGTTCCGGTTGTACCAGCGTCAGCAGCGGATGTTCGGCGCGGAACGTATCCCAGAGCGAAAAGGTCGAGCGAAAGGTGAAGCCATCGGCCTGATGCACCTGATCGTCCGGTCCGCGATAGCGCCCATCGGCGTCGCTCCACACGCTCGGCGCCAGCAATGAGTGATAGAGCGCCGTGTAGAGACTCTTCTTCATTGGCGCCGGCGCTTCGATGTCGACCGCGCTCAACGCTTGTGCCCACGCCGTTTGCGTGCGCGCCCGCACGGCATCGAAATCACCCTGCTCGCTTTCGAGATTGGCGATAGCGCCGTGTTCATCGACGCCGGATATGCCAACTTTTACCTCGAGCGGCTGCCTTAAACGTCCGAAATCCAAGCGGGCCACCAGCGCCCGCCCGAGCCGTTCGGCCAAGGCGTTGCTGCCGCGTCCCGGACCTTGAAAGCCGCGATACTGGACATCCGTCTCGGTGTTGAGAAACGCATGATCCGCCAGCGGCGCCGAAAAGCGCATGGCAAAGTAGAGTTTGCGGCCCGGCGCCCAACCGCGCGTTTCGCGAAAGCCGGTCAGCGTGCCATCGGCGCGCAGGTGCAAGCCCGACCACAATACTTTGCCTGGGTAGTTATAAAGCGAGGTCCTCAAATCGACGACCAGGTGCGCCGCGCGATCACGCGGAAACGTGTAGCGATGCACGCCGATGCGCGTACCCGCTGTCAGCTCGGCCCGCACAGCGGGGCCATCAAGCGTGACGGCGTAGTACCCCGGCTGCGCCACTTCGCTGGCGTGACTGAAGTGCGAGCGATAGCCCGGCGCATCTACTGTGCCCGGCTCGGTTGCCACCGTGTCACCCGACACCGGCATCACCAGCACATCACCCAAATCCGAATGCCCGGCGCCAGAGAAATGCGTGTGACTGAATCCTTGGATGGTGGGATCTTCATAGCGATAGCCGGCGGCGTGGCCGTAGCAGTCGCGGATCACGCATGTGGTGTCGGTGTCGGGCGAGAGCTGCACCATGCCGAACGGCGCAACCGCACCGGGAAACGTGTGCCCCTGCCCGCCAGTGCCAATGAACGGATCGACGTTTGCCAGAACCGATGGAGCGGCTTGCCCGGCGGCCGAGAGCGGCGCCGCCAGCAACGCGACGACAAGAATGAGGTGGCGCATGGGCGGATGGCGTATCCCGGCTTACTGGCCGTGAAAAGCGCCTATCGATTTTTCGCCTCTATTATCAGCCCTCTTATCGCGCGCCGCTGTCGTCACTTCCCTCTCCGTCGCGAAGCGCTATCTTGAGGGTAAGTTGATTTGGAGCGCGCCACATGGCCGGTTTCTGGATTGCCATCGTTATCGCCGTCGCCCTCGTCGTCGGACTTTCCTGGCTCGCGGGCACGATGATCAATAAGCGCGGCGCGCAGCCGAAGGGCAAAGGCAAGGGCGGCATGAGCCGTCAGGACGCCATCAACGCCGCCAAGGTCTCCGGCGCCTTCAGCGTCCGCAAAGAAAATCAGCCTTGAGCTTTACGGCGTGGTTGCGTACACGGCGCACACCACCGCCTGCATGCGCACCGGTGTTTGATCATCGGGCAATTGCAGGCGCGCGATGTCCTCAACGATCGGCCTTGCATCCTCACGCGAAACTGTCGTCACCGGAGAGACCGCTTCGAAATCCTGGCGCACGGCGCGTGTTCCGGTGACAACAACGCCGGGATCGTGATTCCAATGTCCCATGCACGGCCCCTGACCTTCCTGCAACACCAGCAATGGCCCGAGATGCGTTCCTGCCGCCACAGCCGCCACATGAGCGCGCGCAGCGGCGTCCTCGACCGCGGCCGCGTACACACGGCGTTGTGCGTCCACCGTTTGATCGAGCGTGTATTGCAAGTCCGTGCTGTCTTCCGGTCCAAGCGCAAATGCCGCGGCTCGTACATCGGCTGCGTGACGCGTATCCAATACACGAACTGAGAGCGTGACACGCGCCACATAGCCCGTGACGTTCTGCGCGCCGGCGCGTTGCTGCACTATGCCATTCTGATCGCGATACTCGGCCTGCAACGCATCCACCGCGATTTCAGATGATATCTCCAATCCTTGCGGCAACACCCGGCGCATCTCCGCCGCAGCGCGCCGAGCGCGGTCCGCCGCGCTAATCTGCGCCGCGTGTGCATCGTGCGCCGTTTCTTCGAAGGTAACACTAAAGGTCGCGCGATCCGCGGCCGTATCCACTTGCGCGCGGCCAATCGATTCAATCACCGGCCTGTCCAACCAGTACGGCCGATCGAAATTTGGTGTCTCCGCCGCCGCCGATTCGCACGCCAGCGCGACGAATATCGCCGCAAATGCTATCCGCATCGCCCCATCCCCTTGCGATTTGATCTGTGAAAGCTGACATCAGCGCCGGAGACTTGCCATGCACGATCGCGTGACTCTGCCAACAGACAAAGCAGAACGGTACAAAGCATTGCGCATAGAAATTCGTGCCGTCATCGCCGGTGAACCGAACCGGACGGCGCGATACGCGACTGCGGCTTCGATGTTGCGCGAGGCTTTCGGTGAGCGATTTTTCTGGACCGGCTTTTATCTTGTCGACGCCGGCAATCCGTCAGAGCTGATTGTTGGCCCCTACCAAGGCACGCTCGGGTGCCTGCGCATTCCAGTCGGCAAGGGCGTGTGCGGAGCAACCGCCGCAGACCGCAAGACCATCATTGTACCAGACGTGCATGCCTTCCCGGGCCACATCGCCTGCGACAGCCGTTCGAATTCGGAAATCGTCACGCCGGTATTTGAAGCCAACGGGACGCTTGCAGGCGTTCTGGATGTAGACTCCACCCAGTTCGATGCGTTCGACGCCGAGGATCAAGCCGGTCTCGAAGCGATCTGCGCGGACCTGCTCACGACGCCCTAGTGCTGCGTTGCAGGTTTCGGAGTTTGTTTGGGACAGAAATGCGCCGAAATCGGCGCGAACGGATGCGGGTTAGCGAGCGTTGCCGCCAACCCGCGTTGGATCATCACGATCAGCGCCTGATAGTCAGAGCGCGGCGGCATGATCAAAATCCGCATCAGTATTTGGCCGGCGGATCGCTTGCGGGAAAACTTTCGTCTGACGCCTGATCGACGTCATCCCATTTCTTCGGCGGGTTTTTCATCGAATCCGGTCCCGCATCGCGCACCTTTTTCGGTGGTTTCGGCGGCATCGGCTTTTTCTTGCCGGTATCGGGGGTTGGACGGGGTTCCATGGGCATCTCCTGTCCAGACCAACGCTCGAAGCGAGGAACGGTTGCCCCTCACATTTGCGACAGCTGCCCAAAAAACCGTGACGCCGCCGCAATTTGGCCGCTGCGTCCGTGTGCTTGCGGCATTGAGGGGAACCGGGAGTCTTGAGGAATGAGATCGATTAAGTTTGCCGCCGCGTTCGCTTTGATCGTCGGCATGGCGCAGCCGCAAATGGCGCTCGCGCAACAAGCGCAAGCTGAAGCCGCGCAAGGCACGCTGCTTACCATCAGCGCTGAGGGCAAAGTCACCGGCCGTCCCGACATGGCGACCATCAACTTAGGCGTGACCACCGAGGCGCAAAGCGCGCAAGCGGCGATGGCGGCGAACGCACGCCAAGCGGCTGCATTGATCGCCGCGCTGCGTCGCGCTGGCATCGCCGAGCGCGACATTCAAACCGCCAACATTTCGGTGAACCCGCAACAGCAATACCATGAGAATGAACCACCGGTGATTACCGGCTACCAAGCCAACAACACGGTCACGGCCAAGATCCGCAACGTCGACAACACCGGACGCGTTATCGATGCTGCGGTCGCCGCTGGCGGCAACACCATCAACGGTGTCTTCTTCTCATATCAAAACCCGGACGCCCAGATGGATGCGGCGCGCCGCGACGCGATCGCTAACGCGCGTCACCGGGCCGACCTCTACGCAGATGCGCTCCACATGCACGTCGTGCGTATCGTTGCCGTGAACGAAGGCGGCAGTTATTCGCCGCCCGTTCCGATGCCGATGGTGCGCATGGCCGCAGTTCAAGACGCCACGCCGGTTCAAGTCGGCGAGGTCGATACCACGGCCAGCATCAACGTCACGTTCGAACTGCGCTAGCTACGCCGATCTCAACCGCCGCCCGTATTCGCGTGCGGTGGTTGAACCGGCTGCGGCGCTGGTGGCAAGTGAACGTCCGGCGGGTTGATTTTCACGTTCGGAATGTTGACGTCCAACTGCGCCGTACGCTGCGTTTGATTGCCGGTGTAAGCGTAGATCGCGAAGCCGATCAGCGCGACGACGATGATGCCGGCCAAGAAGCCAAGCCATCCCGAGCTGCCGCTACCTTCAGAGTCTGCCATGATGTTTGTCTCCAGGATTTGCGGGACAAACTTTGCTGGCGCGCGCTAGTTCCGGGTTCCACGCTAACCAGTGCGTCAGTGCAGCACGCCCGAAGCTTGCGCGATGGCATGCACGAGGTCGCGGTTCTGCAACGAGCCCAAGCACGCCAACGCCAACGCCGCCAGCGTGAGCACCGCCCGTATCGCGCCGGAACTGCGTTGCGGCGGCGATTTTTGACGCGACGCCGCTGCGTACGAGCGTTCGTATCCGCGGCGTGCGCGCACAGGTTTGCGCGCAAGATCAGTTTCGCGCGTGCGCGGCGCCGGCAACGGCGCCGGTTGAAGCACCGGCTCGGGCGCAGACTCGGCGGCCTGCGGCGCCGCGTGCGCTGTTGTTTCTTCCGGCGCCACCGGCGCCGCCACGCGCGCGAGCACGTCTTTCGTCTTTGCGCGGATCCCTGGCTCGCGGCCGGTAAGCACCCAAGCCAAAGCCTCAATGGCCATCCCCGCTTTCGAACGCGGCGCCATGGCGCCGATGCTTTTGCTCTTAATCGCTGCCATACCGAATAACGCCGGATCGAACTCCATCGACTCCACGGGCTTCGCGCCCATAGCTTCGGTGAAATCGCGAACCGAAATTTCCAGCGTCTTCGCCGCGCCGGTCATCGACAGCATGTAAAGCGGCTCGCTGCCCTTCCGCGCTTCCTTCAGGCGCTCCATCAAGTTCTTGGCGTTGCGCAAACTCGCGAGATCGGGCGTTGCCACGATCATTACCTCGTCCGCGGCGACCAGAACTTCGCGCACCCAGGCGGCCCAATGATGCGGCACGTCCAGCACAACGAACTCAGCCGTGCGCCGCACGCGCGCGATGACACGCCTAACCGCCTCCGCCTCGAGATCGAACGGCTGCGCAACGCTCGGTGCGACCGCATAGATGCTCAGCTTGGCGCCGTGCTTGACACAGGCGCGATCCAAGAACGCGTCATCCACCAAATCCGGCGCGAGAAACCCGACGCCCATCGATTGCGCGCCGCGCTCCTCGAAATCGAAGCCAGCCAGGCCGAACGACAGATCGAGGTCCACCAACGCGGTCGTCGCGTGCTGCCGCTCGGCGATCGACCAGGCTAAATTTTGCGCCATCGTCGAGGCGCCGGCGCCGCCGCGCGCGCCAACCACCGCAATGATGCGCGCGCTGTCGTGTGTCGCGTAAAGCTCGCACACGCGCGTGATCACGTTTTCGGGCTTGGGAGCCAGCAGATAGTAGGCGATGCCGCGCCGCGCCAAATCGCGCACCAGCCCCACATCGTTGGCGTCGCCGATGACAATGATGCGCGTGCGCGGATCGAGCCGCAGCAACAGCGGGTCCAATTCCTCCAGCAGTGCACGCGGACCAAGCGCCGTATCAAGCACAAGCAAATCGGGGCTGGGCATTTTACCGAAGCGCGTGTGCGCTGCTTCGATGCCGCCGCGCGCCGCCGTTATTTCCGTGCGCGCCAAGCGCGGGTCGCTTGCAAAGGCCGTGAGAAGCGCGTCGGCATCCGCGCGTTCATAGCTGATATGAATGCTGATCGCCGGTGCGCGTGGCGGCCCCTGGACGCTTGGCGCCGCCTGCTCAATTGGCGACTCGCAATCCACCGCATCGCCCGCATCCAGATCGAGCGTCTGCCGGCGCACTTGAAACACTTCGTCATCCGGATCGGGCGCGTCGAACGGCGGCTCGTCATCCACGGCATCGTCGAATGGCGGCGGCGCAACGTCTGCGAAAGCAGACGCGGGGGTTGGGCGCATTGGCTGCGCCGCCGCCTGTTCGACAACGAAGATGTCTTCTTCAGCTTCGATGGCGGACAAACATGGTTCATCCGCATCAAGCAAAACCGTGGGCGCGGCGGCCTTCACCGCACGCGTGGTGCGAGGCGCCGCGGACGCAAGTTTTTGCGTCATGCGCTTCCGCGCTCGAGACCGGCTTACACTCCTTGGCTGCATGCCGATCCCGACGCGCCCACTCGCGAACAATTTTGCAGCGACGCGTTACAAAGCACTTAGCAAGGATTGTTAGCGCGGGTTTTACTGCGTTTCCGGCACCGGCGACAAAAGCGGCTCTCCAGCGAGAGCACGGCGCAGATTTTCCAGCACATTCTGCGAGCCGGCATAGAGCGCTTCGCGCGTGCCGCCGCCCAAGTGCGGCGTCAACGTCGTGTTCGGCACGTCTTTCCAGCGATCCGCCGGTGTTGGTTCTTCTTGAAACACGTCAAGACCGGCCCCGCCAAGCGCGCCACTCTTCAAGGCGGCAATTATGGCTTCTTCCTCGATAACGCTGCCGCGCGAGATGTTGATGAGCAGGCCGTCGCTGCCGAGCGCTTTGATGACTGCGGCGTTCACCAAACCCTCGGTGGATTTATCGCCGCGCGCGGTGACGCCCAAAATGTCGGCCCATTCCGCCAGATTCACGAGATCGCCTTCGTATGGCCATTGCACGTCCGGCTTGGCGCGTGGCCCGAACCACTTGATCTCCAGCCCAAACGCCTGCGCGCGAACCGCCAGCGCCTGACCGATCGCGCCCATGCCAACGATACCCAGCTTGCGTCCACGCAGACGCCGCTGCGGCGGCACCGCCAGCGGCGGCTTCCACTCGCCCGCGCGCAGCACACGCTCGCCCAGCGTGAACGAGCGCGCGACAGAAATGATCAATCCCATCGCCACGTCGGCGACATCCTCGTGATTGATCTCGCGCCCATGACTCACCCCCACGCCGCGCTTGCGCGCATACGCCAGATCGATCCCGTCCACGCCAACGCCAAAGCACACGATGTTCTTCAGTTCGGGAAGTGCGTCCATCATCGCATTGGAAATGCCGACATGACCAATGGTGACGGCGGCGGTCACATCCTTGCGATCCGTCGGCCAATGCACAATCTCGTACATCGACGCGACCTGCATTTCGAACAGACCCAGCGGCGGGTGCATCAGGACAACAGGTTTGGTCAAACGCCAGTCTCCACCCAGAGCGATTCCAGTCCGCGAAAGAATGGCAGCGTGCGCCAAGTGAGCGGCTGTTCAGGCAGACGCATATTTGGAAACCGCGCGAACAGTTCACGAAAGACCGCAGCGGCTTCGATCCGCGCCAAGGGCGCGCCGATGCAAATGTGGGCGCCGCCGCCAAATGCAACGTGCGGCGCTGGCTTGCGGGTGATGTTGAAACGATCGGGTTCTTCAAACACCGCGGGATCGCGATTGGCGCCACGCAGCGACACCAGGAATGTCTGGTGCGGCTTTACCGGGCATCCGCCCACCTCCATGTCGCGCGACGCGATACGCGAGGTAATGTCGACGGGGCTTTCATAACGCAGCACTTCTTCGACGGTGACAGCCGCCAAACTCGGATCGGCCTTTAGCTTCGCGAGCTCCTCGGGGTGCGTCAGCAGCAACCGCACGCCGTTGCCGATCAAATCCGACGTGGTGAGATTGCCGCCCACCAGGAGCGCAATCAGATTGGTGGCGATCTCGTCATCGCGGAGTTCGGCGCCCTCGGCCTGCAGGCGCACCAGATCGCTGATGAGATCGTCCTGCGGCGCCGCGCGCCGCATCCGCATCAGTTCAAGAAAATACGCAGACACCGCTTCGCCCGCGCGTTCCATGCGCTCGGTCTGCTCCGGCGTGCGCAACGTGGTCAGCGCAAGAATCACGCCTTCTGACCATTCGCGAAACTCGCGGTAGCGCCCCTCTTCAACACCCAGTATGCGCGCGATCGCGAGGATTGGCACCGGGATCGCCACATCCGCCATCAAGTCGAACCGCGCCGGCGCCCCCAATCTTTCGAACACGTCGCCGATAACGCTCTCGATGCCGGTCTTCATCTTGGCGACACGCGCGTAGAACGCCTTCATTAGCGGCTGGCGAATGCGCGCGTGATCAGGATCGTCGAGGAACAAAATCGAACCGCTGCGCCGCTGCGTTTCTTCGTCAAGCTCCGGGTTGACGAGCCGGCGCGAGAACGAACCTTCCTCAGCGTTGGTGGGGTGACGCCAGAGCGTGCGATCGTTGGCGATCGCCTTCACATCGGCGTAGCGGGTCAAGAACCACGCCATCAACACGTCATCGCGGAAGACCGGGCACTGCTCCTGCACCGCCTTCAGACGCGGATAAGGATTCTCGCGCGCCTCGGGATCGAACGCGCTGGTCTGCAGCGCCGTCGAGATTGGAGGTGTGTCGCTCATGTCGGCGCTCCTCGGTGCAAGGCTAGCGGCCTACGCCATCGCTCGCCAGCATTGTTATGCCGCGCGGCGCTCCGGCGCTACGTCAATCACCACGATGCCAACCTTCTGACCTGTCTCGACGTAACGATAGGCGTCCGCGATGGACTCCAACGGATAGCGCCGATCAACGACCGCGCGGAATTTTCCGTCCTGCAGACGCGCGCGCATCTCAGACATGAACGCGGGAAGGTTGGCGCGCTTCTGCAGCGGAACGGACACGCGATGCTTCCGCGCCAACGCCGACCATAAGATCAACATCAGATTTTCGCCGCCAGGCCCCATATCGGTCGATGCAAAGGCGCCGTCAGGCTTCAGCAAACGGCGGCAACGAAAGAAGCTTTCCTTGCCGACCGCATCGAAGACGTAATCGAAGCCGCCTTCGCCGCGCGTAAAATCTTCGCGGGTGTAGTCGACGACGTGATCCGCGCCGAGAGATCGAGCCATTTGCAGATGCGGCGTGGCGACGACAGCCGTCACCTTCGCACCATAGGCTTTCGCGAGCTGCACCGCCGCTGAGCCGATGGCGCCCGACGCGCCATAGACCATCACCTTGCTGCTGGGTCCGATACTGAACTGCTTCAGTCCGGCATCGGCATAGTACGCCCCCTCGCATACGACCGCGTTCGCAAGCTCAACATTGTCCGGCACGAGCGCTACGGCGCCGCTGGACGGCACGCACACATATTCGGCATGCGCGCCGTTCTTCCGGAACGGACACATGCCACACACGCGATCGCCTAACTTAAACGCAGTGACGCCGACACCAACCGCCGCAACAACACCGGCGAAGTCCAAACCGAAAATCTGCCGTCGCGGGCGTGTCAGCCCGAACATGATGTTGCCCAAGAGCGGCGGGTGTGGCGCAAGCTCGCCGCAATCAGTCCGGTTCACTGTCGCTGCATGTACGCGCACGAGCAGTTCGCCCGCGGCTGCAACGGGTTTGGGCACGTCACGCACTTCGATGACATCCGGCGATCCATAGCGCGTGACGATTGCCGCCCTCATCGCGCTCCCCGCGTTACGCCGCCTTCGTCTTCCGCTTCGCCATCAGCTTGGCGAAACGCTCAAACAGGTAGTGGCTATCCTGCGGACCGGGCGAAGCCTCGGGATGGTACTGGACCGAGAACACCGGCTTGCCTTCCACTTCGATGCCGCAATTGCTGCCATCGAACAGCGAGACGTGCGTTTCCTTCACGCCCTTCGGCAAGGTGTCGCGATCGATGGCGAAGCCGTGGTTCATCGAGACGATCTCGACCTTGCCCGTGCCTTTGTCCTGCACCGGATGGTTCGCGCCGTGATGGCCTTGGCTCATCTTCATCGTCTTGGCGCCGAGCGCCAAACCCAGCATCTGGTGACCCAGGCACACGCCCATGACAGGCGTGCCGCTATCGACGAGCTTCTTGATGGTTGGCGCTGCATACACGCCGGTCGCGGCAGGATCGCCTGGACCGTTGGAGAGCAACACGCCATCCGGCTTATGCGCGAGTGCGTCTTCGGCAGTCGCCGACGCCGGCAGCACGATCGTCTTCGCGCCAATATCGCCGAGCGCGCGCAGGATGTTGCGTTTCACGCCATAGTCGAAAACGACGACGGTGAATTTCGGCTTCTTGATTTCCTCGACACCATCAGGCCAACGCCAACGGCCTTCGCTCACCGTATAGCTTTGTGCGCAGGTCACATCCTTCGCGAGATCCAGACCTTCAAGCCCCGGCCACGCGGCAGCTTGCTTGTGCAAAGCTTCCAAATCGAGCTTCCCGTCCGGCGCATGCGCGATCACCGCGTTGGGCATGCCTTTCTCGCGAATGCGCTTGGTAAGCGCGCGCGTGTCGAGGCCAGCAAGGCCGACAACGTTGCGCTTTCTCAGCCACGCATTGAGATCGTCATCGGCGCGCCAGTTCGACGGTTGCGTCGGCATTGTCCGAAACACAGCGCCGCGCGCTGCGGCCGCGGCGGCCGGCGAGGATGTTTCGATATCTTGGACATTGGTCCCGACATTGCCGACGTGCGGAAAGGTGAAGGCCACGATTTGGCCCGCGTACGAAGGATCTGTGAGAATCTCCTCGTAGCCCGTCATCGAGGTGTTGAAGCAGACCTCGGCCTCGGCGATGCCGACATGGCCTAGGCCCTCCCCGAGAAAAACGGTTCCGTCGGCGAGCACAAGCGCGCCGGTGGCGGCGGTGGAGGAATGAGTTGGTTTGGCCAAAGCGGCAGTGAAATAGGGTGCGCCGCCCCGAGTGTCAAAATCGCCTCATAAGCTAGGCCAATGGCTGCAGCGTCCTGTTGAGCGCACCTAACGCCCAACCGCTGCCGCAAAGGTGAATTCCTTGTCAGCCATCCGCGTTGGCCAGGGGATGACAGACCTGTAAGGTTTTGGTGTGGGGTCGAGAACGATCAAACGATGGGCCGGGGCCATGGCCGCCCTGGGGCTGCTGGCGACGCTTTGCGCCTGCGGCAAGAGCCTACCTGCGCCCCCACCTGCCGCAACGGAATCGCCGCTCATTCTGCGGGCCGACCTGTTTGGGGACGCCTATCGCTCGAATGCACAACTTTCGCCGCGCGGCGACCGGGTGGCCTTCCTCGCCCCGCGCGACGGGGCGGCAAACCTCTTCGTGTTGTCGGTGGGCGCCATGGATGAGCCCAAACCGATCACCGACGACAAGGAACAGGGCATCAACCGCTTCGTCTGGGCCGAGGACTCCGCGACCCTGCTCTACCTACAGAGCGGCACGGCGGGCGAGGTCCGGCTCTATGCGGTGGACGCAGCCGGCGCTGCCGCGCCGCGCGCGCTGACGCCTGCGGGCATGCGCGCCAACATTCTCGGTCTCTCCGCTTCCGACCCCGGTGGCGTGCTTGTCGAACTGGGCGCAGCCAACGCCAACGCGCCCGATGTCGTGCGCATCGATATCGCCAAAGGCGCACGCACGACGATCGAGCACAATCCTGGCGCCTACGCGCATTATTTTGTCGATCACGCCAATCGTGTTCGGCTTGCTCTGCACAACAACGACGACGGCAGCGCCGAAATGTTCGCGCGCGGCGACCGGCGATGGACGAGCCTTTTCACGATCCCCGCCGAAGACACACAAAGCGCGCAACCCATCGCCTTCGACGCTGACGGCAAATCGTTCCTGATGTTCGACAGCACTGGCCGCGATCGCGCCGCGCTGGTGCGCGTCGATGCGGCCACCGGCGTCAAGACAGTGCTTGGTGAAAGCGCGCGCGCGGACGTCGATGCGGTCTGGCTCGATCCCGCCACCAACACGCCGCACGCTTACGCCGCTGAGTACCTGCGTCCCGAATGGCGGGCGCTCGACAACGATGGTCAAGCCGATCTCGATTATCTCGACCGCCAACTCACGGGCGACTTCAACGTCGTCTCGCGCAGCGCCGACAACATGCGATGGATCGTCGTAGAGTCCGGGCCCACCACGTCGCCGCGCACATATCTCTACGAACGCGGCGACAATCGGCGGCTTTCGCTGCTCTTCCGCCAACGCCCCAACCTTGAACACGCGCCGCTGCAGACGATGACGCCGGTTGAAATCGAGGCGCGCGATGGTCTGACGCTGGTCTCGTATCTAACGCTGCCGCCGGGCTCGGACGCCAATAACGATGCGCGTCCCGAGCAGCCTGTGCCGCTCGTCATCATCGCGCACGACGGTCCCTGGTCGCGCGATTCCTACGGCTTTGACGCCATGCATCAATGGCTCGCAAACCGCGGCTACGCTGTGCTTTCCGTCAATTTTCGCGGCTCATCAGGTTTCGGAAAGGCGTTCCTCAACGCCGGCAATCGCGAGTGGGGCGGCAAGGTGCAGGACGACCTCACCGACGCTGTGCGCTGGGCGGTACAAAACGGCATCGCCCAGGCTGACCACGTCGCCATTCTTGGCGACGGCTTCGGCGGCTTCACCGTACTCAACGCACTCTCGTTTACGCCTAATCAGTATCGTTGCGGCGTGAGCTACGGCGCGCCTGCCAACCTCGCCAGCCTGCTCAACACGTTTGGCGGTGATGTCGATCGCCGCCAGCTCTATAGCCGCATCGGCGACCCGCGCACCGCCGACGGACGCAAGATACTCTACGATCAATCGCCGATCTTTCGCGCCGGTCAAATTCGCAATCCGCTCCTGCTAGCGCTTGGCGCTCACGATCCAATCGCCACCCGCGGCGAAGCCGACTACATCGCACAGGCGCTCCGCGCGCGAGGCACGAGCATGACGTATCTCTTTTTCCCCGAGGACGGCGCCGCACTCACGCACACGCCCAACCGTCTCGCCTATCTTGCGGTGCTTGAGCATTTCCTCGGCGATTGCCTGGGCGGACGTGTCGAGCCGGTCGCCGACGCGTTCGAGCGCGCAACCATGTTCGCTTACGAGGGCGCGGTGAACGTGCCGGGCCTCGCTGCGTTTGCGCGCCGCCTCGCAGCGCCCGCGCCTGCGAGCGCGCCGGAACCCGCCAGTCTTTCCGGCGACGGCGAGTTCAACGGCGACACCGTCTCGCCTACCACCGACACAACGGCGGCCACGCCCCTGCCGCCGCAGCCGTAACGGCTCTGATCGGTGGGACACAGCGCTTGTCAGCGCTGCATCGCGAGCGCACCTATTGGCGATGCCCAATCCGCCACCGACCGCGCCAGACATTCGCGACGCCGGGCCCGACAACATGCCCGATCCGCCAGATGACTGGGACGACGTCGACGAAGCCTCCGACGAGAGCTTCCCAGCCAGCGATCCCGCGCCAAACCATCCGCGCTAAAAACGGCCCTAAAATCAGCGCGCCCGAATCATTTCAGCGAATCGCTGTATAATGAGCGTCATCCACCGATCAGGTTTGAATGCGCTTTTCCGACACCTTTCTCAGACAGGTGCGCGACCGGGTTTCCATTGCCGCTTACGCCGGCAAGCGAATGACCTGGAACACCCAGAAGACGCGCGCTTCGGCGGGCGACTATTGGGCGTGCTGCCCGTTCCACCAGGAGAAGAGCGCTTCGTTCCACGTGCTCGATCAGAAAGGCATCTTCAACTGCTTCGGATGCGGAGAAAAAGGCGATGTCTTCGGGCTTGCGATGAAGCTCGACGGTTTGTCGTTTCCGGAAGCGGTTGAACGCCTCGCCGAATATGCCGGCGTCGAGTTGCCGAAAGAAAGCAACGAAGACCGCGGCGAAAGCGATCGCCGCAAGCGCCTGCTCGTGCTGATGCAGCGGGCCGCCACACTTTACGCCGACGCACTGATGGGCCGCGAAGGCAAAGCTGCACGCGACTATCTCAAGGGCCGCGGATTCGACGCCGAACTGTGCGCGCGCTTCGGCATCGGCTACGCGCCCGATGGTTACACCTGGCTCATCGACAAGCTCAAAGCCGAAGGTTACGCGCTGCCTGAATTGGTCACTGCCGGGCTCGCGCGCGATGGTGAAGACGGCCGCCGCGCCATCGACACGTTCCGCGACCGCGTCACCTTCGAAATCTGCGATTCCGCTGGCAAAGTCATCGCTTTTGGCGCCCGCGCGTTGGCGAAGGACGCCAAGGCCAAATACATCAATTCGCCGGAAACGCCGCTCTATTCCAAGGGGCGCGTCTTGTACCGCTTGAAGCAAGCGCGCGAACTGATGGCCAAATCCAAAGCGAGCGGCTTGGTCGTTGGCGAAGGCTATCTCGACGTCATCGCCTTTGAGCGTGCTGGCATTGCCGCAGTCGCGCCGTGCGGCACCTCACTCACCGAAGATCAGCTGCAGCTGCTGTGGCGCTCGGGCGGCGAACCCATCTTCTGTTTCGACGGCGACACCGCCGGTCAGCGCGCCGCCGACCGCGCGCTCGATCTTGCCATTCCTCATCTGGGCCCTGGCCGCACCATCAAGATCGCGTACGCGACCGGCAACGAAGATCCCGACGACATCTTCCGCCGCGCCGGCGCTGATGCGCTCAAAACCTTGCTCGACGCGGCAGCGCCCGCCAGCACCGCGCTGTTTGAGCGCGAGAAAAATCGCCGGCCCCTCGACACGCCGGAAGCGCGTGCAGCTTTCAAGAACGCACTGAAGGAAGCCGCTAACCGCATCGCCGACGCCGACACCAAGCAGCTCTATTTCCGCGATCTGCTCGCCCGCGCCGACGCGGCAATGCGCCAGGAGCGCCCGCCGTTCGTCCCGAACCAGGGGCCGCAACAGGGCGGTCAGCGCGGTCCAGGCGGCTTCCGTCGCGGCCCGCCGCCGCCCGCCCCGCCAACCGCGGAGCTCAAAGCCGCGATGGCCGCCCCTACCCGCGCAGCTGCGGAAAACTTCCTCCGTGCCGCCACCGATTTCCCGACCCTGATCGCGCCCCATGCCGAGTGGCTGGAGCGGCTCCACATCGCCGACCCCGACCTGGAGGCCATCCGGACTGCCCTGGTGGCGCTTTTCGAGGGTCAGAACGGCCCCGAAAGCATTGACCAGGCGGCTCTCAGCCTCCATTTGACCCAGTCGGGTCAGGAACGCGCTGCGGCGCGCGTTTCGCGCTGGAAAGACGATCAAAAACCGCCAGGCGCCAAACCGCGCCCGGCGCGCGAGATGGGCGGCAAGCCGGAAGAGTGGCTGGCGCTCGCTTCGCTTCATGTCGTGCTTCCGGCCATCAGGGAGGAATTGGCCGAGTTGGAACGCGCGGCGGCGGACGGAGACGACGAAGCGTTCGCACGCTTTCAGGCGCTCCGCCGCGAAGCCCGCTTGATCGAGCAGCGCGCACGCGAAGCGAAGCTCGACGAAGATATGCAGGAAGACGACGCCAACGGACTGGTCGCGTAACAAATGACGACTACTTTTCAACCGAAGAGAACCATGAGCAAAGCCAAGACCGAAGACGCAGCGCCGGAAAAGGACGAGACCCCCGAAGGTCCGATCCTCGACCTCTCCGACGCCGCCGTGAAAAAGATGATCAAAGCCGCGAAGGCGCGCGGCTTTGTCACTCACGAAGAGCTCAACAAGGTTCTGCCCAGCGACGAGTTCGACTCCGAAGCCATCGAGAACGTGATGGCGCAGTTGAACGAGATGGGCATCAACGTCGTCGACAACGAAGAAGAAGGCGAAGCCGCTGAAGAGGAAGGCGCCACGACGCGCGCCGTCGTCACGCGCGAAGAAAACGCCAAGCCGATCGTCACTAACACCCGCGAAGACGCCGACCGCACGGACGACCCGGTGCGGATGTACCTGCGCGAGATGGGCAGCGTCGAACTGCTGTCGCGCGAAGGCGAAATCGCCATTGCCAAGCGCATCGAAGCCGGCCGCGACGCGATGATCCGCGGGCTTTGCGAAAGCCCGCTGACGTTCGAAGCCATTATGGTGTGGCGCGACGAACTGCGTGAGCAGAAGATTTTGCTGCGCGACATCATCGATCTCGAAGCGACCTATGGCGCCGAGATGGGCATCGTGCCGCCGTCAGCGCCGGGCGTCGGCCCCGACGGCCTAGTCGATCCGGAAGCGGCAAAGATTCAGATCGCGGCGCAACAAGCCGCCGCCGAAGCCGAAGCCAAGCGCAAGGCCGAAGCGCTCGCCGCCAAAGTCGAAGCTGAAAAGGCGGCCGCCGAGAAGGCTGCGGCTGAGAAAGCCAAGGCCGCCGCAGCCGCGAAGGCCAAGCCTGCGCGCAAAGTGAGCGACGATGAAGACGGCGACGAGGACGGTGACATCGAACTCGGCCCCGAGGAAGAAGAGAAAGACCCGGGCGAAGCTGCAGCCGAAGCTGACGCCGACGCCGAGTTCGACGAAGAACAAGCCATTTCGATGTCGGCGATGGAAGCCGAGTTGAAAGAAGGCGTGATGTCGACACTCGACGCCATCGCCGAAGCGTTCGGTCAGTTCCGCAAACTGCAAGAGAAGCGCATCGATTTGCGCCTGAAGGGCAAGTCCCTCCCCGGCGCGCAAGCGGAATCGTACGACACCGCGCAAAACACCATCATCGAGCAGCTGAAGAAGCTGAAGCTCAACAACGCGCGGATCGAAAGTCTCGTCGAGCAGCTCTACGCCATCAACCGCAAGCTCATTCAGCTTGAGGGCAAGCTGATGCGCCTGGCTGAATCGAACGGCGTGCCGCGTCTGCAATTCCTGGAAGCCTATCAAGGTCACGAACTCGACCCGAAATGGACTGAGAAAGTTTCGGTCAAGTCGAAGAACTGGACGCGTTTCGTCACCAGCGAAGCCGACGACATCGAAGACCTGCGCTCGGAAATCGGCGTACTCGCCCAGGAAACCGGCGTGCCGATCGACGAGTACCGCCGCATCGTTCACGCGGTGCAAAAAGGCGAACGCGAAGCGCGTCAAGCCAAGAAGGAAATGGTCGAAGCGAACCTCCGTCTCGTCATCTCCATCGCCAAGAAGTACACCAACCGCGGCCTGCAATTCCTGGATCTGATCCAGGAGGGCAATATCGGTCTAATGAAGGCCGTCGATAAGTTCGAGTACCGCCGCGGCTACAAGTTCTCGACCTACGCGACGTGGTGGATCCGCCAAGCCATCACCCGCTCGATCGCCGACCAGGCGCGCACCATCCGCATCCCGGTGCACATGATCGAGACCATCAACAAGCTGGTGCGCACGTCGCGCCAGATGCTGCACGAAATCGGCCGCGAGCCGACGCCGGAAGAGCTTGCTGAGAAGCTAGGCCTGCCGCTGGAAAAAGTGCGCAAGGTGATGAAGATTGCCAAGGAGCCGATCTCCTTGGAAACGCCGATCGGCGACGAAGAAGATTCCCACCTCGGCGACTTCATCGAAGACAAAAGCGCGATCCTGCCGGTCGACGCCGCCATCCAAAGCAATCTGCGCGAAACCACCACGCGCGTGCTGGCCTCGCTCACGCCGCGCGAAGAGCGCGTCCTGCGCATGCGCTTCGGCATCGGCATGAACACCGACCACACACTCGAAGAAGTCGGTCAGCAGTTCAGCGTCACGCGCGAACGTATCCGCCAGATCGAAGCCAAAGCGTTGCGCAAGCTGAAGCATCCGAGCCGAAGCCGGAAGCTCCGGAGCTTTCTGGATAACTAAGGCGGTATTTTTCCGCTTGCTGAATGATGGCGACTCGTGTTCTGGATTTGCTCCCGGAACGGGAGATGAACATGGCTACCAATCCCCCCAAGGGCGACGGGCATCGGCAAGGTGCGGTGAAGGACCGTTTCCAGACCTACAACCCAGAGACTAAGAATTGGATCAAACACAACGCCGACACCGGGCGTTTCATGGATCAAAAGGCTGACGGGAAGCCGTTCAAGGGCGTCCGCAAAGACAAGTGACTAGTCCGCCGACAACAGGAATTCTTCGACAAAGGTCACGTAGTTCGCATATCGGCGAGCCTCGACAGCCGTTTGGTTCGCCGCCCGTGCGAGCCTGGGAAGGTCGTCCTCAAACCGTCCGAAGTCGTTTGAGATAGATTGCTCACCGGGAAGCCTCAGTCCGTCTGGCGTTTTATCCAGAAAGTCACGGACGGCTCTGATCGCTCTCGCGGGGTCATTGTCGTGATAGACTGGGTCTACGCCCGCCAAATCTGAAATCGACGGCGCCCAACGCTCACGGTTTTCCGCTAAAACAAGCGCGCGCTTTTGTTTTTGACGCCGTCCGCCGAAGCTCGTCGCACCCAAAAATAAGCCCAGCTCGAATGGCATGTTGAACCGAGGCGTGGCTGTCGGGCGACTAAGCTCTGTGCGCGACAAGTCGTGTATGCCGAAATCGCAGTGCTCAATCAGAGTCTTCAATTTGTCGAAGCGGAAATTTCCGTCTGTCACTTCAAGAGCGCATCTCGACCGATAGCCGCAGGCAAAAATCGCAAAAACGATGGCCCTGAGTAGCGGCGCATACTCATCGTCGAACGGACAGTTTATGAAGACGTCAGTGGAGCGCTCACTTACCCTTCTTGTCGGCATAGTAACCCCGAACCGCGGACCGAATTTCCGCCTGCTTCTTTGATGAGTTGGGAGTTACAGGAGTGGCCACTCGAACCTTCGCGTTCCCGATCTCAACGAATCGCCCGCTAGAGGCCTCGCGCCCGACAGTTCGACTGTTCTTTGGTTTGCTGGTGCCCTTCATGCAAATAACATAACCCTTTCCGAGCGGAGATCAAAGAAGGTGCACATTCAAAAGGCCTGAAGCACCCGCAATCTTCCGCGCAAATTCCGCAAACGCCGCCCGCACTGCGCTAGCATTCTCCACCCAAGGCCAATGCCCTGCGCCTTGCACCACGCGCGTCCGGCTTCAGACTCCCGTCACCGCAACACAGCGGAGGTAGCTGGCGCGGAGGCGTCGGCGCCGGGAGAATTGTTCAGCGCAAAGAGTTGTCCGAGCAACGTCAGAACAGTCGCGGTGCGATCATCGTCGCCTTCGTAAAAGCCGCTAATGGCGGGACCGGCGACATAAAGCGTGTCGCGATAATTGGCGGCGGCGGCGTACTGAACGGGGCGCGCGCTCACGGCGGGATGCGCGCTGAAAAGCGGCGCGGCCGGCTGGTAGTGACCATCGCTCCCGCGCCGAAACGCCAGATGCACGTCACCATTGTTCACGCGCAGCAACGTGCCCATTGCAAAGATCATCTCGTCGAGCGAGCGCAGCTTCATCGCATACGTGGCGATCACCGTGCGGTCTTCGGAAGCCGTATCCGTGGCGGGCGCCAGAACTTCCATGACCAGCGGTTCATCCGAGGCGCTGCAATGCACCAGCTGCACCTCGGTCGCGACGAAATTCTCCGGCGGATTTTCAGGACGCACGGCGTGAATCGTCAGGCCGCTTCCCGATACGCCCGCCGCATTCGCCATGCTGGTGATCAACGGGGCGTTGCGACGGCTGATCGCAACCGGCTGCGCGTGCTGACACTTCGGTTTGGGCGCCTCGCGCAGCCGCACGTTGTCGCGCCCCTGCTCCATCAATTGTCCGACGATCTGAAAGAACGCGCAGTCGTCTCGGCTGCCTTGCGCCAGCGCCGGATCGTCAGGCCAGTTCGCAACCGGGCCTCGCTCCGGCGTCGCGGTGCAGCCCGTCGGCGTGCTCGCCGACGTCATGATTGGATAGTTCGGCATGACACGGCCATGCTTCAGGGGTTTGACAGGGTGCGGATCAACCTGCGCCGCATGCGTGCCGCTACCGTGCCGTCCTGACGCGCCTTGCAGCATACCCTCGCCGAGCTGGGCGTAGGGATCAGAGTAGAAGCGAGAAAGCTGCGCATCGTCTACCCGAGGGTTAGCCGTCAACGCCTCTGTAGTGGAAGCGGATGGCGCCGGTGTCTCGACACGCTGCAGCGATGAAACCATCACCAACATCAGTATGTCGCGCGACCAGGTGCTGCTCCAATAATGTTCGAAGGTGTCACGGGGAATGGCGTTTAAGATGGCTTGATTGAACGCTTGCGTGCTGTAGGGCTGCACGCCATACGCGCGCTGCGAGCTTTCCGAGCGAGACAATTGCGACTGGCTTGAGCGGAAACCAGGTATAGCGTTCAGCGGCAGCGGATTGAGCGTCAACGATCCGCTTTGCGATTCATTGGGCGTGTTGCTGACGCCGGTGACGTTGACGTATTGGCGCGGCCAGCGATCACGCCCACGCAAGGCGTTGAGCAATATTTGATCAGTGATCGCGCGCCCGTAGGCGTCGTTGAGCGCAGCGGTGTCGAGCGCGATGCGCTCCGATGGTGTTATGGGCGCCGCAGGCACCGTTATGCACCCGCTGGTCGCAGCAGCGAACACAGCCACACTAAGCAAGCTGAACAACTTCATAACGCTCCCCCGCGTTTTTGCGGCGGAACGCTGCGCTCTATCTTTGTGGAAAACCAGCGGGTCGGTTCGGTGTGGTGATGTACATCACCAAGATAATCGAAATCGCCGCTTCGCCTTCACAAGAAGGCGATTGGCGCTACACGCCCGCTTCCGTGTTCACCGCGGGCGCGCCCGCGGGCAGCGGGTGGTCGGCCATCGCTACTTCGGCGAACTCGGGACCAGCGCTAAAGGCAGCGCGTTGTGCGGGCGGCATGGCTTCGGCGCGGGCGGCGTTCCAAGCGTCGCCATGCGCGGCGGCTAGAATTGCGTGACCGCGCGCGGCCGCGAGCGCCGTCGAGGTATCGAGCCGCACGCGCATTTCCTTGTAGCGGCAGCCAGCGACGTTGCGTTCAGCGGCGGCGAGTGTTTGCGCCGCGAGAGGATTGAGCGCCGCCGAGCCGTGATCGAAATAGATGCGGAAGTTCATGTCTTCGCAGCGGGCTTGCGTGCTTGCATTTGGCTGCGCAAGCGCTGCTGCGCTCACCATCGCCAAACTCGCACACGCGAGCAGAATTGCACGCACCGGCATCGTTCATCCTCCTGCTTCGAGGATTGAACGCGCGTGCGCTGCATGAGTTTCAATTACCGGAACTCAAGCCACGGCGCCGAAACTGCGGCACGGTAAATATCGCTAGAGCGGAGCGCCTTCAGGCGGAAACACGCGCGCCCAGGCGCCTTCGGGCTTCACCCAACCAAGCAATGCACGCCGGACGCTGTGCCAGCCCGCGCCGAGGATCAGCACGAATGCGCCCAAAGTTGTCAGCGTCGCCGCGGCTAACGCGCTTGCGCCAAGGCCCATCGCATTGAGCAACACGCCGATGGCGATGCCCGCGGTGAGCAAAGCCGACACGATCAGCGCGCGCCGATTGATCAGTAGCGAGATCAATCCCAACACGACGATCGCCAGCAACGACGCTGCCGCCTGCAGATTTGCCGTGGCGCCGCCTACCATCATCGACGCGTATGGCGCGCCACTGCTGACGGCGCCGTCTTTGGTGAGGCCCATGCCGATCAGGCCGAACACGCCGTTGAGAATAAGCGGTGCGGCGGCGAAGTGGAGCCAAAAGCCATTGTCGGAAAGCCGCGTCTGCCGGTTCGGATCGCGCATGTCGAACGCAAGCGCTGCCGCAAAGAGCACGCAGCCGAGCGTTAGATAGATTGCCGGCAGATATTTCAGCGTCATCCGCCAGTCGACGACGCCACACGCGGCAATCGCCAGCAGCGCCAAGCCGCCGCCCGCCAATCCCAGCGAAAACGGCAAACGAAAGCGCGCGTAAAACGCCAGCGGCGCCAGCAGCACTACGGATGCGCCGAGGATCATGCCGATGCGCGCTTCAATCGGCATATCGCCATTGATCGTGGGATTGACGGCATGGCCAATCGTCAAACTCATATAGACCCACACGGCCGCCAGCGCGCAGTAGGCGGTGAACGCGCACACGAGTGCGATCGCCGGCAAGAACAAACGCCGCCGCCGCGCGAAAAACTCGGACAACAACCAGATTACAACCGCGGCGCCGGCGCTCATCGCGCCAAGCACGGAGAATTGGGCGCCAGCGTCGTGCTGCGACGCGGTGATGGTCGCCATCGCCGCGCCCATGCCGACCGCGAACAGGATGATGCCGATCGCCAGAAACACGTCATGAAAATTGCGGATGAAGCGCAGGTCTTCTTCGCCGGCGATCACGGGCTTGGGCGCGCGTGCGTTCAGAAAATCGAACAACGGCGTGACTTGCTCGGCGCTGATGACGCCGGCGCTGGCTGCGGCTTCGAGTGCGGAACGATCTGTCATGCCCTACTCCCCTTAGGCAGCGCTCAGCATACAGGGCTTTACCGCACCCCCAAGGCAGCAAATCCCGATAGCGGCGAGTCAGATTTGAAAGCTGTGCGCCAGGTCACCAGCGATAATTGAAGCTGACGCTGATGCGCGGTTTCTTGGACGCGTTCACCGGCACTTCGTGGCGCACGTAGCTTTCCCACAAGAGCACTTCGCCAGCGGCCGGGCGCACGTAGACGAACGTGCGCTCCGCCTCCGGCGCTTCACTCGTGCGCGGCGGCGCCGCCATCATCATCGCCAAGCGCGGATCTTCGAGCTTCAAGGATGACGCCCCGAGCGGCACGTCCACATAATATGTCCCGCTCAGCACCGAGTGCGGATGCACGTGCCCGGTATGTACGCCACCGGGCTCCAGCACGTTCACCCAGATCGAATCCAATGCGAGTTTGCGCGCACCGAGATCGAAATGGAGCGCTTTGGCAAACGCGGCGGCGTGTTTGTCGAGTTCGCGCTTCAACGTCGCGAAGGCCGGATCGCGCCGCGGCAAGTCGTTGAGCGACGCATACGAGGTGTAGCCCTTGTAGCCGTGCTCCTTGCTCCATGCCGCGCCGGCTTCGTCATCGTCGGCGATGGCTATGCACGCCTTCAGCAAATCGGCGTTCAAAGCACCCGACCCGTGAACGGCGGCGCGATAGAGCTTGGTGACGAAGAGGGTTTCGATGTCGGCGGTCATTGGGGGCACCCTAGCCTACCGGCCAAGAAAAAGGCTCCTCTGCACGAACAGAGGAGCCAGTCTTAGGAGACGCCCGCGCCGGGAGGGGCCGCGGACGCTCGGGGCAGTCGTGCTTAGTTGCCGGTGGCCGGGGTGACGGCCGCGGCCGTCGCGGTCAGTGGCGGGTTGATCGAGGCGATTTGCAGCGCGCCTTGGTGACGCGAAACTTCGCAATCGACGCCGGTTTGCGCGCCGTTGCGGAAGAAGCTGAAGTGCACGCGCACAGAGCTCAGGCGGTCGCGGACTTGCGTCAGGCGCAGGTCGCCGCCGTCAACACCGGCTTGGGTGGCGACTTCGTTGCGGCAGAGCGCGACAGCGGCGTTTTGGTCGGTCGAAGCGGCGGTGGCGAGGCTCGGGAAAGCAACGGTAGCGAGCGCCAGCGCGGCGAGAAAAGTCGTACGCATGGGATAACCCTCCAGGACCGGATCGGGGAGAAGATCAAATATGATGACCGGTCTACTATGCGCGGATTTATCACTAGACCGGTCGTCATACAAGTGATAAATTGCCGCTTATGGCTAAAATCTCAGTCGCTCGCGAAAGCTTGATCAACGCTGCCTGCGAATTGTTCAGGGCCCGCGGTTACGAGGGCGTCGGCGTTGCCGAACTGTTAGAAAAGTCAGGCGCGCCGCGCGGCTCGCTCTATTTCCATTTTCCCGGCGGCAAAGAAGAAATCGGCGTCGAAGCGGTGCGCCGTGTCGGTGAAAGCGTCGCTGGACAATTCCGCGATCTCCACGAATCCGGCGTCGACATCAACACGTTCATTGATCGCGTTTTCAAAACCACCGCCGCCACAGTGAAGGAGCGCGAATTCGAAGCATCCTGTCCGATCGCTGCGACGGCGGCGGGCCTTGGCAAACACAATCCGCTTCTGGCTGCGGCGGTCCGCGACATGTTCTCATCGTGGGAACGCGAGGTCACTGTCGCCGCAATCGCGCGCGGCATGACCCCGAAGAACGCCGCCGAGTTCGCCACCGCGATGCTGGTGTGCATCGAGGGGGCGCTCATCGTCTCGAAGGCGCAGGGCACCGTGCATGCGCACACTGCCTCTGCGAAGGCGCTTAAGGCGATGGCGAAAGCGCTCCTGCCGGCCGCCGCATGAAGCGCATCAGCTAGGCGCGATCGATGCGCCTGCCTCCTTGCCGTCCACCAAATCCGCTTCAATCATCATGTTTTCAGCGTCAAGATGTCGATGCCGAAGTGGCGCAGCTAGGCGCTGCCGGCGTTCGCTTCGAGCAAGCGCCGGTCATGCAATCGTGATTGTGGTACGAGGCATGGACGCGCGATCCGGCCGGCAATTCGGTTTGCATCTACAACGCCGGCGAAAAACGCAAGCATCCGCCTTGGCGTTTGCGCGAGTAAGCGCTTAAGCGTCGTAGTCGGACGCGGAGGTGCGTTGCGTCTGATATCCGGCTTCCGCCAGCCGGCGCCGCAGCCTTTGATTTTCGCGTTCGAGCGCTCGGATCCAATTGACGAACACAACCGCAACCGCATCGCTTTCTGACGCGCGTGTCGCCTGTTTGCCGCCCGCAGCGCCTGCCTCTGTCACGTATCACCTCGTCCGTTCAAGTGCAGACGAGCCTGAGATACCGGCGACGGGCCGCGTTGATTTGGATCAAACCGCCTTTGAAAATCGGCTACTGCAGCAAACGATCGGGCGCGCGGATCGCTTCTGGCGATTGATTGAGCGCCAGCAATTCCGCGATGAGCGAAATCACCGACGAGGTTCTGTCGCCCTGGTCAGCGGTATCGGCGCAGACGCCGTCGGTTGTCGCCGCGCCGCACGAGCGGCCAATCGCCGGACCGGCTACATATTGCGCACCGCCATAACGGACGCGCGCGGCGAACACGCCTTCGCGCGCGGGCAAGAGACGAAACAGCGGCACGCCTTTGCCGCCGCCGCGCAATCCAGCGGCCAAGACATTCACTTGCGCTTCGATCGGCGCGCCGGGCGCAGCGCGCATGCCGCCTGCCCGCAGCAACTCGCCGATATAATAGATCATGTCGTCCAGCGACCGCAGCCGCAACCGGTAGGTATCGCCGCCGACGACGAACGCCGGATCGCAATCGCCGTGCGGCAGCGCGTCGACCGGATGCACCGGGCGCCTTGCGCCGTAAACGCCAACAACGCCGCACAATTGCGCGCCGCGGTGCACATCGATGCCGCTTTGCGTGCCGCTGGCTGTGCCAATCAAAGTCCGCGCCGCGCGCACGTAGTCGCAGCCGCCAGTGGTGACGCTCGCCGCGCAATCATCGAAGATGGTGTTGGCCTCGTTGTCGTAGACCGTGACGTGCCCCTGCGCGTCGGTGCGTTCGATGCGTTCCACCATCACCAGCAAGAGGATGTCGCGCGGCCAGCCGCTGCGCCAATAGTGCGCAAACACGTAAGCAGGCGTCGGCTCGAACGCGGTTTTGGTCAGCGTGTCGGCGCCAAACGGCTGCACGGCGTAAGCAGGCCTGCGCTCCTGTCCGTGGCCGAGCGTCACTTCACCGATACCGAGGGGCGTGCCGCCGCCGCTCAGCGGCACCGATCCGACATCGAGGCTCTGCGATGTCGACCAAGACGGATTATCGGAGATGCCGGTCATCGCCAGATAGGTGCGCGGCAGGCGGTCGCGTGAGCGCAGCACGTTCAGCAGAATTTGTCCCGACACCGCCTGTGCGTAGGCTTCGTTGAACGAGGCGGCGTCGTCGGCGATCTGCCGCGCAATATTTTCGCGCCGTACGGGAGCGCTGGCGCACGCGGTCAGGCACAACGCCGCAATCAGATTGAGGACACGCTTCATGCGCGCGAGTTTGCAGGGCTGCTCCACGGCGCCAAGCAAGTTCCCCTGAAGGCAAAATGCTTGCGCTTAACGCGCTAGAGGGGTTCAAGGACGCGCATGGAGCACCTCCTCGAAGGCTATCGCATCTATCGCGAAAAACGCTGGCCCGAATTGCGCGCACTGCATCGCCGGCTGGCGGAGCGCGGACAGTCGCCACGGACATTGGTGATCGCCTGTTCCGACAGCCGCGTCGACCCGGCCACGATTTTTAACGCTGACCCCGGCGAGCTCTTCGTGGTCCGCAACGTCGCCAATCTGGCGCCCCCTTGCGAGGAAGACCGCATCGGCTTTCACGGCGTAAGCGCCGCTATCGAATTCGCGGTGGCCAAGCTTTACGTGGAGACCATCCTAGTGCTCGGCCATGCACAATGTGGCGGGATCGCGGCGGCGCTCAGTGATGCGCCCCGGGACAAATCCTCATTCCTGGACACTTGGATCGGCCTGCTGGACCCCGCGAAAGCGCGAATTAACAAGAACGGCGAGGATCCGCATACGGCGCTCGAATTCGAGTCCATTAGGGTTACGCTCGAAAATCTGCGCACGTTTCCCTTTGTCCAAAAGGCCATTGACGACCGGGGCCTGAAGCTGGTTGGCGCGCGCTACGGGGTGGCGGACGGCAGTTTGGAACTTATGGACGCCGAGACTGGCGCCTTTCATGCTGTGGTTTGACAGCTTTTCATAAATTGGCTGCGCGATCCCCCGTGTCAGCCGGTAATGTTCCGTGTTATGGGGCTATTCTCCGCTGGGTGACTGTGGGGGCGCAGGAGACTGCATGGCGGACGTGCTCATCGTCTGTGTTCGCGAAGACGAACCACAGGCCAAAGCTCTAGCTGAGATGTTTGAAGCGGCCGGCTTCTCAATCGGCGGCGCGCCGTCGAGCGACGCGGCGTTGCGGTCGAGCGGGGCCGGCGTCGTGGTCTGGTCGCAAGCCTCGATCCGCTCGCGGCCATTCTTGGACGCTGCACAGCGCGTGATTAACGCCAACAAGGCGGTTGTCGCGAGCCTCATCGAACCACCGCCGCCGTCGAGCATCGGCGATGCGCCAGCCTTCGATCTTTCGATGTGGCACGGCGATCCAAACGACTCTTCGCTCGATCCGCTCTTCTTCGCCGTCGACCGCATGGTGAATTCGCAGCGCGCCTCGGTTGGCGCTGCACAGGAAGAAATCGAAGACGAACCGCCGTCGATGCCGCGCTCGATGCGCCGCGATCCGCCGGCGCCGCCGCAATCGCCGGTGCAGCGCGCCGCCTCGATGTTCTCCAATCCGCCAGCCGATCCGCTGCGTTCGGAAACCGAACACTGGCGCGCGATCCGCGACAGCCGCAATCCGGCGGACTTCATGGATTATCTGGCGCGCTTCGGCCCGAACGGCGCATTCGCCGAAGTCGCTGAACTGCGCTTGAAGCAACTGACTGAACGCAGCGCGCCGCAGCCGAGCTTGCGCCCCGCGCCGCTGCCAACACCGCCATCACAGCGTCCGCGCACGGATGCGCGCCGCGAACCGCTGCCGCCACTGCGTCAGGCGCCATCAGCGCCGCCGCCGCGCCGCGAACCGCCGCCAGCAATGGTGCGCCGCGAGACCGCGCCGCCGCCGCCACCGCCGCGGGTGAACTTCGATCGGCCGCCGCCGAGCTATGATCGCAACGATTTGCGCGATCCGCCGAAGCAAGAAGGCGGCGCTCTGCGCGCGCTGGTTCTGCTGGGTATTCTTGGCGCGGTAGCGCTGGGCGGCGGGCTCTATTTCGGCGGCAAGCTCAATCTCGGCGGCGACGACAAAGCCGGCGGCGCGCAGCAACAACAACAGCAAGCCGCGACCGACGAACCGACCACTTCGGACCCGATGTCGACCGTCCCGCCTGCCGAGCAGGTCGGCACGCCGATCACGGCCGCAGCATCCAACCCACCGTCCGGTCCGGTTGCTTCAACGCCACGCCGCGACGCCCCACAGCAGCAGCGCAACGCCAACGTCGATACAAGCGGCCGCGACCTGAACGCGGCGGCGACGCCGCAGCAATATGCGTCCAACACGATATCGCCGTCGCCCAACAGCGGCGGTCCGATTTCGCTGACCTCGCCGCAATCGGGGAACACGTCGCCATTGAATGGCGCGGCGCCGATCGGCCCCACCGTCATTCCGCAATCGCTGCCGCCATCGGTTGCGACGCCCACATCGACCGTGGTGTCACGTCCGCCGCCGGCGGTGCGCTTCACGGCGCGACCCACGGCGCGGCGCATTGCTGACCTCTATCCCAGCCGCGCGCTGAACGAGGGCGTCGGCGGACGCGTCGAACTCGATTGCGTGGTGATGTCGTCGCTTGGGCTGCAATGCACCGTCGCTACGGAATTGCCGTCAAACGTCGGGTTCGCACGCGCGGCGTTGAGCGCGGCGCAGTCGTATCGCGTGTCTCCCACGCTGAGCGACGGCACGGCGGCGATCGGAACCCGCACGCGCGTTGCCGTACAATTCCAGGCGCCGAACTAGCCTCAGCCGATCGGACCAGCTGGCGGACGCCTGAGCCGAAGGCTCGGGCTGGCCGCGGCCGTCAGCGCAATACCCCCGGTACGACCGATTTTGCTTGCGCCGCATCCCCTCTGGTATTAAAGTGATATCACTTTGATTTCACCGGGAGGGAAATCCCTATGGCCGATGCCAATATCACACTCACCCAAGAGCGCCCCGCGAACGCCTCGAATGGCGGCTTCATGCTGCTGGTCCTGCTCGTCGCCATCGGCGCGGACATCTGGGCCTTCACCGAACTCGTCAACGCCAACAACGACCTGATGGTCGTGCCCGTCGCGGTAATCACCATCGCGGTGGTGCTGATCCTTGGCGGCTTCTACCAGCTCCAGCCCAACGAGGGCGCGGCCATCACGCTGTTCGGCAATTACAAAGGCACCGACAAAACTCCGGGCCTGCGCTGGATACTGCCCTGGTACAAACGCACCAAGATTTCGCTGCGCGTGCGCAACGTCACCGGCGAGAAGCTCAAGGTCAACGACAAGCGCGGCAACCCCATCGAGATCGCCGCGGTGGTGGTGTGGCGCGTGACCGATACGGCGCGTGCGCTGTTCGACGTCGATCAATATCAAACCTTCGTCGACATCCAGATCGAAACCGCGCTGCGCGAACTGGCCTCGCACTTCTCGTACGATCACGCCGACGCGGACGAGCCTTCGTTGCGCGCCAACGCTGACGAAGTCGCCACTCACCTGCGCGAACGCCTGCAGGAGCGCGTTGCGGTCGCCGGCGTCACGGTCGACGAAACCAAGCTCTCGCACCTGGCTTACGCGCCTGAAATCGCCGGCGCGATGTTGCGCCGCCAACAAGCCGAAGCCGTGCTCGCGGCCCGTCAGCTGATCGTGCAAGGCGCGGTGTCGATGGTGGAAAGCGCGCTCACGCAGCTTTCAGATCGCGACATCGTCAAGCTCGACGACGAACGCCGCGCGGCAATGGTGTCGAACCTGCTTGTCGTGCTCTGCGCCGATCGCGACGCGCAGCCTGTCGTCAACGCGGGCACCATCTACCAGTAAGGGATGCCGCAGATGGCTTCCCCCGACAAGAAGGCGTTCGCACTGCGCCTCGATCCCAAGCTTTACGCAGCCATCGCACGGCTTGCGAACGGCGATCTGCGCAGTGTGAACGCCGAAATGGAATACCTGCTGCGGGAAGCGCTGAAGCTGAGGGGCGTGCGCATTGATGCGCCAACGGACAACACTGGCGGGGACTCTGAGTAAAATGTCTACGACTGCAAAATCCCTGATCTTCCTGGCCATCACGTTCGCCTTCAGCTGGGGCATAACCTTGTTTGGCGCCAGCGCTGGCCTTCAACACGATCCGCTCGCCTCGTTTTTCACGTTATTCGCGATGATGGCTGGACCTGCGGTCGCTGCTCTTGTGTGCGCCTTCGCCTTTGAAAGCGGGCATCGCGTCGATGCGCTCGGCCTTCGCTTCAAACCGAACATCTGGTGGCTCTATGCGTGGCTTATCCCGCTGGGAATTTGCCTGAGCGCGCTGCTCATCACGATGAATGCGGGACATCCCTTCGTCGATCCGGCGCAAGGCATTGTCACCATGGCGCAGGGCAAATTGCCGGCGGCAAAAATAGAGGAACTACGCCAGCTGGCGCCCATCCTCGATCCGTTGCTTGTGGTTCAGATTCTGGTCGATACGGCGATCAACGCGATCATCATCACATTCACCGAAGAACTCGGCTGGCGGGGCTATTTGCATTTCCTGTGGCGTCCGTCCGGCTTCTGGCGCACTTCGCTCGTCACCGGTGCGATCTGGGGTATTTGGCATGCGCCGGCGATCTACTTCTACGGGTTGAACTATCCCGACAACCGCCTCATCGGCATTCCGATCTTCGTCGTCTTCTGCGTGCTCTTGGCGCCAGTGATGACGCTGATCCGGGACCGCGCCGGCGCAACCTGGGCCACTGGCCTGACGCACGGCACGATCAACGCGTTGGCTGGCGTGATGGCGCTCTGCCTCGGCAACCCCGCCTTCCCGTGGAACGGCCTCGTCGGCATTGGCGGCTTCGTTGCGCTGGCTGCGGCGTTGGCCGCTGTGGCGCTCGCGCGCCCAGGCCTTGCACCCCAAGCCGCCACCGCATAAACACGCGCGATCCGACAAATGGATCGATTCCCAGGCGCCTGAATTGGGCGGACGAGCGCGCGCATGCCGAAACGTACAGACATCAAGTCGATCCTGATCATCGGGGCCGGCCCGATCATTATCGGCCAGGCCTGCGAGTTCGATTATTCCGGCGTGCAAGCGGTGAAAGCGCTGAAGGCCGAGGGCTACCGCGTCATCCTGGTGAACTCGAACCCGGCGACGATCATGACCGATCCGGGCTTGGCGGACGCGACCTACGTCGAGCCGATCACGCCGGAGATGGTCGAAAAAATCATCGCGGTGGAAAAGCCCGACGCATTGCTGCCGACCATGGGCGGACAAACGGCGCTCAATTGCGCGCTGACGCTCGATCGCACCGGCGTGCTGAAAAAGTACAACGTCGAAATGATCGGCGCCAAAGCCGATGTCATCGAGAAAGCGGAGCACCGTCAGAAGTTCCGCGACGCCATGGACAAGATCGGGCTGGAGAGTCCGCGCTCGCGCTTGTGCAACACGCTCGACGAGGCGATGGCCGCGCTCGACTACGTGCAGCTGCCGTCGATCATCCGCCCGTCGCTCACCTTGGGCGGGCTCGGCGGCGGCGTCGCCTACAACGTCGAAGAATTCCAAGAAATCGTCACGCGCGGGCTTGCCGCCTCCCCGATCAGCGAAGTGCTGGTCGAAGAGAGCATCATCGGCTGGAAAGAATACGAGATGGAGGTCGTCCGCGACAAAGCGGACAACTGCATCATCATCTGCTCGATCGAAAACATCGACCCGATGGGCGTGCACACAGGCGATAGCATCACCGTCGCGCCGGCGCTGACACTGACCGATCGCGAATATCAGATCATGCGCAACGCCTCGATCGCGGTGCTGCGCGAGATCGGCGTCGAGACCGGCGGCTCCAATGTGCAGTTCGCCGTGAATCCCAAGGATGGCCGCATGGTGGTCATCGAGATGAACCCGCGCGTGTCGCGTTCGTCTGCGCTGGCATCCAAGGCCACCGGCTTTCCGATCGCCAAGGTCGCGGCCAAATGCGCGATCGGCTACACGCTCGACGAGATCAGCAACGACATCACCGGCGGCGCGATGCCGGCGAGCTTCGAGCCGACAATCGACTATGTCGTCACCAAGATTCCGCGCTTCGCCTTCGAACGCTTCCCTGGCTCCGACACCACGCTGACCACCTCGATGAAGAGTGTCGGCGAAGCCATGGCCATCGGCCGCACGTTCCAAGAGTTGCTGCAAAAGGCACTGCGCTCGCTCGATATCGGCATCATGGGGCTCGATGAGATCGCCATCGAAGGCGCGGCGGATGAGGACAATGGCCGCGCCGCGGTGCGCGCGCGCCTGGTGGCGCCGAAGGCGGACCGCCTGCTGGTCGCCGCAGAAGCACTGCGCCGCGGACTGACGGTTGAAGAAATCTGCGCCGCCGCGCACTTCGATCCGTGGTTCATCCGTCAGCTCGAAGAGATCATTCAAACCGAGACGCGCGTCCGCGCCGAAGGTTTGCCGAAAGACGCGGTCGCGTTCCGCGCGCTTAAAGCACAGGGATTTTCCGACGCGCGGCTTGCCAAACTCACCGGGACACGCGAGCGCGATGTGCGCGCCGCACGCCGCAAACTTGGCGTTCGCCCGCAATATAAGCGCATCGACAGCTGCGCCGCCGAATTCCGCGCCACCACGCCGTATATGTACTCGACCTACGAGTTTCCTGCGTATGGCGGCGCACCGGACTGCGAGGCCGAGCCTTCGGATCGCAAGAAGATCATCATCCTCGGCGGCGGTCCAAATCGCATCGGCCAAGGCATCGAGTTCGACTATTGCTGCTGCCACGCCGCGTTCGCGTGCGCTGACATCGGCGTCGAGTTGATCATGGTGAACTGCAACCCTGAAACCGTGTCGACCGACTACGACACATCCGACCGCCTCTATTTCGAACCGCTCACCACCGAAGACGTGCTGGAAATTCTCGAGACGGAAAAAGCCAGCGGCGAAGTCGCCGGCCTCATCGTCCAGTTCGGCGGGCAAACGCCGCTGAAGCTGGCGCAACCGCTCGCGGACGAAGGCGCGCCGATCCTCGGCACCAGCGTTGACGCCATCGACCTTGCCGAAGACCGCGACCGCTTCCAGGCGCTGCTGCGCAAGATCGGCCTGAAGCAGCCGGACAATTCCATCGCCGCTTCACCTGATGCCGCACGCGCGGCGGCCGCCAAGATCGGCTACCCGGTGATGTTGCGCCCGTCCTACGTGCTGGGCGGCCTCGCCATGCGCATCGTCTTCAACGAGGAAGAGCTGACCAACTATGTCAGCGAGATCTCGCGCCAGCTCGGCGGACCGTCAGAACTGGCGATCTCGGACAAGCGTCCGCTGCTGGTCGACCGCTACCTCCGCGACGCCATCGAAGTCGACGTCGACGCCATCTGCGATGGCGACGACGTGTTCGTCGCCGGTGTGATGGAGCACATCGAGGAAGCCGGCGTGCACTCCGGCGACAGCGCCTGCGCCCTGCCGCCCTACACGTTGTCCAAGGAAATGGTCGCGGAGATCGAGGCAGAGACGCAGAAGCTCGCCAAGGCGCTCGACGTGCGCGGCCTCATCAACATCCAGTTCGCCATCAAAGAGGGCGAGATCTTCATCCTCGAAGCCAACCCGCGCGCCTCGCGCACAGCCCCGTTTGTCGCCAAAGCCATCGGCCTGCCGATCGCCGCCGCCGCCGCCAAGGTCATGGCCGGAGTTAAGCTGAAGGAGCTCAAGCTCTCGCGGACCAAGCCCGCGCATGTCGCGGTGAAGGAAGCCGTGTTCCCGTTTGCACGCTTTCCCGGCGTCGACCCGGTGCTCGGCCCGGAGATGCGCTCCACCGGCGAGGTCATGGGCCTCGACCTCAATTTCGAAGCCGCCTTCGCCAAAAGCCAAATTGCCTCCGGCATCAACCTGCCGACTGCAGGCTGCGTCTTCATCTCAGTCAAGAACGCCGACAAGCCCGCCCTCGTGCCGGTCGCACGCGACCTGATTGAGCTCGGCTTCAAGATCATGGCCACCGGCGGCACCGCCGATTACCTGCAAGAACAAGGCATTGAGCTGGCGCGCGTGAATAAGGTCGCCGAAGGCCGTCCGCACGTGGTGGACGCCATGAAGAACGGGGAGGTCCAGCTGGTCTTCAACACCACCGAAGGCGCCCAATCCTTCCGGGACTCCTATTCGATCCGTCGCACTGCACTGACGCAGAACATTCCCTATTATACGACGGTGTCCGGCGCTCGGGCTTCCGTTCAGGCCATTCGTCGCTTGAAATCCGGGGCGCCCCTAGGCGTTCGGGCCCTTCAGGCCTATGCTTGACGCTTAGCCGAGGCGGGTACACCTTTAACCTTCCCAGACGGAATTTATAAAACACCCCAATGGAAAAAGTCCCAATGACCGCCGAGGGTTATGAAGCCCTCGACGCAGAGCTAAAACGTCTCAAGACGGTGGAACGTCCGTCGATCATCGCCGCCATTGCCGAGGCGCGCGGTCACGGCGACCTGTCTGAAAACGCCGAATATCACGCCGCCAAGGAGCGCCAGAGCTTCATCGAGGGCCGGGTCGCCGAGCTGGAGGACAAGATTGCCCGCTCGCAGGTGATCGACGTCTCCAAGCTGAGCGGCAAACAAGTAAAGTTTGGGGCCACCGTCCAGCTGTTGGACGAGGATTCCGGCGACAAGTCCAAATACAAGATCGTCGGCGAAGACGAGGCCGACGTGAAGGCCGGCAAGATCTCCATCTCCTCCCCGATCGCGCGCGCGATGATCGGCAAGGAAGAAGGCGACGTGGTCGAGGTCATGGCCCCCGGCGGCGCGAAATCCTACGAGATCGTCAAGGTGAAGTACCTCTGACATCGCTGGAGCGGGGCTGAATGCGCAGCGCCGGATTCCAGTCCGCCGAGCCGATCAACGTCTGGGCGGTCAGCGATGGCCGCGCGGGCATTGAGAACCAGGCTGTGGGGCTGGCCGAAGCGTTGGCGCGGCGAACGCCAATCCGGCTCACCACCAAGCGTGTGCAGATGCGCGCGCCGTGGTCGTGGATGCCGGCAGGCCTGATCCCGGCGCCGCGCTCGTTTCTCACCCCGCGCTCCGATGACATCATCCCGCCGTGGCCTGACATCTGGATCGGCTGCGGCCGCGCCTCGCTCCCGCTTTCCATGGGCGTGCGCGATTGGTCGAAGCGCAAAACGCTGGTCGTGCAGCTGCAGGACCCGCGCGTGAACCCGCGCGAGTTCGACGTGGTGGTGCCGCCGATCCATGACGGCCTCGAAGGACAAAACGTGTTGCCGATCGTCGGCGCCTGCCATCGCGTCACCGCCGACAAACTCGATCAGGCTGTGAACGAATATCCCGCCCCGCTCGACGACATGGCTGCGCCGCGCTTCTCCGTGCTCATTGGCGGCAAGTCGAAACGGCAAGACATTTCGGCAAAGCGCGCGCGCGCCATTTCGGCCTCACTCGTCAACGTCCAGCGCGAGACTGGCGGCACGCTTCTGGTCACGCTTTCGCGCCGCACGAGCGAGGAAGCCAAACTGCAATTCCGCACCTACCTCGCGCCGCACTGCGCGGTGTTCTACGAGGGCGAAGGCGTGAACCCCTATTTCGCGCTCCTCGGCGCCGCTGACCACATCTTCGTCACCGCCGACAGCGTCAACATGGCCACCGAAGCCGCCGCGACCGGCAAGCCTGTGCACATCCTGCCGGTTGATGGCAGCGCGGGAAAATTGGAGCGCTTTCACAAGAGCCTCGCACGCCGCGGCTGCTCGCGCACATTCTCCGGCAAGCTCGAAACCTGGACCTACCCGCCCCTGCTCGAAACCGACCGCGTCGCCGGCGCCGTACTCACCGCCTACGCCACGCGCGCCAAGCGCTGAGCGCGTTGCGACCGCAATGACGCGCCCCTGAATTCGCGCTACGCTCAGCAAACGCCATGTGCGGCACACAGCACGCAAAGCGACGCTGCGTTAGCTTGAAAGGGAAACCATGAGCGACCTTACTGGGCGCGTTGCCATCGTCACGGGCGCGGCGCGCGGCATTGGCGCGGCGGCGGCCATAGCGCTCGCCAAGGCAGGCGCCAAAGTGCTCTGCACCGACGTTCTCGATGCATCGCAGACGGCGAAGGCCACTGGCGGCGCGGCCTTCACGCATGATGTCACGTCGGAGAGCGACTGGTCCGCCGCGGTCGCGGAAGCGCAGAAGCGGTTCGGCGGGTTAGACATTCTCGTCAACAATGCCGGCGTGTTTTGGGTCAAGCCGATCGCGGAAACGACGCTTGAAGAATGGCGCAAGATGCAAGCCGTGAACGTCGAGAGCGTGTTTCTCGGCATGAAGCATGCGCTGCCGGCAATCGCCGCGCGCGCTCAGCGCTGGGACGGCGGCGGCGCGGTGGTGAATTTGTCATCCGTCGCGGGCCTGCGCGGCACCGCATTGGTGAGCGCGTACTGCGCCTCGAAAGGCGCAGTGCGGCTGATGACCAAAGCGGTGGCGATGGAATACGCGGCCGCCAAAGTCCGCGTGAACTCCGTTCACCCCGGCATCATCGAAACCGACATGGGGCGCGCACTGGTGGACGATTTCGCCCATCTGGGCTCCAACGATGTCGCCGAAACGCGCGCGCAATTGGTGGCGCGCCATCCGCTCGGCCACTTCGGCCGCGACGTGGACGTGGCTAGCGTGATCGCGTTCCTGTGTTCAGACGCGGCAGCGTTCGTGACGGGCGCGGAGTATGTAGTGGATGGCGGGATGACGGCCTAAGCGCCGACCATCCCCTTCAGCGCCTTCTCCAGATCGGCGTCACCCACCGGCTTCGTTAGCAGCGGCGCCGAGGCGAGCACCGCGGGCAGATCCTTGATGCGGTCGTAGCCAGTGCAGAACGCCACCGGCACGCCCATGCTGCTCAGCGTAACGCCCAGCGGCACGCTGGAGACGCCGGCCAGATTTGCATCCAGGAGCGCTGCGTCGGGCTTGCCCGCGCCCAGCAATTGCTCCGCCTCCGCAATGCTGTGGGCTGGCCCCATGACATCATAGCCAAGGTCTGCCAACCGCTCGCCAAGCTCCATGGCGATCAGCGTGTCGTCCTCGACCACCAGAATTTTCCGCTGCCCCATCTCTTCCGCCGCATCGCCGCCGGGGTGGTCACAGAGGGGCGGGCTCGCCTTCCTGCTTGTGATCACACGGCTTTTTGCCCGTCCCGCGCGGCAAAATAGGCTGTCGGACAGCCGCTTCCAAGCCCCTTCACGCACAGCCATATGTAGGGTTGCAATGAAGCCGCCGCGCGCGACGAATATCCCCTCGTTCACCGAATCCCGCGAAAGCCTGTTCATGACCGAAAAACCAGCCCGTCACGCACCTGTCGTCATCATCGGCTCCGGCCCGGCCGGCTACACCGCCGCCATTTACGCCGCGCGCGCCATGCGCAAACCGATGCTGATCTCGGGCCTGCAGCCGGGCGGCCAGCTCACCATCACCACCGATGTCGAAAACTATCCGGGCTTCGCGGACGTGATCCAAGGTCCGTGGCTGATGGAGCAAATGCGCGCGCAAGCGAAACACGTTGGCGCTGAACTTGTCGACGACATCATCGTCAAAAGCGAACTCAACGTGCGTCCCTTCCGTCTCACCGGCGACAGCGGCCAAGTGTATCTCGCAGACAGCGTCATCATCGCCACGGGCGCGCAGGCGAAGTGGCTCGGCCACCCGAAGGAGCAACATTTCAGCGGACACGGCGTCAGCGCCTGCGCGACGTGCGACGGCTTCTTCTATCGCGGCAAGGATGTCGCCGTGATCGGCGGCGGCAATAGCGCCGTGGAAGAAGCGCTGTATCTGGCGCACCTCGCGCGCAGCGTGACCATCATCCACCGCCGCGACAGCTTCAAGGCGGAGAAGATTCTGCAAGAGCGCTTGTTCAATCACCCCGCGATCGAGGTTGTGTGGGATAGCGTGCTCGACGATATCGAAGGCTCCGAAGACCCCAAAAGCGTCACCGGCATCGTCATCCGCAACCTAAAGACGGGCGAGCGCGAAGAACGCAAGCTCGACGGTGTTTTCATCGCCATCGGCCACGCGCCGTCGACTGACATCTTCAAAGGCCAAGTCGAGATGCGCGACAATGGCTACATCAAGGTGAAGCCAGGCACGACCGAGACCAACATTCCTGGCGTCTTTGCCGCCGGTGACGTGGCCGACGATGTGTATCGCCAAGCGGTCACTGCCGCGGGCCTAGGCTGCATGGCCGCCCTCGAAGCGGAACGCTATCTGGCAGCGCGCGAACTCGATCACTCCAAGAGCCACGCAACGGCTGTGGCCTAAGCCGCATGCACGCCGCCGCCGTTCCCATGAACCCGATGCAGCTGCTGATCACCGGCGGCGTGGTGCTGTTGCTCCTGTTGCTGCGCATGAGCCGCATGACAAAAGCGCGCCCGCTGAAGGCGGAGCGCTTGTGGGTGGTGCCGCTGATCTTTGCTGCGATCACCGCGCTCACTCTGTGGCAAGCGCCGCCAAGTATCAGCGACATGCCCTGGCTTGCAGGCCTGGCGGTGCTTGGCGCGATCGTCGGCTGGTATCGCGGCAAGATGATGCGCATCACCGTTGACCCGCAGACGCATGCGCTTAGCCAGGCGGCGTCGCCATTTGCGATGCTGTTCCTCATCGCCGTGTTGGGCATGCGCTACGGCCTGCGTTACGTGCTCGGCGAAGAATCTCATGCGTGGGGCATTAGCGTGAATCTGTTGGCGGACGCGCCACTGGTGTTTGCGGTCGCCATGTTCGCGCTACAGCGGGTGGAAATGTTCATCCGCGCCGAAAAATTGCTCGCGCAAGCCCGCGCCGCACACAGCAATACACCGATCACCAGCGACCCGGCGCACAGCTAGCAACGCATCGCCGGAATGACGATGCCGCCGATAATGTCGTCGCGCCATCGCAGCCAGATGCCGCCCTGCATATAGTTGCCACCAGTGAAGACGACGGCCAGATCGCACTGCGGAATAACAATCAGCAGCTGCCCGCCATTTCCGGTCGCCATGTAAGTTGGATAGCTGCGGTCGCCTGCGTGCGTTTCGGCGAGATGCCACGCATAGCCGTCCTCCGCCGGGGAGTAGAAATTCTCAAACTGCTCTTGCGTCATGCCCGTAGTGGCGGGCGACACCTCGATGCGCGCTGTCGTCGATTGGCGCACCCAGTCGGCGCTCACAATACGGCGCCCGTTCCACATGCCGCCGTCGAGATAAGTCTGCCCGAGCTTCAGCAAATCGCGCGGGCGCATGAACGCGCCGCCGCCGAGATAGCCCTCGCCGTTCGGCATCAGATTCCAGTAGTAACGGCCAAATTGCAGCGGCTGCGCAATCGCACGATCAAACCATTCCGGCAGCCATGTATTGGTTGACGTGGTGATGGCGGCGCCAACCAAATTCTCATTGGCCGAGCAATACGCGTAGCGTTGCCCCGGATCGTGCGCCATCGGCAGATCGAGTGTGTACTTCCACCAATCCGGCTGCGCCGTCTGCGTCGACATAGTGCCTTCATTGCCGGGCGAGGCGTCGTCGTTGTCGTCACACGCGAGGCCGGCAGTGTGCGTCATCAGATGCGCCAAGGTAATCTGGTCCTTGCGCGGGTCAGCGTTGGCGAACGGTCCCATGCGCGCGAGCAGCGGGTACACCTTGGTGTCCGGCGCAATACGCACGCCGCGCTGCATGGCCGCGCCCAACATCACCGAACCGAAGGTTTTGCCCGCCGAGCGGATGTCGTGCGTCGTGTCGCGGTTCGTGCCGAAGAAATATTCTTCCAGCACAAGCCGGCCTTGATGCGCGATCAGCATGGAATGAATGAGGTTCGGACGCCGCGCTGCGGGATCGCTGTCGATAATGTGCTGCACCGCGCGTGTGAGCGCTGCCTCGTCCATACCGGCGTCGGCGCCGCGGGCCGTCCGCCAGCCATCGCCGGTTTCTTCCGGCTGATGATAGACATAAGCCGGCGCGCCAGGTGTGCGCGGATAGAACGCCGCCGCTTCTTGTGGCGACGCGCGCACCAGTTCGAACGTGCGCTGCAAATCTTGCCACTCGATGCGCAACCGGTCCGGGCCGCGCAATATTATGGCTTCGTGGTGATACGCGCGGCCGTCGTCCAAGCGCGTATCGAAGTTCACGACATCGCCACTTTGCGTGACATCGAACTGGCTGGCGCCGCCACGTGCGCTGTTCTCGTAATTGCGGAACGCGGCTTTGAGTTTGCCATCGCTGCCGTTGAAAATATCCAGATACAAAGTCAGCGTGTCCGCTACGCTTTCAACGTCGCCGCTCCACGCGTCACTCTGACGGCGCAAAGTCATTGGCGTGGTGAAGCGCTCGTTCGAGCCGTTCTGTGTTTGCTGACCAGTCCAAAATCCGCGTATCGCCCCGCCCTCAAGCGCGCCGCGGAATTCGCCGTGTGCTCCAAAAGCAAAGCGCAAGTCGCGGCCATCGCCTGTCGCGACCGCGTCCATGCCTTGCACCGTCGCGCGCCAATGTGCGCCCGAGCGCCGGATAGTGAGCGGCCCGCTTACGTCCGGCACGAAAACCACCTGATTGAACCAGAGTCCCGCGAGCGGCGTCGCCGTGGGTTGCGTCTGCGCACCGGCAGACGACGCCACCGCCAGCAGCAACGCTACTGCAATCCAAGCCTTCACTTACGTCCCCTCTTGAGTTGCGTCGGCGCGCGTGTGGCGAGCCATTCCAGGATCGGCGCCTTGCCACTCTGCATGTTGTGCTTCAGCGCCGCGCACGCCCCCGCGAGATCGCCGCGCCGCAACGCTTCCAGGATCGCCGCGTGATCCTCGGTGGCGCGCGTCACCTCCTTGGTCTCACGCATCAGCGCCAGCTCGTAGCGGCGCGTGCGCATGATGATGCTTTTGATCAGATCAAGCAGCACGAGGTTCGGGCAATGCCCCACCAACTCCAGATGCCAGGCGTCGTCCTTCTCGATTGCGGACACGCCGCGCAGCGCGCCAAGCGCCTCGTTCATGCGCGCCAGCCGATCTAGCTCGCGCGGCGACGGAATGCCCGATAGCCGCAGCGCCTCGGGATCGAGCAGCGGCCGGATGTCGTACAATTGTGCGAACTCTTCCGCCGACAACGGGCGCACGAAGAAGCCGAGACGCGGCCGCGCCGTGAGCGCGCCTTCTGCTGCCAGAGCGCTCAACGCCTCGCGCAGCGGCGTGCGGCTGACGCCCAGGTCGCGCGCCAAATGCACCTCGTTAATCCGCGCGCCGTCGGCGAGCCGGCCATCGACGATCATCGCGCGCACCGCGTCCGCTGCGGCGTGGGCCGTGGAGAGGCATTTCAATTGCATACTGTATACATTTTGCACGAAACTAGCGGCTACACAAGCGTTTGCGTGACCTATCGACCGCGCGTGCGAGCTATGCAATAATGCAAGAGCGTGGAACCGCGGTGGAGCGGTCGCGCCGGCAGGGCGTCATGGACTGGGATAAGCTCAAGACCTTCCACTTCGCAGCGGAGACGGGAAGTCTCACTGCGGCGGCAGAAAAGCTCGGCGTCAGCCAATCCTCGGTCAGCCGCCAGATCGCGGCGCTCGAAAACGACATGGGCGTGCCGCTGTTTCAACGCCACGCACGCGGCCTGCTGCTGACCGGCCCAGGCATGGCGCTGCGCGAGTTCACGCGCGAGATGGCCGGCGCTGCAGTGATCGCGGAGTCCACGCTCAAGGATGCGCGTGAGAAAGTCATCGGCGACCTCAAAGTCACAGCACCGATCGCCTTTGGCGCCACTTGGCTTGCGCCGCGCGTGGTGCATTTCTCCGACGCTTACCCCGAAACGCGCGTTCAATTGCTGCTCGACGATCGCGAATACGATCTGCTGAAGCTCGAAGCGGAGTGCGCGATCCGGCTATGGGCGGCGACGCATGCTGACCTCATTCAGCGCAAATTGCTGGAGGTGACCGTCAGCCTCTACGCGTCGAACGAATATCTGAAGCGCCACGGCGTGCCGAAGAAGGTCGAGGACCTCGATCATCACCGCATCATCGCCTACCAAGCCGGCGTGCCGACACCGATGCGCGAACTTGATTGGGCGCAGCGCGCCGGCCGCGAGGACGCGAAGCCACGTCCGCCGCTTCTCGAGATCAACAACGTCTACGGCATGCTGCGTGCGGTCGAATCTGGCTTCGGCATCGCCAGCGTGCCCGACTACATGGCGCGCGAAAATCCAAACCTAGTGAAAGTGCTGCCCGAGCTGCCGGGCCCGTCGTTCGAGGTTTATTTCATCTACCCAAGCGACCTCAAACGCTCCAAGCGCATCGCCGCATTCCGGCAATTCCTGATCGATCAGGCCGAAGACTGGAAGGCTTAGCCGCGCCTACAGCTGATTGTAGTCGCGCACGCCCCACGTATCGCATTGGCGCGCATCGCCAGAGTCGAAGCCACGCTTGAACCAGCGCATGCGCTGTTCGCTGGTGCCATGCGTGAACTGGCTCGGATCGCCGCGGCCTTGGCTCAGCGTATCGTCGCCGATCTGGTGCGCTGCATTCAGCGCTTCACGCAAATCCGCGTCATCGATTTGCAGCGACGCTTGCTTCACGTGCCCCCACACGCCGGCGAAGCAGTCGGCTTGCAATTCCGTGCGCACCGAAGTTTGGTTCTGGCTTTCGCCGGCAATCGGATGATCCATCGCGCCGATCAGTTTCTGGACGTGGTGACCGACCTCGTGCGCGATGACATAGCCTTGCGCGAAATCGCCCGGCGCGTTCAGCCGCTGCGCCATCACCTGATAAAAGCTCGGATCGACGTAGAGATTTTGATCGGCCGGGCAGTAGAACGGCCCCACATCGGCGCTCGCCGGGCCGCAGCCGGTCGAGACGTTGCCCGAATACACAACCAAAGTCGGATCGACGTACGCGACGTTGCCCGCGCCGTAGTTCGGCAGACGGCCCTGCTGGAATTGATCGTGCCACACCTCTTCGGTCGAGGTGAGGATGCGGCGCGAGAAATCGCATGCCTGCGTCGCTTCGGTGGAGGACGCGCACGTGCTCTGCCCGCTCGCCACTTGCCCGCCATTGCCGCCGCCCGCGAGCGAACCGAAGATCGCATCGCGAATGCCGAGCGGATTGAACAGATAGATCGCGCCCAACACGACAATGGCGATCAGCGTGCCGCGCAAGCCGAGCATCCGGAAAATGCCGAACAACGCCGCGCCGGCAAATCCGCCGCCGCCACCGCCGCCGCTCGAACCGCCGCGATCTTGGAAATTATCGGACGGACGTTCGTTGTCGACGCGCATGACGGCTGCTCCGCTCTTATAAGCGGAGCGACCTTAGCCCGCGCGCTCGGCTTCAGGCAATGCGGAAGCCGGTACGCCGGCGCTGCGCAGCACGATCAGCAGCGACAATGTCGCCAGGATCGCCGCAAGCAAGAACGCGGCGCCCGGAAAATAGATCGGCGCGCCCACCGCGGAGAAGCGGCCGAGCGCTTGCGTCATCAGAATCGGGCCGGCGATGGTGGTGAGGCTCATCATGCTCGCCAAACCGCCTTGCAACTCGCCCTGCTCATTCGGCGGCACGCGCTTTGACATGATCGCGTTCATCGACGGATACGTAACGCCTTGCAGGCCGCCCAGCGCCATCGCGACAAACGCGAACCAACCTTGCGTTGCGAACGCCATGCCGAGCATGCCGAGCACACCCGAACATACGCCGACCATCACCGCGCGCCGCTCGCCGAGGCGCTTGACAATGCGGCCAGTGAGAAAGCCCTGCGTGATCGCCATCAACGCGCCGACAAACGCAAGCGACGCCCCGATCTGACCTTCGGACCAATTGAAGCGGATCTTTGCGAAGAATGACCAAGTGCTCGGATACACTTGATGACCGAGTTGCCAGAGAAACACCGCGCCCGCGAGCGAGATGACCGCCGGATATCGCCGCAACGCAGCCAGCGTGCCGAGCGGATTGGCGCGCCGCCACTCGAACTTGCGGCGATGATCGGGCGTCAAGCTTTCCGGCAACACGAAGAGTCCATAAGCGAAGTTGAGCAGCGCCAACGCTGACGCGACAAAAAACGGCGTGCGCTCGGTCCCCCACTCGGCAACGAAACCGCCAAGCACCGGCCCAAGGATGAAGCCAACACCGAACGCAGCGCCGACAATGCCGAAGCTTTGCGCGCGTTTGTCAGGCGTTGAAACATCCGCGATGTACGCCATCGCCGGCGAGTAGACAGCGCCAGCAATTCCGGCAACAGCGCGGCCCACGAACAGCCACGCCACATTGGGCGCAAATCCCATCAACAGATAATCGAGACTGAACGCCGCCAGCGATCCCAGCAGCACAGGCCGGCGCCCGTAGCGGTCGCCCAAATTGCCCATGATCGGGCCACACACGAATTGCAGCGCCGCGTACGTGGTGAGCAGAAAGCCCGCGACGAGCGTGACGTCGGCGGCGCTCTTGCCCGTCATCGACATCAACAGCTTGGGCATCACCGGCATGACGACGCCGAAGCCGATCGTATCGATCAGCACCGTGAAAAATATAAAAGTCAGCGCGTGTTTGCCGGGTTCGCGGGACATAAGCTTCTCAAGTCTGTGGGCAGGCGTTTGCGCCGCATCCGGCGGACCGTCAAGATATTTCTATTTTTTGACAAATAAATATCAGTCGTCGTGATCGAACGCAGCGCGGGTTTCCGCGGCCAATCTCAACACCGGCGCGGCTTCTTCCGGCGCTGCAAACAAATCCTGCTGACCGCCCGCCTCGACCGGACGCCGGAACTGCGTGCAATCCAGCGGCGCCCGCGGTTTATCCAGCCCCAACCTGCGGCACGCCGCGGTAAAACGCCCCGCGATCAGCTTTGCGTACGGCCCTTCGCCCTTCTGACGCTTGCCCCATTCGGGATCATAGTCCCGCCCGCCGCGCATATCCCGGACGATATTGATCACCCGCGCAGCGCGATCCGGGAAATAGCGCTGCAGCCAGTCGCGGAAGAGATCCTTGATCTCCAGCGGTAGCCGCAACACGACATAGCCCGCGCCGGTGGCGCCGGCGTGCGCTGCTTCCTCAAGGATCGCTTCTATCTCACTGTCGTTGATGCCGGGAATGATCGGCGCCACCATCACCGTCGTCGGCACGCCGGCCTGCGCCAATGCGCGAATGGCGTCGATCCTGCGGTGAGGCGTAGCTGCACGCGGCTCCATCACCCGCGCAATGCGGCGCTCCAGGGTCGTCACCGAAAGCGCCGCTTTCGCCAAACCGCGCTCCGCCATTGGCGCGAGAATATCCAGGTCGCGCATGACCAATTGCGATTTGGTGATGAGCGCAACCGGATGACGCCACCGCTCCATCACTTGCAAGATCGAGCGCGTCACGCCGTAACCGCGTTCGATCGGCTGATAAATGTCGGTGACGCCGCCCAACATGATCGTGCGCGGCCGATAGTTTGGCTTGGCGAATTCCTTCTCGAGCAGCTCTGCCGCATTGGCTTTCACGAACAGCTTTGTTTCGAAATCCAGCCCCGGCGACAGGCCAACATAAGCGTGGTTCGGGCGGGCATAGCAGTACGAGCAGCCGTGCTCGCAGCCACGATACGGATTGATCGACTGGTCGAAGGAGATGTCCGGACTTTGGTTGCGGCTGATGATCGACTTGGCGAACTCGTGCGTGACCGTCGTTTCGACTGGCCGCACATCTTCCTCGGTCCAGCCATCGTCGAAAGCTTCGCGTGCGTGACGCTCATAGCGGCCGCTGGCGTTGGTCCGCGCGCCGCGCCCATGCGCCGGATCCTTGGGCATCGCATCTTTTGACATGCGATGGGAGTATAGTCCTACAATGAGAACATATCAAGAACTCTTGGTTTGCGTTCCGCGTGGATCCAATGCGTTGAAGGCGACCTCCTCGCGGAGATCGCCTTCGTTGCGGTATTTGAGCGCTGGGGGCATTGGGAGTGCTTGAAGCGCCACGGTGACTACGCGCGTCGCAGCAATTCATTCCATGTCGTAAGGGCACCTAGTTCGAAAGCACTACAGACTTACTCGCGCTGATCTTGCGCCGCTCACCGGCCCATCACGAGATCATCGCGCATGACAAAACTAGACTTTCAGGCGCGCACGAAGACGGCCCCTTGCGAGGCCGCCTTCTCAGTACTGCGGTGTTTGGAACGCCGGGCGCATTGGGAGTGCTATGTGACGTTCAACACAACTACTCGCGGCGGCGCAAAAAATTCCGCTGATATTTTCGGCTTTTAGGCTTTGCTCCCGATGCGGGAACGGGCTGCCGTAAATTTCCCCAACGTAACTAGCATGGAACTCACAGGCGGCGGTAATATCGATGCGATGGCAGATGACGGCCTCCCCATCGACCTGCGCGAACGCGTCGAAGCCGGCGTGGCTAAGCGCCAAGCCCAGCGCGAACAAGATCGCGTCTTCGTCTGCGCGGTGTGCGGACAGAGCGTCGACCGCGAGGATTTTCGCGCCGTCCTTCATCACGACGAAAATCCCCACCAGCCGCTCTAGGCACGGCAAAGGGCGCGGAACTCGCGTTCCACGCCCTCAACAAGCTTGCACTGTCATTGTCAGCCCTTGGTCTCGCGCGTCTCAAGCGAACATTTGCGACGCTTGCGAGAGCGCTGCGAGCGCAAACGGCGTGAACACTGCGAGTGCCGCCGCGAGGAACAAGAACTTCGTCATGGCCTTGGCTCCACTAAGCCGGACCAAAATTGATCCGGCGCCTAGAACCTAAGTGCAGGCTCGCCGGGGCGCAGTGACAAGCGTCACGCGTGAATCAGCCGCTCCAGCTCGCGCACGCCGGCCGCGAGGATGTCGTCGCCGGCCGCGACCTCGACATCCGGACGCAACTGCCAGCGGGGCGCGTCGTGCGTGTCGTACACCGGCTCGCCGGAGTACTGCGCGCCAATGCCGGTGCGATCGAGGTTGATCGCGAACACCGCCGCCCCCAGTCCCATCATGCGCGTTCCAACGATACGCGCGCGCCCGATGTCGCGCATGCCCATCGGAAAGCCTTCGGCCATGCTGCCGCTCCAATGATTGCAGAGCACGACGACCGGCGCCGCGTATGTGAACGGCCCACGCGGATCGACGGTCTCCACCCATGGCGCACTCAAGCCGCGGCCAGCGCGGCGGCGCATGTGCGCGTACGGCATGGTCTGCGTGATGAAACGTCCCATGATTGGCCGCGCCACCGCAGTGTCGCCGCCGCCATTGTTGCGCACATCGATAATAAGCCCGCGCGTTTCGCGCAGCGTTTCGAGCGCCGTGTCGAAAGCATCAACTGTCTCGCCGTTCTCGAAACTGCGAATGCTGATATAGCCAAGCCCGCCATCCAACGCGCGCGCGCTCACATCCGGTTGCTGCGCGCTTCGCTTCAACGGCAAGTCGAGCGCGCGTGTTTGTCCATGGGCGTCGCGCACATCGATCCGCCGCGGCAGCGCAGTATGCCCCGCAAGCGCCGCGTTGATGGAATAGGCATCGGCGTCCGGGCACGGCCCGCGCAGGCACTTCGGCATCACCTGCGCGATCGCCACCTCGATCGGCACATCGTCAATCGCCAACACCGCGTCGCCGATGCCGACGCCTGCGTCCGCCGCCGACGAATTGTCTTTCACCGCCGCAACGATGATCTCGGTCCCGCGCCGCTCGGCATAGAGATCGTAGAGTGGGAACCTTTGGGCGCCGTCCGGCGGATTGGAGAGATGCGTGTGCGCGTCATAGAGCTCCGTCAGCACCCGCCGCACCACGTCAGTGAACGCATCGTTCGTCTGCACGGCAATCGCCATGGGGCGGTACATGTCACGCACCCGGCGCCAATCGGTGCGCTTGTCGCCGAAGAAGCAATAGTGCGCGTCCAGCGTGCCCCATAGTTCGTCGAAGTCCTGCACAAAGGTCGTGTCGTGCAGCGGCTCTTCGGCCCACGCCGGCAGCGCCACCGCACTCACGCCGGCCGCACACACCGCACGCCGCGAAAGAGAAATCTTGCTCACCAAACCTCACTCTGACGCCGCTACGCTTGCCGCGTCTTCGCCGCCCCGACAAGATAGCGGCGCACGAAACGCATTTGCGCCGCGAGCGCCTTCGTGTAGCACGCGCAGTGAGGAAGCGATGACAAACTCGACGGTTTCAGTGGTGCTGCGCGGCGTGCAAGTCAACGTGCATGTCGGCGTGCATCCGTGGGAACGCCACCCCGAGCGCCCCACCCGCCTCCTCATCGATCTCACGCTCGAATTCAGCTACAATGACTATTTCGAAAAGCATGGCGGCTACGTGAACTACGACCCGTTGCGCACATTCGTTAGCGGTCTCGCGAACAAACCCCACGTCGACTGGCTTGAGACCATCGCGCAAGACATTCTGAAGGCTGCGTTCGAGCTGACGCCTGCACAGCGCGCACATTTGCAAATCATCAAGCCCGACATTTTCAACGAGGTCGACGAGGTTGGCTTGGAATTCGATGTCGACCGCACGGACTTCCGCGGATGAGCGGCGCCAAAGTCCTGGTCACTGGCGGCGGCAAACGCGTCGGCGCGGTGATTGCCCGCAAGCTGGCAAGCGCCGGCTGGGATGTCGTCGTCCATTACGGACATTCCCGCGACGAAGCGGAAAAGCTTGCACGCGAACTCAATTGCGAAACCATCGGCGCTGATCTCGCCAGCGACAACGACGTACAGAAGATGTGCGACCTGCTGCGCACCAAGAATTGGCGCGGCATCGTCCATAGCGCCGCCACGTTCGTTCCCGACGACATCGACAGCTTCACCTACGACAACGCGCTGTCGCAGATGCGTCCGAACCTGCTGGCGCCGGTGTTGATGGGCAAAAATCTGAAGCAACACCTCGGCGATGGCGAGCGCGGCTTTCTCATCACCATTGGCGATCAGAAGGTTTTCAACCCCAACCCGGACTTCCTCTCCTACACTTTCACCAAGATCGCCCTCACACACGCGACCGACACGCTCGCCATGGCGCTGGCGCCGAAAGTGCGCGTGTGCTGCGTGGTGGCAGGCCTCATGTTGCCGAGCGGCGACCAGACGCCGGAGCAATTCGCGCGCGTGCATGGCCAGACAGCGTTGAAGCAAGGTAACACGCCCGAGGATGTCGCCAACGCTGTCGCTTACCTCGCCAGCGCTGAAGCGATAACTGGCGCGATCCTAACGATAGACGGCGGCCAACATCTCGTCGGCAGCACGCGCGACGTGATGTTCACTTAAGCGCGTTCGCGCCGGATCGTCACCGCCACCATCCCGTCGCCGGAAAGCACGGACGGCTTCTTCACCGTTACCTCAACCCAGCGCGCGCGCTCGGATAGCGACAAGCAATGCCCCGCGACGCGATCGGCCAGCGTTTCGATCAAGTGCGCTGGCGCGCCCAGATCGTCGCGAATGAAATGAATGATGCAGTCATAGTCGATGGTCGCGCCGATGCGGTCGTTTCGCGTGTAATCCGGCGGCGCATCGAGCATCATGGCTACAGAAATACGCACCTCTTGCGGCGTCGCCCGCTCCGGCTCCGGCACGCCAACGCGCACCAGCGCTTTCGCGTCGTCGATGCGGATGATCTGCTGAGCGGCCATGCGCCGACTGTTTAGCGCTTGCGCTGCGCTAAGCAAAGGCGATCAGAACCGCCCCGGCAGCAACGACGATGGCGCCGAACCAGCGCCGCACTCCGAGTTTTTCGCGCAACACGATAAATGCGATCAGCGCGCCCCAAACCACCGATGTTTCCCGCAGCGCCGTCACCTGCCCGATCGGTGCGAATGTCTGCGCCCACAGCACCAGGCCGTAGCCGGCGAAGCTGATCACGCCGATGAAAATCCCCCGCCATGGCGCGATCGCGGCGTCCGCCAGCAGCTTCCTGGTTCCGCGTCGCCACATCGAAAACGCGATCATCGGCACGCCCATCACGCCGCTGGTCCAGCCTACATAGAGCGCCGCGTTGCCGGATATGCGTGCGCCCAACGCATCGACGAGCGAATACGCGCCGATGCACACGCCAATCGACAGCGCCCACAATGTCGCCTTCATCGACGCATTGGGACTGACGCCAACTGCGAGCACACCCATGGAAATAAGCGCGATGCCCAGCGCCTTCAGCGGCGGCGGAATTTCATGCGCCACCAACGCCGCGCCTAACGTCACCAGAAGCGGCGCCGAACCGCGCGACAGCGTGTAGATGTGGCTGAGGTCGCCCAAGTCGTACGCTTTGAACAGCGTCAGCCAGTACACGAGATGGATCGCCACCGACGCCATCAGGTACGGCCACGCCGCCGCGACCGGCACGCCCATGAACAAGAACAACACGAAGGCGGTGCCCATGCCGCCGATAGCGATGAGAAAGGCGTCGACAACGCGATCGCCGCGGCCGCCCTTCAACGCCGCATTCCAGCTGGCGTGAATGATCGCGGAGGTTATGGCGGCGGCGATGGCAAGCGGCGGCACATCTGCGTGTCTGCGCGCCGCCGCGCATGCACGCAAGCGTGACGCTACGGATAAACGTTCCCTCGCAGCGCATGCGTGCTATGCAAGCCGCGCGGAGCGAGGACGAAATGACTGACGCGCGTGAATTTGAAGTGGTTGTGTACGGCGCGACAGGCTTCACCGGACGCTTGGTGGCCGAAAACCTGCAGCGCACCTACGGCGATAAAGTGAAGTGGGCCATGGCCGGGCGCGACCAAGCCAAGCTCGACGCCGTCAAAGCCGAGATTGGCGCCAATGTCCCCGTGATCGTCGTCAATGCACGCGACGGCGCCTCGCTCGAAGCCATGGCCGCGTGCACCAAAGTCGTCCTGACCACCGTCGGCCCCTATCAGCTCTACGGCGAACCATTGCTCGCGGCTTGCGCCAAGACCGGCACGGACTATGTCGACCTTTGCGGCGAACCCAACTGGATGGCGGAGATGATCGCCAAGTATAGCCACGCCGCCAAAGCGTCCGGCGCGCGCATCGTGTTTTCGTGCGGCTTCGACTCGATCCCCTTCGACCTCGGCGTGTTCTATCTGCAGCAACAAGCCAAGCAGCGGTTCGGCGCGCCTGTGCCACGCGTCAAAGGCCGCGTGCGTAGCATGAAAGGCACATTCTCCGGCGGCACCATGGCGTCCTTCCTGGCGACAATGGAAGCCACCAAGCGCGATCCATCTTTGGTAACCACGATGGCCAACCCGTACGCGCTCGCCGGCGCGCAAGGCCCCGCACAGCCGAACGGCGATGCCGTAAAGCATGACGACAATATCGGTTGGTCGGCGCCGTTCGTGATGGCGGCGATCAACGTCAAGAACGTGCTGCGTTCCAACGCGCTCTCGAACTACGCCTACGGCCGCGATTTCCAGTACGATGAAATGATCACCACTGGCGACGGCGACGCCGGCGAAAAGCGCGCACGCGCAATGCTGAAGCAATCCAACACGCAAAACGCGATGATGAACTTTGGCCCGACACGCGCGATCCTCCGCGCCTTCGTGCTGCCCAAGCCCGGCCAAGGCCCGACCAAGGAGCAGCGCGAAAACGGCAGCTACGATGTCCTCTTCGTCGGCGAAACCGCCGACGGCCGCAGCCTGCGCAGCAGCGTCAAAGGCGACAAGGATCCCGGCTACGCCTCCACCTCGCGCATGATCACCGAATCCGCGCTCTGCCTTGCGCGCGACGTCTCGCGTGACGAGACCGCCGGCGGCGTATGGACCACCGCGCCCGCCATGGGCGCCAAATTGATCGATCGCCTGCAGCAGAACGCCGGCCTTCGATTTGCGCTCGAGAACTAAGTGTCCCTTTTTGCGCGCGCCGAGCCGGCAAGCCCGCGCGCGATCTGATTAACCGCGGCGCCTCCGGTTGAATTTCTCGCCCAGAACTTGAAACGCGAACGCTGGACGTTGCACGGAGGATTGCGTCTTCCCGCGCCAAGCGTCGCGCCGTGCCTCGGCACGCCAAATGCGTAGTTTCTCCAAGAACAGGGGCATTGGAGGGACGCATGCGTCACCTATTGGCATCGGCTGCAAGTCTGGCTTTCATCCTGGCGGCATCGCCGGCATTCGCACAAAACAACACGACCATCTATGGCGGCGTCCAAGGTGGTTATTCGTGGTCGCACGGCGACGTGACCATTCCGGATTACGAGTCGCAGTTCAGCACCGACGTTAACGGCGGCACGGCTGGCGTCTTCGCCGGCGCCTCCTGGCGCGTTGGCCACCGCATCTCGGCCGGCGTCGAAGTGGACGGCAACTGGACCAACGCGCACGGCCGCCATCTCTCGGGCCAACCGGCCTTCATCGACGAAGAGAAGAGCATTTCGCGCGCTGCCTTCGCGGGCCCGGTCACCGACGAGCAATATCAGATCAACCAAAACTGGACGGCCAATGCGCGTCTGCGCGTCGCCTACGATCTCAGCGACCGTACGCAAGTCTACGTCGCCGGCGGTTCGGCCTGGACCAACCTCGAAACCCGCTACATCCCGCTCGCTGGCGGCGTCGACAAAAAGACGGCGCACGGCTGGACCGTGGGCGTCGGCGTTCAGCACGACTATAACGACCACATCTTCACCCGCGCTGAAGTGCGCTACGCGGATTATCAAACCGCACACTTCCAGCACTTCGGCCCGTCGACGGTGGACCTGAACTCCACCACCGCGCTGGTCGGCATCGGCTATCGCTTCGGTCCGACTGTAGCGCCGCCGCCACCGCCGCCTCCGCCGCCACCCCCTCCCCCTCCGCCGCCGCCTCCGCCGCCGCCGTGCGCTACCGCTGACTTCACGGTGTACTTCGAGTGGGATCGTTCGAACTTGAACGAAGCTGCGGTCAGCACCATCGATCAAGCCGTCGCTCAAGCGCGCGCCTGCAACATCTCGGCGGTGACCGTCATCGGCCACACCGACACCTCGGGCTCCACGAGCTACAACGTCGGCCTGTCGCAACGCCGCGCTGACGTGGTGCGTGACGCGCTCACCGCGCGTGGCATCGCCGCTGGCGGCATCCAAACCCAAGCGGTCGGCGAAACCGATCTCGCCCGCCAAACCCGCGACGGCGTGCGTGAGCCGCTTAACCGCCGCACGGCCGTGACCATCCGCTTCCAATAAGACGAAGCGCAACACGAATGGCGAGCCCGGCTGCAAGGCCGGGCTCGCTTTCGTTTGGGCGCTCCGTCTAGTGCGCCGCCTGCGTCTTCAAGTACGCGATGATATCGGCGCGGTCCTGCGCGTTTGGCACGCTGATCCCCATCGCCGTGCCTGGCACGAATTGCGTCGGACTTTGCAGCCATCGATCGAGGTTGGCTTCGGTCCACACGAAAGTCCGCGCCGCCAACGCGGCGCTATAATGAAAGCCAGCAACGCTTGCCACGCGCCGGCCGACAACGCCGCGATGCAACGGCCCAATGCGGTTTGCGTCGATGGAATGGCACGCCCCGCACCGGCTCTGATAGAGGGCCCCTCCGTGGGTTGGGTCGCCCGCGGAAGGTTGGGAAGAGCGCGCTGCGGTTTGGGCGGTTGTCGGGGTTGCGAACAACAGCGCACATATCAGAGCAAGGCGCGAGGCGGCCAAGGTCACGCGGCTAGCCTCCGAACATCAGCCCTTCAGCCGGAATAGGCTCGCCGAGGGCGTTGCCGAGAATGGCCGCGTGGAACGCTTCGTCGCCGGCCATGCGCGCCGCGATCTGATGGAAATTCGGACCGAGCGAAGGAATGAGTCCCAGATACGCATTGGCCGCGCCGCGCTCCAACCCGAGCGCCAGCCGCAACACGTCGTTCTGATTATGCAGCGACGCCACGTTGAGCTGCGTCGCATATTCCGCATTGGTCTTTGCAACTGCGGGCGTGCCGCCGAGCGCCTGCACCGCGCGGATGAGTTCGTCGCGGTGACGCTGGTGATGCCCGCGAAACTTCACACCGATGTCGATCACGGCCGGCTGCAGCAAGCCGCTGCCGGCGGCGATCGTGTAAGCGGCGATGCCTTCGTGTTCGAGCGCAATAGCCGCGTTCAGGAGTTGTACGTCCTGACCTGGATTGGCGGCGGCGTTGGCTAAATCCGCGGCGCTACCGCCGATCAGTACCGTGAGCCCCGCCAGCGATAAGGTCTTGCCGCCGCCTGCCAGCAACGACCGGCGCGACGCAGTGTGTTGGAGTGTCATCCCACTTCCCCTTTGCTTCTGACCGTTTGATGGTCAGGCAGCGAAAAAGGTTCCGGGATTTATTTCGCGCGCGCGCGGGCGCCTTCGCGGCGCATTCGCGTCTAATGCCCAGGTGACGGCGCCTTCTCCTACACTTTGCGCCTTTGGGAATTCGTTGTGCCTTCGTGTTTAAACACAAAGACACCAAGGCCGCACGAAGACCACGAAGAAGTGCCGGGGAGGACGCCGGCGCTACAGCCTTAACGCAGGCTCGCGCAGAAGCGTTGGATGCGCGCGCAGGCGTCTTCCAATTCTTCCGTCGCCGCCGCGTACGACACGCGGAACGCCGGCCCCAAGCCAAACGCCTCACCGTGCACGATCGCCACGCCCTCAGCGTCCAACAATTCGCCCGCGAACGCTTCGTCGTTGACGATCCTGTTGCCGCTCGGCGCAGTCTTGCCGATCAGCCCAGCGATGGACGGATACACATAGAACGCGCCCTCCGGCACCGGACACTTGATGCCATTCGCCTGGTTCAGCATCGACACCACCAGATCGCGGCGCGATTGAAACAGCAGCTTGTTCTTCGGAATGAAATCCTGCGGCCCGTTCAACGCCTCAACCGCCGCCCATTGCGCGATCGACGATGCACACGACGTCGTCTGCCCCATCACCCCCGCCATCGCCTTGATGATGTATTCCGGGCCCGCCGCATAACCGATGCGCCAGCCGGTCATCGCGTAGGCTTTAGAGACGCCGTTCATGGTCAACGTCCGCTCGTAGAGCTTCGGTTCGACCTGCGCGATGGTTGTGAATTTGAAATCGCCGTACGTCAGATGCTCGTACATGTCGTCGGTGAGGATGTGCACGTGCGGGAACGCCAGCAGCACTTCCGCCAGCGCCTTCAGTTCGTCGTGCGTGTACGCCGCGCCTGACGGGTTCGACGGCGAGTTCAGAATGAGCCACTTGGTCTTCGGCGTCAGCGCCTTCGCCAGATCGGCGGGGCGCACTTTGAAATTGTGCTCAAGCGTCGTGTCGACGAACACCGGCGTGCCGCCGCAGAACAGCGTGATATCCGGATAGCTCACCCAGTACGGCGAGGGGATCACGACTTCATCGCCAGGATTGAGCGTCGCCATCAGCGCGTTGAAGATCACCGTCTTGCCGCCGGGCGAGACGTTCACTTGGCTGCGCTTGTAGGTCAGCCCGTTCTCACGTTTGAACTTCGCAACGACCGCGTCCTTCAGTTCTGGGATGCCGTCGACATCGGTGTACTTGGTCTTGCCGTCCGCCATCGCCTTGGCGGCGGCGGCTTTGATGTTCTCCGGCGTGTCGAGATCCGGCTCGCCCGCGGCGAGCGCGATCACGTCCCGCCCCTCGGCTTTCAGAGCCCGCGCTTTGCGGCTCATTTCGGCTGTGGCAGGCGGCTTCACGCGCTTCAGCGCGGCGGAGAGTTCGATACTCATGACACGGTCCGATTAGGACGCGCCGCACGCCAGGGCAACACACAAAGCGCGTCAGAAACCGGCTCCTGGCTTGCGAATACGAGCCGTTTGCCCGCCTGCCCGGGCTTGCTGCGAATCCGTCTATCGTCGCGCCCGTTGGGCGATGTTTTTCTGCTTTGGTTCTCCGCGGTCCGGGACGACCCTCATCTCGCAATCGATCGGGGCGCACCCCGATATCGTTGTTCCGGCTGAGACAGATTTCATCATCCCCGCCGCTTTCATTTACGACCGCATCCGCGATCCGGAAGTGCGCCGTCCGATCCTGCAGACGCTGATCACACAGAGCGCCGCATTCCCGCGCAGCTTGGGCGAGTACCTTTCCGCCGGCGACATCGGCGCAATCATCGCCGCGCACGACGCGCTGCCCGATCTCATCGACGCCATCTACGCAGCCCTCGCCCACAAGGCCGGCGCCGGTCTGGCCGGCGACAAGTCGCCGAACGACCTCAACTTCATTCGTATCCTCGACAAGACCAAGGCGCTGCCGCCAAGTGCGCGTGTCATTCACATCGTGCGCGACGTTCGCGATGTGGTCGCCGCGGTCGCGGTGCGGCGGATGTGGCCCGGCATCGAGACGCAGTTCGCCCGCATGTGGAGCGCGAGCAATCTCTATCTGCACACCTGGCTGAAGCACGACCCGCGCTATCTGCTCGTGAAATACGAGGACTTCGTCGCCGCCCCACGCGCCGAAATCACCCGCATGCTCGCGCATCTCGGCCACAGCTACGCCGACGCGACGCTGGACCCGGCGCAGCGCCACCCGCGCCTCAAGCACACCCCCTCGCACGAAATGCTTTACGAACCGATCGCCGTCTCGCGCGTTGGCGCCTACCGCGACGCCTGCTCACCAGAACTCATAGCGCTTTGTGAAACTCAGGCCCGCGAAGCCATGCAAACGTTTGGCTACCAACGTGATCTTGCTCACGTCCGCACGTCGGCCGCCAGCGCCCGTGCTTCGGCAAACAAGTCGCGCTGACAGCTCACATCGTGCTCAAAATCACCACAACGGCGCAGCTTGCGACGAACGCACGCCAATTCGTGACAACACAAGCGCGCCGACATGTTTTCGCCACGCGGCGCACAACATTGTCGCGCGCAACAACGCGCTGATGGGAGACGGCGATGGGCGGGGACCGGATCAAATGGTTGGCGTGCGCGGCTGCCTTCGCCAGCGCGACGCCACGAGCCAAGACGAAGAAATCGTCGTGCGCGCCGATGGCGACCAAATCCGCGTCGATCGCCGCGTGTACGCCATCCGTAACGACCCGATTGCGCAGTCGACTGACATGTTCGACGTGCTCGGCCGCATCCCTTCGGTAAGCGTCGACCCCTCGGGCGCCGTCAGCCTGCTCGGCGGCGGCAGTCCGCAAGTTCAGATCAACCACCAACCGCTACCGCAAGGCGTCACCGTCGAACAAGCGCTGCGCGGCATTCAGGGCGCGGACGTCGAGCGCATCGAGGTCATCACCAATCCCTCGGCGCAATTTTCCTCCGCCACGTCGAGCGGCATCATCGACATCATCACCCGCACGCGCTTCGATCGCGGCTTTTCCGGCATGCTCAGCGGCGCCGGCGATTCCTTCGGCGGCAGCAACGCCAACTTTTCTCCGAGCTGGTCGCGCGGCCCGCTCACGCTCGGCGCCCGGCTCGGCTACTACCATTCGGGGTCGTCCAACGATTCCAGCAGCACGCTCACCGATCTCACCACTGGCGACATCGATCGCGATACACGCAGCGGCGACAGCCGCAATCTCGGCGCCTATGGAAATCTGGAAGCCAGCTACCAGTTCGATCCGAAAAATAAGGCCACCATCGACTTCAACGCTTGGGGCGGCCATGGCGATCTCGCGCAGAACACCGATCGCGTCGACAATCTCGGTCCCGTCTTTCATCAGGATCAGGACAACGCCTACGCCTACAACGGCAACAGCCTCGGCCTCCAAGCGCAGCACAATGGCGACACACAAGGCGAACAATTGCGGCTGAACGCAAACTATTCGCACGGCAGCGACGGCAGTCAGAACAACATCGCCATCACACCAGCTACCGGACCCGCGCCAAGCCCCTTCCTGTTTAGAAACGCATCGGATTGGAGCTACAGCAACGTCACGCTCGACTACGACCTGCCACTCGGCGAACGCAATACGCTGTCGCTCGGCCTTTCCGGCGACTTCTTCAATCAAGATCTCAACAATCTGCAGCGCACAGTCGGCGGCGCGCCCACCGACTTTGCCTCCGAGATCAAGGGACACGAGCAAACGCTGGCGGCGTACGGCACGTATCAGTTCGGTGTCGGCGATTGGCTGGCGCTGCCCGGCGTGCGCGTCGAGGACTACCGGCGCGAGGTGACCTCCGGCGCCAGCGCCACGGACACCAACGACCTGCGCGCGTTTCCAACGCTGCACGTGCGGCGCTCGCTGCAGCACATTGACATTGATCTGAGCTACACCAGCCGTATCCAACGTCCCGATGTCAGTTCGCTCGATCCCGCGGTGCATTTCACCGACGCCACCCATGCGACGTCAGGCAACCCGAACCTGCGTCCAACCACGGTCGACGCTTACGAAGCCAGCTTCAATTATCAGGAACACAATTAAACTATCAGCGTCACCTTCTTCGATCGCCTCAGCCACAACATCACCTCGTCGTTCGCGTCGCAAACCGGCGACGTGATCTTCTCAACGATAGTCAACGCCGGCGACAGCGAGAAGCGCGGCATCGATGCGACCTTCCGCGGCAATCTCGGCGCCAACTGGCGCTATGCCGTCTCCGCGAACGCGCTCAGCAATTCGATCGATGTCCTGCGAAACGGCGCGCTCGAGCGCAGCGATAGCTTTGCCTATTTCGGCACGGCCTCGATCGAGTATCGCGACCCCAACCAAAACGTCGTCGGCGCCAACGACGCACAGCTTGAGCTGCGCTTTCACGGCCCAGAGCAAGAGCTGCAAAGCGAAACCGACGCTTACTACTCGCTCAATTTCAGCTGGCGGCGGCGGTTCACCAACAATCTGTTCGGCTTCATGCAGATCCGCGACATCTTCTCGACCAACGAAACGCACTCTCTGCTGCGTGCTGACGATTTCACCGAGCGTGGCGTTACCGAAAGCCCCGGTCCGCGCATCCGCCTCTCGCTCACTTATCAGTTCGGCAACGCCACCGACCGCCCGCCGCCACCGCCATCCGAAGGCGGCGGCGGACCGCAGCAATAAGCGCACAAACAAAAGCGGCCCGGGATCGCTCCCGGGCCGCTTCGTTCGTGGGCGTTTCCTCAAGTCCGCGCGGCTTATTCCGCCGCTTCGGTTTGGCTCAAGCGCGCAGCGTCTTCCGCGCGTTCGATAGCCAATTGTTCGTCGCGTTCCACCGCGAGCTTTTGGTAGCGGCGCAATTGGCCGCCCGTGCCCGCCGGGATCAGACGTCCGACGATCACGTTTTCCTTCAGCCCTTCTAGCGGATCGGTCTTGCCATTCGAGGCCGCGTCGGTGAGGACGCGCGTGGTTTCCTGGAACGACGCCGCCGAGAAGAACGAACGCGTCTGCAAGCTCGCCTTGGTGATGCCGAGCAGCATTGGCTGCGCGGTAGCGCCCTTGAGACCGAGTTCTTTCACGCGCTTGTTTTCGTCTTCGAGATCCAACGCTTCCACCGCTTCCCCCTTGAGGAAATCGGTGTCGCCAGCGTCCATCACTTCGACCTTTTGCAGCATCTGGCGAACGATCACCTCGATGTGCTTGTCGTTGATCGGCACGCCTTGCAGACGATAGACCTTCTGGATTTCTTCGACGAGGTAGTTAGCCAGCGCTTCGACGCCCATGATCGAGAGGATGTCCTGCGGCGCGGGGTTGCCGTCGAGCAGGTAATCGCCCTTCTTCACGAAGTCGCCGTCTTGTACCGGAATGTGCTTGCCCTTCGGGATCATGTACTCGATTGCCTCAAGGCTTTCGTCTTCCGGCACAACGCGCAGGCGGCGCTTGTTCTTGTAGTCCTTGCCGAACTCGACGCGGCCATCCGATTCCGAGATGATCGCGTGGTCCTTCGGACGGCGCGCTTCGAACAGCTCCGCCACCCGCGGCAGACCGCCGGTGATGTCGCGTGTCTTTGCGCCGCCCGTCGGCATCCGCGCGAGGTCTTGGCCCGGCGTAACTTCGTCGCCATCGGCCACCGAGAGAATGGCGCCGACCGGCAGCGTGTACGTCTTGGTCTTGCCCTTCGCGTCAGTCACTGAAATCGCCGGCTTCAAATCCGAACCCTTCGTGGTCGAACGCCAATCGATGATGACCTTCGACGAGATGCCGGTGGCTTCGTCGAATTCGTCGCGCACCGAGACGCCTTCCACGATGTCTTCGAACTTCACCCGGCCCGCGAGCTCGGTGAGGATCGGCGTCGCATACGGATCCCATTCGGCGATACGGTCGCCGCGCTTCAGCGTCGACTTTTCGTCAACCCGCAGACGCGCGCCGAACGGTAGCTTGAACGACTGGCGCTCTTTGCCTTCCGCGTCGACGACGACGATCTGCATGTTGCGGCTCATCACGATCAGGTCGCCCTGCGCGTTCTTCACCGTGTTGCGGTCGACCATGCGCACCTTGCCGTCGTGCGCGCTTTCCATCGCCGAGGTTTCCGCGAGCTGCGCGGCGCCGCCGATGTGGAACGTACGCATCGTCAGCTGCGTGCCCGGCTCGCCGATTGATTGCGCCGCGATGACGCCAACCGCTTCGCCGATATTGACGCGCGTGCCGCGTGCGAGGTCGCGGCCGTAGCACGCGCCGCACACGCCGGTGCGGGTTTCGCAGGTGAGCACCGAGCGCACTTTCACCGCTTGCACGGCCGACTTCTCGATCAGGCTGGCGAGGTCTTCATCGATGAAGGCGCCCGCCGGCGCGATGATCTCGCCCGAGCTAGGATCGATCACTTCCACGGCCGAAGTGCGGCCGAGGATGCGCGTGCCGAGCGAAACGACGATGTCGGCGCCGTCGATGACCGGCACCATTTGGATGCCGTCCTGCGTGCCGCAATCTTCTTCGGTGATGATGCAATCCTGCGCGACGTCGACGAGACGGCGCGTCAGGTAGCCCGAGTTCGCGGTCTTCAACGCGGTGTCCGCAAGGCCCTTCCGGGCGCCGTGGGTCGAGTTGAAATATTCGAGAACCGAGAGGCCTTCCTTGAAGTTCGAGATGATTGGCGTCTCGATGATTTCACCCGACGGCTTGGCCATCAGGCCGCGCATGCCGGCGAGCTGCTTCATCTGGTTCTTCGAACCGCGTGCGCCCGAGTGCGCCATCATGAAGACGGAGTTGAGTTCGCCAACCCGGCCCTTTTCCTTGGCCGGCTTGGAGGTCTCTTCCATCATCGCGTCGGCGACTTTGTCGGTGCACTTCGACCAGGCGTCGACCACCTTGTTGTACTTCTCGCCCTTGGTGATCAGGCCGTCGGCGTATTGTTTCTCGTACTCGGCCACGCGCTGACGCGTTTCCTCGACGAGCTTTTCCTTCGCCACCGGCACGACCATGTCGGCCATGCCGAACGAAATGCCGGCCTTGGCGGCTTCCTTGAAGCCCAGCTGCATCATCCGGTCGGCGAAGATCACCGTCGCCTTCTGACCGCAGTGACGGTAGACGGCGTCGATCAAATTGCCGATTTCCTTCTTGGTCTGCGGCTGATCGAGCAGTTTGTAGCTGATGTTCGGGTGACGCGGCAGCAACTCGGCGAGCTTCATGCGGCCGGGAGTCGAGTTCGATCGTCAGCCGAACGGGCTTACCCGCGGCATCAACCGTGTCGAAGCGCGCTTTGATCTTGGTGTGCAGCGTGACCACGCCCGCATCCAATGCGCTTTCGATTTCACCGATGCTGCCGAAGATCTTGCCTTCGCCCGGCTCGCCATCCTTCACGGTCGACAGATAGTAGAGACCCAGAATGATGTCTTGCGACGGCACGATGATCGGCTTGCCGTTGGCGGGACTGAGGATGTTGTTGGTCGACATCATCAGCACGCGCGCTTCCAGCTGCGCTTCCAGCGACAGCGGCACGTGCACGGCCATTTGGTCGCCGTCGAAGTCGGCGTTGAACGCCGCGCACACCAGCGGGTGCAGCTGGATCGCCTTGCCTTCGATCAGCTTCGGTTCGAACGCTTGGATGCCGAGGCGGTGCAGCGTCGGCGCGCGGTTGAGCAGCACCGGGTGCTCGCGAATGACTTCTTCGAGCACGTCCCAAACTTCCGGACGCTCCTTCTCAACCATGCGCCGCGATTGCTTCACGGTGCCGGAGAGGCCTTTCACGTCCAGGCGCGCGTAGATGAACGGCTTGAACAGTTCGAGCGCCATCTTCTTCGGCAGGCCGCACTGGTGCAGCTTCAGGTCCGGACCGACGACGATCACCGAACGGCCAGAATAGTCGACGCGCTTGCCGAGTAGGTTTTGGCGGAAGCGGCCTTGCTTGCCCTTCAACATGTCGGCGAGCGACTTCAGCGGACGCTTGTTGGCGCCGGTGATGACGCGGCCGCGGCGGCCGTTATCGAACAACGCGTCGACCGATTCCTGCAGCATCCGCTTTTCGTTGCGAATGATGATGTCCGGCGCGCGCAACTCCATCAGCCGCTTCAAGCGGTTGTTGCGGTTGATGACGCGGCGATAGAGGTCGTTCAGATCCGACGTCGCAAAACGGCCGCCATCGAGCGGCACCAGCGGACGCAGTTCCGGCGGAATGACCGGCACTACCGTCAGGATCATCCATTCCGGCTTATTGCCGGACTTCAGAAACGCCTCGACCAGCTTCAAGCGCTTCGCCAGCTTCTTCGGCTTCAGTTCCGAAGTGGACTCGGCGATTTCCTTGCGCAGCTGTTCGGCTTCTTTTTCGAGGTTCAGCGCCATCAGCAGTTCGCGAATGGCTTCCGCGCCGATGAGCGCGGTGAAGCTGTCTTCGCCGTGCTCTTCCTGGGCGCGGAGATAATCTTCTTCCGTCAGCAATTGCTTGGCTTCGAGCGAGGTCAGGCCCGGCTCGATGACGATGTATTGCTCGAAATAGAGAACCTTCTCGATGTCCTTCAGCGCCATGTCGAGCATCAGCGCGATGCGGCTCGGCAGCGACTTCAAGAACCAGATGTGCGCGACTGGCGCTGCAAGCTCGATGTGGCCCATGCGCTCACGGCGCACGCGCTGCAACGTCACCTGCACGCCGCACTTTTCGCAGATGATGTCCTTGTACTTCATCCGCTTGTACTTGCCGCACAGGCACTCGTAATCCTTGATCGGTCCGAAGATGCGCGCGCAGAACAAGCCGTCGCGTTCCGGCTTGAACGTGCGGTAGTTGATGGTCTCCGGCTTCTTGATTTCGCCGAACGACCACGAACGGATCTGCTCGGGGCTGGCGATCGAAATCTTGATCTGGTCGAACACCGGCGCCGGCGGCTGGTTGCCGCCGAACGTCGAATTGATCAGGTCTTGGTTCATAGCATTCATCGGGATTGGTCTCCCTCAAATTGGTTTCTTCCCCCGCCTGCGGGGGAAGTGGATCGCGCGAAGCGCGAGACGTTGGGGGCGGCGGCAACCGCCCCCTCAGTCAGCTTCGCTGACAGCTCCCCCGCACGCAGGGGAGCAAATTTCACCGCATCGAGCCTCACTCGGCCGCTCGCAGCTTGTTGCCGTCGGCCAGTTCGACGTTGAGGCCGAGCGACTTCATTTCCTTCACGAGCACGTTAAACGACTCAGGGATGCCCGCTTCGAACGTGTCGTGGCCGCGCGTTATGGCCTCGTAGACCTTGGTCCGTCCGGCGACGTCGTCGGACTTCACCGTCAGCATTTCCTGCAGCGTATACGCCGCGCCGTAGGCTTCGAGCGCCCACACTTCCATTTCGCCGAAACGCTGACCGCCGAACTGCGCCTTGCCGCCCAGCGGTTGCTGCGTGACGAGCGAGTACGGGCCGATCGACCGCGCGTGGATCTTGTCGTCCACGAGGTGGTGCAGCTTCAGCATGTAAATGTAGCCGACCGTGACCAGACGCTTGAACGGCTCGCCGGTTTGGCCGTCGCGCAACTGCACTTGGCCGGTTTCGGAGAAGCCTGCTTCCTTCAGCATCGAGCGAATGTCTGCGTCCTTGGCGCCGTCGAACACGGGCGTCGCCACCGGCACGCCCTTTTCGATGTTGTGCGCAAGCTCGCGGATTTCCGCTTCGCTCTTCGGCAGTTCGACGCCGTCGCCGTAGACTTCCTTCAGCTTCTTCTCGAGCGGCTTCTTATCGCCGTCGCGTTCAAGCACATCGAGCGCTTGGCGAACCTGCTTACCGAGGCCCGCGCACGCCCAACCGAGGTGCGTCTCCAGAATCTGACCGACGTTCATCCGCGAAGGCACGCCCAGCGGATTGAGCACGATGTCGACCGGCTGGCCGTCTTCGAGGAACGGCATGTCTTCTTGCGGCACGATCTTCGAGATGACGCCCTTGTTGCCGTGACGGCCGGCCATCTTGTCGCCCGGCTGCAGCTTGCGCTTCACCGCGACGAACACTTTGACCACCTTCATCACGCCCGGCGGCAGTTCGTCGCCGCGCGTCAGCTTGTCGACCTTGTCGGCGAAGCGCGCATCGAGACGCTTCTTGGCGTCGTCGTATTGCTTCTTCAGCGCTTCGATTTCGGTCATCGCGGCTTCGTCTTCGAGGCCGATCTGCCACCACTGCCCACGCGACAGCGGCTCCAGCGACTCCAGCGTCACCGGGCCCTTCTTGAAGCCCTTCGGACCTGACGCCGCCGGCTTGCCCAGCAGGATTTCCTGCAGGCGGCCGAAGATGTTGCGCTCGAGGATCGCCAACTCGTCGTCGCGGTCCTTTGACAAGTTTTCGATTTCTTCGCGCTCGATCTGCAGCGCGCGCTGATCCTTCTCCACGCCATGGCGGTTGAAGACGCGCACTTCGACAACGGTGCCGTTGACGCCCGGCGGCAGACGCAGGGACGTGTCGCGCACGTCGCTGGCCTTTTCGCCGAAGATGGCGCGCAACAGCTTTTCTTCCGGCGTCATCGGGCTTTCGCCCTTCGGCGTCACCTTGCCGACCAGAATGTCGCCCGGCTCCAGCTCGGCGCCGATGGCGACGATGCCGGCTTCATCCAGATTGCGCAGCGCTTCTTCGCCGACGTTCGGGATGTCGCGGGTGATTTCTTCCGGGCCGAGCTTGGTGTCGCGGGCGGCGACTTCGAATTCTTCGATATGGATCGACGTGAACACGTCGTCTTTGACGATGCGTTCGCTGATCAGGATCGAGTCTTCGAAGTTGTAACCGTTCCACGGCATGAACGCGACGAGCACGTTGCGGCCAAGCGCCAACTCGCCGAGTTCGGTCGACGGACCGTCAGCGATGATGTCGCCGGCCTTCACCAGATCGCCGACCTTCACGATCGGGCGCTGGGTGATGCAGGTGTTCTGGTTCGAACGCTGGAACTTCAATAGACGGAAGATGTCGACGCCCGGCTTGGAGGCGTCGGTTTCTTCGGTCGCACGCACGACGATACGTTGGCTGTCGACTTGCTCGACAACACCTGTACGGCGCGCGGCAATCGCTGCGCCCGAGTCACGCGCGACCGTGCCTTCCATGCCGGTGCCGACGATCGGCGCGTCGGCGCGCAGGAGCGGCACCGCTTGGCGTTGCATGTTCGAGCCCATGAGCGCGCGGTTGGCGTCGTCGTTCTCGAGGAACGGGATGAGCGCCGCGGCCACCGAAACAACCTGCTTCGGCGACACGTCCATGAGGTCGATTTCTTCACGCGCGATCAGTTGCGCTTCGCCGTTCTCGCGCGCTTGCACGAGTTCTTCGGAGAGATTGCCCTTCGCGTCGATGGTGGCGTTGGCCTGCGCGATCTTGTGCTTGGCCTCTTCCATCGCCGAGAGGTAGTGAATCTCTTCCGTCGGCTTGCCGCTCACGACTTTGCGGTATGGGCTTTCGATGAAGCCGTACTTGTTGACGCGCGCGTGCGTCGCCAGCGAGTTGATCAGACCGATGTTCGGGCCTTCCGGCGTTTCGATCGGGCAGATGCGGCCGTAGTGCGTCGGGTGCACGTCGCGGACTTCGAAGCCCGCGCGCTCGCGCGTCAGACCGCCCGGGCCGAGCGCCGAGAGACGCCGCTTGTGCGTGATCTCGGAGAGCGGGTTGGTTTGGTCCATGAACTGCGAAAGCTGCGACGAACCGAAGAACTCGCGCACCGCGGCCGCAGCCGGCTTGGCGTTGATCAGGTCGTGCGGCATCACCGTCTCGATATCGACGGAGCTCATACGTTCCTTGATCGCGCGCTCCATGCGCAACAGACCGATGCGATACTGATTTTCCATCAGTTCGCCGACCGAGCGCACACGGCGGTTGCCGAGGTTGTCGATGTCGTCGACTTCACCGCGCCCGTCACGCAGATCGTTCAGCGTGCGCAGCACTTCGATGATGTCTTCCAGGCGCAGCGTGCGCACCGCGTCGTCGGTGTCGAGACCGAGGCGCATGTTCATCTTCACCCGGCCCACGGCCGAGAGATCGTAACGTTCGCTGTCGGAGAACAGGCCGCTGAACAACACTTCTGCGGTGTCGATCGTCGGCGGTTCACCCGGGCGCATGACGCGGTAGATGTCGAACAGCGCCTGCTCACGGTTCTCGTTCTTGTCGAGCTTCACCGTGTTGCGGATGTACGGACCGACCGTCAGCGGGTCGATGTCGAGGATCGGCAGTTCGTCCACGCCCGCTTCGATCAACGTCGCCAGCACGGATTCGCTCAACGCGTCGCCGGCTTCGACATAGATCTCACCGGTTTCCGGATTGACGATGTCTTCAGCGACGAAACGGTCGAACAAATCCTCCGACGGGACCTGAATGTCGATAACGCCGTCTTCCACGAGCTTGTTGGCCACGCGCGCGGAAATCTTCTTGCCGGCTTCGGCCACGACCTTGCCGGTCTTGGCGTCGACCAGATCGTAGGTCGGCTTCACGCCGCGCCAGCGTTCGGCGCGATAGCGCGTCGTCCAGCCCGAGCGCGTGCGCTTGTAGGTCGACGATTGATAGAACGTCGACAGGATCTGTTCGCTCGACATGCCGAGCGCATAGAGCAACGTCGTCGCCGGCAGCTTACGCTTACGGTCGATACGCACGAACAGGATGTCCTTGGCGTCGAATTCGAAATCGAGCCACGAGCCGCGATACGGGATCACGCGCGCTGCGAACAGCAGCTTGCCTGACGCGTGGGTCTTGCCCTTGTCGTGGTCGAAGAACACGCCCGGCGAGCGGTGCATCTGCGAGACGATCACGCGCTCGGTGCCGTTGACGACGAACGTGCCTTTGTCCGTCATGAGCGGGATATCGCCCAGATAGACGTCTTGTTCTTTGATGTCCTTCACCGACTTGGCGCCGGTTTCTTCGTCCGTTTCAAAGACGATCAGGCGCAGCTTCACCTTCAGCGGCGCGGCATAGGTCATGTCGCGCTGCTGGCATTCTTCGACGTCGAACTTGGGTTCCTCGAACTCGTACGAGACATACTCGAGCACGGCGCGATCGGAGAAATCGCGAATCGGGAACACCGACTTGAATACAGCCTGCAGACCTTCTTCAGTGCGCTCATACGAGCGTTGGTCTTTTTGCAGGAATTGATCGTAGGAGCTCTTTTGCACCTCGATCAGATTGGGCATTTCGCCCGCTTCGGAGATCTTCCCGAAGGACTTACGGATACGCTTCTTACCGGTGAATGACAGAGTCATCTCATCTTCCCAATGCGCGCTGCGCTTTGACGCGAACCCCGGCCACTAGGCTCGCCAAGCGCGGCGCATGAGCCGCCTATTGCCCTTGACCCGTGCATCGCCTCACGGACCCGACCCCTAACGGAACATCCCGGGCGGGAGACGCTCCGGCGCGGCCTGCCAGCTGGAAATCTGGCTCGGACGCGCAATCGCGGAAGCAGGCGCGACCGTCCTTGGACGGGTCCTGCTTCCGCTTGCTGTTTGCGAGTTACTTCAGATCGACCTTGGCGCCGGCTTTTTCAAGTTGAGCCTTGAACTTCTCGGCATCGGCCTTGTTCACGCCCTCCTTCACCGGCTTCGGCGCGCCTTCGACCAGGTCCTTGGCTTCCTTCAAGCCGAGGCCCGTGATCGCGCGGACTTCCTTGATGACTTCGATCTTCTTGTCGCCAGCGCTGGTGAGTTGGACCGTGAATTCGGTCTTCTCTTCAGCGGCAGCAGCCGGAGCAGCGCCGCCACCGCCACCCGCCATCATGACGGGAGCAGCAGCGGAAACGCCCCACTTTTCTTCGAGCAGCTTCGACAGTTCGGCGGCTTCCAGAACGGTCAGCGCCGAAAGGTCTTCAACGATTTTATTGAGGTCTGCCATGATCTTAGTTCCTGACGTTTGTCTGTGTTTCGATACGAATTGCGAAAATGACGGTTAGGCGGCGTCCTTGGTCGCGTAAGCGTTGAGAACGCGGGCCAGCTGACCACCAGGGGCTGCCAACACGCCGGCGATCTTGGTCGCGGGCGCCTGCACCAATCCGATGATCTTGCCGCGCAGCTCGTCGAGCGAAGGCAGCGTGGCGATGGCCTTCACACCTTCAGTGTCGAGCAGCTGGTCGCCGAACAGGCCGCCCAGAATGGCGAACTGTTCCTTTTCCTTCGCGTAAGCGACGACGACCTTGGCGGCCGCGATCGGGTCGGCGGAATAGGCGATGGCCGTTGGGCCGGTGAACAAGCCAGCGGCGGACGCCTTGGGCGTGCCTTCGATGGCCAGCTTCACGAGCCGGTTCTTCACGACTTTGAGCGACGCGCCTTCTTTACGAAGGCGGGTCCGCAGCACCGTCAAATCCGCAACAGTCAGTCCAGCGTAATGGCCAACGACCATCATGCTGGCCCCAGCAAAAACGCCTTTCAGCGCTTCCACCGTTTCGGCCTTCTGAGCACGATCCATTGCGGTCTCCTCAGTTGGGCGCCCGGCCAATCCGGACGCCCGAAAGCGCACGCGGACCAACCGGCCGGTGGAAAAACCCCCGAGCGGCGCGCGGTCCACGCGCTGCCTGTCCCAGAGGCCGGCCTGCGGGATGAGGCTTGACAGCCCACCCCGAAAAACGTCAGCTTCTGTCTGTGCAGGAAGTCGAAAACGTAGAGTTTTCAACAAATTAAGCCCCGCGCACAAAGGCCCTTTCGGGCGTTTCCATGCGTGGCGCCTGCAGTCTCGGACAGGATCGACGGGGAGTTAACCCCGCCGGATCGCGCGATATGCACGCTTTAATGCGGCGCCGCAAGAGTGCGCGGCACAATTCTATGCGCTTGGCAAGTCCCCGGGTCAGCGGCTGGCGTCCCCGGTGTCTGTCAGCGCCCCGCGCAGCGCTCATCTCAAGGCCGCGCCACTAATCATTACAGTACACCCCAAAAGGTGATGTCGATGGAAGATTGCCGAAATATCACATAGCTGTGTTCCCAACGCCGGGGCTTTGGGAGTGCTGGCGGAAAAAAGAAGGCGGCCCCTCCTGCGGTGTGGGGCCGCCTTCGCTGTTTTCAGACTTTGGCTGCCTTCACGTCGCCGGCTGCGCCGGCACCCGCATCAGCTCGCGCCGCAGCTTCAGCGCGATGTCGAACATGTACGGCAGCATCACCAGCACCAGCACGAACTTCGCCATCGAGTCCGCCGCGGGTTGTACACACATCGGGCCGCCGAGAACGAACCACGCCAGCACCGCCATCCACCACGCTTCGACGCCAAGGTTCAGCCGATGCGTGAAGCGCGACCAGCGCCCTTCGCGAAACACCATCACGTACACAACGAATTGCGCCACCCAACCCAGCAACGCGAACGGCGCACGCTGCATCAAGAACCCTGGATCGAGCGCGAGGATGCTGCGAAACGGCTCGGGAATTGCGCTCAACACCGCCGGCAGCGCCATGCCGAACAAGACTGCGAACGCATAGAGCGTCATCATCGGCGCCATCGATCCGCGCTCAATGCGGTCAGGATCGAGCGCCGCTTTCTCTTTCGGCGTCCACGCTTCGACATTGGGGTTTTTCTCGCGCACGAACGCGCCAATGATCGCGCCTGTCACCAATACGCCGGGCCACCAAAACGCAGCTAAACCGCCCGCAACCCACCAATATCCAAAGCGCGTCAGAAAGTCGGCGTCGGTCGGCTCAATCACCATCTTCCAGAAGCTCGCGCCCCATTGCAGCGCAACGCCGCCGAGCGCCCACGCCGTGAAGGTCCGCGCATCCGCGCCGCGAATGATCGCCGGCCCAGCATCGCGATAGCGCTCAGCCACAACGTCCGGCGCGCCGAAATTGCGCAGCACGTCGAGCGTCATCGCCTCGTCTGCCGGGCGCCCGCTATCGCCTTCGCGGCCCGCGAGTTCGTCGTTCAGCAGCCCGCGCAGCTCGAGGCCCACGTCCTTGCGCTGACGTCCCGGCAAACGCCGCACGACATCGTCGACATAGCTTTCGATCATGGCCTTGGAATCCATGGCCCTACCCTTCCTTCTTGTTTGTCAGCAGCCGGTCCATGACCGCGTTCAAATCGCGCCACGACGCGGTGAGTTCACTCAGCGCACGCGCGCCTTCTGGGCTCAGTGTGTAGTAGCGGCGCGGCGGCCCATCCTCGATGCGCCACTCGCTTGCGAGCAGCTTCTGCGCTTCGAGCCGGCGCAGCAGCGGATAGAGCGTGCCTTCCTCGATCGGCATGCCGCGCGCCGCGAGCGCTTGGCGCAGCGAGTAGCCGTACTGCGCCGCACGCAATTGTGAGAGCACCGCCAGCACGACCACGCCGCGCCGAAGCTCCTGCTCCATCTTCTCAAAACTGGCCTCGGCAACCGCCATGCGTCCCTACCTAGGGTAGACATATACTGTGTGTTCTACAGTATGTAAACACACACGGTGCCAGGATCATGTCGGTTATCTTTTACTCTGTGCATGCTATACTTTACATACCGTCCGATAAATCAGACATCTGAGGCATTATCCCATGTCGTTCCGTGAGAAGATCGCCTGGGCGTCGTTGCTCGGCCACCTGATCGTATTCGGCGTCTACTTCGCGCTCTGTGCGTCGGGCTGGGTCGCGCCATCGGTCGGCGCCGGCCAAGTTCTGGTGCAGATGGGCGGCGCGGTTATCGCGCTCATCGTCATTTCCATTGTCCTCGCGATCACGGCTGTGGTGAGCGCGCCCAAGGACGTGAAGCCCCACTACGACGAGCGCGAAAAGCTGATCCGGTTGCGCGCCGCCAACGTCGCCTCCGCGATCGTCATCGCCGGCGTCATTCTGGTGATGAACGCGCTCCTGTTCGGATGGAACGCCGTGCTCGCGGCCAACCTGCTGCTCGCAGTGCTGGTGATCAGCGAGATCGTCAAAGCGATTGCGCAGATTGTACAATTCCGGACGAACATTTGATGCCGATCGAGAACGACATCCGCCGCTTGCGTTTCGAACACAACGAAATGACTCAAGCCGAACTTGCCGACCGCATCGGCGTGACGCGTCAAACCATCATTGCCATCGAGCAAAACAAATACGCGCCTTCGCTGGAAGCTGCATTTAGAATAGCTGCGGTGTTCGACCTGCCGATTGATCAGGTTTTCCGCCACAAACCCGAGTGATCAAGTAGCGGCCAGGCGCAGCCGGAGTGACTCGATAGGTGGATAGGGTCGCGTCTATCCAACACAAACACCAGCGCCTGCAGGTGGGAGCGCGCGCCTCCCGGCGCGCATTCGCGCTTATGCTTCAAGGATTTCCGCCAAGCGCGCCGGAGGCGCGCGCTCCAACTTATAAATATCCGCGCCAATCAATCCGACCGCTCCAAACCTCGGTGCACAATACACCCATCGTTCCGCACGAAGAGCAGTTGGCCATGTTCACCCAATGCGACGAACGAGGTGATTGAACGCGAAGTGCTTTGGATTTCTTCCCCCGCGTGCGGGGGAAGTGGCGAGCGCAGCGAGCCGAAGGGGGAAACCCCTCAGCCTGCTTCGCCGCAAATTCCGAAGCGCCAAGCCCGCCATAAGAGCTCCCTGGCGGAGCCAAAGGCGGGAGATCGTGGGACCACGTTGAACAGCGTGGCCAGCGCGTCTGCGGCGTCCGAAATAAGGGTGCGAACAGCGCCCCCCGTTCGAGCTGCTGCACAACAATCACGGGACGCGGATCAATTCCGTCTCTCGCACCGCAAGGTGCAACTTACTTGGCGGCATTGATCCGCGTCCCGCTCTTCATCCAAGAGCGCCCAACGTCCAGCGCTTCGACTCCGGAAGCGCATAGCGCGCACGCGCGCCTGCTTCATTCATACAACATCGGCGCAGTATTCGGCACGCGTGTTCCGCCCGCAAACCGGAACGATGCAGCGGTTCTGCTGGTCCAAACCAAGGTCTCACGCGTATGTTGGCAGCGGAGGGCGAGATGAATACGATTCGTTTCATCAGCGTCTTGTTGCTCGCGGCGTTGGCGGCCTACGCCGCTGCCTACAGCAACGGGCACATGATCGTGCCGATCGCAGCGTGGATCGCGCCGGCGCTGCTGCTCCGCGTGACCCGCTCGCAGCCGCCGCTCCTCGGCTTCATCATCGCCCTTGCCGTGATGACGCCGGCATGGCTCTTCCAATGGTCGGACGTCTTCCGCCTGCACGGCCTGATGATTTACCTGAGCGCGGTGACCATGTGCGCGATCTCGATCACGCCGTACCTCGTCGATCGCCTTATCATTCGCCGCCTGCCGCACTACGCGGCGATGTTCGTGTTTCCGAGCGCAATGGTGGTGATGGAATGGGCTTTCACGCTCATCTCTCCGTTCGGATCATGGGGCGCGAGCGCCTACAGCCAAAGCGATTTCGCCTGGCTCATCCAAAGCGCATCGCTCGGCGGCATGTGGATCGTCAGTTTCATTATTGCCTGGTTCGCCTCGGCCGTGAACACAGCCTACGAATTGCGCCTCACGCCGAAGCGCGCGCTCGTGCCGCTGGCTGCGTTCGCCGGCGTGTTTCTGATCATAATCGGCGCCGGCGCGTGGCGGCTTTCGAGTGCACGCGCCGATTCCAACGCACCCGTCGCAATCGCGCTGCCGCAGTTCCGCAACAACGCGAACTACAATCTCGACTATTCCGCGCAGATCCGCGCTTTCATGTTCGCGCAGACCGACGCGCTCGCCCATAGCGGCGCACAACTTATCGTCTGGCCTGAGGACAGCCTCGCCGTCGCTGCCGCCGACGAGGAAGGCTTCCTCGCCCAAGCGCGCGAACTCGCACAGCGCGACCACGCCGCGATCGCTCTGTCGTACACTTTGCGCCTCACCCCGGCGTCACTGCGTTATCTCAACAAGAACGTGCTGATCGACGCGCAAGGCGCCATCGCCTGGCGGTACAACAAGGCCTTCGCCGTGCCGGGCTACGAGGCCCGCAACATGACCGAGGGCGACGCCAAGATTGCCAGCGCCGCACTGCCGATGGGCACGGTGCAAGGCGCCATCTGCTTCGACATCGATCACCGGGCGATCATGCGCCAGCTCGACGACAAAGCTGTGTTGTTGCTGGCCCCCAGCGACGATTGGCCGGCGATCGTCGATCTGCACGCGCGCATGGTGCGCATGCGCGCAGTCGAGTACGGCGTCCCTATCCTGCGTCCCACCATTAACGGCGTCTCTATCGCCTTCGATGCTTACGGACGCATCGCTGCCGCTTTGTCCGCCAACACGAGCGCGCACACGCTCAAGATCGCCATGCCGGTCGGCAGCATCGACGCTCCCTACGCACACATTGGCGATCTCTTCGCGTGGCTTTGCATCGCCGCGGTTTTGTTGCTTGGCCTCGTTTCAATACTGCCCAAGCGCAACGCCGCTTTCACACCAGCGCCGAACGCGCCAGCCGACGCGGCGGCGGCTCAGCTTGCAGACAACCCATCGCCGTGAGCGCTTCGTGCAAAGCCTGGTCGGTTGGTGTGTGCGGTTCTTCGCCAAGAAACGCGACCAGCTTGGCGTTGTCCAATTCAACATCCTGCGTCCAGAGGTAACGCATTTCCGACATCTCGCGAAACAAACGCACGAACGGCGACAGCGCCACCACCGCAAACCAAGGAAAGCCATTGATCCGCGCGCCGCGCGCGCCATTTGCGACAATGCCAGCGCGCTCGGCGATCTCGACACCGCGCGCAAAATAGTGACCACGGAAGTGAAAGCGTTCGAATGGGGCCAATTCCGCTTCGCGGTCGGCAAGGCGCGCAACGGTTTCTCCGAAGTCCGGCAGATAGGCCCACGCGTGGCCAATCTCGCGCTTGCCGGGATAGGTGATGCTTTTCGCCGCTTTTCCCGGCTGCACCATACCCTGCGAAAACCACGAGTTCACTGTGTGACGACCAAAGAAATCTCCAGCGCGCACGATCAGCGTGCGCACGCCGCGCGCCGCGGCGTCTTCGAGCCGCCGCTCCAGTGCGACGCGGATCTTGCCCTTGCGCGTGCGCGGATTTTGCGGATCGTTCTCGCGCAGCATCGGAAATGTCTCTGGTCCAAAGTTGTACACAGTGCCCGGCAGCACGATGCGCGCCCCGCTCGCTTCCGCTGCCGCGATAGTGTTGTCGATCATCGGCACGACGACCTTGTCCCAGTTGCGATATCCTGGCGGGTTCACTGCGTGCACGATCAACGCGGCGCCTTCGGCGGCGGCGATCACATCGCGGCGGTTCATGGCGTCGCTCTTCACGATGTCGGCGCCAGGCAGCAGCTCCGGCTTCGGCGTGCGCACGAGCGCCCGCACGCGCCAACCATGCGCCATCAGCGCTTTGGCGATCGCCGCGCCCGAGCCGCCATTTGCGCCGAGTACCAAGGCCAGTTTCGTTTGCATGACTTGTCTCCTTTGCTGGAGACAAGATGCGCCGCCCACGAGATAAACAGAATTGCGATAAGTTCTTTGTCAGTTATACGTAAATAGATGAGCCAGCCTGAGCCGACTTGGGATCACTACCGCTCTTTCCTCGCTGTCCTGGAGGACGGGAGCCTTTCCCACGCCGCCCGCAGCCTGGGTCTCACCCAGCCCACGCTCGCGCGCCACATCGAACAGCTCGAAGCCGCGCTTGGCGGTGTTGCGCTGTTTGCCCGTTCGCCGCGCGGCCTCACGCCAACCGATGCAGCCGTCGCGCTTGCGCCGCACGCACAAGCCATGGCGTCGGCGGCGGCTGCGTTGGTACGCGCTGCCTCCGGTTCAGCCGAGGCGCTCGAAGGCACCGTGCGCATTACCGCCAGCGTCGTCATCGGTTCGGAGGTGCTGCCGGGTATTCTGCGCGAACTTCACGCCAAGCATCCCAAGCTCAGCTTCGAACTCGCGCTCAGCAATGAGACCAGCGACCTGCTGCGCCGCGACGCCGATGTGGCCATTCGCATGACGCGCCCAAAACAAGCAGCACTTGTCGCCAAACGCGTCGGCGATGTGATGCTCGGCCTGCACGCGCATCGCGACTACCTCAAGCGCCACGGCGCGCCGAAATCGCTTGAAGACTGCGCAAAACACGCGCTCATCGGCTACGATCGCGACGCCAACGCCAAGCAGCTCGCGCGTTTGTTGGGTGTCGCGGTGACGCGCGAAATGTTTGTCTATCGCACCGACAATGAAATCGCTTCGCTCAACGCCATCCGTTCCGGCTGCGGCATCGGCATTTGCCAGAACGGACTTGGCGCACGCAGCGGCCTGACGCGGATATTGCCCAAAGCCGTATCCGTCCCGCTCGAAACCTGGATCGTCATGCACGAAGATCAGCGCGGCAACGCACGCATGCGCGTTGTGTTCGATCACTTGGTGGGAGCCATGAACGCCTATGCCCGTGAGGGCTAATGACCGCCGAAAATCGAGGCGAACAATTTCAGCACGACGGCGACAACGGAGATCCACAAATCCGCCAGCAAACGCCCAACGCCCTCCGCTAACGCGTGTTGCGTCATCAGCGCAATCAGCACCACCGCAAGGATCGCCACCAGCACCCAGCCGCCGGTTCTTTGTTTTGTCTCAACCGCCATCGCCCGCACCTTACCCCGCCGCGCTGTCACTCGCTTGTGGTTTTGCGTCGAAGCTCTGCGCCTCTACTGCTACTGTCGGTGAATTGAGCGGCCTAGCATGGGCCGACACGGAGGGACTGATGCGGCGTGTGGGGATGTCTCTGGTTCTGGCGCTCGTAGTTTTGGCTGGATGTGGCCAAGCTACCCAAAGCGCGCCCGACGCTGCGCCGCCGCCGAGCGCGACAACGCAGACGCCGGATGCGCAAGAACCCCCGCCCAACGCGATCTTCTGCGCCGAAGTGGCGCGCCGCGTGACGCCGGAGCAATGCGACACGTACCAAAAACTTGCACAAAGCGCGATGCGCGGCATGGCCGCCTTCAATGCACCCAACCCGATGCAACGCGGTGAAGCACGCACACTGCAATTGGCGATCGCTGCACCACCGCCCCCACCGCCTACATCGACGCCGGAGCCGACGCGCTCAGAAGAACAACTTGATCGGCCCTCGCTGTCGGGCGCGACGAATGCCGGCGCGCCGCAGACTCCGTCGGATGTCGTGAACCAACTTCCCGGCCAAACCGTCGAGTTCAAACCGCTGGTCGGCCGCTTCATGCGTGCTGAACTTGCCGGCGCCGGCTTCGAGATCACCAAGCAATCGCCCGAACAACAGGAAGTCACCAACGACAGCGTGACCACGTGGACTTGGCAAGTTGTCGCCCGCCAGGGCGGCGACCGTTCTCTCACTCTTACTACCGTCGTCGTCGGCTGCACCGAGGGCGGCGGCGAATGCGTGCCGCTGCGCAGCACTACACAGAACTACACCGTGCGCGTGGCCGTGGCACCGCTCGATCAAGCCAAGGATTTTCTGCTCGGCCTTCCCGGTTGGATCAAAATCCTCTCGGGCGTCATCGCCGCGCTCGCGGGCCTACTCACCGCTATCGCTGCATTGCGTGGCGCTACACGCAAGAACGCTTGACCTCCGTTTACGCCTCCCAACGCTCAACGTCGGCCTCCTGCGCGATGAGCGCCAGGCCGTAGGCAATGGAGACCAATTGGTCGCCGGTTTCGATTTTCGCTGCACCGAACCGCGTCTCGAATTGCCGGCGCACAGCAGGCACGAAAGACGAGCCGCCGGTGAGAAACACGCGGTCAATGTCGGTTTCGCGCAAGCCCGCCTGCGCGAGCGCGCGGTTCACTGCGGCGTCGATTTCCTCAAGCTCCGGCGCGATCCATTTCTCGAACTCCGCGCGCTCGATTTCGCGGTCAATGTCGACGCCCGCAACGTGCAATGAAAGCGTGCCGACATCGGCGTCACTCAATTGCATCTTCACCGCAGAGACCGCGCGGTTCATGGCGTAACCGGCGTCAGCGTCGAGGAAGTTCAGAAACGCGCGGATTTTCTCCGGCGTGAGACTGGTTTTTTCCAGCTGCTGCAATTCGCGATAATCGCGCGAATGCCGCATCACCGAAAGTTCGTTCCAGCGGCTGAACTTGGTGAAGTAGCCATTCGGCACCGGCAGAATTTTGCCCCACGACGTGTATTCCGAACCCTTGCCGAACGCGCGCGCCACGACTTGATCAATGATGCGATAGTCAAATGCGTCGCCGGCGATGCCGACGCCGGAATGTGCGAGCGGCGCATATTCGAGCCCCTTCGCTCCGCGCGTGAAGCGCACGACGGAAAAGTCGCTCGTGCCGCCGCCAAAATCCGCGACCAAGATGGTCGCATCTTTGGTGAGGCGTTGTGCGAAGAAGTACGCGGCCGCGACCGGCTCATACACGTGATGAATGTCTTCAAACCCCACCGCGCGCAGCGCAGCTTCGTAGCGCGTGCGCGCTAAGGCTTCATCCGGCGCAGCGCCGGCAAACCGCACCGGACGGCCAACAACGACGCGTTTGGGAAAATTCGAGCCGGCATGATCACGCACACGGCGCAGAAAAATCGCCAGTAAATCCTCGAACTTGTAGCGGCGCGCGTGAATGGCGGTGTCGGTAAACAGCGAACTCGCGGCGAAGGTCTTGAACGATTGGATGAAGCGGCAATCGCCCGCCAGCTCCAAAAATTGGTCAATTGCCCACGGCCCGGCCTCCACCTCCGTGCGCGGATTGTCGTTGTCGTCGAACGATTGCCAGAAGCAGAGCACCGAGCGGAACGCGTCGAACGCCTGCTCTGCGTGGCTGAAGCGCAGCGCTTCGGCTTGCCCGCTCGCGTTGATGACGGTCGCCACCGTGTTGGTGGTGCCGAAATCGAGGCCAATGGAATTTTGCATATCCGCCTCCGCAACGACGAAAACGCCCCGGCGCGGACCGGGGCGGTTTTTGACTATGGGGCGGCGCTTCTGACCTTTCGCGGGGCCTGAGTCAAGCGCACCGGCGCAGGACGCCGAAGTTGGCGGAGGACGAACCTCTGCACCTGTGTCAGCGCCCAGCGAAGCGCTGATGGACCGGACGCTTTGCATCTTGTTCGATGCGCTGGCGGCGCTGCTCGATCAGCTGGGCCTTATCGGCGATCTTGTACCAGCGCTCGGCCGTGTCGAGGTCGCCGGTGCGCAACGCGCGACGGGCGCGGTTCACGCACCAACAAACATAGTCCGCGGCCATAGGGAGTCTCCTGATCTTTTGGGCGCGCGTGTGCGCCCTCGTTAAAGGGTGAAGAGCGGGACGCGGATCAACGCCGCCAAATAAGTTGCACCTTGCGGTGCGAAACGACGGAATTGATCCGCGTCCCGTGATTGTTGTGCAGCAGCTCGAACGGGGGGCGCTGTTCGCACCCTTATTTCGGACGCCGCAGACGCGCTGGCCACGCTGTTCAACGTGGTCCCACGATCTCCCGCCTTTGGCTCCGCCAGGGAGCTCTTATGGCGGGCTTGGCGCTTCGGAATTTGCGGCGAAGCAGGCTGAGGGGTTTCCCCCTTCGGCTCGCTGCGCTCGCCACTTCCCCCGCACGCGGGGGAAGAAATCCAAAGCACTTCGCGTTCAATCACCTCGTTCGTCGCATTGGGTGAACATGGCCAACTGCTCTTCGTGCGGAACGATGGGTGTATTGTGCACCGAGGTTTGGAGCGGTCGGATTGATTGTTGGCAAGTTGGAGCGCGCGCCTCCGGCGCGCTTGGCGGAAATGCTTGAAGCATAAGCGCGAATGCGCGCCGGGAGGCGCGCGCTCCCACCTGCAGGCGCTGGTGTTTGTGTTGGATAGATCGCACACCTCTCCCACCACCTCGTCGCTTATGCGGCGGTGAGGACGGTATATCCGCGCTTGGTTGCGACCAAGGTGTGTTCGTATTGCACGGTTGGACGCCCGGTATCGGCGCACAGCGTCCATTCATCATCGCCATCGACGGCCCATTCCGATCCCATCGAGAGGAACGGCTCGATCGTGAACACCATGCCTTCGTGAATGCGGCGCCGTTCTTTCGGATCGTCCCATGTCGCGATCGAGGTTGGTTCTTCGTGCAGGCTGCGGCCGACGCCGTGGCTGGCGAGATTTTGGATCAGCGTGTAGCGCTCGCGATCGGCGAAGGCTTGCACGGCGCGACCGATGTCGCCGAGTTTTGAACCGGCGCGCACAGTGTTGATGCCGGCCCACATAGCGCGTTTGCCGTCGCGCATCAGACGCGCGTAGCGTGGTTGGATTGGCGGGATGGTGAAGCTGCCGCCGGTGTCGCCGAAATAGCCGTTGAGTTCGGCGGAGACGTCGATGTTCACCAGATCGCCGGCCTTCAAGACTTGATCGCCGGGGATGCCATGCGCGATGGCGGGAAACACCGAGATGCAGGTCTCACCGGGAAAGTTGTACGAGAGCTTCGGCGCCGAACGCGCGCCTTCTGCTTCCAAAAGCTTGGCGCCGATCTGATCCAGTTCGCGCGTGGTCATACCGGGCTCGAGGGCTTTGCCCATGACGGCAAGTGTACGCGCGACAATGCTGCCGATGCGCTTGAGGGCGATGAGGTCGTTGTCGGAGTCTATGGTCATGCCGACTCTCTACTGTACAAAGAGGACTATGACCGAGATGGCGAAAGTTGCCCAGGGCCGACTCGCTGACCTCATCAGAGCGGCGGGCAATGGCGATCTCGCCGGGGGCTGGTTGTTTCTTGCCGACGAAGAAACTTCGGCGGAAACACGGTGCATTATCCTGCAAGAAACTGATGCTGAAGATGCAGCGTTGCACGCTGCGGCGCTCGGTTACCCGCGTTCCAGCATCGACACGGCCACGATTGAAGATATTTTCTACGCTGCAGCGCGTCTCGTGAATAACCCGTCGGACGATCAGCTAGCACGCAGCTTCGTGCACTACTGCAACCACGACTCTTTCATCTCGGACGTTGATGCGCCCGTTGCGCCGCCCCTGACAGAAGCGGAGATCGCCGAGCACCAGAGGGACGTCGATCGAAAATTCTACGTTTCTCTCGGGACGGAACGCAGAAACGAGCCGTGCCAGTATACGGCGTGCAAACGCGGAGCAATCTCGTTGAGCATTTTCTGTCGGCCTCATCATTTCGAGAGCGTGAAAGGCAAAGTCAGCCCCTTCGATGACTAACAAACAAAAACGCCCCGGCTCACACCGGGGCGTTTCCGTTTGCGGTTGTGTCGAACTTAGCCGTTGGCAGCCGCGTTGACGGCGCCGGCCGGATCGACGCGCACGCCGGGGCCCATGGTCGAGCTGATGGCGACCTTCTTCACGAAGGTGCCTTTCGCGCCTGACGGCTTCGCCTTGGCGACGGCGTCCACGAACGCTTTCACGTTCTGCAGGATTTGCTCTTCGCTGAAGCTCGCCTTGCCGACGCCAGCGTGGATGATGCCCGCCTTCTCGACGCGGAATTCGACAGCGCCGCCTTTGGCGTCGCCGACGGCTTTCTTCACGTCCATGGTGACGGTGCCGACCTTCGGGTTCGGCATCATGCCGCGCGGGCCGAGCACCTTACCGAGACGGCCAACGAGGGCCATCATGTCCGGCGTGGCGATCAGGCGATCGAAATCAATCGTGCCGCCGTTGACGGTTTCGAACAGATCTTCCGCGCCAACGATGTCGGCGCCGGCGGCCTTGGCTTCGTCAGCCTTGGCGCCGCGCGCGAACACGGCAACGCGCGCCGTACGGCCCGTGCCGTTCGGCAACGAGACAACGCCGCGCACTTGTTGATCGGGATATTTCGGGTCGACGCCGAGGTTCATCGATACTTCTATGGTCTCGTCGAACTTGGCGCTCGCGCGCGACTTCACCATTTTCACGGCTTCGTCGAGCGTGTGCAGCTTGCGCGGATCGATGCCAGCGTGGCTCTTGGCCATACGCTTGGTGGTCTTCACGGTTTTGGCTTTCGCCGGAGCTTGTGCCATGTGCGCTTACTCCGTCACCTGCACGCCCATGGAGCGTGCAGTGCCTGCGATCATCTTCGCGGCCTGATCGAGATCGGCGGCGTTCAGATCCTTTTGCTTGGTCTTCGCAATTTCCTTGCACTGCGCCATGGTGATCTTGCCTACCACATCGACGCCCGGCTTCTTCGAGCCCGAGCCCGGCTTCTTCGCCGTCGCAAGTTTCGCGGCCTTCTTGATCAGGAACGACGCCGGCGGCGTCTTGATCTCGAAGGTGAAGCTCTTGTCTTGGTAGTAAGTGATGATGACAGGGCACGGATCGCCCTTGTTCATGTCCTGCGTGCGGGCGTTAAAGCCCTTGCAGAATTCCATGATGTTGAGACCGCGCTGACCGAGCGCGGGACCGATTGGCGGTGACGGGTTGGCAGCGCCAGCCGGCACCTGGAGCTTAATCTGCCCCATGACCTTCTTAGCCATGTTGTCCTCTCAAGGTTTGGACCGGAAAGTGACCGGGCCTGAGGGTGCGTGGTCCGGGCGGCTAAAGCCCTCCCACGCGGAAAGCGGGGCTTATAGAGAGCCCACCCCCGGTTGTCACGCGCCACCTCACGCCTTTTTGCCGCGATTTCGCACCTGAGACCGGTAAAACTGCCGGCGTGGGGAGACAGAAGATGAAGCTCGGCCGGCTGTTGGCGATTTCCGTGTTCGGGGCGTGGAGCTGCGCTTCCGTTCCGCAGCATCAGGCCCCGACGGCCAACGGCCCCGCGGCCCTCACCGCCTCCCGGCTTGAGCGCTTCGAAAGCGACGCCGCCTTCTACCAATACATGAGCGATCTCCGCCGTGCCGCGCGGGTGCAGGGGCTGTGGTGGGCGCAAGCGGAAAAGCCGGGACACGTCAGCGGCGTCGCACCGGGCGGGACGGAGGCCGACATGGCTATGCCACCGCCACCGCCGCCTCCGCCGCCTCCGCCTCCGCCGCCAGTGGCGGGCGCGCCGGCGCCTGTATCGTCGTCAACCGTTGTCGCGCCGCAAAGCCAGAGCGCGTCAAATCCCAGCATCACCAACGTGCAAACGCGCGGCGTCGACGAAGGCGACATCGTCAAGCAGATCGGCCACTTCCTGATCGTGCTGCAGGACGGGCGGCTGTTCACGGTGGATCTGCATCCCGCGGGCGGGCGCATGGCGTTCACCGATCGCGTGAATGTCTATCGCAATGCGTCGACCGAGAGCTGGTACGACGAGATGCTGGTGTACCGGAACCGGGTCGTCGTCACCGGCTATAGCTACGTGCAGCGCGCCTCCGAGGTGACGGTGTTTTCGATGAGCGATGCCGGGCGGCTCACGCGCGAAGCCGTCTATTACATGACGTCGAACGACTATTACGACCCGGAGAATTACGCGACGCGTTTGGTCGACGACAATCTGGTCATCTACTCGCCACTCAATCTGGCGCAGCGTTTCACCAATAATCGCGTCTCGTGGCCGACGGTCCGCCGCTGGATCCGCGGCGACGATCGCCACATGGTGCTGAGCAAGGGCGAAGCGCTGTTCGATGCGCGCGACATCTACCGGCCGGTTCAACCAACGCTCGAGCCGACCATTCACAGCATCTCCGTGTGTCCGCTGGGTTCGCCGCGCCATGGCGATGAGCTGCAGTGTAGCGCCACTGCTTTCATCGGCCCGCGCGAGCGTCAATTCTATATCGCGCCGGATGCCGCTTACTTGTGGATCACAGGGGACGCGCCGCAGCGTGATCAGCGCTTCGAGAGCACTTATTGCAGCACCGCAGTCGCAGGCCAATTGAACAACGCGCCCTCCGCCGCGCTCTTCCGCGCACCGTTCGGCGGCGGCGCACCTGGCGTTATCGGCGTACACGGCACGCCCCGCAATCAGTTCGGGCTCGCCTCGACGGCAACCGAATTTCGTGCGCTGCTTTTCTGGAACGAGGCCACCTGCGGCGGCACGCCACGGCTCAATCTGAAGTATTTCAGCACGCCACTCTCCGCACTCGGCGCCACCTTCGCCGATGCGGACGCCGAACGCTTCGTCGACATGCCGCCTGTAAGCACAGGGATGTACGAGAACCGCTTCACCGACGATTATCTCGTCTACGGCACGCGTGCCGATTGGTCGTCATATCCGCCGGGCGATCGCGATCCGTTGCCGCCGCGCGCCCATGTTGTCGCCGCACCGCTTTCGCATATCACGGCGCCGGTTGTGCTTGACGCGCCGCACAACATCCTCCGCATCGAACGCATTGGCGCGACGAACTTGCTGCTCACCGGCTATGCTAACCACAACGGTTTAAGCCTGAGTGTGCTCGATCTCACATCCGCGCCGCGCTTCACCGCCACGACGACGCTGGCGGGACGCTTTGAATCCGAGGGCCGTTCGCATGCCTTCAACAGCCGCATCAGCGACGACAACACCGGCTTGCTGGCGCTGCCGACTGTGCGCGCCATCAAGCAGAGCGGCCGTTGGGTTTGGAATTCATCGGCATCGGATCTCAGTTACCTATCGCTTACCTCACACGGCTTAGAGAGTTTGGGTGAACTGCGCGCGCGGCTGAACAGCGTCGACCGGCGCTATCATTGCGAGGTCTCGTGCGTGGACTGGTACGGCAATAGCCGGCCGATCTTCACCGATGGCCGCATTTTTGCGCTGAGCGCCACCGAACTGATCGAAGGCCGCATCGCACGCGGACGCATCGGCGAGATCGCGCGTATCAATCTCACCGCGCCACTCCGCCAGTAACGCAGGGTGCGGTGCGAGAAAGACGCAAAATTGCAAAGACGACATAGACCGTCGCGGCGCTTGCGGTAGCCCGCGCGTCATTCCATTTTTGACGCATGGATTGCCCCACCTGCCAGTTCAGTGTCGTCGAGCGCGAAGGCACGTTGCAAGCGCGGCTTTTCCAGTGCCGGCACGACGATAGCCAATACATGATCGCCCGCGGCACGTTCGACGCTTTCGTCGCGTTGACGCCCGAGGTTCGGTTCGCCGCTTTGCAAGCAGCACGCAGACGCTCCGGTCAGGCGGTGCCCGTCATCACCGCGGTCGACATGGCGATGGAGCATGCGTGGCGCGATCCGGTCATCGATACGCAATCGGTGAAAGTCGTGCGGCCGGAATCGGCGATGCCGCCGCGCGCGCGCAACGACCACTAAGCACGGCGCTTCAAACTAGCAGAGCGTGTGACCCGCATAAGTGGCCGCTTGCGCGACGCAGCTGACCCGCATCACCCACGGACCTTGCCCTTGAATGGGTCCAAGCCAATCGGTGAGCTCCGTCGTATTCCAGAGATGTACAAACAAACGCTGCGGCTCATTGGGGATGGGCAAACCGTCGCCGGTTTCCTCGTGCACCATGCGGCCATCGACGTACCAACGGATATGATCGGCTTGCCAATCGAACGCGTAACTGTGCGGCGCAGCGGACGCGTCAAAACCGAGCTGCACGGTTTGCGACCGGCGCGCGCCGGCGTGAAAATAAGTGAGCTGCGCGGTGCGGGTGTCGCGGCCAACGATTTCGATGTCCACTTCATCCCACGTCACTTTGTCGCCGGTGCGCGTGTACGTGAAAAAGCCGTTGACCAGACCTGAACCGCGCGCGGCCTGGAGGCGCGTTTCGAAGTAGCCGTATTGGTAGACCGCGTTGGTCTGCATCTCGCCGGACGAAAAGCGCTTCTCGCCGCCATTGCGCGGCTCAAGCGTTAACACGGCCCCGTCGCGTCCGAACACAATTTGACGACGGCGCCAATCGTTCGCGGTCCATGATCCGTTCGACCAGCCATCGGAGATGCGCCAGCGCTGATCCCAGCTCTGCATGTGATCCACGAAAGGCTGCCCCGCGGCGGATTGCGCGCGCGCCAGCGGCGCACACGCCACGAATACGATCGCCAACAATCCGAGAGCGCGCTTGATGTTCATAGTGCGGGACTTTCGCACAAGCCGGTAACCGCGCCAGCCGTTTCGCGCAGCGCGACGGCGAATTAACCGCACTCAGGCGCGCGTTCGATTAGCGAATCTTTTCGACCTGGCTGTATTCCAGGTCCACCGGCGTTTCGCGGCCGAAGATCATCACCGCCACTTTCAGACGGCCACGTTCTTCGTCGACGTCCGAAACCATGCCTTCGAAGCTTTGGAACGGTCCGTCCGATACCTTCACGCGCTCGCCGACTTCGAAGTTCACCACCGGACGCGGCTTGGCGACGCCAGCTTCCGCCACGCGGCCAAGGATGCGTTCGACTTCGCGGTCGCTCACTGGCTGGGGCTTGTTCTGCGTGCCGAGGAAGCCTGTGACCTTCGGCGTGTTCTTCACGAGGTGATAGGCCTCGTCGGTCATTTCCATTTTCACCAGCACGTAGCCCGGGAAATGGCGATGCTGGCGCACCTTCTTCGACCCGCGCACCACTTCGGTGACTTCCTCGGTAGGCACCTGGATGTCTTCGAATTGCTCTTCGAGGCCCTGGCGGCCGGCTTGATCGCGGATCGCTTCGGCGACCTTGCCTTCGAAATTCGAGTACGCGTGCACGATGTACCAGCGCGCGCGGCCTGAGCTCGGCTTGGTAGTCGGCTGTTCCTGGGTTTCCATGCTCATGGCCTAAAGATGCAAGCTCAAGAAGAAGCTGATGACGAAGCCGACGATGGTGTCGATGAAGAAAAAGAACAGCGCCGCTGCGACCGTCATCATCAACACCATGATGGTCGACACCGTGACTTCGCTGCGCGTCGCCCAGGTGACCTTGCGGGCCTCGGCGCGCGCTTCGCGCCAGAACTGAAACGGACCGCCGCCGCGCCGTGGTTCTGAGTCTTCGTCGGCTGTATCCATCGCCATCTTCGATTTCTGTCCTGTCGTCGTCGCGTCGTCTTAAGTCGTATCGTGTCGCCGCACCCACAAGGCGGGCGTGGCAGGAGTTGAGGGACTCGAACCCCCGACCCTCGGTTTTGGAGACCGATGCTCTACCAGCTGAGCTAAACTCCTAGTGCCTGTTTTTATTACACTTTTCTGCGTTCTCTTCTGTTCTAGCCCCGCAGTTTACAGCCCGGTTTACAGCTCAGCGTTCGCGTTCCGTGCCCGTTCTGCCTTTGGTTTCCAAACGTCCAAAGTTGCGCGGCGCCAATACTTCAGATTCCCACCAGTTGGCGGGCCCCCCGTTTCTTCTCATGGGAAGCGTGCCAGCCCTACCAGGAATCCGGGCATTGACCGGCTCTCCGATACCGACGCGAGAGGTTTCCGTCCAGCCCCTTCGAGCGCTCAGTCTGTAAATCCGAACAGCGTCCGGTCGGTCGGTCCTTAACCTGCCACCGCTGCGATCGCCTGGCGGGTCTCGCCCTCCAACAATTGCTGCAGGCCTTTGGCGACGTTGCGGGCGTTGACGTATTTGCGACGGATGCGAGCCCCCTCGCCCTCCTTCCACCCCATGAAGAGGTCGATCTGCAGGTCGCTATAGTTCTTCGGCGACGCCACAAACATCGTCGCGGCCGTGCCGCGCAGATCGTGAAAGTGGAGTTCGCGGCCGATGCCGGCGGCGTTCTTCGCGTCTTGAAAGGACGCACTAAAGCCCTCGACGGTCCAGGGCGTTTTCCGGCTGCTGTGGAAAACCATCCCCTCGGGATCGTAGGTTTCAGCCAATTGCTGTTCGCGCTTGATGCGCTCGAACAATATCCGCGCTTCGGGAAGTATCGGCGGCATCGCGTCGACGCCGGTCTTCTGCCGCCCGCCTGCAAGATCGATGACGTCGTCCAAAATCATCGGCCATTGCAGGCGCAGCAAGTCTACCTTCGCTAGTCCGGTGAGACCCGCACCCAAGACGACATCCCAAATCTGCTTGGGACACGGGCGCGCCGGTTCGACGCCATTACCCGCTTTCAGCGCCAGCAAGGGCGCCACTTCCCAAATCGTCAGTGAACGGTCGGCGCTATAGAGGCGCTTCAGGCCTTCCATGGGATTGATTTTGATTTTGCCGCGTTGCTTGGCCCACGACAGGCACGCGCTCAGCACACTGGTGATATGATCACCGGCTTTCGGCGTCTCGCGAAATTGGAAGCCGTAGAGCTTTGGACCATCGGTTCTGATCCAATAGTCACCGACGCGCGCGTGTGCCGGCCAATCCTTGCCGCGTCGCGCTCCGTGCGCTTCGGCCTCAGATACCTTGCACGGACGCCACCCGGTTGCGTACTGATCGCGAAACGTCAGAAATTTGTCTTTGACCCAGTCCTGCTCCACCAGAATGTACGGCATATCGCCGAACCTTTTCTCGACACCACGCTCGTTCTTGTACGTTCCCCTGCAGAGCTTTGCGCTATAATCCTTATGCAGATCGCGCGTCGCTTGAGAGCGGACTTCGGCGCGATACTCCGCAGACCTTCTCCACTCCTCGAAGAGATCTTCCAGCGAGCGACTTGTGGGCAGAGGTTGCGGCGCAGACTTCTCACCTTTTGCTGCCGCAAGCGCGCTCTCGAGCATCTCCTGAGGCAGATCGCCGGTGAGCTTCTCCGCCGTCTCGCCAATGAAGACAGCGCCCTTGCCGCGCTTGTGATAATGCCGGTAGCCAACGCGCCCGCCAGCGTAGACTTTCTTGACGTTCAGATGCAGGCCCGTGATCTGGAATGTGGCCATGCCTTGCTTCTCAACCTAACGCCATTCTGCAACCAGGTTTTGCAATTCGCGCGCTGGAGAATCCTCCTCTTGGTCTCCTCTGGCAAGCCCCGCCATGCGATCAAGTGCGGCATCGATTGCGCGACGATCATAGAGCCGCTGCCGCTTGCCTTGGATGGGGTTGACACCAAAACGCTCGGGCCGCTCTCCGCCGAGATAATGCATCGCGACCGGGCACGTTACGAGCCTTGGTTCCGTGGCGTTGGAGACCGCGCTCTTCATCGCTTCTCTGCCAACAACAAGGTAATGCCACCGTGCTCGCGCGCCTCAAGCGGCAAGCGCTTGACCCGCTCTGCGCGCGATGGCGCGTAAAACGCGTCGGGACGCGGAGCGTCCCAACATTTCGACCTCGCCCTCCTCGGGCGGAGGCCGAACACAGAGCTGCGTTGGCAGCGCGCCTTATGTTGGGGCGCCGTGAAAGTCATGCGTTGCCTGCGTTATTAAGGCTGATCCGGCGCGCCTCCGCAGATGAGCGCCGCAATTGCGTCAGTTGGCGCATGCCCCACAGATGTAGCAGCATTTTGGGGTAAAGCGGTGTGCGGCCGTCGTGTCTGCACGGGGGACCATCGCGGCCTACGGAGAACAATTTGGCGAGCGTGGCCGGAGCGCGACGTACGCCGATGCTCGCCAGATATGCTGAGGCCTCGTTACGGGTCAGCAAGGCGTCGGCGAAGTCCGCTGGCAGTTCTTCTTCAGGGTGCTCCAGCTCGATCATCTCCCCGTCCTTCCACATAGGGGCGAAGCGCGATGTCGCGTGTGACCAGCACCCGCACGCTGGCGCCCGGGCGAACCCGCAGCGTGGGACGCACCGACAGCTCGCGGCTGACGATTTGGCTTCCGCTCTGCGCCGCTTGTTGGGCCGCCGCGTCGCCGACGTTTTGCGTCAACGATTGCAACCGATCACTGCCTTCGGAATTGTTGGCGATAACACTAATGATGGCCGAGAGACCGACCGCGCCGCCGAGACGCCACAGATGATTGTCGGTGCTATCCTTGAGGCCTGCAGCCCCGGTTGGATCCGCGCCATTCATGGAAGCAAGATCGATCGACCAACCGTTGGGCAGAATGAGCCGGTCCCAGGTGAGCACGATGCGCTCGTCGCCGTAGTGGACACTATTATCGTACGTGCCCAGAAGGCGCGCGCCTTGCGGGATGAGCAAGTACGCGCCGCTGACGGAATCATAGACCGGCGCTGTTACCTGAGCGATGACGCGTCCCGGCGCATCCGAGTTCAGCCCTGTCACCAACGCGGCTGGGATCACGTTGCCAGCTTGAATTTCATAGCGCGAATGCGGCGGCGTCAGTTCAGCCTGCAGATGCGGATCTCTCGCGGCGGCATTCGCATCTGTTGCTTGCGTGTTGGCGGCGTTGGCTGTGAAGAGGATTGGCGAGGTGCGCGCGACCGTTTCAGGATCGGGCGCGCGCGCGGCAGTATCCGCGGCCGGCGTTGGCGCAGCGGCGTTGTCGCGCCACATTGGATCCTGCGGCGGGGCCAAGGCGTCCGCCGGTGACGTGTCCGGCGCCGACGGCGTCATTGCCGGAGTGAGATCGGCAGCTTCGTATTGCGAGGATGCCTCCGCGATGCTCTGCGGCGGATTGGTCGCGACGTTGGCCGCTTGCTGACGTGCAACGTTGGCCGGGGCGTTAGCCGACAAGCCGTTCACGACCGCGAAGGCGATGACCATGCCAGCTAGGGCTGCACCCCCGAACAAGACTTTACGCGATAAGCGCTTAGGCGATGGCGGCTTGGCGCGGATGGCGACGTCCGGCGTTTCAGAAACGGACGTCATGGGTGAACTCTCCGGTGCATGCTGCGCACCGGCTGCGGTGCAACCGGATTGCGTTCGAGGCGAACAATGGTTTGCGCATGTGTGCCTAATCGAAGCTCGGCCACGTCGAAGACACGATCGAGCATGTAACGTCCGCCCTGCACGCGATAATTCACAAGCTCGGCGCCATCGGCGGTGATGACAAACAACGGCGGCAGTTCGGTTGACTGCACGTTTGGCGGAAATTCAATCCAAGTGCGCGCGCCGTCGTCGAACACATGCGCCGGAAACCACGCGGGACGCGCGCCCCGCACCGTGCGAACGCGATAGTCGAAGTTGATCGCTTCTCCCGGTGTTGTCGCTTCTACCCGTGTGGACGCTTGCGGGTACGACCAAGCAATCTCGGCGGAATAAAACGTGCGCGCCTCGGCGATTGCCTCAATCAGATAGGTGCGCCGATCGGTGATCAGCACCAGATTGGTACGCAATCCCAGCGTCTGCGGTTTGATGAGTACGATCGGCCGCGCCTGACCATCTGCGCCACCTTGCGCCTCAGTGACCAGCCAGCGCGACGTGTCGCCAGCGGCGATGTTGTTGAGTTGTTCGCCGGGTTCCAACAGGATCGTCGAGACGAAGCCCGGCGCTGTATAAACTTGAAAAAGCGCGCCGCTTTCGAACGCATAGATCGTACGCGCCCCTTCGAAGCGCGCGCTGGCCTGACCAACGCGCGCACGTTCATTGGCTGACGCGATCGCTGAAGCGACAGGTTCGCGCGCGGCGCGCGCATCCGCGTGGCCCGCTGTGCCTATCGTCATTGCAGCGAGCAATAGAGATGTGATGAATGTTCTCATCGCTCACGACTCCAGGAGAAATCTGAAATCAAAATACCCAGCGGATTGTTGGCGATCTCGTCGGCGGTGCGTGGTGGCCGCGTCGTCACGGTGAATATGCCCGTGTAGATCTGCGGATCGCTGGTGCCCGTCTCATTGGTGTTGCGTTCGACCCAACTCACTTCCCAAGAGTGATCTGACCGCGCCAGAATTGAGCGCACGGACACGGTGCGGCCGACGCGGCCTAGACTGACAAAGGGATCATCAGCGCGCGCGATCTCGGTCAGTTGCGCCGCCGCCTGCGGCGTGAGGAAGCGGTAGGCCTCAACCCAGTTGTCGCGCAGCACGACGCCATCCGTCGGTAAAGACCGAACCAAACGCACAAAGCGGCCCAGCTGACTGGCGATCTCGGCTTGACTCGGAGCCCAGCGCCCGTCAGCGGGCCGCACGCTCATCACCCGCCCCTGCGGATCAACCTCCACCACATGAACAAATGTGCGCTTCTGCAGCGCCACAACCGTGAGCGATGCACCCATCACGCCGGCGAGGGCTAAACCAGCGAAGGCGATGCGCCGCCATGCATGCGCCGACAGCATTGCCGACCCCATGCGCGCATCCCATTCCTGCCGCGCACGTTGATACGGCGTATCGGCGACCGGCGGCGCGAACGAGCGCACCGATCTCGACCACGGAAAACTCATGGTTTGGCCCTTCCTTGACTGGCGCCAGCGGTTGGCCGCGGTTTCATCGCGCCGTAGTTGATGGGTGCGGCGGCGCCGCCCTTGCCGCCATTTTGGCCGCCGCGGCCGGCGCCGCGTCCGCCACCACCGCCGCGCCGTCCGCCGGTCGCGGCGCACGCACCGGCGCCCAGCGCGCGCAAGGCCGGGCTCGCGACAGTGCGCGTCAGCATCGCCGCACCAACACCGGTGGCGACAGCCGCCACACCGGACCGCCACGCATCGGCGCCGGAAAGATGCGGCTGACCCGACACCACTTCACTCGCAAGCATCGGCGCGAACCATGCGAGCGCCAGCACGGTCAATCCGAACAACAAGACGTTGAGCGCGCCACCAGCGTCAAGTGTGAGCGTCGCCGGTAAACTCGCAACGAAACTCAGTGACACGGACGCCACGAAGGCCAGCAGAAACAAACGTACGGCGGAGCCCGCGACCCAACCGAGCGGACGCTCGGCCACCCATGAGGTGCCGTTGAACACGCCCCAAGGCAACGCCACGAACGCCGCAAGAGCACCAAGCTTGAAGGCGATCAGCGCAACAAACAGCTGCAGCGCCAAAATAAAAAAGCCGAGCATCGCGAACACAGCGGCGACGAAGATGGTGACCAGCGGCACGAAATCGGTGATGATGTTCATGCCTTGGCCAAGCGCTGTTGTGCGGCCGAACAGATCGATGCCGATCTGGGCTACACGACCTGGATTGTGCAGATCCGCGAGCGTCATCGCGCCACCGCCAGCCTTCAGTCCCAACATCGCGCCCGATTGATTGATGACCGTGGCGAGATGGTCCCAATTATTCACAAGGAACGCGAAGAAGCCGACGAACAAAACCTTACGAAAGAGCGGCGCCAACGGCGCTTCCGCGGCCAACGCCCACTGCACGCCAGCGAGAACGATGGAGATGACTATAAGCGCGTTCAGCACCGCGCTCACGTCGCCTTGGATCAATCCGAAGCCGGAATCGGCAACGGCCAAGAAGCGATCGAGGAAGGTATTGACGGCGCCGGTTTCCATCTGCGTGAGCTCTTAGTGTTCGAACGCTGAGCGCGCGGGTGTAAAGCTTGCCGATGATTGGCCTGGGAACGCGCGGGTCATGATTTCACCTGCGCGCTGTTCACGGGCGATACGTTCCATGCGTTCGTCATTCAGCGCGCGGCTTTGCGCCATGAGCAGCGTCTGAATTTGCGCTAACTGAGACGCCTGAACGCCGAGCAATTGATTGGACGCCTGCACCGCGCCCGTCTGGCCTTGCGCCGCGCCTGATGATTGTAAGGCGCGATCGATCTGCGTCTGCGTGACCTGAAGGTTATTCGCCGCCTGCGCTTCGGCCTGCATGGCGCGTGTTACCGCGGCGCGATCTTCGCTCAACCATTGCGCCGTATGCGATCCGACATCGGCTAAATTGAAATCGGCGAAGGTGTTGGGATAAAGCGTCTTAAGCTGCCCGCTCAATTGATTGACTTCGAACGACAGCCCCTGCGCTGCGCTAAAGAGTTCGCGCGCTTTGCTCACTGACTGGCTGAGCTCGGGCGAAAGCTGCAGCGGGTTTTGTGCGAGCATATGCGCCTGCTGCTCGATCTGTTGGATCTGATTGTGGATTTCCTCGAGCGCCCGGCTCGCTTGCAGAATGTTCTGCGCATAATTGGTCGGGTCGAACACGGTGATGGCAGAGGCCACGGGGGTGAGCGCGGGCGTGAACGCCATCAGCGACGCCACACCAAGCGCGGCAAGCTTCATTCGGAAGGTCATGATCCTCTCCCCTATTCGGCAGCTATCAGTGAAATGGACGCGTCGATCTGGTTGTTGGCTTCGTCGAAGCGGCGAACCGCGGCCGACGCGTCGCGCAGTCCGCGTTGCGCGAGCCAGCGGGCCGCGAAAGCGTCGCCATCGAGGTCGCCGTGCGTGTTTCTGCACCCGGCAAGCACGCTCTCGATCTCTTGGTGGTCTTCGGGACGTGAGGCCGCGACGAAGGCGAGCGCTGCGGGACCGAGCCCTAGCTCAAACAGACGGCAACCGTTCCGGGACGCCAAATAATAGTCGCGTTTCGGCGTCGCGGCGGCGATCAACTCGATCTGACGCTCGTTCAGACCAAGCCCTTCGTAAAAGGCGCGCGACCGTGGCTCGCGCGCGCGATCATTGGGCAGGAAGATGCGCGTCGCGCAGGCCTCGATGATGGTCGAAGCGATGGGCGAGGCTTCGACATCGGCGAGTTCTTGGCTCGCAAACACGACCGCGACATTCCTTTTGCGGAGCGTCTTCAACCAGTCTTGAATCTGCGCGGTGAAGGCGTCGTCTCGCAGAAACAGCCATGCCTCGTCCAAGATCAGCAGTACTGGCGTCCCATCGAAGCGACGCTCCAACACATGAAAGATCGCGCCGAGGACGGGCCCAACCGCGGCGGGGCGCTTCATCAGGTCATCCATTTCAAACGCCTGGACGCGCGCCTCGCTCAAAGCGTGATGATCGCGGTCCAACAGGCGCCCGTATGGACCTGCATGCGTATAAGGCCCGATTGCTGCGCGCAAATCATCGTCCTGCACGAGGGCCGCCAGCAAAGTGAGCGTGCGCTCCTCTGGAGATCGCTCACCCAAGAGTTCGAGCGCGCGCCACAACTCGCTGCGGCGTTCGGGATCGACGCTCACACCGGAGCTGGTGATGAAGGCGGTCAGCCAATCCAGCGCCCAGACTCGCTCGGCGGCTTCATCAACACGCTGCAAGGGTTGCAAGCCGAGTGCGTCTTCCTCACCTAGATCAAAGAAGGCGCCGCCGAGTCCCAATACGGTGGCGCGCGACGAGCGGCCCTTATCGAAGAAGAACACCTGCGCGTGCGGATAGCGCAACCACTGCGCAGCGATCGTCGACAGCAGCACGGACTTGCCCGCGCCCGTCGGTCCCACCACCAAGGTGTGGCCCACGTCACCGACATGCAGATCGAACCGAAACGGCGTTGCGCCATCCGTCGCCGTCAACATCAAACTCGGCGCATCGAGATGGGCGTTGCGCGATGGGCCGGCCCATACAGCACTTGTCGGCAGCAGGTGCGCGAGATTGGGTGTCAGGACGATCGGCCGGCGCATGTCGGCATAACCCTGGCCAGGCAACGATCCGAGCCAGGCCTCGACAGCGTTGACGGTCTCGACTTGGCTGACAAAACCCAAGCCGTCGGCCACCTGCTGCACTTGGCGCACGGCGTCGTTGGCGCGTTCGAGGTCGTCGTCGGCGATGATGATGGTGAGCGTTGCATATCCCGCGGCGACGCCGTCGGAGCCGAGTTCCTGGAGCGCCGCGTCGGCATCCTCGGTTTGGTTGCCGGCGTCGTTGTCCAGCAGCGCCGATTCTTCGCGAAACAGAGCCTCGCGCAGCAATGTCATCAGCCCCTTGCGCTTGGAGAACCAGCGCTTGCGGATGATTTCGAGTTGCTTGCGGCCCTCCTCGCGATCGAGCGGCAGATACCGCGTCACCCACCGGTACGAGATCGGCAAGCGATTGAGCGCATCAAGCAAACCAGGCTCGGTCTCGCTCACAAAGCTGCGCACCGAGATGACCTTCAGGTGCTGCGTCCCCAGTTGCGGTTCTAACCCCCCAACCAGCGCCGCATCGGAAAGTAATACGTCCAAATGAAACGGCGCGCTCGGAACGGCGACGCGATGCGGACGATCGGAAATACAATCGTGCAGATAAGTGAGCGTGCCCTCGTCACTCAGCCACGCCGCCTCGGGGACTAAAGTCTCCAGAAGCAACATGAACTGATCGCTCTCCTGCAAGAAACGCTCGAGCTGGAAGCGATAGTCGGTTGCGGCATTGGCGGGCGCTGCACCGCCTTCGAACAAAAGGCTCTCCAATTTTCCCTGCCGTTCGGCGGGCGGCAACCAGGTGAGCGTTGCGAAATAGGCGCTCTCAAAGCGCGCGCCCGCGGTCTCGAACACGGCGCGGCGTTCTTCGTCGATCAGCCATGACAACGCATTTGGCCATGAGGCGTCTGGATATCCAGGCGACTCGGCCCGGCGTGCTTCCACATGCAAGCACCATCCCGAACCAAAGCGGCGTAGCGCATTGTTGATGCGCGCCGCCGCCCCCATCAATTCAGCACCCATCGCAGAATCGAGATCGGGCCCGCGGAATTTAAGCGTGCGCTGAAACGCGCCGTCCTTGTTCAGAACGACACCGGGCGCAATCAATGCCGCCCACGTGAGAAAATCCGCAAGTTTCGCGCCGCGAGATTTGAAAGGTTTCAGATCGAACATGATCGCGCTCACACATCGAAGAAGAAGGGCTTGGCCAGATGACGTGGCCAAGTGTCGAGAAACCAAGGATCGCGAGACGCTGCCCAAGCGGCAGCGCCCTGCAGCAACATCCACAAGGGCACGCCCACGAAAGGCTGCTGCAGGCCGAGAGCGACAGCCGCGCCGATGGTGGCGTTGGCAATGGCGAACCCACGCGGCACGCCACCCATCAGGATGGGGCGCGTCAGACTGGTGCGCAGCGGCAAGCGATAGCCTTCGAGTTCTGCCGGTGTGCCAACCGCGCTCACAGCACCGCACCGCCAGCGAAACCAAAGAGCGTGAGGCCCCATGTCGCTGCAGCAAACATCACCGCAACGCCCAAACCGACGAAGGCCAGTTTGCGAATGCCGGAGCCGCCTTCCGTGAACATGATGCCCATGCCCGCCACAACGATGGCGACGACACCCGCGGCGCGCGCCACGGGACCGGTAAGCGAGTCCACCACCTGCTGCAGCGGCGCTTCCCACGGCATGCCAGATCCGGCCGCGTGCGCAGAAGTCGCATAGAACGACAGAAGCGCTATGCAGGCCGTCAAACGTATCAAGCGCCTTCTGGCGTGCTTCATCTTTCTCATGCTTCTCCCTCCAGTTTGCGCGTGCGGTAGGTCTCCCCTTCGCAGCCTTCGACGGTCGCTATCTCGGTGATGCGGCGGCCTCTCTCGGTGCGAGCAATGAACACGACGATGTCGACGGCGCTGGCGATGAGGCGGCGCGGCGGTACCGCGGCCGTCTCCATCGCCAAATCCTCAAGTCGCGCGAGCGCGTCGGATGCAGAGTTCGCGTGCAGCGTGAGCAACCCGCCGGGATGGCCGGTATTCCAGGCCTTCAGCACTTCAAGCGCCGCGCCATCACGCACCTCGCCAACAACGATGCGATCTGGTCTCAAGCGCAACGTCGTCTGCACTAGGGTGCGCAAGTCGATTGCTGGCGCGCTCCGCTTGGTCAAAAGCTGCACGCAGTTGTGACTGCTGCATTGAAGTTCGGCGGTGTCTTCCAGAATAACCACGCGCGCGTCTTGAAACGCGGGCTCGGCCAAAAGCGCATTCAGCAGCGTCGTCTTGCCCGATCCAGTCCCGCCGGCGACGACGATGTTTTGCTTGGCGGCTACTGCGCGCCGCAATACGTCGACCTGCGCCGCCGTCGCAGCTTTCGCATCGACGTAATCCGCTAGTGCGAAAATGCGCTGTGGCCGTTTGCGTATCGTCAGCAGTGGCGCACGCGCCAGCGGCGGCAGCACTGCCTGCACGCGCGCCGCCGAGCCCGGCAACGTGGCCGCCAATACCGGGCGATCTTCGCTGACAATCTCCCCCGCCTCGCGCGCGAGCAAACGAATGGCGGCCTCGCGATCGGCGTGCGTTAACGTGATCGATGTGGCGCTCAGTCCCTCACCGACAGTGTCCAGCCAGACGCGCCCATCCGCGTTGACAATCGCTTCCACGACGTCAGCACGCGCTAGCGCATCGGCAATGGCGGGTCCGAGCGCACGCTCTAACGCGCTACGCCGCCGGGTTTGAGAGATGTCGAGGGCCGCTGCACTCATGGCGCGGCGCCCTGGATTTGATCGAGCGCATCGTCACTGCGAAAGTGCGCAAGTGAGCGTCCGGAGTCGATGCTGTTGGCGACATAGTCAAGGAAGCGCTCGAACCGCGCCGCTGCACTCGCTGCGGCACTTTCCTCGAACTGCTCGTCAAGGGGAGGATTGTGTTCAAGCCACACGCGCACGAACAGCAACAAGGTCTCTTTCATGAGCGCGCCATCGCGCACCGCCTTATCCATGCGCGCCTCAAGCCGGGTGATGTGGGCGACGCTTATGGCCTGCGTTTGCTCTTCCTTGCGCGCGAGCGCGGCACGCACGGCGCCGACCACCACGCTCGACGCAGAACAGCCGCGCGCGGAGGCCAGACCATCGACTTTCGCGCGGAGGTCGCTGGGCAGATAAACGCTAGTAGCCGAGCCGCCCATGCTCAGATCCCCGAACTTTGTGAAGATGACTTGGCGCGCAGCCCGGCAAGCGCCTGTTCAGAGATCTTCAAATCGGGGAAGAGATCGCGCTGACCGGCGGACTCTCTTGCAGCGAGCGCGGCGGCGACTTTTACGCCGCCCTTCTTGTCTTTGACCAAGCGCCCTAGAGCGCGCACGCCCGCCCAGTCGTGGGTGACTGTCAATTGCCGCGTTGACCAAGTCGCCGCGCGCACGCGGCCGGCGAACACCGGCTCTTCGTCGAAACGAAGTTTCTGCGCACGCAAAGGCTTCGCGCCAGTTGCGAAGATAATCTGCTGGTCTAGCGGTAACTCGCGAATATCTGACGGCAGCATCAACGGCCGGCGCTCTTCGCGGAATGAGGTGGCGCCACGGCGGGTGAGCAACGTGCGGGGGCGTGAGACGCTTTCTTGTTCGACCATCTCCCAACGCTCGCCGGTCATGGCGGCGATGGTTTTCGCGGTCTCCACATCAGCGGCGGCAAAGGCCGTCACCACCTGACAATTATCGATGATGACGTTGTCGCGTCCGTACGCGCGGGTGATGTGGTTCAGACTCTGGCAGACCAGATAGGCCTTGAGCCCATAGCCGGCGAAGGCGCCCATCGCTGTCTCGAAGAATGAGAGCCGACCCAGTTGAGGAAACTCATCCAAGAGCAGCAGCAATTGATGACGTTTCTTGCGACCGCCAGCGTCGGCAGTCTGCTCTTCCATCAACGACCGGGTGATCTGATTGAGTACGAGACGCATCAGCGGCATCAGCCGCGTGGCGTCCGATGGCGGTGGTTGCAGGAAAAGCGTCACCGGCTTTTCCGCGCACATGAGATCGCCGACGCGAAAGTCAGACGCTGAAGTGTTGGCGGCAATCAGCGGGTCCGCGAAAATGCCAAAGAAACTTTCAGCCGTGGCTTTGATGCCGGAACGCATGCGTTCTTCGCCGGCGAGATAGCTTTCTGCGGCGTGTTGCACCTCCGGATGCGTTTCCGGCGCGCCAGTCTCTGGACTACGGCGATGCAACACCAAGCGCATGTGCTCTGCACACGCATCGAGATCACGCAGACGCTCGCGCACCACGGCCAAAGTCTTACGATGATCGGGTTCGCAATAAAGCACATGCAGAATGACGCCCACCAAGACTTGTTTGGCGCTGCGATCCCAAAAGTCGTCATGGCGACGATCGCCGGCGGGATCGACGATGATCTCCACCACGTTCTGCACGTCACGCACTTCGTTGGCGCCTTTGCGCACTTCGAAAAGCGGATTGAAATGCGCGCTATGCTTTTGCGTTGGCGCAAAGCGCAATGTCGGACCGAGGCTCTCGCGAAAACCCGCGGTTCCGGCAAAGCCATGGCGTGCATCGCCGCTTGCCAATTCGCCTTTGATGTCGAGAACCAAAGCCGAATGCGGCCACGCCAACAAAGTTGGCACCACATGGCCCCTGCCCTTGCCGGAACGCGACGCGCCGATCAGCAAGAGATGACCCGCGCCATCGAAGGCGAGCAGTTCACCGTTGAGTTTGCCTAGGATGGCGCCCGCGTTTGCGAGCAGGCCTGCAGCACTCGCATCCCTGAGAGTAGCCCACGCCTCAGGGCCATGCCGTCGTAAACGTGGCGCGCCGCCCGACGATGCGACGGCCGCCACGAGCACGCCGAGGCCGACCCCGCAAACCAGGATGAAGTCGGCCATCGCGAAGGGCCGCGGATAATGATCGCGCCATTTCGAAGACCAGGACAACACCGCCCACGGCGCGTAAACTGCGCCGCCGCCGGCATGCAGGAGTGGAGCACCGAGTGCAGGCTGATAGCGGAAGAGCGCGGCCAAGGTTTGCGTGGCGATTGTGAACGCGCCGATGCTCACACATGCAAAGATGGCAATCGCTCCGGCCCGTCGCATGAGCTGCTCCCTGTGGAGCGTAGCGACGATGCGTCCGCTCCTTCAGGTGCGATTCAATTGTACAAGTTAGACGCGCCGTCGATTGGCACGATCAGGCCTATCATTCCCTCTTTTGGCGAGACGATTGATTAGGTTGGTGCGGCGCGCGCTACCCTGAATATCTTCAGTGGTCGTTGCCGGATGCCATCGGGCCTTTGCCGCGTGGATTGTCATAACTGACCTTTTCCCATCCCGCCGGCACGAGCGGCGGCGCATTGCGAATGTTGTTGAACGTCGGCCATTGCGGTGCGGCGGCTGACGCTTCCCGCCCGCACTGACGGCAGCGAGATTTTTGCGCGATTTCAGGGAACGTCAAATCTGGGGACCAAAGCTTCAGCGCCGTCTCCGCGCGAAGGCGGGTCGAGTTAGGACAGGTGATGCAATAGAGCGCGATACCTTTGGCGCCAGCGTCGATCGCAGCCTGCAGCGTGTGCTTCATAGACGCCGCCTCAAACGCCAAAAGCGGCAGCCAGCGGCGCCCAAGACGCGACTTCATCGAGCGGACGGCATTCGCCATCGCGGGTGATCAAGAGCCACCCATCTTCCTCCCGCATTGCCATCATCACGCGCATGCAACCCTGCTGGCGCGCATAAACGGGCTTGCTAAACGGCGCCCCGTCGAGATCTTCCCGCCACGCGTGACGATGTGGGCGCAATGTCATCACTTCGCTCAGCGCAAAAACCGCTTCGTCATCGTCAGCGACGACGCGCTGATCGGCATCGTCCCAATCGGTGAGTTGGCTGAATTCATCGCTCACTTGAGGGCGCTCACCCGAGACCCGCCCTGGATCAGGGCCGTTACGACATCGAAATTATGTTCCTCCTTTGTTCCACGCAATCTGGATTTTACTGGCTTTTCAGCGCTCGGTGAAAATACCATTTTTACTGAAACCACTTGCTTTATTTCACCGAAAGTGATATTTTCAGCAGATGGTGAAACTGGAGTTCCCCGAGTTTAGCCTCGTTTTTGAAGCTCGGCAGCGCTTACGGGAGTTGGTCGCCCGGGTGCCCTTCATCCAGGTCTGGGACAGCCAAGCGGAGCTCAGCGACACGCGGGCCGACTTCGAAATTCACCTGGACGTCAATGAGCGGCCGCACACGCTTGTCTGCGAAGTCAAATCCAACGGCCAGCCGCGATTTGTACGCGAAGCTCTTTTCATGCTGATTGAGTACGACCGTCACAGACAAGGAATTCAAAGGCCCTTCACCAAGGTCTTCATCGCCCCTTTCTTGTCGGCTGAAGCGCGTCAACTCTGCCGCTCTCACGGCGTTGGCTATCTCGATTTTGAAGGCAATGCCTGGCTCCAATTCGCGAGCGTCTACATCGAGACCCAGGCGCCAGCGAACTCGAAGCCGGAACGGCGCGAACTCCGCTCCGTGTTCGCGCCGAAATCAGCGCAAGTTCTACACATGCTGTTGCGAGATCCCTGGAAGCACTGGCGCCTCGCCGATCTCGCGCGCGATGCCCACGTCAGTATCGGTCACGTGAGCAACGTCAAACAAGCACTGCTCGACAGGGAATGGGCGCTTGTTGACGCAGAAGGCCTCACGCTGATGCAACCGCTGCGAATGTTAGAAGCTTGGCGCGACGCCTATGACGGCCAAACCGGCGAGCGCATGCGTTTCTACACCACCTATCACGGCGGCGAGCTCGAACGCCGCGTAGCGCAGGCGTTGTCAATCGCAAATGACGTAGGCGACGCAATGTTGGCCTCGTTCTCGGCCGCCAAATACATTGCACCCTACGGACGCAGCTATTCCACGCACATCTATGCGGATCGCGCCGCGTTGAAGGTGTTGAATGCAGAACTCTCGCTGCAGCCCGTGACCGAGGGCGACAATGTGAGTGTGTTGATCCCAGAAAATCGCGGTCTTTTCTTGGAGAAGTATTCGCCTGCAACCGATGTCGCCTGCACGCGCCCTGTACAAACCTATCTCGATCTTTGGCGCGCTGGCGAACGCGGGCAAGAAGCCGCCGAGCATCTCCGGCGTCAACAATTGAAGTGGACTACGTAGTGGCAAGAGAACCGCAGTCCGCCAACGACTACGACGACCGCACCACTGAAGCGGCGCGCTCGGTCTTGATCGAGATCGGTCAAATCCTCGGTTCGTACCAGGGCAAGTTCGCCCTGATCGGCGGCTCTGTGCCAGGATTGTTGATCGAGGCCGAAGACATGAAGCACGTCGGCACGCTCGATGTAGACCTCAGTTTGGATCACGAGGCTCTGGACGACGGCGAGTACAAGACCCTCGTCGAAGCCTTGATGGGGCAAGGGTACGAAAAAACCGAGGAGACCAAAGCCTTCCAACTGGTGCGCAAAGTGCCAGCGCGTGACGGCGGGCCCGACATCGACATCGTCGTCGACTTTCTTATGGCGCGCGACGCCGTGATCAAGAAGAACCGGCCGCCGCTTATTGAAAACTTTGCGGTGCAGCGCGCCGACGGCGCGGGCCTCGCTATCAAGTATAATGAGCTCATCGAGGTAAGCGGCGCCATGCCTGATGGCGGCGGCAACGTCGTGAAAATTGCCGTCGCCTCAATACCTGCCCTGCTTGCGATGAAGGGACACGCGCTCGACAAACGCAAGAAATACAAGGACGCTTACGACGTCTATTACTGCATCCGGAATTATCCAGGCGGCATTCCAGCTTTGGTCGAGGAACCACTGCTGGCAGAAGAAGTCGCTCACATTGGCTTCGCCGCCATCGCCGCGAAATTTCGCGCCGCTGACCACTATGGTCCCAACAGCGTGCGCAAGTTCGTTGAGGAATCGGACATTCTGGAAGAACGCACCGCCGCTCAATGGCAGCAGGATGCCTTTGGTCAGGTCGACGCTTGGGTGCTGGCGATGGGCTTACGATGACGCCGCGGCGTTTGTGCGAAAGTCACGATGGTTCGATGCGCGACTCTGACAGTTCAGAAGTGCGTTGCCGCGCGAACCCAATCTTCCTTCGCAGGGCTACAGCGCGGCGAAACGCTGACTGCTCGGCACGGCGCGGGCTTCTCGCTGATCGCGCTGGACTGCACTAATACTGGAGCGTCGCGGCGACGTAGGCTGCGAGCACCAGCGCCATGAACACATCGCTCACCATCGCCAGCGTCTCGTTGAATGAGCGTTGCCGCGCTTGAATGTGCATGAAGCCGGCAAAAGCGTAGAAGATCGACGCGTAGATGGCTGCGGGCAGGATGAAGCTGGGCGCCATCAGCACGGCAAGACCAACGGCGCCGATAGCGATATTGGCGACACCCAATTCACGCACCAGCGGCAACGCCTCATCGGTCTGCATGTGAAAGATCTCACGCGCTGTAAACCGCGCCTGCAGACATTGGCGCACACCCGCCAAACCGAGACGTACGCCGACACTCCAGAACACGAACCATTTTCCGATCAAGCCAATGAGCGTAGCCGTATCGGCGGGATGCTCCAGCGCGATGGATCCGACCGGCAACACCAGCATCGTCAGCACCACGATGGCGACGTACAGCATGACTCACCCCCAGAGACTGTGCGCTGTTACCATCATTGATAGCGCCTCCCATCGCTTGCGTCGCCCATCTCGCCGGACCCGCGTCAGACCGGCGCACAGTCGGGTTTGAGCGCGAATAGCGTCATCGCCGCACTGTGCTACAATCTCCCGTGGAGCGGATAACAGTGCCCGACGCCGACGAGACCTCGCCAACCGATGAGAGCTTTGCCGCAGTGGCCGAGCACGCTCCCGCTATGCTGTGGCGCGGCGACGTCTACGGGAAGTGCGTTTATCTGAACCGCGCCCAGCGCGAGTTTTGGGGGTTGAACCAGGCTGACGTCGCCAGCTTTTCGTGGGCCACGACGTTGCTCGAAGAGGACGCGGCGCTGGTGTTCGGTCCCTTCGCAGACGCCATGGCGCAACACAAAGCCTTTCAGTGCGAAGGCCGCTACCGGCGCGCCGATGGCGTAGTGCGCATTCTACAAACCCGCGCCGAGCCGCGTTTCGAAGCAGGCGTTTTTGGCGGCATGGTCGGGGTCAATGTTGACGTCACCGACGAACGCGAAGCCCAGAGCGCACTGAAGCGCGCCAACGAACGTCGTTTGCTGATGCTCGAAGAGATGCGTCATAGGATCAAAAATCTGATGGCGACTGTGGTGGCGATAGCGGCGCAAACCGGTCGCTCAGCCAACTCGCTTGCTGAATTTAACACGTCGTTTCAGGCGCGCTTGAGCGCGCTCGGGAAAAGTCACGATTTGCTTTTGCAGGATGGTTCAGATTCAGCGCAGCTGCGCGACATTATTGAACGCGAACTTACACCCTATCTCGCGGGCAACGCGCTGACGCGCACGCTCAAACTCTCGGGCGAACCGGTGCGTCTTAACGGGCCAGCCGCCTTGGGCCTTGCGCTCATCGTCCATGAGCTCGCCACCAATGCCGCCAAGTACGGCGCCTATTCGGTTTCGGGTGCGATCGATGTGGCTTGGCGATGGACAAGCCCGACTGAGGTCATGCTGCAATGGACTGAGACCGGCGGTCCCGCCGCTGCCCAACCGATTAGACGCGGCTTCGGCAGCACTCTGATCGAGACACTCGCACGCAGCGATCTGGGCGGCGAGATCGCCTTCCATTTTGTACCAGAGGGATTGCGCGTTGAGCTACGCTTCGCGGCGACGGAGCAGACGAAGGCGTGAAATAGTGACGCTTGAGCGGAGAGCTCGACCGTGTCGGAGACTGTGTCGCCGGCGTCGTCAGTCTGGCGCAAAATCGTTAACATCGGCGCTGGCGGACGAGGCTGCCTTTGTCCACCGGAGCGGCCGCATGCGCGAAGAGCAAGCTAGTGGTATGCCGTTGTCGTGCACGCGGCGCTAGCGACGTGCGCCGGCGAAGACATAGACCGACAATTGAGGCATATGCCGTCATTGCGCTCGCATCCAGTGTCGGCGTTGGCGCAGCATCTGCCGCGCTGAGCCTTCAAAGCGTACGCGCAACGCGAAATCCGAGATCATTTTCACGCGCGCCTTGGTAAAGGCTGCGGCGGCTTGTGATGCGCAACTGGTCAGCGCTCGCGGACCATGCGCCACCGCGGATCACGCGCCGCGCACAGGACGTATATGGTTTAGCCTCCGTCTCCACCGCGGCGCCACCCAGCGAAGGATCATACGGGCCGTAGCAATCCTCAATCCATTGCCACACATTGCCGACAGTGTCGTACAATCCAAATCTATTCGACTTGAATGCGCCCACGGGCGTGGTTTGCGATTGCGGGCACGCATCGAAATTGACGCCGTTTCGCAGCTCCGATCGGCAAACCGGAAGTTCGTTGCCCCAGGCGTACGTGCTCTCGTTCAGGGGCGGCGCGGTTTCGCCGCGCGCCGCATATTCCCATTCTGCTTCGGTCAGCAATCTGTAGCTTTTCCCGGTCATGCGCGACAACCATGCAGCGTACTCTTGCGCGTCTTGCCAAGTGACATCGATGACTGGGCGTTGGCCCCTTCCCCATTGTGAGTCATCGGGATGTGGCGTTGTGAGGCAACCCCCGGCGCGCACGCACGCATTCCAATCCTCAAATGTGATGTCATTTTCGGAGACCGCGAAACGCTGCAGCGTCACCGGGTGTTGTGGAAGCTCGTCTTGTTGAGGCCCCGTATACGTGTCCGGCAACATGGCATCCCCTGGTGGAGGACCATCGCGAGAGCCCATGAGAAAGCTGCCCTGCGGAATGACAATCATGGCCGGACAGTCAGCCGAACCCGCTCTGCAATCCTGAAATCTCGAGCGCGCGCCCGTGGATCCCGCGCGCAATACTGCTGCAGTATGCACATACGGCCGATAAAAGATGTCTGCGAACGTCAGCGGCAATAAAGCTGACCAATTCAACCAGATCAGGCCTAACAACATAAGCGGCGCGAGTGACAGCACCAGTCCACCGAACAGGCGCTTGCGCCGTTCTCGCTTGTCGCGGTCTATCAATTGTCCCGGCATGACGCCGATCAATCCAGCGATCAGCTTCAGACACGCGCCGCGAAAACCGTCTTTGTCATCGCGCGCGTCAGCCGCGAGCGGTTGAAGCTTATCTCCTGAAAGCGCATCCCCCCGGAAGGCGGGCGGAAACGACGCCAGGATCGACTCCTCAGGCCCTTTGGTCGGCGCGCTGTCTGCGACTATGGCGAAAATTCTTTCGCGACGTCCGGTCCTTGCGAAATACTCGATCTCTTTTTGCACCCACGCGCTGGTCGCGGCATTCGGCGAACAAACGACGATCAGCGCTGCCGAGGAATTTAGGTTAGCCTCGATGGCGTCGCCGAGATTGCCAGCAGCGAGTTCTTCCCGATCACGGAAAACTGGATAGATGCGGTTCTTCTTGCCGCCGCGGGAAAGAACGAACCGTCCAAGCGACGGTGGAATGCGATAACTTTCGAGCTGACGGTGCAATCGCTTTGCGAAGCCTGCGTCCTTACTCGAATACGAGATGAACGCCGCGTAGCGGAACAGCTCAGCCATACTTCGCCCCCGAACAATCGTAGCACCGGGGCGCTCACTGTCGAGCCGCCGCGTTACGCGCGCGGTAGGTGCACAAGCTGAGGCTCAGGCATCGGCCACCTGTTTGAAGACCGCGGTCGCGCTTGTACGCGATTTGCAGCGGCCAACCATCACGCCAACGTGCAACCAACGCCATGAAGTATGGCGCGTTGCACGATGGCGCAGGCGAAGTGATCGTAGCCTGGACCGCCGATCCAGGTTGCGGAAAATAAGCTGGCGTAAGCGCGGCGATCATGATGCGGCCCACGTATCTAGTAGCGAAGGCGCAGGCAGCGCGCTCATCCGCAATGCGCTCGGTCAAGGGCTGAACACCGAAGTAAAATACGAGGTGAGAAAAGGTGAGATCGCCGCGAACTTCAGCTGGCGCATCGCAGACAACCTTAGCCTTAGGCCCCTCAAGGGAAGCGCCTCGAAAGATCGCTCGGTTTCGACCTGATTTTGCGGGACGTAGTGGCAGCGCAGCCGACCCGCGCGCCTTCCCAGAGGCGGCATTGAACGTGGTGGATGTCCCAGTTCCGGAAGTCAAAACCGCCGCGCCGCAAAGCAGACGTCCGAACTGAAATTGATCTATCGGCGGAGGATTCCAAGCAGGAACAGCGCCACCACGATCCAGCCCGATAACGCCACGACCAACGCGATCACCGAGTGTTTGAGGACCACAGGAGCTGAGGTTGGGGCGCTTGGAGGCGGCGACGTAGGCGGGAGACGATGAGGATCGTTTCTAGGCGCATCAGTGTCCGGCGACAAGATGCCGGTCGTCTGCAGCGCTTTGGCAACAGGGTTGCTGTGGCTGCCACGTTGGCTTGGCGTTTGATAGCCGCCCCCTTCGAACGATCGATTGAGGATGTGTATCCGCGTCGGAATTGCGAACAGTTCCTCTGACGTCAACTGGGCTGCAATGTTTGCTAGAATGTCGTCGGGCGCAGCCTGCATGAGGAGATCGTACTGTTCGGACGCGCACCGGCGGCCATTGCCTTTGGATAGGCCGGAGGCCACGACCAAGATACCTTCGCCCACGCCTGCCGCACTTCGGCCGATGTCCCAAATTCTTGCCGTGCCATCGGTCGAACAACTCGCCGCCAACGAACCGCACGGGCTGAAGCGCGCGTCGTGGACGTCGCCTGTGTGTCCTTGCAACCGCATGATCTCGGCGCCGGTCTTCGCATCCCAGATTCGGACTGTTTCGTCAGCAGATGCAGACAAAAGGCGCGTGCTGTCTTGGTGAAACGAGACTGTGTTCACCCGACCTGAATGACCGATGCAAAACGCGAGGGACATTTGCTCGTTCACGTTCAATACTTCGATGTCTCCGCTTAGCCGCGCCACCGCGATAAGCGTACCATCGGGGCTGATGCACGCACTTTGCACTTCAGCATCGTTCGCGATGCTCCAAATGTTCTCACCAGAGCCACTATCCCAAAAACGCACCGTGTTGTCCTGAGACCAGGACAAGATGCGCTCGCCTGTCACGTCGAATTTCAGACCACGAATATGATCTGTGTGGCCGACCAACTTTGCGGTCTCTTCACCGGACTGAGCGTCCCACACACGAATGCCGTAGTCTGTCGAGGATGTCGCCAGCCGCATGCCGCTTGCGTCGAATACGACCCCATTCACCGATGCGATGTGTTCGAGCCGATGCACTTGCCGACGCTCAGCAACGCTCCATATCCTGGCACGGCCGAACGCCAAGTGACCAGACGCCGTGGAGAAGGTTTTGCCGTCTGGGCTCAGCGCTGCAGCATGAACACGTTCGCCTTCGACACGGGCAATACTCGCACCGCTCTTGCCATCCCAGACACAGGCAACTTCATCGACGTGTGAAAACGTCATAACCACAGAATTGTCAGCGCCCTTGATGTCGATGGCGTTCACACTGTGTCCTGCTCGAAACGCGACGATGCGCGCGCCAGTGGCGCAATCCCAAATCGTCGCGGAGCCATCTTCAGCGCCAACTGCTAGTGTTGCCCCGTCGGCGCTAAAGGCTAAGGCGCGCGCTTCGCGCCCGGCAGCACGAAAACAATGAACTTCCGCGCCACCGATATCCCAAACGCAGGTCGTGGCATCGTGTGAGCCGGTGATGACGTGCTTTCCATCGGGCGAAAACGCAGCGGCAGATATGTAGTCGTCATGCCACAGCCGTCCGAGTTGCTCGCCAGTGGCCATGTCCCAAATACGCGCTGAGTTATCGTTCGCGCGCGTCAAGATCCGCGTCCCGTCTTTGCTGGGGGCGACGTCCGTCAAATATTCGCCGTGCCCTCTTAACACCGCCAATTCCTGGCCCGTGCTGGAATCCCAAACACGCGCTGTTCTGTCGTGTGAACCGGACACCAAACGCGCGCCAGACTCATCGAAGACAAGTGCTGATATCTCCTTGGTGTGCCCGCTGAATATCGTTGGCGGACCTCCGCCCATCGGCCAACTTTGGAGCTTTTTTCCCAGTCCGGCGGCTATGCGTTGGCAATCGGGTGAGAACTGCAAATGCCAAGTGAAGGCCGTGTCCGTTTCGAATTGCACAAGTTGCCTACCGTTCCTCACGTCCCAAACGCGCACCGACTTGTCGTCGGACGTTGCGGCATGTTTGCCACATCTACAAAATCGGGCGCCCCTCACCCAACCAACATGGTCCGAAAGTAAAATCTCATCGCCCCCTTTTGATCGGATGCGCGCCTCTCCAAATCTCTTCGAAATCACGGCGATGGTGTCACCGTCAGCAAAAAAAAGATCGCTGATCTCCTCGTCCGGACATCTGATCCAAGTTTTCAGTTCATAGTTATTCGCGCTCCAAATCGCGACCGACCCGTCTTTGCTTGCTGTAACTATCCGCGATCCGTCGCGGGAGAACATTGCTCGCATGACGGGGCCCGCGTGACCACGGAGGACCGCATCGATATCGCCGGTCACGCAGTTGACGATTTGCGCTGTTGCATCGAAAGAGCCCACAACGGCCAAATCGCCGGCTTGATTAAAAGAAATAGTGGCGACCGCTCCTGGATGCGAAATCGCCACACGAATTCGATCCTCGACAGCGGCGCGGCGGCAAAGACCTATTTTTTCCAACTCGGGGACGATCGTTAGGCGATAGTCTTGGCTCAAAATCATTCCTGCGGCAGTAAGCCGGAGCGCTGTGCTGTGCCGTTCATCCTCAAGCGCCTGCGCCGCTGGTTTGACGAAAGCCCTTCCGGCTGTGAGTTGCCTCGACAAGCTGTCCGCCTGCTCGCGCTTCCGGCTTTCAGCAAGAAATTCCAGCAACAGATCGTTTGACGGCGCGGCCTTGAGAGGGCGATTGCTTGCCCACGCATCGGCTTCGGCAATCGCTCCCAGCCGCAGGAGCTGAGATTGGGGACGCCCGTCCTGGCTCCACTGATATGCCTGAGCTACAAGGCGCGCGCCGCGGCGATGCCACTCCATGTCTACTTCGAGTTGGACCACCAGCTCAGCCAACACTGCTTCAAACGCCCGAGAGTTCCGAAAATCAATTTTGATATTGAGAGCACGCAACCGCTCTGGCGCAGCATCAAGCGCGATGTCCCTGATTAGGATGGGTATGATACGTTTTCCCAACGACTTGGCGTGAGCAATCTCATCGTCGCAAACCGTGCTTTTGGCGCTCGCTGGCGACACAACGAAAACCATCACGTCGCACCCAGCGATCATTGATTTCAGTTGCGCCCACCATTCGTCCTGGGGTGACAAAACTAAGTCCGGGCGATCTTCGATCGCACGGCTCGCCAGATCAAAGACTGCGACAAAGCCTTTCGCCTCCAACGCCTTGGCAAGCTGCTCGACGAATTCGCGATCGGTGCGCGAATAGGACAGGAAGACCTTGAGGCCGGATATTCGTGTGCGCTCGTTCATGCCCACCCTCAATGAACACCACTTCTTAAGCAGTACAACAAGCGCTACTTCCTTCGCCAGAGCGGTCGTTGAGCAGGCGGGGCGTCGCAGAGTGCGGCAACTCCTTCGATTCTATCAGCGCTCGTTCGCGCCACATTGCACCAGCGACGTTACAAATCGAGCCATAGCGGCCAGACCGCTGCATTGGTTCGCAGCATTTGCTGCATCGCGCTGTTGAGGCGAATCCTGCGGGCGCCTTCGACTGTCTTCGGCATCACCGTCATTCGTACGTCTCACCGCGAATGGCGGCAAAATCCCAGAAGCGATCTTCCCGAGCGACGTCGCCGTAAACAGACATCGCGCGCCGTTCGATACCTCGGCTCCGCAGCGATCTCCTTGGCCAAACCCACCCGCCGTGAACAGCACACTCAACTGCGACTTATTCGCAACTGAGTTTGAGCAAGTTGCAAATGCGATTGACTCTTAATTGCGTCCAGCGCTAGCCGGTACCGCTTGGTCGCGCGGGGATGCACGGAATGTCGCGTAGAAAATTGAATGAAACTCTGGGTTTAGCGGCATTCTCCGCTATTTCCTGGTTGTCGGTGGCTGGAAGCACGGCAAGTGCGCAGGAAGCGAGCCTTCAACCGATCGCAGACGCGAACAGCCCCGCCGAAGCCGAGGAGATCATTGTCACGGGCGAGAAAATCGATCGATCTCTGCAGGACACACCAACCAGCGTGCAGGTTGTCACGGCCCGCGACATCGAGCGTCAAAGCCTTGTCGACGTTTATGACGCGTTGGCGCGCACCGCCAACGTCACCTCCACATTCGACGACACCGGTTTCACCATCCGCGGCATTTCTAACAGCAACGTTACGGGTGTGGGCACCGGCGATCTCGCAACGGTTTATCTCGATGGCTCGCCCTTGCCGCAAAGCGCACTGGCGGGCCCCCTCGATCTCTGGGATGTCTCGCAAGTAGAAATTCTGCGCGGACCACAATCGACTCTACAGGGACGTAACGCGCTCGCGGGCGCTGTCATCATCAACACAACCGATCCGACGTTCGATTGGTCCGGCAAAGCTCGCGCCATCCTCACCGATGAAGATGCGGAGCGCCGCTACGCGCTCGCGTTCGGTGGGCCGATCGTCGCCGATCAAGTCGCGTTTCGGATCGCTGCTGAGCATAGCCGCGCCGATGGTCTTATCACCAACGTCACGCGCCACGACGACGAAGCAGGCTTGCGATCGGGCGATATGATCCGCGGCAAACTTTTGATCACGCCGACTGCCGCGCCAGACCTGCGTATCGTTGCCTCATGGTTGCACGATCGGCATGCCAACGGTGTCGACTACACTTTGGGTCTGCCTGGAAGCGATTGGGACCATCGGCTTACGGCCGGTAATCGTCCCACTATCGACCGCGCGTTGAGCGACATCGGCGCACTTGATGTCGGTTATGATTTGGGTCGTGGGCTCAGCTTGTCTTCGACAACGACGTGGAGCCACATCCAAACGTCAACAGTTTATGACGGCGACGACACCGCGGCCGACGATGCCTACGGCGACTTCAATCAGGACCAGCGCACGTTAACACAGGAAGTGCGGCTCGACCTCAATCAGGGCCCGCTCACCGGCGTGCTCGGCGCCTACTACTCGCACCTTGATAACAAGCATGACCGCTCGCATAGCGTCTTCTCGCTGAGCCCGGTCGACGATCTTGGGCTGCCGTCAACCATCGCGCCGTTTTATCCGGATCGCCTCTACATCAACACGTCGCAATTCTATCCCCAGACAGTCAGCAACGTGGCTCTTTTCGGTGACGCCGCTTGGGAAGTACTGCCGCGCCTAAAACTCCGCGCCGGGTTTCGTTATGATGACGAGCGCCAAGATCGCGCCAACGACAACACCGTCACCCTGATCACGCCGTTGCCGGACCCTGCTGATTTTGGCGCCGATGGCCCCACCATTGATTTCATCAACGGGCTCATTCTGGACCAAGTCGCCGCCGCAAACGCATCCTCGCCTGCTGCGCGCACAGAGTTCGAAGCGTTCCTTCCGAAACTTGGCGTGAGTTATGACCTCTCCGACGATGCCTCGCTCAGCGCCACGGTGCAGCGCGGCTATCGTTCGGGCGGCAGCGGCGTCAATCCTGGCCGGGGCCAACTCTATACTTACGATCCTGAGTACACCTGGAACTACGAACTGGCGCTGCGTACACAGTGGCTTGATCGCCGCCTCACCATCAACGCCAACGCGTTTTACATCGACTGGAAAGACCAGCAGGTGAACGTGCAATTGTCCGGCAACATCTACGACTACCAAACGGTCAATGCTGGATCATCGCGGGTTTGGGGCTTCGAGCTGGAAACACGCTACCAACCTGATCGTGCGTTGAGCTTCTATGCATCGCTTGGACGCACCGACACCATGTTCAAAGACTTCCAGCCGAATGTCGGCACGTTTACAGATGATTATTCAGGCCACGAATTCACCAGCGCACCGCATTGGACATTGGCGGCCGGCGCCACCTGGGAAAGCGAGCAAGGCTGGTTCGTAAATCTCGACGCCGATTATCGCTCCGGCGCTTACCAGGTCATCGCTGACCAAAGCCATCACCAACTTGAGGCGCACACGATCGTCAACGCCAAGGTCGGCTGGCAAAACGCCCATTGGGGCGCGTATCTCACAGCCACCAATCTCTTAGATCAGCACTATTTCGATTACAGCTACACCAACGCCGCATTTCAGGAGACGATGTACGGCGCGCCCCGCATCATCGGTCTCACGCTTGAGAGCCGCTGGTGATCGCACTTCTCACAACACTCGGCTTTGTCGAAGCGGGTGTGCTCGCAGGCTGGCTGCTGCGTCGGGCCTGGCGATTGCGCACAGGTTGGAAGCATAACGTCTTCCTGCTGAGTGGGTGGTTGGTTTTGCTTGGCTCGCTCGCGCTCGGCGCTGGGCGGTTCGACCTCCTGCTGGGGGTCTTTGTTGCGCTTCCCCTCGTCAGCATTGGCGCGTTAGCGTTGGTGGCGACGGGTTTTGAGTGGCGCCGCGCACGCATTCGACGCGAGCGTGAAGACATCGCGCTCGAACCTTCCGACCGCGCTTCGCGCGCATGGCGCGGTTGGCTGCGGGCTCTCCTCGCCGGCCCGCTTGGCGGCGTTGCAGCAATGGGCATTGGCCTTGCATGGGCGGTCTTTGCACCTGGCGATGCGCAAACGCGGATCGTCACAGGGGGATTATTGGTGCCGCTCTTGTGGGCGGGCGGCATGGCCTGGACGTTGTCGGACGATAAGATTTTGCGCGCGACCGCGGTTCTCGCCGGCGTCGCCATTATCACCTTTGCCGCATCTGCGTTGCGTGGGTTCGCATGAAACCGATCTGGCCAAAGATCCCATCGCCCTTCGTGCGCGCGATGCTGGCGGGTCACTCCGCGCTCGGCATTGCTTTTGTGGCCTTGATCTATCTGGTCTGCCTTTCGGGTACACTCGCAGTGTTCATGCACGAGTTTGAGCGATGGGAACGGCCACAGATCGCACCGATCACACAAGTTGCGCCGGCTTCCGTCGATGCAGCAATCGCGGCAGCGCGTGCGCGTCATCCCAACGCGCAGAACATCTATGTTGACGTACCCACCGCCGACGCGCCCGCTATGCATCTCTACGTAGATGTCGGCGGCAGCGAGACTACTGCCGATCCGCAATATAGCGCAGACGCCAGCGGAAACCTCGTGGCGGCAGGCGAAGCGCCATGGTCAGCATTCATTGAAGCGCTGCATATCTATCTGCATCTTCCCACCTCTTGGGGTGAATTCATCGTCGGCATGACGGGCGTGGCGCTGTTGTCCTCGCTGGTGTCGGGCATCTTCGCGCATCCGCGCGTTTTCCGCGACGCTTTCAACGTGCGCTGGGGCGGCGGCAAGCGCTTGCAAGAAGCCGATCTGCACAATCGCATCGGCGTCTGGGGATTGCCATTTCACATCACGATCTCGCTCACAGGTGCGTTGCTGGGACTGACGACGATCATCGTCGGGTTCTTGGCGCTGGCGCTCTTTCACGGCGACATGGACCGTGCCTATGCCCTCTTCCTCCCACCTGAACGGCCTGCCAATCACGCTTTGGCGCCTGCGCCGCCCCTCGCACCCATCTTCGCTGCAGTCCATCGCATCGCACCCGACGGAAGCATCACGCGCATCTATTTCGACGATATCGGCACGCGTGGGCAAAGCGTTCAGATCACCGCGCAGCGCGCCAACACACTTTCTGACGGCGATGTATATACGTTCGATGGCGACGGCGCGCTGATGGACAAACAGGAATGGAAAAGCTCCAGCGCTGGCGTCAACATTCTGCAGGCGGTGCACACGCTGCATTTCGGTTGGTTCGGCGGTATGGCGATCAAGATCGCCTATGGGTTGCTGGGCCTCGGCTTATCCGTGGTGACCGCAAGCGGCGCTGCAATTTGGCTCGCGCGGCAACGTGACAAAGGCCGGCCCAAACCAGCTTGGGAGCGCATCTGGATCGCGCTCGCGTGGGGCCAACCGCTCGGACTCGCGGCTTGCGCGCTTGTCTCCGTCGCCACGCCCTCCGGCCCAATCTTGCTGACGTGGGCGGCAACGGCCTTGGCCGCGCTGACCCTTACGGCCCTATTTGACGCCGTGCGCCTTGCAAAACTACTGCGCGCACTGACCGGGATTGTGCTGCTCGCGCTAGTGGCGACGCATGCGGCGATCCACGCACGCGCGATGGCCGACCCGATGGGGTGGTATGTCGACGTCGCCCTCGTGCTCATCGCGCTTATCTTGGGCGTAAGTCTACGGTCACGCCGCGCGCTTGATAACACTGAGCCTGTACCGCCGGTCGCGGTCGCGTCCTGAATTCCTCAACAAACGGAGTCGGCGATGAAGCCGCGAAACTCGCCAATTCAGGATGAATGCGTAGGCGCCCTGCTCGATAAGCTTCACAGCCAAGCAGAGCGACAACTGCCAGGCGTCGTCGCCCACATTGCCAAGCGCGCCTTCTCCAGTCTCTTTTCACAAAAGCCGCTTGGAGAAGATCTCGGCTATTATCGCGACAAGCTCATCCCGATCGACCGAAATCAAGGCGCGCTGATCTATTTGCTTTGCCGGAGCCTGCAGGCGAAACGCGTTGTCGAGTACGGCACTTCGTTCGGCGTATCGACGCTCTATCTCGCCTGCGCGGTGCGCGACAATGGCGGCGGCAGGGTCGTTGGCACCGAACTCGAACCTGAAAAGATCAAGCGCGCACGCGCGAATTTTGATGTGGCTGGTTTATCGGCGCTTGTGGATCTCCGCGAAGGTGACGCGCTCAAAACCTTGGTTGATTGCGGCGGGCCGGTTGATTTCCTGCTGGTGGATGGCTGGCCGCGCTTGGCGCTCAGCGTCCTGAAATTGGTGTCACCGCAGCTACGCGCGGGCGCTATCGTTATTTGCGACGAATCCGGTCACGCGCCAGCAGATAGAAAAGCGTATCGAGATTTTGTGCGTGCACCTTCGAATGGTTTCGTTTCTGGAAATTTGCCGCTCTTTGGAGGCACGGAAATCTCCGTGAAGTCGTGACCGACACAGGCTGGTGGTAAAGCAACGTTGTTCAGTTGAATCCCAGAAGGAGTCATAACGAGCGAGCGGCCGAAAAACGGACATTCGAGCATCTGAGACGCTCAATTTTCTGGTTTGGCTAATGCCTCAATCACCCGGCACGCACCCGCAACCCGACCGCCGCTGCACGAGCGAACAATGCGCGACAGCTCCTTCTTCAACGCACCGAGTTGAGCAATGCGAAGCTCCACGGATTTCAGTTGAGCCCGCGCCAAACGATCCGCCTCATCGCATGAACGATTTGGATGATCGGACAACTCCAGCAGTGCTCGTACATCGTTGATCTCGAATCCCAGTCCGCGCGTGTGCCGGATAAAACTGAGACGATCGACATCTGCATCCACGTAGATGCGTCGGCCATTAGCGCCTCGTGCCGCGGGCGCGATGAGACCTTCTTCCTCGTAGTAGCGAATGGTTGGCACTTTGAGGCCCGTCTTCTTGGCCACCTGACCGATTGCGTAGCTCATCGCGCTTGATCCTCTAGCTACTAGAGCATGTAGCCTCCCTCATCCAGAGTCGAGGTTCAAATGGACGATTGCTGCTCAGGCAAAGGCGCAGAACTCGAGCGCATCGCGCGCCAGCGGGACCAACGGCGCGTCCTGATCGCCGTACTCACCATCAACGCAGCAATGTTTGCGATCGAATTCGCGGCCGGCGTGATCGCAGGCTCGGTTTCACTTATGGCCGACGCTGTCGATATGTTTGGCGACGCCATGGTCTACGGTCTCACGCTCTATGCGCTCGACCGCAGCGAACGCTGGAAGAACGGCGCAGCCGTCGCCAAGGGCGCGTTCATCCTCGTGTTTGGCGTAGGCGTGCTGTTGCAAGTCGCAAACAAGATCCAAAACGGCGTGGAGCCATCATCGGCGATCATGCTCGGTGTTGGCGGCTTGGCGCTCGTCGCAAATCTTACGTGCCTCGCCATGCTCTGGCGCTTCCGCAAACTCGATCTCAACATGTCGAGCACGTTTGAGTGCTCCCGCAATGACGTGATCGCCAACCTCGGTGTGCTGCTCGCAGCCTTCGCCGTCGCGCTAACGCGCTCGCCGTGGCCGGACATTTTGATAGGTATGATTATCGCTGCACTGTTTCTTCGTTCAGCATGGCGCGTGCTGCGTGAGGCTTGGCCCGCTTTCCAAGCGCAAGGACATTAATCGTCGCCGTCGCTGCAACGACGGCGACCTACGCCGGATTATCCCAGAAGAAGACATTCCGCGATCAGCGCCGGATAACGGACCTTAGTTGAGTAATCGTGCGCATGACGCAGGTCCTGGAAATACGGATTGTGAACTCAGGGGTAAGAACGAACCACGGCTCGATTTCGGCACGCTTCAACCAGCCGTGCCAAACGCCTGAGATCGCGCATGAGCGATTGCATATCGAATGTCGGGCTTCTGTTGAACGTCGTCAGATCGTGACCGAATGATCAGCTTCTGTTCGAATTCATGCGCACTACAAAGCGCCTCCACCGCTTCGCGGTTGGTCGAGTAACTGCCGCCAAACATCATTAAGAGCACAGAATCAAAAGTCTTGTCATCGCCCAGCGCCAAAGTGAACCGTTCACGACACGCGTCGTCCCACATCTCTGCCTGCAAAATCGCGTAAATCGGGTGAAGACTCCAAATCTCAGTGAGGAAGGCTCCAGACAAAAACCGCGCCTTCCAACTAGTGCAAAGCTTCCTGGTGCGTTCTTCCGATTCCTCGGCGTCAAACCACGTTGGGCCACCCCTTTCGTTGAGTTTGAAAAGTCCGTGTGCAAACATGTGGGTTCGAAGCCAAGCCGGAACGAGCGTCACATCACCGACCACGGCGAGGTCGTCAAAAATGGCGCGCGCGCTGGTTCGCTGAGCCGGATTTCTTCGCACAGCGCGCTCCAGTAGATCTGAAAAATTGTCGAGCAAACTTCTTTTGGCGAGCGTCTCTTCGGGCGAAGAATTGTCGTGTCTCCCAAGGAAGGCGGCAACCGCGCGCCAAAAATCGACGTCGATGTCCAGTCGATCGGCGTAAACATCATCGAGTTGATCCATGAGCGAGGACAATTTGTCGTCGCGCACTGCCTCTCCGAGAATGCGCACGACGCCCTGACTGGAGCTATTCAACATCGCTTCCACAGTCGCGCGGCTGGCGGCACCAGGGATTAGGCCAAGCCGCAACACCGTGAACAGTGACCGGCGATTAGATATTGGATCGACGTAATCCGCTGACCGGCTTTTTCCGAGGGCGGGAAACAGATGATCAAGAAGCCAACGTAGGTCCGGCGTGTCCTCCTTTCCGTCGAGGACAGCTATAAGACGCTGTTCGTCGATCACGCCTCTGTTTTGCATCCTCCGGTTATGTTCAAGCGAGGTGAGCGGATTATCGACGTAGTGCTCTGGATGAGCACGAATGGCCTGCAGCGTGCGAGGATACTTTGTGACAATGGTCGTGAAGCCGAGCAAATCGATCCAGTCCACCTCACCTATAACCATGCTCTGCAGCACGTAAAAGGCACCCACGAGACGCTTCACATCTCTAGGGGTCGCAATCAAAGTCAGCACCAACCGCTCGGCAAGCGCGGCGTATCGAGGCAATTGCTCAAAGTCTGCTGGGATGCCGACGTTGGGTAGTGAAGAAAGTTCTGACGCGAGCAACCGCTCTAGTTCTTCCGAAAACAAAATCGGCAACGAAATTGGAAGTTGCACAATTTTCTCTAGGTACGTTCGCCCTCGATCTTCCCGCTGCTCGTCGTCGACACCGCTTCCGAGAGCCTGAATGACGCGCCGCGGGTCATACGCCAGCACATAGCTAATATCGGGGAAATCAGCCACCGACCGCACAAACTGCGCGATGGAGCGAATTTCATTGTCTTCCACTCGGTCAACTTCATCGACGAGAACAACAAGTGGGCCATTAAGCGCCGCGATTTTGCGTTCAACACGGTTGCGAATTTTGGTAATGTCTTCTTTCCGTCCGACCCACGTTGCCACGGCATGAGCGAGTGTGCTGAACACGGGTACCGCGTATGGGTTGGCAATCGCCGCCGCTGGTGCGAGTACTCGCGCATATTTCGCCAATTGCTCAACGAGGTCCTTGGCGGCCGCCCGATCACGCTCCTTTTCGTTGGCGATCGTCGCCATGATCTCTGTGAAAAACTGAGCGATGAGCTCCTGTCGCCCCGATACCAACCAAGGGTCGAATCGAACCACGAAGGCGCTGGGGTACAGGCGGCGTATTTCCTCACTGAGCAGATTTAGCACGGAGGACTTGCCGCTTCCCCACTCACCGGTCAGCCCGACGACGACGCCGGTTGCCTCCCCAGCCGGAGATATCACGGCATTGACAAGGCGAGTTACGAAGCGCCCTCGATCGAGCGCATCGTCTCTTCCATCCCAGATTGGACGCTCTGGCTTGTTGCTCATCGAAGATGAGATGTAGCGATTCTTGCGGACATGCGATTGGGCGGGGTTGGGCCTACAATAAGACCCGCATTCCAAACGTCAGAAGCATTCATTAGGTCTTCTTGGAAAAGAAGATCGGGAAGAATGACCGCTGGGGCTTGAGACGAATAATGTCCCTGGTCTCAATCGTATTCGGTTTCCGTCGAGCTCCGCCGCCTTCCGTCAACACCTCAAGGTCCTCACATTCGATCATGGCGGAGTGCACATCGTCCTTGTGGGCGGCGGTGGCGTTGTAGATTCCTTCGTAAAAGTCCGACACCGCAATAGCATCGCCGGACTGCATGATCATGCGTGGTATGTCTTCGATGAGTTGAAGCTTTGCGGCTTCGCGATCAGCGCCGGCAAACAGGTAGAGCGCGCCCTCCGCATGGTCGGGGTCGTACGCGAGCATATTGAGTCCAGATCGTCCGAAATGTGCCTGACTCGTTGCGTTCTCGTGGAGAATGTCGTTGTACACTTGGCGGGCCCGGAAGTTATTCGCGAAGTGAATCAACCAGTAGCGCCAACCGGTGGGATTGTGGATTGAAAACGGACTCACAAATCTCGCGCAGGTAGTGAAAACGTCAAAGACCATTTTCTCTGCCGCGCCCAACCACCCTTGGTGACTTATCAATCCATCAATGCTGTGCAGATTGGCGGCCGTGATGCCTAAATGACGAAGCTGGCGCGCTAATTTCAAGGGGTCACGTTTTTGAAGAAATGCTAGCAATGGTTCGATCGAGAATGTGTAGAAAATCTCTGCGGACGCGGCAGAGTTCATAATGTCTACGATCGTGTCGCGCTCGACCTTTGAGTGCCCGCACTGATCGAGATTGAACAACACATTACGATAGCCACCGCGCTCAATCATGCGCTTGATTTCGGGGTACGACGACTCAAAGGCACCCACTGTGAAATGAGGCAGTACGTGCAACTTTGGCTGCTCATCCTTAATAGCGGCCAAAAACGGTGCGCAGTGCTCCTTGAGAAGAGAAATTGCATTGGGGTCGGCATCGTTCAGGACGAGTAGGCATTCTATCTCCATCATTTGGAGACCTTGGGCGGCACGCTCGAGATTGATCTGACTTAGAGCAGTGCGCAGCTCTTGGATGAAAATGATCGGAGATCCAGGGCTGCGGCATGCGTACATGCCAGCTCCAGCGAAACCATCAACAATTGCCAACCTGAATTTTGTTTGCTGCGGGATTTGACAGCGCACGACGATGTATTTGCGCGCGTACTCCCGCAGAATCTTGTGCTTACATCGAGTGTGATCCTCGAGCACAGGACCTGTTGACCACGAGTAAGGCTTTGCGACCATAAGATCGTCCCTACCGCTCCGACACCGAAGATACGCTCAGCTTGAGGCCAACAGACTCAATCACCTTAAGCACGGTAGAGAATTCTGGATTTCCTCCAGAGCTTAGTGAGCGGTACAGACTTTCCCTAGCCAAGCCAGCATCCTTAGCCACTTGGCTCATGCCACGAGCTTTGGCGATGTCACCTAGTGCAGTGACTACGCCGGCCGTGTTGCCGTCGTTCAGCGCCGCATTGATGATCTCCGCCGCGGCGGAGACCGACAGCGTTCCATCAGCAGGTTCTGGTGCCGCAAAAAGACTCGATTGCTCTGCTGGGGACCACTCCTCACTCGTGGCCCGGTCTCTGAGCTGCGCCGTCAGTTCCGGACTAAGTTTAGCTACGAAGGTCGTCCAATCCTCTGCACTCTTGAAGTTCACCGCCACTCGTCGAGAGGTATCGAGCAGAACTGCCTTTTTGTGAGCTCGCACTAATCGCAGAATATTAAGCATGGTCCCCGCGCTCTTGCCGTCCCACAGCATGAGACCAAAATCCGCACTCAAGGCCATCTCGCGATCTTTGATTGCGTAGAACTCAAACCCCTTAGCGCTCTTTGGCGCTTGGATACGGCGCTCAGGCCATGCTCCAAGATTGTTTCTGCTTGTCGATCCTGAGCAGTACACTGTCACGGCCTTATATCCGGCTTCTAGCAGGTAGCGCTGAACAGCTTTGTCGCCGCCATTCGCGTCGCCAACAATAACATCGTGACCACTCTTCACTATGTTCTCCAAGCGATCCTGGACAAGCGTCGAAAGTCGCGAGATTTGACGCGACCCACCTACAAAAACCGTGCTCATCGGTTGCTCCGAGTTTTAGTTATCGTAAGAACGCGCACGCTTGCGGCGCGTCCTCCATCCATCAAGACATCGCAGATTTCGTTCAGCGTAGTTCCTGACCGATAAAGGTCGTCAAACAGGAGGATGTTCTTGCGAGCGGTTCGCTTGGCATCGACCTCGAACACTCCTTGCAGAACTTCCTTGCGCTTCTCGGGGTCCAGCACACTCTTTAGAGCTGCCGTGGACTTGGTCTTGGTGACACAATTCCACACGGACACGCTTAGTGCGCGCCCTATTCCGCCGGCTAGAAGTGGAACAGGTTGCACCGCTCGCTGATTGGAAGGTGGCACTGGTACGATGATCTCGAACTTCGATAGGTTCGGGCGCAGAAATTTCACCGCAGCGGCGACGATGTCAGGCGCCGCTGTCGCGTCGCCCTTGTACTTAAGTTTGTGGAGCAACTCCCCGAGTGGGGAATACTCGGTGTCGAACTGATCACGACCGTACTGATCGACTCCCACGTGCGTGCTTCTGATGGTGTGAACATCGAGCGCCACGCCCTTCACCCAGCGACCTTTCAATTCCTTTGGATCGAACTTGACCATGTCGGCCTCTCGACTCGAGGCCATATTGTAACCTATGGGCTACACATTGTTCAAGGAAGCTTCACCTCTGTCGTAGACCCTACCCGTTAGGCGCTCTATTCGTGAGCATCCCATCGCCCCTGAACGATGTTCTCTTTTTGTTCTATACGAATCTATGTCGACGACGACACAAATCGAGTGGACCGATGCCACCTGGAATCCGATCACCGGGTGCAGCAAAATCACGCGTGGGTGTGATCTCTGTTACGCAGAGCGTTTCTCCGAGCGTTTCCGGGGAGTAGCGGGGCATCCATTCGAACACGGATTCGATTTGAAGCTTCGGCCTGAGCGTCTGAGCCAGCCGCTGTCGTGGAGTAAACCTCGACGCGTCTTCGTCAACTCCATGTCGGATCTCTTCCACAAAGAGGTGCCTCGCACTTTCATAGACCGAGTGTTCGACACCATGGAGTTGGCTGACTGGCACACGTTTCAGGTCCTGACAAAACGCAGTCCTCTGCTCACCCGTTATCTTCGCCACCGCTATGGGACGGAGCTAGCGCCCAAGCACATCTGGCTCGGCGTTTCGATTGAGGACGCGAAGAATGCGGTGCGTCTCAAGCACCTCCATCAAGCACAGGCGAACGTGAAGTTCGTATCGTTCGAGCCTCTGCTCGGCCCGGTGGGCACGGTCGACCTCAAAGGAATTGATTGGGTGATTGTCGGTGGCGAAAGTGGGCCTGGTTGTCGTCCAATGAATGAAGAGTGGGCGATCGAAATCCGCGACCAGTGCAAGCGGGATAAGGCGGCGTTCTTTTTCAAGCAATGGGGAGGCGTTCGCCCCAAGTCAGGCGGGCGGCTGCTTCAAGGACGTGAGTGGAACGAATATCCAAAAATGAAGCGCGGCAGGAATCGCCGCATAGAGGCAGTCGCCGCAGAATAGTCCCTAGCGGAGACCGTGGGCGATCAGCATGGCCACGACCGATTGGCAACTGCTCACCCCGACAAACATTCAAGTTCGCCGAGCCTGGGGCTGGGGACACTCAATTCAGAAGATCCTGGCCGCCACGCGCTGCAGCAGTTTCGAAGCGAACAACCTCACCATCGCATCCGATTTCGGCGGCGAGCATCGGCAAGCGACACACCACATCTACGGATTCTTGATTGTTGCAGGCGGAGGCCAGTTATGGCGCCAAAGAATGCGCGCCACTCGCACCGCACTACTGGGCGATAAGCGGCGCATGTCCTACAAGCGTCTCAACGATGCGCTTCGTCGAAACGCGCTCGTCGAATACCTGAAAGCGGCGGCTAGCCTAAACGGCGGTCTTGTCATCGTCGCTATCGACAAACAAAAACGTTGGCTCACCACAAATCCGGGTGCTGATGAGCCGCTACGCGAAGCATTCGGCATCAAGCAACGGTGGAGCGATGTTGGATTGGAGCGGATGATGCGCAAAATCCACTTAGTATCTCTGATCCTGTCAGTTTGGGCGCGCCGACACTGCAACATCACTTGGATAACAGACGAGGACGAGTTTGTAGCAAACGACGCACGTCACGATGATGCGTTGAACGCCGCTGGAAGGATGGCCAACCTCTACACGCCGATGAGAAGCGGCGTCTTCCGCCTGAACAGAACGAGCCAAGATCCGACAACCACCGAGTTTGAAGATTGGTGCTCGATACCCGACCTTGCGTGCGGGATGATATCAGAAACTATGTCAGCACTAACTTCCGAGGGGCCTTGGCCGCTCGACGTACGGCGACAGTTGCCGGTGGACCTGTCGTGGAAGGCGGATGTCATTGGCGATTGGTTTTGGGACGATACAATGCCGCTTCGAAAGGTCCTGATCTCTATCGACATGCTGGACGATCAGTTCACGGTGCGTCGTCTCAATCTCCTCATGCCCTAGCTGGAACGCGTACTAAAAGGTGGTCAGCGAATGTACCCTTCCGACGACTGCCGCGTTCGGACCTAACCGAGATCGCCCCTTTGGCTTCCATCTGAGCTAAGATCATCTTGTAGTTCTTATCAGTGTAGGGCGTGTCGACACTGTGCTGCTCGTAAATAGCGCCCATGGGCAACTCCGCACCGGCGAAGTCACGGAGAAGCATGCCTTCGAGTTCGTCGAGCGGCCGACGCAATGACATTAGCAAAGGCATGGAAGCGTCTGCTGGCGAATAGGTGAATGATGCCACCCCTTGATCTTCCGTGGAGCTCTCCTTCGCCATTATCCCTTTCATGATGTGATAGCCTTTGAAGTTCTTCGATACGAAAATGAGACTGTGCGATGTGCGCGTACCGCTGGCGTTCTTGAATCGGAACGGCAGCACAAACTTGCCGCCCATATCCTTCAAGGCCTGCGCCAGCTCTTCCAAAATGAGCGCCTCTCGCATGTCGGGCGTTTTTTGCGGCAACGCCGCACGCAGCCGTGCCGCCCTCTCCGCGCCGAAAAGTCCATCCATGTGATGAGACACTGCAGGGTTAGAGATGCCCGCGTTGATACGATTGTAGTTGAAAAAGAAAACGCAGTCGCAGCCCCAGTCCTTGATTACTCCGTTTACGATTTGGAGCGACAGGCCCTTGTACCCAAACGGATCTACAAACGTGAACGACGGCACCAGACGGGTGGCATTGAAGTGCTCCGCCATTTTGTCGTCGACGGGGCCACAGGTCACGATAGGTGGATACTTGAGAAGCTCTACACCTTGCAGAGCGGCTATCTCGGTCTCGAGCGTGGAAGTGTTGTTGCTGTCGGCGTCGTTAAAATGCGTCACCAGCATCGAACGCATGCCGGGATCGGCGATCGCTTTTTCGAGGACCAGCAACGGCGTAGACGCCGCTCCGTCACGATAACGGCCAGGACCCGCATACAAGTCGATGTAGGCAATGCGTCCAACAAACTTGGCAGCCACCCCCATGATGACGTTCGCCCAAGCAGCGAAATACTTTTGAATAATGCGCGCCTTGACCTCCGATTGGTCAGAGCGTTCTTCGAAAAACCTGTTTCCCGGCATGACACTTCTGGGCCGCGTTGATCCGAATCCGCTGAGCCTATCACGCTCTTCGTCGCGTCGAAGCAGCCGCTGTTGGCCGGTGAAATCCGGCTTGCGTTTCATGGAGCGCGCAAGCTCGGAAGATTGCCCGCTCCTGCCCCCGAGCCGCTGATTGAAAATCAGGGGCTCTCCCCGTCATCGAACGTCCGCTATCGCGGCGCACGAGCGATGGCTGACTTCTGAACATGCCCGGTGTGGGCAGCAGCACGAGTTCAAGACCGCGCCCACTTCGAAGGTCCGCTTCGACGTATTTGACGACGCACGGAGGGACGGCTTTTGCCCCAGAACATCCGTTGCGGCTTTGTGACAAACGTCACCTCGGCGAAGTCGAGCTATCGCTTTCGCTTTGTCTGGGGAATGTCCCTCAGAATCTCCGCGAAGAACTTGCGTTCATCGGCTTCGAGCGCACGCAGCCACTCAACGAGTTGCACTATGTCCAAACGTCTCTCGTGAAGCTCGACCTTAGCCACATATGACTGGGGCTTCATCAGCAATGAGGCGAGATCGCGCTGATTGAGGTCAGCCGCTTTGCGCATCGCGATGAGTCGAGCAACTATCGCCCGATATCGCGGATCCCGCAAAGTTGACGCCACTCAGCCCTCCCCGCGTCTGCGGTGGAGAATTCGAGCACGCAGTTTCCAGCTTGAACCCGAAGAGGGATCAGATAGGCTGCTCGATTATGCGCGATGAGGTCGCTCAAGCCGTGAAAATGCGGCTGACTAGGTTCAAACTGCAGAGCATGGCGTCGGTCCGTGAATCCGCGCGTGCGTTTGATCTGGCTTTCCAGAACGATCACGGCGTCTTGATCGTCGTACGCTGTGTGGACAGAGCTGAACCGACTGACTATGTCGCGCTCGAAACGATGATCGGCGAGGGCGACTTTGATCGCGCGGCACTTGTTTATTGCGATCCCGCTTCTTTTCTCGCCGATGACTGCGCGCACTGCTGCGTTGACGAGTTGAGCGCGATGGGCGCAGCGCTGGCTGATTGGAGGCCCGGCTAGATGAGCGTGTTGCACAACTTCGCTCGGCTTTTTGCAGAAGAGTCGCCCAAGTTGCGGCGCTTCCTTGAGCGCTTTGGCAGCAGCGTCTCCGCCGACGACATCGCCCAGGACAGTTTTGCCGCGCTTTGCGCCGAAGACGCGCAGCGGATCGAGGCGCCCAGAGCCTATCTATTCAAAATAGCGCGTAACCTGGCCATCAACGCACGCAAGCGCGCCAATTTGGTGCGGTTTGAGACAGGACGAGACGCGTCGATAGCGGATATCGCCGCGGACGCACCAGGGCCAGAGGACGACGTGGTCGTCGGCGATCTCGTGGAGCGCCTCTACATCGCTTTGCACAAACTGCCTGATAACAAACGAGACGCGCTCATCCTGTTCAAACTGGAAGGCCATTCGTATAAAGAGATTGGCCAACGCCTCGGCGTGTCGCCGCGGACCGTGGAGCGGTATGTTGCAGACGCCCTCACCCATTTGCATCACGAGTTACGCCACCTGCACGAGGGCTAACTGCGCGATCTCGGTCCATGACCGATAAGCCCTCCCGCGCCGAAATCGAAGCCAGCCGATGGATTGCCCGCTTGGAAGCGGACAACGTCAGCTTGAACGATCATCGGTCCTTTCGGCGCTGGCTTGAGTCACGACCAGAGAACCGCCTCGCTTACGAGGACATCGCCCGGACCTGGGACAAACTTGACCTTCTGAAGTTTCTGCATGAGCCGCCACCCCCAACTACTGCGCGTCACAGCCGGCGCGGTTTGCTAATTGGCGCAACGAGCGTCGCAGCAATTGCGGTGCTTGCCGTTGCGGCCGCGCCCACCCTGCAAGACGCCGGCGCCAAGGCCTACCGGACCCGCATTGGCGAACGACAATCGGATTCGCTGAGCGATGGATCGCAGGTCCGCCTCAATGCTGATACGGAAATCCGCGTACGAATTGATGCATATGCCCGGCAAGTTCGCCTCGCACGCGGCGAAGCCCTTTTCGAGATTCAATCAGACCCGGCACGTCCGTTCATTGTATCAACGCCGTTCGGGGAAGTCCGCACCTACGCTGGTACATTTTCGATCAAGCTGCGCGGCGGCTACGCACGCGCCACCATTGTCAGCGGAAGCATTGAAGGAATTGGCATCCGCTCATCCTTACCATTCAACACGCAAGCGCAAAGTATTCAGGTCGAAACCGATCAAGAATTGGTTTTAGGAAGCAACAGACTTAGGTCGGAGACCACCGACGCCGCTCGCGTCGCGCGACGACTAGCATGGCAAGATGGCATGCTCGCATTCGATAGCGAGACGCTCCGAGACGCCGCCGATGACGTTGCCGCACAAACCGGTGCTCGTTTTCGCTTCGCCAATGAAGCGACCGCTAACCGTCGTGTGTCCGGCTACATCCGGGGCAATGATCTCAATGCGTTTGTTTCATTGGCGCAAATAAATCTCGGCCTGCGCGTCCAGCAGACGCCGTCGTTCGTTCTGCTGGGCCCGTAGTCGGCCTGCGGTGTTTTTCGCGCTCGATTGTCTTCAGTCCGGAGCCGCCCGCTTGAGAGGCGGCGCAGGGGGAAGACATGACGCACGCCACCAAACGCGCGCCTTGCGCGCGTTCAATACTGGCAATTGCTCTGGCTGGAGTTTCTAACTTGACCCTTCAGGGCGGTGCGGATGCGCAGCCGCTGCCGCTGCCCGCCGCGCAGCAAACTGATGTGCATCACTACTCGATACCGGCGCAACCGCTGCACTCTGCGATAGTTGAGTTCGCCCGACAATCCAACCTGCAGACCATGTTTAATCTGGACGAGATGTCTGGGCAGACCTCCCGTCCAATCGACGGCGACTATTCCGACCGCGACGCACTCACGCGTCTCCTCCCGGCGAGTGCACCTCCACTATCGATTGTCGAAGGGCGCATCGTTCGCACTGACCGCCCCCAGTCCAACGACGAACGCGAGACTGCGAGCACTGAAGAGATCGTGGTCACAGGCTCGCGTATCCGCAGTGCAGCACCCACCGGTGCAAATCTCATCACGCTCAATCGACATGACATTGACGCCACCGTTCGCAGCAGCGTCCAGGACGTCATTCAAACTCTCCCGCAAAATTTCGCTGGCAGTCAAAACGAAACAACACAAGAAGGTACGCGTAACGCTCTCTCCAACGTAAGTTTCGCCTCGACCGCAAACTTGCGCGGGCTTGGAGCCGACGCAACGCTCACGCTCGTTGATGGTCGCAGGTTGGCGCCCGTGGGCTCTGGCAATTTCGTCGACATCGCAGGGATCCCGCTGAGCGCGGTTTCGCGGATAGAGGTCTTGGCCGATGGCGCTTCGGCGACGTACGGCTCGGATGCCGTAGGCGGAGTCGTCAACATAATCCTCAATCAGAATTTCCAAGGCGCTGAGACCACGCTTCGGTACGGCGGCGCTACCCAAGGCGGCGCCGAAGATATCGGCATCTCACAGCTCGCCGGCTTTCAATGGCATGGCGGCCAACTCACCGCCGGCTACGAATACCGGCGGCGCAGCGAAGTAGAGGTCAGCGATCGCGAAGCGACACGCAGCGCCGATTTTCGCGAGCGCGGCGGTGACGATTTTAGATCGCTCTACAATAACCCGGGAAACATCATCGCCGTCGGCGACGCAGATGCTGATCTGGCGGTACCGCGCGGCCAGGACGGCACGTCACTCTCAGAGGCGGATCTAATATCCGGCGCGGCGCTAGGCGAGTTCAACAAAGGCAGTTGGTTATTTCCGCGTCAAACCACCAACGCCGTTTTTCTCAGTGGCCACCAAGACCTAAGCGATCATCTTCAAGTTTACGCCGACGCGCTTGCAAGCGACAGGCGTGCCTATTCCGAGCACACGAATCTAAGCGCGGATTTGATTGTTCCAGAGAGCAACGCCTACCGTGTGTTGAACAACCTGTTTCCCGGACAGGGCGATCTGCTCATCGAATATGACACGACCGCCGATTTGGGTCCGGCGATCACAGACGCTGACACGACTTCCTTTTCAAGTGTTGCAGGGGCGTCCTACGCGTTCGACAACGACTGGCGCGTCGATGGCGACATCACCTATGCACGCAGCAACGAGCGTGTTGCTCTAAGCAATTTCTTCGATTCAGACAACACCGCACCTTTGGAGAGTGGCGATCTCGCGACCGCCTTCAACCCATTCGCCGACGGCTCCAACACAAATCCCGACGTGTTGCGCGCGCTGACGCTTAATCAACACGAACACAGCACCGGGTTGACTACCACATACAATTTCAAGGCGGACGGGCCTCTCTTCTCGCTTGGTGGCGGCCCTTTGCGCGCAGCGTTCGGCGTCGAGCGCCGTGACGAGCGCTTTCGTGTCAATCGCATCGAAGAGACCGGCGCCGGCGACACCGACATCGATAATCAGGCGCCTGGCGAGCGCACGGTCGACGCCATTTTCGCTGAACTCAACGCGCCGCTGATCGGACCCGACAATGCTATCCCCTTGGCACGGAGTGTGACGTTTTCCATTTCCGCGCGCCGCGAAGACGCCAGCGACTACGGCGCCTCGACGACGCCAAAGCTTGGTGTTCGCTGGGAGTTGGTTGATGGCTTTGCGTTGCGCGGCTCGTGGGGCCTTTCATTCAAAGGGCCTACCTTCAAGCAATTGCTGAGTGGCGTCACATCCAGCCTCGTACGCATTCCTGGAAGCCTCGATCCTTTGGCTCCGAACGCCACCGAGGGGTTGTTGATCGTGTTGGGATCCAATCGCGAATTGAAGCCTGAACGCGCTGAAACATGGACGGCGGGATTCGATTTTCAGCCAAGTTGGTTCGAGGGCTTTCGCGCCAGCGCGGCCTATTTTGACCTTGACTTTGCCGATCGCGTCGCCCTGCCTGGCAATCCTTTCACAATCCTCGTTAATCCTGCGGGCTTCGAAAGCGTTGTGTTCCGCAACCCGAGCGCCGCGCTCGTAACATCTTTCCTCGCATTAGGCAGAGTAGCGGGATCGTTGCCTCCGTCGCAGGTGGACGTCATCCTCAATCTGCGCAACGTGAATTTGTCGAGTCAACGTGTACGCGGCGTTGACCTTTCATCCTCGTACAGCTTTCAGACGGCGATCGGCGACCTTAGCTTGGACGCTTCCGCGAGCATTCTCTTTGAGCACGCCTCAACACTTACGTCCGGTGCAACACCGGTGTCGGCACTGGACAACGTCAACGGACCGCTCAGCTTGCGCACGCGCCTCGGCGCAAACTGGCACGCGGGCTCATGGAACGTAGGCGCAAGCGTTAACTTCGCAGGCAGCTACACGGACAACGTTTCCATTCCCAATCGGCGGATCAAGAGCGACGCGACCGTAGATGCGCGCATCGCATACTTGATTGGGGACGCCGATCAGCCCGGAAGCGAGATCTCGCTCAATGTCCAAAACCTGTTCGACCGCGACCCGCCCTTCGTGAACAATCCAACCGGCTACGCTTATGATCCCGCCAACGCCTCGCTGATGGGACGCGTGGTTTCGCTCGAACTGCGTCATCGCTGGTAGGTGCCTCATGAAACGCCTCCAGACGTTTTTGGCGCTCGGACTCTGCCTCACTCTGACCGGACTGAGTGCAACGGCGCTGCCGCGCACCAATGCACAGGCCAGGCATCCAGCAAGCATCGACGACCTACTCTCGCTGCACGAGCTTGGCGGATACTTCGGCCCTTACGTCGCGCCCTCTCCAGACGGCGCAAAGGTCGCGCTCTTCGATCGCGTGATGGACCTTACAGGCAACCGCTACGTCTATCGCCTCATAGTCGTCGACATCGCGACCGGCGCAACACGCGCTGTGGCCGATGGAGGAGACATCATTCTTGAATCCACCAAAGGGCGCAGATCCGGTGTGGCGTTCGACAGGCGTCCCGTGTGGTCCGCCGATGGGCGATCAATCTACTATCTTAACAACGTCGATGATCGTGCCGAAATCTGGTGCGTTCATCTCGACGGCGGCGCCACGGCGCCGGTTGTTCAAGGCCCCGCCGATGTCCGCAACTTCGCACTGACGCGCGACGGTTCGAGCTTGATCTACGCCACGCTCACGCCACGACAAACCATGGCCGCGCAACGCCTAGCCGAACAACGAGACGGTTTCCGCGTCGATGACAACTTCTCTGCGCTCTATAGTTTGCTGCCCCTGCCCGATGAAGCAAGCGGCGCCGCGGTAACGCGCCTTTCTCTCGCTTCCGGCGCCACCAATGCGGCAACCGCAGATGAACGAGCACTCGTGGCGGATCCGGCTGAGCACGGCGATTTCGTTCGACCGCTTATTCTCGGCTCGACCGCTGAGCGGCCGGAATTGAGCATCTATGCCGGCGCAAGCGCTGACGCGCAGAGATGCAACGTAGCGCCCTGCCATGGCTGGCTGAACATGGCTTGGGCCGCCCAAGATGAAACCGGTCAGCCGGAAATCATCTTCGCGCGTAACGAAGGTCACGCCAACATGGTCACGTCGATCTATGCGTGGCTTGTCGGCGCTTCCACCGCGCGTCTTATACGGTCCGGCACTGATCAACTCGCCGACTGCGCCGTCGCCGCCCAAGCGTTGATTTGCATTCAGGATGACACGACTGAGCCCAATCGCCTGGTGCGCATTGATTTGAGAACGGGCGCTCTGCGCGTCCTCTACGATCCCAATCCGCAGTGGCGCTCCGTGACGCTACCACGTACCGAACGCATCGATCATACCGATGCAAACGGTGATCAATCGTTCGCCTACGTTGTCTATCCGCTTCACTATCGCCAAGGACGGAGCTATCCGCTGGTTTTAGTGCAGTATAGATCTCGCGGCTTTCTCAACGCCGGCGTAGGCGGAGAGTCACCAATTTACCCACTCTCAGCAGCCGGCTTTTTCGTTTTGAGCGTAGACCGGCCAGAGTTCAGGAATTTGTCGCGCCGTCTTAGCTTCAACGAACTGCTGCGCCACAAGGAACTCGATGACAGCGAACACACTATAACGCGCGAAGCCAACAGCTTTTTCGTCGACACTCTCGTGCAGCGAGGTCTAGTGGATCCACATCGCGTCGGCATCACCGGCATGAGCAACGGCGCCCAAACGGTATTCGACTCAATCGTGGCCGGACCGGCGTTCGCTGCCGCTGTCGCCAGCAACGGTCCAACCGACCCCGTCGCATGGAATATGCAACCTGCGGATTTCCGGGCGCAACGCATACGCCAAAGAGCTTTGGCAGCACCGTGGGACACCACTGCGCCAGAATGGCAGCAATGGTGGGATCGCAACACGCCGGCGCTTCACGTCGACCGCATTCGGACGCCGCTCATGTTGAACCTACCCGAGAGCGATGCGCTCTTGGCCTTTCCCCTAATCACGCGGCTGCATGACACAACCACGCCGCTGGAAGCGTACATCTATCCAGGCGCCTACCATTTGAAGTGGAGACCCTCACAAATCTTGGCTGTCCAGCAACGGACCGTCGACTGGATGAGTTTCTGGCTTCAGGGACACGCCCCCGCCGATCCAGAAACAGCGCGGCGTTGGCGTCAGCTTCGCGATCGCATGGCCACTCACGCTGCATCACCCGCAGCAGGCGCACCGGCGCCGCCTTGAGGCGCGTTTCGCTCTTTCGCGCGCGCTTGGCATCCTCGGAAATTGCGGAGCCACATCTCAGCGACGACCGCGGGATAAAGCGTCACTACGCTTTTCGGATCAGTGAGGCCCGCTCCGCTCAGAAGCCGTTCAAATGTCTGACGCTGGATGACCCCCTCCTGCTCCAACATGCCACCCAACAAGATCTCGCGTAGAAACGGCGTCTGCCGCTCAAGCACCGAAGCATGGAAGCGACCCGTCGAGGCCTTGCCGAAGCGTTGCGTGACCGCTTCAGGAAGGAATTCCGCAAAAGCGGTTCGAAACAGCGCACGATCGCGCCCTCCGTGTGTCATCACATAGGGCGGTACGCCGAGACAGAGTTCGAGAATGGGCTGTGCGGTCAAAAACGGGGCGACTTGAAAGCGCGCGCTAATGGCGTCGCGCTGATGATAGTATTGGAGATCGGCGAAATCTGCGATCCGCTCCGCGCGAGCCGGCGGTTCCTGTTTCGCTAACGGCGCCCACGGATGTTCACTCACAAGCGCCGATGCTGACAGCGGCACGCCGTTCGCGTCATGCGGGGGCGTCCAGCCGATCGTTCCGAAGAAGCCCTCATTCTTTGGACGACAGCTAACCGCGCCTGCAGCTTCCGCACACACGTGCCAAATTGGCGTGCGACCCAATCGCGCGGTGTCGAGAGCGATGCGCACAATTTCTCTGGGAGGCAATCCATCGTGCACCGCATCCGCCACGATTTTGGAAGCATGCGATCGATGGAAAACCTGATCGCCTCCCTGTCCAGACGTTACGACCGCGCCGACGTCGAAGGCCGCGATCTCGCGCGCCACCATGTCAGTGAAGAAACCGACGTGCGCCGCGGAGGGCTTGGCGGTGAGCGGTGCGTCCGCAAGGCGGCCATAGTCAACGTCCGCTGCGGCGACGCAAATCTCGCTCAATGGCACGTCATAGCGTGAGCAGACCGCGCGGGCGTATGCACGCTCGTCGGACTCCAGGACACCATCCACATATTCATTGAAAGCGACAACGCTCTCGGCGCCCGCGGCCTTCAGCGCGGCTAGTGCCGAAGACGAATCCAATCCGCCAGAAAGGCGATGGGCGATCGCTGGATAACTGCTCGACCAAGATCTCGCGCACGCGACGATAGTTTCCCGCAGCTGGACGGCGCCCGCCTCAAAATTAGCCGCGGTCAATGGCGGAAGCCTTTGCGCAGGACGCCAGGCCAGAATAGTTTCCACTTCAAGCGTGCGCCTGTTGGTCTCGCGCATTCCTGGCAGAATTTCGAAGACGTTCTCAATCGAAGTGCTGGCGGTGACCAAGCGTGGGTAGGCGATGAATGCCGTTAGAAATTTCGCGTTGAGCTTCGCATCCGGCTGCAGACACAGAAAATCTTCCGCATGCGTGAAGTAGATTTGTCTGCCCTCGCAGTCAGCTACGAAACAAGCACCACCGCCCGACGGATCTCGAAGTACATGAAAGAAATCTCTCCCACGATCTTGTAACCATGCTGAATAGTGGCCCCAGTAGCCCTCGATCAACCGCGCGCCCTGGCTGTCGATGATGATCTCCGCCTCGGCCGCGTCCATGGCGTCAAGACGCGACTTGCCTAATGTATCCTTTGAAAACAATGGCCCGAAGATGGCTCCCTGTTCGCGCGCCAACAGCAGCGGCGTACAATCGCCATCCTCAAGCGCGTAATGCGCCAGCACGCCTCGGCCATCAATAAACTTTACCCACGCGCGCTCGCCATCTAGCCGCCGTTGCAAATCGCGGCACCCGCGTTCTTGCTTGTAGTCTCCTGGCGACCAGCGAAGAGCCACGACCCTCGTCATCAGGCGCGTGCGATTTCGACAAACGAAGGGCAGTCTTCATTGCCTGGGTCAAGGACGCGTCCTTCCAACTCTACCCATGCGTGGGCGGCAAACGGACGCGCGCGTACCCCGATTACCAAATCCGCGGCAACGCCGTGCTCGAGGAGAAAGCGGCTGAGACAGAGCGAATTGAAAAGACATACGTAACGCCATGGCAACCAGGGCCGCAATTCGTCGAAGCGCGCAATGACCGCGCGCGCGCCGTCGGCGCCAATCGTCACCAGTTTTCTCTTTCGGCGCTCGATCAGACTAAACGCTTTGTCAATGCGCCCGCTCTTAACGACGCCATGCGCCCAGAGTCCCGACCTGAGCGCCAACGCCAGATCTGGCATTCGCGATGGCGCGCCACTGCCGCTGAATAACGGCGGAATCCTTTTGGGTAGGGGTTCCTCGTCCGCGCGCAGAAAACCGTGCTTTGCAAGTCTGTTACGCATGGCTCCCTGCGACATGGATTGCGGCAAGGCCCAGTACCGATCGCCCCTAAGGTCGAGCAGGACGATCCAATCGCCAGCCAGGCAAGCGCGGACGTGGCCTTTCAGATTGAGTTCAGCGCAATTCATCGTTGGATCCGAGAGGCCGACGCGCACCGAAGTGCGCGCCGGCGCAGTCATTCAGAGAGCCTTGTGATCGATGCCAACATTGGCCTCGAACTCGTCCGGTTTGGCTCTGCCGAACGTCAATTCGGTCGCGGCCCCGAGATCGATCACGTCGTCTTCGGTTTCGATGATTTGGTCTTCACGCATGGATGTCTCCATCTGCCGAACTCATTCCGGCTTTGGAAGACTGCCCCCTCGCCACACAATTTGGGCGACTATCTCGGTAAAGATTTCTTCGGAAATCTTTAGTCGTCGCCGTTGCGCGGGAGCGCGGCGATGCTCGCGCGTGCGCGCAACGCCGAAGCGATTGCGATACGCGTACGGAAGTATGCCCGCAGCCCCGAAACGCTGCGGCGGCGATCACGATGGCCTATCGCAGCGGTGAGCCGTTCAAGGTCTCCGAGAGGATCGGCGATCACGTCCGCTTCCGCCAAATGCGCGGCCCGCAACCGCTCGTCGGTATTTCGTGCTGCACGCTTGACCTCATCATTGGCGTTTCGTTCCAGTCTGCGCATGAGAGCTTGATAGATTTCTAGCACAGAGCCCTTGAGACGCACGTCGGTGCTCGCAGGCTCGAAACTTTCGGCAGCCAATCGCGCCAATTGCCAGCGCCACTCGTAGAGCGCTTTGAGATCACGCTCAGACCAAAAGCTCACGTAGTAGCCTCGAGAGGTGTGCACTGTGACCAGCCGCTCGCCCGCCAACATGGCAAGCGCATGGCGCACTGGCGTCGCGCTCGCGTGCAGGCGCTGCGCGAGCGTGTCGATATCCAAACGCTCGCGCAGCCGAAAGCCGCCGTTCAGTATGCCGGCTTTGATCTCCTGGTAGACTCGTTCGCCTGTGCGCGGATCAACCGCCATCCCCGCCTCGCGAGGGTGCATAGTGCGCACACAGTTCGTCAGCGATCTCCGGTGTGAGTGCGTCGGTGTGCGGACGATAGCCGAATTCACCGCGCACATACTCGATGGGATCGACGCCGTCCCAACCACCGAGATTGGGCCGATGCATCTGATAACCGATTAAGCGCTGCAGCCGTTCGGGAAAGTAACGGACAACGCCGCGCGGATACGTGAGAAATTGGTTTTCGTAAGTTTTGAGCCAACCCAAGCAATAGCTGACAATAATACCTGTGCGCGGCGCACCGCTGAGATTGGCGCCGGCGCCGTGTGTCAGCGAACCCAAAAAAATGAGCGCGGAGCCGCGCGGCATAACACCGGCCACGCTCTTTGCCGGATCGACGCTACGATCGAGCACGTCGCGATGGCTGCCTGGCCAAATCCGGGTCGCCCCGTTCTCCTCGGTGAAATCGTCGACCGCCCACATCACATTGATGAGCCATTCGCGCCCTTGTTTGTCACAAGGCCACATTTCTTCATCGCGGTGCGGGACTTGCGCGCGCTCGCCCGGGTGCACACGTGCCGCCTGCGTGAGGTTCAACTGAATACAATCGCAATTGGGCTTCAGCAGCGCCTCGGCGATCGCCAGTACCCGCCAATGTAAGGCCAGATGTTGCACCATTGGCGCCTTGGCGAGCAGCCCGCCGACGCGGGTTGTCTTCCATCCATAAAAGTCGCCTTCGCAGCGAGGCGTGCGCGCGAGCCAGTGTTCGAGTTCGCCGGCAAGCATTTCGACTTGCCGCTCGTTCAAGAGATCACGCAACACGACGTAGCCGTCGCGTTTCAAGGCGGCGAGATCGGTCTCGGGCGCGGCTAAAGTCTGATTGATAGCGGTCATTATCTGCACCCTCCTCAAGCAGCTTTGGCGACATCGTCGAGGAAACGCGTAAGCGGTTTGGCGATGGCGTTGCGCAAACGCACCTCGCGCAAGCCTTCGCCGTCAATGTGGGCGACAAAGGCGGTGACACGATCACGGCCGGCGCGATGCGCTTTGCCGAGCGGCTCGACTTGCCAGCCGGCCTTGAGCGCGAGCGGCGCCAGTGCGGAATTGGCGACAAACGTCACCTTATCCACGCCAAACAGCAGCGCCGTTTCCATGATCGCGGCGATCATCCGCGCCAGTAGCTGACGCCGCTCTTCGCCCTTGCCGATATCAGGCGCGGGGCAAAACCGCGTCGCCTCCCAGACATTGGCGCCGGTTGGCGGCGCCCGCGTGCAGAGGTGCGAGAAGGCTGAACCCAGCAGATGCGGCCGATCGGTCGGCAGCAGTCGCGCTGAGCCGGTCACGCCACCGCGCGGCGATTCAGTCTCGAGCAGATAGACGACCTCGGGACTGTCGAAGTCATCGATCTCAATTCCCGCGGTCTCAGCCAACGGCCACTTCAATTCATCGATGAACAGGCGCTTGCGCTGTTGATGCATCTGCATCAGCGCGTGGTGATAGAGATGACGGTTTTCCGCAGTGACGATGTGGATCATGTGACTCCCCGGCTGGATCGAGCGCGGGGAGCTATTGGTCTTCGCGTGGGCCGGGCGAAATAGGCCTGATCAGGCCTATTGACATCCTGTTCGTTGATTAATCGGCGATATCTTCCAAACGGATTTCGCCTGCGCGCAAAGACCTCACAAAGGCTTGCATACGCGTGGACACACCAAACTTACGCATCGCGTTGCGGATGAAATTGTGTGCGGTGTGCTCGCTGATGCCGAGGATGACGCCGATGGCAAAGTCATCTTTCCCGGCGGCAAGCAATTGAATGCACTGACGCTCACGCCGGCTCAGGACCGGGCGCTGCCGCGGCTTGGCGAGCCCCAACAAACCACGCACGCTCTCGTGCGCATAGAGCGCATACCAATGCGCTTGGCGCACATTCAACGGATCAACGCCGTCACCGCTAATCGCCAGTGAACACGATGCCGGCAATGCGTCCGGCGCATGAATGGGAATGGTGAACCCATCGACGAGGCCGATTTCCGCCGCTTCATCGAGAATGTCGAGCTGATCTTGCGCGAGCCCATTGCGAAAGCGCATGTCGCTCCACTGAAACGGAAACGCTTGCCGGCAAGCGGTCAGATAGACCGGATCGCGCAGCGCATATTTCATACTGGAGAAGCGCTCCAGCCAGGGTTTTGGGTAGTCGACGATCATGACTGCGCCGTGCGGTGGATTGAGCGGATCGACGTGCGAAGCGCACGCGCCGTAGCTGAAGCCAAGTGCGCGGATTTCACGCGCGAACATATCGCCGATCTCTTCAACGCTCTTGGCGCGATCGCATTTCTCGGCAAAGGCCCAATCCAAATGTGCTTGACGTGCTGGCATGTGGCGCTCCCAGGTCACCAACCGGAGATTGATTTAGCCACCTGGAGGTGATCGTTTGCAAGCCGTAGTGAGCGATTATGATACGATATTTTTCACAATATTTTCCGGTAGATGACGCTTGCGCCAGGGACGCGAACGACCGCACGCGGAGGTCGCTGATGATTACTTTAGCCCGCGCGGGGGCGCCATCCAGGGAAGCTCCGCCCGCCCCTTAAGGGGCGGCCCTGGACAACGCCCCCTCCCTCGCGGGCTTGGATGGCCTGGGCGCCGCGCCCTCGCGCACGGCCCTAGCGCGCACCCGCGCGCCAGGTCTCGTTCGGAGACATTCAAACATGTCGTACAAGCTTATCCCCCTCAACCAACTCGTGACATCGGCCGAGAACGTACGGCGCACCGACCGAAAGGCGGATCTCGATTCACTCGCCGCCTCCATCAAAACCCACGGGCTTCTACAAAACCTCTCAGTGCATTCGCGTGACGAAGCACACTACGAAGTCGTCGCCGGCGCGCGCCGGCACGCGGCGCTCAAAGCGCTCGCCAAGGCCGGCGATATCGCCAAGGATTTTGCAGTGCCATGCAACATCGTTGACGCCAAAGATGGCGGAGAGACCTCCCTGGTCGAAAATGTGCAGCGCGTTGCGATGAACGCCATGGACGAGGCCGACGCGTTCGCGGCGCTCGTGGCGCAGGACATTATGGCGGACCAGATCGCCCAGCGCTTTGGCGTCACCACCCGGCATGTCGAGCAACGTCTGGCGCTGTCAGCATTGTCACCGCGCATCAAATCGGCCTACCGACGCGAGGAGATCAACCTCGACGCGGCCCGAGCGTTTTGCATCGAGAGCGACCATCGCAAGCAGGATGAAGTGTTCAAAGCGCTCTCGAAGCCCGTGACTTCGGCTTCCCAGGTCCGTTCGATGCTGACCGAGAGCAGTATGAACGCGAGCGATCGTGTCGCCTTGCTTGTCGGTCTTGCTGCTTACACGGCCGCAGGCGGCGTGCTGACGCGCGATCTTTTCGATGAGGACACCGTCTTGATCGCCGATTCAGCTCTGATGACGCGTCTTGCCAACGAAAAACTGGATGCGGTGCGCGATGAATTGTTGTCCGCCGGCTGGGGCTTCGTCGAGACCAGCCTCGGCCACACCAACATCGGATCAGCACGCCGCATCCAAACGCGCTATCGCACCCCTACCCGCGCAGAGAAAAAGCAGCTCGCGGCGATCGATGCGCGCATCGACGCCATTGATGAACAATTTGAAGGCGACGCAGAGGCGCCTGAGACGCTCAATCAGGAGCGTGATGAACTGGAAAGTCAGCGCGACGCCCTCAGCGCCCAGCTCGTGGTCTGGGACGCAGAAGAGAAAACCTTGGCTGGTGTACTCATCGGTGTCGACTATCATGGCCGTCCCACGCTTACCTACGGCGCGGTCCGGAAAGAGAATGAGGCAAAGCTCAAGCAGCTGCGCGCTGCGCGCGATCCAGTTGCCGACACATCGTCCGACAACGGCGAGCAAAACGTTGAGGTCAGCGCCCCGCGACAATTGTCGAAGGCGCTGACCCGCGAACTGACCGTCGCACGCGCGGACGCGTTGCGGACATCATTGATTGCATCCCCTGACATCGGCGCGGCCTTGCTCGCCTTTGCCTTGCTGCAAAGCTGGCGCGGTCACGCGAGCGCGTGCGGCGCTGAGATCGGTATTCGCAGCACCGATGCGGGCGACGGCGTGGCTGCACGCGCGCGCAACGAACTTCTTGCAAGCTTGCCCGAAGAAGACACCGCGCTTTTACAATGGTGCTGCGGGCAGGACTTGAAGACCCTCAGTGCGGTCTTCGCCGCGGCCGCGGCGAGCGCGCTGGACCTCGGCCATGAGCTTTCGAGCGCGCATGATCACGCCAAGCAAGCACTTGCCGACGTACTCGCGGACGTCACCGACTTGGACATGACCAAACACTGGCAGGCCGATCTCACTTTCTGGTCACGCGTTTCCAAAAGCGTTTTGCTGGAAGCGGCCGAGACTGCGCCACAACTCGCCAAGATGTCCGAGCGCCGTCGCGCCAAGCAGATAGCGCTCCATTCCAAGATGAAGCGCGATGATCTCGCCAAGCTCGTCGCGCGTACCCTAAAGGGCGTTGGCTGGCTGCCCGAAGTGCTGATCACACCTGCCTCGGCTGCGCGCCTTGCCTTGACTGAAGCGGGCGAAGCGGAAGCCGCGGCCATAGCTGCCCAATAAAATCGCCGAGCGCCGCGTCATCGATTGGCGCGGCGCTCGTTCGCTCTTTGCGCCTCATTGCTCTTTCTTCCAATGCCACAGCGGCGCCCATCGTTGCGGCTTGTACATGTTCAACTCCGGACACCTGGAGATCTTCCGCGACAGACGCGTTCTTCGCTTCGTCCACACCACGGCAGTCGGGCGCGCGCGCAAGGGGCCGTGTACTTCGGCTACGCCTGCGGGCCCGCACCAAGCCCCCTTGCCCGCGACAACGCTGACGCTCCCTAGCCCGCCGCTGCTGTTGGGACGCCGCGAACGCGGCCGCCGGCGGAATGAACCGCCGAGCGCTTGGAGTTACGAACATGGACAAGGCCTCATTCGAAATCGTCGGCAATGTCGGCAAGCTGGAATTCAAAGACATCAAGGGCGGCAAAAAGATCGCCATCCTCTCGGTCGCCACGTCTGAACGCTGGAAGCGCGACGACAATGAATGGGCGGAAAAAACCTACTGGCATCGCATCGCCGTCTTCGCGCCCGCGAAAGTAGAGCGCATCGAGCAGATGGTGCAGAAGGGCACCCGGTTGCGCCTGGTCGGCCAAATTCGCCCGGGCTCCTACGACGACGATAAAGGCGTCACCCGCTACGTCGTTGAGTTCGTGATCGGCCCCTTCGGCGATGTCGAAGTGCTGGCGCGCGGTAAGGCGCGTGAAGACGCCGAAACGCAAAGGCCGAAACGCGGCAAGGCTGCCGCAGCCGGTGAAAACGCGAGCGCCTAAGATCTGCGGGCGGCGAATGCCGAAGGTGTTCGCCGCCTCATTCTTGCAGGTCGCGGCTCTCCGCCCACTCTTTCCGAAGCGCGCATGGATCGCGCCCACGCCAAACGCGCGCAACGGCTGCGCCGTCCTTCGCTCCGCTTCGGCCTTGAGAGGTGCGCGCCTCCGGCGCGGGCGCAGTGGGTTTGACGCCGGAAAGGTCCGGCGGAGATCCCGTCATGTCACAACATCAAGAAAAACTCAGCACAGCGGCGCGCGTGTCTCGCGCTATCCTCGAAGCGCTCGCCAACGGCGTGCGTCCGTGGGCAAAGCCATGGCGCGATGGCAGTGGCGATGGCGTGGCCGTCATGCCGCGTCGCGCTAATGGCGAATACTATCGCGGCATCAATGTCGTAGCGCTTTGGGCGACGGCGCAACAACGGGGCTTTTGCTCACCTACTTGGTTCACCTTCAGACAGGCATTGGCGCTGGGCGGTCACGTGCGCAAAGGCGAGCACGGAACGTTGGTGGTGTTTTACAAATCAAAGCCGAAAGCGGATGCGGACGATGCGTCGGATGAGGGTGACGGCGCTGCCGAAGCGCGCCGCGCCATACTGCGTGGCTACGTTGTGTTCAACCGGAACCAGATCGATGGCCTCCCACCGACGACCAATCCAGTGGCGCAGTCGCCGGTTCAAATCGTCGACGACGCCTACGCCGGCCGCTTCGCCAAGGTCGGCGCGACCGTGCGTATAGGCGGAGACCGCGCATACTATTCACCAGCGACCGACAGCGTGCAGCTGCCGCCGCTCGCGGCGTTCACGGACTACACCCAATACTATGCCACCTACGCCCACGAGCTCGGCCACTGGACGCGGCACCCTACCCGTCTCGATCGCGACTTCGGACAGAAGCCGTTTGGCGACGCGGGTTATGCGCTGGAAGAATTAGTCGCGGAGTTGAGCGCTGCCTTCGTCGGCGCGGTCATTGGACTGCCTGGCGAGCACATCGAGGATCACGCTAGCTATATCGGCGAATGGATTGACGTGCTGCGTGACAACCCCAACGCCTTCCTCACAGCAGCCGCCAAAGCCCAATTGGCTGCTGATTACCTCTTACATCTGATGGGCGAAGACCGCGTCAGCGCTGCACGCGATGACGCGCCTCCATGCGACAGCGAAAAGCCGCCATGCATAATCCCTGCATGCGCCTGATCCTCGTCATCGCAGCAGCCGCGGCGCTCACGCTTGCGTGGCCCGCGGCGCAACCGTTGGTGATTTACAATCACTCCCCGAGCGTCGCGATCGGCTACTATGTCCGGTCCGCGACGCCGCCGCATGTGGGTGCTTACGTGACTGTGCGCGCGGCGGCCGTCGCGCCTGGCTACGCCGCGCTCCGCCGCTTCGCCGGGCCGCGTGACTGGTTCATCAAGAGGGTCGCAGCGGTCGGTGGCGCGCATGTGTGCACGCATGGCCAACACGTAACCATCGGAGATCGTGTGCTGATGCGATTGCGTCACGACGGTCAAGAGCGCCCTTTGCCAGCCTGGACAGGCTGCCGCTTCCTTGCCGCCAACGAATACTTCCTTCTTGGTGACAGCCCCGACAGTTTCGATAGCCGCTATTGGGGGCCGGTGAGCGCTCAGCAAATTGAGGGTGTGTGGCGACGCTTGTGGGCGACGCAGCAAGAGGATTAGACTCCACCATGCTCGCGATCGTCGCCCTCCTCTCGGCGCCATTTTTGATGCTGGCGCTTATCCACTTTCTGTCGACACGCGCGCTTCCGTTGGCAGCGGCGGGGTGCACGATTTGGACAACCGGCGCCACGTCTGGAAACTGGCCGGCTGCAGTTCTTGCAGGTATCTGTGTTGGCGCAATCGTCCATGTCGGGCTCGAACAGCTCAGCAGAGTGGACTCCGCGCGACCGCTTGTGAGGCTCGTCGAACTGTCGGCGGGCGCTGCAATTGTCGGTATCTTTGCCTTCGCGATTTTCTATTCAAGCGGGGTACGCAACGCCGCATTGGCGCTGGCGGTTGTAGCGGCAACAGGCATCGCCATCATCAGCACGCTCCGTTTTCGCGCGGCATGACGTAAGCGTGCACGCGCCTCTAACGCGTAAGCATCCATCTTCGAAAAACCGGAAATGACTCAAATCAAAGAAGAAGATGACGAGGGCGAGGGCAAGATAAAGCGGGCCTTGCCCTCAACGCCATCCGGCTGAATGGATTTGTGAAAATCCAATGTGACTGCTCTCATAATAATGTGCGCGCACATCGCACTGTCGCGGGAGCACCAAGAGGATGCCAAGCTTCAACCAGCTTCTTCGTGGCGCAGCGTCATCGCCGCATCGGCTGGTGCGGCGCGAAGATTCTCTACGCGGCAGAATCGAGGGACACGCGGCGCCGGCCGGCGCGCCGCCCCGCCTCTCGCGCGGTCTAGACAAGCGACTTGGCGCTGCGCGGCGCTTCGGCCCTCGCACGGCTCCCGCCGGGTTCGAAGGCTCGGATCGACGCCAGCGCGTCGTGGTGAAGGTGCATTATTTCGGTCATGGCGGCGGCGGCGGCGGCGCGGCCCTTAGAGCACACGCGCGATACGTGGCGCGTGAAGCGGCGGCCTTAGATCCTGGTGACGGCAACCTGGCCGACGAACCGAAGTCCCACGCCGCCTACCTCAATCGCGGCGGACGCGCGCGCTTCTACGACGGCGCCAGCGATGACGTAGATGGCGCGGGATTGGCCGCCGCTTGGGCTCGATCCGACCAGCGCCACTTCCGGATCATCCTGGCGCCTGAAGGCGGCGCTGAGCTGGGCGATCTGCGAGCCTATACGCGTGAGGTCATGGCGCGGGCTGCGGCTGCGTTGGACGCTCCGATCACCTGGGTCGCCGTTGATCATTGGGACACCGACAACCCTCACACGCACATCATCCTGCGCGGGCGCGCCGCCAGTGGCCGCAATCTCATCCTGCCGCGCGATTTCGTCAAAGCCGGAATGCGCGAACTCGCGCGTGATATCGCCACCGAGAGATTGGGTGCGCGCACGCCGGACGATGCACGCCGGGCGTTGCAACGTGAAGCGCGGGCGCATCGCCTCACCCGCCTCGACGCCTTGTTGGCCCAACGCCTCGACGATGATGGACGCTTACGCCTCAGCGGCGTGCGTAGCTCCAACGGCGCGGATGTCGAAAACGCCCTCAAGACACGCGCCCGCGAACTGCAACGGCTTGGATTGGCGCATGAAGTAAGGCGCAATGTGCTGCACTTCACAGACGATTGGCGCGACCGTCTGCGCGCGATGGAAGCTCATCTCGACATTCGCAAGCGCCTTGTGAACGAGCGCGCAAGCCAAAGACCCATGACCTCACGGGCGCGCGGGCCTGATCTGTGAGTGTCACGCGCACCGGGGCGGCGGCCGGTGCAAGACGCGCCGTGCGCCCGTACGCAACCCATATCAACCCGGGCCCGGCATAAACGCGCGAAACGGACGTAGACATTGGCGCGCCGCTGCCATACCCAAGGGTATGGGCGGAGCGGCCGGGTCATGCGCATTACCAACATCCTGATTTCGATAGGCCTCTGGATCGTACGCATCCTGGGTTGGCTCTTGCTGGCGCTTTGCGTTTTCATCATCTGGGCGGCCTTCCTCAGCACGAGCAATGAGGGGCAATTGATCGCGCAGTTGCTGTTCACCGCCTTTGCCCTGCACATTACCCTGATCACGGCGATCAGCACCGGAATGGCGCTTCGGCAATACTTGAAGCGCAAGAGCGCCACCGCAGCCGGCGCAACCTTGATTTCTGGGGCGACAACGGCGCTAGGACTTTATTTGATCGCGGGCTTCATTGGCGTTGCCAACGCCCAACATGTGCCGGTCCATTTTCTCGAGGCGCTGGCGCCGCAATTCACGACCAAGGCGGGAGCTGACGAAGCCGCTGTTTACGACACCTATCAGGGCGAGAACGCCTCGCTTTATGTGTTCAAACCCCCGCAACACGCATCAGCGCAAAGACCGCCTGTCTTCGTCTACGTGCATGGCGGCGGCTACACCGGCGGCGCCGCGAACTGGCGCGCCCCGGACATGCGCTGGTTCGCCAACCAGGGTTATCTGGTGATTGGCGTCGACTATGCGCTGTCGTCGGCGACGCGTCACATGTGGGATGTGACACAGCCGCAGGTGGGTTGCGCGCTCGCCTGGCTTTCCCGCAACGCCGATCGGCTGGGCGCCGATGTCAATCGTATTGTGCTGTTCGGCGATTCAGCCGGCGGCAACATCGTGCTCAACGTCGCATCACTGGCGCGAAACGGCAAACTGGCCAGCCATTGCGGTGGCGCAGTCCCGAGCGTCGCCGCGACGATCGCGCTTTATCCGCCGATGGACCTAACAAATCTCTATGCGCGGGTTTCCACGCGCAATCTTCTCGACGCCTATCTGGGCGGCTCGCCCGAACAATATCCCGAGCGCTACACCTCGCTCTCGCCTAATCGCGCCGCCAACCTGCCAACGCCGCCGGCCTTGCTGATGTTGGGCGAGACCGATTCAACAGTGCCACCGGCCGACGGGGTGAAATATGTCGCGCAATTGCGCGCCGCGCATAACAGCGCCGAACTGGTCACCATACCCCACGGCGGTCACGGATTCGATCTGGGAACCGGCGCCATAGGCAATCAGATCATGCGCGAGCGCAGTCTCGCCTTCCTGCGCGCCCACCAGCTCTCGCCCTAAGCGTCTCGGTTTGTCGCGATAGTGCTTGCGTCCCTGCGATAGCGCGCCCTCAAGCCGCGCGATGCGCGCCCGCTGCGTAGAAAATCCCGCTCGAGTTCGTCAACGATCTCGGCGGTGGTTTGCAACGCACGAGTTTGCCCGATGGCATGCCCCGCGCCCCAGATATTCTTCCACGCTTTCGCATCGCCCTGGATATCGGAAAAATCGATCTGCTTGTCCTGCTTGAGCGTGGCTTCGGTGAACCCTGCGGTAGCAAGACTCTCACGCATCCAATTGGCGGCGATGCCAGTGACGGCTTTAGTTGTGACAATGTCGCTCATGCGCGCGCGCACGAGCATCTCCCGGTTTTCGTCACTCACCTGGCTTTCGCGCGCGGCGATAAAACGTGTGCCCATATAAGCAAAGTCGGCGCCTAGGCACAGAGCAGCGCGCACAGCGCGCGCGCCGCCAATGGCGCCGGCCAGCACCAGTGGCCCATTCCAAAATGCACGCACCTCTTCCACGAACGCGAAGGGGCTGAATTGACCGGTGTGTCCGCCTGCCCCAGCGGCGACGATAATGAGTCCGTCGGCGCCGGCGTCGGCGGCTTTGCGCGCCTGGTCGGGCGAGATCACATCAGCAAAGACATAGCCGCCGTAGGCGTGCACGCGATCGAGCGGACGCCGGGGGCTGCCAAGCGCAGTCACCACGATTTGCGGCTTATATTCGCAGATGAGATCGAGTTCGGCGTCGAAGCGCTCGTAGCTTTTATGCACGATCATGTTGATCGCCCACATTTGCGCGCGCTGCGCCGCTTCGAGTTCGCTGGCGATGCGCACAAACCATTGCCGCAGATCGGCGAGCGTGCGCGCGTTGGCGGCTGGCACGCCAGCCATTAGGCCTGCCTTCGCCGTTGCAATCACCAAATCGGGCCCCGAGATGAGAAACATCGGGGCCACGATCACCGGCAACCGCAAGCGATCCTTGAGCTCGTAGACAATGCCTCGGCCCGGCATCAGGCGGCTCCCGCGGGTTTCGGGGGACGCGGCGGACGTTGATACACATGTCCCCACGCTGAATTGGTGTCATGGCTGCGAACGCGCCAGACATCATCGTCGACTTCGATGCCGCCCCAACCATACTCGATGTCGAAACCCGAGGGCGACAGCGGATAAAAGCTCAGCATCTGATCATTGGAATGGCGCCCAAGCGTGAAGCTCAGATGCACATTGTTTTCAATGCAGCGATAGAGCGCCCTGCCCACATCATCGAGCGATAGCGTCTCCACCATCAGATGAACGATGCGTTTGGGTATCGGCGCGGGCGCAAGCGCGAGCGAATGGTGTCGCCCATTGCAGCGCATAAAGACGATCTGCAGCGGCCGGTCTTTAACGATCTCGGTTTCGATGTAGTCGGAGATGCGAAAATCCAGCGTCTCGGTGAAGAAACGCGTCATGGTCTGCGCATCACGACACGACAGCACAACATGGCCGAGCCCTTGACGCCCAGTATTGAAACGCACGCCCAACGGACTGACAAAGGGGACATTGGTGCGTTGCAGCGGCCCATAGAAGGCCTCGTGTCGGTTGCCCTCAGGATCGCTGAAAACGATGAGTTCGCGCACACGCCGCGCCGCCGCCAGCGCTGGGGCGCCACGCTCCACCGCAACACCGCGCGCGCTCAGTTTGTCGGCGAGCGCCTCGAGCGCCCTTGCCCCGCTCACTTCCCAGCCCAAGAACGCCAGATCATCACGCGGCCCGGCGCTTAAGCCAATGCGCCAGGCATAGTCGTCCATGCGCAGATCGAGGCCGCCGTCGTGTTGCACGGCCTGCAGGCCAAGCAGATCTTCGGCGAAGGCGCGCCACGCATCCAAATCGGCCACCTCAAGTCCGACATAGCCGAGTGCCGCGATCTCAGCGCTCATTATCGCCTCCGATCAGAAAGCGCGAGGTCAGCGCGACAAACTCGTCGAAGCGCTCGGCCTGCACCCAGTGACCACAACGTGCGAATACATGCAGGTCCGCGCGCGGCATGGCGCTGGCCAGTTTGACGCCCATGTCCACAGGGATGACTTTGTCTTCGCGTCCGTGCAGCACCAAAGCAGGCGTCGTAATGCCAGCGACAACCTGCTCCGGCATGCCCGACAAAAGCGTGTCGCCTTCGGCGCTTGGTTCTACCAAGAGCTTACGCAAACCTTCTTGCGCGCCGGAAATGAGGCTTGCCTGATAACGATCTTCAACGAGCTCGTCGGTAATGATGGCTGGATCGAATGGAAAATGCGCCATGGTGGCGCGCATGGCTTCTCGGCTTGGCGTATAATCCCAGCCCGCGCGCAGGCCTGGCGTCATGACGAAGCTGCCGCACGGCGTGCCCATGAGCACAAGCCGCTCGAAGCGATCAGCGAAGCGTGCCGATGCAGCAAGCGCAAGCGAGCCGCCAAAACTGTTGCCGACCAGCGAAACGCGCGGCAGCGAGAGCGCGTCTAGGAACGCCAACAGGTGCTTGGACCAGAGTTTGATATCGTAGTGCGCGTCCGGCTTGCGTTCAGTGAAGCCGAAGCCCGGCAGATCAGGCGCAATGATGCGGGCGCGTTCAGCCAGCGCCGGCATGACACGCTTCCAATTGGTCCATGCCGAAACGCCGGGGCCTGACCCGTGCAACAGCACAATGACGGGCCCATCGCCGCCGCTGTCGTGATAATTGGTTTCGATCTCGAGCGCGCGGATCTGTTGGCCGCGTCCAGCTTGGCTGTCACGCATGAACCGCTCTCCCCATTGGAATTCCGCGTTGGTCTTCAGCGACGCTGGTGATGCGCATGCTCCCGCCTCAAACAGAAATTGTTAGTCCGCCATCCGACAACAGCATCGCCCCGGTGACGTAAGGGGCCTCGCCGGCGGCGGCGAGCAGCACGAACAAGCCTGTATGCTCGTCGGGCGCCGCCACACGTCCCAGCAGCATGTGCTGAGCCATCGCCGCCATGCGCGAGCCATCGGCATTCATTTCCTTTGCCGCTTGTCCGAGCGCGCTGGGACCGGAGATGCCTGTGTCGGTCGCGCCGGGCGCCACGCCATTGACGCGGATGTCGGGCGCAAGCTCCTTGGCGAGTTGCATGACAAGCCCGCGCAGCGCAAACTTTGAAGCCGTGTAAAGCGCCCCGCCCCCGCCCGCGAGAAACGAAGCGTTTGAACCAGTAACGATGATGGCGCCCTTGCTCTGCCGCAGCGCCGCTATGCTCGCGCGTGCGCCGTAAAGCGCGCCCAGCACATTGACGCCGAAGATTTCGTCGAAGGCGGCCTTCAATTCCTCCGGCGTCTGCTTTTCCACGCGTTTGTGAAAATCCCATAAGCCGGCATTGGCCACATAAACATCCAACCCGCCAAACGCCGCACAGGCCGCAGCCACCGCGCGCGCTGCTGTGTCATAAACGCTGACATCGCCGACCACCACGCGTGCGCCAGCGGCCTCAAGCGCTACAGCATCGTCGCTATTGCGCACCACCGCGATCACGCGCGCGCCCTCGCTCAAGAACGCGCGCACCACCGCGGCGCCGATGCCCGATCCGGCGCCGGTGACGACAACGCGGCGGGCGTCGAGTCTCCCCATCAGAAGAACACCGACAAATTCTTGCTGAGCAGCACCGATTGCGGCGACAGGATCAGGCGCCGCACGATCAAAAAGCCATTCTCGCAGCACCGCAAAAGATCGCGACGGCGCCCGCACAACAGCGCTTCATCATGTTCGCTGCGATTGCGATATTGCACGAAGCTCGAATGCACTTCGAACTCACCGGCTATATCGGTATGAAACGCCTCGACGCCGCTGACGACATAGACGTGCCGGGTCGGAGGATCCTCGGTCCATACTTGTCCAGACGAGAACCTGGCGATGCGCACGGCGATGTCAGCCTTGCACTCGTCGAAGAGCGCCATTGCTTCTGGATCAAGCGCAGGCCGCCCATCGCGGCGTTTGAGGTTTGGCCGGAGCGGCATCCAGTAGAAGAGATCGTCGGCCAGCAAGCCGTACCATTCGTGGTAGCGCTCTTCGTCCAACAGACGCGCTTCGCGGCGATAGAAGCGCTCGACGCGTAGGAGTTCGACGTCGCTTGCAGCTGCTCCATCGCCGCACATGGCGATAAGCGCGTGCGCGGCCGCGCGCGATTGTTCCACGCTTAGACGCGGATAGGCCGTGTAATCAGGCGCTACATCGCTTGCGCCGGTCATGTCACCGGCTCCGCCACACTCACACTCGGAGCGTCGAGTGGAATGTCCTTCCAACTGGCGGCGTCCATCATCTCCGCCCAACGCCGGTAGAAATGCCTTTGATTGGCGTCGCTCAGTTGGCCGGCGGTGACCCGTCCCGGCAGTTCCGCGGGAATCTCAGCATCGCTTTGGGGGGCCATCGCGTAACAGAGCTTCTGATGGCGCGTGACCCATCCGGCGTTCGCGGCGGTCGAGTGCTCCCAGTTCTCCCCGTCATCCATCTCCAGAATGCCGGACGGTGAAAATGTGCGCATCGAACCTCGACGCAGCCGATCCTTGAACTCGTCGGGCATGTTCTTGGGCGCGAGCGTCCAGGCATGAATTTCTGTGCGCGTTGGCCCCTTCGGTTGAAATGTCCGGAAGGTGAAATAACCGGGCAAGAACGCGAAATTGGGAAAGATGTTTGCCGAGGCGACCGAGCCCCACATCTTGGCGCGAAAAGCGCCCAGGCGTTCGGTGATCGCCTGCTCGCGCGCGCGCATGTAACGCAAGAGCTCGCGGTCGCCCATGGTGGCGGCGTTTCCCAGAAAGCTTTGATTGAACTCCCAGCCGTGTCCGTTGACCGACACCTGGTAACTGTCTTGGTTTTCAACTTTTACGCCGCCGTGGCGGCCGAGCGTCGGCGCAGCGCCCCCAAGGTGGGTCCACAAAGCGTGGTAGATGTCGCCGGCAAAATTGTCGGCGGGAAACTTCCAATTGCAGGCGATCACCGATCGGGTGGCGCCGCCCGGCAAAAACTCAGTACCGCCCGCTTCGGCGTCGAGCACAGCGTCGAGGTACCAACGAAAATCTCCAAGCCAATCTTCAAGCGGCGGCGCCTCGTCGCTGAACGTTGCAAATACCAGACCTTTGTAAGCGCCGACGCGCGCACGCTTCAGGCCCCAGTCCTGCATGTTGAAACCGGACGTGGCTTTGTAGAGTTCGGCTTTCGGCATCCGCCGCAGTGCGCCGTTCAATCCGAACGCCCAACCGTGGTAATTGCAGGTAAAGCCGCGGCTCTGGCCGCTATCGGCAAAGCACACGCGATTGCCGCGGTGCGGACAGGAATTCAAAAACACATTGATGGCGTGGTCGTCGCCGCGGACGACGATCACGGAATCCTCACCCATGTAGGTGGTTACGAATTCGCCAGGCGCGGCGATCTGACTCTCGTGCGCCACAAACAGCCATGCACGGGCAAACACACGCTCAAGCTCGCGATCGTAAATCGCACGGTCCCAGAAAATACGTCGATCGACGACGCCACGGCGCCAATCCACCAGATCAATCGCGCGTAATTTGTTCTCCATACCCTACGGTATGGAACAGACGGCGCCCGCTGGCAACTCGCACGCGCCGTCAAAACCTCGCCGCGGCGGGGTCAGCCGTTGGCCCCGGGGCCAATGATCAGATTTTCACAGCGCTGCATCATCGCCGCGGCGTCGGCCGGTATGAGGCTCGCCGCCACGCGCAGATAGGAATACGCCAGCACCGCACGTGCGCGCGCCTCGAGGACTGGCGCGCCGATTTCGGTCAACAGCTTAGTGATGTAACGCAATCGGATTTCGTCAACTTCCGCCAGCGCCGCCTGCGCGCGTTCGTCGCTCCGCGCCCACAGGCGAATGGCCAATTCCACCTGCGCCCCGAACGCCGATTTCTTGCCCTTGATGGGGAGACGCAAAAGCCTACGCAGGCGATCCTCGGCATTGGCGCCCGCCGCGTCGAGACGCTCTATAAGCCCAAGCGTGGCGCGCCGGCGCCAACGCTCCAACATCTTGGCCAGGAGCGCATCGCGATCTTTGAAATGCCAGTAGAAACTACCCTTGGTGACGCCGAGGCCCTCGGCCAAGACCGCGACGCGCACAGTTTCAATGCCGCCTATGGCGAGTGCGGCCAGCGCGCCATCCGCCCATGCGTCGGCGTCCAGTGTTCGCGGTTCCGCGGTTTTGGCGGGCTTACGGCGCGCAGATTGTGAATTCACGTCCAATACCTGTCGCGCAGCCATGCCGCATCGCTCGCGCACGAGCAAGGCATGAAGCTAGCGCGGCGCGTCGATAGGATACCGACTTTTAAACAAAGCTGAATTCCGCGCTGCCTACGCCGCCGATTTGGGCGCGGACATGCAGGCCCGGCGCGAGCGGCGCCATCGGGCCCAAGGCGCCGGTCAGAACAATGTCCCCCGCGCGCAGTGGCTCTCCCCGCGCGGCCAGCGTGCGGGCAAGCCAGGCCGCAGCCTTCAAGGGATGGCCCAAACATGCCGCGCCCGCGCCGACTGAAACCACCTTGTTGTTGAATTCAAGCGCCATGCCGCACGTGTAAAGATCAAGGCCTTCGAGCTTTCGCCTGTCGCGACCGAGGACGAAATAGGCGGCGGACCCGTTGTCTGCGACGGTGTCGGCGAAAGTGATCTTCCAGTCGGCGATACGGCTATCGACGATCTCAATGGCGGCGACGACGTGATCTACCGCCGCAGCGATCCACGCTTCACTTGCCTCGGCGTCCTCGATCTCACGCCCCATGACCAGAGCGATCTCCGCCTCGGCCTTCGCCTGCAACAAACGCGCAGACGTCAACTCGCCCGCGTTGGGGATTTGCATATCTTCGAACAGCACGCCGAAGTCGGGCTGATCCACACCGAGCTGCTTTTGCACCGCCTCGGCGGTAAGACCGATTTTTCGGCCAACCACGCGCCGGCCTGAGCCGATCCAGTATTGGGTGTTGAGCGCTTGAATGGCGTAAGCGCCGTCGGCATCGGTCGCCGCCAGCGTCTCGCGCAACGGCGCGATAGCGCCACTCGCGTAAGCGGCGCGCAGGCGCGTCGCCGTGGTGGACAGTTTTTCATCCATACCCTACGGTATGTTTGCAGACGCGCCTCCTGTCAACGCGGCAGCGCCACAGCGTGCAGGTGCAACATGTATTTCGAACCCGGCCAAACACCGCACAACCTTCCGTTCGACCCTTTCAAATCGTGCGTGGTGCCGCGCCCAATCGGCTGGATATCTACGACAAGCGGCGATGGCGTCGACAATCTCGCTCCGTTCAGTCAGTTCCAGAATATCAGTTTCGATCCGCCGATCGTCATGTTCTCAGCCAACCAGCGCGCCAGCGGAGCGCGCAAGGACAGCGCACGCAATGCCATCGAAACTGGCGAGTTCGTATGGAATATGGCCACCTACGAATTGCGTGACGCGGTCAACGCAACTTCGGAGGAATTACCTTCCGAGATCGACGAATTTGTCCACGCGGGGCTCAACAAGGCCGCATCGAAATTGGTGCGCCCACCGCGCGTGGCGCAATCGCCCGTGCAATTCGAGTGCGTGCACCTGCAGAGCTTGCGCCTGCCAGACGCGAGCCCCATGGGCGCAGTGGATGTGGTGTTCGGCAAAGTCGTCGCCATCCACATCGCTGATCACGCTTTGATCGATGGCAAGATCGACGTCGCGCGGCTAAAGCCGCTCGCCCGCTTGGGCTATCATGACTACACCTGCGTCGAGCGCGTGTTCACAATGACGCCGCCGCCCGGAGCGGCGTTGGCTGCGGGACTCGAAGGCTCCGCCGCGCGCGTACATAATCTATCGCGCGCAGCGAAGTGAACGACCCCGCGGCAGCCCCCCGCGATCGGCGCGGCGCAATAAACAGCGTGGTATTGAGCGGTTGCTCTGCAATCCTTAGACCGTCAACGCGGCGACTTCGTAGTCGCCGACCCCCGCCACCGTGAACTCAACCCAACGCCCACGTTGTTGGACCGGCACCGTTCGCTCAGCGCGCAACAGTCGCGCGCCGGTAACGGGCCGCTCGTCCTCGAGGCGCATGCGCACGGCTTGTTCTCCGAGCGGGATCACCGATCGGAACGCACCGCGAAATAGATGCGGATTGGTGTAGTTGACTAGGTGAACCGCGTAGCCGGGCTCGGTGCGATAAGCGAACAGGTCGATCCAGCCGTTGCCGGCCACCTCAACAAGGCTGTCATCGCCTAACGCCCAACGCACCGACCGCTCAAACATAACGGCAAGGTCATCGTTGCCATAGCGCCAATAGGCGGCGTCGACATCGCCGGAAAAGAAGATGTGCCGTCCGCCCGCAGTTTCGTTGATGGTCACGGCGGCAACGTCGCTGGTCACGCCCGTCGAATAGATGCTTTCAACTGGATAATTCGGCATGGGCGGCACGAAGTTGAGAACCGCGCGCGCGTGATCGACCCGGATCGGCGTGTGCCAACATGCACCAGAGATCCATCGCGTATTGCTGAAGCCGTCGGAGATAGGGCTTGCGTCATCAAGGGCGTAGATGCGTGTCATTTCCGCAGCGCCGCCCAGGACGGACAACCCCTGCCGCTCGCCGGTGCGCGAGACGCCAAACAGCTGGCCAAGTGCAAGCGTCGGTCGAAGCGCGCCATCGCCATCGTAAGCGCCCGTCTCAAATGTTGCGATGACAGAGCCGCCAGCTGCTGCAAAGGCTTCGATACGCGCCTTCTGGTCTTCGCTCATGATCGCAAAGTTGGGAAGCACCAGCACCTTGTATCGCTGAAGCGTCTGCTCAGACAAATAGTCCTCATGCAGAAGGTCGAACGCAATCCGCGATTGGGTCAACATGGCATACACGCCTTGAACCGCATCCAATCGCGTCGAGCCGTCTGGCGGCTGATGCTTGCGGATCGATCTTGGCGACACGACCACGCCTACCTTCGCCAGCGATCGAAGATTGTGAAAATGCGCATCGTGGCGCGCCTGCCACTGCAAAAAATCGGTCCCGACTTTCTGCCAGCGTGTATCGAGGCGAAACCCCTCAACAAAGCCGATGTTGTGATACCAGACCGCGCCGCCGCCGGCGACGGTCTGGATCATGCGCGATGTCGCTTCGGAAGCGTTGGCGCTGGTGTGACGCCAGCGTGTGAGATAGTTGACGAAGCTCGCCGCGGTTACTTGCACGACGTTGCGCTCACCCACCATGGCGCGCCCCATCCGCACTTGCTGCGCCGCATCCCACACTGGGTCGGTACGCTTGCGCCCCTGATTGTCAGCCGTGAACCATGCCGCCCTCTCTGCGAGTCGGCCATGATCAAGGTCCCCGCCCTCGATTCCGCCGGTGAGGTTGCCGGTATAGATCGCCTGAGGGTTCGCCACCTGTACAAGATCTTGGAACATCGCCCAAAGCGCCACCGCGCGATCGAGATATGCTTGCTTATAGGCCTCGCTGTTTGGATCGCCGATCTTCCGACAGGCTGCACAATAGCAAACCGGCGCATTCGTGTTGGGCCAGCCGTTCATGTAGATGCCGTCCAGTCGATAGCGCCGCATGCATTCGCGCATGACCGCGGCGATATGGTCCGGGAAATAGGCCGTAAACTGGCACGACGCAGCGAAGCCCAATGCTTCGGAGGCATTGCGTGGCGCGGGTGGGGAGTCCAACGGCGCGGGGCGCCCAGTTAGTGGCTCGTTGGATGTTGGACGGCGAAACCATTCGGGATGCGTATCCGCCAATCCCAGTGAGATCGTATCTGGGCTCATTCTGCCAATGGCCCTGATCCCCGCGGCGCGCAGAGCCGTCACGCATTCACCGACCAGGTCGCGGTTGTTAAGTCCAATGGCCTGGCGCAAGCCCGGCACCGTCGTCGGATAGAAAGCAACGACGCCGGTCAAACTGAGCAACGCCGCCTGCGCCCGCATCTCCTTCAGAAACGCAACATACTCGTTGACGTCGAATTCGTGACTGTCCCGTTCTGTGATGTTTATATGCCCGATCCGCCGCAGACGTTGGTGCCACGGCTGCTGATCCCCTAAGGCGGCAAAGGCGTGTGTCGCCACGAGCGATGTTGTGACGCCGGCGAACGCCGCCGTAGCCATGCCCAACGTCTCGCGTCGATTGATCGTCATGTTTCTGCTCTCAGATGTTGCGCAACGCTTTCCCGTGACGAATAGCGTTCGCGCCTCGCGGGCCGCGCCTCGGCCTCAACGCGTTCCGCCCAAAAAGGAACGGGGACCGGTCGCCCGGCCCCCGCACCCCAGCCCCGAACTTTTGTCGCCGCGCACAAAGGCGCGGTGACTTACATGCGTACGTCCAGCGAGACGCCGAAGGTTCTGCCGCGCACCGGCGACACCCAAAGCGCGTTGGGACCACCGCCATCAAACCCTGACAGCACATCGCGTGAGATGCGCGGATCGTCTTGATCCAACAAATTGCGCCCGAAGAGACTGATGCCGAAGTGTCCATCTTGACTGCGAACGCCGATGCGGCCGCCCAGCAACCAGGATTCAGGCAGGTGGCTAACAGGATCAGGCGTCGCCCCAGTGAAGACAGCGCTTTGATAGGTGAGATCGCCCTGGATGAAGCCGATCGCGCCCGTGGAAAGGTCGTGCGTGTATTCTCCGTTCAACACCACCCGCCATTTCGGCGCGCCCGCCAGCTGCGAGACAGGCGAAGTGGTCCCGGCCGCCGAGCATGCGCCGACGCCGGCCGTTTGTGTTGGATTGCACGCCACCAGGAACGAACTCGCGTAGTTAGCCGGGTTGTACAAAACACCGAAGTTGAAACTCAGATCGTCGGTCGGACGACCGAGCAAGTTGAGTTCCACGCCCTTGGTGATGATGTAGGGCGCGTTGCCTTGCGAGAAGCCCGGGATCGGGTTGGAGGGCGTCGCCGGCGTGAACACAGATGTCTGGAAGTGCTCGATCTTATCATAGAAAAGCGCCGCCGTCGCGACCAGACGATTGTCCAAGAAACTCCCCTTCAATCCGAGTTCGTAGTTCATCGGAATTTCCGGGGCGATAATCGCCTGCGTGATCGGCGGGGACGCCTGATCGTTGACCGCCGGTCCCTTGTATCCGCGCGTCGCCGTGAAATAAGTCATGACGTCGTGGGACAATTGGTATTGCGCGCCAAGCTTCCAGGAGAAGTTGTGCGTGGTAGCGCGTTCATCCACGGGCGCCAGGATGAACCCGAGCGCCGGCGACAACGGGCTAAACCCATAGGTCAGCAAATCGGCGCCCGTCGCCGAAGTGCTCACATCTTCAAGCCTGTCGTCGCTGTATCGGGCCCCGGCGATAAGCGAGAGCGCATCGGTCACGTGGATGGTGGTCTGACCGAAGGCGGCAAAGCTGCGCTGATCGATGTCAATCACGTTGACGCGGCCAATGCTGAACGGCGGGAATGGCAGCAACAGCGACAGCGGCAAGCCAAGACCGCCGCCCTGAATGACTTGGTCATGCTGGGAAGTGGTGGAATAGAAAAGCCCTGCAACAAACTCTACCGGCTGATCAGCGGGCGAAGTGATGCGCAATTCCTGGCTTAGAATTCTGTCCGCCTCGGGCGTCAGGTTGGTATCGAGAATATTTTCGGACAGGAAGTCGCTGTCGCCACCGAAGCCGATATAACTGAAGCTGCCCCGCGTGTGCCGGCTGTAAGCCGAAATCGAAGTCAATGTGTAACCGTTGAGATCGTAGTCGGCCTGTAGCGAGACCAAAGCTTTGATGTCGCGTTGGGGAATGTCGGCGACGCCCAACGGACAGTTTTCTTCATTGGACAGGCTTGGCGTAATTCCGCAGGCCGCGAGCCGCGCTTGCAGCGCCGGCGTCGGGGCATTGCCGTTGGCGATATCGTTTTGGCCATTATTGCCGCCGCGATCGTATTCGCCGATCAAATTGATCGTCAGGTTATTGTTGGGCTCCCACAGAAGGCGGGCGCGTCCGCCCCAATCAAAACTCTCACGCTTGTCGCCCGTGATGACGTTTTCGACGATGCCTTCATCGGTATCGTGATGGAGCCCCACCCGCACCGCCATATTGGCCATGAGCGGGATGTTCAGCGTCAACTGTTCTCGTTGATAGTTGAAACTGCCGGCGTCTACGTGAGCGATAGCTTCGAAATAGTCTGGGTTCGGCGCGCGCGAGATCACGTTGATCACGCCGCCCGATGCGTTGGTGCCGAAGAGCGTGCCTTGGGGACCAGCGAGCACCTCAACGCGTTCAAGATCGAACAAGCTGCTGATCTGGGGGCTGTCCACCGCAGGGTGACCGAGGTTTACGCCGTCCAAGACCACAGCGATCGCGCCTTCAGACGAGCGCGCAGCGCCACTGGTGGTGACCCCGCGGATCGAACCGTTCTCGCCGAAATTCGCGACGGCGCGGGAGAGGTCGGTCAGTTGGGTGATGTTTTGGCGCTGCAACTGGTCAGCATTGACTGAACTCACCGCGACCGGCGCGTCGATCAATCTCTCGGTGCGCTTTTCAGCGGTGACGATGATCTCCTCGGTGGCGGTGTCATCCGTGCTGGTGGACGCGCTTGCGCCTGAACTCTGCGTGGATTGGGGGGCGGTTTGGGCTAACGCCGTGCCGCCGCCAATCGCGATAACCGCCGCCGCTGTGCTCACCGACCGGCGCAGAAGACTCGAAAACTTCGACATAAGACCTCCCCCTGCAACGAGCAGCGCGGCGTTGGGGCCGCGAAACGTCAGGTCCATGCCGGATTGCACCGCACGCGCGGCGCCCCTCGCCCGTCCCTATCGTCACGCTCTTTAGCGAGCGCTTCTCGTTATTCGCCCCGAAAAAATCAGAGCAGTTTCTATCACCTCCAAACGCTATTGCTCATTATTGATCAGGTCAACGCACGTTTCGGCCCCAGCGGCGCTATCTGTGCGAGTGTGGTAATGCCGCAATTGCTGCGCTGCTTGGCTCTGACGTACGGTTTGCAAGCTGACCGATTTTGATCATTTTTCCTGCTAAATCCGGCGCGCCCGCTGTCCTACACGCGCCAACAGGAGCCTGAATGGGCGCGCGAATGGGCGTCGAGTTGACGTAGACGCGCGATTATGATCTATTCTGATTGATATCGATTAAATCGACGGAAGGAAGCACGCGCTATGCATGGCGAGGCGCCCCATTTGGTGGCGGAAGTCAGCGCACAGCGGTGCCTCGTTGCGGCGGCGGCGCCAAACCGCGCCTCACTCACCGATCACGCGCGCTTTCGCACTGGAGATTTTCCGAGCACGGTTGCGGCGATCAACGCCTATCTGAACGCGCTGCCCAACCGCCCTTCGCGCGCGGCGGTGGCGATCTGTTGTCCTGTGCACGATGGCGAAGGCGCATTTCAGCACCCAAGCTGGCAGATCGGCGCCGCCCAACTTCGCCGTGAACTGGGACTCGACGACATCGTCTTAATCAATGATGTCGCGGCCCGCGCTTTGGCCGTGGCGCGTTTGGACATTCGCCAATTCCACGCGATTGGCCCCGCGGGGCAACCATGCTTCACCGGCGTGAGCGCGGTGGCGAGCGCAGGACAAGGACTTGGGCTTGCAGGCCTCGATCATGAGGCAGGCGTGCTCACGCCAAGCGAAGCAGGCCATATCGGCTTGTCGCCCGAAACCGATTTCGAAGAGCAGTTTTTGCATATGTGGCGCCCCCGCTTGGGCCGCGTCAGCCGCGAGCACATGCTGTCGGCCTCCGGTCTGACGCGCATCTATCTTTCGCTGGCCGAATTGAGCGGAGAGACAACCGCGATCCTCAATGCGCTGGAAGTAGCGGCGCGGGCGCAAGCAGCGACCGACGCCCGCGCCGTCGCTGCGGTGGAAATCTATTGTGGCGCGATGGCGAGCTTCGCCGGCGACGCCGCTTTGATGTTGAACGCCAAGCGCGTTGTGTTGGCGGGCGCGTTTCCCCGCATGCTCCTGGACAAGCTGGACCGACCGGCGATTCGCGAACGGTTCGAAAAACGCGGTCCGCGGCCAGGCTACATGCAAGCCATCCCGCTCTTTGTGACCCACGCTCCCCATCTCGGTCTGATCGGCGCGCAACTGGCGCTCAACACCGCGCCAACGACGACGCTGCACTGACCTCGCTTATTCGTTCCTCCCTAGAAACTTGGCGGGCCGCATCCTCGGATGCGGCCCACTTTTTCTACTGCCATCATGCCGGGACGCCGATGTTAGTCTAAGGGGATCTCCACCGACCCGCCGTAGAGCGTCTGGTGCGCGACGACGGGATCGGCAATTTCACTCCACAGCCCCGCCCGATTGGGATGTGGAAAGAACGCCGGCGCGCTCGACGATGAAATGTCCAGCCGCAAGCGCGAGCCAGGATGCAAGCGCCAGAGTATGGGCGCCACGTCGAACACAATCTCGACCTGCGCGCCGGGCGCGTAGGCCTGACGATGGGTGGCGCCATTACGCATGCTAAGGGTGCTGATGTCGTCGCGGATATTCAACACGCGGCCATCGGCAAAATGCTCCGACACTTTGACGCTGAACGCGGTGTCGGCGGCATCGCTGGCAACCGTCAAACGCACGCGCATGCCGCCATCTATCAGCGCTCCCGACCGCAGCGGCGCGGACGCAAACGACAACACGTCAGCGCGCCCACAAAGATCAGCGCCTTGCTCGGCAACCGCGTCACTGATCAGTTCAAAATATCCCCCGCGCGTCGGCACGGGGTTACGGGGATCGTAGGCATAAGTTGCGCTCTGGGGCGAAGGCGGCGCTTCAGGCGACAAGCTGCCTCCGTCGCATGGCTGCGCGGCGCCCAGATGGTCGAGATGGAACGTCATCGACCGCGCCGCCGGCTGCGGCCAGCGGGCGAAATGGCGCCAGCTGTTTTCGCCGTGCACGAACACATTGACGCCCGGGCGCAAGCGGTCGGGCAAAGGCGCGCCGCGGAGATAGTGGTCGAACCACGCCAGCGTGTCTGCGTAGCTGGTGCGATACGATCCAACGATCTGCGGGTCCGGCGCGCCGCCGTGATTGCCTGGTCCGATCATGAACACGCTCTGATCGCGGGTCGGCAATTCGTCATAGGTTGTGAGCGCGCCTGGAAGAAAAAAGTCGTTGGCAAAATCGATCATCAGCACCGGCACGTGCACGTTGAGGTGCGCTTGGCGCAACGCCACGTATTCAGGCGACTGCCAGTACGCATCGTCGCGATCGGGGTGGATAAGATAGTCGTGATAGGATTTCCAAGTGCGCCCGAATTCACGCGGGTCGACGCCTTGCGCTGGAAAGTGCCCGGCGACGGCTTTGCGCCACTGTCCAGCCGCGGACAACTGACTGAGCGGCGACAGAAATTGGCTGTGCAGCCACGCGCCGGTGATGCCTTCATCAAACATGCCGTTGTGGTAGGTCAGTTGATACACATCGCCGTGCGCCACGGTCGGCACAAAGGTTTTGACCTCTGGCGGCAGATCGCCCGCGACCGCCCATTGTACAACACCGAGGTACGAGCCACCGACCAGCGCCAAACGGCCGTTTTGCCAAGGTTGCTTTGTCACCCACGCCAGCAAATCAAGCCCGTCCTCGCGATCGTTGGTGAATGGATACCAAACGCCCTGCGAACGTCCCCTGCCGCGCACCTCTTGATTGACGCAGGCGTAGCCGTATTGAACGTAGACCTTGCAGAATAGGTATTGCGCAAAGCTGTAGGGATCGCGTGAGACGATCACTGGCCAAGGGCCCGCGCCAACCGGCAGATACAATTGTGTCGACAGCTCGACGCCGTCGCGCATGCGTACTTGTACAATGCGCACGGGCTGAGACACAGTTCGCGTGGGCGCCCCCGCGAGCTCGCCATGCACGACGCTATCGGTCAGCAGTCGCGTCGCCGTCCAATCCTGAAATGGGGTTATGAACACCAGCGCGGCTACAAGTGCGGCCAACAGCGCCATCAATCCTCCCACGAACCAGAGTGCGAGTTTCCAAAGTTTCAATTTGCGCTTGGGATGCGTCGTGACGCTCATGGCAACGCCCTCTCACCAATTCTGGCAACGCGTGTCTGCGCGCGCGCAGACTGAAGTATTGAAGACGTGACCGCATCCACACGCGTCACACCGGTCAAAGCCATCGCCACGCGCATCTCTTTGGCTATTAATTCAAGCACGTGTTCGACCCCCGACTGCCCACGCGCGCCGAGCGCATAGGCCCAAGCGCGACCGAGCAGCACACTCTTCGCGCCCAGCGCCAGCATGCGTATGACGTCCAGCCCGGAGCGCACGCCCCCATCGGCGAGCACAACGGCTCTATCCCCGACTGCCTCAGCGACGGCCGGCAGCGCGCGCGCCGTAGAGACGGCGCCGTCGAGTTGGCGTCCACCATGATTGGAAACGACAACGCCATCGGCACCGGCTGCGACTGCGTCGCAGGCGTCCTCAGGATCGAGAATACCTTTGACGATCAGCGGACCGGCCCAGCGCTCGCGCACCCATTCGAGATCTTTCCAGGTCACGCTGGCGTCGAAATTCTCGCGCATCCAAGCGAAGAAATCCTCGATGCCAGTTTTGCCTTTCAATACGGGGGCGACATTGCCAAGATGATGCGGACCACCGCGCACGCCAACGTCCCAAGCCCAATTCGGCTTGAGCGCCGCCTGCATGATGCGACGTGTCTGGCCGATTAGGCTGGCGGCGCCGGCCAACCCAGATCGTACGTCACGATAACGCGCACCCGGTAACGGCATGTCGACAGTGAACACCAAGGCCGAGCATCGCGCCGCCTGCGCCGCGCTCAAGAGCTCGGCCATGAAACCGCGATCGCGGATCATGTAGAGCTGGAACCAGAACGGCGTCGCCACCCCGTCGCAAACTTCCTGCAAGGAGCACGCCGAGACCGTCGATAACGTGAAGGGCACGCCTGCCCGCGCGGCGGCGCGTGCGGCTTGAACCTCGCCGCGGCGGGCGTTCAAGCCGGCCAGCCCGATGGGCCCCAAGATCACTGGCAGCGATAGGGCCTCGCCGAACAGCTTGGTCGACACATCGATGTTGGAAACGTCGCGCATCACGCGCTGGCGTAGAGCGAGCGCAGCAAGATCGCTCAGGTTATGCCCCAGCGTCGTCTCAGCGTAAGCGCCGCCGTCGATATATTCGAACAGAAAGTGCGGCAGTCGTCGCCGCGCCAGTTCGCGATAGTCGGTGACGGATGCAGCAATCACGCCGCCGCTCCCGTCTCTGCTGCAAACCTGCGCCAGCGCTCGGCGTAAGCGCCGAGCGCGTGCCGCAACGGCGCGATCTTGCTCAAAGCGCGCCGCGATTGGAATTCAGGGCGCGCCAAACGCAGGGCCCCCGACGAGAGACCGTCGTCGGCCTCGGCCGCGTAGATTTCGCAATCCGGCCGCAGCGCCGCCAAAGCACGCAAGAACGTCGTGTCGGCCGCAAAGCGCCCTTCGACGACGATGGCGTCGCGGGCGCCGATCAACGCCAAAGCCGCTTCAGTCATGAGTGCGAGATAGAGCCCCACCGCTGCGCGCCGCTCGACACCGCTGAGTTCAGGCCCCTCCCAACCGCCACGGCGCGCGGCGAAGGGGCCAACTCCCGGCGCAAAACTCGGCAAGATCATCGCGCCCTTGTTGAGCACTGCAGCGACGCTTTGCGGCACCACGTCATGTACGAAATCGGGATCGCGAAGCGGATTGTCCTCGCCGCCGATCAGCCGCTCTACTTCGCGCCCGCCCATGAAGCGGGCCGATGGCGCGGGCTCACCCTCAACGGTGACGTTGATCAAGACATCGCGGTCGGGATTGAGATCCCCGCTGTTGAGCTGAAATCCGGGCATTGGCGCGCGCATCGCCACAAACCATGTGCCGGTCGAGATCACGGTCACGTCGCGCCCAGCCAGTTCTGGGTTGCTGCGCACCCCATAGAAGGCGACGTTGCTGTCGTGTCCGCCGCACAAGACGCGGCAATCGGCGTTGACGCCGGTGCGCGCCACCCATTCATTGCGTACAACACCTAGCACGTCGGCGGCGCGGCGCAGCGGCGCGAAACGGCGATCCCAACCGCGCTGGCGCGCGAGGTCGGAGAAGCGCCGGTCATAGGGCCGCCATAGATCCGTATGACACCCGAGTGCGCTCACTTCAGAAGCGGCAACGCCGCAGAGCCGCCAGCTCCAATATTGTGCGTAAGGGACGATCTCTACGTTCGGCCGTTTGAGTTCAGGGGCGCCCTCTTCCAATTCATAAAGCTGAACACCGAGATTGAGCCCGTCGGGCAAGCGCGGGGAGCCCGTCGCTGCAAATGGATCGCGCATCGCATTGTAAGCAGCGGCGACGTCCGGCGCTGGCGCGCTTTCATAGCACACGGGCGCCGCCGCCAGCGCACCATCGCACAAGAACGCCGCCGCAGCTCCGTGTGCGACCGGCACGATCATATCGATGGGGCCGAGTTTGGCCATTTCCGTCAGCGACGCCGCCAAGAGCGCGCCGACGCCGGCTACGTCGAGGCGGCCTTTGGCGCCCACGGAACTGGTGGCGTTGGCATGCTGACGCGAAGCGATAAGATCGCCCGCGCGCGTCCACAGCGTGGCCTTGGCGTTGGTCTTGCCAACATCGAGGACAAGCACCGAACCGTCGCTCAAACTTCACTCCCCGTCACCGCGCTGCGCTGGCGCGTGATCGAATATGAGTATTTTCTATCCAAAGTGATTGCACTATGCTAGTGCGTTGCATCGACCTTTTCCCACCGAGGGAGCCTCTTTTGTCTCAAGCATTCGACCACTCGCGGGACCGCGCGGGGGCGTCAGCCATTCCCTTCGCGGTACCGAAAAGCCGCTGGTCAAAAGAGACCGCTGACGGATTGGCCGCGCCCGAACTGCTGCTCTATCGCTCCAATTTACTGGGTTCGGACCTCACCATCACCAATTTTGGCGGCGGCAACACCTCCGCAAAAATCCCCAGTAAGGACCCCTTGAGCGGGCTCGCCGTGCAAACGCTTTGGGTGAAGGGCTCCGGCGGCGATCTGGGCTCCATGAAGCTCGACGGCTTTTCGACGCTCTATTTGGACAAATTGCTGGGCCTTGAGCGGCTCTATCGTGGCGTGGCTTTCGAAGACGAAATGGTGGGCTATCTTCCCCACTGCACCTTCAATCTCAATCCGCGCGCGGCATCGATCGATACGCCGCTGCACGCTTTATTGCCTTATGCGCACGTCGATCACGTGCATCCTGACGCCATCATCGCGCTTGCCGCCGCCAAGGACGGCGAAAAGGCGACCGCGGAAATCTTCGCCGGCCAAGTCGGTTGGTTGGGATGGCAGCGGCCGGGATTTGAACTTGGCGTCATGCTGCGCGACTATGTCGCCAAGCATCCTAACTTGCGCGGCGTGATGCTCGCTGGTCACGGCATCATCTGTTGGGCCGACACCGCCGAGGGCTGCTACGAGAACACTGTCGATCTGATCGCCCGGGCGGCGACCTATCTGAATAAGAAGCTTGCGCAAAAGCCTGCATTCGGCGGCGAAATTGTTGCCCCGCTCGCGCCACGCGAGCGTGCCCAGACGGCGGCGCAATTGATGCCGCGCTTACGCGCAAAGATGACCGGAACACGCTCCAAGGTCGGTCATTTCAGCGACGACGCAGAAACCCTTGAGTTCGTCGGCTCTCGCGACTTCGCGCGGCTCGCCGCAATCGGCACCTCCTGCCCCGATCATTTCCTGCGTACGAAGATTGCGCCGTTGGTGCTGGATCCGTCGCGGATCGACAGCGACGATTATCTTGACCAGTCGCTTGCGGACTATCGCAAGGGCTACGCCGCTTATTATCAGCGCAACGCCAAGGCCGGTGATCCCGCCATGCGCGACGCCAACCCGGTTGTTGTGCTGCTGCCCGGCGTCGGACGCTTCACCTTCGCAGCGGATAAGACCACCGCGCGCCTGGCCGGCGAATTCTACGCCAACGCCATCAATGTCATGCGCGGCGCCGAAGTGATCGGCGGCTACGCCGGGTTGCCGGAAGGCGAAGCCTACGCGATCGAGTATTGGGCGCTTGAGGAAGCCAAATTGCAGCGTATGCCCAAGCCCAAGCCGCTGGTCGGCAAGATCGCCGTCATAACAGGCGCTGCGGGCGGCATCGGTGCAGCGACAGCGGCGCGGCTGGCGAGCGAAGGCGCCTGCGTCATGCTACTGGACCGCGACGAGACCCCGCTCCTGCAAACACAGGCGCGGCTAGCGCAACAATATGGCGGCGATCTTGTGTGTTCTGCGGTCTGCGACGTGACCGACGAAAACGCGGTCGCTGACGCATTTGCGGCAACCGCGCGTAGTTTTGGCGGTCTCGATATCCTGGTGGCGAACGCTGGCATCGCCTCCTCGGCGCCGATCGAGGAAACGACGTTGGCGTTGTGGCGCAAGAATTATGACGTTCTGGCGGAAGGCTATTTTCTCAGCGCCCGCGCCGCCTTCCCACTCATGCGCGGCTTGGGCGGCTCGATCGTCTTTATTGGTTCCAAAAACGCCATCGCCGCGACGCCCAACGCCGCCGCTTATGCATCCGCTAAAGCGGCATCTTTGCACTTGGCGCGCTGCTTGGCGCTTGAAGGCGCCAGCCACGGCATTCGCGTCAACGTGGTCAACCCTGACGCCGTCATCCGCGGCTCGCGCATCTGGGACGGAGACTGGCGGCGCGAGCGCGCCAGCGCCTATGGGGTCGACGCAGGCGATGAACTCGAAGAGCACTACCGGCAGCGATCGATGCTGAAGCTCAATGTTCTGCCTGAGGACATTGCCGAGGCGGTGTTATTCTTCGCCGGAGAGAACTCGGCAAAATCAACCGGCAACGTCGTCAACGTTGACGCAGGCAACGCGCAAGCTTTCGTGCGCTAGCACGAGGTCGCGCCCCGGGGAGAGCCAGAGTGGCCGCAGATCTCATCGCCGAAGACCAAATTGCCGCCCACAATGCAGAGCGCCTGCCTGCGCTGCAGGAGGACTACGCACACATTGCCCGCGTGCTCGGCCGACGCGGCGTTTCCGCCGAGCATCTAAAGACCAAGGCGCGCGCGTTTGAGATGGCGACGCCAACCTGGGGCGCAGGCGTCGGTGGCACGCGCTTTGCGAAATTTCCGATCCCTGGCGAACCCACCAATATCAACGAGAAGCTCGAAGATTGCGGTGTGGTGCAGCAATTGTCGCGGGTAACGCCGCGCGTGTCGCCGCACTTTCCATGGGACTGGACCGATGATCCAGAAGGCCTACGTCAGCGCGCTGCCGAGTTGGGCCTTGGCTTTGACGCGGTCAACTCCAACACGTTTCAGGATCAGCGCAATCAGCGCCATTCCTATCGGCACGGCTCTTTGACGCACACCGATGCGGCGACCCGGTCACAAGCTGTGGAGCACAATGTCGCCTGCATCGAAATCGGCCGAAAGCTCGGATCAAAAGCGTTGACCGTATGGATCGGCGACGGCACCAACTTTCCCGGACAACAAAGTTTCGCCAAATCGTTCGATCGCTATCTCGACAGCGCCGCGCAAATCTATGCAGCACTGCCAGGCGACTGGCGCATGTTGCTCGAGCACAAAATGTACGAGCCCGCCTTCTACTCCACCGTCATTTCGGACTGGGGCTCGAGTCTGATGGCGGCGCAACAATTGGGCGATAAGGCCCAATGTCTGGTCGACCTCGGCCACCACGCGCCCAACGTCAACATCGAGCAGATCGTCGCCCGCCTCAACAGCGCCGGCAAACTTGGCGGCTTCCATTTCAACGATTCCAAATACGGTGACGACGACCTCGATTCCGGGTCGATCAATCCGCATCAATTGTTTCTTGTATTCAACGAACTGGTCGAGGCCGAGCGCGGTGCAGCCGCGCGTTTCAATCCCGCCTACATGATCGATCAATCGCACAATGTAACCGACCCGATTGAGAGCCTGCTCTCATCCGCAGAGGCGATTGTGCAGGCCTTCGTCAAAGCTGAGGCAGTTGAGCGCGACGCGCTGGCCGAAGCGCAAGCCGCCAATGACGTCATGGGCGCGTTCTTGTCATTGCGACGCGCCTACAATGCCGATGTCAGCGCTATCGTCGCGCTCGCGCGTGTCGAGGCTGGCGGCGCTGCCGACCCCATCGCCCTCTACCGGTCGTCAGGCTGGCGCGAAATCAAGGCGCAGCAACGAACCCCTGCCTCGAGCGCAGCAGGCATCGTCTAACAGGCGTGCAGGCCGTCTCGCGCGGCCGCCGATGATTGAAAATGATTGCTTTCCCAGACGACGCTCCATAGAGCTTGGGCGTCTGGAGGAAGCATGCACGCCGCCGAGCGCGAAAAACTCATCTTGGATATGGTGCGTAAGCGCGGTTTCGTCTCGTTCAAGGAACTCGACCGCAAGCTGGACGCCTCTCCCGCCACGTTGCGCCGCGATCTTGACCGGCTGGAAAGCATCGGCGCGATTTCGCGGGTGCGCGGCGGCGCTAAGGCGGCCGAGGAAAGCCTCTCCAACCATACAGAGCTGCGCGGCGCCCCATTCCACGAGAACATCACGCGGCATAAAGGCGCCAAGCAAGCCATTGGCGAGGCCGCCGCTGCTCTGTGCAAGCAAGGCGAAGCCATCATCATCGATGGCGGCAGCACCACCTTGCAGATGTGCGAGCATCTAGCGCCGCTTAATTTGCAGGTGCTGACCAATTCGTTGCACATTGTCAGCGCGCTCTTGCCCCAGCCCCGCACACGCATATCGATCCCGGCCGGCACGGTATTCCGCGAGCAAAACATTGTTCTCGACCCTTACGAAGGCGAAGGGGCTGCGCGCTATCGCGGGTCCAAGATGTTTCTTGGCGCAGCGGCTGTGGGCCGGCACGGACTGATGCAGCTCGACAGTCTGCTGCTGCAGGCCGAACGCCGCCTAATCGAATGCGCCGACCAATTGGTGGTGATGGTGGACAGCAGCAAATTCGACGGCCCCGCGGGCCATGTCGTATGCCCGCTGACCGACATCGACATCCTCATCACTGACGGCGGTATTGGCCGCGAGCACCGCCAAATGCTGGACCAGGCGGGGGTGCAAACCATTATTGTCGACGCCCCCCGCAACTAGCCTGGTTCAACTGGGCGCCAGGATGAATGTGTGCCGTCCCGATTCGAGCTGCGTTTGGGCAGGCGCCAGCCAGCCTTGAGGCGCGACTACGACACCGCGCGCGCCAGGAGCGACTTCCAACTGCAGAACCAGCGCGCCATCGTCTTGGCGCGACCATGCGATTGCACTCCTGCCCAAGGGGGTCTCGAGCGAAGCGCTTGCCCACTTCAATATGTCTCCAGGCTCGGGCGCGAAGCGCACAACCTGGTAACCCGGCCCTGCTTCATCGGCGGCGATGCCAGCGACACTCTCATAGAGCCAGGCCGCGACGGCGCCATACGCATAATGGTTGAAGCTGGTCATCGCCGCGCCGGACGCCATGTCGCCGCTATGAATCTTCCCGTCCTCGCCGATTGCATCCCAGCGCTCCCAGATCGTGGTCGCGCCTTGTTTGATCTGATAAAGCCAACCGGGACACTTCTCGTTGAGCAACAATTTGTAGGCGGCACCTGCACGGCCGCCGCGGCAAAGCGCTGGCAACACCAGCGGCGTGCCGACAAAACCCGTGCCGATGCAGCCGTCTCCATCTTGCACCAACTTTGCCAGTGCAGCGCCGATAGGCGCGTGTTCAGCTGACGGGGCAATCTCAAACATGATCGCCAGAGCACAACCGGTCTGCGTGGTCAGCGCGTGCTCACGCCAACGCCGCCACGTTGCTGCAGCGACGGCGGCGGACAACGCGGCATAACGCTTTGCCAGTTCTGCGTCGCCAAGCACTACAGCGGTTTTGGCGAGCGTCGAGGCGCTGAACGACAGATAGGCCGAAGCTATGAAATCGCGATCGGTCCGGCCGAGTTCGGGACGGTCGGACGGCGCGCCCGGGTCGAGCCAATCGCCAAGCTGAAAATCGTTTGCCCAAACGCCGTCGCCACTCAAGCGGCTTGCGCAATAGTCGACCCAGGCCTGCATGCTCTCGAATTGGGTCTTGAGCACGCCCGCATCACCGTACGCCAAATAGAGCCGCCAAGGCGTCAAGGTTGCAGCGTCGCCCCATGTCGCGCCCGCATACTCGAAGTCATGGCCGCCGATCACATTGGGAACGGTGCTGGGCACGCAGCCGTCGCTGCGCTGTTCGATGGCCAAGTCTTTCAGCCAACTCGCCAAAAATGTTTGCGCATCGGCGTTAGCGCATGCGGCTGCCGCGAACACTTGAATGTCGCCAGTCCACCCGAGGCGCTCGTCGCGCTGCGGGCAATCGGTTGGCAATGACAGAAAGTTGCCGCGTTGCGACCAACGCACGTTGTCAAAGAGCTGATTGACCCTCGCATCGCTGCAGCTGAATGCGCCGATGTCGCGCAGATCGGACGCAATCACACACGCCTCAATAGCGTCAATCACGACCCCCGGATCGTGATCAATCTCCGCATAGCGAAACCCGTGGAAGGTGAACGATGGGGCGAGTTCGGCGCCGCCGTCCCAACCGAACACGTAGCTGTCGGTTGCTTTTGCGTTGCGCAAAGGCGCGGTAAAAATGGCGCCATCGGCGTCGCGCACCTCTGCATGGCGCACGCTCAGGCGCGCACCGCGCACGCCACGCGCGGAAATATGCAGATAGCCCGAAAAATTTTGTCCAGTATCGAGCGCAAGCCGGGTTGGAGACAGACGCGCAGCCGACAACGGGATGCGTTGGACGACGCGTACCGGCGGGGCCGAACGCAGCTCAAGCCCATCTGGCAGCGGCAGCGCAACAACGTCCTCCCAGGCCGCGTCATCGAAACCGCAATCGCGCCAACCGCGCTGAGCGCGCCTGAGGTCGATTTGACAGCCATCGTACAGATCGGCTGCAACGATCTCGCCCTCCCCGCCCTTCCAGCTTTGGTCGGTTGCCACCACCATGGTGTCGCCGCCGGCGTGGCGAATCTCGAGTTGCGCCAACAGCGCGGTGGTGTCGCCGTAAACCGCGCGACGCGACATCCACGTCAAGTTGCCGCGCCACCAGGCGTCGCCAATACGACTGGCGATGACATTTTCACCCGCACGCAAAAGGCCCGCGACGTCATAGGCATCGTAGAGCAAGCGCGATTTATACGCGGTCCAACCAGGCGCCAGCAGCGCCTTACCGACGCGCACACCGTTGATCCATGTTTCATGTGCGCCAAGCGCGCTCACGTAAAGCCGCGCACTTTCGATTGGCTTCGTCAACGTGAATAGCCGGCGGAGTAGAGCGGCGGAACGCGGCGGGACGCTCTGATGCGCGTTGGCGCGCGGGCTAATGGGACGGGCGCGCCAATCTTGGCGCTCAAGCAGCCCTGCTTCGACCCGCAGCGGTGTACTCCATGTGGTCCATCCACCATCCGTACGGGCACGCACGCGCGCCCAACGCACCTCACGGCTTTCCAGCGCAGAGGCGGGCCAAGCCGCCGCGATTGGCGATTTCGAAGCAACCTCGCCGCTGCTTGCAACGTCACAGGTGAACAACACATCACTGGCGATCTGCAGCTCATAGGCAAGCTGGCGCGCCGGCGCGGAAGTCGTAGCGAGCCGCCAGCTCAACGCGGGCATTCGCTCACCAAGACACAGCGAATCCGACCAAGCGCGGGCCCGCAACTCCACCGCCGCAACCGTGTGATCGCAATCCTTGTCGGCGGTGGCGGCGCCATTCATGACACTACGTCTCCCCATATGATCAATCATGAAGCATAAATATCTATGTTGATCATAGTTGCCATTGGCTAGGCTGCGCCAGCGCTCTTGGGGATAGCCCGATGCAGGTTTCACGCAGATCAGTTCTTGCCGCCGGGGCCCTGGGAATAGTCACGGCGCCGGCGCCAGCAACCGCTGCGCCGCGCGCATCATTTACGCCAGGACGCGTTTGGACAGATACGGCGGGGCGCCCGCTCTATGTCCATGGTGGATCGATCCTGAAGGTTGGCGAACTCTTTTATTGGTACGGAGAAAACAAGGAGCACACGGTCGGCAATGACGGCGTTTGGCACTGGGGGGTGCGGTGTTACACGTCGCGCGATCTCTACAATTGGGATGATGCGGGCATTATCATCCCGCCCGCCATCAACGACGAACGCTCACCTCTCAATCCGCGACGTTTCACCGAACGCCCGCACATCATCTTCAACCCGCGCACCAGGAAGTTCGTGTGCTGGCTGAAGACCATGGAGACCGACACCCAAACGCGCACCGTGTTGCAGGCAGATGCGATAACCGGCCCCTACAGGTTGATCGCAACCGGCATACGTCCCCTCGGAATGGGTGCGGGCGACTTCGATCTCGTGGTCAGTCCAGACGACGCCAAAGCCTACATGTATTTCGAGCGCGTTCATTCAGAACTGATTTGCGCCGATCTCAGTGACGATTACACCGCCTTTACCGGCTATTACTCCACCCATTTTCCGCGCGTCAGTCCGCCTTTCGTACGCGAGGGACCGGCCTATTTTGTACGCAATCACAAGCACTATTTGGCGACATCGGGCACAACCGGCTATTATCCAAATCCATCCGAAATTGCAGTTGCCGACACTTATCATGGCCCCTGGACAACCTTAGGCCAGCTTTATCGTGGCGACCGCTCAGAGACGTCATTCAATTCGCAAATCAGCAGCGTGTTCAAGCACCCGGCCAAAAAGGATCTGTACATCGCGATCGCCGACCGATGGCTGCCGTCGCTGTCGGGTCCTAGTTTTGAGAGCGGCCAAGACTCCCGTGATGTCCGCAGCGCTTTCCGCAAGGCGTTCATGCATCCTCCAGAGACGCTGACGCCGAGAGAGCAAGCCTTGATGGCGCCGATCCTAAATATTTCCGGCACCAACACCTCAGTCGCGACGCAGATCTGGCTGCCCATCCAATTCCACGATGGTCGCCCCTACATCGCGTGGCGCGACGAGTGGTCGTTGGACGAGTTCGAATAGGCGCCACAAGAAAGGCGCTCGCGGCATCACCGCGAGCGCCCTCTTGCGCAGCTGCGCTTTACGCGACGCTAGAAGTTCTTGTGCAGTCCGACTTCAATCAGACGCCCGACGGTGCCGCCGTTGATATAGCCGCTGGCTGAACTCAACGTCTGGGTGCCGTTATAGAACGGCGGGTCCTGATCCAGGATATTGTTGACGTTGAGCGTCAACGACAGATCTTTACGCCAATCGTCGCCTTGGAAGTTGTACGACAGGAAGAAATCGACGGTATCGAACGCATCGACCTTAGTCTGCGGCGGGCCGGCGGTCCCCGCGGCCGGCGAAGACAGCGAGTATCCGGCCGAATGATTCCAAGTCAGCCGCGTCGTCCAGTCCCCAATGTCGGCGCCGACCGCGGTCGAAACGGCAAGGCGGCTGATATCGTGATGGATGACGTCAGTGAACGGATTGCCTGCGAGCGGCGATTCTTCACGGCCGAGAATGTAAGTGCCAGCCACCGATGCGTTGAAGCTGCCGAACGGCGCCGGATGCGAATAGCTCAGCGAGAAATCAACGCCGTCTTGGTTGGCGAGGCCGAGATTGTGGCGGCGAAGGTCGATATAATAAGCGGGCCCGGCGCCGCTGAACACCGAAGACAGTGGCGGGCCTTCGACCGGAAGCGCGCCGGCGATGGGGGCGACCTGCGCAAGCGTGGGATCGCGAATGAAGAACGACGCGAGCGCCGGATTGGTGAAGAGCTGGGTGATGGCGCCAGCGACGAGATTGAACTGATCCTTGATCTCGACTTTGTAATAGGTAACGCCGAACCGCAGTCCCGGCACGATCGGCGGTGCGACGTCAAAGCCGACCGAGAGCGTCTTTGCGGTTTGCGGTTGGAGATCTGGGTTGCCTCCGACGATCGCCACCGTGGGTCGCAGGAAATAACTGAAGAGGCTGGCGCCCAGGGTGGGGTCGAGAAACGCCAGCGTGCTGTTTGGCACGACGACGATGCGCAGAGTCGGGTGCGTGCAAATCACCCATGGCCGGCGCGGTGAACGATTCCCCCCAGGCGGCGCGCACGTTGATCCAGTCCATTGGCTGATAGGTCAGGCCAATTTTTGGATTGGTGGTGTCGCCGACGTCGGAATAAGAATCCCATCGCGTTGAGGCGGCAAGCGTCAGAGAGTAAACGAGCGGCAAGCGATTGCCCTCGCCCACAACTGGTAGATTGAGTTCGGCAAAAGCGGAATCCACCGTGCGATCTCCGCTCGCAACGCGGGCGCTGGCTTCGTCTTGGCGGGCGATGGTTTGGAAGCTGCCCCTGAACAATTCATCTTGGAATTCGCCGCCGACAGCGAGTTTGACCGCCCCACCCGGCAAATCGAATAGCGAGCCGTCAGCGATGATGCGTCCGTCCCAAAGCTGTTGACGATATTGCACGAACTGATTGGCGAACACGCCCTGCAGGACGGTCGGATCGGTGCTGTCGACGTCATAGACGTTGAGATCGCCGGCAGCGATCGCCGCGGTGAGCGCGGTCTGGTTGAATGTTGGGGACCGGCCCGTGGTTCTGGAGGCGCCCCAGCTACCCAGTGCGCGTACTTGCCAATCGCCATTGAGCCGAACCGTGAGTTCGGGGGTGATCTGGTAGACTTCGAGCGTGTTGGTGGAGCGATTGCTCTCAACGTCGTGGAATGAGAAGCGAACTTGTTGAGCAAGTTCGCCGCCAACCGAGGTGAAAAGCGGATAGAGCGTGCCGCCAGCGGCCGCACATGCAGCACCAAGCAACGGCGAGCACACCGTCGCCACCGCGCGGCCGTCATCGAGGTCAACGTGCCCGACGGCGTCGCGTTGGGTATGGAACGCACTCAGGTTGAAGGTAACGTTCTCGGAGAGATCTTGATTGAAGCCCACAAAGATCGATTGCCGGGTTTCTTCAGGAAACAGCGTGCCGTCATCGACAACGCTGCACGGCACGAACGGTGTCGGCGCCAGTACGGCCGAGCCGCTGGCATTGTACACCGTTCCATGCGGACAAGCGCCAACGTTGGGCGCGGTTTCGACGATGTAGGAGCGATCGCGATTGAAGATCGGATCGTGGTGCGCGTAGGTGTAGGACCCAAACAGCGATCCGGTATCCCACTGTCTACCCACAGTCAGCGAGGCATCGTAGGTGTTGTACGCGTCGGCGCTGCCATAATGGCCGCTAAAGTCGACGCCATCGAAACGGCGCTTGGTGATGAAATTGAGCACGCCCGCAACAGCGTCCGCACCGTAGGTCGATGAGCCGCCGTCAGGCACGATTTCGACGCGCTGCAAGAGCGAAGGTGGAATGACGTCGGGATCGGCCGCCGAGAAGCCGCCAACCGGCGTCATCCTGTGTCCATCCATCAGCACCAACGTGGTCGACGCCGCCGAAGCCCCAGTGAGATTTCGAATATCGGGACGGTTGACCATGATGCCGGCGGCCTGAAACGTCGGCAGATGGTTGAAGTTGCTGGTGATCTGCGGCACGTCGGTCAGCACATCCGAGACGCGGCTCGCACCGCTTGCAGTGATGTCTTCGCTGTTGACGGTGAGAACGTCAGCGCCTGGAGGCGCTACGCCGCGGATGAGGGTGCCGGTGACAACCACCTCCTCGGTGGTGTCCGGAGATGCTTGCGGTTGGTCCTGCGCCATGGCCGGCGACGCGGCCGCGCCCAACACAGAAAGCGCAGCGCCGCCCCACAATAGCGCACGCACGAACGTATTCTTTGAAGACGTCATACCGGGGCCTCCCTGCCACCACTGCCAAGGGAAACGCCGCGAGACTTGCGCCCGCTGACGGACCCCAACGGATCCTCACATCCGCTTGCGTCACTATTCAGTCATCAATAACGATCAGTCAAGACGCATACTGATTGTATTCGATCAGATTTGATTGATATGAAGCGAGGGTTACGGGGGCGATCTGCCGCAAATCGCCCGTGCGTCCGCGAAGAGCGCACTTAATCCATCTACTATTTCGCGTACCTCACCGCGTTGCGCCGCCCTGCTCTATATGCAATCAAGATCGCTCATGCCGTATCGCCTCGACGCGACCGCGGTGGGATGGAAACACGATAAGGAGCGCTCCCATGGCATCGCGGGAAGCCACGACTACGCACGCATCATCTCCCGAGGCGTCGCACCGGTGGCGTAATACTATCCTCGCTGGGCTCGCCAATTACATTGACGCGGGCTCGATCGTCTCGGGGTCGGCCGCGCTCGCCATGTGGGCGAGCGCTTACAATCTCAGTCCTTCATTTTTAGGCATTTTGGGCGCCTTCAGCGCCAACGCCATTTCCGCGGGCGTCGGCGCCTTGATCGGGGGGCGCTTGTGCGACCGTTACGGACGCAAACGCATCTACCAATATGACATGCTGTTCTATGCGTTCGGCATGTTGTGGCTGGTGTTCGCGACCCAGCCTTGGATGCTGGTCATCGGCTTTGTCTTGGTGGGACTGGCGGTCGGCGCCGACATCCCAGCCTCTTGGTCGCTGATCGCCGAAGAGGCCCCGGACCGCGAGCGCGCCAAGCATAGCGGCGTTGCGCAGGTGCTTTGGTACTTGGGCCCGGTGGTCGTGCTCGTGTTGTTTTTTGTACTGGCGCCGCTCGGACTGCTCGGCGCGCGCATTGTCTTTGCGCACTTGGCGATACTGGCGCTAGCGCTCACCTTTCTGCGCGCGCGCATGAAGGAGTCGAGGCGCTGGGAGGACGCGAAGGAAAAGAGCCTGCAGAACGGCGGCGCTGCGCGGGCTGCGTCATGGCGCACGCTCTTGAAGCCACGTCATATCGGCTCGATGGCGTTTCTCATTGGCATGTACGGCATGTGGAATCTTTGGGCAGGCACCAACGGCTTTTTCTTGCCTTACATTCTGCGCACCGTGGGCAACCAAAGTCAGGCCGTCAGCGTCGCGCTGCAGGCCGGCTATTTCGCACTCGGCATCGCTTCGTTGCTCTTCATTTTCATGCGCCTCGCTGATCGCGTGAATCAACGACTCTTGTTCGCTATCAGCGCACTCGCCCAAGTCGTCGGCATGTCACTGTTTGCCGTGTTTCCCCTGACGTTGCCGATCGCCATGGCGCACCTGACGATCATGGCCCTTGCCAGCGGCATCGGCGCACAATCTTTCTTTCAGTTGTGGAGCGCTGAACTCTTCCCCACCATGGTGCGCAGCACTGCCCAGGGCGTCACCTTCGCGGTGGTGCGTATCGCGCTCGGCTTTTGGAGCTTCTTCGTGCCAGTGCTCACCGCGACCGGTTTTCACACACTGGCGTGGATTTTGACCGGCTTTTTGGTGGTGAGCGGTCTCATTGGCACGATCTGGGCGCCGCGCAACGAAGGCAAATCGCTCGAAGAACTCGACGCGTTGCACAATCAAGACGACCAAAGCGTGGAGACCGCTACCGCGCCGGCGACGCGTTAGCCGCAGCGCGTATCGCTCAGGTCTCGGCGTGAGCGCCAGGAAAGTGAAACACACGCTCCAACGGCCATTCCACCGGGCGGTTGTCAGCGTGGGTGTCCATCAGCTCGGCCATATGGTCCCACCATCTGCGGACGACAGGATTATTGGCGAGCGTTTCACGCTGGCCTGTGTCGCGCAAACGCAGAAAGGCGAAGAGCGCGAGCGTCTCCGGGTCGAAGAAGATCCAATAGTCAAACACGCCGGCGGCTTCGAGCACCGCGGCGAGTTCAGGCCAAAGCGCATCGTGGCGACGCTCATATTCGGCTCTGCACCCTGGCTTCAACTGCATGCGAAACGCCGTAACGCTGTGCATCTGCCCGCCCTCCTCGCTTGCGGCGCTCAAGAGGCTGGCGCGTTCTGGCATTGGCGCACTGCGGCAGCGAGCGAATCAAGCACCGGACGTGCGACGGCAGTGGCGCCATCGCGCCTGAACCAAGCCATCGGTCCCCAGCCTGGGCTGGTGCAATAATCCGGCGCCCAAGGACGCACACCGCTGATAGCGCCGCTTTCCAGCGCCCAGGCGATCACGTCGCGCGTGTAGTGGAATTGGCCGTCTTCGTCCTGACCATAGCCTGGTTGAAGATCATTCCAGGTGAAAGGCGGCGGCATGTGCGCGCTTGGATATCCGTACTCGGCCAAAAACATCGGCCGATCAAAGCGCTGTTTGAGTGCGCTCGCGGTATCTCGCAACCAAGCAAGGGTGTCGCTGGGCCCATACATGCTAGACCCTTGCAGCCCCCAGAACGAGCATCCCAAATGATCCGGCAAATAGCCATTCTCGCGTAGCGTGTCCCAGAATGCCGCCGCGATCGTCGGCGTCTTTTGTCCGAAGCTTGAGATGTGTGTGCTGAAACGCGCGTGGCGATCGACGGAGCGAATGCCTTGGGCGACGGCGCCTGCCAGCTGACCGATATGAGGCCAAAGATGCGTGCGCGACCAACTAATACGATCGCTTTCGCTGGATTGAATGAGCTCCATCACCGAGCGGCGACCCAGTTCCGGATCGACATTATCGGGAGCCACATAGTCTTCGGCCCGCACCAGCGGCCGCACAGCAACGCCCGTCATGCCCATTTCGACTTCGTTGCCGATGTCCCACACATTGACGGTGACGCCGGTGGCAAGGATTTCGCGCGCCACCAACGCGCCGTAAGCGCGTAGCGGATCGAGCATCTGTTCGATGGTGAGGTCGGTCCAACGCTGCGCGGGCAAGTGTATCGACGCAAAGTCGGAGAAATCGGGCGCCTCTTGGTGGTAAGCCACATCACCGTAGTGCGCAAAGGTGCCGATCTCTGGATTGAATGGCATAGAGAGGTCACGCGCTAAGCGCGCACGCTCAAGGCCGCGATCGAGTCCGTGATCGATCTGATTGCCGTCTGTGGCGTGTCGCTTGGTGGCGATGCGCTGATAGACTTCGGTTGCGCCGTGACGGTTGAAGATCTTTTGCACATCCATGACCGTCGTGGCCTGCGTCTGGCCATCGCTCAGCGCGCATTGCGCCAACACCGCTTCGGTGAATGGGCTGACGGACACCGCGTAACGAAATCCGCGCCCGGCGCAGGCGGACTGATGCGGCGTATTTGCGCAACCCGTGACCGCAAACGCCGAGGCGCCGCAAGCGGTTGCGAGGAGACGGCGGCGAGAAAATGTTCGCTCATGCCTGATCATGTGTGTTGTCGCTCCGTTTGGATCTTGGCTGTTTCCTGATTGCGCAACAAAAAACGCTGGATCTTGCCACTTGGGGTTTTCGGCAACGCGGCGATGAATTCGACTTCGCGCGGATACGCGTGCGCCGACAATCGCTTGCGAACGTAAGTTTGCAATTCCTCGGCGAGCGCTGGCGATGCTTGTGTGTCCCCCGCTAGCACAACAAAGGCTTTGACGATTTCAGTACGCTCCGCATCAGGCTTTCCAACAACTGCGGCCTCAATCACGGCCGGATGCTCTAAGAGCGCGCTTTCCACTTCGAACGGACCGATGCGATAGCCCGCGGAGGTGATGACGTCGTCGGCTCGGCCGACGAAGGAGATGGAGCCGTCCTGATTGAGTTCGACTGTGTCGCCGCTCAGGTAGTAGTTTCCTTGCAACGCCGACGTGGAGACACCCTCGTAGCCCTTAAACCACATGAGCGGCGACGCACGGCGATCGAGCGCAAGCGTTCCCGGCAGACCCGGCGCCAATTCGCGAAGTTCGGAATCGACCACCACCACGCGATGACCCGGCACGGCAAAGCCCGCAGCCCCCAGATGCACGTCGTGACGCAAACGATGGTGGTTGCACACCACCATGCCCAATTCAGTCTGCCCGTAGTGATCGTAAATCGCGACGTCGAGATGTTCGCCAAACCATCGCACGACCTCCGGATTGAGCGGCTCGCCTGCGCTGCTCACGGCGCGCAATTGGCCCTTGATGCCCGCAACAGCAGGCGCGCCCGCGGCCATCACCAAGCGAAAGGCGGTTGGCGAACCCGCGAGATTAGTGATCGCGTGCTTCTTGATCACGCGCACAGTGCTCTCTGCGGTGAAGCCGCCATCATAGAAAAGGGTGGCGTGGCCCATGGCGAGCGGTCCAGTCACCGCATAGTAGAGACCGTACGCCCAACCCGGGTCGGCGATGTTCCAAAACTTGTCCTTGGGGCGCAAATCCACCGCGTCGCGCATATAGCCGACGAACGCGACGATCGCCTTCAGCGGCGCCAGCAACGGTTTTGCAGCGCCCGTCGTGCCCGACGTAAACATGATTAGAAAGGGGTCGTCGAGCTGGCGCGGTACGGCTTGAAAACGCGTCTGCGCGCGGTTCATCTCAGCTTGAAAATCGACATCGCCCTCCGGCAGAGTTTGGTTTTTCGCCTCTGTGAAAGTCGCAATCTGAGCGCTCGTTTGAATGCCGCACAGTTTTTCGCGATAGGTCTTGTTTGTGACGACCAATTTGGCGCCAGATTGGTTCAGTCGTTGCTCGATCGCCTTTGGCCCGAAAGCAGTGAAGAGCGGCTGATAGACTGCGCCGACGCGCCAAACACCAAGGATAATCGCCAGCAATTCCGGCACACGCGGCAACAAGCCTGCAACGCGATCGCCCGGCTGCACGCCGTGCGCCATTAGCACATTGGCGACGCGGCTCGATTGATCGCGCAACGCCTCGAAGCTAATCGTGCGACTTTGGCCATCGGCCTGCTCGTAAATAAGCGCCGGTCTGCGAGCACCGCAGTGACGATCGCAACAGAGCGTCGCCGCATTGACCCGGCCATGAAATCGACCAAGCACATCAGCTCGCGCACGCGCCAAATTAAACCGTGTGAACGCGTGTTGATAATCGTAGGGGCGCGCAGGGTTATTCGACACTTCGCCTCCCCGGTCGCCCACGCCTATTCAACAGGCGAAGGGCGCGATGAGATTGTATATGATGCAAAATGCGTCAAGTCGATTATATAAGACCCTTCCTCTGTCGCCAAACGCGGCCGCGACGAGCCGCTCTTCGCGCGCCCACGCTTGAGATTGGAGGGTTTCAGCGCTAGAACGCCAATCCCTCATTACCAATCTCAATACATCATTCTCAATCAAAACGGAGGCTTGGCCGGTGCGAGACATGATGAACCGACGTGCGTTAGCCGCCGGCCTGGCGATTTCGCTGCTTGGGGCGTGCGCGACAGGGCAACGTTCGCCTCAAACCAATCCACCCCGCACCGCTTGGCGCCAGATCGACGCGGCCGTCGCAAGCCGTGTGAGTGCGCATCGTTACGCCGGCACGGTTTTCGCGATTGCGCGGGGCGACGCGGTGCTGCACGAGGCGGCGGTCGGATACGCCGACATCGGCGCAGCGACGCCCATGCGCCGCGATACGCTCTTTCCACAAATGTCGCTGACGAAAGTTGTGACCGCCGTCGGCGTTATGGTCTTGGTTGACGAAGGCAAGATCAATCTCGACGCCCCGGTGCGCCAATATCTTCCGGAACTCGCCGGCTATGAACTCGAGGGCGCGCCGGTGACCGTGCGCCATTTGCTCACCCACACCAGCGGCTTTGGCGTCTTCGGCTCGATCCCGCCAGCCACGCCAGACCTGACGCTGGCGCAACGCGTTCAGCAACTCGCTGAAAAGCATCCCTCCATTAGGCCGGGGACGCGTTGGCAATATAGCGCCTTCGACGGCTTCGACATTCTGGCGCGGACGATCGAAGTCACCTCCGGCCAAGATTATGCGGCGTTCTTGCGTGCGCGCGTGTTTGACCCGCTTGGCATGCACGACGCCACGTTCTCGCCGACGCCGGCGCAAAGGCGGCGTATCGCCAAGCTCTATGGCGAGCACGATGGACAATTGCAGCCAGCGACGGCGCCGTTTGCCATGCCCGCCTATCCCGCCGGCGGCGGCGGGCTCTACGCCAGCGCCGACGACATGTTGCGCTTGGCGCAGATGCTCGCCAATCACGGTGCGCGAGGCAATGTCCGCGTGCTCTCCGCCGCAGCCGTAGCGGCCATGCGCAGTCAGCAATTGGCGCCTAATTTCCCAGGACTATCGCCGGGTCTGGCGTGGGGATTAGGCGTGCGTGTCATGGGTGATCCAGAGGCGGCGCACTCAGCGCTCAATCGCGGCGCCTTCGGTTGGAGCGGCGCCTATGGCACGCACTTGTGGGTCGATCCCAACACCGGCGTCGCAGCGGTATGGATGATCTGTACCGCAACCGGCGGCGGCGCCGGTTCTCCGCACGCGGAAGAATTTGAACACTGGGTCATGGCGGCGCTCAGCCAGACCGCTTGAACATGCGCTGGCAAGCGCATCACAGCGTTGCGCGCGATCAGGCTCGCTTGATCTGCCGCCAACCACGCCTGCGAGGGCGTTCTCCTCCCCACTAGGGCCGCGCGGCTGACGCGCGGCCCTTTTTTCCGTGCTAACGACAGCTGAAATTAGCGGCGTCGTCGCTCGATCCCGAGCCGTTATAGTGGGCGCGCTTCGGCCACGCGCACAAAGGACGCGTGCGCAACGCATGGGCAGGCGCGCCCAGCATGGCCATCAAGTCGTTGTCATATTTGGTGGCGATTACGCGGTCGGGCGCTGTCCCGGTTTCGCTCCAGCGATCGATCTCGGACAGCATGTCGAAATTGTTGGGTCCAGGTCCGGAAAAACAATGGCCCATCCCAGGCGCCATAAACAGACGCACATGCGCCGACGTTGCCGCGCCGATGCGCTGTTGAACGCTTTGATAATAGCGCAGCGTCGCTTCAGGCGGGATGAGCCCATCGGCCCAGCCGTGAAACAGGATCAGTTTGCCGCCGCGGCGGACAAAGGCGCTGATGTCGGGATCGACCGCGTCCACGACCGGCCCCAAACGTTGCCTGGCGACGGCGTAGTCGCGATCGAAATCGAATTGCGCGTCACTCCAGTGTGCGTCGGAAAAAACCATGTTGCGAAAGAATTCCTGGCCCAGCGCGCCGGCGCCGTCGTTGCCAGAATTGCGCCAGCCCAAAGCGTTCTCGGGAATATCCTCCCCACCCACGGAGAAGCCTGGATAAACTGAGACGCCATTGCGCAAGTGCGCGCCCGCATAGACCCTGCGTAACCCCGCGACTTCCGCCGCCGTCAAACACGTCGGCGCGTCGCCTGCAGTGCACTGGAGCCGCGCCGGGTCGAACGCACAGGCGCGTGGATCATTGATGATACCATCGCTCACACCGTCTTGCGCGTCGCATTGGGCGCGCACGGCGTTGCCGATCAAGCCGACTTTAGACGGCAGGTTTGCCGCCCCAGGCGTTGCATAGAGCGTGCGGAAACTGTCGACGAAGCTGGCGGCCATGGCCGTCCAATTCGCAGCCGGCGCGCCGGCGATAATGCCGTCATAGTCGTCGGGATAACGGCGCGCTTCCATCAAGGCGTCACGCCCGCCATTGGAGCAGCCTTGAAAATATGCACGCTGCAGCGGCTGCGAATAATAAGCAGAGATCAACGCGCGCGCGAAAACAGCAGTCAAGTGATTGCCGCGATGGGCCCAGTCAGTAATGCGCTCGGGCTGATTCAACGCCCAGGCCGCGCCGTAACTTTCGGGATGACCAACGTCGGTGGCGGCAGCAACGTAGCCGCCGCCAAGCGCCGGGCGTAAACTCGCCGATGCGCTCGCAAGCCCGCCGCTGAAGCCGCCGCCGCCGACCGCGAGAAATTTGCGATTCCAAGAATCGGGAAGCCACACCTCCACTTGAATCTCGGAATTAGCGACAGGGTGCAGCGTGGCGGTGACCCGGCAAAAATCAGCCGGCGCTTGCAAGTGCAAAGCCGCGGCCGCGCCTTCACCGTACGCAGCGCCCTGTGCGATATGGTGTGCGCCATTGATGACCCCGCCGCCGACCTCGGTGTGCAGCAGCGCTGCGCACGCAGCTTCTGCATCGCCGCGCTGGACACGGGCCTCGATTTCGGCCGGCGCCGGGGCGCGCGCGCCGTCGTGAGAAATCTCAGGTGCTGCGCAGGCGGCCAAGGCAAACGCCAAAACTGTCGAAGCCCACACCCGAACTGAACGTCTCAGCATAACGCTTCTCCCCTTTTCGCACGCAGCATCCAAAACACGCTCCACACTGTGGCGCTCAGGCTCTCAGGACCTGGCGAAGCGCGCGCGCGAATGCAGGCGCAGGTCCCGGCGGCCGCGGCGAGCCGTTCTGGACAAAATGGCAAGCGACCAGGTTGAGTTCTGTTTCGACCCAGGCCTCGGTGCCATATCCGCCGCCCCAACCAAATGCGCCGCGCCCACGACCGGTGACGGTTGTCGCTTCGTCCACGACAATGCCCACGCCCAAACCAAATCCCATGCCCCGCGACAGCATGGGCACCCAATCTGCGTACATCGTCCCGACATGATTGGTGGTCATCAGTTCGACGGTCTCGGCGCGCAGGAGACGCTGTGTTTTGAAACTTCCGCGATTGAGCAGCATCAGATGCAAGTTAGTGAAATCATGCACCGTGCTTAAGAGCCCCGCGCCGCCCGAGAAGTAGGTGGTGGGCCCAGTGCCGAGCAGAGGCTCCTGCTCGCTAAACACGCCATTGTCGACGCCGTACAGCTTCAACACGCGCGCCTGCTTCTCAACCGGCACGCTGAAATATGTATCGCCCATCTGGAGGGGCTCGAAGAGATGTTGACGCAAATAAGCATCCGCGTCCTGCCCGGAGGCGATTTCGACAACGCGCAAAAGCGTGTCCATGCCGTCGAGTGGTGAATACCCAAACCGCGACCCCGGTTGGAAGTCGAGCGCTAAGGCGCCGAGTTTTGGAATGCGCTCGGCCAACGTTGTTTGCCGTGACCCCGGCACGCTGGTGTTGACCAACGACCCCGGTCCCGCCCCCAAACCATAGGCTGCAGACAAACCGGCCGTGTGCGTCAGCAGATCCTTGATCGTAATTTCGCGTTGGGCGGGCACGACGCGCACCTGCGCTGCGATAGCTGGGCGCAACGCAGGGTCGGCCGCCGCTTGTTGCCAGCCTTCAGGCGCAATCGCCACGCGCGGATTGGCGAAGCTTGGAATGAAACGACTGACGCGATCATCGAGCGAAAGTTTGCCCTGCTCCATCAATTGCAGCACGGCGACGCTGGTGACGACCTTGGTGCTCGACATCATATTAAAAATGGCGTCGCGCGGCATCGGCGTCAGTGCCGGGAAATCTTTTGCGCCATCTGCTTCATACCAAAGCAACGCATCTGGGCGTGCGATCGATGTCACGGCCCCAAGTATCAATTTTTCTTGGATTGGCGCAGCGATGGCTTCGTGAATACGCGTCCTGCCGTTGTCATCGATGAGCGGTGATGCACGCGCCCAGTCGAAATCCGCGCCGGCGCTGGGGGTGGCGCAAGCGCCGGTCGCGGCCAGCGCAAACAGCGCAGCGCCATCGCGCAGCATGCGACGGCGGCCTAACAGGTTGCTCATCACTGGCGCCACCGGTCTTCTCCTTGTGTCTTGTGATCCTCAGCGCCCCCGGCAGATCACACCGCGGAAGCCGCTTGCCTGGCGGTGCGCAGCGTGCGGCTGCGCCAAACGCGCGCCCGCGCCGCGCCACTCAGCGTATGCGCACCGTCATCGGACCTTGTGCGGCCTGTACGACAAAACTGTCGCCCGATCGCTTGCCGAGCGGATATTCAGTGCAGCTCTCTGCGGCGTCGCTATCGCCTTTGAGACAAAGCTTGGTCGCATCAACGCGCCAGGCGCCGGCGATTGCGCCATTCAGCATGCTGAAGCGATGGTCAGCGCTGAATTCGACCGGCAAATCCATGCCGCCCACCGTCGCCACGATGCCGCGCGTGGTGACCAGTTGCAGCGTATCGGACGCCGGTGCGTCATCGGCGCGCGCCGGCACCGTGCTTACGACAAATGCCGCAGCCGCAGCGCACATCCAAACAAATCGCATACGAATCTCTCCTCAGCTTGCGGTCAGCTTTGCGTCCAAAGGGTCACCGGTCCGATCAGTCCAGAAGGCCGCAGCGGCGCTTGCGCGGTGAAGGTCGGCACCGTGGTGAAAGCGATCTTGGTCGCGCCTGGCTGTTGGTCGCCAATCAAGCGATTGGCCCAAAGATTGGCGACGCGAACCTCGATGCTGTTGGCGCCAGCGCGAACAAACGGCGCGATATCGAGACGATAAGGCGCTTTCCACGCGGTCCCGGCAAACCGTCCGTTGACGCGCACTTCGGCGATGTCGCCAACCGCGCCCAGATCCAGCCAAAGCGCACGCGCGCCGCGCGCCCGCGGCACATCCACCGACTTGGTGTAGGTGGCAATGCCGGAGAAATATTTGACTCCGGCATCTTCCTGAGCGGAGAGCGAGGCTAAGTGCGGCAGCGCAATCTGCGCCGGCGCGCCACGATCTGCCTGAAACGCCACGGTCCAGGGGCCATCGATCTCCGCAATCTGGCTGAGATTGACCGGCGCGATCGTCCGCGAGGGCTCAGGCGATGGTGTACGGAACACCACAAAAACCGATTGGTGCGGCAAGAGATCCAGCGGCGTCAAAGTGTGATCGCCGTCGTGACGAAAGCTTGCATCCTCGATGACGCCCGTATCGGCGCGCCAGAATTGCGCGGCTTTGCCCTGACTGCGGAATCTCACTTCGCGGCGTTGGGCCTCGCCGGTGCGATTGCTCACAAAGTAGAGATCGCCGTCGCTCAAACGACGATGCACGAATTGCAGCGCGCGATCTTCATGGCCGTCACTCATGTCCGGCGGCACGGAGATTTGCGCCAACGCCGCTTCGACGTCACGGCCGCTGAATACCCGTCCGGCGCCGACACGGGTTACCGCGCCGCCGGCCCAAAGCCGGCTGACCAACGTCGAGAACTCTTGTGCATCATCATGCAGACCGGGCGACACCTGCGGCGCGTCGCCGACAATGGTCGCGCCGGCTTCGGCCAAGGCCGCGAGCTTACGCAACACTGGCAAAGTCATGTGCGTGGTGTAGCGATTGAGGTAGATCACCTTGTAACGCGCGCCGCCCGTGCTCACCACCTCGCCCGCATCCACCGAAAGCATGCTGGTGAGCGCATGTGCGCTGACGAAATCGTACGCGTAGTGGGTCGGCACATCATCGGGGTACCCATGGGCCGCCTGGGGTCCAATCGGGGTGTCTTCGCCATAGAAGTAAGCCACGTCGGCAACGTTGCGGCCTTGCTGCAGCAAGTACGAATTGCGGGCGATGTAGTCGACCCATGGTTTGGCCATCTCCGCCCAGGTTTCGTGGCGCGTGAAATATTGCCCGAAAATGCTGAGGCTAATTCCCGGCGCCTGTTCGGTCGGTTGGTGCGGCGAGGTATGAATGACGGGCCGGTTGACGCCATTCAAAAAGATGCTGTCGATCATCGGCTGCAGATCGCGCGGGCAATGATTCCACGGCTGCCCAACGGAAGTAAGCGACTCGCAAGCGACGTAAGTTCCACCGCGTAGGTGAGAGATCGACGCCGCACCCCGGTCGTCAGTGATATAGGTTGGTCTCGGCGCGGTGCGATAAGACCACATCGCCGACATCGGCACGTCGGCGCTGGCGCGCATGTCCAGATCATCGCCCAACACATTGCGGCCGCCCTCCAACGACTCGCCATAGACAATGAGCCCGCGTTGATGCGCGACCCTGGCGATGGTGCCGTAATGGGCGCTTGCGTGCAGCTCGGCCAACGTGGCGCGGAAGTCGAATAAGAACCTATCGCTCTGCGCGCGCGAGCCGATGATCGCACCGGTCAGAGCGGGCAAATACGGACGCGCATCGTAACCGCGCCGCTGCTGGAATTCTTGCAGAAGCGTCGGTGTCCAATTGGCCGGACCAACCTCGGTGCTGTCTGTCAACAGCGCGCGGACGCCGCGCGCGCCCATCATGTCGGCGCCGGCGGCGTCGCGGTACATATCGAGATAGGTGTTGACGTAAGCCTCGACCGCGCTTGCATCGAACTTGTCGACTTCAAGTCCCGTCGCTTCTGGCGGCGCGGGATGGTTCTTTTTTCCTGTCAACGAATAGCCCAGGCGCAATACCTTCCAGCGCCCGGCGGGCGGGGTCCAATTCAAGCGTCCGTCCGCGCTCATGTGGGCGCTGATGTCGACAACCGCACTTGGATCAACGCCGTTGATTTCGCCGCCAGTGGCGGCGTCGAGCGCGAAATAATCCATCGCGACGTCGAAGCCGGCTTTCTTTTCGAATGCGGTGATACGCGGTGTTTCGAAGACTTCGAATTGCACGAGTTGCGGCGCCGTCGGGCGCATCGATCCCGCGATGCTGGCGATCATAGCCGGCAGATCCGCGCCCGGCGCCATGTCTGCGATGGCCTGATTGTTTTCGCTTGGCCGGTTGAAAAACGCCAAGCGGAAATGTTTGCCACGCACCGGCGCGAAGCTTAGCGTCGCCGGCACTGGACCAAGATCGGTCTCAGCCACGGCGCGCCACGTCGCCGCGTCAGTGCTCACTTCTAGGCGGGCCGCAACGGGGGCGCTGAACGGCCCGCTGGTGACGAAGGTGGCGCACAAGGTTGCGCTGGCCACGGATTGTGTTTGCGCAAAATCCAGTTGCACATGCCCCTCGCCGGCTGGCGTGGGCCCTGGGAAGGCGATGCCGCTCGACAAATCGCCATTCAGAACATTGGCGTCGATTGCCGCGCCGTTGGCGCTGGCGGTGCGCGGCGTGAGCGCACCCTGTCGCGCGGTCACCGGATAAGCCAGCACCGCAACATCGGCATAGAATTGCCGCGCAGCCCCATCGCGGCTCAGCATGCCGAACGTGCCTTGCTCGGGAAGATTCTGAAATGGCCCCGTCTGGTTTGGCGGCGCAGGCAACGCGCCGGAAAAATGCGCGCCGCCCGGCAGCTCCACTTCGCTCCACACCAGTTTCTTCATGCCGTTGCGTGGTTCCACCCACGGCCCGCCGGTCTCCGACCAACCCGGCGAGGATGCGATTGCGAATTCTAAACCGAGCTGATCAGCGCGTGTAACCGCGAAACGAAAAGCCGCCTTCCACGCAGGCGTCATGTAGACCAAGCGCTCTGGCACAACTTGAGGCGTGGCCAAAGCGGCGTCGAAATTTTGCACGCCGCCAATGCCCACGCGTTTCATCCACGCAAGATCTTGAGCAATGCCCTCTTGGGTGATGTTGCCGTTCATCCAGTGCCACCACACGCGCGGCTTGGCGGTGTCGGGCGGGCTGACAAAGCCTTGCGCCAACGCATCGCTTCGCGCGGCCTGCGCTATCGAAGGCGCCAAACCGAGACTTGCAGTGCCGGCAAGAAACGTTCTGCGTGAGGTTCTCACTCGTAACTCCTCAGGGATACGTGTCGTAAGGCGCGAAACGTTAGTGCTGGGCCGGCGGAGAGATAAAACCGTGCGCACGCAGAAACGTCTCGAACAGAGACGGCCAAGCGGTCGAGGCGGTGCCGGGACGCCCCAGTCCAAACCCGTGTTGGCCGGTTTCGAAAATATGCAATTCCGCCGGCGCGCCTGCCGCGCGCCAAGTATTGTAGATGTCGACACTGCCTTGCGCGGCAAGCGTTGTGTCGTCGCTGGCGGCAGCCAGAAAGATCGGCGGCGCGTGCGCGGGCGCTCCGGACTCCAGCATCATGCCATAGATTGACGCACCGAGATTTGGCCGCGCACCGTCGTCGGCGTCGTGCAGAACGCGCATCGTGGTCATGGCGCCCGCGGAAAAGCCCATCATGCCGATGCGGTTGGGATCGATGCCGAAGCGCGCGGCGTTGGCGCGCAGATAGCGGACCGCCTGCTCGCCGTCGGCGGCGGCGTTGGCGCGCGTTGGCGTCATGAGCTCAATGAGATGCGCCGGTCTTGGATCTTGGGCAAAGCTTCGCTGCAATTCCGGCGTTGGTTCGGTCACGCGATACTTCAGCACAAAAGCGGTGACGCCGTGCGCGGCCAAAAACTGCGCAACTTCCGTACCTTCGAGATCATAGGCCAAGACCGCAAAGGCCCCGCCTGGAAGAACGATCATGGCCGCGCCACTCGCTTGGCCTGGCGGCGGCCGAAACACCGTGAGGGTCGGATCCGAGACGTTGTGTACAACTTGGATCATGCGCCAGCCTTGGTCTTGCGGCTGTTGCGATTCGGGGCTGCGCGGCGGGTTGGCGTTAGGCGGCGTGTGCGGCCAAATGCGAACGGTTTCGGCGGCGGTGATGGCCGGCGCACTGGCGCCTGGTGCGGCTTGTAGCGGCTGTGCGTTGGCGCATGCCGCGAGCGCCAAACCCGCCGCCGCCATCTTAAGGCTGCGCGCGGCCGCGGCACGGAATTGCAAGGCGCCCATGACTCTCCCCTTCAACCAGCCGGATAGCTACGCCGGTGGCCTAGCGAGATTGCATATGCTCTAAAATGCGTAAAGCTGATTGTTTCCGACGTCATTCATGCTGCGATGCACAACACGTTCACCACAGCTGCTGTGGCGTCAGATACCGCAGCTAAACCCCGTTTCGGCGCGCGATGTCACGCAACACCAGCGCACTGGGTTTTGGCTGCCGAGCAAAGGTCGCGCGATCGACGCTACACAGCCCGAAATGGGTGCGGAAACCCTGCATCCACTCGAAATTGTCGAGCAGACTCCAGTGCATGTAGCCGAGCAAAGGAACGCCCTCGCCGATAACATCATGCAATGCACGCAGACTTTCTGGGATCAACCATGCCCGCAGACCATCATCATCACTGCCGACGCCATGCTCGGTGACAAGGATCGGCACACCCGCAACGGCGTGCGCGTAGCGCACCGCGTTGGCGAGCGAGGGTGGGTAGACTTCTTCTCCGCCAGCGTTGAGACGCGATCCCTCCGGCGGCGGCAACTGCCGATCGCCGCGCCATAGCACGCGCGCATAATTTTGCACGCCGACAAAATCATCGCTGCGCGCCGCTTCCAGCCAGGGCCCATAGAAACTTTGACGACGCGCAGCGGCGACATTTTCGCCAGGAGCGTCCTCCTCATCGCGAATTGCTAAAGCGACGCCAACGGGAAGGTTCGATCGCGCCGCCTTGATCGCGGCCTTGGCTTGCGCATGCGCTGCCAGCAAATGCTGCTGCACCTTGGGAATATCAGGCAGATAAGGGATGATAGAATTGGCAAAAGACGCCGACCCGCAAGCGCGTCCTGCCGCTTCGTTCATGGCCCGCAGCACCGGTCCGACCGCCGCAGCCTTCTCGGGCGTCAAAAGCGCGCTGAACATGAGAGAAAGGTTGGGCTCGTTGAGCGTGCACGCATAGCCGATATCGGCGCTGAGGTGGCGTGCGGCGCGATCGCAAAACGCCGCAAACAGCGCGGGTGAATCCTCGGCGATCCATCCGCCGCGCGCAGCGAACCAAAGCGGCGTCGTGTAATGGTTGAAGGTCACGACCGGCGTGAGGTCACGGGCGCGGCAGCCCTCGACGATGGCCTTGTAGTGATCGAGCATGGCGATCGAAAACCGTCCCTGCTCCGGCTCGATGCGCGCCCACTCGAGTGAAAAGCGATAGGCGTTGAGGCCAAGGCGCCGCGCAAGGTCGAGATCGCTCGCCCACAATTCAAAACTGTTGGCGGCGTCGCCAGAGGGTTCAGCAAACAGAGTCGGCGTAACGTTCTCCAGAAGCCAAACGTCGCTCGAAACGTTGTTACCCTCGATCTGATGCGCGGCGGTTGAGGCGCCCCAGATAAATCCGCGCGGAAAGTGGCGGCGCTCAGCAGTCGCGGCGCGCGCCACTGTCGCGACATTGGCCAGCGCGGCCGCGCTGGCGGCAGTGAGGACGCCGCGTCGGTCAATGGTCACGTGTGTTTCCTTCCAATGGCTGGCGCCGGCATCAGTGACAGAACTCGCCCGGAGAACCTTGCGGCGGGGGCGCGCCGAGTATGCGGCGAATGCTGATCCAGAGCGGCTCTCTGCAGACACCGTTCTGCGAGACTTGTGCGTTATTCATGGAAACCAGCCGGGCCGTATCAGGCGCATGCGCGCGACCCGCCGAACCTGAAAACAGCGCCACGGCGGCAAGACCTGCCGCAACAGACGCCGCCGCCACCGCGGAAGCCGTCATACCCATTTTTTCCTCCCGGCCCCCTTATTGGAGACTCTCGGCGCGCAGACCGCAGGGATGGCAAATTTGCGCAAATGAATGCTATTGATCGAAATTGATCAAGTCAACGGGGCGAACCAATGAGCATGGCTAATCTCTTGGCGGCGACCGCGCATTGGATCGCCCGCGTCGTCGGGTATTTCGTTGTCGCGGTTTGCGCAGGGATCGCTTTCACCGCGCTCATGCGCAGCGGCGAGCCGCGCTATGTCGGCCAGTTGCTTCTGGAGCTGGCTGGACCGGAAATATTGGTGATCTTGATTGTCGCCGCAGCCTTGGCGATTTGGCGCGTGAGCCGGCGGCGTCACCCCTTCAGCATCTGCGTCTCGATTATTTGCCTTGCCGCAGTGGCTGCAACCACGATCACGCTCGGCGGTTATCTCGCAGTCGCGCGAGCGGAAAATATACCGATCAATCTCGCCGAAAGCCTCTGGCCCGACGCCGCATTCACGACAGACCCGGTGGAGAGCTTCACTTATGACAGCTATGGCGACGAAGCAGCTAAGCTCTACGTCTATCGCCCCAATGCTGCGCAATTTGCCGGGCCCCGCCCTATCATTGTCTATATCCACGGCGGCGGCTGGGTCCAAGGCAGGGCAGCCGATCGCCGCATCGATCTCAGTTGGTTTGCCCAGCACGGCTATCTAACCATCGGCGTCGACTATGCGTTGTCATCGCCGCAACGCCATCTCTGGGATGTCACCGAGCCTCAACTGGCGTGCGCCTTAGCGTGGATCGGCGCAAACGCAACACGCTTCAACGGTGACGCAACGCGCCTCGGAATGTTCGGTGAGTCCGCCGGCGGCAATCTGGTCTTGGACCTTGGGCTGCGCCCTGACGATGGCGTCCATTCGCTGCAAAGCCGCTGCGGCGGCAAAATCCCGCAAGCGAAGGCAATCGTCGCCATCTATCCCCCACCGGATATGAGGACGCTTTATGAGCATCCCCCGGCGCAGCGGTTTCCCGCCCAGTACATCGGTGGCGGTCCTCAACAATTCCCGGAGCGCTACGCGTTGCTTTCGCCCATCACATATCTCACCAACCCCGCCCCGCCGACTTTGGTCATCTATGGCCAGGATGATAGCTTGGTGCCGCCGGCGGATATGGTGCGCTATGTAAGCCAAGCCCGCCGCGCCGGACACGACATCAAGGAGATCACCATCGCCCGCGCTGGGCATGGGTTCGACATCATTCCGGGCAGCATCAACAATCAGATGGTGCGCGGCGCGATGGCGGCGTTCTTCAACGCCCACGGACTGGCGCCGACGCCTGTGCCGGCCGCGCTTAGATGAGCTTCATAAGCAAGCGTCCACGCTAAGCGCCGCGCGCTATCCGAGACCGACCTGCGCGCCTTCCTTGTTCTGATTGTAGGATGACGGCGCCACATCCTGGGGCGTGGGGATGGCTAAACTGTTGCGGCGCGCGATCTCGCCCAACGCCACCGCAGAAGCACGGATTTCGCGCCGTTGCGTCTGGCGGTCGACACCAATCAGCCCGAACCTCGGATCGAAGCCCGACATCCATTCAAAATTGTCAAGAAGCGACCAATAAAGGTACCCGCGCACGTTGGCGCCCGCGTCGATCTCAGCCTTCAATGCTGTAAGCGCCTCGCGGATAAAGGCGCTGCGGCGCTCATCATTGTGCCCCGCCCATCCGTTTTCGGTGACGAATACCGGCGTTTTCGTGCGATCCCAAACGTACCGCACAGTCGCCGCCAAGGCTTCTGGACGATCTTCCCAACCCATTTGCGTGCGCGGCCGATCGGCTGCGACTTTGAGGCGGCCCGTCGCGTCCATGATCATGCGTGTGTAGGTTTGGACGCCGATGAAATCATCGCCGCGCAATTGATCGAGAAACTGGTCATAGAGATAGGCGCAGCGTTTTTCGACAAAGCTCTCGCCGCCCGGTTCGGCCTGGTGCTCGGCGATCGATAGCGTGAGGCCGACTTCACACCCGGGATGAACGGCTTTAATGGCGTCGCGGCCGCGCTGGTGGGCCTTCATCCCCTGATCGATGATGGCTTCGGGCGGGGTAAAAAAGAAAACGTTGCTGATCGGACCGCCAATAGACGCCTCAGCCGCTTGTTTCAAAGCAGCGCCGCGATCGCCGTCGAAGAGACCCTTCAACGCATGGCCGATGAACAGCGGGATATTCAATTCGTTTAAGGTGCACGCATGCGTGAACCCCTTCAGTGCGCCCGCGGTCACCTCGCAATAGCGGGCAAAACGTTCGCTGAATTTTGGATCATTGAAGCCGCCGCGCTTACTCTGCCAGAGCGGCAAGGTAAAATGCTGAAACGTCGGCACGGGCGTCACACCGCGCGCCAGGCACGCATCGATGCAGCGTTGATAATGCGCGAGCGCGGCGCGGGAAAAGTATCCCTCTTCCGGTTCGATGCGCGCCCATTCAAGACCGAAGCGATAGGCGTTTAGGCCCAACGCCGCCAGAATAGCGACATCGTCGTCGAAGCGCGCCCATTGGTCCTGTGCTGCGCCCGATGGCTCTTTGAAAATCGACGGCGTGGCGTGTTCGAGCGCCCACATGTCGCAATTGGTGTTGTCGCCTTCGACTTGGTGGGCCGCCGTTGCCGCGCCCCAGATGAAGCCTTGGGGGAAATCCAAGTCTGCCATGATCGATCCTTCGCGGTTTTTGCCGCTAGTCTTGCTGCGGTTCGAAAGCGATGACGCGTTGTTTTTGTTGGCCGAGCTTGGCGATGCCCAGTTCGACGACGTCTCCGGCTTTGAGAAAACGCGGCGGTTTCATGCCCATGCCGACGCCAGGCGGTGTGCCGGTGGTGATGACGTCGCCAGGCGCCAACGTCATGAACTGGCTGCAATAGCTGACGAGCGCCGCGACGCCGAAAATCATGGTGCGCGTGTTTCCGCTCTGCACGCGCGCGCCGTTCAGATCGAGCCACATATCCAACGTTTGGGGGTCGCCGACTTCGTCGGATGTCACCAGCCATGGTCCGATAGGCCCGAAGGTATCGCAGCCCTTGCCTTTGTCCCAAGTACCGCCGCGTTCCAATTGGTAGGCACGCTCCGAGACGTCGTTCACCACGAGGTAGCCGGCGACGTGGCTAAGCGCGGCGGTTTCGCTGACATAGCGCGCGGTCGTACCGATGACGACGCCTAACTCCACTTCCCAATCGGTCTTCTGCGACTCGCGCGGCAACATCACCGCGTCATTCGGACCCTGGATGCAGGTGGTCGCCTTCATGAAGATGATCGGCTCAGTGGGCGCGGGCATATTGGATTCAGCGGCATGGTCGGAGAAATTCAAACCAATGGCGATGAACTTGCCAATGCCGGCGACCGGCGCGCCGTAGCGCACGTCGCCGCCCTTGTTTGGCAAGGTGTTAGGGTCAAGCGCACGTAGTCGCGCCAAAGCATCCCGCGAAAGCGCCGCCGCGTTGATGTCGAAGACATGGGCCGAGAGGTCGCGCACGTTCCCGTCGGCGTCGAGCAAGCCGGGCTTTTCCTGTCCCACCGGTCCATAGCGAAGCAGCTTCATCACCGGCTCTCCGTCAGTTGACGGCCTGGTTGCGCGACGCGCCTTGCCAAACCTGCGCTGCTCATACAAACAATCATGATCAGTCACAATACTTCATTCACGCTCAATCCCGGATGGCCGCTCACTCCCTCGTCCAGCCACATGCGCCCGTCGATGCAGCACCCGATACGGCGGCGTTACTGGGTGAATTGCGCCGCATCATCGGCGCGAAACACGTGCGCGTTGGCGCCGACGCCAAACGCTATGCGTCCGGCTATCGCTGCGGCGTTGGCGAATGTCTCGCGGCGGTCCAGCCCGCCAATCTCTCGGAGATGTGGCGCGTCCTCGCGGCTTGCGTACGCGGCGGCGTTATCGTCATCGCCCAGGCCGCCAACACAGGATTGACCGGCGGCTCGACACCGTGGGGCGATTACGACCGTCCCGTGATTGTTCTCAGCACGTTGCGTGTGCGCGGCGTGCGCCTGTTGCAAGGCGGCGCGCAAGCAGTGTGCCTGGCGGGAGCTACGCTCGATCAGCTTGAGCGCGCCTTGCGACCCGCGGGCCGCGAAGTTCACTCCGTGATTGGCTCGTCATGCCTCGGCGCTTCCGTCGTCGGCGGGGTCTGCAACAATTCCGGTGGCGCCTTGGTACGTCGGGGTCCGGCGTACACAGAGATGGCGCTTTATGCGCGCGTTGACAGCAGCGGCGAACTCGAACTCATCAATCATCTAGGCCTCGACCTGGGCGACGCGCCTGAGGCCATCATGGCCACGCTCGACAACGCCAACGAAGACCTGGACACCCGTCGTCTTAGCACCAAGCTTCACGCCTCTTCGCCCGACTACGAACGACATCTACGTGACCTCGAAGCGGCGACGCCAGCGCGCTACAACGCCGATCCACGCCATCTCTGCGAAGCTTCCGGCAGCGCGGGCAAGGTTATCGTCTTCGCCGTGCGTCTGGATACCTTCGCGCCCGAAGCCGCAACGCGCACTTTCTACGTTGGCGCCAACGACCCCGATTGTTTGGGCGCACTGCGGCGCCACATGCTCGCAAGTCCGCTGCCACTGCCGATTTCGGCCGAATACTTGCATCGCGGCGCCTTCGATATGGCCGCGCGTTTCGGCAAGGACACCTTCCTCGCTATACGTCTCCTCGGCGTCGAACGTCTCGCATGGCTTGCGCGCCTAAAGAATGGATTCGACCATTGGCTCGGCGCTGGAAGCAGCGACAGAGTACTGCAAAGGTTGGCCACGTCGCTGCCGCCGCATCTGCCGAAGCGGATGCGCCGGATGCGCGACGCCTACGAACATCATTTGCTGTTGAAGGTTAGCGCCAGCGACGCCGATCGCGTCGCCAGCGTCTTGGATGAGGTGCTCGAAGGGCGCGCGGCCGCCGCCTTCGAATGTAGCGCAGAGGAGGCTGCCGCCGCCTTTCTCCATCGCTTCGTCACCGCTGGCGCCGCCGTCCGTTATCGCGCTCTGCACGGCGATGAGATCGCCGACATCATGGCGCTAGACCTTGCTTTGCCCCGCAACGCGCGCGACTGGGCCGAGACACTTGCGCCCGAGCTTTCACAAATGCTCGCCGGCACGCTCTATTACGGGCACTTCTTCTGCCATGTGTTCCATCACGACTATCTCGTCCGCAAAGGCGCCGACGTGGCGGCGTTCGAATGCGCAATCCATGCGCGCCTCGACGCCATCGGCGCGGAATATCCCGCCGAGCATAATGTCGGCCACCTTTATCACGCCAAGCCCGCGCTCGCGCGCCATTATCGGGACCTCGACCCGCTGAACGGCTTCAACCCAGGCGTTGGTAAATTGAGCAAGCAACGCAGTTGGGCCTGACTGACATTATGTGGAGACGACGATGACGCGACGATTTGAAGGACGAACGGCGATTGTCACCGGCGGCGCTTCGGGTGCGGGCAAAGCTGTGGCGGCACGACTTATCGCCGAAGGCGCCAAGGTCGCCATTTGGGACCGCGACCCTGAAGCCGCCACGGCGGCGGCCGGCGAGATCGGCGCACATTTCACCCGCGCGGTCGACGTCGCCGATTACGGCGCCGTCGAAGCGGCCGCCAAGGCGACGCAGTCGATGCTGGGCGGCGCCGACTTGCTGGTGTGCTCTGCCGGGATCACCGGCGCCACCGCTCCGGTCGTCGACTATCCCCTCGATAGTTGGCGCAGCGTCCTCGACATAAATTTGAGCGGCGTATTTCATGCCTGCCGCGCCGTGGCCCCCTTCATGGTCGCCAACGGTTATGGCCGCATCGTCAATGTCGCCTCCGTCGCCGGCAAAGACCCCAATCCTAACGCGGCCGCGTACGCAGCCTCGAAGGGCGGGGTGATCGCCTTCACCCGATCGATGGCACGTGAGCTGGCCACCAAAGGCGTTCTCGTCAACGCCATCACACCTGCCGTGTTTGAGACGCCGTTACTGAAGCAAATGCCGCAATCGCAGATCGATCTCATGACCGCGAAAATTCCGATGGGACGCCCGGGTCAGATTGCCGAGATCGCCGCGATGATCTGCTGGATGCTGAGCGAGGAATGCAGCTTCTCGACCGGTGCTGTGTTCGACGCCTCCGGCGGGCGCGCCGACTATTGAGCGGCAACACTCTTCGAGCCCTAGGAGCGCAATCATGAGCGATCGCAAAAAGCTTCGATCCCGCGCCTGGTTTGAAGGCGCCGACAAGGATGGCTTCATCCATCGCAGCTGGATGATGAATAATGGTCTGCCGGACGACGCCTTCGATGGCCGCCCCATCATCGGCATCTGCAACACGTTTTCTGAACTCACCCCGTGCAACGCGCACTTTCGCGTTTTAGCGGACTACGTGAAGCGCGGCGTCTTGGAAGCTGGCGGCGTCGCCTTCGAGTTTCCGGTGTTTTCGTGCGGGGAAACCAATCTGCGTCCCACGGCGATGCTGTTTCGCAATCTTGCGTCCATGGATGTGGAAGAAGCCATTCGCGCCAATCCAATTGACGGCGTGGTGCTACTGGCGGGCTGCGACAAGACCACGCCTTCCCTGCTGATGGGCGCCGCCAGCTGCGATCTCCCAAGCATCCTGGTCTCGGGCGGACCGATGCTGAGCGGACGCTTTCGCGGCGCCACCTTGGGCTCCGGCTCCGACGTGTGGAGATTTTCAGAAGAGCTACGGGCAGGAACGATTAGCCAGGCTGACTTCACCGCCGCCGAAGAGGGTATGTCGCGCTCTGCCGGTCACTGCATGACCATGGGCACCGCCTCGACTATGGCGTCAATCTCGGAAGCGCTTGGCGTCACCCTGCCCTACAATGCTGCATTTCCCGCCGCCGATGCGCGGCGCAATCGCTTGGCGCAACTCTCGGGACGGCGCATCGTCGATATGGTGCGTGAGGATCTTCGTCTCTCCGCCATTCTCACGCGCAGCGCCTTTCTCAACGCCATTCGCGTCACCGGCGCCATTGGCGGGTCCACCAACGCCGTCATTCATTTGCTGGCGCTCGCGGGCCGCGTCGGCATCGAGTTTGCGCTCGATGATTGGGACAAATCTGGTCGCAACGTGCCGACCTTGGTCGACCTGATGCCCTCAGGCCGCTTCTTGATGGAAGACTTCTGTTATGCGGGCGGTCTGCCCGCACTGATGAAAGAAATCTCCGACTTGCTCGATTTGGACGCCCTCACGGCCAACGGCAAAACCCTTGGTGAAAACATCGCTGCAGCCGAAGTGTTCAACCGGGAGGTTATTCGCGCGCGCAACAACCCGCTGACGCCGGAAGGCGGCTTGGTGGTATTGCGCGGCAATCTTGCCCCCAACGGCGCGGTGCTGAAGCCCTCCGCTGCAAGTCCACACCTCATGCAACATGAGGGGCGCGCCGTCGTATTCGAGAATATCGAGCACTATAAGAGTTGCGTTGACGACCCCGATCTGGATGTCGATCAGAACTGCGTTCTCGTGCTCAAGAATTGCGGACCCAAGGGTTATCCTGGCATGCCCGAGGTCGGCAACATGGCCTTGCCCAAGAAGGTGTTGGCGCGCGGCGTGCGCGATATGGTTCGCATCTCAGATGCGCGCATGTCCGGCACCGCCTTCGGCACAGCGGTTCTGCATGCCGCGCCCGAGGCCGCCATCGGTGGTCCGCTGGCGTTTATCCAAGACGGCGACATCATTCATCTCGACGTTCAAAATCGGACGCTCTCCCACAACGTTAATGACGCAGAACTGGCGCGGCGGCGGGCGCACTGGTCGCCGCCCGAGCACACCATGCAAGGCGGCTATCAAAGCCTCTATCGCGAACGGGTTCTGCAGGCCGATCAGGGCGCCGATTTCGATTTCCTAGTGGGCTGCCGCGGCGCGGACGTACCGCGTGAGAGCCATTGATGACCGCCCCCGATCTTGCATGGCGTTGTGTGTGGCGCGCCGAGACGCTGCTTGGCGAAGGCCCCATCTACGATCGTCGCGACAACGCGCTCTACTTTGTCGACATCAAGCGACCGCGCCTCAACCGCTTCGCACTCGACCAAAACCGGTGCAGTTCTTGGGAGATGCCCGAGCCAATCGGCTGGGTGGCGCCGCGCGCCAACGAAAAAGGCTTCGTCGCGGGTTTCAAAAGCGGCTTCGCGTTGCTGGACCTGGACCCTTTTGCAATCACCGCCATCGGCGCGCCCGAGCCGGAGCGGCCCGGCAATCGATTGAATGACGCCAAGGTCGATCACCAAGGGCGATTGTGGGCCGGATCGATGGACGATGATGAGCGTGCGCAATCGGGCGCGCTCTATCGTCTGGATGCCGACTTCAGTTGGCGGCGCATGGACGACGGCTACGGCGTCGCCAATGGCCCCGCCTTCAGTCCCGCTGGAGACATTCTTTATCACGCTGATAGCGCCAAGCGGATCATCTACAGTTTTGCCTTGAGTGCAGATGGCGCGCTCGGTCCGCGACGCACTTTTGTACAATTTCCCGATGACTGGGGGTATCCGGACGGGATGACCACCGATGCGCAAGGCGGACTTTGGGTCGCACATTGGGACGGCGGACGCATCAGCCGCTTCCACCCCGATGGTGCGCTCGATCGTTCCATTGCCTTGCCGGTGTCGCGGCCTACCAGCTGCGCTTTTGCAAGCGACCGGCTTGAGCGTTTGTTCGTGACTTCGGCGCGCCTTGGCTGCGAGCATGAACCCCTCGCCGGGGGATTGTTCGAACTCGATGTTGGCGCGACGGGATCTGCCGTCGCCGCATTCGCAGGCTGAGCTGATGCAGAAGATCAAGCTCGCCCTGGTCGGCATCGGCAAGATCGCGCGCGATCAACACCTGCCGGTGCTTGGCGCAAGCGATGACTTCGAACTCATCGCCTGCGCCAGCCGCAATGCACGCGTCGATGGAGTCAACCATTACACGACGCTCGCTGAGCTGATCGCGGGCGAGCCGCAATTGCAGGCGGTCAGCCTCTGCACGCCGCCGGGCGCGCGCGAGGCCGACGCACGGCTGGCGCTCGCCCATGGGTTACACGTTTTGCTGGAGAAACCGCCAGCCGCCACGCTTGGCGCGGCTGCCGCCCTCGCCGCGGCGGCGCGGCGTTCGGTGCTGAGCGCCTCATGGCACTCGCGTCATGCGCCGGCTCTTGCGCCTGGGCGCGCATGGCTGGCTGCACGCAAATTGAGGAGCGTCTCCATCAATTGGCGCGAAGACATTCGCGTATGGCATCCAGGACAAGACTGGATCTTAGAAGCCGGCGGCATGGGCGTATTCGATCCTGGCATCAATGCGCTGTCGATTCTGACTGCGCTTATCAGCGAGCCGGTCATCGTTGGTGCGGCCGAATTCGGGGTGCCGGAAGGTCGCCAAGCGCCGCTCACAGCCCAATTGCGTTTGCACACGCCCTCCGGCCTTGCGATCGCGGTTGATCTCAATTTTCTCGAGCCTGGACGCCCGCTTTGGGACATCGCGTTTTCAAGCGACGATGGCGTCATGACGCTTCACGAAGGCGGCGCGCGTCTCAGCATCGACGGCGTCGACGCCGCTCTCGCCTCTGATCCTCACTATGAGTACCGCAGCGTGTATCAAAGCTTTGCGGCGAGCATCAGCGCCGGGCAAAGCGATTGTGATCTCCGGCCGCTTGCGATCGTCGCCGATGCATTCACAATCGCCCGGCGCGCTGCACTGGCGCCGTTTAGCTTTTGACGCCTCACCAGAAGAAAAGATAAAGCGCGGCGATGATCGCCAACACCACAAATGTGTGGAAAATCTCCCAAAACCCGTAGCCGCTGCGCTCCTCTGCCTTCTGAGCGGCGCTAACGCTGCCATAAGTGAGGCCCGCGAGTTTCTCGGCGGAGGCTTTTGGCGTCACTGCGCTGACCAAGAAAATCACAGCGCAGCTCACGACGAAGAGACAGAAGCTGAAATAGAGCCAATTCATCTCGATCGCCGGTTGCAGCACGCCATAATCAACGCCGATCAATTCGTGCGTCGCCTGCATAATCAAGCGCGCCATGCCAATGACAAACCCTGTGATCAATCCAATGAGGCCTGATTGCGGCGTCACGCCCTTGGAGAAGATGCCCAGCATGAAGACCGCGGCGATCGCCGGCGCCAAAAGCGACTGCACCAACTGCAGGTATGAATAGAGCGAGCCGTTGCCGAGGCTCTGTAAAAACGGGATCCAGAGCATGCCGATGGCGACCACTGCAATTGTCGCGCACCGCCCCACGAACACGAGATGCTGCTCGCTGGACTGCGGCCGCACGCGCTTGTAGAAGTCCACCGTAAACAAGGTGGCGGTCGAATTGAACAACGACGCCAAAGCGCTCATGAGCGCTGAAAGCATGCCAGCCAGGACCAAGCCCCGAAGACCCGCTGGCAACAGGTTCGAGACCAAAATTGGAAACGCGCCTTGCGGGTTGGCGCCAATCTGCTCGAAGCCGGGCGCGTGCTGTTTGTAGAGCGCCACTGCGATCATGCCTGGCAGCAGAAAAATGAAGACCGGCGCCAGCTTCAGATAGGACGCGAAGATCGTACCCCGTCGCGCCTCACGCAGATCTTTTCCGGTCAACACGCGTTGGGCGATATATTGATCGGTGCACCAATACCAAAGTCCCACCACCGGCGTTGCCAAGATGACGCCCAGCCACGGCAGGTGATCCTTGGGATTGTCGAACAGAAAGCTAAAATCGCGCGGCAGCCAGGTCGAACCATGCGCATCGGTCAAAGGCGCCCACAAATGCCGGGTGCTCTCGTTGGCGGCGAGCAACGGTCCAAGTCCGCCGATTTGCGTCAACCCAATCACCAAGAGCACGATCGAGCCGCCCAAAAGCACAGGCACGTGCATCGCCTCGGTCCAAAGCACTGACTTCATGCCCCCGACGATGGTGAATGCGCCGGTGACGATGACCAGGAAGAATGCCGAGAACCAAAAGAAATCTATTTCGGTGCCGGGCAACGTGCGCCAACCCAGTATGGTTTGAATGGCGAACGCGCCTGCAAAGATCGTCACCGACGCTTTGGTAAGAATGTAGCTCACAAGAAAGATAAGCGAGAGCACCGTGCGCGTTGCGGGTGTGTAGCGCCGCTCGAGAAATTCCGGCGTGGTGAAAATTCCAGCTCGCAAATAAAATGGCGCGAACACCCAGCCGAGCACCAGCACAAGATAGGAATGGAATTCGTAGTGCGCGAACGCCATGCCGCTGGAGGCGCCGGAGCCGGCCAGGCCAATAAGATGCTCGGCGCCAATATTGGATGCAAAGATCGAGGAGCCGATCAGCCACCAGGTGGCGCTGCGGCTGGCGAGAAAATAGTCGGTGGTGTTTTTCTCCTTCTGCAGCGCAGCCCAGATGCAAATCCCGGTATTGACCGCGAAATAAACGGCGACGATGCCCCAATCCAGTAGCGAGAATGCGACCCCTGACATGCGTGCCTCCCCTTATTATTTGCCGTTCATCACATCGTCGCCGCGGCGTAACGCACCGACACCGCAAAGCTCTCACCCGGCGACAGCCACTTGAGGCCAGTCTCCTCACCTGCGGGCGCGTTGATAGCGTCGGTGCGGTGCGAGACCGGTTCGATGCAGAAAAAATCGGCGTCATGCGGATTGAAAACGGCGGTGAAGCTGAGCGCCTCACAAGGCGTGATTGCCAGCGCCAGCGCCTGCTCGACCCAGGTTATTCTGAGCGGCGAGCTGCGACCGGCGTAAATGGTGTCGACATGGCGGCTCGCAATCGGCGCGCCTTTCCACCAGTCTTGCGGCGCGGCGCGCGCGTCGAGCGAGAGCGGAAGACCATCCGCGCTGGTCCGCCACTCGCCAAGGTGCAGACCATAATAACGTGCTTCAGCGCTGGCGCAGAAATATGGATGCACGCCGAGGCCAGCGGGCATGAAGGTGTCTGAAAGATTGCGGATGCTGAGCGCGTGCAAAAGTCCTGCTTGTGTCAGCTCAAAGCTCTGGCGCGCCTCGAACGCCCACGGCCATTCTCGCGCCTCATGTACGAACACCAGCTCGGCATCGGTGCGGCTTTGGCGGAGCACCCGCCACGACGCCAGCCAACCGTAGCCATGCAATGCGTGGCAAGGCTCCGCCTCGGCAAAAGTCGGCGCTAATTGTACGTTTTCGCCATTGGCGCGGAAGCGCCCTTTGGCGATCCGGTTGGAGAACGGCGCTAACGGAAAGCAAGCGCTGTTGAGTGGGCCCGAACCACAACGCGGACGGAATAAGTGATGCGCGCGCCAATCAAAGCGCGACACACTCCCGCCCTCTTGGGGCTCCAAGGCGAGAAGATAGTCGCCGGCGAACAAAAGGAGGCGGGACCCGTCCATTCTCCAATGCATGCGCAGCTAGAGTTGGGGACGTAGGAAGTCGAACGCAGTCGCCGCTGACTCCATCGGCGGGCGTACGAATGGCGGTTCTTGCTCCACGAAATAGTGCTCGACACCTGCTTGGCGCGCCGCCGCGAGAACCGCTGCAAAGTCGACAACGCCCTGCCCGACGTCCGAGGCTGTAAAGGTGAGCGCCGTATTGGCGGGCGTCGCCTTCATGTCCTTCAAATGCAGCAATTTCACCCGCGCAGCATGGCGTGCAATGAACGACGCGGGGTTCATGCCTGCAGCCGCGACCCAACCAATGTCGACCTCCAGATGCACAAGACCAGGATCGGTGTGGGCGATGAGAAGTTCGATGCCGCTCGAATCGCCGACGCGCAGAAATTCCAGATTGTGATTGTGATAGGCGAGCTTCAGTTGCTCCCGCGCCAAGCCCGCACCTAAGCGATTGAACGTCTCGCCGGCGCGGCGCCAATCATCCACCGTCATCGCCTGCGTGCTGCGCACCAGCGCGGGGATGACCTCCTCACGCGAGGCAAACTGAGGCGTTGTCGGCCAAGGCACCATCGGCACAACGACATATTCAGCGCCAAGCGCGTGCGCTGTATCGGCCACCGCGGACACGCCGTTTTCGAAATTGATGGTGACGCCCGGAAACGGATGCAACGGCACATGCACGCTCGGACAGCGCAGACCTGCCGCGTCAATCATCGCGCGCAGCTGTTGTGGGGATTGGTTGTAAAGTCCCGGAAGCTCGATTTCGCCATACCCAATCGCGGCCACGCGCGCGAAGGCGCCCGGTAAATCGGCGGCAATGTCGGGACCCAGCATATAGGTCTGCAGGCCGAGCACGCGCGGCGTTGGGGCGGGTCGGCTGATGCACGCGCTAGCCGCCGCGAGGGCGGCGGTCGCGGTGAAGGTTCTTCGCGTCATCATCTGCGTCTTCTCCTTGTCGCGGTAAGGCGATGGCGCCGCGTGACGCCGCTCACCAAACGCTGTGCCGCTCAAAGCGGATTCCAGAACGGCTTCTCAGCGAGCGCTGCAAACAGCACATCGCGCGGCGACGCCTGCGGATCGGACCCAGCACGCGAACGTTCATCGAAAATCATGCATGCGCGATCGCTGGCGTCAAAGCGCCGCCAGCCCGGCAGCCCATGATGGTTTGGGTCGCGGTGACGCGCAAACGCCGCCCAAGATCGGTAGATCTGAGCACACAGATTGGCCGCTTGCGGTCGTGCATTGAGCCCGACAGTCATCGGCAATTCGGCGGTGTGAAGCGCGCGCAAACCCGGCGGGATGCCGGTGTCGAACTCCATGCGATAAAAATATACCGGCGGCGCTTGCGCCGATTTGCGCGTGGCCATCGCCACCATGGCGCGACCAAAGGTGGCGTCACCGCCGATACGGAAAAGCGCATCGGGCGCGGTATCGGCGGGAAACGCCGCCCGATAGGCGGCAATCACCGGCGCGAGTGCTGCGCCGGAAAGTCCCGTGAGTTGTACAAGCTTGGCGGCGGCGCCGTCCCAATCGACGCTGAATTGCGCCGGATCGCCAAGCGCGAACAAGGTGAGCTCGTCCTTGCAATGACCGATGATGAGCGGCGCGCCCGCGGCCGTCGCTGGCGCGGCGGCCCACGGGTCGGCTTGCAAAGTCTGCCCATCGGCCACGGGGAACCCGCCCGGCAAACCCGAGCCAACGAGCCGATCATAGGGCAGCGCTTGCAAGCTCTCGAGATCGGCGACGCCGGCCCGTTGCATGAACGCGCGCGTATCTTGGCTGCCGCGTTCTGTGCTCCAAGGCGCTGGAAATAACCCGCTCTCGATGATGGCGGCGCGGAACAGACCTTGCGCCTGGGGCATCGCCATCAGCAGACCGACTTTTACGCCGCCGCCAGATTCGCCGTAGATCGTCACTTTGTCTGGATCGCCGCCGAACACAGCGATGTTGTCGCGCACCCATTTGAGTGCGGCGACGAGATCGAGCATGCCGGGATTGGCGTGCGCATATCGTTCGGACAAGGCGCCTAGATACATGTACCCCAATGCGCCGAGCCGATGATTGACGGTCACCAGGACGACATCTTCCTCGACGACAAATTTGTCGCCGAGCGTCATGGTTCGTCCTGAGCCGGTGGTGAAGCCGCCGCCGTGAATATAGAACAAGACCGGTCGCCCATGTCGATCGGACGCAGGCGTCAGCACATTCAAGACCAGGCAATCTTCGCCCATCGGCTCCGGCTGCGCGTCGAGTTCGGCTTGCCGCCCGCCAGCGAAATACGTCAAGAACGGCTCGGGCGGACGCGGACCTACAAACTGCGGCGCGCGCTGGCCTGGGCGCGTCGCATCACGCACGCCGCTCCATACGGGCGCTGTGCCCGGCGGCAGAAATCGCTGCGCTCCAGATGTGTCTGCGCCGTAAGGCACCCCCATGAATATGGACGCGCCGTTTCGTACAAACCCGCGCAGCCGCCCCTGTGCAACCTGCACCTCCGGGCTCGCTTCGACGCCGCCCGCGCGCCCCGCGCTAAGCACCGCCGCGCTCGCCAACGCGCCAGCGATAGCGCCGCGGCGTGTGGATGCGTTTGACACCATGCGCCTCCGTTGCAAGCTATCAGTGCGCTGCTTGCGGCGCTGCAGCGCCAAGCACGCCCACATCGCCCAGCCACCAATAGAATTCGTCAAGCCAATGATCGGAGGTGAAGCCCTGATGGTTCATGCCGTAACCATGACCGCCGCGGCGAAAGACGTGCAGTTCGTAATTGGCCCCGCCCTGCTTAAGTTTGGCGGCAAGGTCGAGCACGGCTGTACCCATCAGCGGATCGTTCCCCGACACAGCAAGAAACATAGGCGGCAGCGCTGACGACGCGGTTGCGCCGTTGGGAAGCATCGACCCGTAGATCGGCGCGGCGAAATTGAGCTTCGCGGAAGCGTCGGCCGTGAAGACGACTTGTGTCGTCAGCATGCCGCCGGCTGAAAAACCAAGCATGCCGATGCGATTGGGATCAATACGCCAATGCGCCGCCCGGCTGCGCACAAGGCGCACCGCTTGAATCGCATCAGCAGTCGCTAGAGGTATGGTTTCAGCCCAGCGGCGCGCCAGTTCAGTATCTTGTTGAGCCATGGGGGTTTGCGCGCCGCCACCTGCGTTCTGCTGCGCGGCCGCCGTCAACATCGCCATGACTTGCTGGCGAAATGCGTCCTCGCTCGCGGGCGTTTCCATCAAACGGTACTTCAAGACAAAGGCGGCGACACCGTGGGCCGCCAACCACCGCGCAGCTTGAACGCCTTCCGTGTCGATGCTGAGCATGAAGAAGCCGCCGCCAGGCGCGATGATCACCGCAGCGCCGGTCGCGCTAGCGGGATCGGGCAGATACGCGGTGAGCGTCGGTTGCGTGACATTGCGGACGACGACGTTTGAACCGGGACCAAGTCCCAACTCGTGACTTGTTTCGCGCTGCCGCGCGCGCTCCGAGCCCGGCGCCGCTCCCGGCCAAAGCTGAACCACCTCCGGCGCGGCTTGAGCGCCAGGCGTTTCGGCGGCGGCCATTCCGCCTGTAAACGCAATAGCAACCGATAAGGTCGTTGCCGCGATCCACGCCCGCATGAAATCTCCCCGGAACTCTCTTCGAGATTATTTTTGCGCGATAATAATCGAAGTTGCGCGTTTAACCAGCGCTTTCGTCCCGCTTCCGTGCGCCGGACGGCGGGGCCGCCGGCGCCATGACCGCGCTTTGGGCGCGCCCGTCAGGCAATCGACGCCGCGATCTCATGTTCAAAATCGCGCACCGCTAGATTTCCGGGCTGCTGCACGAAGTAGCACGCCGCAATGCCTAGCGCCGGGTCGGTCCAACTTTCGGTGCCGTAGGCGCCGCCCCAGCCGAAAGCGCCGCGACCGCGGCTGTCGTGCGCGCGCGTTGGATCAACGACAACCCTCACGCCGAGCCCAAAACCCATGCCATCGGTGAGCGGTGGCGCCCACTGCGCAAACAGGGCGCCCACATGATTAGTCGACATCAGCGTGACTGTGTCTTCGCGCAGGATACGCGCGCCGTTAAAAACACCACCGTTCAAACGCATCAGCTCAAACTGCAGATAGTCGTGTACGGTGCTCATCAAACCGCCGGCGCCGCAAATGTATTTGACCGGCGCGTTGCCGAACATGGCTGGCGCCTCACGCCACGCATCGTCTTTGCGTTCGTAGAGCTTGAGAAGCCGCGCCTGCTTGGCGGCGGGCAGATTGAAATGGGTGTCAATCATGCCGAGCGGATCGAAAATGCGCTTCTGCAAGAAGCTTTCGGCATCCTGATCGGAAGTGAGCTCGACGATGTGGAGCAACGTATCCATGCCGTCCAGAGGCGAATATCCCCAACGAGATCCAGGCTGGAAATCAAGCGCGAAAGCGCCCAACTGCGGAATACGATTCGCCAGCGTGTCGGTCGCGAAATTGGTGTGCAGGTCCGGATTGACCAGCGACGCGGGACCAGCTCCCAACCCGAACGTGCTCGACAAGCCCGACGTGTGCGTAAGCAAATCTTTGATGGTGATGTCGCGCACCGCCGGTTCGAAACGCACCTGGGCCGCCAGTTCCGCGCGTTTGCCTGGATCGGTTATCGCCTGTTGCCATCCTTGCGGGCCGATCGCTACGCGCTGACGCGCGAAGCTTGGGATATAGCGGCTTACGGGATCATCGATGGACAGCTTCCCGGCCTCCATCATCAGCAGCACTGCTGTCGAGGTGATATTCTTGGTGCTCGACATCATGCGGAAGATGTCGTCGCGCCGCATCGGCGCGTTGGTTTCCACGTCACGCACACCCTGCGCCTCGTACCAAACGAGCTTGTTATTGCGCGCCACCGCCGAGACGACCCCGGTGTGATCATGGTTGTCGACATGGCGCTGTACAGCTTGGCGCAGATCGAGATTGAAATCGGGCTTCATGCCAGCCGCCGCAGCCCGCGTTCGCAGGTCCCAGGTAAAGGCGTCAGACACGCCGTCCGTGGCGCAACCCGCAGCCGTGAGCGCAAGCGCTGCCACGCCCGCTCCGAGAAACTCGCGCCGCTCTAGAGCCTCGTGCATTTTGGGGGCCTCCAAGATGACCGATTATGATTGAATATGGATGTCGATAATCGATAACGAGCAATAGTGCTAGGCCCAATAGACGGATTCTGATTGTATGGCGGATGGCTGCTCACGCCGTTCTGGCGCCAACGGCCTTAGCGGCGTCAGGTTGCAGGGAGCAGTCGTTTGAATATTCGCGGGCTGATTTTAACGACCCTCCTCATCGCGTGCGCTGGCCTGGTGGCGTGCGCGTCCGGGTCACAATCCCATGTCGCCGGCGGCGCACGTGGCGACTGCGTTGGGTTGGTCGGACTGCATCTGCACAACGGCGGAACGGTTGAGAGCGCGCATGCGCTTGCAGCAGGTCAGGCGTGGCGTCCGCCCGGGGCGCCGATTGATGTGACTTCGCCTAAGAGCTTCTGCAGAGTTGAGGTGCGCCTGCATCCGATCGCGGGCTCAAACATTCGCGCTGAGTTCTGGCTGCCGGCGATCGCCGATTGGAACGGTCAATTCATTAACGAGGGCAATGGCGGTTTTTCTGGAAGCATCGGTGGCCAGTACATCGGCATGCAGCGCGGCTTGGGCGCTGGATATGCGAGCGGCGGCACTGATTCCGGCCACACCGGCGCAGCCGAAGATGCGTCCTGGGCGCTGCACAATCCAATCGGCCTGGACGATTACGCCTACCGCGCCAATCACGTCACGCTTGGCGCAGCCAAAGAGCTCATCGCAACGTTTTATGGCCGCGACGCCGCGCACGCCTATTTTGACGGGTGCTCCAACGGCGGCCGCGAAGCGCTAATGCAAGCTCGCCGCTATCCCGACGACTACGACGCCATCATTTCAGGCGCGCCGGCGATGGCGTTTAGCCGGGTCATGACCAGTTTTGCGTGGAACGCCCGGGCGATGGAAACACCCGGCGCTGCACTGTCAACGCAGGATTTGGCCTTGCTCCATCGCGCCGTACTTGATCGCTGTGACGCTTTGGACGGCGCGCGCGATGGGGTGATCGAGGATCCACGCAATTGTCCTTTCGATGCCGCGGAGTTGCGCTGCACCTCGCAAAATCAGGGTGCGTGCCTGAGCGATGCGCAAATCGATGCGGTGCGATCGCTTCGGCGCGGGCCCGCCACCAGCAGCGGTCAGCAGATCTTGCCTGGCTTCGAATGGGGAAGCGAATCCGGCTGGAACGATTGGATTACCGGCGCTAACGCCGTTCAAAGGCGAATGGCCGAGAGCTTCTTTCGCTACATGGTTCACGATGATCCGCGGTGGTCGATCAGCCAGCTCAATCTCGACGCCGACTACACGGATGCGCGCAGCGGGCCCGGCGCGACCATCGATTCCGACAATCCAGACCTCACCGCTTTTTTCCGGCGCGGCGGCAAGCTCTTAATGTACGTAGGCTGGACTGACGCGGCGATCTCGCCGCAAAGCACCATCGATCAGTATAATTCCATTCGCGGCCGTATCGGCGCCTCACATAACAACGACATCCGTCTCTTCGTCGTGCCGGGCATGGATCATTGCGGTGGCGGCGCTGGGGTAGCCAACTTTGACGCCATCGGCGCACTTGACCACTGGGTTCACACACATGAAGCGCCAACGCAAATAATCGCCGTGAAGCACGAAAATGAAATCGCTGCCTTCCTTGGGCGTCCCACGCGCGTGGTCGCCACACGCCCAGTGTGTGCTTGGCCAAACCGCGTGACTTACAACGGCGCGGGCCCCACCAATGACGCCGCCAGCTTTTCCTGCAGGACCACGAACTGACGATGGTGAGGTTGGTCAGGCCACCAAGCGCGCGGTAAACGCTGGTGCTTCAGCTTAGCAAAGAAGCGCGCAGCGCGCGCTGAAACGCCGTTCGTGCGGGCCATGAGTTCTGCTGCACAAAGTAGACGGCAAACAGGTCATGTTCGGGGTCCACCCAGCCGTCAGTGCCGAAGGCGCCGTCCCAGCCGAACGATCCCCTTCCTCTTCCCGACTGGGAAGCTGCGGGATCCATGGTAACGCTGACAAGAAAGCCGAAGCCCATCCCTGCCGTTCTTGGCAAGCCATCGGGAAATGTCGGCATGACGACCGCGTATTTGTCGCCGACTTGGTTGCGCGACATTTCCCGCACCGCAGAGGCGCTGAGCACGCGGCGTCCGTTCAATTCGCCCCGATTGTAGAGCATGGCTTGCAGCTGCATGAAGTCATGGGCGGTGCTGTACAGCCCCGCCGAGCCGGAAGTGTATTGCGGTCCAGGATAGACCGCGTTCGGCGTAGGTCCGCCAAAGATCGTCGTTCCCGGCTTCCAGGCGCCATCGCGCATTTCGAAGAGCGGCAGTAAGCGCTCCTGCTTTTCGGCCGGCACCTGAAAAAACGTGTCGTGCATGTCGAGCGGCTCAAACAGCCGCTCGCGCAGAAATGTGTCGGCGGCTTGGCCTGAGACAATCTCCACAATGCGGAGAAGCACGTCAGGCCCAGCCAAACCCGAGTACGCCCATTTCTCACCGGGTTGCGAATCCAGCACCGCAGCCCCCAAACGTGGCACGTAAGCGGCAAGCGTTTCGCCAGCGCGCGGGTTGATCGGGTTGACGAGCGCGCCGATCCCAGGCGTCGCGGTAACGCTGAATCCAGCAAGTCCCGATGTATGTGTGAGCAGATCGCGAATGGTGATATCGCGGTTGGCGGGCACGCGCCGCACCCCCTGCAATGCTGCTGTACGTCTGGTGGCGTCGGCGAAGTCCGCCTCAAAATTCGGCGGGGCGATGGCGACAGTTTGATTGGCGAATGTCGGCAAATAGCGGCTCACCTTGTCGTCGACATCGAGCTTGCCAGCATCCGCCATCATCAGCACCGCGATTGCCGTCACCTCCTTCGTTGTTGACATCATCCGGTAGATGTCGTCGCGGCGCGCGGGTTCTTGCGCCACTGGGTCGCGAACGCCAAACGCGTCGTACATGATGAGTTTATTGCGCCGTGCGACGGCCGCCACTACCGACAAATGCGTGTGCGCCGCTAGGTCCTCGCGAATAGCTGCGCGTATAGCATCCACTCCCGCACTTAAGACGCCCGCCTCCTCAGGGCGATGCATATCCCACCCAAATGCTGGCGATGGCTGCATATGATTGAGCGCACCGGAGGCGCATCCGCCAAGCAGACTCGCGCCCATCGCCAATGCTGCGCGACGATTGATCTCTGTGCTTGTCATTGTTTGTATCCGTTTGGGGGTTTGGGCGCTCGCGCGCGGGGGTCAGCCGCGCGTAAGCGCGTTGCGTATGGCAATGTTACGGTAGAGGTGCGCACTCGGCTTCGGCGTGCGTTCAAAACTGACGCGGTCCACACTGCACAAGCCGTAGTGAACGCGAAAGCCGCTCATCCATTCGAAATTGTCGAGCAAACTCCAATGCATGTAGCCAAGCACCGGCACGCCCTCGGCGATCACCGCATGCAATCCGGCGAGAGCCTCGGGAATGAGCCAGGCGCGCAACGCGTCATCGTCGCTACCGACGCCATGCTCCGTCACCAGCACCGGCACATTAGCGACCGAATGCGCGTAACGCACAGCGTTAGCCAAAGACGAAGGATAGACTTCATCGCCGCCGGCGGTGCGGCGCGAACCCTCGAGTGCGGGCAATTCCACGTCACCTTGCCAACGCGCGCGCCCATAATTCTGCACGCCAACGAAATCGTCGCTCCGCGCAGCCTCAAGCCAGGCGCCATAGAAGCTTTGGCGGCGGGCAGCGGCGACGTTGGCGCCCTCAGCGTCTTGTTCGTCGCGAATAGAAAGCGTCACTCCGACCGGCAGGTTCGTCCGCGCCGCTTTGATCGCCGCGCGCGCGCGCGCGTGCGCTGCGAGCAGATGCTCTTGCACGCGCGGCACCTCGCTTTGGTACGGAATAAGCGAGTTGGCAAAGGTCTCGGATCCGCACGCGCGCGCGGCCGCTGCGTTCATCGCCCGGAATCGCGGTTCGAATTGGGCGATGACGTCGCTCGATGCGCGCAAAAGCTTCAACGACCCGTCTGGCTCGTTGAGCGTGCATGCGTAAGCAAGGCCATCAGCAAGGCGTCGCGCGGCGCGATCGCAAAACGCCGCGAACAGGTCGGGCGCATCTGCGGCGAGCCAGCCGCCGCGCGCCGCAAACCAACGCGGCGTCGAGGCGTGATTGAAGGTCACCACCGGCGCAATGCCGCGCGCGCGGCAACCATCCACCATCGCCTTATAATGATCGAGCGCGGCGATCGAATAGCGGCCCTGCTGCGGTTCAATGCGCGCCCACTCGAGCGAAAAGCGGTAGGCGTTCAACCCGAGCCTGCGCACAAGGTCGAGATCGGCCGGCCAAAGTTCGAAACTGTTGACCGCGTCGCCCGACGGCTCGGCAAACAGCGTTGGCTGAACATTCTCCAACAGCCACATATCGCTATTGACGTTGTTGCCTTCCGTTTGGTGGCCCGAAGTCGACGCCCCCCAGAGAAATCCGCGCGGGAACCGTGTCTGGCGCGCGAAAGCCTGCTCCGCACGCGTGCCGGCAAACACGTCGCCGCTCATGATGCGTACGGCCAATTGGCTTGCGTGAAGACGCCGCCATCGACCCAAATGGTTTGGCCTGTCACGAAGGACGCCGCTTCGCTGGTGAGAAAGAGCACCGGTCCTGCGACATCTTCGGGCGTGCCCACGCGGCGCAGTGGCGTGATTGCCGACCATCGCGCCTGATAATCTTCGGCTTCCGTTTTGGTGCGCTCAGTAACGATCGCGCCTGGGGCCACGCAATTGACGCGAATGCCGTGGGGACCAAGTTCAATGGCCGCGACCTTGGTCAATTGCTCGATGCCGCCCTTTGACGCGGTGTAATCCACGAGCCGGGGAAACGCGAGTTTGTTGCAGCCCGATCCGATATTGATGATCGATCCCCGCTTCTGCGCCGCAACCATAAGACGCGCAGCCGCCTGCGTGTTGAGGAAACAACCCGTCAGATTCGTATCCAGCACACGCCGCCAGTCTTCGACGGCAAGATCGAGCAAGCTTGCCCATGTCTGCACGCCCGCATTGTTCACCAGCACATCGGGGGCGCCGAACCGATGCGTTACCCGCGCATAGAAATCGTGGACTTGCGCGGGATCGCCCGCGTCGCATTGCAGGCCAAAAATTTCGTCATCGTTGACATCCGAGATATCTGAGGGCGGGTCCCGGTAGCTAAAAGCGACGCGGAAATCGGCGCGCGCCAACGCTTGCACGAGATGGCGGCCAATGCCCGTGCTTCCACCGGTGACGACTGCAACGCGCTTCATGGCGCCCTCGCCCTTACACTGACCGATCGACTCAAAGGCTCATGCCGCCATCGATCACGAAATTAGATCCCGTGATGAAGGTGGCTTCGTCTGACGCTAACAGAACAGCGACCGCGGCGATTTCCTCCGCGCGCCCTAATCGGCCGAGCAATTGACGCGCAATGAACGCCCGCTTTGCCGCCTCGGGATCGCCTGCTTGGGCCATGCGGTCGTGTAACGATGGCGTCTCAACCGTTCCTGGACTGATGACGTTGCAGCGAATGCCTTGGCCCGCATAATCGAGCGCCACCGACTTGCTGAGCCCGATCACGGCGGCCTTAGTTGCGGCATAGATACAGCGCCGCGGCGCTGCCATGATGTCAGATACGACCGAGCCAATATTGATGATCGAACCGCCGCCTCTGTCGATCATGCAGGGCAAGAAGGCGCGCATGACTGTGAACATCGATTGCACATTGAGCGCGAAGCTTCGGCCCAACTCTTCAGGCGATGCTTCAAGCAACGTGCCGGTGGCAACGTAACCGACGCAATTGACCAGCACCGACGTGTCTGGGTTGTCCGTAGCGAACCGCGCCACGGAAGCGGTGTCGCCCACATCCAACATTTCGCGGCGCGCGACCTGAAGGTCTTCCAACGCCGCCGCGTTGATGTCCGTGGCGATGACGCGCGCGCCCTCCGCCGCGAAGGCTGTGGCGATGGCGCGGCCAATACCTTGGGCCGCACCGGTAACAACACAGGTTTTGCCTTTCAATCGCATCGTGGCTCGTTCCTCAATTTCGCGCCGTGGCGACGTACGTCGTCATGTCAGTGCGCTTGGTTTGCTGCGGCCGCGCCAGACGACGGCGCCGCGTGCGCGCGCATCCACCAGATCATTTCATCAAACCAGTGATCGCTGGTGAAACCGTGGGCGCTCGCGCCCCAGCCATGCCCACCCTTTTCAAACAGGTGCAACTCCGCCGGCCGGCCGGCCGCGCGCCAGGCCTGAAACATGGGAATTGCCGCGTCTCCCAAGAGCGCATCATCAGCTGAGGCGGCGATGAAGGCGGGCGGCGCATCGGCCGGAACGGGGTGATGCAATGCCCCGTAGATTATGCCGACGAAGTCGGGACGGCCGCTGGGGTCAAGGGTTGCAACGTTGGCCGCGGTGATCCCGCCCGCTGAAAAACCCACGAAGCCAACCCGTTTGGGATCAACGTTCCACTCGCTGGCGCGGCGGCGTACGAGGCGAACGGCTTCGGCCGCGTCTGCGGCGGCGGCGTCTTCGGTGGCATAGTGCAAATTCTGCACGCCGCCGTCGCTGCGCGCGCGGCCTATCAGCGCCATCAATCTCGCCATCGATGCCTGCTGGAAGGCGGTGGGATCATCAGGCATCGGATCCAAGCGATAGCGCAAGACGAAAGCCGTAAAGCCTTCGTCCGCGAGCCGCTGCGCGACGCGCGTGCCTTCATTCTCCCAGGACAAAAACCAAAAACCGCCACCTGGAGCGACGATGACGGCGGCGCCGTTCGCCCTCCCGTGCGGCGGCTGAAACACGGTCAGCGAGGGCTGGCTCACATTCCAAACGTTTATCTCGCTGGTTAGACGCTCGGTGCGTTCAGGGGTTGGACCGTTGGGCAGCACGCCTTGCGGATAAATTTGAATCACGGGCTCGGCCGCGGCGGCATGACCCATCACAGCGGCAATCGCGAGCGCGGCGATCGTAACCCGGCATGGCAGTAACCAGCGCATCAACGTATCTCCTGCGGGCGGACGCACCGGTTCTCGCCTCCTCAAACCAAAGCTGATCAAATCGCATTTCGCCGCGCGATGGCGCCAAGCACGTAAGCACTGGGCTTGGGCGTGCGTCTGAACGTGTCGCGGTCAACACTGCAAAGTCCGTAATGATAAGCGTAACCAAAGACCCACTCGAAATTGTCGAGTAAGGTCCAATGAATGTAGCCTTTGACCGGCACGCCCTCGGCGCAAACCTTCTGCAATTCGCTCAGCGCTGCTGGGATGAAATTGGCGCGCTCGGCGTCATTGTCGGTGCGCAAGCCATGTTCGGTGACAAGAATGGGAATGCCGGCGCTCTGATAGGCGTACCGCACGGCGTTCGCCAAGGACGGCGGATATATCTCATCACCCGTGCTTGCAATCGTGGCGCCGGCAGGCGGCGGCAGCCGCCCGTGATCGCCCCAAATGGTGCGATTATAGTTTTGTATGGCGAGGAAATCGTCGGCCCTCACCGCTTCAAACCACGCCGCGTAATATTGCGCGCGCTTGGCGTCGCGCAGACTGTTGGGTCCTTGCGCCTCATCATCAGTCAAAGCGAGATTGACGCCGACGGGCAAATCAGGCCGCACAGCCTTGATCGCCATGCGTCCTTTGCGGTGCCCCTGCAACAAATGACTTTGATGCGTCGCTTGGTCGGCCGCGGAAAGCGTCGGCAAGCTATGGTAGGCATCCGATCCCACAGCCTGGTGGAACGCGGCGTCCATGGCGGCGAAGCGCTGCACGATCGCCGCCGGCAACGGCTCGCTCGACACATTCGGCTCGTTCAACGTGGTGGCGTAGCCAATGTGTGCCGCGAGATGGCGCGCGGCGCGATCGCAATAACGGGCGAATAAGTCGGCGCTGTCGGGCGCCAGCCAGCCCCCGCGCGCGGCGAACCAGCGCGGCGTGGTGAAGTGATTGAAAGTGACCACCGGCGTCAGGCCGCGCGCACGACATCCCTCAATCATCGCCTTGTAGTGGTCGAGCATGGCGAGAGAGAAATGACCTTGCTCCGGCTCGATGCGCGCCCATTCAAGCGAGAAACGATAGGTGTTGAGGCCAAGACCGCGCACCAGGTCGAGATCGACAGGCCATAATTCGAAACTATTGTCAGCGTCGCCCGACGGTTCGCGGAACAGCGTGGGCTGCACATGCTCCATCGCCCAGAAGTCGCTGGCGACGTTGTTTCCCTCGACCTGATGGCCTGCGGTCGCGGCGCCCCACAAGAATTCGTGCGGAAAGTGTTTTGGCGTCGCACCGACGGCCAGCGTTTGCGTGCAGGCTGCGGCCAACCCGGCGCCAGCGCCAGCAAGCATGGTACGGCGGCGCATGCGTAGAACTCCTTGCGGACCGCGGCCCACCGCGGGCGGACGCTGAGACCACCCTACGAACGATCATCATCTCTCACAAGATTTCAATCACGATCACGGTGGGGTGTTACTTGTCTCGCGCCCGCGGTGCGCCGCCCTGAACGTCGCGGGCGCGGTCGAGAAAAATTGCTTTATTTATATGCGCTTACTTCTTGGACCGTGACCGATACCGGACCTGGCATGCGCGATCGTCTCAATGAGCGAAGTTGATTTGTAGTCACGACACTGCAAGGAAATCCGCAGGCGGATGACTGAACGCCGCGGAGCACATGCATGAGCGAACCGGTCGCCGTCACCGTAGAAGCCAATCCGCGTCTGCCGTTAGCGGCCAAGGCTGCATTCGGCGTCGGAGATTTCGGCCTCAACGTCGTTTATCAAGGCGCGGGATTTTTCCTTCTCTTCGTCTACACCGATGTCTTTGGCGTGCGTCCGAGCGTGGCTGGCGCCATCTACGCGCTGGCGATGGTTTGGGACGCGATCATCGACCCGCTGGTGGGGGTGCTTGCCGATCGAACCAGGACACGGTGGGGCCGCTACCGCCCGTGGATTCTTCTGGGCGCCGCGCCACTCGGGCTTTCCTATGCCGCCGCCTATTGGAACCCCGGATTAGCCGGCGCAGCGTTGGTGAGTTGGCTAGCGCTCACACACTGCGTGTTGCGCACCGCGTTCGCTGTAGCAAGCATCCCCTATTCATCGCTGCAGGCGCGTCTGAGCGGCGACGCGCGTGAGCGCACTTCACTCGCCGGGTTTCGCATGATCGGCGCAGCATGCGGAGGCCTCGCGGTCGCCACCATCACACCGGTTCTGGTTGCGCGCTTAGCGACTGCAGATTCAGCAACGGGCTTTCTTTATGCCGGGGGCGCCGCCGGCGTCTTGGTGCTTGCCGCTTTGCTTTATGTTGCAATTGCGCTTCGCGAACCTGTCGATGCAGCCGCTGCGCGGGTCGCGCCGCCGTTTTGGTCGGATCTCTTGGCCTTCTTTGATCAGTTACGGAAGAACGCGCCGCTGGCGCAGGCGTTCGGCATTCTCATCTTGGGCTCCATCGCCTTGAGCATGTTCAGCAAACTCATTCTCTACTATTTCAAATACGTGCTGCACGCGCCCGCCGGGACCGAGACCCTCGCGCTGGTGGCCGTGCCAGTGGCGATGATCGTTTTAGTGCCGCTTTGGGTCGTGCTTGCCAATCGCACCTCCAAACGCGCCGCGTGGATGATTGGCTCTTGCGTCAGCGCGCTGGGGCTTGCCGCACTCTACCTGAACCCCACACACGATCTCAAAGTCGTCTATCCGATCATCGCCGTCATTGCCGCAGGCCTCTCGTCGGTTGGGGTTTTGGCCTGGGCAATCCTTCCCGACACCGTCGAATGGGGTGAGGCGAAACTTGGCGTGCGCCATGAAGCCAAAGTCTTCGGCTTCTCGGCGTTTGCGCAGAAATCGGCGCTTGGCTTCAATGCCTTTTTGATCGGCTTTGCCCTCGAAGCGACGGGATATATCGCCAACGCACCGCAAACGCCGCGCGCAAGTCAGGCAATCGCTGCAATGATTTCTCTGGCGCCGCTCGCCTGCATCGTCGCCACCGCCGCGATCATGGCCTTCTACCCGATCGATGCAAAACGCCACGCAGCGTTGCAGGCCGAGATCGCCGCGCGCCGGAGCGCGCAGGTCTAACCGCTGTTGCGCAACGCCGCAGCAATGCCGTTGATCGAAAGATGCACGCCTTCCAAGAGAGCGGCGTCATCGTCCCCCTGCTCGCGGCGGCGCTTCAACAGATCGAGTTGAATGTGATGCAATGCATCCACGTATGGAAAGCGATTGCGAATGGATCGCGCCAACAACGGGTTGGTCTCGAGGAGAACCTGATGGCCCGTGATCGACAGCACTGCGCCGATCGCGTCGCGCCATTCCGCGCTCAAGCGTGAGAAGATGCGTTGCGCCAACGCGCGGTCCGATACCAGTCCCGCGTAGCGCTCGGCGATACGAATATCGCTCTTGGCTAACACCATGTCCAAATTGGAGAGCGTTGCGGCGAAGAATGGCCAACGCGCATGCATAGCCGATAGCAATTTCTCGCCTTCACTTCCGTGGTGCGCGCGAAATTCGCGTACCGCCGCTCCGAACCCGAACCATCCAGGCAACATCAGACGGCATTGCGACCAGCTGAAAACCCACGGAATTGCGCGCAAGTCCTCGATCCGATTTGAGTTTGCGCGGGAGGCAGGCCGGCTGCCGATGTTCAGATTGGCAATCTCGCCGATCACGGTGGATTGTCGAAAATACTCGGCGAAGCCCTCGGTTTCATAAACGAGATTGCGGTAGGCCCGGTGCGCGGACGCCGACAATTCATCCATTGCCTGTTCGAATTCAGGCGACGGCGCATTTGACGCGTTCGGCGTCAAGGTGGCTTCGAGCGTGGCCGCGGCGATGGTCTCCAGATTGCGCAGCGCAAGTTCAGGATTGGAATACTTCGCCGCGATCACTTCACCTTGCTCAGTGATGCGAATGGCGGCGTCGACCGCGCCGGGAGGCTGGGCGAGAATGGCTTGATAGCTCGGTCCTCCCCCGCGGCCCACGGTGCCGCCGCGACCGTGAAACAGACGCAAGCGCACACCGTGTTTGCGCGCCACATCGATCAACGCCACCTGCGCTTTGAACAATTCCCAAACCGAGGTGAGGTAACCGCCGTCCTTGTTGCTGTCAGAATAACCGAGCATGACTTCTTGCACGTCGCCGCGCGAGGCAAGCAATCGCCGGTAAAGCTTTTCGCCGAGCAATGCGTCGAGCGTCGCAGCCGCGCGGCGTAAGTCTTCGATGGTCTCAAAGAGTGGCGCAATGTCGAGATCAAGCCGCCCACTCTCGGGGTCGAGCAAGCCGACATCGCGCAACAGCACCGCTACCTCCAGAACATCGGACACCGAGGCAGCCTTGGAGATGATGTAGTGCTCGGCCGTGGCATGGCCGTGAAGCGCACGCATCTGCGCGCACGCGCTAAATATCGCCAGTTCAGCGACTGTTTCTTGCTCATAGCGAACGTGCGGCGAGGACAGCGGTCGTAGCCCGCGCAAATCCTTTAGCAACAACGCTGCGCGTCCGGCTTCTGGCAGGCCCAGATAATCTTGACCGTCGCGGGCAAACAATTCGCCGACTACGCGTTCATGCACATCAGCGTTCTGGCGCAAATCGATTGAAGCCAGATGGAACCCGAAGACGTCCACGGCGCGCCGCAACTCAGACAGTTTGCCTTCGGCGAGCTCGGCGCCGCCGTGATCGCGGAGCGACGCGCTCAACAGGTCGAGGTCCGCCTTCAGTTCAGTCGCCTGCCGATACGGCTCCGCCGGTACGATGGGCGCCTTGGCAGGTTCGATCCTATTTAGCGATACCGATGTCGCGGCAAGCCGCGCGTAGACGCCAGCAAGCGCACGGCGGTACGGTTCGTGACGGCGGTTGCCAGCGCCTGCCGGAAAACGTCCCGCCATCAGCAACAACGCGTCGCTCGCGCCGACGAGGCGGTCGTCAAGCGAGAGCTCCGCGCCCAAGGCGTCGATCTGTTCGAGATAGAAACCCAAGGCCAACGCACTCTGCATCTGCGCCGTTCGGCCAAAGACATCGGCCGTGACATAGGGATTGCCGTCACGATCGCCGCCCATCCAGGTGCCGACCCGCAGAAATGACGGAATGTTCTCTTCCCGCCATATCTCCCCCGCTTCGCTGAGTTCGCGGGCAAGCTTGGCGTAAAACCGCGGCAGCTCGCGGAAGAAGCTGTTCTCAAAGTAGGCTACGCCATTTGCAACCTCGTCGAGGACGCGAAGGCGATTGTCGCGCACGGTGCGCGTTTGCCAAAGCGTCAACACGGCCCGACGCAATGCCCGGCGATTGTCGCCAAGTTCTTCGGGTGTGAAGTTGATGCGGTCACGTTCGTCCAGAAGAGCTGCGATTTCCAACTCGCGGTCAATGAAACTGCGCCGACGCACTTCGGTTGGATGCGCGGTCAATACTGGCGCGCACATCGCGCGCGAGAAATAGGCGCGGAGTTTCGCTTCCCCCACCCCAGCGCGCCGTGCACGCGCGAGAGCAACCGCCATTGATCCCTCGCGCGCGGGATCTCCAGCCTTGGCATGGGCGCGGGTACGACGAATGTGGTGCTGATCTTCGGCGACGTTGGCCAAATGCGAGAATTGCGAGAATGCGCGCACGACACGGAGCGCGCGCGACACATCCAACCCGGCCGTCATCTTTTGCAAATCGTCGCCGGCCTGCGGATCGCCATCGCGATGATAGCGCAGTCCCGCCAAGCGGATCGCTTCCACCAGGGCGAATATGTCCTCGCCCTCTTGCTCGCGCACAACCTCTCCCAGCACGCGGCCCAAGAGCCTGATGTCATATTGCAGCGGCGCGTCCTTATCCGCTGTCAGCGGACTGAAGAGCGGCGTTTCTGGTTCGGCTGCGGTCATGGTGCGTGTCTTAGTGAGTCTCGCGCGCAGGCGGCTTGGAATGATGCGCTTTCCCATCAATCACGATCAGATTTGCGTCTTTTTGCTCACTCACCGCCCAGGCGTGCAATAAATCTGGCTTCGTGAGTTGAATGGAATATTTTGATCCCTATACGGTGCAAATTGTGCCTATATTGCATTTATGTACTCTATAGGGTTCTGTATGTAATATATTCGGACCTTTTTAGAGTGCATTTTAATTGAAAATACCGACTTTGCACCGTATATGGTGCGGATGATTGACCTTCCTACTGTTGGGGCCGCCGTGCGCGAGCGGCGCAAGGCCATGGGCCTCTCGCAGCAACAACTCGCCGATTTAGCCCAGGTGGCGCGCAATCGCATCGGTCCGCTTGAGACTGACCGGCTGCCTGAGATCGGCTTCACCACTTTGACCAAAATCTTAGGCGCACTCGGGCTCGACCTGCGCATCACGACGCTCAATCGCCAACGACCGACGCTTGAGGATCTGCGTCAAGAGCCTGGCAAGTGATCCGGGTTTGGAGCGACGGCGCGCGCGCGGGCGTGCTTGACCGATTGAGCGTCGGCTCCACGTTTGCGTACGAACCCCAGGCGCCATCGGCGCGCGCGGTCTCGGTGACCATGCCGGTACGCTTACCCTCCTGGGACACGAGCCCAGGCCTTGCGCCGATCTTCGAAATGAATCTTCCCGAAGGCGCACTGCGCGAACGCTTGCAACGCATGTTCGCCAAGGCCGCTGGCGCGTTCGACGATCTCGATCTTTTGGAGATCGTCGGCGGCAGTCAGATCGGGCGCATACGCTATTCAGAGATGAACCAAGAGCTCGAAGAAAAAGTGCCGCTGCAGCCGATCGAACCAATCCTGCGCGCGCGTCGCGACGGCGATCTCTTCGAGTTCCTGCTGAACCGGTTCGCGCCCCACTCCGGGCTCTCGGGCGTGCAGCCAAAAGTCATGATCCGCGCCAGCGACGGCAAGCCTTCCGACGATAAGAAGGCGCGGCGCTCGTCGACCGTTCAAAGCGCCACGCACATCGTCAAATTCTGGGATCCGGAAGAATACCCCGAACTGGCGGCGAACGAATTCTATTGCCTCACGGCGGCAAAGAAACTCGGCCTCAGCGTGCCGCCCTTCGAACTCTCGGATGATGGCGGCGCCTTGGTCATTGAGCGCTTCGATCTGACCGACGACGGTTACCTGGGCTTCGAGGACTTTTGCGTCCTCAATGCGCTAGGCACGCGTTGGAAGTACGACGGCAGCTATGAAAGCCGTCTCTTCAAACGCCTGCGTGATTTTGTCGATCCGATCGAGGCGCCGCGCGCCGCCGAGCAGCTCTTCAAGCTTTTCGTGCTGAACTGCGCCATACGCAACGGCGACGCACACTTGAAGAACTTCGGCATCGTCTATGATGACGTCGACGGGGCGTCGAGGTTGGCGCCGGTCTACGACATCGTCACCACCACCGCTTACGTGCCGCCCGACACCATGGCGCTCACGCTCGACGGCACGAAAAGATGGCCTGATCGCGCGCGACTGACGCGCCTCGGCCAATTGCGCTCAGGTCTGTCGCTGCCGAAGGTCAATACAATCCTCGAATTTGTCGCCGACGCGCTGGCGGACACCGCCCCGGTGATGGGCGCGTATTTCAAGCAAAGCCCCTACGATGTCGGCGCGCGTATCCGTGCCGCTTGGGAGATCGGCATCAAGGACTCGCTTGGGCTCACGCGCGGATTGGCGGCCGTGCGCAAAGCGCCGGCCGCACGCTCCAAACGCGCAGCGCCACAGGCGCGATCCGACGCGCTCGTGCTCGAGTATCTGAGACGAAACAGCGGCGCTTTTGTCGGCACGCAAAAAGCGCTCGCGGACGCTATAGGCGTCGCGGCCAGCACACTCTCGAGTGCGATAAAACGGCTCGTCGACAAAGGCATGATCGCGCACGAGAAACGCAAGCTCACGTTGCTCGTCCGAGAAGTGTAGAACTGATATGCCGCGCTAAGCTCGCATTGCGGCGCTCTCAACGTGAAACGCGAAGCCTTCTGTGCTGCCCGTCACGCCGCGGATCTGAGTTCGCCTGGTTACCACGCGCGCGGCGCACCGCCGCCGGGCGTGTAGCCGACCTGCTTCCATGAACATGCCGCCACATGAATCACCGTTTCTTGAACCCGGCAATTTCTGCAGGGCAAGGCGTCGCCGCCGCGATCCGTTTCGCTGCCGGCCGCCAAAACTGTGATCATTCGCACACGCGGCTGCAGCTGTACTGAAGGCGGGTTAGCCAATAAAACTGTTTAGTTTCAGGCATTGTAGGCTTGGCGCACGCGACCGACGGCGGAGCTTCTGAGGCGAGCCGGTTGTACAATCCTTACCTTCGGTGCTTACTCTGGCGCCAATCACGCACGACGCCGGAGGGCCCTGGGAAGCCCTGCGCGCCGCTCGGGGGAACTGGCGCTGCCGTCCATGCTTTCCAATATGGGCGGCTAGGCGCGTATGCGGAGAGGGCCTTGGCCGACGAACGGACGGAATACAAGCGGCTCTCCGCCGCCGCGCTGGTCGCGACCGCGGTCACGTCGCGCTCATCCAGCGGCGACCACATCTCCGCTATGAGTGTTGGTTTTCCAAGACAGCCTGATCTCTATTGCTGGGCGCGTGTTCGCGATATCGGCGCCAACGGCGTGCACCTTGACCTCGGCCCGTTGGGACAATCTTTCCTGGCACCGGAAGAGTTTGAAGAAGACGGACGCGATCTCCGCGAAGGCGATCTCGTCGCGGTTACTGCGGCGCGCTCCTTCGGCGAGCCCATTCGCGTCAGCCGCGCCGCTGCGCGGGCCGCGGAGTCCGACGCTTGGGCGAACGAACGGGTCGTTGCGAAGGCCCCGGTCCTGGGCTCGGTCGCTGGCCTCACCAATAATGGCCTCACCAATAATGGCCTGCTCGTGAAGGTGAATGGGCTCGACGTCTACCTGCCGGGCGAGCGCGCCGACAACCTTGTACAACATCATTTTTATTCGTTTTTGATCGGACCTAGCCCCTCTTCCTCGCGGTTTCAGTTCGAAGTCTCGGACGCGCTTCCAGACGGAGGCGCCGAGCCCGCGCCTGCTAAACTCGTTGAGGGTCACATCTACGACGGCATCGTCGGCGGCCAATTTGGCGCGAGCATCTTTGTCGACGTAGGCGCAGGCATAGAAGGCGTAGCGGCCGCTTCCGAACTCTGGGATCCGGTCTCAGGTTCGTTTCCTAAGCGCGGCGACGCGATCCGCGTGCGGCTGAAAAAGCTCAATGCCGCTACAGGACGCGTGTTGCTGGACATGGGCTGGCGCCCAGCGCCAACCCATGTCCAACTCAAGTATAAGCCCACGTACTTTTTCGTGGGCGGCAATCCAACGCGATTTCGGGAGATCAGCCTCTTGGGCGGCGAGACCGCGGAGTCCGAGCTCTCACTCAATATGATCGTGCCAGTGCGCATCCTCGAAATCACCAAAAACGGCGCGACCGTCGCCCACGGCAAAAATGGCAACGAGCAAGCGTTCATCCCGCGCAACCGCATGGGCGATGACCGCCGGCCGCTCGACCAACGCTTCCGTGTTGGCGAGGTGCTGGAGGCGATGGTGATTGACGTGGACGGGAGAATGGAGTTCTCCCTCTCGGCGCTTGAGAAACGCACCGCTAAAGAGGTCAAGCTGTTGTTCGGTCCAGAAACCCAGAGTTCGTTCGGCCCAACGCTCGAACGCGCGGTTCGGGATCGCCTCGCTTGGAATGTGGACGAGACCCTTGCTGCAGAAGCGAAGGCCAACGAGCCGATCGCGCCCGAGACCGCGCTGTCGCTTGACGAGCAAAACCAAGCCACCGCGCTCTTCCAAAAGCAGCTAGAGCGCCTAGTGGCGGCGCGAACCTATGTCAGCGACGAACAAGAATGCCGCATCTACCTCGATGACGTGCTAGAGGCGGGCCGCGACTTGTACCAACGCGGCGCCCCGAATTTGGGGCGGGCGCTTGTTCAACAATGTGTACTTGACGAGTCGTCTCCGATTACACGAAAGAGTAATCCTAGGTTGGTGGCTGAGGCTCTGATTCAACTTGGAAACCTTGAGACGGCTTGCAGCCGCGAATACCTTGCGCATTGGGACGTGCTGGCGGCCATCAAGCTGCTTGGCGACGACTTAGTCGCCAATGGAGGACGCCCCCGCACCGCAGCTTCCCGAACTGCCGCTCGGCGGTGAAATCCTAGATTCATATGATCGCGGCGACCTAGACGATCTCGCGCGACGCGCCGTAGAATCCTACGCTGAGGCAGGCATTCTGCCCCGTTTCATCCTGGTCCCGACGACAATAGAGGCGCTCAGCGCGCTTCTCTCTGTCTTTCAGGTGAGCCTTATTCCACTTCCCAACGGCGACCAGGCGTACGTCGTCATCGAGCCGTGGGCGGGCAAGAGAATCGTCATCGTCTTCCCAATCCCCCAACCCAATTCTAGGTACGCAGACCTTCTGAACGACCAGCTCGTCGTCTTTCGAAAACTGGCCAGCGCGATTGTCGTCAGCACGGGGTACGGAAAAGCCACCGCGGGCAGTAAGCGCGAGAAGGATATCCGGCTTGGCGACGCCCTATTGGGCGCTTCCGGGTCGTACAATCCTCAGCACCTTAGTGCGTGCGCGGCCTTCACACACGCTTGCCAAAAACTCAGCATGCAATTGAACAAGCCCGTCGCCTTGCAGGGCTTCGGCTACGGCGTTGAAGCGGCGTTGCTTCCCATTGCGCAAACTGGGACGAGTTCGCCTCAGCAACAGATGTTCGTGATGCCGCCGTTGGGCGACGATGATATGCGCGCCGCGCTCAACGAAACATCTCCCTACGTCACCGCCCATCTCGGCAGCGTCGTCTCTGCACTCAAACAAGCAGCAACCGGGATTGAGATCTGTAGCGTGGACGCCACCAAGGCTGCTGCAATCATCGCCGTCAAACGCCAGTCCTTCTGCGCCGTGGGCATCAACGATTACGAGACTCAGGGCAATGGCAACACGTGGGACGATTTTGCGCTCGCACACGTGGCTACAGCGATAAAAGGCGCGTTGCAGCGCTCGTAAAGCAGCGTTGAGAAGAAGGCCTCTGGGCGGACATGGCGAAGTCTAAAATCCTTTCGTCCACGCCTCAGGCGCCGCAGGTCGTTGTGCTCTGCGCCGCCGCACTGAACGCCAAAGCAACTAAATTATGTGCGCGACTGAGAGCGCTCGGCTATCAGGTCGCGGGGCCGGAGACCGCTGTCGTGACACGCCAGAACCTGGCCAACACGAGCGCGCAGACCATCGCCCTCTTCGACGAAAGTCTCGCCAGCGAATCGCCCTCGATCGCAGTGATGATCGCGGCGAGAAAACGCGGGGACCTTGCGTGCATTCTCATGAGCGAGGAGCCATTGGCGCGCGAGCTCGTTCACTGCAAGGAGTTGGACGGCGCCGGCTGGCGAGACGCACCGCCGAAAAAGCTCGTACGGGATCTGCAAACCTGGCTGCGCACGCCCGGGCGCGCGAAACCCGCAGGCATACCTCGCAGCGTCGTCATCGGCGGCGCGTTGGCGTTGGGATTGGGAGGGGTCGGCCTAGGCGCTGCCACCTCTCGCTACTGGCGTCCGCGACTGCCGCGCCAACCGGTGAGTTCGCTGGATGCGCTGGTTATCGGCGTTGGCGCTTACAGGTATTGGCAGCCCATTCCAAACGCGCCGAAGGACGCGCGCCACATCGCAAAACCGCTTAGGCATCGCCATTGGAACGTGGTGTCCATGCTACAAGGATCGAGCGCTGACATTCGCACCGCACTCAATACATTCAAACCAAAGACGCCACCCGCCGATGGCAATAGCTTCGGCTTCGTCTATCTCGCGGGCCACGGCATCGAGGTCAACAACCTCCCCTATTTCATCGGTGAAGACGGTATCGATTCCGATACATTGGTAAGCACGACGACGCTAGAAACGCGCGAGGACACCGCGCGCGACGCCTGGGTCGCCATTCGCGAAGTGCTGCCGCAACTGCAGGCCAATTTTCGCTATTTGTTTATCACCATCGACGCATGCCGCACGAGCGCCTCGCGCGGGGCAACCGCGCAACCATTGCTACGATTTGGTTTCGATCAGGCGCGCCCGTCGCGTCCAGTCGCGCCGCAAAGCTTTATTTTCTTCTCGACCAACGCGGGCAGATCTTCACCCGATGGCGCGGGCGACGGCAGCCTGTTTGGATCGACCGTGGCGCGGATACTTCGCGATCCCGCCGCGGACCTCGATGATCTCGTCACCTGCACCACGAGTGACGTCTACTACCTAAGCGGCCTTCAACAGCAACCTGTTATTGATGGGGCGCAATTCAACGCCGCGCTATCCGGACGAGCGTAATTGGCTGGAGAATCAGCTGGCGCGTTGATCACCGGCGCGCCCTTGACCTCTCTTCGTACGTGACCAAGACTGCGCCGCAAAGTGCGCGAGGGGCGCTCATGCGAGCTTTGTTAGCAACGATTGCGTTGGCGTCGACCGTGCTGGGCTGCAGCCCAGCGGCGCCTCAATCAACCACGATCAAGGGTGCGCCAGAGCACGCTACGACGGTCAGCGTGCAGCAAGTCATGGCTACGCCTGTGGCGATCCCGCCAGCCGCAGGCAACCGTTATTTCAACGACTACATTCTCAAAGCTGTCGACGTCATTGAGCAGAATTACGCGCGCCGCGGCTACGACATCCATTCAGTGTTCACCCATGATTTGAGTTTGGGCGGGCAGATTGCGATCCCTGCGCGCGGTCATCAGCCCATGACCATGTGCGTGGCCGCGCAGATGGAAATCATGGTGGAAGCACTCAACCTCTATATCGACGAGCGTCCCGAACTTGCCGATGCACGCCGGCAAGAGGTGCTGCAGTATCTTCCAAACGTCGCATGGACCAGTCTGCACCCGATGCAGTTGCGCGGCCAGATATGGGTCGTGGAGGAATTGCGCGACCTAGCGATCGGCGCGCCCGATATCAATTCCCATGGCGCGGCGGATGCGCTCGCGCACCTCGGCATGGGCGAGACCATCGACTTCGCGCATCTAGCGCCAGGCGCATTCATCAATCTCAACCGCAACATAAATCAGAAAGGCCACTACACCGGGCACGGCGTCGTCTTCATCAACTACATCGATGTGCACGGCGAGGATTTACCCGCCTACGACGCAGCGCACGTTGCCGGCTTTCGCTACTATTCCGCGCAAGGGAGCTCGACAAACGGCGGCTTCGGCTACAAACGCGGTTTCTTCGCCATTGACCCCGTAACTTCGGCCTGCCCGCCCGAGACGAGCGACCTCCCCCGCGCACAGATCGATTGCGGCATCCGCCGCGCCGCCAATCAGATCGCCACGGGTCAAATGCTGAACCCGCAATATTGGAGCCACACGCAACGCGATGCGTGGTTCGCGCGCATGGAAGCGCTCCGCCAAGAACGCACGCGCGGCGACGTGCTCGACCACGACGGCACCTTCGACGGCGCCTACTATAACGGTGATACTGGCGGCTAACACGCTACAACGACGCCCGACCCCGTCATGCGCGCCCTCAGAGCGGCGTGGCGTTTTTGCGCAAAGCGCGCAAAAGATCACGAATAGAGACGACCGCCGGGCCACCGCTGCACAAAGCCGGGTGTTGCAACGCGCTATTCAGAAGCGTGTAGCTTCGGAATAACGCACAGCGCGGTGCCGGCCGGTCCCGGAAGGTGTATCGTGCGGAACCAAATGTTGTACAATGCGGGCCCGGTTTACAGCGCGCACGCTAAGTCGTTGTTTTCGCTCGCATCGGCTTCACGCGGTTTACGAGCTAAGTGATTGAAAATACTGGCTCAACGGCGTTTTTGGAGACCGATGCTCTACCAGCTGAGCTAAACTCCTATCGCCGCCCCGCCGCTTCTAGGCGCTTGCGGACAAGGCATAGGAGCAGCGGCCGCGCTGACTTCTTCGCGCCGCCGGCCGGTTCAAGGCAAGGGCTTATGCCCGAACGCAGGGGGACCGGCAAGGGCGGGAAAACGCCAATTGCGGTCAAAATCCTAAGGGGCGGGGGCCGTCGCCGGGATCGCGCAGAAGCCCGGCTTGTGCCCCGTCAGCAGGTCGCAGCTGCGCCGGATCTCGGCCTCGATCATGGCGCAGGAATTTTGCGCGTTGCACGACGGATGCGTGGCGGGCGACACCTGAATGCACTGCTGCACCAGCGTGGCGGCATCGGCCTTGCCGCGCTCTTCCTCGCAGCTTGCCGGGGTTTGATTGATCTCGTCGCTGGCGGCTTTGCGCAAATCGTAACCATCGGGGCTGCGGATATTGTCGACGCGCCAGCCCGCTGGGGTTTGCACCATGTCCCACAGCACGGTGTTGGGTTCGTTATAAATGGCGAAGCGCGCTTGCACGACGGCTTTGCCGTTGGCCGGCGGCGTCGCCAACGTGACCGCGACCGCGCCGACCTGGCCGCAATCCTGGCAATTGAAAATCAGGTCGCCGTCGATGAACGGCTCGTTGTTGGCGTCGGCTTTGTCGAGCGCCGCTTTGAACACGCGCTGCAGGTCCGGGCTCATCGGCACATCGGTAGCGTCAGTCGACTGGTTGTGCGCGAGCTTGGCTTTTCCGGCCTCGTACATGGCCATCACCACAGCGTCCGGCCCCGCCTGCGCGGCGCTGGTTGTTGTGGTTTGCGCGGGGTTGCACGCCGCCAACACGAGGCACGCCAGTGCCGCCATCAATGAAATTCGCATGCGCCCTCCGCCGATGCGCAAACGCTAAAGAGTGCGCGCGGCGTTGGCAAACCAACGCCGCGCGAAACCGTCGCCATCCGCGAAATAAGAGGTTTTAGCCCGCGTAGAGCACTTCCCAGGCGTGGCCATCGGGGTCGGTGAAATAGCCGGAATATCCGTCTTCATCTTCGGCGGGCGCCGCCACCGTTGCGCCAGCCTTTTGCGCGCGCGCGATGAACGCGTCGACGTCGCCTTTGCTGTCGGTGAAATAGGAGATGATCATGCTGGCGTTGCCCTTGGCCGCGGACTTCACGCCGACGGGCTCGACGTAGGCGTTGAAGCCACTGCGATCGAGCAGCGTGAGATAGACGCCGTCCAGATCGAACACCGCGTGATCTTCGTCGCTCTCTTCCACCGCTAAACCGAGACCGTCGCGGTAGAATGCGATCGATTTCTGCAGGTCATCCACCGGAACTGTGACGCAAGAAATCGCTGCAGGCATCCTACCCTCCCAAGGCCGACGCCAAGCGCGTCGCGGAGGCGCATCGATGCCGAGATTCTAGGCCCCGGAAAAGAGTCTCGGGCGCCTGGCGCGCCGAACCTTTTTGTCATGCGGACCGACCGCGGCGAGGCCCTCCGCAAAAGGTTCCCATCTTCGCCAGTAAGGAGAAAAAGTCTCCAAGATTTCGTAGGTTAGTCTGTGTCGCTGGCGCCGCAGCGACGGTTAATCGTTAAGCACTGGGGCGTGTGGAATTGTCGGTTACGCGGCCAGTCTCCAGATGTGGGCTCCCCAGAATGGGTGATCACACAGGGGATAAATAGAACATGCGTAATTGGGTTATGGCCGCCGCAGCGCTCGCCGCTGTTGTGGCTCTGCCGAGTGTCGCGGCCGCGCAAGCGACCGGCTACGTCGGCCTGGACTATGCCAACACCGACACCAACCTCAGCGACAGCAATGACGCCTGGGGCGCCAGCGGCTCGGTGGCCTTCGCCGGCAGCTCGTCGATCTCGTTCGAAGTCGACGCCGCGATCCTCGATGGCGACAACAGCGACACCTCAGAAGCGCTGACGGGTCACGTGTTCACGCGCAACGACAGCTACCTGTTCGGCGGCTTCGTTGGCTATCAACACTCGGACGCCGCCGATGCTTGGTCGGCTGGCCTCGAAGCCAACAAGTATTGGGACAGCTTCACCCTCGCCGGTGCAGTCGTGTACGCGAACAGCGACGACGTCGACACCAGCGCTTGGGGCGTGAACGCTGAAGGCCGCTACTTCATCAACGACAACTTCCGCGTTGATGGCGACCTCGGCTGGGCCAACGTCGATCTGCCGGGCGCCGGCAACGACGACAACGTATGGAGCGCCGGCGTCGGCGCCGAGTACCAATTCTCGGAAGCGCCGGTCAGCATTGGCGCGCACTACAGCCACTTTGAATTCAATGATGCGAACGTCGACGGCAACGTCTGGGCGGTTTCGCTGCGCTACAACTTCGGCGGCTCGCTGAAGGATCGCGATCGCAGCGGCGCCAGCCAATCCAGCATCACTGGCATCGGTGGCGTGACGGGCGTGTTCTAAGCACAGCTCGACACACTAACGGCAACACAACTGACGCCCCGGCTCGAATGAGCCGGGGCGTTTTTGTTGCGCGATAGAGTTCTTAACGAGCATCGGCGATTGCCATGTTTTCGCCGTCAACATTATGATTTCGTTTACCATTTGTGGTTCGTGCGCCACACACAAAATGCAATGCGTCGAGATCGCTGCGCAGTAACCTTTGTGGTCATCTGACGCCTCTTATTTTGCGAGCAAGCCAAATCACGGCTTACCTGCAAGGGGAAATCAGAATGAAAAAATATTTGCTGGGCGCCGCTGCGCTCCTGGCGATGGCTGCTCCGGCGGTCGCCCATGCCGATCCGACAGGCTATGTCGGCCTCGACTACGCCAACACGCACATTGACGGCCTCGGCTCGGCCGACGGGTGGGGCGCTGAAGGCGCGGTTGCGTTCGACGGCGGCTCGGGCGTTGCCTTCGAACTCGACGCCAACGTGCTCGATAACGATAGCGACACCGCATGGGGCGCTGCAGGCCACCTGTTCGTGCGAAATGATCAATACCTGTTCGGCGGTTTCGTCGGTGCGACGACGGCCGACAGCGACACTGTCTGGAACGTCGGCCTCGAAGCCAACAGCTACTTCTCTCCGAACTGGACACTCGCAGGCGCGTTGCAATACGGGAGCGACGACGACACCAACGCCTGGGGCGTGAACGCCGCCCTCCGCTACTTTGCGACGGACAACTTCCGCATCCAGGGCACGGCCGCGTGGGCCGATCTAGACACCCCGGGCGGTGGCGATAATCTGTGGTCGCTCGGCGCAGGCGCTGAATATCAGTTCGCCACTACGCCGATCAGCCTCGGCCTCGATTACACCCACAGTGAAACCGACGACAGCGATCTTTCGGCAGACTCAGTGAAGGTCTCACTGCGCTGGAACTTTGGCGGCGGCTCGCTGCTTGAGCGCGACCGCCATGGCGCTAGCCAAGCCGATCTGGTTGGCGTCGGCGCTCTCTAAGCCGAAGCAAGCATTCGCGAGAAAACAAAAGCCCCGGCAGCGATGCCGGGGCTTTTTACGTTTCGAACGCCCCTCGTTGATCATTGGCCGACGTTGATATCGCCGGAGCCGCTGTCGTGCTGTGTCACATGCGTGGCGCTGGCGACGGAAATGCCGCCGGAGCCGTGCAGCTCAAGATTTGCGGTCGCAGCCGCGCCACCAAAGCGGACATCGCCCGAACCATTGTTGCTGATAGCCAGACGGTCGGCACGGCCGTGGTGAACGGTAACGTCGCCGGAAGCGCTCAGCTGCAGCTCCACATTCGCCCCTTCCGCCGACGCGACATCGACATCGCCGGAGCCGACGACTTCGGTCGACAGCCCGCCATGAACATTGCCGACATTGACGTCGCCCGAGCCGGTCAGTTCCAGCTTGGTGGGACCCGCAACGTCACCGGCGCGCAGATCGCCGGAGCCGTGCAGCGCCGCGTCGAGCGCACCGCCTACGTTGCCAATACCGAGATCGCCTGATCCGTTCAGGCGCATCGCCGCGCTGCCGTGCGCGCCGGCGACACGCAGGTCGCCCGAACCATTGAGCGTCGCCGCCAAATCGCCGACCACGTTCTCCGCACGCACGTCGCCCGACCCGTTGAGCGTAAGGTGGAGGCCGCCGCTGGTTGCGCCCAGCGTCGCATCACCACAGCCCGTAAATTCCGCTTCGCCCCCGGCCGATGGGCTGACAGTTGAGTACACCGCGCCGCTGGCTTCCAGATGCAGCGTGCGCGGGACGTGTACGGTGATATGCGGCAGATCAGCGACTTGTACGACACCTACGCCGCGTACGCGCACCGGCATCGGCCCATCGCCGACTTGAACTTGAAACCAACCGCCGCCGCAGCCTTCGATGCGATTGCGCAAACCGCCATCGATCATCACGCGGTCGCCTTGCAGCGTCACCGACGGCGCCGGCAAACGTCCGCTGCCCTGCATGGTCACATCAACGTCCTGGCGATCCTCCGCCACAACGTTCAGCACCGCAGCCGCATTCTGCACCGTCACGCCACTTGCGTGATACGGCGCAGCCATCGCCGGCGCTGTCATCAATCCCGCCGCAGCGGCCGTCAAAAACCATAGACGCACGTCGTCCTCCCCTGTCTTGGAGTGTCCTCTCGGCTTTCTGGATGCGCGCGCTACGGGTTTTGGATGCCCGCCTTGACTCTAAATCCGCCGCGCTCTATTTAACCAATCAGTTAAATACAGATGAGCGATCTCGACCCTCTCTCAACCACCCTGTCGGCGCTTGCCGATCCGACGCGCCGCGCCATTCTTGAGCGCTTGTCCAAGGGCGAAGCGACGGTGAACGAGATCGCCGCGCCCTTCGATATGAGTTTGCCCGCCGTCTCCAAGCATCTCAAAGTGCTGGAAAACGCCGGCCTCATCTCGCGCACCCGCGATGCGCAATGGCGGCCGTGCAAACTAGAAACAAGCCAGCTCAAACAGCTCGACGCCTGGCTCGAATACTACCGCCGCTTCTGGACCGGCTCCTTCGACAAGATGGACGCCTACATCGCCAAGCTCAAAAAGAAGGATGCCGAGCAATGAGCGCTGTGCTCGCCGACGACGAACTCCTGATCACGCGCACGTTCGACGCGCCGATCGGTCTGATGTTTCAGCTTTGGAGCGACGTCGATCACTTCAGGAACTGGATGGGTCCTGAAGGTTTCGACTGCCCCGCCATGGAAATGGATTTCCGCGTTAGCGGCACATATCGCGGCATGATCCGCTCCCAGGCCTACGGCGATAGCTGGTTTGGCGGCGAGTACCGCGAGATCGAAGCGCCGGCGCGCCTGGTCTTCACCTGGAAATGGGACACCGGTCCATCCGGCGAGGTTACGTCGCTGATCACCATCAGCTTCCGCGAACACAACGGTCAGACCACCATGACCTTCCATCAAACGCCGTTCGTCAATGTCGAGCGCCGCGACAGCCACTATCAAGGCTGGACTTCGCTCTTCAATAAACTCGCGGCCTACGCCGCCAAGCAGCAGGAGCAACGCACATGAGCAAGTACATGGCCGTCTTCACCGGCTCACCTAATTCGCCGCAAGGCCAAGCCTGGCAGAAGCTCGACGAAAAGACCCGCAACGAGCGCATGGCAGCTGGCATGAAGGCCTGGCACAAATGGCATAGCGATCACGCCAGCATCCTGGTCGACGGCGGCGGTCCGCTCGGCAAAACCAAGCGCGTCACCGCTGACGGCGTCGCCGACACCAGCAATGCCATGTCCGGTTACGCGATCATCGAAGCAGCATCGCACGAGGCTGCGGCAAAACTCTTCGAGAACCATCCGCACTTCTCGCTATTTCCCGGCGACGGCGTGGAAATCATGGAAGTCAAAGCCATCCCGGAAATGTGAGGACACATCATGATCACGATTTCTGCGTTTGAATGGGTGCCGGATTTCGCCAAGGGCCAAGTGCGCGATCTGCGCGTGCGCTGGGCGCTGGAGGAGGCTGGCCTGCCCTACCGCACGCGCCTGCTGGCGCAAGGCGATCAGAACAAACCCGAATACCGCGCGCTACAGCCGTTCGGTCAGGTGCCGATCTTCGAGGAAGACGGACAGGTCCTGTTCGAAACTGGCGCCATCGTGCTGCATATCGGCGAACGCAGCGAAACCTTGCTGCCGAAGGACGCGAACGCACGCGCCCGCGCCACGCAATGGCTGATCGCCGCGCTCAACTCGATTGAGCCGCACATCATGAACGTCGCATCGCTGATGTTCTATGAGGGGCAGGAATGGGCGAAGCTGCGCCGTCCGAGCGCGGTGGAGTTCGCGAGCTGGCGCTTGAAATGTCTCGCCGACAATCTCGGCGACAAGCCGTTCCTTGACGGCGATCGCTTCACGGTTGGCGATCTGATGATGTGCACGGTGCTGCGCATTCTGCCTGAGCTCACCGGCACGCAACCGGCGCTCGCCAAATATGTGGAACGCTGCACCGCACGCCCGGCCTTCAAGAGCGCGCTCGACGCACAAATGGGCGACTTCAAACAGGCGGCGTGAAGCCTTGCCTCGCTGCTTCTTCCGCGTATCACAACGCGGGAGGAGCAGTGGTGGCGCCCGTCGAACGCGAACCAGCGTACATTACCGAAGCGCGCCGCCTCGAGGCAGCCGCCGGCTTCGATACTGCCGTCACGCACATGGCGGCGGACCTGCGCAATTTCTACCGGGACAATCCGCTCGCGGCGCGCATCTTCGCCGACGTGGGCCAGCTCGCCATTGTGTCCGCCATCGTTGCAGCGCCCGCGCCGGTTTCCGAAGCAGCGCTTTGCCGGCACGTCGGCGCGGGCGCGCTGGCCAGCCGTCAACGCGTGCGCCGTCACCTCGCCAAACTGCGCGAACACGGGCTGATCGCGTTCGGCAGCGGAGATGACTTGCGCGCGCGTCCGATCACGCCAACCACTGAGTTGGAGCAGCAGCTCTCACTCTGGGTATGCGCGCTGGCGCAGCGCGCCGTACCATTGTTCGGATTGGAGGATCGCTTGCTGCGTCAGCCTCAGCTGGCGCGCCTCTACCTATCGCAGATCGCCGCGGCGCATGTGCGTGGCTTCAGCGCATTCGCGGCGACACCGAACATCGCACGCATTGTCACGCTGTCGCGCGGCCACGCCCTCGCCGTCGAGTTGCTCGTCGCCACTATAGAGGCACGGGACGCCGTGGTCGCGTTCTCGCGCCGCAGCTTCGGCGCGACCTTCGGCGTGTCGCGCACGCATGTGGTCGATCTCCTCAACGAATGCGCAAAGCACGGCCTACTCAAGCTGGACGATGACGCCCGCCTCTCGCTTTCTTCCGCCTTCATCGCCGAAGCGCGCTTGTGGGCCGCGATCAATTTCACCCTCGCAGGCGCCACGCTCAGAGGCGAATTGCTCAACAACCTCGCCTAAGCGGCGATCGGTACGATTTTCGACAGGTGTGCGCCGTGGGCGTGCGGCGCTAGCGTGATAGCCGGCGAGGACGTTTGCTTCGGGGTTTCCCATGCTGAGGGCAATGAGTTTAGGCACGCTAGCGGTGATGGCGCTGACCGTTACGGCGCTGGCGCAATCCGGTAGCGGCGCCAATCCGCCGTGCCAAATCACCACGACGACCAGCACCGGTCCGAATGGCGAAACCATCACGCGCCGGGAAGGCTGCGGCGGCGTTGAAATCACCAGTTCCGGCGGCCATCAAAATTCCGCGCCGTCCACACCGGGCGCCACCACGCACTCGAACTCCAGTTCGTCCAACACGACCCACTGGGGCGACACGCAAACGCAGACTCATTCGAGCACGTCGAGTACAACAACTACCGGCCCTGGCCACTCCGAGACGGTGACTCACTCCAGCAGCACTACGATGACGCTGCCGAGTGCGCCGTCGATGTCGCCGCCATCGATGCCGCCGCCGCCGATACAAGCGCCCGGCAGCCCTAACTGGACGCCTGGCGCGAGCTTCCCACCGCCCAACAACGGCCCGTTCGGCGACATTCCGCAGCCGCCGCCAGATTTCGCGCGCATCGTGCTGTTCGACAACGCCGACTTCCGCGGCCACAGCATCGGCATCACCCAAGACACGCCGAACCTGCAATCGCGCCACTTCGACAAGCGCGCGTCGTCGGTGCAGCTGCAGGGCGGCAGATGGCAATTGTGCAGTGAGCCGAACTATGGCGGTCATTGTATCGTGGTCGATGAGAACACCGATCTCGCCGCCGCGCAGATGGGCGACATGGTGTCGTCTGTGCGCCGCATTCGTCCGTAACACCCAACATCCAAAGCGGAACTTCGCGCGAACGGCTGCGGCAATTCTGCCTGGCCGTTCCCGCCTCTGTTCAGCCCGGATTCAGCTTGCGGCGCTCACGCTTCCCCACAACTCTGGGAGCATGAGTCATGAAAAGCATCATCGGAGCGCTTATGGCGGCCGTGGTTGCTACAACCGCGTTCGCACCAGCCGCATCGGCGCGCGACTATCATCGCGGCCACTATTATTCCTACGGTCATCGCGGCCACGGTAACGCCGCCGCTGCAGGCGTGTTTGGCCTCGTCCTCGGCGCGGCGCTTGGCGCGTCGCTCAGCAGCAATCACCACCGCTACTCCGATCGCGGCTATTATCGCGATCGCTACTACGATGACGGGTACTACGACGATGGCTACGGCTACGGGCGTGGCGTCTGCATCGTCCGCGAGCATCGCTACGATCCGTATCGCGGCCGCGACGTCTTCATCGAAGAACGCCGTTCCTGCTAGCCGCTCCGGCGCTGGAAACACCAAGGGCCGCTCAAACGAGCAGCCATTTTCGTTTGTGCGCATTGACGACCGCGTCACACTACCGGGGCCTACGCGCCACGGAGTTCGGCGATGATAGAGATCGTCCCTATTCGCGAAGACCTGATCCTCGGTTAGCGCGCAGCGTGCGAGATCGTTGCGGCTGAACGCATCTATCTTGGCCGAGTGACGCTGCCGCCGTTCGACCCGGCGCATCCCTATCCGCGCAAACGCATCGAGAATGACTGGCCGATGTATGTCGCGCTGGATGGCGACGCAGTGATCGGATGGGCCGATGTCTCTCCGGTCGAGGCGCCTGAGTGCGTGCATCGCGGCACGCTCGGCATGGGTGTGCTCGCCGCTTACCGCGGCCAAGGCGTTGGGCGGCGTCTGCTGCAAGCCTGCCTCGCGCACGCGCCACGCGCCGGCATGAGCAAAGTGGAGCTCACTGTTTACACCAGCAACGCGGCGGCCATCGCGCTCTATCGCAGCTGCGGTTTCGGCGAGATTGGCGTTGTCCGCGATTATCGCCGGCTCGACGGCGTAACCTACGACGCGCTGTTGATGGAGTGCTTCCTCTAGCCGATGAGCCACGCGAACGCGCGCCGCAAATATGCCGCGCCATCGGAATCTACCGGCGTGCCGTGCGCCATCAGCACCTTTTGCGCAGGCCATTCCAGAATGCGCGCGACGTGCACACGCGCCGTCTTGCGATCGGTGAATGCGAGACGAAACTTGTTGGGCGTGCGCGCTTCCGCACCCACCATACCGTCGACGCGTGCGATCAACGCCTGTAATCCGCCGAACCAGCCGTGCGGAAAATTCTGCAAAAGATCCGCAAACAGCACAGTGCCGCTTTGCCGATGGAAGAACACGACCTCTTCGGCAATGGCGTTCTCGCGCATGATCACTTGATCAATCTGCCCGTCCCATCCAGGCGCCGGCACGTCGCCGAGGTCGGCGTCGAAGCCGATCTCCAGCCGCCGCTCACGCGATCCGGGCGCCGCATAGAGCACCGCGCGGGGGTAAGCGTTGCGCCACATAGTGAGCGAGAGGTGATGCATCTTCGTTGGCGTGACCAGGAAATGCACATCGCCCAGCGCATCGACTTCGGCGCGCAGTTCGGACGTCAGCGCAATCGGCGACCACGCGAACAAACCGCCGTCCGCCAGGCGGATCAGCGCCATGCGCGTGGGATAGCGGAAGCCGGCGCTCACTACGGTCGGGCCGTTGGCGATCCAGATGTCGTCGCCGAATTGTTCGAGCACCATGGACGCCTTTTGCGCCCGCACCGCACAAAACAAAAGGGCCGCCCTTGCGAGCGGCCCTTCCGTATTTCGTGTCGTAGCGCCGTTTAAGCGCGGAGCTTCGCCAGCACTTCAGCGCTGACCGCCTTCGGCACTTCTTCGTAGTGATCGAATTCCATCACGTACGAAGCGCGGCCTTGGGAGAACGAGCGCAGCGTGTTCACGTAGCCGAACATGTTGGCCAGCGGGACCATCGCGTTGATGATCGTCGCATTGCCGCGCATGTCTTGGCCTTGGATCATGCCACGGCGCGAGTTCAAGTCGCCGATCACCGAACCGACGTACTCTTCCGGGCTGGTGACTTCGACCTTCATGATCGGCTCGAGCAGACGCGCGTCGCCCTTTTCCTTCAGTTCGCGGAACGCGGCCTGCGCGGCGATCTGGAACGTCAGGACGTTGGAGTCGACGTCGTGGTAGGCGCCGTCGATCAGACGCGCAGTCACGTCGATCACCGGGAAACCAGCGAGCAAGCCATTGTCCTTGCTCATGTTGAGACCCTTTTCGACGCCCGGCACGTATTCCTTCGGAACGGCGCCGCCGACGATCTTGTTCTCGAACTTGAAGCCCGAACCCGGTTCACCGGGTTCGAACTCGATCTTCACGCGGGCGAACTGGCCTGAACCGCCGGTCTGCTTCTTGTGCGTGTAATCGATGGTCGCGGCACGGCCGAGCTTTTCGCGGTACGCGACTTGCGGCGCGCCGACAGCAGCTTCGACTTTGTAGGTACGACGCAGGATGTCGATCTTAATGTCGAGGTGGAGCTCGCCCATCCCCTTCAGAATGGTCTGACCCGACTCTTGATCGGTCGACACGCGGAAGGAAGGATCTTCCGCCGCGAGCTTCGCCAGCGCCACGCCCAGCTTTTCCTGGTCGGCCTTAGACTTCGGCTCAACCGCGACCTCGATAACCGGCTCCGGGAAGGTCATGCGCTCGAGGATGACCGGCTTTTGCGGATCGCAAAGCGTGTCACCCGTGCGCACTTCCTTCAGGCCCGCGAGCGCGACGATGTCGCCAGCGTAGGCTTCCTTGATGTCTTCGCGATTGTTGGCATGCATCAGCAGCATGCGGCCGGCGCGCTCTTTCTTGTCGCGCGTCGAGTTCAGCAGGCCGTCGCCCGCATTCAGGATGCCCGAATAGATGCGGCAGAAGGTGATGGTGCCGACGAACGGGTCGTCCATGATCTTGAACGCCAGGATCGACAGCGGATCGGTGTCGGTCGAGTTGCGCACCAATTCCTTCTCGGGGTCGTCCATGTCGACACCCTTGATCGCCGGGCGATCGATCGGGCTCGGCAGATAGTCGACGACGGCGTCCAGCAGCGGCTGCACGCCTTTGTTCTTGAACGCGGAGCCCAAGAGCATCGGGTACCAGGCCGCCTTCAACACCGCGAGGCGGATCAGGCGCTTCAGTTCGTCCTTCGAAGGCTCTTCGCCTTCGAGGTATTTTTCCATCGCCGCGTCGTCCATCTCGACGGCCGCTTCGACGAGGCCCGAGCGGAATTCCGCAGCCTTGTCCTTCAGGTCGTCCGGGATGTCGACATAATCGAACTTCGCGCCGAGGCTTTCGTCTTGCCAGATGATCGCGCGCATCTCGACGAGATCGACCAGGCCCTTGAAGCCCGACTCGATGCCGATCGGCAGCTGCAGCGGCACCGGACGCGCACCCAAACGCTTCTTGATGTCTTCGACGCACATGTAAAAGTCGGCGCCGGTCTTATCCATCTTGTTGGCGAAGATGATGCGCGGAACCTTGTACTTGTCGCCTTGGCGCCAAACGGTTTCGGTCTGCGGCTCAACGCCTTGGTTGCCGTCGAGCACGACGACGGCGCCGTCGAGCACGCGCAGCGAACGTTCGACTTCGATGGTGAAGTCAACGTGTCCGGGCGTGTCGATGATGTTCAGGCGCTTGCCGTTCCAGAACGTCGTCGTTGCAGCCGACGTGATGGTGATGCCGCGCTCTTGCTCTTGCTCCATCCAGTCCATGGTGGCCGCGCCATCGTGGACTTCGCCGATCTTGTGCGACTTGCCGCTGTAAAACAGAATCCGCTCGGTCGTCGTCGTCTTGCCGGCGTCGATGTGGGCCATGATGCCGAAGTTGCGATAGTCTTCGATTTTATACTGACGAGGCATGACAATTCTGTCCGTGTGTTCGATCGCCCGGCGTCTTTCGAAGCCGGGTTTATGTCCGGCGTCGAGAGCGCCGGCGATCCGTTTGGATTACCAGCGGTAGTGTGAGAATGCGCGGTTGGCTTCCGCCATCCGGTGCGTGTCTTCGCGCTTCTTCACCGCGTTGCCGCGATTGTTCGAAGCGTCGATCAATTCACCAGCAAGCCGCTCTTGCATGGTGTTTTCGTTGCGCGCGCGCGCGGCGCCCACGAGCCAGCGGATCGCCAGCGCCTGACGGCGCTCGGGGCGAACTTCCACCGGAACCTGATAGGTCGCGCCGCCGACGCGGCGGCTGCGCACTTCGATCGCTGGGGCGACGTTGCCCAGCGCATCGTGGAAGACTTCGATCGAAGCGCGCTTCAGCTTCTTCTCGACGGTGTCCAGCGCGCCGTAAACGATTTGCTCAGCAGCGGACTTCTTACCTTCGTACATCACGTAGTTCATGAACTTCGTGAGCACGAGATCGCCATGGACGGGATCGGGCAGAACTTCGCGCGGCTCGGCGCGGTGACGGCGGGACATGCTGTTTCTTCCTTACTTCGGTCGTTTCGCGCCATAGAGCGAGCGGCGCTTCTTACGGTCTTTGACGCCTTGCGTGTCGAGCACACCGCGCAGGATGTGATAGCGCACGCCCGGCAAGTCCTTCACGCGGCCGCCGCGAATGAGCACGACGGAGTGCTCTTGCAGGTTATGGCCTTCGCCCGGGATGTAGCACACAGCTTCGATGCCGGTGGTGAGACGCACCTTGGCAACCTTACGAAGCGCCGAGTTCGGCTTCTTCGGGGTCGTGGTGTAGACGCGGGTGCAGACGCCACGGCGCTGCGGACTTTCCTTCAGAGCCGGCGACTTGTTGCGCTCGGGCTTAGGATGCCGCGGCTTGCGGATCAGCTGGTTGATCGTCGGCATCTCGCCTCTTCTTCTCTTCCAAACTCAAACAGCGCGCCCATCGGCCTTTCCGGGACCGCGTGGAGCACGCCAAAATAAAGGTCCAATCGGCGGGGCGGCCTGTTCTTAGGCTGCAGCCGTTCCGAGTGAGGGCGGACCAATACGAGCCGGGGCCAGCAAGGTCAAGGCGTCGCAGGTGCGGCGGGACGACCTTTTACGCCCCGCTGGTGCGCCTTAGTGTTGGGGCCCGTCAGGGAAGCAGAGAGATATGAACGTCCAGGGGAATTACCAGTCCGACGGCTACGCCTTCATCCGGCGCCTCATCCCTGCCGAGGTGGCGGAGGCTTTCCTCAGGCAAATCAAGGCCGATCTGCCTGACGCCACGCGCAAATTCATCACCCATGCGCCGATCATCAAGCGCACCTCGATCGACATCTACGCCACCGACTACCCGCCCATGCTGCAGTTCCTCTGGGGGCTCACCCCTGCTATGCGCGAACTGACCGGGCGCGATCTGCTGCCTACCTACGACTACTTCCGCCTCTACCGGAAAGACGACGTCTGCCGCGTCCATTCGGACCGCGACGCCTGCGAGCACAGCTTGTCGCTCACCTTGGGCTACAGCGATAACCAAGTTTGGCCGTTTGAGATCGGCACGCAGCCCATTTCGGAGGTCGGGCCTATCGAAAACGACTTTGGCGCTGACCCATTCCGCTCGATCGCCATGCAGCCTGGCGATGCCGTCTTGTACCGCGGCGACCGCCATCGCCACGGCCGCGTCTACGCCAATCCCAACCGCTGGTCGGCGCACCTCTTCCTGCATTGGATCGACCGGGACGGGCCGCACGCCGCGCACGCGTTCGACGCCACCGCACGCGGCAAAGCAACGCCGACTGAGAAAGTCGACTTCGATCTTTAGATCGTTTGTTGTACAAAAAGTGACGATCCGCTTCAGCCCGGCGCTTGCGGCTTATTGCGCACGAACTGCGACAATAGCCACTTTTCACCGTGTGTCGGCGGCATGCCTTCGTGCTTGCTGAGCGGATCCGGCGCGCCGTTTTCATCGACGTTGGCAAACACCAGCGCTCCGCCAGCCGGCGTGCGAATCTTACGGTCCGGGGCGACGAAGCGCGTCTCACCACCTTCGAAATCGTCGTTCAGATAGACCAGGAACGTCGTCACGCGCTGCCCGAACCGCGCGATATTAGCGGCGAATTGCGGGATCGCCGCTTCGAGATAATCCGCGTGCGGCGCGAAACGCTGCCCGACCGAATAATGGAGCACCGAGGTTCGTTCCAGATTCTCGGCCGCCATGCCGATGCTGGCGGCAATGCGCGCACGCACGACGAGCGTGAGCACTTCAAGATCGGCGAGCGAAAACTCGGTGGCGGAGTTTGTGCGGGTGTCGTCGCGGCGTCCGCCGCCCGTGGCTGCATCGAACACCATCGACCGCATCAGCCGCGCACGCGCTTGCGCGATCAGCCACGCGCAAATCGGCGCCGGCAAGAAATCTTCGACCTGCCCCACGCGCGGCCGATCCATGATGGGCAGGACCGGCTTGGCGGCAATCCACGCGCCGACGTCGACGCCCGCCGCGCGTTGTTGCCAGCCTTCGCTGCTTTGCGGATTGAGCAGTTCGATCTGCGCACACGCCGAAGCATCGCCGCGCGCCGCAGCTGCGCCTAGGCACGCGAACGCGGCGCGCCAATCTTGCGCCCGTCCGTAACCCGCCGCCCAGGTCACCGCCGCGAACCGCGCTGCTCCCGGGACTTCGGCTGCGCACGCGTCAGCCTCCGCAACCACGTACTCAGGATTGAGCGGCGCGGCGGGATCGGCGATCAGCGCCTGCAAGTCTCGGAAACGGGTCTCCGCGTCGGAACTCATCGCGTCCTGCTCTGCGCCAGCGCGGCGCGCGCGCATATCGCCCACATCGCCGCGCGCGCAGCAAGCCGCCTCCCCCGTCCCTGCGCATACCGCTCAATGCGCAAAGAAAAAGGGCGGACCGCAAGGTCCGCCCCAATCCTTATAGCAGTCGACTTCTTCTTAGAACCGGTAACGGCCCGAGATGAAGAACGAGCGGCCGAGCACACGATACGTTTGCGGGTCCGTGTTGCCTTGGCCACCGCCGAAGATACCACCCAGAGTTTCGGGCGGCGCCTTGTCTTCGACGTTGTCGATCACGCCGGTCAGCGAGAACGCATCGGTCACGTTCCACTTGGCCGAAATGTCGATGTAGCTTGCGGCTGGCGCCACGTCGCCGGTAGCGCGGAACGTCGTGTCCGTCATCTCCGGCGTGTAGCTCCAGCGGGCGAACAACGTCCAGTCGCCGACCGTGTAGGTCGTGCTGAACACGGAGCGCCAGTCGTAGATGCCGCTGCCCAGACCGCCACCGGTGGTGCCGGCGAAGTCTTGGCCGTTGATCGAGAACTCGTCGATCTTCGAATACAGCTCGTTCAACGTCAGCTGGCCTGGGCCGATTGGGATCGACCAATCGACTTGGACGTTCAGGCCCGAGGTGACTTCCGACGAGGCGTTCGCCACGCTGGTGATCACTGAGGTGACTTGGCCCGTGCCATCACGTGTCACGCGTCCGCAAGCCGCAGCGCTGTTGATCGAGGCGGTGTAGCACTGGTTGAGCCAGAACTGCGCACCTTCCGAGATGATCGCGTTGGCCAGGTCGATGTGGTAGTAATCGACCGAAGCGCGCAGATCGCCGACCGGGAACCAATCCGGCTGGAGCACGAAGCCAACAGTATACGTGTCGGCCGTTTCCGGCTGGAGGTTCGGGTTACCGAACGCGAACGCCTGCACTTGCGAGTTGGTTGCCGCGAACGGCGTACCGGCGGCGTACGGCGTGCCTTTATCGGCAACGCACTGCGCCACAGACACGTCGTCAGTTGGCGAAGCGTTTTCGTTCAAGTCCGGGATGCCGTTACCAGCGTTGTCACGGCATGGATCCTGGAACGCCGGGAAGCCTTGGTCGCCGTTTTGGAACAGCTCGAACACGCTCGGGGCGCGGGTGGCTTCGTTGTAAACGCCGCGGAAGCGCAGCCAGTTGGTCGGGGCGTATTCGCCGCCGATCTTCCAGGTGTCAACCGCGCCGACGGACGAGTAGTTCGACCGGCGGTAGCCGCCTTCGAGGCCCAGGTAGTACGCGAACGGTTGCTCGCTGATCAGCGGGATCGCGAACTCGGTGTAGAGTTCGTAGACATCGATCGAGCCCTGCAAATCCTGCACAGCGTTGAAGCCGTAGATGTTGCCGGTGCGCTGCTGATCGTCAACAGACGAACTCGCGAACGTATCACGATATTCGAAACCAAACACCGCCGACACCGGACCGCCCGGGAGTTGGAAGAGGTCGCCACGGACGAAGCCGTCTACGCGATTTTCTTCAACAACCGTACGGTTGAAGGTGTTCACCCGCAGGAACGACGCCATCGTGTCGTCGAGCGTGCCAGGTCCGAAGATATCCAGCGGGACGCAGCCAGGCAACGCAGCGGAGCCGAGCGGCGCGCCACTTGCGGTTTGGCAGCCCGCCAGACCTTGGAAGAACGCCGTCTTGTTGACGCTGTTCAAGCCGTGGGTCTCGTCGGTCACTTGGCCGTACGATCCCGACAACGACCAATCCCAGTTGTCACTGAGCTGACCGGTCAGGGTGGCGATGAAGTAGAAGGCATCCGATTGCGTGAAACCGTTACGGGTGCCGACTTCGTTGGTCCGGCGCACCATGGCGAACGGAGCGAGCGGGGTGGCGCGCGATTGCAAAGCCGCCCAGAGGTCCGGGTGGTTGGTGCTGATCAGCGATTGCATCGCCGGGGTGAGAACCACGGTGAGACCAGTTGCTGGCGTCGGCGCCAATTGAACTTCCGAACGGCTGTCGACGTAGTTCATCAGGACGTTCAGGCGAACATTGTCCGTGATGTCGTAGTGACCGTTCACGTTCATCGCGATGCGTTCGCCCGGGATGATGATGAAGTTGTCGGGAGCGAAGTTGTAGCGCGAAGAACCAGCGCTACGATCCGGAACGCCGCAGAAGCGCGCCGCGCTGTTTGCCGGCGTGAGTTGACCCAGGTCATTGAATGACAGGTTGCCTGCGTTGACTGCGCCGCCAGCAACGCCGTCGCAGTTCGTGTCAGTTTGACCGGCGTTGAAGTTGGTGTTGCCAATCGCGTTTTCACGCGTAGCCAGAGTCGTGAACGGGTTTGCCGCGTTTTGCGTGATAAGGCCCCAAGCCGGGGTGCCCGAACCACCTGAAGCCGCGACGCCAGCGTGCGTCTTGGCTTGCGCCGCGCTATCGCAATGCACGAGCGTGTAGCCGCCCGCAGCCGTTGGGTCATAGCAGACCGCCGCCGACGTACGCGACCAGTCGTACTCGCTTTGAAGCACGCCGTTGCGATTGTAGTACGAAGCGTAAGCCGTCAGGTTGCCCTTGCCATTGGCGAAGTTGCCGCCGAACAACGCATTGGCTTCGAACTCTTGCGCATTGCCCGTCTGCAATTCCGAGCCATACGTCATGTTGATCTCGGCGCCTTCGTAGTCGTCCTTCAGCACGAAGTTGACGACGCCCGAGATAGCGTCAGAGCCATACACCGCCGACGCGCCGCCGGTCACGACTTCGATACGCGAAATCAAGCTGGACGGGATGTCGTTGATGTCCGCGACGCCGTCCGTCGACGAGGCCGGGAGGCGTTCGCCGTTGATCAGGACGAGGGTGCGGTTCGGGCCGAGGCCGAAGATGTCAACGGTGGCGAAGTCTTCGCCGCCCGAGTTGTTCGACGTACGGGTGTTGCCCGGCAGAATTTGCGGCAGCTCGTTGAGGAGCTGGTCCGTGGTCAGCGTCGCGGTGAGTTCGAGCTGCTCAGAACCGACGGTGGTAACCGGGCTGATCGCTTCGAAGTCTTGGCGCACGAGGCGCGTGCCGGTCACGACGATCGCTTCGTCGTCCCCGCTCGACGCTGAGCTGTTGCTGTTGTCTTGCGCAAAAGCCGGCGTACCGGCGAGGGCCGCGGCCGCTGCGAGCACGGACGCGCCGGCCAGCAGAGACTTACGCGGACCCGTAGTCGTCTTCTTTGACATGTTTTCGAACCCCCTAGAGCGGCCTGACCCCGCGCCACAACGACGAAAGAGCCAAATTACTCTTTCGAGCGACCATCGCTCGAACACTGCGACGAGAACAAACGGTCCCCTGGGACCCGGGCATACGCCCGGCGTCGACTCCCGCCATGCTGCGGCAACGCTAACGACACATTTTAACCAAGGTCAATTTGAGATCGCCGGATTTTCGACGCAAAAGTGCGCGGCCGAACGAGGTGTGACCTTTTGGCGGCACTGGTCTTTTTGAGATCCGTCGCCGCCTCGTTACTGGACGGCGCGCGCCTTCGCTAGCGCAGCAACGGATAGCTGCGCTGCTGCGATTAGCTGCGTGATTTCATGTGTTTGTCGCATCGCGCAGGCAAGGGCTTACCTTACGGCGCGCGGAAACGAGTGCGCGGATTCCCAATAAGAACGCGATCACAATGCGCGATTGCTGCACGGCACAATCGTGTTCCAAACGCAACGCCGCCATCACGTAACACGGCGTACATTTTGGCAAAGTCCTGCCACAGTTGAGGCAGGCGCCGCGTGCGTAATCAGACGGGCGCCCAGTTGCCGTGAAAGCCGAACGGCACGCGCGTTGGAAGCTGTGCGGCGGCGATAGGCCCGCGTCCGATGTCGGCGGCCTCGAACACAACGAAGTCGGACCGGTTCTCCCTGCTCCGGAAGACGGTGGTCACCAGGAAGCCATCGTGCTCGGCGGCGCCTTCGGTGCGCGGCACGAAAACCGGTTCACCCGGCGCGTCGCCATCCTCGAATTTGTAGACGCTGCGCGCGCCGGTCTGGAGATCGAAGTGTGCGATGGAGTCGAACGTCACCTTGCCGTCGCGCTTCGAATTGCCGGCGAAATAGCCGTGCCGATACGCAGCGCCCGCCAGCCGCTCGTCGAAACGCGGAAACTCGCCGGCCCAATCGTCGATCTGCGTGCGTTTCACCGACTGACCGGTCAGATCGAAGGTCCAGCGCGTGAGATAGGCCGACGCATTCTCCGTCATCACACCGTCGGCGTTCGGGAAGAGCGGCGCATGCGCATACTCCATCGTGTCGACGACAATGGTATCGCCGGTCTCGTACATGTTCATCGGGTGAAAGACGTAGCAGCTCTCCGTGGTGAACCAGCGCAAGCTCTTCACGCCTTCGCTGCGCTTCATCACTGCGATGTAGCCGCCCTTCTCCGGCTCCCACGCGAACGGCGGCTTGCCTGACATCGCGCGCTCCATGCTGCCCGTCAGCGGCAGCACCGGAATCAGCACGTATTGATCGGTGACGAAAAAGTCGTGGATCATGCTGGCGTACGGCGCTTCGAAGGTTTCAAGCTTGGTCACCACGCCGTTCTTGTCGGCGACGCCCCACACAATGTTTTTGCCGAACGGCATCATGCCGGCCGAATAACCGAAGAACACAAGCTCACCGGTCTTCGGATCGATCTTCGGATGCGCAGTGAAACGCCCAGCTTCACCGGCGTAGTTCAGATAGCCTCTCGGCGCGAGCGTGTGCGGATCGAGCTCAAATGGTTGATGCGCTTCTTCCAGCGCCAGCAACTTGCCCGCGTGCCAAATGATGTTGGTGTTGGCGACGCCTGTCTCCTTGCCGATCACCGAAGGATCGGAGGTCATCGGATTGCCGAACGTGCCGAACAGCGCTTTGCCGGCTTCGTTCTCCAACTCCCATTTCGGCGTGCGCACGTAGCGGTTCTGATAGCGCGCCTTGCCGTTGGCGATTGAGAACGCGTGGATCATGCCGTCGCCGGCGAACCAGTGATAATTCGCGTCGCGCGGATCGAAGTGCGGATTCGGTCCGTTGCGGAAATACGTGCCGCGCAGCTCCGGCGGCAGCGCACCCTGAACTGGAAGGTCTGCGAACGACTGCTCCTCCCGCATCGGTGCGAAATTGCCCTTCAAGTACGGGCTGATCCGAGCTGGCGCATTCATGGCCGTCCTCCGCATCAATATACGTTGTAAATTTACATTGTATGGAATAAGCTCTGGCGTCAAGAGAGATTCTCAATCGCATGCCGAAAGTCCTGAGCACCGAAGACATCGCCGATTTCCGCGAGCGCCTCTGCGACGCGGCGGAAAAGCAATTCGGCGCGCATGGCCTCGAGGGCGTCACCATGCGCGCGCTCGCCGCCGCTCTCGGCGTCAGCCCGATGACGCCCTATCGCTATTTCAAGGACAAAGAAGAGATCGTCGCCGCCGTGCAGGCGCGCGCGTTTGATCGCTTCGCCGCCGCGCTCGAAGCCGCCACCCACGCCGACCCGGCAAAGTTCGCGCGCAACGCGTCGAACGCCTACGTGCGCTTCGCCTTCGACAATCCGGACGCCTACCGGCTCATGTTCGACATCGCGCAAGCAGAGCAGGACCAATACCCCGCCCTTATCGCCGCCGCCGAGCGCGCCCGCAAAACCATGACCGGTTACGTGCGCGCGCTCGTCGATGCCGGCTTCATCGAAGGCGACCCCGAACTCATCGGCCACGTCTATTGGGCGACGACCCACGGCCTGGTCATGCTCAAGCTCGCCAACAAGCTGTCCCCGCACCTCACCTTCGAAGCCATCGGCGCCGAAGCGACGCGCGCGCTGTCGGAGGGCTTTCGCCCAAAGCGTCACTAGCTAACGCCGTCACGCGGACCTAAATTCCGTTCATGGCTCGTTCCCCCGCAAAGCCGCCTGGCGTCGCCGAGGCGCCGACGACGTTCGACACCAACGCCGCGATGTGGATGCCGCACCGGCCCGAGCGGGGCTGGGAAAAACTCGAGGGCGGCAAGAAATTCAAAATCCACTCTGCTTACGAGCCCGCCGGCGATCAGCCGCAAGCGATCCGCGAACTGGTTGAAGGTCTGCGCGGCACCGAGCGCGATCAGGTTCTGCTCGGCGTCACCGGCTCCGGCAAAACCTTCACCATGGCCAAGATCATCGAGAGCGTGCAGCGCCCCGCTCTGATCCTTGCGCCCAACAAAACGCTCGCCGCGCAGCTCTATGGCGAGTTCAAAGGCTTCTTCCCGGAAAACGCGGTCGAGTATTTCGTCAGCTACTACGACTATTACCAGCCGGAAGCGTACGTCCCGCGCACCGACACCTACATCGAGAAAGAATCCAACATCAATGAGCAGATCGACCGCATGCGCCACGCCGCCACGCGCGCGATCCTCGAACGTGACGACGTCATCATCGTCGCCTCCGTCAGCTGCATTTACGGCATCGGTTCGGTCGAGACCTACACGTCGATGACCTTCACCGTGAAGAAAGGCGACGATTACGGCTCACAAGAACTGATCCGCAATCTCGTCGCCACCCACTACAAGCGCAACGAAGCCGGCTTCGCGCGCGGCATGTTCCGTGTGCGCGGCGACACCGTCGAACTCTGGCCCGCGCACTTGGAAGACCGCTGCTGGCGCTTCAGTTTCTTCGGCGACGAAATCGAATCCATCGACGAATTCGATCCCCTCACCGGCCGCAAGTCCGCCGCGCTCGACGCCGCCAAAGTCTACGCCAACAGCCACTACGTCACGCCGCGCCTCACGCTCGATCAGGCCGTCAGCCAGATCAAGGAAGAGCTGAAAGAGCGCCTCGCCGTGTTCAAGGCCGAGGGCAAGCTCCTCGAAGCGCAGCGCCTCGAACAGCGCGTCAATTTCGACATGGAGATGATGCTCGCCACCGGCTCTTGCGCCGGCATCGAGAATTACAGCCGCTATCTCACCGGCCGCAAACCCGGCGAGCCGCCGCCGACCATGTTCGAGTACATCCCCGACAACGCCCTCGTCTTCACCGACGAAAGCCACGTCACCATTCCGCAAATCGGCGGCATGTATCGCGGCGACTTCAACCGCAAGAAGACGCTCAGCGATTACGGCTTCCGCCTGCCCTCATGCATGGACAACCGCCCGCTCAAATTCGAGGAGTGGGACGCGATGCGCCCCTCCAGCATCCATGTCAGCGCCACGCCCGGCCCGTGGGAGCTGGATCGAACGGGAGGCGTCTTCGCCGAACAAGTCATCCGCCCCACCGGCCTCATCGATCCGCCCGTCGAAATCCGTCCTGTACAAGCGCACGGCCACAGCCAGGTCGACGACGTTATCGCCGAGGTGAAGGAAGCGGCGAAGAAAGATCTGCGCTCGCTCGTCACCGTACTCACAAAGCGCATGGCCGAGGACCTCACCGAATACATGCACGAACAAGGCGTGCGCGTGCGCTACATGCATTCCGACATCGACACCGTCGAGCGCATCGAAATCATCCGCGACCTCCGCTTAGGCGCGTTCGACGTGCTGGTCGGCATCAACCTCCTGCGCGAAGGGCTCGACATTCCCGAATGCGGCCTTGTCGCCATTCTCGACGCCGACAAGGAAGGCTTCCTGCGCAGCGAAACCTCGCTCGTGCAAACCATCGGCCGCGCCGCGCGCAACGTCGATGGCAAGGTCATACTCTACGCCGACCGCGAAACCGGCTCGATACAGCGCGCCATGGCCGAAACTGCGCGCCGCCGCGAAAAGCAGGAAGCCTACAATCTCGAACACGGCATCACGCCGCAATCGATCAAGTCGAGCATCAAGGACATCCTCGACAGCGTCTACGAAAAGGACAGCCTCACCATCGATCCGCGCGATCCGATGAGCTTCAAGCGCGGCGCAGGTCTGAAAGAACGCAAAGGCGTCCGCGAAGACAGCTCACCGTTCATCGGCCACAACATCAAGGGCTACATCGCCGATCTCGAACGGCAGATGAAGGAAGCCGCCGCCGATCTCGAGTTTGAAACCGCCGCAAGACTGCGAGACGAAATCAAGAAGCTGCAGGAGCGCGAACTGTTTATCGCGGACGATCCGCTAGCGCGGCAGAGCGATGTGAACGCGGCGGCGGATGCCGCCGTGATCGCCGACCGCAAATCCCGCGCCCGCGATTTCGCCGACACCACCTCAACCATCACCGGCGCGGTGGTGCGGAAGAATAAGAGCAGCTATCGCGGGCGGCGAAGGAAGGGGCCTTAGGTTCGAAAATACGGGACCACAGATGAAGCCGAGTGATATCTACAAGAGTGCGGCGCCTTACCCACGCGCAGACCTTGGACCTCCCCTCACAACGGCGACTCCTATCACCAGAGCCGCCTTGTTATGCGCTATCCCCATTCAGCGCGATACGAGCTGAGCAGCGTAAAATCCGCAATTTCAAAGGAAGCGCCGGTGCGGACCCTTCGCGCCGGATGCAGCCCATCCCGTTCGCGCGAAAGTCCGCGCAAATGAAAGCGCGGCGACGTCGGGGGACATTCGCCGCGCTTCTTTTGCGGTGTCCCGAGCGGCGTCTTGGGAGTGCTCTCGGGGCGGTTTGCGCGGATGACTATCGCGCGCCACGCGGTGCAGGCATTTGAGCGAGATCAAGCCGGCCCTGCGCGTTTTGACGCGGATTTCGCCTCTCTTGCGCGGTCTGCGATTGGCTCGCAAACTGGGGCATGCATCTCTCACATCCGCGCATCGCCCCGCTCGTCGATTCCGATCTCACCGCCGATCAAGCCGCCGCACTCGCGCCGGTCAGCGCCAACGGCCCGCCGCTCAATATTTTCCGGACTCTGGCGCACGCGCCGAACGCGCTGACCTCGTTTCTGGCTTGGGGCAGCTACGTTCTCTCCAAGAAAAACGCACTTCCGGCGCGCGAACGCGAAATCGTTATTCTCCGCATCGGCTATCTCTGCCGCTCCGGCTACGAATGGACCCAGCATCACGAAATCGGCAAACGCAGCGGCCTCAGCGATGAAGAAATCGAACGCATCAAAAGCGGCCGCGGCTTCAATGCCGCCGATACCGCTCTCATCAAAGCCTGCGACGAACTCCATACCCGCCAATTCATATCCGACAACACCTGGGCCGAGCTAAGATCGCACTTCAGCGAGAAGCAGTGCATGGACACCGTCTTCACCGCTGGTCAGTACACGCAAGTGTCGATGATGCTGAACACGTTCGGGGTCCAGCTCGATGCGGGTCAGACGCTCGATCCGGATCTGCGCGCATGAGGCTTTCGGGCAAACGCGCGATCGTCGCCGGCGCCGGCCAAACGCCGGGCGACACGATCGGCAACGGCAAAGCTATCGCAACTTTGTTCGCGCGCGAAGGCGCCAAAGTTCTCTGCGTCGATCGCATTGCCGATCGCGCCGAAAGCACCGCCAAGGAGGTCAACGGAAAGGCTTTCGTCGCCGACATAACCGATTTCGCGCAATGCCAAGCCATGGTCGCCGAAGCGCAAAAGCATTTCGGCGGCGTCGATATTCTGGTCAACAATGTCGGCATCGGCGGCGGCGGCGATGGCCCCGCTCATGTGGCCAGCGAAGACGCGTTCGACCGAATCATGAACGTGAACCTCAAGGCCCAATGGCTGACCATCAAAGCCGCCACCGCGGCTTTGCGCGAAAGCAAGGGCGCGATCGTGAACATCTCCTCCCTCGCCGCTTTGGCCGGGGCCAACATGATCGCCTACGAAGTTTCGAAAGCCGCGCTAAACCGCCTGACGCTGGCCGTGGCGCTTTCGAATGCGAAATACGGGGTTCGCTGTAACGCGATTTTGCCCGGCCTGATGGACACGCCAATGGCCATCTCCGGCCATGCGCTCGGCAGCGGCAAAAGCCTCGACGAAGTCCGCGCTCAACGCGCCGCCGTTGTCCCCCTCAACGCAAAAATGGGCGACGCCTGGGATACCGCAAATGCCGCGCTTTTCTTGGCGTCCGACGAAGCAAAATTCATCACCGGCGCGCTCTTGCCCGTCGATGGCGGAATGAGCGCGCGCGTTGGCTAAGGCGCCTTGGGATAGTTCGAAAGCACATCGCCAAGCGCTTCCTTGAGCGGCGCAAGGCGCCCCTCGAATTCGCGCCAATCGTCGAGACCCTTGGCGCTTATCGGTTGCCGAACTTGTTCAGCGCTTGGCGTCCGAACGGCTCGATCGTTTTCGTGTGGTCGCAAAACCTGGTCCTCAAAAGCCAAACCGCAATACGCGATCAATCTGCGGATTTCCGCTTCAGGATTGCTGACCAAGTCTTCGTAAATGACCCGATGCACGCGCCCGGGAAGCACCGCATCGTAGTGGGACATCAGGCGCACATAGTCGCGATAGTAGAGCCCAAGTTCGCGCAAATCGTAGGTGAACAATTGGCCCATGGCCCAATGTTGTTTGAAGCAAGACCAACCACACGCAAGCGGATGACGGCGCACATCAATGATCTTCGCGTTCGGAAGCATCAGATGAATGAGGCCCGTGTGCGCGAAATTGTTCGGCATCTTGTCAATGAAATGCGGGCGGTCGAGTTTTCTGTAGATTTGCGTAGACGCCAAGTATCGCGCGCCAAGGCCGGCCAAGGCGTTATGATCAAGCGCCGCAATCGCCGCGAGATAGTCTCCCCCGCTCTCGATAGCGCGCGCGAGCTGGGTGATATCGGCCAATTCCATGGTGCTTTCCACCATGGAATGCGACGTCAGAATCTGCTCGACCAAGGTTGAGCCCGCACGCGGCAGGCCTACGACAAAAATGGGATCGGCGCGCTGATCGCCGGCGCCTACGCGATCGGCGAAGAACTCCGGCGTGAACAACGCGATCGAACGATCGACGGCGTTGCTGAACAAAGCCGGGTCGTAGCTTACGCTGCGCCGATAAAGCCTAGCGCCTTCATTGTAGCGCGCGAAGGCTTGCTCGGATTGCCTGCGCTGCTCGTGCGCGCGCCCCAAGGCGTAGAGGATGTTGACGCGGTCGCTCGACGGCAGATCAGGCAACCTCAATTGCGCTTCCATTTGCGCGATGTCGGCGTCAGTGAAGCGCCAGGTTTTGAGGTTGGCGAGGCTCCAGTAGCCGTCGCCCAATCGCGGCGCGATCGCGAGCGCGCGCTTGTAGGCGATTGCGCCCTCGTCCGCGCGGCCGACAGTCTTCAGCGCGTGACCATAGTCGACCCACACGCCCGCTTGATTTGGGTCGGCGGCGAGCAAGGCTTCGAAGATCTCGATCGCGCGATCAAATTCGCCGAGCGCCGCGAGTGCGGTCGCAAGCCAACGTTTGGGCGGCAGCGCCTGCGGATTGCCCGCAACGAGCGCCTCCGCTTCACGCAGCGCATCCTCGTAGCGCCCAAGGCCAAGCAGAAGTTGCGTCAGACTTTGACGCGCGTAACCGAATTGCGGCGCCAGTTCCAATGCACGCCGCAACAAAGCCTCGGCGCTTTCGGTGTCATTGAGACGCGCATTCGCCTCCCCCAACGCGACCAAGGCGGTCACGTCGGTCGGGAAGCGCACGACGAACGCTTCGAGTTGCGCTTTGCCGCGCGCTTCCTGGCCAGAGCGCACCAGATTAGCCGCTTCGGCAACGCGGGGATCCGCAGAGGATGATCGCGCATGCTGCAAATACGCATTCTGCGCAGCTGGCAAATCGCCGGCGGCGCGGAGCGTATCGCCAAGTTCGCGCCACACGAACGGGTGATCCGGCATCAGGACAGCGGCGTTGCGCAACGCCTCGGCAGCGGCTGCGTGCTCGCCGCTATCGCCAAGCACCACTCCCAGCATTCGCTGGGCGCCGAACAACGCGGGATGCGCCGCGGCAAAAGGCACGGCCAGGGCGCGCGCCTCGATCAACTTGGCTTGGCGGCGCAGTGCTTCCATCAGCAAGATTTGCGCTTCGATGTTCGAAGGTTCGAGCCGCAACGCCTCGCGGCACGACGCTTCCGCGCGCGCGGGCGCATCGGCCAGCTGTTGTTTTGCTTCGTTCAACGGTGCGTTTGCGCGACCGTTCATGGCGCCTCAACATAGCGCAAGACGCGATCGATCAGCGGCTGCAGATCGGGCAGCACTTCCATCACCTCAGCTTCGCGCTTGCGCCATTTGCCCGCCTCCGGATCGGAAACGGTGAACGCAGAGCGCGGCAGGTCTTTGCCAAGCTTGCGATCCCACTCAAGCTGCGTAGCGGCGCACAGCCGGCGAATTTCCACATCGGGATCGGCGACCAAAGCATCGTAACGCGCGACCGTGCGGCGATCGGCAGGAATTTGCTCAAGATCGTCCAGCAACGCAGCGGTGGCGGCCTTCCATTGCGCGGCAACGATTTTGTTGAGCGGCAAGTTGACCAGATCGCGCCAACCCGGTGTCAGCAACAATGACCAGGGCAACGCATTCGTCCAGCCTGGAAGCGTCGGATAAGTGCGAAAACGGCCCGACTCCCACGCTTCCATCATCGACGCCAGCACTTCGCGCGCATCGCGATAAAGATAGATGAAGCGCGCGCCTTGGAACACTTCGGTCAAGAATGGCACCCGCAGGGAATTCTTCGGCGTCTTCTCCAGCATACGCACCGGGAATGCCGATGGCGCTTTGCCGTCGCGGTCACGCAAATTGCCTGCAAACCGTGCGCGCAACAAATTGGCGATGTCCGGCGTCACGTCGGCGGCCGTCAGATGATTGGACTCCCAATTGCGCGCCGGCATCGACAGCGCTTCGATGCCTTCGATAATGCCATGGCTCTCGCCGCCGACAGTAAACAAGTTCGGCGCTTGCGTCAGCGTTTCGAACAAGAACGTCGATCCCGAACGCGGCGGATTGACGATAAATACGGGCCGGTCGAACAGGTCGCGCGCGGGACGCACCGCTGGCATCGCGGGCGCAACGTTGGGCGCATCGCGGCGCTCGCCGCCGCCATCGTCTCTAGCCTTATCGGCAAGCGCCACATCGATCACGAGACTGAACAACGACGTCAGCGCCAGTCCGCCGGTGCGCAACAACAATTCTTCGGCTCGCGCGGCGCGGAGCTCGTTCACGAACGTCGTCAGCGCGCCGCGATAAAACGGCCAGGCGCTTTGCGCTTCGCCGTATGTGGACCACAGACCGCGCCACGTGTGCAGGAAGTGCATCGCCGCTTGCGCGGTTGGCGCGTAGGCGGGGTGGTTTTGTTGCGTTTCCCCGAGCACAAACCAGATGTGATCCTTCGCCTCCCATGGCGTCATCACACGCGGCGCGTTGAAGTTCTCGAACTGCAGCTGTTCGATTGGCGTGCCGCTCTTGCCAACCGCGCGCGCTTGCCACGCGCCTTTGTGCTGCGGCGTGCGCCCGCCGGTGATCAGCGGCCACATACCCTCGCCGCCGACCGTATCGGCAACGAGGTGTATGCGCTGGTGGGTCGCGTCGTTGATGACGCGGTGCAGACTCCACGTGTCGAAGATCCAGCATTCGCCCGCCGCCATGTGCACGGTCTCGGCGCCGCAATGGAACGAAACGGTCGGTTGCGTCACGATCGGCACGTGAACGCGCATGCGGTCACGCCAATAGTAATGCGTGTCGATGTGCGGCGTCACTTCGGCATGGCCGGAAAGGCGCATCAGCCGCGTGCGCCCGAGCGAAGCGCCGAGGCTCGCGAGCACATCGATCAGGTACGGCGAGCGTTCGAGGTATTTCGTTGGCCGCATGCCGGCGTCAAAGTTCTCATTTCCGGGATCGCCGTTAGCGGCAATGAGCGGCAGAAAATCGTTGCCCTCGAATTGCTGCGGATGCGGCCGCCAACCTTCTTCACCGATCGCGGCGATTTCTTCCGCGAGCAAATTCGCGTCGAAACTGATCGGCAATTGAACGAAACGTGCTTGCAGCTTCATAGAACTTACTTTGACGGCGGATGCTTCGCTTAGCCGCTCCTGGCGCACCTTCGCAAGCGCCCGCTGCAACCGGCGGCCCCGGCATGCACCGCAATCGCCTCGCGCGCGAGCTTCACGCCGCTTCGAATTGCAGACTTCGCGCTGTATGCTCAGCGGCGATGACGTGGAGCAAGACCTTTACCGGCGCCGAGCCGCAGCGGATCAACAAATGGCTCGCTGGAGAAGGCGTATGCTCGCGCCGGGAGGCCGAGGACATGATTGCCCGAGGTCTGGTGCGCATCGACGGCGCGCGCGTGGACGATCCGGGGCGCAAGATTGAGCCGGGGCAAACTTTGGTGCTCGCCGATCGCGGCGGGCCGGCCCCGATCACGGCGGTGTTGAACAAGCCCGTGGGCTACGTGTCGGCGCAGCCTGAGGCGGGCCAGATTCCGGCGGCGCGTCTGCTGGTCAAAGCCAATCTTGTCGGCGAAACGGACAACCTGCCGACGAAGACCACGAGCCTGGCTCCGCTCGGGCGGCTCGATCAGGATTCGCGCGGGCTCCTGCTGCTCTCGGAAGATGGCGTGCTGGCGAAGGCAGTGATCGGCGCGGAGTCTACGCTGGATAAGGAATATCTCGTGCGGGTCGACGGCGAGATCAGCGAAGCCAAGCTTGGCAAATTGCAGCACGGACTTTCGCTCGATGGCAAAGTGCTAAAACCGGCAAAGGTGACGCGCGAAGGCGCGCAGACCTTGCGTTTCATTTTGCGCGAAGGCCGCAAGCGCCAGATCCGGCGCATGTGCGAACTCGTGGGATTGGACGTCGTGGATCTGCTGCGCGTGCGCATTGGGCCGTTGAAGTTGGAGCGGCTTCCAGAAGGCAAATGGCGGGCGCTTACGCCGGCTGAGCGCGAAACCCTGGTGAAAGCCGCCAAACGCTAGCGGGTGCATCCAACCGAACGCAGGCCAGCATCTGGCTGAATGTGACCGTGAGGGGTGACAGATGAAATTCGGAATGTTTGCGGCCGTTGCTACGGCCTTCTTGGCGTTGGCCTCCGAAGCGCAAGCGCTCGACGTGCGCTTCTACCCAGGCGATCACATCTATTCCTACGAAGCCGCCGCGGGCCGCGATGCGCATACCGTTATGGTCCAAAACATTGCTGTGCTGAACGACGGGCCGGCGCCACTTCAACTCACTTCGGTGAAAATACAGCTGCTGAGCGGCGGCCGCGTCATCGATGAGCGGACACTTGGCGCACCGGAGCTAGAGCGCGCCGCAACCTACGGAGCCAGCATGCAGGGCGATACATGGGTCATGCTGGCGTTTCAGTTTGGCGGCGATCGCCTTGTCCCGGCCCCCGCGCATTTTGCCAGCAGTACGACGCTGCAGCCCGGCGAAGCCATCCGCTTTGGCTCGCAGATATTTGCCTATCGCGGCGTGCGTGATCATCTGCGCGTGGTCGTGAACGACGGCGCCGCGACGGGCACGCTGACGATCCGCACCGACATGTCGCAAACCAAGTTTGATCTGCCAGTGCACGGCGCCTGGTATGTCGGTTCCGGCCCTACTTTCCACGGACCGCACCGCTGGTCGCCAATGGAAGAGTTTGCGTTCGACCTTGTGCAAGTCGGCGCTGATGGCAGCACGCATCGCGGCAACGGGGCGCGGTTCTCGGACTATCTCGCCTACGGTCAGCCGGTTTATGCCGCCGCCGACGGGCGCGTCGTGGCCATGGCCGCGGACCAGCAGGAAGATCTCCACGCTATGCAACAGCCGGGCGAGACAATCGAGGCCTACTATTCCCGCTTGCAGCAGGATCAGATGGCGCGCGTGGCTCAGGGCCGCGTCGGCATCGCCGGCAACTACGTCATGATCGATCATGGCAATGGCGAGTTCTCATTCTATGCGCACCTCAAACCCGGCAGCGTGCGCGTGCACGTGGGCGAGGTGTTGCATCGTGGTCAGCAAATCGGCCAGGTCGGTTCAACGGGCAACTCAACCGAACCGCACTTGCATTTCCAAGTGTGCGACGGCGCCGATCCGCTCCTTTGTGCAGGCATCCCGATCACGCTTGCACCCAGCGCCGACCCGTTGCGCAACCCCGATCATGCGCCACAGGTGGGCGACTTCCTGTTCGGCGACGCAGCGCGGCGTTGATTGATCAGGATCAATGAGCGCCGACGCCTCCTGGTCATTCTCGCGGCCAGGAGGCGTTCATGGATCTTCCTTGGTTCGTTTGGTTTGTCGTGGGTTCTATGGCGACCTTCGGCGTCGTGCTCGGCCTGGTGTCGGTGCTGACGCGGACGAAATAGCTAGCCGGTGAGTTTGGTCCGCCGCGCGCGCATTTCGGCGAGAATGGCCGCGTCGAAATCGGCTTCCGGACTGGCGTTCAGCCGATTGATCACGTCTGTGAAATCGGCTTGCGCGCGCACCGCTTGCAGGTTGGGTCCCGGCATGAGGCGGCGTTTGTAGAGGTATTCGTCCGCCTCCCCTGTCAGGATGAACGCCGGACCCCAATCGAGTTTGGCCGCGTAGGCGATCTCGTTGGTGCAGTTGGCGAACACGGTGTTGTAGAAGCGCGGATGCGTTTCCAGGTCCTTGGTTCGCTGCAGCATGTTGGTGAGCAACGTACGCAATTGCTCGTTGGTGACCGACAGCGGATAAATGTGCACCTTGTGTTGCAGCATCACGGTGCGTCGCGTCAGCAGATCGTGGGCGGCGCCCCAGAGATAAGCCAGTTCGAACTCGTTGAATGCGCCGCCAACGGGAGAGTAATCCTCGTTCGCCTCGCGCCGCGCCTCGATGGTGACGCCGAGAAGATGATCTCCGGCGAATTCGAACATCAAGAACGTGTGCGCGGCAAAAGATAGGTTCGGATCAGGCTCGACCACGAACCAAACAGCGCGCACGTCGTCGAATGTGTAAGCTGCGGTGGTGTAGGCATTGTTTGTGGGACCAGCGGGCGCGTAGCTCCAATCGGTCACTGGGCCGACGGTGAAGCGGTCGCTTTGCATCTGCACGACGGTTTCATGTGCAAGGTAGGGATACCAATTCCGCTCTGTCCGCGCCGGGATCGTCATGCGGGCCCAGGCGCCCAACAGCAAGATGAGGACGATACTCGCCAGCCCCGGGCGCAACGGATTGGCGCCGAACCACCTGAACACACCCATCCGAACCTCCGCGGCTGAGTGGTGCTAAGCAAATTTGAGGTTTCCGTTAAGCAGGCATCGCTTGGTGGGCGGCGCGCCAGGGCCTATGTGTGCTGCATCACCGCATACAGCTATCCAGGAGAACGAGCATGGCGCTGCGCATTGGCGACAAAGCCCCTGATTTCGAAGCCGAGACCACCCAAGGCCGCCTCAAGTTTCACGAGTGGCTTGGCGACAGCTACGGCGTGCTGTTTTCGCACCCGAAGGATTTTACGCCGGTTTGCACGACTGAGCTCGGCGCGCTCGCAAAGCTCGAGCCGGAATTCAAGAAACGCAATGTGAAGGTGATCGGCCTTTCGGTGGACCCGGTCGGCGATCACGACCGCTGGAAAAGCGACATTCGTGAAGTGACCGGCGGCGATGTCCAATATCCGATGATCGGCGACAGCGATCTGAAAGTCGCGAAGCTCTACGACATGCTTCCTGCGGACGCGGGCGACAGCAGCCAAGGCCGAACGGCTGCAACCAACGCGACAGTGCGGACCGTGTTCATCATCGGCCCGGACAAGGTGATCAAAGCGACACTCTATTATCCGATGTCGTCGGGCCGGAATTTCGATGAAGTGCTACGGCTGGTGGATTCGATCCAACTGACGGCGAACCACAAGGTGGCGACGCCGGTTAACTGGAAGAACGGCGAAGACGTCATCATCGTGCCATCGGTGTCGGACGACGAGGCCAAGACGCGGTTTCCGAACGGCTGGAAAACACTGAAGCCGTACCTGCGGGTAGTGCCGCAACCGAAGAACTAGGCTTCCACTGGAGCGACCTCAGCGGGGTGGCGGCGAAAATACGCCACCGCGTATGAGCAGCTTGCGCGTAGCTTGAGGTTGCGCGCCTTGGCGTCGGTGACGACAGCGGCCATCAACTTGGCCGCGTACCCAAGGCCGCGCGCTTCAGCGGGCGTTTCAACGTGCAGAATTACCCGCACGTCGTGATCGTGGCCGACATCGCGGTATTCGGCGAACGAGAGAAAACCGCCCTCCTCAAACTCGTATCGGTGCTCAGCGGTGTTATCGCGGAAAGTCATGACGGCGCGGGCTCCAACACGAATGTGGCCCAGAGGAGCGCCGATTGCGAGCACCTTGGCCAACCTGGCCGCGCCCGCTAGTGAACCCCGGTGAACTATCGCCACGCCTTCCATGCCGGCAACCACGCGGACGTGCTGAAGCATCTCGCCCTGTTGTTCTGCCTCGACGCGCTGAAGCGCAAAGACACGCCCTTCGGCGTGCTCGACACCCACGCCGGCAGCGGGCGCTACGACCTGTTCAGCGCGGAAGCGATGCGCAGCCCCGAGTGGCAGCAAGGCATCGGCGAATTTTGGAACTGGCCGGAGGCGCCGCCGGCGGTCACGCGTTTGAACCAGGCGGTCGCCGCCGCGAACGACGATGGCGCGCTGCGGTTCTATCCGGGTTCGCCGCTGCTCATCGCCGCTGAGCTGCGCGCAGGCGACACGCTGGACGCATGCGAACTGCACCCGGAGGAATACGCGTCGCTGCGACAGAGCGTGGGACGCCGGGGTTCGGAGATCCGCCTGCATCAACGCGATGGGTTTGAAGCGCTGACCGCGCTACTGCCGCCAAAGCAACGGCGCGGACTAGTGCTGATCGATCCGCCTTACGAAGAGGCAAACGAAGTCGCAAAAGTGGTCGAGGCATTGACGCCCGCGTTGCATCGCTTTGGGCACGGCGTCTTTCTTTGGTGGCGACCTCTCAAGAATGACAGCGAGCTACGTCGCGCCGATGCGGAACTGCGCGCGCGTGGCGCCGAGAAAATGCTGCGCGCCGATCTCTGGGTGGATACGCCGGCTCCAATTGGCAAGCTCAACGCGTCCAGCATCCTTGTGATCAATCCGCCGTTCGGATTGGAGGACGCCTTGAAGAGCGCGCTTCCGGCGATCGCAAGGAAACTTTCACGCGGTGCGGCGGGTGCGCGCGTAACCAAACCCTGAAGTTAAAAGGGCGCGGATTGCTCCGCGCCCTTCCCCCTCGCCACGCGCGTCGCTCGCACTGGGCGACGGCTCTCGCGGCTTGGCCTCATGAAGCCGCAGACAATGTCGGCGGCTGAACTCGTGCCTGACCTTCTGCGCCACGGACCTGCACATGGTCAAATCGCGATGTCACAAACCTAATCTCGCATTCGCGAAGGCGTCGTGACGGTGGTCACCCGACGCGCGAAACAGAATAAATCCGCCGTAAATCTGACAGTTGCCGCTTGCAGCCCGGAACCCGCTCGCTCATAGATGGGTTGTGAAACGCCGGCAAAAGGTCCGGCAAGGTTGCGAAGATTCCGCGGCGTGCGGCCAAGTTCTCTCTCCCAAGCAAAGCAGAAATTCGCGTTTACGTGCGTGCGCCTTCGCGTGCGCGCGGCCGATGGCGTTGTGCCACGGCTCGATCAGGACAAGTGGAAATGAGTTTCGACGACGACGACGGCGACGATAACGACCGCAAGAAGGACCGTAAGCGCGGCGGCCATCGGGGCGGTGGCGACAGCAATCCGGAATTTGGCGGCGGCGGCGGCGACTTCGGTGGCGGCGGCGGCAGCGGCTTCGGTGGTGGTGGTGGTGGCGGCTACGGCGGCGGCGGTGGCGGTGGCTATCGCGGCGGCGGCGGTGGCGGTGGCTATCGTGGCGGCGGCGGTGGCGGCTACGGCGGCGGCGGTGACCGCGGCGGCGGTGGCGGCGGTTATCGCGGCGGCGGCGGCTACGGTGGCGGCGGCTATCGCGGCGGCGGCTCAGGTTTTGGCGGCGGCGGTGGTGATCGCGGCGGCGGTGGATTCCGCGGCGGCGGCGGTGGCGGCGGCTTCCGTGGCCCGCGTGAAGGCGGTGGCGGTTTCGGCGGCGGCGATCGCCCCCCGCGTCAGCCCCTGGGTGACCCGCAGGACGGCACCGTGAAGTTCTTCAACGGCGCGCGCGGCTTCGGCTTCATCACGCCGGACGGCGGCGGCGCCGACGTGTTCGTGCACGTGAGCGCGGTCGAACGTGCTGGCCTCACGCAGCTGACCGAAGGCCAACGCGTCAACTTCCAGACCTTGCCCGACACCAAGGGCAAAGGTCCGAAGGCCGTCAACCTGAAGATCAACGAATAGTCGATCGCTCAGTTTGAAAATGAGAAGCCCGCGGGATCGCTCCCGCGGGCTTTTTGTTTAGCGGCGCCGATCAGCCTCAGCCGATCGGGTAGAAGATTTCCGTGTGCTCGATGACGTCGTTCGGGTTGGCTGACGTAGCTGGCGGCGTTTCCGTGCTGTGCACGATTTCCCACGCATCAGCGCCTTCGCGCGGCGAGATCCGATGCGCCTGCATGAACGCGCGGATGCGCTCGTACATCATGGGAATTTCGGAGCGTGGGCCGACATACATCGCCCGCACCGCGTTGGCGCCCGGAGTTTGCCCCACACGGACGCCCACCAGCTGCGAAGGCGGCGAGCCGGTAAAGGCGTAGCCAATGCTGAAGGTATAGTGGCCATTATTGTTAGCGGCCGGCGGTGGGAAAACGCGGATTAGGTCTGTGTTCGTGTGAACCTGGCTGCTTTGCGACGCGACGTAATTGTTCAGCACCGAAACGCCCGCAGCTTCGGCGCTTTGGCGGTCGGCGAAGGTGGCGCCGGCCGTTTGGGCGATGGTGACGTCGACGAACAGCACATTCTGCGGATCGACCGAGACTTGGCTAATGTCGTAGCCCTCGTAGTCGACGTTGGGCAGCTGCTCGGCAAGCGTCTTCAGGCGATGCAGGCCATCGGTCAGCAGCGTGTCGATCTTGCTGCGCAGAACCAGGTTCATGTAGCGGCACGGAACGTTGATCCAGCCTGCTCCGCACTGGCCCGTGACCAGCCAAGTGACCGTGGTCCTGTGACTGATCTGACGAAAATTCATTTGCGAATTGAGCGTCGCGCGATCGTTGAGATCGAGGATGCTTTCGATCTGCTGGTTCTGGGTCGCGGCGACGATCGACATGCGGCCAGTGCCGACCTCACGGTTGTTCGACACCCAGCGCATGGTCTGCCCGTCCCCGGGACCATCACCGGAGAAGCTGTAATCAGCGTCCGGGTCAATGGCGTAGAAAGGCGACCATTCCTTGGCGATGCGGAGGTCGTTCGACATGGCGAACACCTCGACGCGCGGGCGATCAATGGTGATTTCGCGCGTGACCGAAAGTGCGTTCGGCAACAGAAACTGGCCGACGCCAAAGAGCGCCCCGGCGATCAAAACGACCACCAGCACTAGGCCCAGAAACCATCTCATTCCCCGCCCCTCGGGATACCGCGGAAGCGTAAGGCATTATCATTGGCCGGGAATCTGCGCCACGAACGACCATGCGTGCTTGCATGACGCGCGCGCGCCTCGCGTCGAGCGCGAAGAAACGCCGTCCCCTTAACCAAGACGCCACACCAACCCGCGACGCCACCCCAGCGGGCGCTGGTTACCATGGTGCAAGACCCGCGTCAGCGGCGTGCTGCAGATGCTAGGCGCGCGTGCGGTCCCAGACGGCGAACTCGTAAGCGATGCAGCGTTCCATCATCTCGCGCCAGACCGGCTCGGCGATGGTCCAGGAAAGCCCGGTACGCTCGGCTTCGGCTTTCACGTTGGCGAGCACCTGATTGATACGAGCTTCGTCACGGACCACGTTGCGGGAAGGTTTAATGCGGGCGGCGGCGTCCATATAGCCCTGGCGGCGGGTGATGAGCGCCACCAGCATGCGGTCGATCTCGTCCACGCCGGCGCGGACGTCGAGCATGGTTTTGCAGGCGTCGGGATCGGGCGCCTGGAAGCGCGTTTCCGCTGCTTCTTCAATGCGGTTGAGGCTTTTCATGAATGCAACGTGCAGGGGTGCGCCTCCCCCGTCCAGGGGGCCAGGAGCCGCAGCGGCAATGTTCCCAAGCTCGCGAGGCGAAGGCTGTAGGATCAAGCGCGGCGCGATCCCATTTGTGACGCTACACTGAAGACCGATGTCCGGCGCCGATAAACCTGCTTTGCCCCCCTTGGAGGGGCTGCCTGCCGAGGATGCTCCGAAGCCCCAGCTCAAGGGCATCGAGGCGATCCGCGACGCTTGGAAGCGCATGCCCGCGCGCCCAGGCGTTTACCGCATGATCGGGACCGATGGCGAAGTGCTCTATGTCGGCAAAGCCAAGAGCCTGAAGAACCGCGTGTCGATGTACGCGCAAGGCCGCGGCCACACCAACGCGATTTACCGGATGATCCATCAGACAGTGGCCATGGAAATCATCGTCACGTCCACGGAGACGGAAGCGCTCCTTCTCGAAACCAACATGATCAAGCGGCTGAAGCCGCGCTACAACGTGTTGATGCGGGATGACAAGAGCTTCCCGTTCATCGCCATCCGCACAGACCACGATATTCCCGCGCTGCAGAAGCATCGCGGCGCCAAGAATTTCAAAGGCAAATTCTATGGCCCTTTCGCCAGCGCCGGCGCGGTCAACCGTACGCTCAATACGCTGCAGAAGGCGTTCCTGCTCCGCTCTTGCTCGGACTCGACGTTCAGCGGCCGCACGCGGCCGTGCATGCTTTATCAAATCAAGCGCTGCTCCGGGCCATGCGTCGGGCTGGTGAACGAGGCCGAGTATGGCGCGCTGGTGAAGGACAGCGCCGATTTCCTGGAGGGGCGCTCGACTGAGCTGCAGGAACGGCTAGCGGCGGAAATGCGCCAAGCGTCTGACGCGCTGGAGTTCGAGCATGCCGCGCGCCTGCGCAACCGCATCCGCGCGCTCGCCAGCGTACGCGCGTCACAGGGCATCAACCCTTCGACGTTCAGCGAAGCCGACGTGTTCGCACTCCACTGCGAAGGCGGGCAATCGTGCGTGCAGGTGTTCTTCTTCCGCGCTGGTCAGAACTGGGGCAACCGCGCCTACTTTCCCCGTCACGGCGCCGAAGAAACCGCAGCGGACGTGCTCTCGGCCTTCATGGCGCAGTTCTACGACGACCGTGAACCGCCGAAGCTCATTCTCTGCAATCTCGAGCCAAGCGATCGTGAACTGCTGGAAGCAGCGCTTTGCGCACGCGCGGACTGCAAAGTCGAAATCCGCACGCCGGAGCGTGGCGAGAAGAAAGAGGTTGTCGACGCCGCCCTGCTCAACGCTCGTGAAGCGCTGGGACGGCGCATGGCGGAGACAGGCAGCGTCGCCAAATTGCTCGATGGCGTGGCGGAGACCTTCGGCCTTTCGCAACGGCCCGAGCGCATCGAGGTTTACGACAACAGCCACATCCAGGGGACGAATGCGCTAGGCGGCATGATCGTCGCGGGCCCCGAAGGCTTCATCAAGAACCAATACCGCAAGTTCAACATGAAGACCGAAGAGTTCGAAGGCGACGATTTCGCGATGATGAAAGCGATGATCCGCCGGCGGTTCGCGCGGATGCTGCAAGAGCGCGACGAGCCAAGCACGGACGAAGCCTTCTCCCTTGCGGAGAAGGTGGCGAGCGTCAGCGAGCCGGATGAGGGGCGAGAAGACGCGCGCGTTGTTGAGAGTTCTTCGGACAGCGCGGCAGCTGAAGGCCCCTCACCCCCTACCCCCTCTCCGCAAGGGAGAGGGGGTCAAGTTGCAAACGGCGGCGTGGATTTTTCAAAAGAACGCGACGAACTTCCAGAAACCAAGTTCGGCGCGTGGCCCGATCTGGTTCTGATCGACGGCGGCGAGGGACAACTGGGCGCCGGCCTCGAAGCGCTTGAGGAACTGGGCCTGAAAGGCCGCGTCGTCATCGCCGGCATCGCCAAAGGCGTCGACCGCGACGCTGGGCGCGAGCGATTTTTCATCCCCGGACGCGCGCCGTTCCGGCTCGACGAAAAAAGCCCTGTCCTCTACTACCTGCAGCGCTTGCGCGATGAAGCGCACCGGTTCGCTATCGGTGCGCATCGCGGCAAGCGGTCGGCGGGAATTGCAAAAAATCCGCTCGACGAAATCGGCGGCATTGGTCCAGCGCGCAAACGCGCGTTGCTTGACCGGTTCGGCTCGGCGCGGGGCGTGTCGCGCGCGGCGCTGGCGGAGCTAGAATTGGTCGACGGCGTCAACAAAGAACTGGCGAAGCGAATCTATGACTTCTTCCACGACAAGCGCTGATGCGGGGCGTCCGCCTTCGTCTCTGCCGACGCTGTTCACAGTCATCCGTATGGTGCTGGGCCCTGTAGTCGCCGGTCTCATCCTCTATGCAATGACCTACAACTACGTCGACCACGCGTTTGCCGGGTACATCTATGGGCTCACGCTGATCGTGTTCCTGTTTGCCGCCGCCACGGATTGGATCGACGGATATTTGGCGCGAAAGCTCAATGCCACGTCAGCGCTGGGCGCGGCGCTGGACCATTGCGCCGACAAAGTGCTGATCGCTTGCACCTTGATCGCACTCTCGTACGCGGCGCTGCCATTCGATCTCGTCGTCGCCACGGTGATCATCCTGGGGCGCGACATCGCCGTCGCGGGACTGCGCGAAGGGCTTTCAAATTCGGGCCGGCAATTACCCGTCGGCGTCATCGGCAAGTGGAAGGCTGCGGCCGAGATGGCGGGAGTGGGCGCATTCCTGGCCTATCAAGCCAGCGCAATGCTGATCGACTCGGCGACCATTATTGTCGGCCTCGTAACGGCAGCGCGTATTTTGTTGTGGGCGGGCGCGGCGCTCGCATTGATCAGCGCGGCTCAGTACGTGGGCGCGGCCATGAAGCCCGCGCCGCAAAAGTCCTAGACCTCAGTCCGGGCGGCCGAACTCGGTGATGTTCAGAAGCACGATGATGCCGAGGAACACAGCGACGGCCCCGACAGCGATCCAGCCTTCCATTACCATCTCCCGCATTCCAGTGCTGACGCGGCTCTAACTGATCCGCCCTGCGCTGACCAGGGGCGTCCACGACCTGAAACGTGCCGAAACGTCACATCGGGCGGAGCTTTTCCCATTCTGGACGCAGAATGGAGACCACGTAGCGGCTCACACGGCGACTGTCCGGCATTTTGTAGACGTCACGCTCGACGCCCTCGAGTTGGAATCCGGCGCGATCATAGAGCCGCTTCCCGCGCGCGTTCTCGACCGAGAAATGCAGGTGCAGCCGATGCGCATTCGGGCGCGCGAATACCCAGTCCTGCACGGCGCGCAACAGCCATCCGCCGTCGCCCCGGCCCTGCTCCGCGGTGGCAAAGCGTTGCAGATAGACGCCGCCGGAAGGGTCATCCAGATGCTGCAGGATTGCGAACGCCGCCGGTACGCCGTCGCGCTCGGCGAGTAGATACCGACTGGCCGGGTCGGCGATTTCAGCGGGTGTTTGACCTCGTCCCAGTGCCCGATGAATTGCTCGTAGCCCGGCGTGCGTTCTGTGCGCATCACAAAGGCGATGTCCGCGGCCGTCGCCTCACGCAAGATCATGCGTGCTGCACGACGGACAGCAGGTTCAAATCCGGATCGTGAAACCAGGCGACCTTGGTTCCATCGGGCGCGGCCCACACGCCTTTGGCGTCTTGTACGAAGAAGCCGTAGCGCTGGAACACCACGCCCTTCGCCGTCAGGCCATCGACAGTTTTGTCGATATCATCAACCTCAAATGCGAGAACCGCGTAGGCCGCCGGCGTGATCGCCGGCACCCGCGAGACGCGGACGGTGGCGTTCTTGCCTTGGAAGACCGCGGCGAAACCATCATCGCGCAAAAATTTGAGACCAAGCGTATCGCGATAGAACGCCGTCGACGCATCTTTCTGCATGGTCCCGACCAGCGCGGTCACGGTCGCATTTGCAAGCATGGTGGCCTCCAGGGCGCGCTCTACTCCGTCACGCCGATGTGCGCAATCGCGCGCGCGTTGCCGCCTGAGACGGCAAAACAAAACCGCCGGCGTTGCCGCCGGCGGTTTCAATTGGGCTGATTGGGAGCCTTAGGCGCCTTGCGGCGCTGCGCCGGGCCAAGCGCCGGGATGCACAGGCTCTTCGTCAGTGACCGGCAGCGCGGGCGTCGGCGGAGACGGCGGCGCCGGCAAGTCGTCCGGACGATCCAGCTTCTCGCCGCGCAGCACTTTGGTGATCTCGTCGCCGGTCAGCGATTCGTATTCAAGCAGCGCTTCCGACAGACGTTTATGATCTTCTGCCTTCTCAGTAAGAATGCGCTTGGCTTCGTTGTAGCCGTTCTGCACCAGGCGCTTCACTTCCGCGTCGATCTTCTGCGCGGTCGCTTCCGACACGTTCTGCTGACGCTGCACGCTCATGCCGAGGAACACTTCGTCCTGGTTATCGCCATAGGCAACGAAGCCGAGCTCATCAGAATAGCCCCAGCGCGTGACCATCATCTTCGCCAGACGCGTGGCGGCGGAGATATCCGAGGATGCGCCGGAGGTGATCTTGTCCTTGCCGAAGTGCAGTTCCTCGGCAACACGCCCGCCCATCATCACCGCGAGGCGCGATGTCATTTGGGTGAAGTTCATCGAGTACTTGTCGCCTTCCGGCAGCTGCATGACCATGCCCAGCGCGCGGCCGCGCGGAATGATCGTCGCTTTGTGCACCGGATCGGATTCGGGAACGTTGAGCGCAACGATGGCGTGACCGCCTTCGTGCCAGGCGGTGAGTTCTTTCTCACCAGGCGTCATCACCATGGAGCGCCGCTCGGCGCCCATCATGACTTTGTCCTTCGCGTCTTCGAACTCCTTGCTCGTCACCACGCGCTTGCCGCGGCGCGCCGCAAGCAGCGCCGCTTCGTTGACGAGGTTCGCCAAGTCGGCGCCGGAGAAGCCTGGCGTGCCCCGCGCGATAACTTTCAGGTCCACGCCCTGCGCGACCGGCACGTTGCGGGTGTGCACGCGCAGGATCTTTTCACGGCCAGCGACATCCGGGTTCGGCACCACGACCTGGCGGTCGAAGCGGCCTGGACGCAGCAGCGCAGGATCGAGAACGTCAGGACGGTTGGTCGCTGCAATCAGGATGATGCCTTCATTGGCTTCGAAGCCGTCCATCTCGACGAGCAATTGGTTGAGCGTCTGTTCGCGCTCGTCATTGCCGCCGCCGAGGCCGGCGCCGCGATGGCGGCCAACCGCATCGATTTCGTCGATGAAGATGATGCAGGGCGCGTTCTTCTTGGCTTGCTCGAACATGTCGCGCACACGGCTAGCGCCGACGCCGACGAACATTTCGACGAAGTCTGAGCCAGAAATTGTGAAGAACGGCACGTTGGCTTCACCGGCGATGGCGCGCGCCAGCAGCGTCTTACCGGTGCCGGGAGGGCCAACCAGCAGCGCGCCTTTTGGAATCTTGCCGCCAAGGCGTTGGAACTTGCCGGGGTCTTTCAAAAACTCGACGATTTCCGCGAGTTCGTCCTTGGCTTCGTCAACGCCCGCGACGTCTTCAAACGTCACGCGGCCCTTCGCTTCTGTCAGCAGGCGCGCTTTCGATCGGCCAAAGCCCATGGCGCCGCGGCCGCCGGCCTGCATTTGGCGCATAAAGAAAATCCAGACGCCGATCAGCAACAGCATCGGCAGGACTGCCACCAGGATGTCGCCAATGCCTGGGCCCGTACGCGGACGCTCGGTGGTAACGTCGACGTGGGCTGCATCGAGATGTTGGATCACCGTCGGCATCGTGCCCGGCGGCAAATAAGTGACCGTTGGGCCGGTCTTGGTGGTGGCGGTAATGACCTCGCCTTGGGTATCGACCTTGGTGACGTTGCCGGTGTCGACCATCCGCATCAGTTCGGAGTAGCCGATCTCACGCGCGCCGCGCGGCGTCGCGTTCTGGTTCATAAACGCAAACACCCCGAGCAGGACGACAGCAATCACGACCCACATGAGGATGGAACGAACGGGCATGAACGGGACACCTCAAACGACACCGCGCGACTAGCCGGCGTCTCTCAACACAATCTTCAGCAAGATAGGGACCGGGACCGGCCCTGAACACCCCTTACCCTGCCACAGCGCGGGTCAAGGCGGAGTGAACAAAGAAGGCGAAAATTCATAACAGTTTCGGCGCTTTAATCATGTTCTCCGAGCAGATGCGCGACGCGCTGGCGCAGTAACCAAACGGCATAGTTCTGATCGGGCAACGGCGACAGCGCCCGGCTGTCGCCGTCACGGCGCAGTTCCGCGCCGCGCGGCGTCGCTACAATTGCCCATCCAGGTTCGCTGACGCGAAGCTCCAGACGGCCATCCCACACCGTCGCGTCATGCGGCGCCAAAACGTGCGGCGCGAGCGGCGGCACACCTGCCCGGCCAGTGAGCGCGCCCGGGTCGCGGTCCAATTGAATGAGCCCAGACTTCAGCGTGATGCGCGCGCCGCCCAGCGTGGCGCCCGTTGCTGTGTCCGCGAGCAGCATGCGATCGAGGCGCTCCACGCCCTGTGGCTCGCGCTCGGCGCCGGCGGCGGCAGTGATCAGCACCGACAGCGCGCGGCGGCGCGGTTGATCCGGCGCGCTCACCCACACCGCACGATCAACGGAGATGACGGGCCCATCAAAGCGCGTCGTACGCGCGATGAGCGCAGCCGTCTCCCGATCCAGTTGCTCGACACGCGTGCGGATTTCGCCGGCCAGCCTCGGCAGCAACATCATATCCGCGCCGGCTTGTTCGCGCGCGATAACGCGTGCGCGCACACGGACCCGCTCGAACGCGTCGTTGTTGTTGGCAGGATCCTCGAGCCACGCCGCGCCCCGCTCGCGGAGGGAGTTGCGCAGCGCCGCTCGCCGCGCGTCGAGCAACGGCCGCGCGAGCCAAAGACCGCGCCCTTCGGGCCAGACGGGCGCCGGCGCGAATGCAGCCATGCCGGCGAGGCCTCGCCACGAAGAGCCCGCGGCGGCGCGCATCAGCAGCGTCTCGATCTGATCGTCAGCCGTATGCGCCACCAGGATGGTTTTGGCGCCCAGCGCGCGCGAGCGATTGCAAAGTACGGCGTAACGCGCGGCGCGCGCAGCCGCTTGTGCGCGTTTGGCGCCGTTGGGCCAATCAACGGTGAGCACCTCGGCTGCGATCCCGAGGTCACGTGCGAACGCCGCCGCGTGCGCCGCGTCGGCACCCGAACCTGCGCGCAGCGCGTGGTCTACGACGAGCGCAAGCAACTTGTCGGAGCCGCAGCGGTCCCGCAGCAGATGCAGAAGCGCAACGGAATCGCCGCCGCCCGACAATGCCACGATCAGCGGTGCGCCGTGCGACACACGCAGTGCGCGCTCGATCGTCAGCGGATCGAGCATAACGACGCGATGACGTAACTAGTGGCAGTGATTGCGCGCGGCTTCGTTGACGGCGAGCGAGCGGATGTTGGCGGGCGCGCGCGGATAGCGCTGCGGCAGATTGAGATAGAAGGTGCAAGCTTGCTGCGTCTGCCCCATCTCAGCGAACGCCATGCCGAGGCGCACTTGCGCTTCCGGCGCACGCGCGGCGTTTGGCGCATCGTGCAGATACTGAATGAAGTTACGCGCGGCATCCTGATCATTATGGCGCGCCAGCAGCGTGAACGCGTACCAGAATCGTGCGTCGGTCGCGACCGACGCGGTCGGGAAACGCTCAAGCAGATCGGCGAACTGCGCCTCCGCCTCCGCGTACTGCCCATTGCGCAGCGCATCCTGCGCCTGACTGTAGATGTCGCCCGGATCGGGCGTTTGGCTGGCAGGCAGCGTGCCGAGCTGGCCTTGCGGGAGCGGACCGCCATCGAGCGAAGCGCTGCCGCCACCACCGCCAGGCTGAAGCGGCTGCGCGGGCGACGACGGCGCGCCCGAGGGCGCTGCGCCATCGGCGGGTTGCGGCTGGCCGGAGGAAATGTCCTGGTTCACCTGCGCGAGATTGCCAACCATCGCCTGCAAACGCGCGATCTCGCGCTTGGCGTCGAGCAACTGGCGCTGAAGATTTTCATTATCGGCCGTGGACTGCGTCAGCTGCGTTTGCAGCTCCTCGATGCGATCCTGTTGCGCATCGGCCTGCTGCTGAGCCTGCGAGGGGCCGTCGACGTCGCGCCGCACCGATTGCGCCGCGGCAGGCATGGACAACAAAAGGCCGGCCGCGACAAAAGCCATCGCCAGCCGGCCAAACGAATTTGGGGGCGCAGATTGATCGGTCATGTGACCTCCCTAGCCTACGCCCCCGCCGAAATTGAGGCGCTAGGAGACAGCGCCGGAAACGATCTGGCTGGTGGCGTTACGGTTAACGCTCCACGCTTGTTCGTTGGAGCGCGGATCGACCGGACGCTCTTTGCCGTACGAAACCGTTTGCAGGCGGTCGGCGCCGATGCCGAGCGAGACGAGATAATCGCGGGCGGCGGCGGCGCGGCGCGCGCCCAGCGCCAAGTTGTACTCACGCGTCCCGCGCTCGTCGCAATTGCCGGCCACGAGCAGACGCACGTTCGAGTAACGGCGCAGCCAAGCCGCTTGGCGCTCAAGAATGGAGCGAGCTTCCGGCGAGAGGTCGTAGCGATCGTATCCGAAGTAGACGCGGTCGCCGACGGAAACGCGGAAGTCTTCGATCGAACCAGGCACCGGGCCTTGCGGCGTTTGCTGCGTGGTGGTCGTCGGGGGCGCAGTGTTGGTCGGCGCTGGCGGCGGCTTGCTGGCGCAAGCGGCGAGCGTCGCGAGTGCTGCGATGGCGATCACTGACTTCTGCATAGGGTTAATTCTCCCGTTATTCGGCGGCGCTTTCGGCAGACGCCGTACCTGATCCAACCTAAACACAAACCTTACAAAGCAGACTTGTAGCTCACAACAATGTTCGCTTCGCGACAGTAGTGGACGTTATTCTATTGCGCCGGCAGCAGCGGCGACCACGCAGGATCGGACGCATCCGTCGGTGTTTGTACTTGCCGCAAGTTGCGGCCGGTGAGGTCGATCGACCACAAGTGCGGACCCGCGCCTTGGCCTTCGCGGAAGAACATAATCACGCGGCCATTGGGCGACCATGTCGGCGCTTCGTCCAGGAACGATTGCGTTAAAATGCGCTCACCTGAACCATCCGGACGCATCACGCCGATCGCGAATTGGCCGCCGGCTTGGCGGGTAAAGGCAATCAAATCGCCGCGTGGCGACCACACCGGCGTAGTGTAGCGGCCATCGCCGAACGAAATGCGGTGCTGGTTCGAACCATCAGCGTTCATCACATAAAGCTGTGGGGAACCGCCGCGGTCTGAATTGAACGCGATCTGCGCGCCGTCCGGCGAGAACGAAGGCGAGGTATCGATCGCCGGCTGATTGGTGAGCCTACGCTGCGCGCGCGTGTTCAGGTCCATAGTGTAGATTTCGGAATTGCCGTTCAGATCGATGGTGAACACCACGTCATTTCCGTCCGGCGAGAAACGCGGCGCGAAGGTCATGCCCGGGAAGTCTCCCAACACCTCGCGGCGATTGGTGGCGAGGTTGTACAGGAACACCCGCGGCGCGCCGGTCTCGAAGCTCATGTAGGTGATCTTCTGCGTCGACGGCGAGAAGCGCGGCGTCAGCACCATGGCGTCGGCGGACGTGAGGTAGGACGGATTGGCGCCATCCTGGTCCATGATCATCAGGCGCTTCACGCGGCGCGTCTTCGGGCCGGACTCGGAAACAAAGACGATGCGCGTATCGAAGTAGCCGGATTCACCAGTGAGCTGCTGGTAGATCTGATCCGAGATGCGGTGGGCGATCTGGCGCCAGTTATCCGCGGTCGTCACATATCGGAAGCCTTTGAGGAACTGCTCGGAGTAGACATCCCAGAGCCGGAACTCGACCTGGATGCGCCCCTCCGGCATCGGCGTCACCTGGCCGACGACAAGAGCTTGCGCGCTGATGATTTTCCAGTCCGCAAACCGTGGCGGCACTTCCAATGCTTGGATGTGCTCGATGAAGGCGCTCTGATCGATGGGATGGAACAGGCCTGAGCGATCGAGATCGGCGCGGATGACGCCGGCGATGTCGCCGCCAACTTGCTGCGCGGCTGGATTGGCCGCGAGGAAATTGACGATGGCGATCGGCATCGGGTTGAGGTTGCCCTGCGTGATGTCGACGTGCAGCGGGCCGCTCTGCGCTGGCGGCGCCGCTTGCGGTTGCGGCTGTTGCTGCTGCGCCATGACCGGTCCAGCCACGGACAGCAAGAGCGCACATGCCAGCGCCATACGCACAAAAATCGATCTCATCATGCTCGTCATCCGAAACTCGGCGGCAACATTAACTCGGGGTTTTAGGCAATTCGGCGTCAGGGCGCCGCATTTAGTCGGACTTCAAGAAGAATGTGTGCTCCAGCGAATGCCAGACTTCATAGTGCGGTCCAACGATTGGATCGCTCGCCAGAAATGAAAAATCGCACACCCGGACCGCGCGGACCGCGCGGTTCACGGCTTCCTGCATGGGCGGATCGAACTGGTAGTTGCGCGGGTTGGTGACGACCGGCTGACCGTTCAAAGTTCCGTTGCGGTTCAGCTGGAACTGGACGGTGACCCGCAAACGATCGGGATCGGGCAGATCCGCCGGCGAGCGCCAGCAATTGACCATGTAGCGCTCAAGCAACGCGCGCGTGCGATCCTGCAAGCTCGCAACTTCGGCGGTGCCAAGCCCGGCGCCCGACTGATTGCGATCACCCTGCGCGCCAGCGTGACGCTGCTGCTGATGGTTGGAGCGGTCGATCAAGTTCTGCGCCTGCGCCAGCAAATCGTTTTGTTGTTGCTGCGCGTTGCGCGGGCGCGGCTGCGGCGTGGGCGGCGCTGGCGCCGGCGTTGGCGCGGGCGGCGTCGGATCGGTTTGCTCTTCGGCGGCCGGCGCCGGCGTTGTTTCCTCGCTCGGATCCTGCGAAGTGGCGCGCACGTTCGACTCCGGCGCGACGTCAACGATTTCAACCGGCACCGTCAGACCCGAACTGGCGACAAAGGTCGTGCTCGTCTGCCACGCGAGCAACGTGATCATCACTGCGCCGACGTGACCGATTAAAGAGACGACCCAACCGGCGCGCATCTCATCCGCCTTGCGCCGGGCGGCGCGCGTTCGCGCGTGTGCCCTGCTCGGTGTCGGTCACCAGTTGCAGCTTGCGGAAGCCCGCGTGACTGACGGCGGCCAGCACTTTCGCCATCGTATCCCACTGAATACGGGCATCGCCGCGAATGTAGATGTCGCGGTCATAGCCTTCATGCGAAATAGCTTTGAGCTGCGGCACTAGTTCGTCGAGCGTCACCGCCGTTTCCTGAAGGAATACCGAGCCATCGGACTTGATGGTGATCGAGAGCGGGTCGGTTTCGGATTCGGATTGCTTGGCTTTGGTCTGCGGCAGCTGAATCGGAATGGAGACGGTCAACAGCGGCGCCGTCACCATGAACACGATCAGCAGCACCAGCATGACGTCAACGAATGGCGTGACGTTGATTTCCGCAAGCCGTCCGCGGCGCGCGCCGCGGCGGCCGCGTCCGCCCGATCGTGCAGGACCGAGGCCTGCCATCAGCCGCGCTCGCTCATGCGGCGCGACAAGCGCGCGGCCACTTCGTCGCTGAAGGTGTCGAGGCGATCGCCGAAGCGATCGAGGTCGCCGGAGAATTTATTGTAGAAGATGACCGCCGGGATGGCGGCCACCAGACCGAGCGCGGTCGCGAACAACGCTTCGGCGATACCGGGTGCGACAACCGCAAGATTGGTTTGCTGCTGCGCGGCGATATTGGTGAAGGCGTTCATGATGCCCCACACCGTGCCGAACAGGCCGATGAACGGCGCCGACGCGGCAACCGTCGCCAGAACGCCAAGGCTGCGCGAAGCCCGCGCCATCTCGCGCGCGACCTGCGCCTGCATCAAACGGTCGACGCGCGCCAGCATCAGCGAAGTCTCTTCGCCGCCGCCGGAGCGGCGCGCCTCCCGCCACTCACGCGCGGCAGCGGCGTAAACCCGGCTCAGCGCATCGCGAGCCCGGTCACTGCCCTCCTCGACATCGTCCATAGACCGCCCGGACCAAAACTGGCGTTCGAACTTGCGCGCTTGGCTATCGAGTTCGCCGAACTGCAGCCACTTATCCACGGCGATGGCCCAGGACCAGACCGAGGCTAACGCGAGGATCAGCATGACCCCTTTGACGACCGGGTCAGCCTCAAGGAAGAGGCTCCAGATCGTGATATGCTCGCTGGCGGATTCCATACTCGCTCCCGCATTCGCACCATGCTTTCATGGCGGCGCCCCTGAGTCTGGTCTAGAGCCAGGATAGTTTGTCAAAAGCTGGACGCCTGACGCACCGGAAATGGTTTAAATCCCATCAAAAGCAGGCTCTGGCGCCATCTAGGGCAAGATGATGCGGAACTGCATCACCTGCGCCGGCTATTCGGGCGCCAGATAGGCCGCCAATTGCTCGCGCAGGATCGGGGGCGGCTTGCGCGGCCGGCCGGTCAGGCTGATGCAGCAGACCTCCAGCGCGGCCTTTACCAACACGTCGGCGCCTTTCTCGATCTGCTGGGTGATGAGAATACGCGGCCCTTTCATCGCGTCGAAATGACTTTTGACCACCAGCGCGTCGTCGATGCGCGCCGGTTTCAGAAATTCCAGCGTGATGCGGTTGACGGCGAATGCGATCGGGTCGGCGGCGTCCAGCAGCGCATTGTGGTGCACCCCCGCCAAACGCAGGAAGTCGCTGCGCCCGCGTTCGAAGTAACGCAGATAGTTGGCGTGATAAACGATGCCGCTGAAGTCGGTGTCTTCATAATAGATGCGCACCGGCAAGATATGGGTGCGGCCCTCGAAGCGGCCGGCGCTTGGCGTGTCGCTAGTCATTGCCCCGCGATACACGATAGTCGCGCTGCATGACAGCCAGGGCTTCGATGCTGCGTGTGACGCTACTGACGATCGCGATGGCGACATGCTTGGAGAATAAGCGCAAGCGCTTCAGCGGGCGCGCAAGCAAAGCGCGTACGCTCAGATTGAAGATCAGCGTCGCCGCCAGCAGTGCGAGAAAGAACAAGAGGCCCTGGGCCGGCAGCTTCGGCGCAAGCCAGATCGTCATCGGCGGACCGATCAGTACGACGAAGAACGAATTGACGATGAGCAAATCCATCGAGACTTTGCCCCAATGCGCCAAGGCCGCACCGGCGCGGGCGCCAAAGCGCGCCAACAGCAGCGCCATGCACGATGCGAACACGGTCCCGGCGACGGCGGTAAGAGTGAACAGCATCCAGTTGCCGTACTCGCCGTTGATCATCGAGACGCCGAAGTGGCCGTTGAGCCAGCCCGAGCCGCAGGCGTGAAGCGGATTCCAACGGCAGCCTTGGTTCAAACCGTAGGTCGCAAACGTCAGCACGCCCGACACGACACCGATGACGGCGCACGTAAGAGGACGGCGCTCAGCCCGTTCCCAAACTTCGCGCAACGCGTATCCGGCGATGAAGAATGGGAAGGCGACGCCGAGCAGCAAAATCTGGAAGACGTTGCGCCAGTAATATTGGTTGGCGACGATGCTCAGCGCGATCAGCGCGAGCGTGACCAGGACGGTGGCTTGCTTGCCGCCGCGCACGGCAAATGCAGCGATGATGCGAATGAGCCCAAGCACCGCCAAGAACCACATCGCGCCCAGCGAATATTTGTCCGAAAGCAGCGCAAGGCGCAGCGCGTGACGCACGAATTCGCCAACGCTCAACCCTTCGACGCCCAGCGCATTGGTCACGCCAGTGAGCGTCAGAGCCACGCGCAGCACGTCGAAGCCGACATTGGCGAGCCAGGCGATGACGAGAAGCGACAGCCCTTGCTGGCAAGCCGCGGCCAAGCTGCGGTTGCTGCGCCAGCCGATGCCGGAGAGGAAGAAAAAGAACGCCATCATGTAGGCGGCGCCGAACTTCCACTGCAGGAACGCAGCTTCGCTGAAGCTGTCGCCTGACAGCATAAACCATGGGCTGAGCGCGTGGCCGTACATGACAGCCACGATCGCCAGTCCGCGCCCCACATCGAGCGCGTTGACGACTTCCGCTGATTTTTGCCCCGCAACCATAGCCGCTCTTACTCAACCATCATGCCGGAGCGGCGGAGAACTGCTGGCCCCAAAAACGAGGCGGCAATTTCTGAGCAATCGCGCGGGACGGCGGGTTTTAACCCTCGCCTGTCAGCATTTGGGACAGTCGTTGCGCGCGCATCCGGATTTCCGGCACAGCGGTGGATTCCCAAAATGCGCCCTGCGTCGGCGGCCCGAGCGTGAATAAGCTCGGGTGCGCCTGCCCGCCTGCGCCGATAAGCGCGCCGTCGCTGTCGACGTCAAAACCGAGCCCCGTCGGATGCGCGCGCACCAGCCCCTCGGCGCGCAGCTGCATCACCAACGGATCGGCGCTACGCGCGATGTCGAAGGCAGCACCAGCGCAATTGATCACCACGCCGGCCTCCATGCGGTGGCGAACGAAGCTGCCGCGCTGGCGATGCATGATCTGAACGCCGCGCGCTAACGGCGTAGCGTTGACGATCTCGCCCGCGAGAACGCGTAGCCGGCCCTGCTTGATGAGTTCGTCGATACGCGCGCCGACTTGCGGCGCAGCGCGATGGCGGTGCGTATCCCACCACGGACGCAAGTGCCGCAGAAAGCGTTGCTGTTGCGCGGGTGAAAGGCGCTGCCAGAGCTCGGGTGTTGCGAGCCGGACGCGTTCAAACGCCCATTGCCACGGCTCGCCGCGCTCGGCGAGCACTGCGATCTTGCGGCGAAACACGTGCAACGCGTCGCTCAGCTCGGCGGGAAATTCAGCGGCGCCAAAGTGCGGCTGCTTCGATGCCGTGGTTTGCGTGCGCGGCAGCAGGCCACGGCGCGAAAGCGCGTAGATCGTGCCTGTGTGGCCTTGCGCATCGAGCGCGAGCGCAACGTCGACGGCAGTGAGCCCCGTCCCCACCAGCAACACATCCGCGCGGCGCGGGATGCGGCGGCGCGCGTCTGCGTCGAACGCGCCAAGCACAGTTATGCCCGACAAGGGTGCAGGCGCATCCGCGAGGGCGTTGCCGAGCGCCAATACGACTGCGTCGGCATCGATGGGTTTGGCGCGCTCGAATGAGACGCGCCACCCGTCACCTTCCGCACGACACGCGATAGCATCGCCGCGCACACGCTTCAGTCTGCCAAATCCCGCGCGCTCGGCGCGGCCCAGCATGTGCTCGACATAGCGGCCGTATTGGCGGCGCGGCGCGAAGATGTCGCCCGCGCCGATGTCGGTCTTCGGTTTGAGCCAGCGTACGAAATCGTCGGGCGCGTCAGGCAGCGCGCTCATGTTGGCGGAGCGCACATTGAGAACGAAGGTTGGTTCATCGACGCCGTATGCGAGGCCAGTGCCGAAACGCGCGCCGCGCTCGATCAATACGACCTGATTGCGTCCGCGCGCGCGCAACAGCTGCGCCGCCACCGACGCGCCGCTGAATCCCGCTCCGATGATGGCCACACGCCGGCGCGTCATCTACTTCCAACAATCTCCCAAGCGAGCGCCGCTCCTATCGCGCACTCTACACGCTTGGCGCGCAGTCGCGCCTATGCAATCGTGCATAAGTCGACGCCAGGGCAGAATGTTCAGCGGCGTGCGCGAACATTGGCGTGCGCATTCGCCCGATGGATGCGCGGCGCGATCGTGGGAGTGTGCAGATGCGAGCATTGTTGTTTGGCGCTCTATGTGTGGCGCTGAGTTCCTGTGGACCGCACGCCACGACCATGGCAGCGCCGCCGTCACAAGCAACACCGTTGACCTCCGACGCGCAGTTTTTGGCGTCCGCAGCGGCGTATGAAACCTACCAGATCCGCGCCGCGGAGATCGCAGCGGCACAAACGCAGTCGCCTGCAGTGAAAACCTACGCTGCGAACGTGAGCACGACGCACCGTGCGGCGCTGGACGCACTCGCGCACGCCGCGCAAGCGAGCGGCATGTCCGCGCCGGGTGAGACGCTCAACGAAGACTATCAAGCCTATCTCGATCGGCTGCGCGGCAGCGATCCCACGCCGTTCGATCTGCGTTACGCGACACAACAGGTGCTGGTCACGATGAGCACCGCTGGCCGCTACGACTTGTTCACTTCGACTGCGCAAGACTCCCCTCTCAAACAATGGGCCGCGTCGCACAGCCAAGCGGTGCACGACGACATCAACGCTGCGCGCCAACTCGCGCGCGACACGCGGTAACCGTGGTTCCGGCTTGACAGGCAACTTTTTGGTTGCATATTGAATGCCGTTGGATACGGATGAGGTTTTCCGTGCTCTGGCTGACCCCAGCCGCCGCGCGCTGCTTGATGGCTTGCGCGAGCGGAACGGTCAGACGCTGAGCGAGTTGGCCGCTGACATGGCGATGACACGCCAGGCTGTGACCAAGCATCTCGCCATTCTCGAAGCCGCCAATCTGGTGGCTGTCGTTTGGCGCGGTCGCGAGAAACTGCATTTCCTCAACCCCGTGCCGATCTACGAGATCAGCGAACGCTGGATCTCCAAGTACGAACGTGGGCGCTTAAAGGCGCTGAACGATCTGAAGAAAGCGCTGGAGAGCGACGATGAATGACGGCGACGAACTGATCGTTCCTCCTGATGTGGTTTATATCACCTACATTCGCACCACGCCGCAAAAGGTATGGGACAGTTTGACGAAGAGCGAGTTCACCTCGCAATTCTTCTTCGGCCGCACTGTCGAGAGCGATTGGAAGCAAGGCGCGCCGTGGCGGCTAATCATGCCGGACGGCAAAACCGATGTGGCAGGCGAAGTGCTCGTCAGCGACGCGCCGCGGAAATTGCAGCTCACATGGGTCGTCGAGTGGTTGGACGACGCGCCTAAAGAACCCGCCATCATCACGTACGACATCGAGCAGGTCGGCGATGTGACCAAGCTGACGATGACACAGCACACGGATGCGGAAATTCCGCGCAAGTTTCTTGAAGGCGGCCGCCAAGGCTGGGCGGCAATTCTCTCCTCGCTCAAAAGCATGCTCGAAACAGGCGAGGCTTTGGTCATCAAAATGGGGCCACCACAATGAACCAAGGTCAGACGCAATTCGTCTATGTGAGCTACATCCGCACGACGCCGGAGAAACTTTGGGCGGCTTTGACGAAGCCGGAGTTCACGCGAGAATACTGGTCGGGCGTCACCATGAAGAGCGCGTGGGAAGCCGGCGCCTCTTGGGAAATGATGTACGACGACGGCAAGGTCATGGACGCCGGCGAGATCCTCGAAGCCGATCCGCCGCGGCGGCTGGTGATCAAATGGCGCAATGAATGGAAGCCCGCGTTCAAAGCCGAAGGTTATTCACGCTGCACGATGGAGCTTGAGCCCTTCGATGGCGCGGTGAAGCTGACGCTTACCCACGTAATGGATGTCGCGAACTCCAAGTTCATCACCGAGGGCGTCTCCAACGGCTGGCCGAAGATTTTGTCGAACCTTAAGTCGCTTATGGAAACCGGGTCGGTCGCAATGACGAACAAGCCGTGACGTATTGGACCGCCGGCGCTGCGCCAGCGGCCCAGACCGGTCAGTGCAGATCCACTTTGCGTTGATCGCCCAGTACGGGTGGCGCCGAGGTAGCTGCGGCGATCACCATTTGTACAGTGGCGACGAGGCCGTGCGGGCCTTCCCAGAACTCGGCTTCCTGCGGCGTGACTTGGATGATGCGGATCGACGGATCCTCGGGGCTTTCCCAGAAAGCTTCGGCTGCTGTGCTCCAAAGTTCTTTGGTGAGCGCGGCGTCCTGCAGCACACGCGCCGTGCCGTTCACCGACATGAACTTGCCGCTATCGGGCTTGGCGAAGATCAGACAGACATAGCCATTGTCGTCGATCTGCTCGTCTTTGTGGCCCTTTTCGTCGGTCAGGAAATAGATCGTGTTCTCGCCTTCGCGGCCAATGGCGCTCATTGGGCGGGCGCGGATTTGTTCGCGGTCGCGTGTGGCCAACATGCAAACGTGGATTTTGTCGATCAGCTTCCACACGCGTGAAACGCTATACTCGTCGTTCGTGCCGGTAGGTTCAGCAGTCATTGCGGGCTCCTCAGTCCATGATCTGGAACGGCGCGCGTGTTGGCTTGTTCCGCTGAAGATGCGGGCTCGTCGGCTCAATTGCTGAACGAAACGTCGCGGCGGGCGGACACGGTCATCACGATGAAACTGGCGATGAAGTCGACCAGGATCATGGACATGATCAGGAAGAACTCATTGGTGCCGAACGCGGGGACTAGAAGGAACGCGATCAAAGCCAGCGTGAAGCACAGAACCGCGAGGCCGTTTTCTATAAGCACGGAGCGGCGCGTGCTGGTGGCTTTGATGATTTCGATGAACAAGCAGCCGGCCGCGAACATGATCAACGCGTCGGCCCAACGCACCACCCATTCGACATTGCTTGGCAGCCGGATCGCGAAAAGCGGCGCATCGAGGCTGTTGCTCATCGCATCGTGGCCGAGCGGCAATGCGATCAAGGCATAGAGAATGACTGGCAGCACGGTCATCGGAAAAGCGCGGAACAAACTACCCATAGTAGCGGAGTAACGCGCACCGCGGCGGCGGGTTTCATATAACAAACGTGCGACACATGCGGCGGTGATTCGGATCACGCGCAACAACGCGTGAAGCGGCTTTCGTTTGCGCCGCCGGGGATAATGCGTCAGGCTTCGACAAGGGAGGCGATCATGCTGCGGAAACTTTCCGTGTTGGCGTTTGTGCCGTTGGCGGCGGCGACGCTCATGGCGGCAGCGACGCAAAACGGTCACGCGTCGATGGAGTTTCCGCCAGGCTTCAGTGCGACGCATCCGCCGAACGAGAAAGGCATTCTGACGGCCTCGGAAAACGGCACCGATCACGGACCGAACTGCAATCTGCAATCGAAGGACGCGCCCGGCCTCGCCACGCTGACGGCAGCCCAGATCGACGCGGACATCAGCCACACGTTTACGCCGGAAGAATGGGCCAATTTGCTGGGATGGGACGTGAGCACGCTCACCATCCTCAAGACCGACTACAAGATGGTCGACAATCGTCCGTTTCACACGGTGACGCTTACAGTGCCGGACCGGCATGTGACGCTGACGCAAGGCATTTATTTGATGCCGGGGTATGTTGTCGTGGGCGGCTGCTACGCGCTGGCGGACCTGTACGACACATACGCGGATCGCTTCGACGCGACGATCAGCACGCTGCGCGTGGTGGAGTAGCGGTGGTTTAGAACCCGTACGCGACCCGCATCTCCGGATCTTTCGCGGCGACCTGCTGCGCCAAATCGACGATCACTTTCGCCTGCTTCCAGGTGGCGTCGTCGAGCATTTTGCCGTCAACCAGCGCCACGCCTGTGCCGTCCGGCATCGCATCGAGCATGCGCTTGGCGAGTTTTACTTCTTCCACGTCAGGCGTGAACACACGCTTGGCGATGGCGATTTGCGATGGATGCAGCGTCCACGCGCCGACGCAGCCCATCAAATACGCGTTGCGGAATTGCTGTTCACACGCGGCCTCGTCGGCGAAATCCCCGAACGGGCCGTAGAACGGCTTGATGCCGTGCATGACGCACGCGTCCACCATCTTGGCGAACGTGTAGTGCCACAAATCCTGTTGCACCGACTCGCGCTTGCTCTCCCCCGCCACCGGATCGGAAATGACACGGTAGCCGGGATGGCCGCCGCCGACGCGCGTGGTTTTCATTTTGCGCGACGCGGCGAGATCGGCGGGCCCCAAGCAGATGCCTTGCATCCGCGGTGACGCGCCGGCGATGGCTTCGACATTGGCAACGCCCTGCGCGGTTTCGAGAATGGCGTGCAGCAGGATCGGCTTCTTCAAATTGTGCTTGGCTTCAAGCAGCGCCAGCAACTGATCCATGTAGTGGATGTCCCACGGACCTTCGACCTTCGGCACCATGATCACATCGAGCTTGTCGCCCAGTTCGGCGACCAGCGTGGTGACATCGTCCAAGTGCCACGGCGAATTGAGCGCGTTGACGCGCGACCAGTAGCCGACGCCGGCCTTGGCGAAATCGAAGCTCTTGCCCATCGCCACAGCGCCGGCGCGCGCGGCTTCTTTGGCATCGGCGGGAATGGCGTCTTCGAGATTGGCCAAGACCACATCCACCTGCCCGGCGAGATCGGGCGCCTTGGCGCGCATCTTTTCCAGGTGCGACGGCACGAAATGGATCGAGCGCTCCAGACGCACTGGCAAATCGCGCATTGGCGCGGGCGCGCCGCTGGCCAGTGGCGCGAAAAAGCTGCGGGGTGGTTTCATGGCCGGATCGGTCCTGTTATGTTCGCACCTGCAGCATGGACGGGTCCGGCGAGGCGCGCAATCGGAAGCGTCGCGGCTGGCGCTTTACCTTGATGCAAGCCAACCCCTGAGTATTGTCCGCCCCTTCCCCGCGTCCGGGGTCTGGGGCAAGGCGTCCGAGTTTGCGCACCTATCTGGATTTCGAAAAATCGGTCGCCGAGATCGAAAATAAGATCGAAGAGCTGGCGGCGTTGGCCGAAGCCTCGGGCGCTGACGCGATCTCCCAAGGCGTGGAGCTGTCGCGGCTGAAAGCGAAGGCCGAGAAGCAGCTGGCCGACATCTACGCCAAGCTCGATCCGTGGCAGAAGACGCAAGTGGCGCGGCACGCGGATCGCCCGCGGTTTCGCGATTACGTCGCCGCGCTGGTCACCGATTTTGTCGAGCTCTCAGGCGACCGAAAATATGGCGAGGACGCTGCGATCCTCGGCGGCACCGGCAAATTCATGGGCCGGCCAATCGTGGTGATCGGCCACGAAAAAGGCCGCACGACGCAAGACCGGCTGAAGCACAATTTCGGCATGGCGCGTCCTGAGGGCTATCGCAAAGCCGTGCGGCTGATGGATTTGGCGGAACGGTTTTCGCTGCCTGTGGTCAGCTTCGTCGACACAGCGGGCGCCTATCCTGGCATCGGCGCGGAAGAACGCGGACAAGGCGAAGCCATTGCGCGTTCGACTGAGCGCTGCGTGACGCTGGGCGTGCCGATGGTGGCGGTTGTCACCGGCGAAGGCGGTTCGGGCGGCGCCATCGCCATCGCCACCGGCAACAAAGTGCTGATGCTAGAGCACGCCATCTATTCGGTGATCAGCCCGGAAGCTGGCGCGTCGATCCTTTTCCATGACTCAGCGCGCGCCAAGGATGTCGCCAACGCCATGAAGATCACGGCACAGGATTTGTTGGGCTTCAGGGTGATCGACCAGATCATTGTCGAGCCGGTCGGCGGCGCGCATCGCGAGCCGGCGGCGGCAATTGCGACAGTGGGCGCGGCGGTGGCGGAAGCGCTGGATGAACTCACAGGCGAGTCTGCGGCGGCGTTGCGCGCGCAGCGGAGGGAACGTTTCCTGGCCATTGGCCGTTTTGAGGCGGAACAGGCTACCCCCACCCCGTAAAGCCACATTGGCGCCCTGCTCTGGGCGGTAAGTGGAAACCGCGGTGTGAGAGCCCACATTAGCTTTCGCGCCAAACCGGAGGTTTCCATGGCCGATGACGTTTCGAATGAGATTTCCAAAGAACGCCGTGCGCTCGCGCTCGGGCTTGGCGCGGCGGCCGTCGCGTCGCTGATCCCTGCGGTCGCGCGCGCCGATGACGACAGCGACACCTATTCGGAACCGGAGATTTTACGCGCGGCCGAAAACTTCTTCGGCGCCGCGGCTGAAGGACTGGCGGATGTCGTGCACCACATCTTCGCCGATCAAGGCCGCCCCAATGGCTTCATCGAAGGCTCGGAAGGTTCGGGCGCGATCGGCGTTGGCCTGCGCTACGGCGAAGGCATGCTGCATCTGAAGCGCGGCGGCGTCACGCACACGTATTGGCAAGGCCCGTCGATCGGGTTCGACACCGGCGGCAACGCCTCCAAAGTGTTTACGCTGGTCTATCACATGCGCGACGCCAATCAGATCTTCCGCCGCTATCCGGGCGTTGATGGCTCGGCGTATTTCGTCGGCGGCGTCGGCGCCAACTATCAGCAAAACGGCCGCGTTATTCTCGCGCCGATCCGCGCCGGCGTTGGCTTCCGGCTAGGCGCCAACATCGGTTACCTCAACTATTCGCGCCGGCGCCACATCAGCCCGTTCTGATCGCGGCAGCAACCTCAACACCATCAAGGGCGGCGCGCGAGCGTCGCCCTTTTTTTGCGTCAGAGGTGCGGAGGCGGCGCGTTCTTCTTCTGCTCTTGCTCGTAATGCTCGCGAAACACCTCCGCGAACGACGACGCAAGAATGCCGGTCGGCAGCGCGACAATGCCGACGCCCGTCAGCGCGACGATGCCGGCAATGATGCGGCCCAAAGTGGTTTCCGGAAATACGTCGCCATAGCCGACGGTTGTCAGCGTCACCACCGCCCACCAAAGCGCGCGGGTGATCGAGCCGAAGGCCTGGGGCTTGGCCTGACCTTCGATGAAATAGAGCAGGACCGCCGAAACATAGAGCTGCGCGCAAGCGATGCAGAGGGAGGCAAATAGCGGCGGCCAAGCGCGCTTCACGGCCTCGGCGACAATGCGGAACGCGGTGATGTAGCGCGCCAATTTCATGAGCCGCGCCAAGCGCAGTGCGCGCAACGCCGCGAGCCAGCCGCCATGCAGATGCGGTAAAAAGAGAATGACGACCAACTCGGGAAGGAAGGCGAGGATGTCGGCGATGGTGACGGGGTGCGCGAGAAACCGCAGCCGGCCCATTACGCCGGTGTGCCGGGGATTCTCCCCTTCGGACCAGAAGCGCAGCCCAAACTCGAGGGCGAACGCGAATACGATGAAGGTGTTGATGCCCGCGACCAGCGCGCCGATCTGACGGCTGACTTGCGCGTCGGGGCGGATGGCCTCAGTTTCAACCGCCAGCGACACAAGGCTTGTCAGCACCAGCGCGATGATGATGCCGCTGAACAGGTTGATGCGGTTGCCGTCCGGCTCAAGCCAATCGTGCACGTAGGCCTTGACGGTCTCGTGCTTGTTAACGAACAGCCGGTCGAACAGGCCCATGCTTCTTGTACTAGAAGCGCGCGTGCATGCCCCGCAAGCAAGAACGGCCCGCAGGCGAAGCCGCGGGCCGTTCACCGTTACGCGTGTGGCGCAATTAGTCGATCGAGCTGAAGGTGAACGTGCTCACCTGGCATACGTTGATGCGGTTACGCACGGCGTTGTGCTGGTGGCCGGCGCTGTCGATGAACACGGCTTTGAAGTCGAACAGGCAGGCGCCGCTGCCGTCATCGAAATTCCACGCCTTGGACGAACCGGCGGCGAGCGTTTCGTTAGCGCCGAGCTGGTCGGGACCCCAATTGGTGGTCGCCGAGTTCGACGAATAGAAGTTGTTCATGGTGACGCCAGTCGCGTTCACGATGGTGACTTCGCGATTGTTGTTGTCGGCCATGGCGACACCGGCGGTCGCGGCAAACAGAGCCGTCGCGAGAACCGCGCGGCGGATAAACTTCTTCATGGTTTACAACCCCTACAAAGCCAGAAGCGGCAAGTGTCCCTCTTGCACACGCAATTATGCGCAATCGTGACAACGGGCGCCAGTAGAAACTCAGGCGGCCAGAGGGGCCATGACGGCGGTCACGCAGCCGGGCGGTTCAATCGGGGGTTAGGAACTTGAGCCCCACCACCCCCGCAACAATCAGGAAAATACAAAGCAGGCGAAGCGGATTCGTGCTTTCGCCAAACCAGAGCATACCGGCGATGGCGACGCCGATGGCGCCGATGCCGGTCCAAACCGCGTAGGCGCTGCCGATGGGCAAGGTCTTCACCGCCCAGGCCAGCAGCAGCATCGAAAGAGCGAGCGTTACAACCGTAAATGCTGACGGCCACAACTTGGTGAAGCCGGCTGAATAGCGAAGGCCGATCACCCACGCGATCTCGGCGATGCCGGCGCCGAACAAGATCACCCACGCGTTCATGGCAGCTCCATCGCGCACGCTGCGGGCGCGTGGAGCTTCGTCTGGCACAGGCGCCGCGGCGATGGAAACGGAATGCGGCCGCGCCCCTTCGCAGGCCCGAGACGCTAACTCCCGCTCCGTCGCGCTTCGGCGACGATCGCTTCGGCTTGCGTGAACAGCGCCGGATCAATTTTCAAGTCGACGGCTTTGCAATTGTCATCGAGCTGTTCGGGCTTGCTGGCGCCGACGATGGCGGAGGCGACGTTCGGTTCGCGCAGCACCCACGCGAGCGCGAATTGCGCGAGCGTGCAGCCAGCCTGCGCCGCCAGCGGCTTCAGCTTCTGCACCGCTTCCAGCACCGCGTCGTTCAGCCAAGAATTGATGAAGCCGCCCATCTGCTGACTGGATGCGCGTGAATCTTCCGGCGGCTTGGCGCCTGGCGCGTATTTGCCGGAGAGCACGCCCTGCGCCAGCGGCGACCAGACAATCTGCGAAATGCCGTTCTGCCTGCAGATCGGGATGACCTCCTTCTCCGGCTTGCGCCACAGCAGCGAATATTGCGGCTGCGATGAGACGAACTTCTCCATCTTGGTCATGGCGAGCGCGGCTTTGATCTGCTCGCCATTCCATTCGCTGAAGCCGATATAGCGCGCCTTGCCGGCCTTCACGACATCGCTCAGCGCCTGCATAGTTTCTTCGAGCGGCGTCATCTCGTCGTAACGGTGGCATTGGTAGAGATCGACGTAATCGGTTTTGAGCCGCGTCAGCGAAGCGTCGATCTGCTTCATGATCTGCGGGCGCGAGAGACCGAAATCGGTGTTCGACATCGGGAAATAGACTTTGGTCGCGAGCACGTAGGAGTCGCGTTTGCGCTTGGGCAAGATCTCGCCGAGGAAGCTCTCAGCCGCGCCCGCGCCATAGACGTTGGCGGTGTCGATGAAATTGATGCCCAGATCGAACGCGCGCTCGACGCATGCCGCGGCTTTGTCACGCTCAACGCCGACGCCGTAAGTGAGCCACGAACCGAGGGAAATTTCTGAGACGTTGAGATCAGATGAGCCGAGCTGGCGATATTTCATGTGGGCCTCGCTGCAGGCATAGATAGCGCGCGATCAGGGCAACCTCCAGCCTTCCGGCGTAAAGAGAGAGATCTCGGAGGATTGTCGACCGAAAGCGGACACTCGCGTGGATGTCGCGATCCAGCACTACCGAACTACAAAGCTCGGCGCGTGTCCGTTCGACAAAAGAAATCGTGTGGCTTCCTGGGACCAACCGTTCGCCGTCAGCCACTCTGTTAACTCAGCGACCGTGTTGAAGACCGGGCTTGTCGGCGAGCCCTCACTTACGTTCTCGTATAGCTGGAAAGCGGTGCGCGCATTGGAGGCCGTGTAGTAGAGCGGCTCATGATGCGCCCCGACGATGAACTCCCCGTCTTCGTCAACGGGGTGGCGCCAACCAGGTGGAACTCGAACTAGCTCAACTCCCACGAGCGCCTCGCCCCGAATTCCGCCGCGCACTGTAGCCAAGGCCGATAGCAGACATTCTCGCTTGTCTGGCAGCTCCCGCGCAACACCCTCACCCAACCTCTCCCGCAAATGCGGGAGAGGAGCGATGGCGCTAACGCGGCTGTGCGTGCCTTGGCTGGTACAAGCCGAGTTTGCCGCCGCTGGGGAGCGTGATGTTGGTTGAGACGCCCCAGCTTTGCTGCGCGGGAGCGCTGCAGGCGACGCCCTTCGCTTTCAGCCGCGCCATCTCCGCGTCGAGATTGTCGGTCATGAAGTAGACTTCGTGCACGTCGTTCTTATCGGAGGGATGCACACCGGCTTCGGTCGGCGGCAGTCTGAAGATCAACCAGCCGCCGCCGGCGTCGACATGATCGAGCTGCAATACATCGCGGAGAAACGCGCGATCCGCCTCGGCGTCCTTGCTGAAGAACATGACGTGCGCGCCGGTGATCATGGGACGTTCCTCCTAGTTCGCCGTAAGCTTCAGCAGAGCAAAAGCCGCGATGATGACCGTTCCGATCGCGGCGATGCCTAGCACGGGCCGGACGCCCGGGCGCTTCAGAAAGCGATCCGCTTCATTCGGTGCGGCCCAAATGACCACCGCTGTCAGTCCGAACACGGCTGCGAACAGGATTCCGTAAAACATGAACGTGCCGCTGGCGCGCATCATGTACGCAACGATGCCGGCAATCAGAGCGAGCGTTGCCGCCGCTAAACCTGACCAACGCCCAGGCAACTCACACCTTCACCACTTCCTGTTCAATTCTTCCGAAGATGGAGTGGCCTTTGGCGTCGCGCATTTCGATTTCGACGCGGTCGCCGTGTTTCAAAAACGCGGTTGACGGTTTGCCGGCAGCGATGGTTTCGACCATGCGCAGTTCGGCGATGCAGGAATAACCCTGCCCGCCTTCGGCGATCGATTTACCCGGCCCGCCATCGGCGCCGCGGTTAGAGACCGTGCCGGAGCCGATGATCGTGCCGGCGCAGAGATCGCGCGACTTGGCGGCGTGGGCGATGAGCTGACCGAAATCGAAGGTCATGTCGACGCCGGCATTGGCTTGGCCGAACGGCTTGCCGTTGAGCGCGACATACATGGGCAGATGCAGTTTGCACTCGCGCCACGCATCGCCCAGCGCGTCGGGCGTGACGGCGACTGGCGAGAAGGCCGACGACGGCTTGGATTGGAAGAAGCCGAAGCCCTTCTCCAGTTCGCCAGGAATGAGATTGCGCAGGCTGACATCGTTGACGAGCATGATCAGGCGAACGCGCTCGCGCGCAGTCTTTGCATCGATGCCCATCTCGACATCATCGACGATCACCGCAACTTCGGCTTCGCAATCGCAGCCCCAGGCTTCGTCCTTGAGCGGAATGGCGTCGCGCGGACCAAGGAAGCCGTCGCTGCCGCCTTGGTACATCAGCGGATCGGTCCAGAACGTTTCCGACATTTTTGCGCCGCGGGCTTTGCGCACCAGTTCGACGTGGTTCACGTAGGCTGAGCCATCGGCCCATTGATAGGCGCGCGGCAATGGCGATGCGGCTTCGCGTTCGTGAAAGCGTTCGCGCAGCACGGTGCCGGCGTTCACACCTTCGGCGAGCGCCTTGAGCCGCGGTTCGGCATGCGTCCAATCATCCAGCGCGGCTTGAAGCGTCGGCACTTCCGGACTGCTCTCGGCGTACCAAGCGAGATCATCTGAGACGACGACGAGTTTGCCGTTACGGCCGTGGCGAAGCGATGCGAGTTTCATTTCTTCGCGGCGTCCTTTTGATTTTCCGGGGCGGCTTTGATGAAAGCGGGATGCGCGCGCGCGGCTTCGTCCCAGGCGAGCAAGCGCGGGAATGGAGCGAGATCGGTCTTGAACCGCCGCGCGTTGGCCATTTGCGGGACGAGCACGATGTCGGCGAGCGAGGGCGTGTCGCCGAAGATGTGTTTCGTCTTGGGATGCGACGAGACTTGGTGTTCGAGCGCAGCGAAACCGAGCTTGATCCAGTGGCGATACCATTCGCCGACATGATCTTCATCAGCGTCGAACTCGAGTTTGATGCGCGTCAGCACGCTGGTGTTGTTCAGCGGATGAATGTCGCAGGCGATAGTGAGCGCGAAGGCGCGCTCCTGGGCGGCGCGGAATGTGTCGTCGCTGATGAACGGATTTTGCGGATAGGTCTTGTCGAGCCAGCCGAGGATGGCGAGCGATTGCGTCAGCACGCCCTGCGGCGTTTCCAGCGCCGGCACGCGCATTTGCGGATTGATGGAGCGATAAGGCTCGCGCATCTGCTCGTCCGTCCCCGGCAGGATGTTGACCGGGATGGCCTCGTAGCCGACGCCTTTGAGATTGAGGCCGATGCGCACACGGTAGGCAGCGGAGGAACGCCAATAATCGTAGAGCTTCAGCATCGCTAACCCTCTTCTTCGATCTCGAACTCCGTGCGTGCGCCGAGATCAATCAGCCGCGCGCAGACGCAAAAAGCTCTCGTCGTCGCGCAACAATTTTTTCATCGCCTTCGGGGCGCGGTTCGCGTGCGCGCGGACGACCAGCATCATATCGCGCAATTCGTAAGTATCCACCCGCATCATATCGGGCGCCGCTTCATGGATGGCGGCGGCAAGCGTCTGCGCCCAAAACGCACGATCGTGCCGGCGCCAATGGCTCGGCTCCAGCGCAAGCGTCATAAGCAGACGGGATTCAGACGGCTGCGGCACGCGTTAACCCGCCCTGTTGGCGATGTTTCGCGCCACTACGAGCGACCACACGATCCATAAGCTCGTCACCACATAAATTCCGATCGCTACGGGCGCCGAAAATCTTGCCCACGGACGACCCACGAACGAAGTAGCCTGGTCGACGACCTGGATGATAGCGAACACTACCCAGAACAACCCCGCCACCGTGTAGCGACGCCTCGTTGTTGTATCCAGCGACGCAAGCCCGGCGCCGCCTCGAAACGGATGGAGGCCGCTCGAACGCAGACCGGTCGCGTCCGGATTCGACCGGCGCTCCGACATCATGCCGAGAAACCAGAACACAAACATCGCGAGCGCTGACAGCGCGCCGAGCAGTTGGGCTGCCAAGAAAGGCGTCATTCGCCCAGACGCGCCTTGGCGTGCGCGGCGCGGGCTTTTTCGTGGAGCCAGGCGGCGTGTTGCGGCGCCTTCTTGGTGCGGCTCCACTCGTCCAGCATCAGCGGCGCGACGCGTTTGAGCTCGGCGAGCTCATCGGCAGTGCCGGTGTCGGCGGTGCATTCAAGGCGATGGCCGTTGGGATCGAAGAAGTAGATCGACTTGAAGATGCCGTGGTCGGTGGGCCCGAGCACATCGAGACCTTTGGCTTCAGCGCGTTGCTTGGCGGCCATCAGCGCATGGAGGCTCGGCACTTTGAAGGCGATGTGCTGCACCCATTTCGGCGTGTTCTCGTCGCGGCCCATATCCTTCTGGTTGGGCAACTCGAAGAAGGCGAGCACGTTGCCGTTTCCAGCATCGAGGAAGATGTGCATGTAGGGATCGTACTCGCCGGTCGACGGCACGTAGTCCTCGGCGAATGCAGTGGTGTAGTCCATGTCGAAGACGTCGCGATAAAATTCGACGGTCTCCTTCGCGTCCTTACAGCGGTACGCGACGTGATGAATGCCGTTGGTAATCGCCATTAGGCGCTCTCCTGCTTCCGCGCAGGACAAGCGCCCGCGCTTTCTATTGTGGCGGCGAGATGTCCTTCTGCCGCGTCTTGCCTACACCCATGGCGATGCCGAGACCCAGCACCACGAGCGCGCCGGCGATGATCCATGAGTGCGAAATGCCCAGCAGCGTCGCGCCGTAAACCAGGCCCGCCAAGACGATCAGCAGGCCAACCGCATAAATCAGAAAAGACATAAGCTGTTCCCTTGGAGGTTTGAAGTTCCAGGGGATCAACGACAGAGCCCGCGTTTTGTGCCGCGCACATGGCCCGCTAACTCCAGAAGTGGAACTGTTCGTAGCCGCTCTGCATGTAGACATCGGGGACGCCGAGCCAATTGCAAACCATCTGCGCGACATTGAAGATCGGGATGAACAGCATCGGCGCCGAGATCAGCAGCACGAAGAAGATCAGCGAGGCGATGTTGGCGAGCGGCGCCAGCATCGCCCGCTCATGCGGCGGAAAAAACGATTCCAGCACGCCGAAGCCGTCGAGCCCCGGCACTGGCAGCATGTTGAGCACGAACGCGGTGCCCTGGATCAGCGCTAAAAAGGCGATGGCGCCCGCAAGCGTTTCATTGATCGGCGCAAAGCGGATCAGCAGCCCGCACACAATCAGAATGGCGAGGTTCATGAACGGACCGGCAGCGCTGACGCCGGCGCGCCACCATTTGTTGCGCAACGCGTCCTTGTGCAAATACACCGCGCCGCCGGGAAAACCGATGCCGCCCGCGGCGAGAATAAGCAGCGGCATGACGATGGACAAAAACGGGTTGGCGTACTTGAGCGGATTGAGCGTGAGATAGCCGCGCTCGGACACGCTGCGATCACCGCCCGCATACGCGCTGGCGGCGTGCGCCCATTCATGCAGACAAAGGCTCACCAGCCAGCCCACGAACACAAACACGAACGTACCGATCTGGCCGCCGCGGCCGACGCCAAGCTCGACGCCGGCGCCGATGAACACGGCCAAGATCAGCAAGAAGACCGGGCTGACGCCGCCCGTGCCTGTGGTCTGACGCGTGAGCGGACTATTCGTCATTGAAAATCTGCACCACCGGCTGCCCGCCCTGCTCCAGCCGCGCACGATACATGCCCGGCGCGCTGAAGCGCCAGAGTACGTATCCGCGGCCATCCATCACAATGACGCCACCGTTTCATGCCGCCTCCAAAGCCCGCGAGCGCGCGGGCGTGACGGTCGCCAGCACGCGTTCGGCCATCCGCTGCAACTGCGCGTCACTCATGCGCGGCGACATCGGCAAATAGAGGACGTGATCGATCAGATACTTTGCCTGCGGTCCCGCCCCATGCGCGCTGCCGGTGATGGCGCGCAAGCTCGTCGTGCCGCTGGTGGCGTCAAAACCAAGCTGACGCATGTCCGCAGCGGCGCACGCCGGATCGTCCACCAGCACCGGATAGAGCCATGCCGCGTTGGCGCCCGCGGCGGCGCCGGGGCGTTCGAGCTTGCCTGCGAAGGCGCGGTCGAGCACGGCCTGCGCATGTGTGCGCCATGCAGCATCCGGCGCGGCCACGAAGCGCCGCGCCATGAGACGCAGCAATGCAGCCGGCGGCGCACGGCGCAACGCCGCCATCAAGTCAACGCCGCGAAATCCGCGCGCCGCGCCGCCAATAACCGCTTCCGGATCGCGCCCGCTCGTGCGCAACCCGGCAAGCGTAAGTGCGTACGGCCGCGGCGAGGAAAGCGCCTTGAGCAACGCGTACTTGCATGCACGCGTACGCATCCAGCCTTCCGGCATTGGTTCGTGCGCGGCAAGCGCTGCGCTGAGCTTGCCGGCGAACGCCGCATCACCGCAGACAGCGATCGCGCCGCCAAGACACGTGCGCGCTTTGATCGGGCCAAAGCTGTAGAGCGAGAGGTCCGCCGTTCCCATCTCCGCGGACGGCGCGCCAGCAAAAGCCTGCGCGCAATCTTCGATCATGAACACGCCGCGCGTGCGGCATACCTCGTACAAAGAGGCCAGATCGTTGCGCGCGCCGTAAAGGTGCGCATGGACATATACACGCGCGCCGCTTGCGGCCAAAGCGCGATCGAGCGCCTGCGCTGAAAGCGTCAGCGCCGCTAAATCGAGATCGACGGGCGCAATTGTCAAACCGTGCGCGGCCGCGACATCGGCCATGTTCTGAATGGTGACGCCGCTCATGGCCACGCTCGCGCCTGGTGGCTGCTTCAGCACAGAAAGCGCTGCATCAAACGCGGTGCGGACCGAGAGCGCCGCGACCGCGTTGGCGCCCCAAGGCTCGGCCGCCGCGCGCGCCAGCGCTTCGCGCGACATGCGCAACGGCGCAAAGACCGACGCCAGGTCAGCCCATTCAATGTCGAGATAAAGGCGCGGCTGAACCCGCGTGAGCATCAGCTCGCCTTTAGCACGCCGCGCTTGATCTGGTCGAGTTCGATACTTTCGAACAGCGCTTTGAAATTGCCTTCGCCGAAGCCTTCATTGCCCTTGCGCTGAATGAATTCGAAAAAGATCGGACCGACCGCGTCCTTGCCGAAAATTTGCAGCAGCAAGCCTTGGCCTTCGCTGGGCGCGCCATCCAGCAGGATGCGGCGCTTGCGCAGTTCGTCGACCGGCTCGCCGTGGCCCGGCAAACGTTTGTCGATGAGATCGAAATAGGTATCGATGGTGTCTTGCAGTTCGACACCGCGGCCATGCAAGCTATCGACGACATCGTACAAATTGTCCGTGCCAAACGCGAGGTGTTGGATGCCCTCGCCTTTGTAACGCTGCAGATATTCTTCGATCTGATCAACCTTGCCTTCCTCGCCCTTCGACTCATTGAGCGGGATGCGGATCTTGCCGTCCGGGCTGGTCATTGCTTTGGAGAACAAGCCGGTAACTTTGCCTTCGATGTCGAAATAACGGATTTCGCGGAAGTTGAAGATTTTCTCGTAATAATCCGCCCACGTTTTCATGTTGCCGCGGAAAACGTTGTGGGTGAGGTGATCGAGATAAGTGAGACCGATGCTGTTCTTGGACTCATCGGCGCCCTCCATGGGCTTGAAGTCGATGTCATAGATGGTCTGCGCGCCGTAGCGATCGACGAGATAGATGTGCGCGCCGCCAATTCCCTTGATCGCGGGGATGTTCAGCTCCATCGGGCCGACCTTGCCTTCAACCGGCTCGGCGCCGCGCTTCACAGCTTCGCGAAACGCATGCTGTGCGTCCTTCACGCGAAACGCCATCGCGTTGGCCGAAGGGCCGTGCGCGGCGCGGAAGTCGGCGGCTTGGCCGTTCGGCTCCATGTTGAGGATGAAGTTGATGTCGTTCTGCTTGTAGCGAACGACATTCTTGCTGCGATGCCGGCCCACGGCGGTGAAGCCGATCTGCTCAAAATAGGCGGCCAGTTTTTCGGGCTCGGGAGACGTGAACTCGACGAACTCGAAGCCGTCGGTCCCGATCGGGTTTTCGAACAAGTCGGCCATCGTCGCTCCTTGAGGCATGCGCTTGCTTGCAATTGCCGCCGATTTAGTTTCATTTGCAACCAATGGCAAGCGCGCGCATGAGAGCCGAGGCGAAAACGGCGGGGAAATCCCCGGCCGATCTGCTCGTGCTCGAGCGGTTCGTGCCCTACCGGCTGTCGATCCTGTCGAACCGCGTCAGCGGCGCCATCGCCCGGCGCTATGCCAAGACGTTTAACCTCACCATTCCGGAATGGCGCATCATCGCCGTGCTTGGGCGCCGCCCCGGGCTCACGGCGAAGGAAGTGTGCGAAGCCACGGAAATGGACAAGGTGGCGGTGTCGCGCGCGGTCGCCAAACTCGTGGCGGCGAAGCGCGTTTCCGCCGAGGTGCACGACAATGACGGGCGCGCGCAATCGTTGAGGCTCACAGCACAAGGCGAGACGCTGCACGCGCGCATCGCGCCATTGGCGATCGAAAGCGAACGCCGTCTTTTGTCGGCGCTCAATAGCAGCGAGCGTGCGCAGTTTGACGCGCTGATAGACCGCTTGCTCGCCGCCGCGGGCGATCTCTAGCACTGCGATTAGTTCGGAACCGTGTCCTTCGTGTGCGCGTCCTCAAGGTATGGGGCGCCAACACACGAGGATTTTCGCATGCTCAGAACATCATTGTGCGCAGCCGCGGCCGCAATCGCGCTTGCCGGTTGCGTCGGAACAGGAACCAACACGCAGACCGCATCTGCCGTGCCGACCACCCAATCCGCCGCTTCGTCCGCAGTGACATCGCGGCAAACGCCAGTTCCCGAACCAGCCCCCACGCCGCAAGCGACACCGCCTGCCGCAGCGACGGCGTCACCGCCAGCGGCAACCACTTCAACGCCAACAAGTTTCACTGATGCGCAACTACGCTCGTTTGCAGCAGCCGCGCATGACATTCAGCCCATCAACGCGCAGCTCACGACTGGCACGCCAGAACAACGCGCCGCCGCAACAGAACAAGTCAGGCAAATCCTGGCGCGCAACAATCTCGATGGCGCGACGTACAATGCAATCGCCGCGCAAGCGCACGCCGATCCAGCGCTAGCCCAACGCATTGCCTCATTGAGTGCGGCCAACGCGCCGGCCTGACGAGGTTGGAAAGCGGCGCCGGTGATGCGGAACCATCGGCGCCGGTTCGGGCTTGCTCTGTTCGAGAGGAGCACAGCCATGGCAACCGTTCCGTGGAAAGAAATGGCGCTTGCAGCAGCACTCGGCGTGGCAGCGCCCGAGATGGTGTCCGCGCAGGAACTCGTTCGCGCAGAAACCAACACGTTCAGCGATTCAGAGCTGACGGCCTATGCAAAAGCGCGCGCCGAGATTGAGCCGATGAGGCTTGCCGAGGCGCGAGCGACCAGCGCGGCAGAACAAGCGCGCGACGAATCCGAGATCGATGCGGCGCTCGCGCGCAACGGACTGACGCGAGAAGATTTCGACGCAATCGCGTCGGTCGCCGCGGCAGACGCTGGATTGTCGGCGCGCATCGCCCAACTGGCCGAGACCAGCGACACACCCCCAGGCGCTTAGAGGCCTAAGGGCGTCTGATATCAAAGCTAAAAATATGCTTCGCGCGCATTAGGGGAAATCCTCGGCGAGACGCAGCAAAACAACCGTATTGCACTCGCCCAGCGCGCCTGGCGCCGCTAACATCGCGGGTGGAGCGTGCGTGGGTGGCCGACGTCTATATTTCTTGCTTGCGCGCTGATCACGATCGGGTTCGGCCAATCAGTGAGCGGCTTGCGTCGCTCGGATATAGCGTATTGTGGGAGAAGACCGCCGGCGCGGATGTCGACCGCGAAATCGGGGAGGCGCGCGCGGCGCTCATCGTGTGGAGCGGCGAAGCGCGAAACGCGACGCGCATGTGTGCTGAAGCAAGCCGCGCGCTTGATACCGGCAAGTTGCTGCAAGTCAGATTGGATGCGTCATCCCCGCCTCCGCCATTTGACGCGCTGCCGACATTCGATCTGAGCAGCGAACGCGCCGAATGGGGACCATTGGAAGCGGCCTTGGCGACGCTGGTTCGCAGCGATGCGCCCGTCGCGTTGAAGACGCCGAATGTGGGGTTGCTGGCGACGCCAAGCGCCGCGGGTGCGCCAAAGCTTATTACAGTTGCGCTGGTGACATCGCTGATTGCTTATGCCGGCGCGCTTGCGGAAGCCCGTAGCGGCGTCATGTCCCCTGATCAGCTGCAATTGGCGCTGACAGGCGTCTTTGGCGTTGCCAGCGCCAGCGCAGCGCTCTGCGTTCATCGCCTCGTCATGATTGCGCGCGCGGGCGACTGATGGCGCGCTCGCTCCTCGACGCGCTGGTGCGTGGCACGCGGCAGATGCTGACGGTGCAGCTTATCGCCAGTGTCGCCGCTATCGCGCTCGCGGGCTGGACGCTGGCGATCACCAACGAGGTGATCCGGGAGCGCGATCAATTGCGCGCGCGCGTCATTCAATTGGAAGCGGCAATGGGCAGTCAGGGGCTGGTCGTGCCGCCGAAGCCCGCCACTCTGGACCGCCCGGTGCTGACGACGGACAATAATGGCTATCCGCCCGCCGTGGGCGGCCTCGCCGCTTTGCACGCGAAAGACGTTCAGGTGATCACCGGTGCGGAGCCTGCGTCTACCCCCGCGCCCGCGTCAGGCTTCAATCCGACGCGTGTGCTGCAGGATATCTTCACGCCGCCGCCGCCAATCCGCGCGCTGGTCCTGCACGCGCACGGCGCGGACGATGCGGCTCAAGCTGAACGCGTCGCGCACGATCTGCGCGACGCCTCTGTCGGCGTTATCATCGATATACTCCCCCGGCCCCACCCCCACCAACCGGGCTATGCGTATTTTGACGGACGTCAGAGCCAGGCGAGCGCGGCGCTGGTCGCGCGGTTCAACGACGCGGCGCGGCGTGCGCAAATCGCGCCGTGGTCGGCGCAGCTTCAAGGCGTCGCGCTGCCTGCGCTGGGGGAGTATAGCGCGGATAGAGTGGATATCGTGCTGCCCGAATTGCCGGCGAGCCAGACGGCGCCGTGATCCAGCGCCTTGCTTCCGCCCCGGAACACGGCGAAAACCGCGCCCGTGACTACCGCCGTCCACCCCGCCGCTAATTTCGAATGGGAGCCCAAGCGCGCCCAGACGCTACGCGACGCGCGCCGCCGCTCACGGCTGGTGTCGGGCCTGCGCCGGTTCTTCGTGGCGGCCGCGGGCGCATGCTTCGCGTCGGTCTTCGTTTTCATGACGCTCTACGCGATCGAAGGCGGGTTCGCGGTGGCGGACATGGTCTCCAACGAGCCGCTGCGGATGATCAACCCACGGTTTATCGGCCGCACTGAATCTGGCGGCCCCTACCAGCTTTCCGCGGAAATGGCTGAGCGGCCGCGCGGCGACGGCAAACCGATCGACCTGATCGCGCCGGTTTATCGGACCGAAGCCGGAACAATCATGATTGCGCCGCACGGCGTCTATGACGAGGCCCAGAAGAAGATCGTCTTCCAGGGCGAAGTGCTGTTCTCGGACCGTGGCGGCAACCGGTTTTCGACCCCGAACATGGTTGTCGATCTCGATAAGGGCACGCTTTACGGCCAGGGCGGGGTAACCGGCGCTGGGCCTCTTGGCGTGCTCCAGGCCGACGCTTATGAATTGCGGCAGAGCGACCGTGCGCTGGTGCTGCACGGGGGTGTTCGGGGGCAAATTCCCGATCATCGGCAACAGAATAGGGAGCCGAAGCCATGAGGCCGTTCTTGATCGCGGTCGGCGCTTTGCTGGCGATGGTGTTTGCGACCCCCGCCGCACATGCGCAGCTGAGCGAGAACGGCGGGCCCGTCTCCTATTCAGCCAACAATCTCGAATATTTTGACGGCGAACGCCGCCTGGTGCTCACCGGCGATGTCGACATCGTGCAAAACGACGCCCGTCTGCGCGCCGATAAGATCACGCTCTATTTTAGCCCCTCCGCCACGCCGCAGCAGCCGCAAGCGCATGCGCCGGTGCAGGGTTTGGGTTCAGGCGACATTCAACGCATGACTGCCGAAGGCGACGTCTATTATGTGCGTCCGCAGCAATCGGCGCGCGGCAACAACGCGGTGTACGACGTTGCCGCCGACAGCGTGACGTTCAGTGGCAACGTCGTGGTGGCGTCCAATGAAAACGTCATTCGCGGCGAGACTTTGGTTCTTCACGTAAAGAGCCGGCAGACGACGATTGCGCCAACGCCGGGACAACGGGTGCGCGGCGTGTTCGTGCCGCAAAACGGGCAGAACCAAAGTTCGGCGCCTGCGCAACAGCCGGCCACCGGCACGCACCATTGACGTTCTCGTTTCACGCATTTTCAGCCGCGACGGTCCGACATGAGCCCTGAGGGCGCGACAAGCCGCTCGTCCAAAACCAACACCGCGCAAAGCGGTTTGGGTGCAGTGGCGATCGGAAAGTCTTATCGTGGACGGCGCGTGGTCAAAGACGTTTCGGTCTTTGTGAATCGCGGCGAAGTGGTTGGTCTGCTCGGCCCCAACGGCGCCGGCAAGACCACCTGCTTTTACATGATCACCGGCCTCATTCGCGTGGACCAAGGTCAAATCCTGCTCGACGGGCAGGATGTGACGACGCTGCCGATGTATCAGCGCGCGCGCCTCGGCGTCGGCTATCTGCCGCAAGAACCTTCGATCTTTCGCGGGCTGACGGTCGAACAGAACGTGATGTCGATTGTCGAGCTGACTGAGCGTTCGCGGTCGAAGCGGCGCGAAATCGTCGATGGTTTGCTGGCTGAATTGCGCGTAGATCATTTGCGGGATGCGCCGGCCGCCGCCCTCTCCGGGGGCGAGCGCCGCCGTGTGGAAATCGCCCGCGCGCTGGCGACCCGGCCATCGTTCATGCTGCTCGACGAACCGTTCGCGGGGATCGATCCCCTGGCCATCCACGACATCCGCGATCTGATCACCTTCCTGAAGCAACGTGGCCTCGGCATCCTGATCACCGACCACAATGTGCGCGAAACGCTGCAGATCGTGGATCGCGCCTCGATAATGTTTGACGGCGAGGTGCTGTTCGAGGGCACGCCGGATCAGGTCCGGGCCGACCGTGGCGTCCGCGAGCGGTATTTGGGCGACACATTCGCCACCTGAGCCGCCACCGGGCCATCTACCGGACGGACGGCGCCCGCTACAAAGATCACTAAGGAAAGTTAATCGGGTCCGACAGTTACCCGAAATTCAGAACCTTCAGGGCAAGGTGCGTGCCAATGCCGCCTGCCCCCTCCCTCTCGCTGCTTCGCGTGCGCCCATGGCGATGACGCCGCGCCTTGAGCTGCGCCAGGGTCAGGCCCTGGTGATGACGCCGCAACTGCAACAAGCGATCAAGCTGTTGCAGCTTTCGAACGTCGAGCTCACGGAATTTGTCGAGAGCGAACTCGAGCGCAATCCGCTGCTGGAGCGCGAAGAAAATCAAAGCGACGCACCGAAGGAAAGCGACGGCGGCGACGCGCAATCACTGGAATTCGAAAGCGGCATGGCGCCGGCGGAAGCCGCGCTCGATGTCAGCGTCGCCGACATGGCGCCGGACCTTAGCCACAACGAATTGATCGAAGCCGGCGCCGCGCCGATGCAGGATTGGTCGAAGGCGGGCTCCGGCAAGAGTTTCGACGATCTTCCGGATTTGGAAGAGACGCTCACCTCGGACATTTCGCTGGCTGAGCATTTGGATCGTCAACTTACCGAAGCCGGTGTGAGCGCGACGGAACGCTTGATCGGCGGCATGCTGATCGATCAAGTCGACGACTGGGGCTACATGCGCGCCGACGTGCGCGATCTCGCGCGCCAACTCGGTTGCGAAGAAGCCGATGTGCAGCGCGTGCTGACACTGATGCAAGGGTTCGAGCCGACCGGCGTGATGGCGCGCGACATCCCTGAATGCCTGTCACTGCAGCTCAAAGAGCGCGAGCGCTTCGATCCGGCGATGGAAAAGCTGGTCAGCAATCTCGATCTTCTTGCTAAGGGCCATCTTGAGCGCTTGCAGATGCTCTGCGGCGTCGACCGCGAAGACTTGTCCGAGATGATCGCCGAAGTGCGCGCGTTGACGCCGAAGCCCGGCGCGGGCTTTGGCGGCGGACCGGCGCAAACGGTGGCGCCGGACGTGTACGTGCGCCAAGCGCCGGACGGCGCCTGGCTGGTCGAACTCAACACTGACACCATGCCGCGCGTGCTGATGAACCAGCGCTACTACGCGACGGTGTCGAAAAGCGCGGTCCGCGACGAGGACAAACAATTTCTCACCGAGTGCGCGTCGAACGCGAGTTGGCTGGTGAAGAGCTTGGATCAGCGCGCCAAGACCATTTTGAAGGTGGCGCGCGAGATCGTGCGCCAGCAGGACGGCTTCTTCGCGCATGGCGTCGCGCATCTGCGTCCGTTGAATTTGAAGACGGTTGCAGCGGCAATCGAGATGCACGAGTTGACGGTTTCGCGGGTGACGTCGAACAAGTACCTCTCGTGCGCGCGCGGCGTGGTGGAGCTGAAATACTTCTTCACCGCGTCGATCAATTCGGCCGATGGCGGCGAAGCGCACTCGGCGGAAGCTGTGCGCCACCAGATCAAGGGTTTGATCGACGGCGAAACGCCGGAGGACATTCTGAGCGACGACCGCATCGTCGAAATTCTGATGGCGAAGGGTATCGACATCGCCCGGCGCACGGTGGCGAAGTATCGCGAGAGCTTGCGGATCCCGAGCTCGGTTGAGCGCAAGCGGAAGATGGCGAACGGGCTTTAGTCTTGTGCAAGCGCTGGCGCGGCTCTGACCCTACTTTGCAGAAAAATAAGCGTACCACATCACCAGCAGCACCAGGCGCGCGGCGAAGCTGGCGCCGCTGATGATGGCGAGCGTCGTGGCGACAAGCGCAGCGATGGCGCCGGTAGCAGCGGCGAGTTCGAGCGTCTGTAGATTTGGCGCGCGGGCGAGCGCTGGCAAAGCGAGCAATGTTGTCCACGCGGCGCCCGCAAGCACGAAAGCCGCGCGGCGCAGCATCGGTGTGATCGCTGCCGTGCGGGTGAGCGCGATGAGGCCGCGGACTTCGCTGCGTCCGGCGTGCGCGCTGAGCGCAAACACCAACAGCAAAAGCGAAGCCGGGCTGGCGGCGTGGCGGAAATCGAGCACTGCGGAGGATGCGGCGACCGTTGCAGCGCAAAGCAGAAACACGCGTCCGCTGCCGATGAGGCGAAATTCCGCGACGAAGATATTCAACCACGGCAGCGCCGCTTGCTTGGCCGCGGGCGCGTCAATGACGGCGCGCGGCGGTGGACCGGCGTGCAGCCACGCGGTGAAGCGGCCAGGTTTACCGGCGCTGCGGCGCGGGCGGTGCTGCTTGTAAATCAGACCCGCGACGATCGCGAGCGCGACCGCGATCGCGCACCAGGCCAAACGTGACGGGATGTAGCCGGATGAAAACAGCGCGCCCATCACGTCGAGCGTGACATTGCCGGGCAGCGCATCGATGCCGCCGATGGCGAAGTCGTGCGCGTTCGGTGGCGCGCCGAACTCCAGCGGCGTGACGAAACCGGCGAAGTCGAACATGTCGGTGGCGAAGCTGCGGGCTTGTCCATCGGTGATCGCAGGCAACGCAATCGAGGTGATCCAGAGAACGAAGTAGGCGAAATCGCCGAAGCCGCTGCGCAACAACGGGCGCGCGTCGAACAAAATGCGCAGCGCCGCGAGCGCGGCGAGCGCGGGGGCGGCCACCAGCCACAACGCGAAGGAGAGCTCGGCGATGTTGAGCTTTTGCGGGCCGACGAGCAGCCAACCGAGAAACCAGCCGGCGCATGTGAGCGCGCACAGCATCGCCAGCAGAACGACGACGTCGGCGCCGAAGCGGCCGAGCGCGATGCTGACGCGCGATGCGGGGGTCACCTCCTCCACCTGCCACGGTTGCCGGCGCGTGGTGTTGGAGCGCAGATAGAGCCAGCCGATCGGCAGCATGAGTGTGGAGACGACGATGCCGAGCGACACGCCGAGGAAGGGCGAGGTCATCACCGGCAGGTGGTTGCCGACGGCGATCATCACGCCTTTGCCGTCGATGGGCAGCATGTAGCGCGCGCCGATGGGCGCCACGAGCAGCAACACCCACAAGCCCCAGCTGCGCCAGTAACGCTGCAGCGATGTGGCAAACGATGATGCGGTGATGCTGCTCATGCTGCGGCGGCCTGCACGCGGCCGGCCTCGACGCGTAGAACCGCGGCGGCGTAGGGCGCGAGTTCGTCGGCGAGGTGCGTGGTCATGATGACGGCCGCGGACTTGGCGCGATCGAGGATAAGCACGCCGAGTTTGCGCGCGGTTTCGAGATCGAGTTCGGCGGTGGGTTCGTCCAACGCCAGCAGGTGCGGCGCGCCGAGCAGCGCTTGCGCGAAAATGAGCCGCCGGCGCATGCCGCCGGAGAAGCTGGCGATGCGATTGTTGATGTCGGCGTGCAAGCCGATGGCGTCGGTGATGGCGCCGAATTGCTTGTCGGCTTGCGATAGCGACAGGCCTTTGAGCGCGGCGATGTGCATGGCGAATTCGCGCGCGGTCAGATCTTCCGGCAGATCGACCGCTTGCGGCGCGTAGCCGAGCGCACGGCGCAGCGACGTGGTGTTGCCGCGTCCGTCCCAGGCGATGGCGCCGCGATTGGGGCGCTCCGCGCTGGCGATCAGCCGAAGCAGCGTGGATTTGCCGGCCCCGCTCGGGCCGATGAGCAGCGTCAGCCCCGGCGCGAATATGTGCGAGACATCGGCGAGCACGGTCTTGCGGCCATAGCGCTTGGTGACGCCGCGCAGCTCAAGCGACGCCATGGGCGCTCCGTATCAGAAACATTGGTCCCTCTCCGCAGCCCAGATGCATTGGACTGCGGCATTGGATGCGGCCTCAGCGCCGCTTGTGACGGCGGTAACGGCGGGCGCAGAATAAAACTGCGAGGGCTTGGCTCAGAGCAAGGCCCAGGGAGGCGGATATGCGGCTTTTGAAGACTTTCGCGTTGGCGGGCGTCCTGGCCGTCACAAGCGTCACGGTGACGCCGGTGGCGAGCGCGCAGCAGACGCAGCTTTCGCAGTGCATGCGCAATGGCTTGGTGGGCGCAGGCGTTGGCGGTTTGATTGGCGCACTGACCTCACGCCACCACCGCCTCGGGCATGCAGCGATCGGCGCGGCGGTGGGCGGCGTCGGCACGTGGGGCGTGTGCAAGATGCTTTCGCATCGCGACGAACAAAATGTCGAAGGCGCCTATCAACATTCGCTGTCGAGCGGCCATTCGTACAACGACTCTTGGGATAGCGAACAAGGCCGCCGCACGGTTTATGTGTCCGATCCGCAGCCCGCGCCAGACTCCGGCCGTCACTGCCGGACCGTCAGCGCGACGATTTCGGATCCGCAAAACGGACGGCAAAGCTTGCCGCCAGAGACCTATTGCCGGAACGAACAAGGTCAGTGGATTCCGCAATAGCGGCGTGCATTGAGCTGCAGAGATGAAACGGGGCGCGCGCAGCGCCCCGTTTTGTTTTGCGCACGTGATGCGGCTAAGCGCGCTCCTTTGCGCGCAACAGCAGCACCTGCCCTGAGAGCGTCAGCGCCACGCCCAACAGAGCCGCAAGCCCCCAGGTGCGGTGCTCGAACAACGCTGACATCAAGAGCGCCAAAGGCGGCGTCAGCGCCGAGATGTACGACGCGGTCGCATAGCCGCGACGCCGCGCCAGCGCGAAATAGGTGAGAAACGCGACCACGGAGCCGATCAGCGCAAGGTGCAGCAGCGACAGCATGTAGGTGAGCGTCGGCACGAAGGTCCAAGACAAAATGCCAACGCCAAGAATACCGAGTGCCGCCGCGCCCCACGCCAGCGCCGGCGCGCGTTGGCCGAAGAAGATGCGAAAGCTGATGAGGTTGACGAACGCCATAGCAGCGAAGGTGACTGCGACGACTGCGGAGACGACACGCTCCTCCGCCCAGTACACGAGCGGATAGTCGACAGCGAAGGTGAAGAAGCCGATGCCGAGCGCGGCGAGGTGCTGGGCGCGCGTCATGCCAACGGGCGCGCGCGTAATTGCGCACCACGCGAACAACAGCACCGATGCGAGTGCGAAGCGGTAAACGACCGAGATCACCGGATCGACGGCGCCGAGTTGTAACGTTATCGCAAACCATGTCGTGCCCCACGCGAGCGTGCACACCGCGATCGCGATGATGTCGAGCCAGCGCGATGCGGGCGCTGGCGCGGCTGTGGCGGCTTCAGTGGACATGATTTCCCGTCGCGGGGATTACACGCGCGCGCTGCGCGAAACCAGTTCCAGCGGTCGTTTAACCAGTTCCTTGCGTTGACCCCTTAACCTAGCGGGCTTACCTCTGTTGATAGAGATCGGGCGTGCTCCTGGGGGGCGGAGACCGGTCCCGAGTCCTCTCCTGCTGCGGCAGGTTAGCTACGGAGGCTCTTGATGCGCGTACAGGTCGCCGGACGGCAGTTGGATGTCGGCGAAGCGCTTCGCACCCGAATTGAAGACGAACTCAGTAGTGGCGTCGGCAAGTACTTTAACCGCGCCACGGATGCTGTCGTTACAGTTGCGAAGAATGGCGGCGGCAACGTCGCGGTTGACTGTACAGTACATCTCGCTTCGGGAATTTCCCTACAGGCCGAGGGGCATGGCGGAGACGCGCATGGCGCCTTTGATGACGCCTTGGGCAAACTCGAGAAACGCGTCCGGCGCTATAAGCGGCGACTGACAAACCATCACGCCACGCACAAGTCCCCCCTTCCCGCAGAGGACGCGGCAGCGTATGTGCTCGCCCCGCTGCAAGAGGACGACGAGACTGACCACCTGCCGGTGGAGCATCCCACGCCTCTAGTGATCGCCGAAACCACGGTTCCGGTGCGCACGATGACGGTGTCCACAGCCGTTCTGCAGCTCGATCTGACCGAGGCGCCCGCGCTCATGTTCAGAAACGCCGCGCATGGCGGACTGAATGTTGTGTATCGGCGCGCCGACGGGAATGTCGGTTGGATTGATCCGGAACGGGCTGCTTCTCCGTCCGTTTAGACACGCTGGCGCCACCCGGGCGGGCGGTGCGTTGACAGGGTGAGTATGAACGACCTGAGCGATCTGATCGCGCCTGAGGCGATAATGCCGCGTCTCATCACGACGTCGCGGCGCCACGCGCTGATGAGCATGACCGAAGCATTGGGCAAGCTTGCCGGCATCGATGCACGCGCTGCGTTCGATGCGGCGCTGATGCGCGAACGGCTTTCGGGAACCGGCGTCGGCGATGGCGTCGCCATTCCGCACGCGCCAGTGATGGGCGTAACGCGCCCGATCGGCGTGTTCGCGCGGCTCGACCCGCCGCAAGAATTCGACGCGCTCGACAACCGGCCAGCGGACTTGGTGTTCTTGCTGCTCTCCCCGCCTGAGCGCAGCGGCGATCATCTGAAAGCCTTGGCGCGCGTTTCCCGCTTTCTGCGCAACGCCGAGATCCGCGAGAAACTGCGCAGCGCGCGCGGCATTGACGAAATCTATGCGCTGTTTGCCGGCGCGGTGCGCAGCACAGCGGCATGACCTTCACCAATCGGCTGTTCTCGTACTTCCCGTTGCTGATGACGGTGCTGACGTTTGCCGCGCTCGGTGTGTTCGCACACGACACAACAATCTTCACGCTGATGCTGGTGCTGGCGGTGTTGTACGTGCTGCCGCCGATCGTGCAGCGCATTCTGTTGCGCTGGACGCCGCTAAAACAAGGCATCACGGCGATCGACAACAAGACATTTTCGCCGTGGCTGGCGATGCATCACATTCAGGCGTTCTATGACGCGCTGCCGCAACTTGAGTCGTTGCTGCGGGTGATCCCCGGTTTCTACTCGATGTGGTTGCGCCTCTGGGGTTCGCGCGTGGGCTATGGCGTCGAGTGGCCGGTGCGGATGCAGGTGCTCGACCGCAGCTTGATCGACATCGGCAATCGCGTGGTATTTTCGCGCTCGGTGGAATTGGTATCGCATCTGCGCAGCAAGAGTGAAACCGGCGGCGGCGCATCGAAGGTGCTGGTGCGGATCGTGCGCATTGGCGGCTCGGCGTTCATCGGCGCGGGCGTGCGCACCGGACCTGGCGCCAGCGTGCCAGGAAATGCTTCGGTGCCGGAGCAGACGCGGATCGGCGTCAATGAGATGTTCGGCTCTGGGCCGCATCACCCCGCGCCGGAAGAGGCGACGTTCGCGTAACGTCTTCGAGTCATTCCGGGGCAATGCGCAGCATTGAACCCGGAACCCAGGGCAAACATGCGGCTCGTGCCCCCTGGGTTCCGGATCGCGCTGCGCGTCCGGAATGACTCAGGAGGCTTTCTCCAGCTTCGCCAGCAGCACGCCTTCGCTGACTTGCGCGCCGGCGTTGGCTTTGAGTTCGATCACCTTGCCGTCGAACGGCGCAGTGAGCGTGTGCTCCATCTTCATGGCTTCGAGGACGACGAGCGCGTCGCCCTTCTTGACGCTGGCGCCAGCCTTGGTGGCGACGGAAACGATCTTGCCGGGCATGGGCGAGAGGATCGCGCCATCGCCGGCGCTGCCCTCACCCGCGGCGCGCTCGCCGGTGTCGAGGGTGAATTCGTAGGTCTCGCCGTGATTGAAAATCAGAACTTCCCCGCCGGGACGGACGAAACCTCGCCGGGTCATCTGACGATTTCCGAGATCAACGGAATAGCTTCCTTCGCGCCAGCGCAAGCGCGCGAGTTTGTTGGGCAGTCCATTCAGCCTAAAGCCTCGCAGCTCAGACCAAGGAGAACGCACGAGCAGATCTGGCGAAGGCCAGCGACGATCATCGGCGTAGTTGTTTTCTAGTGTGAGCGCCGCGTTGCGCACAATATCTTCACTGGGCCGAGGCAAAGCAGTCAACGCTTCGCCGCGAGCGGCGATGAGCGCGGTGTCTACATCACCGCTGCCAAATGCTACGTCGGCCAAACACCTACCGATGAACCCGGCGTTCGTCTTGATCGGCCAGATGTAAATTGCGTCCCAACATTGGAGAAAGCGCTGAAGCGCATCGCGGCGGTTGGCGCCGCGCACAATTACTTTGGCAATCATCGGATCGTAGAAAGGCGAAATCTCATCGCCTTGCTCGACAGCTGAGTCTATGCGCGCATTGACGATGTATGAGCTGAACGCGTCAATTCTGCCGATAGACGGCAGAAACCCCGTCTCAGGATTTTCGGCATACAGCCGCGCTTCCATGGCCCAGCCGTTGATCTTTAGTTCTTCCTGCTTCAACGGCAGCTTTTCGCCACTGGCGACGCGCAGTTGCCACTCGACCAAGTCTTGGCCGGTGATCTCTTCGGTCACAGGGTGTTCGACTTGCAGGCGGGTGTTCATTTCCATGAACCAGATGCGGTCGCCGCGCAGGCCTTGGCTGGCGTCGGCGATGAACTCGATGGTGCCGGCGCCGACATAGCTCACGGCGCGCGCCGCCAGCACCGCGGCATCCGTCACCACCTTGCGCGTGGCCTCGTCCATACCCGGCGCGGGCGCTTCCTCGATCACTTTCTGATGGCGGCGCTGCAACGAACAATCGCGCTCGAACAGATGCACGACATTGCCGTGCGTATCGCCGAACACCTGCACTTCGATGTGGCGCGGGCGCTGCACATACATTTCCAATAGCACGCGGTCATCGCCGAACGAAGACGCGGCTTCGCGCTTGGCGGAGGCAAGTGCTGCTTTGAACTCGCTCTTCTTCTCGACCTTGCGCATGCCTTTGCCGCCGCCGCCGGCGACGGCTTTGATCAGCACGGGATAGCCGATAGCGTCCGCTTCCTTCTGCAAGCGGTCTTCACTTTGATCTTCGCCGAGATAGCCCGGCGTCGTCGGCACGCCGGCTTCGGCCATCAATTTCTTGGCGGCGTCCTTGAGGCCCATGGCGCGGATCGAGTTGGGCTTGGGGCCGATCCAGATGAGGCCAGCGTCGGTGACAGCCTGCGCGAAGTCGGCGTTTTCGGAGAGAAAGCCGTAACCGGGATGGATGGCTTCGGCGCCGTGCTTCTTGGCGGCGGCGATGATCTTTTCGCCGCGCAGATAGCTTTCCTTCGCCGACGGCGGGCCAATGAGTTCGCTCGCGTCGGCTTCTCGTACATGAAGCGCGTTGGCGTCAGCTTCGGAATACACGGCGACCGTGCGCACGCCGAGCTTGCGGCATGTGCGGATCACACGCCGCGCGATCTCGCCACGATTCGCGATCAAGACTGACTTCAGCATGGGAACTTCGCCGCATTGGTTTGCGTTGGGAACTTTGGCGGTATTTTGCGTGTAAAAGCGGTAATTATCGCGCGTTTCGCGGAACTCACAGCCGGTATCCGCGTCTTGCACGCATGCGACGGTTGAGCCCCTTCGCCTACGTGCTGATGGCCAACACCATGTTCTGGGTGCTGGCGGTCGCCGCACTCATTGTGGCGCTGCGCTAGATCACGCACGGCTGAGCACCTCCGCTGTGGTGGCAAGCGTAGCGAATTCGCCGCTGAGCGCGGCGAGCGCGTGATAGTGCATCGTTTCCGCATCAATGGGTTTGCCGTCTGGGCCTTTGCCGGCGTGCGCGGCGGTGGCGTCTGACACTACGGTTGTGTCGAAGCCGAGGTTTGCCGCCATGCGGGTGGTGGTCGAGATGCAATGCGGCGTGGTGAGGCCGACGATGATCAGCGCATCGATGTGGGCGGCGCGCAGTTGCGCTTCGAGATCGGTGCCGATGAAGGCGCTATTCACATCCTTGCCGATGGACGGCTCGCCCACCCGCGGCATGGCGAAATCTTTGTAGGCGTTGCCCGGCTTGCTCGGATGCAGCGGCGATTGCGGCGTGCGTGAATTGTGCTTGACGTGAAAGATTGGGCGCTTTGCCGCACGCCAGGCGTCGAGCAAACGCGCGATGTTGTCTTCCGCTTGCGGATTGTTGCGCGTGCCCCAGTACGGTGCGTCGAAGCCCTGCTGCACGTCGATGACGAGGAGCGCGGTTTTATCGGCCACCGTTCGCCTCACCGCGCGCCGCCGCCTCCGCGCGCGCTTGCTCGACAATCCTCTCCGCGTCTTTCTCCAATCCGCTCTTGCGCGACTTCATCCATTTGCGGAGCGCCACCACAATCGCGCCGAGCACAAGCAGCGCGACATCGTTGATCGCAATCGCGACCAAGTAGACCGGGAGATCCTCAGGCTTCCACGTCCAACCTGCCAGAACCAGCGTTAGGATGGTTTCGCCGACGATGAAAAACAGGAGAAAGCGGTACTCGGGGCGTATCCAAAGCACGATCAGGAAGATCACTAGAAATGCCACATCGCTCTCCTCTGCCTTCGAAGCTGACGTTACGCACTACATCCTGAACACGCCGAAGCGGGTTTCTGGAATTGGCGCGTTGAGTGATGCGCTGATGGCGAGGCCAAGCACGTCGCGGGTTTGTGCTGGATCGATGATGCCGTCGTCCCATAGCCGCGCGGTCGCGTGATACGGATCGCCTTCGGTCTCGTAGCGGGCGCGGATGGGGGCTTTGAACTTTTCTTCTTCGTCCTTCGCCCAGCTCTCGCCTTTCGCTTCCATGCCGTCGCGCTTCACTTGAGCCAGCACCGACGCCGCTTGCTCGCCGCCCATGACCGAGATGCGTGAGTTTGGCCAGGTGAACAAGAAGCGCGGCGAATACGCGCGGCCACACATGCCGTAATTGCCGGCGCCGAACGAGCCGCCGATCAGCACCGTGAACTTCGGCACTTCAGCGGAGGCGACGGCGGTGACCATCTTGGCGCCATCCTTGGCGATGCCGCCGGCTTCGTATTTACCGCCGACCATGAAGCCGGAAATATTTTGCAAAAACACCAGCGGAATTTTGCGCTTGCACGCAAGTTCGATGAAGTGCGCGGCCTTCTGCGCGCTTTCGCTGAACAGAATGCCGTTGTTGGCGAGGATGGCGACGGGATAGCCCCAGATGTGTGCGAAGCCCGTGACGAGCGTTGCGCCATAGAGCGGCTTGAACTCGTCGAACTCGGAGCCATCGACGATGCGCGCGATGATCTCGTGCACATCGTACGGCGCGCGCACGTCAGGCGGGATGATGCCGTAGAGTTCGCTCGCATCGTAGGCCGGCGCTTGCGGTTCGCGTAGATCAAGGCTGACGTGTTTGGTCGTGTTGAGATTGGCGACGGCGCGGCGCACCAGGAAGAGCGCGTGCGCGTCATCCTCCGCGAGCTGATCAACGACGCCGGATTTGCGCGCGTGCAATTCGCCGCCGCCGAGATCCTCGGCGCTGATCACCTCGCCTGTCGCGGCTTTCACCAGCGGAGGGCCACCGAGGAAGATGGTGCCCTGGTTGCGGACGATGATGGTTTCATCGCTCATCGCCGGCACGTAGGCGCCGCCGGCGGTGCATGAGCCCATGACGCAGGCGATTTGGGCGATGTTTTCTGCGCTCATGCGCGCCTGGTTATAAAAGATGCGGCCGAAGTGTTCGCGATCTGGGAAGACTTCGGCTTGGTGCGGAAGATTGGCGCCGCCGGAATCGACGAGATAAACGCACGGCAGCTTATTCTGCATGGCGATCTCTTGCGCGCGCAGATGCTTCTTCACCGTCATTGGGAAATACGCGCCGCCCTTAACGGTGGCGTCGTTGGCGACGATCATCACTTCGCGGCCCATGACGCGGCCGATGCCGGTGATGACGCCTGCCGCGGGCGCTTCGCCATTGTAGAGATCATATGCGGCGAGCGCGCTGACTTCGAGGAACGGCGCGCCGGGATCGAGCAAGCGCTCCACGCGCTCACGCGGCAGCAGCTTGTTGCGCTTGGTGTGGCGATCGCGCGACTCTTTCGGCCCGCCCAGCGCGATCTCCGCGGTGCGCGCGCGGAGTTGCTCCGAGAGCGTGCGATTGTGCGCGGCGTTCTTGGCGAACGCTTCGGATGCGGTGTCGATGTTGGATTTGAGTTTCATGAAATTTGAATCGGCGCTTTCTCGCTCGTCATTCCGGACGTAGCGAAGGTGCGGTCCGGAACGCAGGGGCAAACACTCAGGTCTGTCAGCCCCTGGGTTCCGGGTTCTCGCTTCGCGAGCCCCGGAATGACGAAAGCTGGTGAGTTAATCATCTCAACTCCTCATGGCCTCACGATCACGCGGCCGATGAGGCTGCGCGAGGTCATGCGGTCCATGGCGGCGCGCCAATCGTCTAGCGCGAATATTTTGTCGACGTGCGGATGCAGTTTGCCTTGCGACCAGCCGTCGAAGATGGCGCGCATGGTTTCGGCGCGTTTTTTCGGAAAACGGCGGCTGTATTCGCCGGCGCGCACGCCGATGACGCTGACGTGCTTGATCAAAGCGCGGTTGACGGAAAGGGTCGGGATTTCGCCGGAAGCGAAGCCGATGATCAGCAGGCGGCCGCCGAAATTCAGCGATGAGAGCGCGTTGGCGAAAGCGCTGCCGCCGACCGGATCGTAGACAACATCGACGCCGCCGCCGGAAATCTCGCGCACTTGGTCTTTAAACGAAACGCTGGAGTCGATGACGTGCGCTTCGGGGCAATAGGCTTTGATGGCGTCGCGTTTGGCTTGGCTTGATGCGCCAGCGATGATGTTGGCGCCGATCGAACGCGCAAGATCGACGGCAGCCAAGCCAACACCTCCGCCCGCGCCGAGGATCAGAATCCACTCGCCCGCTTGCAGATGGCCCGCGTGCACGAGCGAGACATGCGCGGTGAGGTAAGCAGACGGAAACGCCGCGGCTTCTTCGAACGAGGCGTTCGCCGGCATTGGCATCAGTGCTTCAGCTTTAGCGACGGCGTATTCCGCGAACGCGCCGGTGAAGCCGCCGCCAATGACGCGCGCGCCGATCTGCTGTGTGGCGCCCTCACCGTTGGCGACAATCTCGCCTGCCCAGTCGCCGCCGAAGATGAAAGGCAGATCGGGTTTGTGCTGATAGCCGCCGCTGGTCATCAGCAATTGCGGAAAGCCGAGCGCTGCGGCGCGGATGCGCACCAGCACTTCGCCCGCTTTGGGTTGCGGCACGGGTGCTGTGACGATCTCGCAACCTTCGAACGCTTCGCTCAGGCGCGCGACTTGCAGTGCGCGCATGGTGCTTGGCGTTGGTTGCTGCGTCATGCGCCGATAATCTCTCTGCCGATCAGGAAGCGCCGCACTTCGTTGGTGCCGGCGCCGATGTCGTAGAGCTTAGCGTCGCGGAGGAAGCGCTCAACTGGGAAGTCGCGCGTGTAGCCGGCGCCGCCCAACGCTTGGATGGCTTCGATGGCGACCTTCACCGCGCTTTCAGAGGCGTAGAGGATGGCGCCAGCGGCGTCCTGGCGCGTGGTCTTGCCGGCGTCGCAAGCCTTGGCGACGGTGTAGACGTAGGCGCGCGCGGAATTGAGCGCGACGATCATGTCGGCGACCTTGGCTTGGATCAGTTGAAACGAGCCGATCGGGCGGCCGAACTGTTTGCGATCACGCACGTAAGGCAGCACGACATCGAGGCAGGCTTGCATGATGCCGAGCGGGCCGCCGGCGAGCACGGCGCGCTCGTAGTCGAGGCCGCTCATCAGCACGCCGGCGCCGTGATTGACGGGGCCGATGGTGTTTTCTTCCGGTACTTCGCAATCCTCAAACACCAGTTCGCCGGTGTCGGAGCCGCGCATGCCCATTTTGTCGAGCTTTTGGCCGGTGGTGAAACCCTTCATGCCGCGCTCGATGATGAAGGCGGTGATGCCGCCGGAACCGGCAAGCGGTTCGGTCTTGGCGTACACGACCAGCGTATCGGCGTGCGGCGCGTTGGTGATCCAGAACTTTGTGCCGTTGAGGACGTAGCGGTCGCCGACATGTTCGGCGCGGAGCTTCATGCCGATGACGTCGGAGCCGGCGCCGGCTTCGCTCATCGCCAGCGAACCAACGTGCTCGCCGCTGATCAGCTTCGGCAGGTACTTGCGCTTCTGTTCGGGCGTGGCCCAGCGGCGGATCTGGTTGATGCAGAGATTGGAGTGCGCGCCGTAGCTCAGACCAACAGATGCGGATGCGCGGCTGATCTCTTCCATGGCCACGACGTGTTCGAGATAGCCGAGGCTTGTGCCGCCCCACTCCTCTTCAACCGTCATGCCGTGGAGGCCGAGTTCGCCCATGGCCGGCCAGAGATCGCGCGGAAACAGGTTTTCGGCGTCGATGACGGCGGCACGCGGGGCGATGCGGTCGGCGGCGAACTTGGCGGTGGTGTCGCGGATCGCGTCGGCGGTTTCGCCGAGCTGGAAATCGAGCATGGGGGAATCGGACATCAGTCCCTCTCGCCTGAACGCGAAAAGCCGCCTGGAAGGCGGCGGTACTGGGGTTGTAATTGATTTGCCTCGCCAATTGAAATTGAACTTTCCGAACGAGACTGATAGATATCATATATGGATCGGTATCTGCTGCGCTACTTCCTGGCGGTCGCGGAGCTCGGGTCGTTCTCCAAGGCCGCGGCCAAGGTCAATGTCACCCAGCCGACGCTTTCGGTCGGCATTGCCAAGCTGGAGGAGCAGGTCGGCGCGCGGCTGTTCGAGCGGACGACGCGGCGGGTGTCGCTGACGCCGGCTGGAAGCCGCTTCCTCACGCACGCACGGCGGATCGCGCAGGAGTATGAGGCAGCGCTGCGCGAGGTCGCGGAGGCGCCGCAGCTGAAGCGCGTACGCGCCGGCGTACTTTCCACTATTCCGGCGCGCGATCTGGAACGCGTGGTGGCGCACCACGCGAAGCACGGCGGCGATGAAGCGATCGAAATCCTCGACTCCACGGAGCGCGATATCGCCAATCGGCTGTCGGACGGCCGCCTCGACGTGGCAGTCACCATTCTGCGGCCTGGGCTCGACAGCTTCGCGCAAGAAACTCTGCGCACCGAAGCTTATGTGTTGTTCGTTGGCGCTAACCACAAACTGTCGGGGCTGAAGAGTGTCGATGGCGGTGCGCTCGCGGGCGAGACAATGATCGTGCGGCGCCAATGCGAAGGGCTGCCGGAGATCTCGCGCTACTTCACCAGCCGCGATGTGCGCCCCTCGTTCAGCTTGAGGACGCTGAGCGACGATCGCGCGATGAGCATGGTGGCGGCGGGCTTGGGAGTGACGGTCGCGCCGGCAAGTTTCAGTCAGCCGGGCATTGCTGCGATTGCGTTGGAAGGGTTCGACCTGAGCCGCGAGGTAGGGTTGGTGTTCTCGGATCGCGCCCGCGACCGGAGCGGCGCATTCGTGGATGCTGTGCGCGCGACCTACGGAACGCGCGCCTCTGTCGCAAAAGAAGGTAAACGCTAACCACGCGCGTTGTGGCGTTTTCCCAGTAATGTTACGCTCCTGGAACGTCGGGTCACGTCAGGGTGTTTAAGGGTCATGGCGCCTCCAGCTCGTCCGGTGTGGACAGGGCAAATTCGGCTTGCGCTGGTTGCGCTGCCGGTGAAGCTCTACTCAGCCTTGGATTCCAAGGAAAAGATTTCGTTCAACCAGATTCACGAACCTTCCAAGCAGCGCATTCGCTATGAGAAGGTCGCGCCCGGCGTTGGCGCCGTTTCGAACGATGAGATCGTCAAAGGCTATGAGTACCAGAAGGGACGCTATGTGCTCTTCAGCGACGAGGAGTTCGACGCACTGAAGGTCGACTCGAAGAAGACGCTCGACATGGTGCAGTTCGCGCCGAACGAGACGATCGACCCCGTCTATTTCGACAAGCCCTATTATGCTCTGCCCGATGGCAAGATGGCTGATGAACCGTACCGTGTCGTGCACGAAGCGCTGAAGCGCACGAAGACCATCGGCCTCGGTCAGATCACCATGCGCGGCCGCTCGTACATCGCCGCGGTGAAGCCGTACGAAGATGGGCTGATGGTGGAGACGGTTCACTATGCGCAGGAGCTGCGCGCAGCGAAGGCGTTCTTCGATGAAATTCCGACGGGTAAGCTCGACGAAGATCTGATCGATCTCGCCCAGGAACTCATCGCCCGCAAAAAAGCGAAGTTCGATCCGAACAAGTTCGAGGACGAATACTCAGTCGCCATCGAGCGGCTGGTGAAGAAGAAGATCGAGCGCCATGGCGAACTGGTGCTTGAGGACCAGGAAGAGCCCTCGCGCGATCACGGTGACAACGTCGTCAGCCTTGTCGAAGCGCTGAAAAAGTCGCTGGCCAAGAAGGCGGAGATCGTCGAACCGAAGGCCAAGAAGGCCGGGCCCGTGAAGCAGAAAGCTGCCGCTGAAACGGTGCGCGCGCCGCGCGCCAAGGCGCCCGCGAAACGCGCTAAGAAGTAACGTCGTCATGGCGTTCGTACCCAAACCGTCCTCCCCCGCCAGGGGGAGGCGCCGCGTGCTGTTGCGCGCGACGGAGGGGCAAGCGCGGAGCTTTGCAGACAACTACGCCATCCCCTCAGTCATCGCTCACGCGCTGACAGCTCCCCCTAGCGGGGGAGCACGGACGCCCTTCTGATGGCTGGGAAGAAATCTGCGAGCGATCGCGCGGCTGAAGTCGGCAACCTGACCGACTACAACCGCAAACGCGATTTCAGAAAGACCAACGAGCCGGCGGGCGGAAAGCTCAAAACCGCCGGCGACATGTTCGTCGTGCAGAAGCACGCGGCGACGCGGTTGCATTACGATTTCCGGCTTGAACACAATGGCGTGCTTCTGAGCTGGGCGGTACCGCAGGGCCCTTCCTACGATCCGAGCGTGAAGCGCTTAGCGATGCGCACCGAGAACCATCCGCTTGAGTATGGCTCGTTCGAAGGCGTCATTCCCAAGGGCGAGTACGGCGCAGGCGCGGTGATCATCTGGGACACCGGCAAGTTCAAGTGGGTGATGAATCCAGATGAGACGCTGAAGCGCGGCGAACTGAAATTCATCCTCGCTGGCGAACGGCTGAAGGGTGAGTTTCATCTCGTGAAGATTAAGCCGCGTGAAGGTGAACGCGGCGATCCGTGGTTGCTGTTCAAGTCAAAGGACGCGTTCGCGGGCAAGGACGATCCCGTCGCCAGCGCGGTGACCAGCGTGGTTTCAGGACGCACTATCGAAGATGTGCGCAGCGGAACGGCGCGCGTATGGACGCGCAAAGGCGAGCAGAAGCCGAAGGCCGCGAAGCCGCCGAAGTGGCAATTCGTGGAGCCGGCGCTGGCGACGCGCGTGGATGAGCCGCCAAAGGGTAAGGATTGGATCCACGAAATCAAATATGACGGCTATCGCATGCTCGCCGCCGTCAGCGGCGATAGCGTGCGACTTTATACGCGGAATGGACTTGATTGGACCGGGCGCTTTCAATCCGTGGCCAACGCGCTGGCGGCGCTCAATCTCAAGGATGTTATGATTGATGGCGAGGTCGCCATCGCGCAGGTCAACGGTCGCACGGATTTTTCCGCGTTGCAAAGGTCGCTTGAGAACGGCGCCGCCAAGGGTGTCTCGTATTTCATGTTCGATCTGTTGGCCGAAGGCGTACAGGACTTGCGTAAGTTGCAGTTCAGAGAGCGCAGAAACCGGCTGGAAAAACTGCTTGGAACAGTGAAAGCGCCGCTGCAACTCAGCCCCTACTTCGAAGGCGATGGCGATAAGCTCGCCAAGGCCTTCAAAGACCGTGGCCTTGAGGGCATCGTCTCGAAGAAGGCAGACTCGCCATACCGCAGCGGCCGCTCTAATTCCTGGCTCAAGGTGAAGCTTGTGAATGAGCAAGAATTTGTCGTGGTTGGTTACCAGCCCTCGGCCAAAGGGCGCGCGTTCGCGTCGCTCATGCTGGCGGATAAGGTCGGCGGCAAGCTGCAATATCGCGGCAATGTCGGGACCGGTTTCAACGACAAAGCGCTGGCGTCACTCGCCGAGAAGCTGAGCAAACTTGCACGCGCAAAGCCCGCTCTTGAAGTGCCGCGCGAGGCGGCGCGTGGCGCGAAGTGGGTCGAGCCGAAGCTCGTCGCACAGGTGCGGTTCAGCGAATTCACTTCCGATGGCGCGGTGCGTCACGGCGTGTATCTCGGGCTGCGCGGCGATAAAGCGGCGAAGGATGTCGAGGCTGAAATAGCCCGGCCAGCGATGAAGACGCGCGTGCGTCTCACGCATCCCGACAAAGTGTTGTTTCCCGAATCCGGCGTGACGAAGGCAGAGCTTGCAGCCTATCTCGATATGGCCGCCGAGCGCATGGGCAAGCACCTTTTCAAGCGACCGGTGAGCCTAGTGCGCGCACCCGATGGCGTCGGCAAACAGACCTTCTTTCAGAAGCACCCCATGGCCGGCGCGCCGAAGGAGATCGTCACGGTGCCGATCACCGAGAGTGACGGCAAGCAAGAGGACTATCTTACCTTGCCGAACGCGACGGCCCTGGTTTCGTGCGCACAAATCTCGGCGCTGGAGTTCCATTTGTGGGGGTCGCGCAACGACGACCTGGAGCATCCTGACCGCATGGTGTTCGATCTGGACCCAGACGAAAGCTTGGATTTCGGCGAAGTGAAGCGCGCGGCGTTCGATATCAAGGCGCTGCTGGATTCCGCTGACCTCACCTCGTTTGCGATGGTCACCGGCGGCAAAGGCATTCACATTGTGCTCAATCTGAAACGCCGGCACAGCTGGGAAGAGGTCAAGAACTTCTCCGGCGCATTTGCCGAGCAAGTCGCGCGGCTCGACCCGAAACGCTTCGTTGCGACTATGACCAAGAAGCAGCGCACCGGCCGCATCTTCATCGACTACTTCCGCAACCATCGCGGCGCGACGGCGATCTGCCCCTACTCGCCGCGCGCGCGCGGCATGGCGACAATCGCGGTTCCGGTGAGCTGGGAGGAACTGCGAACTATCCCAAGCGCCTCCGCCTTCACACTGAGAGACATGCAAGCGCGCCTGGCGCAGCCCGATCCGTGGGCAGTCTATTTCGACACACCCGTGAGCATCACCAAAGCGACACGCGCCAAGCTTGGCTTGGACTAGTCTGGGTTTGCCGCCGTGAACCTGGGTGCTACGTTCGGGGCAGAGGTGTTTGCATGCGCAGTCTGTTGTTTGTCTCTGCTTTGGCGCTCGCCGCGTGCGGTCAGCAACCTGCTGCAACAAGCGCCGATCAAACCAGCGCCACAGCGACAGCCGTCGCGGCGACGGACACCGGCCTGCCGCGCGCTGCGCCGTGGTTCATTTGCGACGGGATAGATACGCCGGTCGTGTTCGAGGTCGAGAACGGGGGCGCGGTGGCGCGGATCGCTGAATACGCGAAGCCCAGCGGGGCGATCGCCAACCGCACCGAGTTCGATCTTGGCGACGGCGATGGCGCCGCAGGACACGTCTATTTCGCTCTGCAGCGCAGCGGCCAAGACGCAGGCTCGATCCGTGAAACCAATTCCGGCGCGCTGGAAACGCCGGGCGCTGCGTACACGCCGGTCATCACGGAGATGAAGATTGGCGATCGCGATGTGTCATGCCGCTGGATGCCGCGCACCCGCCTTATGGGGTTCACGGGGCGGCGCAGTTTCGTGGTGAGCGAGGATGCCAGCGGCGACTTGATCTACACGGCATACAGTTTCTCGGATGCGTCGAAGCAGAAGCCGATCGAACTGGCTGACAACGCCAATACGACGACATTCTCGCTGGAAGTGCGCGGCGGCAATGAGGACGTGAAACCGGATCACACCACTTACCGGTTCACGAACAACGGCTACACTTACGTCGTCACCGCCAACAAGGATCAGACCGGCACGCTTGCGGTCCTGCATGGCGCTCAGCAGGTGCAATCGGAGCCGATCACAGCGTTTGAGACGGGAAACGGGCCAACCTGACCCAGCGCGCGGTGTTGTCGCGTTCAGGCTGATCGTCTAAGCCCAAGGGATCAAATCCGAGGGCGCACATGGCATTCGCCACCTACGAGAAATCCGGCCGCATCGCCACCGTCACGCTGAACAAGCCTGAAGCACGCAACGCCATCGGCACGCAGGAAGACTGCAACGATCTGGCCGGCGCGCTGATGCGCGCTCACGACGATCCTGAAGTCAATGCGGTCATCCTCACCGGCGCCGGCAAAGCATTTTGCTCGGGCGGCGACTTGAAGGCGATCCGCGAACGCACCGGCATTGGCCCGTCTGCCGCATCACCTGATGGCACACGCGCCAATTATCGCCGCGCCGTGCAGTCGATCATTCGCGCACTGGCGGATGTCGAAGTCGCCACCATTGCCGCGATCAACGGCCCGGCCATCGGTCTTGGCATGGATATTGGCATCCTGTGCGACATGCGTGTCGCGGCGCAGTCTGCAAAGATGGCGTCGAGCTTTGTTAAGGTCGGCATCATTCCCGGCGATGGCGGCGCATGGATTCTTACTCAAGCGATTGGTTACTCGCGCGCGGCGGAAATGATTTTGACGGGCGATCAGATCGACGCTGAAGAAGCGTATCGGATTGGGCTGGTGAACAAGGTCGTGCCGGACGACCAGCTGATGGCGGAAGCGAAGAAGCTGGCGGAACGCGTGGCCGTCAATCCGCCGCGCGCGGTGCGCCTAGCAAAGCGGTTGTTGCGCGAGTCGCAACATGGCCGTCTGCACGATGTCATGGAACTCTCCGCGGCGTTCCAAGCGCTCGCGCACGAGACCAAGGACCACAAGGAAGCGGTCGACGCGTTCAGTGAAAAGCGGCCGCCGAAATTCACTGGGGCGTGATGGCCGACTCCTCCGCACCGGTCGCGACCGCCAAACTCCCCTTGGCCGTCGATCTCGACGGCACGCTGATCCGCAACGACGTGTTCATCGAGTCGATGCTGCAGCTGGCGTGCCGCAAGCCATGGAAACTGCCGCAGCTCATTCTGTGGCTAATGCGCGGACGCGCGTTCGCGAAACAGAAGCTCGCGGCGGCGTTTCCGCCGGATGTGGACTCCCTTCCCTACGATCCGCGGGTGTTGAGTTGGCTCCGCGCAGAGCACGCGCATGGACGCACGATTGCACTGGCGACAGCGTCCGACCGCAGCGCGGCGCAGAAAGTGGCCGATCATCTCGGGTTGTTCGATGCGGTGTTTGCGTCGGACGGCGAAGTCAATCTGAAGTCGAAGCGCAAGGCAGAGGCGCTGGCGAACGCGTATCCGAAAGGGTTCGTGTACGCGGGCAATGAAAGCGCGGACCTCAAAGTGTGGAGCGCGGCGCGCGAGGCGGTGATCGTCAACGCAGCGCCTTCTCTTGAGCGCGATGCGACGGCACGCTTTGCCGTGGAAAAAACATTCGCGGTCGAGACCAATCCAGTGCGCGGATTGATCAAAGCGCTGCGGCCACGGCAATGGGCGAAAAATTTTCTCGTGTTCGTGCCGATGCTGTCGGGCCAAGGCTGGGCCGCTTTGGATGCGTGGCAAAGCGCGGCGCTGGCGTTTGTTGCGCTTAGCCTAAGCGCGTCGGGCATCTATTTGATCAACGACGCGTCGGACATCGAGGCTGATCGCCGCCACCCCACCAAGCGCAATCGCCCGTTCGCGAGCGGCGCACTATCGCCGTTGATCGGCCTTCCCATCGCGTTTGGCATGATTGTCGCTGGTATCGCAGTTGGCGCTGTCGCCGGTGTGCTGACGCCGCTTGCGGTCTATCTGGTGGCGACGACACTCTACACGTTCTGGCTAAAGCGGATCGTGCTGGCCGACGTGTTTCTGCTCGCGGGACTCTACACGTGGCGGATTGTCATCGGCGGCGTAGCGACCAGCTTCGTGGCCAGCGATTGGCTGTTGGCGTTTTCGAGTTTCTTCTTCTTGAGCTTGGCGCTGGTGAAGCGCGCGACGGAGATCGACGCGATCCAAGGCGATCCACATGGCCGTGGCTATCGCGCTGTCGATGGCCCCCTGTTGAAGCGCGTGAGTGTGGGCGCCGGCCTCGTCGCAGCGCTGATTCTGGCGCTCTATCTGCAGCAACCGGGCAATTACGATCGGTACGCCCAACCAGCTTGGCTATGGGCCTTGCCGGCGGCGGTGGTGTTTTTTCTTTGCCGGGTGTGGTTGAAGTTGGAGCGCAGCGAGATGCACGACGACCCGGTGCTGTTTGCACTGAAAGACCGCGTGTCGTGGTTGGTGTTGGGCGGCGCCGCGGCGGCGTTCACGCTCGCGGCGATCGGTTAGCGAAACACCGCGTAGCGTGCGCCGAGGAAATTCCAGCACAACACGATCAGCGTTGCCGCGGCTTGCGCCAAGAAATAGTGCCAGCCCATGCCGATCAGAGTTTGCAGAATGACGCCATTTAGCAGGAATCCAACCGCGTACACGAGCGCATATTTTGCGAAGCTCGACAATAGCGGTGGCTTGGCGTCGAACGTGAAACGGCGATTCAACACGAAACTGACGATGACTCCAAAGACGAAGCCAATACTGCTGCCCAGCAAGGGCGCCGCGTGCACGCCCTCCACCATCGTATAAAGTATGGCGTAGTGCACCGCCGTCGCCACGCCGCCGGCGACGGCGAAGCGCACAGCTTGCCGGACGATCGGCGGAGGCGTGAGATTGGCGCTCATGTGCGCTGCGAGCGGTAGGAAAAGCGACGGACCGAAGCAAGCGCTCATTGCGCCCGCGCGGCCGTCGCCCCATCTTTGCGCGCGTGAGGTGAGCGATGATCCGGGTCGGCATCGGCGGTTGGAATTATGAGCCGTGGGAAGAGACGTTTTACCCGCCAAAGCTCGCGGCGGCGAAACAGCTCGAATACGCGTCCAGCAAAGTGACGGCAATCGAGATCAACGCCACTTTCTATCGCACGCAGACCGCAGCTTCGTTCAAGAAGTGGGGAGCGGCCACGCCGGACAATTTCATGTTCTCCGTGAAGGCGCCACGCGCGGCGGTGCAGCGTAAGGATTTACGTGAAGCGGCGCAATCCATCGAATGGTTCTTCAATAGCGGCGTGGGCGAACTTGGCGCGAAGCTTGGGCCGATCTTTTGGCAGATGGCGCCTTACAAGAAGTTCGATCTCGCCGAGATGACGGCCTATTTCGACATGCTGCCGGAGAAGCTCGGCAAGCTGAAGCTGCGGCACGCGCTGGAGGTACGGCACGAGAGCTTTACCGACGAAGCTTTTCTCAAGCTAGCGAAGAAGCGCAATGTCGCGGTGGTCACGGTGGAGTCAGCCAAGCACCCGCTGATCGTCGAACCGACAGCGGATTTCGCTTATGCGCGGCTGGAACTGACGCAAGCAGACGAGCCGACCGGCTATCCGAAAGCCGCGCTCAAGAAGTGGGCCAAGACAGCGCAAGGCTGGGAAAAGTCTGGCGACGTGTTTCTCTACTTCATCAGCGGCGCCAAGGAGCGCAACCCTGCCGCCGCGATGGCGATGCTGGATTTGCTCAAAGGCTGATCAATGCGCAGCGGCGATATAGGCATCTATCTGGCGCTCTAGCACCGGCAAAGTAACACCGCCGTTGGCGAGCACCGCATCATGGAAGGCGCGGATGTCGAAACGGTTGCCCAACGCTTGCTCGGCGCGGTGGCGCAGTTCAAGGATTTTCATTTCGCCGGTTTTGTAAGCGAGCGCCTGCCCGGGCCAGCCGATGTAGCGATCTACCTCAGTCTGGATTTCGTGCGTCGAAAGCGCGGTGTTCGCAGCGAGATAGTCGAGCGCCTGCTGACGCGTCCAACCCATCGAATGCATGCCGGTGTCGACGACGAGCCGGCATGCGCGCCACATCTCATATGAGAGCGCGCCGAAGCGTTCGTACGGGGTGTGATAGACGCCCATCTCCCCGGCGAGATGTTCGGAATAAAGGCCCCAGCCTTCGCCGAAGGCATTCGGGTAAAAGTTCAAACGGAAGTTCGGCAAACCAGTGAGCTCACGCGCGATAGCGCCCTGAATGTGGTGACCTGGCGCGGCTTCGTGGGCGGTCAGCGCCGGCAAAGCATAGAGCGGGCGCGTGTTGAGCGCGTAAGTGTTGACCCAATAGGTGCCGGCGGCGCCCGTCGGGCCTGGATTGTAACGGCCCGCGGTGTAGTTGGCGGCGAACTCATCCGGCACCGGCTTCACTGTATACGGCGTGCGCGGCAGATGGCCGAAATATTGCGGAAGGTGACCGTCGATCTCGCGCGTGATCAGCGCAGCGCGGCCGAGCAATTCGTCGGCGGTCTTGGGGTAGAATTGCGGATCGGTGCGCAGGAATTGAATGAAATCGGCCATGCTGCCGTTGAAGTGCGCGTCACGCATGGTGGCTTCCATCGCCGCATGGATGCGCGCGACTTCGGCAAGGCCGACACGGTGGATCGCCTCCGGCGTAGCGTCTGGCTCAGAGGTAAAGTAGCGCACCAGATCGGCGTAGTACGCGCGCCCGTTGGGCAACGACGACGCGGCGATATTGCGCCGCATGTGCGGGCGATACTCGGCGTCAAAATAGGTGCGGAACTGGTCGAAGCTCGGGATGACCTTGTTAGCGATGGCGTCGTGACCAGCCTGCGTGAGCCGCGCGCGATCAGCCTGCGGCACGCTATCGGGGAAATTCGCGAAAGGCCGGTATAGGCCCATGTCCTCGGCGCGCGACCAGTGCATGCCATCGATGACACGCGCGACGCCCTCGCCGATCTCAGCAGGCAATGTGAAGCCGTCATGCACGCCTTGGCGCAGATTGGCGAGCTGTTCGCCGAAATAGCGCGGAAAGTCGTTCAACCGCGCGATGTACATCTCGTAATCATGCGTGGTGCGCAGTGGTTGCGAGTTTTGCAGCAGGACCAGATCGGAATAGAAGCCGCTATCGCTGTTGAATGGGAGACGCCATTCATTGTAGCGCGCCAGCGTGACGCGCTCGCTGACCATGAAATCGAAGAGATCGTAGCTCACCTGCTCTTGCGCCGTGAGCGACGCGCGGTCGATAGCGTGCAGGCGCTGTATGAAGCCGCGGTCCACGGCGAGTTGTGCGGCTTGAGCCGCGGGCGTCACCGACGGCAGGCGGTCGTCGTAGTCGTGAATGCCGGCATAGGTCGCGGAGAGAGGGTCGGCGCGATACACCTCGGCCCGCTCGTCGGCGAAGAGCTGGCTCAACGTGGCGCTCGCGCTCGTGCTCTGCGCGGAGACGTCGGCGGCAAACATCAGGCTAGCAGCGAGCGCCGCAACGGTGAGTGCAATTTTCATGTTGTCCCCTCACGTTGCGGCGGCAACGGGCTGCTTTGCCGGCGAAAGCGCGCCCCGCAGCAACAAACCTGCCGCGTAAAGCACGACTACGACCACAAGCCACCGCAGCGTGACCAGGTCCATGCTTTTGACGACGAGCGCCGCGACCAAGACGGCGGGTATGCCGCCGATCGCCATGCCGAGAACAATGCGCAAATCGATCCGGTCGGTCCTCACGAACCGCGCGCCGGAGATTGGCATCAGGAACGCACACGATCCCATCATAATGGGAAACGCAGCGATCGGATTGAGGCCGAGGATCGAAAGCAAGATGAGCGACGGCGCGTAGAGGCCGATGCCGAACATCATCAAGACGCCCATGATGAAGTGCCCGATAATGGCGACGACAAAGAGCGCCATCGGCAGGGCGGTCGCGTCCACACCACCACCGGGAGGCAAGATGTGCGTCGGCGCAATTGGCGGCGTGTGAATGAACAAAAAATTGATTGCCGGAAAACCGCTATCCAAGTTTTTCAGTGCGAACAACAAGGCAGCTACCAACAGCGCAATGCCAACGACAGTTTGGACGAGCTTGACAGGCGCTCGCTGTACAATTGGTTCTCCGACCCACGAACCCAAAATCGCCGAAAATATGCAGCCAACCAACAAGGCAGGATCGACTTGTACCAACGCGATAAACACGAGCGCTTCTGCTACAGTCGGCAAGGCGTGGCCAGCATTGAGGATCGCGGGGAAATAGCTGTCAGGCGCCATTTTTCGCAACTTCAGCCACGCCATTGATGGTGCGAACGAACCAATTCCCAGCGTGTCGAAAAAGTTGGTGACCGCGCCGAGGCCAATCGCCTCCACATTCGGCATGAGTTGCTTCCGCTCTGCTGCCGTTTGCACAAGAACAGCGCTGAAGGCGCCGGCGATATATGTCAGCGGCAGCAATAGGGCCCACGGCATACTCACCGACAGCCACCGCAGAACCGCCTGCACGTTCCAACCACTCATGCATCCTCCCCAGAGGTGTTCGGCACTTGAGCACGCAGCGCGCGGCTAGGCAACGCGCATCAGATCACCTGAAAGCCGTGGGCGAACACGTCCTCGTCGTCGATCCAGATTTCGTTGCGGCCGGTGGCGATTGCCGAGCCCTCGATAGAGGGAATGATGGCGCGCTGGCCGCCGATCTCCGTTTCCGCCTCGACGCGGCCAATAAAGCGGCTGCCGATATAGCTTTCGTGTACGAACCGCTCGCCAACCTTGAGTTTGCCCTGCGCATGCAGGTGCGCGAGGCGCGCGGACGTGCCGGTGCCGCAAGGGCTGCGATCGATGGCCTTGTCGCCGTAAAAGACGGCGTTGCGGCCATCGGCGCCGGCCCCCTTGGGCTTATCGGCCCAGAGCACGTGGCTCACGCCACGAATGGTGGCGTCGAGCGGATGTACGGGTTCGACCGCTTCACGCATCAGTTTGCGCACGATTGGCGAGAGTTGCAGGATGCGCGCGGCGCCGAGATCGTCGAGACTTGTGTAGGCGCCCTGCGGTTCGATGATCGCGTAGAAATTGCCGCCATAAGCGACATCAATGCAGAGCGGCCCAAAGCCTGGCACGTCGATGTTTACGCCTTCGGCGGCGAGATAGCTCGGCACATTGCGAATGCGCACGCTTTTCACGCGCGCGCCCTCTTGCTGGTAGTTGAGCTCGATCTGACCAGCGGGGACGTCAGCCACGAAACGTCCGGGCGTACGTGGCTTGATGAGTCCATTCTCGATGCCGAACGTCACGATGCCGATGGTGCCGTGACCGCACATCGGTAGGCAACCACTGGTCTCGATGAAGAGAATGCCGACATCGGCTTCCGGACTTGTCGCCGGATAGAGAAAGCCGCCGCTCATCATGTCGTGGCCGCGCGGTTCGAAACAGAGGCCGGTGCGAATCCAATCATAACGCACCAGAAAATCTTGGCGGCGCTCGCTCATGCTGGCGCCGTTCAGCTCAGGTTTGCCTTCGACCACGAGCCGCACTGGATTGCCGGCGGTGTGACCGTCAATGCATTTGAAGACGCTGCGGCTCACAGTTTCGGGCGCTCCGCCGCCGCTTTCTCCACCATCGCCACGACTTCCGCGCGGCGCTTGCCGGTGAGCGGATAGCGCGGCGGCCGTACGCGTTCGCTGCCGCGGCCCATGATCTGCTCGGCGAGCTTGATCGACTGCACGAGATCGTGTTCCGCATCGAGGTGCAAAAGCGGCATGAACCAACGATAGATCGCCCGCGCGGTGTCGAGATCGTTGCGCATCACCGCATCATAGAGCGCAAGCGACTCCTTAGGGAAAGCATTGGTGAGGCCGGAGACCCAGCCACGCGCGCCGAGGATCAGACCTTCAAGCGCAACATCGTCGAGGCCGGCGAAGAGAATGTAGCGGTCGCCGATGGCATTGTAGAGATCGGTGAACCGGCGCGTGTCCGGCGCGCTCTCCTTAAGACAAACAATGTTGGGCCGGTCGGCGAGTTGGCGCATCGCGTCAATGCTGACGCTCACGCGGTAGGCCGGCGGATTGTTGTAGAGCATGATCGGCAGCGCGGTTGCCTCCGAGACAGCGCGGAAATGCGCCACCAGCTCGGCCTCGGTCGGCACGTACACCATTGATGGCAGCACCATCAGGCCGTCGGCGCCTAGCCTTTCAGCGTCGCGCGCGAACGCTATGGCGCGCTTGGTGTCGAATTCGGAGACGCCTGCAAGGATGGGCACGCGTTTGCCCACGGCTTCTACCGCGGCGCGGAGCACGTCGCGTTTCTCCTCGGGCTCAAGTGAGTTGTTCTCGCCCACTGTGCCCATAATGATGAGGCCGTGAACGCCGTCCTTCACCAGAGCGTCCTGCACGCGCTGAGTTTCGCCGATGTCGATCGACATGTCCGGCTTGAACTGGGTCGTCGCGGCGGGGAAAACGCCAGCCCAGGAAACTTTGCTCATCGCGCCCTCGCCGCTGTTTGAGGCCTGCCCTTGACGGGCTCGGCTAACCTATACGATGCGAGGCGTGATGAAATCCATGATCGTCATCGGCGGCGGCCTGGTCGGCGCCGCGTCTGCTCTGCAGTTGCAGGCGAGAGGCGCGCAGGTTGCGCTGATCGACCCCGGCGATGCGCGGCGCGGCGCATCGTTTGGAAATGCGGGGCACATCGGCACGGAGCAAGTGCTGCCTTGGTCGATGTGGAGCTATGCGAGTTCGTTTCCGGGGCGCTTGTTCGGCGTGGGCGGCGCGCTCGACTTCCGTCTGCGCGATATCGGGCTCTGGCTACCCTGGTCGGCGCGCTATCTCGGCGCGTGTGAGCCCGGGCAGTTGGCGCGCGGGCAAGCGGCGCTGACCGACATCTTGCGCGACGCAATGGGCGCCTGGCAGCGGCTGGAGACGCTGGCGGAAATGCCAGGAATGGTGCGGCCCTATGGGCAGTCCAACGTCTACATGAGCAAGGCCGCAGGCGACAAAGCACGCGATGCGTACGCGAAAACACCGATTGGAACGGCCAGCTTCCGCGACATGAGCGAAGCGGAGCTGGCGCGCTATGACGGCATTCTAAGAACAAGGCCAGCCAGCGGATTGCATTTCGACGGCACCGGACAGGTAAGCGATCCGCAAGGCGCGCGCGACGCGATACTGAAAAAGTTCGTCGCGCTCGGCGGAGAGAGAGTCGCCGATACTGCGACGGCAATCGATCCACGCGGCCAGGTGCGGCTTAAGTGCGGCGCGACTCGGGATGCGGATGCGCTGCTTGTCGCCTGCGGCGCCTGGTCGGGGCCGCTCATGCGTTGCGTTGGCGCGCACGCGCCATTGATCGGTGAACGCGGCTATTCGATGCAAAGCGTCGAGCACAATTGGCCCGACGATCTGCAGACAACCATTTTCGAAGAACGCTCAGTGGTCATTTCCCGCTTCACCAGCGGCTTGCGAGCTACAAGCTTTCTTGAGTTTGGCGATCCCAGCGCGCAGCCTGATGCGCGGAAATGGGCGCGCTTGCATCAGCATCTGGACGAACTCGGTGTGACGTTCTCGAAGGCGCCGGACCGATGGATGGGACCTCGGCCGACACTGCCCGACTACGTGCCCGCTATCGGCCAGCTGAAGCGCGCGCCAAAGATCTACTATGCCTTTGGGCACGCGCACCTGGGGCTGACCATGAGCGCCATCACCGGCGAAATCATCGCGGCGCTGGCGACGGACCAACCGGCGCCGTTTGATCTTGCCCCGTTCAACATCGCCCGCTTCGGCTAGTGAACGGCGCTCGTCAGCGTGTTCATCTCTGCCGCCATCAGCATGAGCTTGGCGAAGGTCCACTGCCCGCTGCCGCCGAGCTCGACGAACGCCGCGTGAGCGCGCTGGGCCGGCTGCCCCAGAGACGCGATCCAGGCTTTCACGGCGGCGGTGAGCGATTCCATCGTCTTCTTATCCTGCAGGCCGAGCGCCTTGGCCGCCGCTTCGGCGAGGCGCAGTTGCATCTCGCCAAAATCGTCAGCGGTGCGGCGCAACACGAGGCGATCCCAGTGTGCGTCGAGGCGCTGGGCGATCGCGGCATCGCGCAGCGCATCGAGACCGAACTCGGCCCCCACGACGGTATGCAGCATGGAGGCTTGCGCGATGGGCCAATTGGTGCGCCGCGCCAAGTCGGCAACATCGAGCGACAGCGTCATCGGCGATAACAGAGCTGCTTCGCGCGCGAGATCGTCGGGCGCGCCAAGATCGGTCAGCGCTTTGTGCCGCACCGCCACCCGGTCGCGCTCGATGGCGCTCAAATCTTCCTGCAGGGTGGCGCGTTGTGCGTCGACCGGCGGTTTGTACAGCGCGACGACATCCAGGATCGACGGCGGCGTCTCACTACCGAAGCCCGCATTGCGCGCCAGATAGGTGGAAGCGCGGCGCAAGGCGCCTGCCACGCGCTGGTGCAACGCGGTTTGCGCCGCCGCGGGCGCCTTGTTGTCCAGCGCATTGATGCGCGTGATCAGAGATTCTAGGTCAAAGATGCGGCGCGAAGCCTCGAACGCGCAGGCAATAGTCACGGGACCAGCGCGCGTCACGTCGTTAAGGCGATCGATAAATGACGGGCCACAGCGATTGACCAGCGCATCCGCCAGCTTGGTCGCGATGATTTCGCGGCGCAGGCGGTGCGTCGCCATTTGCGCATCGTACTTCTTCAGTTCCTTCGGGAAGTAATCGCAAAGCGCTTGCACGAATGCCTTGTCGTCCGGAGCTTTGGAGGCAACGAGCGCGTCGAACAGGTCGATCTTGGCGTAGGCCAAAAGCTTCGCCAATTCCGGGCGGGTGAGACCCGCCTTGGCGGCGCGCAACGCGGCAAACTCACCGGTGAGCGGCAAGCCTTCAACGCGCCGCGCGAGCTTGCCAGCATGTTCGAGCCGCTGGATGAAGCGCTCGTGGCTGTCGAGGTCTTGCGGAGCGGTCGCTTGAGCCAATGAGAGCGCGCCGGTCTGGTCGTAATTGTCCTCCAGCACTAGCGCGCCCACTTCGTCAGTCATCGACTCCAGCAACTTGTCGCGCTTGTCTTGCTTTAGCGCGCCGACGCGGATCGCATCGAACAGCAGAATTTTGATGTTGACCTCGTGGTCAGAAGTGTCGACGCCGGCTGAATTGTCGATGGCGTCCGTATTGATGCGCCCACCGCCTCGCGCGAAGGCGACGCGGCCCTTCTGCGTCACGCCAAGATTGGCGCCTTCGCCGACGACTTGCGCGCGAACGTCTTCAGCGTCGACGCGGATGCCGTCATTGGCTTTGTCACCCACGTCAGTGTGCGTTTCCGCCCGCGCCTTGATGTAAGCGCCGATGCCGCCGAACCACATCAGCTCGCACTGCGCCTTGAGCAGAGCCGACATCAGCTCGGGCGGCGTGACCTCGGCCTTATCGAGACCGGTCAACGCGGCGACTTCCTTGCTGACCGGGATGGCTTTCAAGCTGCGCGAGAAGACGCCGCCGCCCTTCGAGATCAGTGTCTTGTCGTAATCCTGCCAGCTGGAACGGGGCTTTTCAAACAAACGCTGGCGCTCGATGAAGGCTCTTTCTTCATCAGCCGGGTTGGGATCGAGGAAGATGTCTCGGTGATCGAACGCCGCCAGCAAACGGATTTTGCGTGACAACAGCATGCCGTTGCCGAACACGTCGCCCGACATGTCGCCGACGCCGACGACTGTGAAAGGCGTCGTTTGGATGTCCTTGCCGATTTCGCGGAAGTGCCGCTTTACTGCTTCCCACGCGCCCTTGGCGGTGATGCCCATGGCTTTGTGGTCGTAGCCAACCGAGCCGCCTGAGGCGAATGCATCGCCCAGCCAGTGGCCATATTCGGCGGAGATGCCGTTGGCGATGTCTGAGAACGTGGCCGTACCTTTGTCTGCGGCGACAACGAGGTACGGGTCGTCATTGTCCCAACGCACGACGTTTTGCGGCGGCTTGATTTGGTCGTCGACGATGTTGTCGGTGATATCCAGCAACCCGCGCAAGAACATCTTGTACGCTTCGATGCCAACGTCCTGGAAGTTCGGCGCGCCGCGCGGCGGCAACGTCTTGGGATAGAAGCCACCCTTGGCGCCGACTGGGACGATGATGGCGTTCTTCACTTGTTGTGCTTTGACGAGGTCAAGCACCTCGGTGCGGAAATCGTCGCGCCGGTCCGACCACCGCAAGCCGCCGCGCGCGACGGGTCCAAACCGCAAATGCACGCCTTCGACCTGCGGGCTGGCAACCCAAATTTCGCGATACGGCTTCGGCGCCGGCAGTTCCGGCACAGCGTTGGAGTCGATCTTGAACGAGATATACGCTTTCGGCTGGCCGTCGGCGGCCGGCTGATAATAGTTAGTGCGGCGGATGGCGGTGACGAGCTGGGCGATGCGGCGCAGTGCGCGGTCATCATCGAGGCTCACCACCTCCGAAAGCGCGCTCTCGATCATGAACTCAAGCTTCGAGGAGCGCGATTGGCGCGTATCTTGAGACACCTGAAGGTTCGGATCGAAGCGCGCTTTGAACAGCGCGAGAACGAGATCGGCGATGCGCGGATTGGCGGCGAGCGCCTGCTCTTGGATCGGCTGCGACGGGTCGAGCCCGGTTTGTTGGCGATAGCGCGCTAGCGCGCGGATAAGCGCCGCTTCGCGCCACGAGCACGGCAGCGCCAGGATCAGGCGGTTGAATCCATCGCTCTCGGCCTTCGCTGTCCAAATCGCGGCGAAGGCTTCCTCGAAGAGTTTGCCGGCGTCTTTCAAATTGATCGGCTTGCCGTCGCCGGAGCGCGTCTCGATGTCGTGAATGAAAATCCGCCCTGCGGGCACAAGCGCCGACGCCTTCGCGTGCAATTCGAAGTTCACTTCGGAATCGACGAACAGGCCCATCTTCTCGAGGATTGGCACGGTTGCCGAGAGCGCCAACACATCGCCACGCGCGTAGAACTTGCAACGCATGACGTTATCGCCGTCGCCCGGCAGGCGATAGGCGCGGACGCGCACGACCTCGCTATCCTGGGCCGATTGAATCTCGGCGGTATCGATCAGCGCTTCCTCGATCGAATAGCGCTCGCGATACGCTGCGGTGAACGCATCCTCAAACCGATTGGCCGCATCTTCGCGGCGCGGCGCGTCGAACAAGTCGGACGCCATCAGCGCATCGCTGAAGCTGTCCTTCCAGGTGCGCGCGAGGCTCGTGATCACTGCGTCCAGCGTGCGTTGGTCCGGACCTGAGCTGGTTCTATCGATGTCGCCGATAACGTAGAGCACCCGCGCCAGCTGGCCCTCGCCGAGCTGCTGCGTGAAGCTATCGACGTGCCCGCCATACGCCTTGGCGATAGCTTCGCCTGCCGCGACGCGGATGGCGGAATCGTAGCGGTCCTTCGGAATATAGGCGAGCGCGGTGACGAACCGGTTGAAACGGTCGCGCCGCATGAATACGCGCGCACGCGGACGGTCGAGCAAATGGAGGACGCCGCGCGCAGTTTCTAGCAGTTCTTCGCGCGACATCTGCCAGACTTCTTCGCGCGGATAAGATTCGATGATCTTGCGAAGCGTTTTGGAGCTGTGACCGCCGGGTGTGAAGCCGGCCTGCTCCATCACCCATTCCGCCTTACGGCGGAGCATCGGAATGTTGCGCGTCGGCTCCGTAAATGACTCGATGGTGAAAAGGCCGACGAACCGGGTTTCGCCGATGGCCTCACCCCTCTCGTTGTAGCGCTTGACGCTGACATAGTCGCACACCGCCCGGCGGTGTACGCGCGCCTGTAACGTCGACTTGGCCACGATGAGCGGCGCGGGCTCGGCCATGAGACGCTTGAGTTCCGGCGTGAGCGTCATCGGTTCAGCGGTGGTGCGCAGCACGTAGAGATTCAGGTCGCGCAGAACGCCGAAGCAGCTCTTCTCGATGATGTCGGGCTCGACCGGCGTATAGGCGCCGCTTGCGTCGCGGGCGTATTCGTAGTCGCGCGCGCCGAGGAACGTGAACTTGTCCGCCGCGAGCCAGCGCAACAGCGCCACCGCCTCCGCCTGCTCCTCCGAAGGCGCATTGGTGCGGGCGTGCTCCAATTCTTGCGCGCATGACAGCATGCGCTGGCGCATCTCGAGATAGTCGGCGACCGAAGCGCGTACGTCCGCCAGCGTCGCGCGCACACCCGCTTCCAGCGTTTTGGCTTTTTGAACGGAGAGCCGCGGCAAGTGGATCTGTATGAGCGAGTCTCGGCCCGTCCCGCGCGGCGCCGGCGCTAGCGGGTGGAACAAAGCGAGCGTGTTGATGCCATGCACAGCCACCTCACCCATGACCGAATCCACCAGGAACGGCATGTCAGGCCCGGCAATCTCGAGAATATCGCGATCGAGTTCTTTCTTATCCGCGCCGATACCGCGGCGGATACGCATGATCTGCTGATCGGGGGCGCGCTCACTGCGCCAAGCCCAGAAATCGTGTGAAAGTGCTGCTAAGTCTTTGAAAGAAAGGTCGATCAGTTCGTCAGGAGAAGCGTCGTCGTACATGCCGCGCAGAAAGGTCTCGGCGGCAGCTTCGGTTTTTCCGTTGTTTTGAAAGGCCGGCCACGGTCCGTTACTCGCCGCCGCTACGAATTCATCGGCGGTCAGCTCTACGCGCGCGGCGTCCATCAGGCTTTTCCCTTGCGTTTGGCCGGAGCGAAACACGAGCCGCCCCAACGGCAGGCGAGATAGCAGTCTCGGTGATTAAAATGAAGGCGCAAAGGCGCTTCAGTACGACGCGTTAGCGATGAGCTGCTTGCAAATTTTGCGGAGCTCGAACAAGGCGGCGCCGTCGGACGGGGACAAGCTGTCCGACGGCGCCTGCAGGCCTCGCAGCAGGCTGGGTGGGGGACGCACGCGGAGGCCTGGTTCGGTTCTTGACCGACGGCCGGATCACGAGAAATGGAAAAGCCCCCTTGGCCCCATGTCGTGACTCGACGCGTCAAAGCTGACGTCGAGCGTGCGCCGAGTGGGAAGCAGAGTTGCGTTAGTCGTAGACGCCCCAAGCCCCGGCGACGTTCTTCACATCAGCGATACATTTTCGCCGTCGATTCGCAACATCAATTTGATCCGGAGTCGGACTTATCCGGATGCATTGTCTCCGGTGTTGGTTTGCCATCAGCGGAGAGCAAAATTGCAATCCATCGCGTTGACGGAAATTGCGCCAATACAATCATCAACATCGTCGTGAGAGGCGCTGCGAGAAACGCGCCGGTCAGTCCCCAGATCGCGCCCCAGATGGAAAGTGCAAGCAACATGACAACGGCAGAAAGGTTGAGCGATTGGCTCGTTAAGCGCGGTTGCAAGAAATTGCCGATGATAAATTGCCATGCAGCGACACCAAGCGCGACCGCGCCAACCTGAGGCAGTGAGGGAAATTGCACAAGCGCAACTAAAGTCGTCAGCACTACGGCCACTACAGAGCCAATGGTGGGAATGTAGTTCAGGAAGAAAATCAGAAACGACCAGAACAACGCGTTCTGCAGCCCAATCGTGAGCAGCGTCACGTATGTCAAAGTGGTGATAATCAGACTGATGATGGTCTGAACCCATAGATAACGTTCGATCGACTCCTGGATGCGATTGATCACGTCACGGGCCGCTGCACGCGCCGGTCCGCGGCCAAATATGAAGTCGAACTTACGTCCCATCACGGCCGCCGCCGGAAACAAGAACGCGAGATAGATGAGAATGAAAGCCAGATCGGAAGCGAAGTTCTGCAGGCCTGAAGCAACATTGCCAGCGATTCGCGCCGGGTCTGCGCGCGCGATCAGATTGTCGACGCTAGGCGGCGCGCCTGAGATGCGAAAATTGGCGTAAGCCTGAGCGATCATCTGGTTGAGGCGAATTTCATAGCCGCTAAAATTACCGGCCATCGCGCCTAGATTGGTGACGATCACCCAGACAAGGAGCATGACGAGGCTCAGCACGAGCACCAACGCAATAGGCAGAGCCAGCCAGCGTGGGGTGAACGGAATACGCTGATCGAGAGCGTCGGCGAGCCCGTGAATGGCAAGGAAAAGGATAAGCGCCAGGGCAAAGAGCGAAAGCGCGTCACGCAACAGGTAAAGCACCGCCGCGATAACCGCGGTGGCGATGATCCAAATCGCGGCGCGGACTGACCAATCCATTGATCTGTCTTGGAATGTGCTGCCCTGCGGCGCAAGGCCAGACTTGCGTTGCGAGGAACCGGTCGCCAAGCTTGGCGCAAATCAGGAGGCCAGTATGGCGACTTCCATAGACATCGGCGTCGCGCCCGAAGGGCCGCAGGCGCTCGCGCTCAAGCGCGCTAACCGTCACGGCCTCATCGCCGGCGCAACGGGAACCGGCAAGACGGTGACTTTGCAACTGCTCGCGGAGGAGTTCGCCAAGAACGGCGTCAACGTGTTCGCTGCCGACATCAAAGGCGATCTTTCCGGCGTCGCGGTCTCCGCAGCAACGCCCCTGCCCGGCTGGGCCGCCGCGCGCGCCAAGGACATCGGCGTCACCATCACTCCGGAGGCCCAGCCGGTGGTGTTCTGGGACGTGTACGGAGAACTCGGCCACCCCGTTCGCACCACCATCACCGAGATGGGGCCGGTGCTGATGTCGAGCATCCTTGATGCCACCGACGCACAAGAAGGCGCGCTGACAGTCGCGTTCAAACTCGCGGACGACTGGCTCAAGGCCGGCAAGAACGAAGGCCTGTTGCTCAACCTCGCCGACCTTCGCGCGATCCTGACTTACATCTCCGACAACGCTGACGATGTCGGCAAGCAATACGGATTGGTGACGCCAACTACGGTTTCAGCGCTGCAACGCAAACTGCTGCAGCTGGAGATGGATGGCGCCGAACGGTTCTTCGGCGAGAAGGTGCTTGAGCTCTCGGATTTGATGCGTCCGCGCCCAGATGGCCGCGGCACCATCAATCTGTTGGCCTCCGAGCGCCTGGTGCAGAGCCCGAAACTTTATTCGGCGTTCCTGCTGTGGCTCATGAGCGAACTTTGGGAGGAGCTTCCCGAAGTCGGCGATCCAGACAAGCCAAAACTCGTCTTCTTCTTCGATGAGGCGCACCTGCTGTTTCGCGACGCGACCAAGGAATTGATCCAGAAGGTCGAACAAGTCGTGCGCCTCATCCGCTCCAAGGGCGTCGGCATCTACTTCGTTACGCAATCACCGACGGACGTCCCGGATACGGTGCTCGCCCAACTTGGCAATCGCATCCAGCATGCGCTGCGTGCGTACACGCCAGCGGATCAGAAGGCCGTAAAGGCGGCGGCGGCTTCGTTCCGCGCCAATCCCAATTTGGATGTAAGCAAGACCATCCAGGAATTGGCGGTTGGCGAAGCATTGGTGTCGACGCTGGATGAGACCGGCGCGCCGACGCCGGTTGCGCGCACCAAGGTGCGCCCGCCGAACAGCCAAGTCGGCGCACTGCTGCTGGCTACGCGGCAACAGATGATCGCCGCCTGCGACCTTGGCGCCGCCTATGCGCAGACAATCGACCGCGAGAGCGCGTTCGAAATCCTCAGCGCACGCACCAAAGCGGCGGCGGACGCAGAGGCTGCCGCGGATGCGCAAGCCGCCGCCGACAAGGCCGCTGCGAAAGCCGCGAAGCAACCACGTGCTAGCGCGCCAACGGCCGCACGCGCGCCTAAACCGCCGCCGCCGCCGAAACCTTCGCCGGTGGTGATCCAGGCGGAGCGCGTCGGCGGGACCTTGCTGAACACTGTCGCGCGCGAATTGATGCGCGGCATTCTCGGCACCGGTTCGCCGCGACGGCGGCGCTAACGCGCACTCTTTCGTGTTTTGATTGCAGACGCGCTTTGACCCACGCTCCGAGCATGGGGCATATCCGGCTGTGCGTGTTCGTTATGCTTGTCGCGTTGTGCGCGCCGGCAGCGTTATCGCAACCGGCGCCCGAGACGCCTAGCGCTGACGCTCACTGGTACGTGATCGACGCCGGCGACGCTCACATTGGCTATGCGTGGCAGCAGCATACGAATGACGGCGACAGTGCCCGCACCGTGACGGTGCAAGCGCTCTCATGGCAAGAACGCGGAAGTCCGCCCAGTCAAACGAGTGACACTACAACCGTCACCGAGGACGCAAGCGGGCGACCACTCACCATCGAGACAAATTCGAACACCGGCGACGCTTGGACGCACACGCGCGCTGAAATTCACCCCGGCCGAGCGCTCGTGTCTCGCACGACGGCAACGAGCCAATGGTCAGGCGATGTGCAATTGCCAGCCGGCGTTCGCTTCGACGATGGTGCGGAGTTGTTGCGAAACTGGGACCCTGCCCAATCTCCTAAGCTCGAATTTGACAATTTCAGCTTGGACGCGATGGGCGTCGAGCATGTCGTCATGGCGGCGGCGCATGCTGAAAATCCCATCATCGCGCTGCGTCTGCGCTATCAGGGCGCCGCCTTAGTCGGCGTGGCGCGGCTCACGATCGATCACCGCGAAATCGTTGACGTCGCCCGCCCGATGTTTGGCGTGACCGTGCACGTGCGCTCTGCGGACGCGCAGGCCGCGCTGACGGCGCATGCGCCATACGAGGTTCTACCGAACGCGATGACGCGCGCGCCCTATCGCATCTCTTCGACGCAAACGCTTGGACACGTCCGCTATCGCTTCTCATTCCGCGATGGTCTAACATTTCCGTTGCCGCGAACTGGCGAGCAGCGCGCAATCGTTGACGAGAACACAGCGACCATCGACGTTTGCCGTACATGCGGCGAAGGCCTCGGCGCCGACCCAGCGACACTAGCTGACGCGCTGCGCGCCACCGCATGGCTGCAGAGCGACGATCGGCGGCTTCGCGCGATTGCAGCGCCCGTCGGACACATGCCGCTGAGCGGCGAACGCAAAATGCAGATGCTCATGCGCCGTGCCCAACCCTATTTTGCGCGTATCGATTTCGTTGGGCATTATTCCGCGCTGGAGACGCTTTCGCGACACGCGGGCGATTGCACGGAAGCCGCGGTATTATTGGCAGCGCTTGGGCGCGCAGCCGGCATCCCCACGCGCGTCGCCAGCGGCCTCGTTTATTCGCGCCAAGCCTATCACGGCGTCAGCAACGCGTTTCTGCCGCACAGCTGGACGCTGGCGTACGTCGATGGCCGTTGGAAAAGCTTCGATTTGGCGCTGGAGAATTTCGACAGCACGCACATTGCGCTGACCGTTGGCGACGGCGACGAGACATCGATCGCCGCCGCCAGTCAGCTCGCGAGCTTATTGCTGCTCGATGACATGGCCGAGGTCAGAACCCGGTCGCGTAGCTGACGTCTGCGCTGGTTGCGCGCGTGAGGCCTCCGCTGATTGCGCGGCGTCCGCGTGGTCTTGCGATGCGCCCGGCGCAGCGGCCTCGTAGACAACCGGCATCGCCGGCAAAGCGGCATCACGCGGATCGACGGCGCGCGAAGTGCCGGCGCGATCATGGATGGCGCCGATCACCGTCACGTGCGCCTCGTTCACGTACGGATCGGCGGACGCCGCGAGCGGCGCGATGACGATCAGCCCGAGAGCGGCGAAAGCGGCCCATTGCAAAGACGATTTGTATGACACGCAGACCTCCTTATGAGTCCTTCAAGGAAGAGGTCGCGCGCACGCGCGGCGCGGCGATGTTGTTTTGTATCGATCGCCATCATGCTCGCTCCCTCAACATCAGAGAACGTGCATGCGCAAAGCGGCTCAACACACGAGCGCTTGATCGCGCCGCTTCTCGCGCCTTCGTGAAGCGGCGCTCACACGCGCGTTACTGCGAGCACTATTGGGAGACGTGCAGGTTGGTGATCTGCTGACCGATCTGGTTCAGCGTGGTGATCACCTGCCCCGAAGTCGTGAGGCGGAAGTATTTCGACGAATCCGAGGCGCAATTCTGCAGCACCGACGAGTTGCCGCCGTTTAGATCGACGAAGATCGTATAGACGATAATGCCGTCGGCTTTGGCGTTGGCGCACGCCTGCGACATGCGCGAATCTATGCTCGATGCGGTCGTGGACCAGCGGTTCTGCGTGTTGAGACCATCGCTGAGGAGAATGATGTAACGCGAGGTGTTCGCGGGCAACGTTGGCGCATTGAGCGGTGCGCTCTGCTCCTGCGCCGCCCAGCCCCACTGCAAGCCAATCGTCTGATTGGTATTCCCACCCGAGCTCATCGCATTCACGCGGCTCGTCAAAGTCGACCAACTGTAGCTCAGTGTGCCGGTCATTACGCTCGGCACACACGCGGTCGAGTTTTCGGCCGGATAGTTCGTTGCCGACGAAGTCGGCGCCGTGTCGTCCACGTCATAGTTCTGGTTGCGGTCCATCACGCAACCGGTCCAGGTGCTGTGCGCGTTCGCGTGCCAGGTGTGCGTGAAAGGCTTGCCGGTGGTGGTGGTGGTGGTGGTCGCCACCGCGCTCGCGGTCCAAGGGCGGGTACACGATTTCCGGCTGCCGCTGCCTGAGCATGAGCATGTCGTAGTGGTGGTGGTCACAGTCGATACATTGCCTGAAACGACTGTGGCCGACGTGGTCTGCGGGTAACCGCCGCAATAGTTCGCTGTCGTGCAACTTGAGCTGTTCGAGCAAGGCGTAGTGGAGCCGCTGGTATTGGTCGTAGTGCTGCTGGTCGACGTGCTCGTTGTTGGAATGCTGTCGTAACAGCCGTTGTAGTAGCGGCCGGAGCGTCCCGTATTCTTAGAACCGCTGTCCACGCCGGGGCAAATTGCGCCGGGCACGGACGTTCCGTTCACTGTGACGCTCGTGGGAATGCTGCTAAAACCGGAACTGCCATTGGTGGCGTTGGGCTGACAACTGAAGCCATTGCGGCTGGAGCTCCACGGACAAGAGCTGGTGCCGCCTTGGGCCGACGGGCCATAGTCGGACCAATTGTTGCCACTCGCCACGGTCGTCGCGTTCGCCGGCGCGGATTCCCAATCCGCCCAATCGAGCCAGCTAGCGCTGACGTTTGATGTGCCGACATTGACCGTCTTGCTGAACGGGATCAACGCCACCTGCACATCGCCTGGCGTGAGCGCCGCGCTCTGCAGGATGTCGAGAAGCTGATTGGTGGCCGTCTTAAGTGCGTCGATTTTTTTGACGCCGGCGCTATCGGTCTCGTCCATCGACCCTGAGTTATCCAGCACCAGCGACACCCAGAGCTTCGTCTGACCCCAGACCACGTTGGATGAAACCGCTAACGGCACCGAACTGATGCCGATCAGATTGGCAACCGTAGTCGGCATGACCACCGACGTCGAAACGCGTACAGATTGGCCGCTAATCGTCACGCCAAGCGGCTGCGGCACCCCAAACGAGGAGTCGAGCGTGTTGTTGGCGTTAAAATAGTTCTGGGCAACGGTCTGCGCTTGGGATTGCGTAAGGCCAGGCTGCGCGCCTACCGCAAGCGCTGCCGCATCGAGCATCGCGGCAAGGCGTTGTTGTACATATACCGCGCGCGTTGTATCGATGCCGAAGCCCACGGCGCCGAGCACTGGAATGATTGCCAGCGCGTAAATCATAGAGATGTTGGCGCGGCGCTCTTTCGCGAACGCGCACAGCTTGGCAAAGCCAAACATCTTAAATAATCCCCGTTTTGATCGCATCACGCCGCATCCCACGGATGTCGAATAATGCATGACGGTAACACGCTGCGATCTACGCTTTCTTAAGCAGCATGATTGACGCGCCAGTAAGCGAGATTCCGAACTTGAAATTAACAATCATGGCGTAGCTTGATGCCGTCATTTTCGGGTTGTTGGCATGTTTTGGCGTAAGCAGAGGCAGCACTTTGCACGCAATCGCGCAGGCGTGACGGCGATCGAATTCGCCATCGTCGCGCCTGTGTTCTTGCTCGCGCTTCTGGGCACAGTCGAAGTCGGCGTGGCGTTCGGCGCGCAAGCGTCGCTGCAGAACTCGGCTAATGTCGCCGCGCGTCTTGTACGTACGGGTCAGGCTCAAGCCGTCGCGCTCTCGTCAACGCAGTTCCGCAATCAGATTTGCAGCACCATCCAGCCGCTCCTTACGTGCGACGGCAATCTGCAGATCGATCTTGAATCCTACAACGGCTTCGGCAACGCCAATTTCAGCTCGCCGCTCAAGCCCGACGGCTCGCTTGATCCGAGCCTCAGCAACTACTCGCCCGGCAATCCGTGCGACGTGGTGCTGCTGCGTGTGTTTTACAAATGGAAAGTTATCACGCCTTTCATCGGACCCCTGCTCGCCAACATGCCGGACGACACGATGCTGATGAGCGCAACGGCCTCGTTCCGCAACGAGCCGTACACTAGCGGAGTCGCCGGATGCTAAAGCGTTTTGCCCGCGCGAAATCCGGCGTCGCGGCGATCGAGTTCGCGCTGATGCTGCCGCTCGTCGTGCTCGGATTTCTCGGCGCGAACGAAGTTTCGAGCGCCGTTCAAGTATCGCAGAAGGTGTCGCAAACCGCGAGCACGACCGCCGACTTGGTGGCGCAGGCGTCAGCCATCTCTAACTCCGACATGACCAACATCTTCTCGGCCGCCAACGCCATCGCGTTTCCCTACTCGACCGACGGCGAGAGCATCGTCGTGTCCAGCCTCGGCGACATTGGCGGCGGCAAGGGCAAGGTGCTGTGGAGCTCGGCGCAAAACGGAACGGGCCGCACTGTCGGATCCACGATCACGATGCCGGTCGGCATTATGCCGACGAACGGAACGGTCATCCTGGCGGAAGTGAATTATCCTTTCACGCCGACGACGACGATGGCGATTAGTACGACCATCCAGATGCACAGCCAGTTCTATTCACGGCCGCGCCGCGTCACCTCCATCCCGCGCACCAGCTGATCTCAGCAGGCAACGCCGCCTTCCACTTGGATAGTTTGCGTCGTGCCTTTGTAGGTAACGGCCAGCGTGCCTGATTCTTCAACGCTGTCGCTCTCCTCGTGCGCGGCGCCGGTCGTGAGATTTTCGACGATCGCGAGCGTGTGAGCGGCGTCTGCGAAATTGCGGTTTGAATGTTGCTCGTCGCCGGTTCCGGCAGTCAGGCTGACATTGATGAGCTGCCCGTCGATACGGATGATACCCTTCGCGCCGGTATCCACGCCATCCTCGGCGAAGATCGTATCCGTAGCGCCGGTGCGGCTGAGGCTGCGCGTGCAGCCTTGAATTTGAATATCGTTCTCAGCCAAAGCCTGAACATTGAACGAAGGCGCCGCCGTGGCGGCAGCGCTCGTGGTGGCCGTGGTGGTAGCGGCCGGCTGACACGCGGCAATCGACATCAAGGCCGCAGCCAGCAATGCGTAGTGTTTCATATCATCCCCCTGTGCGCGGTAGGCTGCACAAATTCGCGACAGCAGCAAGCGTCATTCAACAATCCCGCTCTTCCACTCGGCGTCACGCCGTGGCAGCGCGAGATACGCCTCGCTGCGCATTTCCATCAAACGCGACGCCGTCCGTTCAAACTCGAAGCTCTGATCGCCGGCGGGATACAAGTCTTGCGGCTGCGCGTCGGCGGAGGCGATCAGCTTGACCTTTGCTTCGTAGAGCGCATCGATCAGCGTGCGAAACCGCGCCGCCTCGTCGCGCATGGACGGTGTGAGCTTCGGAATGTTTTCCAGCAGTACGGTGTGAAACCGTTCGGCGATCTCCAAATAGTCGGCAGCGCCGCGCGGCTGCGCACAGAGTTCGTCGAAGCTGAAGCGCGCCACTCCGGCGGCCTCGCGCTCCACCCGCAAGGCGCGTCCGCCGATGTCGAGGGTCACCGCCTGTGGCGTGGCGCTATGCGTTAGACGCGCCCAGGCGCGCGCCATTGCCTCGTCCGCAGCCGGACCGAGCGGTGCATAGTACACTGGCGCGGCAAGCAGATGCTCAAGCCGGAAATCCTTTGGTCCATCGATGGACACCACATCCAGCTTGTCTTTGATCAAAGCGATAAACGGCAGAAAGAGCTGCCGGTTGAGACCGTTCTTATAGAGATCGCCGGGCGCGCGATTAGAGGTGGCGACAATCACCACGCCGTCAGCGAACAGGCGCTCGAACAAGCGTCCGATAATCATGGCGTCGGCGATGTCGGTGACCTGCAGTTCGTCGAAGCACAACAGTCGCGCTTCGTCAGAGACTTGCTTTGCCGCCTGCTCGATCAGTTGATCGTGCCCGGCGCCTGCGGCGCGCGCCTCGCGCAAAAATGCGTGCCGGGCGAGCATGAACTCGTGAAAGTGCACGCGGCGCTTTTTGGCGACTGGCGCATTCTCGAAGAACAAATCCATCAGCATGGATTTGCCGCGCCCGACCGGTCCCCACAGGTAGAGCCCGCGCGGCGCCGCGCGGGTTCCGCCAAACCAACCCGAGGGCTTCCACACCGCTAATTCTTTCGCCAGCGCATCAAGACGGAGCGCCGCCTCTGCCTGATGGTCGTCAGCCTTCAGCTCGCCGGCGGCGACGCGCGCGTGGTAAGCTGCCAAAGGTGAAGTGGGTTGAGCCATCACCGCCGCTTAGAGCCTCTTTGTTCGCCGAAACGCAAGCGTGGCTGCGCCGGAACGGCTGGAACCGCGCTTGATTGATGCCGCCTGAGCCGCGAAACTGCACCAGATGGACGCCGTTGTGCCGCCACCCACACCGCCAACGGCGGCGAAGCACATTGTCGATGTGCTGATTGAGGAGCGCGCCCCGCTTCTCTCCAACGGCCCCTACTGGCCGATCCTGCGACCACCGCTCTACGCTGTGCTCAACTACGCCAAAGCCCGCACCATGGCGGACGCTATTGCGCCGATGCGCGGCGGTGCGGCGCTAGAATACGTCTCGCATCTCTTAAGCGTGAAGCTGGACATCGCGGGACTTGCACGCCTGCCGCGCCAAGGCGCGTGTCTAATACTTGCCAACCATCCGACCGGCATCACCGACGGCGTGGCGATGTATGATGCCATCAAGGGCGTGCGCCCAGACGTGATGTTCTACGCCAACTCCGATGCGCATCGCGCCTGCCCGGGATTCGAGGACAATCTCATTCCGGTCGAATGGGTACTGGGAAAGCGCACGCGCGAGCGCACGCGGCTCACTTTGAAAATGACGGAAGCTGCCGTTGAAGCCGGCAAGCCGATTATGATCTTCCCTGCTGGCCGCCTCGCACGCTTGCGCGATGGCGCACTCACGGATCCAGAATGGATGGCGAGCGCTGTAAGCATAGCGCGCAAATACGCGCTACCAATCGTGCCTTGCCACATAGCGGGCCCGTACGCGTTCTGGTTCCACACCTTCAGTAAGTTTTCTTCCGAGCTGCGCGACATCACTCTGTTTCACGAACTCTTGAATAAGCGCGGTAAGACTTATGAATTGACGTTCGGCCCAGTCATTCCGCCAGAGCACTCAGTTGGCGACGCAACTGCCGTGATACGCCGGATCAAGCATTACGTGGAGCGCGTGCTGCCGAATGCACCAGATGTTGCGTTCGACCCCGCGGGACCGGAATGCGCCTGGCGCGATCCGCCCAAAGCCGACGTAAAAACTGAAATGAAAATTTCTCCATAGACGAAAACGGCGATTTGAAGCACAGTGATTTGTGCGGGGCTGGGCATGTGGAGGAAGACGCGATGCGCGCCCCCTTGTTGGCGTTTGCAGTCTGGGCTGGCCTTGTAGCGACAGCCGCCGCCGTCACTTCGTACAACACGCAGAAATTCGAAACGCCGATGACGCGCGCGTCAACGTCAGTCTCTGTTGGCGGGCTGCTCGTGCCGCTGACGGACGCGCCGTTTCAACGTTTAGTGGATGCACACTCCTCCGTTGCCTTCGATTTCACCGGCGCGGGTGATCGCCGTGCACAAGGCTGGCTGACGCGGAATGCTGCGTGGCTGGTGTGGGATCCCCATTGGGGCGGCGCAGTGAATTCAGGTGTGGACCTCATCGGCCAACACACGTGGTCGTCCGATTGGAATGACGGATTCGAGGCGCTCGCAGCGCTGGACGTCAACAATGACGGCGAGCTGACGGGTGCTGAGCTCGGCGGGCTATCGTTGTGGCACGATGAAAATGGCGACGGCGTCAGCGAGCCTGGCGAAGTGGTGCCGGTTAATGTTCACGGGATCGTGGCGATCTCCGTGCGTGGCGGGCAGGTCCGCAATGGCGTTGGTGTCGCGCGCGCTGGCGTGCGTTTCGACGACGGCAGCACGCGACCGCTCTATGAGTGGATGCCGCGCCAGGGCGGCCAGCACGCGAGCTAGACCTTCCGCTCCACCATCGCCTTCTTGATCTCGGCGATCGCCTTCGCGGGGTTCAGGCCCTTTGGGCACACCTGCGCGCAGTTCATGATGGTGTGGCAGCGATAGAGCTTGAACGGGTCCTCGAGCGCGTCGAGCCGTTCGCCTTGATGCTCGTCGCGGCTGTCGGCGATCCAGCGATAGGCTTGCAGCAACGCGGCCGGGCCCAAGAAGCGGTCGGCGTTCCACCAGTACGATGGGCACGAGGTCGAACAACAGGCGCAGAGAATGCACTCGTAGAGGCCATCAAGTTTTTCGCGTTCTTCGGGACTCTGCCGCCATTCCGCATCGGGCTCCGGCGTTTCCGTCTGAAGATACGGCTGGATTGACGCATATTGCGCCGTGAAATTGGTCAGGTCGGGAACCAGATCCTTGAGCACAGGCTGGTGCGGCAGCGGCGAAATGGTGATTGGGCCAGCCGGCAGCTCGTCCATGCCCTTGGTGCATGCGAGTGTGTTGCGGCCGGAGATATTCATCGCACACGAACCGCAAACGCCTTCGCGGCAGGAACGCCGGAACGTCAGCGTCGAGTCGATGGTGTTCTTGATGGCAATGAGCGCGTCCAGCACCATCGGCCCCGTCTGAGCGAGATCAATCTCATACGTGTCCCAGCGCGGATTTTCGCCAGTCTCGGGATCGTAGCGGTAAATCTTGAGCGTGCGGGTGCGCGTGGCGCCCTGTGGCTTGGGGTGGTTTTTGCCCTGACGGACCTTTGAGTTCTTCGGGAGCGTAAGTTCAGCCATGGACGGTGGAAAACCCCTCGATACGCGGGCGGACCGTGGCGAGCGGCGCGGCGCTCGTCAAGCGCCGCGCCGTCGCGTCTGCTACGTCGCAGCCGAGACACTGCCGGTGCGGCCGTACCAGTCGATTCGCCGCGTCGCGATCATAGTCGCGGCGATGGCGAGGAAGGCCACCAGCGAGCCGGCGAGCAACGCGTAGTCTTCCAGCGTTAGCAGCACGTACATGGCGCCATACAGCCCCGAGAGACCGACGAAAGCGCCCGCCCCTACGCTGGCCGAACGCGCCGACGCCGCCGCGTAATAGGCCAGGAGCACGATTGTTGCGCCCGCGCCCATAAGGAACGCGCCGTCAAAGCCGATGATTTCGGTCATCGACAACAGCAGCAAGTAGAACACGCACTGCGCCAGCCCGACGAGAATGTATTGCGCCGGGTGGGCCTTCTTGCCGCTCACCGCCTCGAAGATCAGCGTCGCCAGGAACACGAGGCCGATGAACAGGATGCCGTAAGAGATTGCGCGCGCCACGCCGTTGTAGAGATCGTCCGAGGACACGAAGCTCACCGCCATGTCGCGATCGGCGAGCTGCCGCAGGCTAAGCTGCTCGAGGTCGATCGCACGGCCTCCATTGGCCGACAGCGGCGCGCGCCAATTGGCGTCAAAGCCATGAGCGCCAGGCTGCAGCGGATCGACGCTCTGGAAGTAACCGGTGGCGCTGACGTCGCGGCGATTGCCGTGCATTGCGACGGTCGTGTTTTGTGCGAAGGCGGCGATCGCGAAGCGTTGCGCGCCGGTCACGTCGAGATGCGCATCTGTGCTGAAAGGATGCGGCCCGGCGCCCAAGGACGCAGGCGCGGCGAACACCTGCAGCGCCGGATCGCTTTCGGGGATGTAGCGCGACGCCTGATTGATGGAGGCTGGCAGCACGCTCAAGTCCATCGCTGCAGCCATTTCCACCGGCGCGCCGCCCGCCAGTGCGATCGTGGGGGTCGCGCGCATGGCGCGCGCATCGTGCGCAAACACAACAACGCGTGCCGAATTCCAATCCAGTTGGTCCGCGGCGTTGATACCGGCGGCAGCGGCGGCTGGATCGAACTCAGCGTGAAACCGCGTGTCTGCGTGATAGACTGCGGCGCGGTAGATGCCGCGCCGGCGATCCGTAACATCGACGTTGGCTTGCGCGCCGCCGCTTGTCGGCAAGATAAGATAATTGCCATGAATGACGTCGCTGCGCTGGCCTTGCGGCGTTTGCGACAGCACGGTGCGCGTGTACGGCACCAACAGCACCGGGCCGCCGAGCGTTTGCTGACCGCCAGCGCGCGCACTGATTTCGTTGATCACCTGGTGGGCGCGGTCCTGACGCCCGGCCATGATGATCCCCACCATAGTCAACGGCACCGCCATCAGCAGCACCAGCAAACACACCAACAATAGTTTCAGTCCAATCGATCCGCGCGGGATCAGGCCTGCAATCGCCGTATCTGTCATGGGTCATCTCCCCGCGCCGCACATCGGCGCGGGGGCTCAGATGACAGGGTCGCGCGCACCCGGCTTGTGCGGAGCTGCGAGATTTGCAGGAGAGTTTAGGAGATTTGGTGCAGAGCTTAACCTTGGTTCGGTTGCATAAGCTCAATGCGATTTCCGAACGGATCGTGCACGTCCACACGATCGTAGCCTTCCAGATAGTCGCCCGGTTGTGTCGCAAAACCTGCCGCATGGAGCGTGGCTTTGATCGCGGCCAGATCGTCCACGATCAGGGCCGGGTGCGCTTTCTTTGCCGGACGGAAGTCCGCCTCCACGCCGAGATGAAGCCGCACCGCGCCAAGCTCAAACCAACAGCCGCCGCGCTTGGCCAGGTGTTCGGGCTTCGGCACTTCCGGCACGCCGAGGAGGCCCGCATAGAAGCGGCGCGCCTCCTCCTCGCCACCTGGCGGCATCGCCAGTTGCACATGATCGATCGCTATGACGCGGCTCATGGCCCGATCTCCGTTGGCACGGTGCCCGATGGCGGACGCCAATCTTCTTGCGGTCCGGTTGACGCATGCTGAGACGTCCAGGCGATGGCAAACGCCGCGGCGCTCAGCAGCGCGCAGGCAAACGCCCAGAAGAACACCGTGCGGTCGTAGGGCTGCGTGAAAATAGCCTCGGGCCGCTCAAGCCGCGCCGCGTCCCGCGTGGACTTGTCGGCGTCAAAGCGCGCTTTCGCTTCGCGAATGGCGGCCTCGTCATGGTCTTCGTATTCGTCGTTGCGCAACGCGCGCTCGCGCACGCTCCATTCCTTGGCGTCGAGGTCGGCATTGAGCGGCGCGGGCTCGTTTTGGTAGCGGGCAATCGCGCGCTGGCGGCTCACCTCGATCAGCAAATAGCCGGCGACGAACACAAACGGAATCGCAAACCCCCATGGCGCCGCTGCCGGCATCCATTCGCGCACGAAAAGGCCCAACGAGCCGACTAACAGTCCGGCCAACACGAGAAACTCGACGATGCCCTGCCCGCGATCCCCGAACGCCGTGCGCAACCGCTTCCGGCGGGCCCCCATCTCCGCAAACATTGTCGGGAAAAAACCACTCATGCGGGGGAGATAGCCCAGAGGCGCAGCGTCGCAAAGGCATCCTCCTGTCTCGATTTCGTGACCGAGCGGCATTAAGTTCGCCGCGGAGGCGGACGATATGAAGTTCAACCTGAAGACCGTAGGCATCGTTCTCGGCGGCCTTGCCGGGATTTTGGTGCTGGCGGCGGTTTTGTTCGTCGTCTTCTTCCCGAAGCAGCTCGCGGCGCAGGAAGCCGAGAAGCGCATTGAGGCGGCGACGCACCGTCAGCTGACACTCGGCAACGACATTTCGGTGTCGTTCTATCCCGCGCTCGGTTTCACCGTGAACGACGTGTCGCTTTCCAACCCCGAGGGTTTCGACAGCGCCCAGCCGTTCATCAAGGCAAAAAGGCTGACGTTCGCGGTGGCGTTGCTGCCGCTGCTTTCAGGCCAAGTCCAAGTCCGGCAACTGATCTTCGAAGGTGCGGAACTCAATCTGCGCGCCAAGCGCGACGGCGCGGCGAACTGGACGTTCCCCACCGAGGAAAACTCCAACCAGCAAAATACTCTTGAGGATCTGCGCCTGGACGATGTGCGCTTAGTCGACGGCGCGGTCAGTTTCGACGGCGGCGACGGCAAGGCGCCCATGCAATTGAGCGATGTGGATGCGGGCGTCACACTGGAATCGCTCGATCAGCCCGCCAAGCTCACAGCCGCTCTCACGTATCTGCGTCAGCGCGTGACAATTGACGGCACGCTCGGCAAACCGCGCGCGGTGCTGGAAAAGGGCGAAACGCCGATGCAGGCGCACGTGCAGGCGGCGCCGCTCGACGCGACGTTTGATGGCGCCTTCAACGCAGCCACCGGCGCCCTCAACGGCAATTTGAACGCAAGCGGCAACAGCCTCCGTGCATTGCTCGCCTGGATCGGTTCACCGATGCAGCAAGGTGCGGGCTTCGGTGCGTTTCGCGTGGCGGGCACGATGCAGCATGCCGATCAGACGACCGCATTGAACAATATTGATCTCAGCCTCGACGCGATCCGCGCCCACGGCAACTTGACTATTATTACACCCCCCAACCCCAACGGTCGCTTGCAAGTGAACGGCGCCCTCACCGCGCCGAGCATCGATCTCAACACTTACCTGCCCGCTCCCGCGCAAGGCGCGCAAGCAGGCGGCGTCACCACATCCACGGCATGGAGCAATGACGCGCTCGACCTCTCGGGACTGCGCGCACTCAACGCCAACCTGTCACTGGGCGTCGGCACGCTGAAATTTCAGCGCTTCACGTTCAGCGACGTGGCCATGGCGCTGAAAGTCGCAAACGGCGCTGTCGACGGTCATCTCACCCGCGTATCCATGTATGGCGGCTCGGGCACAGCGCGTCTTATCGCCAATGGCGCGGGCGCCACGCCGCAGATCGCCGTCGAACTCAACGTGCAAAATGTTCAAGCCGAGCCGCTGCTCAAGGACGCGATCGCCTTTGATCGCATCAGCGGGCGCGGCCATTTGCAGGTGGCGCTCGCGGGCGCCGGCCGCTCACAAGCAGCGCTCATGCACGCGCTGCACGGCACGGCGGCGTTTACGTTCAACGACGGCGCCTTCAAGGGCGTCAATCTCGCCGCCATCGCCCGCAGCATCCAGTCCGCGCTGAGCGGGACGGCAGTAGGACCCGGCGCGTCGACCGACTTCGCCGAGCTCGGGGCCAGCTTCACGGTCGCCAATGGGTCGGCGGCGACGCAGGACTTGCATATGCTCAATCCGTTCGTGCGCGTCGACGGCCAGGGCGTAATCAATATCGGTGAACAGTCGATCGATATGCGTCTAGCGCCGCGCGCGGTGCGCTCGAACCAGGGCCAAGGCGGCGATGCCGCGACGCATGGACTTGGCATCCCCTTCCGCGTGCACGGACCGTGGAGTCACGTGGGGTTTGAACCGGCGCTTGGCGATGTTGTGCAAAATCAGCTGCGCTCCCAAATCGGCAACATCCTTGGCCATCAGGATCAAAACAATCCGCTGACTCAATTGGGCGCATCGCTCTTTGGCAATCAGGGTGGAGCGAGCGACAGCACAACGCCGCCGGCAACGAGCGGACAAAGCGGCGCCTCGACGCCGGCTCCGGCGCAGCAATCCGGATCGACGGCATCGACTGCAACGCCGCAACAAGAGCAGCCGCGCCAGCCAAGTCTAGGCGACCTGCTGCGCCAAGCCACACAAGGGCGCCACCACAACAATTCATCTTCGAACGACACCACAACATCCACGACCGCGCCGTCGCCGTAGGAGATCAGCGGTGAACGCAGAGCGAAAGCGACGGCTAGAGGGACCGGGAAGCGAACAACGCTTGCAGTCGTTGCACGCGCGCTTCCGCGCCGCCAATCCACAGAACCATCCGCTTGCGGTGATCCGGCGCAATCTCGGCCCAGCGCTTGCTGCGCTTGCCCTCTTTGCGCTCGGGTACTGGTGTTTCGTGCGTTAGCTAGCCGCCGTCGACGCTCGCTTGTCCCGCCTGCGCGCGGTAAACTGCGAGTCCGCGGGGCAAACACATGTCCGAACAGCGCAAGCTTGCCACGATCATGGCCGTCGACGTTGCCGGCTACTCGCGCGCGGCCGAGGTCGATGACCGCGCCGCCGCCGAAGCCGTGGCGCGCGTCCGCGCCGCCATTGACGACGCCATCGCGCCAAACGGCGGCCGCGTGTTCAACACAGCCGGCGACGGCTTCATGGTCGAGCTGCCCGCCGCGTCCTCTGGCGTGGCCGCCGCGCAAGCGCTATTGGGATACGCACAAGAGCGCGCGCTGCCGCGGCTGCGCATCGGCGTGCATCTGGGAGACGTCATCGCCGCGCCGAATGGCGACCTGCTGGGGCATGGCGTCAACGTCGCCGCGCGGCTCATGCAAATGGCGGAGCCGAACACAGCGGTGGTCAGTCAGGCAGTGCAGACGCAGCTCCGGCAAGCTGCGTCGGTAGAGCTTCGTTCGCTCGGCCGCGTGCAGCTCGACAAGATGAGCGAGCGCGTCGAAGTGTACGCAATCGCCGGCAAGGACGTCCGCTTCGGCCGCATCCTTTGGAAGCGCGGCAGACCAGCGATGTTGGCCGCTGCCGGCATTCTCCTCGTAGCGATCGGCGGTTTTGTCGCCTGGCGCGCTGCGCAGCCTCCGGCAACGCCAAGGCTGGCGGTGTTACGTTTCGAGACGCTCGGCGACACGCATACCTACGTTTCAGAAGGTGTCGCAGACGAACTCATCGCCGAGGTGTCGCGTATCGATGGCATGGAGGTCACGGGGCGCGCATCCAGCTTTGCACTAACCGGCGAACGTGCAACGCCGGAGAACGCGGCGCACATGCTAGGCGCAACCTTAGTGCTGACGGGATCGGTCCGTGAGAGCGCCGACAAGGTCAACGTCAATGCGCAACTCGTCGAAGCCCCGAGTGGCCGCATTGTGTGGACGCAGACGTTCGATCGCCCAGCTTCCGAGACCAACCTGCTGGAGCACGACATCGCCATCCGCGTCGCGCAAGCCGCCGACGCCCGCGTGAGCACGCCGGCGCAACGGGTGGATTCCTCAGCCTATCAGGCCTATTTGCAAGGGCGCGAACTTCAGCTTGCCACCGCGAGTTCAGGGTGGGTCAGCGTTCGCGACAAATACCAAGAAGCCGTCACGCGCGATCCAAACTTCGCGGAGGGGTGGGCAGCGCTCGCGCGCGCAGAGGCAAACGCGGCGAGCGAGCGCGAATCCGCTGGCTCCGCTGGCCTCACCGATGCCGACGTCGCGCCCACGCTGCATGCCGCCGATCGCGCCATCGCTCTGGACAATGGATTGGCGGAGCCATTCCTGGTGCGCGCGCTTGTGCAAACTTGGCTGGGCCACTGGACGCTCGCCGCTCAAGCGGCAGCGGAAGCGGAAAAACGCGGCGGCGCGATCGGTAATTTCTATCGCGCGCTCGGCTACATGAGCAAAGCCGAAGATGCGCGCAAACATTCGACGAGCCTTGACCCGTTGTCCGCTACGGAGTGGAACAATCTCGCCTATACATGCGAGTACAATGGCGACGCCGCATGCCAACTCGATGCCGCACAGCGCGCGCACGATCTGGCGCCGGACGACATCTCCGCGGATGTCGCCGTTGTGCGCGGCCTCGTCTCGAGCCATCGCGGCGATGACGCGTTCAAGTTTTTGCAGGGGACGGGCTGGCTGCATGCCGATCTTTCTCTCGGCACACGCACGCTCTTGGCGATGTCAGGCCACGGACGCGCGCCAAGCGCGGAGGAGATCCTCGCAAGCGTGGACGCGAACAACGTCGACACCTCTTTACGCTATCTTGCCGACATGCAGCGTTGGGAGGCAGCTGCATCCCTGCTCGAGCGCTGGGGCCCTGCGCAGCGCAGCACGCTTTTCACGCTCTTCCGGGTGCAATGGGCGCCTCTTCGCCGGACGCCGCAATTCTGGGCGCTGATGCAGCGCGACGGCCTGGTTCAGTATTGGCGCGAGAGCGGTAACTGGCCGGACTTCTGCACGCAAGGCGATGTCTGCGCGCCGTACAAGCGGTGAATCAGTACACGCGCTTTTTCGGCGGAAACGGCTCGATTTCGTTGGTCATCGTATTGGAGTGCACCGGGCGGTAATCGATGCGCGTCGCGCCCGATTTCATGTCGAGCCACGCCAAGGTATGCTTCATCCAATGCTCGTCGTCGCGATCGGCGAAGTCCTCGCGTGCGTGCGCGCCGCGGCTCTCCGTGCGGTTCAAACCGCCATTCACCGTGACGATGGCTTGGCCGATCAGATTGTCGAACTCCAAAGTCTCCACCAGATCGGTATTCCACACCATGGAGTGATCGGTGACGCGCACGTCCGGCGCCTCGGTCCAGAGCTTGGCCATCTCATCGACGCCCTCTTTCATGCTCTCGCCGGTACGATAGACCGCACACGTATTCTGCATCGTGCGCTGCATTTTATCGCGCAGCGCCGCGGTCGGCGTCTTGCCTGTCGCGTTGCGGAATTTGTCGAAGCGCGCGAGGTGCGCGTCGCCTGCGTCCTTCGGCAATTCCGACTGACGGGCATTGGCTTGCAGCGCCTCGCCGCAACGCAGACCGACTGCGCGGCCGAACACCACCAAGTCGATCAGCGAATTGGAGCCCAGGCGATTGGCGCCGTGAACCGAAACGCACGCCGCTTCACCCACCGCCATCAGGCCGGGCACGATCGCATCAGGATCGTCGCCCTTCTTGGTGAGAACTTCACCGTGATAGTTCGTCGGAATGCCACCCATATTGTAATGCACGGTGGGCAATACCGGGATCGGCTGCCGCGTCACATCCACGCCCGCGAAGATCCGGGCGCTCTCGGAAATACCGGGCAAACGCTCATGCAGGATTTTCGGATCGAGGTGGTCGAGGTGGAGGAAGATGTGATCCTTCTTCGGTCCGACGCCACGTCCTTCGCGAATTTCCAAAGTCATCGCGCGTGAAACCATGTCACGCGGCGCGAGGTCCTTCACGGTTGGCGCATAGCGTTCCATGAAACGCTCGCCGTTCGAGTTGGTGAGATAGCCGCCTTCGCCGCGCGCGCCTTCGGTGATGAGGCAACCCGCGCCATAAATGCCGGTCGGATGGAATTGCACGAATTCCATGTCCTGCAACGGCAAGCCCGCGCGCAGCACCATGGCATTGCCATCGCCGGTGCAGGTGTGAGCGCTGGTGCAGGAGAAATACGCCCGCCCATAGCCGCCAGTCGCCAACACAACACGTTGCGCGCGGAAGCGGTGCAGCGTGCCGTCGTCCAGCTTCCAGGCTGTGACGCCGCGGCAGCTGCCATCAGCGTCCATGATCAGGTCAAGCGCGAAAAACTCGATGAAAAAGTCGACGCTGTGGCGCAGCGATTGACCGTACATCGTGTGCAGCATGGCGTGACCGGTGCGGTCCGCCGCGGCGCAGGTGCGTTGGATCGCCGCTTCGCCAAAGTTGCGCGTCATGCCGCCGAACGCGCGCTGGTAGATTTTGCCGTCTTCCGTGCGCGAAAACGGCACGCCCCAGTGTTCGAGTTCGTACACAGCGGCTGGCGCGTTGCGCACCATGTACTCGATGGCGTCCTGATCGCCCAGCCAGTCCGACCCCTTCACGGTGTCGTACATGTGCCACTGCCACTTATCCTCGCCCATGTTGCCGAGCGAAGCCGAGATGCCGCCTTGCGCCGCAACCGTGTGCGAGCGCGTCGGAAATACCTTGGTGACGCACGCCACCTTGAGGCCGGCCTGCGCCGCGCCGAGCGCTGCGCGCAGCCCCGATCCGCCGGCGCCGACGACGACGACATCGAACGTATGGTCGATCCAGGTGTAAGCCGCCAAGACGTCAGGCCTTTCCGAAGTTCACGAGCAACACGGAGAAAATCGCACCGGCGCCGAGGACGATAGGAACGAAGGTGTTGAGCAGCAGCAGGATCGTACGCGTCACCCGCTTATGGATGTAATCCTCGATCACGACCTGCATGCCGATCTGCATGTGATAGATAGCGACGACCACCAGCAAAATTACGCCAACAGCGTTGAGCGGCAGCGTCAAAAAGTCGATCGCCGCACCGTAGGTGGGGCCGCGCATGCCCACGGCGACGCTGATCACAAACCAGGTCGCCAGCACCAGCAGCGCCATGGCCGACACGCGCTGACTGATGAAATGTCCGGTGCCCTGACCACTGGCGCCGTGCGCACGCACGCGGCCCAGAGGCGTGCGCATGGAGCGTTTCGCGTCTGCCATGGCGCTACACTCCGAACGTGACCAGCGCCCACATCGCGATGGGCGCGGCGATTGCAAACAGAATGACAAACCATGCAGACAGATCGGCATCGGCGGGCTTCAACCCCGCGCCGCTGTCGAACACGAAGTGGCGAATGCCGTTGCCAAGATGAAACGCGAGGCTCGCGACCAGCAGATACATGCCGATCTGGCCGATCGGTCCCGACAAGAATGCGCTGACACGTGCGTATTGACTTGCGTCGCTCGATCCGGCCACGGCCATGAGCCACAGGCAGAGCAGCAAGAGGCCGCCGTAGAGCCCTACACCGGTGACGCGGTGCAGGATCGATGTCGCCATCGTCACGTGCCAACGCCACACCGTTAGAAAGGGCGATACGGGTCTATCTTCCGGGCGGGTCACGCCGGCCATGAGCGCCTCTCGACGTTGTATGTAGGGGGCTGAATCTGCGCGCCGGAGATTAGGCAGGCGGCCCCTCAAGTCAATCAATCACCTTGCCGCGCAGCGCCTTGGCGGTAGGTTGCGCCCCGTGGGGAGGCCAACATGATCCGTCAGTTCGTCGCATGCGCGGTTATGGCTTTGATGGTTGGCTCAGCGGCGGCGCAGAGCGCGGCTCAAAACCCCGTGGCTGCGGCCGTATCAGCCTACGAGCGCATCAGCCGCCACTATGACCCGATCACCTCCTCCGGCGAAGGCGACCGCGCAGCGCTGCGGCGGCTTCCGGACGTTTCGCGAGAGACTCAATTGGCCCAGCGCGCCGACTTAGTGGCACTCAAGGCTCAGCTCGACCATATCTCTCCTACCGGACTTTCCGACGAGGACGCGATCAACCGCGCTTTCCTGCTCCGCGTGGTCGGCGCAGGCATTGAGAGCATCGACATTGACGAAAGCCGCATGCCGATCAGCAACGGCGATGGCTATTTCAGCGTCCTCAGTTTCATGGCTTACGCTACGCCGATCAATTCGGCCGACGACGCCGAAGCCTACATCGCGCGCCTGCGGCTTATGCCGCGCTTCTATGACCAAAATCTCGCCAATGCACGCCGGGGCGTAGCCGCCGGCTTCACGCAGCCGCAGATCGTCGTGCAACGCGCGCTGGACGCCGCGCAAGCCAGCCTCGCAACGCTGACCGACACCGCGCTCGTGCCGTTTCAGCATTTGCCCTCCACGATGTCAGCGGCGGACGCCGATCGCTACCGCGCCGAGGTACGCGACATCGTCACCAACCAGATTCTGCCCAAGCAGCGCGAGACCGTCGCCTTTTTGCATGACGAGTATTTGCCGCACGCGCGCCGCGGCATCGGCCTATCGTCCATGCCGGGCGGACGCGACTATTATCGCTATCTCGCGCGCACCTACACCACGACCGACATGACGCCAGAGCAATTGCATGCGCTCGGCGAACGCGAAGTCACCCGAATCCGTGCTGAGATGAATCAGGTCATCGCCCAAAGCGGTTTCCGCGGCGACTTCGCTGCGTTCGTCAACTTCCTGCACAGCGACCCGCAATTCTATGCCCATTCCGGCGACGAGCTAACGATGCGCTACGCCGAGGTCGCCAAGCGCTCCGACGCCCAGCTGCCGCGCCTTTTCGGCAAACTCCCGCGCCTCACTTACGGCATTCGTGTCATCCCCGCGGAGAACGCTGAAGGCTCGACCACCGCCTATTACAGCCAAGGCAGCCCCGCGCTTGGCCAGAGCGGCACGTTCTGGATCAATCTCACCCATCTCGATCAGCGTCCGCTCTATGAGCTACCGGCGCTGACACTGCATGAGTCCGTGCCGGGCCATCATTTGCAGATCGCGCTGGCGCAAGAGCAAGGCGAGCTGCCCTACTACCGCCGCAACGCCAACGTCACTGCGTTCATCGAAGGCTGGGGCCTCTATGCGGAGTCACTCGGCGAAGACATGGGTATGTATCGCACGCCCTACGAGCAGTTCGGGCGGCTCTCGTACGAGATGTGGCGCGCCTGCCGCCTGGTCGCCGACACGGGCATCCACTGGATGGGCTGGGACATCGAACACGCACGGCAATGCTTTGCGCAGAACACTGCTTTGTCACCGCACAATATCCAAACGGAACTCGAGCGCTATATCGCGACGCCGGGTCAAGCTCTGGCCTACAAGGTCGGCGAACTGAACTTTCAGCTGCTGCGCCACGATGCGACAGAAGCGCTGGGATCGCATTTCGACATTCGGGCGTTTCACGATGAACTGTTGGGCGCCGGCGCGTTGCCAATCGATCTTTTGAACACCCGCGTTCACGCCTGGATCGCCGCCCAGCAAAGCGCTACGCACTGAGGAGCAAGCCGTGCCGAACTTCAACACGCTGGCGCGTTTCGCCAAACTTGCGGCGCTGCTGTGCTTCTTCTTGCCCTGGATCCTCGTCTCCTGCTCCGGCAATGAACTGGTGCACGGCAGCGGCTGGGACATGATGACCGGCCACCTGCATCCGAGCGATCAGATCAACGGCATTCAGGATCAATTCGGCAACGCGCACACACAGGAGCAAATGGACAAGCCGGCGCCGGAAATCTATGTCATCGCCGCGTTTGCGGTGATCGCACTAGGTCTGGTATTGAGTTTTGCATTCAAGCGGCGCGGCGCGGCGGCGACCATGCTGGCGACATCGTTGCTGGCGATCGCGCTTTCGTTCGGTGCTTTCGAAGACTTGAAAAGCCAGATGAACCGGCAAGTCGAGCGTCAGGAGCGCAAGCACCACAATTCTCTGAACCTCGATCTTGGCGACTCCGTCAACGGCATGGTGCGGATTGAAAAACAGGAAGGCTTCTGGGCGACGATCATCGCACTGGTCGCCGCGGCGATGCTCTCCGGCGCCACACTGACCATTTCCGCGCGCGGAGCGATGACCGCGGCGCCCACCAATGACGAAGAAGACTAGGCTCGCTTCGGGATCGCAGCCCAGTAGTCGAAATCGAGCACAACGGCGGGATCGTACTCGCCCGCATCGTTCTTGCCGGGAAAGTCGGCGCATGAGCGGTTCTTTGCGGCGACCAAGCGTAGACGCAGCGCGCCCAAGTTGCCGAGATCTTCGGCGCCCAGAACCTCGCTCCAGGCATAGAGCGTATCACCGGCGAACAGCGGATTGACGTGACGTCCGCCATTGATCGCCAACATATAGGCGGCGTTGCCGAGTCCGTTGAAGGCGATCGCCCGCGCCAATGAGATGGCTACGCCGCCATAAATCAGGCGTTTGCCGAAACGCGAACTTTGCTGCGCCAGCGCGTCGAAGTGCACGCGTGCAGTATTTTGATACAACCGGGTCGCCAGCTGATGCTCGGCCTCTTCGACGGTCATGCCGTCGACGTGATCGATCTTCTCGCCGACCTTGTAGTCTTCAAAGAAATGCGGCGAGCCGGCGAGCGCTGTATTGTAGTCGCCGAATTCCAAGTCCGGCGGCACAAACAATTCTGCAGCCGGCACAAACGGCGCCGGGGTTGACGGCGGCGCGTTCTCTACAGCCGCCGCTTCGTCGCGCTTGTTCACCATCACCCATCGCACATAGGAGAGCACCGGCTCGCCCATCTGGTTGACGCCGGTGGTGCGTACGGTAACGACGCCGGTCTTGCCGTTGGAGTTTTGTTTCACGCCCAGCACTTCCGACGACGACGACAGCGTGTCGCCCGGATAGACCTTCATCAGAAACTTGCCCTCGGCGTAGCCAAGATTGGCAACCGCATTCAGGGAGATGTCAGGCACGCTCTTGCCGAACACGATGTGAAACACGAGCAGCGGATCAATCGGCGCCTGCGGTAACCCGCAATCCTGCGCAAACGTATCGGCGCAGAACAGCACATAGCGCGATCCGGTGAGCGCGATGTTGAGCGCTGCGTCGGCCTCCGTCAGCGTCCGTGGCGTCGCGTGTGCGATCACCTCGCCGACGCGGAAATCTTCAAAGAAACGGCCCGGATTCGATTTGCTCATACAGCTTCTCTTTCCGGCGCCGCGGGCGCGGCTTCAACCTCTTCCGCGTCCAACCAGCCGGAATAATGCACGAGCCGTCCGATCAGAGGCAGTTCGATCGGCACGTCGAAGCGGAAGCGCCCCTGCGGGTCTTGAGATTCCACGGCGTCCGAACGCGGGGCCAAGAAGCCGGGCATCGGCAACGGCCCTAAGCGCCAACCCACGACTTTCATGGAGAGCGATGTCGCCGTCGCATCGAGACGCATATCGAAGTTGAATGGCCCAAAACTCTCGCGCACGATTCCAGGCGCCACATACTCAAGCGTGCTGCGCATATGCCGGCTGCCAAAGCTGCGACGCCACTCCTCCCTGTCAGGCCAGAGACGCATCGTGACCTCGACGGGGACGTCGCTCGCTGCCTTCGGCATTCCGAACACGCGCGCTACCAAGGCGGCAATGGGTGACGAGGCGCCACGCACCGAAGCGCGGCCGCGCAGACGGGTCACGGGGCCACCGCGATGCGCCTCGCGGATGGCCATTGGCAACGTATCCATCGTGTCGCCGGCCGCTACATCAAACGGCGCCAGCATTAGCGAACTCTCGATCTCGGTCGTGAACGCGTGCCGGGAAAAGTCCGCCGAGAAATCTTCAAGCCTCAACAGACCCACGCACGCGCCCGCGCCGGCCGGGATTGCCGCGCCAGCGACGTACTTTCGCGCCGTGGCCAACGCTGCGAACGTTGGCGTGTAAGGGCCCTCTCCGTTCGGCGCGAACATGCTCCAACGCGCATAGCGAGGCCGATCTTGGGCGTCACGCCCGAGCGCTTCGACGATCATGCCGCCGCAATCGCTGCCGAACGGCAGCAGCCAGTTTCCCGCCCGCCGGAGAATTTCCGCAAACGGCAGAGCACTCCCAATGATGCCCCAGCGCCGCAGAGCGCCGACACATTCCATGCCGCGCTGCATTAGCGGCAATTCTAGCGCGGCCATGAACCATGCCGTATCGCGCGTGGTGTAACGTGATGGAATAAGGTCGAGGTCCGGCGTCTCGACGAGAGCGAAGCGGCGTCTGCCAAGCTGCGGCACATCGATGATGCCGCAATCTGACCAACCGCCGCGCGTGCGCCATTCGCCATTTTCAAATACACGAACAGGCGCGCCGACCCACGATAAGATCGCCCTCATGACCGACGGGCCCCGGTCCATCTTGTTGGCCGGCGCTATGCCTGCGCGGACAACATCGACGCGGCGCCAGCCCCGACACAATTCATCCAAAACAGCATGCGTCAGCGCCGGCGTAGAACTGGCGCCGGTCAATGCGAACACGCCGCGTTCGCGCGCCAAGGCGTCGAGCGACGGAAACGCGGCGACAAAATCGCGTGCATCGGCGAGATCGAGATAGTGCGCACCCGCTTCAATGACGGCGCGCGCAAAGCTCAGGTCTGCGCCTTGAAACGGGCCTGCCGCGTCGATCACCAAGTCCGGGCCGATCGCCCCCAGTTGCGCTGCCGTCGCTTGCTCACGGTCGAGGGCGACGGCTTCGTGTGCGCCGGTCTCGCGCCTCGCAGCCTCCGCACGCGCTTTGGATCGGCCTGCGAGGATCACGTAGGCATCGGTGGTTTCACGCAGGCCGCGCGCCAACCGCGAGCCGAACACGCCCGCGCCGCCCACAACCAGCACGCGCTTCATGGCGATGTCTCGATGATGCGATCCCGCAAGGCTGGATCGCCCGCCCAGCATTGCGCACGGCGGCCGAACCAAGCGTAGCGGCGCGCGGCGACAAAATCGTAAATCCAGTTCCGCAACAGGCGGGGCGCAATGCGCGCCAGTCGTGTCCAGCTGCCGCCCGGCAACACGGCGAGGATCGCAAGCGCTGCGTCCGCCTTGAAATACGCATGGCCTTCAATCACCGCGAGATTGGTTTGCGGCGTCTCGGGATTGATGCGAAAGCGCGCCGCGAGCGTGCGCCCGTAGGGCGATTGAATGGCGACGAATTTGAAACGATGCGCGACATCCCGCCGATGCACCACGCGCGCCCAATGCGAACACAGCACGCAATCGCCGTCGAAAAGGATCAAATCGTGTTTCAGATCGGGGGCGGCGATCGCGTCCCATTGCATCGCTAGAGAATAACGCTGCGCGGTGCGCGAGGATATGGGACAAAGCGTCCGGAGCGCGCGGATGGACTGGGCAATCTTGTTGCGATGGGCGCATGTGATCGGCGCCTGCGTGTTGCTGGGCACCGGCGCCGGCATCGCTTTTTTCATGGTGATGGCGCATCGCACCGGGCAACCCGCGCTCATTGCGCACACCGCGCGCATTGTGGTGATTGCCGATTGGATATTCACGGCGTCGGCGGTGATCATTCAGCCGATCACCGGGGCGTTGCTTGCAAACGCTGTGGGTTGGGATCTTGTGCACACAGCGTGGTTGCAGCTTTCGTTGGCGCTTTATGCATTGACCGGTGCGTTTTGGATTCCGGTCGTATGGATGCAGCATCGCATGTGGCGTCTAGCGGAGGCCGCGACAGTAGCCGGCGCACCGTTGCCACCATTGTACCACCGGCTCTACCGCCTCTGGTTCGCATGCGGATTTCCCGCCTTTCTCGCCGTGCTGACGATCGTCTGGCTGATGCTGGCGAAACCTGCGCTCACGCTGTAGCGGCAATCGCTTCCGCCACTGCGACGACGCGCTGCGCTTCATGCATATGCAGCAGCTCCGTCATCTTACCGTCGACTTTGATGACGCCTTTGCCGGCGTTTTCCGGCAGTGCGAACGCAGCGATGATCACGCGAGCGCGATCGATCTCTTCGGCGGTGGGCGCAAACACCGTGTTAGCGCCGTCCACTTGCGAGGGATGGATCAGAGTTTTGCCGTCGTAACCGAACTCGAGCGCTTGGCGGCACTCGGCTTCAAAGCCTGCGGCGTCGGCGATGTCGTTGAACACACCGTCGATGGCGACCAGCCCCTCGGTGCGCGCAGCCATCACGCACAGAGAGAGTGCAGTTTGAAACGCGGCGCGGCCGGGCCGCTGCAGCGCGCGAGTTTCCTTCGCCAGATCGTTTAGCCCCATGACGAAGCACGCGAGGCGCGTATCCTTAGCGGCGGCGGCAATGTCGTTGATATTCAAGATGGCGCGCGGCGTTTCGATGTTCGCCCACAGCAACGCCGTCTTCGGCAAGCCCGCAGCCGTAAGCGCGGCGTCCAGTTCGCGCACCTGGGCTCCGCTCTCGACCTTGGGCACGAGAATGCCATCTGGCCCAGCGGCGCAGGCGGCAGCGACGTCGTCCTTGCCCCACTGCGTCGCGAGGCCGTTTACGCGAATGATCACCTCGCGCTTGCCGTAACCGCCAGCTTTCACAGCGGCGCTCACCTGCGCACGCGCCAGCTCCTTGGATTCGGGCGCAACGGAGTCTTCCAAGTCGAGGATCAACACGTCGGCGGCAAGCGTCTTGGCCTTTTCCAGCGCTTTGGCGTTGGCGCCGGGCATATAAAGGCAGGAGCGGCGCGGACGTGCTGTTGTCATTGGAAGCTCGTAAACGTAACGCTGGCGGATATCGCCTGCGCCCGAAGGTTCTTAGCCGCGTGAAAACGATCTTGTCGATCCAAAGCCAGGTTGCCGGCGCGCGCGTTGGCAATTCTGTCGCGGCGTTCGCCATGGAGCGCCTTGGCGTGCGCGTGTGGCAATTGCCGACGACGATCCTTGGACGCCGGCCCGATCATGGACCTCCGGGCGGCGGACCTATTCCCGCGGAGACGTTGGCGTCGCTGTTCGACGGCTTGGCCGCCGATGGCGTACTGGGCGAGATCGACGCGGTTTTGACCGGTTATCTCGGCGACGGCGACCAGGTGGCTGTAGTGCTGGATGCGGTCGAGCGGGTGAAGGCCGCAAACGGCAAGGCCGTGTTTGTGTGCGATCCGGTCCTCGGCGATGACGGTAAGTTGTTCGTGCGCGACGAACTGGCGGACGCGATGCTCAACGGCTTGGCGCCGCATGCCGATTGGCTGACGCCGAATGCGTTTGAGCTCGGCTTGATGACGGGCCGGACGATCAACTCGCTGACCGCGGCGCGTGACGCAGCGCGGCGCATCGGCAAACCCACATTGTGCACCTCGATCCGCACAGCGATCGGCATGGGCAATCTGTTCGCGGCGCCGACGGGCGACTGGTTCTGCGAAACCGCGCGGCTGCCACGCGCGCCGAAAGGCACAGGCGACCTGCTCACCGCGCTCTTCGTCGGCCGCCGCGTGCGGGGCGAAGCGCCGGCGGTTGCGCTCGAGGCCGCGACCGGCGCGGTGTACGATGTGATCGTGCGTTCGCTGGCGGCGGAGAGCGAAGATCTGCTGCTGCCCGGCGCGCAAGATGTGCTGGCCGAGCCGGTGACGTGGCCGCGGGCGCGCGCGCTGGAGATTGTCTGAATGGTCAGCGGGCTTGTGGCGCCGGGTTTTGAGCGCGTGCGCGACGTGTTTGCGGCACAGCTGAGCGAGGAGCTTGGCGCGAGTTTTGCGGCGGTGCGCGACGGCGAAGTCATCGTCAATATCTGGGGCGGTTGGGCCAATCGCGAACTGACGCGACCATGGGACCAGAACACCATCGTGCCGGTCTACTCGACGACGAAAGCGGTGAGCGCCATCGTGCTGGCGTGGCTCGTTGATCGCGGTCTGCTCGCCTATGGTGATACAGTCGCGCGGTTGTGGCCCGCGTTTGGCGCGCACGGCAAGGACAGACTGACGATCGCGCAAGCTCTGGCGCACCAGGCGGGCGTGCCGGGCTTTCTTAATCCGATCAATCCAGACCTCTGGCTCGATCCTCCCGCGTGCGCTGAAGCAATCGCTGCGCTTGAACCATTGTGGCCGCCCGGTAGCGCGAGCGGCTATCACCCCATGACTTGGGGTTACATCGCCGGTGAAATTGCGCAGCGCGCGTCGGGGCGCTCGCTTGGCGCGATCCTTCACGACGAAATCTGCGCGCCGATCAGCATCGATTTTCAGATCGGGACGCCGGAGAGCGAGCATCAGCGCGTGTCCGAGATGAAAAAGCCGGTGCGCGCGGGCGACTTCGGGACCATCACGCCGGCGCGCAAAGCTGCGTTCTTCACGCCATGGGCGGCGCCGACGCGCGGTTCTACGCAATGGCGCAAGGTTGAAATACCTTCTGCGAATGGTCACGGCACAGCTCTCGCGATAGCCAGACTTTACGAGATTTACGCGACCGGCGGAGAGATTGCCGGCAATCGCGTTTTGTCGCGCGACGCATTCGGGAAACTCACGACGCGCGTGTGGGAAGGCGACGACCTGGTGCTCCCCTTCAACGTCGATTGGCGCGCGGGCGTCATCGGCAATTCCAACGCCTTCTACGGCCCAAACCCCGAAGCGCTCGGCCATTCCGGCGCCGGCGGCTCCTGCGGCTTTGGCGACCCTATCGCGGGCGTATCGGTCGGCTATGTGATGAACAAACAATCGCATCACATTATGGGCGACCCCCGCGCGCTCAAACTCATCGAGGCCCTGTACCAATGCTTCTGAGAAGATCGACGGCGGAATCGCTCGCCATCGCTTGCACGTTTGTGCTGCTGGTAGTGATGGCTTCGCGTACCTATGGGGTGATCAACAATCTCCTGGTGGACGGCCATCCGCTTTACGGCGACTTCATCGCCTTCTGGAGCGCGGCGAAGGCAACGCTGCAAGGTCACGTCGCCGACATTCATGACCGCGTGTTCTTGGCCAAGGTGCAAGTGAGCGCCGTGCCGAACATGCATGTGATGGCGCCGTACAATTCGCCGCCGATCCTGCTGCTGCTGATCACGCCGCTCGGGCTGCTTCCGTACAATTGGGCGGCAATCACCTTTCTGGTCCTGACCGGCGCGCTCTATCTGTGGACGGCGCGCAAATTGTTGCCGGACAATCGGGCGATGATCTTTGCCTGCACGCTGCCGGCGGCGGTCTATCATATCGGCACCGTACAAGAATTGTTGCTGATCGCCGGCCTCAACGGGTTGGCGCTCTTCTGGCTCGACAAGCGGCCGCGCTTGAGCGGCGCGATCGTCGGGCTGTTGGCGATCAAGCCGCACCTCGCGGTGTTGTGGCCGATCTTCCTGGCGCTCTCCGGACGCTGGAAGAATTTCGCAGCAGCGACGATCTCGATTGTGGCGCTTGGCGTCACGGCGGGGTTGGTTTTTGGCTGGCCCTCCTATTTGCGTTTCTATCAAAACCTTGGCCCATCGGCGGATCTCATCTTCGGCGTGCATGTAGCCAAGCAGACATATGCGAGCTTGTTCGGCAATATGCGCGCCATCGGACTGACCATTCCCCAGGCGTGGGTGGTGCACGGCATCAGTGCAGCGCTGGGTTTGGCTGCAAGCGCCGTCGTTTTCCGCAAGGGCGATTGGCAAGCACAGTGCGCTGCGTTTTGCGCGGCGACGCTGCTGATGTCTCCGTATCTCTACTTCTACGACTTCGCCCTCCTCGGTGTTGGCGCTGCGTGCCTCGGCGCGCCGCGCAACCGGCTGGAATTCGTGGCGCAAGCATTGGCCTGGGGGTCGGCGTACACAGTTGCGCTTGGACCGCTTGCGGGTTTTCCACTGTGTCCGATTTCGGCATGGGCCGTGTTGTTGGTGGCGTTGCGGCGCGTGCTCACAGCTAAGGCGCCTTCAGAAACCGCGGCGCTCGATCCGGTTCCAGCACCACAGACGTAAGCGGGCCGCCGAAGCAGGCGCCGGTATCGACATTGATGCGGCGGCGTTGCTGTTCAGGTTCGGAGTCGCGCGTCGGCGTGTGGCCGTGCACCACGAGCAGATCGCGCAATTCGGGGCGATCAGGCCAAGAGTCCGAGCGATAGAAGATTGGTGAGCGCGTCCAAAGACGCACCTCTTCGGGATCGTTGGGATAGCGGCGCGGGTCGATGCCGGCGTGAACGAAGAGAATGTCGCGCGCCTCATCGCGGTGGATCACGGGCAACGTCTTCAGCCAACTGATATGGGTTTTGTCGATCGCCTCGCGCCAATGATCTTGCTTGCCGTTGTCGCGCTCATAGGAGGCAATGGTTTCATCGCCGCCATTATTTGCCCAATGATAAAGCCCCAAGCTGTCGTCGCGCTCATAGGCGTGCAGCATCAGTTCTTCGTGGTTGCCTTTGACGGCGATGGCGCGGCCTTCTCCGGTAAGCCGCATCGCGGTAGCGACGACGCCGCGGCTGTCGTCGCCGCGATCGATGAGATCACCAAGGAAAACGATCTTGTGCGCGCGACCGCCCGCGTCGCCGGCAATTTGCGCGAGCAGATCGTCGAGCTTGGCCTTCTCGCCGTGAACGTCGCCGATGGCGTAATAAATCATGCTATCCGTGTGCGCCGGATCGTGTCCCAGCTGAACAAAGCTAGACCGATCCAGATCAGCGCGAAACTAGCCGCACGCAGCGGCGTGAACGGTTCGCCAAAGGCAATGCCGGTGGCGAACTGAATGGTTGGCGCCAAAAATTGCAGCAGGCCCAGCGTTGTAAAGCTCACGCGCCGCGCGCCCCAAGCAAAGACGGTGAGCGGAATCGCGGTCGCGGGACCGGCGAGTAACAACAAGAATGTGTGGCTCGGACTTGTTCCGAAGGCGAGCGGCGCGGCTTGCGCGGCCCACCACAACATACCCGCCGCGATTGGTGCGAGCACGATGGTTTCGATCAAGAGACCGACCGCGGCGTGAACTTGCGCGCCCTTGCGGATGACGATGTAGGCCGACCAGGTTGCGCAGAGCGCGAGCGCCATCCAGGGCGGCGCGCCAAGGGCGAAGCCTTGCACGAGAATGCCAAAACCGGCGAGCGCGAGAGCGGCGGTTTGCGCGCTGGTGATGCGCTCCTTGTAGAGCGACACACCCACGGCCACGGCAACGAGCGGCGTCAGGAAATAGGCGAGCGAGGATTCGATCACACGCTGCGTCATCACCAGCCAAACGTAGAGGCCCCAGTTCATGAAAATGAAAATTGCCGACATCGCCAGCGTGCCGAGCATGCGCGGATTGAGCGCTTTGGCGATCTCGCCCCAGCCGGCGCGCCATCCCAACATGCCGAACACGGCGAGCAATGCCGCCGGCACGCACCACAGCACACGCTGGCCGAGGACTTCGCGCACATCGGCGAAGGTCAGCAGATGCAGGTAAACCGGCAGGAAGCCCCAGAACGTGTAGGCGAACGCTGCGGCGATAAAGCCCGCGCGCTTGTCGGCGTCGGATTGCGCAAGCGGCAGCGCGGTGTCGGTCATACGGGAATTCCGTAAGGCACAGGATTGCGGATTTCCATCAAACGCTCCGGCGCGGCAACGGACTGAAAGCCAAGCGCCGCGTAGACGCCGTGCGCGTCGCGCGTGCCGAGAATCCAGCGGCGGAGATTTTGCAGCTCGGCATGAGCGCGAAACGCGCGCACCAATGCGCGGGCGATGCCGCGGCCTTGATATTCCGGCAGAACCAGGACGTCGCAGAGCCAGGCGAACGTGGCCCTGTCGGTGACAAGACGCGCCCAGCCGATCAATGCGCCGTTTTCGTCGCGCGCGAGCACTACCATTGAATTGCGGAAGCCGCGTTCGACGATGTCGCGCGGGATGCCGGGCGACCAATATGTCTCGGCAAGCGCTGCGTGAATGACGTCGAGTTCGGCGTCGCTTGGCTGTGCGATGGCGATGTCGGTCACGCGCTTCCCCTCGCCCGCTTAGATAGAGATTCTGCGCTTGCGCGCCATCACGTACGCGCGCGGCGGCGTACACATTTTGTAACCGGCGATGTCAGGGAATTTCGTTGGACAGCAAAAACGCAAGGCGCGAGTCAGCGCTATGCGCTTCCGGAGTCGAAGCGCTGGACGTTGGGCGCTCTTGGATGAAGAGCGGGACGCGGATCAACCGCGTTGAGTAAGTTGCGCCTTACGGCGCGTGTAACGCGAATGATCCGCGTCCCGTGATTGTTGTGCAGCAGCTCGAACGGGGGGCGCTGTTCGCACCCTTATTTCGGACGCCGCAGACGCGCTGGCCGGTGTGTTCGCACCAGTCCCACGATCTCCCGCCTTTGGCTCCGCAAGGGAGCTCTTATGGCGGGCTTGGCGCTTCGGAATTTGCGGCGAAGCAGGCTGAGGGAGTTTCCCCCTTCGGCTCGCTTCGCTCGCCACTTCCCTCGCAAGCGGGGGAAGAAATCCAAAGCGCTTCGCGTTCAATCACCTCGTTCGTCGCATTGGTGAACATGGCCAACTGCTCTTCATGCGGAACGATGGATGCATTGTGCGCATGGTTTTGCTGCGGTCGGATTGATTGGCGCAAGTTTTTATAAGTTGGAGCGCGCCACGCCGTGGCGCATGACGGAAATGCTTGAAGCATAAGCGTGAATGCGCGCCGGGAGGCGCGCTCCAACCTTTGCGCATCGCGCTTTGTGTTGGATAGATGCACATCTATCCACACTTGCCCTAGGGTTCCGGGTTCGATGCCGCGCATCGCCCTGGAATGACGGGGGTGCCCTCTACGCGGCGGCTAAGCGTTTGAACAGACCCCGGTTGAGCATGAGTTCGGCGATTTGTACGGCGTTGAGCGCGGCGCCTTTGCGGAGATTGTCGCTGACGACCCAGAGCGCCAAGCCGTTGTCGACGGTTGCATCTTCGCGAATGCGCGAGACGTAGGTGGCGAATTCGCCGACGCTTTCGACGGGGGTGATGTAACCCTCGTCTTCCCTTTTATCGATGACGACGACGCCGGGCGCTTCGCGCAGAATTTCGCGCGCTTCTTCGGCGCTGATCTCGTTTTCGAATTCGACATTCACCGCTTCGGAGTGGCCGACGAACACCGGCACGCGCACGCAGGTGGCGGTGAGTTTGATGGACGGATCCAAGATCTTCTTGGTCTCGGCCACCATTTTCCATTCTTCCTTCGTGTAGCCGTCGTCCATGAACACGTCGATGTGGGGGATGACGTTGAAGGCGATCTGCTTGGTGAAGTGTTCCTTGGTGATCTCGTCATTGACGTAGAGCGCGCGCGTTTGCGTCCAGAGTTCGTCCATGGCGTCCTTGCCGGCGCCGGACACGGATTGGTAGGTGGCGACCACAACGCGCTTGATCTTGGCTTTGTCGTGCAGCGGCTTCAGCGCGACGACGAGCTGCGCGGTGGAGCAATTCGGGTTGGCGATGATGTTGAGTTTTTCGTAGCCGAGCACGGCCTCGGGATTCACTTCCGGCACCACCAGCGGCACGCGCGGGTCCATGCGCCAAGCGCTGGAATTGTCGATCACCACCGCGCCTTGCGCGCCGATCTTGGGCGACCATTCTTTCGAGACGGCGCCGCCGGCGCTCATCAGCACGAGATCGACGGACGCGAAATCGAACGCCTCGATGTCTTTGACCTTCAGCGTCTTGTCGCCGTAGCTGACTTCCGTGCCGACCGAGCGGCGCGAGGCGATCGCGTACACCTCGTCAGCGGGAAACAGCCGCTCCTGCAGAATTTCCAGCATTTCGCGGCCCACATTCCCTGTGGCGCCGACGACGGCTACGCGCAGACCCATGTTTTTGAGCTCCTTCCCGCTAGCTAAGCATGTTGAACGGTATTTCCAAGGCGGCCCATTCCCCCTCTCCTTGAGGGGAGGGGGAACGCCTTTATGCGAAGGCGGCAGCGCGTTTGCCGCCGTTGGCGCCGGCGTCGCGATAGCGCATGCGTTTGCTGTCGACGCTTTCGCCGCGGCCCATCGAGAACATGCGTTTGATCTCGCCAGTGTATTCGAAGCCGACCTTGTTCAAGAGCCGGCCCGAGGCGGGATTGTCGACGAAGTGGCCGGCTGCGAGCGGACCGAGCCGGCGCGCTTCGGCGACAAAAGCGCCGACCGCTTCGGTACCGTAGCCCTGCCCCCAATACGGGCGGCCAAACCAATAGCCGATCTCGAACTCGCCCTTGTTGCGCTGGTCGGCGCCGATGACGCCGATCAAGCCTTCGCCGGGAAGCACCGCGGCATAGACAAAATCCTGTTGCAGCGGACGGCGCGCATTGAGCGTGAGAATCCAGCCTTCGGCAGCGGCCTCAAGGTACGGCAACGGCGTCTGCGCAAGCATGCGGCCAACGCCGGGATCGTTGCAGAACTGCGCAATACGCGGCGCATCGCTCATGCGCACACGCCGCAGCTTCAGCCGTTTGGTTTCGATCTCGATCACGTCCCGCATAACGAGCCTCCCTGGCTCAAAGTTGCGCGGGGCAAAGAAAAAGGGCGCCGTTTGATCCGGGCGCCCCACGCTGATTTCGGGAACCGGATCGCCCTGTTGAGGCGATCCGAAGACTTCTCGAACCGCCTTTTTATTCCGCCGCTACCTGTGCCGGCATAATCGACACGTAGGTTCGGCCATCACGTTTCGTGGCAAAGGCGACGGAGCCCTGACAAAGCGCGAAGAGCGTGTGATCCCGGCCGAGGCCGACGTTGTGGCCCGGGTGGAATTTGGTGCCGCGCTGACGCACGAGAATCTCGCCGCCATTGACCGCTTGGCCGCCAAAGCGCTTCACGCCGAGACGTTGGCCTTGGCTGTCGCGACCGTTGCGCGATGAACCGCCTGCTTTTTTGTGCGCCATGACGCTTGCCTATTCTTCTCTGGCTTACTTGCCGCCGAGGGCGGTGATTTGCACGTGGGTCTCGTCTTGGCGGTGACCGCGGCGACGACGATAGGTGTTGCGCGGGCGCTTCTTGAAGATGACGACCTTGTCGCCCTTCTTGTGGTCGACGATCTTGCCGGTGACGGTGACGCCCTCGAGCGCCTCGCCGAGCTTCACGGCCTTGCCGTCGCCCGACATTAGCACGTCGCTGAAGGTCACGGAGTCGCCCGCCTTGCCCACGAGCTTCTCGACGACGATCACGTCGTCCTTGCCGACCCGGTATTGCTTGCCACCGGTTCTGATCACCGCGAACATCGGACCACTTCCAAAAACTAAACGCGCACAAATTAAACACGCCCGTGCGGAGCTCGCGCGGGCGGGGAGCGGCGATATAAAGGAATGGCTGGGGCGGCGTCAACCGAAACGGCCTGGGTTTTTGCGGGAATTTACCACCGCCGCGGGGGCGGCGTGGCCTAGTCCCGCCAGCGCAGCGACATGCAGGATAAACCCGCGTCGATCTTGGAGATTTCGGCGGTTGGCAGGGCCGTGAGGCGGTAGTTCAGGCTGTCGAGCAGTGCCGCCGCGCGCGGGAAGGTGTTGCTTAACAGGACCTGGCCGCCGACACGGATGAGATTGGCCGCGCCCTCCTCGCCCGGCGGCGTCGGCACGACGCGGAAGCCCTCGAACACGCCGGAGGCGGCGAGCTGCGGGGTAGCGAACATAGTTTCCTCGTCCAGCATCGAGCAATCGGACTTGAAGTGGAGCACGCCGGGCGGCGTGGCGACCGGGCGGCCCTCGAGGCCGATTTCGGCGAGAAGCCGGGTGAGCGCGTCTGCGCCTTCCGCTGAGGTGCGCGCGGAAACGCCAATGAAAACACCGCGCGGCGTGGTGAGGACGTCGCCGCCGTCGACCGTGCCTTGATCGAGATGAAGCACGCGCGCGAACCGGGCTTCCAGTTCAGGCGCAATCGCCGCCGCTTCGCCGCGCCGCGACGGCGCGCCTGGCCGCAGCACGATCGCGGCGCCAGAAAACACGAGAGCGGCGTCCTCGACGAAAATGGAGTCCGGGAACGCCTCCAAAGCCGGGAGCATCTCGACTTTGGCGCCCGCGGCCTCCAGCGCGGCGACATAGGCGGCCTGCTCTGCACGCACGCCGTCGAGGCTGGGGGCGCCGTGGTCAACGGCGCGCAGTCCGTCCACCACCGAAGCCGGCGCGGCGCGCACCAAAGCACGGTTGAAATCGAACAAGCTCATGTGTCGCGAAGCTGGATGCGCGGTTGGAGCGCGGCTTTCAAGGCAGCCGCCAGATCGGGCCGTCTAAAATGAGATTTGACGTAAGCGCGGGACGAATTGATCCCGCGCCCGGTTTGCACTAAGGCTCCCGCCTTCCCGGAAACGGGCGCTGGTCCGCCAGCGAGGGCGCCAGCCGCCGCCCTGCTCCGGCCGCCCGGCCCGAGCGCAACATCTGAGCTCCGGAGAGGTGCTGGAGTGGCTGAACAGGCCGGTCTCGAAAACCGGAATACGTGCAAGCGTATCGAGGGTTCGAATCCCTCCCTCTCCGCCAGATTTGATGCTAAGTGCAGATGGTTGCACGGGCTTTTGGGCTTACGAGCGGTTCGAAATCGGGGACTGAGACGAAGCGTCCGGGCTGGTGTTTCACTTCGTCCAAGATGCGTTCATCGGCGCGCTAGTTGTGGATTCTGAGCGGGTTGTTCACGGGAAGCTGAGTTCAGATTCTACAACTAGTGTGACTACCGGACGCGAGGCGACGTTGCGGCCTCGTCGGCGTGGCGGCATGGACGAGCGCGTAGCCGTCAAGCGCTCGCAGCGCCGGACGCAGTTTCGCCGACCTCGATCTCCAGCATAGCTTGACTGCGGCTGACGTGATCGCCCGGCGACACCAGCACCTTGCGAACAACACCGGTGCGCGGCGTCGCCACATCATGCACCATCTTCATAGCTTCGACTCGAACCACGCAAGTGTTGGCTTCCACCCGCTCGCCGGGGGCCGCGAGTATTTTTGAAACCAGCGCCCCCATCGGCGCTAAAATCCGGATGACGGCATTCTCTTCGACTAAGTGTTCGCGAACCTCGACTGCAATCTGACTGCTCTTGCGGAAGGGCGCGCATACCGACTGGCGGCTCTCTGCCGCGAAATAGATGTTCTCGCCGTCGAATGCGAAATTCACGCTTTCTTCAACGCCGTCAACACGAACTCGCATTGAGTTCTCCTCGAGCGCGACAATCAACGCATCAGCGCGATCGTCCCTCCACTGGATCAGAAAATGATCCCCAGCGCGCGACACTCGCGCCTCACACACTGCTCCGTCCATGACAAAATCAACGCGACTTTCGACTCCCAAGAACGAGGCAAGCGAAGGCACGGCGTTTCGGCGTCCGCTCGCGCCCGCGAAAGCTGCGGAGATAAGCGCGCAGATCGACACACGGCGAAGCGAAGGCGTCGATTCTGGCGCGGCATGGTAAGACGCCAAGAATTCCGTGCTGTACTCACCCGAAGCGAACGCAGTGGAACGCACGATCTCTCGAACGAACTCGGCGCTCGTGCGAACGCCCAATACCTTGGTGTCGAAGAGAGCTCTGGAGAGACGCAAACGCGCCTCCTCGCGGTCACGGCCATGGGCAATGATCTTGGCGATCATACTGTCGTAAAAGACGGGCACGGCCGCACCAGCCCACAGGGCATGGTCCACGCGTATGCCCGCGGCGTCCGATGGCGAGAAGCTCAATATCTCACCCGTCTGCGGTTCAAAATCGCGCCGCGCGTCTTCCGCGAGCAACCGCGCTTCAATCGCTACCCCCTGCGGCTCATCGGGCCATGTCTTCTCGATCGCCCTGCCGCGCGCGATATCGAGCTGCAAACCAACAATGTCGACGCCGTAAACCAACTCGGTGACAGGATGCTCGACTTGCAGACGTGGATTCACTTCTAGAAAGTAGAATTCTCCGTCAGCGCCAACCATGAATTCGACGGTGCCGACGCCAATGTAGCCGACAGCGCGCGCGAGGCTCATCGCCGCTTCCGCCATCTTGCCTCGAAGCGCGGTATCCACGGCCGGAGATGGCGTTTCTTCGATGAGCTTTTGATGGCGGCGCTGTACCGAGCAATCGCGCTCACCGACGTGAAAAATTCCACCGTGCCCGTCACCGACAATCTGGATCTCGATGTGACGCGCTTTGGCGATGTACTTTTCCAGCGCCAACTGCGAATTGCCAAACGCCGCGCCCGCTTCTGCACGCACCGCGGCAAGCGCAGCGGCCAATTCTGATTTCTTGCCAACCTTGCGAATGCCGCGTCCGCCGCCGCCAGCGACTGCCTTCACCATTAAGGGATAGCCGATCCGATCCGCAGCAGACGCGAATGTCTTATCGTCAGCGTCAGTCTCGTCGAAGCTCGGCGGACACTTCAACCCAGCGCTTAGAGCGAGCTTTCGCGCAACAACCTTATCTCCCATAGTTTCGATCGTGTCGGCGCGCGGGCCAATGAAATTTATCCCCGCGGCGCGCACGCGGCGCGCGAATTCCGCATTTTCCGATAGAAAGCCATAACCCGGATGGATCGCCTCCGCGCGCGCGCTGCGCGCCGCGTGGATGATGGCGTCCAGGTTCAGGTAAGAAGCAAGCGCTGGTCCCGGCCCGATGCGCACTGCACGATCGGCCGCGCGCACGAACGGCGCATCGGCGTCGGCGTCGCTAAAGACCGCAATAGCCTCTAACCCTTTCGCTTTCGCTGCTCGCATGATGCGAACAGCGATCTCACCGCGATTGGCGATCAACACGCTCGAAAACGGGCGAAACATTTCCGCGTCAGGATGAAGTGGAGCCGTCATATCAAGGCATAATCCCGTGACGCGTTTTGCGCACAGGCGCCTCGGTGCGCCGGTTAGCGCCAAGCTTTAGCGCCGCCAAAATTCGCTGCCGCGTCTCGGCGGGCTCGATCACGTCGTCGAACGAGAGCGAATTCGTGCTCCGAAGCGGGTCAGTGCTGGCGCGATATTCATCAAGATTTGCTGCGAGATGTGACGCAACCATCGTCCGCGACATTGGCGGAAGACTGCTCATGTCGGCGGTCGCCCAGCAGAGGCCTACAGTTTGTCCGGATGAGCCGCCGCACATCACCGACCCTGCAACTCCGTAGGCTTTGCGCACCACCACGGAGATCATTTGCGTCGTCACCTGCGCCATGAGGTGCGCCGCCGCCATGCTCTGGCGCAGAACACCGCGCTCCTCTTCTTCTCGCGCTGGCACCGCGCCCGGCACATCAACCAGGAAAAGCAGCGGCACATGAAAATTGTCGCAGATGTCGACAAACTTCCTGAACTTGACCAACGAGTCCGCCACCAGCGCACCAGCACCCACTGCCGGTTGGCTCGCAACAATGCCGATGGATTGGCCCTCGATTGTGGCGAAGCCCGTCAACAGCATCGGCGAGTAGGCCTGCTTCAACTCAAAGAAACTGCCCCCATCAATGATGGTGTCCATGAGGTCGTGCATGTTGTAGGGCGCGCCGCTGTCGGCAGGGACAATCTCGTAGACGTCGTTTACTTGCCGCTTCGGTCGCGCGAACTCGGACACAATCGGTGGATACGCGTAGGCGTTCTGCGGCAAATAAGAGAGGTAGCGACGCACGGCGGCAATCGCCTCGGCGTCGTTGGCTGCGCCGATATCCGCAGTGCCAGATATGTCGCAATGAACGCTGGCGCCGCCTAATTCCTCTTTGGTGATCTTCTTGCCAGTCGCTTGAGACACGATGCGTGGGCCCGCTGCCGCCAACATGCTCGTACCGCGCGTCATGACCACCATGTCTGCGCCAGACGCCATCAACGCCGAGTGCCCCGCGCACGGCCCGAGGACTGCGGAAACCACTGGCACAAGCCCCGATAAGGTCCGAAATTCGCTGAACCACTTAAAGGTGGGAATGCCTTCGCCGTCGCCTTCTTGCGCGCGCGCGCCAGCTCCGTCTTGCAGCATGATAAACGGCACGCGTTCTTTGCGGGCGAGTTCATACATGCGCCCAAGCTTGGCGAGGTTGAGCCAACTGGCCGAGCCGCCGAATATGGTGAAATCTTCCGCGACATGGTCCTCAAGGCCGTACAGGAAAACAATCTCTACATTCACACCGATCGCATTGTGGAAGATGCGTTCAAGGCGCGCACCGAGGCAATCCTTGCCGCCATGCCTGCATAACGGCTGAACGCAGTGCCGTCGACGCTAAGCGACTGCGTGCTGCGTTCAATTGCGCTGGGATTGAATTCGCCGGCGCCTAACAAACGCATCAAGGGAAACGCGATGATATTCCTGGCTTTGTGTGATGATCGACCCGACTCCGGTGAGTTGCGCGCGTCGTTACTCCCAACGCATACAGATCATGTGGTGAAGGTGCTGAACCAGCTGATGTTGGCCGCGCCTTTCGGGCCGATTGATGGTCTCCCGATGCTCACGACAACGGGGTTGACCGGAAGCATCTTCGGGATAGAGGCCGCCGACGCGGCCGAGGCGATCGCACTCATGCGGAACGATCCTTATACCGGTCCAGTCTGGCAGACTGTCGAAGTGTTGCGCCCCTCTAATCTGGGTGGGGAATGGACAAAGGAAGGACATGTTGGGAAGAACGGCATCGGCTCAGGAGACGGCACCTACTTGTTGTTCTCGAAGACGCCCCCGCGCGCGCCGGCAGGAGATGGGAATGCCCCTGTATTGTTGGTCGCTGACTTGCAGAGCGTCGGTATGGCCGTTGGGACTGATCCGATCGGCTATTGCTCGGTCATCGTCATCAAGGCGGACAATTTGACGGCGGCGACCGCGCAGGCTCGTGCAATCTATGGCGTCGAGGCCGAGCCTGCCGTGATGGCGGTTCCGGTAGGCCTGGGCAATTGGGTGGGTCTCCCGTCGGCGCCTACTTGATCTCACTCTTCGGGAAATCATCATTCCGCCGCTCACGTCGCTCGAACGCAATATGAAGCCGCTGATCGCCTTGTGATCGGACTTGATCATCTTCGGCAACCAGTTCTAAGGCTGAAATGCACCGCGAAGTGCTGCTCGCCTATGACGGCACTCGGGAAGGTCCTATGGACTTGCGCGAGGGCGCGCTCATCGCTCGACGTTTCGATGCTGAAGTCATTTTCTCGCAATCGTACAAGAAGTGGCGGGTTCGTCTGGACACGCACCTCAGGACAGGAGCGCCTATCGCGGTTTCGCGCGCAATTGGGCAAATGGGTTTGTTTCGGCCAACTTGCCACTTTTTGGCGGCACGGAAATCTCGGTCAAAACGTGACCGCAAGGCTACTCAATTCCCAAGAGCAGACGCTGGCGTGGATACAGCTCAACGCGGACGTCGGTAGCGAGAGCGGACCCGGACATTCGCCCAAACTGGGGCCGCCAAATTGTCGGGTCATTTGCAATGCTCCAGCACAAGCTTGCGAAACCAGCGATGCGCAGGATCGCTTTCGGCGCTGGCGTACCAGGCGAGCGCCAACTTCAATTGAACCGGCAAAGGTCCGTCCTCAAGAATCCGAACGTCGACATGAGACTGCATATATTCGGCGACACGACGCGGAACGATCGCCGCAGACGAAGTCTCGACGGCCAGCATTGGCAGTAGGCTGAATTGTTGGATCTGTGCGACCACGCGACGCCCGCGTTCTGCGCGCCCTGTGACTGCATCCGCAACCGCTGCATCCAGTGACGAGAGCGCCGGATAATACATCAGATAATCTTGCGCCAAGAGGTGGGCGCGCGTTGGGCTTCGCTTCTGCGCGAGCGGATGCTCAGCGCCAATAACAGTTACGAAATCATCCTCGATGAACGGCACACGCCGCAGCGCTGGATATTTCGCGTGCCGGAAAAGCAAGTCTGGGACGATGAAAACATCGACCTCGCCGGCGTGAGGCTCAAGCGAGGGATGAGGTATGTCGACGAAATGCACCGACATCTTCGGCGCGCGCTGTTTCAGCTGACGAATGAGTTCGGGCGCTATCGTCACCACGGCATAATCTGCACTGGCAATTACGAAACGCCGGGTCGAGAGCGTCGGGTCGAATTCGCTGGCGATCAGCGATTCTATGCCCGCGCAGATGGCATCGACCGGTTCAATCAGTTCTTGCGCGCGCAACGTAAGCGCCATTCCCCGCCCCTGTCGCACAAGGAGCGGATCGTTGAGGACGGCGCGCAGTTTGGTGAGTGCTGCGCTGATTGCGGGCTGGGAGAGCCCGACCGCAACGCCGGCGCGGGAGAGATTGCGCTCTCTCAAGAGCGCCTGCAGCACCGGCAAGAGATTGAGATTGATCGAACGGAGCGACGGCATGGGTTATATCCATACTGCGGATATAACCCAATAGAACTATCTATTTCAGAAATAGCAATCCACCTGCGACCCTCCCGCCTCGGTTATCCAGGTGGAGGCGTTAGGTGTCTTCGAAGAGCTACGACGTGGGCGGCGTTAGGTTCGCGCGCCCGTTTCACATCCAACGCCTCGGCCATATTGGACTTTCGCAAACCGACCTCGAGGCGTGCACAGATTTCTGGGTCGACAATCTGGGCTTTCGCAAGACCGATGCGCTGCAACCACCAGGCATTCCAAGGCCGCTTGGATGGTTCACAACATACGGCGCCGATCACCATGCGCTCGTGCAGATCGATGCCCTCTTAGAGCAAGGCGGACCGCATTATGCACGCGGCATCACCGTCAATCAGATCTCGTTTCAAGTCGGCACGTTGAAGGAAGTCGCAGACGCGAACGCCTACTTCAAAGAAAATGGCATCGAGACTTGGCGCTACGGCCGCGATTTTCCCGGAAGCAATTGGGCAGTCTACGCCTATGATCCCGATGGGTTCAGGGTCGAACTCTTCTACGGTATCGAACAAATCGGGTGGGACCGTCGCAGCAAGCCCGTGCAACTCTATTCGATGCCGGACTACACCCCGCAGCTGCCTGAGCGCGCGGAATTGAGTGAGATCAAGGCCGCCGAAACCAACCACCCGAATATGGGCGCCGGATTTAGGCCAGCCGAGGACGCGCCATTCGCGTACGATGTCGGCGGCGTCATGTTGCAACGACCGTTCGCGATCAATCGCTTGGGACCGGTCTATCTCTTTGTTGAAGACGTGGATCGCTCGGAGGCGTTTTACACGCGCCATTTCGGCTTGGTCTGCACCGAGACGATAATCTGGCGCGGGCATCGCGCCGCTTTTCTCCGCCACGGCGCTGATCACCATGTCATTGGGCTATTTCCCGCCGCGCTGCGCGGAACACTCGAACTGGATCAACGCACCAAACTGTTCAGCTTTGGCATTGAGCTCGGCTCCTACCAGCAATTGCGCGACGCCGTTGCGTGGCTTCGCAGGCGCGGCCTTCAAGTGCGCACCGATCTTCCGCGCGAATTACGCCCCGGCATCGACTACGCCGCGCTCGTGCAGGACCCGAGCGGCCATGCGGCGCTTCTCTATTGCGGCATGGAGCAAGTCGGGTGGGAGGGTAAACCGCGCGCCGCTGGAGAACGACGCGAGGTGCTGAGCGAATGGCCTGAAACGCTCGATGCGATGTCCGACACGTATGCAAGCCTCTCCAGACAAGGACCGATGGCATGAGCTACTGGACACTGCTTCTCGGCCATCCATTCAAGGTCGAACACATCGATGTGAAGGGCTTGTCGACGCGCGCCATGACTATGGGCAATCCCGCAGGCGAAGCCGTCATCTTCTTGCACGGCATGAGCGGACATCTTGAAGCCTTCGTGCCTGTCGCGCCGCATCTCGCAAGCGATTTCGATCTGCACTTGATCGACATGCTGGGCCACGGCTTCACGGCAAAGCCCGATGAACCACTGGTGATGACCAATCTCGCCAACCACTTGATTGGTTACATGGATGCGCGCGGCATCGCCAAGGCGCATCTCGTCGGCATCTCGCTTGGTGGGTGGCTCGCAGGTTGGATGGCGGCGAAGCATGGCGATAGATGCCTCTCCGCGACGTTAATCGCGGCCGCGGGCAACCCTGCGATGGGCAAGCCGGAGATCGGTGAACGGGTCCGCAAGATCACGCTTGATGGCGTCATGAGCGATGATCGGCGCGATACATACAATCGCGTGCGCGCAGTCGTCTTCAGCGACGCCGGCGCGGACGATGAGATCGTCGACACACGTTACGCGGTTTATCATCAGCCGGAGTTCCGCGCGAACGTCGAAAACATGCTCGCGCTGACTGACAACGCTATCTACAACGCCAATCGGCTGACGCCAGAAATGCTGCATGGCGTCACATGCGAAGTGTTGCTGTGCTGGGGTGAAGACGATCGTAACTCAGGGGTCGCCGATGCGGCGTTCTTGAGCGATCACCTGCCGAAATCCAAACTGGTGCAGATGGCGCGCACAGGTCACTGGCCTCCTTATGAACGGCCTTTCGATTTTGCCAACATCGCACGCGCCTTCTTCAAAGACGGCTTGAATGCCGTCACCGCCGGGCGCCATCAGTAATGTCAGATCCACGCGATACCGACGTTCTCATCGTCGGAGCCGGTCCCGTAGGCATGACACTCGCCCTACTGCTTGCAAAGCGCGGACGCACGGTCGCGATCTACGAGAAATGGGAGGCGCCGTTCCCGCTACCGCGCGCGGTAGCGATGAGCCACGAGGCCGTACGAACCTATCAAGCAGCAGGTGTGCTCAACGAACTGCGTCCCCACCTCGATCTGGAGCTGAAGAAACTCGTCGCGTCTTACTACGCCGCGGATGGCGAAGTGCTCATGACCACAACGTTTCCTGGTCGCGGTGAATTCGAGCTTTCCGCCGATGACGGGCTTCAATCAGCCCGATGTCGACCGTGTCCTGAGCGCCGCTTGCGAGGCGCATCCAAATATCGCGCTCCATCGCGGTTGGAACGCGACGCGCGTCACGCAGGCCGAAGGCCACGCCTGCGCGACATTCATCCCCGCCGACGACACGGCGCGCTCCGGAGACGAGATCACTGCAACCGCCCGCTTCATTGTCGGTTGCGACGGCGCCAACAGTCTTGTGCGCAGTCAGATGGATGCCGACCTTACAGACACGGGCTTTTCGTCGAGCTGGCTCGTGGTCGACATCCTTCCCTCAGCTGAACTGTACGCAAGCATTCCGTTCGGCCAAGTTCTTGATCCAGCCCGCCCCACCACGCTCGCGCCTGCCGGCAAAGACCGCCGCCGCTTCGAATTCATGCTGATCGACGGCGATGATCCCGCGCTGATCGCGGAAGAGCAATCGGTGTGGAGTCTCGTCGGCACCTGGGGCGTGACGCAGGAAAACGCGACGATTGTACGCCGCGCGATCTACACCTTTCACGGCCGCTGGGCGGAGCGCTGGCGCGACGGTCGACTTCTGCTTGCCGGCGACGCGGCGCATCAAATGCCGCCATTCATGGGACAAGGATTTAACTCGGGCATACGCGACGCCAATGCGCTGGCTTGGCGCATCGATCTGGTTCTTTCCGGATACCCAAGTAGAAATCTTCTCGACAGTTATACAAGCGAGCGTCTCCCGCACGTGAAACAAATCGTTGAAAGCTCGGTGGCGCTTGGCCGTCTGATCTGTGTGACCAACCCGGAGGCCGCACAACATCGCAATGCGAAACTGCGAATGTCGCGCGACAATCCCCAGGAGGCGCCGCCGCAGCCCGATTGGCGCTTGGGTCGCGGCATTTTCGCGAAGGACGATCCCACCGCAGGCTTCGTCGCGCGACAGGCACGCGTCGCAAATGGAGATGCGGTGGGGCTGTTGGATGACGTCACCGGTCCCGGTCACTTCGTTTTGCTTGGAAACGGCATCGACCCACTAGAGAAAGCGTCCCCCGCGGCGCGTGATGCATGGACTCAACTCGACGGTCGCACATTCAAGATAGGCGAAGGCGGGCTGCGTGATGTTGATGGCGCATACGCCGCCTGGTTTGACCGGCTTGGCCGCGACATCGTTCTCATTCGACCGGACTTCCAAGTCTACGGAACGTCAAATGACGCCGAACCATTGATCCTTGCGCTGCAAAGGCAACTGAACGCGCCACTCTCAACTGCCCACCAGGAACGCCGATGAAACTCGCCCTGTTCGACGACGCCGGGACGCCGCGCATAGGGGCCGTCGTGAATGACGTCCTGTTTCCACTGAACTGCGCTGGTTCAATGATCGACTTGATTACGCGCTGGCACACGTTGCGCGATGAGGTGCTGAAAGAGATCAATGGCGGCGTAGGTCTTCCGCTCTCCAACATTCACCTGCACGCGCCCGTACCGCGACCCGGCAAGATCTTCGCGATAGGCCTCAACTACGCCGACCACATCGCCGAGACCAAGTTAGAAACGCCGGCGCATCAATTGTGGTTCACAAAGGCTGCGACTTCCATCAATGGCCCCTTCGACCCGATACGCATCGCCAAGGCGGGACCGATGGTGGATTATGAGGTCGAACTGGTCGCCGTGATCGGCAAGGCCGGACGCAACATCAGCAAAGCCAACGCGCCTTCGCACGTATTTGGCTATTGCGTCGGCAATGACGTGACCGAACGCGCTTGGCAACAACGCACATCGCAATGGTGTCTCGGCAAGTCTTTCGACACGCATGCGCCGATTGGACCGTTGATCACGACCGCAGATGAAATCGGAGATCCGCACAATCTGGACCTACGTTGTTATGTGAACGGAGAACTTCGCCAAAGCTCAAACACAAAACATCTTGTCTTCAATGTCTGGGATCAAATCGAACACCTCTCGGCAGCAATGACTCTTGAGCCCGGCGATCTCATTTTCACGGGCACGCCTGGCGGGGTCGGCGTCGCCATGAACCCGCGCCAATTCCTCAAGCCTGGCGACACCGTTCGCTGCGAAATCGAAAAGCTCGGCGCGATCGAAGGCGTCATGCTTCCTCAGTGACCGCGCCGCCTAGATCGTCAGAATCATCCCACGAGCGGTCGTAACTCTCTCTGCGCCGCTTAACCGCGCCCGGTTTCTGTTCATAGGGATTGCGCCATTCTGCGAACCAGGCGAGCAAACCGCTGGCTTGAAGGTTGCAAATTTCCTTGCTGAACTGCAACCTCTGGGCGCGGGGTTGTGTGGCTGACGTTTTTATCTCTTACAAGCGGGAAGATCGCGCGCGGATCGCACCGATCGCGCGTGTGCTTGAAGAGCGAGGCTACACGGTTTGGTGGGATCTAGAGTTGGTCGCGGGCCAGAAATGGGCGCGCAAGATCAAAGCGGAGCTGGACGCCGCCAAATGTGTGATCGTGGCGTGGACGAAAGCGCGCAATCAGACGTACATTTCCGAATGAGTCGAAAACGAGATCAATGAAGCCGAGCGCCGCGGTGTTTTGTTGCCGGTTCTGCTCGACGAAAAATGCATCGCCTGGAACATCAGCAGGTTCAATTCGCGGACATACTGGGCTGGCGCGGCAATCCAGGCTACTGATCGAGAGCGTACAAGTTCGTGATATACATCACAAATTCTGCTTCGGGCTTTGTTCCCGCGAATCTCGACACGCGCGACGCTACCGGCGACTTCTAACTTGATCTGTTGGCTTGTACACGAAGCCATGGCTGCTCTGAGCGAAATCGAAATCAAGAAAATTCCCGGGCTTTCACCCAACGCAATCAAGAAACTGAAGGCGGAGGGACATCACACGCTGGGAGATATTTCCAGGATCGAGCTGTCCCACGAAATCTACAATCTGATTGGGTTCGAACAGGCGAAGGTGTTGCTCCGTGCGCTTATCAAGAACGGCGGCGCTGCAAAGTTCTCCAAGCCCGACTGGTCGGAGAATGACTGGGCCAACTTCGTGAAGAAGCTGGTGGAGGATGAAATTGTTACCTGGAACGAAATCGCCATGGCGGTTTGCGGCGAGCTGAACCCTCCCCAGGTCGGCACAGCGATCGCATCCAATGCGTCGTTTCAGGCAAAGTTTCCGAAACGGGAAACGATGAAGAACGTCATGGAATGGTTCTACCGCCAGTCCGGCAAGTGCGTGCGTTGCGGGACGCGTCTATTTCTCGAAGCAGATCACATCCGGTCGAAGCAGGAGTTTCGCGAGAATGGCGAGGCGGAGTCCAATGCCGATACGCTCGATAATCTCCAACTACTTTGTAAACGGTGCAACGTCATCAAGCGGCCGTCACACGATCTCGGAGGCATATCTTTCGCGCCGGCCCAATCGGTGTTGATGTGGATACTGTTGCACCTTCATCCTGCATCAAAGGAAGAGTTCTATCGCCTTTGCCGCGAACACGGTCTCACGATGGCGAACATTCGGTTTGACGAGGCGTGGGCGTTTGCGGAATGGCTCAAGCGAGAGCAAAAGTACTAGAGCAAATTCAGCTGACGCACTTCGCTTTCCAGCAACCTTTTGGCAAGCGCGAAATAGTCCGGGTTCACGTCGAAACAGACTGCCCGGCAACCCGCCTTCAGAGCTGCACGGCCCGTGGTCATGCTGCCAGCAAACGGGTCCAGCACAATCGCCCCTGGCGCCAGACGCTGCACAAGAAGATCGGGTATGGCTTCGGGGAACGGCGCGGAATGTCCGTGACGGTTCTCACCCCGCACCATTTTATAAACCGGCTTCGCGCGAAGGACCGCTGGAAGATCGTGTACAACCGGCCCGGTCTCGCCCGGTTTCTGGAATACTAGGATGTGCTCCCAGCAATTGAACGGCGCCTGATAGTAGGGCGAAAAGTTGCCTCCGTTGAAAGCTCGCTTACCTTCGATTGCGCCTTTGTCCCACACGACGTTGCCGATACATCTGAAACCGGCGCGTTCGAACAGGTACACGGAATACGCCGACAATATCATTCGTTTGTCGCCCATTGCGGACAACACAACGTTCCGTTCGTTGTCGAAGTAGTCAAAAATGTTGAACAGGTAGGTCGCGCCTGGCTTCAATGCCCCAAAAACGCTCTGCGCGTTTTGGTACATGTCGAACAGATAGCCGTATATGTTTTCCCACTGAGCGTAGTCGCGCGCATTGTAGTACGGCGGCGATGCGACCGCGCCGTCAAACGCGGCGAGCTGTTGCCGTAGCAGCTTGGTGGAGTCGCCGAGCACACCAGTGATTCCGGATATGTTAAACGAGTCCAAGACGGTCTCTGGAATTTTGGGATGGTAATCGATGGTAAAGCGAGAAAAGTAGGCGCTTGAGAGCAGCTTCCCTAAGCGACCCTCATCGGCAAGGCTGTCAAAATACTGAGGTGCAGCTGCGTAAGTAATGCGCCGGTCGAAGTCGCGTTGGGCGCGTTCGCCGCCAACAACGTGGACGCCATCGCCCGCAAGCGAGTAATGCCGCAGGAGCATTGGCAGCACGTCATCGCGAAGGCCAAGATGTACAACGTCGCGGGACCAGCGCCGTATGGACTCTCGCGGTATGGCGTTGGCGTCCTGCTCGATTGCTTGCTGCTTCAGAAGCTGCAGGAAGGAATAGCGCTTGCCCCGATTGAATTTCGATCGATCGGGGCACAATGGATTGTTGCACTCCCAGCTGCGCACGCCTAGCGACGGATAGGAATTGCCTTGAACCTCGTTGCTCCGGCAGGCGGGGCACGGAATCGGCGTCTCGTCCGCGACGTTCTTCTGAAAAAGAAGAAGCAGTTCGACATCTCTTTCATCGGTCAGGACGAAGGTGTCGCGATAGTCGAAACCGCGATTGACCACAGAGAATTCGTAGTCTTCGCCGTCGGCGAGCGGAACGTGCCGTCGCGTTGCCGCTTCGATATCTGCCGGCCTAAAATAGTTCCCCGCCAGATGCGTCGTGTCAAACTTCTCCGCAAACAAAGTCACGAGTGCGGCAGCGCGCCAGAGTTCGCCGTCTGCTCCGCTGAAATGAAGCGCCAGATGTCCGTGGTTCGCCAACTTAGCGAACTCGTTCGAAACAGCGGTCGCGACACGTTCCGACGCTGTGCCAGGGGGAACGCAGAGATAGGTTAGCGTTCGCTCGCGGGAAAACAGGTGCGCTTGGCCTTTGCCATGCAGGTAGCGCCAGAAGTCCGGTTCGTATTCTTCAATGCCGGTTTCAGAAAACACGCCATGCGCGCACTGCGTTGGAAATGAAGCGAAGACGAAGCCGCCAAATAGAGCGTCAACGATTTCGCCGGACCGGTCGCGTGGCTTGCTATCCTTACGCACAAGCGTTGGTGAGCTTAGTTCGCGACGCAGACGCGCCATCGTTTCATGCGGCTGGACCGGATCGACAAAACGTTCAAGATCGATGGTCGAAGCGTACTCAGCTAGCGCGGCCTTCAACGCCGTACGATCGTTCCGGTCAAAAGATACACGAAGACGTTCTTTCGCGTGATAGTTGAATGAGATACCGGCGGCAGCGGCGGCTTTGAACAGAGCGCCCAACGCGGGCTTGTTAAATTCGAACTTTCGATTCACGAGCGCCAGGAGACGCACTTCCCTCTCGCGCTTCGACACTGGCTGGAGGCCGGCCAAAGAGATCAGAAATCGTTCGGCGCGCCTCACCGCCAGCCCCTGAACTGGCGGATCGCAGCCCAAGACCTCCTTGAACTCTTCTTGGAGTTGTTTGAGCATCAACATGATCGGTTCGGCGTGCAACTTCTACTGAGTTGGCGACCGCTGCAACGCGGTCGGCCCTATCAACGGTTGTCGGCCCGCCCAAAAGGACGCCACAGCCGAGGAACGGACGCGCCCCCCCGATTCGCAACTCTTTTTCGCACCTGTCGTTTTTGACCAAGCGCAAAACGCCTTCCATCCTTGCGCCTAGCTTGGGGCGAGCCGGTGAGGTTGGCGTGCGGGCTTTTCGCGAGACGGTTTGTGCGTTCTTGGACGAAGCGCTGACGCCGGAGCTGCGCGCGGCGGGGCGTGAGACGACGGGTGTGTATAGCGCACCCGATGCATGCCGTGTCTGGCACCGGCGTCTTTTCGAACAAGGCTGGATCGCACCGGCTTGGCCGAAGGCGTGGGGCGGCGCCGGATGGAGTGCGCAACAGCGCGCCATTTTCGACGATGAGTGCGTGCGGCGGGACGCGCCGATCCTGTTTGCGGGCGGCATTCGCAGCATTGGGCCGCTGCTCATCGAAATGGGCACGCCCACACAACGCGCGCGCTATCTGCCGGCGATCCTCAGCGGTGACGACCTCTGGTGTCAGGGTTTTTCCGAGCCCGGCGCGGGATCCGATCTGGCGGCGATCGCTGCGACGGCGGAGAGCGATGGCGCTGAGTTCGTGCTGAACGGGCAGAAGATTTGGACAACTGGCGCGCATCTCGCCAACCGGATGTTTGCGCTGTTTCGCTCCGAACATGGCAGCCGCGGCACCGCAGGATTGACGTTCCTGGTGTTGGACATGGCGACACCGGGGGTCAGCGTGCGGCCGATCCTCGACCTGCGTGGAGAGCATGAGTTCAACGAGGTGTTTTTCGACGGTGCGCGTGTGCCGGCCGAGAATTGCGTTGGCGCCGTACATGACGGCTGGCGTGCGGCCAAACGGCTGATGGCGTTGGCGCGCTCCAACAATTCCCCCGCTTCACATGTGCGCCGCATCTTGAAACGGGTGCGCGATACGCTGGCGCGCGATTGTCCGCCGGGCGCGATGTCGCGCTTGGTGGAATTGGAGATCGAAGCCGAGGCGTTTTGCGCGCTTGAGCAGCAGCACGTATGCGGCGCGGGTGGTGATGAAGCCATGCGCGCATCAATGTTGAAGATTATGGGCTCCGAATTGAAACAGAAGGCCTGCGCGCTCGCGCTCGATGTTGGCGCAAGCGGCTTGCCAAGGGACGCCACGGCGCTGTTGGAACGGCAATATCTGGGTTCGCGCGCGGCGAGCATCTATTCCGGCGCCAATGAGATTCAGCGCAATATCATTGCGCGCGCGCTGACCCACTGACGGGAGTGCAGCCGCTTAGGTTGGCAAGGGCGCGGGAGCGCCGGCGAACTGATCGAAGGCGCGCAATGCATCGGCGGCGTAGTTGAGGCTTGGCCCTCCGCCCATCTGGATGGCGACAGCGAGTGTCTCGGCGAGTTCCTGACGGCTGGCGCCGCGGCGGACCGCGCCACGCACGTGGTAGGCGATGCAGGCTTCGCAGCGATCTGCCACCGCGATGGCGACGGCGATCAGCTCTTTGGTCTTGCAGTCGAGCGCGCCATCGGACTGCGCGGCACGTGACAGCGCGGAAAATCCCGCCATCGTATCGGGAATCAACTCGCGCAATTGCTTTGCATATTCGTCGAGTTCGACAATGCGCGCTTTGTAGTCGGTGCTCATGCAGGCCCTCTTGCTCGACGCACATGATAAAGCGCAGTGGCTGCTGGCGATTGCGCTAGATCAAAAGCCGCCGCACTGAGATCGCAGACACTTGTGGCATGAGCGACGCAACTATCGAACAGACTAAGCACGATCAGCCAACGGCCCTTCCCGTCAATCTTTCATCGGAGCGCGTCCTCGACGTCAGACACTACACAGAGCGTCTGTTTCGCTTCACCACGACACGACCCACGAGCCTGCGCTTTCGGGCGGGCGAGTTCGTCATGATCGGATTGCGTGACGCAGCGCGGCCGCTGCTGCGCGCCTACTCGATCGCCTCGCCGCCTTGGGATGATAAACTGGAATTCTATTCGATCGTTGCGCCCGGCGGTCCGCTAACGTCGCGGCTTCGCTACATCGAACCGGGCGACGAGGTGCTGGTTGGCCACAAAGCTACAGGAACGTTGGTTGTGGATGCACTGACGCCGGCGCGGCGGTTGTTCTTGTTCTCAACTGGGACTGGCTTTGCGCCTTTCGCGAGCGTGCTGCGCGACGCCGATACCTACGCAAAATTCGACGAGGTCATCGTCACGCACACGTGCCGGGAGGCCGCTGAGCTGCGCTACAGCCACGACATCGTCGCAGCGTTGGCCGAAGACCCCCTGGTTGGCGACGTGGCACCTGCGCGGGTCAGGCGCTATGCCACGTGCACGCGGCAAGAGGCGCCGCACACGGGCCGCATCACGGGCTTGATCGAGTGCGGCAAGCTGTTTGCGGATTTGTCGGTCGCATCACTCGATCCCGCTTGCGACCGCGCCATGATCTGCGGCGCGCTGCCGTTCATCCAAGATATGCGTGGTCTGCTCGTGGCGCGGGGCTTTGCCGAGGGCGCGAATGCAAACCCGGGAGATTTCGTGGTCGAACGCGCATTCGCCGGCTGACGCCGCTGCTAGTATTTATTCTTCAGGCGGATGACGTCGCCGATCCGCGCGACCGTGTCGGCGTCCAATTCAAGCAACAGACACAGACGATCCAGCCATTTCTGATCGGCGACGGTAAATGCGCCTGAGCTCAACAGCACGTCGGCGGCCACGGCGTAAGCACTCGCGTGCATGCGCGTGGGGAGCACCGCGCACGCCGCTTCGATCGCGTGAAAATCGCCGGCGATATTGGCGACGACCTCGCTCTGCAGCTCGATCAGCTTGCGTTCGCCTTGCGCGCTGAGCAGAGGTGAGCGCTCGGCAATAAAATGCACCGCGCGCAAGCGCCGTTCCGTGTCGTGCGGATCGTGCACAGCCGTTAGCGTCAGAATGGCGAGAAAGGCCGACTCCGCCGACCAGGGCATTTGCGCTCGCGGAAGAGATTGCGCGGACATTGGCTGACGCCACCCTTTCGGGGCGCCCTGGCCCTCGCCCGCTCAGTGCGGTTTGGGGGGAGCGAAGGAGCGAGCAAGAAGCCAGAGCGCCGCCGCATGACTGCGGTAGGCGCAATCTAGCGCGCTTGTGCGTTGGCGCATTTGATCCCGATCAAGGCTGCGAACCGAATACAGCAGCGCAGCGGACGCTTTCGCTTGATCGCGCGCAAGGCGCCCACGGCGATCACATGCGAATGCAAAGCGAATGAGCGACAAGGTCCTCATCATTGACGGGCATCCTGACCCCGACCGGGCCCGCTATTGTCATGCTCTCTGCGAAGCTTACGGCGATGGCGCCCGCTCGACGGGTCATCAGGTCCGCGTCGTCACGGTCGCAGAGATCGACGCCGCGCCATTGCGAAACGCCAAGGAATTTGGCGGCGCGCCCGACAGCGTCGGCGTCTTACAGGCTCGCGCCGACATCAGGTGGTGCAATCACCTTGTGCTCGTGTTTCCACTCTGGATGGGCGGACCTCCAGCCCATCTGCACGCGTTTCTGGAGCAGATCGCGCGGCAGAATTTTGTGGCGGAAGCGACGCCGGCGGGATTGCACCAGAAACTGCGCGGGCGCTCGGCGCGCCTCATTGTCACGATGGCGATGCCGGCGTTCGCGTATCGGCTGATGTTTCACGAACATGGCGTGCGCAGCGTGATGCGCAGCATCTTGGGGTTTGGCGGCGTGGCGCCGGTACGGCGAACCTATCTGGGCGCGATTGAGGCCGTGTCGTCGGAGGAGCGCACGAAACGGCTCGCTCAGGTGAAAGAGCTCGGCAAGCGGGCGCAGTAATTTGGTTTTGCGCCGAGCGGGCGCTCAAGTTGAAGCGCAAGCGGACGGCGCCTCGCCGCGTGCCCTCTCACACGTGATTGAGAGCCGGCTAGCGGGACGCCGCCGCGACGTCGCGTGGCCACGACGCTACTGAAACTAGGACGGGCGCTGGGGCTTTGCGTTGATCGGCGTCAACGCTGCGGCGCGCGATGGCATTTTTGAGAGCCTTAAGCGTGCTCCCAAACAATGTGCGCCACGCACCCGATCCCGCCTTCGACATAACCACGCATCCTGATTGCAGTGAGCGCAACCTAGCCCCGCACGCCCGAGGTTCGCTTGATCGCGGTCAAGCTCTTGAAGATTTTTGCAGCGCGCGTTGGATGCCTAATTGGCGGCGAAGATAGCGGTGACTTTGTTGGTGAGCGCGTCGCCCAATAGCGGCTTTTCGACAATGTCGACGTCGAGTTGCGCGGCGCGGCGCGTCACGGCCGCCGATGGGTGGGTGGTGATCAGGATCGCGGGGGTTGTAATCCCCGCCGCGCGCAGCTGCGCCACGGTTTCCAGCCCGGTCATGCCCGGCAGGCGCTGATCGATCACAATGCAGGCGCCACGCGGCGGCGCAGCAGCGATCAAGGCTTCGCCGCTGGTCAAGGTGACCACGTTGCAACCATCGGCCTCAAACGTGAATTTGAGCGCGGCCAGGACATCGAGATCGTCATCGACGAGAAAGAGCGGCCCCGGAACTGGCGCACGTTGGTCCATCCGGCCAGTTAGCGGCCGGCTTTCGAAGCCCGCATTGATCTGGCTCAATTGGCGGTTCGCAGCAGCGCCATGCGCACCAGGTCGGACAAAGTGCGTGCGCGCATCTTTTCCATGACGTTGGCGCGGTAGATTTCCACGGTTCTGGGGCTGATCCCCAGCTTTTGCGCGGCCGATTTGTTGGATTCGCCGGCGACGATGGCTTCGAACACGTCGTGCTCGCGAGCGGTAAGCTGGGTGACGCGGCTGTCGATGTCGTCGCGTTCGGCCTGCCGGCCGGCGTCGCCCTCGAGCCGCCGGCGCGCGTTTTCCACTGCGTTCAGGAGCGCGTTGTCGTCGAACGGCTTCTCAATGAAGTCGACGACGCCGGCCTTCATGGCTTCGACGGCCATGGCCACGTCGGCGTGGCCGGTGAGCACGATGATCGGCAAGGTCACGTGCTGCTCTTTCAGGCGCGCGACCAGTTCGAGGCCGTTCATGCCAGGCATGCGCACGTCGGTAATGATGAGGCCCTGCCCCAGTTCGCCGACGTGGGTCAAGAAGTCCAAGGCGGAGGGGTAGGTGGCGACGTCGATGTCGGAGGCCTGCAGCGTGAAGCTCAGCGAGTCACGCACGGCTTCGTCGTCATCGACGATGTGTACGACAAAGGCTTCGCTCATGACGCGTCCTCATTCTCAGCGAGCGGCACGGTAAAACAAAACACGGCGCCGCCAACGGGATTGGCTTCGTGCCAAATTCGGCCGCCGTGCGCTTCGACAATGGTGCGGCAGATCGAGAGGCCGACGCCCATGCCGTTGGCCTTGGTGGTTACGAAGGGCTGGAAGAGACGCGCCGGATCTTCCACGCCTGGGCCGGTGTCGGAAATGCGCACCATGGCCATGCCGTTGGCGACAGTGGTGACGACATTGAGGCGGCCGCCGGATTGGCCCTGCATCGCGTCCAGCGCGTTGCGCACGAGATTGACGATGACTTGCTGAATTTGCACGCGATCGACGATGACGCGGTCGCGGTGGGGATCCATCAGATAGCTGACCTCGACGCCCCTTTCCTTAGCGCCGACCAACGCCAACAGGCAGGCTTCGTGCACTAGCCGAGCGAGGGATTCGACGGTGCGCTCGCCTTCGCCGCGCGCCAGAAAATCGCGCAACCGGCGGATGATGTCGCCAGCGCGCAAGGCCTGCTCGACCGCCTTCTCCACGGCCTCGCGCACTTTGGGTTCGCTTTCAGCGCCGCGCCCGATCAGCTTGCGCGCACCGCTTAGATAGTTGGCAATGGCGCTGAGCGGCTGGTTGAGTTCGTGGGCAAGCGCGGACGCCATCTCGCCCATCGCCGACAGCCGGGAGATGTGCACCACTTCGGCCTGCAGTTCGCGCAAGCGCGCCTCGCTCTCCTGGCGCTCGGTGAGATCGCGGACGAAGCCGGTGAACACGCGCGAGGCGCCAGAGCCGACTTCGCCGACGGCCAATTCCATGGGGAATGTCGAGCCGTCCTTGCGTGCGCCGACGACGATACGGCCGATGCCGATGATGCGTTTCTCTCCGGTGGTCAGGTAACGCTGCAAATAGCTGTCGTGCTGCGAAGAAAATGGCTCCGGCATCAGCATGCTGATGTTGCGTCCGAGCACCTCGCTCGCGCGCCAGCCGAACATGCGTTCGGAGGAAAGACCGTACGATTGCACGATGCCTTCGGCATTGATCACAATCATGGCCTCGGGCGCGGTATCGAAGATCGAGCGCAAATGCGCTTCCCGTTCTTCCAGGACGCGGGCGGACGCCTCCCGCTGGCGGCGGCGGCGCAAAGCCCAGTTACCGACCGCGGAGGCAAGAACGCTGAATGCGACGAAAAACCAGAAACCGCCGAAATCCGATAAGAGCCGTGCCGGGCCGGCAAGCCAGGCCACCAGAAGCCCCGACGCCGCCACGGCGATGCTCGCTGCCGCGCCGCGCCAGAACGCTACGGCGGCGGCGGCGGGTAAGAACAGCAGCAGCACCGTGTCGATGCTCAAGCGCGCCGGAAGGACGAGCGCCCCGAGGACTAGTACCGCCAGCAAGGCGCCGAACAGCAGCGCGTCGGGCCCGCTGAGGCGCGGGCGCTTGCGCCACAATTGCAGCAGCCGTTCGTTTATCGCCGCCGTTTCCGTCACCGGATCGCCGTCTCCGTCGCCGCCACCCTACCTAGCTTCGGTGGCGTCATCCAAATCGTACCCGTTCCGCGAGCGTGCGTTTTCGCCTCGCCCTTGGGCCTAGGCCGGGGGACCTAAGGAGAATTCCTTAAGCGCTCAACCCGAATTTTAGGCCCCGGTCGCGGGGCTTACTCTGCTTGCAATCGCAGGAGCTTCGCATGACCGCCCAGAACGGTGCAGACACTATTGAATTCGGCCCCGCGCTGAGCTTGCGCGGTACCCGGATGCACTTTGAGCGCAATGGCGAAATCTTCGGCGAAGGCGAGCAAGCGGACTACGTTTACTGTGTCGTTTCTGGCGCAGTCCGCAGCATGCGCTTCACCAGCGATGGACGCCGTCAAATCCTGGGTTTTCATCTGCCGGGCGAAATCTTCGGCATCGAGCTGGGTGGCGTCCACAGCCTTACCGCAGAGGCACTTTCGCCGACCGAAGTCATCATGGTGCGCCGTTCGCTGTTGGAAAAAGCCGCAGCGGAAGACCCTCGCGCGGCGCGTTGCTGGCTAGAGCTGGCTTCGCATGCGCTTGACGATGCGCGCGATCACGCCCTCCTCCTTGGCCGCAAAGGCGCTGGCGAGCGCGTAGCGGCTTTCCTCTTGGGTCTCGCGCGCCGCATGGTGGCTGGTCCGGATTTCGATCTGCCGATGTCGCGTTCGGACATCGCCGACTATCTCGGCCTTACCATTGAGACAGTTTCGCGCAGCTTCACGGAAATGGAGCGTCAATGCGCCATCGGCTTGCCGAGTTCGCGTCACGTGGTAATGCGTAATCGTTCCACGCTTGCGCTCGCTGCGGCCGCGTAAGCGCTCCCTCTTTTGCGAGAGCAGAGCACGATCATGAAAATCGTCACTGCCTTTGCCACACTGATGCTGCTGGCCGCCTGCGCCAGCAGCCCGCAAGCCTCGAACAGCGAGCAACGCGCCATCGCGCATGGCCGAGAGCTGGCGAGGACCAATTGCTCGACATGCCACGCGGTTATGGAAACGGGTGACAGCCCTATGCCCGAGGCGCCGCCGTTCCGCACGCTGTCGCACAATTATCGCGTGGATACGCTTGCAGAGGCTTTGGCTGAAGGCATCAGCGTCGGCCACCCCGCGATGCCGCAATTTCAGTTCGCGCCGACCGATGTCGACGATCTGATCAGCTACCTGCAATCTATTCAGGACAACCGCACCGCAGGACCGGGCGCGCTGCATCCGCTGCCGACGCAGAACTAGTCTAAACGATAACAAATAACGGCCCAGTCGATTAAGACTGGGCCGTTTTGTTTGCCCCCTAGTCCACGGTCGTCTGCGAGAAGGCGCCTTTCACCGGCATCGGCCGCTCCATGGCCGCCCAGTCGATCAGCACGTCGCCGGCCAGATTTTCATACTTCAGCGCGCCCAGAGCGTCGTACTTCGGGCGTACGCGTTCGGTCAGCAGTCCGACGCGCTTCAGATTCGGCACGATGCGTTCAAACAGCAATTCGCGGAAGAGATTGATCACCACGCTGTCCATGATGTGCTTGCGCGCGGCTTCCAGATCGAATCCGTACTCGGCCATCACATCCATGCCGAACAATCTGTCGCGCATGACGACACACGCTTGGTAAGCAAACTCGGCGCGGTCCTCGATTTCTTCTTGTGGCAGCGTCTTGATCCAGTCCTCCAGATAGTTGACGCCAAAGGCGACGTGACGGCCCTCGTCGCGCATCACCAGTTCGACCACTTGCCGCAACAGCGGGTCGCGTGTGGTGCGCACCTGCGTGCCAAAAGCAGCAAGCGCCAGACCTTCGATGATCAGCTGCATGCCGATGAACTTCAGATCCCAGCGTTCGTCAGCGAGAACCTTGTCGATCAAGGCCTTCAGGTTGGTGTTGACCGGATAGACCATGCCGCAACGCCGGCGCAGGTATTGATTGAAAACCTCAACGTGGCGCGCTTCGTCAAAGGTTTGCGAGGCGGCGTAGAGCTTGGCGTCGGCAGTCGGCGCGCACGACACCAGCTGCGAAGCCACCAAAAGCGCGCCCTGCTCACCGTGCAGAAACTGACTGAGCGTTTGCGCGTGCCCTTTCCAAGCAAAACGCACCTTCTCCGCATGGCTTAGGCGCTCGTATTCAGGATAGCCGTTGAGGGCGCCGAGCGACGGGTCGCTCGGAAAGTCGTTCATATCGCACGGCGCGTCCCAATCGACGTCCATGCTGACGTTCCAATTGTGGGCTTTGCCGAGTTCATAGAGACGGCGGATCTTGGCGTTGGCGCTGTCATAGTCCCAGTTGAACGATCCGGTCAGCGGCGTGTGGAAGATTTCGCGAATGGTTTCGACGTCTTCGCTCGTGAGTTTGTCGGCGAGATCGTCAGGCGCAAATGTGCGAACGGTTTGCGGCGGCTGGTCGACGAGTTTGACGCGCATCGTGAACTCCTGTGGCGTGAAGCCTGATCACAATGTTCAGCGGGCACGGCGAACGGTATTGATCGAGGTCAAAGAGGCGAGACGACAGGATCAAAAAAACGCCGCCGCTCGTGAGCCAACGAGCGGCGGCGCAGATTTGAACGCCGAGCAAGGGGATAGGAGCCGGCGTTCAGCCCCTCAGAAGCGGTAGGACACCGCGCTAGTGACAACCCACGGATCGATGTCCGTCTTGGCGCTGATGGCGGTCGGGCCCGCATGCATCCGCACGTTGGAATGGATCCAGATGCGGCGAACGTCGAAGTTGAGACCCCAGTGGTCGTTCAAGCGATAGTCGACGCCCGCTTGAAGCGCGCCGCCGAAAGAGTCGCGGTAATGAATGTCGGTCACCGGACCGCCGGATGGCAGGTGGGCGCTGAAGAAGTGCGTGTAGTTCACGCCAGCGCCGACATACGGCTCAATCGCGCCGAAATCGGTCCAGTGGTACTTCAGCGTCACCGTTGGCGGGAAGTGAGACACCTTGCCGAGATCGACGTTGCCGACGGCCGTGGCGACGGCGCCAACGTCATGACGCGCGGTGCAGCAGAGCAGCTCAGCCGAAATATTCGGCGTAAGGAAATATTCGACCTGCGCTGACGGCACGTACTCGTCGGAGATGCGCACGTTGCCGCCAATCGGGCTGATGGACGCGCTCTCATTCGGCAACACGCCGCTTACGCCCAGTTTGATTTGCCAATGCTGGAAATCGTCCGCCTGCGCGGGAGCTGCAAGCGCCAGACCGGCGATTGCAATGCAGGTCGCGACTACGTTCTTCATGATGGGGTATTCCTTCCACAACATGTGCGGAAGGTATCCAAGGCGCAGCACTCCCCTTTGATTTGACGCAAATTTTCCGCATTCGGCGCGGGCCTGCGGCGCTTAGGCGCGGTGCTTGAACCAGTCGTGCTCCAGTAGCCGCAATTGGCCGGTAAGCGTCATCAGGAACGCCGTCGACCAAGCAAACAGGATGACGCCGTTGGCGCCCTCGATGGCGCTCAGCATGCGCCAGCGCGGGCTAAGGACGACATCGCCCAAGCCAAGCGACGAAAATGTCGTGGTCGAGAAATAGAGCGCGCGCTCGAAGTCCGGCGTTTCGCCGAGCGACATGTACAACACCGCGTAGAGCCAAATTTCCACGGCGTGGATGGCGAAGACGCCGAAGACGCCGCCGAGGATGAGAAGCGCGGCTTTGAACTTGCTTTCATGCGCGCGCAGCCGCGCCCCACCCCCGCTCACCGTACGGATCAGCAGCAATAGACCGCCGAGATGCACAAGCACGGTGAGCGCGACCATGAACGTGGACAGCGCCAAGTTTTGAAAGAGCGACGTCACTCAGAGCTTCTCGATCGACACAACTCGGTAGGTATGGGGCGCATCATCTTCGGCAACGGTCACATACTCGCCCGGCGTGAAGCGATGCTGATCGAGCTTGAAGAGACTATCGTCGTCTTCTTGCGCTTCGGCGAGATCGTAGTGAAACGACCAGCTGCCGCCAGGCCGGCGGCGCAGGAAGCCTTCTTGCGACTCGACATCGGGCGCAAAGCGCATCACCGCGCATTCAGTGCGGTGTTCGTGGAAGAGATCCAGATCTATGGCGCCCTTCGGGGTGAGCGGCGCGATGATGACGTAGCCCTTGCGGCGATCGCCTTCCGGGTGATCGTGTTCACGCGCCAGCTCTAGGCGAATGCGGCGGAATGCACTGGGCAGCGTGGTGGGGGTCTTCACATGCATGGCGCATTGCTCCTTTCGGTTTCAACGATCGGCGCTCACGCAGCGGCGGATCGCCGGTCACATCTCACGCCGCTTGCGATAGCCGTTCGCTGGGCCAAACCTGCTTCAGCGCAACAACTAATTGCTCCATCAGCGCGTCGGTATGGAACGGCGACGGTGTGAAGCGCAGCCGTTCGCCGCCGCGCGGCACGGTGGGATAGTTGATCGGCTGCACGTACACGCCGTGTTCGAACAGGAGCGCGTCGGAGATTTGTTTGCATAAGGCGGCGTCGCCCACATGCACCGGCACGATGTGCGTCGTTGAGTTCATCACCGGCAGGCCTTCGGCGCGCAGCATTGCCTTGAGACGCGCGGCACGCTCCGCCAAGCGCTCGCGCATGTGCGGACACGCCCGCACAATGCGCACGCTTTCAAGCGCGGCAGCTGCGATCGATGGCGCAAGCGAGGTCGTAAAGATGAAACCTGGCGCCATGGAGCGAATCGCGTCGATGGCGACTGCGGGGCCGGTAATGTAGCCACCCATTGTACCGAAAGCCTTGGCGAGCGTTCCTTCGATGAAGTCGACGCGGTGCATGACGCCGTCGCGCTCAGCGACGCCGCCGCCGCAAGCGCCATAGAGGCCGACGCCATGGACTTCGTCGAGATAAGTCATGGCGCCGTATTTTTTGGCGAGATCGCAAATGGCGCCGATCGGCGCGGTGTCGCCTTCCATCGAGTACACGCTTTCGAAGGCAATGAGCTTCGCGACGCCGGCCGGCGCGGCGGCGAGCAGTTCTTCGAGGTGCTGCAGATCGTTGTGCCGGAAAATCCGCTTCTCACAACGCGCCTTGCAGATGCCGTCAATCATGGATGCGTGATTGAGTTCGTCGGAGAAAATCCAGAGATCGGGAAACAGCTTCGAGAAGGTCGAAAGCGTGGCCTCATTGGACACGTAGCCGGAGGTGAACAACAAGGCTCCCTCTTTTCCGTGCAACGCCGCGAGTTCGCGCTCCAGATCGACGTGATAGGAGGTCGTGCCGGAAATGTTGCGGGTGCCGCCCGCGCCCGCGCCTACGGCGTCAATCGCCGCATGGGCGGCGGCCAACACATCCTCATGCTGGCCCTGCCCTAAATAGTCGTTCGAGCACCACACAACGATGTCACGTACGCTGCCATCGTCACGGCGAAGCCGAGCGTGAGGAAACCGGCCGCGCTCGCGTAGAATGTCGGCAAACACCCGATAGCGCCCCTCGGCGCGGATGTGGTCCACGGCTTTAGCGAAGGCGGCCTGGTAATCGTGCTGCATCACAACCCATCCTGTCGATGCACGCCAGGATAGGCGTCCTTTCGGCGGCCGACTTGATTTGGATCAATCGCGCGCACCCGTGTATCAGTCGTCATCCTCGATGAGAATGCGGTGCGCGGCGCCCTTAAGGTCCTCGTACTGGCCGGAGCGGAGGCTCCAGAGGAACGCGGCGAGCCCGATCAGGCCCATGGCGATGGCCGCGGGCGCCAAGAAGATCAGGATGCCCATGGGCGCGCCCTTTCCATTTGCATGCGCAATGCATTGAGCGTCACCAGCAGCGACGAGCCAGACATTGCGCAAGCGGCGATGAGCGGCGTCAAGAAACCCAGCGCAGCCATCGGCGCGGCAAGCACATTGTAAACTGCCGAGAAACCGAGATTTTCCAGAGACCGCGCGCGCGCAGCTTTGGCGATATCGATGGCTTCAACCAAAGCCATCAATTTCTCGCCCTGCAACACGATGTCGGCCGCGGCTTGGCTGGCAGCCACCGCCATGCCCGGCGATGCCGACGCGTGCGCAGTGGCAAGGGCGGCCGCATCGTTCAAGCCATCGCCAACCATCAACGGTTTGAGTCCGCGCGCCCGCAGCGCCGAGACGTGCGCCGTTTTTGCCGCCGGCGCCACGCCTGCTTGCCAGGTCTCGATGCCAACCGCAGCGGCAGCGGCGCGCACGGCCGCGGGGCGATCTCCCGACAGCATTTCGATCTGGTAGCCGCGCGCTTTCAAAGCAGCGATTGCCTGAGCAGCATCGTCGCGCACGGCATCGGTGAACACGAGCCGCACCGCCGTCGCGCCGCCAATGGCGAACCAGAGCTCCGGCGCACCGTCGCCTTCGTTGTGTTCTGGTGCATCCGGAACGACGAAGCTGCGCTTACCCAAGCGCGACATCACGCCATCGACCATGCCCTCCACGCCCTCGCCGGCAATTTCGGTGGCATTTGGTGCAACCGTGCCCGGCCCCGCGCGCTCGACGATGGCGCGCGACAATGGATGCCTCGAAGCGCGCGCGAGCGACGACGCCTTCTGCAACACATCTTCGGGCAGATGCGACACGAGTTGTGGCCGGCCGCGTGTCAAAGTGCCGGTCTTATCGAAGATGATGGTGTCTACATCGGCGAGACGTTCGAGCGCATCGCCAGAACGGACCAAGACGCCTTTCTTGAACAACCGGCCAGTCGCAACGACCTGCACCACCGGCACAGCGAGTCCAAGCGCGCATGGGCAAGTGATGATGAGTACGGCGATGGCGTTTTCGAGCGCGACGCGCAAACCGACATCGTCAGCATGCACGCCGGCGCTGCGCAGCAACGCCGGACCAAACGTCCACGCCAGGAACGTCAACGCCGCCATGCCATGAACGACGGGCACATAGAGGGACGCCGCGCGATCGGCGAGACGAACGAAACGCCCGCGCCCCTGCTCACCAGCTTCAATCAGGCGCGCCAATTCCGCGACCGCGGAATTTTCGGCGCGCGCTGTGGCGACGAGCGTCAGCGGTTTGGTCAGATTGACTGCGCCGGCGAGAATAGCGTCGCCCTTGCGCGCGGCAACGGGGAGGCTTTCGCCGGTCAGCATGGCGCAATCGAGATCGGATACGCCGTCGACAATACGCGCATCGCAAGGCGTGCGATCGCCAGCCGCGAGCAACAGGCGGTCGCCGACTTCAATGTCGCGGGCGGAGATCGAGACCAACCGTCCGTCGGCGCCGACTCGGCTTGCGCTCACCGCCTGCAGCGCCAGCAGCTCCCGCGCCGCAGTGCGTGCGCGCTCACGCAGGGTGTGGTCGAAATAGCGGCCAATCAACAAGAAGAACAACAGCATGGTGATGCCGTCGAAATACGCGTGATCGCCGCGCTGAAACGTCTCAACAATGCTCATCGAGAGGGTCAGAATCACCGCAAGCGAGATCGGCACATCCATGTTTGCGCGGCGCGCCGAAAGGGCTTTGAACGCCGAACGAAAGAACGGCTGCGCCGCATAGAGTGCACAAGGAATGGCGACTAGCGCGGAGAGCCAGTGCATCAGCGTCCGTGTCGCTACGCTCATGTCGTCGCCGAACCAGATTGGCGCCGAGAACATCATGACGTTCATGGCGCCGAAGCCGGCTACGGCCAGGCAACGCAGCAGAAAGCGGCCGTCCGCGTCGACTTTGCGTTGCGCGGTTTCGGCGTCGAATGGCTTTGCGCCATAGCCCAGACGTGCGAGCGCGTCGGCAATGATTTGCGGATCGAGAGCGCCAGCGGGCCAATCCACACGCAAGCGTCGCGTCGACAAGTTCAGACGCGCATCGCGTACGCCGGGCAGCGCCAACATCGCCGTCTCGATTTTTCTGATGCAGGCGGCGCAGCTCGCGCCCTCAATCATCAGCTCCAGACGTTCGCCGCCTTGCTTGTCCTGCTGAACGAAGGCGCGCACGTCTGGTGTCGCGTCTTCGGCAGCCGGCGCAAGCCCAGAGGGGCAGCCCGGCGCGTCTAGTGCGAGAGAGGCCATGTGAGATCCGCTTCGAAATCGAGACTGCGGTGATCGTTGCTGGTCGCGGTCGCGCGCAAATCCCAATCGCCTTCGCTGAGGCCATTCAGATCGGCGACGTAGAGGCCGTTCGTTTGTTCGTGAAATGCAAGCTGACGGTCGCGGTGCGAATCCGTCGGCCAACGCAAAACGCCATTCAGCGAGGCGCCACGGATTGGCGCACCATTGCGGTCATGCAGATTGATCTGCAGCTGCGCGCCGCGCGGCGATTGCGCAAACCCTGCGTCGACGCGCCAACCTTGCGCCTGTTGGGCGCGATGCTCCGCGAGCGTGCGGTTGTACTCAAGTCCCTGGATGTAGGGATGGGTCACGTCCTCGCCGGGAAATGTGCCGACCGCGGCAAACGCGAAGTACACATTCACGCTGATGATCACGCCAAAGAAGACCAAGAGCCACACGAGCACATGCCAACCGCGCAGCTCGAAATGCTCGTTGCGCGGGCGACTCATGGCGTGGTGCTCCCAATCATGAACGCTGATCCATGCTCAGCGCGCTCACCGGTGTCGAGGTCGATGACGCGGAAGGCCAGTGCGCGCGTTCCGGCGCTGGCGGGATCGGTGACGACATGGAGGCGAAGGGTCTCGACGCCGTCCGGCTCAGCTTGCGCCAAGACGCGGCCTTGCGCGTCGGCGTCTTGCAGATGTGCGCCCGGCAAGCCGGCAATCTCGATGGCCACGTGACGCACGCGAGGCGCCATGTTGAGAATCTTGACGGAGAAATTGTTGCGGATTTCGCCGGTGGACAAGCGCACGAACGGCGGGTTGCGGTCGCGCAGCACATCCAGGCTCAAGGTCTGGCGGTGCATGAGCTCGTACAACATGAACGCGCCCACGCCGAGCATAAGGACGGCGTAGAGCGCAGTGCGTGGGCGCAACAAGCGAATGCGGGGTTTTTCCTTGCGTGCGCGCCGCTCCACGTTGAGTTCGGTATCGTAAGCGATCAGTCCGGTCGGGCGGCCGACCTTAAGCATGATGGCGTCGCACGCGTCGATGCACAGCGCGCAATTGATGCACTCAAGCTGATCGCCGTCGCGGATATCGATGCCTTGCGGGCACACGGCCACGCATTGGCGGCAATCGATGCAATCGCCCCGCCCTTCCCAGCTTTCGGTCTTTTTGTGCGCGCCACGCGGTTCGCCGCGATCGGCGCGATAGGTGACCGAAAGCGCGTCCTTGTCGGTCATGGCAGCTTGGATGCGCGGCCACGGACACATGTAGGTGCAGACTTGCTCGCGCATCGTGCCGGCGAGCGCGTAGGTGGTAAAGGTGAGCACGCCGACGAACAGATACGCGCCGGTCGACGCGTGGCCCGTGAACAGTTCGCGCAGCAACGTCGGCGCGTCGGCGAAATAGAAGACCCAGGCGCCGCCAGTGGCGACGGCGATGAAGAGCCAAATTGCGTGTTTGGCGATCTTCTTGCCCGCTTTGGCAAAGCTCATAGGCGCTTTTGCCAAGCGCATACGTTCGTTGCGATCACCTTCGATCCAGCGCTCGACGTAGATATAGAGATCGGTCCAGACCGTTTGCGGGCACGCATAGCCGCACCAGACGCGCCCGAACAAAGCCGCGGCCAAGAAGATTCCCAGCGATGCCAGGATCAGCAGGCCGGTGATGTAGTAGACTTCTTGCGGCCAGAGCTCGATGAAGAAGAAGTAGAAGCGGCGGTGCTCGAAATCGATCAGCACCGCCTGATCGGGACGCATCAACCCGCGATCCCAGCGGATCCACGGCGTGATGTAGTAGATGCCCAAGAGCAGCGCCATGACCGCCCATTTCAGCGACCGGAAGCGCCCCTGCACGAGCTTCGGGTAGATCGGCTCGCGCTTCTTGTAGAGCGCACGCGCACTCTTGGAGTTAACGGCGCTTGCATCGATTTGATGCTCGCTGTCGTCGCCCTTCGGCGGCCTCGGAATCAGAGTTGTCGTGCCCATTGCGCTTAGTGAGTAGCGCGAACACCTGGGGTCGCGGATTGATCTTGATCAACTGTGGCTGCAGGTGCGGGTGCGTCAGGTTCGCCGCCGCCGAGATCGTGGACATAGAACGCCAGGGCACGGATGGTGCCGGCATCCAGCGTGTGCTCCCAGGTCGGCATGACGCCGCCGCGGCCAAGGTCGATCTGCTTGTAGATTTCCGCACGCGAGCCGCCATAGAGCCAGACGTCGTCGCGCAGGCTGGGCGCGCCCATGCTGCGGTCGCCGCTGCCCGTTGCGCCGTGACACAAAGTGCACTGCTGCGCGAAGATCACAGCGCCACGCGCGGCGGCGTTGGCGTCGGGATGCAGACGGCGCGCTGCTGGCCCAAGCGAAATGACGTACTCGGTCGTATCCGAAATCTGATTCGGCGTGAGCATTTGCAGACGGCCGAATGCCGGCATCATCGAATTGCGAGCTTGGGGATTATCGCTCCGGATGCCGACGCGGATTGTGTGCTCGATATCGGCGAGACTGCCGCCCCAGAGCCAGACGTCGTCGGTCAGATTGGGATAGCCGGGCTGGCCGCCGCCACCGGCGCCGTGGCAAGTGCGGCAATGGTCGCCGAACGCCAACTCGCCGGCCGCGCGCGCGAATTGCTGCAATTGCGGATCGCGTTCGAGGTCGGCGGGCGTCGCGCGCGCCAAACGCTGGTACATCGGCTCTCGCGCTTGCTGCAGCGTGGCGACGTCGGCCGCGACGTTGCGCCGGTCCGAGAAATGGAGAACGCCAGGCGTGAAGCCGTTGCCGACCGGCCAAGCTGGCATCAGCACCCAATAGACAACCGCCACCGCGATCGTCGCGTAGAGAATATAGAGCCACCAACGCGGCAACGGCGTGTCGAGTTCTTTGATGCCATCCCACTCGTGGCCGGTGGTATCGCGGCCAGTGGCTTCGTCGCGCTCGGTGTGATTATTCATTGCCGTCATCCTCGAGCGGAGCGTTTGCTGCGTTCTTGAACTTCTGTTGGTTGCTCGGCCAAAGCGCGTACGTGGCCGCGGCTACGAAGCCGAGCGCCAGCATGACGAGCCCTGTGGTCTGCGCGACGTGTGCGACTTGATCCAAACTCATGGCCCGTCCCTCACCGCTGATTTTCTGGCGTGTCGGCGTGATAGGTGTGGAAGTTCACACCTGTGCCGAGCATTTGCAGATAGGCAATCAGCGCATCCATCTTAGTGACGCGTGACGGATCGCCATCGAAATCGCGCAGGGCCGCTGTTGGGTAGCGTTCAGCAAATCCCGAGGCACCATCGCTGTTCGGATTGGCCTGCGCCGCCGCGTCCTCATCCGCATGCGCGATTTGGTCGGCAGTGTACGGCACCCGCAGCTCGCTGTTGACGCGCAGGTGCGCGTCCATGTGGCTGGTGTCGAGGTCCTGCCGCGCCAGGAAGGCGTATGGCGGCATCACCGATTCCGGCACCACGGCGCGTGGATTTTCCAGGTGCGCGCGGTGCCATTCATCGGAATAGCGGCCGCCAACGCGCGCCAGATCGGGACCGGTACGCTTCGACCCCCATTGGAACGGGTGATCGTACATGCTCTCAGCAGCGAGGCTGTAGTGGCCGTAGCGCTCGACCTCATCGCGGAGCGGCCGGATCATCTGCGAATGACAGACGTAGCAGCCTTCCTGAATGTAGATCTCGCGGCCGGCCAGCTCGAGCGGCGTGTACGGCCGCACGCCTTCGACGCGCTCGATGGTCGAGTCGATGAAGAAGAGCGGCGCGATCTGCACCAAGCCGCCGATCGATACGACGACAAGGATGCCGATCAGCAGAATGAGCGAGTGGCGCTCGAACCACTTATGGAATGACCACATGTTCAAGCCCCTTAGTCAGCTGCCGCAGCCGCGCCGGCGACGGCCGGCACATCGCTCGTACGTTCGTGCGCCGGTGCATCGCCACGCGCGGTGCGCCACAAGTTGTACGCCATGATCAGAATACCGGTCAGATAGAGGCCGCCACCGATCGCGCGGATGATGTAGTATGGATGCGTGGCCTGCACGGTCTCGACGAACGAATACTCAAGGAACCCGAAGTCGTTATACGCGCGCCACATCAGGCCTTGCATGACGCCCGCGACCCACATCGAGGTGATGTAGAGAACGATGCCGATCGTCGCGACCCAGAAGTGCCAATCGACGAGCGCCAGCGAATACAGACGTTGACGTTTCCACAGCCACGGCACGAGGCAATAGAGCGCGCCGAACGAGACGAAGCCGACCCAGCCCAGCGAGCCCGAATGCACGTGGCCGATATTCCAGTCGGTGTAATGCGAGAGCGAGTTCACCGCGCGCACCGACATCATCGGCCCTTCGAAGGTCGACATGCCGTAGAAGGCAAGCGACACGACGAGCATGCGGATCACTGGGTCCGTACGCAACTTGTCCCACGCGCCTGAGAGCGTCATCAGACCGTTGATCATGCCGCCCCAGCTGGGCATCCACAGCATGATCGAGAACGTCGCGCCGAGTGTTTGCGCCCATTGCGGCAGCGCGGTGTACTCAAGATGGTGCGGGCCGGCCCAGATGTAGAGGAAGATCAGCGCCCAGAAGTGGATGATCGACAGTCGGTACGAATAGACTGGCCGCTCCGCCTTCTTCGGGATGAAATAGTAGACGATGCCGAGGAAGCCCGCAGTGAGGAAGAAGCCGACGGCGTTGTGGCCGTACCACCATTGCGTCAGCGCGTCCTGCACGCCCGAGAAGGCTGAGTACGAGAACGAACCGGTGAAGCTGACAGGAATCGCCAGATTGTTGACGATGTGCAGCAGCGCGATGGTGACGATGAACGCCAAGTAGAACCAGTTGGCGACATAGATGTGCTTCTCTTGGCGCTTCCAAATGGTGCCAAGGAACACCAGCAGATAGACGACCCACACGAGGGTCAGCCAAAGATCAGTGTACCACGGCGGCTCGGCGTATTCACGGCCTTCGGTGATGCCCATCAAGTAGCCGGTGCCGGCGAGCACGATGAACAGCTGATAACCCCAGAACACGAACCATGGCCACAGACCGCCGGCGAGTCGCGCGCGGCACGTGCGTTGCACGACGTAGAGCGAAGTCGCGATCAGCACGTTGCCACCGAAGGCGAAGATGACCGCCGACGTGTGCAACGGACGAAGGCGGCCAAAATTCAGCCAACCAAAATCGGGGAAGTAGAAGGTGTTTGGGAACGCCAGCTGCAGCGCGATGATAAGGCCGACCAACATGCCCGCGATGCCCCAGAACATCGAAGCAATGACGCCCGCTTTGATGACGCCGTTCTCGTATTTGGACGCAGGGCCTTCAGGCGCGTCTTTCGCCCACACAAAGACGAGAGCGCCCGCACCAAGCACGAGCGCCGTTATCAGCGTCCACATCTGAATGCCAAAGGGCAGGTCAATGGCGTAGGCCGCGCCATAGAGCGCAAGTCCTAGGCCGACGATAATGATGGACAGGATGCCCCACGCATCCCACCGCACCGGCGTTAAAGCTCGCGCCATTCGCAATCCCTCTCAATTGCGGGACCGGATAGCAGCGTCGCGGCGCACGCAATTTGCGCGAGATCAAATCCTCTCAGATGGAATGGATCATGTTCGCGCCCGAACGCCGCAGCGGACTTCTTATGACCAACAAATTAACGCCCTTGGCTTGGAGCACTTTCGCGCTTGCCGCGGCTTGGCCATGGATGATGGGCGCGCTCAGCAGTGCGTTGCTCTCCCCTGTGCAACGATTAGCGCGCACGTCATGGTGCGGCGCGCCTTGGCACGGAGATGTCGTATTTCTTGGACATTGCCCCGCATGTTGGACTGGGTCGGCGCTTTTGGCGGCGCTGGGAATCGCGCTGTTGGCCATTGATCAACGCGGCGTGCGCGCAGTCCGGCAGCGCGGCTGAGTTAGCCCAAGTCTTCTTGAAGACGGACGCTGCTGTGCGGCAAGGCCCGACGCGCAGCCAGCCGCCGGCTCAAAGCTTCGATATCCTGCGGCGAGAAACGGCGCCGTGCGAGCGGAATGAGGATGGCGTTCTCAAACATCATGTGCCGGCGCTGACTCTGCGCGAACGCATGCAACGCTTCGCGGGCACCCGGTATCTGCGACGGCGCCCGGCTTTCTTCCACAGCCTGCAACAGATACACGCGTACGCGCGCGGATAGATCCAGGTCCGCCTGGTGCTCGCCATGCAACCGCGCGAGCGCGCGCTCAATGTCGTCGCTGGGTTCACAGCACTGCTGCAACAGCGGAAACAACACGTCCTCCTCGTCAGTCACGTGAAAAGTGAGGTCGACGCGGATGAATTCCGCCAGCTGCAGAACCAGCTGGTCATTGAACGCATCCGCTTCCGCTAAGGCGTCGAGCGCCACGCACATCTCGCGGTGCTTCTCATGCTCGAACAGCAGGAAATCGAGCGGATCAGCGCTCAAGCGGCGCGCCGGATGATCTGTCAACGCTTCAACTGGCATCTGACGCCTCTAGGGGTGGACGGCGCAATCTGCCCGCAGTGACGGCGGCTTGCATTGTCGAAAATCAAGTAACTGCAACGTTAAATTGATCCATATCAAAGCGGCGCTTGCGAATACGCTCCACGTTCCTGGGCAATCGAGGAGGATCCGGTGCGCCCGCACGATGCCGAACACTGCCGCTCGTTGCCGCTATTTGCCGACATGAGCGCGGAGACGTTTCGCAATGTGATCGCTGGCGCATACATGCAACGGTTTCCGGCCAACACCCTGCTCTTGCTTGAGGGCGATGCAGCCGACTTTCTTTATGTGCTGCTTGAAGGCCAGGTCGAGTTGCACGGCGCCTGGAACGACCAGGAGACGGTGCTCTCGGTCCTGCGGCCCGTTTCGACCTTCATCCTGGCGGCGTTGGTCCTGGATTGCGACGCGCTCATGTCGGCGCGCACGCTGGATCGATGCGAAATCCTGATGATTCCCGGCGACGCCATCCGCAAAGCGATGAGTGACGACGCCCGCTTCGGCATGGCGGTGTCGCGCGATCTCGCCGGTGGCTACCGCACCATGGTGCGCGCAGTAAAGAATCAGAAGCTCCGCAACGGCGTCGAGCGGCTCGCAAACCATTTGGTGACCCTGCACGCCAGCGAACCGAGCCTCGACGGCGTCAGCGTGCTGTTGCAACACGAAAAACGCGTGCTCGCGTCACTGTTGGGTATGACGCCGGAGAATCTCTCACGTGCGTTCGCCGCCCTGCGGGCTTACGGCGTTGAGGTGAGAGGCGCTCACGTGACGCTCACCAACGTGAATGCGCTCGTCGGGTTGGCGAAGCCCGATTCACTCATCGATAACCACGCGCCGCACACGGCTGAGGTCGTCACCAACGCCGACGCCGAAATATGGTCGACGCAAGCAGCTCGCGCTGCGGCGGCACGGCGCACCAAACGCCGCGCTTGATGTGAATCAATTCGCGGTGACCGCGCCTCGGTTAGCCTGATCCGCCATGGACCCTCGCCTTCTTGCCTACGCCGAGCGCCAAGCGCCGCGTTACACGAGCTACCCAACCGCGCCGCACTTCACGCCGGCGGTCGGCGCTGGCGAATACCGGCATTGGCTCACTGAACTGCCGCGCGATGCGACGCTCTCGCTCTATCTCCATGTGCCCTATTGCAAACAGCTGTGCTGGTACTGCGGCTGCAATACGTATGCGGCGCGGCGGGACGAACCGGTCGCCGACTATGTCGAGACGGTGCTCCGCGAAATCGAACTCGTGGCCGCGGCAGCTGGCAGCAAGCGCACGATCTCGATCCATTGGGGCGGCGGCACGCCGAACATCCTGGATCCCGAACAATTTCTGCGCATCTTCGGCGCGCTGAAGCAGCACTTCGACCTTTCCGCAGTTAGCCATCATGCAATCGAGCTCGACCCGCGTCACGTCGACGCCGCCAAAGCGCGTGCGTACGCAGAGGCTGGCGTCAACCGTGTCTCGCTCGGCGTGCAGGACCTAAACGCGCGCGTGCAAAACGCCATCGGCCGCGTGCAACCGTTGGAGGTTGTGCAAAACGCCGTTGCGGTGCTGCGCGAAGCCGGCGTCGCGCAGATCAGCATGGATTTGATGTACGGCCTGCCGCACCAAACAACAGAGCATCTGCGTCACACCATTTGGCTCGCCAACGCCATGCGGCCCGATCGCATTGCATTGTTCGGTTATGCCCACGTGCCGTGGTTCAAGAAGCGCCAGCGACTTATTCCTGAAGGCGCACTGCCGGACGCCGCGGAGCGCTTTCGCCAAGCAGAATCGGCGCGCACTGAACTTGAGTCGCTTGGTTATGTTGGCATCGGCCTCGATCACTTTGCCCTGCCTGGCGATGAAATGGCGCTGGCGATGCAAGACGGAAAGTTGCGGCGTTCGTTCCAAGGGTACGTGACCGAAGAAGCTGAGGTGCTTGTCGGCATCGGTCCGTCCGCGATCTCCACACTACCGCAAGGCTACGCGCAAAACACAGCCGAACCCGGCGCGTGGGGACGCGCGATCAATGCCGGTGAATTGGCGACGGCGCGCGGCCATTGCATGCATGACGACGACGCCACCCGCAGGCAGTTGATCGAGCGGCTCATGTGCGACTTCGAGGCTGATCTTGCCCCGCTCGGCGGCGCGGGAGCCTGCAGCGCCGAGTTGAGCGCGCTGGCGCCAATGTTCGGCGACGGGTTGGTGTGGCTCAACAATGACCGGCTGACGATCAACCCGGCCGCTACATCGCTGTGCCGCCTCGTCGCCATGGCATTCGACACTTATGCGCAGCGCGGTGTGGCGCGCCATTCCCGCGCGGTCTGATCGCATGACCACAGCCGCGCAGCTCCGCCAATATGAAGGCGCTCCTATCTTCGCGATGGGCTTTCGTCCATTCTTCTTGTTCGGCGCGATTTATGCGGCGCTCGCGCTACCACTGTGGATCGTCGGCTATCACGGCTGGATAACGGGCGTGACGCGCGACTGGCACGTGCACGAGATGCTGTTTGGGTATCTCGGCGCGGTGATCGCGGGCTTCCTGCTGACGGCCGTGCCGAATTGGACTGGGCGCTTGCCGGTGAGCGGCGGACCGCTGGCAATGTTGTTCTCGCTCTGGGCTGCTGGCCGTGTGGCGATGCTCATCAATGTGGCTTCGCTTTGGGCGGCGATCATTGACAGCGGCTTTCTCTTCGCGCTCGCCTTCATCATTGGCCGTGAGGTGATCGCAGGCCGGAACGTTCGCAATTTGGGCGTCTGCGTTCTGGTGCTGTTGCTGGCCGGTGCGAATTTGCTAACTCACCTGCGCGGATGGGATCCCGGCATCGGCTTACTCGGTGAACGCTTCGCGTTGGCGGCGATCGGTTCGCTGCTGACCTTGATCGGCGGACGCATCGTTCCGAGCTTCACGCGCAATTGGATGGCAAAGCAGGGAATGAAGGACGCGCCCGTCGCAGCCAACCGCTTCGACCTCTGCGTACTGGTGATGACCGGCGCCAGCTTCGCGGCGTGGGTGTTTGCACCCTACGCTGCCGCGACCGGCGTGATTCTGCTCGGCGCCGGCGCGCTGAACTTCATTCGCCTGGCGCGTTGGCGGGGATGGCGCACACATGCGGAAATCTTGGTGCTGATTTTGCACGTCGGTTATCTGTGGCTGGCGATCGCGCTCTCGCTGCTGGGCGCTTCCATACTCTTCCCTGCTTCTGTGCCCGCCATTTCCGGGATCCATGCGCTGACAGCCGGTGCGTTCGGCGTAATGACGCTTGCGGTCATGACGCGCGCCAGCCGCGGGCACACCGGCCAACCGCTCACCGCGGATCGTGGAACGCAGTGGATTTACGCGCTGGTGACCATTGGCGCTGCGCTGCGCGTCGCCGGACCGTTTTTCGGTGCGATCAATTTTGTATTCGTGATCGTCTCCGCAGTACTTTGGAGCGCAGCGTTCGCCGCATTCGCATTTCTGTACGGGCCGCTGCTGGTTTCCGTGCGCCACCGCGCGTAATTTTGCGCGAGATCAAATCTCGCGGGCATTCCGCGTCGCGGGGCGAAAACATTCTGTACAATATTCTTGGCGCTTGACGTTTATCAAACCAAAGGCGGTGCGAAAGCGCGACATTGCACTTCAAACTTCGCGAGAGAGTCTCGCGAAGATTGGGGAAGCAAGATCATGAGCGTCAAACGACTCTGGATCTTCCTGGCGATCTTCATGGCGGCCTCTTTCGCCGCACTCGGAATGCTAGGTCGAGAGATCCAACGGCAAGAGCCGCCGATTCCCGCGGCAGTTGTCGACACATCTGGCAACGTATTGTACACGCAGGCCGACATTCAGAACGGTCAGCTCGCCTGGCAATCCATGGGTGGCATGCAAGTGGGCTCGATTTGGGGCCACGGCGCTTACATCGCGCCCGATTGGTCTGCAGATCAGCTGCACCGCGAATCCATCGCGCTGATGGACATCTGGGCGCAGCGCGACAAAGGCGAACCTTACGCAGTGCTCGGCGCTGAAGATCAAGCGGCGCTGCAAGCGCGGCTCACGCACGAGATGCGCGCCAATACGTACGATCCGGCCACCGGCCGCATCACCGTGTCGGCTGATCGCGCCCAAGCTATTCGCGGCGTCGCAGCGCACTATGAAGCGCTACTCAGCAACGATCCGGCGTTGGAACATCTGCGCGAACAGTATGCGATCGCTGACAACGCGGTGCCTGACCCGGCGCGGCGTGCAGAGATTGCCGCTTATTATTTCTGGACCAGCTGGGCCACGTCGACGAACCGCCCCGGTTCAACCATTTCGTATACTTCGAACTGGCCCCACGAGCCGCTGATCGGCAACAACGCCACGCCCGCGACCATGATCTGGTCGATTGCGAGCGTGTTGCTCCTGATCATCGGCTGCGCGTTTCTTGTCTGGCAGCACGCCCAGATGAAGAAGGACGACCATGTCAGCGCGCCGAAGGCAGACCCACTCTTCAGCATCAAGCCAACACCGTCGATGAAGGCGACCTACAAGTACTTCCTGACGGTGATCGGCCTTTTCCTGCTGCAGATTCTGCTTGGCGCCATTACCGCGCACTACGGCGTTGAGGGACACAATTTCTACGGCATCGAGTTGTCGAAATTGCTGCCTTACGCTGTCACGCGAACCTGGCACACGCAGCTTGCGGTGTTCTGGATCGCCACGGCGTGGTTGGCGACGGGCCTCTACATCGCGCCGCTCATTTCCGGCAAGGAACCGAAATTCCAAGCGCTCGGCGTTCACGCCTTGTGGGCGGCCCTTGTCGTCGTTGTGCTCGGTTCCATGGCGGGCGAATGGCTTGGCGTGCAGCAGGTTTTCGACCTCCACACCAATTTCTGGTTTGGGCATCAAGGTTGGGAATACATCGACCTCGGCCGCTTCTGGCAGATTCTGCTGTTCGTGGGCCTGATGCTGTGGCTCGTGCTGGTCACGCGCGCGCTGTGGCCAGCGTTGACCAGACCATCTGAAAGCAAGCCCGTCCTCGCGATCCTCTTCCTCTCGTCGATCGCGATCGGCGCCTTCTATGCGGCAAGCTTCATGTGGGGCGAACACACCCACATCAGCATGGTCGAATACTGGCGCTGGTGGGTGGTTCACCTCTGGGTCGAAGGCTTCTTTGAAGTGTTCGCCACTGCGGTGATCAGCTTGCTGTTCGTCAAGCTCGGCCTGGTGCGCGCGCAGACGGCGAACCTCGCAGTGTTGTTCGGCACCATCGTCTTCATGTTCGGCGGCGTATTGGGCACCGCGCACCACTGGTACTTTGCCGGCACGCCTGTGTCGGTGATCGCAGTGGGTGCGATGTTCTCGGCCCTCGAAGTCGTGCCGCTCGCGCTCATCGGCGCGGAAGCACTGGAAACCTTCCGCCACACCAAGGCGGCTCCGTGGGTGCAAGCCTACAAGTGGCCGATCCTGTTCTTCGTGGCGGTGGCGTTCTGGAACTTGATCGGCGCCGGTGTGTTCGGCTTCCTGATCAATCCGCCGATCAGCCTCTACTACATCCAAGGCCTCGACACGACCGCCAACCACGGCCACACCGCCCTCTTCGGCGTGTACGGCATGCTCGGCATCGGCTTGATGCTGTTCTGCTTGCGCGGCATGTCCTCACGCGCCGCGTGGGACGACGGTTTGCTCAAGACAGCATTCTGGGCGCTGAACATCGGCCTCGCCATGATGTCGTTGTTCTGCTTGCTGCCCTCGGGCGTGATCCAAGCCTATCACAGCATCAACACCGGCCTTTGGTACGCCCGCTCGCCGGACGTGATCCATTCGCCGATCATGGAGATGCTGGTGTGGATGCGGGTGCCGGGCGACACGATCTTCTCGATCGGCGCGCTCTGCGTGGCGCTGTTCGCAGCCAAACTGGTGTTCGGCCCACGCAAGCCGATCCAGGAATCCGAAGCGGTGTCCGTCGCCGCCGAATAGCGGCTAAGGACATCTACGTAACTCGAGGGAGGGCTCCGGCCCTCCCTTTTCTTTGGCGCTGCCGCTGCGAAAAATCCGCCCCGGCTTGATCTAGATCAAGCGGCAGCTACGCGGCCCTGGCATCCTTCGCTCACCAACTCGAAGGCAAGACCAATGACCACTCCAATTGTCGACCTCAGCGTCCATCATCAACCGAAGGGCTTTTCCGATCGTTTCGCGCTCGGCTTCACCAAGCTGCTGCGCTTCTGCGCGGACACCTTCTTCGCCAAGAAATACGGACACCGCGCCGTTGTGCTTGAGACGGTCGCCGCCGTGCCTGGCATGGTCGGCGCCACCATCACGCACCTGAAGTGCCTGCGCCGCATGTGCGACGACAACGGCTGGATCCGCACCTTGATGGAGGAAGCCGAAAACGAGCGCATGCACCTGATGACATTCATCGAGGTCGCCAAGCCGACCGTGTTCGAGCGCTTCGTGGTGCTGGCGGCGCAGTGGATCTTCTACATCGGCTTCTTCGCACTCTACCTCATCAGCCCAAAAACCGCGCACCGCGTGGTGGGCTATTTCGAAGAAGAAGCTGTCATCAGCTACACCCACTACCTGAAGGAAATCGACGAAGGCCGCTCCGCCAATGTGGCGGCGCCGGAAATCGCCAAGCGCTACTGGAAGCTGCCGGCTGACGCGACGCTTCGCGATGTGGTGCTGGTGGTGCGGGCTGACGAGGCGCATCATCGCGACGTCAATCACGCCTTCGCGCGTGAACTCGCGGGCGGCGCGCCGAACGCCAATATCGCGCCGTACCCGGAACACACCGCCGATCTCCGCGGTATCGCCGCGTAAGCCTGAGCCACCCAACCTGAGCCCGAGGCCAATGGCTTCGGGCGTTTTGGCGTAAAGCGATGGAAGCCTTCTATCTGCAAATCCGCACAGTCCACATCGCGGCCGTGAGCCTGAGCGGCGCCTTGTTTTTGCTGCGCGCCGTTGCCGGCAACATCTTCGGCGCGAAGTGGACCATGGCCGCGCCGCTGCGGTACATGAGCTACACGATCGACACGGTGCTCCTGACAGCGGCGCTGATGCTCATGACGATTGTGCGTCAGTATCCATTTGTCGACGCTTGGCTCACGGTGAAGGTGTCGCTGCTGGTGCTCTACGTCGTACTTGGGAGCTATGCGCTCAAACGCGGCCGCACACGCGGCGCCCGGCTCGCGTTCAGCGCAGCGGCGGCTTGCGTGTTCGGATTCATTATCAGTGTCGCCCTGACGCACAATCCGCTCGGCGTCTTCTCCCTGCTGTTTTGACTTCGCGCAATACGGGCGGTTTTGTTCATGCCTTAGCTTGCGGTAGCCAACGCCTATTGGGGCCTGCGGCGTCGCTGCTAAGGAGATCGTGATGGTCGAGCACGTTGATGTCCTGATTGTCGGGGCGGGGATTTCCGGCATCGGCTCGGCCTATCACCTGAAGCAACAATGCCCGGACAAGAGCTTCCTTATATTGGAAACGCTCGCCAGCTTCGGCGGCACTTGGCTCACGCACAATTATCCCGGCGTGCGCTCAGACAGCGACCTCTACACGTTCGGCTATCGCTTCAAGCCTTGGCTTGGACCGCCAATCGCCACCGCGCAGGAAATCCTCGACTATGTCGGCGAGGTAATCGACGAGAACGATCTCGCCTCGCACATCCGCTATCGGCGGAAAATCGTCGCCGCAGACTTCTCGCGTGCAACCAATCTCTGGACCCTGCAAGTCGAGCACACAGATACAGGCGAACAAGAAACGTTCACCTGCAATTTCCTTTGGATGTGCCAAGGCTATTACCGTCACGCGGAAGGCTACACGCCCGATTGGCCTGGCCTCGAAAGCTATCGCGGGCGCGTCGTGCACCCGCAGACTTGGCCGCAAGACCTCGATCTGACGGACAAGAACGTTCTCGTCATCGGCTCCGGCGCCACCACGGCAACCGTAGTTCCGGCAATCGCCGGCGCGTGCAAACACGTGACAGTGCTGCAGCGCTCGCCCACCTATTTCATCCCGGGCCGCAACATCAACGAGCTCGTGGAGCAGCTGCGTCAGATCGGCGTGGACGAAACCTGGATTCATGAGATCGCGCGCAAGAAGATCCTTTACGATCAGGATCAGTTCACACGCCGCGCCTTCGAAGAAGGCGAAGCGGTCAAAACTGAATTGCTCGCAGGCGTGCAGTCGTTACTGCCGGCGGGCTACGACATGAAGCATTTCACGCCGCACTACCTGCCATGGCGCCAACGGATCGCGTTCGTTCCGGACGGCGATCTCTTCGCGGGCATCACCAGCGGTAAAGCCTCGATGGTGACGGACGACATCGAGCGCTTCACGCCAACCGGCTTGGTCACCAAGTCCGGCGCGAAGCTGGATGCCGATGTCATCATCACCGCCACCGGCTTCAATATCAGCGTGCTTGGCGACGTCGCCTTCAGCGTCGACGGCAAACCCGTCAACTTCGCCGATACGGTCACCTATCGCGGCATGATGTTCACCGGCGTGCCGAACATGGTGTGGGTGTTCGGGTATTTCCGCGCCAGCTGGACACTGCGCGTGGATTTGCTGGGCGATTTCGTATGCCGTTTGCTGAAGCACATGGATGCAAAAGGCGTCAAACGCATCGAAGCGCAAATCCCCGCCGCCGATCGCGGCATGCATTTGCAGCCGTGGATCGATCCGCAAAACTTCAATCCGGGCTATCTGATGCGCAGCCTCGACGACATGCCCAAGCGCGGCGACAAGCAAGCGTGGCAGCATACGCAGGACTATTGGCGCGAGCGCGAAGAAGTTCCGGCCATCAATCTCGAGGGGCCTGAGTTCGCTTACGGCTAAACGGCGCCCGATGCCGTTGGGTTGCGGGGGCAGCTTCGCGCGGGCTAGTTAGGCCGGTGAAGACAACAACCGCCGCATCCCTCGCCCTCTTGTTGCTCACCGCTTGCGTTGCAGCAAACGGGCGGCTCGGCGCGCAGCTCGAACAATACCACGCACGTCACGTCCAAGACTTGTTCGCGGTGCTTGGGCCGCCAACAGCTGAAACGGCGATCGCAGCGCAAGAGGTCTATGTTTGGGGCGACCCGCGGCTGGCGATGCTGCCGCAAGTGACCACACCGGGCGCAGCGCGCGACGCCGCAGCGCCGGCGTGCACCATCCGCGTGTTTGTCAGTCCCGATCAGCGCATCGAGTCATGGGACATCCTCGGCAACGACACGACGTGCGGCGCGTATTCAGCGCGTTTCTCCGCGCGCCACTAAGACGCTTGAAGCACAAGTGAAACGTTCCGCTCCGAGCGGCTGAGGTGATCAGCCGTGACCGTGGTGGTCGTGATCGTGGTCGCCGTCATGCCCATGATCTCCCCCACCATCGTGGTCGTGATCGCCATGGCGCGGATCGTCACGCGGCGGCGGCGGAGGCATGTCATGGCCACCATGATCGCCGTTGTGATCACCATCGTGGTGATCGCCATCATGACCGTGATCACCGTCGTGGTGATCGCCATCGTGATGGTCGCCATCGTGGTGATGGTGATCATCCGGCGGAGGACACGGAGGCGGCTCCGGTGGCGGCGGAGGCGGTGGCGGCGGCTCCACAGGTGGTGGTGGCGGCGGCGGAGGCGGCTCCACAGGTGGCGGCGGCGGCGGCGGAGGTGGCGGCTCCACAGGTGGCGGCGGCGGAGGCGGAGGTGGCGGCTCCACAGGTGGCGGCGGCGGAGGCGGAGGTGGCGGCTCCACAGGTGGCGGCGGCGGAGGCGGAGGTGGCGGCTCCACAGGCGGCGGCGGCGGAGGCGGAGGTGGCGGTTCCACAGGTGGCGGCGGCGGAGGCGGAGGTGGCGGCTCCACAGGCGGCGGTGGCGGAGGCGGAGGTGGCGGCTCCACAGGCGGCGGTGGCGGCTCCACAGGTGGCGGCGGAGGCGGAGATGGCGGCGTTACGTTTTGCGCCTGGCGCTCATCTCGGCGATTAGTCTGGTTATCTGCATCCGGCGCGCCTTCATGCGTTGGCATGTCAGCAAACGAATTGCCGTAGAGCGGAAACGAGGTAGCGCGCTGGCCTGCTTCGTAGCGGCCGCGCCAGGTCATCGGCGCGGAAGCGGAGCCATTGCCGAAAAACTCAAGCGCCGTGCCGGGCGTATTCAGTTCAACAACGCGACCGTCGCCAAGCGTGAAGAGCGCGCGGCCTTCATCGAGGATTGCGAAGGCGCGGCCGTTGATAAAGAGGAAATCGACGATGGTGCCGCGAAAGCCGATGGTGGCGACCGGCGTGCGCACCGAATAGCTATGCGGGTCTTGCGAGCCGGTGACGAAGCGCATCGCGCCCGTCGTCAGCGACACGGCGACGTTCCCGACCGAATGGTGCGGGTCGTACACGTACTGGTCGAGCGTCACCTGCGAGCGCGGCCCGACGCTGAGCGTGGTTTGATCCTGAAAGAGCAACTGCGCGACGCTATTGGCGCCGGTGTTGATCGTGTCGTTCTGAAAAATGCCGCCGCCCGTGATCAGCGGACGGGCTTGTTGTGACGCGCCGGCGGCGGTGACTTCGTTGCGAACCGCAGCGGCGACGCCAATGCGGGCGGTGTCCGCCTCTGCCTGGTACGCCGCCAGCAACGCCGACAGCGACGCGCCCAGCGCCAACAATGCGATCCGCGTTTTCATCAGATTACTGCGCGCCGAGACGCCACCGCGACGGCTCAGCACGCACCCCCACACACAAACCGGAATAAAGCCTAGGCGCATTCTAAGCGCTGGCAACACTTTCAAAGTGGGGCGCGAGTGGAATTCACCAGCCAGGCGATATTCCATATCCGCCAAGAGCAAAGGTGTGTTGCGGGACTTGGACGGCGCCAGCGATGGGCCTCTCCTTCGCGGCGCGGACTACGCCGCAGGCGCGAATTCGCTAGCGAATTTCAGAACGGAGCCGATGCTTTGCGCTCGTGCGCGTGGGGGTGCCCGTCTGATGGCTGTGAAGCGAACGAATGCGCCCTGGCGGGCGGTGCGCATGATATGGCGCGCGGGTTGGCTCGCGGCATGCGTGATCGGGCTTTCCTTTGTACCTGCCCTGCGCGATGCAGCGCGGGCCCAGACGCTCGACCAGCTCAACGCCGAGATTATCGAGCATCCCGACAACGTCGATCTCAACCTCGAATACGCGCGTACGGCCGAACACGAAGGCAAGCTGCGCCTGGCGCTGGCTGCCTACGAACGCATTCTGATCAACACACCGGACAACGCCGAGGCCCAGCGCGGCTACGAGCGCATCCGCCGCGTGATCGAGCCGCCGAACACGTCCCTGCGCGTCGAAATCGGTGAACAATGGGACTCCAATCCGGCAGATCTCAGCTCTAACGGGCAATCGGATTTCCTGACGATGGGCCGCGCGACATGGGTCGATGAGCGGCAGATCGGTGGCCAGCGCTGGCGGACCGCCGCCAATTTCTACGGCGAAGTCTATCAGAGTCAGACTGAGCTCAATTACGCCTACGTCAGCGGCTCCATTGGCCCGATGATCGATTTGTCGCCGACCCTGGCGGCCATTCCGGCGCTTGGGGCAGCGGTCTCTACGTTCGACGACACGCTCTATTATAAAGAGCTTAATGCTGGCGTGACGTTCGAGGGGCACGAAGACAGCTCGACTTTTTGGATGCGCCTACGCGCGGGTTGGCGCGACTACGGCGACACCTCTACCTCCGATCAAGGGGCTTATGTGGAGGCGATGGGCGGCATCTCCCATCCGCGCATCTTCTCGGACAATGACTGGGTGGTGGCAGTGCCTTGGCTGCGCTGGAGCGACATCGACGGCGAGGTCACTAACAGCAACAACGATCCGATCGCGCCGGGCAAATATACTGAGGTCGGCGCCGAGGCGACCTACAACTATCGCTTCAACGACCATTTGTTTGCGTCAGTCGGCGCCGAGGTGCGTGATCGCTTCTATTCGACGACACAGGTGGACGGCAAAGACCGCCACGACATCTATGTGGCGCCGAAGGCCGCCCTCACCGTTTGGAATCCGATGGATTGCACGTGCGGGGTGACCCTGAGCTATCGCTACCGCGACAACCAATCGAACGATCCGTTCTCCGACTACAACGGCTCGAACGTGATGCTGTCGGTCTCAAGAGAATTTTAAGAGCGCTTGCCTGCAAAGCGGGCAACGTAGCGGAAGCACGCCAGTCGCATCAGCTCGGGCGCCTTCTAAAACGGCGCCAGTGCGCGACGAATGAGTCATGACAGCAAAAATCTTTCGCAGCAGCGGAATTTCCTGTTGCGCTGCGAAAGATTTTGCGTCGTACTGACTGCCGGAGCTTATTTCGTGTCTTCAGCGCGTCACACACTTGTCCGGTCGAGCGCGGCAACCGCCGCCGCTGACCCGCGCGCGCTCGTAGCTCTGGTACTCGTAAACCTTATTAGCCTGGTGCTTATTCTTAGCACCGGAGCGGCGCTGCTGCGCGGAACCCCCTAGCCCTTAAGCCAGGACCCCGCCCACCGAGCCCCGCTCCCGAAAGGAAGCGGGGTTTTTGCTGTGCGCGGTCCGACCAACCCGGACCCGGATGACAGAAACTCCACCCTCCAAGCCCAAACGCAGCGACGCGATCACCGCCGGTCCGAACCGTGCGGCGGCGCGCTCGTATCTGCGCGCGACCGGCTTTGATGACGCGGATTTCTCACGGCCGCTGATCGCGGTCGTGAATACGTGGTCGTCAGTGACGCCCTGCAACATGCATCTGGGCGATCTGGCGGAGCATGTGCGTCGCGGCGTCCGCGAAGCCGGCGGCAAGCCCATCGACTTCAACACGATCGTGGTCACCGATGGCATCGCCATGGGTTCGCCGGGCATGAAGGCGTCGCTGATTTCTCGCGAAATCATTGCCGATTCCATTGAGCTCGCGGTGCAAGGCCATCAGCTGGATGGCGTCATTTGCATTGTCGGTTGCGACAAGACCATCCCTGCCGCAGCGATGGCGTTGGCGCGCATGGATCTGCCGGGATGCGTCCTCTACGGCGGCACGATCATGCCTGGTCGCTACCACGGCAAAGATATTTCTATCCAGGAAGTGTTCGAAGCAGTCGGCGCACATGGCGCGGGCACGCTCGATGATGCCGGGCTGAAGGAAGTCGAGAAGGCCGCCTGCACTGGCGCGGGCGCGTGTGGCGGCCAGTTCACCGCTAACACGATGGCCATGGCGCTTTCCATGATGGGCCTCTCGCCGATGGGCGCGAACGACGTGCCGGCGGTGCATGCTGATAAGGCGGCAGAAGCTGAGCGTTGCGGACGCTTGGCAGTCGAGCTCACGCAGCGCGGCCACAACGCACGGCGCTTCATCACCAAAGACACTTTGCGCAACGCCGCCATCGCGTGTTCGGCGAGCGGCGGCTCCACCAATGCCGTGCTGCATTTGGTGGCGATCGCGGCGGAAGCAGGCGTGGAGTTCGGCGTCGAGGATTGTCACGCCGCATGTGAGGCAGCCCCGGTCATCTGCGATCTGAAACCGGGCGGACAATTTCTGGCGCATCATCTGTTTTCGGCGGGCGGCACGCGCTTGGTCGCCAAGCGGCTCATGGACGCCGGCAAAATTGCGGACGCGCCTACAGTGTCGGGGCGTTCTTTGTTTGAGGAAGCGCGCGAAGCCGTTGAAACGAGCGGGCAACAGGTGGTGCGAACGTTCGCATCACCTGTCATCCCGCGCGGCTCATACGCGGTCATCTATGGCGATGTCGCGCCCGAAGGCGCCGTTATCAAACTGGCGGGCCACAACATCTCGCATTTCGAGGGCCCCGCGCGGGTGTTCGACAGCGAGGAAGCCTCGTTCGAAGCGGTGCAAAACGGCGCCATCAACGAAGGCGACGTGTTGGTCATCCGTTACGAAGGACCGAAGGGCGGTCCCGGCATGCGCGAGATGCTGCAAGTTACCGCGGCCCTGAAGGGCCGCGGCCTGAAAGACGTTGCGCTGATCACTGACGGTCGTTTTTCTGGCGCGTCCTATGGCTTCGTCGTTGGCCACGTTTCTCCGGAGGCGGCGCGCGGCGGACCGATCGGACGCGTCAGCGACGGCGACATCATCCGCATCGATGTTCCTGGACGCAGCATCAGCGTCGACGCCGATCTCAGCGCTCGCTCGGCGCAAGCGCCGGTGAAGCCCGCCAATGTCGGCGTGTTCGCCAAGTACGCCGCGCTCGTTTCTTCCGCATCGCAAGGTGCTGTGACCACCCCTGCTCAGTTTGAACGTGAGGCCTCCCGATGAAAGTTTACGGAAACGACGACGTGCGTGGCGACGCGCTCAAGGACGCGCGCATCGCCGTGCTGGGCTATGGCAGCCAGGGTCGTGCGCATGCGCAGAACCTGCGCGACAGCGGCTATGACGTGGTCGCTGGCGTGCGCAAGGGCGGCAAAGGCTGGACGCATGCACGCGCGGACAAAGTTGAAACCGCAGAGCCGGCTGCTGCAATCGAGGGCGCTGATTTGATCGCGTTCTTGACGCCGGATATGGCGCAGGAAGCCATCTATAAGGAGCTGATCGAGCCGAAGGCGAAGAAAGGCGCGACGCTGTTGTTCGCGCACGGCTTCTCCATCGTTTACGGCCGCGTTCAGCCGCGCGCCGACATGGACGTGGTGTTGGTGGCGCCGAAAGGCCCGGGCGATCTGGTGCGGCGCGAATTCGTGCGCGGCCGCGGTGTGCCATCGTTGTTCGCCGTCCAACAGGACGCGAGCGGCGAGGCGCGCGATAAGGCGATGGCGTACGCGAAAGGCAACGGCGGCACGACCGGCGGCCTGATCGAAACCACGTTCAAGGAAGAAACCGAAACCGATCTGTTCGGCGAACAAGCGGTGTTGTGCGGCGGCGCCAAGGAATTGGTGATGGCCGGCTATCAAACCTTGGTCGACGCCGGCTATCAGCCCGAGGTCGCGTACTTCGAGTGCATGCACGAGCTGAAGCTGATCGTCGACCTCTTCTATGAGGGCGGCGTTTCGAAGATGCACGACTTCATCTCCGAGACGGCCAAATATGGCGCCGTCGCATCCGGTCCGCGGATCATCACCGAGGAAACGCGCGGGCGTATGCGCGAGGTGCTGAAGGACATCCAATCCGGCAGCTTCGCGCGCGATTGGATCCTCGAAAATCAAGCCGGCAAGCCGCGTTACAATGCAATGCTGGCCGCCGACCGCAACCATCCGATCGAGAAGACCGGCGCCAAACTGCGTGAGCGGATGGCCTGGTTGAAATCGCCGACCAACGCTTGAGCTGACGCTAGACCCATGAGCGCTCCTTCAACCGCCGCCAAACTCGTCAACGAACCCGCGCCGAAGACGGGCGCGCGACTCGTTGTCGAAGCGCTTGAACGCGAAGGCATTGAGGTGGTGTTTGGCTATCCGGGCGGCGCGATCATGCCGGTCTACGACGCCCTCACTAGCGCGCGCTTCAAGCACATCCTCGTGCGCCACGAGCAAGGCGCGGCATTTGCGGCGGATGCGTACGCGCGCGTCACCGGCAAAGTCGGCGTGTGCATTGCGACCTCCGGCCCCGGCGCCACCAACCTCGTCACCGGCATTGCCAACGCAATGATGGATTCGGCGCCCATGGTGTGCATCACCGGCAACGTCGCCTCGCCGCTGATGGGCACCGACGCGTTCCAGGAAATCGACATCCTCGGCGTCACGTTGCCAATCGTGAAGCATTCGTGGATCGTCCGCGATCCCGCGGACATTCCGCGCATCTTTGCCGAAGCGTTTCAAATCGCCGCTTCGGGCCGTCCCGGCCCTGTCCTGATCGACCTGCCCAAAGACGTGCAGGTCGGTATCGCCGCCGCGCCGCATACCCCCACCCCCCACCATGCCGCGGCGCGGCGGATCGATGCCGGACAATTGCGCCGCGCCGAGGCTGCGATTGGCATGAGCGAACGGCCGCTGATCTATGTCGGCGGCGGCGTGCGGATCGCCAATGCAGTGGAAGAGCTGCGTGCGTTCGCGCGCGCGACGCGGATACCCGCAGTGTCAACGCTGCAGGGCTTGGGAGCGATGCCGCCGGAGTCACCGGCAAATCTTGGCATGCTGGGCATGCACGGCACGCGCGCGGCCAACGAGGCAGTGCAAGCCTGCGATCTGCTCATCGTGCTGGGCGCGCGCTTCGACGATCGCGCCACCGGAAAACTCTCCGAGTTCGCGCCGCATGCGCGCGTGATCCACGTCGACGTCGACGCCGCCGAGATTGGCAAGCTCCGCGACGCCGATGTCGCTATCGCCGGCGACCTCAAAAATGTGCTGACGATGCTGTCTCCGCGCGCGCCAATGATTGACGCTTGGATCGCACGCTGCACGCGGGACAAGGTCAGCTATGCCGCCCGCTACGACGCGCCCGGCGATGGCGTCTATGCGCCGGCGCTGCTGAAAGAATTGTCGGAGAAGGCCGGCGAAAATTTTATCGCCGCTTGCGATGTCGGCCAACATCAGATGTGGGCGGCGCAACATTGCCGCTTCGCCTCGCCGTTTGCGCACCTCACCTCCGGTGGCCTCGGCGCCATGGGTTTCGGACTGCCCGCCGGCATGGGCGCGAAGTTGGCGCGACCGGATGCGCAAGTTGTCACCATCAGCGGCGACGGCTCTTTCATCATGAACATCCAAGAGCTGGCGACGCTGAAGCGCTACAACATCGCACTGAAGATCGTGCTTCTGGACAATTCCGTGCTCGGCTTGGTGCGCCAGTGGCAAGACCTGTTCTTCGACGGCAATCGCAGCGAAGTCGATCTCTCCGACAACCCAGATTTCGCCGCCGTGGCGCGCGCGTTCGGCATCGAGGCGTTTCGAATTAGCAAGCGCGAGGAAGTCTCCGCCGGCATCGAGCGCTTGCTCGCCGCGTCCGGCCCCTGCCTCGCGCACGTGCTCATCGATCCAAAGGAAAACGTTTGGCCGCTCGTACCGCCAGGCAAATCCAACGCAGACATGATTTTCGGGGACCAACCATGACCGACACGCTTCTCATTCAAATCGACCACGCCGAAGGCTCGTTGCAGCGCCTGATCGGTCTCGTCGAACGCCGCGGCTTCTCGATCACGCGCATGAGCGTCGCCGATCTCGGAACGCACCGCGAAGTGCGGATGGGCGTGCACGGCCGCGATGCTGGCCGTTGCATCGATGTGCTCGGCCGCCAGATCGACCGCATCGTTGGCGTGAGCCGCGGCGCCTCCTCCGTTGTAGAGGAGGTCGTATCGTGCCCAGCGTAACTGACACCGCGCGGGATCCAAACCGCCTCACCGTATTCGACACCACGCTCCGCGACGGTGAACAAGCGCCGGGCTTCTCGATGTCGCCCGAAACCAAGGTGCGCATGGCCGAGGCGCTTGCGGAAATGGGCGTGGACGTCATCGAGGCCGGCTTTGCCGCTTCTTCGCCTGGGGATGAGGATGCCGTGCGGCGGGTTTCCGGCGAAGTGGAGGGTCCGACCTTCTGCTCGCTTTCGCGTGCAACCGAGAGCGACATCAATGCGGCGCACCGCGCCCTCTCGCACAATCAGCGCCGCCGCATCCACATCTTCCTTGGCACCAGCCCAATCCATCGCAAAGCCAAGTTCAACATGAGCGCCGACGAAGTGCTGCAGGTCGCGGTGCGGTCGGTTGCGTATGCGCGTACGATGTTCGAGGACGTCGAGTTCTCAGCTGAAGACGCGATCCGCACGGAACGCGAATATCTGGGCGATGTTCTGGAAGCAGTCGCCGAGGCTGGCGCGACGACATTGAATGTGCCGGACACGGTCGGCTACTCCACGCCAAGCGAAATCCATCAGCTCTTCACCTATTTGCGCGAACGCGTGGGGACTAAGCATCCGCATGCAGTCTTTTCCGCACACTGCCACGACGATCTCGGCATGGCGGTGGCTAACACGCTGGCCGCGGTGCAAGGCGGCGCGCGGCAAGTCGAGGTCGCGGTCAACGGCATCGGCGAGCGGGCGGGCAATTGCGCGCTCGAGGAAGTAGTGATGGCGCTGCGCACGCGCGCGGATCAGTTCGGCGTTACCACCGGTATCGACACAACGAAACTTGTCGGGATCAGCCGCCTGCTCAGCGAAGTCACCGATACGCCGGTGGTGCGGAACAAAGCCATTGTCGGCATCAACGCATTCGCGCACGAGGCGGGCATCCACCAGCACGGCGTCCTCGCCGACGCGCGCACCTACGAGATCATGCTGCCGCAAGATGTTGGCTTCGACGGAACGTCGTTTGTGCTCGGCAAACATTCAGGCCGTCACGCGGTGCTGAAGCGCGCCGCCGTACTGGGCTACACGCTCAGCGACAACGAACTGGGCTCAGTATTCGCCGGCTTCAAACGCCGTGCCGACGAAATCGGCGAGATCGACGACCGGGAATTGGTCGCTATCATCACTGCCGCCGTCGCGCATCAAGGAGGCCTTCGTGTCGCCGCCCAGTGATCAGCCCCGCACTTTGTTCGACAAGGTGTGGGACCGCCGCCTCGTCCGCGAGGAAACGCACGACGTCCCGGCAATTCTCTATGTCGATCTACATCTCGTCCATGAAGTGACGAGCCCGCAGGCATTCGCCGAACTCGACGCGCGCGGGCTGCGCGTGCGCCGGCCTGACCGTACGTATGCGACGCTCGATCACTCGACGCCGACACTGCCGCCCGACGGCAACGGCACACGCGCCTATGTGACCAAGGAAGCGGCGTGCCAAGTCGCGACGCTGGAGCGCAATTGCGAGAAACACGGCATCCGTCTCGCCGATTGGGACAGCCCCGATCGCGGCATCGTCCACGTGATGGCGCCGGAATTGGGCCTGACGCAGCCCGGCACGGTTGTCGTTTGCGGCGATTCACATACGGCCACGCACGGCGCTTTCGGCGCCATCGCCTTCGGCATCGGCACCTCGGAAGTCGCCCACGTACTGGCGACGCAGAGTCTGTTGCAACGCAAGCCCAAGCGCATGCGCGTGACGATCGACGGCGTGCTTAAGCCCGGCGTCGCCGCCAAAGACCTCACGCTCGCGGTGATCGCTGAACTCGGATTTGGCGGCGGCGCAGGTTACGCGATCGAGTACGCCGGCGACGCCGTGCGCGCGCTCGACATGGAAGGGCGCATGACGCTCTGCAACATGTCGATCGAAGCAGGCGCGCGGTGCGGAATGATCGCGCCGGATGAAGTCACGCTTGCTTGGTTGCGCGGCCGCCGCCATGCGCCACATGGCGCCGCCTTCGACGCCGCCGCAAAGGAATGGCTCGCGCTTGCGAGCGATGCAGGCGCAAGCTTCGACAAAGAGGTGCACCTCGACGGCGGCGCAATCACGCCGATGGCGACGTGGGGCACCACGCCGGACGCCGGCGCGCCAATTGGCGCGCCACTGCCGCGCCCTCGCAGCGAGAGCGAAGGCCGCGCACTAGACTACATGCGATTTGAGGCCGGCGTTCCCAACACGAGCGCGCCGATCGACGTGGTGTTCATCGGCAGCTGCACCAATGGCCGGCTCTCGGACTTGCGCGCCGCGGCGGCGGTGATGCGCGGGCGGCGGGTGAAGGAGAACGTGCGCGTGCTCGTAGTTCCCGGTTCAGAGAACGTGCGCCGTCAGGCGGAAGAAGAAGGCTTGCATCGGGTGTTCACCGACGCCGGCGCCGAGTGGCGCCTGCCCGGCTGCTCCATGTGCATCGCCATGAACGGCGATTTCGTTCAACCCGGCCAACTCGCGGTTTCGACTTCCAATCGCAATTTCGAGGGCCGCCAGGGCAAAGGCGCGCGCACAATTCTCGCGAGCCCCGCTACGGCAGCCGCCTCGGCGATCGCCGGCGTGCTTGCGGATCCGCGGCAGTATCTCGGAGGCGCACATGTCTGAACCTTTCAAGACGCTCACCTCGCGAACCTTCGTGCTCGCGCAAGACAGCATCGACACCGATCAGATCATACCGGCGCGTTTCCTCACGACGACATCGCGCGCCGGCCTCGGCGATTTCGCCTTCTACGATTGGCGCTATGACGCGAACGGCAAAGCCAGACGCGACGCCCCGCTCAATCAGGTCGATACGAGCGAGTGCGCCGTGCTAGTGGCCGGCGACAATTTTGCATGCGGTTCGTCACGCGAGCACGCGCCGTGGGCGTTGATGGATTTTGGCGTCAAGGCGGTAGTCTCGACCAGCATCGCCGACATCTTCACGTCCAACGCTTTGAAGAACGGGCTTCTGCCGGTTGTTGTCGATGCTGACACGCACCGACGCCTGCTCGCCGACCCCGGCGGACGGGTCAGCATCAACCTCGAAGACTGCACGCTGACCGCCGGCAACGAACCGGCGGTGAAGTTCGCCGTCGAACCTTTCGCCCGGCGCTGCCTCCTAAACGGCGTCGATACTCTCGGCCACCTGCTCGAAAGCGTTCCCGCGATCGAAGCCTTTGAACACGCGCACGGATTGGAGCGCACATCATGACCAATACCACCACACACAACATCACCTTGTTGCCCGGCGACGGCGTTGGGCCGGAAGTGATCGCAGTAGCGCGCGAGGTGCTCGACGCGGTGGCCGCACAAGGCGCGCGGCGCTTCAACTACAAGACCTGCCTGATCGGCGGCGCGGCCATCGATCAAACTGGCGATCCGCTGCCGCAACAGACCCTAGCTACGTGCATGGAATCTGATGGCGTGTTGCTGGGCGCGGTCGGGGGCCCGAAATGGGATCGCGCGAGCGTGCGGCCGGAAGCCGGTTTGCTTGCCGTGCGTAAGGCGCTCGGGTTGTTTGCCAACATCCGGCCGCTGCGCATGGAGCCCGCATTGGCTGAACATTCGCCGCTGAAGCAAGAAATCGTCGAGGACGTCGACCTCGTCATCATCCGCGAGCTGACGGGTGGCGCGTATTATGGCGACAAGCGGCGCTTCGGCGATCAAGCCAGCGACCTCTGCATTTACAGCGTCGCTGAAATCGAACGGGTGTCGCGCGTTGCTTTCGAACTTGCGCGCGCGCGCTTCGGCAAAGTGACCTCCGTCGACAAAGCCAACGTCATGGAGACGAGCCGGCTGTGGCGCGAGACCGTGACGCGCATGCACGCGGAATCCTATAGCGATGTGAAACTCGAACACGTGCTGGTCGACGCGATGGCGATGCACCTGGTCAAGCGCCCGCGCGATTTTGACGTCGTGCTCACCGAAAATATGTTCGGCGACATCCTTTCGGACGAAGCTTCGATGCTGGCTGGCTCCATAGGCCTCGCGCCATCGGCCTCGCTCGGCGTCAGCAAGCCGGGCCTGTTCGAACCGATCCACGGCTCGGCGCCGGATATTGCCGGCCGCGATCTCGCCAATCCGGTCGGCACCGTGCTCTCCGCCGCGATGATGCTGCGCTACAGCCTTGGGTTCACGCGCGAAGCCGATCTGATCGAAACGGCGGTGTCCGACGCGATCTCCCGCGGCGCACGCACAGCAGACCTCGGCGGTTCGCTCGGTTGCCGCGAGATGGGCGACGCCATCATCAAAGAACTGAATTCCGCAGCGCTTCCACCCGGGCATCGCATGCCCATGCATTGGGGCTGATCATGGCGCTCGTTCCGTTCGATGATCGCGATGGCTGGATCTGGCTCGATGGCGCGTTCGTGCCATGGCGCGAGGCCAAGGTGCATGTGCTGACACACGCGCTGCACTACGGCTCCGCCGTGTTCGAAGGCGAACGCATGTACGATGGGCGCGTCTTCGCGCTCGAAGAGCACACCGACCGGCTCTTCCGTTCCGCGCAGCTGCTCGATTTTGCGATCCCGTATTCCAAGTCGACGATCAACCAAGCCTCCATCGAGACATGCGCGCGCAACGGCTTAACCGATTGCTACCTCCGCCCCATCGCCTGGCGCGGCAGCGAGCAACTCAGCGTATCGGCGCTGCAGACGCGCATTCACGTCGCGATCGCCGTTTGGGAGTGGCCGAAATATTTCGACGAGGCCAAGCGCAAACGCGGCATCCGGCTCTGCTGGGCCGAATACGACCGGCCACCGCCAACCGCGGCCCCCACCGCCGCAAAGGCGGTTGGGCTCTATATGATCTGCACTGTCTCCAAGAATATCGCGGAGCGAAGCGGCTACGAAGACGCGCTCATGCTCGATAGCGCTGGCAATGTGGCCGAGACAACGGGCGCCAACATCTTCTTTGTCCGTGATGGCGCACTGCACACGCCGCTGGCGGATTGTTTCCTGGACGGCATCACCCGGCGTACCGTGATCCGGCTGGCGAAAGAGCGCGGCATTGCCGTAAACGAACGGCGCATCCGTCCAGAAGAGTTGCCGACGTTCTCCGAATGCTTCGTTGTCGGCACCGCTGCCGAGGTCACGCCTGTCGGCGAGATCGCTGAGCATCGCTTCACGCCCGGCGAACTCACCTTTTCCCTGATGGAGCGGTATGAAGCGCTGGTCCGTGCGCCATCAACACCGCGCGACCGTGTAGCGGAGCTCGCCGACGCGCGCGTATGATGCGGCCATGCTCGCGAACGCCAGGCGCATTGTCATCAAGATCGGATCGGCCTTGCTGGTGGACGGCAATGGCGAGCCGGCGCGTGCGTGGTTAGCCGCGCTCGCCGACGACATCGCGGCTGCGCGTGCAGGCGGCCAATCGGCGCTGATCGTTTCATCCGGCGCTATTGCACTTGGCCGCAAGGTGCTCGGTCTGTCGGGCACATTGCGGCTGGAAGAGAAGCAAGCCGCCGCCGCCGCAGGCCAAGCACGCCTTATGAGCGCCTACGAGGAGGCCTTCCGCCCCCACAATATCGTAGTCGCACAAGCCCTACTCACGCCCGACGACACCGAACGCCGCCGCCGCTGGCTCAACGCGCGGGCCACGGTGCAAACGTTGCTGAGCTTGGGCGCCGTGCCGATCATCAATGAGAACGACACGGTGGCCACTGCTGAAATCCGCTACGGCGACAATGACCGCTTGGCGGCGCGTGTCGCGCAGATGATCTCCGCCGAAGCGCTGATCCTGCTCTCGGATATCGACGGCCTGTACACGCGCGACCCGCGCCACGACGCGGACGCTGCTTTTGTCCCAGAGGTGCGCGCCATAACACCGGACATCGAAGCGATGGCGGGCGATCCGGGCGCGCTCGGCTCCGGCGGCATGCGCACCAAGATCGACGCCGCCAAGATCGCGACGCGCGCGGGATGCGCTGTCGCCATCACCAAGGGCGCGGAAATGCATCCACTGACGCGCCTCCGCGAAGGCGCGCGCGCGACGTGGTTCCTGCCGCAACAATCGGTAAAGGCCGCGTACAAAAATTGGATCGCCGGAACGCTCTCTGTCCACGGAGTCATTGTCGTCGACGCAGGCGCCGCCGCTGCGCTCAATGCGGGTAAAAGCCTCTTACCCGCCGGCGTCGTGGAGGTGCGCGGCGAATTTGAAAAAGGCGACGCTGTACGCATTGTCACGCGCGACGACGCCGAAATCGCACGCGGCATCGCCCGCTACGACGCCGTCGACGCGCACAGGATCAAAGGCCTACAATCCGCGGCGATAAGCGCGACCTTAGGTTATGGCGCGGGATCGGCGCTCGTGCACGCTGACGACATCGTGCTGATGGCGTCAGCATGACGTTACAAGACGAAATGCATGAGATCGGGCGGCGCGCGCGTGCGGCTGCACTTGCGTTGGCGCAAACCTCGGCAGAGGCGCGTACACACGCGCTGAGGGGAATCGCGCAAGCATTGCAAGCCAATGCCGCGTACATTCTCGAAGCCAACCGCAGTGACCTTCGGGCGGCGCAGGACAAAGCCCTAAGCGCGGCATTCAAGGATCGTCTCGCGCTCAGCGGTGAACGCATCGGAGCCATCGCTGCCGGTATTGAAGCGATCGCGGCCCAACCCGATCCGGTTGGCGCAACGATTGCTGAGTGGATGCGCCCCAACGGGCTGCACATCGCGCGCGTGCGCACGCCGCTCGGCGTGATCGGCATGATTTTCGAAAGCCGCCCGAACGTTGCGGCAGATGCAAGCGCCCTCGCGCTACGCTCCGGCAACGGCATCATTCTGCGCGGCGGCGGCGACAGCGCCATCTCGGTCGCAGCAATCGTCGACGTCGTGCGCCATGCGTTGGCGGAAGCAGATTTACCCACCGACGCAGTGCAGGCCGCGCCAAGCACGGACCGCGACGCCGTCGCGATGATGCTTGCGGGATTGGACGGCGCGATTGACGTGCTCATTCCGCGCGGCGGCAAGTCGCTCGTTGCGCGCGTGCAAACTGATGCGCGCGTGCCGGTGCTGGCGCATCTCGAAGGCATTTGTCACACCTACGTACATGCGGCTGCGCGCGACGATCGCGCGGTTGCACTGACGCTCAACGGCAAAATGCGCCGCGTTTCGGTATGCGGTGCAACAGAGACGTTGCTGATTGACCGCGCCATTGCAGCCCGTCTGTTACCGCGGATCGCTGACGCGCTTACGCAGGCCGGGTGCACGCTTCGCGGCGAGGCGGAGGCGCAAGCCATCACGCCGATGGAGGCCGCCGTAGAATCCGACTGGTCGGCCGAATATCTTGCGCCGATCCTCGCCGTGCGCGTTGTTGACGGCATCGAACAAGCGATCGCGCACATCCGCCGTTATGGCTCGCAACATACGGACTGCATCGTCACCGAAGACGAAGCGGCGGCGGTGCAATTTCTCCATGAGGTCGACAGCGCCATCGTGCTGCACAACGCGTCGACGCAGTTCGCCGATGGCGGCGAATTCGGTTTTGGCGGCGAAATCGGCATCGCTACCGGCCGGTTACATGCGCGCGGACCTGTCGGGGCCGAGCAATTGACGACCTACAAGTACGTCGTGCGCGGCGCCGGACAGATACGTCCTTAATCTTTGAAGGCCGGCGCGCGCTTCTGCAGTCCTGACATGGCCGCCTCCACTTGATTGGGAGATCCAATCAGCGCCACCTGCTCCTCAGTCTCAGCGCGGAGGATCGCCCGCTGATCTGCCTCAGGCGCAAGATTGAGCAGCCGCTTGGCGGCGCGAATAGCGTCTGGATTCTTCGATGCGATCTCCTCAGCCAGCGCCAGCGCTTCGGCATAGGGATCGGCGCACACACGCGTCGCCAGGCCGAGCGCCTTGGCTTCGTCGCCCGTGAAGATGCGGCCGGAATACGTAAGCTCGCGCGCGACGTCATCGCGCAAGAGTGTCTTCAGCAGCACGATGCCGGCCATATCCGGCACCAAGCCCCACTTGATTTCCAGAATGGCGAGCTTTGCATCGGGCGCCACGAAGCGCATGTCAGCGCCCAAAGCGAGCTGAAAACCCCCGCCGAATGCTACGCCATGTACAGCGGCGATAACGGGGACAGGAATCTCGCGCCACACCATCACGGCTTGCTGCGCGCGGTTGGCGCCGCCCTGCGTCCGCGAAGCGGCGATAATGCCGCCGCCACCGCGCCGTTCGCCCGACGCCATGGCCTGGAAATTCGAGGTATCGAGCCCGGCGCAGAAAGCGCGCCCGCTGCCGGAAAGCACGACGGCGCGGACGCCGCGCTCTTGCTTCAAGCGTTCGCCGGTGGCGATCAGCGCTTCGAACATGGCGTTGTCGAGCGCGTTCATTTTGTCTTCGCGCACCATGCGCACGTCGGCGACATGGCCGCGCATGGTCACCGTGATCCGGTCGTCCGCCATGGGTTTTCCTCCGATACTTAACTGAACAGCGCCGTGAGTTCGCGCACCGAGCCGCTATCGATATATTCGTCGATGTGTTGGATGCGGCCATCGCGGATCGTGAAAAAGATCGCGGCGTCGGAAGTAGCTTTGCGGCCGCTGGCGCGCACGCTGATTTCGACACGATGACGTTGGGCCACACTTTCGCCGGATATCACCCGCTCAAGCACCGTGTAACGCAGTATCGCCACCTTGGTCAGAAAGCCCAGCGTCCTCAGGTTTTCGGCCTTGTTCTGCGTGATCTTATCGTTGCTATGCCAAACCGTCGCGTCATCGGCATAGAGCGCAGACACCGCGGCAACGTCAGCGCGTTCGATGGCTGCGAAGAAAGTGTCGAGCGTCTGTTCAGCACTCACTGTGTTTCTCCGAGCCAGCGTTTCAGAATGTCGCCGCTGTCTTGACCCACCTCGCGCGGCGCAGGCCGGCGGACGCTCCCTGGTGTTTCCGAGAATTTCGGGAACACGCCCTGCATCTTGGTGGCGCCCAGCACCGGATCGTCCACACTGATGATCGCGCCGCGGGCCGCGAAGTGCGGATCGCGCAGCATATCTTCGGCATCGTAAAGCCTGCCCGCGGGCACCGCCGCGTCGTTCATCAGCGCTTCCAGTTCAGCGACGCTGTGCTTCGCCGTCCACGCGGCAATCTCAGCATCCAGCGCTTCCATGTTGACGCCACGCGCCTGCAACGTCGCGTAACGCGGATCTTCCAGCATGTCGGCGCGGTTCATGACCTTGCAGAAGCGCTCGAAGATCGCGTCGTTGTTAGCGCCAATCATCAACTCGCCATCGCGGCACGGATACACGTTCGAGGGCGCGACGCGCGGAATGGTTGAGCCGGTGCGCGTACGCTTGTAGCCGCTCACCTGAAACTCCGGCAGCATGCCTTCCATCACTTGCAGCACGCTCTCATAGAGCGAGACATCAATGATCTGACCGCGACCGGTCACGCCGCGCCGATGCAAAGCCGCGAGCGCGCCGAGACAGCCATACGTCGCTGCAAGCGAGTCTCCGATCGAAACGCCCATGCGCACCGGCGGGCGATCGGGAAAACCAACGATGCCGCGCCAACCGCCCATCGCTTCGGCGATGCCGCCGAACCCCGCGCGTTGTGCGTACGGGCCGTCCTGCCCGTAACCGGAGACGCGCACGACGATGAGCTTCGGATTGTCCGCGCAGAGTTGTTTCGGATCGAGCCCCCACCGCTCCAACGTGCCAGGGCGAAAATTCTCGATGAGAATATCAGCCGCGCCAATCAAGCGCCGCGCCGCGGCTTGGCCTTCCTTCGCACGCAGATCGATGGCGACGGAGTACTTGTTGCGTGCGATCACTCGCCACGACAGCGGCGTCGGCCCCTGGCCCCACTGCCGCATGGTGTCACCCTCGCCGGGTGACTCGATCTTGGCGATCTCCGCACCGAGATCGCCAAGCAGCTGGCCACAGAACGGGCCGGCAATGAGCTGCCCCATCTCAACGACACGCAAGCCATCCAGCGGGCCGGCGATCTCCGAAATCGCGGTTGTCATGACGCGCACTGTGGAAACTCGCGTGCGACTTGCCAATGCCGCACGCTACGTCAGCGGGCGCGGACCACTGGAATCAATGAGTTATGAGGTGGGTGGCGGACAGAGAGGGATTCGAACCCTCGATAGGCTTGCACCTATACACGCGTTCCAGGCGTGCGCCTTCAACCACTCGGCCACCTGTCCAGAGCGGCGGGTTATGGCCGCGCCCTCGCTAGGTTGCAACAGCCTCCGCGCCTGCAGGACACGGTCGGGCGCTGCCATTGCCAGAACAGGGTCTTTCCAGCTCTACTGCGCGAAAATGAGCCTCCCCAGTACAGATCAAGACTTGCGCAATGCGGCTCCGCAACGGCGCCTCGCCGGCCACGATCACAGCCCGGATTCCGCGCCCGCCAGCCCCCCGAAATCTTCGCGCTTGGCGCGGAGGCCGGCGCCAAAACCAGATTGTTTCTTATCGAGCGCCGCGCCTTACATACGCTGCGGTAGGGAACACGCTCTGCGTGCATCTGCTCTTAAAAAATGCGCGAAACTTGCTACAATTGAGTCATGAGCACAGCTCGTCGGATATGCGTGATCGACGACGACACGTTTGCGCGCAACGCGCTGACGCTGGCGCTTGAGGATGCCGGATATGAGGTCATTCCGGCGCCGGGCGCCGCGGCTGGCTTCGATGCCGTACGCCGCAACGGGGCCGACGCCATCGTCACCGACATGAACATGCCAGGCACCGGCGGCGCCGAACTCATCACGCAGGCGCGTGAGGCATGGCCGAAGATGCCGATCATCGCGATGTCCGGCTCCAACGTCTTCGGCGAACGCCCGCTGACCGAGGTCGCCAAGGATCGCGGCGCCGATGCAGCATTGGCCAAGCCGTTCGCGGTGCGCGAACTGACGGCGGTGCTGGAGAAATTGTTCGGCGCTTAAACGCTGCGGGCAATCAGCGGATCGCTGAGAGCTGCGCCGCCCTCAACTCTGCCGGCCGCGCGGCGATAGAAGTTCTCGCCGGTGATCTCCACATCGTACCAGCCGGAATGCGTCACAACGACGATGCCGCGCGTGCTTCCCGCCGGCACTTCAAAAGTATGATCCTCGGTGTCGTATGCAATTTGGCGAACGCGCACGGCAATGGCTTCGGCGTTATTGTTCACCACGCTCACATCCAGCCCGCCGGCAATGTCCGTGCCGACGCCTTGGTGCAAGCGCACTTCTACGTTTGCGTCTGTGCTCCCGCGGAACGTGCGCAGAAAGCCGTTCGGGCCGTACGCTGTGAGATCGTAGGCGGCGACGCCGGCCAAGACTTCATGTCGAAGGGTCTTTCGCGCTTCGCATGTCAGCGACCACGGACCGGCTGCACCTCCTGCGTGATACACGTTGAAAGCCGCGCCAGCGCCGCCCGCATTGTCCACTTTGAGCGCGACCGCTTTGCGCGCTGCATCAACTTCGCAACCGATCTCGAAAAGATACGGCAATCTGCGCGCGGGACGCTGCCCGCTTTCTTGCGCTGCGGCAGAGAATGTGGACGGCAACACGGCGCTCGGCAGCGCTTGCGTCGCGTCCGAAGCCGCCACGTAGCCAGACGTATCCGGCAACACATCAACACGCGCATCCGGCGTCGCGAAATCGAACGCGGACGTGAGATCGCCGCACACGCTACGCCGCCACGCGCTGATGTTCGGCTCTTGCACGCCGAAGCGCGCTTCGAGAAAGCGCAGCACCGAGGTGTGATCGAACACCTGACTGTTGACCCAGCCGCCTTTGCTCCACGGCGAGACGATCAGCATCGGCACGCGCGGACCGAGGCCAACAGGTTCGCCACGATAGACCTCGCCTGCGGTGTCGACGGTTGAGGCGCCGAGCGCGGCGCCAGCCGCAGGCACGTAAGGCGGCGCATGATCGAAGAAACCGTCGTTCTCATCGTACATGAGCAAAAACGCGGTCTTCGCATAAACCTCGGGATGCGCCACGAGCGCTGCGAGCAGACGCGCCGTCAGCGACTGGCCGTATTGCGGACTGCCCTTCGGGTGCTCGCTCATGATTTGCGGCGCGACGATCCACGAGACTTGCGGCAAACGGTTTGCCGCGATGTCGGCGGCAAAGGCGGTTACAAGATGCTCGCCGCGCGACGCGTTGGCGTTGTCTTTGTTGGAGCCGGGTGCGCAGCCACGCCCCTTCTCCAGCAACGTGGGATCGGCGCCTTTGCCGCGATACTGTTCGAAATAAGCGAGCGAGTTGTCGCCGTAATTGTCGTACTCTTGGTAGACTTTCCAGCTCACGTTCGCTGCTTCTAGACGCTCGGCGTAGGTTTTCCACTTCAGCCCGCCGAACAAATGGCTGTCGTTCTCTGGCGACGAAGACCCGTTCAGTTCCAGGTATGAATTGCGCACAGCGAGCACGCCGTCATAGCCCGCGCTCAAACCGCTGGTGCCTGTGAACAGGAAATTCCGATTCGGCGAGGTCGGCCCGAAGATCGAGCAATGGTACGCGTCGCAAATCGTAAAGGCGTCAGCGAGTGCATAGTAGAACGGCAAATCTTCGCGCGTGAAATATCCCATCGTCATGGGCGTCTTGGCGGCGATCCAGGCGTCGTGATTTTTCCAGCGCGCGTGCGAGCCCTTCCAGCTGTGATCGAGGCTGCCCATGTGCGCAGCGCTGGTTGCTGTACTGTCGAGCCGGAATGGCTGCACCGCGCCGCCGCGCGGATTAGGCTGCTTCCATACCGTGTCTCCATTCGGCAATCGCAGCGGACGCGGATCGCCGAACCCGCGCACGCCGCGCAGCGTCCCGAAATAGTGATCGAACGAGCGGTTCTCCTGCATGAAGATCACCACATGCTCGACATCGCGAATGGTGCCGGTCGGCGATGACGCGGGGATGGCCAGCGCCTTGGCGATGGTCTCGCCAAACGCCTCCGCCGCAAGCGCCGCGGCGCCCATTTGCAGAATTGTGCGGCGTGACAGTTTCATGGTGCGTCCCCAGGCAATCGGCCAACGCTACGCTTTTCCACGTACACAAAAAAGCGGCGTCGCTAAACGGCGCCACCGCTCTTTAATTCCGCTTTTGACTTGGGTTTAGCCCGGCCACCGCAGGCCGACACGGCGCCGCTGCTGCAGCGTCTGCTCCGCGCGCTGCAATGCGCGCAGCGCCACTTCCGCCTGCTGCAGCGAATCCGTGGAACGTAACGCATCCATCGCCAGACGCAGGCGCGATGCGCCTTCTTCCAGCTTGTCGCGCGCGCCCTCGCGTTCGCCCAGCGCGGTCAGCGCACGGCCGATCTCCTGTTGCGCAGCGCCCCAGGCGCTTGGATCGGTCGTGCGGTCAACGCGATCCAGATACGCCTGACGAGCATCCAGCGACTTTTGCAGCCACTTGATATGGCCGCCGCGCTCACCAACGCTCAGCGCGCCCGACGCGAAATCGGATAGGATATCGAGCTGCACCTGCTCGCTCAGATCCGGCGACTTGGCTTCAACCATCTTGTCGAGCGCCTCGACGATAGGTTGCAAGCGCTCCGGCTTGAAGTCTTGCGGGCGATGCAGAACCGGACGCGCGCGGCGCGCCAGTTCGAACGCCAGGGCGCGCTGCACGATCTCGTTCGGGCGCCCCGTGCGCCAGTTGAGCTGCATTTCCTGCACTTCGTGGATGCGGCCGAAGCTCGGCAGCGTCGTCATGCGCAATTCAAGTTTTCCGAGCAGCGTGCGCTTGCCCCACACGATCACGTCGGCCGCTGAACGCTCCAGCGCTTCGGATGCCTCGACCGCAACGCGGCGCCGGCTTTCCGGATGCGCGCCTGCCGGCAACGTCTTCAGTCTAATCGGGAAGAGATCGACTTGTACGTTCGGCTCGAACGAGAACATGCCGAAATTGTCTTCGACCGCTTCCTTCATTTCCTGACGCGTCAGGAAACCGCCGCCTTCGATCTCGCCGATCAGTACAAGAGCGCGATGATCCTTGCCGCGCTTCAGCGCTTGCGCGCGCAACGCCATGCGCGCGGAGCGGCTGGCGCGGAACATGCCGGCCATGATCCAGAAGGCGCTGATGAGCACCGCCGCCAACGCCATCGACATGAAGAACATGAAGACGTTCGGCGATTGCAGAAACGCCTCCTGAAACTCACGCGGCAGCAGCCGCATGAGCTTTGACGCCAAGTCGGGCGCCAAGGCAGAGGCACTAGCAATATTAACCATTTAGCCGTCCGAAGTCCCGGGCAAGCGAGTCCTGTAGCCCGCCATGCGGCGTCGCACAACGGCTCCAGGCGCCGGAGCTGAGTCGAAATTCTGCGCCCTCTCCCGCGGCGGGAATAAGGCGTGTGGATTAGGCCACGGTTTAGGGCCTGCTGTGGGACGCCGCGGCCGCCCGGGCGCGGGCGATCATGTCGTTCAGCTGGCTCTGCGACGGCGCATGGACGGTCGTGAACTGGGTGCCCGCCGGCGCTTCAAACAGGCTCGCATCCTGTGGGCCGCGCTGGATCGACGTGGTGTTGAAAACCACCTCCCCGTTCATCTTCATCTGCAACATGATGGCATCGCTGCTGAGGCACAGTGAGCGCGGCACGGCTGCTGCGCCGGTTTCGCCGGCTGGCGCGGTCATGTCCCATTCGGTGCCGCTCTCGCCAGCCGCCGAGCATGGGCCGATCTGATGCGTCCGGCCCTTCATCTGCTCGCGCCATTGCGCGATCTGATCCTGCGTGACGCTGGTGTTTGAGCTTTGCTGCGTGAGATCCATGCGCGTGGCGATGGTGCGTCCGGCGACATGCGCCAGCGTGAAGCCTTCGTGGGTTTCGTTATTCACAACCGTGGTGGTGGCCCCCATCGGGCCGTTCATGTCCATGCGCATTTTCGCGCCGTCCTGATAGCGGGTGACCGGAACAGTCTGGCCGCCGATCGTCATGGTACCCTCAAGCTTGTAGGCGACATTGGTTCCCGACGGGAATGCGCCGCCACCGCCCGCCGCCGCAGACGATCCTGTCCCTGGCGAGGCGTTCGAACCCGAGCTCGACGCACCGCCGCTTGGGCTGCACGCAGCCAATGCGATCACTGAAACTACCGCCAACACCGCTGCGCGCATGATTCGCTCTCCTGTGGACAACGCCTCTTACCACGCCCGCGCCTTCGGGTAAGCGGCGCTCACCCATTCGTCGCAAAACCAACGCGCCCGCTCGCAGGGCTTTCCGGCGCGCCCTTGCTCCCAGGCCACGTTCGGCCAAAGTGCCCGCCGATTTGGGGGTTCACATGAAGAAACATCTCATCGCGGTCTGTCTGCTGGCGCTGATGCCGCTGGCGACAAGCTGCCAAACATCATCCACAGGTTCGGCGGGCGCTGCGTCGCAGAATGCCGCCTCACCGTACCAAGCCGCCCAAGCGGAGGTCGCGCGCTTGACCGCTCTTTCCAATGAGAACGTGCTTACCAAGCCGTGGACCGGCGAATACGGCGGCGTGCCGCCGTTCGATCATGCCGATCCCGCGCTGTTGCCAGCGGCGCTGCAGCTCGCCATCGATCTGCAAAAGGCTGAGATCGATGTGATTGCAACCAACCCCGCGCCGGCGACCTTCCAGAACACCATGGCGGCGCTCGAAGATGCCGGGCGCGCGCTGGACCGTGTGAGCACGATCTACAGCGTGATGACGAGCAACACGAGCAACGCCGCCGTGCAGGCGATCGACGCAGAATGGTCGCCGAAACTCACGGCGGCTTACAACGCCATCACCTTCAATCACGGCCTCTACCAGCGCATCGACGATCTCTACCAGCGCCGCGCCAACCTTGGGCTGACAGCCGAGCAGCTCCGCTTGCTCGAACGCAGCCACGATCAGTTCGTGCGCGCGGGCGCGGCCGCGTCGCCGGAGCAGCAAGCACGCTTGGGCCAGATCAATCAGACGCTCTCGTCGAAGTTTGCGGAATTCAATCGCCGACTGCTGGCCGACGAGGACACCGCGACCTTCATCACCAATCGCGGCGATCTCGCCGGCTTGCCGCAAAACATTGTCGATCAACTCGCCCAAGCCGCCGCAGATCGTCAGCATCGCGGTCAATGGGCGGTGGTGAACACACGCTCAAGCGTCGATCCGTTCCTGACTTTCTCGGCCAATCGCCCGCTGCGTCAGCAGATTTGGACGAAATTCAAGAACCGCGGCGACAATGGCGACGCCAACGACACCAACGCCATCATTCATGACATCGTGCTGCTGCGCGCTGAACGTGCACACATCCTCGGCTTCGCCACTCATGCCAATTATCGCATGGCCGACACCATGGCGCATGATCCAGCCAAGGCCATGGACCTGATGATGCGCGTATGGCGCCCCGCCGTGCAGCGCGTGCATGAGGAGGTCCGCGACATGCAAGCGATCGCCAATCGCGAGCATGCGCACATCACTATCGAACCGTGGGACTATCTCTATTACGCCGAGAAAGTCCGCAAAGCGCGCTACGACCTCGATCAGAACCAGCTCCGTCCGTATTTCGAGCTGAACAACATGATCAGCGCGTCGTTCTACATGGCCGAACAGCTGTATGGGCTGCATTTCACCGAGATCACCGGAACGGTGCCGGTCTTCAATCCGGATGTGCGCGTGTGGCGTGTCAACGACCGCGACGGCTCATACGTGGGCCTGTTCTACGGCGACTATTTCGCGCGAGCGGGCAAGCGTTCCGGCGCGTGGACGAGCGGCTATCGCGGCCATGAAACCTTCAGCGGGACGACGTTCACGCCGATCACCTCCAACAACAACAATTTTGTCCACGGCGCGCCCGGCCAGCCGATCCTTATTTCGCTGGATGACGCACAAACGCTGTTTCACGAATTCGGCCACGCCATTCACGGCCTGGTCAGCCGCGTCGACTATCCCGGCCTCGGCGGCACGCCGCGCGACTATGTCGAGTATCCGAGCCAAGTGCATGAGCACTGGGTGCTGACCCGCCCGATCCTCGATCGCTTCGCGCTGCACTACCAGACCCACCAGCCGATGCCGCAGGCTTTGGTCGATAAGGTGCATCGTTCGGAGACCTTCAACCAAGGCTACGACACGGTCGAGTATCTCTCGGCCGCCATCGTCGACATGAAGTTGCATCTGGTGCCCGACGGCAATGTCGACCCCGACGCGTTCGAACGGCAAACGCTTGCCGAAATCGGCATGCCGCACGAGATCGCCATGCGTCACCGCCTGCCGCAGTTCTCGCACCTGTTCGCGAGCGATGCCTATTCGGCCGGCTATTACTCTTACCTTTGGTCCAATGTTATGGAAGCCGATACCTGGGAAATGTTCGAGCAAAGCGGCAACGTCTTTAACCCGACCATCGCCGCGGGCATGCGCAACATCATTCTGGCGCCGGGCAACACCACCGACCGCGCCGAGGCCTACCGCCAATTCCGCGGCCGCGATCCTGACGTGAACGCGCTCCTGCGCGTGCGCGGCTTCCCGGTGGAGAACGCGCCGGCAAGCAGCGGCCACTGACAAAAGAAGCGATGGCGCACGGCATGCGCCATCGCTTTGCAGCTGCGGTGCGCTGTGTAGGATGGCGGCGAGATGACCAATTTCAGCCGCCGAAGCTTGTTGGCCGCCGCGCTGCCCGCGCTCGCCTCGGCTTGCATGGCGTCGCCAACATTCCCGCGCCACGCGCCGGCAAGCTGCACGCTAGCCCCTGCGGGCGGCGTATCCGGTTTCGATCCCGCCAAGCTGCGCGACGTGCTCGCGTCCTTCGAGGACGCACACAATGACTTGCATGGATTGGTGGTCGACCGCGCCGGCGTGACGTTGCTGGAGCGGTATCGCCGCGCTGAGGACCATCCCGTCGCACAGTCCGGCCGCATGGTGGCGTTCGACGCTTGCACGCTGCACGACATGCGCTCGATCAGCAAATCGGTGACAAGCTTGGCGTGGGGCATCGCTCAGGGCCGGGGCAAGACGCCGCCACTGCAAACGTGCGTGCTGGATCTGTATCCGGAGCTGTCCGACCTGAAGCGCGACGGGCGCGAAAGGATCACACTCGAGCATCTGCTGACCATGAGCAACGGCCTTGAGTGGAATGAGGAAAATTACGGCTCGCCGCTGAACGACGAGATGGCGCTCTATTGGCGCGGTTCGCAGGCGCGCGTGACGCTGGAGCGCCGCGTCGTCGCCGCGCCTGGCGCGCATTTCAATTATTGCGGCGGCAACACCGCCATCATCGCCGACCTGCTCACGCGTTTCACCGACAAGTCGTTGCCGGATTTCGTTGATGAATATCTTTTTGCACCGCTCGGCATCGATACCTGGAGTTGGTACCGCGACTATCGCGGCCGCCCGCTCGCGTTCGCGGGGCTGCGTTTGCGCCCGCGCGACATGATCCGCATCGGGCGCATGATACTGGCGAACGGCGCTGCTGATGGCCGTCAGGTCGTCCCCGCAGAATGGGTTGCCACGTCGATCGCGCCACACGTCGCAACCGGCGACGGCTTGAACTATGGATATTTCTGGTGGCTCGGCAGCGTTGATGCGCTCGGCGGTACGCACAATTACGCCGCAGGCTTCGGCAATGGCGGTCAGCGCCTGTTCATCGTGCCAGGGCTCGGCCTCACCGTCGCCATCACTGCCGGCAATTACAACGGCGCGGCAGGGCGGCTGAGCAACACCCTGTTTCACCGGCTTGGTACGGCGCTGATCGCATAGCGGTTGCCTTGCCCGCGCCGCGCGCTAGTTCGCAGCGAAAGGAGCAGCCATGAACAAGAACACGATCTGCCTCTGGTACAATAAGGACGCCGAAGCGGCTGCGCGCTTCTACGCTGACGTGTTCCCCGACAGCCGTGTCGGCGCCGTGCATCGTGCGCCGGGCGATTATCCCGATGGCAAGCAAGGCGACGTGCTCACCGTCGAGTTCACCGTGTGCGGAATTCCGTGCATCGGGCTAAATGGCGGGCCGCAATTCCCGCAGAGCGAGGCGTTCTCCTTCCAGATCGCCACCGACAGTCAGGAGGAGACCGACCGCTACTGGAACGCCATCGTCAACAATGGCGGCGCCGAAAGCATGTGCGGCTGGTGCAAGGACAAGTGGGGTTTGAACTGGCAGATCACGCCGCGCGTTCTGACCGAAGCAATGGCGGCCGGCGGAGACGAGGCCAAGCGCGCGTTTGCGGCGATGATGAACATGAAGAAGCTCGACGTCGCCGCCATCGAGAAAGCGCGCCGGGGCTAACGCCTCCCCTTGCGTGATCTTGTGCTTTCGCGTGCGTGCCGCAGTGTTGGCGGACACAGGAGCACGCGCAGATGAAAGCCATCTCCCTCAAGGCCCCCGCCTCGCTCGATAACCTCAAGCTGATCGATGCGCCGGAGCCCGGCGCGCCGGGCGCAGGCGAGATCAAAGTGCGCGTGCACGCAAGCTCGCTCAATTTTCACGACTTTGCCGTCGTCGCCGGCATGATCCCGTCCGCCGATGGCCGCATTCCGATGTCTGACGGCGCTGGCGATGTGGTGGCTGTCGGCGCCGGTGTCAGCGAATTCAAAGCCGGCGACAAAGTCGTCTCCACCTTCTTTCCCGAGTGGCACGATGGCCGCCCACCGGACAGCGCGTTCCGCGCCGTGCCAGGCGACGGCATCGACGGCTTCGCGCGTGAGTTCGTCGTCGCCAAAACCACCGCGTTTACACACGTGCCGAAGGGCTACACCCACGCCGAAGCGGCAACGCTGACCTGCGCGGGCCTGACGGCGTGGCGCGCGCTGGTGGTCGAGGGCCAACTTAAGGCCGGCGACGTGGTGCTGACGCAGGGCTGCGGCGGCGTTTCCGTGTTTGCGTTGCAAATCGCAAAGGCCATGGGCGCGACAGTGGTGTCGACATCCTCGTCCGACGAAAAGCTCGAACGCATGAAGGCGTTGGGCGCCGACATGCTGATCAACTACAAGAAAGAACCGAACTGGGGTGCGAAGGCGCGCGAGCTTACCGGCGGCGTCGATCACGTCGTCGAGATCGGCGGCGCTGGCACGATGCCGGAATCGATCAATGCTTGCCACATCGGCGGACATATCTCACTGATCGGGGTGCTGGCCGGACCCGCCGGCCCGGTGCCGACAGTGATGATCATGGGCAAACAGCTGCGCGTTATCGGCATCACCGTTGGCAGCCGCCGCCAACAGCTGGATTTCATCCGCGCCATCGACGCAACCGGCATCAAACCAATCCTCGACAAAAGCTTTCCGTTAGACGGCATCGCCGACGCGTTCCGGCATCAAATGTCGGGCGCGCATTTCGGCAAGATCGTGCTGGAATACTGAGCCGCCTACGCCGCTAGCTTCGCGCGCACGGCTTCCGCTTGCGCCATGATGTTTTTGACCAAAGCGGCGCATGTCGGGATGTCGTGGATGAGCGCTTGGCTCTGGCCGGTGGTCCAGATGCCGCCATCGATGTCGCCATCGCGGAGCACATTGGCGCGCGCGCGTTGGCCCGACATCAGTTCTTTCACGTCCTCGAACGTCTTGGTTGGATCGCGCTGAATTTCAGCGACCTTATCGGAAATGGCGTTCTTGGCGACGCGGGCGGTGTTGCGCAGGGTGCGGCCGACGAGAACCGTGTCCAGCTCGGTGTTCTCCACGATCTTCTGCTTCACGCTATCGTGGATTTGCGCCTCGACCGTGGCGCAGAAGCGCGTGCCCATGTTGACCGCGACCGCGCCGAGCGCCAGGGCCGCCACAACGCTGCGCCCATCGGCCATGCCGCCGGAGGCGATGATCGGCGTGTCCGGCAATGCATCCACCGTCGCCGGTAGCAGCACCATCAGGCCGACATCGTCTTCGCCTGGATGGCCCGCGCATTCAAAGCCATCGATGCTGATGACGTCGACGCCTTTCTTCACGGCTGACACCGAGTGGCGCACCGAGGTGCATTTGTGGATCACCTTAACGCCGTGCTCCTTGAAGCGCGGCAGGTGATCGGTCGGCGCGCGGCCGGCGGTTTCGACGATCTTCACGCCCGAAGCGATGATGGCTTCGCGATAATCGTCGTAGGGAATGGGATTGATCGACGGCAGCAGCGTCAGGTTCACGCCGAACGGCTTAGACGTGAGCTTCCGCGTCTTCTCGATTTCGTCCAGCAGCGCTTGCCCGGTTGGAAACATGTGCGCGGTGATGAACCCAAGCGCACCCGCATTGGCGACCGCGGCGACCAGTTCGCCATAGCCAACGCCGGTCATGCCGCCCATGCAGATGGGCGTCTCGACGCCGAACATCTCGGTGAAGCGCGTTTTGAACATGGGCTGCCTCTCAATCTTGTTGGCGCACAGCATGACGCTTCACGCAGCGGCGCCACAAGCCCCTGTTTGCGCCCGCCAAACCAAACCGCGCCAAGGCCGCCCGCCATAGTCGGCGACGAAATCGCGCGATGCATCGCGCGCGAGGCCAAGGCGCGCCATCACGGCCTGCGAGCGCAGATTGTCGGCGCTGGTGTAGGAAAGGATCTCGCGCACTCCGGCGTCGAAGGCGTGCGCCAAGGCCGCGCGCCCGCTTTCCGTGGCAAAGCCCTGGCCCCATGCCCCGCGCGCAAAACGCCAGCCGATCTCGTAGTGCGGGCCCAATGGATGATCCGGCGCCAAACGCGGCATCACGCCATTGTAGCCCAGGAACACGCCGTCCGAATCCAGAATTGCCCAACGCGCAACGCCATGCAGTCGATAGGCGGCGCGATAGCGGTCGAGCTTGGCGTCGCTTTCGGCTCTCCCAATGGGGCCGCCGAGATCGGCCATGACCTCCGCGTCGGCATGCATGCGTGCGAACCCATCGTAATCGTCGTCGCACCAGGTGCGCAGCGTCAGCCGCTGCGTCCGGATCACGGCAGCGACTGCGGCGCCGGCGGCGCGTTTTGCTTGAGCCAGCGCCGGCCCGCATAGCCCAGAGCCAAATAGAGAAGCACGAAACCACCAAGCATAGCCCACGACCACACGCTGTTGTCGTGCATCGCTTCCATCGCCGCTGCGCCGCCGAACGAATAAAGCGCCATCTTCGGCACGCTGCCGACTGCGGTGCCGGCGATGAAATCGCGGAAGCGCATTGGCGTTGCGCCCGCCGCGATATTGACGAGCACGGAAGGAATGGTCGGCACCAAGCGTATCAGCGCGCTTGCCCAGAAGCCTTGCTTCGCCAGCTGCTGCATCACGTGCGCGACGCGCGGACTGGCGTGACGCGCGAGAATGCCCGCGCCAAAGCGCCGGCCGACAACGAAGCCAAGGCTGCACGCGAGCATCTTGCCGGTCCAAGCGCAAAGAAACCCAAGCCACGGCCCAAACGCCACCACCGTCGCCGTGATCAAAACGATCTGCGGCACGCCGAGCGTTGCAAACACTGCATAGGCAAGCACAGCCGCGAACGGCGCCCACGGCGCGGCGCGCGCAGCGAGCAGCCACGGCCCAAGACCATGGGCGAAATCGGGCGGCAGAAACGGCGCGGCAAAGCCGATCAAGGTGACCACGCCCAAAATGACGAGGCCAGCCACACGCGGCAGGTTCAGATTTGGCTTAGTTGGCTCCACGTCCCTGCCCCGGCGCCGCTGCGGCGGCTCCTGCTACATAGAACGTCAGATCGAGATTGGCATTATTGGAATAGTTGCGGCCCTGCAGTTTTCCGGCTTCGCGGACCGCCAAGCCACGCTGCGCCATGCCGCTCAGGAACGTGGCGCGGTCGGCGGCGCCGATCGCCGCGACATTGCATTGCGCCTGCGCGGCAAAATCGGCGGCCGCCGTGGCGCCATCCGGCGAAAGCACCGTACGATTCCAGCCATAGAGGAAGACCAGGCTGGGTTCGCTGTAGGGCGTCGTGATCAGCCGCGCGCCCGGACATGGCGCGATCGCGCGCGCCTCGGCATTGATACGCGGACTGAGCCAGACGCCGCTCAGCTTCGGCGCGACGACGCCAAACATGTTGGTCCACACGATCAGCGCCGACACCGTCATCGCCGCAACGGTCGCGGCGAAGCGTTTGCGCCATAAGAAATACAGCGCCGCGCAAGCGGCGGCGAAGGCAACGACTGCGAGTGATGTCGCAACGAAACTGAACACGTGCTGCTCGCGCACGAGCAAAGCCGGGCCAAGTCCTGCAACGACGGCGCTGACGGCGAGCCAAATGAGACTAACAAACGCAAACACCCAGCTGCGCGTCTTGTTCTCAACCTGCGGTGCGAACAATGCCGCCGCGGCGATGAGTGCGATGGCGGGATAAGTCGGCAGCACGTAGTGCGGCAGCTTGGTCGCCACGAGCTCGAACACGATCCAGCTGGGGACGAGCCAGCAGAGCAAAAAGCGGATCGCCGGGGTCGCACGCTCGCGCCACGCGAAACCAACCGCGCGCAGCGCCAGCAGCGATGCGGGCCACATCGCCGCGATAAACAAAGCAAGGTGATAGCCCGGCGGACCTTTGTGCCCCTGCTCGCTGGTGCCGACCTTGCCCAAGAAGTTCTTCATCAGCGAGCGCTTGTAGAAGGCGCCGTCGGTAATAACGCCGATGGCGATAAACCACGGCAGCGCAATCGCCAGCGTCAGCAGCGGTCCCCATTGCGGACGCAAGTTCATGAGCCAGCGCGCTTTGCGATCCCAAACCAGCAGCGCCGCGATCGTCGTGCCGCTGACGAGAATAACAAGCGGACCTTTTACGAGAAGGCCCACGCCGGTGGCGGCCCAGAACGCGGCCGAAGTCCAGCGCCCCACCTTTGGTTCGAGATAGGCGCGCATCAGCGCCAGCTGCGCTGCGGTGATGGTCGCCAACAAGGTCGCGTCAATCTTGGCGATGCGCGCTTCGAAATTGAGTGAGAAACAGGTTGCCAAAAGCAATGCCGCGGCGATGCCGGCCTGACGTCCGAAGAAATAGACGCCGAGCCATCCGGTCATCAGCACCGCTGCGAGCGCGCCGAGCAATGATGGGATGCGATAGGCCCAAATCCGATCGTGCTGCGCGCCACCGAACGCGGAGGCGGATATCGCCTGCAGCCAATAGATGCCGGCTGGCTGCAGGTAGCGGGGCTGATCCTGAAACCGCAAGTCGACGATATCGCCCGTGTCGATCATGCGGTTGCTGGTCACGACATAGCGCGACTCATCGCGATCGGTCGGCGGCAGCGAAGTGAAGCCGGGCAGAAACAGCGCCAAGCTCACCAGCGCGAGCATCAGCCATTCGCGCCACGACAATCGCGCGCCGCTCATGCTTTGGTTTTCTCAGTCACCGCCATTGGCGCGGTGGTGCGGCGCGTCAGCCAAAAGACGCCCATCATGTCCCAGATGCCGACCAGCGCGCGGCCCCAATTGGTATATTTGGACGATCCCAACATGCGCGCGCGATGCTTCACCGGGTGATTGATGAGCGGGTGGCCGTAACGCGCGAACAATGCCGGCAAGAAGCGGTGCATGCCTTCAAAGCACGGCAGCAACAGAAAATCTTCACGCCGGAAAACCTTCACGCCGCAACCTGTGTCCGGGCAGTGGTCGTTGAACACCCAAGAACGGAATCCGTTGGCAATGCGGGTGGCGATCAAACGCGAAACGGGATCGTCACGGCGCACACGGATGCCGGCGACGAGCGGCGCACGGCCTTCCGCCGCCCAGGCCTTCTGGAGCATGTCCGGCAGGTCGGTCGGATCGTTTTGTCCATCGCCGTCGAGCGTTGCGATCCAGGGCGCGCGGGCGCCGGCGACGCCGGTGCGCACGGCCTGCGATTTAGCGCAGCGGCGATCGTGGCGCAGCACGCGGATGCGCGGATCGCGGTCGGCGATGCCTTGGAGGATGTTGGCGGTGTCGTCGCTGGAGCCGTCATCGACCCACACGATCTCGAACGGCGCCGCCGGCGCCATGCCTTCGAGAATCTCGTTGCAGACCGCCGCGACATTCTCGGCTTCGTTGTAAACCGCAACGACGACCGAAGCGCGGAGTTGTGTGTCCGACATTAGGTGTGGGTCCGCCCTGTTTGCGGGTGCGATGGCCGGAGCACGCGCTTCCTGTCAAGCGGCAGCGCGTGAGGCAAAAGCACCGCCCGGTCTCAAGTCAGTGGAATGCGGTCTTTGTTCGCCGTGACGAAGGCGCGGAAGTCCTGCAAATCCGGATCGAGCGCGCGGGTCGCGGCGACGTCGCGGGGGCCGCGGAAATCGGCTTCGAAATCGCGCTTGAACTGGAACATGTTGCCGAGATCGTCAGCGCCCGGGAAACCAAGGCCGCGGAAATCCGCCGGCGAAAGGGCCAGATGCTTGCAGTTGATGCCGAGCACCTCGCTCAACACCGCGGCCATCTCCGCACCAGTCAAATGCTCGCCGGCAATACCGATGGTCTTGCCAACCGCTGCATCACCCATTTTGAAGATTCCGTAGGCGCTCTTGCCGATATCCTCGGCGGCGATGCCGGGAAGCTTGGCGTTGTCCATCGGCAGCGCAAACACGTAACCGCCGGCGCCATCGGGTTTCGGGTTCATGCCGAAGCTGATGAGATTGTCCCAATAGAATGAGGTGAGCAGATACGTTGTCGGGACATCGTGGAAGAAGCGGTTGCTTTCGCCTTTGGTGTCGAAATGCGGGACCTTATAGTGGTCGTGGATCGTCGGCATCTGGTCGCTCGCCAGCGGGATCCATTTGCGCGTGTCCTCCAGCGTCGACCAGATCGCGTGCTTGACGCCGGCGTGCTGGGCAGCGTCAGCCAAGGTGTGCGCTTCGGCGATCTCGCGCTCAGGGTTCATGTGCGCCCAATAGAAAGTGACGCAAAAGGCGCCGTGTGCGCCACCGAAGGCCCGCGCGATGGACGGGCCGTCATCGATGTTTGCTTCCACAACCTCGGCGCCGAGTGCGGCCAGCGCTTTGGCAGCATCGGAATTGGCGTCGCGGGTGATGGCGCGCGCGGTGAAGCCGCCGGACGGATCGGCCTGGATCGCCCGCACTAGCCCACCGCCCTGCTGGCCGGTCGCGCCCATGACGGCGATGATTTTCTTGTCGGCCATTTGCTGCGTTTCCCCGTCTCGTCGGTCTGTGAAAGGCTGCTACATAGAGGGTCTGACTTGGGCGGGCTATCCGTTCAGGCGAGATTCAGCTTGGGTTCAGGACGCGCGGCGCAAGGCTAGCGTCGGGAGCTACACGAATGATCCGCAAGATTGCCACTCTGGTCGCCGCTGCCGCGCTGGCCGCGACGGCTGTTGCGCCGACCGCCTCGGCCCGGGATTATTACCGGCACGGCGGCGGATATTACGGCCACGGCTATTATGGCCACGGTTATTACGGTCACCACGGCGACGCCGCCGCAGCAGGCGCGATCGGCTTGGTGTTCGGCCTAGTGCTGGGCTCGGCCCTCGCCAGCAGCGCCAGCAACGACCACGGCTGCTACAGCCCTTGCCGCTACGATCCACCGCCACCGCCGCCGCAATATCGCGGCTACGATCCCGGCCGCGGCGGCCCACCGGCGCCGAGCACGCGCGACGGTTCGGCCTACGAGGAAGATTACGGCATCGACCCCAAGCTCGACGGCGGCCCCGAAGCGCAAAGCTGCTTGCGTCAAGAACGCCAATGGGATCGCTACACGCAGCGGTACGTAACCGTAAACGTGCCCTGCTAACCACAGGGCGCGCCGCGCGAACATGAAATGCAGCGGCTTCCATAATTTGTTCCCCGGTTGCCGGTATACTTTCCGGCATGCGTTACGTGTGCGATGCGCTGGGCGGGCGCACCTGGTTCAGACTGGAGACCGAGGCGGAGGCCGAAGCGGAAGCGGCGCTGATGCGCCACGCCGTCGACAAATACTTCCGCCGCGCTGAAGGCGGGGCGCGCGAGACGTATCGTGCGCCGCAGGGTGCGGCTACTTTCGAGAAGGACATCGGCTTGCGCGATCACATCGCCCGCGCCATGCCGTTGTTTCTCACACTTCGTGCCGACGACGGCGAAGGCTTGGCGACGGCCATGTTGCCGCCGAGCGGCCGCAACCAAGCCCACTTCCGCATTGTCATCGTCGGCCCCGAGAACGCCGACCCCTACCCTGTACACGGCGACGCCATCGAGAAGCTTGCGCAGCATTTCAATATCGAGCTGCCGCGCGCCACTTGTTATCCGTACGCGTGATCTAGCCTTTCTTGCTGAGACCCGAGGGCACGCCCTCCGTCACTACGCGCGCGCCGACATAACATGGGCCGACGGTGCAGGTTTGCAGGATCATGCGGACGATGTACTGGCCGTTCGACGCTGGCGTGAAACTCACGACCGGGCGATCGTCCGGCGCTGTATCGTTGGCGACCACCGCGCCTGAACCGTCGATCAATTCGATATCGACGTTGTTGCACTCGTTATCGCAGCCGCCGAGCACTTTGTATTGCTTGCCGCCCTGCATGTTCACCTGCCAGCGATAATCATGGCCCGGCTGTATCGCGGCGATCTGGTCGGCCGCACCCGGCGCAGGCCCCATGCCTGGCGCGAAATGCTCCTGATAATTGTTGAGGATGTTGGTGATCAGCTGACGCAATTGCTGATCCTGTTCGGGCGTGATGCTGGCTTGCTCAGCGGCGGAGCCGCCGTTCAGATGCGTCGGCGCGTTGAGCGCGTTTTGCGGGTTTTGCTGCTTCGGCATTGGCGCGCCGGAATTTGCCGGGCTGCACGCCGCCAATGCCAACACCGCCGCAGCGGCTACCAAAATCTGACGCATCTTTGCCTCCTCACCGTTTCCCAAGGCGCGTCAGCCCTAGAAAGAGCGCGCACGCGTGTCCATGCTGTGATGGCGCATTCACAAAAATTCATCCGTGACCGCGGGCACGCACTAAGCCTTGCGCGGCCGGATCGGCTGTTCGGGCGACCAGCGCAGCATTTTGGCGAAGCGCTTTTCCTGTTGCGCTTTGCTTGGCGCGCGCACCTTTGACATGCGCTTGTCCGCAACCATGCGCGCATAGAGCGCGTTCCAGTCTTTCTCGACCTCGCCCTGCCAATGCACGACGCAAGCTTCGTCGCACCAATCCAGCAATTTCGGCATCGCTTCGCGGTGCGCGCCGGAGTCGCGATAGGCTTTCATCGCCGCTTCGCTCTGCCATGACGAGCGCGTCCAAAACACAAGCCGGCCTTCGGCGAGCACGGCGCCATCGATGAAACCCTCGGCTTGCGCAAGTTCGGCGGAGCTTTGCCGCACAGCGCGCGCGAAGGCGCCGAGGGAGAAGATCGAGCGCAGGCGCAGGCGCGTGAGCGAGTTGAAGGGCATGGGTGGGTTTTAGCGTACAAGCGCCGAGGTAGCACCCCTCATCAGGCGCTTCCTTCAGACAAGCGTCATTCTTGTTGAGCTTGCGCCCGGAAATTCGGCTTGCCGTTTTCGTCTGCGCAAAAACGGGTGGAGAGCGGGACGCGGATTGACCGCATCAGGCTAGGTGCGCCGGTGAAGGCGCGGGTGACGACACGGACAATCCGCGTCCCGTGATCGTTATGCAGCAGCTCGGCCCGTGACGGTTTTAGCGCCTGTGTCCGTTACGCCGCTGACGCGCTGGCTACGTGTTCAAGCGTAGTCCCATGATCTCCCGCCCTTAGTCTCAGAAAGACCTGCTGCGGGCTCTAAGATCTTTGGCTCACCGCCGCCGACCATCGCGCTCAATCACCTCGCCTCGCGCGTTGGTTTGAACAGGGTACCAACTGCTCTCCGTGCGGAGACGATGGGTGGGTGATACGCGCGGTGACAGAGGGGGCGGATAGATTTTGTACGAGATGTTGGAAAATAAGGAGTTGGGCGCAGGATGTGGAGGATAGAGCGCCGTCGTCCCTCTCCCGCATTTGCGGGAGAGGTTAGGTGAGGGTGTTGCGCAGGATTATCCGTTACTGACGGAGCCGCCCCCTCATCCCCCCTCCCCCTCTCGGGGCGAGAAGACTATACCGCGCTTATGACGGATAAGCCGATGCTCATCACGCGCGCGCGTGGGATGCGCAAGCAACCGAGCCGCGCCGAGCGCGCGGTTTGGGAGATCCTGCGCGATCGTCGGTTAGACGCGAAGTTTCGGCGTCAGCATCCAGTGGAAGGATACATCGCAGATTTTGCGAGCGTCGAAGTGAAGCTGATCGTTGAAGTCGACGGCCTCTCGCATGATGCGCAAGTTGCGTACGATACCGCGCGCGACGCCAAACTCGCAGCAGCAGGTTGGCGCGTGTTGCGCGTACGGGACGGTGACGTGCTGACGGCGCCGAATATTGTGGCGGAGCAAATTAGAGCAGCGCTCGCAAGCTAGCATGATCGTCCCTCTCCCGCATTTGCGGGAGAGGTTAGGTGAGGGTGTCGCGCAGGATTGTCCGTTGCTGACGGAGCCACCCCCTCACCCTGCCCTCTCCCCCTCTCGGGGAAGAGGGTTCTTTAGCTACGTTTTGCGAATGTTAGTGCTGCTTCGATGTCTTTGCGTTTGAGAAACGGAAACTCTTCGAGCAACTCGCCCTCAGACATTCCCGCGCCGAGATAGCCAAGCAGATGCTCCACCGCGAACCGCTGGCCGCGAATGATCGGCTTGCCGCCAAAAATGGCGGGGTCTGAGGTAATGCGAGAGAGGAGCGGGTTGGTCATTGACGCATCATGGCACGAGCGTGTCTACTTTTGCCGAATTGGCGCAACCTCTCGCGCTGAGGGCCCGCCCTACTCGGCCGCCACCAGCACGTCTGCCGGGAGATGATCGCGCGCGCAGGACTTCCATGCCGACCATGCGGCCGTTCGCGTCGTAGTCGAGCACAACGCCTGGCGCGACTTCTTCGCTCTCGACGACGGCTTCGCCGGAGAAACGAAGGTAAGCGGCGTTGGTCGCAGCGTCGTAATGCATACGCACGCTCATGGCGTTGGTCTCCGTACGCCGCGATCCAAGAACGCGGTCACAATGGTGATTGTATCATAATCTTCGGCGCCACGCGGAGAATGCGGCCGCCTCGTTCGGGTATCGCGCGAAAACGCCGTTCCAAAGTGGGATCGTCGGGGTCTGACATCGTCCACTCTGGTGTGAATGCGGTGCGCTCAATCCAGGCCAAATCTAAAGCGCGTTCCGTTAGTGCGACACTAGCGTGATCGGTGAGGATGATCCGCTTTGGCACTCAATCCCCGTCCATCTTCAGTGCGGCGATGAACGCTTCTTGCGGGATGTCGACTTTCCCGAATTGGCGCATGCGCTTTTTGCCCTCTTTTTGTTTGTCCAGGAGCTTGCGTTTGCGTGAGGCGTCGCCACCGTAGCATTTGGCGGTGACGTCTTTGCGCAGCGCGCTGATGGTTTCGCGGGCGATAATGCGGCCGCCGATGGCGGCTTGGATTGGAATCTTGAACAAGTGCTGCGGGATCAGCTCTTTGAGCTTCTCGCACATGGCGCGGCCACGGCTTTCGGCGCGGTCGGCGTGCACCAGCATGGAGAGCGCGTCTACCGGTTCGTCGTTCACCAGGATCGACATCTTCACGAGATTGCCGGCGCGGTGATCGATCAGCTGATAATCGAAGCTCGCATAGCCGCGGCTGATGCTCTTCAGGCGATCGTAGAAATCGAACACCACCTCGTTGAGCGGCAGTTCGTACACCAGCATGGCGCGTGAGCCGACGTAGCTCAGATCCTTCTGAATGCCGCGGCGATCCTGGCAGAGCTTGATGATGGCGCCGAGATATTCGTCGGGCGTCAGAAGCGTGGCTTTGATCCACGGCTCCTCGATTTCCTTGACGTAGGTGGTGTCCGGCAGATCGGCGGGATTGTGCAACTCGCGGATTTCGCCGTCATTCATGTGCACGCGGTAAACAACGCTGGGCGCCGTGGCGATGAGGTCGAGATTGAACTCGCGCGAGAGCCGCTCCTGGATGATTTCCAGGTGCAGAAGCCCGAGAAAACCGCAGCGGAAGCCGAAGCCGAGCGCTGCGGACGTTTCCATCTCGTAGCTGAAGCTGGCGTCGTTCAGGCGGAGCTTCGACATGGCGGCGCGCAAATCTTCGAACTGCGCGGCGTCGACCGGAAAGAGACCGCAGAAGACAACCGGTTGCGCCGGCTTGAACCCCGGCAGAGCTTGCGGCGTCTCGCGGCGATATTCGGTGATGGTGTCGCCGACGCGGGCGTCGGACACTTCCTTGATGGAGGCAGTGAGCACGCCGACTTCGCCGGGGCCGAGCTCATCGATGTCGATGCGCTTGGGCTTGAGGACGCCGACGGTGTCGATCTGATAATCGGCGCCGGTCTGCATCAGCTTCACGCGCATGCCCTTCTTCACCACGCCATCGATGACGCGGAAGAGCACGACGACGCCGAGATAGGCGTCGTACCAGGCGTCGACCAGCATGGCTTTGAGCGGCGCTGTGGGATCGCCCTGCTTGGGCGGCGGCAGGCGGGTGACGATGGCTTCCAAGAGATCGTCGATGCCCTCGCCGGTTTTGCCCGAGGCGAGGATGGCTTCGCTGGCGTCGAGGCCGATGACGTCCTCGATCTGCTGCTTGACGCGATCCGGCTCGGCGGCGGGTAGATCGATCTTGTTGAGAACCGGGACGATCTCGAGATTGTTGTCGAGCGCCTGATAGACGTTGGCGAGGGTTTGCGCTTCGACGCCTTGGCTGGCGTCGACGATAAGCAGCGCGCCTTCGCAGGCGGCGAGGCTGCGGCTGACTTCGTAGGCGAAGTCGACGTGGCCGGGCGTGTCCATCAGATTGAGGACGTAGTTGTGGCCGTCCTTGGCTTGGTAATCGAGGCGCACGGTCTGGGCCTTGATGGTGATGCCGCGCTCTTTCTCGATGTCCATGGAGTCGAGCACTTGCTCGGTCATCTCGCGCGCGGAGAGCGCGCCGGTCTGCTGGATCAGACGGTCGGAGAGCGTCGACTTGCCGTGGTCGATGTGGGCCACGATCGAGAAATTGCGAATCTTGTCTTTAGGCGTCATTTGCGGGGCCTAGTTATAGGCGCCCGCCCCTCTCGCCAAGCCAACGCCCTGCATAGGAGCCTAGTACGGGGCGATGGCGTCGCCGCTGGGCATGCGGAGGAAGAAATAGGTGTAAAAAACCACCCAGAAGACCGCCAAGACGATGTGCAACGCGCGCGCCGAGAGGCGCCGACGCAGCACCGGCGCAATGACCGAGACCGCCAGCACCGCCAAGACAAAGCGCGGCAGGCGGGCAAACACCGCGCCTATGGCGAAGGCCCACAGCGGCGCGCCAGCCTGGGGCGCGAGGATGGCGTAGACTTTGAACGGCGTGGAGGTCAGCGGGCCGAGCATGGTGGCGGTGAACCAGTGTGCGCTCATGGCGGCTTGAGCTGCGGCGATCATGTGCTCGTTGATGGCGGGGACAGCCGAGACGGCGGCGTGCGCGGCGTGGGGCGCGGCGCTGCTCCAGAGGTACATGACGATGCCGCCGGCGCTTGCGCCAAGGGCGGCGGCGAGTGCTGCGCGCAAGCCGTCGCGCGGGCCGCGGCGCAGCGCGATGAAGCTCAAGATCACATCGGGCACGATGAAGAAGAGCGTCGCTTCGGCGACGCCCCACGCAAACGCGGCAATGAGCCAGGCATGAGGGCGGATCATGCGCTGAGCTTAGGCAGATCGAGCTTGAGGCCAAGATGCGCGCGCTCGCCGCTTTCGGTTTCGAAGCCGCCGACGATCTTGGCTTTGACGCGCACGCTGAGCGTGGCGTCGCCGGCGGCGGCGAGGTCGGCGCGAAAACGGCGCGCGTCGGCGCGTGAGAGATAGCCGGCGCGCGCACCGTTCACATGCACGGCGATGGCTTCGGCGTCGTGGGGATTGTCGTCCTCGCGCAGCAGCACCGCCTCGACAATGCTCCCCGCCTCGGCCGCGCGCTCAAGCACGCGTTGATACTGCGCCACGCCAACAACGCTGACGGCAAACGCACCCGGACCAGAGACGGCGACTTCCATGGGGGTGATTTAACGGGTCTTGGCGAGCCCCGCGAGCCTGCCGCCGTTAGCCGATTGACGCCACCCTCGGCCTCCCCTAAACCCCCGCGCTCTACTGCGCAGTCTGTGCCCAGATGGCGGAATTGGTAGACGCACTAGTTTCAGGTACTAGCGAGTAACATCGTGGAGGTTCGAGTCCTCTTCTGGGCACCATCGCAGCGCGCGGCGATACGCGCGCGTCAGCCTAAAGTATAGCCGGCCAAGCTTGAGCCGATCTGTTGGCCGGTGGTGAGGCTGATGATGATGCGCGCTTCGCCGTCGCGGATTTCATGCCCCGGCAGACCGATCACCAACGGGCTGCGTTGCAGCACGGTGCGCCACACAGTGGGGAAGTCCTTTCCCTCCTGGCGCGCGGACTCGCAGGCCGCAAGCAGTTGCTGTGGCGTTTGGAGCATGCGGCGCACTTAACGCCGATCCGCCGCGGCTGATGTTGATCGGGATCAATTGCGGGCCGCGGCGGCTATTTCAGCAGCGCCGCGAAGGCTTGGCCGTGACGGCCGGCTGTGGCGGCGAGATCTTGCTGAAGTTCGCGGTAGCGCTCGAGCACTTCGCGCCCTGTAGGCGTGACTTCAGCGCCGCCGCCGCGCTTTCCGCCCGTGGCGGTCACGACCAAGGGTTTGCGGAAGGCGTGGTTCATGACGTCGACCAATTGCCAGGCGCGGCTGTAGCTCATGTGCATGCGCTTGGCCGCTGCCGAGATCGAGCCGGTTTCGATGATGAGGTCGAGCAGATCGGCTTTGCCGGGGCCAATGGCGCGCTCACCGGATGCGATGATGCGTGGTTTCATCTCGACGGTAACTTTGCTCAGCGTGGCCTCCTTCAGAGGGAGTGAGCTTTCACTATAGCCCAAACTTGGGCGCCTGCCGTCAAATCCAGCTCGGCTGCGGCGGCGTGGGTGATGCGCGACCAGAGCGGCCCGGTTTCGGTCGTAAGGCGCACCAGCACGGATTTCTCGGACTCCGGCGTAAGCTGGTCCAAGCGCGCCGGCCACACGTAGCGCGCTGAAAGGCCGCTCGGGGCGCTGCGCGCCAACAGCACGTTGTCAGCGCGCACCCAGACCGGCGGCGCCTCCGCGCGCGGCTCGATCTGCACTGGCGCGCCGGTATCGCGCGCATCGAGGAGCGCTTGGAAACTATCGCCGGCGGCGGCGTTGATCAGCGGTCCGGCGGCGACGACTTTTCCGGCCTGCAAGCCGATCACGTCGTCGGCAAGTGCCGCGACATCGTCGATCTGGTGGGTGACGACCATCATCGGGATTTGAAATTGCTGCGACATCTGGCGCAGCACCGCGAGAAACGCGCGCCGCCGCGCGCCATCGAGTGCAGCGAACGGTTCGTCCAGCAGCAGAAATTGCGGCGCGGACAAAATTGCGCGTGCGAGCGCGACGCGGCTCTTCTCGCCGCCCGAGAGGTTGCTCACTCTACGATCAAGCAAAGAAGCGATGTCGAAGAAAGCGGCGGCAGCATCCAAGCTGACCTGCGCGGCGCCCGCAGCGGCCCTTTTCTGGGCGAACAGCAGATTGCCTCTCACCGACAGGTGCGGCAGCAAACGCGCGTCCTGGAAAACAAGCCCGATGCCGCGTTGGTGCGCCGGCACATATGTCCGCGCCGCCACGTCATCGAGAACCAGCGCGCCGAGTTTGACCGAACCTGAGTCGATGCGCGTGAGACCCGCCAGCGCGGAGAACAGCAATGACTTGCCCGCTCCAGATGGTCCGAACACTGCCGTCACGCCGCTTGCGGCCGCGGTGAAACGCGCGGCGAGCAAGAAGCGCCCGCGCTGCAGCCGCAGATCGGCGGCGAGCGCCCCGCTCATTGCTGCAATCGCCGACGCGACCAGTTCTGCAACGCTTCCGCGGCGGCGAGACCGGCGATGGCGAGCGCGAACGAGTACGCGGCGAGATGGAAGGCTTGCGCCTCGCCATCCGGCACTTGCAACACAGCGTAGATCGCCAGCGGCAGCGTCTGGGTTTCCCCCGGAATGTTGGCGGCGAACGTGATGACGGCGCCGAACTCTCCGAGCGCGGCGGCGAAAGCGGTGACAGCGCCGGCGATGATCGCAGGTGCGGCCAGCGGCAACGCAACGGTCATGAACCTGTCCAGCGGACCGGCGCGCAGCATTGCGGCGGCTTCAAACAAACGTTTGTCGATGGCTTCAAAACCCAAGCGAATGGCGCGCACCATCAGCGGAAAGCTCATCACCGCGGTCGCCAGCGACGCGCCTTCGCTGGTGAATGCGAGGTGGATGCCGAACGCCTGCTCCAGCCAAGCGCCGATCGGCCCGCGGCGGCCAAAGACCAGCAGCAACACGAATCCGACGAGCACCGGCGGCAAGACGAGCGGCAGGTGCGCAATCCCGTCGAGCACGCTCTTTCCGGGAAATGACGGACGCGACAGCGCATAGGCGACAAGCACGGCCAGCGGCAGCGACCAGACGATCGCCCGCATGGCGACGGTGAAGCTGGTGGCCAGGACCACCCATTCGGAGCCTGTGGGCGTCATCGTCAGCTTCTCCCCCGCTCTATGCGGTCGCGCGAAGGTCTACCACTCCTGCTGCACACGCAACGCCACCAGATCGGCGGTGGCGCCTAGATTGCTACCGAGCGGATTGACGACCGAGGCGGGTGCGCCGCGACGGTCGACATCGGCGTGGACCCAGTTCAGCATCATGCGGAAGTAGGGATTCCAGTACCAATTCAAACCGAGCGTCGTATTGGTTTCTTCGCCGCCGCGAACACCGACGAATGTCGTGCCGTGGAAGGTGTTCTCCTCGCTGTTGAGATCGAGCGTCGACCAGCGCGCGGCAAGCTCGAACGCGCCCCATGAATCCGACGACGGATCGAGGTTCTGGTGCGGCGAGAAGCGCGTGAACACGCCGGTGCGCGGATCATAGACGCGGCTCTCTCCCGTCAAGAACCAGTTCACGCCGACATAGCCGCCGGAGAAAGTGAGATCGGGGCGGCCCAGTACTTGTTGCACATCCATCTGCGCCCACTCGGCCTGCAGGCCGATCGGACCGTGGAGCGCGGCCAATTCGACCGCGCCGAGCGTCACGTGGTGGGAGAAGTTGAGATTGCCGGTGTCGATCAGGCGCGCGGCGTCGATGCTGTTTTCGGCCTGCGCGCGCGGACGTAGCTGGCCTTGATCCGCCGGCGTCGTTGCGCTTGCCGTAACCAACGTAGTGCCGACATCGCGGTCATAACCGGAGATGCCGAAATGCAGCACGTCGGTCGGCGTGGCTATCGGCGCCCAGGTGAAGCGCCCGTGCACGCCAAAGCCCTCTTCGTTGGGCGTGGTGACGCCGTTGTTGTTCACGTCGTCGCCAAAAGCGCCCAAGCTTGCGGACCAATGCTGCCCGCCCGTCGAAGCGCGCAGGCCGATATAACGCGTGCCAGGCGACGTGATCATCGAGCTCATCATCGAACTTTCGATGAAGGTCTGCGCGTTGGAGCGGTCGCTGAAGGACGCCTCCAGGCCAGTCTGCGGCTTCATGTTGCCGATGGTGAAGGAGAGCGGACGGAAACCGTTGTACTGTACCCACAAGTCGCGCGCGGCGGCGGAAACTGTGCCGTTGAGTTGTGCGAGCTCGAACTCGACGGCGTAGTTGTAGTCGCTATAGGCCGTGCCTTGCAGGCCAATGCGCGCGCGCTTGATTTCGGTGCCGCCGTGCAACACCGCGACAGCCGCACTCTCGGGGTCTTCATCTACCGTGCCGAACGTCGCTTGAACGGCGCCGACAAAGGCGAGCGAATTGCGCGCGTTCGGCCCTTCGAGACGCGGACCCGGCGCGCTAGCGTTGACGCGGCCATTTTCCGTCTGTGCTTCCACCCGGTCGACGCGGTTGGCGAGCATTTGACTCATGTCGCGCAATTGATCCTGCAACGCGTCGATCTGCTCTTGCTGTGTCTGAATTTGCTGCTGCTGAGCGGCAAGCTGCTGATCCACGGTCAAGCGTGCATTGGTTTGCACTGGCGCTTGCGGATCTTGCGCATAAGCTACGCCGGCGCCGCCGAGCAGAGTTGCGGCGAGCGCCGCGCTACCGATTAAAGTACGCATCTGAAAAGCCCCGCCCTGTTAGTGCTGAAGAATGAAACCTTGTTGGCGAAACACCGCGCGCGCGACGTCGGTCTGTAGAAACGCCGCGAAGGCGCGCGCTTCGTCGCTGCGGCCGCCGCGGATCGCCGCCATCGGATAGGAAATGTGCGGGTGGCTCAGTTCGGGAAACGTGCCGACGACGACGACGCGTGTGCCCGAGGCCTGCGCATCGGTGGCGTAAACCACGCCCGCGGCGGCGTCGCCGGTTTCCACGAAGCGCAGCGCCGCGCGTACGTTTTCACCGCGCACCACCGAGCCGGCGACGGTGCTCCAGACGCCGAGGTTCTGCAGCGCCGCACGGCCATAGCGTCCGGCCGGCACGCTGTCGGGATCGGCCATCGCAAGGCGGCCGCCGTGCAACGCGCCCGCCAAATCAAAGCCGGGACGAATGTCGATGGAGAACGGGTGATCGTGCGGCGCGATCAGCACGAGCCGGTTAGACAGAAAGCTCACGCGCGTGGAAGCGTCGATGAGCCGCCGCTCGGCCAGATAATCCATCCACGGTTCGTCCGCGGAGATGAAGAGATCGGCGGGTGCGCCCTGCTCGATCTGGCGCGCCAGCGTGGAGCTGGCGGCATAGTTGAACACCGGCGTCGGATGTCCGGTCGCGGCGTACATGGGCGCGAGCGTGTTGAGCGCATCGGTCATGCTGGCAGCAGCGAAGACGCGTAGCGGCGCTGCCGCCGGTTGCGCCTCCACGTGGGACGACGCCTGCGTCCACAACAAGGCGACCGCGGCCGCGATCCCGAACCAGCGACGTGTCAACATGGAAACTCCCGTAACTCGTTATACGCCGCGGACTATAACGCCGAATGGCGTGCTGCGTTTAACAAAGATCAAGCAGTGTTAGAAAAATTCGGCGCGCGTCGAAGATGTGTTCAGCGCTACTCGAACTGCGGGAACAGCGTGCCGTTCTCCAGTGCGATGTGCGCTTCAAGATCAGCGCAAAGCTTTGCGCAGCCTTGGTAGAGACGCCGCCAACTGCCGCAAGCATCGGCGGGCGGCGTGAAATCGCGGGTGATAAGCTTCAGCGCGGACAGCAGGTCTTCGTGATCTTGGTGCTCGGCGCGCATGCGTTTGATTGCAAATGGCGCGCAGCCGCCGCCCGAGGCCAGCAGCAACGGGAACAACACCTGTTCTTCCTTTTGCATATGGGCTTCGAGTTCCGAGGTCATGCGTGTCAGCAATTGTGACAGGCCGTCCGGAGCGTCCTCATTGCCGGCGTGAACGGCTTCCACTTTGCGCGCGAGCTGTACAAGTTCTGGCAATTCGCGGCGGTGCGTGGCGTGATAGCGCTCTAGTATGAATGGGATGAGATCGTGCGGGCTCTGCGAGCACGGCGTCTCATCTGTGAGCGGTGGCGCAACGCCCTGCGCGTTACCGGAACACTCTCGATTCGTTTGCGCAGTGCTGGTCATTTCATCCTCACGCCGCAAACCTAAACCGCGGCGCGGTTTGTGCGTTTGACCTAGGTCAAGCCGGCGCGGAACGGCGCTTGCGCTTCGTCAAACGGCGTCTTGATGCGCATCACAAACTGCGGTGCGTTGTCGCCAACATCGCGATTTTACCTCTCTGTTACGAACGACTCTGCAAGGGTGCATTCCAGTCAAAATGCACTATATGGAGTAAGTGATGCCGTTCGATGCCACAATATCTGGTGAGATTTGGAACGCGAAATACCGCTTCCAGCAGGCCGGTGGCGGCGATCAAAGCGTCGAACAAACATGGGCGCGCGTGGCCGCTGCGGCGGCTGAAGCAGAGGCGCCGGAGATGCGCGCTTATTGGCGCGACCGGTTCGAAACGGCGCTGACCGATTTCAAGTTTCTGCCTGCGGGGCGCATCATCGCCGGCGCCGGCACCGGGCGCGCTGTGACGCTGTTCAATTGCTTCGTCATGGGCACGATCCCGGACAATCTGAACGGCATTTTCGAACATTTGCGCGAAGCGGCGCTCACGATGCAGCAAGGCGGCGGCGTGGGCATGGATTTCTCGACCATACGTCCCGCCGGAGCGCCGGTGCGCGGCGTGGGCGCGCAAGCGTCGGGGCCATTATCGTTCATGGATGCATGGGATGCGATGTGCCGCACGGTGATGTCGGCAGGTCAGCGGCGCGGCGCAATGATGGCGTGCCTGCGGATCGATCATCCGGACATCGAGGCTTTCATCGACGCCAAGCGCGACGCCGCGCGCTTGCGCAACTTCAACGTCTCGGCGCTCGTCACCGATGCGTTCATGGCCGCGCTCTCCGCCGATCAGGATTGGCCTCTGCAGTTTGGCGGCGTGGTTTATCGGACGGTGAAAGCGCGCGAGCTTTGGGCGAAGTTGATGCGCGCGACCTACGACGTCGCGGAGCCAGGCGTCATCTTCATCGATCGCATCAACGCCGCCAACAATCTGGCATATTGCGAAAATCTCTCAGCGACCAATCCCTGCGGCGAGCAACCGCTGCCGCCGTACGGCGCTTGCCTGCTCGGTTCGCTGAATTTAGCGCGACTTGTTGAACAGCCGTTCGAAGCGGATGCGCGCCTTGACGAAACAAAGCTTGCAGCGATCACCGCCACCGCCGTGCGCTTGCTGGACAACGTGATCGATATTTCGCGCTATCCGCTTGAAGCGCAGGAAGCAGAGGCGAAGGCGAAGCGGCGCATCGGATTGGGCGTAACCGGCGTCGCCGACGCGCTGATCTTCTGCGGCGCGCGCTACGGCGCAGCAGACGGCCTGGCGCTCACACGTTCGTGGCTCAAGACCATCCGCGACGCCGCCTACCGCGCTTCGGCAGAACTCGCAGCGGAGAAAGGCGCGTTCCCAATGTATGATCGCGCGATGCTGGAACGGCCTATGCTGAAATCGCTCGATCCAGATGTGCGCGCGCTGATCGAGACACACGGCTTGCGCAACGGCTGCCTCACGACCATTGCGCCGACAGGCACGATCTCGCTCCTCGCTGGCAACGCCTCTTCCGGTATCGAGCCTGTGTTTGCGTTCAGTTATCGCCGCAAGCGCCGCCAACCGGATAATTCGTATCTCGAGGAAGACGTGGAGGATTTCGCTTATGCGTCATGGCGCAAGCTCAAGGGCGACGCGCCGCTGCCCGAGCACAGCTTCGTCAGCGCCCAAACGCTCTCGCCGCGCGAACACCTTGATATGCAAGCGGCGGCGCAGGAATACATCGACAGCTCGATTTCAAAGACGGTCAATTGTCCGGAGGACATCGCGTTCGAAGATTTCGCTGATGTGTATGTCCGCGCCTATGAGCTTGGCTGCAAAGGCTGCACGACCTATCGGCCCAACGCCGTGACCGGATCGATCCTCTCGGTCGCACCGGCTGCCGCACCAGAACCCGCGCGCAAGGAACCCGCGCTTGCGGCGCGGCCGGAAGCGCTCATCGGTTCGACCTACAAGATCAAATGGCCGGAGAGCGAACACGCCGTCTACATCACCATCAACGATGTGGAGGAAGACGGGAAGCGGCGTCCGTTCGAGGTGTTCATCAACTCCAAGAATATGGAGCATTATGCATGGACGCTTGCGCTGACGCGCATGATCTCGGCCGTGTTTCGCCGCGGCGGCGACGTACGCTTCGTGGCCGAGGAGTTGAAGGCGGTGTTTGATCCGCGTGGCGGCGCGTGGATGGGCGGACGCTATGTGCCTTCGCTACTGGCGGCTATCGGCAACGTCATCCAGAGGCATTTGGATGCGGATATGGTCGCAACGTCGACGATCGAAGCGCCGACATCAAATGTCAAACCCAGGGCCTGCCCCAAGTGCGGCGCGGCAGCGCTGGTGCGCAGCGAAGGCTGCGACAAATGCCTGGAATGCGGACACTCGAAGTGCTCGTGAACGCGCGGCTGGGCGGAGAAACTAGTTTTCTCCGCCCAAACGGCGGCGGCGCGCCAACAAGCGCCGGCTCAGAGCTTTTAGGTCTTCCGGCGTGAACCTGCGGCGCGCAATCGGAATGACGACAGCGTTCTCAAGCGCGAGGTGGCGGCGTTCGTTGGCGGCAAAGGCGTTCAGCGCCGCAACCGCGCCTTCGATCACGTGCGGCGGCTTTCTCATGATGAGACAAGCGTTGAGCATGTCGCGCACTTGGGCTGAGAGCGACTTGTCAGTCTCGTGATCGGCGCTCAAGCGCGTCAATACGGCTTCGATGTCGTCATCCGGCAAGCAGCGTTTGCGCAGCAACGGGAAGAAGTCTTCTTCTTCGTCGATGACGTGCAGCGTTAGGTCGAAGCGGATGTAATCCAGCATCGCCGTGATGGGCGCTGCGTCAAATTCGGTCATCGCCGCCAGGCGTTCCAACGCCTTGCACATGCGGCGATGGTTGAGATGTTCGGCGAGCATGAATTCGATTGGATCATGCGGCGTTACCTGCCGCGCCGCTTCCTTGGCGTCGTGCATGCCAGCGTTCATGCGGCAATCTCCATCGCAATGCGGAAATCGGTCATCCGCGCGAGACACGCAGCGCCAGGATCGACGGCGTCGCGAACCGCCGACATGGGGCTTGCCCAGGTCTCCTCATCGGCTTCGGCCAGAAAGTCCGCCACGGCGATGCGGACAAATTGGACGAGCGTTTCGCCCCGGACCGCGGCCTGGTCGTGAATTTTGGCCGCGAGGACTGGGTCAGCTTTCGTCAACCACGCCTGCATGTCGTTGCTTGATGTGCGCGAGAAAGCGAGCAAGTCGCCGAGGACGATGGTCTTAGACATGCGCCGCTCCGAAACGGAGTTCAGCGCCCTCAATCGCTGCTTCGTTGCCTAAGCGCTCCACGTAACGCGCCGCCGCCGCAGTCCAAGCACGCGCGCGCAGGGTTTCGCTGATGGCGCTCTCGACAATTTCGAAGGGCAGCGTCTGCGACGGGATGCGACGGTCGAGCCGAACGACATGCCAGCCGTGACGCGTGCGCACAGGTGCGGCGCCGACCGCGCCGGTTTCGAGCGCCATGAGCGCGCTTTCAACCTCCGGCGCCAAGTCACCATGCGTGAGCTGCCCGAGCGATCCGCCCTGTACAGCGGTCGGACAGGCTGAGCACTCGCGCGCCAAATGTTCGAATGCGGCGCCGGCGTTAATGCTGGCGATAGCGTCGCGCGCCTGCTGCTCAGCGCCCTCGCCTTCGAACAGGATATGCGACGCCTCGTAGAGTTCGGGCGCAGTGAAGCGTGACATGGCGGCAGCGTAGTAACGGCGGCATTCGGCCTCGCTCGGCGCTGCGACCTCGACCTCAGCGTCGAGCACGGCGCGGATCAGCGCCTCTTCTGCGGTTTCCTCGCGGCCCCGATCATCGCAATGCGGCGCGGCATCGAGGTTGAGCATGCGCGCGCGCTCCAACAGCAGTGCGCGAATGATGAGCGCGTTAGCCGCAGCGGCGCGCGCTTCGGCGCCGGAAGCTGCGCCGTGGTTTTGCGCTTCGCGCGCGATCTCGGCTTCGGGGATTTCCACGCCGTTGACGAAGATCGGCGGGGCATTGGCTGCGCGGCGCACTGCAGGCGCGGGTCCGTGCGAGCAGCCGGAAAACGCTTCCGGTTCGGCGGGCGCGGTGTTAATCAACGTGTGTTTCATCGGCCGCCCCTTCCCGCCGCCAGATGCTTCGACCGCACCAGCTGCCAGCCGCGGCGATTCAGGTACCAGATCGGCGCCGAGAGCATGTGCACGAGCCGCGTAAACGGAAACACGAGGAGAATGGTGAGGCCGAGCACGATGTGGGTTTTGAATACGGGGCTCGCGTCGGCGATGAGGTCAGCGGCGCCGGCGCGGAAAATGAAGATGCCCTGCGCCCAATTCATGAACTTCAGCATTTCGCTGCCATCGCTGTGCTGCAGCGAGATCGGGATGGTCGAGAGGCCGAGCAGCAATTGCATCATCAGCAGAATGAGGATGGCGGTGTCGCCGAAGCTCGAATTGGCGCGAATGCGCGGGTCGAAGAGACGCCGGTGCAGCAGCAGACATCCGCCCGCGAGACACATGAGGCCCGCGCTGCCGCCGGCGACAATGGCGAGCATCTGCTTGGCGCTATGGGCCACACCGAGCGTGTCCCACACCACGACAGGCGTCAGCAGGCCAACGAAGTGTCCGCCGAAGATCATGAGGATGCCGAGGTGAAACAGAACCGAGCCGAGCACCAATTGCTTGCGGCGCAAAAGCTGCGACGAGCCTGTGCGCCAGGTATATTGTTCGCGGTCGAAGCGCAGCACCGATCCGATCGCCAGCACGGAGAGCGCCAGGTAGGGATAGTATCCGAACAGAGCGTGATTGAGCCAATCCATCGTCCGTCCTCAGAGTTTGTACTCGAACGACACCCAGAGCTTGTCGCGATCGGCGAAGCGGGAGTCGCTGCTGTTGAAGGTTGCCGCCGCGAGTTCGACGGACGCGTGCGGCGTCAGCGTGAAGCGCGCGGACGCATCGACCTCGCTGCCGAAATCGCGCGCGCCGCTGTCATCGGCGAAGCTGTGCGCAGAGAGCGTCAGCGCGACGGGCTGAGCAGCGGGCCATGGCCGCGTGTTGTAGGTCCCAGTCACGTAGAGGTCGCGGATGCCATCGGGCGGCGTGTTGACGAACGCGTCGGCCCAGCCTTGGAAGGCGTGTAAGGTGGCAAGTGGCGTCGAGAAGCCGCGTGCGCCATTGCCTTCGAGGCGCTCACCGCCCATCGTGACGCCGATTTGGCCGTGGCGCACGCCGATCTCGGCGAGCTGATAGCCTAGATCGAAATTCGTCGGCGCGTTGCCGTAGTCGTTTTGCGTTGCTGCTTCGAGTGTGAGGCGAACATTGTGGGCGCCGGCATTCCAATCCTTCTGCCAGCGGGCACCGTACGTTTGGCTGGACTGCGCAGCGGCGTTGGAAAAGTCGAGCAGCAACGCATATGCGCTCAGCCTGCCGAACGCGCCATCGACATCAGCCTCCACGACGTGGGAGTCGCTGCGCCAGTGGCCTTGCGGACTGCGATTGCCTGGGGTGCGATAAATATTATCGAGATAGATGTAAGTCAGCGCGACGTGATCCAGCGGATGCGCTTCCAGCCGCAGCGCATCGAAGGTCTGCTCGTTCTGGCGGAAGCCGGCATTGCCGACAAAGCGCGCGTTGTTGAGAATGATGCGCTGACGGCCAACGGTGGCTTTGTCGCCGTGCGCATCGCCCCAGGCCAATTGCAGGCGATTGAGTTCGAAAGCTTCGGGATCCGGCACCGACGCATAGGCGGTGTGACCGTTGACGCCATCGTTGAAGTCATCATTGAGATGGCCGACGCCCTCGGCTTCGATCAAGCCGCGTATGCCGTAATAGGCCTGCGTTTCGTAACCGAGCCTGGCGCGGAACGTGAGCGCGTCGGCGTCAGCGACGCCGTCTTGCGATACACTCTCGTAGCGCAGGCGCGTGTCAACGATCCAATGTCCGGAATTTTGCGCAGTCTGCGCTTGCACTGGCGCGCACAGCATCCACGCCGCGCCAACCGCGTTCAGCGCAACGCTCAAAACCCGAAGGCTCGCACCGCGTTTCATGCTCTCTTCTCCCCCATGCCTTCGAGCATGGCCGCTGCTTTCGGGCATCCGACCTTGTCGGGACCGAAGGTGACTTGCTCTTCCGCCCACGCCTTATCGAGCGCTTCGAGATTGTTGGGATCGTCGTCGGGCTCTCGCAGCAGTGCTTTGACGGCATCTTCGTCGCGGCCCTCTTGCGCGAGATAGACCAACGCATCGAAAGCGTAGGCGTAGACTGCGTCGCGTTTTTTCAGACGTTCGCGCAGCGCTTCGAGCACGTGCGCAGCCTGACCAAGCAAAGCGGCGGCTTCCTCTTGCGGGCGCGTCGCCAGGAATTCCAGAAATACGGGCAGATGGTCCGGCAGTTCCTTGGCGGTCAGCTCCAGCCCATGGCTCGAATAGAGCTTCAGCAGTTCGACCATCGCTTGGCCGCGGTCACGGCTCTCGCCGTGCACATGTTCGTAGAGCGAAAGCGACAGCGAGCGCGTGCGGTCGAATAGATCGACGTAGCGCGCTTGCGCGTCATAGACGTCGGTCGAAGCCAGATCGCCGGCGAGCCGCTTGAGGCGTTGCACGATGACGCCCGGCAACAGGCGCTCATGCTCAAGCGCGGCGACCCCCGCCGGCGCTACTTCGCCTACGTCCGGCGTCGGATAGCGCAGCAACAGGGACAGCGTTCGATACGTCGCCAACATGATCAGCTCCTCTCGACGGGGTTGTTGGCCATGCGGCGTTTGGTCGGCCCGAACAGGCCGAGTTCAGAACGGCCGCCGGAAGCTTGGTTGCCGAAGCTGAAGCCGCAGGCGCCGCGCAGATGATACGCATCCTCCGCGCCCTCACGGTGCGTAGTGGGGATGACAAAGCGATCCTCGTAATTGGCGATCGCCATCACCTGGTACATGTCTTCAATCGCTTCGGCCGAGAGATCGACGCGCGCGGCGACAGCGCGATCGATGACGCCATCGATGGTTTTGGCGCGCATGTAGGCGCGCATCGCCAACATGCGTTCGAGTGCCGACACGATCGGCGCTTCCTCGCCGGCGGTCAGCAAATTCGCGAGATACTTGACGGGAATACGCAGACTTTTGACATCCGGCATCACACCGTCATGCTCGATGGCGCCAAGCGAGGCCGCAGATTGGATCGGCGACAGCGGCGGCACGTACCAGACCATCGGCAGCGTGCGATATTCTGGGTGCAGCGGAAACGCCACGCGCCAATCGACGGCCATCTTGTAGACCGGACTGCGGGCTGCAGCTTCGATCCACGCATCGGGCACGCCATCGGCGCGCGCTTGCGCCACGATCTTTGGGTCGTGGGGATCGAGGAAGACGCCGAGCTGCGCTTCGTAGAGGTCCTTCTCGTCGGCGCTGGCGGCTTCTTCGATGCGGTCCGCATCATAGAGCAGCACGCCCAGATAGCGGATGCGTCCGACGCAGGTTTCCGAGCAGACGGTCGGTTGACCGGATTCGATGCGCGGATAGCAGAAGGTGCACTTCTCGGATTTGCCGCTCGACCAGTTGTAATAGATTTTCTTGTAGGGACACGCGGAGACGCACATGCGCCAGCCGCGGCACTTGTCCTGGTCGATCAGAACGATGCCATCTTCCTCGCGCTTGTAGATCGCGCCTGACGGGCACGCGGCCACGCATGCCGGGTTGAGGCAATGCTCGCACAGCCGCGGCAGATACATGAGGAAGGTATTCTCGAACTGGCCGTAAATGTCCTTCTGCACATTTTCGAAATTGTAATCCTTCGAGCGCTTGGAGAATTCGCCGCCGAGAATTTCTTCCCAGTTCGGGCCCCACTCGATCTTCTCCATGCGCTGCCCGGAAATTTTCGAACGCGGGCGCGCGGTCGGAAACGCCTTCATCTCCGGCGCGTTTTGCAGATGCGCGTAGTCGAAATCGAACGGCTCGTAATAATCGTCGATTTCGGGGAGATCAGGATTGGCGAAAATTTTGGCGAGGATGCGCCACTTTGGGCCCATCTTGGGCTGCAGCTTGCCGCTCTTGGTGCGCTCCCAGCCGCCGTTCCAGCGCTTCTGGTTTTCCCATTCGCGCGGATAGCCGACGCCGGGCTTGGATTCGACGTTGTTGAACCAGGCGTATTCAACGCCTTCGCGATTGGTCCAGACGTTCTTGCAGGTCACGGAGCACGTGTGGCAGCCGATGCACTTGTCGAGATTGAGCACCATGCCGATTTGGGCGCGGATTTTCATTGGCCCGCCTCCGTTTGCGCCAGAGGTTCGTCGAGCCAGTCGACTTTGGTCATCTTCCGCACGATCACGAATTCGTCCCGGTTCGAGCCGACCGTGCCGTAATAGTTGAAGCCATAGCTCTGCTGCGCGTAGCCGCCGATCATGTGCGTCGGCTTCAGTACAGTGCGCGTCACGGAATTGTGGATGCCGCCGCGAAGTTTGGTGATCTCCGAGCCGGGCGTGTTCACGATCTTCTCTTGTGCGTGGTACATGAGCGCCATGCCCTCGCGCACGCGCTGCGACACGACTGCACGCGCAGTGAGTGCGCCGTTGGCGTTGAACACCTCGATCCAATCATTGTCCGTGATGCCGGCGCGCGCGGCGTCCTTCTCCGACACCCAGACGACGGGGCCGCCGCGATTGAGCGTGAGCATCAGCAGATTGTCGGTGTAGGTGGAGTGGATGCCCCACTTTTGGTGCGGCGTGATCCAATTGAGGACGATTTCCTTCTCGCCGTTGGAGCGGCGGTTGTGCACCGGATCGACTGTCTTGGTGTCAACGGGCGGCTTGTAAACGCACAGGCCCTCGCCGAACGCGCGCATCCAGAGGTGATCCTGATAAAGCTGCTGACGGCCGGTGAGCGTTCGCCACGGAATCAGTTCGTGCACGTTGGTCCAGCCGGCGTTGTAGCAAACGTTTTCGCTCTCGATGCCCGACCAGATGGGTGACGAGATAATCTTGCGCGGTTGAGCGACGATGTCGCGGAAGCGAATCTTTTCGTCTTCCTTCGGCAGCGCCAGGTGCGCGTGCTCGCGGCCAGTTTGTTTGCTGAGCGACTCCCAGGACTTCACGGCGACTTCGCCGTTGGTCTCGGGCGCCAGCATCAGGATAACCTCTGCGGCGTCGATTTCGCTTTCGATCTTGGCCAGCCCTTGCGTTGGGCCTTCACGCACTTCGCCGTTGAGCGCTTTCAAGTGCGCGACTTCGTGTTCGGTGTTCCAGGCCAGACCTTTGCCGCCATTGCCGACCTTGGTCATCAACGGACCGAGCGAAGTGAAGCGGCGATGAAGATTGGGATAGTCGCGCTCGATGATGCTGATCTGCGGCGCGGTTTTGCCGGGAATGAAATCGCACTCGCCTTTCCACCAATCCTTGACGTCGAACGGCTGCGCCATTTCGGCGGCGCTGTCGTGCTGGATCGGCGTCAGCACTACGTCTTTCTCGACGCCAAGCACCTCCGGACAGACCTCGGAGAACGCTTTGGCGATGGCCTTGAAGATGTCCCAGTCCGACTTGCACTCCCACGCGGGATCGACCGCAGCGGTGAGCGGGTGGATGAACGGGTGCATGTCGGAGGTGTTGAGGTCGTTCTTCTCGTACCACGTCGCGGTCGGCAACACGATGTCGCTGTAGACGGCGGTGGTCGACATGCGGAAGTCGATGGTGACGAGGAGGTCGAGTTTTCCTTCTGGGCCCTCGTCGCGCCATGTGACGTCGACGGGCTTGCGCCGGCCAGTCTCGCCGAGATCTTTGCCCAGCACGCCGTTGGACGCGCCGAGGAAGTGCTTCAGGAAATATTCGTGGCCTTTGCCCGAGGAGCCTAACAAGTTGGAGCGCCACACGAACATGTTGCGCGGCCAGTTGTCGGGATGATCGGGATCCATGCAGCTCATTTCGAGCCGCTTGGACTTGAGTTCACGCGCCGTGTATTCGCGCGCGTCGATGCCTTCGCGTTCGGCGGCTTTGGTCACTTCGAGTGAATTGACCTTCAATGCCGGCGCCGACGGCAGCCAGCCCATGCGCTCGGCTTTGGCGTTGTAGTCGATGAAGGTTGCGCCCCAATCGCCGTCCGGCGCTGTGGGCGAGAGAATCTCCTTCACGTCGAGTGTTTCGTACCGGAATTGGTCCGTGTGCGCGTAGAAGAAGCTGGTGGAGTTTTGCTGACGCGGCGGGCGCGCCCAGTCGAGCGCGAACGCCAGCGGCGCCCAGCCGGTTTGCGGTCGCAACTTTTCCTGCCCGACATAATGCGACCAGCCGCCGCCGGATTGACCGATGCAGCCGCACATGGCGAGGAGATTGATCACCCCGCGATAGTTCATGTCCATGTGATACCAATGGTTCATCGCCGCGCCGATGATCACCATCGAACGTCCGTTGGTTTTTTCGGCGTTGCCGGCGAAGCCGCGCGCCACGGCTATGGTTTGATCGCGCGGCACCGTCGTGATCTTCTCCGCCCAGGCCGGCGTGTACGGCTCGAGATCGTCGTAGGATTTCGGCATGTGCTCGCCGCCGAATCCCTGATCGACGCCGTAGTTGGCGAGGAAGAGATCGTAGACGGACGCCACGAAGGTCTCCCCGTCTTTCAAGTGCAAGCGCTTCACCGGAATGCGGCGCATCAACGTGTCAGGATGGTCGGTCGATGCGAAGCCGTTGGCGGCGGAGCTGGCGAAGTATGGAAACAGCACTTCGGCGACGTCGTCGTGCGCGCCTTTGAGGCCGACGCGCAGTTTGACTTCGCCGCCATCGGCTTGCTTCTCTTCCAGATTCCACTTGCCCTGCTCGCCCCAGCGGAAGCCGATCGAGCCGGTGGGCACACAGGGCTGGCCGGTGGCTTCGTCGATGCCGATGGTTTTCCAATCGGGGTTATTGTCTTGCGCCAGGGCGTCGTCGAAGTCGGACGCGCGTAGCAGACGTTCGGGAACGTACTTGCCGTCCTTCTTCACCAGCCGCACCAAAAGCGGCATGTCGGTGTAGCGGCGGATATAGTCTTGGAAGTACGGGACTTGCCGGTCGCGATGGAATTCGGTGAGCACAACGTGACCCATCGCCATGGCGAGTGCCGCGTCGGTCCCTTGCTTCACCGAAATCCAGAGGTCGGAGAATTTCGACGCTTCCGAATAGTCCGGGCAGATGACGACGGACTTGGCGCCCTTATAACGAACCTCGGTGTAGAAATGCGCGTCCGGCGTGCGCGTCTGCGGTACGTTCGAACCCCATACCAGGATGAAACCGGAATTGTACCAATCGGCTGATTCGGGAACGTCGGTTTGTTCGCCCCAGGTTTGCGGGCTTGCCGGCGGCAAATCGCAATACCAATCGTAGAATGAGCCGCACACGCCGCCGAGCAATTGCAGATAGCGCGCGCCCGCCGCGTAAGAGATCATCGACATTGCCGGGATCGGCGAGAAGCCAAACACGCGATCGGGGCCGTATTTCTTGACGGTGTAGGCGTTGGCGGCGCCGACCATTTCGGTGACTTCGTCCCAGGTCGAACGCACAAGGCCGCCGGCGCCGCGCATCTTAGTGTAGGACTTGCGCTTGGCTGGATCTTCGACGATCGACGCCCATGCTTTCACCGGCGAGAGATGCGCGCGCGCTTCGCGCCACAGCTTGAGCAGCCGCCCGCGCACCATCGGGTATTTCACGCGGTTGCCTGAATAGAGATACCACGAGTAGGACGCGCCACGCGCGCAGCCGCGCGGTTCGTGGTTTGGCAGATCGGGCCGCGTGCGCGGGTAGTCGGTCTGTTGCGTTTCCCAGGTGACGATGCCGCCTTTGACGTAGATTTTCCATGAGCACGAACCGGTGCAGTTCACGCCGTGCGTCGAGCGCACGATTTTGTCGTGCTGCCAGCGGCGGCGATATGCTTCTTCCCAAGAACGATCTTCGTCGTTCACGACGCCATGGCCGTCCGAAAACGTCTCGGTCTTGCGGGCGAAGAACGTCAGCCGGTCGAGTGTGTGGCTCATTATGCTTTCCTATTCCGCAGCGACTTTGGCGGCGGCTTGGGGATGCTCGATGTCAAACAGGAGCCCGCCTTTGCGCACGTAAACGAGCCACGTGATGGCGAGGCAGGAGATGTAGAAGCCGAAGAACGCCCACAACGCGCCAGCCGCACTGCCGCTCGCTGAGATGGAGAAGCCAAAGCTCTTCGGAATGAAGAAGGCGCCGAAGGCAGCCACCGCGGAGACAAAGCCTGTCATTGCGGCCGATTCTTTTTCCGCTTGCTTTTGTTGATCGGCGGGAAGCGCCTTTGGCAACAACCGCGCCAGTTCCTTGCGCATGATCGCGGGGATCATTTGGAACGTGGATGCGTTGCCGACGCCGCTGGCGAAAAATAGCAACAGGAACGAAGCAAAGAAGCCGGCGAATGCGCCAGGCGCGGCCTTGTTGGCGAGGAAGTAGATCACGCCAAGCGTGCCAGCCATCATCAGTACGAAGACAGCAAGCGTTACACGTCCGCCGCCGAAGCGATCAGCGATCCAGCCGGTGAACGAACGCGAGAGCGCGCCGACCAGTGGGCCGATAAAGGCGATCTGGAGCGCGTTCACGGTCGGAAATTCCGTGCTGGTGAGCAGCGGAAACGCGGCCGAGAAGCCGATGAACGATCCGAACGTGCCGGTGTAGAGCCAGCACATGATCCAGTTGTGGGTGCGCGTGAAGATCACCGATTGCTCGGCGAACGAGGCGCGCGCGGAGGCGATGTCGTTCATGCCGAACCAGGACATGAAGGCGGCGATGACAATGAACGGGACCCAAATGAAGCCCGCGTTTTGAAGGAACAGCGTCGCCCCAGCCGACGTGGTGTGGCCTGCCCCACCGAGCGTGCCGAACACGGCGCTGGTGATGACGATCGGCACCAGGAATTGCATGGCGCTGACGCCAAGATTGCCGAGCCCCGCATTGAGAGCGAGCGCGTTGCCCTTCTCGGCCTTCGGGAAGAAGAAGCCGATATTGGACATCGAGCTCGCGAAATTGCCGCCGCCCAGGCCGCAGAGCAGCGCCAGCGTCAGCATGATCCAGTACGGCGTTTCCGGACTTTGCACGGCGAAGCCGATGCCGAGCGCAGGAATGAGCAGCGACCAGGTCGTCAGCGTCGTCCACAACCGTCCGCCGAAGACAGGCACCATGAACGCGTAGAAGACGCGCAACAGCGCACCCGAGATGCCGGGCAGCGAGGCGAGCCAGAACAATTGGTCGGTCGAATAGTGGAAGCCCACTTGCGGCAGCTTCGCAACGACCATCGACCACACCATCCACACCGCAAACGACAGGAACAGCGATGGGATGGAGAGCCAAAGGTTGCGCGCTGCGACCGGCTTGCCGGTCTTGGCCCAGAACTCGGTGTCTTCCGGACGCCAATCGTTGATCATGCCGGCGCCGCGCGGACCATGCTTCGCCGGCTCGTGGATCGGCTGCATTTCCGGAAATTGCGGCAGCTTGTCGAGAATGCCGCCGGCGGCTTCGCGCTCCATCTGGCGAATAGCGAAGTGCATCCACACGAGCGAGCCGGTGACGATCAAGAACAGCAGCATGAAGCAGCTGGTCCAGATGCCGGTGAGATCGTTGAGCGCACCGAAAGCGATCGGCAGCACGAAACCACCAAGGCCGCCGATCATGCCGACCAAGCCACCCACGGCGCCTACGTCGTTCGGATAATAGACGGGGATGTGTTTGTAGACCGCCGCTTTGCCCAAGCTCATGAAGAAGCCGAGCACGAACAGAATGACAGTGAACGGAATGAGCGACGTGGCGATGTGGAAGCTGATTGGGCCGTGGATGCCATCGATGACGTAGGCTGTCGGCGGATACGACAGAACGAACGTCGCCAGCGCGCCGACGAGGAAGGTCCAATACATGACGGTGCGCGCACCGACTCGATCGGCGAGATGGCCGCCATAGATACGGAAGAGCGACGCGGGCACGGAGAACGCAGCCGCCATCATGCCGGCGTGTTTGATATCGAGGTGGTAGACGCCGATCAGGTAGCCAGGCAACCACAGCGACAGCGCCACGAAAGCGCCGAACACAAAGAAATAATAGAGAGAAAAGCGCCAGACCTGGACGTTCTTGAGCGGCGCGAATTGCTCCAGCATGGAACGCGGCTTGAGGCCTTTGGCGCGGCGCTCAATCAGTTCCGGATCGTCCTTGGTGAAAAGGAAAAAGACGATGGCAATGACAACCAGCGCGCCAGCCCAGATCTGCGCGACCGCTTGCCAACCCATCGCCACCAACACGAAAGGTGCGAGAAATTTTGTGACGGCGGCGCCGACATTGCCTGCGCCGAAAATGCCTAGTGCGGTCCCCTGCTTTTCGGCGGCGAAGAATTTGGAGACATAAGTGACCCCGACCGCGAAGGCGCCGCCGGCAATGCCGACGCCAAGCGCCGCGAGCAGGAATTGCGGATAAGTGTGCGCGAACGTCAGTAGGTAAGTCGCCAGCGCGGCGGCGAGCATGACCAGCGGAAATAGAACGCGCCCGCCAAGCTGGTTGGTCCATACGCCGAGCACGAGTCGGATCAGCGAACCGGTGAGGATGGGCGTGCCGATCAGCAGACCGAATTGAGTCTCGCTGAGGCCGAGGTTCTGTTTGATCTGGATGCCGATGATCGAGAAGATCGTCCAAACCGCAAAGCTCGCAGTGAACGATAGTGTGCTGAGCCAAAGGGCTGTCCCGCCGCCCTTCCGCACCATCTGGCTTTGAGACGTCATGGGTATTCCCCCGCGCGACGATGATGGAGCTCAGAAACTCCATTTCGCGGCGAATGGGTTTGATTTACATCAAGCGCGGGGCGCTTTCGATCTTGGGCAGACGCGCGGAAACGCGGATTCCGCACGGAAATCGTGCGGTTTGACTATATCCGGCCTATGACTTGAGAAATATCAAGGGAGTAGAGTTTCAGCGCCGGCGCTTGACCGGGATCAAATGCGGCATGCGCAAAATCGTCAACAACAGAGGCCGATAGGAGGGTTATCGGCGTGCGCCCCGGCGATTTGGAGCGAGTGAAGAGCCTGCCGCTTTTTCAGGAGGCGGCGCCGGAGACTTTTCGCGTCGCCACCGCGGGCGCGCACGTGCAGCGCTTTCCAGCGCACACCATGCTGCTGCTTGAAGGCGATCCGGTCGACTTTCTGTACGTGCTGCTTGAAGGCCAGGTCGAACTGCACGGCACTTGGAACGACCGCGAGACGGTGCTGGCGATCTTGCGTCCGGTCTCGACATTCATCCTCGCCGCTGTGGTGCTCGACGCGGACGCGTTGATGTCGGCGCGCACGCTCGAACGCTGCGAGCTGCTGATGATCCCTGGTGACGCCATTCGCACGGCGATGCGGCTGGATGTGTGCTTCTCTCAAGCGGTCGCGCGCGATCTCGCCGGCGGATACCGCGGCGTGGTGCGGACAATCAAGAATCACAAGTTGCGCGGCGGCGTCGAACGGCTCGCGAACTACCTGCTTGCGCTGCGCGCGTCGGACAGCGCTGGCGCCACGGTGCGCTTGCACTTCGAAAAGCGCATCCTGGCGTCGCTGCTGGGCATGACCCCCGAAAACCTGTCGCGCGCGTTCGCGGCGCTGCATGAACATGGCGTCACGGTCGAAGGGTCGTTGGTGCAGATCGCCAAACCGGCCGCGCTGGAAGCGCTGGCCAAGCCCGACCCGCTCATCGACAACCATGCGCCGCGCGGGGGCGACATCCTGATCGACGCGGATGCGGAAATCTGGTCTTCGGAATGGAACCGCTCGACCACCCGATGACACCCCTACCCTTTAACGCCGTTGACCCGTAACCAAGTCAGGACTTGATTTGGTCGCGCTTGGGAGTTGCTCATGGCGAAGACACCCGCATCCTCTGAACTGCCCGGCGCAGCCGGGCGCGTGGCGCAAGAGAAACCTGAACTCTGGCAGGCGCTTGAGAAACTTGGCGAAACCGCCAATCAGTCTGGCCCGCTGGATGCGCGCACGCGGCGCCTAATCAATCTCGCGCTCGCAATTGCCGCCGATTCCGAGGGCGCCACCCATTCGCACACGCGGCGCGCACTGACGGAGGGCTTCAGTGCAGACGAGTTGCATCACGTCGCCTATCTGGCGGTCACAACGCTTGGGTGGCCGCACGCCATTCGCGGCCTGACTTGGATTCAAGACCTGACGCGGTCAGAGAGATGACGACGCCTGCTTCCGACTTGGCGCGTACGGCTGGCTTGGTGCTGGCTGGAGGACGTTCGTCCCGGTTCGGGACGGATAAGGCGCTCGCACAGTTTCAGGGTGAGCTGCTGCTGGCGCGCGCGTGCCGACCGCTGCGTGCTTTGTCCGCGTGCGCTGTCAGCGTCAAACTCGGAAGCGCGGTTGCGGTGCACGCAAGCGAGCAAGGAATGGATCTCGTGAACGACGATCCGCTCGCGCCAGCAGGGCCACTCTCCGGCATTCTGGCTGGCTTCGATTGGGCGCATGCGCGCGGGTTTTCATTCTTGGCGACAGTTCCATGCGATGCGCCGCTGCTGCCGCTCGATCTGGCGCCCACACTTTTAGCGGGGCGCGGCCAGGCGCGCGCGGCATATGCCGAGACGAGCCATGGCGTGCATCCGCTTTGCGCGGTTTGGAAGACCGAGATCAGGGATGTACTGCGCCCTATTCTTTCGCGGGGAAAACATCCCTCCGTCCGCGCGCTGTTGGCCGAGATCGGCGCGGCGCCGGTCTGGTTCGAGGCTGCCGACGCTTTCGCCAATGCCAATACGCGCGACGTGCTGAGCGAACTGGAGCGGTGCTCGTGACGCCTCTCATTGATCCGTTCGGCCGCGCGATCACCTATTTGCGCATTTCGGTCACCGACCGCTGCGACTTGCGTTGCGTCTACTGCATGAAGGAGCTCATGCGCTTCGTGCCGCGGCAAGATTTGCTCTCGATCGAGGAGATCGACCGGATCGCGGCGGCATTCATCGCGCGCGGCGTGAGGCGGCTGCGCTTTACAGGCGGCGAGCCGCTGGTGCGGCGCGGCTTTATCGATCTGCTCAACGCAGTGTCGCGGCATTTGCGCACCGGAGCGCTCGATGAAATGCTGGTGACCACGAATGGCGTGCAGCTCGCGGCGTTCGCTGAGCCCTTGGCGCGCGCGGGCGTCAAGCGCATCAACGTTTCTCTCGACACGCTCGATCGCGATACCTTTGCGCGCATTTCGCGACGCGACCGGCTGAGCGAGGTTCTAACCGGAATCGAAGCGGCGAAGGCCGCTGGCCTCAAGGTCAAGATCAACACGGTCGCGCTCAAGCATGACAACGCCCACGAGATTGCCGATCTCATTCAGTGGGCGCATGCGCGCGGTCACGATATGACTTTGATCGAGACCATGCCGCTCGGCGAAATCGATGAGGATCGTACGAGTCAGTTCTTGTCGCTGGCGCGCGTGCGCGAGGACTTAGCGAGCTATTGGACGCTCATCGACCTCCACAACCGCACTGGCGGCCCGGCGCGCTATGTGCAAGTCAAGGAAACCGGCGGGCGACTTGGATTCATCACGCCGCTCAGCCACAATTTCTGCGAAGGCTGCTCACGCGTGCGCCTGACGTGTACCGGCAAGCTGTATTTGTGCCTCGGCCAAGAAGCCAATGCCGACTTGCGCGCGCCGCTGCGCGCCAGCGGCGACGATGCAGCGCTGCAGACGGCAATCGATGCGGCGATCGCGCTCCGTCCCAAAGGGCATGACTTCGTCATCGAACGTCTGAGCAAACCAGCGACAGAGCGGCATATGTCGGTGACAGGCGGATGACGCGCGTCTTGTTCTTTGGCCGCGTCAGCGACGCTGCGGGCTGCGGCGAGATGAAGGCGGACGTGCCCAAGGACGTGCGCACGGTCGGCGCGCTGCGCCGGTGGCTCGCGTCGCGCGACGACACCTTGGCCGCGATTATCCTGGCGCCAAGCGTGCGCGCCGCGGTTGATCGGGCCTTTTGCCGGGACGACACGGCCTCCATTGATGGCGCGGAGGAGATCGCCTTCATGTCACCGCTGAGCGGAGGCTGAGGATGCGCGTCGTCGTCTGCACCACGCCGCTCGACGCGCAGGCCGAACTTGAGCGCTTCGCCGACGGCCGCGGCGGCGATGTTGGCGCGTTGGCGAGTTTTATCGGCTATTGCCGCGGGACCTCGTCTCACGGCGAGGTCACTTGTCTGCACCTCGATCACTATCCGGGTTTCACCGAGGCGGAGATCGCGCGTCTCGCGGCCGCGACCGCGGAACGCCACAAGCTCATTGATCTCCTGGTCATTCACCGCGCTGGCGCGGTGGCGCCGCGAGATCCTGTGGTGCTGGTGGCCGCACTTGCAGGTCATCGCGCCGAAGCGTTCGCCGCTGTCAGCGAACTCATGGACTATTTAAAAACCGACGCTCCGTTCTGGAAACGAGAAGTTAGCGGCGGCGAAAGCCGCTGGATCGAACCGACGGAAACCGATCGCGTACGGCGCGCAGCGCGGGGAGATTGAGATGAGCGACGCACCGCCAGCCGGACGCATCGATTTGGCGTTGCCGTTCAAGCCGGTGCAGATCGCCGTGCTCACCATTTCTGACACGCGCGACAACGAGACCGACACTTCAGGCGCCATCTTGGCCGAGCGCATCGTCCGCGACGGACATAAACTCGCGGGCCGAGCGCTGGTGCGTGACGATGTCGCTATGATTCAGGAGACGGCGCGCGGCTGGATCGCCGATCCGGCGGTGGATGTCATCATCGCAACGGGCGGTACCGGGCTCACGGGCCGAGATGTAACACCCGAAGCGCTGATGCCGCTTTTCGAGAAGCAGATCGAAGGCTTTGCCGTGGTTTGGCACATGCTGAGCTATCAGAGCGTCGGCCTAAGCACGCTGCAATCGCGCGCTTGCGCAGGCGTCGTCAAAGGCAAGTTCATTTTCGCCCTGCCCGGTTCGAACGGCGCCTGCCGCGACGGGTGGGACAAGATCATTCGCTGGCAGCTCGATAGCAGACACATGCCATGCAATCTGGTCGAGATCATACCGCGTCTGTTGGAGCGCTGAGATGAGCGAGCGTCTGACGCATCTCGACGAGAGCGGCAAAGCGCGCATGGTCGACGTTTCGGACAAGCCGGCGACCGTGCGGGAAGCAGCCGCCGAGGGCCGTGTGCGCATGTCACGCGCCGCCTTCGAATTGGCGCGCTCGGGTTCAGCGCCGAAAGGCGACGTGCGTGCGGTCGCTGAGATCGCCGGCGTCATGGCTGGCAAACGCGCATCGGAACTGATTCCATTGTGCCATCCGCTGCCGCTCTCAAGCGTCGTTGTGGAGGTCAAGCCCGACGAAGCGAGCACAAGTTTTGTCGTCACCGCGCGCGTGCGGACCACAGCTGCAACCGGCGTAGAAATGGAGGCGCTGACCGCCGTCTCCGTGGCATGCCTCACGATCTACGATATGCTGAAGGCCGCCGACCGCGGCATGAGCATCGAGGGCATTCAAGTAATGTCCAAGAGCGGCGGCGCCAGCGGTGACTACAAACGAACGTCGCCATGATTTCCGTAGCCGAGGCGCGCGCGACAATACTCGCGCATATAGAACGCACGAAAACGGAGATGCTTGCGATTGAGGCGTGCTTGGGACGTACGCTGGGAGAGCCAGTGCGCGCGGCGCGTGCACAGCCGCCGTTTCACGCCTCTGCCATGGACGGGTACGCGGTGCGCAGCGCGGACACGCCGGGCAAACTCAGATTGGTCGGCGAGGCTGGCGCGGGTCACGCGTTGCAAAGAAGCGTTGGCCCCGGCGAATGCGCGCGCATCTTCACAGGCGCGCCGCTGCCGCAAGGCGCGGATGCGATCGCTATCCAGGAAGAAGTGACGCGGGACGGCGCACGCATCGACACGCCCGCAGTCGCCCCCGGCAAACACGTGCGCGCTCCCGGCGTTGATTTTCCCGCGGGCGCGACACTGCTCGAACCCGGACTGGTGCTGAGCGGCGCTCACTTGGCTGTTGCGGCTGCAGCTGGACGCGACGCCATCACCGTGGCCGTGCGGCCGCGGATCACGATCCTCAGCGGCGGCGACGAGATCGTCGCGCCCGGCGCGGCTGCGCGGCCCGATCAAATTTTCGATTGCGCGAGTTTCGGCGTCGCGGGACTTGCGCAAGCATGGGGCGCGGCAAGCACACGCGGCGCTATTCTCCCTGACAACGCCGATTTCATCGCCGCGGCGATCGAAACCGCCTCGGCGGCGAGCGACCTGGTTGTGCTGATTGGCGGCGCATCGGTTGGCGATCACGATCACGCGCGCCGCGCAGTGCAAAGCTTGGGCGCGGACGTGCTGTTCGACAAGGTGTCCCTCCGGCCCGGGAAACCCACCTGGTTCGCATTGCGCGGCAAGCAGCCGATTTTGGGATTGCCGGGAAATCCCGGTTCGGCGCTGGTGGCCGCGCGTCTGTTCCTGCGTCCGCTGATTGCCGCCATGCTTGGCGGCGATAGTGCACAAACTGTTGAGACACGCCGCGCAAAACTCAGTGCAACTTTGCCGGCGAACGGACCGCGCGAAGCTTATCTGCGCGCCAATACTCGCATCGATCAGGAAGGCCGCCTTTGCGTTGCGGCTGCCGCGAACCAAGATTCGTCCTTGGTGAGCGTCTTCGCCGCCGCCAATGCACTCATCGTCTGTCCTGCCAACGCGGACGCACGCGATGTGGGCGACTTGGCCGACATTATCGAGATCTAAGACTGAACGTGGCGCTCGGCGAAGCGCTTCAGTACAGAACCTTAGCGATGAGCATGCCGTCTTCCTCAACCAGTTCGAGACGTGACATGCAGGGCATGCAATAGACACGGTCGCCTGCCCGCAATTCTTTGGTCGATCGGATGACGACCTTGCACACCGGGCAAAGCGCCTCGTTCGGCCCCAGCTTGTCGTTAGCCCCGCGCCAACGCCGATAGAAACGGCGAAAGCGCTTCGGCACTTCGTTGAAGCCTGTGTCTTCAAGCTCGAACGTCTGGCGCGGACGGCGCAGCGGCGAGCGTTCCAGCTCCAACGGATCGTTCATGCGCGAAACCCCAGCCGGGCCACGGCGGCAAGATAGTCGCCTGCGAGATCTGGACGCTCCTCACGCTCAAGGCCGAGTTCGCCCATTGTTTCGGCGAAGGTATCGAGCACCAGTGAATCCAGTTCGCGCTTGATCTTGAAGAGGCGCTCGTGGGTGTGCGGTGCGCCGAGAAGCCGCCGGCCGAGATCGTTCTCACCAAACCCCATGTGACGGCGTTCGTCGGAGACGATGCCGCGCAGCATTTCCGCGGTTATCGGATCGGCAGCACCGGCGTGATGGCGGAAAACCGTAAATTCCAGGCATTCGAGAATGACGTTCTGCGCGAAGATCGAGGCTTCCCAGTCGCGCGCATCCACAAATTCAAGCAAACGCTGCTTGAATTTCAGCAGACTGCGATTGGCGCGGCGGTCGATCTCCGCTTCAGGATCGGCGACGCCGAGCTGCGCCATACGGTGCAGCAGCACCTCAAGATGGCGGCCCTCGTCGACAACCTGCGTCGACAGGAAGATTTTCGCGCCGCGATCCGGCGCAAAACTGATCATACCGCTCGACGCTTCAAGCGCCGCTGTCTCGCCGACGCAGTAGTTGCAGAGCGTAGTAATCAAGCCGTCGCGCTGCCGGTCCGTCAGCGCGTCTTCCTTGGTATTGGGCGACACGCCGTATGGGCGGCCGTGGAGGTAGCCCTCCACGGCCTCAAACCAAAACTCGAACGAGTGCACTGTGCTGCGAAACTCAGCTTCGCCGAGTTCATGCGGATTGAGCGCACTCGTCATCGTTCCGACCCTCAGACCGGCGCCTGATATTCGAGACCGATGCGGCCAAGCCTGGTCTTGAACTCATTGAGCACAGTCGCCGACAGCGCGCCTTCCATCTCTGCGTTGGAGGCCTCGGCCATGTTGAGCCCCTGATAAGTTGCGGGCTTGTGGTCGGCGGACCGGATCGCCGTTGCGTCGGCAGGGCGCACATCCTGTGCGAAGGCTTCGTGGAACGTGGCCAACATGTGCTTGGTCATATCGCGCTGCATGCGCTGCACTTCCGGCTTCTTTTCAGGGAAACGGCGAATGAGTTCGCCGATGCGGTTTTCGCCAAAACCGACGTGGCGGCGCTCGTCGGCAATGGTGCCCGCTAGCGTGTGCGCGAACTTCGGATTGGCGTCAGCCGCACCGGCGTGCAGCATTTCGAAAACCGAGAAAGCCATGCCCTCAAGCACGATGTTCTGACCGACGACGCCGGCGACGAAATCCTTTTTGTCGACCTTTTCGAGCAGCACTTCGGCAAACTTGCCGAGGTGCGGATTGACGTAGGTCTTGATGGTCAACTCGAGATCGTCCGCCTTGACGCCAAGATCGTAGAGACGCTGCGTGAAAATCTCGACGTGACGGCCCTCATCCAACGTTTGCGTTGCCAAGAACGTCTTGCTCGCTTGATCCGGCGCTGCATTGACGAGGCCCGATGACGCCGCCAGCGCACAACGTTCGCCAACGATCAATTGCACGGTGGTGCGGATTTGCTGCTCGCGATAGGCGTCGTTGGTGAAAAGCGCTTCAGGCTCGCGTTCATCGGCGCCGTGCCCGTACACTGTGTCCTCAAGATAGCCTTGTGGGCACGACTCCAGCCATTTTTGAATCGAGTAGTTGGAGAGAAAGTCCGCCATTGCCGCACCTCCCTGTCAATCAGTCCAGCTGTTGCCTCGCAGTGTCGGTTGCAATTCTGCGGTTACAGCTCGCAAGACGGACGCTAGCGTGCTCGATCAACGCGGCGTTTGATGGACATCAAGCAAGGCTGCGATGCAGCGCCGCATGCGCCGCTAGGACAAGGAGTCCGCGCGCTTCGTTGCAATGGCTGGCAAGCGCTCATCGCTGCGGAGAATGAGGCCACGCGCGCCGGCGACGCCGAGTTCGAGACTTTGGGCGATGCGATGCGCGCGATCGATGAAGAGCGGCGCTGCGGCGCCGCAAATTGAGTGCGCTGCTTGTTCAAACAACGCCAGCCAACGGTCAAAGTGCGAGGCATCGACCGGCAAGCGCACATGCATCGGCATGGGCTGACCGTGATAATCGCCGCTGCGCAGCATGACTGACGACCAGAACGCATTCATGCGCAGAAGATGCGGCGCCCAGTCGGCGATGCGCGCTTCGAATATGGGGCCCAGGAGCGCGTCGCGGCGCACCTCAGCATAGAAATGCTGTACCAACCGATCGATCATCTGCGCATCGACACCAAGCGCGACAGCATCGGCGACATAGTCGGGTCCAGATGGCATCGGGCGCGGCGGCATGAGACTTTCTAGCCGACGCCCCGATGAGATGCAGCGCGGTAACTGCACGCACGCAGTGTGCAGGGGAATTGCGCGATGGCGCGTTCGGCTGTGCCCCTCACGGCCCCCAGATGATGTCGGCTGCGGTGAGGCCGCTGGTGTTGTTGATGTTGATGATCATGTCGTCGGCGCCGTTGCCGCCGAGGTCGACGTGCAGGATCGAGGTCGAGCCGCTCTGGGTGAAGAAGAAGGCGTCGCTGACATCGGTGTGCACGGCCGACAGATCGATCAGATCCACGCCCTTCTGGAAGTCCTTGATGATGTCGTGGGCCGCGGCGGCGGAGTCGGAAGCGGCCTGATACACAAAGGTGTCGGCCCCGGCGCCGCCGATCAGCACGTCAGCGCCATTGCCGCCGATCAGCACATCGTCGCCGTCCTGGCCTTGCAGCACGTCGTTGCCGTCATTGCCGGTCAGCGTGTTGGCGCCGGCATTGCCGCTCATCTGGTTGGAGAGCGCGTTGCCGACGCCATTGATGGCGCTGAGCCCCGTCAGCGTCAGCACTTCGATGCCGACGCCCATGCTGAAGCTCACCGACGACAGTACGGTGTCGAAGCCCCCGCCATTGTCGGTGACGGTGTCGCCCAGATTGTCGACGATATACGTGTCGTTGCCCAAGCCCCCGGAGAGCTGATCGGCGCCTGCGCCGCCATCGAGATAATCGTTGCCATTGCCCCCGGTCAGCCGGTCAGCGCCATTGCCGCCGAAAATGGCGTCGTCGCCGTCGCCGCCGATAATGCCGTCATTGCCGTCAAGTCCGGAGAGCGTGTTGTTACCGGCATTGCCGGTGATGGCGTTGGAGAGCGCATTGCCGGTCCCGTCGATAGCCGCCGAACCCGTCAGCGCCAGGCTCTCCATGCCGTTGCCGAGGGTGAAGCTGATCGAGGCTTGCACCAGATCGTTGCCGCCGGCTTCGCTGACCACGTCGGCGGCATTGTCGACCACATAGATGTCGTCGCCGATGCCGCCCGACATTTGGTCCGCGCCCAGCCCGCCCACCAGGATGTCGTTGCCGTTGCCGCCGATCAGCGTGTCGTCGCCGCCGCCGCCTTGCAGGAGATCGTTGCCGTCCAGGCCCGAGAGCGTGTTGGCGGCGCTGGTGCCGGCGATGACGTTGGAGATGGAATTGCCTGTGCCGTTAATGGCGCCAACCCCGGTCAGCGTCAGGTTCTCGACGCCGTTGCCGATCGTGTACGACACCGAAGCCTGCACCACATCCGTGCCGCCGGCTTCGATCACCACATCGCCGGTATTGTCGACAATATAAGTGTCGTTGCCGATCCCGCCCGACATCGTGTCCGCGCCCAAGCCGCCATCGAGGATGTCGTTGCCCGCGCCGCCGGAGAGCACATTGGCGTTGTCGTCGCCGGTCAGCACGTCGTTGAAGGCCGAGCCGAACAAGCCTTCGATGGAGATGTAGCTGTCGCCGGCGGCGATGCCGGTATTGCCGGCGGGCGCGGCAAGGCTTGCCTGCAGGCCAGCGCCCGCATCGGCGTAGCTGGCGATGTCAACGCCTGCGCCGCCATCCAAGGCATCGGCGCCGGCGGCGCCGATCAGCACGTCGTTGCCGTCGCCGCCGCTCAAGCTGTTGGCGCCGCCATCGCCCTTCAATGTGTCGTCGAACGCCGAACCGATCAGGTTTTCAACGCCGCTCAGCGTGTCGCCCTGCGCATCACCGCCCGCGCCAATGCCCGCAGTGAGATCGACGCTGACGCCTTGGCCTGTTGCAGAGTCCGCGTAACTCGCGGTGTCCGTGTCGGCGCCGCCATCGAGAATATCCGCGCCCTGCCCGCCGATCAGCGTGTCGTTGCCGGCGCCGCCGTGAAGTTCGTTGACGCCAAAATAGCCGCGCAATGTATCGTCGCCCGCGCCGCCAAGCATGAGCGCCAGCCCGCCCAACGTATCGTTGAACGCGGTGCCGATGATCTCCTCAATGCCGACGAGCGTGTCGCCTTCAGCGTCGCCGCCGTGCGCGCCAGGGCCGGTGACATCCACGGAGATGCCGCTTGCAGCGCCGGAATAGTCGGCGATGTCGAAACCGGTGTCACCCTGCATGAAGTCGGCGCCGGCGCCGCCGATGAGAATGTCGTCGCCCGCGCCGCCCAACAGCGAGTCGTTGCCATCGAGGCCGCTCAAGGTGTTGTTGAGATCGTCGCCGGTGATGGTGTTGTTGCCGCTATTTCCAGTGAGGAGCGCCGCGGCGCCTGTCAGGAACGCATTCTCGACGTTATCGGCCAAGATGTAGTCTAGCGAAACCGTCACCACATCGACGCCGGTGTCGGTGGCGAGTTCGGTAATGGTGTCGCCGGCATTGTCGATGAAATAAGAATCGCTGCCGTCGCCGCCGGTCATGGCGTCCGCACCTGCGCCGCCGTTGAGCGTGTCGTCGCCGGTTCCGCCCAACAACACGTCGTCGCCGTTGCCGCCGAGCAGCGTATCTTGTCCGAAATTGCCTGTGAGCGTGTTGGCAGCGTCGTTACCAGTGATGGTGTCATTGCCGGAACCGCCGGCGCCGTTCTCGATGACAACGCCATTGGCAATGGTGAAACCGCTGAACGTCGAAGCGTCGACGTAGGACATGAAGCCGCCGCCGCCGATTTCGCTGAGCAATGTGGCCGGGCGCAAATCGATGATGGCGTTGAAGCCGCCTTCGTAGGTGATGGTGTCGGACCCGCCAGTATCCCAGATGGCGCGATAGCCCCCCGACGTCGTGGAATCGTTGAGGAAGTAGGTGTTGTCGGTGTTGTTGAAAGTGGTGTTGGCGCCGTAGCGCTGCTGCAGCGCGGCGATGTCCAGCGCCATCATCGTTTGCGCGTAGCCGAAATTGTTGGTGTGCGGCGCGCCTGTGGGCCCCAAGGGCCAACCATCATTGTACGACATGATGGTGAAGACTTGCTGGTTCAGCAGGAAGGCGCCGTAGGAATCAAACGCATCCAGCACGCCTTGCATGATTTGATTGTCGAGGCCGTCCTCGAACGGGTGATCGAGGCCGAGCGCGTGACCGACTTCGTGCAAGATCACCGAATAGCCCAGCCCGCCTGGCGCGAGACCCGCTGTGGTCCAGCCGGGTTTGTTGGGATCGAACTCGATGTAGCCGTGCGCCGCGCCGGGGAAGGTCTGCCCCAACACACCGGGGCCGAGCGAGTTGAGCGTGAAGGTGATGTCGGCGCCCGTAGGCGTGCTGGTTTGGAAGAAAGCAATGTTGGTGAAATTGGAGATGGTGCGAAGCGCCGACATCACTTGCGCCTGCTCGGAGGCAGTAAAGCTGCGCGAGGCCGTGCCGCTCGGCGCGAAGTGCTGACCGGATGTGGCGAAATAAACTTCGACGATGCGCGTGCTCGCGGCGGACAGCTCGAAACCGAGATCAAGCGTGTCGAGCGGATTTTGCGCGGGGCCGTGCGCGGCAGTGATAGTGTAGTCACCGACGGCGCCATCGAAGCCCTCTGCGGAAAGATAATATGTGCCGGTCGTCAGCGCGGTGAAATGCATCAGCGAATTAGAGCCAGCGCCGCCATCGTCATCGACGGAGTTGGGTGCGCCGTTGGCGTTATAGACGGTGAGGAAAGGGTCGCTGAGCGTGCTGCCAGTGACGCTGAACTGGTAGCTTTCCCCGGCCACCAATTGCACGGCGAACCAATCGGTATCGCCGGCGACATCGATGGTGCTTTGCGCCGACGGACCATCGATGGTCAGCGTTTCGGTGGTGGTGGCGTTGCCGGCAATGTCGACGCCATCGGCCAACGGACCGGGGTTTTGCAGGAGCGCTTCGGGTCCGCGCAGCAGCGACGCCATCGGTTGTACCGCGAGACCAAGTTCGTGATCTTCGCTCGGCAACAGCTCGCGCATACGCATAGGCACTACCCCCTAACCTGTGCCGCAGCATTGCCGCAGCGTGCTGCGTGTATAAAGAGCGCGGTCGGCCCGACCAAGCGCGAAAGGCCGTGCTTTTTTGCGCAAATACCAGGAGAGATGCGGGTAATTGTTACCGTTCTGAAGTGCGCAGCGGTGACGTACAGCACACTGATTGTGGCGATGAGGCGAGTGACGGCTTGGATTGCGCCGCGCGGCGATTCTGGGAGGGAGATTATGGTGGTGGCGGGTGGACTTGAAACCGCCACCTTTACCCTTAAGCCGTTGATTTTATTGGGCAGCGTCGGACAATTCGCATTCTGTTCGGATTCAATGCTATCAACGGGTTACAAGTGAGTTTGACGATGGATAACGGCTCGATGGGCGCCATGTTGTACGCTATGCCAGGGTTTTCTTGGGAAGCTTTCGCCGCGTGCCTGCGGCATGAATTGCGCGAGCGCGACACGGTATTCGACGCGCGCGGAAACCGCCTCGGATGGCTTGATAGGTTCGGACGTCCGGTGCTGGAGTTTGCACCCGGCGACTATCATGTCGGGGAGTTGGTCGAATACTTCGACAGGTTCGGCGCGAAGCTTGGTTCGCTCGCCTACACGCAAGCGGCAATCACGTCCTAGAACCGTTTCGGGTTCGCGATCTTGCGTCCGTCCGCCATGGTCGCGCCGAGGCTAGATTCAAACCGCAACGCGTTCCGAGCTCGCATCGGCGGGCAGCGCGTGACCTTGCCTGCGGCTATGGCGGCGTCGATCATATCCCGCACGCTTGGCGGTCGTTCAGGATCTCGCGTTGCAACAATCGAGATTCAGCGCGCACGGGGGCTGGTATGATGTGCCGCACACGCGTCGAAGCGATGCAAATAGACCAGAAGAGTCTGACGGCGAGGTCTGACGACGACCACAAACGCCAATAAAATCAAGGCGGTTTATGGTGGTGGCGGGTGGACTTGAACCACCTACCTTGGGGTTATGAATCCCACGCTCTAACCAGATGAGCTACGCCACCGAAGGGGCGGACACATACGCGGCGGCGCTCGCCGCTGCAAGCAGAGACGGCGCGAGAGTCCGCCTTCCGTCGCGGCGCGCAAGAATATTGCCCGCAAGGCGCGCATTTGACTTGATTCATCCCGCAACAAGACGCCATGCTGCATTTGTGTGCTCAGGACGCGATTTGTGGAGGTTCATTTGTCCGAGGAGCTCGACGCGGTCGACACGCGCATCCTTGAGCTATTGCAGAAGGACGCCAGCCTCTCGATCGCTGAGATCGCCGAGCGCGTCGGCCTGTCTTCGTCGCCGGCATGGCGGCGGATCGAACGGCTGAAGAAGGCCAAGATCATCAAAGACCAAGTAACGCTGCTCGACTACGAAAAACTTGGGCTGCGGTTCGAAGTGTTCGCGTCGGTAAAGCTGCAGCTGCCCTCGCGTGAAAATCTGGAGCGCTTCGAAGCAGCTGTCGCCGATTGGCCGGAGGTTGTGGAATGCGCGGCAGTGACGGGCGCTGCCGACTACATGCTGCGCGTGATTGCGCGCGACATTCACGCGTATGACGATTTTCTGCGCGACAAGATGCTGGCGATCGGCGTCGTATCGGACGTGCAGTCTCACATCGTGATGCGCGCGCCGAAACGCACGACGGCGGCGCCGCTTGAACTGATTTCAAAGCACGTCAGCTAATTGCGCTTAGTGGCCCGCTTGCTGCTCGGCCTGGCGCAGCATCTGCGCGGCGTGGCCACCGACGAACCGTTGTGGGTTTGAAGGCGGCGTCAGATTCTGCTCGTGCTCCCATTGCTCGACTAGGCGTTTAGCCTGATCGAACGAGTTAAGCATGTTGGCGCCGCCTGCAAGCGCGTGATTGAAATAGGCGTCGCCGAAGAAGGTCCAGTCGCGCTCAGGCTGACACCCGAACGACGAGCGATCGGCCGCGGCGGCTGTGAGCACAATCGTGTTGTCGTCCATCAATGGCGCGATGAAAGCGCCGGAAAAACACGCGGAAATGATCACCACGCGATTGTAGATGCCGGCGTTGTTCAGCATATCGCGCAGATTGACGGGACGCATGGCGCCTGTAAGGCGGTTGTTCTCGCGTAACGCGGCGGCGCCATCGTGCGAGCCATGCGTGGTGATGAAGATGACGACGAGATCTTCGGCCGGATTGATGATGCTGCCGACTTTGCCAATGGCCGCGGCCAGATTGTCGGGATTGGCGTCCGGGTAGAGACGGTTGCTGGAGCCATCGCCTGCGGACAACAAAATCGAACGTCCATCCGCGCCGAGATGCTGACGCAGGATGCGTTCAGCTTGCGTCGCTTCGTTTTGAAAAACCGGATCGTCCCACAGTGAGGCAGTGATGATGTAGACGTCCTGATGTCCGGGGCGTTGCGGCTGCAAGTTCGACAGCGCGGTCCCCATCATTTGCGCGAGCGCGGCAGCCTGCTGAGGTTGCTGCGCGATTTGCCAAGTGCCAAAGCGGCCGCCGAAGGGGTCTTGCGGTTGCGGCGCTTCAACGCCCTGCTGCGCGTGTGCGGCTGGCGCGAGCGCAAACATGGCCGCCGCCAAAAGACCCGCAATGACTCCGCGCACGCGCCCGCCCATACGTCTTTTCCCCAAGCCGAACTTCGGGAGCATCCCCCTTCACCGTTTCTACCGCAAGGCGTCGGCGCATGGCCTCTCGCCGCAGGCTGGGTTAGCAATAGGGTATGAGCGACGGAGCGTTGGGCAAACCACAGGTTGGCGCCGAGCCGGACGGGTATATTCCCGTGCGCAAGGCGGAGCTCGCCGCGGAAATGACCGCGGTGGGCGGAATGCCGGCTGGCGACGCCGACGCATTCCCGCATATGCTCAACCTGCTCGGCGCGCTGCTGCATCACGAAGCGCATGAACAACTTGAGGCGCTGAAGACGCTTTACGATCCGCTTGACCCGGAAGCGCCGGCGCCGCGATGCGATGAAGGCGAACCGGCGTTTGCGGCATTCGAGTCGGCAATGATCGGCGCGCTCACACGCGCGAACTTTGTCGAGATCGATCACGACACGGTGCAAACGCGCGAAGCGACGAAGCTGCTGACTGGCCTGAGCATCAAACCATCTCGCGCCGCCATCCGCCGCATCCGGTTTTTCGCGCGCGGCGCGCGGCCGCAGAAGCTTTCGGTGCGCACAGTGATGGGCTTGCGTCAAAGCGCGATCGAAGCGGAAATCATGAGCGACGTGGTGGTGCTCGTGGGCTTCAAAGCGCGCAGCGAAATGGCGAAGGACGACACACGCGCATTTGCGAAGATGCGCCGCGGCGTGCGTTCGGGCGCGGCGTTGGTAAAGCACTTTCGCAATGTAGCGACCGCAGAGCTGGTGACATTGCATCCCGGCGCGCGGCCCAACATGCGCGGCCGCGACCAGGTATTTCTGGCCGCGCCAGCAATCATCGCCGGAACGCCGATCCTGTTGAGCATCGGGCCTGCGATCAGCGTGTTGTTTGCGGTAATCTCGGCGTATTTCGGCGCACATGGCGTCATCGAACAAGACAAGCTGAAGAGCGCGGTCGCGGCGATCTCGGGGCTCGCGGCGGTGGGCGCGTTCGTGATGCGTCAGCGGCTCAAATACGAGACGCAAACGCTGCGCTATCAGAAGCGGCTGGCCGACACCGTCTATTTCCGCAACATCGCCAACAATACGGGCGTGATCGACCTCGTCGTCGGCGCAGGCGAAGAGCAGGACGTAAAAGAGGCGTTCATCGCCTATTGGATCTTGCGCTGCGCGCAGCAGGCCTTGCCGAAGGAAGAAATCGACCGCCGCGCCGAAGAATTCTTACGCACGCGCTTTGAACTCGATCTGGACTTCGAAGTGCAGGATGCGCTCGACAAACTTGAACGGCTTGATCTGATCGAAAGCAGCGACGCCGGATATACAGCGCGCTCGGCCGCTGAAGCGCTGCATGCACTGGATCGGCGCTGGGATAACGTCTTCAGTTTTGTGCGCGCGCCTCAGGGGACGTAGATGCTGCGCACGTGGCCGTCGGTGTAGCCGACGATGCGGCGCACACCACCGGGCCATGTGACCAGGTCAATCACCATCCGCGGACTGTCTTGGGGGTCGAACAATCCCTCCGGCTCAAGGCGCACCCAGGCAACCGGCGCAGCCTTGGACGCTGTCGCGCCGGCGTTGCGGATCACTTCGACGATGGCGTTGCGCGTCTCTGACGGCGGGTACTGCAAAAAGACGGAGTGATAAACGATGGTGGCCGCATCGCTGGCGCGTTCCGCGAGCTTGCGCGCAAGCCAAGTGTCGGCGCTCTCCTTCTCGATGCGCGTGTCGTTCATCAGCGCGAGCGCCACTGCGCCATCGAAGCGCGCGAGACGCTCCGGCTGATCGGGCCAGACATAGGACTTGAGCCGCAGCAGCGATGCAGGATCGCGAATGTCCAGCGGATTGAGATCGCACCCGGCCTTGTTGCGCACGTGCAGGCGAGCTTCCACCGGCGGCGGCGCGCCGTTCCACTCCGTGTCGATGACAACGGGGCTGTTGTCGCCCCACGACCAAGTGGCCGGACGATAAGCAAAGCGATCCCAGTTGAGATTGAGACCGGCGCTTGCGCCAATTTCGAGAAAGTCGATCGGCCCGTCCCAGGTTTGCGCGAAAGTCAGGAACGCCGACAACAAACCGATGGAGCGGCGCGTCTCGTTGGTTTGCGGGGCCGAATGCACGAAGGCGCGCACCCAAGCGTCCTCGCGCTTCAGAAACTCGATCGCGACAGGCCAGATCGCATCCATGCTCCAATTCGGATTTTCTGCCGGATAGAGCGCAGCAAGTCTCTTGTCGCGTCCAGATAGCGCTGCCTCGTGCAGCACGCCGGTGAAACGCAGCGCCAATGCGTCGGACCGCGGCGATGTGGGCCAGTCGCCGGCAAGCGCGGCCATTGGCCCACCGGCTTCGATGTCATCAGCCATCAACGTCATCAGCGCGCCGGTGAACGGCGAACCGAACATGCCGCAGAACATCGCCTGCTCGCGAAAGTGAGCGATGATCTTTGCGGCGCTCACCAGCCCGCCTTACGCGCGCTCAACGCAAAGGGCGATGCCCTCGCCACCGCCGATGCAGAGCGAAGCGACGCCGCGTTTGGCGTCGCGCGCTTCCATCGCTGCGATCAGCGTTACCAGCACGCGCGCGCCGGATGCGCCGATCGGATGCCCGAGCGCGCAAGCGCCGCCGTTGACGTTCAGCTGATCAAACGCAATGCCGAGTTCCTTCATCGCGATCAGCGGCACCACGGCGAACGCTTCATTGATCTCCCAAAGATCAACGTCCGACACTTTCCAGCCGGCGCGATCCAACGCTTTCTTGATAGCCGGCACCGGCGCTGAGGTGAATTTGGAGGGTTCTTGCGCGTGGCTCGCCTGCGCGACAATGCGCGCCAGCGGTTTCTTGCCTTTGTTCTTGGCGTCGCTCGCACGCATCAACACGACGGCGGCCGCGCCGTCCGAAATTGCCGACGCGTTGGCGGCGGTCACCGTGCCGTCCTGAGTGAAGGCCGGCTTCAGCGATGGAATCTTCTCGGGTTTGGCTTTGCGCGGCAACTCGTCGGAATCGATGACGCCGCCTTTGATCTCGATCGCCGCGATCTCGCGCTTGAAGCGCCCCTCTTTACCGGCGTTCTGCGCGCGCGTCAGCGTTTCGAGCGCGTACGCATCCTGCGTTTGCCGCGTGAACTGATAATCCTTCGCGGCTTGATCGGCGTAGACGCCCATCGCCAGGCCTTCATAGGCATCTTCGAGACCGTCGAGCGCCATGTGGTCAAACATCTTGTCGTGACCGAACTTGCGGCCGCCGCGGTGGCTCGGCATCAGGAACGGCGCGCGCGACATGCTTTCCATGCCGCCGGCGACGATAACATTAGCTTCGTTGGTCAGCAGGGTCTGGCGCGCGCTGGCGATGGCCTGCAGGCCGGAGCCGCACATCTTGTTGAGCGTGATCGCTTCGGTGGACTTGGGCAGGCCAGCGCCGAGCGCGGCCTGCCGCGCGGGCGCTTGGCCCTGTCCGGCGGAGAGCACGTTGCCCATGATGATTTGGTCAGCATCACGTACGCCGGCTTCCTGGATTGCCGCCTTCACCGCGACCGATCCGAGTTCCGGCGCTGAATAACCGGACAGCTCACCGAGCAGACCGCCCATTGGCGTGCGGGCCATACCGACGATGACAACGTCTTCGCTCATTGTGACTTCCCTTCAGAATTGTCGCTGCGTCGTAGCACTATCGATGCTGGCTTTCCACGTGCAGGCAGCGCTCAATCCTAGGTAAGCGCGTATCCGAGCCCGGCAATGTTGACGCGGACAAATCGCGATTTGCGACGAACGTGTGGGCGGCGTGACGGCGCTGCCGAAAGAGGCAGCTTCTGCGCCCAAGGGCTAGGCGACGAAGTCGACAATGCGCTGGATGACGCTGGCATCCTGCGCGATCAGCCGGTGTCCGAGGCCATCGCACATGACGAACTCGGCGCCGGGCCAGGCATCGGCAAGCGCGCGGCCTTGGCCCCAATCTACTTGCTCGTCGTCGGCGGAATGAACGATCAGCGCGCGCGGTTTCAACGTTGGCGCTACCTCGACAAAGTCGAAAGGCCCGTTTTCGGCGACGTACATTTCGCGTGCACGTTTCACCACTTCTATTGGAATGCCCTTTTCTGCGGCGACTTTGAACCAGCGCCGATTGCGTCCGCGTGGCGGCGCGATCAACACCGCGCGGCTCACATCCAAGCCGCGCGACAACGCGATGCCGGTCGCGGGGCCGCCGAAAGAATGCGTGACGATGGCGTCGATGGGTCCAAGCTGCGCGGCCACAGCCTTGATGGCGTCGGCGGCGAAGAACGGGCTGCAGCCATCGCCTTCCGAGAATCCATGCGCGGGCAAATCGAAGGCAACGACCGCAATGCCCATTCCGTAGAGCGCCGTCGCCAACGGTCCCCACAAAGCGTTGTCGTCTTCCCAACCGTGCACCAACAGCACAGCAGGTCCCGTGCCCAAACGCCAAGCGGCGAGCTTGCCCTTCGGGGTTTCGACTTGAAAATCCTGCGCGTCGCGAAACGGTTCGGCGATACGCGGGCGCGCGCGGCGGCGTGGCACCATCACGGTCGCCAGCAACTGCTTTGCTTCGTCGTCGAGGCTCACGCAGTCTCCGTCGCGCTGATCCAACCGCCGCCCAGGACGCGGCTCGAGTTGGGATCATAGAACACCGCGGCTTGACCGGGCGCCACACCTTCTTCGGGCGTTTCGAGCGCGACTGAAACTTGGAGCGCCGGGCTTTCCGCAATGGCCGTTTCTGGCGCGCGCGCTGTAATCAGCGTGGTTTTGGCGACACCGGCCGACGACGCGGGCGATCCGCGCACCAGCCGCGCCGGCACAGGCGGACGCGTGGAGCGCACGCGCACGAGGATTTCGCGGCCATCTGGCGGCGTTTCGCCCTCGCCGATCCAGTTCACGTCCTTCAGCGCAATGCGGGTGACGCCCAGCGCTTCACGCGGTCCCACGATCACACGCTTGGCCGCGGCATCGAGCTTCACCACGAACAACGGCTCGCCCGTCGCTACGCCGATGCCGCGACGTTGGCCGACGGTGAAATTGATGACGCCGTCATGGCGGCCAAGCACGCGGCCATCGACATGCACTATGTCGCCAGGCTCCACGGAACCGGGGCGTAACTTTTCCACCACGCTTTGATACTTGCCGCTCGGTACAAAGCAGATGTCTTGGCTGTCCGGTTTTTCCGCCACGCGCAGACCGAGTTCAGCGGCGAGCGCACGCGTTTCGCTCTTCGGCTTATCGCCAAGGGGAAAGCGCAGATATTGCAGCTGGGCACGCGTCGTCGCGAACAGGAAATAAGTTTGGTCGCGCCCTGGGTCTGCGGCGCGGTGCAACTCGGCGCCATGTTCGCCTTCGACGCGCCGCACATAATGTCCGGTCGCCAAGCAATCGGCGCCCAGGTCTTCGGCGACCCGCTTCAGATCCTTGAACTTGACTGTTTGATTGCAGCGCACGCACGGGATGGGTGTGGCGCCCGCCAGGTATGTGTCGGCGAAATCTTCCATTACTGCGTTGCGAAAGCGGCTTTCGTAGTCGAGCACATAGTGCGGGAAGCCGATCGCGTCGGCCACGCGCCGCGCATCGTGAATGTCTTGCCCCGCGCAACAGGCGCCGGGCTTGTTCACGGCAGCGCCATGATCGTAGAGCTGCAGCGTGACACCGACGACGTCGTAGCCCTCGCGCGCCAACATCGCGGCGACCACCGAGGAGTCGACGCCGCCCGACATCGCGGCAACCACGCGCGTTTGCGACGGCGGCTTAGCGAAGCCGAGGCTGTTCAACGCCTGAGAATTGGGTGCGTGCACGCGCGGCGGCGCGACAGTGGAACTGGTCATCTATCCTCTCCCCCTGGGTTCAAGGCCCAAGGCGAAACTGGCTTTCAGCCTAGCGAAGATAGTTGAGCAGCGATAGCTGCGAAAGGTCGGAGAAGGTCTTGGCGGCAGCTTGATACTGCGTCGTTAGCAGATTGAGCTTCAGCGACACCGTCGCCATATCCACGCCGGTCTGGTTGGTGATTTCGCTGCTGAGCAAGTCAGACCGGTCCGACAGGCGCGCCGCCTCGGTGGCGAAGCGCGTTTGAAGCTGGCCGGAGCGGCCTTCCTCACTGGTGAAAACCGTCGCCTGCTTGTTCAAGGTCGTGGCGATCGTTTGCAGCGTCGCTTGCACGTCGGGCGAAATCGGCTGGCCGATCTGACCGCCCTGCGCGTCGACAAGCTGTTTCAGTTGTTTCAGCGCGTCGAACAGACCCTGCGAAATATCGGACGCTTTCGGCGCCAAGGTAATCGGCGTGCCGGTGCCGAGGTCAACCTGCTGCGAGCGGGTGGCTTCCTGATAGATATCGCTCGGGCCGCTCGCCGCCAGCAACTGGTCGAGCGAAGTGATCTTGATCGGGCCCTCGCCTTGGCGTTCGCCGGCGAACAAAGGCTGGCCGTTCCAGGTTTCGTTCAACGCCGTGACGATGTTCGAGAAAGCGATGTCGAGATCGGTGGCAACGCCGCGCCCATCGTTGGAGCTGATGGCTTGGCCGATCGATTGCGAGAGCATCGAGGCCATGCTCGCCACTTGATCGAGCGCGGTGGTTTGTACGCCGAAGCGCGCTTGCAGCTCGTTGACAACGGAGCTGCGAGAATCGGTTGTCGCCTTGAGCGTCTGCGCGTTGAGCAGTTGGGCGGAGCTTGCGCCATAGCCGCGCAAATCATTGGCCTTCTGATTGGATGCCACTTGACGCTGCAGATCGGACAATTCCGCCGTCATGCGCTTGATGTCGGATTGCGCTTGGGTCGAGAAGCGCAGAGTGATCGCGGATTCCATCGTCTAGTCCTAACCGCTCACGCCGAGATTGATCAGCACGTCCATCATTTCCGTTGCCGCTTGGATGACACGCGCCGCCGCTGCATAGGCGTTCTGGAAGGTGGTCATCTTCACCAGCTCATCGTCGATATTGACGCCTTCCACCTGCGAGCGGCGATCGGAGGCAGCCGTCGCAACGGCAGAGGCGCCGTCGGCGGAACGCTGTGCGTCGGACGCCATGCGCCCGGCTTCGCCGCCAAGGCGCGCGGCATAAACCGCAAGCGTCGTCGTTTGCGCCGTTAGCGATCCAGCCGCGGCAAACGAACGGGTGCTGTCCTTCGCCGCTGCGAGCGCGGTAGAGCCGCGATTGTCGCCGCCTTCGATGATCTGCGTGCCGAGCGCCGAGGTAAGATCAGGCCGCCCAACCGCTAGGCGCGACGGATCGGACGCAATGGTGCTGTTGACGTTGACGCTGAGCGCGCGCCCTGCGGTCGATTGCGTGGAAAGCCCGTTGAGCGCCGTGAACGAAATGCCGGTCGTGCCGCGCTGGGTCGTGTCGCTCAGCAGCGACACGCTATAGTTGGAGCTGCCGGCGAACGTGACCTGCCCGGTGGTAGAGTTGATCGAGAACTGCCCGAACTCGCCCAACCCCGTCCCTGTCGCGTTTAGCGCACTGACGAGGTCGTTCATGGTCGCCGTACCCGAAGCGAGCGAGCCGGCAATGGTCACGGTGCGATTGCCGATGAAGCGTCCGGCGGAATCGTACACTTGGTAGCTGATCGCGCCGCCCGCGTTGAATCCGGCCAGATCTGTGCCCTTGATGCCGTTTTCGAAGAACATCGGCGTTGGCGACGACACCAGATCGTTCAGGCCAAAGAAATGCGAAAAGCCGCGGCCGGCGCGGCTGCTCGGATCGCTGGGGTCTTGCTGCACCACCGCGCCGCCGCCACTGCCGACATTGAGTGTGAGCGCGCCGTTGGCGAATGTCGCGCTGCCTGCCGGCGTGGCCGCGCCGAGTGCGGAGTTCAGAGCGGAAGTAAACCCGCCCACCGTGTCGGCGGCAAAACTATAGACGGTCGAGGAATTGGCGGAGGTAATGGTCTTGGCGTCGAAGTCGACGGTGAGCCGGTCCTTCAACACGCCGTTTGCGTCGACAACGCCGATAATGGCGTTGCCGGTGAAACCGAGGCTGTCGCTCGCCAGCAAGCCTGTATCGCGTCCGGTCAACGTACTGACCGCAGGCGTTGAGCTATTTTCGTTGTGAACCTGATTGATGGCGTCGCCCAAAGTGGCGGCGAAACCACCGAGCGCTTGCTGCAGATTGGGCAAATCCGTATCGCGGACTTGCAGCAAGCCCTTGAGTTCGCCGTCTTTCAGGAACGGCTCAAGATTGGTCTGCGAACCGTCGCTGGCGTTCAGGGTGATGACCGCGTGCGCGCCGGTCGAGGTGTCGCTCGGCGTGTAGGAAATCTTCGCGGGCGTGACGCCGACGAGCAGCGCGCCGCCCGACGTGCGCAGCTGCACGCCGCCTTCCGCGACTGGCGTCACGCGCACGTCCATCAGCGTCGACAATTGGTCGATCAACGCCGACTGCGCGTTTTCAGCGGCGCTTGCATCCGCGTCGGTGCGTTTGTTGAGGCGGATTTGATTGTTCATATCGGAGATCCGATTGATCAAATCCTGCGCGTTGGCGACATCAATCGAGATGCGTTGGTCGGCTTCGTTGCTGAGATCGTTCAGCGATTGGGCGACGCGTTGCACTTCGGAATAGGTTGCTTGCAGCGAACTCACCGCGTCGTCGCGACGGAGCGATGACGAAGGATCGACGCTGATCTCGTTCACCGCCGACCAGAAGCTGTCCAGCAAACCGAACATGGACGTATCGCTGCTCGGATCGCCGAAATTCGCCTGCGCGCGCGCCAATATGTCTGAGCGCACAGAGGCAGAGCCGTTGGCGGCTTCGGCAATGTAGCTTGCTGTGTCGAGGAAACGGTTGGCCGCGCGCGTGACGGACGTGACGTCGACACCGGCGCCTGCCCCGACCTGGGTACGCGGTGAGAGATTGACCTCGGTACGGACGTAACCGGGCGTGTTGGCGTTGGTGACGTTTTGCGAGGCGACGCCGATTGCGGTCTGCGCCGCGCGCAAACCGGAAAGGCCGGAGAGAAGGACGGAGCTGAGCGTCGTCATGGTTGCGCACCCGGCAAATAACGCCGCGCACCCGGCCAAAACTGCCGAGCGCGACGGCTCACGCGCCGATCCCGAAACTGGCGTCTAGTTGATTGAAACAAGACGCTTTTTCTCCAACATCCGGAGACGCGCAGCCCGAGTGCGCACGTCCCCTCCCGCTCCTTCCTCGCAACGGCGGCGCCATGGTGAACGGCGCGGCAATTTTTGCCGGGCGCGGCGGGCAAAATTGCCGAATTAAAGGCGCCCTGAACGGTGCCTTCTCTATATCTATTTGTTTTCTCTAGACTTTATTTGGTTACCGGCGTGGCCCGGCATTTGCTCTCCGGAACAAACCGCGCGTGGAAACACATGCGCCGGCTTGGGGGACGTATGAGCATCGCGGCAAACGCCGTCACTGACCTGATCGCACCACCGCCGGCGCCGCCACGCGCAAGCGGGCGCGACGACGATGGCGCGTTCCAGGATCATCTGGACGCAGACACAGCCGCGAACACACGCACGGACGGTGCAGCCGCGAACCCGCCCAGCACCGGCAAGGCGCCCAAAGCAGAAAAGCCACCCGCTGCCACCGATCAACACGACGCCGCGTCCACGCAATCGGCTGCGCAATCCGACGACGACGCGTCTACCACCGAGCAGACGTCACATGCGGACGCACCCGACAAGACGAGCGAACCTGCGCACGCTGTGATGGTGCAAGTGTTGCCGCAAGCAGCTGCACAAAATGCGGCGCAGCAGCCGCCGCAAGGCGCGGCTCAAACGCAGCCGCAACAGACGGCGGCGCCAGAACCGCCCTCTCCTCAAGTGCAGCAAGCACAAGCGCAGCCGGCGCTCGCGACAACGACGGTATCGAGCACGCCTGGGCAAAAGGCCGCGAAAACGGACGCCAAGAGCGCGAAGGCTGAAGACGAAGCGCCGGAAACTTCGACGCAGGCCGCGCCACAAGCGGATGCGCAAACCGCGACACCCACGCCAACGCCACCGGCTGCGCCTGTCGTGGCCGCGCCGCCACCGTCACAAGCGCCCGCCACAACCAAGTCCAAGGACGACGCCGGCGTCGGCGCTGTTCAAGCCAAAGGCCGCGATGCAGCGCAACCTGCACCTACAACGCCGCAAGCCGCGCCAACCGCAGCACCCGAAACGCCGGATGATGGCGAAGCGGTTGAAGCTCAGGCCAGCAACGCGCGGGGCGCCAAAGCCAACGCTGCCATTGGTGCAAAATCGGCAGCTGCCGCGGCGCCTGATTTCGGACAACTGGCGCACGCCGCCGCGACGCCGCACACCCAAAGCAGCACCGCGAGCGCGGCATCCGCCTCAGCTGCGCTTGCGCCGCAAACGAACGCAACAACGTCCACCGACACCGCGAGCACCGACCTCGCAGCTAGCCATGTCGCGGCCGCGCCTGTTTCGACGCAAGTGGCGCGCGAGATCGTGCGCCGCGCCAACGGCGACAGCACGCGGTTCGAGCTTCGTCTCGATCCGCCGGGGCTCGGCAAAATTCAGGTGCAGCTGGATATGACTCGCGATCACAAGGTGACCGCGGTGGTCTCCGCCGACAATCCGCAAGCGCTGACTGACTTGTCGCGCGGCGCGCGCGATCTGCAGCAAGCATTGCAATCGGCGGGCCTGGATCTCGCCGACGATGGCCTCAGCTTCAATCTGTCCAATCCGCAGAACGGATTTTCACAACCCGATCAAAGCAACGGCAATAGCGGCGACGGCGGCGCCTCCGCGCGCGGTCAATCCGCATCCAATCAACCCAACGCCGACACACCGGCAACGCGTGCGCGTCCGCTCAGCATTGAAAGCTGGCGCGGCGCACGCATCGACGTGATGGCTTGAGGAGCAGACGATGGTCAGCAGCGTCAACAGCACTACGCCGACAGTCACCAATCCGAACGCCACGGATGCCGCTTCAGCGCAGGCAACGCTTTCGGACAATTTCAGCACGTTTCTCACGCTGCTGACGTCGCAGCTGCAGAACCAAGACCCGCTGTCGCCGATGGACTCGACGCAGTTCACGCAACAGCTGGTGCAGTTCAGCCAGGTCGAGCAGCAAATCAAAACCAACTCTAACCTGGAGAGCCTTGCAAGCCAGTTTCAGGCGGCGTCCTCAAGCGCGGCGCTCTCCTATCTCGGCAAGGACGCGGTGATCCAGAGCGACACCGCCTACCAGAGCGGCACGGGTGCGAGTTGGGGTTACAATCTTCCCAACACCGCGAACACGATCAAAATCGAAGTGCGCGACGCTTCGAACCGCACTGTGGCGACGCTCGACGGCGAAACAGGCTCCGGTGACCACGTGGTGACTTGGGACGGCAAGGATTCCAGCGGCAACGCAATGCCCGCGGGCAACTACCATATCGCCATCACCGCAAAAGACACCGGCGGCACCGCCATCACGCCGACCGTCACCGTCAGCGCCGTTATTCGCGGCGTCGACTTCACAGGCACCACGCCGGAAATCATCACCGATTCCGGTTCGATCGATTTCAGTAAGATCCGAGCCATCGTCGGCTCGTAACCAGAGGAAAACGGCGCTCATGAAGCAGCGCCGTCATCGCGCAGAAGCGCTCCAAGCACCGGGGACAACTCGCGCGCCGCGCCGCGGCCGCATTGGAGCAGGCATATGTCTATTTATACCGCCCTTCGCGCGGGCGTTTCCGGCCTTACCGCCAACTCAAGCGCGCTCGCCGTGATTTCGGACAACATCGCCAACGTCAACACCGTTGGCTACAAGCGCAGCGGCGTCGATTTCAGCGCGCTGGTCAACGCGCAGAACTCCGCCACCACGTACAACGCAGGCGGCGTGCTGCCGCTGACGCGCCAACAAATCTCGCTGCAAGGCTCGCTCGAACAATCGCGCTCGCCGACCGACTTGGCGATTTCGGGCGACGGGTTCTTCATCGTCTCCACCAACGACCAGCAACTCACCAATGGCGGCAGCGTGCTCTTCACGCGCGCCGGTTCGTTCACGGTCGACCACAACGGCTACATGGTGAACGCGCAAGGCTTGTTCTTGCAGGGCTGGCCGGTCGCGTCGGACGGCAGCGTTACCTCCTCGCCGACCTCCCTCTCCGCGATCGAGCCAGTCAACGTCGCCGGCGTCGGCGGCCTTGCCGAACCCACTGCGCATGTTTCCATCAACGCGAACCTGCAATCGAGCGAAACGCCGTATGACGGGTCGCAAGGCGTGTACGCCGCGGGCAACATGGCGACCGGCACGGTTACGCCTGACTTCGAAACGTCGATGGAAATTTACGACAGCTTGGGTGAGCCGCGAACCATCTCCTACGGCTTCTTGAAGACGGGTCCCAACACGTGGCAAGTTGAAGCCTATGCGCGCCCGAACACCAACGTCACCAACGGCGCCACCACCGGCGGTCTGCTCGCGAGCGGCCAGATCACGTTCAACACCGACGGCACCGTCGCCGCGACGACGGGATCGATCGCCAGCACATTCACGATCAACTGGGCCGGCACCACTGGCGCGGCTGCACAGCCAGTCACGCTCGATCTTTCGACCGGCATGAAGCAGAACGCCAACGCTTACGGCGTCACCAGCGTCACCGCGGACGGCGTGCCCCCGGGCGACCTGGTCGGGTTGACGCTTGAAGGCGACGGCATGCTGACGGCGCAATTCTCGAACGGCCGCGCCCGCGCGCTCTATCAAATTCCGCTGGCGACGTTTCTGAACCCCAACGGCCTTAAGGCCGAACAAGGCGGCGCGTTCCGCACTACGCTTGAGTCAGGCCTCTATAATATCAACGCCGCGAACGCCGGCGGCGCCGGCAAAATCGTGTCAGGCGCGCTGGAAGGTTCGAACGTCGACCTCGCGTCGGAATTCACGAACCTCATCACCACGCAACGCGCCTATTCAGCGGCGTCACGCATCATCACCACTGCCGACCAAATGTTGGAAGAGCTGCTGCAGATCAAGCGCTAGCAAAAATCGCGCTAGGTAAGAAACAAGTAGGGAGTTCCGTGTTCTAATTCGGTACACGCGACTCTCTGCTTTTTCGATTCGCCTTAGTCGTTTCTTTAGCACCCTCAAGTATTGTGGTGCTCAAGAACGAGGAGAAGGCGCGATGCAGAAGCAACGCCGATATGATGGGGTGGTGATGGGTCCCGATGGGAATCCCCTCACTTTGGACGATCTGCCGCCGGCGGGCACGACGCGTTGGGTTATCCGACGCAAGGCCGAGGTGGTGGCTGCCGTTCGCGGCGGGCTGCTTACGCTTGAAGACGCCTGCGCACGTTACGGCTTGTCGGAAGAAGAGTTCGATGGCTGGCGTAAGTCGATCGAGAAGCATGGCCTGCCGGGCCTGCGGACGACGCGCATCCAGCACTATCGGGTTCCGACCGACGCCTAATCGTTTCGCGCCCGTTTAGACGCGATCCCCCGAATACGCGAAGCCCTCGCCGGCCACGGCGGGGGCTTTTGCACGTCTACTGTGCGCCTCGACGCACGCGTTTAACTATTGCTTCACGCGAACCAGGAAATTTCTGCCGACCGGTCAGATTTGCCTAGCCCCGGCTGGGTGGAACTGACGTGCGTCGAGGCGAACTGCGTGAACGGCATCACTGACTTCATTTTCAAAGCGGGTCCGACGCGCCTCTTCGCGGCACTGGGCATCTCCGCTGTGATCGCCGCGCTTTTCTTCACGCTCGTGCTGCACGTGGGTACGGAAGATAAGTCCCTGCTCTTTGCCGGCGTCGACATGCGCGAAGCCGGACAAATGACGCAGCGGCTCGAAGCGGCGAACATCCCCTACGAACTGCGCGGCGACGGCTCGTCCATTTATGTGGCGCGTTCGCGTGTGCTGGAAGCGCGGATGATGCTGTCGCAAGACGGCCTGCCCTCGCGCGGCTCCATCGGCTACGAAATCTTCGACCAGCCGGATGCGCTTGGCCAAACCCAGTTCCAGCAGAACATCAACCGGCTGCGCGCGCTCGAAGGCGAGCTGGCGCGCACCATTGCTTCGCTCGACGGCGTCGACAGCGCGCGCGTGCATCTGGTTTTGCCGGAACGCGAACTTTTCTCGCAGACGCCTGAGCAACCGTCCGCTTCTATCGTACTCCATCTGCGCCGCGATGCGCTAACGCCGGGCCAGGTTCGCGCCATCCGCAACCTGGTCGCGAGCGCGACGCCGGGGCTGAACAGCAATCGTGTCACCATCTTGGACGAAACCGGCCGCCTGCTCGCGGCCGCGACCAATGGCGACGGCAACGACAATGTCGGCGCCGATGGCACAGACACGCGCGAGACGGCAATCGAAGAACGTCTGCGCAGCACCGTCACCGACATTGTTGAAGGCGTAGTTGGCGCAGGCAACGCCCGCGTTCAGGTCAGCGCCGACATGGACTTCGAGCGCACGACCTCGACTGAGGATCACTTCGATCCGGACGGCAAAGTCGTGCGGTCGACATCTTCAACTGAGTCAACCGCGCAAAGCGGCCAGCGCCCGCAAGGCGCGACGGCCGGCGCCAATGTGCCGGACGCCACCGGCGCTACGTCCGGCGCGGGTTCGCAGAACAACAACAACTCGACGCAAGAAACCATCAATTACGAGATCTCGCACACCACCACCACGCGCGTGAACGATGGCGGCACGATCAAAAGACTCTCCGTCGCGGTCGCGGTGAATGGCACGACAGCGCCCGCCGCCAATGGCCGGCCAGGCGCCTATCGCCCGCGCAGCCCGGAAGAAATGCAGCGCTTGACCACGCTTGTGCAGTCCGCCGTGGGCTTCAACCAGACGCGCGGCGATAGCGTGCAGGTCGTCAACGTACAATTCGCGGCGCCTGACGCGGCCGGCACAGAAGCGAAAGCGCCGGGCTTGCTCGATATGGGCAGCTTCGACGTTACGCGCGTTATCGAAGTGGTCGCTGCACTGATCGCGGCGATGGCGTTCCTCTTCTTTGTGCTTCGCCCACTGATCGGCGGGCTCATTCGCGGTGGCGCCAACGCCGCTGCCGCTTCGGGAACGCCCGCCCTCGCGGGTCCCGGCGGCGGCGCAGTAGCAGCGCTACCGGCGCCCGATGGCGTGCTGATGGCGGAGCCGGAATCCAGCATCGACGTCGCGCAGGTGAACGGGCGCGTGAAAGGCTCGTCGGTCAAGAAGATGGCCGAGGTGGTCAACCAGCATCCCGATGAGTTGGTTCAAATCATCCGCGGTTGGCTGAACAACATATGAGCAACGCCCTGACAAAACCGGGCGAGACGAAAACGCCCACGGTCGACCTCTCGCGCTATTCGGGCGCGGAGAAAGCGGCGATCGTGATGCTGAGCTTGGGTGAAGAAGCGCAGAAGCTACTCGCCGTGCTCGACGAAGAAGAGGTGAAGGAAATCTCGCAGGCCATGGCCGGACTGGGCATGGTGCCCTCGGCGGTGGTCGAAGCCCTGGTCGTCGAGTTCGTACAAAAGATGTCGAGCGCCGGCTCGATCATGGGTTCGGTCGATCAAACACAACGCATGCTTGCGGCCTTCCTGCCGAAAGAAAAAGTCGAAGCGCTGATGGAAGAAATCCGCGGCCCGGCAGGCCGCAACATCTGGGACAAGCTCGCCAACGTGAACGAGGACGTGCTGGCGAGCTATTTGAAGAACGAATACCCGCAGACCGTCGCCGTGGTGCTGGCGAAGGTGCGGCCCGAACATGCCTCGCGGGTGTTGGCTGCGCTGCCGGAGGACTTCGCTGCAGAGTGCATCATGCGCATGCTGGCGATGGAGCCAGTGCAACGCGACATTCTGGAAAAGGTCGAGACCACGCTGCGTACCGAGTTCATGTCTAACTTGGCGCGCACGTCCAAGCGCGACAGCCACGAGCTGATGGCGGAAATTTTCAACAATTTCGATCGCCAGACCGAAGCGCGCTTCATCGGCGCCCTGGAAGACAAGCAACGCGACAGCGCTGACAAGATCAAAGCGCTGATGTTTGTGTTCGAAGATCTGGCGAAGCTGGATTCCGGCGGCGTGCAGACGCTGCTGCGCGCGGTCGACAAGGCCGATCTGGCGCTCGGCCTCAAAGGCGCTTCCGACAGTCTGCGGCAGCTCTTCTTCTCCAACATGTCCGAGCGCGGCTCGAAACTGCTGAAGGAAGACATGGCGTCGATGGGACCGGTGCGGCTGAAGGACGTCGACGCTGCGCAAACGCGCATGGTGGCGATGGCCAAAGAACTTTCCGCGCGCGGCGAGATCGTGCTCTCCGACGGCAAATCTGAAGACGAGCTGATCTATTGATGACCGGCGCCCGCAAATTCGCCTTCGATACCGAGTTCGCGCCCGATGGCGCGATCGTGCGCGGCGCACCCAAGCGCTTGTCGCCCGAGGAAATCGAAGCGCAAACCGCACAGGCCTACGACCGTGGGCGCGATGACGCCTTGGCGGAGGCAGAACGCCAGGCCGCGGCGGCGCTGCAAGCGCTTGGCCGTTCGACTGACGCCCTCCTCGCGCGGCTCAACGCCGAATGCAACGCCATGCGCGCCGAGGCCGCGCACGTTGCCTTCGCCGCCGCCAAAAAGATCGCCGGTGAGGCGCTTGATGCGTTTGGCGCGGAACGCGCCGCAGCCGCCATCGATGCGGCGATGATCGCGCTGCGTCATCAACCGCGTTTGGTCGTGAAGCTCGCACCTGCCGCCGCCGACGTTCTGCGCCCGCGCATCGCCGAGATGAGCGAAGCACACGCCTACGCATCCGCCGTTCTGGTGCGCGGCGAGGACGGCCTCGGCGCTGGCGAAGTCGTCATTGATTGGGCGGAGGGCGTAATCGTCAGCGATCCAGCCGACGCCGCCGCGCGCATCCACGCTTTGATCGACGCCGCCCTGGCGGTCGACGACACACTCCACGGTGAGGAACAATCATGAGCTCCGACCTTCAGCTCGATGAGCTAACGCCGACGCCACAGGCCGCCAGCAACGATATCAGCGAGCGCAGCGCCGCCGATCTTGCAGCGGTCTACGATGTGCCCGTCAACATCCAGGCGGTGCTCGGCCGCGCCAATATGGAAGTGGCGTCGCTGCTGCGCCTGGCGCGCGGCTCGGTCATCGAACTCGACCGCAAGGTCGGCGAAGCCATCGATATCTACGTGAACAACCGGTTGGTCGCGCGCGGCGAAGTTGTCGTCGTCGACGAACGCCTCGGCGTGACCATGACGGAAATCATCAAGGACGGCGACGCGGGCTAAGGCTCGCGCGGGAGACTACACATGCGTTTGCTAATCGTCGGCGCCCTCGGCGGACAAATTTCAGCCGCCACTAAGATCGCCATGGATCATGGCGCCAAGGTCGCGCACGTCGACACGATCGAACAAGCGACCGGCGCGCTGCGCAACGGCCGCGGCGCCGATCTGCTGATGGTGGATGCCAGGCTCGATATCGCTGCGCTGATCACGGCAAACGAATCCGAACACATCGTGGTGCCGATCGTCGCCGCAGGCGTCGGCATCGATCCGAGCATGGCCGCTAAGGCGATCCGCGCCGGCGCCCGCGAATACATTTCACTGCCGCCCGACCCGGAACTGATCGCCGCCGTGCTCGCCGCCATCGCAGACGACGAACGTCCGCTGATCGTCGAAGACGCGGCGATGAAGCAAGTGATCTCGCTCGCCGACCAGATCGCGGCCTCCGATGCGTCGATCATGATCACCGGCGAAAGCGGCGTCGGCAAGGAAGTGCTGGCGCGCTACGTGCACAAGAAATCGAAGCGCAAGGACAAGCCGTTTATCGCCGTCAATTGCGCGGCGATCCCCGAGCAATTGCTTGAGAGCGAATTGTTTGGTCACGAGAAAGGCGCCTTCACCGGCGCGATCGCGCGCCGCATCGGCAAGTTCGAGGAAGCCGACGGCGGCACATTGCTGCTGGACGAAATCTCGGAAATGGACCTGCGGCTGCAATCCAAGCTGTTGCGCGCGCTGCAGGAGCGCGTGATTGACCGCGTCGGCGGCGCCAAGCCGGTGCCGGTGAACATTCGCGTGCTCGCAACGTCCAATCGCGACCTCTCGCAGCTGGTGCGCGCGGGCGAGTTCCGCGAAGACCTGCTCTACCGTTTGAACGTCGTGAACCTGCGCATCCCGGCGCTGCGCGAGCGCAAGGAAGACCTCGCTGCGCTCTCGAAGTTCTTCATCGAAAAGTATGCCAACGCCAATGGCCGCCCAGCACGGCGCTTGTCGAAAGACGCGCTCACGCAGGTGCTGGCCCACGCTTGGCCCGGCAACGTGCGCGAATTGGAAAACGCCATGCACCGGGCGGTGCTATTGGCGAACGGCGAAGAAGTCGGACCTGAAGCGATTCGTGCGCCGGATGGCGCGCCGGTTGGTGCGGGTGGCGACACGCTGGGCGCAGCCATCGAAGCGGGCCAGCAAGCTGCGCGTGCACTCGTCGGGCGTACGGTCGCTGCGGTGGAGCAGGATCTGATCTTGGAAACGCTGACGCACTGCCTCGGCAACCGCACCCACGCGGCGCACATTCTGGGCATTTCGATCCGGACACTGCGCAACAAGCTCAAGCTCTACTCCGACACCGGCGCTGCTGTGCCGCCCCCGCCCACCGGTCAAGCGGCGTAACGCGCACAAATGGTCGACGCCGCCCAACCCGTTCGCCCGGCTTCCCTGAATGTCGGCGACATCCGCAGCATGTTGTTTCGCGGCGAGATCGCGCTCGCCGGCGGCGTGCTCGCGATTTTAGCGATCATGTTGGTGCCGCTGCCGGCATTCTTGCTGGACGTGCTCTTATCGATCTCGATCACTGCGTCGATCCTGGTGCTGATGACGGCGCTGCTGATCAAGAAGCCGCTCGAGTTCACATCGTTTCCGTCCGTGCTGCTGCTGACGACGCTGTTCCGCCTCGCGCTCAACATCGCGTCGACGCGGCTCGTGCTCTCGGGCGGTCAAACCGGCGAACACGCCGCCGGCGAAGTGATCTTCGCTTTCGCGAACTTCGTCATGGGCGGCCAGTTCGTCATTGGCATCATCGTCTTCGCGATCCTAGTGATCGTGAACTTCGTGGTCATTACCCGCGGTTCGACGCGTATCGCCGAAGTCGCGGCGCGCTTCACGTTGGACGCCATGCCCGGCAAGCAGATGGCGATTGACGCCGACCTGTCCTCCGGGCTGATCAACGAAACGCAAGCACGCGAGCGCCGCAAAGCGCTGGAAGACGAAAGCTCGTTCTTCGGGGCCATGGACGGCGCCTCGAAGTTCGTGCGCGGCGATGCGATCGCCGGCCTGCTTATCGTCTTTATCAATGCTATCGGCGGCATCATCATCGGCGTCGTCTCGCACGGCATGTCATTCGCGGATGCGGGCAAGACCTACACGCTGCTGACAGTCGGCGACGGCCTAGTGACGCAAATTCCAGCGTTGATCATCTCGGTTGCCGCCGGTTTGCTCGTCACCAAAGCGGGGATCGACGGCGGCGCCGATAAAGCGCTGGCAAAGCAGCTCTCCAACTATCCCGTCGCGCTCGGCATTGTGTCTGCGTGCGCGTTCGGCGTCGGCTTGTTGCCGGGCATGCCAATGTTGCCGTTCTGGACGCTATCAGCTGCGTCCGGCATGCTCGCGTGGCGCCTGCGCGAAGCAAACCGCGTCGCCGCGGCAAAAGCTGCGGAGCCGGCCGCCACAGCGCCTGTCGCTGAAGAAACGCCGCAGCAATCGCTGGCCATGGACGACGTTCGCATCGAGCTCGGCTTCTCGTTGCTGCCGCTGATCAACGACGTGCAAGGGCGCCGCCTCACCGATCAGATCAAGGCGTTGCGCAAAACACTCGCGCAGGAATTCGGCTTCGTCATGCCGAGCGTGCGCATCCTCGACAACGTGCAGCTCGCGCCCGACCGCTACGCCATCCGCGTGCGCGAAATGGACGCTGGCGAAGGCAAGTTGAAAATGGGCGCGCTGTTGGCGATGGACCCTTCCGGCGCCGGTGTGTCCATTATCGGTGAAGCGGTGAAGGAGCCGGCGTTCGGCCTCGACGCCGCGTGGATCGATGAACGCGCGCGCGAAGAAGCCAGCTTCCGCGGCTACACCGTTGTCGATCCCGCGACCGTGCTCGCCACGCACCTCACCGAAGTGATCAAGGAGCACATGAGTGAGCTTCTGACCTTCGCCGAAGTGAAGAAGCTGATCAAAGATTTGCCGAAAGACACGCAGACGCTGCTCGACGACGTCGCGCCGCAGCACATCTCCTGGTCAGGGGTGCAGCGCATCCTGCAAAACTTGCTGAAAGAGCGCATTTCGATCCGCGACCTCGGCGCGATTGTCGAAGCAATCGCCGAAGCGGCGCCGGCGATGCACGACTTGGTGGCAATCACCGAACACGTCCGCGGGCGGCTCGCGCGTCAGATCTGCTACGGGCACCGCAACGGCGACGGCACCCTGCCCATCGTGACGCTCTCGCCGACATGGGAGCACGCATTCGCAGAAGCTCTGATCGGCGAAGGCCAAAGCCGTCAGCTGGCGCTAGCGCCGTCGAAGCTGCACGATTTCGTGGCGGACGTGCGCGCGGCGTTCGAGAAGGCCGCGCAGCTCGGAGAAACGCCGGTGCTCCTCACCTCGCCCACCATTCGCCCCTTTGTGCGCTCGTTGATCGAGCGCTTCCGTCCGTCAACGGCCGTGCTGAGCCAAGCTGAGGTGCACTCCAAGGTGCGGCTGAAAGCTATGGGGACTGTGTAGCGTCGTTGCCGGCGCGAAACACCAGCGGAAACATGACGCGGCGCGGCGTGCCAGGGCACACCTCCAGTTCGTTGGCGTAAGCAACAGCAGCCGCACCAAGATCAGCGTCCGACTGTGTTTGCTGACGCGCCGTGCAGCTCAGACGCTGAGAGCTCTGTACGCGGCAATCCAGCAGCACCATGCCCACAGGCTGAACCCGCGCATGCAGGAAGGGTTGAAGCGCCGCGCCCGCACGCGCCACGCTCTCGGCGCTAGCGCATGGCGTTGCGCCAATCGGAGCGGCGGATGCCGCGGGCGCAACTATGGTTAACGCAATCACAAGTGTGGCTAACGCGCGCTTCATTCATACATCTTAAACCAAAACGTCATGCGGCGCTAACGCCTCCATAATTGTTATTGCCGCATAACCTTCTCATGTCAGGCGCAAACGCCTCCGCCGAACAGCACGCACCGCGCACGCGCGCGGCGCCGATCTACGCGGTTGCGTCAGGCAAAGGCGGCGTGGGCAAGACGTGGCTCTCGACCATGCTGTCGATCGCGTTTGGCCGCGCCGGACAACGACCGCTCCTGGTCGATTGCGACCTCGGCCTTGCCAATATCGACGTACAGCTCAACGTACGCCCTACTGCCGATGTCCATTCGGTGATCCGTGGCTTTCTCGAACTGGACGCTGCTGTCACGCCGGTGCTCGGCGGCCCGGGCCGAAATGGCGGCTTCGATCTCATCGCCGGACATTCAGGTTCGGGCGCGCTGGGCGCCGTGAAGCTTGAAGAAGTCGCGCGCATCGCCAACGGCCTCACCAAGCTCGCGCCGCACTATGACAAAATCATTCTCGATCTCGCCGCGGGCATTGATCCCACCGTGCTGCGCTTCGCGCGCGCGGCCGACCGGCTGATCCTGGTGACGACCGAAGAGCCCACTGCCCTCACTGACGCATATGCAATGGTGAAGCTGCTGCGCTTGCAGGGCGCACAGGTCGTGCCGTGGGTGATCGTCAACATGGCCGAGAACCGCGTGAAGGGCCGCAAGGTGTTCGATCAGTTCTCGATGGCCTGCAACGAATACCTCGGCTTCCGTCCGCGCTTTGCCGGCGTGGTCACGCGCGACCCACGCGTGCCGGACTCCATTCGCGCGCAGACGCCGCTGCCGATCCGCCATCCGCAGAGTCAAGCGTACGAAGACGTCATCCGCATCGTCGAGACGCTGAACGCGGCTTAGATCACCTGCGACGCGCGTCCTGCGCGCAGCGTCGCCATCTCGTCGAGCTCGGCGTCTTCACGCTTCTCGCGTGCGGTTTTCTGGCGCGATTCTTCAAGTTCAATCAGACGCTCGAACTTGCGCGCTTCGACATGCGCCTCGGTAATCAAAGCGCGCAGGCTGTCGATTTCGGCGGTAATCGCGGCGCGCTGACCTTCCATTGCTTTCAATACTTGCAGCGCCGCGGCGGCGTAACCGCCATAGAGACGCGCAGATTCATAGTCGCGCATAGCAAGCTGCTGCTCGGCCGCGACGGTTTGATGGTGGCCGGCGATGCGATCTTCGATCGCCGTCAGCTGCGCCATCTGCTCAGCCATGCGCCGGCGCAGGATTTCCAGGTTGGTTTCTGCCAGCTTTAGAAGGGTGCGGAGCGATTTCATGCGAGCGCCTCAGCCAACATGCGGAAACTGGCAGCGAAGTCGCTGCGTTCTTCGCGGCCTTGCGTGAGCATGGCCTCCAACGCCGGACGTACACGCACCGCTTCGTCAACCGCCGCATCCGCACCAGGCTTGTATGCACCGATGCGGATCAGTTCTTCCATCTCGCCGTAAAGCGCCAGCGCCGCGCGGGCGCGCTTGATCAAGGCGTTCTCATCATCGGTGTGGCACATCGGCATGAGACGCGAGATGGACTTCAGCACGTTGATCGCCGGATAGCGCCCGCGCTCGGCGATGGCGCGCTCCATGACGATGTGACCATCGAGGATGCCGCGCACCGCGTCGGCAATAGGTTCGTTGTGATCGTCGCCATCCACCAGCACCGTGAACAAGGCGGTGATCGAACCGGTTTCGCCCTGCCGCCCTGGTCCGGCGCGTTCGAGCAACTTCGGCAACTCAGCGAACACAGACGGCGTGTAGCCTTTGGTCGTTGGCGGCTCCCCTACCGATAAACCGATCTCGCGCTGCGCCATGGCAAAGCGCGTCACGCTGTCGACCAGCAACAGAACGTTCAAGCCTTCGTCGCGGAAATACTCCGCCACGGCGCACGCCAAGTGCGGCGCCAAGCGGCGGCGCGCAGCGCTTTCGTCCGACGTGGACACGACGCAGACGGAGCGACGGCGTCCTTCTTCGCCCAGCGTATCCTCGAGAAATTCCTTCACCTCGCGTCCGCGTTCGCCGACGAGGCCAATGACGATCACGTCCGCAGCCGCCCCGCGCGCGAGCATCGACATCAGCACCGATTTGCCGACCCCGGAACCGGCGAACACGCCCATTCGCTGACCCTGGCAAAGCGCCGCGAAAATATTCAGCGCCCGCACGCCGACATCGAGGCGCCGGCCGACGCGTGAGCGTCCATGCGCCGAAGGTGGCGGCGCGCGAACCAGATGCGGTTTCAGGCCTTGGACCAGGGGCCCCTCGCCGTCGACGGGATTGCCGAATGAATCGACCACGCGGCCAAGCCACGCATTCGAGGGCCGCACCGTCGGTGCGTCTCCTTCAAGCACCACACGAGCGCCAGGCCGGATCGCTTCGATCGAGTCATAAGGCGCGAGCAGCGCGCGGTCGCCACGAAAGCCAACGATCTCGCCGCGCGTGACACGGCCTCCATGAATGGTCGCGCGTGCGCCTAACGCGAGCGCTTCCATCGGCCCGGTCGCTTCTATCAACGCGCCTGACAAACCCGTCACGCGGCCCTCGAAGCGACGCGTTTCAAGGGCGTCGATCTCGTCAACGAGTCTGGAGAGATGTGCTGGCATTGCTGCTCACAGCAATTGCAGCGATATGGTTACTGCGTCGTTTACGTTTATGAGCGCGGATGATTCCGAAGTCGGAATCTTTCTATCCATAGCGCCTGCTGATTGAGTGCATGCCAAGCGCTTGCGCTGCATCGCGAAGCGACTCATTAAGAAAAAAGCGCGCGAGGGGTCGGGCGCTTGTCAAAGTGTTAACCTGCAAGATTCATTACTGAGTCTCAAAGCGAGTTAACCCACTCAGGGGCGACGTGATGAGAGTTCTGCTGATCGAGGACGACAGCGCCACGGCGCAGGGCATTGAGCTCATGCTCAAGTCCGAAGGTTTCAATATCTATTCAACGGATCTTGGCGAGGAAGGCATCGACCTCGGCAAGCTCTACGACTACGACATCATCGTACTCGACCTCACGCTGCCCGACATGCACGGCTATGACGTGCTGAAGCAGCTCCGGGTGGCGCGGGTGAACACCCCCATCCTGATCCTCTCGGGCACCGCCGACATCGACACCAAGGTCCGCGGCCTCGGCTACGGCGCCGACGACTACATGACCAAGCCCTTCAACAAGGACGAGCTGATCGCCCGCATCAACGCGATCGTCCGCCGCTCCAAGGGCCACGCTCATTCCGTTATCAGAACGGGCGATGTGGTGGTGAACCTCGACGCCAAGACCGTCGAAGTGTCCGGCCAGCGCGTCCATCTGACGGGCAAGGAATACCAAATGCTGGAGCTGCTCTCGCTCCGCAAAGGCACCACGCTCACCAAGGAAATGTTCCTGAACCACCTCTATGGCGGCATGGACGAGCCGGAACTCAAGATCATCGACGTGTTCATCTGCAAACTGCGCAAGAAGCTGGCGGCCGCTACGGGTGGCGAACACTACATCGAAACCGTGTGGGGCCGCGGTTACGTGCTGCGCGATCCGCAAGAAGCCGGCGCGACGGCGAGCACAAACATCGCCGCCGCTTAAGCGCGATACAGTTTGGAATTTCAAAGGCCGGAGCGAAAGCTCCGGCTTTTTCGTTACAGTGCCTCGTGCACCACGCGCCCGCTGCTCACTGTGAGCACCGCGTGCGCGGCCGGAATTTGCGCCGGCTCCGCTTGCATGAGATCCACAGAGAACACGGAGATGTCGGCGCGCTTGCCAACCTCGATCGTGCCGCGATCGTTTTCCTCGAACACCGAGTAGGCCGGCGCCCACGAGAGCATGCGCAACGCCTGATCGCGCGATACCGCTTCCTCCAGATGCCAATCCGGCGCTGCGAAGCCGTCCAGCGAATGGCGATACGTCGCCGCGTAGAACTCAATCAGCGGATCGCCCTTCTCCACCGGCGCATCGGTGCCGCCAGCCACGACAGCGCCTGACTTCAGCAGCGAATTCCACGCGTAGGCGCCTTGGAGCCGCGCCTCGCCCAACCGCGACGGCGCGAAGTACATGTCGCTGATGCAGTGCGACGCCTGCATCGACGCGGTCACGCCAAGTTGGCCGAAGCGCGGAATGTCCTGGGGCGACACGATCTGCGCATGCTCGATCCGCCAGCGCGCCGCCTTCAGCGCGGGCAGATCGTCGGCAAATGTCGCTTGGTACGCATCCAGCGTCATGCGGTTGCCGCGATCGCCGATCGCGTGCGTCGCCACCTGGCACCGCGCTGCGCGCGCGCGGCGCATGAAATCGCGCATCGTCTCGATCGGCGCCAGCAGCAGCCCATCGCCCGGCGCATCGTTGTAAGGCGCGAGCAACGCGGCGCCACGCGAACCCAGGGCGCCGTCCATATAGAGCTTTACACCGCGCACATGCGCCAGCCCCGTCGCGTCTGCGTACGGCCCGCGCGTCAGCACCGGCGTTGCATCTTCCGGTGTGAGATACACATCGACGTGGATCGGCAAATCACCCGCCGCCGCAAGCGCGGCGAAGATTTCTGCCTCCTCGCCGCTCGTGCTCATGTTGCAGCCGCCAACCCAGCCGCGCGATGCATAGAGCTGCGTTGCCTGGCGCAACGCTTCGCGTTTCATCGCCGCCGTGGGCGCCGGCAGCTTGGACTCCACCAATTCCTTGGCGTTATCGATCAGCATGCCCGTAGCGGCGCCCGACGCATCGCGCTCAATGCGGCCGCCGGCGGGATTCGCGGTTGAGGCGTCTATGCCCGCGAGCGCCAGCGCCGCGGAGTTTGCTACCCCCGCATGCCCGTCGGCGCGCACCAGATACACAGGCCGGTTCGCAACGGCGCCATCGAGATCGCCGCGATTGGGGAAGCGGCGCTCTGGCCAATGCGTCTCGATCCAACCGCGGCCAATGATGGGACCCTCGGCGTGGGTGCGCGCATAAGCGGCGAGCCGCTGCTGTAAGTCGGCGACCGATGGCACGCCGACCAGATCCAGCAGCATCGCTTGCATGCCGACGCCGCCAAGATGCACGTGCGCATCGACGAAGCCTGGGAATGCAGCAGCGCCTTTCAGATTGATCATGCGAGCGCCGGCGCCGCGGCTCGCCACATCGCTCAGCGCACCCGCAAACACGACGCGATCACCGCGCAGCCGCACTGCTTCGACGCGCGGCGTGGCTGCGACGCCCGTATAAATCGGTCCGCCGTGCAGAATGATGTCCCCGCTCGCCCCGCCTTCATGGGCGCAGGCACTCAGCAGCGTCGCGGCGGAGAGTTGACCGAAGGTCCGGCGATTGATCTGCATGCTGCGCCCCGAAATGTGCAGAAAAAGCCCTAGCGCTTGACGCAACGGAGCGCAATTTCAACGCTAGCCGCGCGGCGCGCACGCGCTATGTTCCGGCTAGCACCGATGCAGAAGATTGACTCTTATCTCGGCTGGAAAGTCGATTTCACCGGCCCAGCCGGCGCTGCAGCTTTTGCTGGGCCGGACTCAGTGTCGTGGCGCATCTTCAAGAACCCCATCGCGCTGGGCATTGGCGGCGTCGCTGCGGTGCTGCTCGAGTTTGCCGATGCACGCATCCGCTCCGGGGTATGGGATCACTCGATCTACCGGAAAGACCCGATCGGCCGCTCACAGCGCACCGGTATGGCGGCAATGGTCGGCGTGTATGGCCCGCAGGACGCCGCGCGCCGCGTCATCCAAGGCGTCACCAACATGCACACGCGCGTGTCGGGCGATACGCCGAAGGGTGAACACTACAAAGCGCTCGATCCCGAATTGCTGGATTGGGTCTCAGCCACCGCCGGCTACGGCTTCTTCACCGCGTACGACCGCTTTGTCGCCAAGCTCACCATGGAAGACGAGCGCCGCTACTACGACGAGGGCACGCCGGTGGCGCGCCTCTACGGCGTACAGCATCCGCTCACGTCCAACGCCGACTTCTTTGCGCAGATGAACGCCTTGCTGCCCCGCTTTGAGCCGCACCCCATCAATCGCGAATTCCTCGACATTTTCGCCAATGCGAGCCGTGAGACCGGCGCGCCGAAGAGTCTCGGCAAGGCTGTCGCCTGCGCTGCCGTGTCGATCCTCCCCCCGGTCGTGCGCGCGCGCCTCGAACTCGGGGCGGAATATGATCTGAAACCGTTGGCGAGACTGACGCTCAAGGCGCTAGGCGCCGTCGCCGAACGCGTGGCGCCGCCCAATTCGCCGCCGGTGGAAGCCTGCAAGCGGCTCGGCTTGCCGGGCGATTTCCTCTATCGCAGCCGGCGCGCACAGGCCGAACTTCTCGCCAAACCGGAATTCCAGGCGCTGCAGAGCCGCGCTTAACTACAAACTCGCCTTTACCTAACGGCCCCCGGTGAGCGAAAATGCGCGCTCACATGGACACGAGCACTCCGCCATCGCGCACGGCGAGCCTGACGCACTTGCAGCGTCTCGAGGCCGAGAGCATCCACATCATGCGCGAAGTCGTGGCCGAGGCCGATCGGCCGGTGATGCTCTATTCCATCGGCAAAGACAGCGCGGTGATGCTGCATCTGGCGATGAAGGCGTTCTATCCGGCGCCGCCGCCCTTCCCGCTGCTCCATGTCGATACGACCTGGAAGTTCAAAGCCATGTACGAGATGCGCGAACGCATGGCCAAGGAGCTCGGGTTCGAGCTGATCGTGCACAGGAACCCGGACGCCGAAGCGCGCGGCATCAATCCGTTCGATCACGGCTCAGCGCTGCACACCGATCTCTGGAAGACCGAAGGTCTGAAACAAGCACTCGACAAATACGGCTTCGATGCCGCTTTCGGCGGTGCGCGCCGCGATGAAGAGAAGAGTCGCGCCAAGGAGCGCATCTTCTCCTTCCGCTCCGCCAATCATCGCTGGGACCCGAAGAACCAGCGCCCCGAGCTTTGGCGCCTCTACAACGCGCGCAAGCACAAAGGCGAGTCGATCCGGGTTTTTCCGCTCTCGAACTGGACCGAGCTCGATGTGTGGCAATACATCCAGCTTGAGAATATCCCGCTCGTGTCCCTTTATTTTGCTGCGCCGCGCCCGGTGGTGCAGCGCAATGGCGCGTTGATCATGGTTGACGACGCACGCCTGCCGCTAGCGAAAGGCGAAACACCGCAGATCAAGAAGGTCCGCTTTCGCACGCTGGGCTGCTATCCGCTCACCGGCGCCATCGAAAGCAATGCCGAGACGCTGACCGCGATCATTCAGGAAATGCTGCTGACCACCACCAGCGAGCGCCAAGGCCGCGTCATCGATCACGATCAAAGCGCGAGCATGGAGAAGAAGAAGCAGGAAGGCTATTTCTGATGCAACGCGCAGCATCACCGGCGACCGACATCGTCGAACTTTACCAACGTCATGCAGACGCATGGGCGAAGGCGCGCGGCCCGGGTGTGTTGTTCGAGCGGCCCTGGCTCGATCGTTTTTGCGCGCTCATTCCGGCAGGCGGTTCGATCCTCGACATCGGATGCGGCGCCGGTCAGCCGATCGCGGATTTTCTCATCGCACAAGCCTATGTGCTGACGGGGGTCGATAGCTCGGCGCCGCTGCTCGCGTTTGCGCACAAGCGCCACCCTCAACGCGAATGGATCGAAGCGGACATGCGCACGCTCGCGCTTGGCCGACGTTTCGATGGGTTGCTGCTGTGGGATAGCTTCTTTCACCTGACGCCCGGAGATCAAACCGCGATGTTTCCCGTGCTCCGCGCTCACGCTGCACCGGGAGCCGCGCTCATGTTCACCAGCGGCCCCGAACATGGCGTAACAATGAGTGAGTTTCAGGGCGATCCGCTCTATCACGGCTCGCTGGCGCCGGAGGAATATCGCGCGCTGTTTGAGCAAAACGGCATCGAAGAAGTCGCGCATGTCGCTAACGACCCGACCTGCGGTCATCACACGATTTGGCTCTGCCGGTTCCGCGCATGACCATTTCGGACCTCATTACTACCGATATCGACGCCTACCTGACGAAGCATCAGAAGAAGTCGCTGCTGCGGTTCATCACTTGCGGCAGCGTCGACGACGGCAAATCCACCTTGATCGGCCGCCTACTCTACGATTCGAAGATGATCTTCGAAGACCAACTCTCGGCGCTCGAGGCGGATTCCAAGGCGGCCGGCACGCAAGGCGCGGACATCGATTTCGCGCTTCTGGTCGACGGTCTCGCCGCCGAACGCGAGCAAGGCATCACCATCGACGTGGCCTACCGGTTCTTCACCACCGAAAAACGCAAGTTCATCGTCGCCGATACGCCAGGCCATGAACACTATACGCGCAACATGGTGACGGGCGCGTCCACTGCCGATCTTGCCGTCATTCTCGTGGATGCACGCAAAGGCGTGCTGACGCAGACGCGCCGGCACTCCTACCTCGTCTCGCTGATGGGCATCCGCCATGTTGTGCTGGCGATCAACAAAATGGATCTCGTCGGCTGGTCGCAGGAAGCGTTCGACACGATCGAAAGCGAATATGCCGACTTCGCCGCGCAAATCGGCCTGCAAAACTTTCACGCCATTCCCGTTTCAGCGCTCACAGGCGACAACATTGCCGCGCGCAGCAACATAGCGCCCTGGTACAAGGGTCCTTCGCTGCTTGACGTGCTCGAATTCGTCGAGATTGACGAAGCGCGCCGCGCCAACGGTCCATTCCGCATGCCGGTGCAGTGGGTGAACCGGCCCAACCAAAATTTTCGCGGCTTTTCCGGCCTCATCGCCGGCGGCCGCATCGCCCCTGGCGACCGCGTTCGTATTTCGCCATTGGGTCGCCTCAGCACGATTGCGCGCATTGTCAGCAAGGACGGTGATTTGCCGGAAGCTGTCGCCGGCCAATCGGTGACGCTGACGCTCACCGACGAGATCGATTGCTCACGCGGCGACGTCGTCAGCGCCGCGGACGCTCCGGCTGAGCGCGCCGATCAATTCGAAACCACCATCATCTGGATGGCCGACGAACCGCTCCTGCCCGGCCGCTCTTATCTGCTAAAGATCGGCGCCAAGACCGTCACTGCCCAAATCACCGACATCAAGTACAAGGTGAACGTCAACACGCTCGAACGTCTTGCCTCGAAAGTGCTGGAGCTGAACGAGATCGCGGTCTGCAACATCAGCCTCGATCAAACTGTGGCCTTCGATTCGTTCGCCGACAATCAGGACATGGGCGGTTTCATCCTGATCGACCGCATGTCGAACGGCACAGCTGGCGCGGGGCTCATCAACTTCTCGCTACGCCGCGCGCAGAACGTGCACTGGCAGGCATTCGATGTGACGCGCGAGTCGCGCGCTGAGCAAAAGCACCAACGGCCGGCGGTGCTTTGGTTCACCGGCCTCTCCGGCGCCGGCAAATCGACCATCGCCAATTTGGTGGACAAGCGGCTCAATGCGCTGGGTCATCACACCATCCTGCTCGACGGCGACAATATCCGCCACGGGCTCAATCGCGATCTTGGCTTTACCGATGCCGATCGTGTCGAGAATATCCGCCGTGTCGCCGAAGTTTCGAAACTCATGGCGGACGCCGGCCTGATCGTGCTGGTGTCGTTCATCTCGCCGTTCCGCGCCGAGCGTCAACTTGCCCGCGATCTGATGCAGGCGGGCGAGTTCTTCGAGGTGTTCGTCGATACGCCGCTCGCGGAGGCCGAACGGCGCGATGTTAAGGGTCTCTATAAGAAGGCGCGCGCCGGCGAGCTGCGCAACTTTACCGGCGTCGACAGTCCGTACGAACGGCCAGCCGATCCCGAAATTCACATCGACACCACGCGCAGCGATCCTGCGGCCGCTGCCGAACTGATCGTCAAAGCGCTGCTCGCCAAAGACTGAGGCCCTCACGGCCCCCAGATGATATCGGCTGCCGTAAGCCCACTGGTGTTGTTGATGTTGATGATCATGTCGTCGGCGCCGTTGCCGCCGAGGTCGACGTGCAGGATCGAGGTCGAGCCGCTCTGGGTGAAGAAGAAGGCGTCGCTGACATCGGTGTGCACGGCCGACAGATCGATCAGATCCACGCCCTTCTGGAAGTCCTTGATGATGTCGTGGGCCGCGGCGGCGGAGTCGGAAGCGGCCTGATACACAAAGGTGTCGGCCCCGGCGCCGCCGATCAGCACGTCAGCGCCATTGCCGCCGATCAGCACATCGTCGCCGTCCTGGCCTTGCAGCACGTCGTTGCCGTCATTGCCGGTCAGCGTGTTGGCGCCGGCATTGCCGCTCATCTGGTTGGAGAGCGCGTTGCCGACGCCATTGATGGCGCTGAGCCCCGTCAGCGTCAGCACTTCGATGCCGACGCCCATGCTGAAGCTCACCGACGACAGTACGGTGTCGAAGCCCCCGCCATTGTCGGTGACGGTGTCGCCCAGATTGTCGACGATATACGTGTCGTTGCCCAAGCCCCCGGAGAGCTGATCGGCGCCTGCGCCGCCATCGAGATAATCGTTGCCATTGCCCCCGGTCAGCCGGTCAGCGCCATTGCCGCCGAAAATGGCGTCGTCGCCGTCGCCGCCGATAATGCCGTCATTGCCGTCAAGTCCGGAGAGCGTGTTGTTACCGGCATTGCCGGTGATGGCGTTGGAGAGCGCATTGCCGGTCCCGTCGATAGCCGCCGAACCCGTCAGCGCCAGGCTCTCCATGCCGTTGCCGAGGGTGAAGCTGATCGAGGCTTGCACCAGATCGTTGCCGCCGGCTTCGCTGACCACGTCGGCGACATTGTCGACCACATAGATGTCGTCGCCGATGCCGCCCGACATTTGGTCCGCGCCCAGCCCGCCCACCAGGATGTCGTTGCCGTTGCCGCCGATCAGCGTGTCGTCGCCGCCGCCGCCTTGCAGGAGATCGTTGCCGTCCAGGCCCGAGAGCGTGTTGGCGGCGCTGGTGCCGGCGATGACGTTGGAGATGGAATTGCCTGTGCCGTTAATGGCGCCAACCCCGGTCAGCGTCAGGTTCTCGACGCCGTTGCCGATCGTGTACGACACCGAAGCCTGCACCACATCCGTGCCGCCGGCTTCGATCACCACATCGCCGGTATTGTCGACAATATAAGTGTCGTTGCCGATCCCGCCCGACAGCGTGTCCGCGCCCAAGCCGCCATCGAGGATGTCGTTGCCCGCGCCGCCGGAGAGCACATTGGCGTTGTCGTCGCCGGTCAGCACGTCGTTGAAGGCCGAGCCGAACAAGCCTTCGATGGAGATGTAGCTGTCGCCGGCGGCGATGCCGGTATTGCCGGCGGGCGCGGCAAGGCTTGCCTGCAGGCCAGCGCCCGCATCGGCGTAGCTGGCGATGTCAACGCCTGCGCCGCCATCCAAGGCATCGGCGCCGGCGGCGCCGATCAGCACGTCGTTGCCGTCGCCGCCGCTCAAGCTGTTGGCGCCGCCATCGCCCTTCAATGTGTCGTCGAACGCCGAGCCGATCAGGTTTTCAACGCCGCTCAGCGTGTCGCCCTGCGCATCCCCGCCCGCGCCAATGCCCGCGGTGAGATCGACCAGCACAGCTGCAGCGGAGTTTTCATATCTGACGGTGTCGGCGCCGGCGCCGCCAATGAGCACGTCTGCGCCGGCGTCGCCTTCTAGCAAATCGTCGCCATCGCCACCGTCGATCAGATCGAGCCCGCCATTGCCGACGAGAAAATCGTCGCCGCCGCCGCCATGGATGATATCTCCTTGCTGGGAACCAGAGATGTCATTCGTCTGATCGTTGCCATCGATGAGAATCGCATCCGCAGCCGCGAGGGACTGGTCGGCGCCAAATGAAGTCCAATCGTGGAACGTCCAACTTTCCAGCGAGACATTTCCCAAACCGCTCATGGTGATGTGAATTACATCGCTAAGACCCGCGACACCGGTGACGTCTAGCAGCAGTGAGATTGCACCCGACTCGGTCGCGAAGCTGTCGAAGTCAGCGACCTTGTTGACTGTTAGGTCATTGCTGAACACGGCGGATATCGGAGACCCAAAATTCAATTTCGAGATGCCGCCTAGTTGGTCGCCGAAGAAATTGGATTCGTAATATCCATTTAACGCGCTGGCGGGGTCGTTGATCTGAAGGCCTCTGGCGACGATCAGAGTGTTGACGCCGGAACCTCCTATCAGGGCCTGCCCGAAATTCCCCGCGGAAACGAGATAGTCGTCTCCTGCGGAGCCATTGAGGAAGTCGACGCCGCCGTTTGAAATCAGAACATCGACGCCGTTCGTGCCGGTAAAATCGTCGGCGCCGGTTGACCCGACATAGACGAGCTTGTCGTCTGCGCTCCAATTGGTGAAGGTCCCACCGCCCGCCGACGTGCCGTCAAAGGCAATGCCGTTATTGACGATCTCCAGCACATCCGCCGCAGCGCTTCCAGTGACGTCGAAATTGCCGAACTGCTGGGTGGTGAAGACCGCCGTCAGCGAGGTTTCGGCGCCCGTCTCCAGGTTGAAGGTCACCGCTTCGATGGAGGTGACGGTGTCGGCGGTGAAATCGACCGAGCCGAACATGGCGATCGTATCGTTGCCGGCGCCGCCGTCAAAGGTCTCGCCAGATGCCGCCTCGCTCGCGCGCGCGATGAGGATGTCGTTGCCCTCGCCGCCGATGAGGCTATCCACGCCAGCCCCGCCGCTCAGCGTGTCATTGCCCGCGCCGCCGGTGATGACGTTCGCAAGTGCGCTACCGCTGCCCTGGAAATCGCCAGCGCCAATGTAAACCAAGTTTTCGATGTTGGCGGCAGACGAAAGATCAAAAGAGGCGAGCGTCGTGCGGATGGTGTCCGTGCCGCTCGACGCAGCTTCGATCACGACATCCCCCACGGAATCGACGACATAGATATCGTCGCCTTTTCCAGCCGCCATCGTGTCGTTGCCGGCGCCGCCATCGATGACGTCATTAGTCGGCAGGCTGAGGCTAACACTGATGTCGTTGTCTAATGCGTTGCCAGTCGCGGTAACCGTCGCGGTCACGCCCGCGGTCTGTCCTTCGGTGACAACATGAATGTTCTCGACATTCGGTAGAGCCGCGAGACTGATGGACGTCGAGGTGAAACGGAAACGATACTCGATCGTATCGATCCCCTCGTTCGCATTCTCGACAATAGTGCTCGTGCTCCCCGCGGCGATTGAATAGGTGTCATTGCCTAGGCCACCGATGAGCGTATCCGCGCCTTGGCCGGCCAAAAGATTGTCACCGCTATTGCCGGTGAGCGTCAGGCCCGCGACTTCGCCAACAATTTTTTCGACAAAAGGCGCGAGCGCCAAGGAATAGCTGACAAAAGCCTGCACGGTATCCGTGCCGCCTGTGGCTGTTTCGGTGATCCTGTCGTTGACGTCCTCAAGGGTGTCGATCGAATAGATATCGTTGCCCGCGCCGCCGATCAGCGTATCCACGCCTCCCCCGCCGTGCAGTTGATCCGGGCCGATGCTGCCGGTGATCGTGTCGGCAAGGTTTGATCCGACGAGCGTGTAGCTGTCGCTCGCAGTGGCCGCAGTGGCGCTGATGTTGATGGTGAAGTTGCCGTTGGTGAAGGTCCACTGCGAGAGGTCGATGCCAAAATCATTGATGGCAGCGAAATTCAGCGTTGCTGTGTGATTTTGCGCGTTGATGTTTTGGTTGCCACTGGCGCCTGAGGGCAGCCCAAAACCATCATCCTGCAGGAAATTCAGCGTCGCATTGGCCGCAAGGGTGATTGTGTCGACCGAGAAAATACTGACGCCGGAAAAATTGAACACGCCACCCACCATGAGGCGCATGGTGTCAAAGCCAACGGATGGAAAATCATCTCCGATGTAACTGTCGCCAGCGCTGAGATCGCCGACCGCCTTGATGACGAAAATGTCGTCGCCATCGCCGCCGTCTAGGAAATCCGTGCCGCCACCGCCTGTCAGCGTGTCGTTGCCTGCGAGGCCACTTGCAGATTCATTGGCGCTCGTGCCGGTGAAAGTATCATTTCCCGCGGTCGCTCCCGGACCCGGTGACCAAACGCCCATAATCGCCCCCAAAAGCCACTTGAATAGTAACGCTTACGGCAGTCATCGGAAGTACCTTGCGCATCGCAGATACGTGCGCGATGTCACGAAGGCGAGCGACCGCGGAAACAAATTCGCCGACACACGTCAATCGCAGCGGCGCTGATGTTGATGTACAACTAGAGGTAGGCAAGCGCCAAAAGCGTTGGTGGCGTGGACAGTCCCAGGGGATTCGCTCTCTGCCAACTTTCCCGCTAACTGGGAAAAATACCGGGAAATCGCGGCTGTCAGCCCCATTAGCCGCCTCTTCCGCATCGGTGCGGACCGTCGTGTTCAAGCGTCTCTACGCCTTCATCGTGCTCGCTCATCGGCGCCGGCGCATCCTTCATATCGAGGCGACCGATCACCCACCGCGCTCTGGCTGGCCGCGCAGCTCGGCGCGGCCTTTCGGGCTGCTCACGCGCCGCAATTTCTGGTGCGTGACAAATGACCGGCTCTATGGCGCGGCCTTCCGCGACCGCATCCGCGCGCTTGACCTCGACGACCGGCCGACGCAGACGCATTCACCCCTGGCAGAACGGCCATGCCGAACGGCTGATCGGCTCGATCCGGCGCGAATGTTGCCGACGATTTCGGCGGGATCGTAGGGTTTGTAGGTTGTGGCGTTGTTGGTGGAACGGATGACGCCGACAGGGATCAGGAGCGGCATGCCGGTCGGGAGTGCGCTGTCGGCGGTCAGGCCGTTCAGTTCAGCGATCTTGTACCACAAGCTCGCGTCGCCCCAGAGGCTGGAGGCGATGGACGCCAGCGTGTCGCCGTCGCGGACGGTGTACATGCCGCCGGTGGAGCCTTGGTCGTAGGAGTCGATCGAGTTGTAAGCGAGATCGGAGTCGGCAAACGACGTGCCGCTCGAGGCCCCGTTGAAGAAAGCGCCCGTGCCTTGGGCGGCGGTCCTGTTGGTGACCGAGGTGGCTTCGTCGGTGTCGACCGTGCCGTTATTGCCGACATAGATCATCTCGCGGCCGGAGAAGCGGTACCAGAGTTCGTGGGGATCGCCGGCGGTGGTGATGTTGTCGGTCTCGTCGCGGCGGATGCCCTGGCCCATGAAGTCGTTGCGAAATTGCACCGTGCGCGGGCGCCCGTCATTGATGACGATCTGGCCGAGTTGGTTCTGCCCGCCGATGCGGTCGTAATTGTAAGTGGTGTGGTTGACGACGGTGGGCGCGCTGGTGTCCGGCGTGTAGTCGATCTGCGCCTGGATCGGCCCGTCGCTCCAGAAGTACGAGTTGGAGGTGAGATTGGTCTTCTTCTGCACGCCGTTTTCGTAATTGATGGTGGTGATCGTCAGCGGCGAACCGAGCGCGTAGCTGGCGCCGGCGCCATAAGTGTAGCTGGACGCCGCCAGATAGGTGGTTGAGCCTCTGACTGTAGACACGCTCTCGCTGGTCACCTGCCCCTTGGCGTTGAGGGTGCGGCTGTCGCTATAGACCACGCTGGTTCCGTTGGTCGCGTAGTCGTGCTGCAGGGTCATGCGGCCCATCAGATCGTAGCTGAAATCGGATCTGAGCGTGTTGGGCGCGGTAAGAGTTGTACCAGACTTTATCTGCGTGACGCGATCGGCCGCGTCGTACACATAGTCGTCGCGTCTAGCCGTGCCGGAGACGACCGCGATGGTATAGAGGCGATTACCGCGATAGTCGTAGACGATGTCGACGCCGGTGGTTCCGCGGCTGATGGCGCCGCCCGAGAGCGCACCTTGGCTCGTGGTCATGCGGTTCAGAGAATCATACTTGTACCAATAGTCCTGGGTGGAGGTGCTGCCCGCGGCGGCGCCCTGACTGTTGAGCGCATAATACGTGGCCAGCGAGCGGCGGATGTTGCCGTTGGCGTCGTAGACGAAATTGTGCGTGGCGTTCGGCAGCTTCTCCGCCGCCGCAAACCCCCCAGCCCCGATCTCGCTCCAGGTGCTGATGCGATTGAGCGCATCGTAGGTGGCTATTTCGTCGGAGACGAAAAGACAGCGGATAATACGCTAACTTCCAGAGCAGTCGGATAGATTGTGAATCTATCCCCCTATTTAGAGGTCACGCGCTGGCGGCGTCGCGCACGGCACGCGTTCCCGTTCGCGGCAAATAGCTATTCACGATTTCAAAGAGCGAAGCGTTGTATTTCGTCACCAGACAAACGCGTGCGTGTCACCTCTCCCGTCATGCGCGCTCATCACGCCGCGTGACGAGGATCGGCGCGCAACTTTGTAAGCAGTTCGCTCCAAATGTTCGAGTCTTCGGGATGAGTACGAGCGGCGCTCTCTGATGCGGCAACAGCTGCTCGATAGAATAGGTTGAAGCCTTCCTGATCCTGGTCCCTCACAGAGATGAAGTTCAAGCACGCTTCATCATTGCCGTGATAGATTTTGCGAATATGGGCCTCGCCGCCGCTCCGGATTATTTCAGATCTGATCTGCTCAATGATCGTCCGGAAGGCGCCGCCCCCTATGGAGACGCCCGCTTCCTTTGATATGTCGATCCCACCTGCCATGCGACTACCTCATCAAAATGACTCGACGTTGCTCTTCGGGATGTAAACGGCCAATCATGCCGTCAAGCAAGCCTCGATTGGCGGGCGTTAGAAACCGCGTGTCTATAGGCACCAAGTCCGCCTTGCCCAAATGTCTGGTTAGCTGCGATTCAAAGATATCAGCATTCTGCTCAAAATGCTGATTGATCCTACCCTCCTCTGCCGTAGTCGATGGCGTCAGCATGAAATCGACAGTCTTTCCGCGATATGGTCCGGAGGTGAACACGAAGTCGAGTTCGCTTGTGGCGCCTCCGGTCAACCGACCACCCAGCCGCCCTTGCAATTCGACAGCAGCGGCCAGCTCTCCTGGCGATGCACGAGGCGCCAGCGCTCTTAGTTCACCAAGGCGCTCCAGATTTACAACACCCGGCATTCTAAGCTCGCGCGGCCCCGCACGACGACCACTTATCATGGCCAGCACCGCGCCGGCGACCGCGAGGACCACAGGCGCCATCTCGTTGATCTGAGCTTGCGTTCGCGGGGAATAATAGCCATTCGCAACGTTTTCAGCATTGATCTCGTTGAAGGCCGATGCTCCAGCGTTCACGAGCGGCTCAAGCATATCAGCCATTCCCTGCGCCGCTCTCGGCGACACAACATTCAGAATCAGGCCCTCAAACGCACCTGGCAGCTGAGAGCCCGCCATGATCATGCGCTGCGCTGCTGGCGACGCTTCGCGCCATGCCTGCGAGAGCCATCTGATTTCAGCAATGCCAGGCTTGAGTTGGTCGGTGATCTGGAGGTGGAGTTGGGAGAAATCGTATATTCCCACTTCTCCAGCAACTCTGGCGGAGTAGGATGCCCCATCGTTCCTGTTCTGCATGACGTAGGTTATTCCACCGTCTTCGTTTATCTGTGCCCCCGGGATGATGTCGATCTCCGTCGTTCCCGTGTTTGTGTAAACATGTTCGGTGTCCGATCCGACCCGGATCATGTTTCCCTCGTCATCGTAACCGATATCGAGCGAGGGACGTGTAATGCTTTGCCCCGGCTGCAGAATAACGTCTTTATCCTGAAACTGTATGCGTGAATCGCTCGGAACCGCACCCGTGGTGGGAGGCGGAAGCGTCGTTGCCTCAATCTCTGCGACTCGCGCTGCAATACTCGCGGCTGCTTCCTGCGCGCGGTGGCGCTCTTCTGCAGCTGTAATTTGAGACGTCAGACCTTGCGCCAGCGCATTTCCTATTGTCGACCCAATCGCGTCGGGAAGTGCGGCGAGAACGTTGTCGCCGAAGTCTGTGCCTTCGATGAGCGTGCGGGTGGCAGCGCCCGCAATGGCGTCGACCATCGCGACGATGCCGCTGATGGCGAATTGTGCGCTCTGATAAGCGGCGGTGTTGGCGGCTGCGTGACCGGAAAGAGCGCCGGTGATGCTGTCTCCGAAGTCGTGGCGGAATTCATTTCCCGCAGCCGAGCCTATGCCTGCGGCGGCAACCGCCGCCCACGAGAATTTGCTCTGCATGCCGGTGGCGACACCGATGCCTTGGGTTATGGCGCTGTTGAGCATGCCACGCTCAGCGGCGGCGAAATTGCTGGTGCCCTTGATGTATTTTCCAGTGCCAACCCCAATTGCAGCGCCGATAGCCGCCAAACCGACCGCGTTCCAACTGAACTTGTCTTGGATGCCGGTGGCGACGCCAACGGCTTGGCTGACGACGGAGCCAACTGCGCCGCCGACTGCCGCGCCGCCCGCAGCTGCGCCAAGCGTGGCGAGTGATGCGCCCGTGACTGTTCCCGCGGCTGCCGTGCCTGTCGCAATTTCACCCGCGGCAGTGATGGCGGCTGCGTTCAGGTTCATGGCGCCCGCGAAGAACTGCGCGGCCGCACCTGCGGTGTAGAACGCCACGACCGCTGCTATCACCACAAGCACGATCTGCCCCAGCACGCCGCAATTGTGCTTGCTCTTTGGCGGTTTGACCGCGGTGGGCATGGTGTTGCCGACGATTTCGGCGGGATCGTAGGGTTTGTAGGTTGTGGCGTTGTTGGTGGAACGGATGACGCCGACGGGGATCAGGAGCGGCATGCCGGTCGGGAGCGCGCTGTCGGCGGTCAGGCCGTTCAGTTCAGCGATCTTGTACCAGAGTGAGCTGTCGCCCCAGAGGCTGGAGGCGATGGAGGCCAGCGTGTCGCCGTCGCGGACGGTGTACATGCCGCCGGTCGAGCCTTGGTCGTAGCTGTCGATGGAGTCGTACGCGAGATCGGAGTCGGCAAACGATGTGCCGCTCGAGGCCCCGTTGAAGAAGGCGCCCGTGCCTTGGCTGGCGGTGCGGTTGGTTATGGAGGTGGCTTCGTCGGTGTCGACGCTGCCATTGTTGCCGACATAGATCATCTCGCGGCCGGAGAAGCGGTACCAGAGTTCGTGGGGATCGCCGGCGGTGGTGATGTTGTCGGCCTCGTCGCGGCGGATGCCCTGGCCCATGAAGTCGTTGCGAAACTGCACCGTGCGCGGGCGCCCGTCATTGATGCCAATCTCACCCAATTGGTTTTGGCCGCCGATGGTGTCGTAATAATAAGTGGTGTGATTGACGGTGCCCGGCACGGAGGTGTCGGGCGTGTAGTCGATCTGCAATTGCAGCGGACCGTCGCTCCACAAATAGCTGTTGGAGGTAAGATTGGTCTTCTTCTGCACGCCGTTTTCGTAGTTCACGGTGGTGATCGTCAGCGGCGAACCGAGCGCGTAGCTGGCGCCGGCGCCATAAGTATAGCTGGACGCCGCCAGATAGGTGGTTGAGCCTCTGACCGTGGACACGCTCTCGCTGGTCACCTGCCCTTTGGCGTTCAAGGTTCTGCTGTCGCTATAGACCACGCTCGTGCCATTGGTGGCGTAGTCATTGTGCAGCGTCATGCGCCCCATGAGGTCATAGCTGAAGGCTGAGCGGAGTGTGTTGGGCGCGGTAAGAGTTGTACCAGACTTTATCTGCGTGACCCGGCTGGCCGCATCATACGTGTAATCATCACGCCGCGCCGTGCCGGAGACGACTTATCTTGCCTTACGAAGTGCTTCTTTGTTTGGCGAGACCGCTTTCATTATTGCAGATTGCGATCCGGTGGCAGCAGACGCACATAGTTTGCGACGGTATGATTAGATTGCGTGCTTATCGTTAAAGAAAAAACGGCATGCCCCCTCTGCGTTTCCGACGCGATATCTGCCTCTGATAGATGAATTCTTCTGTGCCCAGCGTCCGCGAAAAGAAAATAACTCGCCCCGGGCATAGCGGCATTGGGTTCGACCTGCGCCCACTGCGATACCCGCGCCAGCGCGTCGCCCTCAACACCTGTTGCCATCATCGAACACGCCTCAACCGGAAGCCTTGGCTCGTGAGAACGGGTCCACCCGTTAGACGTGATCACCACCAGCGTTTCCTGCCCCAGCGTCTTAGTCCAGGTATGAAAGTTAGTTAGATCGAGGTTCAGTGGGAGCGGGACCGCGAAAGGCGCCTGCGCGACGGTATTCCACCCAGATGTATCGGCTGCATGAGCGGCCAGGTTCGGCGAAGAGCTCGATTCCAAACACACGTCCCGAAAATTGGCGAAAAACGTATCGCGCCCCTCTTCGTGTGAAGCGCAACCGCAAACGATCGACGTCAGCACCACTATTGCAATGACGTTCCGGAAAAACCTCATGGCTAAAACCCGCAGCTGATGCTCAATGAGATGCATTAGAACTATTTCCGGGACCGGTGGCAACGGGGTGCTGAGGGCTGCGACCCGCAATGATGGACAGAAGATTCGTCTGCGAGCCGGGCGTGATGTGTGTGTTATTTACGCCGATGTGCGCTGCACCTGCGGACGTGTAGAAGAACGAGTTACTATTCTGGCTATCGAAATTGTAGTGGAGGTGCGCGTTATCGACCTGTCGCCCTATTGCGTTTAGATGAGCCCAGGCCTGCTCTGCACTCGTCCCCTGTGGCAAAACGGTATTGAACAACAAAATCGATTGCCTCCTATCTCCGCCAACAACTGATCCAAGTGAGTGGGGCGTCGCGGTCCCATCAAAGCTCCCTGTGATAACGTCGAGATCGTTGCCTGACGGACCAGCCGACAAGACATACGAATCGCCAGCGGGCGTCACATATACCCATTGACTGTGCTCAGTGCCGACAATCGGAACCGCTCCCGCCAAAGACGGCGTGAATTCCACTTGATAGATGCCACTCGGCAATATGTCGCTTGTTACGAGGTTACGCTGCTGCATGGCGTCATACATTTCGGGCGTGATTTGACCAGTCTGTGCCACGAGGCTCCGTAACGTCGCAGCATCAGGAACAGGCGTCCGAGAGCCATCCAGTAAGGCTGCAATGTCCGGCATAAGCTCGCGCGCCCGTGCTTCGGGAGTCATTGGCGGCCAGCTTTGTCCATTCCATTGTGCCTCGACCCATAGAGTAGAAGGCGCCTGCTCAGGCTCAGTTGTTAAATTGCCTATTTGGGGCGTCGCCGACGCGTCGGTGGCCGTCGCCTGCGCGAGCTTCTCGGCCACGATGGCGGCGCCAGCCGCGTTCTTCTGGGCGATGATTTTCTCGGCGTCCAACTTTTTCAGATACGCCGCTTTCGAACTCGATCCGCTAATTCCGCCCGCTATCGCACTCCCGATAGTTTGCCCGATGAAATCTGGCAGCGCCGCCATGATGTTGTCGCCGAAGTCTGTGCCGTCGATGAGCGAACGCGTTGCGGCGTTGGTCATCAGATTGGACATGTCGACGATGCTTTGGGTGGCGAGTGTGGCGTTGGCGAGATTCAGTTTGTAGTTGGAAGACGCTGGATTTCCGGCCAACGCCTTGGTGAGTCCGGGTCCGAACTTGGTGCTGACATAGTCGCCAACGACAGCGCCTACGCCCGCGGCGGCAACGCCGCTCCACGAGAATTTGCGTTGTGCGCCCACTGCCATCGCGAGCCCCTGCGTGGCCGCGTTGTTGACGGCGTAGGCGGTGAAGGTCTCAGCGAAGCCGAGCTTAGAGGCTACCGCAGCACCAGGATTGGCCATATTCACGCCGGCGCTGATGACCGCAGTCGCAACTTGGTTCCAGGAGAACTTATCCTGGATCCCCATTTGTATTGCGGCTTCTTGACTTGCTGCGTCGGCCGTCGCCGCGATCGCGAAGCCGCGAATAGCCGTCCCCACCGCGCTTCCAAGTCCAGGCACGAAGCTGTCCAAAATGCGAGCCACGACGAACGCCACCACCGCGGCGATGATCTGTCCGAAGAAACCGCAATTGTGCTTGCTCTTTGGCGGTTTGACCGCGGTGGGCATGGTGTTGCCCACCACTTCCGCCGGATCGTAGGGCTTGTAGGTTGTGGCGTTGTTGGTGGAACGGATGACGCCGACGGGGATCAGGAGCGGCATGCCGGTCGGGAGCGCGCTGTCTGCGGTCAATCCGTTGAGTTCGGCGATCTTGTACCACAAGCTCGCGTCGCCCCAGAGGCTGGAGGCGATGGACGCCAGCGTGTCGCCGTCGCGGACGGTGTACATGCCGCCGGTGGAGCCTTGGTCGTAGGAGTTGATCGAGTTGTAAGCGAGATCGGAGTCGGCAAACGACGTGCCGCTCGAGGCCCCGTTGAAGAAGGCGCCCGTGCCTTGGGCGGCGGTCCTGTTGGTGACCGAGGTGGCTTCGTCTGTGTCGACGCTGCCGTTATTGCCGACATAGATCATTTCGCGGCCGGAGAAGCGGTACCAGAGTTCGTGGGGATCGCCGGCGGTGGTGATGTTGTCGGTCTCGTCGCGGCGGATGCCCTGGCCCATGAAGTCGTTGCGGAATTGCACCGTGCGCGGGCGCCCGTCATTGATGACGATCTGGCCGAGTTGGTTCTGCCCGCCGATGCGGTCGTAATTGTAAGTGGTGTGGTTGACGACGGTGGGCGCGCTGGTGTCCGGCGTGTAGTCGATCTGCGCTTGGATCGGCCCGTCGCTCCAGAAGTACGAGTTGGAGGTGAGATTGGTCTTCTTCTGCACGCCGTTTTCGTAATTGATGGTGGTGATCGTCAGCGGCGAACCGAGCGCGTAGCTGGCGCCGGCGCCATAAGTGTAGCTGGACGCCGCCAGATAGGTGGTTGAGCCTCTGACTGTAGACACGCTCTCGCTGGTCACCTGCCCCTTGGCGTTGAGGGTGCGGCTGTCGCTATAGACCACGCTGGTTCCGTTGGTCGCGTAGTCGTGCTGCAGGGTCATGCGGCCCATCAGATCGTAGCTGAAATCGGATCTGAGCGTGTTGGGCGCGGTAAGAGTTGTACCAGACTTTATCTGCGTGACGCGATCGGCCGCGTCGTACACATAGTCGTCGCGTCTAGCCGTGCCGGAGACGACCGCGATGGTATAGAGGCGATTACCGCGATAGTCGTAGACGATGTCGACGCCGGTGGTTCCGCGGCTGATGGCGCCGCCGGAGAGCACGCCTTGCGACGTGGTCATGCGGTTCAGAGAATCATACTTGTACCAATAGTCCTGGGTGGAGGTGCTGCCCGCGGCGGCGCCTTGACTGTTGAGCGCATAATACGTGGCCAGCGAGCGGCGGATGTTGCCGTTGGCGTCGTAGACGAAAGTGTGCGTGGCGTTGGGGAGCTTCTCGCTCGCCGCAAACCCCCCGGCCCCGATCTCGCTCCAGCTGCTGATCCGGTTCAGCGCATCGTAGGTCGCCGTCTCGTCCGAGACGAGGAGCAAGGACCGGATAATACTCCGACTTCGAGAGCAGTTGGATAGATGTGAATTTATCCTAGTATTGGACCGTTACGAAGAGAGGCGGCGTCACACTTTTTGCACGCAACGAAAATCCGCGTGTGTCACCCTTTCCGCGGCTCAAGCGAAAGCGATCTGTCCGAAAACGCCGCTCTCGGAGGCAACACTATTCGACCGGCGTCGCCGAAACCCTCATAGTCAGCGCAACCTTTGAATAGTTTACCGAACCGTCGAAGGCCGGCTGTTGTTTGAGTTCGTCGAGCGCATAGATTACTTCGGCCCGGTGTCCGTTTTGGAAAAACCTCACATTTTCAGGATCATTGACATAAATACCAACCGTCTCCCGCCGCCCCTCATCGGTAAGTACGTCGATCATGTTATTTGGGCCACTACCGCCTTGCCCGGCGTAATAAGCCCTCACTATCACTCCCGAAATTTGCATTGTCGGCATATTGCCGGACTCTATATTACCCCACCACTCGGATGAACCGAATAACCCTCGCGCACCTTTCAGCCCCATCTTGGTCTTATCCGCATTGAGTGTGAGAGCTTGCGCCAGCCTTACGCGATCGGGATTAGCGCGAAGGTCCTCTCGCAAATCAAAAACCTGGATCATCGGTTTGCTCATATACCACACTTTTTGAGCTGATCACTTAGGCACACGCTCAAACCCGAGCAGATTTGCGTTAAAAATATCAATACCCCTGCCTTGTCCCAACTGGGTTGTCATCTGCCCACTTTCGACCTTGAAGCGCGTATTTGTCTGCATCCACGGTCCGGTTCGTGTTGACATGCCGGGGAATTGCTCCGCTGCTGGCTCATTCGCCGCGATCCCGATCTCCTGTAAGCTTGCGGAGGTGCCCGGAGCAGTCGTCAGCCTGACGGTAATCCCGTCGTACTTTGAGGCGTACGATAGCAGCGGTGACGTCGACGTCTCGGTTGTTGGCAGAAGAGTTCCTGTCTGCTGAAGATATTCGAAGTGGGCTTCGGACATCGTCCGGTAGACAATTTCTTCCCCCTTCGGGCCGAACTCAAGCACAGGGTTTAGCGGGTTGAGTGTTGTCTCTGCGGCCAGACCCATATCAGCTTCCGCCGCATATTGTCCGGCCTCGACGAATGCTTTGCCCCCCATTGCCGGCAAGCTTGCCGCAAGCAAGGCGCCGTTGAAGACAAAGTTAGCGTCGCTGCGGGCTTGTTGTTGCGAGTGACCTAAGTCCATGCCGAGTTCTTCAAGCGTCCCTGTTGCTGGCGACGACAAATAGTCAAACACTGCGCCTACGGTCTGCAGGCCACCGAGTCCCACTTCGAGCCAATTGCCGCTGTGAACGCCCTCATCAATGTTTGCGTACGCGGCGTCACGCTCCGTAGTGGCTTCGCGCGCACGGTCGGCAATCGGTCCATTGGCGCCCCAAAGACTCATATCGCTTGTTTGGTACACACCGTGGCTATCGCGCTCATTCATGCGCGCGGTCACTAGCTGCATCGCCACAGATTTAGCGGCAGTTTCCTCCCCATTCGGACAAAACTGCACATCAGCAATATCCGCCGCCCACTTCAGCTCTGCTTGCAAACGCGCATGATAGGCGCGGTCGCGTGCAGCGATAATCGCCAGTTCCCTGCGTAGGCCGCTGAAAGCGGCGTTAGAGTTCCTGGCCATTGGCGTCTCAATCTCGGACTCGACGCAACCCATTTTGTTTTCAGCGTTGTATGTCTAACATGGAGACATGGCTCGTGCGCTCCATCAACAGCTCAAAGCTAGGATAGACGCACTGACGGCGCTGAAGCCATCGGAGCCGCCAGCGCCTTGGAGACACGTCGCCACTCTGCAAATTGGCGGCCTAACAGAAGTGGGATTCGCCAACTCGTCCGACCTGCTGCTCGTTATCTCTAGCGCAGGCAGAGGGGTCGTGGACACTGGCCAAGGCAAGCTAATCGCTCGCGACGATGACGACCGCTTTGCGTTTGACAGCGGCAATTTGATTGCCGAAGGCATTGGTCCGATCAACGGTGTCAAAGTTCGCGTGAGCGGCCTGCGAGGCGGTGGCCTGTCGACTCACACCGCAGATGGCTGGAGTGTGGAGCGGCAGCCCTTAGCTTGGCCAGACGAAGAGCTGATCCTGTCGCCACCAGGTCAAAGCATGTTATGGACGCCAACCGGCAAGCTCGTCGTCCTCACGAAGCTTGCAGGGTTCGCGTCAGAAATTCGCGTTTTTGGATTCTCACCGACAGGGCGCGCGTTCATTATCGCCACAGCGTCGGATGTCGCCATCTTCTCCCGATAGAGCGAGAGATCAGCCCCTGCGCTCATATCCCGCAAAGGGTCCAAAAAATACTTCTCCACTTTCTAGTAGAGCCGGTAGCTCTTTTTGGGATGGCAGATGATTGGCAAAGTCCGGCCACGACTCTGAGACGTAACGGTCCCATGATGAGGTTGGGATTTCACGTACATCGCCGACCACGTCGTCAAACACGTAATGTTTGGCGGTTATCGCGCTTACTCCCTTTTTTACGGCCACTAGGTGGTCAGGCGCAAAGACATAAGTTCGCACGAGCGCGCCAATCATGCCTTTGGGAAGCTCGCAACCTGCGCCCCGCGAGACTTCTCATCGTAAACTCGTAGAGCTGGTTGCTCATCATTCCCTCATTGGTCTCAGTGGGTCGGCAGCGGCCTCCCTGAGCCTTGGATGATCACTTGCCTAAGCTGATCGATCTGCCGTCCACTCAGGCCATATTGATCCACAGCTTTGGTCGTGTCTACGACGACTGGGCTGTCCGGATATAGAGACCGCTCAGGCTCTGTTACCGCGTTCGTCCGCAGATCATCTAGGAATGATCTCGGCACCTGAAAGCTCTTTATGGTCGTATCCGGGAATGCCTCGATGTGCTGCGCTTGGAATTCGAGCGCTCGATCGTAATCACCAAAATTCAAGAATAGATTTCGTTCATCTCCACTTCGGGTCAGCACCTTCGGGATCTCAACGCTGCCATTGCCTCCAATCACTACGCGTTGGTTTCCGGCTCCTTCGACGCGGAAGACCGCCACGGATTCGTTCCAGTTGCTGGATCTAAGGGGGCCAATAAAATCGGAATCGCCTGCGATTGGAATCCTTCCAGGCGCGGCAGCCAGACTAGTTGCCGACCACATCGCCATCGAAGTTCCGACGACAAAATCTGAGTCGTATTCGGCTCGTGCGGGCGAGTGTCCGAGCGACTGGCCTAGTGCGTCCAACGAGCCAGTAAGGGGCCATGTCGAAGCTTGACCGAAGCCCCCAAGCGTTAGCAGCACGCCGTGCGCCTCGTTCAATGCAAATGCTGGCCAGTCACCCGCCTCCAAAGCGCTATCTGCAGCAGTCAGCGCAAGGTCCGCCTGCCTCAAGGTGCTCGCCGTCTGATCCAGGCGATGGAAGTAAGTCGCGAATGGACCTTCATGGCCAAACAAGCTGGTGTCGCCCGCGTGAAAATTATCCGACCTAACATTTGGCGTCGGCGACGCGCTATTGGTGCTCGCCTCGAATAGACTCCAATTCTGGAATATGTCGTGCCTTGCCCATATCGGCAGGTCGGTGGCGTTGCGCTGGCGCGCCGTTATGGCAGCCATAGTCCTGTTGAATTGTGTGAGGTCCAGCTTCGGCACGAGGCTGGCTATGTCAATTGGCGGCCCGAAATCGAGTTGGTCGATATGATCGGGAGTGACTTCCGCCACCTCGATCTGTGGTTCGAATTGCGCTTTTATTCCTTGCGCTAACGCATTGCCTATCGTGGAGCCAATCGCGTCGGGAAGTGCGGCGAGCACGTTGTCGCCGAAGTCGGTGCCTTCGATCAGCGTGCGTGCGCCTGCGCCTGCGATGGCATCCACCATGGCGACGATGCCGCTCGTCGCGTACTGCGCCGATTTCGCGACGACAGCATCAGTAGAGCGCGCGCCCAGCGCATCGGCGATGCCGCTGCCGAAGTCGTGGCGGAATTCATTTCCTGCAGCTGATCCAACACCCGCTGCAGCCACTGCGGCCCACGAGAATTTCTTCTGCATGCCCGTGGCGACACCAATGCCTTGCGTGATGGCGCTGTTGGCCATGCCGCGCTCGGCGGCGGCGAAGTTGCTCGTGCCTGGGATGACTTTCGCGGTCCCGACCCCTGCGGCCGCACCGATGGCTGCGAGACCGACAGCGTTCCAGCTGAACTTGTCTTGGATGCCGGTGGCGACGCCCACCACTTGACTGACAACGGAGCCCACTGCGCCGCCGACCGCCGCGCCGCCAGCAGCTGCGCCAAGCGTGGCAAGTGATGCGCCCGTGACCGTTCCCGCGGCTGCCGTGCCTGTCGCAATTTCACCCGCGGCAGTGATGGCGGCTGCATTCAGGTTCATGGCGCCGGCGAAGAACTGCGCGGTAGCACCTGCGGTGTAGAATGCGACAACCGCCGCAATCACCACTAACACGATCTGGCCCAGCACGCCGCAATTGTGCTTGGACTTTGGCGGTTTGACCGCGGTGGGCATGGTGTTGCCGACGATCTCGGCGGGGTCGTAGGGTTTGTAGGTGGCAGCGTTGTTGGTGGAGCGGATGACGCCTACGGGGATCAAGAGCGGCATGCCGGTGGGCAGTGCGCTGTCGGCGGTGAGGCCGTTGAGCTCGGCGATCTTGTACCACAAGCTCGCGTCGCCCCAGAGGCTGGCGGCGATGCCGGCCAAAGTGTCGCCGTCGCGCACGGTGTACATGCCGCCGGTCGATCCCTGGTCGTAAGAATCTATAGAGTCATAGGCCAAGTCTGAATCGGCGAAGGAGGTGCCGCTCGACGCGCCGTTGAAGAAGGCGCCCGTGCCTTGGGATGCGGTGCGGTTGCTTATCGACGTGGCTTCGTCGGTGTCGACCGTGCCATTGTTGCCGACATAGATCATCTCGCGGCCGGAGAAGCGGTACCAGAGTTCGTGCGGGTCTCCGGCGGTGGTGATGTTGTCGGTCTCGTCGCGGCGGATGCCCTGGCCCATGAAATCGTTGCGGAATTGCACCGTGCGCGGACGCCCGTCGCTGATGCCGATCTGGCCCAATTGGTTTTGGCCGCCGATGGTGTCGTAGCCGTAGATAGTGTGATTAACGACGGTGGGCGCGCTGGTGTCGGGCGTATAGTCGATCTTCCACTGCTGTGGCCCGTCGCTCCAGATGTAGGAGTTGGTGGTGAGATTGGTTTTCTTCTGCACCCCGTTTTCGTAGTTCACGGTCGTAATCGTCAGCGGCGAGCCCAACGCATAAGTCGAGCCGCTGCCATACGTGTAGGTGGAGACACCGAGATAGGTGGTCGAGCCTTTGACGGTGGAGACGCTTTCGCTGGTCACCTGCCCTTTGTCGTTGAGGGTTCTTGAATCGCTGTAGACCACGCTGGTTCCGTTGGTCGCGTAGTCGTGCTGCAGAATCATGCGGCCCATCAGATCGTAGCTGAAATCGGATCTGAGCGTGTTGGGCGCGGTAAGAGTTGTACCAGACTTTATCTGCGTGACGCGATCGGCCGCGTCGTACACATAGTCGTCGCGTCTAGCCGTGCCGGAGACGACCGCGATGGTATAGAGGCGATTACCGCGATAGTCGTAGACGATGTCGACGCCGGTGGTTCCGCGGCTGATGGCGCCGCCGGAGAGCACGCCTTGCGACGTGGTCATGCGGTTCAGAGAATCATACTTGTACCAATAGTCCTGGGTGGAGGTGCTGCCCGCGGCGGCGCCCTGACTGTTGAGCGCATAATACGTGGCCAGCGAGCGGCGGATGTTGCCGTTGGCGTCGTAGACGAAAGTGTGCGTGGCGTTGGGCAGCTTCTCGCCCGCCGCAAACCCGCCGGCCCCGATCTCGCTCCAGGTGCTGATCCGATTGAGCGCATCGTAGGTCGCCGTCTCGGTGGAATCGATGCGGTCGAAGGCGGCGGGATCGGGATATTCCCACACGTGCTCGCTGTCGAGAAACGGGTCTTGATAATAGATGCCGGTCTCGCGCAACGTTTGCGTCAAGAGATTGCCGTTCTTGTCGTAGCTGAAGGTGGTGCCGCGATAGTCGACGGTATCGTGGCCGGCGCGGATGCCGGTATAGGTGTATTGCGTGCCGTAACCGTCGTCGCCGGTGACATAGGCTTCGCTGAGCCTGCCGGTGTTGAAGTAGGCGTAGTATTGGGTAGAGCCGCCGGTGCGCTGGGTGGCGCGGCCGGCATGATCGTAGGTGGTGGCGCTGACGGCGCCGGCCATGTCGGTGGTTTGTACGACACGGTCGAAGGCGTCGTCTTTTTCGATCTTGGTCTTGCCGTTGGCGGCGGTTGTGGTGGTGGTCCAGCCGCCCAGCGTCAGCCCCATGTCGGCGATCGCGCCGTCCCAGGCATAGGCATAAGCCGTGGCATCGCCGCCGAAGGCGACGCTTTGGACGACGCGGCCTTCCTGATCGTACGTGGTGGTCTCGGCATTGGCCGCGCCCAATAGATTATTGGTGATGCGGATGCGTTGGCCGAGTTCGTCATATTGGTAGAAATCGATCAGCCCGCCGGAGTGATCGAGTTCGGTGAGACGTCCCATGCCGTCAAAGCTCTGCACGTCGGCGTGGGTGGTCCCGCTCGTCCACAATTGATCGCGGATGACGCGGGCATCGCCGTGGATGTCGTACAAAGTGGCGACAACGGCGTTGTCGGCGGTCTTGACCTGGGTGGTGAGCGCCTGGGCGCCGCCATAGCCTGAGCCTGCGAGCAATGTGTATTGGGTGAGATTGCCGTTGGCGTCGCGCTGGGCGGCGAGACGCCCGGAGGCGTCGTAATATTTGTACTCAACTGGTCTGAAAGTGGTCGCCGTCGCTGAGGTGGCGTTGGGCGTAAACCCAGAATAGCCGGTGATGTACAAGCCGTTGGCGCCGACCCCCTGCACCGCGGGGCTCTGCGTCTGTATGAGCCGCCCCATGGTGTTGTAGCTGTAATCGATGCGGTTGCCGTTGGCGTCGATCTCGTATGCGGTCTCGCCAAAGGCGTTGTAAGCGCGGGTGGTGGAGAGATCGTACTTGGTCGCCCCTGACACTTCCCGCTGTGGCTCTTTGACTTCGATGGCTTGATTGCGGCCGTCATAGCGGGTGATGGCAGCGATGACGCCGGCAACGTAAGTCGTGCCGACATTGGCGCGCGTTGCGCCCCAGAGATCGAGCACCGCATCGATGTTGGCCTTGCCGGCGATGTCGGCGCCGGATGAGGCGACCATCAGCGTCTGATTGCCGTTGGCGTCGTACATGAAATACTTGGTCGTGCCGTCGCCGCCGGTGGCAGCCCACAAACGTCCGGCCAGATCATAGCTGAAGCTCTCATCATAGAGCGTCGTCTGCGCGCCCGAGATATCGTGGAAGTAGCCGCGCTGGGCGATCTCGCCGAAGGCGTTGTAGCTCATCGCCTGCGTGTCGAGGCCGGCGCCGGCGCGGCTCCAGGCGCCGCCGCTATAGACCATGACGCCCTGGCGGATGACGTGGCCTTCTGCATCATAGTCAGCGCCGATGGCTTCAAGGACGTTCGTAGCCGGCGTGGTGCGCCAGTACTCATCGCGCACCCGCCGCCCAGCGGCGTCGTAAACATAGGTGTGCAACGCGCCGGACGCATCGGTGTTGGTGGCGAGACGGCCAGCCTTGTCATAGGTCGAGACCGTGACCCGATCGGCCGCGGCAATCGCGCCGGCTTTGCCGATGTCGACCGTGCGCACGACATTGCCCAGCCCGTCATAACTATAATTGAGCGTGGGCGTGGCGACATTGCCGTTGACGTCGGTAAACGAAGCATGCGCTTCGCCCGTCATCCGCCCCATGCTGTCATAGGTGTAGGCAGTGGTCTCGCCGGTGGCTTCAGTCTTGGTCGCGACTTCGCCGAGGGCGTTGTAGGTGTAGGTGATGGTCGCGGCGACATTGGTGGTCGTGCCGGGACTGGCGCTGTTGTTGATGGCGACGAGGCCGCGATTGTTGACGCTGTCGCCGCGGGTCTCGGTCAGCCGCCGGCCCATCTTGTCGTAGGTGAAGATGGTGATGCGGTCGTTGGCGTTGTCGAGCGTGGGCAAAGCCGGCGGGCTGGTGACGCCGCTGGGCGTTGTCCCCGCATTGGCGTAGCGCGTCTCGGTGAGCACGTTGCTGTTGGTGTCGTAGCTCCAATCGGTGCGATAATTGAGCGCGTCGATTTGGGTGGTCTTGTTGCCGGCCTTGTCGAAATAGGCCCAGGTGATGGCGCCGTTGGCGTCGGTGGTTTTCACCACATTGCCCATGGCGTCGTATTGATACGTCGTGGTCAGCGCAGCCGTCGTCACCGTAAAGGCGCTGGTGAAAGACGCCGTTTCGATATTCGGCGTCGTCACTTGGGTGAGGCGATTTACGTTGTCATAGACATATTGCGTCGAACGAAAGTCGCCGGCGGGATTGGGCGCTGTACCGCTGGCGTCGGTCGGCGGCGAAATCTGGGTTGCGAAGATCTTCTTTTCAGTGACATTGCCCACCGCGTCATAGGTGAAGGTGGTGATCGTCCCCAAAGGGCTCACCTCTTCGACGGCGCGATCGAGATCGTCATACCAGGTGAACGTCTTTGCCCCAGCCGGATCGGTCACCTGGATGACGTTGCCGCGCCGGTCGTAAACATAAGACGTGACCGGCGTCGCCGAACCTGCCAACGCCGTCGCCGATGCGGCCACCGACACCGCATCGCCCGCTTGGCTGATCAGCCGATCGGCCAGATCGTATGTGTAAGTAGTGGAGCGCTGTTCGGCGAGGCCTGCCGCCTCCAGCATCTGGGTGCGGTTGCCGCGGCTATCATAAGCAAAGCTGGTGGTGACGCTCGAGGCCTCAACTGTGCCATTACTGAGCGTCACAACCTCTGGATCGGTTTGGCTCGTCAACAGCCCGCGATGATCGTAGGCATAAGTGGTGACAGCGCCCAATTTATTGGTGGAAGCCAGTTTCTGGCCAAAGGCGTTGAAGGCCGCACTTTCGTTGACGCCGGCGGCGTCGGTTGTCTGGATGGCGTGGCCCAGTTTGTCGTACACAAACGCGGTGGCGGCGTCGGCGGCGTTGATGGTGATCGTCGGCTGCGCGCCCACGACCGGCGCGCCGGTGATCTTGGTGACGTAGCGGGTGACGCTTTGGACTTCGCCAAAGGCTGTGTAGACGGTCTGCGTCGCGTAGTTTTCTGCATCCACCGACAACACCAGGCGATTGGCCTGATCGTAATAGGCAAAGCTCGCATTGCCGCGCGCATCGATGGTTTTGACGGCGTTGCCGAACGCATCGTACTGATATTGCGTCACCCCACCGGCAGCATCGGTCTTGCTCAGCACATGGCCGGCTTTGTCGTAGGCAAAGCTCGTCGTGTGATTGGCGCCGTCTTTGATCGAAGCGACATTGCCCAGGCCGTCATAGGCATAGGTCGTCTTCGAGGCCTCGAGCGCGCCATACGCGCGCGTCACTTCCAACACATGACCGGCCTGATCGTAGGCCGTATGGGTTTTGCTTTCATCGCGGCCTTGGCCAGAAGCGGCGATCACATCCTGCAATGTGCCGTTGGCGTAATAAGTCTTCTGCGTGTGCGCGCCGAGCGGATCATAGATATCCGACACCCGACCAAACGCATCATAGCTGTAGGTGGTCGTAACCGCTGTGCCTTTGTCGCCGGCAATCACCGCGCTGAGGCTGGCAAGATCTGGACCCGACAGCGCTTTGGCGTAACGGCTGCTGGCGACGACGCGTCCTTCCGCGTCATAGGCAAAGCCGCTGATATAGCCCTCAGCGTCGGCGCTGAAGAGCACATCGCCGCGCTCGTCGTAATAGCTGTGACTGATGCGGTCGCCGCTTCCGGCTTTGGTGACGATCCAGGCGCTGACGGTCGATTGCCAGTTTGAATCGGCAACGCCGCTCAGCGCCGCAGCGCCATTGGCGGCTGTATACGCCGTCGCATAAGCCGTCGTCTGCGTGACCCGGCCCGACGTGTCATACGCATAGGCGACAAGTCCGCCGGCCGCGTCGATGCTGTAAGCCTGCCGTCCAGAGTCGTCATAGACGCTGTAAGCGATGCGGTTGTTGACGTCGCCAGCGATGCTCGCGAGCGCCGCTTTCACCGTCGCGAATTTGAAATCGCTCGGGCTGATGGTTTGCGCATATTGGATCGTCGCACGGACTTGCCCATTGGCGTCGATATCGCTTGCGCCGGCGCGATAGACCAACTCTGTCACATGATTGAGCGCGTCGATGCTGTACCGCAGCAGCCCCTCACCATCGTAGACAAAATGCGCGATGTTCTTGGGGCTGCCGACCGGGATAGCGCCCAGGTTCTGGCTAAAGGTTCCCGAGGCGCGGTAGGTTGTCGTTGTGGCGGTCGCATAGGCGATGGTCTGCACCTTGCGCCCGGCGGCGTCGTAAATGATCTGACTGAGATAGCCTTCTGCGTTCAGCGTGCCGACGACATTGCCATCGCCGTCATAGAATGTGCGCACCACGACATCGCGGCTGGCGTCCGCGGCCGGCAGCGTCACTGTCGTAGGCGGCGTGGCGATAAAGGCTGACACTTGCGTCGGCGTCAGCTTGTTGGCGTAAGCCGTCGTGCCGATGAGCCGATTGGCGCCGTCATACGCATAGACAATCGCTGCACCGTCGCCGGCAATGGTTTCGGCCACGCGCCCGCCCGCATCATAGATGGTCCATGACCAGAGGTCGCTCGACGCCGCTGCAGGGCGCGTGAGATTGACGCCAAACTCATACTCAGCCGCGGGGCTGGCGGCGAGCGCGGCAAGATCGGTCGGCGAAAGCGTCGTGGCGTAAGCGACGCTGGCGATCAGCCGGTTGTCGGCGGCGTATCGGTATTCGACGAGTTCGCCGCCCTGGCCGATGCTGGCGATCTTGCGGCCAGCCTTGTCGTAAAGCAGGTACGAAATCTTGCCGGTGGCGTCCGTGACTTTACGGACATTGCCGTTCTTGTCGTAGACAAAGCTCTGCGTGCCGCCCGCGGTTTGGCTTGCGCTCGTCGTCGTGCTCTGCAGCTCACCGGCCTTATTATAGGCCGACACCGTGGTGAAATTCGCAGCCGTCGTCACCGTGGTCGTGTCGGCGCCGTCGTTGAACGCAATCGTCGTCGTACCGCCGTTCAGATCGGTCGCGGCAATGAGCCGCCCCAATCCGTCATACACGTAGGTCAGTGTGCGCTGGGGCTCGCTCTTCTGGCTGAGCAAACGCCCCGCCTGATCATAGACGTAGGTGGTTTGGGCATAGCCGTCCGTGGTCGCCTCCACGCCGCCGCTCGAACTCGCATAATGATTGGCTTGAGTGAGATTGCCGCGCGCATCATAAGTATATTTGCAGATCTCGGCGTTAGCGTTGTTGGCCGCCGTTGCAGCCCACGTCGCCATCTGCGCTTCGCTCGGCAACGTGGGCGCTAAAACGGTTGTGTAGACGCTATCGGGATAGTCGAGCGTATATTGCAGCGTGCCGTTGGCGTTGTAGCGGTTCTCCTGCACCCGGCCTTCGGCGCTGATGACAAAGCGCAGATGGTTCTCCGCGTCATAGACGTAGCGCGTCGAGAGCGAGGTCGAGGCGTTGTCAGCGTTGGAGCCGCTCACCGTGACAAGCGTCAGATTATTGTTGGCGTCATAGCTCTTGGTCGTCACCACGCCATTGGGATCGGTGATGGTCGCCACATTGCCATTGGCGTCGTAGGCGTAGGCGGTGACCTTGCCCAAAGCATCGGTCACCGTCAGCAGACGTCCAGCGCTATCGTAGGTGTATTGCAGCGTCTGACCCGTCGCGCCTGTGGTCGCCGGCGGGGCGATCACTTTGGTCAGCTCGCCGATCGCCCCTGAGGTCGAGACCGCAAAATAAACTTTGGTCACCTGGCCGCGCGGGTCGGTGATCTCAACATGATCGCTGAAATAGGCAAACGTCGTCGTACGCGTGTCGCCTGTGGCCGCGGTCAACGCCAGCTGACTGACGCGGTTCAATCCATCGTAACTGATCGCCAGCGACGAGCCGTCGCTCTGGGTGATGCTGGCGATATAATTGGTGGTCCCGACATAGGTGTAAGTGGTGGTGTAGACCTTGCCGTCAGCGACCGCATTGTCCTCGGGCGACAAGTCCACCGTCACGCTGGTCAGCCGGTGTTGCCCATCATAGCCATAGCGCGTGCGCGTCAGCGTCTTGGCCGTCAAACTGACAAGGTCGGTATAGTGGGCGACCACCTGGGTGATGTCCGTCCCCGACCAGCCGTATTGAATGTAGGACCCGTCCTGGGTCGTCACTTTGTCGAGCTTGCCGGCCGAGACATAGGCAAAGGCGAGCGTGTTGCCGTCATCGTCGGACCGCGTCGAAATATAACCGCTATCGGCAGTCTTGTACGTCTCGGTCAGATGCCCGCGATTGTCGCGCCAAGTCCATGTCGATGTCCCGGTTGAATAGGAAAGGGTTTGATCCTCCGCAGCCAGATCGCTGGCGGCATAGGCTGCGCCGTTCCAACTCCACAAGATCGTTGCGCCATCCGCCAAAACCTGCGTCACCGTCGAGCCGGCCGCATTGGCCGCACCCGACAGCACCATCCGCCGGTCGGTGGATTGGCGCCAACCGTCGCCGTTCTCATTTAAGGCGCCCACACTATTATATGTGCGCGCCACGCCGACATCGACGCCAAGACCGGCCAGGAATTCATCCTGCTGCGTCAGTACAAGAGCGCCGGTCTCGCCATTGACCGACACGCCTTCGCCCGCGCGCCCCAAAGCCGGCGCACCCAACAAGCCCAGCCCACCCAGATTGGCGGCTGAGCCATGCCCAAAGCCCGCGCCTAATCCGGTAAAGATCGCAACCATTCGTCCCGCCTCATCGACGGGTCTATGTGATCAAAATCACGCTAATCGCGTACAGCGCCCGTCCATCATGAAGTCGACGGAAAAAATCAGAAGTTTAGCCGCGCACTGAAAAAATTTTGATGACGGTGACGATCACATGCTGCGCGGAGCCATGGACTGTGCCGAGTCGCGTTAGCTTTGGCAGTTATGATCGTGGCCTTGAGCATCGGCACGCATTGGAACGGCCCGCACTTCTTCCGCCTCAACAACGGAGAGAGGAAGAAATGAAAACGAAGCGGCAATGCGCGATCTACACCCGCACCTCGACCGAGGAAGGGCTCGGTCAGGAGTTCAACTCGCTGCACGCACAGGCGGAAGCTTGCGCCGCCTTCATAAAATATCGCAAGCGAGCGAGGGATAGCGCCGCGAAGTCCGGCGCTTACGGCGAGCGCGCCGCCGGCGCATAAGAAATGGTTTGGTGGTCGCCCAGTGAGTCGATCCTCTCACAGTGTGAAGTTCGCGCACATCCATCCGGAGATGCATGGCTCGGAACAACTCATCTTCTGGGGACAACGCAAACTCGCGCCTGGACGAAATCGCGCTTCGGGCGCGCACCAAAAGCGCGGGCCTCGACAGTGGGGCGGCGTTTTCATTGCGTTGCGTGCGTTCCGCTAGCTAGCGCCAACGAGTTTCGCGCGCGCTTTCTTGGAGGGCGACATGCCTGCGTATCGCGAACTTTCCCTCAAAGGACTGCGGCCAGTTGAAGTTGATCGAACCGGCCAAGCTGTGCCTCGACTCGATTGGGTTCCACTCGCCGAACTCGTCATTGATCCTACCTATCAGCGCGACGTCCAGGCCAAAGGACGTCGCTCTATTCAACAAATTGCTGAGAGTTTTGATTGGAGCAAATTTGCCTGCATCGTCGTCGCTTCCATCGAAGGTGGTGGCTACGCAATTATTGACGGCCAACATCGTGCGACTGCCGCAATGCTCGTCGGCCTCGAAAGCGTTCCGGCGCAGATCGTGGTCGCTGACCAACGAACGCAAGCCGCGGCGTTCACAGCCATCAACGCCGTGATCACTCGAATGACACCAGTTCAGGTGCACAGAGCTGCGGTCGCAGCACGCGATCCCGTCGCACTTGAGCTTGAAGAAGTTTGCGCGTGTGCGGAGGTTACGATCCCTCGAAATCAAGGCGGCTGGAACATGAAGCAAGTCGGCCATTGCGTTGCGGTTCACGCCATTCGAGAGAACCTACGACTTTATGGACGCAACACGGTGATCACCGCACTTCAGTGCGTCACACAGACCACCAACAATCAGCCCGGCATGCTTCGGAGTTTCGTTATCACCGGTCTCTGCAAACTGCTCGCCGAAAGTCCGCTATGGCGGGACGCCGGCGAAGCACTCCTTAGGGCTATGGACGATATCAGCCTCGACGAAATCGCTCACAATGCCAAAGTGCAGGCTAGTCGCTCGTCCGACGGGTCAGCCGTGAACGACTTCATGTTCAATGTGGACAGAGAGCTGCGCCGACGTCTTGGGCCACCAGCCCCCGCCGAGCGGATTGGAAACGTTGTTGAACTCAACGACGCGGCAAGCGCTCCCGCCTGACGAGTCCCCTCGTAAACTGCGGCATTGGCGACTGCCGGCGCCGCAGAATGGGTCAGAATCGACGCCTCAAACAGCGGACTCAGACCTGACAGACGATGCGGTCCATCGCGGCATCGCCGCGTTTGTATCCCGGCCGCGGAGCCTGCGATGCCTCATCTGTCAGATGCGCGGAAAATGTCTCATGGGCGCGCATCAACTTCCAGCCGGTGCGCTCGCCGCTAACGCTACCACCGCGCACTTGCCACACGCGCATGATGGCGTTGCCGTCCTTGGTGTAGCCAGCGGCATGCACTTCCACCACGCGGCTGTGACCATCGTAGCGAAGCTCCAAACACTTCCGCGCGCGCAGCGCTGAGCAAGCGGTCTCAAGCCACATGCTCCGATATTACACCGACTCGCGCATTCCTCTCAGCGTCCCCACAAAGAGCCATTCACACTGTGCACTTTCGAAAGTGTTCACCGCCGTCAGCACACATGCGGCGCTCGTTTTGCGCGTGTCGATACGCGCACGCGGTCGGCGGCACGCGCGAAATGCGCAACCGCTCGCGCACGCAATGATGCGGTCCAACGCGAAGAGCTAATTTTTTCCAGACGGCGAGAGAGAGCCCGCGAAAACGCGCGCTTTGTTGCGCCGTTTGCACCGCTACTTCGGCCTCTCTCGCTAGCTCTAACGCGAAGAAACCGCCAAGTGTCCGAGGCTTAGCGGATGATAAAAATTACTGTAACAACAAGCACTAGTGGTTGGTGGACCCAAGCGGGATCGAACCGCTGACCTCCTGCATGCCATGCAGGCGCTCTCCCAGCTGAGCTATGGGCCCGAACAACGAAAGCTCAAACGCACAGCGCGTTCTTGCAACGTCCGGTGTGGGAACGCGGCGGACCCTAGCGGGCGCCCCTTCCCCGTTCAAGCACGCTAGCGCTCGTTTTCGTCATCTCCGTCGCCCGGGACGCCAAGCTCTTCCTCGGAGAACTCTTCGTCATCTTCAAGCATCGGGACGCTGTCGTCGTCGGCAGCGTCGTCGCCGAGGCCTTCTTCTTCCTCGGAGAAGCCCTCAGGCAATTCATCCTCGGACGACTTTTTATTGTCGTCGTCATCTTCTTCATCGTCGGTCAGAGGCTCGGCCGCGGCTTCGGAATCGATCTCGGCCGTTTCCTCCGCGCCTTCTTCCTCGTCCTCATCCTCGTCGCCTTCAGCCTTTTGCTTGGCTTCGACCTCGTCCTCCTCATCCTTATAGATGGGGTCGTTGGCCGAGGCGCGGGAGCGCGTCCGCTTGGCGCGCACGCCCTCCTCGGTAGGATCGAAGGCGGTCGTGCACTTGGGGCACACAGCCGGCCGCTTGCGCAGATCGTAGAACCTTGCCCCGCAATTCGGGCAAACTTGCTTATCGCCCAGATCCGTCCTGGCCAAATGGCTCTCCTGCGCGTCGAGGGGCTACACCCCGGCGGGGCGCTCGCTTGCCACCAACCGGGGCGCCTGTCAAAAGCTTTGTCGGCAGCGTTTCAGACGCCTGCGCACACTAGGTTATCTTCATGCGTCTGAGATCGCGATTTGCCGGCCCGCTTACGGGCCGCCAGCGCCCGCCGGGCGACAAATCCATCTCCCATCGCGCGCTGATATTGGGCGCTTTGGCGCAAGGGAAGACCGCGGTTAGCGGCCTGCTGGAATCCGAGGACGTGATGGCGACCGCCCAGGCGGTACGTCAGCTGGGCGCGCCGGTCGAACGTCAAAGCGACGGCAGCTGGCTGGTTACGGGTGCGGCCGGCTTCAGCCAGTCCAGTGACACCATAGATTGCGGCAACTCGGGAACGTCGTCGCGGCTGTTGATCGGCGCGGCCGCGGGTTATCCAATCAGCGCCCGGTTCGACGGCGACCAATCGCTGCGCAAGCGCCCGATGAACCGGGTGATCGCGCCGCTCACGCAGATGGGCGCGCGCTTCGACGCGCCGAAGGGCATGTTGCCGCTGATCGTCCACGGCGGGCGGCTGAAGGGCATCACCTACCGTTCGCCGGTGTCGTCAGCACAGGTGAAGTCGGCGGTGCTGCTTGCAGGGTTGGAAGCCGAGGGCGACACCGTCGTGATCGAACCCGAGCGGTCGCGCGACCACACCGAGCGCATGTTGGGTGTGTTTGGCGCCAACATCGATAGCGTGGAGGTGGACGGGCGGCTGCATCCGCGGGTGCGCGCCAGCAAGCTGAAGGCAGCGCCGATCTACGTGCCGGCCGACCCCTCGTCTGCCGCCTTTCCCGCGGCAGCAGCCTTGATCCTGGCAAAGTCGGAAATCCGCTTGAGCGATGTGCTGGTGAACCCGCTCCGCCTCGGCTTGTTCGAGACCTTCCTCGAAATGGGGGCACAGCTGAGTTTCGAGGAGCGCCGTGATCCGATTGGCGAACCCATCGCCGATTTGATCGTCAAGGCCAGCAAGCTGAGCGGCGCAGCCCCGCCCGCCCGGCGTGCGCCATCGATGATCGACGAATTTCCGATCCTTGCCATCACAGCCGCCTTCGCCGAGGGCGAAACCACGATCGTCGGGGCCGCAGAATTGCGGGTGAAGGAAAGCGACCGCATCACGTTGATCGTGGACGGCCTCAAGGCGTGCGGCGTCGATGCGGAAGAATTGCCGGACGGCCTGATTGTGCGCGGCAAAGGGCCGAAAAGCGTACGCGGTGGCGCGACCATCCGCACACACGGCGACCATCGCGTGGCGATGTCGTTCCTGGTCTTGGGACTCGCTTCGAAAGAACCGGTCACCGTCGATGACGCTGAGATGATCGGCACCTCGTTTCCGGACTTCACCGGCTTCATGCAAAGCCTCGGCGCGAAGATCGAAACCGTTTGACGGGCGTGCGCGTTTGGCGCCGCGGAAATGCCTCCGCAGCGTTGATTTAGGTCAGATCAGAAAGGGCGTGCGGCTACGACGTGTCGGCGCACAGCGCGTGTGCGCGGGGCGCTTCATCGGCACAGGTGAAGCACGCTTCTGGACGCGGCAGTATCGGCCGCCGCCGGGTGAGGCCGCACGGCAAACGCCGCAGCAAGAGCGCAACCAGGCCGTCAATATTCTGGCGCAACGCCGCCATGCGCGCGCGCAAATCCCTCGACCGCAAGGCGCGTCGCATGCGCGAACCGGCATAAGCGCGAAAGAACCCCGCACGCGGTGCTACAGCCGCGAAGGCGCGGCGTTTCAGAACCCGCAGGCGCGGGGCCGCACGCAGCATGACGATGCGGACGATGAGCGCTTCAACGTAATCGAGCCAGCGATGCGCGAGCGCATGCGCGGCTTTCGAGAGCGGCGCAAAATCTGCGGCGGCCTCAAGGAACGCCGCGAACCACGTCAGCCATAACATCGCCCAGCGGTGATACCGCTGGAGACGAAGATGAGGGATGGGTTCGGCGACGACGCGCATGGGTCCGAGCATACGCTTGGACGCGAGGCAGTCGGATAGATTGTTTGAAAGTCGGTGCGCGCGCCTCCGGCTCGCACTGAGATGGTGCGCGCCAAGAGGCGCGCGCGAAACTTCTGGGGCTGGTGTTTGTGTGGGATAGAGGGCGTGGACACCGCATATCGGCTATTCGACCGAGCCCGGCCGGGCGATTTAGCGCTTGTGTTGCACCGATCCGTTGAGCACCACGCGAAGATGCGCCATCGCGTACCCAATCACCAATGACTGGGCCGCTCAGTCCGTGCCATTCGGTACGCCAGCGAGCGCCCATGAGCCAGCAGCTTTGCGCGATCATCGCAACGAAGCGCGCCAAGTGCTAACCTAAGGCAGCCCTCGCGCGCCCCTATCTCGGGACCGTAGCGTAAGGATGCGCGGCCTTCATGCGCATGTAGTTGAAGATCATCAGCCCAGCGGCAATCCAGGGACCGATGGCAACGACAAACACGACGAGCGAGGTAAGCGCCTGGGGCGGGTGCAAGATAGCATCGAGAATGCCGCCAACGACGATTGCAGGAATCACCCAAAGGATCGGCAACAAGGCCAACATCAAAAGCGACAACGCCATCTGGCCCATGCTTACAACGTAAGCACGCTTTTCATTGGGATAGATGACGCCAATGATGCCGGTCCGAAGTGGCGGCCAGCCTAGAAACGGATGCAGCCACGTGTAGAGCTCGACCTCTTTGCCGACTTCAAAATGAGGATAGAGATTCGTGGGACAGCTCATGCGGCCGAACCTCTTTCCGCCGATTGTCAGCCCATCAATGTAGCGTTCTTTCTGTTGATCGAACATCCCGACGGTTTGCTGGCCTGTTCCATCTTCCGTGATGATGGTCGTCGTCTCGACCACGTAGTCACCCAGCGACGTAAGCGCGCCTTTTTCCATCAGCATTGTGCAGCTCCCAACCCGCGGCAACGATGCGGTGCGTGGGGAAACTCTGTCAATGCCGCGCACTCATTTGGGTGGCCCCCTTCGGTCGGGACTGCTCGTTCCTCGCGCGTGGGCGCGAAGATATTCATGAGCGCTACGGTGATGAAGGTCGCCAGATAGCTGGCCAAATGCCAATGTCCATACAGGGCCAAGCTCAGCCGCTCCTCAGCACGCACCGTCACGGTGAACGCACGTTCACCAGTCTCCTAAACCGCTTCCTTAACGCCCCATCATTATTGTTGGGCAAAACAATAAGGGTGGGCTGGACGATGCGGGCGATTGGCTTGCGTATGCTTATCGTTGGCGCTTGTGCATTCGTATGCACAGCACACGCCGCTATCGCTGAAAACAACTCCGACACGGCTTGGATTGTACAAGGCGAAGCGCTCGCGCGGCGCATCGACGCCGGAAACCTCATCGTTACCGCCACGACGCGAAGCGAGCGGCAAGCGGACGCCGCCAAAGCCAGCGGCGAAGATCGCCTGCAAATTCTCTACGACTTGGCCGCCGACGATCTCGTGGCCTCCGACGCGCGCGCCAGCCGCGAAACCTTGGCGGCGTTCGAAGCCGAGATCGCGCGCCAGCATGATGCACGCTATGGCGCCATGGCGCAGATGCTACGCGCCTACGCGCCCGCGCTCGACGGCGACTATCTCGCCGCACGCGCCAATCTGACCACAGCGCTCGCGCATACGCGCGATCTGATGGCGCGTGCGGCGGGTTCGCGTCTTCTTGGCTACGATCTCACCGATCTCGGCCTGTTCGGCAACTCGCTCGAAACCGCCAGCGCCGCGCTGATGCATCTGCCGGATACCCCGCAAACGCGCTCGCTGCGCTCCGGCCTGCACGACGCGATGGCTTATAATGCGCTGCGCGTCGGCGACTATCCGACCGCGCTCAGCCACTTGCAGCGCACGGTGGATCTCGACACCGCCTCGCACAAGCCGATCGACGGCGTGGTGCTGGTCAACAATATTGCTTCGATGTTCGCCCTCGCCGGCGCCACAGATGAGGCGCAACGGCTAACGCTCATCCATCGCGAGCTGGCCAATCGCACCGGCATGCCGGTGATGCGGTTCTTCGCCGATATGCTCTGCGCCAAGGTGCGCTACCTCAACCACGACTATGCAGCCGCGGTGGAGTGCGCCGACGAAGGGCGCGCCATCGCTGTGGCGCCGCCGGAATACTTGCCGCGCCTGCTGGTCTACCGCCTGCATGCGCTCGCACGCCTGGGCCGCGCCGCCGACGCGCGCACAGCGCTCAACCAATTGCGCACGCTCGCCAGCGAACGCGGCGACCCCAATCTCACCGACCAGCTGAACATCATCGAACCGGAAGTGCTCGCCGCCGAGGGTCATTATGGCGAGGCGTTCGCGGCGCTGCGGGACGCGCACGAGGCGGCTGAGCACACGCAAATGACGCGCTTCAACGCCGGCGTGCGCGAGTTGCGCGCGACGATGGAGACCGAGGTCGCCAAGGCCGAAGAACGCGCGCAGGCGCAATCCATCCGCTCTGAACTGCAGCGGCGCACCATCGAGAAGATGACGCTGGTGAATTTGTTAGTCGGCGCATGTCTCGTCGCGTTGGGCGTCATCGCCGCGCTGATCTATATGAGCCGCCGCAGCATGCTGCGCGCTGTAGGCCGCGCCGAGCAATTGCTGGCGCGCCGTGGCGGCGCCGCGGCCGCAACCGATCGCCGCCGCAGGCCAATGGCGCGCCTCACCAGCATCCTCGACGAAATCGAACGCCGTGACATCGAGCTGAAACGGGCTTTCGAGGAACTCGAGGCGGCGCGCATGGCGGCGGAAGAAGCCAACGTCGCCAAGTCGCAATTTCTCACCACTATGAGTCACGAGCTGCGCACGCCGCTCAACGCCATCATCGGCTATTGCGAAATGCTGCACGAAGATGCGCTCGACCGCGGCGCCACGCAGGATAGCGACGACCTCTCGCGCATTCGCGGCGCCGCTCACCGGCTGCTGGCGCTGATCAACGACGTGCTCGATCTGTCCAAGATCGAAGCGGGCCGCATGGCGACGACCACGGACGCTATCAATGTCGACCTGATGATCGACGATACGGTCGCCAACGTGACGCCGCAGGCCAAGACCAACCGCAACACGGTCAGCGTTGAGCGCCGCGGCGCGTTGGGGACGGCGCACACGGACGGCTTCAAGCTCAGCCAATGCTTGCTCAATCTGTTGTCGAACGCCGCCAAGTTCACGCAGGACGGACAGATCAAGCTGTGCGCGGCGCGGGAGAGCGACGGCAAGGGCGATTGGTTGCGGTTCGATGTGATCGACACTGGCATCGGCATCGCGCCGGAAACGCTGGAGCGGTTGTTTCAGCCGTTCATGCAGGCGGATGCGTCGACAACGCGGGTGTATGGCGGCACTGGCCTCGGGCTGGCGATCACCCGCAGGCTCGCCCGCATCCTCGGCGGCGACGTCACGGTGAAAAGCGTGCTTGGCCAAGGCGCAGTGTTCACGCTGCGGGTGCCGGCGGATCTGGCTGGCGCAGCGAATGCGGTTCCTGCTAATGATCGGGAACAGACGCGCGACGCCGCCGCATAGCGCAACCGTTCGCTACATCGGGCGTTGCATGGCCAGGAGATTCGCCATGAAGACCGCCCTCGCCGCAGCCCTGCTGTTCACCGCCGCGTCCGCCGCCAGCTTCGCGCTTGCGCAAGAATCTGTCGCGCCGCCCATGGAACAGGCCAACCCGAACGCCAGCGCCACGCCTGCGCCGGAAACCAACGAAGCGCCGGACGCGCGTCAGGTCGCCACCGACGCCGATGTCGGCGCAGCGCGGCGCTATTATCGCGCGCAGTGCAACAAACACGAATCCGCCGCCTTCTGCGAATGCGTGACCGCGGGCGTCGCTCAAGCGCTCACCCCGCAAGAAGTGCGCATCGCCGCGCGCGGCATTGGGGAACGCATCAACGCGCAAGGCGATGGCGCTCAAGGGGGCAACACCGACCAAGCCGGCGTTGGCGCAAACTCAATGAGCCGTATCGAGCAGGTCGAAGGTCACTATGCCGACGCCTGCCAACAATTCCGCGGCTAAGCCGGCGCCGTTGACGCGGATGCTTTCTCGCCACGCGCCAAGATGGATGTGGCGGCGAGATCGCCGGTGACGTTGCCGAGCGTCCGGAAGATATCCGGCACGACTTCGACCGCCAGGAAAATTCCGAGCAAATCCGTGGGCACGCCGAGCGCCAGGCAGATCGGCGCAATCGAACTGATGTAGCTTACCTGCCCCGGGAGACCTACCGCGCCGATGCTCATCGCGTAAGCGACGGCAACACCGCTCGCGGTCTGCAACAGGCTTGGATGCAGGCCGTAAAGATGAGCGATAAAATAGCAAACGGCGAGATTGCCGACCGGGCTCGTAAACCGGAACACAGCGACCGCAAGCGGCAAGATGACGTCGACCACGCGCTCCGGAATCTTCAGGCCCTCGCGCGCGGCCTCGATCATCGCCGGCAATGAAGCCAACGAAGACTGCGTCGAGAACGCAATCGCCCAGACAGGTGTTGCGGCATTGCTGAACGTGCCGACCGGCTGGCGCCCCCATGTCACCGCGATGATCCAGGCCAGCACGGTGCTGGCGGCCAGCGCGCCTGTGACGACGATGATGTAGTGCGCAATCGTGCCCGCGGCTTGGAAGCCGGTGTGTGCGCCGACGCCCAGCGAGAGCGCGAACACGCCGATGGGACCTGCAAGCAGCACCCATTGCACGATGACGATCATCGCCTCCGACACCGCACGAAAGAAGCTCACCAGCGACTCGCGCATTTGCGCGTTGAGCTTGGTGGCGGCGAAACCGAAGAACACAGCGAAGACGACGAGCGGCAGCACTTTGTCATCGGCCGCCGACGCCACGGGGTTGGATGGCGCTAAACCTTGCAACCAATCCGCGAAGCTGGGCGGCGCAGTGATCTGCGGCGCCGATCCGCCCGCGCCGGCAATGAAGCTCGACGCGGCGTCGCGCGCTACGGGCCAAAGCGAGAGCCAAGCATTCACCAGCCCGATCGTGAACAATGCGGCGCCCACCAAAAGCACCGTGAACAGCAACACCGCGCGCGCGACCAACCCACCTGTCGCGGTCGCGTCCGCCACCGAAGCGATGCCGACGACCAGCAGCGAAAACACCAGTGGGATGACGACCATTCGCAATGCATTCAGCCACAACCCGCCGAATGCCGAGACCACGTCGGCCGCGCCAGCGAGCGTTGGATTGCCCGTCGCGCGTATCCAGGCGCCGGCTAGCAAACCAGCGAGCAGCGCCGCCAGCACGATCAAACTCAGCGAACGGTTCATGCACGCGCCCCGCAAAAGACAGGCGGTGTTAGCCCAGCGCTACTGCACGCGCCAGCAAAGCTTAAGTTTGCGAAATCTAATCAAAGCGCGCGCCGCTTAGTGCGATGTCTGCTTGGCCAGCAAGGTCCGCACTTTTTCCGCGATCGCGTCGGGATGATAGGGCTTTTCGAATGCGCCGACGATGGCGCTGCTTTCCTTCTTCGCCAATTCCAGCGAGTCCGGCACGCCGGACGCGATGAACACCGGCAACGTTGGGCGTTCCTCCGCCAGCCAACGCAACAAACCCAGGCCATCATTGCGATGCGGCATGTGGATGTCCGTCAGCACGCAGGCAATGTCGACGCCGGAGGACAAGACCTCGCGCGCTTCAGCGGGACCGGATGCTTCCACCACGGTGAAACCTTCCAGGCGCAAGCAATCGGCGAGGTCCATGCGGATCAGCGGCTCGTCTTCGACGACCAGCAATGCCGGCGTCTCACCTTCAGCAAGCGGTCTGTTATCCGCGCTCGCGTTCATGATCCCAGGTTCCTAAATCAATGAGCGGGGTGTACGCGCCGCAGCGCTCATCGGATCAATCGGCCCTTGGTGTGCCAATTGATTTGAGTCAGTCAAGTCATAGGCGTTGGACGCACGCGAAAAACTTACAGTTCCCGCCTTAGGCCAAAGCGTGCGCCCGCTGATCGCCAGGTTCCCTCGCATGGGACGGTGCGCGCTTGAACTCCAGCACGCCATCTTCCAGCGCGCCGAACCGCAGATCCATGAGATCGTGGCCATAGCTTTGATTCTGTTTCCACGGCGCGGTCGTGGTCTGCTTGGGCAGAATACTTTGTGCGCGTTGGAAATAGCCCGAAGAGAAATCGACGAACGGCTTGTCGACGTGCTCGCCCTTGAAGCGCGGCGTGACTTGATCGAGCCCGTAGTCGCTCAAATAGTTCACCAGCCGGCAGACATATTCGCAGATCAAATCGGCGCGCAGCGTCCAGGACGCATTGGTGTAGCCGAACACGGAGGCAAAGTTCGGCACGTCCGAATACATGGCGCCCTTGTACGCATGCACTTGGCCTGACTCGATGCGTTTGCCGTCAACCGTCAGTTCGGCGCCGCCCCACATCTGCAGGTTCAATCCCGTCGCGGTGATGACGATGTCGGCGTCGAGTTCTTTACCGGAAGCTAGCTTGATGCCCTTCTCGGTGAAGGTGTCGATGGTGTCGGTTTCGACAGACGCCTTGCCATCCTTGATGGCAAGGAACATGTCGTTGTCCGGCACCAAACAGAGCCGCTGCTCCCACGGATTATAGCGCGGCGTGAAATGCGTCTGCATGTCGTAGTCCGGTCCGAGCTGATCACGCACGAGACCGAGCAACCGCTCTTTGGTTTTCTCTGGGTTCTTGCGCGCCAGCCGGAAGAAGATCTGCTGAAACACGACTTTGCGCAGGCGCGTGATGTTGTAGGCCCAGCTCGCGGGCAGACGCTTGCGCATCCAATTTGCCAACGCGTCCTCAGCCGGCATCGACACCATGTAGGTCGGCGAGCGCTGCAGCATGGTCACGTGCGCCGCTTTGTCGGTCATCGACGGCACCAGCGTCACTGCCGTCGCGCCGGACCCGATCACCACAACCTTCTTGCCGGCATAATCCAGATTTTCGGGCCAATGCTGCGGATGAATGATCTGCCCTTTGAAAGCCGACGCGCCCTTGAATTCCGGCGCGTAGCCCTGCTCGTAATTGTAGTAACCTGCGCAGCTCAGCAGGAACTTGCAGGTGTAGCGCACAGGCTTGCCATCGCTCTCGGCTTCGACCGTCCAGCGCGCATCCTGGCTGGACCAACTCGCGCGCTTCACTTTGTGCTTGAAGCGGATGTGGTCGTAGACGCCGTATTCGTGCGCCGTCTCGTTGACGTATTTCTTGATCGATGGGCCATCGGCGATGGCTTTCGATTCCTTCCACGGCTTGAAGGCATAACCCAGTGTGAACATGTCACTGTCCGAGCGGATGCCCGGATACCGGAAGAGGTCCCACGTGCCGCCAATAGCGTCACGGTTTTCAAGAATGACAAAGCTCTTTCCGGGGCAATCGCGCTTCAAGTAAACGCCTGCGCCCACGCCAGAGAGCCCCGCGCCAATGATGAGAACGTCGACATCAATACTCATGTGCAGACTCCACGCTTTGATGACGCGTGTGTCAAGTTTCACGGCTTGGCGCTCGCGCAACCGGGTCAACCCTGATAGACGCGCGACCGCATGATCATCGCCGTCGACGGACCGACCGCCTCAGGCAAGGGCACGATCGCCCAACGCTTGGCGCAGCACTACGGGCTGAAGCGCCTCGACACCGGCTCGCTCTACCGCGCGGTCGGACTGGCGGTGATCGATGCCGGCGGCGATCCGGCAGACGAGAAGGTGGCCGTCGCAGCCGCCGAGAGCCTCGACCTCGGCGCGATCGACGAGCACCGCATCCGCTCCGCTGCCGCCGGCGCAGCTGCGTCCGTGGTGGCCAATATTCCGGCGGTTCGCGTGGTGTTGCGGAAGGCGCAGCGCGTGTTCGCCAACGACCCGCAGGGGGCTGTGCTGGACGGCCGCGATATTGGGACGGTGATCTGCCCGGATGCAGAGGTGAAGCTCTATGTGACCGCCGACCTCGGCCCGCGGGTCGAAAGGCGGCTGCGGGAGTTGCAAAAACGGGGTGAAAACATCACTTACGCGGAGCTGGAACGGCAAATCGCCGAGCGGGACGCACGCGATATCAACCGCGCTGACTCCCCTCTCCGGCAAGCGCCAGACGCGCACTTGCTCGATACTACCTCTCTTTCTATAGAGGCGGCGGTGGAGGCCGCCTGTCGCATCGTCGACGCGGCGCTGAAGCGACCCAGAGCCTAAGGGCCCTTTTTCTTCCCTCACCTGAGGGGGAAGTGTCGTGAGCGCAGCTCACTTCGGAAAGGGACGTAGGGTTTGCCCCCTCAGTCAGCTTTGCTGACAGCTCTCCCGCAACGGGGAGCAATCGAGATGTCAGGACGGCGCCATGGTGGCGTCGAGACCGCCGGAGCCAACCGGCCGGCCTGTTCTTTTGGAGAAATGTGTACGTATGTCTGCAACCCAAACAATGACCCCCTCACGCGATGATTTCGCGGCGCTGTTGGACGAGAGCCTTGGCGCCAAGGGCATGGTCGAAGGCCGGGTGATCCCCGCCACTGTCGTTTCCGTCGACCATGATTTCGTCGTCGTCGACGTCGGCCTCAAAACCGAAGGCCGCATCCCGCTCCGTGAATTCGCGACCGAGGAAGGCTTGGTCACGCCGAAAGCTGGCGAGATCGTCGAAGTCTATCTCGACCGCATCGAGAACGCGCTGGGCGACGCTGTCGTCAGCCGCGAGAAAGCGCGCCGCGAAGAAGCCTGGACACGCCTTGAAAAGAATTTCGCCGCACAAGAAACCGTGAACGGCGCCATCGTCGGCCGCGTGAAGGGCGGCTTCACGGTTGACCTCGGCGGCGCTTCGGCATTCTTGCCAGGCAGCCAAGTCGATATCCGCCCGGTGCGCGATGTCGGCCCGCTGATGAACATCATGCAGCCGTTCGCGATCCTCAAAATGGATCGTCAGCGCGGCAACATCGTCGTCTCGCGCCGCGCGGTGCTCGAAGAGAGCCGCGCTAGCGAACGCGCCGAAATCGTCGGCCAACTCAAGGAAGGCGAAATCCGCGAAGGCGTGGTCAAGAACATCACCGATTACGGTGCGTTCGTGGACCTCGGCGGCATCGATGGCCTCTTGCACGTCACCGACATGAGCTGGAAGCGCGTCTCGCACCCGAGCCAAGTGCTCAATGTGGGCGACACGGTGAAAGTGCAGATCGTCAAGATCAACCCGGACACCCAGCGTATCTCGCTCGGCATGAAGCAGTTGATGACCGATCCGTGGGATGGCGTGAACGAGAAGTATCCGGCGAACGGCACGTTCAAGGGCCGCGTCACCAACATCACCGACTACGGCGCATTCGTTGAACTTGAGCCAGGCGTCGAAGGCCTGGTGCACGTCAGCGAAATGAGCTGGACCAAGAAGAACCTGCATCCGTCGAAGATTCTGAGCACATCTCAGGAAGTCGACGTGCAAGTGCTCGACGTGGACGGCGAAAAGCGCCGCATCTCGCTCGGCATCAAGCAAGTGCAAGCCAATCCGTGGGATCAGTTCTCGTCTGAACATCCGGTCGGTTCGGTGGTCGAAGGCGAGATCAAGAACATCACCGAGTTCGGTTTGTTCGTCGGTCTCACGCCGGAACTCGACGGCATGGTCCACCTCTCCGACATCGCTTGGGACGCACAGGGCGAAGAAGCCCTGCAGCGTTATAACAAGGGCGACATTGTGAAGGCCAAAGTGCTCGACATCGACACCGAGAAGGAGCGCATCTCGCTCGGCATCAAACAGGTCGCCAACGACCCGATGTCGGACGCTGATTTCCGCAAAGGCCAAGTCATCACAGTTCAAGTGGTGGAAGTGGCCTCGGGCGGCATCGAAGTGTCGTTCGGCGAAGGCGACGCCCTGCGCAGCTTCATCCGCAAGAGCGACCTCTCGCGCGACCGCCAAGAGCAACGTCCGGACCGCTTCGCGGTGGGCGACCGCATCGACGCCATGGTCACCGCGTTCGACAAGTCGAGCCGCCGCGTATCGCTCTCAATCAAGGCCATGGAATTGGCTGACGAGAAGGAAGCGATCGCTCAGTTCGGCTCGACCGACTCCGGCGCTTCGCTCGGCGACATCCTGGGCGCGGCTCTGAAGGGCGGCACGGACAAGAAGTAAGTCCCGCAACCAAAGCGGAACGGATCAAGGCCCGGCGTAAGCTGGGCCTTTTTCTTTCTAAAATTCAAGCCTGTGGGCGTTGACGCCAAGGCCAGACGGGTTCTCTAATCGACCTCAGGTTGGTCGCGGGGAGTTCCATGCTGCGCTCAGAAATGGTCGCGCGTCTGCAGGAAGAGTTTCAGCCACTGAAGAGCACCGAGGTCGAGCACGCTGTCGACATCGTGTTGGAAGAGGTCGCGCAGGCGCTGGCCACTGGCGGGCGCGTCGAACTCCGCGGCTTCGGCGCATTCTCGGTGCGCAAACGCGAGGCCCGCACCGGCCGCAACCCGCGCACGGGCGCTGCAGTGAAGGTGTCGGCCAAGCGCGTGCCGTTCTTCAAACCCGGCAAAGAACTCCGGCTCAAAGTGAACGGCGGCGAAGAGCCGTAGGGATGCTTAGACGCTTGCCGGCGCGAAGCTCTTGGCCAGATCGACGAACTTGCGGCGCGCGCCTTTGGGCAGCGCAAAATAGGCATTGATCAGGTCGCGCACCTCGGGCGCATCGAATTCCGGCGTTTCCAAATTTTCTTCGCCTTCGTGGAAACCGGGCAAGCCTGAAAAGAAGTACGGCAGTGGAATCTTGAGCGCGGTCGCCAGCTGCATCAGGCGCGCCGCCGAGATGCGGCAGATGCCGCACTCGTATTTGTGAATTTGTTGATATTGCACGCCCGTCGCGTCTGCGAGTTGCTGCAACGTCCAACCGTACAACTTGCGACGGCGGCGCAGACGCCGGCCAATGTGTGCGTTGATCGCACTCAACGAAGGCGTATCCACCGCATGCACGTCGAGATCGACCGTCACCCGAACCTCCCACTTCACCTCAGAGGTGAAATGGCGCCAAGCAATGCACATACAAATCGGCATTATGCCACGGCATAATCGGCGCTGAATTTGACGCCGATCAATGCGGTTATTGGCGCGAGCGCCGCGTCGATAGTTCTTGTACGCTTGATCAATCCGAGCGATCGCGCGGCGCCTGGTTTCGATCAGGCCCTTCCCATAACCACGCGCTCGCAAACGGCGGGGACTTCTTCCTGTCTGGCACCCGCCGTGCCGAGCTGCGGCGATTTCCGGCATTTCCATGCTAGCGATTGACGTCCACAGCGGATTACCGCTTGCTGTCGCACGGTCACAGGAGGATCGCGGCCAATGTCCATGCTCAAAGAATTCCGCGAATTTGCCCTCAAGGGCAGCGTCGTCGACCTCGCGGTCGGCGTCATCATCGGCGCAGCGTTCGGCGCCATCGTCTCGTCCTTGGTGGACGATGTCATCATGCCGCCGATCGGGCTTGCGCTCGCGGGCATCGACTTCAGCAACCTGAAGCTGGTGTTGAAAGACGCGATCCCTGCAGCCGGCGCTGAACCTGCGCACGCCGAGGTCGCCATCGCCTACGGCAAGTTCATCAACGCCGCGATCAAGTTCATGATCGTTGCCTGGGTTCTGTTCATGATCATCAAGGGCATGAACTCGATGAAGCGCAAAGAGGAAGAAGCGCCAGCGCCCGTCGCCGAAACGCCTGCCGACGTCAAACTGCTGACCGAAATCCGCGATTTGCTGAAGACGAGACAATAGGCATTGGGCGGTAGGCAGTAGGACGCTGCGCTCGTTGCCATTGCCGATCGCCTGCTGCCTACTCCCTCTCCATGGCCGAAGCTAAAATCTGCGGTGTCACCACGTCTGAAGCGCTCGACGCGGCGCTGACGAGTGGCGCACGCTATGTCGGCTTTGTCCTGCATGCGAAAAGCCCGCGGCTGCTCAAGCTCGACGCGGCCAAGCCGCTGTTCGACCGTGTGCACGGCCGGGCCGACACTGTTGCGGTCATTTCGAACGTGCCGTTGGACCGCTTCCGCGACCTCGCCGCTTCGCTGCGGCCGGACTGGATCCAGGCGCACGGCGGCGAAGAACCTGATCAGCTGGCCGCGTTGCGGCCACTTGCGCGCAAGGGCGTGATCAAAGCCATCGGCATCGCCACCGCAGCCGATCTCGAACAAATCCCGCGCTTCGCAGATGTTGCGGATATGTTCTTGTTTGATGCCAAACCGCCTAGCGGCGCTGACCGCGCGGGGGGACACGGCGCGGCCTTCGACTGGGGGATCCTCGCAGGGCGGCGCTTCCCGCGTGCCTGGTTTTTGTCCGGCGGCCTTCATCCGGAGAACGTCCGCGAGGCGATCCTGACCTCGGGGGCGGACCTTGTGGACGTGTCCTCTGGCGTCGAAAGCGCCCCGGGCCTAAAGGACCCCTCCAGAATCGCCCAATTCCTGGCGGCAACTCGGGCCTAAATTCCCCTCATGGACGCACGTCGCAATTGGCAGGACCTGCCGGACGCCAATGGCCGCTTCGGCGCGTATGGCGGCCGCTATGTCGCCGAGACGCTGATGCCGCTCATCCATGATCTGGAGAAGGCCTATCGGGCCGCTCAGGCCGATCCCGCATTCGCCGCGCAAATGGACGACATGTGGACCCATTATGTGGGCCGCCCCTCGCCGCTCTATTTCGCCGAACGCCTGACTAAACACTACGGCGGCGCGCAAATCTATTTTAAGCGCGACGAGCTCAATCACACCGGCGCGCACAAGATCAACAACTGCCTTGGCCAAGTGCTGCTCGCCATGCGCATGGGCAAGACCCGCATCATCGCCGAAACCGGCGCGGGTCAACATGGCGTCGCCACCGCCACCATCTGCGCGCGCTTCGGTTTGCCATGCGTGGTGTTCATGGGCGCGACCGACATTGAGCGGCAAAAGCCCAACGTCTTCCGCATGAAATTGCTCGGCGCCGAAGTGCGGCCGGTGACCAGCGGTGCGGCCACACTCAAAGACGCGATGAACGAGGCGCTACGCGATTGGGTCACCAATGTCGCTGACACCTTCTACTGCATCGGCACCGTCGCGGGCCCGCACCCCTATCCGGAAATGGTGCGCGACTTTCAAAGCATCATCGGCCGCGAAGCGCGCGCGCAAATTCTCGAACGCGAAGGCCGCTTGCCGGATGCGGTGATGGCGTGCGTCGGCGGCGGATCGAACGCCATCGGCCTTTTTCACGCATTCATCCCGGACGAAAGCGTGAAGCTCTACGGCGTCGAAGCGGCAGGCCACGGCATTGACAATCGCTTCGAACACTCCGCCGCTATCACTGGCGGCCGCCCCGGCGTGCTACATGGCAATCGCACTTACCTGCTGCAAAACGAAGACGGCCAAATCCTGGAAGGCCACTCGATCAGCGCCGGCCTCGATTATCCCGGGGTTGGGCCCGAGCATTCGTATTTGAACGACATCGGCCGCGCCAAATATCTGAGCGCCACCGACGACGAAGCGCTCGCCGCCTTCCAACTCTGCGCCAAACTCGAAGGCATCCTGCCTGCGCTCGAACCCTCGCACGCGCTTGCGCGCGTCGGCGACATCGCCAAGGAGCTGGGTCCGAAGGGGCTCATTATCATGAACCTCTGCGGCCGCGGCGACAAAGACGTGTTCACGGTGGCCGACGCGCTAGGCGTGAAGCTGTGAGCCGGCGTCTCGATAAGCGCTTCGCATCTCTGCGCGCACAAAAGCGCGCCGCGCTCGTCGCCTACATCATGGCAAGCGATCCGGATCACGAGACGTGCTTGGAAATCCTGCGCGGCCTGCCTGCCGCCGGTGCAGATGTCATCGAGCTTGGCTTTCCGTTCACTGATCCAATGGCGGACGGCCCCGCCATTCAACGCGCAGGCTTACGCGCGCTCAAAGCCGGCGGCTCGCTGCGCAAGACACTCGAACTCGTCGCGCGCTTTCGCGAGTACAATCAGGACACACCGCTCGTGCTGATGGGCTACACCAACCCGATCGAAACGATGGGCGTGCAAGAGTTCGCAAACGAAATGCACAAAGCCGGCGGCGACGGCGCCATTATCGTCGATCTGCCTCCGGAAGAAGACAAAGATCTCCGCGCCGCGTTCGGCAGCGATCTCTCGCTTATCCGCCTCGCCACGCCAACCACCGATGATGCGCGTTTGCCAACTGTAATCGAAGGTGTGTCAGGCTTTATTTACTATGTGGCCGTCGCCGGCGTGACCGGCGCCAATGCTGCGACTGCGTCGTCCATCAAAAGCGCGGTGGAACGCCTCAAACGCGCTACGAGTTTGCCGATTGTTGTAGGTTTCGGCGTACGCGAGCAGGACGCCGCGCGCGCCATCGCGCTGACGGCGGACGGCGTCGCGGTCGGCACGGCTTTTGTTGATGAAATAGCCGGTGGAGCGAACGGAACGCCGGTCGAACGTGTCTTGCGCAAGGTCAAGCTTCTGAGCGAAGCTGTGCACACGGCCCGCGATGTGGAAGGTAAGAGCCCATGAACTGGCTGTCGAATTTTGCGCGGCCCGGCCTGAAGAAAGAAAAGGCCGAAGAGAACAAGCGCGATACACCCGACAATCTGTGGATCAAGGATCCGATCACCGGTGATCTGATTTATCGCGCCGAGCTTGAAGCCGCCGATTGGGTGACGCCGTCGGGCTTCCATATGCGCATCGGCCCTGAGCCGCGCTTCAAACAATTGTTCGACGACCAAGCCTGGCAAGTGCTGCCGCTGCCGAAGGTCGCGACCGATCCGCTCAAGTTCAAGGACGACAAGAAATACACTGATCGCTTGAAGGCGGCGCGCGCCAAAGTCGGCCGCGACGATTGCATGTCCGGCGCCTACGGCCGCATCGGCGGCGCGCACGCGGTGGTGCTGGTACAAGATTTCGAGTTCATGGGCGGTTCGCTCGGCATGGCCGCTGGCGAAGCGTTCGTCTCGTGCGCTGAAGCGGCGCTGCGCCGCAATGCCGCGATGATCATGATCACCTCCTCCGGCGGCGCTCGCATGCAAGAAGGCATCCTTTCGCTGATGCAGATGCCGCGCACCACGTTCGCGATCCAGGCGCTGCGCGAAGCGGGTTTACCGTACATTGTTGTGCTGGCCGACCCCACCACCGGCGGCGTAACTGCGTCTTACGCGATGCTCGGCGACATCCAGATTGCCGAACCGAATGCGCTCATCGGTTTCGCCGGGCCACGTGTGATCGAGCAGACCATTCGCCAGAAATTGCCGGAAGGGTTCCAGCGTTCGGAATATCTGCACGACAAGGGCATGGTCGATCTCGTGATTGACCGCCGCCAGTTGAAAGCCACGATTTCCACGCTGCTTTCGGTGCTGATGCACAAGCGCAAAGCGACACAAGGCGACGCGGTCGAACCGGTGGTGCTGCCAGCGGCGAACGCCGAAATCGCAAGCGTCGAGGAGCCCGCTTCCAAACGCAAGGCCCCCAAGCCGCCGCGCGCGAAGGCCGCCGAGTAAGCCCTCTCTTTCCGAGCCGATGCGATCCGGCTTCGCGCGCTGCGGGGATGGGTGTAGTGGTGCGCCGACAAATGGATCGCGCACTTCAAACGTTCGAGCGGCTCTTCGGCCCAGAATTCAACCACGGCAAACCGTTCGATCTCGCACCATTGCGCGCGCTGACGCGCGAGCTACAGGGCAAATTGCCGCCAGTCATCCATGTCGCCGGCACTAACGGCAAAGGCTCAACTATCGCGTTCCTTCGCGCCATCGCCGAGGCTCAAGGCTGGCGCGTGCACGCCTTCACCAAGCCACACCTCTTCCACCTCCGCGAGCGCTTCGTCATCGCCGGTCAAACCGCGAGCGATGACGCTCTGATCGCCGCCGCCGAACGCGTCGCTGTGCAAGGGCCTCAGCTCACGCAGTTCGACGCCGACGTCGCGGTTGCGCTCACGCTCTTCAGCGAAACGTCCGCCGATCTCGCGATTATCGAGACTGGCATGGGGGGCCGCGACGATTCCACCAATGTCATTGATTGGCCGGTGCTTTCGGTCATCACCCCTATCGGCCTCGATCACCAGGACGCATTGGGCGGCAGCATCGGCGAGATCGCCGTGCACAAGGCCGGCATCATCAAGCCGCATGTACCCGCCATTGTTTCCCGTCAGCAGCGCAAAGCCATGGACGTCATTGAAGCGCAAGCTGCACGCGCCGATGCGCCGCTCTTTCGCTGTGGCGTGGAATGGGACGCGTTTGCCTCGAGTGGGCGCCTGCTGGTGCAGACGGAAACGCGAACGCTGGACTTGCCGCTCCCGTCGCTCGCCGGCCGTCATCAAATCGACAATGCCGGCCTCGCCGCGGCAACGATTTTGTTCGGTCCGCTCAAATCCAGCGAAGACGCGATTTCCAAAGGTGTCGCGGGCGCGCGTTGGCCGGCGCGGCTTCAGGCGCTCACGCGCGGCGCCTTCAGCGCGCCGGTCCGCGCTTCCGGCGGCGAGGTTTGGATTGATGTCGGACACAACGCCCACGCCGCTGCAGCGCTCACCGACGCGCTCCACGACATGAACCGTGTACGGCCGCGGCAAACGACAGCCATTGTCGGGGTGCGCGCGCGCAAAGATGCAGACACGTTCATCGCCGCGCTCGCGAGCGCGCTCGATCAGCTGATCGCCGTGCCGCTGAGCGAAGCACACATCGCGCCGAGCGTCGTTGCGGAATACGCCGCGCAATTCAGCGTCAGGGCCAGCACCGCGCCATCACTCGCAGCGGCCATGCAAAACGCGGCGCAGTTGCCTGCGCCGCGCGTGTTGATCTGCGGATCGTTTTTGCTCGCCGCCGAAGCGTTAGCGGCGGAGCAAACTTAGAGGCTCTCGTTCAGCCATTCGACGATCTTCGACTTCGGCATCGCGCCGACCTTGGTCGACGCCAATTTGCCGTCCTTGAACACCATCAGCGTGGGAATGCCACGCACGCCATAACGCGTCGGCGTCGTCGGGTTCTCGTCAATGTTCAGCTTAACGACGCTGACCTTGTCGCCCAGTTCGCTGGCAATTTCCTCAAGCGCCGGACCGATCTGCTTGCAGGGACCGCACCACTCCGCCCAGAAATCCACGAGCACCGGACGGCCTGATTTCAGCACGTCAGCTTCGAATGAATCGTCGGAAACTTTGTTGGTGGCCAAGGGGACTTCTCCGTTCAGAGACAGGTATTCAATCGCTGGGATGTAGGATCGAAATCGGGCCGGTTCAACCGCCCGAAAACTGTGCAACCGCAGCATCAAGCTGAGTCGGGGATAATTCCATTAACAGCGGCGATTCGGTCCAAAGCAGCGCGCAATCAACACGTTTTCCTGGGAAAACCGCGCGCAAAACTTCGCGATAAAGCGCCAATTGCGTGACGTAAGCCAGCGGCGCATCCGCTGCACGCCGCGGCGCCGGACGATCGGTTTTGTAGTCCAACACCATCACGCGTTCGTCATCGACCGCGAGCCGGTCGACTACGCCACGCACCAGCCGGCCCGCAGCGACGCCAACCACCGGCGCTTCAGCGCGGCTCATGGCACCGAACAGCATGGCAAAGCGCGGATCGTTGATGATGGTCATCGCTTCACGTGCATACGCGTCGATCTCTTCGCCGGTTGCAGCCTGCCGCTTAAGCCATGCTTTAGCCGCGCTTTCACGCCGCTCCGTAGCCACGTCAGGCAAGCGCTCCAGCAAGCCGTGGATGAGTTTGCCGCGCCGAAACCGTTTCGGCCCGTCGCCGCGCGGTGAAAATAGAGCTGGATCGATGTGCGCCACGCGCGATGGCGTCGCCAGCTGCGGTGCCGCTGCACCAACGACGGGTTTCGCGACCCACGCCGGCAATGCCACGGCCGGCGTCGCAATCGTCGCGCCCCTTGCCGCGAATAGCGGTTTGCCAACCCGCAAACCTTCTCCAAACGGCGTGTCGCATGGCGTCGCATCCGCCATTGTACGCATCGCTGCTTCCACTGCCGCGCGCCAGCTCGCTTTGTCCTCGCCCTCTTCGCTACCTCCGTGCTGCGCGCCACACACGATCAAGCGATCGCGCGCGCGCGTCATCGCGACGTAGAGCAAGCGCCAATGCTCGGCGCGCATCTGCTCCTTGTAGGCCGCACGTGCATCGCGGCCCGCCTTGTCGTCATCGCTCTCACGTTGCGAAAAGTATGGCCCGTTCTCATCGATGATCAGATTGTCGTCCGGCCGCTCGTTCACAGCGCCGGTGCTGTCCGGCAGAATGACAACGGGCGCTTCCAAGCCCTTGGCGCCGTGCACAGTCATCACGCGAATGGCGCCGGTCTCGCCCTCCAACTCGCGCTTTACCTGGCCGGCGTCGATCTCGATCTCATACAAGAACCGCTGCAAGGTGGCAGGCGAGAACGACGACGGTTTGAGTGCCCGCTGCAGCAACTCTTCGAGCGGATCGCGCGATTCCGCGCCGAGCCGCGCAAACACGCGCGCCCATCCGGTGTCGCCGCCATGATGCGGCGTTTCCAACGCCCAGCTCAAAAACGCAAAGGCATCGACGCCGGCGCGCGCCACGAGCGCATCCACGAACGCCTTGGCTTCATCGTACTTCGCATCGCGCGCTGCGAGCAGTCGCACATGCAACGTCTCACCGCGCACGCGCCCATGCGCCAGAGGAAACAGGTCTGCATCGTCATCCTCGAGCCCGCACCATGGCCCTTTAAGCACGCATGCCAACGCCAAGTCGTCAGCGGGATCGAGCGCCACGCGCATCAGCGCCAGGCAATCTTGGACTGCGAGTTCGTCGCGCAACACCATCCGGTCGGCGCCCGCCACGGGAAGGCCTTTGCGCTTGAAGGCCTTGATGAGTTCGCGAAACAACGCCCCGCGCGTGCGCACCAACGCGAGAACATCGCCAGCCTGCATGGGGCGCAACGCACGCGCCTTCTTGTCCCACACCGCCTCGCCGCTAGCGATCATCCCCTTCACGCGTTCCGCGATCTTGGCCGCCAACCGCGCCGGCGCACTGGCCTCGATGTCCACGTCAATCGGCGCGTCCCACGCAATGGACGGCTGGATCGCCGGACGCATCGCCAGCGGCCAGACTTCGACGCAGCCCGCTTCCTCGTCGCGCGACGCCAAGTGGCGCGTCTCGTCATGCTTGCCCGGCGCGTCGGCGCTGAGCGGCAGGCTCGCGAATGTTGCGTCAACAACCGCCAGCACTTCTGGCGAAGAGCGGAACGACGTTTCCAAAACCGGCGCTTTGAACGTCACGCCGGCGCGATGCGCACGTTTGGAGAGCTTTTGCTTTTCACCCAGAAAGCGGTTCGGATCGGCGCCTTGGAAACCGTAAATGCTTTGCTTGGGATCGCCGACCGCGAACACGGTCCGCCGCGTGTCGCGGACGCCAGCGCCGGCAAAAAACTCTTCCTGCAGCGGCGCAATGAGCTCCCACTGCGCGGGGCTCGTGTCCTGCCCTTCATCGATCAGAATGTGATCGAGCCCGCCGTCGAGTTTGTACAGCACCCAAGGGGCGGCATCAGATTTCCGCAGCAAATCTTGCGCGCGCGCAATCAGATCGTCGAAGTCGAGCGTGCCGGTGGCTTTCTTTGCGTCTTCGTAAGACTCGTCCAGCTTCACGGCGAGCGCCAACAGCGCCGACGCGTCCTCCGCACGTTCCAACGCATTGAGTTGTTCGCGCGCGGCGTCCGCGTCCTCGGCCAAGCCGCGCACGAGCGGCTCAAGCGTCGGGTGGGCCTTCATCGTATCTTTGGTCGCGAAACTTGAGCGCAATTTGCCCGCGCCCGTCAGCGCCACATCGAAGCACGCGTCAAGCGCGTCGCGATGTGCGTTTCGCTCCACGCAATCCAGCACCGCACGCAGCCTCTTGGCGCCTTCCTGATCCTTGGCGCTGCCCTCCGCCAACCACGATGCGGCTTCGCGCAAGTCATCCCAATTGTGCCGCTTCAGAAATTCTCGCGCGAAGTCTTCTGGCGAACCGCGCGCACCGTGGCGATTTCGAATCTCCGCGTCAGCAAAGATGAAGCCACGATGCTTTTCCGTGAACCGGTGGAAATCCGCGCGCCGTAAGGCGAGCCGATCAAGCAAAGCTTCGAGGCCTTCGCCGTGCAGTTTGGTTGCGAAGCGGCGGAAGGCTTCGACGGGCGCGTCCAGCGCCAACGCGGCGTCAGCACGCGCGCGGGCCAAGAGTGCCGCGGCGCGCGACTCATCGGCAATATCGAAGCCGGGCGGCACGCCAGCCTCCAAAGGAAACCGCGCGAGCAAGCGTTCGCAGAACGCGTGAATGGTTTGGATGCGCAAGCCGCCCGGCGTTTCCAGAGCTTGCGCGAACAATGCGCGGGCGCGGCCAAGATCGGCGCCCTCTTCACCCAGCTCTTTCAGGTCTTTTGCCAATGCTGCGTCATCGGCGACGCACCATGCGCCCAGGCGCTCGAACAAGCGGCTTTGCATTTCTGCGGCGGCCGCCTTCGTATAAGTGATGCACAAGAAAGCAGACGGCTTGGAGCCTTGCAGCAGCAAACGAGCGATGCGATCGACCAGAACCTTGGTTTTGCCCGAGCCGGCGTTGGCGGTCACGAACACCGAATTTCCCGGGTCGGCGGCGATGCCCTGGTTCAGCTGCGCGTTCTTCAATGCGCGCGCAGTCATTCCTCGCCCTCCGCATCCGCCCATTCCTTGCGGCGCGCCAACTGATCGTAGTCGTCGTAGATTCTTACCTTGAGCACGCGCGGCTTTGACAAGAACGCCTGGTCCGCGTTCGCGTAGCGCGCCAGCATCGCTTGCAGATTCTCCAGCGCATCCTCGCCGGCTTGCGTCGGATCGAGTTTGATCGCTCGCGGCGTAGGATCGGCGCCGCCGAAGCGCCAATAGATCAATTCAGTCACGGACGCGGACGGCGTGTCTTCGAACACGCCACGTTTCATCATCGCTGCTTCCAGCAAGAGTTGCGGCGAGAAGCCCGTTTCCACCTGCTTGTCGGTCGGCGGTGCGCCCGTTTTGAAATCGAGAATGGCTGCAAAATCGCGGCCGACCTCGATGCGATCGGCGATACCGGAGAGTTCGACGCCGCCCTGCAATGTCAGCACACCTTTGCGTTCGCGAAACACCTCGGGTTGCCGTTCACGCCGCGCTTTAAACCACGCAATGAGGGCGTCGACGGAGATCGCCATGCGCGCGCGCTCCGCAGCGCGCCGTTCCGGTGCGATGCCGTTGCGGCGCAATTCCTGATCTAGAAGCGTCATCAGCTTCTCTCGGTCATGGCCGTCACCGAACAGCTCGATGGCTTTGTGCACCGCAATGCCACGCTCGGCTGGTCCGGCCGCTTCGCCAATCGGCTTCAGCACCTCAAGACCCAAGATTTTGCGTGCGTAAAGCGCGTACGGATCGCGGATCAGTGTCTCCACCTGCGTGACGCTGATGCGTTTCAGCCGCGCGTCGGCCGGAGGTTTTGGCCGCGGCACTTTCGGCTCGCGCACGCCAACCGGCGCGTCCAACGCATGCGCCCATTGCAGCGCCGCATCGGCAAACTCCAGTTTCTCGCCTGCGCCCTTCACCAACGTCTGCAAACGCCACAGCCACCGCGACGCCAAAGTCGGCGATCCTTCGCGCCGCAACGCACGCGTCAGAACAACGTTCGGCGCACTCGCCAGTTGTGCAAAGTCGTGCGCCGCCAAGCCGATGCGCTCGTCATGCGAGGGCAGACCCAGTTCAAACCGCATCGGGCGCGACAAAAACGGATCTTCGGCGGGCGGCGCGGGCCACACGCCCTCGTTCAAGCCGCCGAGGATCATCAAATCGCGCCGCTGCAAGCGCGCCTCAAGCGGACCCCAGATCGCCACCCGCGCGTCGCCGCCCGGCAGAGGCGGGACTTCGCGATCATCCATCAAGCGCAACAGCACGCGCGGCGCCGCACGCGGCTTCATCGCGCCCATCTCGGCGCCGTGGGCAATGGCTTCGCGCAGCAAGTCAGCGGCGTTTTCGCCGTCAACGCCCTGCCATGCGGCAACCCCTGAGCTATTCTCGATCGACGCCGACAGGGCATCGGCAAACTCATTGAGTTTGATCTCATCGCGCGCCATCACCGCGGCCAGCGGCGCTAGTGCGTTCTCGGCGCGCTGCACCAGCGCGCTCGCGCGCGGCCAGTCTTCCAGCAGCGCCGCCAATTGCGCAAAATCGTCATAGCGCCGCGCCCCACGCAGCGCCTTGTGTTCCAGCGTCGTGCGCGCGCCCGCATCGTCGCCCAGATGTACGCGGGGATGCTTTAGCAGCCCCGCCAGCGACACCGGTTCGCTCACGTCCAGCGCCAATGCGCACATCAACGCCAGCAGTACGCCCGCTTCCGTCTCTCGCAGCGTCCGGCCGTGCGATACGGAGGGCTGAATGCCCCAGCGCGCCATCTTGGATTCCACGCGCCGCGCCAGCGAAGCATCCGGCGTCACCAGCGCCGCTGAACGCCCGTCCTCGAACGTCTCGCGCAACATCAGCGCGATCACGCTAGCCTCACCATCCTCTGTGGGTGCTTCAAGCAATCGCAGACCTGCTGCGCCACGCTTGATGAATTCTTTGCCGCCGGCATCGGCCACCCGCGCCAACCAGTCGGCTGTCTTTTCGGCCGGCGCCAACGCTTCGCGCAACAACACGCGGCGGTCGCGCCCAGAGTCTGTCTCGGATGCGAGTTCCGGAATCTCGGCGCGCGACACGTTCAGCGCCCGCAAAGTGATCCTCAGAGCGTGCTGCGGATGTTGATCGCCCACCGCGTCCCACGCCGCATCGTCGAGGTCGACGTCCACGCCCGGCAACACCACAACGCCCTTGGGCAACCGCGCCACAACGCGCATCAAAGCGCGCGTCGCGGCGATCGAACCCGTCGAGCCGGCGACAATGATCGGGCGCAGCGGCGGACGCGCGTCCCATTCTTTGGCCAACGCCCGCAGCAACATCGAGCGCCGTGCGCCGGGATCGGCCAGACCATCGAGCGACAAACGCTGCGGCCAATAATTGGCGACAATCCCAAGGAACTCAGCCGAGCTTTCCCAGTGCCGCGCCAAATCGCGCTCGGTCACCAGCGTCCGGAGCTTGCTCCAATCTACTGCGTCCGCCGCGGCAGCGGAGTCCAGCAGCTTGCCGAGATCGTCAGCCAACGCCAACGCGCGCGCCGGATCTTCAACGCCCCCGCTGGCGCGGTCACGCGCGCGAATGAGCGAGGCCAATTCCATACGCTGACGCGTGCGCTCGATAGCCGGCGGCACGTCGATGGGCTCCGCACCCCAAATGTCCACATCGTCGCTAAGGTCGCCAAGCGGCCGCATTGCCGGCAGCAAGGCCGCGCCTCCGAGGCGCGCTGCGAACGCATCGATCAGCCCGCGCATGGCGCGCCGGTTCGGCAGCAACACCAGCGCATCCGACAACGCGAAAGGATCGCCGTCGCGTGCCAGCGCGCCGACCATCGCGTCCGCTAAGGTATCCAAAAATGGCGCCGAAGCGGGAACGGCGCGCAATCGCGGCGCCGGCCCGTCGAACAGCCCTGACTTTGCGCTCATGGACTGGCGGCCGCCGTCCGCAATCGCGCTTCAGCTTGCTCGCGAGCGCGCGGATCGCCGACATGCATCCAATAGCCGCCAAGCGGCGCACCATAGAGCCGCCCCTCTTCCGCAAGGCGGCGCCACACGCGTGTGAACGAAAACGGCTCCAGCGGTTCGAGATCGACGACAAAGGGATCGATGATCTGCACGCCCATATAGGCCCACGGCGCGGATGGCCGGTCGTTGCGGAAATCCAGCGCGCCATCGTCGCGCATGAAGAAATCGCCAGCACCATCGTAGCCGAGCTGCTGACCCATTTCCGCAAGCATCAGTTGCGCACTCATGCGCCCTGCGTCGAACGCCTTGGCCAAGCGCAACACAGCCGACCCGTGCGGCTCGTCCCAAACCGAGTCGATGTTGGCGACGAAGATCGGTTCATCACCGAGAAGCTCGCGCGCTTGGCGTACGCCGCCGCCAGTTTCCATCAAGCGCGCGCGTTCGTCAGAAATTACGATCTCGATATCGCGCCGGCGCTTCACGTGCGCTTCGAGCAAATCGGCGAACGCATGCACGTTGACCACGGCGCGCTTTACGCCGGCTTCCACGAAGCGATCGATGACATGATCAATCAAGGTGCGGCCGCCAACCGTGACCAACGCCTTCGGCCGATCGTCGGTCAGCGGCTTCATCCGCGTGCCGAGCCCCGCGGCGAGGATCATCACCGTTTGGGGGATCACGCCGCTTTCTCCAGGTACGGCGCGGCCACCTCTTCAACGAACGCGCGTGCGTCGCTCAAGGACGGGTGCTCCAGCACTTTCGCCAAATGCGCCCACATACGCCGCATGAACTCGCGGTAGCGCATCTTGCCGTCACGCGCCATGAGCCGCGAAAAGATGCCGAGGATGCGCATCACGTTGATTGCACCGAGCACAGCAAGCTCGCGCTGAAACTCAGCTTCGCCGGCGCCGCTCGCATCGAGGTAAGCACGGATCGCCGCATCGTGGGCCGCCGGGCTGACATCGCGCCGGGCGTCATGCAGCAACATCGAGAAATCCCACGCGCGCCAGCCACGCACCGCATCTTGGAAATCAAGCAACCCAACGCGCTTCAAACCTTCGCGCTTGGGCAACCACAGCAGGTTCTCAGCGTGATAGTCGCGGATCGTGAAGGCGCGCGGAAATCCCAGGGCCTTGACGATCAGCCCGTCGCGCACTTTCTCCCACCGCGCCCGCGCGGCATCGTCGATGCGGATGTTTTCAGCCTTCGGCACCCACTCGACAAACAGGTCGGCGTTCCCCTCTAGCGCCAGCGCATCGTATTCAAGCAGCGGCCACACCGCGCCGTCCGGCGCAACGAGCTTTGCTGGCGCCTGCGCTGCATGCACGTGCGCCAACAATTCCGCTGCCGCTTGATAGAGGGGAATCTCATCGGCGCTCTTGCCGATCACGTTGGCGTATAGATCGTCGCCGAGATCTTCGAGCACCGCGTAACCCGCGGCGGAATCCATCCCGTAGATTTCCGGCGCAGCCAAGCCGATCGACGTCAAATAGTTCGCCACCGCGCCAAACGCTTCCACGCGCGACGCCGCCAGCCGTGCGATCGCGTTCCAGCCCATGGTGCGCCGCTCCGCCACCGTGGCGCCGGGCGGACATGGAGCAGATTCCGCGCTTGGCGGCGCGTCCATCAGCACGGCGCGCCGGTCGCCGATGCGCAGCCGCTCGTAACGACGCGTCGATGCATCGCCCGCCAACGGCTTGCGCTCGGCTTCGGCGAAGCCGGTGTTGTCCAGGAGGCGCGTCAGCGCTTCAGATCGTGTCAACGCGGCTACTCCAACGGCCTGCGCCCGAAAGTGTCGCGCGGCGGCCTTCGCCATCTTGAGTTAAAGCAATGTTCAAGCGGTCGCGCGGCAACTGACCCTCCAGCCGCTCCGGCCATTCGATCAAGCACGCAGCGTCGAAGAAGGCATCCTCCAGGCCCAACTCCCACGCCTCGTCCGGCCGTTTCAGCCGGTAGAGATCGACATGCCAAAGCTGACCGCGATCTCCTTCGTAGGTCTGCACCAAGGTGTAAGTGGGGCTGGGCGCCTCCTCAGGCTGGCCAGTCCACGCTTCCACCGCGCCGCGCGCCAGGGTGGTCTTGCCAGCGCCAAGGCCGCCTGAAAGGCAGACCACGTCACCCGCCGCCAGCTGCTCGCCCAGCCGCCGGCCAAGCGCCAAGGTCGCCGCAGCGTCAGGCAGCGCGATTTCGCGCGAATCAAGAGCGGTTTCGCCAGTCACGAGCGCGGAATCTGGCCCAGGGCCCGCACTCCATCAAGTGCGCCATCAAGGCCCGCTTGCGCCTCGGTTCCGGACCCTTCAAACACAAGAACTGTGAGCACAGACGAGATCAAACGCGTCATCATCATCGGCGCTGGCCAGGCTGGCGGCGAAGTCGCGCAGCGGCTGCGCCAAGGTGGTTTCGCTGGCGACATTACTTTGATTGGCGAGGAGCCGGTGGCGCCGTATCAGCGCCCGCCGCTGTCGAAGGCCTATCTCAAAGGCGATCTGACCATGGATCGCCTCATGTTGCGACCCGCTACGGTCTACAACGATGAAAACGTGGCGCTTCTTGTCGGCACCCGGGCTGTATGGGTGGACCGCAAGTCCAAGCGCGTGCGCCTGGAGGGCGGACGCGAGCTGCCGTACGACGCGCTCGTCCTCGCCACTGGCGCGCGGCCGCGCAAACTGCCACTGGCTGGCGCCGATCTCGCTGGTGTGCATCTCTTCCGCACCGCCGCCGATGTCGACGCCGTCCGTCCCGCTTTCGTCTCCGGCGCCAAACTCATCGTCATTGGCGCTGGCTATATCGGGTTGGAGGTCGCCGCCGTCGCCCGTCAGCGCGGACTGTATGTGACCGTCATAGAAACCGCGGTGCGTCCGCTTGCGCGCGTGACCAGCCCCGAGGTTGCTGGCTTCTTTCTCGACGAGCACACCCGCCAAGGCGTGCGCTTCGTGCTTGGCGGCTCCCCGGCTTTGATCAAAGGCAAAGAGCACGTCACCGGCGTCGGCCTCACCGATGGCGCTGAATTGCCTGCCGATCTCGTCATCGCCGGCATCGGAGTGAACCCGGAAGTCACGCTGGCGCAGCAGTGCAGCCTCGCGGCCGACAACGGCATCGTCACCGATCATCAATGCCGCACCGACGATCCAGCCATCTTTGCCATCGGCGACTGCGCCAATCGTCCCATGGTGCATTTCGACAATCGCCGCGGCCGGCTTGAGAGCGTGCACAACGCCATCGAAGGCGCGAAAATCGTCGCTGCCGCCATCCTCGGTCAGAACGCGCCTGCCCTAGAGGCGCCATGGTTCTGGTCCGACCAATACGATCTCAAGCTGCAAATCGCCGGACTCTTCCAAGGCTACGACCACATCGCCTTCCGAGGCGTTCCCGAAAGCCGTTCCTTTGCGGCATTCTATTATAAATCCGGCAAACTGATTGCCGTGGACGCCGTCAATCGCCCCGGCGAGTTTCTCGGCGCCAAGATGCTCATCCAAAAAGGCATCAGTATTTCACCGGAAGTGCTTGCCGATGAATCCAAGCCCATGAAAGAGCTTGTCGCCGCCGCGCGCTGATTTAAACGGAAACCCATGCCTAAGATCACTTACATTGAGAGCTCCGGCAAAGAGCATGTCGTCGACGCCCCCGTTGGCCAAACGGTGATGGAAGCGGCGGTGAAGCATGCGGTCCCCGGGATCGACGCGGATTGCGGCGGCGCCTGCGCCTGTGCGACCTGCCATGTGTACGTCGATCCGGAATGGCTCTCGAAGACGGGCGAGCAAAACTCCATGGAGCAATCCATGCTCGACTTCGCCAACGAGGTTCAGGACAACTCGCGTCTCTCCTGCCAAATCAAAGTGAGCCCCGAACTCGACGGCCTCATCGTGCGCCTGCCAAAGAGCCAGCACTAGCTAAGCCATCACTTCGCCATTGCGCTGGAACGAGAGACCGCATTTGATGCCCCCATAACGAGGGGGACACGTATGCGGATAGGTTTGATCGCGCTGGCGCTGGGCGCGCTGGCGGTTGCTGGCGCCGGTGCGCAACAGCAGGCGCTCCGGCCGGATCAAACTGCGTTCCGCGGTCTCTACCAGGAGCTCGTCAACATCGACACCTCCATGGCGAGCGGCTCGTGCACGCGCGCGGCGCAAGCGATGGCAACGCGCCTTCGCGCCGCCGGCTACAGCGACGCCGACATGCGCGTCGTCGTTCCTGATAATGCGCCGAACGATGGCAATCTCGTCGCCGTGCTGCACGGCCGCTCCGACGCACATGCCCTGCTCCTGTTGGCGCACATCGACGTCGTCGACGCGCACCGCGAGGACTGGCAGCGCGACCCGTTCACGCTCGTTGAGGAAAACGGCTTCTTCTACGGCCGCGGCGCGGCGGATGATAAGGCGATGGCGTCAGTCTGGGCGGATTTGATGATCCGGCTGCGCCAAGAGAACTATCGTCCCAATCGCACGATCCGTATGGCGCTCACCTGCGGCGAAGAAACGTCGGATCGCGTCAACGGCGTTGAGTATCTGCTCGAGCACAATCGCGACTGGCTGCAGGCCGACTTTGCGCTCAACGAAGGCGCGGGCGGCACGCTCGACGCCAACGGCCGCCGCATCGCGCTTAACATTCAGGCTGGCGAAAAAGTCCACCAAGTCTTTCAACTGGAGGTCACCAATCCGGGCGGCCACTCTTCGCGCCCCGTGCCCGACAACGCCATCTATCGGCTGAGCGCTGGCCTCGGGCGGCTTTCGCAATTCAACTTTCCACTGGAGGTGAATCCGGTGGTGCAAGCGTATTTCGCACGCATGGCGACGATCGTCGGCGGCGAACGGGGCGCGGCCATGGCGACGCTCGGACGCGATCCCACAAACGCAGAAGCCGCAGCCGTGCTCTCGCGTGACCCTTCCTTCAATGCGCTGATGCGCACCACGTGCGTTGCAACCATGCTCAACGCGGGTCACGCCGCCAACGCGCTCCCGCAACGCGCCGACGCGACCATTTCGTGCCGCATCATGCAGGGCCATGCGCCCGAAGAGATTCAGCACACGCTACAGCAGGTGCTCGGCGACGATCAGATCGCGGTGAACATTCTCAAGCGCCGCGACGGCTCGCATGCGCCACCGCTTACGCCGCAGATCATGAGCCCAGTCGAGCATGTCGCTGGCCGCATGTGGCACGGCGTGCCGATCATTCCACTAATGACGCCGGGCGCTACTGATGGCCGCTATCTCAACACTGCCGGCATTCCGACTTATGGCCTCTCCGGCATGTTCTCCGCTGAGGGCGAGACCAACGCCCACGGCTTGAACGAAAAGATTCGCGTCCGCTCACTCTACGAAGGCCGGGACTTCCTCACCGACGTCGTGCGCGAATACGCCATGCAAAGCGTGCCGCACTAAGCGGCGCGCCTAGTGCATTTTGTAGCGGATCGGCACTGCTTTCGGTCCGCAAACAAAATTTGCCTCCGTGCGTCTCGGTTCGCCGTCAAGCTCCAGGCTTTCGAGGCGCGGCAGCAGCTCTTCCCACAATATGCGCATCTCCATGCGCCCGAGATGCTGCCCCAGGCAAACATGGGCGCCATAGCCGAACGCCACGTGCTTGTTTGGCGTGCGTTGCGCGTCGAATTTGTAAGGGTCGCTGAACACCGCTTCATCGCGGTTGCCTGACGGATAGCTTAGGAACAGCCAATCGCCTTTGGCGATCTTCTGGCCCGCCACTTCGGCGTCCTGCGTCGCAGTGCGCATGAAATGCTTCACCGGCGTTTCCCAGCGAATGGATTCCTCGATCATTGAAGGGATCAAGCTCAGATCGCCTTTCACCTTGGCGAACTGATCCGGATTTTCCGCCAAAGCCCAGAGCGCGCCGGCGCTGGTGTTCGACGTCGTATCGTGACCTGCGGTCGCGGCGATGATGTAATACGACATCGCCTCAAGATGGCCGAGCGGCTGGCCTTCGATCGCTGCATTGGCGATGACGCTTGCCAGATCGTCGCGCGGATTGCGGCGGCGATCTTCGGTCATGGCGTTGAAGTAAGTCATGAAGTCCGCAACCGTTGCCTGAAGGCTGGCGAGGCCGGCCTCGACGTCGTCGACGCGTTGTCCGCTCCGATTGACGTCCGGGTCGGCGCTGCCGAACAATTCCTGCGTCAGCTTCAGCATGCGCGGTTCGTCGCACTCGGGCACGCCCAGAACCTCCATGATGACGTGCAGCGGATAGAGGAACGCTACGTCGCGCGCGAAATCACAGCGCCCGCCCTGCGCAGCCATGCGATCGACGAAGCCTCTGGCGATGTCGCGGATGCGGGCTTCGAGTTTGCGCAAGTTCTGCGGCAAGAACCAAGCTTGCGTCAGGCGCCGATAGTTGAAGTGGTCCGGGTTATCCATTTGCACGAGAGACCGAACGAGATGCGGCGAACCACCCATCAAGGCGCGCACGCGCTTGTCGGCTTCCATCGTCGTGACGACCGTCGAGCGATCGCCATTGTGAAACACGTCGTTTTGCCGCTCCACATTCAGGATATCGGCGTGACGCGTCACGACCCAGAACGGATCGAAGCCCTCGGGCTGCGCCACGGCGAACGGCGCCTCGCGGCGCAACCACCTGAACGCCTCATCCACCCGCTCGCGATTTGCGTACGCCTTCGGATCAACGATCGTGTTTGCAACATCCTGCGGGATCATCATGACGCATTGCTCCAGGGACCGCGCCTGTCTTATGAAGTTGGTTGTTAGCCAACAACTACGTAGAATCCCTTAGATGGCCGGTGCAGCGATTAAGAGACGATCTCAAATCGAGCGGCGCGCGGAATCCGAGCGCCGTCTCATGGAAGCCACGCTCGATGTCATCGCTACCGATGGCGTGACTGCCGCGACCTTCGAAACGATCGGCGAACGCGCCGGCTACTCACGCGGCCTTGCCACACGCCACTTCGGATCGAAGCAAGGCCTGATCGACGCTGTCGTCGACTATCTGCACGAGCATCAGGACGCGGCGATGGCGGCGGCGCATCTGGAAGAGGCGAATGGGCTCGCAGCCGTGCTCACCTATGTCTCGCGCTATTGTAAGGCGCTCAAGAAATCCAGCGAGCCGCAAGCCTATTTCATGCTTCTTTCAGACGCGGTCGCCAATGCGCACGATACGCGCTCTGTGTTCAGGCAATCGCACGCGCGCGTGAAGACGCGGCTGGCGAAGCTCATTCGCCGCGGCCAGGCCGAGGGCGTCATTCGCCGGGATGTCACGCCGGACGATGCGGCGCTGATGGTGGGCAGCTTGCTCCTCGGCATCAGCATGCAATGCCTGATCGATCCTCACATGCGCGTCGACGCTGTAGCGCGCACGGTCGCCGCCATGCTCACGCGCGGTTTTGCGCCATCGGCACGGAAAGTGGCAAATGACTGACTTCAAAACCTGGCAGTGCCGCACTTGCGGCTACATCTACGATGAAGCAGAAGGCGCGGCGGACGAAGGCCTCGCGCCCGGCACGCGCTGGGCAGACATTCCCGATACCTGGATTTGTCCGTCATGCGGCTCGCGCAAGAGCGAGTTCGATATGGTCGAGCTCTAGCTCCTCACGCAGCCGCCTTGCGCGCAACCGGCGTAGGCGGCGGCGCGGTTGGCGGCGTCTCGTGCGGCGGCGCAGCCGGCAGATGGCACGTCACTGTCACGCCGCGGCCCGGCTCGCTCGCAAGCGCGACCCAGCCGCCGTGCATCTCCACAAACGACCGCACGAGCGCCAGACCCAATCCAGCACCGTTGCGATCGCCTGAGGCGAAGCTGTCGAAGGCGTGCGTTTGCTGTTCGAACGCCATGCCCTTGCCCGTGTCTTGCACGGTCAGGCGGATGACGTCGTCCAGACGCTCTGCTGCAACGGTGATCGTGTCGCCGCGCTCGGTATGACGCAGTGCGTTGGAAATCAGATTGACCAGCACCTGGGTGATGCGCTTGTGGTCGGCTTCGATCGCGCCAATGCGCGGATCGCATTTGATGCGGATCGGCACTTCCGTGTCGCGCGCTTTGGACGCCGCCATCTGCACGCTTTCCGAGATGGTGTCGTACACATCCATCGGCGCCAGATCGAGCTGCATGTTCCCGGCTTCGACCATGGCGACATCGAGGATGTTGTCGATAAGCTTAGACAGCGTACTCGACGCCTCGATGATCGAACTCACCTGCTCCACCTGGCGATCGTTCAGCGGGCCAACGATCTTCGCGCCGAGCATCTCCGCATAGCCCTGAATGACCTGCAGCGGGTTGCGCAACTGATACGACACGTTCTCAACGAACTGTGTCTTCAGGCCGTCCGCTTGCTCGAACGCTTCCGCGCGCTCGCGCAGCGCGTCTTCGACACGGCGATCAGCGGTGATGTCCTGGAACGCGACCAGCGTGGCGCCGTCCGGCAGCGGCCTGGTCAGGAACTTTAGCACGGTCTCGTCGCTGCGCCGCATCTCTCCGCGATACTCGGTACGGGCCTCCGGCGACGGATCGGTGATGCGCGCGCGCACTTGCGCCCACACGGCGCGATCGTGGAAGAGCGTCGCACAGGCTTCGATCACCGCGTCGAACGGCGTGTCGTTGTCAAGCGCCTTCTCGAGCTTCCACATCGTTGCAAAGGCCGAGTTGGAAAGCTTCATGCGGCCGTCGAGACCGAACACGATCACCGCCTCGTGCAGCTTGTCGAGCGCCGCGCGTTGGGTTTGCAGCAGCGCGTCATACTGGCTCTTCAGCGACACTTCGTTGGTGATGTCGGAAAAGATCAGCAGCAAGCCGCCATTGGGGTGACGCTGGCGCGCCACGCGTAGCATGCGTGCGTCCGGCAGCACCCAGAGATCCTGCGGCAGTTCCGCGACTTCCTGGTAGAGCGCCAACTCGCGGGCGCGCCACTCGGCATAGTTCGCGTGCGCTGGCAGTTTGCGTTTTTCCTTCATGTAGTCGAGCCACGCCGCGTGCGTGGGCCGATCCTGCAAGAAGCCGGCGTCGACGCCGAACATGCCTTGGAACGCATCGTTGAAAAACACGAGGCGTTTTTGCGCGTCATAGACGGCGATGCCTTCGGCCAGGAAGTTCAGCGTCTCATCATGCGCGCGTTGCTGACGCGTGATCTGTTCGTGCGCATTTTCAGCGTCGGTAACATCAAGCGCCACGCCCGCCGCGCCGCCGGCGACCGGGTTGACGCGAATTTGCAGCGTGCGGATTTGCCCGCCGACGACGGCCGAACGCGTCTCGTGCTGCATTTCGCCGGTTTGGATCGCTTTGGTGGCCAGATCGGCGACAGCTTGATCAAGTTGCAGATTGCGCGCGATCGCCTGCTCCAACGACTTCGCTTCAAGCGCCTTCAGATATTGCGGATTGGCCCATTCCAGCCGCATGGATGCGTTCACGCGCCACGCCATCACCGGCGCGTCGTTCCACATTTCCAGGAACGCGGCAGGATCGCGCGCGATCACTTGGTGCGCTTCGTCGATACGCCCGCGCGCACCGCCTTCTTCGACGCCGCGCACGCTCGCGTCCAAAATCCAAACGACCGCGCGCGCGCCTGCGGTACGACCGTCCATCTCCACGAACAGACCTTCCGGCGTGGACACCGTCAGCGAAAACGGCGCGCCTTCACGGCGCAAGCGCGTCAACGCCGACGCCAATCGCGCCGGACCGCCCGTCGCGTCTTGCGCTTCGAACAGAGAGAGCCCTTGCAGGATGCGGATTGCTGGCTCGCCCGCGCCCTGACCGTCCGAGAAGCGCAGCAGTGAAGCGAGCGCCAACGGCGAGCCGTAGATGCGCGGCTTGCCCCAGTCGCTGTCGCCTTCCCCGCCTAGCGGCTCATCCCAGATCAGCACCAGGCCGGCATAGGCGCCGAACACCGCGTCAGCCGCAGACAAGCGGTCCTCAACTTCGCGCAAGCGGCGCTTCCATGCTTCGATGCTGCCGCGCGCGCCATCAGTGACGCGCGTCGCCCACAACAACGCCGCGATCGCAAACGCGGCCGCGCCGGCCGTAATGACCAAAGCTACCAGTGCGACGTTCAAAGCCGACCCCTGACGCATTCCAATGGCGAAACGAATCGCCAAGCCCCGCAGCTATTCTCAAGTGCGTCGCGCACGAATGAAACGCCGCTTCTGAGCAGAAGCGTTAACAAGGACTTAAATGTGTGAAGGAGTAGTAAAGTTAAGAAAGTTCAATAGGTTAACGTGTGCTCGCTGCGCCGCGCCGAAGCTTGCCCACCACCTGCCCCGCAGCTTCGAGCCCTGGGCGCAGCGTGCGCGCGCGCCGGCCTTTGTCGCGCAGCTTCGCTGCACCGGTTATCCGGAACACGAATGGCATCCGGTAGCTCGCGCCGAAGCGCACGTGGAAGTCGCCTTTCGGCTCGAAGCGCGCATGTTGAAGCGCCTCACGCGCGGAATCGAAGAACACATCAGAGGGCCATGCCTCCACGACATGAATATTCTTGGCGATGCCGCCCGCGCCGATCTCGAATTCGGCGATCGCGTAGCCTTCAACACCCAATTGTCGCGCCAGCTTCGGATACCGCGCGTGCATGTGGCCGATAACGTCCCAAGGAATTTCCGGTCCGAGATCGTGCTCTTCCGGCTTCCACACGACGCAGCACGCGCCATCAGTAAGCTTCTGCCGCCGACGGGCGCGGTTGCGGCTCGCGGCGCGCCAGCGGCGCAGCCATTCGCCAAGATGATAGCCGCCCAACACGATCGCCAACGTCGCAGCGCCCGACACCAGCAACGATAATCCGCCGTTCCAGCCCTGCTTTTTAAGCGCCGCAGTGAGGCCCATCTCGACGATGACCACCACCAGGAACAAGGCCGCGTAGAACATCAGCCGCGTAAGCAGCGCTGATGCAGTACGGGAAGCTCTAACGAGCATTCGAGCAAGTTCCTCGGAGTGGGGACAAACCCTTACCTTCGCCTCACGAATGCGCGCAATCGCAGGAACACAGGCAAACGCAGCAACCGCGTTTTATCCACATGCGCGTTTCGAAAATGACTCACTTGCAATCCTGCCTGCGGCCGGGCGCTCGCCGACAAGCTTTGTCGCAGATTCGGAAAATCGCCGACACGTTCTGATCGCAAAGCAAAGCTGCGCGGCAGCGAGGCGTCGCGCTCCGGAGATTTTCCAAATGCACAGACTTTTCTTGGCGGCTTGCGCGACACTTGTGCTCAGCGCTGGCGCCGCCTTGGCCCAGCCAGCGCCAGGCGGCGGCCCCGGCGCGATGATCGCGCAGGCTGACACCAACCACGACGGCAACATCACCCGCGCGGAATGGGATGCGGCACGCGCCGCACGCTTTACGCAGCAAGACGCCAACCATGATGGCCAACTCTCAGGCGACGAGCGTCCGCACTGGGGTGACCATCCGCCACCACCTGCTGGCGGACCGCCTCCGGGCGGCGGCGAGCATCACCGTATGAACCCCGACACCAACAATGACGGCAACATCTCCCGCGCCGAGTTCGACGCTCAAAGCACGGAGATGTTCAACCATCTCGATGCCGATCACAACGGCACGATCAGCGCCGCCGAACTGCAAGCCATGCGCGACCGCATGCACGATCACTAACGGCGCATCTCCCGATTTTGCGCCAAGGGGAGCGGCGAGCCGCTCCCCTTTTTCTTTATGATCGAAGCGAACATCGAGCCCTGCAGCTTGCGCGCCGATTTCGCGCTTTGCTTAGTACCTGTAGTGATCCGGCTTGAACGGACCTTGCTCCGGCACGCCGATATAGTCGGCTTGCTCTTTGCTCATCTTCGTCAGCTTCACGCCAAGCTTGCCGAGGTGCAGCGTCGCGACTTTTTCATCGAGATGCTTCGGCAGCGTGTAGACTTGCTTCTGATAGGACTTGCCGTTGGTCCACAGTTCGATTTGCGCCAGCGTTTGATTGGTGAACGACGCCGACATCACGAAGCTCGGGTGACCGGTCGCGTTGCCGAGATTCACCAGGCGCCCTTCGGATAAGAGGATGATCTTCTTGCCGTCCGGAAATTCCACGTGATGGACTTGCGGCTTGATCTCGTCCCATTTGAAGTTCTTCAAACCGGCGACTTGGATCTCGCTGTCGAAGTGGCCGATATTGCAGACGATGGCGTTGTTTTTCATCGCCCGCATGTGATCGACGGTGATGACGTCCTTGTTGCCCGTTGCGGTGACGAAGATGTCGCCGTTGGGCGCTTCGTCGTCCATGGTGACGACTTCGTAGCCTTCCATCGCCGCTTGCAGCGCGCAGATCGGATCGACTTCGGTGACCTTCACGCGCGCACCGCCTTGGCGGAGCGACGCCGCTGAGCCCTTGCCCACGTCGCCGTAGCCGCACACGACGGCGACTTTGCCGGCCAGCATCACGTCAGTGCCGCGGCGGATCGCGTCCACTAATGACTCACGGCAACCATAGAGGTTGTCGAACTTCGACTTGGTGACGCTATCGTTGACGTTGATCGCCGGGAACGGCAGTTCGCCACGCTGCGCCATTTGATAGAGGCGGTGCACGCCGGTGGTGGTTTCCTCGGACACGCCCTTCACCGAGGCGCGGATCGCTTCATAGAAGCCGGGCTTTTCCTTCAGCGTCTTCTTGATGGTGGCGAACAGCGCTTCCTCTTCCTCATTCGAGTGGTGCTCAAGGAAGTCTGCGTCCTTCTCAGCCTTCGGCCCCATGACGCAGAGCAATGTCGCGTCGCCGCCGTCATCGAGGATCATGTTGGCGTATTGGCCGTTCGGCCATTGGAAGATGCGGTGGGTGTAGTCCCAATAGTCCGCAAGGCTCTCGCCGTTGATTGCAAACACGGGCGTGCCCTTGGCGGCGATCGCCGCGGCGGCGTGATCTTGGGTCGAGAAAATGTTGCAGGAAGCCCAGCGCACTTCGGCGCCCAGCGCTTGCAGTGTCTCGATCAGCACCGCCGTTTGGATGGTCATATGCAACGAGCCGGCAATGCGCGCGCCTTTCAGCGGCTGCTTGGGCCCGTACTCTTTGCGCACGGCCATCAGGCCCGGCATTTCAGTTTCGGCGATTTCGATTTCCTTGCGGCCCCAGTCCGCCAGGCTCATGTCCTTCACGACGTAATCTTGTGCGCTCATCGCGCGCCTCCTCTCAGAAAGCGGGCGAGCGTCGTTTCCAAAGTTGGAAGCCCGACGAGCCTGGCGGCAAAGCAGCCGTCGCAACGCTCCTCGGCGGGCGCGGGCGGTTTAGCAAAGCCACGGCGCGGAGGTCAAATCACGCGGACATCAAAAAAGGGCCGCCAGATTTGCTCTGGCGGCCCCATTCCTTCGTTCCGTTTCAGCGCCTTATGAGCCGCTGGTCCACTTATCGAGCTGCTTCTTGGCCGCGTCGCGGCCGCCGACGCCGAAGGCAATCGCTACCGCAACCGCCACCGAGCCCAGGATCAGACCGAATGCCAGCGTGATGATGTCGTTGGCCAGACCCATGAAGCGCAGGCCGACCGCCGCTGAGAGCGCGATGATGCCCCAGCGGACAAACACCGACATGATTTCAGTCTGCGGCTCGCCTTCACGGCCCACTGCAGCGGCGAGGATGTTCGCCAGCAACGTGCCCACCGCGATGATAACCGCGCCGAACAGCACGCGAGACGCCAGCTCAAGCACCTGCTCCAGCATCGTCGCCATAGCGCCGAACTCAAGCAGCTGACACGCCTGCACTGCCGCGAACAGCACGATGCCGATCAACACGGCGACGCCGATCAGACGTGACGCGGGGAATTCCTTGAAGTTGATGGTGTCGACACCCGGCGTCGGGTCCATCGCGTCCATCCCGGCTTTGATCGGGCCGGCGCTGGCAAGACCGCCGATGATGTCGTCAAAGCCGATCGATTTGAGGCCGGTTTCGGTAAGCACCGCGACCCAGCGGCCGATCAGGTAGGCAATGAAGATGATTAGGCCGGCGCCGATGACGCGCGGAATGGTCGAGAGAATATTGCTCAACATCGCCGTCGCCGGATCGGAGATGGCCTTGATGTTCAGCACGCCCAGCGCGGCGATGCCGACCGGGATGATGATCAGCGTGAACACCAGAATGCCGAGCAAACGCGCGAGCCCGGGCCCGCGCGGCGTTGCCGTCAATCCCATCTCTACAAGCCGGCGATCGAGTTCGACTGCTTCGACCGTCGCTTCCACCATGCGGCGCACGATGGTGGCGAGCACGAAGCCGATCAGAAACACCAGCGCTGCGCCGACGACGTTCGGCAGATAAGCGAGGAAGCCGTTCAGCATGCTCTGCAGCGGCGCCGAGACGCTGTTGAGTTCAACGGCGTTAAGCGCGGCCATGAAGCCGATCAGCCAAACCAGCCAGTAGCCGACTTCACCGATACGCTCGCCAACATCGACCATTGGCTTAGAGCCGCCTGGCCCCGAACTATCGCGGCGTGCAAAGAACGGAATGCGGTCGATGCCTTTGGCGATCGCCCACTTCACCGCTTTTGCCGCGAAGTGCGCCACGATCAGAATGATCGCGGCGAGTACTATTTTTAGCGCCCAGGCCTGCACCTGGCTCCAGTCGATTTGCATGTTGCCCATGGCGAATCCCTCCTCGCGGGGTCCGTTCAAGATAAACCGAGGATGGCTGAAACACCGCATTTAAGAAGGATTTGCGCGTGAAAGGCGTGTCACGCGCATGCTGCGTCCGCGAAGGTTTCGCTTTGCGCGCGCGAAATGCGCAATACGCGTCACGCTCTCGGGGAATTGTCCCCAAATTTGAGCCGCAGAACGATGATCGCGGCAGTCAGTACAACACAGACACCGTTGGACACCGCCACCGGCCACGCGTCACGCAACACGCCATACGTCACCCAACAGCAGAAGCCGGCGATGGTAACGCCGTACATGATGAGCGAGACGCCGCTGGCGTCCCGCTCACGCATAATCTTGACGATTTGCGGCACAAAGCTCGCCATCGAGCACAGACCGGCGGCCACGCCGAACGCGTCGATGATCCAGTCCGGCGCAGCCATAAAAGCGCGTCAGGCGCGTTTGATCACGCGGATGAGCAACAACAGAATGATCGCGCCGAGTGTTGCCGTGATGATAGCGTTGATGATGCCAGGGAAGAATGTGAACCCAACCATCCCGAATAGCCAACTGCCGAGAAACGCGCCGACAATGCCGACAATGATATTGCCGACCAAGCCGAAGCCGCCGCCGCGCACCACCTGCCCGGCCAACCAACCGGCAATGGCGCCTACCAAAAGAATGATGAGAAGTGCTTGTGCGTCCATGTGTGCATACTCCGTGCCCACATAACGCGGTATGGGAACCACGGTTCCGCCACTCAAAAACAGCGTTTTCGATCAAGCCTTCTTCGGTTGGCGCAATTTGAGCGTCAGCACCAAACCCGCCATCGCCGCCGCAACGGCGTTCCAAAGCATGATCGACGGCGCGGCGCGAAACACGCCGTAGCTGAACCACATCAGCGCCGCGCAGAGCACCATCGCATAGGTCAGCGCTGAAACGCCGGACGCATCGCCATCGCGGACAATCTTGTAAGCTTGGGGCGCATACGAGAACGCGCTGATGAAGCCAGCCACCAGCCCTATGACCTCTATCGCATCAGCGTGCATGCATCCCCCTCACGGCGCACTATCCGCCGCTGATTGTGCGCTTACATTGCGCCAGCTTGTTACCCACAAGCTCATCATCCAGCACCAATTGCTGCAGAGTGATGTGACCGTGGCCGTGCGGCATGTAGCGGATCGTGCGCTCGGTTTGCCCATCGCGCACCACGTACGCCAGCTCGTGTTGCGAGTCGCCGATCGACCCGGCATCTCGCCTGATCAGCACCATGCCGTTGCGCAGGCCCGCAGCGTAGGCGGGCGACGTAGGGTCGACGCCACTGATGACGTTATTGTTTGCGGTGGTGGCGGTGATGTTGAAGCCGCGGCTGAAATCCGGGACCTCGCGCGTCGTCACGCGTCCGCAGGGTGCGAAGATGTTTTCATCGAGCAGGATTGGCGCGCCGTGCGTGACGAACTGATCGACATCGGCGGCGATGTCAGCGCCCCGCTCGCGCATTACCGTCTGAAATAGCGGCGCAGCGTTGCGATGGGTTCGCGCCCGCGCGCGCCGGCGCATTTCCTGCATCACCCAATTCATGTCGCGCTGCGCCGCAGTCGCGCGCAAGCGCGCATCCCAGATCGTCGCCAGCAGCCGGCCACGTTGATAAGGCAGCTTCGAAACTTGCTCATCGTTCCAGAAGTCGGCCACTACGCGGCTGTTCGGCTGCGTACGCACCGGCGATGACGCGTACTCGGTCAACATCTGGTTCAAGTCCGCCGCAAATTGCGCCGGCGTCCACAAGTCGCCGCGCACCATGAGGCGCCCGGCATAGAAATCGGTGAAGCCTTCCGAAAACCAATAGTCGGCGGCTTCTGCGTCACCTTCTGGCATGCCGCCCACCTCGCCCGGAATCCACGTGTGGATGGCTTCATGCGCCAAGGTGCGCGCGATCTGCGCATAGCTGGCGTTCGGCGAAGCAAAGAATGCAAACGCGTCGCCCAACCCCGTGCCACCGATGCTGAGCCAGGAATTATTCGGCGACGTCAGCTGCGTGACCGTGACCAAATACGGTGACGGCGCATCGCCCCAGAATGCGCGCTCGGCGGTGATGATGTCAGTGACGCCCTCGGCGAATTCGGCGTCGGTGAACGACCATTGCCCGCGGATGGCGACGCGGATGTGAAAATCGCGGCCATGCAACACGCGATAGTCGCCGCCGACGGTCGTGCTTGCGGCGACATTGCCGAGCGCGAGGTCTTCATGTTCCAGATCGGAGGCCCAACGCCACCCGCTCGGCAGATTGCGGATATGCACGTCGACGGGCGTACGCTCCGCAAGCCGCGGCGTTGCAAGGAAGGTGCTGCCGATGAATTGGAAATAACCGGGCTGCACGATCGGACGATAGGGATTGCCGTTTTCCGCGCGTGGTTCGCCCACCCAATCTTGAAACACGATGTACTGCACATGCACCAGCGCGCGCGGACGATAGCTCAGCACCCGGTGCGCTTCGTCCTCGCCATCGCTGATCGTCACATTGGAGATGGCGCGTAGATCGTGAATGGAGTGATAGAGCTCCTTTTGACCGCCCCATTCGCTCGGCAATTCAAGCACCGTGTGACCGCCATACTCGCCGCGGAAAATCAGATCGACTTGGACCGCTTTCAGCCGCCCGTTCTCGATCAGCGGCGTCAGCGTGTACGCAACGCGCTCGGGCGTGAGCCCAAAACCGGTCAGCGCAAAAAACGCCGCGCCGATCACCAACAAGCTAGAAAGCAGTTTCATGCGTCCCCGCCCTGTCAGCGGCTATTGGAACCACTGATGATGTTGCTCACCTTGCCCACAAAATTGTCGAGAGGCACCATGCCGACGACGCTCCCAACGCGACTATCCGCCGAATTATCGCGATCATCGCCCATCACAAAATAGTGTCCGGGCGGCACGACGGCCTCGCTGGTGTTGTCCAATTCGGTCTCACCGCGATCCAGCGTTACATAGCTCACTCCGTTCGGCAGCGTTTCGCGAAACGCTGGAAACGACTGCGTGCCGGTTTCATCCCGTACAGACACATTTCCCACCGCTTGGCGCGGGACCGCTTGTCCGTTCAGCAAGATGCCGCCATCGCGCATTTGGATGCGATCGCCCGGAATGCCGATCACACGCTTGACGAAATCGCGATCAAGCTGCTGCTCCGGACGAAACACCACGATGTCGCCGCGCTCGGGTGCGCGTGCGAATATCCGCCCACGCGGCGCGAGCGCTTCATAGGGCGTGATCGAGAAGCGGCTGAATCCGTAGGTCCATTTGTGCACAACGATGTAGTCGCCAACATTCAACGCCGGCTGCATCGAACCTCCCGGAATGCGAAACGGCTGTACCACGAGGCGTGTCGTCATCACGCCCGCAACGGTCAGCAACCAGATCAGCACGTAGCCCACGAGGCGCGACGGCCCGCGTTGCTTGGTCGAGGGCGCGCGCGCCGTGGCGATCCAGGCCACCGCCGCAATTGCCAACGTGACGACCAACGAGGCGAAGAGGCCCAGCGCCGGCGTGTCGCCGGCGGCGATGATCGGCCGATAGACAGCGTCGGGAAACGACAGCAGCGCTAGCGCGACCGCCCACGCAAACGCGATCACCGCCAGCGTCCAACCAATCGCGCGCTTGGTCTGACCCGCATAGAAGAAGCCCAATCCGGGCACGATGAACGTCAGCAATGCCGCAAATATCGGCCTCACGCGACGCTGACCTGCGTCGTTTGTTTTCTCATGCGCAGCCGTCATGAAGCCCCCGCCTCATTCGCCTTCGTGAAACTTGTCGACCACCAGCGCTTCGATCGCGTTCAGCGCCGCTTCCGCTTGCGGGCCGTCGGCGCGCACTTCGATCTCCGAGCCAAGCCCGGCGCCCAGCATCATCAGATCCATGAGCGAGCGCGCGTCGGCCTCTTCGTCCTCGCGGCGTACAAAAATCTCGGTATCGTCGTAGCCCAGCGCGATTTCGGCGAGTTTGCGTGAGGCGCGGGCATGCAGCCCACGCAGGTTGGTGATCTGAAGCGTCCGCTTAAGCCCCATGCAAGTCGCCCGGCCCCTTCTCGGCGTAGCGTGTCAGGCAGCTCCGCTGGCCAGCTCCACCGAAGCGACGCGAATGTAGCGCCGGCCGGCATCTTGCGCTGCGAGTGCGGCTTCCGCCAAGCCCAACTTATCGCGCACTTCCGCAAGCTTGATCAGCATTGGCAGATTCACGCCGGCGATCACTTCGATCTTCACTTGGTTGATCACCGAAATGGCGAGGTTCGACGGCGTGCCGCCGAACATGTCGGTGAGAATGACAACGCCCTGACCGCGATCCACCGCTTTCACAGCGTCGATAATGTCGGCGCGGCGCTCTTCCATGTTGTCATAGGGGCCGATGGCGACTGCGCGCATCTGCTCTTGGGGGCCAAGCACGTGCTCCGCTGCCGCGACGAACTCATCCGCCAGGCGGCCGTGGGACACCACGACGACACCGATCATTCAGAACTCCCGCCCCCGCCATGCCCGTTTGGCAGGGGTCGCACCATAGTCCTTCGCGGTTGCGAGAAAAGCCAAAGCTGCATGGTCCTTGCAGTTTTCGCCGGGCGCGCGACCAACTGCGGAGCCTAGAGCTTCGGAGGGGGCGCCAGGGGCAGCTCCACAACCAACCGCGCGCCGGCCACCCGACCGTCGCGCTCGATATTCTGCGCATAAATGCGGCCATTGTGAGCGCCAACGATCTGGCGTGCGATCGAGAGGCCCAACCCAGAATTGCCGCCAAAGGCGGTCCCCTTGGGCCGTTGGGTGTAGAAGCGCCGGAAAACGGTCTCCAGATTCTCCGCAGGAATGCCGGGACCCTGGTCCTCTACCGTGGCCTTTACCAATTGGCCGTCGCGGCTCTTGGCGATCTCGATGGCGACGCTCACACGCCCGCCTTCGGGACTGAACGAACGGGCGTTGTCGATCAGGTTGCGGAAGACCTGCCCCAAGGCGCCTGCCTGCCCCATCACCACTGCGCCAACCGGCTTGGCGCCAGCGAACGCGACCTCGACATGATGCGGTTCGTCCTCCGCCGGCGGGTACGCGCGCGCGATCTCAAACAGCATCAGACCGAGGTCGACCTCATCCAAATCGCTGCGCGCGGTCTCGGCCTCGATGCGGCTGGCGCGGGAGATATCGGTGATCAGCCGGTCGAGCCGCTGCACGTCCTGCGCGACGATACCCAAAAGCTTGCCCCGCCGTTCCTCGTCATTCACCGCGCGTGCGGAGTCCACGGCCGAGCGGATCGAGGCCAACGGGTTTTTGATTTCGTGACTTACATCGGCGGCAAAACGCTCGTTGGCGTCGATGCGATCCGCAAGCGCGCCGGTCATGGCTTCGAGCGAGTGCGCCAACCCGCCAATCTCGTCCTTGCGCTTGGAGACTTCCGGCAAGTGCAGACGCGTCGCGCCCGTCAAGCGCAAGCGATCCGCCGCCCAAGCCAAGCGCCGCAACGGTTGCGCGATAAACAGCGCCAACAGCAGCGACGACAAAAAGATGGCGATCGCCGCACCAATAATGAATGGGATCATGCTGGCGCGTTCCGCAACAAGGATACGCTCTACATCGGCGCTCTCTAGCGTCACCGTGCCCAGCACCGCCTGTACCCGCCGGATGGGCAGCGTCACCGACACCACGCGGTCGCCGTTCTCATCCAGCCGCTCGCCGCCCGCGATTTCGCCATGCATGGCGCGGGTGCGTTCCTCAGCCAGACTAGTGGTCGGACGCCAGGGCGTCAGGCGCACATACTCGATGTTGCGCATCGTGCGCTGGATATTGGCGGCTATGTCCGTGTGCTGACCCGGCGGCCCGAGCGGGTGTTCGTCCAGGTGGTCGTAGATCACATCGCTGTCGGCGATCGGATTGCCATGATCGTCAGCGACGATGATACGCGGTCCGCCTTGTCCTGGCTTTCCACCCTCGGCGATCGGCGGCAGCAAACGCTGCATCACGTCGCGCACCGCGTCGCCATTGATGAACGGCGCGGGGTCGCCGGCGACGGTGCCGGTCTCGATCAGCAGATTGGTGACCAACTCGCCCTGCGTGCGCAGGTTTCGGTATTCCGCGTCGGTTAGGCCGGCGCGCATTTCCGACAGCAGCAGCACCCCCACGATCAGAACCGCGAGGCCGACAAAATTCCAAATGAAGATGATGCGCGTTATGCGCGAGCGTGCGAACGCCCGCCAGGTCGCCTCAGGCTTCGTTGTAGCGGTAGCCGACACCATAGAGCGTCTCGATCGCGTCGAAGTTGCCGTCGATGTCCCGGAACTTTTTGCGGAGCCGCTTGATGTGGCTGTCGATGGTTCTGTCGTCGACATAGACCTGATCGTCATAGGCCGCGTCCATCAATTGGTCGCGGCTTTTCACGTAGCCCGGGCGCTGGGCCAACGCTTGCAGAATGAGAAATTCGGTGACCGTCAGCCGAACCGGTTCGCCCTTCCAGTTGCACGCATGGCGGTTGGGGTCGAGCGTCAGTTCGCCCCGCACGATCGGTTTCTTGTCGCTTACCTCCCCGCCTGGCGCACCCGCCCGCGTTCGACGCAACAGCGCCTTCACCCGTTCGCTCAGCAGGCGCTGCGAGAAAGGCTTTTTGATGTAGTCGTCAGCGCCGACATTGAAGCCCACGACCTCGTCCATCTCGTCGTCTTTGGAGGTAAGGAAAATGACCGGCAGATTCGAGTTCTGCCGCAGCCGCTTCAGCACCTCGACGCCGTCCATGCGCGGCATCTTGATATCGAGGATAGCGATGTCGGGCGCCTGCTCCGTAAGCGCGGCCAAAGCCGTGGCGCCATCGGTGTAGGTGCGCACGGTGTAGCCTTCGGCCTCAAAGAAGATCTTCAGGGACGCGAGGATGTTTTCGTCGTCATCGACTAGAGCGATAGTTGGCATGCGTTGGGTCCGGACCTGACCTGTCTGTAATGAACTGGTGCAGCCAGTCTTAGCGGTCAAGTGTGTCGAACGCCAGCGCGTGCGATTCAACAGATCGTGGGCAAGTTGCTGATTTCGCGCCAATCGCGAGCCGATACTGGCGCGCTAGCGCCCCGTCGCCGCCGACCGGCTGAGCGTGAAGCCGTGTCCATCGGCGTTGCTACAGACGAGGCCAGTCTCGCGCATGTCGCATTGGAACGGCCCGCCTTGCCAATGCGTGCCGTAAGTCAGCACCGGGCCGCCGCAGCAACCGGTGTCGCGGACGTGCTCATCCAACGTCGCGAGCCCGCGCTCCGAGAGTGAGAAGCGCACATACACAGGCTCGATCCGATCGCAGATCAGCTCTGCGCCGCCATCCGGCGAATGATAAACACCGTTGCCGCCCGCCGGGATGTAGTTGCAGCCGACGTTGCCCGACGGCGCTTCAAAATCGGCGGGACCATTGGAAACGGCCGACACAACGCCCGCCACAGCGGTGTCGACTTTCGCAGGCTCAGGCTGTGGCGCTTGCAATGTCGGCGGCGCAGGTGAACACGCCGCCAGCATCACGCCAATCAGCGCAACGCTACTGGTTCGCATGCGCCCGCGCGAATGCGGCCTGTTGCTGCTGGAACGACGCGAGCAATTGCGCGGATTGGCCTATGAAGCGCTGCTGCGCTACCAGCGCCGCCGCGTCATAAACCGCAACATCGCGCATCACTTTCGCCATCTCGTCGTGGTGGCAGCTCTGCACTGTTTGCGTCGCCGTGACCCAGTCATTGTACGGCCGGATGGAGCTGGCAATTTGCGCATGCGTAGCGCCGGTGGCCGGCATCGGCGGATCCGTATACGCGGCGCAAGCTGTCGGCGGCGTTGCCGCGGCGAGCTGCGCTGGCGTGCTGCCCGGCACCGTCGCATCGATCGCGGCGCCGTTCTGACAGAGAATGCCGGAGAGGCGCTGCGCCTTTGCACGGAAGTCTTCCGCTGCGGCCGCGCCGCCCGTCCCGCCTTGCGGGTTTTGAATCACACTTTGCAGATCGCTGCAGGTGTCGGCGCGCGCCGTGTTCGGCGCCATGGCGCTGATCGAAAACGCGGCGAAGGCGAGCGCCAGACCAAAAAACAAATTCTTGAACATGGTCCGCCTCACTGATGTCCGGTCGTGCCGGCGGCGGCGCGCCAGGCGGTTGCAGCTTGCGCTGCTTGGTTCGAGCGCTGGTTGAACTCATCGATGCGCGCTTGCGTGCGCGTATCCATGGCGTTCTGCGCCGAGGTTACGCATTGCAGGATCGCGACTTGCGCGGCCTGCCATTGCTGCGCGCGCTCGGTAAAGCTTTGCATCTGTTGCGGCGTCGCACGCTGGCCGTTGGGCGGTGTCGGCGCTTCCGCCGGGGTGCCGCAATTGTAAGCCGCTAACGTGGCATTCGTATCCTGCGCAAACGCGCTCGGCGCGGCGGCCAACAGGGCCCCACACGCCAATCCCAACCATAAACGTCGCATTCCTGCCTCCAGTGGGCAGCGACGCTAAGCGGCAAATTACGGCGCCGCAATGGCAGGCCGCTCACGGATTGGCGCGCGGGAGAACCGTCGTTACGGCAAGTGTGCGGAACCGCGCCTAGTGCGCCGCGCCCCAGCTGGCGCCGGCCTTTGCTTCCACGGTGAGCGGCACACTCAGATTCACGACTGGCAGCGGCGCCGCCTCCATCACCTCGCGCGCCAGATTGCAAAGCGCTTCGGCTTCCGCCTTCGGCGCTTCGAACACCAGTTCGTCGTGCACTTGCAGCAGCATGCGCGCTTTCAAACCGCTCACCTTCAGCGCGTGCGGCAAACGGATCATGGCGCGCCGGATGATATCGGCGGCCGCTCCTTGCAGCGGCGCGTTGATCGCTTGGCGTTCGCCGAACGCCCGCTCCGTCGGGTTCTTGGATTTCACGCCCGCGACCCACACGCGGCGGCCAAAGATCGTCTTCACGTAGCCATTGGCGCGCGCGAACGTCTTGGTTGCTTCCATGTAGTCGCGAATGCCGGGGAAACGTTCGAAATACTTTTTGATGTAGGCGGAGGCTTCCTCGCGGGCGATGCCGAGATTGCGGGCAAGACCGAAAGCGGAAATGCCGTAGATAATGCCGAAATTGATGGCCTTGGCGTTGTTGCGCACGTCCTTCGGCATGCCCTCGACCGGCACGCCGAACATCTCCGACGCCGTACGCGCGTGAATATCGACGCCATCGGCGAACGCCTGCTTGAGTTGCGGAATATCGGCGACGTGCGCCAGCAGGCGCAATTCGATCTGCGAATAGTCGGCGCTGACCAGCACATTGCCTTGTTCAGCGATGAACGCATCGCGGATGCGCCGGCCTTCTTCTGTGCGGATTGGGATGTTTTGCAGATTGGGATCGTTCGACGACAGCCGCCCCGTAGTCGTCGACGCCAGCGCATAACTCGTGTGCACGCGATTGGTGCGCGGATTGATCGCCTGCCCCAGCGCCTCGGTGTAGGTCGACCGCAGCTTTGAAAGCTGGCGCCAATCCAGCACCTTGCGCGGCAAATCGTGCTCCAGCGCCAATTCTTCGAGGATCGACGCGTCGGTGGACCACGCGCCGGTCTTCGTCTTTGAGCCGCCTTCGAGCTTCATTTCGCCGAACAGAATGTCGCCTAGCTGCTTCGGCGAACCGATGTTGAACTCACGGCCCGCGAGACCGTACGCCTCCTGCTCGTATTGCTGCATCCGCGTCTCAAACTCACCGGACATCTTCGCCAGCAATTGCGGGTCGATCTTGATGCCTTCACGCTCCATCGACGCCAGCACTGGCGGCATCGGGCGCTCAAGCGTCTCGTAAACGTTGATCAGACGATCGCGCGCCAGCTGCGGCTTCAATTTGCGCGCCAAACGCAGCGCCGCATCCGCCTGTTCGCAAGCGTAGGCCGACGCACGATCTACCGGCACCTGATCGAAAGAAACCTGCGCCTTGCCCTTGCCTGCCACGTCAGCGAGCTGTGTGAGATTGTGACCGAGGTGCTTCTCGATCAGATCGATCTTCTCGTGCGAGTCGAGGCCGCCGTAGAGCGCGTACGACATCAGCATCGGATCATCGATCGGCGTAAGGGCAACGCCGTATTTGGCAAACAGCGATACATCCCACTTGATGTTGAGGCCGGTCTTCAACACCGATGCATCTTCCAATAGCGGCTTCAGCGCCGCGATCGCCTCCGCCAGCGGAATCTGCGCGCCGGCATCGGCCGCAACGTCGCTCGGCGCCGTCTCGCTTGCGAACAACTCGCCTGCGCGGGTGTCCGCCATCGCGTGCGCCAACGGCACGTAGCACGCGTCGTTCGGTCCGAGCGCAATCGACACGCCGACAAGATTGGCGCGCGCGGCGTCGTGAGCGTCCGCTTCGGTATCCAGTCCCAGCTCGCCCCGCGCCGTCGCCCGCGCGATCCACTTCTCCAACGTCGCCAGATCGCGCACGCACGTATAGTTTTCGCGCTTGAACACGCCCTCATCTGGCGCGGCCTCGGCGATATGCACTGAAGCAGGCGGCGGCGCTTCGCCCGCATATTGCGCGACGATCGCCGCGCCTTTCTCCATAGCGAAGCGCTCGCGCACGCGCCGCGCCAATGTCCGGAACTCCATGGTGTCGAGGAATTGCAGCAGGGTCGTCTGCTCGATCTCGCGCAGACCGAAGTCTTCCCACTTTTCGCTGACGTCGACATCGTCCTTCAGCGTCACCAGCTCACGCGAAACGCGGATTTGCTCGGCGAAATTGATCAGTGTTTCGCGCCGCTTCTGTTGTTTGATTTCGTTGGCGCGCTCAAGGATGGCATCCAGAGAGCCGAATGTGTTGATGAGCTCCGCCGCGGTCTTCGGTCCGATACCCGGCGCGCCAGGCACGTTGTCAGTGGAATCACCGATGAGCGATTGCGCGTCGATCACTTTGTCCGGGCCAACGCCGAATTTCTCCATCACCGCCTCCGGCCCCAGCAACCGGTTCTTCATCGGATCGTAGAGCTGAATGACGCCATCGACGATCAGCTGCATCAAATCCTTGTCGGACGAGACGATCCGCACCGTAGCGCCCGTCTTCGCAGCTTGGCGCGCGTAAGTGGCGATCAGATCGTCGGCTTCGAAGCCGCCCATCTCGATGCATGGCAGATTGAACGCGCGCACCGCATCGCGGATCAGTGGAAATTGCGGCACCAGATCTTCCGGCGCAGGCGGGCGATGCGCTTTGTATTCCGGATAAAGTTGGTTGCGGAACGTCACCTCGCTCTTGTCGAAGATGACCGCCAAATGCGTCGGCGCTTCGGGGCCTTTCATTTCCTCCAGGAACTTCCACAGCATATTGCAGAAGCCCGCGACGGCGCCGACCGACAAGCCGTCGCTTGCGCGCGTCAGTGGCGGCAACGCGTGATAAGCGCGGAAAATGTAGCCCGAGCCGTCGATCAGATAGAGGCGCGGTGACGCGGTTTTTGCCATGCGCCAATGTAGGCAATTGGCGCGCCCCAGTCAGCCCTCAAACGGCAAACAGCTTATTGAAATCAAGCTGCGCGCCACGGCGTTTCCAGAGGGCGTCGGAGTTGCCGGCCGCCAAGAACTCTTCTGCCAAAGCGCGGGTCTCGTTCATCGCCGCGGCAAATGGGCTCGTGGCTGCGCTCAAGCGTTTCACGCCCAAGGCGCGCAAACCCGTTGCATCGGGCACGCCGGGGCGCGCCATCACGTTCAACGGCAAGCCGCAACTTTCGACAATGGTCTTGATCTCAGCGCTTTCGAACACGCCGGTTACAAACAAGCCGCTCGCACCCGCTGCCTTGATTGCCGCCGCGCGCTTCAGCGTTTCCGCCACGGCCTGCTTCGCCGGCACGAGCTGCTTCAAGTACACGTCGGTGCGCGCGTTGATAAAGATCTTGACGCCTGTGCGCTTGCCTGCTCGCAGCGCTGCTTCGATCTTGCGCAGATGCAGCTCATGCGGATCGCGTCCGTCTTCAAGATTGATGCCCACGCCGCCGGCATTCAGAAACGACGCGATGTTCTTCTCGACCTCGGCGGGATCGTCCGAATAGCCGCCTTCGCTGTCCACCGTGATCGGCACGCTGACAACGCGCGCAATCTCCTCGACCACGATCGCCAGCTTCGCAGGCGGCAAGCCGTGACCGTCTGGAAAACCATGCGCCCATGCGACCGCCGCGCTCGACGTCGCAATCGCCTTCGCCCCCGCCTCCTGCACAACGCGCGCCGACGCTGCGTCCCACGCGTTCGGCAGCAACAGCAATTCCTTATGCAGCGCATGGAATGGCGCGGCGTCGGCGGGGCGTGCGGGCATGTGGTCCTCCTGTTGGGACGTATGTAGGACACACCAACCGCGCTTGCGCGCCAAAAACGGACCTCTTTTGTTGTGCCCCTCCTAAAGCACGCGTAATCCTTGCTTAGACACGCGCAGGGGCGCGTGGCGGGTGGGAATTAGGTGGATCAAGAAGGCACGACTCCGCGCGAAATCGCGCCGGGCGCCACGTTCGCGCCCGTGCCGGCCTGGGTTGATCTCCAGTCTTATCCGATCCCGCCGTCCGCAAATCCGTACTTCATTTCCGGCGGGCTGAGCGTGCTCCTCGACGAATCGCAGATTGATCTCTGCGAAAGCGACCGCGCCTGGTTTCATCGCCGCGCCGAACTCATCACCGCGGTCGCCGGCGCCGAACGGGTGGCCCAATTCAGCGTCACCTTCGAGCCTTCCTACGAACGCCTAGAGATTCACAGCATCCAGGTGCGTCGCGGCGAACGCGTGACCGAGCACGCTGGGCGTGCGGGCTTCGAGGTGTTCCGCCGCGAACAACAGATGGAGCGGCTGATTTTCGATGGCCGTCAGACGATTGCTTACACGCTGCCTGACGTACGTCCCGGCGACGTGGTCGAAACCAGCTACACGCGCTACGGCACGCGCAAATCCTTGAACGGGCGTCATGCGGTTTGGATTCCGATGGAATGGCCGGTTGGCATCGTTGAGGTGCGCATTCGCCAGCGCACGCTGAAGAACCGGCGGATTTTTGAGCGCGACTACAACAATCCACCGCAGGCAACCGAAACCATCGACGGCGACGTCATCGATCGGCGCTGGCGCACGTTCGAACGCCCGTCGTTCCGCTATGAATCGCTGACGCCGCCTTGGACCATGCAAAGCGCGGCGATTCAGTGGAGCGAGTGGAAAGATTGGGCAGAAGTCGCCGCCACCTTTACGCCGCTCTACGACGACGACACGCCATTGCCGCGGGACTTCGAAGAAGAGATCGCGCGCATCGCCGCCGCCGAGGCTTCGCCGGCGGGACGCGCTGCCGCGCTGCTGCGCTTCATCCAGAACGCTGTGCGTTACCTCGCGATCTCGATCGGCGAAGGCGGCTTCACGCCGCGCGGTATCGCCGACATCTGCACGACGCGCTATGGCGACTGCAAAGACAAATCCAAACTCTTCACGATCATGGGGCGCAAACTCGGCCTCAACATTTGCCCCGCACTCGTCAACACCCATGAGGGCGTTGCCCTGCCCGGCTACCTGCCGAGCGGCATCTTGTTCGATCATTGCGTTGTCCGCGTCGAGATCGACGGCAAGGTACATTGGCTCGACGGCACGCTGGAAACGCAGGATGCGCCGCTTGGCTTGCTGGGCGAAAGCTATCTCGGGTGGGCGCTACCGTTGGCGTCTGGCGTTACGGCTCTGGAACGCATGTCCCCTGAGCCGCACGTGCTCACACAAGCAATCGACGAGCAGATCAACCTGCGCGAACCGCCCGGCGCCGCTGAATATGAGTGGCGTGTCGAGCATTCCGGTTGGCGCGCCGAAGATCTGCGCGGCCGGATCGCCCGAGAAGGCGCGGTCGGACTATTCAAGCTCTACAGCGAAGACATCGCCCGCACGATGCACGGTGCGCGGGTGCTGGAACAAAAAATCGTCGGCGACGACGTCGCGCGCAACACCATCACCACGGTCGAGAAATATGAAATCACCGATGCGTGGCAGAAGCGCGCCGATGGGCGTCTGCATTTCTCTTCGTTCGACTTGTATTTGCGGGCAATGCTCGGCCGCATCGATCCTGGGCCGCGTAAAAACGACATTTATCTCGGCCACGTCGGCAAGCTGACGCGCCGCGTCACCGTCGACACCTACAAGCCGTGGCCGATCTCCGGGTTCGAGCGCAAATTCGAATGCTCGGCGATCCGCTACGAAACCAAGTTCACGCAACTCACGCCTGCGCGGTGCGAGCTGACCCAGGAACTGGACATCACCGCGCCCTCGCTTCCCGCCGCCGAAGCGCAGAAATACCGGGACATCATCGCCGATCTGGAACGAACCGATCTCTACTTCACGACAACACTCGCGGCGGCCGCCAAAGCGGAAGCGCCGCCTTCGCGCATGAACCCGCTCGCATTTTGGCTGGTCGCGGGCTTTGGCGTTTTGCTGGGCGCCACAGCATTCGCGATGATCTATTTTCTCGAACGTCAGTGATCGTCCTGCGCGCCGGCCGCCAAGACGAAGCGGCGGTCGCAATACAAGCACTCGACGAAATCGTCCTCGCCCATGTCGTAGAACACCACGGGGTGTCCCAACGCGCCACCGCCGCCATCGCACTTCACGCGCTTGGATGACGCCTGAATCACTTCCGGCGCTGGACGCGCGTCTGGATCGCCGGGCGTCATCTGATCGGTGCGCGGATTGTCGTGTAATTTAGCCATGCGTCTCTTCAGGCCATTGCGGTGACGGGTCTCGGCCCGTACCTAGAGCGCATCGCCCAAATGCGCAATCCGGCGCGCAATCGCCCGCACGTGACGCGCCGCTCTCAGGTTTCCCGATGCTCGCACCCACCTCGCCGCCGGATTTCGCTATCGAAGCCCGGGGCCTCGACAAAACCTACGCCTCTCAGGGCAAATCGCCGGCTACGCACGCACTTAAAGGCATCGATCTCGCCATTCCTCGCGGCTCGTTTTTCGGCCTGCTCGGCCCTAACGGCGCCGGCAAATCGACCTTCATCAACATCCTGGGCGGGCTGGTGGTGAAATCCGGCGGCGTCGCCAAGATTTGGGGCCACGACATCGACGCCGATCCGATGAACGCACGCGGCGCCATCGGTATCGTGCCGCAAGAACTCAACATGGACCCGTTCTTTTCGCCGGCGGAGTCACTGGAGATTCAAGCCGGCTATTACGGCGTGCCGAAATCCGAGCGCCGCACCGAAGAGATTCTCCGCGCGGTCGGCCTTTGGGACAAACGCGACGCCTACGCACGCACCCTTTCCGGCGGCATGAAGCGGCGTCTGCTGGTTGCGAAGGCCATGGTGCACACGCCGCCAGTACTTGTGCTCGACGAACCGACCGCGGGCGTCGATGTCGAGCTGCGCCGCCAATTGTGGGAATACGTCCGCGGCCTGCATGCCAAGGGCACAACCATCGTGCTCACCACCCACTACCTCGAAGAAGCGCAGGAACTCTGCGACACCATCGCCATCATCAATCGCGGCCAAGTCATTGCTTGCGAGCCGACGCCGAACCTCATTGGCAGGCTGGATCGCAAGACGCTCCTGGTGACGCCGCGCGATCCGGTAGCGCTACCGCTCGCGGGCTTCGAAGACATCACCACCGGCATGCGCCCGTCGGGCGCGCTCGCCTTTACTTACAAGACCAGCGAACACTCCGTGGAACAGCTGCTCGATCGCGTTCGCACCGCGGGCATCGCCATCAAGGACCTCTCCATCGAAGAGCCCGATTTGGAGGATGTGTTCGTGGAGCTGACCACCTAACCCACCGCCGCTCGAGGCCCCGCCATGTGCCGCAACATCAAGACGCTGTTCAATTTCGAGCCGCCCGCGACACCGGACGAAATTCGCGCCGCATCGTTGCAATTCGTGCGCAAGCTTTCCGGCTACAACGCACCGTCCAAGGCCAACGAAGCGGTCTTCAATCGCGCGATCGATGAAGTGTACGAAGCGGCGCACCGCCTCCTGCGCGATCTTGAAACCCAAGCGCCGCCGCGCGACCGCGAAACCGAAGCAGCCAAAGCCCGCGAACGCTCCGCGCAGCGCTTTGGCAAAGTCAGCGAGAAAGCCTGATGCCTTACGTCAACATCAAGATCGCCCGCGGCAACCCGCCAGCTACAGCCGCGCAAAAAGCCGAGCTCATCAAAGGCACGACCGACCTTTTGCAGCGCGTGCTCAACAAGAATCCCGCCTCCACCTACGTCGTGATCGAAGAGATCGACACTGACGATTGGGGCGTCGGCGGCGAAAGCCTCACGGTCCGCCACGGCAAGCCCAAACCATGAATGCGCAAACGCCGCTTTACATCGCGCTTTCGCTGCTCGGCGGCATTCTCATTCCTATTGCGGCGGCGCTCTCCGGTGCGATGGGCCGCACACTTGGCAATCCAAATGCCGCCGCGCTGATCACCGCGACCGGCGCCTTCCTCCTGGTGCTCGCTTACAGTCTCGCTAGCGGTAGCGTCGGCGATCTCAGCTTGGCAACGCTTGCCAAGGTTCCCGCTTTGCAATTGCTCGCGGGCTTCGGCATCGCCTTCTATATCCTCTCTATCACCTATGTCGGCCCGCGCTTCGGCGTCGGCAACGCCATCATGCTGGTGGTTGCCGCGCAAATCGCGTCGTCCGCTGCAATTGATCAATTCGGTTTGTTGGGCGCCCCGCGAAAGCCCATCGACACGCTCCGCGCCGCCGGCCTGATCGTCATGGTCGTCGGCGCGGTCATCGCGCAATACGCTGCCGCGCATCCCAAAAACATCGCACACTAAACCCGTTGCCCATTGACGCCGCGCCTCCAGAAGAGAGGATGTGTGCGCTCAAGGGAGGGATACGATGAGCGATGCGTCCAACACTGAAAAACTCGGCGCCACGCGCCGCGGCATGATCGCCGGCGCTGCCGCGATCGGCCCGATCAGCGCCATGGTCGCCGGCGGCGCCGACGCCGCCACGCCTAATCGCTCCGCACTGCAGCGCGCCGTAGATAACGGCAAGGAGGCGTCCATTGCCCGCATCCGCGACTGGATCGGCCACCCCACCATCGCCGCGGAACATCTGAACGTGCCCGAAGGCGCGCAGTACATGCAGCAATTGGTGCGCGAGGCCGGCTTTCAAACCTCGGAGATCGTCCAGACCGACGGTTCGCCCGGCGTGTTCGCCACCTGGGACGTTGGCGCGCCGAAAACGCTCGGCATCTACTTCATGTACGACGTGAAGCAGTTCGTGCCATCGGAGTGGTCATCGCCGCCGCTGGAAGCGCGCATCGTCGACAAGGACGGCTTCGGCAAAGTCATGGTTGGCCGCGGCGCGGTCAATCAGAAGGGACCAGAAGGCGCCTTCCTCGCCGCGCTTCATGCGCTCCGCGCCGCGGGGCGGCGCCCTCCCGTCAATCTCGTCTTTGTTGCGGAAGGCGAAGAGGAAATCGGCAGTCCGCATTTCCATCAGATCGTCCAGAAGGACAACGTGATGGCCGCCATGCGCCGCGCGCAAGGCGTGTTTATCCCCTCCGCCTCGCAAGACCCGCAAGGCGCGGTGTCGCTGTCGCTGGGCGCCAAGGGCATCATCGAGTGCGAACTCATTTCAAGCGGCGCCAAATGGGGCCGCGGCCCCACGCACGACGTCCATTCGAGCCTCAAAGCGATGCTCGACTCTCCGGTTTGGCACCTCGTCGCTGCATTGCGCACGCTGACCAGCGACGATGGCAACACGATCACCATCGATGGCTGGTACGAGAACGTCCGCCCCATCACGGCGCGCGAACGCGAACTCGTCGCTCAGAACGCGCACTTGCAAGACGAGGCCTCGTTCAAGGCCAATCTCGGCGTCACCCGCTTCATCGACGATCTCGCCTGGCAGCCCGCGCTTGAACGCCTTGTCTCGCAGCCTACCGTGAACATCGAGGGCTTGGTCGCCGGCTATACCGGTCCGGGCGGCAAAACTGTTCTGCCCGGCAGCGCCACCGCCAAGCTCGACCTCCGCCTCGTGCCGAACATGACCCGCGCCGAAGCCGAGCGGAAACTCCGTGCGCACCTCGACGCCAAAGGCTTCCACGACATCGAGCTGAACGTCACTGGCGGTTACGATCCCACCGAAACGCCGGAGCACTCCCGCATCGTGCAAGCCGAACTCGCGGTTTGCCGCGCACTCCGCGTTGAAGCTTCGCTCAACCCGCGTTCCGCCGGTTCGTGGCCGGGCTCGGTGTTCACAGCGGCGCCGCTCAGCTTGCCCGCCGCGCAGTTCGGCTTAGGTCATGGCAGCGGCGCCCACGCGCCGAACGAGTACTTCGTCATCGATTCCAGCAACCCGCACGTCCTGGGCCTTACCGGCGCGACGATGAGCTACATCGACTTCATGTACGAAATGGCGCGTTGAACCATGCAATACGTCAATCTCGGCAAAACCGGCCTCAAAGTCTCCCGCATTTGCCTTGGCTGCATGTCCTACGGCGACCCGAGCGACCAGAACCGCACGTGGGTGCTGCGCGACGAAGAGAGCCGGCCGTTTTTCAAGCAGGCGCTCGACGCCGGCATCAACTTCTTCGACACCGCCAACGTCTACTCCACCGGCATCAGCGAGGAGATCACCGGCCGCGCGTTGAAGGATTTCGCCAAGCGCGACGAGATCGTCATCGCCACCAAAGTGCATGGCCAGATGCGCAGCGACCCCAACGGCAAGGGCCTGTCGCGCAAAGCCATCCTCACCGAGATCGACCACTCGCTCAAAAGACTGCAGACCGACTACGTCGACCTCTATCAAATCCACCGTTGGGACTACGAGGTCCCGATCGAGGAAACGCTTGAAGCGCTGAACGACGTCGTCCGCGCCGGCAAGGCGCGCTATATCGGCGCCTCATCGATGTATGCGTGGCAATTCATGCAAGCGCTGGCGATCCAGAAGGCCAATGGCTGGGCGCGTTTCGCCTCGATGCAGGATCACTACAATCTCATCTATCGCGAGGAAGAGCGCGAAATGATTCCGCTGTGCCGCGATCAAGGCATCGGCGTCATTCCCTGGAGCCCGTTGGCGCGCGGACGCCTCGCTCGCCCCGCAGAGAGCGACGCCACCGCGCGCAGCAACAGCGACCGCTTCGGCAAGCTGCTTTACAAGCGCACCGAGGATGCAGATCGCGCGATCATCGACAGCGTCGGCGAGATCGCCAAGAAGCGCGAGCTTCCCCACGCGACCGTGGCGCTGGCGTGGATGCTCGCGAAACCCGGCATCACCTCGCCGATCGTCGGCGCCACAAAACCGGAGCACCTGAAAGACGCTGTCGCCGCCGTCGATGTCAGCCTGAGCTCCGCGGAGATCTCGGCTCTTGAAGAGCACTACATCCCGCACGCGGTGGCTGGGTTTATCTAGTCGATACAGACGACGCCGATATCGTCGATCTTCACTGGCGCCACGCCCCCATCGCTGAACACCGCCCCAGACTGATTGCTGATGCAGTGATCGCCGTGATGCGTGGCGTTGTAGGCCGGGGCCACATTGCACAGTAAAGTCCTGTGCGCGGACACATCGCGGAACCAGTGGGTCTCGAACGGCCAGCCCCGCCGCATAGACGCTACGCTGCGTGGATCGACCGCATCGAAATACGCCTGCGCGTTTTCCGGCGGGCCGATCTCCGCGTACCCGGCAATGACGCCACATTTCTCGGCGATGGCAGCCATGTGCTGGCGCGGCGTCAGGCAGCCCGCCAATGCAAATGCCAGCGCTGAGCACGTGATGAGCAAGAGTCCGCGCGTCACTTCCATCCGCCTCCGCCCCGTGACGATAGCCAAGTAGACGGAAGCGAGCGCTGAAAAATTGCGCGGCTCACAAAGATGTGCGCTCACATCTACTTCTTCGCGCGTTCGATTTTCTGCCGCTCGAAAGCCTCGCGCATTTCCTGCGCCAACTCTTTGGTCAGCGCCACGCCGTTGAAGATGTCCTTGCCCTCGGCGGCGTCTCGGCCGACGGCGATCGGAAACAGCGGAAACTCCATGGTCTGCGCAAACGCGGCAATCTCGCGCTGGAACGCGGCGGTGCGAAAGAACAAATTCATCGACGCCTCGAACTCCTGCACGCTCTGCTTCACCAGCGCCTGTGCTGCTTCGCGCACGCCCTGCTCCTTGCTCATCGCGCGCTGGAACAGATCGGTGTCGAGCGCGCGGATGTACCCCCCCAGCAAGCACCGGAGGAAGATCGCCCGCGCTACCGCGCGTTCACCGTGAATCTGCGCCACGGCCAGCATGCGGTCGTCGCCGCGCGCGGCCTTTGACCGGACAGTGATATCGAAGACAGCGGCGTCATTGCCGAGCCACACCAGGCTCTCGGTTTCCAGAAAGCTCACATCGGCGCCTTCCAGATGCGCCAACATCAAAAAGCAGTCTTTGCCTTTGTCCTTATAGCTCTGCGCCGCCGCGAATTGCTGAGCTGCATACGGCCGCGCCTTCGACAATGGATCGGAAAACGCGCCCGACGGCGTGTGAAAGAGCTCCAGATTCTCCACGTACTGGCGACGCGTCGCTTCCGCGAACGTCTGCATCGCTACGAGCGCTTCACGCATTGCCTGGTTCACGCGCTTGTCCTCCGGAGCGCGCAACTTAGAAGCGGTTTGCCCCGCCGTAAACGAAAACGGCCGGCGCTTTCCGCACCGGCCGTCCCCGACAACCTCGAAAGGTTTGTTCGTCCTAGCGTCGTTTAGCGACGGCTACCGCTCTTAGCGGCCGCCCATCACTTGCGCCTTCATCACCGCCGATTGGCGGAACGCGAGCTTCTTCGACGCCTTGATCTTCACCGGCTCGCCCGTTTGCGGGTTGCGGCCCATGCGGGCCTTGCGGTGACGGATCATGATCATGCCAACGTCGCCAATTTTCACCTTGGCGCCCTTCATGACATAGGCCTTCACCACGTCGAGATAGCCTTCGGTCATCGCCTTGGCTTCTGACTTCTTGACGCCGAGGTGGTCGGCGACCGATTGCAGCAGCGCGCTGGCGGTCACTGCCTTGCCGGCGACTGCGGTGACCTTCACCGGCTTCGGCGCCGGCGCCGCGGCCTTCTTCGCGGAAGCCTTTTTCGGAGCGGCTTTCTTCGCGGCTTTCTTCACTACTTTGCGTGCCATTGTTTGCTTTTCCTTCTCAAAGGTTGTCGTGCGTTAAGTTCAACGAACCGCCGGTAAGCTTGAGCTTCTTGGCTTTTTCTCACCGCCGGCACGCAAGGAAATGCCAGCCATTCCTTGAAAGAGCGTTGATCGCCTTCCTCTCGAACTTGCCAAAAACCGCTATTTCTCGCGGTTTTCGACGACATCGCGGTGACTCCGTTGCATTTGCCGCAGAGTCGCGCAACGCAAAAAAGCCGATTTACAGCGGTTTTGGCCGCTCTTGTCGCAGATCACCCGCAGTTTTCCGCAGAAAACGACGTTTTTCGTAGGCCGCAGCGGCGTCGCTCTGCCGCTGCGGCCGCGAAGTTCCGCGCTTTTCACTGCAAAACGCGAATCGTTTCGTTCACGTCACTGCGGCTGCGCAGCTGGCGCGGGCTGATTGGCGGGATCGTCATCGGTTGCGCCACTTGGCGGAGGCGGCGGCGGATGATGTCCGCGCGTCGGTCCATCCGACGGATGCTCGTCACCGCCGCCGCCGCGATGCGGCGGTGGCGACACCGGCGGCGACACAGGCGGTGGAGGTGGGGGCAGCGTCACAACTGGCGGCGGCGGGACGTTTGCGGGTCCGCCCGTAACCGGTGGCGGCGGTGCGACCGGCGGTGGCTGCATATGACCGGGCCCGCCCGTGTTCGGCGGCGGATTGCCGTGTCCGCCACCACCAGGCGGCGGAAATGGTCCCGGATTTCCGTTATGCGGCGGCGGTGACACAGGCGGCGGTGGTAGCGGCGACGTCTGCGCATCGCGCAACTGCCGGATGCGGCGCTGCGCTGCGTCGCGATACTGTCCGTCCGGATTGGTGCGCAGATAGCTCTCGTACGCATCGATGGTGTCGGCGCCTGACGCACGATCCCAATCGCTTCGATCCGCAAATCGCAAGCGATCGATGTTGCGCTCGGCGTCGCGGCGGTGGCTGCCATCCGGAAACTCGCGCAAATAGCGCTGATAATCGTCGATGTCGTTGCGGCGGCGCGCGCGATCCCAGGCGTCGTCATCCTGGCGCGCGAAACTATCCAGCTGCTGCCGCGCCAGATATGCATATTGCGAACGCGGATAGGCCCGCAGGAAATCCGCATACGCACCCGCCGAATTGGCTTGTTGCGCGTGGATCCACGCGCCCTGATCCGTGGTCCACAGATAATCCAGCCGACTGTGCGCTTCCGCGGCGTGCGCGCCGTCGGGCCAATCATGCAGGAACGCTTCGTAATCGCCGATGATCTGACTGCCTTCCACTTGCGCCCACGCTGCGCGTTCCTCCGCCGCCAGGCGCGGCGCAGCGAGCACAGCGCGCCGGCGATCCGCTTCCTGTGCATTCGGACCCCAGCCAAAGGCCTGCAAATAATCGATATAGGACTGCTCGGTGTTGGCGCGCCGCGCCACGTTCCACGCCTGCTGTTCGGCTGCAAACAATTGCGCGATCCGCGCTTGCGCCTCGCCGAAATGCAAGCCGCCGGGATACTGCTGCTCATATTGCTGATACGCGGCGGGTGTATCTGCCTGCTGCGCCAAACCCCAGGACCGCGCTTCCAACTGTTCCGGTGTCAGTGTCTCGCATGCCGCCACTAGCGCCGCGATCGACGCAGCCGCCAACAAACGCAAAAACCGCGTGCGTACGTTCATGATGCTTCCCCTGCCATCCCGCTGTGTTCTAATACTTTGACCTGAACGTCGGCAGAATCGAAAGGGGCGCAAGCAAAAATGCGAAACTTGCTTGCCATCTTTTTTACGCTGGCCGCGCTCGCTGCCTGTAGCAAGCCGCCTGCGCCGCAAGCGCCGGCTGCGCCGCCCTCCCTTTATCCGAGCCTTGCCGACGTCACCTCCAATCTCGGCGCCATAGTGGCCGTCGGCGATCATTGGCGCGTCGACGCCGATCCGTTCTACGGCTTGTCGGTTCACGAAAACGGTCGCGCAGCCTTCTCCACCAGCGACCGCTTGCTCACCGGGGGCACCGGAATGGCCTTTCGCTATCTCGTGTCCGACGTCAGCGTTGGCGTCACACGCGTCGACTGCGAGGCGGGCGGCGTGCATTATCCGCTAACAACAACGCTCGACCGCGTCGGCAAACCGCAATTGAAGGGTTGCGGCTTCGAACCGTGGGCCACGCGCGTGCGCGCTGCCGTGAAAATCGCCGATGCCTGCGCACCGGCCGGCGCCAACGCACAACGAGTCACGCTGTTTCAAGTCAACGGCGACGGCAGCATGCTGGTGCGGCTGCGCGGCGACGCGGGCGGCGTCGATTGTCACGTCGTCAACAGCCAGTTGCGCGCGGCGCCACGCGATTCCGCCCTGAAATTCGGCGGCGAAGGCGAACTCGACATGATCCGCGGTTCGCGCACCGCGCCCGACGACGCTTGTGTCGCCAGCAACATCGCTATGGGCGAAGACGGCAATCTCATTGGCTGGTTCGTTCCGAACGACGGCAAGTGCCGCACCAAGCCGCTCGCGCCTTAGTCCAAACTCGGCAGATCGAGTTTCTGCTCCTTCGCGCAGGCGATGGCGTCTTCGTAGCCCGCATCTGCGTGCCGCATCACGCCCGTAGCCGGATCATTCCACAGCACGCGCGCGATGCGCTTCGCCGCAGCCTCCGTCCCATCGCATACGATGACGACGCCCGAATGTTGCGAATAGCCCATGCCGACGCCGCCGCCATGATGCAGCGAAACCCACGTCGCGCCGCTGGCAGTGTTCAGCAACGCGTTCAGCAGCGGCCAATCGCTCACCGCGTCGCTGCCGTCGCGCATCTTTTCTGTTTCGCGATTTGGCGACGCCACCGAGCCGGAATCTAAATGGTCGCGTCCAATCACGATCGGCCCGATCTCGCCTTTCGCCACCATCTCGTTGAACGCCAAACCCAAGCGATGCCGTTGGCCCAAACCGACCCAGCAAATCCGCGCGGGCAAACCTTGAAACGCAATCCGCTCTTTCGCCATGTCGAGCCAGCGATGCAGATGCGCATCGTCCGGAATGAGTTCTTTCACCTTCGCGTCGGTCTTGGCGATGTCTTCCGGATCGCCGCGCAACGACGCCCAGCGGAACGGTCCGATGCCGCGGCAAAACAAAGGCCGCACGTAAGCCGGGACAAAACCAGGATACGCAAAGGCGTCGGCAACGCCCGCATCCTTCGCCACTTGGCGAATGTTGTTGCCGTAATCGACCACCGGAATGCCTTGCTTCCAGAAATTGATCATCGCTTGCACGTGCACAGCGATTGACGCACGCGCCGCTTCACGCACCGCCTCCGGATTCTGCTCGCGCGTCTGTACCCAGCGTTCAACGCTCCACCCGATCGGCAAATAACCGTTGACGATGTCGTGCGCCGAGGTTTGATCGGTCACCGCGTCAGGCCTCACGCCGCGCTTGATCATCTCCGGCAAAATCTCAGCGGCATTGCCTAGCAAACCAACGGAAATCGCCTGCTTCTTCGCGGTCGCGTCGGCGATCATCGCCAGCGCCGCGTCGAGCGTTTCCGCGCGTTTATCGAGATAGCGCGTCGCCAGACGCTTCTCTATGCGGTCGCTCTGGCACTCGATCGCCAAACAGCACGCGCCGGCCATCACCGCCGCGAGCGGCTGCGCGCCACCCATTCCGCCGAGACCCGCCGTCAATATCCATTTGCCGGACCAATCGCCGCCGAAATGCTTGCGCCCCATCTCTGCGAACGTTTCGTACGTGCCCTGCACGATCCCTTGCGTGCCGATATAAATCCACGACCCGGCCGTCATCTGGCCGTACATCATCAGCCCTTTGCGATCGAGCTCGTCGAAATGCTCCCATGTCGCCCAGCGCGGCACGAGGTTCGAGTTCGCCAGCAACACGCGCGGCGCGTCCGCGTGAGTCTTGAACACCCCGACCGGCTTGCCGCTCTGCACCAATAGCGTTTCGTCGTCTTCCAAACGGCGCAACGTTTCAACGATGCGATCGAAGGCCACCCAGTCGCGCGCCGCGCGACCGATGCCGCCATACACAACCAATTCTTCCGGATGCTCCGCCACCTCGGGATCCAGATTGTTCATCAGCATCCTGAGCGGCGCTTCCGTCAGCCAGCTCTTGCAGGTGCGTTCATTGCCACGCGGTGCGCGAATGACGCGCGACGTATCGCGACGAGGGTTCATGACGGCTCCGTGAATTTCCGCGCGTGTTAGCGCGAAGTTGACGCCGCGTCCAACCCGACTGTCGCGAGGCAGTTGCAGAAAAAAATGTGCCCGGTCTAAGTAGCGCCATGACCACCTTCATCGCCTCTCGCCGCACCCTTCTTTCCGGCGCACTCGCGCTTGGCGCTACCGCGCTCGTTTCGCCACGCGCACGCGCGGTGCAAGACGACCAGACCGACATCACGCTGCCGAGCGGCCGTATCGTTACCTACAGCATGTGGCGTCCACACAGTGTCCGCGCCGCCATCGTGTTCAGCCACGGCAGCGGCGGCAAGCCGCAGAATTACGAGGCGCTTACCTCCATCTATCGCGACGCCGGCATTCTCATCGCCGCACCCTTGCATGTGGATTCACACGACCACCCCCATCACGACGAATATGATCGCGTCGGCAGCTTCCGCGCGCGCTGCGAGGATATGGTCGCCGGGTTTGGCTTGCTGCGCACGCTGGCGCCGGACGCGCCGATTGCCGTTTCCGGCCACTCCTACGGCTCGCTAATGTCACTGATCACCGCTGGCGGCTGTCCGCCCGTCGTGCCGCAACCGCTCGTCCCCGGCGTGAAGGCGGTCGTGTCCTTCTCATCTGCAGGCAAACCCGCGTCGCTTATCCACGAAACAAGCTATGGCGGGCTCACCGCGCCGCTGCTGCTGGTGACCGGTGATCAAGATACCGTTGAAGACGCCAACATCACCGATTGGCATGATCATCTCTATCCGTTCGAAACCAGCCCTGCGGGCGACAAGATGGCGCTCGTCTATGCAGGCGGACACCACAATCTTATCGGCGGCCAACTCGCGGCTGATGCCAGCGGTCCCGACGCGATGCACAATGGCGCGGACTACATTCTCGCCTTCGCTGCGGGAGATGCCGATGCGCGCGCACGCGTGAACGCGCTGCAATCGAACGGCGTCCGCCAAGTTATGCGGCGTTGACCCGGCACGTGCCCCTTCAGGAGACAACGCGTCCCGCGAACACGCGCTCACGCAATAGCGGCGCGCCAAGCCAATAACCAAGCTCCGCCGGGTGTCTCACGTTCCAGATGGCGATATCAGCGGCTTTGCCGACCTTGAGCGTGCCGATTTCATCTTGCAAACCGAGTGCATGCGCCGCGTTGCGCGTCATGCCGGCGAGCGCTTCCTCCGGCGTCAGTCGAAACAACGTGCACGCCATGTTGAGCGCCATCAACGGCGATGTCATCGGCGACGTGCCAGGGTTGCAATCGCCCGCGACCGCAAGCTTCACGCCCGCTGCACGCAGCTTTTCAACCGGCGGCAGTTTGGTCTCGCGCAAAAAGTAGAACGCGCCAGGCAACAGCACCGCGACTGTCCCAGCCTTCGCCATCGCGGCGATGCCGTCGTCGTCCAGATATTCCAGATGATCCGCCGATAGCGCCTGATGTCGCGCCGCTAAAGCCGCGCCGTGCTGATTGCTGAGTTGCTCGGCGTGCAGCTTCACATCGAGCCCCGCCGCGCGCGCCGCGCTAAACACGGTGTCGACTTCGCCTACTGTAAAGCCGATGCCTTCACAGAATGCATCCACCGCATCTGCTGCGCCCTCCGCCGCGATCGCCGGGATCATCACATCAGCGACGAGTTGGACGTAGGCGGCCCGGTCGTCTTCGAACTCAGCCGGCAGCGCATGCAGACCCAAAAACGTCCGCCGGACCCGCACATGCGCACGATCCGCCAACGCGCCGGACGCTGCCAACTGCTTCAGTTCTGTCTCAAGATCGCCGCCGTATCCCGATTTGATTTCAACCGTCGTCAAGCCTTCGCGCGTCATTCCTGCTAAGCGCGACGCCGCGCTCTCGATCAAATCCTGGCGCGAAGCCGCGCGAGTCGCGCCAATCGTGGAGACAATGCCGCCGCCTGCGCGCGCAATCTCTTCGTAACTCTTGCCCTCAAGGCGCAGTTCGAATTCACGCGCGCGGTCGCCGCCGAACACCAAATGCGTGTGGCAATCGATCATCCCCGGCGTGATCCACGCCCCGTCGCACCGCCGCACATCACGCGCGCTTTCGTCCTTCAGTTCAGCGCGCGCGCCGACAAAGGCGATGCGGCCGTCCTTCACACCCAGCGCCCCTTGCGCAATCGCGCCATAAGGCGCCGCGCCCGCCGTCATTGTTGCGATGTTGCAGTCGATCCAAAGCGTGTCGAACATGCGCATATTATGGACCGCCGGCGCCCCCGCAGGCCAGCGCCGATGTTTGCCGGCGAGGCGCCGCAGGTCCATAAGCTGCCCCATGAACCCGAACGACTCCGATTGCCGCTCCTGGTTTTCCGCAGCCGATCTGCTGACCTCAGACACCAGCGCACCTGTCGCGCTGCTCGGCGCGCCGCTTGGTCTAGGCTCCATCACGCCCGGCCGCTGCGATCTGGCGCCGGCCAGCGTGCGCGCCGCGATGAGGCGCATGAGCACTTACGATCTCGAAACTGAGACCGATCTCTCTGCGCTCAAAGTGTATGACGCCGGTGACATTGGCGTCGAAAAACTTGAGCCGAAGGACGCGCTCGCCGCCATCGTCGAACGCCTCGCGCCACTCGCCAAAGCACACAAACTCACGCTGCTGCTCGGCGGCAACAACGCCGTCACCCGCCCCGCAGTACATGCGCTCGATCCGACGCTAAAAAATGTAGGCTTGCTCACGCTCGACGCCCACTTTGACCTTCGCGACACCGACTGCGGGCTCACCAACGGCAACCCGATCTGGGCGCTCCTGCAAGACGGCCTGCCGGGCGAACACGTCGCTCAGATCGGGCTTCTGCCGTTTGCCAACACGCGCAAGGCACACCAGAAAGCCAAAGATGCAGGCATTCAGGTCGTCACCGCCGCGCAGTGCCGCGCGCGGGGCTTCACCACTGTCGCCGCGCACGCCATCACGCACCTAGCTGCGCACTGTGACGTCATTCACGTCGATTTCGACATCGACGTGATCGAGCGCGCCAATATGCCGGGCGCGCCCGGCGCACGCCCAGGCGGGATCACGCCGCAAGATTTTTTCGAAGCTGCCCGCATTATCTGCGCGCATCCCAAAGTCCGTTGCGTCGATCTCGCCGAGTTCGATCCGTCGCTCGACGTCGCCGCGATTTCCGCGCTCACCGCCGCGCGCTGGACATGCGAAGTCTTCGCCGGTTTCCTTCAGCGTTAGAACAGATACGGCACCAGCATGTGCACGCGCTGACGATACGCCGCGTAGTCCGGCCCCAGCGTCGCGCTCAAAAACTTCTCTTCCTGCCGCGCTTTCATCCAACAACCGAGCGCGAACAGCGCCGCGCCGATCACCGCCTCCCAACGCCCTCGCGCTGCTGCGGTCGCGAACGCAGCCAGCAACAAACCGGTGTAAATCGGATGGCGCACCATCGCGTACGGCCCGCTATCGACAATGCGGTGCCCTTCCTTGCGTGTGATCGTGCCGGACCACAGCGATCCCAGGTGGATGCGCGCCCACCACGCGAATGCGAAACCAGTCACGACCAGCGCCAAGAGCACCCACATGCCGTCGCCGTTGGCATCCCAACCGTGCGGCCACAACCGGAATTGCACGGCGAACAGCAACAGCGCGCCAGCCGCGGTGATCAGCCGATACGGCGCTTCCTCCGCAAATCCTGCACGCGCCGCGGTTTGCCGCGACCACATGGCCGCGACAAACCAAGACACCGCCCAAACCACCCACGCGATGAATATCCAAGTCCCCGCGGACGTCATCCAGTGCGGATCGAAGAGGTGTCTGTAGAAAGGCGTCACGGCATCGTCACCACAATCTTGCCGAGCGCGGTGCGATCCATCAGCGCGCGAATGGCTTTGCCGCCATCGTGCAACGGATAACGCGCGGACACGCGGGGCTTCACTTTGCCTTCGCTGTAAAGCTTGAATAGCGCCGCGACATTGGCTTTGTGCTGCTCCGGCTCGCGCGCAACGCTCGCGCCCCAGAACACGCCGATGATCGACGACGATTTCAGCAGCGTCAGATTGAGCGGCGGCGTCGGAATGCCGGCCGGAAAGCCGATCACTAGGTAGCGCCCGTTCCAATTCATCGCCCGCAGCGCCGGTTCGCAATACGAGCCGCCCACTGAGTCATAAACGACGTCCGCGCCACCGCCGCACACGCGCTTGAAATCTTCCGCGAGCTGCTTGCTCTGATCCTTGTTCAGCGGGCCAGCTGGATAAACGATCGCATCGTCCGCGCCCGCCGCTTTCGCAAACGCCGCCTTTTCTTCGCTCGACACCGCCGCGATGGCCTTCGCGCCGAATGCTTTGGTAATTTCGATCGCCGAAATGCCGACACCGCCTGCGGCCCCGGTGATGAGCACTGTTTCGCCTGCCTTCAGGTCACTTCGTTGCTTCAGCGCGTAGTACGACGTGCCATACGTCAGCAGAAATGCGCTCGCTTCGTCGAACGGCATGCCGTCCGGCATCGGCATTACCCGCGCGGCGGGCAATTTCACTTTTTCCGCAAACCCGCCCGAACCCGTCGAGCCGATAACGCGCTGACCAGCTTTCACATTGGTCACGCCCGGGCCGACGCTTTCGACAACGCCGGCGATCTCGCCGCCTGGCGCAAACGGCCGTGGCGGCTTGAACTGATATTTGTCCTCGATCATCAGCGCGTCGGGAAAATTCACGCCCGCCGCCTTCACGGCGATGACAACTTCGCCCTCCTCCGCGACCGGGTCTGGCGCGTCGGTATATTCAAGCGCCTCCGGCGGCCCGACCTTGGTGCTGAGCAGAGCTTTCATCGTTCTTTTCCTTGGTTGCCGCCGCTTAGGGGCCTAGATGCAAAGCTAGTGTAGCGAACGGGAGCGCCAGGAACAGATGACGCGGCGTGGCTATTTTTGGCGGTTGGCAATCTCCGTCCTGATCGATCTGATGGATTTCACGGTCGGCCGCATCCCTTTGCTCGGTACAGCAGAAGACGGTGTGGGCGGCGTTGTGGTCACCATGCTTTGGGGCCGTGTGGGAATTGCCTACTTCTGGGAACTCCTCGACATCACCGATCAGATCGACGGCTTCATCCCGACCGCGACCCTCATTGGTCTCTATGTCGGTTGGCGCGAAGGACATTTGGGCGCGGGCAAACGCAACGTTCCCGCTCAACAGCCGTAGGCGAACCGGTCTATAACGCCGCGCCATGAGCCAGACTTGGGCCCTCGCACTCCACGGCGGCGCCGGCGCCATCGCCGAACGCGCCTACAAGCGCGAAGAAGAACACATGGCCGCGCTGATCGAACAAGGATCGGCCATGCTCACGCGCGGCGAAAGCGCGCTCGATGTCGTCACGGCCATGGCTGAAGCGCTGGAAGCGAGCGGCTTGCATGTCGCCGGCAAGGGCGCTGCGCCCAACGCCGCGGGCATTGTCGAACTCGACGCCTCGATCATGGACGGTCCGACCCGCAACGCCGGCGCGGTTGCTAGTTTGCAGGGCTTCCTCTCCCCCGTTCGCGTAGCGCGCGCGGTGATGGAGCACACCAGCCACGTTCTCCTCGTCGGCAAAGGCGCTGCCGACTTCGCCGCTTCGCAACATCTGCCGCGCGTAGAAGATCCGGCCAGCTATTATGTCGAAGCCCAATCCGGCCTGCCCGGCGGCGACACCAACACCGGCACGATCGGCGCTGTCGCGCTCGACACCTCCGGCCGTCTCGCCGCGGCCACCTCCACTGGCGGGCTGCGTGGCAAAATGCCGGGCCGCGTCGGCGACACGCCGATCATCGGCGCTGGCTGTTGGGCCGACGAGCGCGCCGCCGTCTCGTGCACTGGTCTTGGCGAATACTTTATGCGCGTCAACGCCGCCGCCCACGTCTCGGCGCGCATCGCCTATGCCGGACAATCGCTCGATGAAGCCGCGTTCGAGGTCATCGAAGACGTACGCAAGCTCGGCGGTTATGGCGGTTTGATCGCGGTGGACGCGCGTGGTCACATCGCCGCCCCGTTCGCGAGCCAAGGCATGAAACGCGGCCTCGCCTCGTCGTCGGGACTTCGCGAAGCCAAAACTTTTAGGTGACCTCATGCGCGCATTGATTGCCGTTTTCGCCGCAACCGCGCTGGCCGCGTGCGCCACAACGCCGGCCGCGACCGGCAGCAACGGGCCGCAACAACAATGGCGCTGCGACCACGGCGCGGCCTTCAGCTTTCACATGACCGCCGATGGCAACGCCGAAGTCTTCGCCGGCGGCCAAATTTATCATCTGCCCGGCGTCCAATCCGCCGACGGCAACCGTTACAGCAACGGCAGCGTCGAATATTGGGAAAAAGGCGACAGCGCCATGTTGAACGGCGCCGCCGGCGGCCCGTACGAGAATTGCCATCACTGAGTTGGAGACGACGCAATGAAGAAGCTGCTGTTGCTTGGCGCACTGGCGTTACTGTCGGCGTGCGCCACAGAATTGGTCGCGCCCACTATCGGCAACCGCATCGACTGGAAGTGCGATAACAACGCCGCCTTCAGCGTGCGCTTCACCACCGAAAACGCCGAGGTCTTCGCCGGCGGCCAAACCTACACCCTGCCTCACGCGCAATCCGGCTCCGGCGCGCGCTATGCTAACGGCACGGTCGAATACTGGGAGCACGCAGGCACCGCCCAACTCGGCGGCGCGCCAGGCGGTCCGTACACGAATTGCCATCGTGGTTGATGATTGCGCCACCATCCGCCGCGCTCCGCGCGACACCTTCCCCGCGCAGGAGAAGGTTACTTCGACACCGAGATTGTAGATGCGCGGCTATTTCGGCATTGGCGCGGAAGATATCTCCAAGCCCATGAACGTCGGCGCGCTGATGCGCACGGCGCACGCGTTTGGCGCCAGTTTCTTCTTCACCATCAACGCACATCCAAAAGTGCGCGAAGCTTACAATTCCGATACCTCGCGCAGCTTCGATCACATGCCCTATTATCCGTGGGATACGCTCGACGCGTTGCGTTTGCCGAAGGGCTGCGCCCTCGTCGGCGTCGAACTCACCGATGACGCCGTCGAACTGCCGCGCTTTCAGCACCCAAACGCTGCCGCCTACGTGCTCGGCCGCGAGCGTGGCTCGCTTTCGCCGGAGCTGCTTTCACGCTGCCAGCACGTTGTGAAAATCCCGACCAAGTTCTGCGTCAACGTCGGTCTGGCCGGCGCGCTCGTCATGTACGACCGCCTCTTGGCGCACGGCGGCTATCCCGCGCGCCCCATCATGCCCGGCGGCCCCAAGCCAGAAATGACAGAAGCGCCACGCCTGCGGCGCAGCGCTTCTGAATAGCTCAAACCGATGGTGGTGATGAGCCGCCGCGCAGCACTGGCCATTGCGAGAACGCAAACCAGATAAAGAAGATCAGGCAAATCAGTGGCCCGATCAGCGGAATGACGCCCGTCAGAAATACCAACGCCAGCGCGCCGTTGTAGCCAGCCTTCTTGAAGATCTGCCACCAGCAGAACACCATCAGCACCAGGATCGCGAGACCAACGATGAGCCAAATTCCCATCATGCCGGCCATCATGTTCGGATCAATTCCAGGATAACTAGACATCCTATCTCCTCCCTCTCCAGACCCAGGAGTGTCCGCGCGATCCCGGCGTGCCGCAACGCGAACTTGTGGCGAACCGCGACTTTTCCGCTCGCGCAAAGATGATTGTTCGATGACGCTTTCGCGCGGATAACAACGCGCCGTGGCCTTCCTCGCCAACATCACCGCCGCCCACGCGCGCGCCTCCGCCAACATTCGCGGCGCGCTGTGGATGGTCTTGTCAGCGCTCACCTTCACGGTGATGACGACGCTGATCAAATATCTCGGCGCCGACTATTCCGCCGCGCTCCAGACCTTCTACCGCCAAGTCGCTGCTTGCCTGGTGCTATTGCCGCTGATCGCGCGCGATCCGATCGCCGCCCTGCGCACCACCCGCCCCGGCATCATCCTGTTTCGCTCGCTGGCCGGCACCGTCGGCACCATCCTTTCCTTCTGGGCCTTTCAAAAACTGCCGCTCGCTGAAGCCAACGCGCTCTCGTTCACGCGCACACTGTGGATCGTGCCGCTCGCCATTTTTGTACTGCGCGAGTTCGTCGGCCCCTGGCGCATCGGCGCGACCATGGTCGGCTTTGCCGGCACACTGCTGATGCTGCAGCCCGCTGTCGCCACCAATGCCGGCTGGCCCGCCGCCGCCGCGCTCACTGCTGCGCTGCTCTTTTCGATGACCATCGCCGGTATGAAAGTCGTCGCCCGCGATCACAGCGTCATGACGCTCACTGTGTGGAGCGCCTTCCTCGGCCTCCTGCTCTCGACGCCGATGGCGTTGCTGGAATGGCGCTGGCCGACGCTGCCCGATCTCGCGCTTCTCTGCGCGATGGGCGTACTCGGCCTCATCAACCAATTCTGCTACATCAAGGGCATGGCCATCGGCGACGCTGCGGCGATGGCGCCGCTCGACTACACGCGCCTCATCTTCGCGGTGATCATCGGCCTTGTGTTCTTTCACGAAATTCCCAACGCCGTAACCATGCTGGGCGCCGCCGTCGTCATTGGCGCGACGCTCTTTATCACCTTGCGGGAAGCGCGGCTAAAACCCGAGCCGGATACGGCGGCGCGTGCGCCTTAGCGATACACCGGCACGTAGACGACGCGCGGGCTGGCCGCGAGCGACCAGATCAACGCCACCCACCAACCGATGAACGTCCAACCCAGGAAGAAGTTGACCAGAAAGATGCCCAACGGCGACGCACCGCGCGCGATCGCGATGATCGTCGGCAGGAAGAACATCAAGAACAGCGTCGTAAGCGTAATCATCGACCAGCGACTCCGGCCATCCGTCGCGTAATGTAAGCACCGCCGTCCGCGCCAACAAGCGGTGTTCCATGACAGGCCCGCGCGCGTGGCGTAAAAGCCCCAGACCAGGAAAGCCCGGGAGGCGCCCATGACCAAGCGCAACGCCACCGTCGCCGTCATCGGCGCCGGCGACTATATCGGCGCCGCCATCGCCAAGAAATTCGCCGCCGAAGGCTATACCGTCTTCGCCGGCCGACGCACCGCCGACAAACTCGCCGGCCTCGTCAGCGCCATTGAAAGCGCCGGCGGCAAGTGCGTCGCCCGCGGTCTCGACGCTCGAAAAGAGGAGGACGTCACCGCCTTCCTCGCCGAAGCCGACGCGCACGCACCGCTCGAAGCGGTGATCTTCAATGTCGGCGCCAACGTGAACTTCCCTATTCTCGAAACCACGGAGCGTGTCTTCTTCAAGGTGTGGGAGATGGCGACCAAGGCGGGCTTCCTCACCGGTCGCGAAGCGGCGCGCATTCTGTTGAAGCACGGTCGCGGTTCGATCTTCTTCACCGGCGCCACCGCCAGCATGCGCGGCGGCAAAGGCTATGCCGCGTTCGCCAGCGCCAAAGGCGGCCTGCGCTTGCTCGCACAAGCGATGGCGCGCGAACTCGGCCCGCAGAACATCCATGTCGCACATCTGGTGATCGACTCCGGCGTCGACACGGCCTTCGTGCGCGATCGCATCGCCCAAGCGCGCGGCGCCGAAGCGGCAGCGAACCTTCCACCCGACGTGCTGATGAATCCCGACTCCATCGCCAATGCCTACTGGGCGCTGCACCAACAGACCCGCGACGCCTGGACCTTCGAACTCGACCTGCGGCCCTACGGAGAAAACTGGTGACGACTGCAGAATTTCTCTTCGACTTCGGCAGCCCCAACGCCTGGTGCGCGCACAAAGTCATCCCCGCCATCGAGCAGCGCACCGGCGCCAAGTTCGTTTACACGCCGGTTTTGCTCGGCGGTCTTTTCAAACTGACCAACAACCAATCGCCGATGATGGCCTATGCAGGCGTCCCGCCTAAGCTCGCCTACGAGCAATTGGAAATGCGCCGCTTCATCGCGCGCCACAAACTGCCGTTCCAGTTCAATCCGAACTTCCCCGTCAACACACTCTTGATCATGCGCATGGCCACCGCCGCCGACATGGACCGCGCGCTCACGCCGTACGTGGACGCGGTCTTCCGCTTCATGTGGGAAACGCCGCGCAAAATGGACGACCCCGCCATCGTCGCGCAATCGCTCAGCGAAGCCGGCCTCGACGCCGAACGTCTCGCCGCCCGCGCCCAAGAAGCCGACGTCAAAGCCAAACTCATGTCCAACACCGAGACCGCCGCCAAACGCGGCGCTTTTGGCTCGCCCACTTTTTTCGTAGGCGACGAGATGTTCTTCGGCAAAAACACGCTGGGTGAGGTGGAAGAACTGTTGAACCACTGACTCTTAATCAGCTGCTCCACCGCGCCTTGCAAACTGGTCCAGTCTGGACTATATTGGGCGCATGGCCAAACCCTGGACAGTGCAAGACGCCAAAGCGCAGCTTTCGGAACTATTGAGGCGGGCGCGCACCGGTGCACCGCAACGTATTGGCGTGACCGATGACACGTGCGTGTTGGTGTCGGCCAAACAATGGGAAGCGCTGCAGCCTTCGCATCTAGGCGCTTGGTTGGTGGAGACAGCGCCGCGCGGCGATGAACTTGAACTCCCGACTCGCAAGTCGCACCGCCGCGATCCGTTCGCGGGCGACAAACGCGGATGAGCGGCACGCTGTTGGACACCAACGTGCTATCGGAGTTGGTGCGGCCGAAGCCAGAGCCGCGCGTGCTCGCCTTCGTGCGCACCGCGACCGATCCCTATATTTCGGCGCTAACATTGCACGAGATCGCTTACGGCGCCGAACGCGCGCCCGATCCGGTGCGGCGCGCCAAGCTCACGTCGTGGCTTGGGTCCATGCGCAGAAAATTCGAGGATCGCATCATTGTGCTCGACGCGGACATCGCTGAACATGGCGGCCGGCTCCGCGCCGCTGCCGACGCAGCCGGCTCGCCTTCAGATCCTCTTGACGCGCTCATAGCCGCGTGCGCCCTCTCGCGCGGGCTTGCGATCGCCACGAGAAATATTCGCCACTTCGCCGGATTTGGCGTTGACCTGATCGATCCATGGAAAAGCTAGCCGCGAGCCACGCGGCACGCAGAAAATGAGGGTTTGCTATGACCCAGCTTGAATACAAAGGTTATGTTGGGACCGTACAGCTGAGCGAGACGGACAACGTCTTCCACGGCAAGCTCTCCAACATCCGCGATCTCGTGACGTACGAGAGCGCCAACGCCAAAGGCTTGGTGAAGGCCTTTCACGAAGCCGTCGACGATTATCTCGCCGACTGCAAAGCTGACGGCCGCGAACCGGACAAGCCATTCAAAGGCCAGTTCAACGTCCGCACGTCTCCGGAGTTACATCGCGCCTACGCGACGCTGGCTGAGTTACGCGGCCCGTCGCTGAACGAAGTTGTCAGCACCGCCCTTGAAACCGCGTTGCCAAAGTTGAAGCGTAGCTAAACGGTGCTCATGCACCGGCGCGATAGTATAACTCCGCAACGCGTTGGCCAAACTTGGAGCCTGCTCGAGGCCAGAAGGGCCTACTAATAAATGCACATCGAAGGCTGTCGCATGTAACGTAGGGAAGCCTCTGTCCTAGCGAATTCTGATAGGTTACGTGTTTGGAGAGGCCCAAGCTCGGCCTCGCATCTAGCGCGTTCATCTCCATGCCCCGGCACGTATCCGCGCAAACGTAGTGCATCAACAATTTGTTGGGCACCGCCTCGATCGCCTTTGTCGAAAAGTTGCTGGCCACGCGCATATAGTTGGTCGTCTCGTGCCGTGGCCTGCCTCCACGTCCATCGGACGCTCGTGCAGCCCGCCTTGGAACTCGGCTCCTGAGCTCCACGTGGCCAACACGTGTCGGCAACCGCGGCGGCCGCGGCGGCAACAGAACTCGAAAACATTGTTTCACTAAGAGTGTACCGCTGATCTTGCTCAGAACTCTGCTGTTGCGTACGCCGGAGTGCATCAGCGGCTTCGCCGCACTCGCGAATCGAATCTGCGTTCACAGAGGACTGTCCATCGCCGCAGGCATCCTCATAGAGACGCGCCGCCTCGCTCGCCGTAAGCTCAGAAAGTGGGGGAAAGGCACGCACAAGGGCGACGGGACTTAATTGACCGACGTGATGCTCCATCTTTCGACAGAGGGACGTATCCTGCAGCGTCGTCAGCGGTGCGCAGGCCTGCGCCGCCTCAGAACTAAGCCGCACGATCGTCTCCTGGAGACCGAAGTCAAATAGCGCAGTGAGTTCTCGATGAGCCTCGCTACATTGAGCGTAGACGTCTGGCGACGCATTGCTTACGCCCTCACCGCAAAGCGCCCAAACGACCGCCTGCGCCTCAGTGCGTTGCGACGCTCCCGTGCAGCCAGCTGCCAGCGCGGAAAGAGTCAACGATAGGACGGCGAAGCAAGTGGTGATCTGTCCGCGCATTTGTACGCCCCAGCAACCAACATTGCAGAATCCCATTAAGAGTCGCTCTATCCGCATGGTCAAAAATTGATGACTGAGGCGGCCGAAGTTTTGGAGTTTCCGTTGGACTCCTCGTGCATGCCCTTGCGGCCACCTGCATCCCTCCCCATAACCCACCCACACCAATGAACCCCGCCCTTCCTTCCATCGCCGGCCTCACCCGTGCCGAGCTGGCTGAAAAGCTCATCGCTGTCGGCGTTGACGCGCCCAAAGCCAAGATGCGCGCCGAACAGCTGTGGCGCTGGATTTACCATTACGGCGTCACCGATTTCGCTGCGATGACCAACGTCGCCAAGGATCTGCGCGCCACGCTGGCGCAGCACTACACTTTGGCGCGGCCGGAAATCGTCACGCAGCAAATCTCCAGCGACGGCACGCGTAAATGGCTCATTCGCTTGGGGCCGGGCACTGAAGCCGAGTGTGTGTTCATTCCCGACGTTGGCCGCTCCGGCGCGCTCTGCGTCAGCTCCCAAGTCGGCTGCACTTTGAACTGCACGTTCTGCCACACCGGCACGCAGAAGCTGGTCCGCAATCTCACCGCCGCCGAGATCGTCGCCCAGGTCATGATTGCCCGCGATGCGCTGGAAGAATGGCCGACCGCTGAGCGCCCGCTCAACGATGGCGAGCGCAAGCTCACCAACATCGTCTTCATGGGCATGGGCGAGCCGCTCTACAATCTGGACAACGTCGATCAGGCCATCGGCATCATCGCCGACGGCGACGGCATCTCCATCTCGCGCCGCCGCATGACGGTGAGCACGGCAGGCGTCGCCCCAAAAATCAAAGAACTCGGCGAGCGCACCGGCGCCATGCTGGCGATCTCGCTGCACGCCACCAACGACGACCTACGCAACCAACTCGTGCCGCTGAACAAGAAGTACAATCTTCAAGAACTGTTCGCGGCGATCCGCTCGTACCCGTCACTCGGCAACGCCAAGCGCGTGACCTTCGAATACGTGATGCTGAAAGGCGTAAACGACACGCTGCCCGAAGCGAAAGCGTTGGTGAAGCTACTCGCCGGCATCCCGGCGAAGATCAACCTAATCCCCTTCAATCCGTGGCCCGGCTCACCCTACGAGTGCTCCGACTGGACCACGATCGAAGCTTTCGCCGAAGTCCTCAACCGCGCCGGTTATTCCTCACCGATCCGCACGCCACGCGGTCGCGACATCCTCGCCGCCTGCGGCCAGCTGCGCAGCGAAAGCGTCAAACAGCGCGCCAGCGAGCGCCTGAAAGCCGAAGCGCAGTAAACTCAGCGCCCCGCCGCGAAGGCGCGCGCAAACGCAGCACACAATTCAGGACTCAGCGGGCGCGTGCCGAACCGCGTCGTGATGAAGCCCGCGCGCTGGTTGTTGCCGACCTGCGACATGCTGCTCGATAGATTGCGCCCCTGCTGCACCATGCACGCGCTGTTGTTCTGCCCAACCTGCGTGATCGCCGCGTTGTTGTTCTGTCCGGCTTGACCGATCACGCCTGTATTGGCGACGCCGTCCTGATGGATCGTCGCGCCTTGATTGACGCCGTTCTGCATGATGCCCGCGGCGTTGGCCGTGCCGTTCTGCGCGATCGCTGCGCCATTGCCGTGGCCTTGTTGGGCAACGACGGCACGGTTCGGCAACGTCAGCAGCGGCTGCGCGCTGGCGGCGCCGGCTGCGCCCAGTACAGCGAACATCGCCGCCGCCGACGCAAAAGTCTTGAACCGTTTCATCGTCGTTGCTCCAACTCGTTCGTTCTACGACCGCAGCTCTTCCCGGCAGACGCGGCCATCCGCGTCGGTCAGTGTGAGCACAGCATGAAAGCGGTCGCCGCGATCGAGGCCAAGTTCGGTCTGGCCCAAAGTCACGCGCTCACCACGCGCAGCATTAAAGGCTCCGCCTTGCTGAACGTCGGATGAGCCGCTCGCTCCGGTTTTGGTAATCACCAGATTGTAGTCGCCGCTGATGGCCGATTGCGCCGCCAGCACCGCGGAAATCTGCACACCGTGCGACGTGGGCGTCGCGCGGATATCGCACACCGGCCGCAGCGGCGCGGAGATGCGATCGGCCGCCGCGGTTTTCGGCGGCGCTGCATAGGTCTCGCTCGGCGGCGGACCGGCGAGCTCTGCAGGCGGTGCGGCCACCACAGTCGGGGTCGCGTCGGCGATCATCTGTGCGCTCGGCGAAGCCGCAGCAGAGCATGCCGCGATTGCGCTGAGCGCCGTCAAAACCAAAAGCAACTTTTTCATCACACGCACTCCCGCAGGAGGGTGAGCTGCGGAGAGGCGACATCGCCTCCCCGCGCCCAAGACCTCACTCTAAAAGTCCCTCAATTGTAGCCGCTCTGCACGACGACCGAGATGTTGCCGTTGCCGGCTTGGCGCACCGCCACGTCTTGGCCATTGCCGATCTGAATGATGCCCGACGTATTGTTCGTGCCATCCTGATCAGCGACCGCGCGGCTGCCATTGCCGATCTGGGCGATGCCCGAGACGTTGCCGGCGCCGGTTTGCAGCGTCGAAGCCGTCAGATGACGGCCTTCTTGGCCCGTCGCGGAGAAATTGTTCACGCCGTGCTGCTCAGTCGTCACGCTGTTGCGCGCGCCGTTCTGATCCATGCGCAGGAAGTTGTTGTAACCGTCCTGAACGCCGCGCGAATAGCTATTGGCGCCGCTTTGATTGATCACGAGGCCGTTGCGCGAACCGTTTTGGCTGGCGGCGGCGCCGTTACCGTGACCCCATTGATTGATCACGACGCGGTTGGGTTGGGCGCTAGCGACGCCAGCAGTTGCACTCGCGAGCAAGGCGACGGCGGCGACAGCGGAAAGAAAGCGTTTCATTGTCTCAGCTCCTAAAGTCTGCGCTCCTCACCAGCGCCTTGACTGAGCGCGACAATGACGCGCGCACCCTGAGCGGCATTTGAACGGGCGCCTCAGACTGCTGTTGAGCTGAGAAATGTCGCGGCAGCCGCGCTTGCTTCGCGAGACCGCTTGCGCGCGCGTAAAACTCGCGTCACTGAACAGGCGATGAACGCGACGACCACACCATGGCTGGAGACGCCCGGCGTCATTCTGCGCCCGCTTGAGCCCGACGACGCCGAAGCGCTGTTCGCTGCGCATGGCGATGAGCAAACCCATCGCTTCTGGTCCGCACCCGCGCACAAGGATGTCGCCCAAACGCGCGCTTACATCGAAGACACGCTCAAGCTGGGGCGCGCCTGGGCCATCACCGAAAGCGGCGGCGAAGCGCTTGGCCGCATCGGTCTGTTCGATTTGCGCGACGGCGTCGGCGAAATCGGCGTCATCATGCGCCGCAACGCCCAAGGGCGCGGCCTTGCCTCCAAAGCGCTCACGCTCGTCTGCGACTACGGCTTCAATCAGCTTGACCTGCACCGCATCGCCGCCGACATCGACCCGGACAATAACGGGTCGATCTCACTCTTCCTGCGCGTCGGCTTTCAACGCGAAGGTCTGCTGCGCAAAAATTGGAAAACGCACATCGGCATTCGCGACAGCGTCATCATGAGCAAGCTGAAGGACTAGAGCGGCGGGCCGCAAAGTCTAAGGGGTATGAACATGTCTGAACTCGTCATCCACGGCGTACCCGGCAGTCCGTACATGCGCGCTGTGCAACTTGCTTGCGAGGAAAAGCGCGCGCCCTATCGCATCGCACCCGTCACCCCCGGCGGCGGCGACACTGCCGAGCGCCGTGCACTGCATGCCTTCGGGCGCATTCCGGTCATCGATCACGGCGATTTTCGCCTTTACGAAACCCCGGCCATCACCCGCTATATCGACGCCGCGTTCGGTCCGCCAACTTTGACGCCGTCGGACACGCGGCAGATGGCGCGCATGAATCAGATCATCGGCATCATCGATTGGTACTTCTTCCAGCTCGTTGGCCGCACGCTCGTGTTTCAGCGCGTTGTCGGCCCCGTCTTGTTCGGCCGCGCCGCCGACGAAGCGGTGTGCGCCGCCGCCATTCCCGACGCGGAGCGCTGCATCGGCGAACTCAACCGCCTCATGGGCGACAACGCGTTCCTGGCCAGCGATGCCATCAGCCACGCCGACCTCGTCGCCGTGCCGCATCTCTTCTATTTCGCGATGACGCCGGAGAGCGAAGCTATCTTCGCCAAGAACCCGCAGCTCAAAGCCTGGCTTGAGCGCATGTGTGCGCGTGAAAGTGTGCAACGCACCGCGCCGCCGGCCTCGCTACAAAAAAGCGCGTGAGCTGGACGCAAACAATCAAACCAATCCCAACTTCACCAACGCATCCAGCACACCCTCATAACGCGGCTTGATATCGTCGCCGATGTGCGCGTGCGTGGGGATATAGAAGAGTCCCAAATTCATGCCCTTGAGCGCGATCTCTGCACAGCGCTCCGGCATGATTAGCCCCAGCGATGCTGGCGCCTGTGCAGGATCAGGCAAGACACGCGAGATCAGCGGTGTGTACACCGCGCCCGGCATCAGCACATGCACATCGAGCGTGTCCGCGCATTCGTCGCGCAACCATTCCGCCGTGATCAGCACGCCGTGTTTGGTGGCGCCGTAAAGGCCCAGTCCGCGGCCCTTCACAGCCGCGGGCACGGAAAGCGAGTTCTCCGAGCCGGTGATCATCAGCCGCCCGCGCGCGCCGGCCGGCTCCAGCACTTTGAGATACGCTTGCGCCACGCGCACCGCAGCGAAGTAGTTCACCGCAAACAACCGCTCCGCTTCTTCGCCCAAGGGCTCGTTCTTGAGCTTCTTGTTGCGGCCGATCCCCGCGTTCGAACACACCAAATCCAGCCGCCCGCGCCACGCGAACGCATCGTTGATCAGCGCCTCCGCCGCATCCGCCTGCGCCAAGTCGCACACAAAACCGCGCGCCCGATCGCCAATCTCCGCCACCGCGGCGTCGACTTTGTCGCGCTCCAAATCCGCAACCACAACAAACGCGCCCCGCGCCGCAAATGCCCGCGCAAGCGCCTTGCCAATGCCAGACGCACCCCCCGTGATGAGCGCCGTCGTGTCAGTGTAGGAGATCATGCGCACGCCCTGTGTTCAGAGACCCGTTCATCGAAGACCCCACCGCTTTAGCAGAAATAAGCGGGCAATGCTCTGACGCACGCCCGCAACAATCAGAATCGCTACGCCTCCGAACCAAATCCGGCGCTCCGACTCATGCTAGGGACCCCCTCATGCAATTCGATTTGATCGCACGCGGCCTCGCCCTCGTCCTGCTCGGCGCCTCGCTCGGGTACATCATGTTGTTCTCGTTCGTGCTCTCGCCGGTGGCATTCAAGCAGTTCGACGCCGGGCGCGCTGAGCGTTTGGTCAAGCACGTCATGAACGCCGGCCACGGCCTGCTCGGCGTGATCGCGCTCCTGGCTGCGCTTGCCGCGCTGATTTCCGGCGCGATGGCGGGCGCCGCCGTCGCTGGCATCGCCGCGATCTTCGCCTTCATGTGCAAGTTCGCCTTGGCGCCGCGCGACGACAAGCCGATCAGCGGTCACCGCGTGCTGAAAACCGCGCGTGTGGTGGCGTCGGGTCTCACGGCCTTCATCATGCTGGTAGTGATCGCTTCGATCGTGCTGATCTGCATGCACATCTAAGCGGCTTCTGCAGCCCCGCCCTTCGCCGCCAGCGCTTTCTTCGCACGCGCAATCCACGTCGCGACATCGTCCACGCTCGGCGCCGGCGCCGAGCCCCAAGCGCGCGCGCCCTCGTCCGACAAGCCCCAGTGCGCGATGCTATCGACTAGGTGCTCGGCATCGCTCTGCGCCAAGGTTAGCGCATCGCGCACATTGCACGCGACCAACGCTTGCGACTCGCGCGACTTCAGCCCAGGCACCGTGCACGCCAGCAACGCTTGCGCCTGCCAATCGCGGATCACTTGCGCCGAGATGTGCCGCGCGCCGAGCTCACGTTGCGCATCTTCCGGCGATGCGGCCAGAAGATCGGCAATCGTCTTCACGCCGACAGCTTCGAGGCGTTTCGCCGTCTTCGGCCCGATCGACGGCGCTTTTTCGACCGGCGCATCTTCGTTGAGCATGAATTTCGGCGGCGTCTTATCAACCCGTGCACGCGGCGCGCCCTCAGGCAATTCCGGCTTGATCGCCTTCGGCGGTTTGACGGGCTTTGCCTTCGGCGGCTCGTCCCAAACCTTGGACACACGCGGCGGCGTCGCATCGGCGGCCTTTGCGCCAATCTCGCGCGGCCACTTGGCGTCGAGCGACGACAGCGGCGTCTTCAAGACTTCAGACGCGTAAAGTTCGCGCACCGCCTTGTCGTCATCGCCCAATGTGGTGCGTACTTTGCCGGTGCGGGTGTATTCCTCGTATTGCGCCGCGACTTCCTTGCGCGCCGCCGCATCGTCGATGCCCTTCAGCACGGCCGCGATCGGCATTTGCATGCCGAGGAACAGCGCCTGCGGCGTTGTCACCGTCTTCGGCGGCTTCACCGCCGCTTCCTCAAACGCGCGATCCAAAATGCGCGCCAAACCAACAGTAGCGTACGCAACCAGCGGCGCGATGGCATTGCGCAGCTCGTCGTCCAATCCCGCCGGCGGATCCTTCACGCCCTTCGCGAGATTGTAGTGCTCGATGATCAGCTCGTAGTGCGGATTGGAGGTCTTCGCGCCGTTGATCACCGCTTGCGAAACCCAATTGGCGCCGCCCGGCAGCTCAACGTCGGGGTAGCCCGCAAGCTCATTCATCTGCTTGAACGTCATGTATGACTTGTTGAAGCTCCACTCGACCGCGCGGTGGATGACGTTCTCTTCCTCGGTTTGGTGCGTGTGGAACGGTTGAATCGGATCCACATAATAGTGACTCATCACGCCCGCGGACCACGCCGCCTGCGCCCAATCCTTGGCGACAAGCGCATTCACCGTGCGCCGATACCATTCCTCGCACGCATCGGGCGCGCCGCCCCAATTGTTGTCGCGCACGTGCAGGACATGGTTCTTGAAATCCTTGAACTCATCGTCAGGCGCCTTCGCGCCCTTCAGATAAAGCTCGTGATTGCTCAGCAGGAGATCCTGCCAATCTTGCGCATCTGAAGACTTCAGATGCAGCAGCGCATCAACCGCCAGGCGGTGATGAGTAGAACGGCAGCGGCTGGCGAAAACCACCGCATACAGCAACGACATGCCCGGCCCCGAGGGATGAACGCGAGGTTAAGCCGTGCCGTGCAATCGGTTAGCGAGAGGTTAACGCCACTCTTAAGCGGCGCGATCGGCTGCGTCGGGCACCAAACCCCAGTCCACGCAGAGGCGGCTGATCAGTCGTTCCTGACGCGCTTCGATCGTATCGAGAGTCCAACCCGCGATGTTTTCGATGTCGCGCGAGAGCGCATGCACCGGCGGGTTGCCGCGGAACTGGAAGTAGACTTTGCGCTTGGCCGCGTAGCCCCCGTTGTCGGCTTCTTTGTTCTGATCGTAGGTGATCAGCGTCTGATTGCCGATCAGGTTTGCCGCATCGTCGCGCATGGCGGTGTTGGGAAACAGGATGTCCCACTCCCCGCCCCCCGAGCGCGGCAGAATGTGCTCGACTGTCGCGTCATCGGTCATGCTCAGCAGGCTGCCGCCCGGCAGCGCCGCCTCCACGCGCATCAGCAACAAGCGCCGCTGACGGTCGCGCTTGCGGGATTTGTTGAGCGTCGCGATGAGGCGCGTGTATTCCACTTCGCTCAGCACCAGCGCGCCTTTGGGACCGTGGATTTGCCGGTCATCGCCCACCCCACGCATCGCGCGCGCATAACGCGCCTCGCGCTGCCGGTTGTCGATCGCCGCGAGCTCGCAAGCGAAGGTGAAGCGATCCAGCGCCTGCACGAACTGCCGCGCACGTTCGTGTTCGCTGGCATGTTCGGCCAGGAACGCAATGAGCGCGGGCGCCCAGTCCCAGGACTCGACCTGTTTCATCATGTGCACGCGACGGTTCACGTCGGCGCTGGCTGCGCCCACATCAATGGAGCAGCTGAAGATGGCGCGCAGCGCGTACGCATAGCGCGGCAGTTTATCGAACAGGAATTTCTCGACGCCGCCGCTGCGGTCCACTGTATCGCGGAAGCTCTTGAGGTCGTCGGGCGATGCGAGTTGCTCGCCGGTGAGCAGAAACGGCATCATATAAAGCAACGTCGCGAAATGATCGCGGCCGAGCATATCCTCGATCTGCTCCCACTTGCGCGCAGCCGCCGAGGCCTTTGCGTCGTCGAGGCTCGCGTTCTCCAACAAATCGGACTTGATGATATCGGCGCCCGAGAGCGGCGAGCCACGCTTGTTCAGCGTATTGAACACCGTTTGCGCGCAGCCGCGATCGGTCGCGTCGACAACGTTCAAGGTGCAGCTGCGCGCGACAAACGAGAAAAAACCATCGAGATCGCGATCTTCGAAACTGCCGAGCTCCGCTTGGATCGTCTCCGCAGCGCCGGCGATCAGATCCTTGGAGTCGATGCCGATTTCCGGGTGATGCGCGAGCTGCTTCATCTTGCCCGGCTCCAGCACGAAGCCGCGAAAGAAGTTTGCATCTTCTTCGCGCAGCGTGAGCCGCGAGGCGTCGCCGTCCATCAGCAATTGCTGAAAATGCTTCGCTCGGCCCGGCAACCGATCGCGCACATACGCGATCATCATCGACAAGGTGGCCAACCGTTGCTGGCCGTCCGAAATCTCGAACTTGCCTTGCGCGTTTTTCACCAACACGATTTGGCCGATGAAGTAGAAGGACGCGCGGCGCATGTACGCGCGATGCAAATCCTCGATCAGTTGCCGCACTTCCCGCTCAGTCCAGGTATACGGGCGCTGATAGCGCGGCACTTTGAGTCCGCCTTTGCGCATCAAAACCGATGCGATGTTCATGATCTGCGCGGTCAAACCCTGGGGAGTATCGCCGAAGGGAGCGGCCATGTTTCCACCCGTTCATTATTCTGTTGTGATCTAATCGTTATCGCGCCGACACGAACACGCAACGTTACATCTAGAGCGCGCGGCCAACGCCGGTGCAGCGTTTCCAAAAGGTCACGTTATCGCTTAGCTCCGCGCAATTGGCGTGATCGCGGTCACATCGAAAGACGGCGCATTGCCGACGCGTGCGACGGACTCGAAACCACGCGTCGCGAATGCTGCGTACAGCGCGCGCGCTGCGTCAGCATCGGTGAATGCGACGCGGCGAATTTGCGCTACGCCAAGCGGTACATTCAAGACCTGCGCGACGCGACGCGCAATAGCGTCGCCGGAATCCAACCAGGAACACGCGCGCGGCGCAGCAGCGCCGAGTTCGTGCGCGAGCAACGGAAAATGCGTGCACGCAAGCGCCACGACATCGACGTCCGCGTCGCCCGTCGCACCGAACAGACCATCGATCGCTTCAGCGATGGCGTCGGTAGCAACCGCTTCGCCGCGCAGCTTCTGTTCCGCCGCAGCGACCAGCGCCGCGGAGCCAAACCGCACAACCCGCGTGCCGTTTGCGAATTTCGCAATCAGATCATCGGTGTAAGGCCGGCGCACGGTGGCTGGCGTCGCCAGCACGCCGATAACGCCGGTTTTGGTCAGCGCCGCAGCGGGTTTGATCGGCGGCACGACGCCCACCACCGGTATGGAAAGCGCGGCCCGCACTTCGTCCAGCGCAATCGTCGACGCTGTGTTGCAAGCGATGACGACTGCATCGGGGCTCCATTGCGCTGCGAGCGCCGCCAGCAACGCCGGTACGCGCGCCTTCAGCGCCGCGTCCGGCTTCAGCCCATATGGCAGCCACGCATTGTCGGCCACATAGTCGAGTTCAAGCGCCAATCCGGCGCGTGAAATTGCGTCGAACACGGACAATCCGCCGACACCGGAATCGAACACCAGCACCCGCGTCATCGCGTTAACCTTTGTGGCAATTGCAGACGCTCATGTCGGCAGCGCAATACATTGATTTCAAGTGAGAATTCATCTGCGGCGCAGGTCACCGTCACAGTGCCGTCATTAGCTGTGGAAACCAGGTATTAACCCGATTTGCGCGAATCGTTGCGTGGGTTAGTGACGCTGGGATGGGGTTTTCGTCAACGCGCCGCGGAGCGCGTTTTAGTTTGACGGGGTCGGTGCCATGAACGCGATTGGAAAATCTTCCGTCGTCTTCGTAACGCTCTCAGGATTGTTCTGGGGCGGCTGGATTTTGGGCTCGCAAACGCCGGAGGGCCAAGAGGCCCTGGCGCGTGCTTACAACGCCTATACCGACCAGCAGGCCGAAGCGAACCAAGATCTCTTCAGCACCACGGCGCTGCGCGTCGTCGTGTGCGGTTCCGGCGGACCGGTTGCCGACGCCGCTTCTCAGAAGCCCTGCCTTGCCGTGGTGGCGGCGAACCGCCTCTTCATCGTCGATGCCGGCTCAGGCGCTGCCACCGCGCTCGCCAATCACGCCATCCCGACCTCGAAACTGGCTGCTGTGCTGCTGACCAATGCCAGCCTGCAAAACATCGCCGATCTCGACGAATTGTACGGCTCAAGCGTCCGCAATCGCCAAAGCCAATTGCTGCCGGTGTACGGCCCTGCCGACACCCAGCGCATGGTCGACGGCTTGAACCAGGCCGCGAATTTCGACGGCACGCAGCGCGGCCTGCAAGCATGGGGACCATCGCCGGAACCGGGCCGCCCTGTTGTCGTGTTTGAGGCCGATGGCCTTGTGGTCTCCGCCTTCACCACGCAGAGCGACGCCTTTGCCGGTCACGTCGGCTATCGCTTCGACTATCGCGGCCGCTCGATCGTCGTTGGCGGCGACGGCCAAATCGTCGACTCGCCGGCCGCGGGCAATGCCGACGTTGTGCTGCAAAACTCGGCGGGCTTCGGTCACCAAGGCGGCGACAATGCGGGTCTGGTGGTGCTGACCGGCGCCGACAATGAGATCACCGGCAACATGCAGGTCGCCGAGGCTAAGGCTGCGGGCTACCACGATGTGGTCTCGGGCCGCGTCGGCATGGTGGTCGAGCTGCCGCTCGCCAACAACGATATCAACGTTCGCCGCCTCTAACCGGTCGCAGCTGCGCCAATAGACTTGAGAAGCGCGCGCGCTAAACAGGCGCATGCGCGCGGTTCTCCTCGCATTGCTGATCTCGCTGACTGCGGCCATGCCGGCCGCGGCGGATCGTTTTCTGTTGCGCTACGACGGCAATGGACTGGGTTTCATTCCCCTTGGCGGCATGACCGTCGATGCCGATGTCGACGACGCCAGCTACACGATCAACGTAACGCTTGCGTCCGGCGGGATGCTGAACTTCTTCGAGCGCACCAACCTCGAAGCCACATCGAGCGGCGCCATCGACGGCAACGTCGTGCATTGGCGCCAGTACGCCTTGGATCACCACTACAGCCGCAAACACCGCACCATTGCTATGTCGGTCGGCAACGATGGCGCGGTGATCGCCGCCATCAATCCGACTTATCGTATCTGGGGCGATCCCGCCGCGACCGACGCGCAAAGACGCGCCGCACGCGATCCCCTCTCCACGATGGTGGCCATGTCCATCGACGCGGGCGCCACGCGCCGCTGCGGCGGCGGATATCTCACTTTCGATGGCCGCTTCCTTTACCGGCTTGAACTGACGGGAGGCCGCATCGGGCATTTCTTCGGCGGCGGCTATAGCGGCGACGTGCTGAAGTGCAGCCTCGCCTACGTCCCCGTCGCCGGTTTCGAACGCCGCGACGGCGGCTATCGGCAAGTGCGCAACGGGCAAGTCTGGTTCGCCCTCGCGCCCGGCGCGCGCTACGCGCCGCCAGTGCTCATCTCAACACCGCTCAGCGCCGGCGCCTCGGTGATCCGTCTCAACCACTGGCATCGCGCTACGGTCACCGTTGAGGTTGAACCCGCGCCGCCCGCCACAGCGCCACCGATCACGCAATGAGTGCACGCCGCGCCGCTGCCGAACTGCTTGTCGCAGTGACCGACGAAGGGCACGCGCTCGGCGACGCGCTCGTGCGCACGCAAAGTTTTGCCGCACTGAGCGGCCGCGATCGCGCATTCGCCCGCGCCATGGCGACGGCTGCGTTGCGGCGGCTCGGCGGCATCGACGCGGTGCTCGCGCAATTCCTGCAAAAGCCCCTGCCCGACACGGCGTTTCACGGTCGCGCGATGTTGCGCATCGGCGCAGCGCAATTGCTGCTCATGGACACGCCGCCCCATGCCGCTGTCGGTGAGACGGTAGAAGCCGCCAATTCCATGCGGGAATCGCGCGGTTTCGCCAAACTCATCAACGCGGTGTTGCGCAAAGTCGCCGCCGATGGCGCAGGCTTGCTGGCGGCGCAGGCGCCTGGCGTTGATTTGCCGGCGTGGCTGTTTACGCGCTGGCGCGCGAGCTATGGCGCTGACACCGCCGCGGCTATCGCGCGGGCGTTGCGGCACGAGCCTGCGCTTGATTTCAGCGTAAAGAGCGACGCCCCAGGCTGGGCCGCGAAATTCGGCGCGATGCTGACGCCAACGGGTTCGGTTCGCCTGCAGAGCGTGGACTCGGTTGACCTGCTGCCGGGCTTTCACGACGGTGCATGGTGGGTGCAGGACGCCGCGGCGGCTCTGCCCGCGCGCTTGCTGGGCGCTGTGCGCGCGCAAAATGTGCTCGACCTTTGCGCCGCGCCCGGCGGCAAGACGTTGCAACTCGCAGCCGCGGGCGCGGGCGTCACTGCGGTGGACCGCTCGGAAGAACGGCTTGAGCGGTTGCGCGAAAACCTGCACCGCACGCGCCTTGAGGCCAAGGTCATCGCGCGCGATGCACTCAAGCTGCGGATCAAGGCGCCGTTCGATGCGGTGCTGCTCGACGCGCCCTGCTCATCGACAGGCACGCTGCGGCGTCATCCTGATGTTGCGTGGCTGCGCCGCCCGAGCGACATCCGCGCGCTCTCCGAATTGCAAACGCAATTAGTGGATGCCGCGCGCGCGATGGTGAAACCCGGCGGCACGCTTGTATACGCAGTTTGCTCGCTCGAGCCCGAGGAGGGACTGGCGATCGCCGCACACGCGCTCAAGAACGGCTGGACGCGCAAGCCGATTTCGCACGGCGAGATCGAGGGCGCAGACGACTTCATCACCGGCGATGGCGACCTGCGTACCTTGCCTTCGCATTGGCCCGAAATCGGCGGCCTCGACGGCTTTTACGCCGTGAGGCTTGCGCGTTCGAGCGACGGATAGTCGGTATAGCCGGCAGCATCCTGCGTGTAGAACGTCATCATGTTCCACTCGTTGAGTGGCGCATGCGCGCGGAAGCGTTCGACCAAATCCGGATTGGCGATGATCGCTTTGCCGAACGCCACCGCATCGACGTCGCCACGCGTGATCGCTGCTTCCGCACTGGCTTGCGTGAAGCCTTCATTGCCGACAACGACGCCGCCGAACTCGCGCTTCAGATGTGGCGTGATCCAATCTGGCCCCTCATGTTCGCGCGTGCACAGAAAAGCCAGCTTCCGCTTGCCGAGCTCGCGCGCAAGATACGAGAACGTGCTCTTTAGATCGCTATCGCCCATCGAGTGCGCATCGCCACGCGGCGCGAGGTGCATGGCCACGCGCCCAGCGCCCCAAACAGAGACGCACGCGTCGGCGACTTCCAGATGCAGGCGCGCGCGGTTTTCAAGCGAACCGCCGTATTGATCGGTGCGGTTGTTCAACCCGTCCTGCAGAAATTGATCGAGCAGATAACCGTTAGCACCGTGGATTTCGACGCCGTCAAAACCCGCGCGCTGCGCGTTGGCGGCGCCAAGCCGATAAGCTTCGACGATGCCTGCGATCTCGTCAGTGCGAAGCGCGCGCGGCGCTGGGTAATCTTCCTTCGGACGCAACAGGCTCACATGGCCTTTTGCCGCGACCGGCGCAGACGAAACCGGCTGCGCGCCATTCAAATAGGCCGGATGCGAAATCCGTCCGACGTGCCACAATTGCAGGAGAATTTGCCCGCCAGCGGCGTGCACCGCGTCGGTGATCTTGCGCCATTCGGCGACTTGTTCTTCGGACCAAATCCCCGGCGTCGCAGGATAGCCCACGCCCATTGGGGTTACTGAGGTGGCTTCGGTGAGGATCGCGCCAGTCGATGCGCGCTGGACATAATACTCACGCATCAAATCGTTGGGGATACGCTCATTGACAGCGCGGCAACGCGTGAGCGGCGCCATCAAAATGCGGTTCTTGAAGGTGAAATCGCCTGCTTTCAGCGGCTCAAACAATACGCTCATGCAATAAGCTCCAAGCGCTTGTTCGCGCGCCCCGCAGGCATTTGGGCGTAGCCCGCGCTGTCCACAACCCCCAAACCATTGCTTCGTCCCGCCCCGGCAGCTAACTCAGCGGCATGGCCCGCACGCTGATCGCTCCGTCCATCTTGTCCGCGGATTTCGCGAAACTGGGCGAGGAAGTGCGCGCGGTCGACGCGGCCGGCGCCGACATGATCCACGTCGATGTCATGGACGGCCACTTCGTACCGAACATCACCATCGGCCCCACAGTGGTGAAGTGGATTCGTCCACACACTAAGCTCCCGCTCGACGTGCATCTGATGATCTCGCCGGTGGATTTGTTCATCGACGACTTCCGCAAGGCCGGCGCCGACATCATCACCGTGCACCCAGAAGCTGGGCCGCACGTGCATCGCACGCTGCAAGCGATCAAGGCATCCGGCGCGAAGGCCGGAGTCTCGCTCAATCCAGGCACGCCGATCGACGCCATCGACAATTTGATGGACCTTGTCGACCTAGTGCTGATTATGAGCGTCAATCCCGGTTTCGGCGGACAGAGCTTCATCGAGAGCGCGCTGCCAAAGATCGTGGCCGCGCGTAAGAAGATCGATGCCACGGGACGCGACATCATTCTTGAAGTCGATGGCGGAGTGAATCCGAAGACGGCGCCGGCCGTCATTGCCGCCGGCGCCACCGCCATCGTCGCGGGCTCCGCCGTTTATGGCGGCAACCCGGCTGCGTACGCCGACAATATCCGCGCCATCCGCGGCACGAGTTGAGTCTTGAGCGCGCCCGACTCGCCCTCCCGCCGCATGATGCGCGCGGCCTCCCAAAGCGAGCCTTGGCGCGCCAACCCATTTCATCGCCGCCGTCTTGGCGACGCCGCACCCGACCGCATTCTCGCGTGGGGCGCCGATCCGCGCGTCGGCGACGCGGCTCGCGGGCGTGAATTTGGCGCAGGCATCTGGCGCGTCGGCGCTGAGCGGCTTGCCGGCGAACACGCACTGCCGTGGGACGCGCCGCATCCGTCGCCCCATTTCACCGCGCGCCTGCACACGTTCAACTGGCTCATCGATCTGGCCACTGTCGGCCCCTCTGCGAACAATCGTATCGCTGATCTCTTCGACTCGTGGGTGGAGCGCTACGGCGAATGGGACGAGGTGGCGTGGGATCCCGAACTCACCGCCAAGCGCTTGTTTGCATGGCTGACATGGGGCCGTCCTGCATTTGAAATGGGCGCGGCCGAACAACGGCTCGCGCTGATGCAAAGCGCCGGACGTCATGCGCGGCTGCTGATGTTGGCGGAGAACGAACTCAGCGAGCGCCACCTCGGTTCGATCAAAGCCGGCGCTGCGCTCATTCTTGCGGCCAATGCAGGCTTTCCTGACGCCGAGCGACTGCGCGAGCAAGGCGAAGAATTGCTGATCGAAGCGTGCGCGAAGCAATTCCAGCCGGATGGCGGGCACATGTCGCGTTCGCCGGAAGCGTTGGCGGAGGCGCTGTTCGACCTGCTCACCGCGCACGATGCGCTGCCCGATCCCTCTCCGCTCTTGCAGGACTCGCTGCCCAAGCTCGCCAACATGTTGCGGATGCTGCGCCTGGGAGACGGCGGGCTCGCGTGCTTCCACGGCGGCTCCGAGGGTTGGACCGCATCGATCGACGCAGCGTTCGCGCGCATCGGCGGCGACGTGCGCAGCTTTCAGTTCGCCAATCACAGCGGCTTCCAGCGTTTGGAAGCGGGTCCGCTGCGGGTCGTGTTCGATGTGGGTGGCGCGCCGCCGCTCCCCTACTCCGACCGCGCTCACGCGAGCGCCTTGGCGTTCGAGCTTTCCAGCGAAACCGAGCGTCTTATCGTCAATGTCGGCGCCGCGCGCGAACTGGCGCCGGCCGCGCGCATGGCCGCCCGCGCCACCAACGGCCACTCGACATTGGCGCTCAACGACGCGCTTTCGGCAACGTTCGTCGAACCCCGCCGCGGCAAAGGCCCGCCGCAACTGATTGGGCCGAACCTCGATGACGTGCGCCGCTCTTCGGACGAGAGCGGCATCACCGTGCAAGGCCGCCACGACGGCTATCGCAACGCGTTTGGGCTGCTGCATCGGCGCTACATCTTCATTGATCACATGGGCACGAACCTGCGCGGCATCGAGGAGCTGATCCGGCCGGTGAAGCAAAAAGGCGGTCCGTTCAAAGGCCGGATTGTCTATGTTGTACGTTTCCATCTGCATCCCAACGTGCGTACGCGGTTGATCGAACATCAGATGGCGCTTCTGGAAACGCCGAACGGACAACGCTGGCGCCTGCGGACCGACGCGCCGAACATCGCGATCGAGCCTTCCATCTACTGGGGCGGGCGCGTGCTCGCCGAAAGCCATCAGATCGTGCTCACCGGCCAGGCCGATCCCATGGGCCACGGCCTCTCTCCCCCGAACCGCATCCGGTGGGCGCTGGCGCGCGCTACTTAGGTTTCGGCGCGCGCGGCTTATCGATTTGGCGCAGCACCACCACGAGCGCGCCCATGACGACGATGGTTCCGAATGCGCCGGCGCTGAAGAAGTACGGCACCTCGCTGGCGCGCGAGTCCGTCGCGCCGGGGCGCGTCACCGCCACCAATATCGCGCCCCACAGCGTCAGCAGCATCGCCCCCGCGATGATGATCGCCACCATGAACCCCAAGGTCTTCATTTCCAGCGGAAACCAGCACAATCCGATACATTTCGCCACCCCGTCGCATTGACCCAAGGGCGACTCATCCCCAAGCAGTGGCCATGGCTGACATCCTCCCGATTAAACGCGCGCTCATTTCCGTTTCGGACAAGACGGGCCTTATCGATCACGCCAAAGCACTCGCAGATTTGGGCGCGGCTTTGGTGTCGACGGGCGGGACCCACAAAGCGATCGCCGACGCCGGCCTGAAGGTCGAGGATGTCTCCAGCGTCACCGGTTTCCCCGAAATGATGGATGGCCGGGTGAAAACGCTGCACCCGAAAGTCCATGGCGGCCTGCTGGCGCTGCGCGACGAGCCCGAACATGCCAAAGCGATGAAGGAGCACGGCATTGACGGCTTCGATGTGCTTTATGTGAACCTCTATCCGTTCGAGGCGACGGTGGCGCGCGGCGCCGATTTCGACACGTGCATCGAAAACATTGACATTGGCGGCCCGGCGATGATCCGCGCTGCTGCAAAGAACTACGGCTACGTCGCGGTGGCGACCGATGCGGACGACATGGCGGCAATCATCGCTGAAGCGAAAGCGAGCGGCGGCACCTCGCTGGCGTTGCGCAAGAAGCTGGCGGCGAAAGCCTATGCGCGCACGGCGGCGTACGATGCAGCGATCTCGTCGTGGTACGCAGATCAGTTGGAAGATTCCGCGCCAACGTGGCGTGCATTGGGCGGCAGGCTGAAGCAGACGCTGCGCTACGGCGAAAACCCGCACCAGAAAGCAGCGTTCTATCTGAATGGCGAGAAGCGGCCGGGGATTTCGACGGCGCGACAGATGCAGGGCAAAGAGCTCAGCTACAACAATCTGAACGACACCGATGCGGCATACGAATTGGTGGCGGAGTTCGATCCCAAGGAAACCGCGGCTGTCGCCATTATCAAGCACGCCAATCCGTGCGGCGTCGCCATGGGCGGCAGCTTGATCGAAGCGTACACGCGTGCGCTGGCGTGCGACTCGGTGTCCGCGTTCGGCGGCATCGTCGCGGTGAACCGCAAATTGGATCGCGTCGCCGCCGAAGCCATCGCCGATATTTTCACCGAAGTGGTGATTGCGCCGGATGCGGATGAAGACGCGATCTCGGTGTTTTCCAAGAAGAAGAATTTGCGCTTGCTGTTGGCGGGCGGCTTGCCGGATCCGGCGGCGCCGGGCTTGTTCATCAAGACTGTTGCGGGCGGTTTCTTGAGCCAAAGCCGCGACAACGGGCGGATCAGCGAAGCTGACCTCAAGGTCGTCACCAAGAAGAAGCCGACGCCGGCGCAAATTCGCGATCTGATTTTCGCGTTCCGCGTCGCCAAGCACGTGAAATCGAATGCGATCGTTTATGCGAAAGACGGCGCTACCGCGGGCATCGGCGCGGGGCAAATGAGCCGCATCGATTCCGCGCGCGTCGCTCGCCTCAAGGCCGAAGACGCGGCGCACGCCGCCGGCTGGAGCGATCCGATGACGGTGGGTTCGGCCTGCGCGTCGGATGCGTTCTTCCCCTTCTCCGACGGCCTGCTGCAAGCGGTGCAAGCGGGTTCGACCTCGGTTATTCAACCGGGCGGCTCGATCCGCGACGAGGACGTGATCAAGGCCGCCGACGACGCCGAACTGGCGATGGTGTTCACCGGCATGCGCCACTTCCGACACTAGCTTTCGCTGGCGCCTTGCTCGCGCCGAATTGATGCTTAGCCTAAGCATGCATGCCGTCCGCGATTGAAACGCTGAGCCAGCAGATCATTGCCAACGAGCCGCGGACGCTTGAGGCGCGCGCCGATTGGCTTGCGAAGCATTTTGAAGTCTTCACGCCGGAAGGGCCGGGCCCGTTTCCGGTCGTGCTTATGCTGCATGGCTGCGGCGGGCCGCGTCCGTTCTTGCAGGACATGGCCAAGATAGCGACACGCGCCGGCGCAGCGGCCGTGCTCGTGGACTCGTTTGCGCCGCGCTTCATCAGCCGCAATGCTGCGTACGCCACTGTGTGCACCGGCGCGCGCTTGCGCGGGCGCGAACGCGCGGGCGATTTTTACGCGGCGATGGCTTGGTTGCGCCGGCAGACATGGGCGGATGCCCACCGCATCATCGCCGCCGGGTGGAGCCACGGCGCGTGGACCATCATGGACGGTTTGGCGCTGCATGCGGGCGGCGAGATGCGCCGCGCTACGGGGCTGGTCGACCTTGGCGTAGAGCCGCTTGAAGGGCTGGCCGGCGCCCTGCTCACGTATCCGTACGCCGGACCAACCAGCTTCGCCGGCCGCCGGCCGTGGCGGATGACGCCGCGCAGCGTTGCCATCACCGGCGGACGCGATGTGGTGGTCGGCTATACGCGCCCGCGCGCGGCGCTGATGCGACTGCGTGATCACGGCATGCCAATCGAAATGTTTCATTTCGAATTCGCCACCCACGCTTTCGAGGACGCGCATACCGGCGATATCCTGACGCGCTACAATGCCGAGGCGACCGCGCGCGAGCATGTGCTGTTGGGCGACCTGATCGGCGCTGTGTAGCGGGCGTGCGTCATCATCATGCGCTTCCGGTCGTTGAAGCGCTGGAGAGCGGGACGCGGATCAAGGCCGCCAAGTAAGTTGCGTCTTGCGACGCGAAACGACGGAATTGATCCGCGTCCCGTGATTGTTATGCAGCAGCACGACTCATGACGGTTTTAGCGCCTGTGTTCGATTCGCCGCTGACGCGCTGGCTACCTGTTCAACGTAGTCCCATGATCTCCCGCCTTTAGTCAGAGAAAGACCTGTTGCGGGCTCTAAGGTCTTTGGCTCACCGCCGCCGACCATCGCGCTCAATCACATCGCCTCTCGCGTTGAACTGAACAGGTGCACAACTGCTCTCCGTGCGGAGACGATGCGTGCAGTATGCGCTGGGTTCTGCGGCGGTCGGATAGATTTTTGCGCGGGCGTTCATGCGCAAGGGAATTTGCGTCGACCGGTGTGGGGTAAAGGCGCGGAATTTCCTCGTAATGGCGGGATGTCGCCTATTCGCCGGGAGCGGACATTCGCCCGCCGTGCTATCGAACGCCGATGGGCCATCACGTCACCGGACTAATTACGCGCTGCGGCGCCTTCGGGAAACTCGAAGGTGCGCTGGGCAAGCAGCCGCACTATGCGCTAAATGACGGCTTTGGATTTCTGCCTCTAGATTACAAGAACCTAGACGACGTTGTTGGGCTGCACGCCGGTAACACCGTTGAGAAGTTCGAATATCTTACTCCAGTCTTGATTGATTTGTTGCGCGCGGCATCGACGGTTGGGCCTCTCGCTTACGTGGAGACCAATTATTTCGGAGGCATAGGCGGCCAGAGTGCGGTGGCCTTCCGGGACGGTGCGGTCGTGTTCGGACCGCTATCGGCCGAGGGCGACGCGATCAATCAAGCGTTGGCACTGTTAGGTGTGTCGGTGCGTCCCGGCAGCTTCGATGCGTTCGCGGCAGTTGGTCTCGACCGACGCCGATACAACGAAGACTATCGCGATAGATGAATGTGTGTTCACGGCCAAAAACGGACTTTAGCGCAGACGCGCGTTGATCCTTTCGAGCGCGTCGACGCTCGGGATCAGGTCGGCGTCGGCGAGTTTGTTGAGCGGCGTTGGCACGGTGTTGAGAGAGTTGTGCAGATCGCTCGCGTTGGGATCGATGTAGAGCAAGCCGGTGACGATCTCCCCTTCAGCCGATTTGCGCGCGAGGTAGGAGAGAGAGGCGATGCGATCGGTTGAATCGTAATCGTCCTCGAGCTTGCGCAGCCGCAGGATCGAGCCGTCGTGCTGTTGCACCTCCTTCAGCTCACCCGGTGCGTAATCGGCTTTGATCGGCGCGCGCGGCAGGATCACATCGAGACGGTTCACGGCGTCGTTGTGCTCACGCACGTAGTCGAAGCTCTTAGTTGAGCCGACGTGATTGTTGAACGCCACGCACGGGCTGATGACATCGATGAAGGAGACGCCCTTGTGCGAAAGCGCGCCTTTGATCAGCGGCACCAGCTGATCCTTGTCGCCCGAGAATGAACGGCCGACATAAGTGGCGCCGAGCTGCAGCGCCAGCATCACCAGATCGATGGCGGAATCCTTGTTCTCAGCGCCCTTCTTGGCTTTCGAGCCTTTGTCGGAGGTCGCGGAGAATTGGCCTTTGGTGAGGCCGTAAACGCCGTTGTTCTCGCAAATGTAGGTCATGTTCACGCCGCGCCGCACGGCGTGGCAGAATTGGCCGAGGCCGATCGAGGCGCTATCGCCATCGCCGCTGACGCCGAGATAGATCAGATCACGCGCGGCAATGTTGGCGCCGGTGAGCACGGACGGCATGCGGCCGTGCACGGCGTTGAAGCCGTGCGCGGGGCTGACGAAATAGTCCGGCGTCTTCGACGAGCAGCCGATGCCGGAAAATTTCGCGAGCCGATGCGGCGCGAGATCGATCTCGAAGCAGGCTTGAATGATTGAGGCGCTAATGGAGTCGTGCCCACAACCGGCGCAGAGCGTGGAGATGCGGCCTTCGTAATCACGGCGCGTGAAGCCGAGCTGGTTCTTTTCCAGCGACGGGTGGTGCATGGAGGGCTTGGCGATATAGGTCATGGGCTTCGCACTACTTCCGGTTCACAAATTCAGCACGCCAGAACACTAAGGTAGCCTTGTTTCCCGTAGCTGAGCAACGCCGCGTCTCGCGTGACGACCGTGAAGCCGTACTCCCTGGCGGTAGCGGCGATGATGCGATCGGCGGGATCATTGTTGGGAAATGCGGGCAAAAAGCACGACGCCATCAGCAGGTCCGGCGACATGCCTGCAAGCGCGGCGCGGGGGGCCTTCATCAAGTGATTGAACCAACGATCCGGCGCCAGGTTCGACTTAAATCTTCCTTTGCGCGCCATATTGCCCACTTCCCAAGCTGTGATGGGCGAAATGTAGGTCGGCAGGCCCGCTTTGTGCGATGCCAAAAGAGCTTCGCCGACATCCTTTGAAAGAATGCCATCCACGATCCAGAGCGCCGCACAGGTATCAAGCAGAAAGGCCGACTTCATTTCCTTTTGCGCCGGCGTTCATCAACCATGTCGGCCAAACGATCCAAGTTGGCCTCCATCTCAGCTAGTTCGTGTGGATCGAGCGAAGGCTTGGTCAGATCCCAATCGGACGCGATCGTAAATGTGCCTTTCATCCAGCCGACGAGCGGATGCTGTTCAAGCTCGCCCGCGGCGGGTTCGAATGCTTCAGGCATTTCACTTACTCCGCGTCCTTGAGCCTCAACGCGGACGAACTCCACGCTTTGAGCGGTGATGTCGACGTTCTCGGTTTTGTAGCCCGCTTCAAGCCACGCTTTTGATTGCGCATGGCTCTTTGAATCGTTTGCCCACCAAGCCGGATGATGAAACGCGGACGCCGGCAAGCGAACCTTCGCTGCGACCGCGACCTGCTGAAACGATAGCCGCAGCCTCTGCTGGGTGCGCGCCAAGAGGAACAGTTTTAGCGCATCATACTTCATATACTATCGCAGTATAGTATATACTATACTGCGATACAAGCCTTCCCGACAAAGTGCGAAGCCTATTTCGCTTTCTCCAGCGCCGCGGCGCCGCTTTTCAGTTTTTCGCCTATGGCTTTGATGATGAAGCGCGCCGTGATCGGCGTGCCATCATAGTGCGTGACCGACACCAGACACGCGGGGTCGATGCCGCCCTCGTTGACCAGCAGCGATTTCAGCTGGCTGTCGCGATTCTGCTCAACAACGAACACTTGCTCGTGCCTGCGGATGAAATCGAACACCTCATCGCAGAACGGGAAGCTGCGCACACGCATCGCATCGAGATGCACGCCCATGCCTTCCAGCACGTGCAGCGCTTCGTTCATCGCCGGATCGGTTGAACCCATGTAGATGACGCCATCGGGCGTTCGGCGCGTGGCGTCGCGGCGGATCGGCCCCGGCACGTGCGCCTTCATCGTCTCCCACTTGCGCAGAAGCCGGTTCATGCCGCCGGTATAGTCTTCGCCCTTTTCCGAATAGCGTGCGTCCTGATCGTGCGAGGAGCCGCGCGTGAAGTAGCTGCCCTTGGTCGGGTGCGTGCCGGGATAGGTGCGATACGGCACGGCATCGCCGTCGACATCGCGATAGCGGCCAAAAGCGACGCCCTGCTCCAGATGTTCGTAGGTCAGCACCTTGCCGCGATTGAGCTTGCGGGTGGCGTCCCATTTGAACGGCTCGGTGAGCCACTCCTGCATGCCGATATCGAGCTCGAGCATGACGAAAACGGTGGTCTGGAAAAAGTCGGCGAGGTCGAAGGCCTGCGCGCCGAACTCGAAGGCTTCGGTCGGGTTCGCGGGGAAAAGCAGCGGATGCTTGGTGTCGCCGTGCGACGCGTAGGCGGCGGACAAGAGGTCCGATTGCTGCGTACGCGTGGGCATGCCGGTGGACGGACCGCCGCGTTGCACATCGAAAATCACCGCGGGAATTTCGGCGTAGTAGGAAAAACCGACGAACTCGCTCATCAGCGAGACACCGGGACCTGATGTGCAGGTGAACGCGCGCGAACCGGCCCAGCCCGCGCCCATCACCATGCCGATCGAAGCGATCTCGTCTTCAGCTTGCACAATGGCGTACTTGGCGTGGCCCTCGGCGTCGGTGCGCAGCTGGCGGCAGTATTTCTGGAACGATTCCGCAAGCGAGGTGGACGGTGTGATCGGATACCAGGCGCAGAAGGTTGCGCCGCCATAGACGGCGCCGAGGGCTGCGGCGTCGTTGCCTTCCACAAAGATACGATCGCCGACCTTGTTGTCGCGGCGGACTTTGAGGCCGATGGGCGCGAGGCGCTGTTCGGCATAGGTGCGGCCAAGTTCGAACGCGCGCAGGTTCGGCTGGATCAGCTTGTCCTTGCCTTTGAACTCTTCGCTCAACAGCTGCTTAACCACCTCGCCGTCGAAACCGAGCAATTGTGCGAGCACGCCCACATAGCAGATGTTCTTGAACAACTGGCGTTCGCGCGGGACCGAAAACTCGGACGCGATCAATTCGGTGAGCGGTGCACCGATGATGGTGATGTCGTCGCGGAACTTGCTCGCTGGCAGCGGCTTGGAGTTGTCGTACAGCAGATAGCCGCCGGGCTCGACGTCCTTGACGTCGGCGTCCCAGGTTTGCGGGTTCATCGCCACCATGAGATCGACGCCGCCGCGGCGGCCAAGCCAACCCTCGCCGCTGACGCGGACTTCGTACCAAGTCGGCAAACCCTGGATGTTGGACGGAAAGATATTCCGCGCGGCGACCGGTACGCCCATGCGTAAAAGCACTTTGGCAAAAAGGCCGTTGGCCGAAGCCGATCCGGAGCCGTTCACGTTGGCGAATTTGACGACGAAATCGTTGGTTGCGGTCAGCGGCTTGGACATGCGTACGAAGCGCCCTTATTGGCCCGCGCAGAGAACTGCGCCGGGCGGGCCGTCATAGCGGTTTGTGGCGCTTAAATGAAGGGCCGAGTTCCGGATTTAACGTGACGCACGCGGCGCGTTTGCCGCGGGCGGGTGCGGCGCGCTCATCACCAAAGCGGCATCCTGAAAGCCAGCGCGGTACCGCTCCAGCCGCTCCTGGGTGATGGTGCGGAAGCCCATCACCGGCTCGACGATGGCGAACTGGTCGCGATCGTAGCCGACCACCACGACATAGTGGTTGACCATAGCCATGTGCGTCATCTCGGAAACGCGCGCCATCTGGTTACGTAAAGCGCTGGAGACGACTCCGATCCCGGGGGCGTTTGCGCCGGGCAAAGCGCGGCGGTCGACGAAGAAAGCGGGCACGATCACCGGCACCAAGACGGGGCGGCCATGCTCCAGCTCATCGATGATGCCGGCCTTGTCCATGCGGACAGCGCTGGCGACGAGACCATTGTTGGCGGCCAGCGTCTGCAGCTCCGCCAACGTGTAGCCATGCGGATCGGCGGGCGGCGTGTGCGCATAGAGGCTGTCGCCGGTGGTGGCGCCGTGGCGCCAATAATTGATCACGCTTGCAAGTGCGTGCGCGCCGCACGAGGCGGCGGAATCCTGCCGATCATGTACGACCGGCAGGACCAGACCGTCGCTGGGAAAAGAGCGGTTCAGAATCTCGAAGCTGTTATTGCCGCTGCGATCGGCAAAAGCGTCGATGTTGCGCGTGGGATGGGTGACGCAGCCGCCGAGGCAGAGCGCCAACATCACAAACGCTGAACCGCCCTTCAGCCGCATCAGTTGGAAACAGCGACCGCGATCACGATCAGCGCGACGACGCCGATGGCGATCCAGGTGCCTTGGCTCCATTGGCCGCCATAGACGCGATGCGCCTCAGCCGGCGTCATCACTTGCACGTGGTAGCCCTGCGCTTGCAGCTGCGCGACTTGGCTCGCGTCAGCAGACGACAAGCCATAACGCTGCAAATCCTGTTGCGAGAAGGATTGCGGCGCTGCCGAGCGGAAATGGTTCGCTTGCTGCGCAGAAGCCGTCGAGATCGTCATTTGGCCGAGCGCCAAAGCGGCGGCCAACACGGTAGCGAGTGTACGTTTCATAGGCTTGCCCTTCCGTGGAAAGAGGGGACGCACAGAGGTACGACCCCCGCGCCCCTTTTCTGGGGCCGGTGATCGCATAAGTCGAGGCGCGGCAATTGGTTCCTATAAAAAGTGGGAACCGGCGCTCATTTCGCTGTTGCGAGCACAGGCACGCGTCCTGGCGGTGTAGCGTTGCAATCGCGGCTGCCGGCGTGTGCGATTTTTAGATAGAATTGCTGCATGTCCCAGGCGCCGGTTGGACAGCGTTCGGCGCACAATCCGCAATGAAGACAAACGTCTTCGTCCTTGGCCATGATGCGCCCGGTCTTTAAACCGTCGGCAATGTAGATGTCCTGCGTGAGATTGTTTGCAGGTGCGTTGAGGCGCTCACGCAGCGCGGTCTCTTCGCCGTTCTCTGTGAACGTTATGCAATCCATCGGGCAAATATCGACGCACGCATCGCACTCGATGCACAATTCCGGCGTGAACACCGTTTCCACATCGCAGTTCAAGCAACGCTGCGCTTCCTTGAAGCCGAGCAGCGGATCGAAGCCCTTCTCGACTTCGACTTTCACGTTGCGCAGCGCGACTTCGGTATCGACCAGCGGAACTTTGTAGCGGCGATCGTTGGCGATGTCGTTGTCGTAGCTCCACTCGTGGATGCCCATCTTCGTCGAGGTCATCGACACGCCAGGCGGCAGGCGATTTTTCAGATCCTTGCCACTGAGAAAGAGATCGATCGACACCGCAGCGTCGTGCCCGTGCGCGACGGCCCAGATGATGTTCTTCGGACCGAAAGCGGCGTCGCCGCCGAAGAACACATTCGGGATCGACGACTGCATGGTCACCGCATCGACAACCGGCATGTCCCACTTGTCGAACTGCATGCCGAGATCGCGCTCGATCCAGGGGAATGCGTTTTCCTGGCCGACGGCCATCAACACGTCATCGCACTCGTAGTGCACATCAGGCTCGCCGGAGGTGACGAGCTTTTTCTTACCGCCCTCCTCGGCCCACTTCATCTTGGTGAAGGTCACGCCGGTGAGCTTGCCGTCCTTGTGTGTGAATTCCTTCGGGTTGAGGAAGTTGAGGATCGGGATGCCTTCGTGTTGGGCGTCTTCCTTCTCCCAGGGGCTCGCCTTCATCTCATCGAAGCCTGAGCGCACCACGACCTTCACGTCATCGCCGCCCAACCGGCGCGAGGTACGGCAACAATCCATCGCCGTGTTGCCGCCGCCGAGAACGATGACGCGCTTGCCGATGGAATGGATGTGTTCGAACGAAACGCTCGACAGCCAGTCGATGCCGATATGCACGTTGCCGGCGGCTTCCTTCTGGCCGGGCAGCTGCAGATCGCGCCCGCGCGGCGCGCCAGTGCCGACGAACACGGCATCCCAGCCTTGCGCGAGGAGCGCTTTCAAAGAGTCCACGCGTTCGCCGAGATGCAGCACCGGCTCAAGCCGGGTGATGAAGCCAACCTCTTCGTCGATCACGCTCTCGGGCAAACGGAAGCGTGGAATCTGCGTGCGGATCATGCCGCCCGCTTTCGCATCGCTGTCGAAGATGTGGACTTCGTAGCCAAGCGGCAGCAGGTCGCGCGCCACGGTCAACGAGGCGGGGCCGGCGCCAATCAGCGCGACCTTCTTGCCGTTCTTCTGCTTGGCAGGATGCGGCAACATATCCAGCACTTCGCCCTTATTGTCGGCAGCGACGCGCTTCAGGCGGCAGATGGCGACCGGCTCCGGCTCGACGCGGCCGCGGCGGCATGCGGGCTCACAAGGGCGATCGCAGGTGCGTCCGAGAATGCCGGGAAATACGTTGGACTCCCAATTGATCAGATAGGCGTCGGCATAACGCTGGGCGGCGATGAGTCGGATGTATTCCGGCACCGGCGTGTGCGCTGGGCACGCATATTGGCAATCGACGACTTTATGAAAGTATTCGGGATTGCGGATGTCGGTGGGCTTCAAGCGCCGCTCCTGGATTGAGGCCGCCAAACTACTCCGCCGCGCCGTGCGTGCAAGCGCCGTTAAGTGCTTGATCGCGCAGCGTCGCCCTTACATGGTCGCACCCGCATGACCTTCGGCTGGCGCTTCTGGATCGACCGCGGCGGAACGTTCACCGACGTCGTCGCCCGCGGCCCGGATGGCGAGGACGTCGTGCACAAGCTGTTGTCGGTGAACCCCGGCCGCTACGACGACGCAGCGCTGGAAGCGATAAGAGTCATTCTCAAGAAGCACGGCGCGGCGCTTGACGATGTCGCCGAGGTGCGGCTTGGCACCACCGTAGCGACCAACGCCCTGCTCGAACGCAAGGGCGCGCGCGTGGCGCTGGTGGTGACGCAAGGCTTTGCCGACGCGCTGGAGATCGGCGTGCAGGCGCGGCCGGAAATCTTCGCACTGAACATCGTGAAGCCGGATTTGCTGCACGAGCGCGTGATCGAGGTGCGCGAGCGGGTGACGGCGGAAGGCGAGGTGCTGACGCCGCTGGACGAAGCACATGCGCGCGCAACGCTGCGCAGCGCTTATGACGATGGCATCCGCGCCGTCGCCATCGCTTGCCTGCATGGCTACGCCTATCCCGCGCATGAGCGGGCGCTTGCCGACATCGCGCGCGAGATTGGCTTCGCGCAGATCAGCGTGAGTTCAGAGATCAGCGGACTGATCAAATATGTGCCGCGCGCAGATACGACGGTGGCGGATGCATATTTGTCGCCGGTGCTAAGAGCGTACGTGGATGGGTTTGCATTGGGTTTTGCTCCCTCGCCCGCGGGGGAGCTGTCAGCGCAGCTGACTGAGGGGGCAGCGCCGCTCCTGTTCATGCAATCCAACGGCGGATTGGCGCATGCGGCGAGCTTTCGCGGGCGCGATGCGGTGCTTTCCGGCCCGGCTGGCGGCGTTGTCGGCATGGCGGCGGCGGCGCAGCGTGCGGGCTTCAACCACGCACTCGGCTTCGACATGGGCGGAACGTCAACGGACGTCTCGCACTTTGCCGGTGCGTTCGAGCGCACCAACGACACCGTTGTCGCCGGCGTGCGTCTGGCGGCGCCGATGTTATCGGTGCATACGGTCGCCGCGGGAGGCGGCTCCATTTGTTTCTTCGACGGTGCACGCTTGCGTGTGGGTTCGCACAGCGCCGGCGCCGATCCGGGACCTGCGTGTTACCGGCGCGGCGGCCCGCTGACGGTGACGGATTGCAACGTGCTGCTCGGGCGGGTGCGGCCAGAATTCTTTCCGGCGATCTTTGGGCCGAACGGCAACCAGCCGCTCGATCGCGATGCGGTGGTGAAGGCATTCGATGTGCTGTGCGCCGAGGTCCACAGCACGACTGGCGCTGCGCTTGCGCCGGAGGACGCGGCTGAAGGTTTTCTGCGCATCGCCAACGAACACATGGCCGATGCGATCAAGAAGATTTCGCTGCAGCGCGGCTACAATCCGGCTGAGTACGCGCTGGTCGCGTTCGGCGGCGCCGGCGGTCAGCACGCATGCGCGGTCGCGGACGCGGTGGGATGCGGGACGATCCTGCTGCATCCGCTGGCGGGCGTGCTGAGCGCGTGGGGCATGGGGCTCGCAGACGTGCGCGCGGTGGCGGAAGAGACGGTCGAGCAGAAGCTGGCGGAGATCGCCGAACTCGGCGAACGCGCGGAGGCGCTTGGCCAGCGCGCGGCGGCGCAGCTGGAAAACGGTGGCGGCGCGCGCGTTACCATCACCGCCAATCTCAAGTATGACGGCGCGGATTCGACACTGCCAATACCACTTACCGAAGCCGATCTCGCACAAGCGTTCGACGCCGCGCATCGCCAACGTTTCGGTTTCAGCGACGACGCGCGCGCAATCGTTGTCGCGTCGCTGACGGCGGAGGCGGTCGCTGCTTCGCGCAGCGCGGCTTCCTCCGCGGCAAAGTTCGACATCGAGGACGACGGCGGGCCTTACAAAGTCAAGCTGGTTGCCGGCGGCAGCACGCACGAGGTGTACGCCGTCACACGCACCGCGCTTGGCGCGGGCACAACCTTCGACGGTCCGATGCTGATCATGGACGACGGCGCCACGACTTTCGTCGATATCGGTTGGCGTGGCGTCGTGAACGCCAACCGTGACCTCGTCCTCACCCGCGCTGCGCACATCGAACGCCACGCCATCGGCACGCAGGTCGACCCGATCCTGCTCGAAGTGTTCAACAACCGCTTCATGGGCGTAGCCGAGGAGATGGGGCTGGCGCTGCAGACGACGGCGTCGTCGGTAAACATCAAGGAGCGCCTGGATTTTTCGTGTGCGGTGTTCGATGCGGACGGCGGCCTCGTCGCCAACGCGCCGCACATTCCGGTGCATCTGGGCTCGATGAGCGACAGCGTGCGCGAGATCATCCGCCGGCGCGGCGAAACGATGCGCGCGGGCGACATCTATATGCTGAACGCGCCACACGCGGGCGGCACCCACCTCCCCGACATCACGGTGATTGCGCCGGTCATTCTGGACGGCGCTGCGCGTCCGGCTTTCTTTACCGCCGCGCGCGGACACCATGCCGACATCGGCGGCATCACGCCGGGTTCGATGCCGCCAAATTCGCGCACGATCGAAGATGAAGGCGTGCTGATCGAGAATTTCCTGCTGGTCGAAGACGGACGGTTGCGCGAAAGCGAAACGCGCGCGCTGTTTGCATCGGCTGTGCATCCGGCGCGCGACATCGATCGCAACATTGCTGATCTGAAGGCGCAAATCGCGGCGTGCGTACGCGGCGGCAATGAGCTGAAGCGGCTGGTGTCGCACTATGGCCGCGATGGGGTCGCCGCCTATATGGGGCACGTCCAGGACAACGCCGAAGCACAGATCAAACGCGTGATCGCGCGGCTGAAACCCGGCTCGTTCGAAGCGCCGATGGACAATGGCGGCGTGGTGCGGGTTGCGATCACGCCTTCCGCGGAGCGCGTCTGCGTCGATTTTACCGGCACCAGCGCGCAAGACGGCGGCAACTTCAACGCGCCGCTCGCGATCACACGCGCTGCGGTGCTCTACGTTTTTCGCACATTGGTGGACGACGCCATTCCGCTCAACGAAGGCTGTCTCAAGCCGATCGACATCATCGTGCCGGAAGGTTCGCTGCTGAACCCCAAACGCGGCGCGGCGGTTGTGGCCGGCAATGTTGAGACCAGTCAGATCGTGGTCGACGCACTTTACGGCGCGCTTGGCGTGCTTGCCGCCAGCCAAGGCACCATGAATAACTTCACCTTCGGCGACGACAAGCGCCAGTATTACGAGACCATTTGCGGCGGCGCAGGCGCGGGCGCGTCGTTTGACGGCGCCAGCGCCGTGCAAACACACATGACCAATTCTCGCCTCACCGATCCTGAAGTTTTGGAATCGCGCTTTCCGGTATTGGTGGAAGCTTTCTCGATTCGGCGTCAATCCGGCGGCGTGGGCGCGCATCGCGGCGGCGATGGCGTTACGCGGCGTATCCGCTTCCGCGCGCCGATGACCGGCGCCATTCTTTCAAATCGCCGCAAGACCACGCCGTTCGGCGTTAACGGCGGCGGCGCGGCGCAACCCGGAAAGACCTACGTTGTACGGCGCGAGGGCGAGGTTGTTGCGCTCGGCGCAACCGGCGAGGCACAGCTGCAAGCGGGCGACGTGTTCGTGATCGAAACGCCGGGCGGCGGCGGATATGGGGACGCTACATAATGCTGGTTTTGCTTGGCATCGCCGTGGTCGTGCTCGGCTTCGTCCTGCGCGCCAATCCCCTCCTGGTGGTGATGGCCGCGGCGCTGACGACAGGTTTGGCCGCAGCATGGACGCCGGGCGTCACAGCCCAAACGCTTGGCGCGGCGGCGGTGCACACGCTTGAAATCTTCGGCAAGGCCTTCAACGACAAGCGCTACATCTCCGTGGTCTGGATGCTGCTGGCGGCCATCGGTTTGCTTGAACGCGCGGGCCTGCAAGAGCGCGCGCGCATCGTGATCGGGCGCATCAAAGCAGCGACAGTCGGCCGTTTGCTGTGGATCTATCTGGTGCTGCGGCAGGCTACGGCGATGGTCGGGCTGACCTCGCTCGGGGGCCATCCGCAAATGGTGCGGCCGCTGGTGGCGCCGATGGCGGAAGGCGCGGCGGAGACACGCTACAGCGCGTTGCCCGAGCGCGAACGCTTTCTTATTCGCGCGCACGCGGCCGCGACGGACAATATCGCGCTCTTCTTCGGCGAAGACGTATTTGTCGCCATGTCTTCGGTGCTGCTGATCCAAAGCTTCATGCAAAGCAGCGGCGTCAACGCTTCGCCGTTGTCGATTTCGGTGTGGGCGATCCCGACCGCGATCGCGGTGCTGCTAATTCATTCGTATCGGCTGTGGCGCCTCGATAAGCGCTTGGATCGCGCATTGCCGAAGGCGGCGTCATGATCACGCACGAGCACGCCTACATCGCCGTCGGCTTCTTCTTTGCAGGCGCGGCAATCCTTTCGATCCTCGACCGCGCCAACGCGCGGCGGATTTTGAACTTTCTGTTTTGGGGCTTGCTCGCCACCAGCTTTTTCGCGGGATCGCATCTTGGCGATCTCGGCAACGGCATTCTTGTGGTTGGGCTTGTCATTGTCGGCGCCATTGGCCTTGGCCACGGCAAGCCGACAACGACGACGCCCGAGCAACGCCGCGAAAGTGCGTTGTCGCGCGGCGATCTTTTGTTTTTGCCGGCGCTGGTCATTCCGGCGGTGGCTTTGCTGGGCACGCTGGCCGTCAACAGCACAAGCTGGGGTCCGCAGCTGATCGAGAAAGACGCAGCGAGCACGACCTTCATTTGCCTCGCGCTTGGCACGCTCATCTCGGTCGCGATTTTGATGATCTGGCTGCGCCCGCCGTTACTGGCGCCATTGCAGGAAGGCCGGCGGCTTTTGGATTCGGTGGGCTGGGCGGCGATCCTGCCACAAATGCTCGCGGCACTCGGGGCGGTGTTCGTGGCGGACGGCGTCGGCGACCAGGTCGGTCACGTGATCAGTCAATACATTCCGCTCAACACGCCCTCTTTGGCTGTAGCCACCTATTGTCTCGGCATGGCGCTTTTCACGGTGATCATGGGCAACGCCTTTGCCGCCTTTCCTGTGATGACTGCTGGCGTCGGCTTTCCGGTGATCGTGCATCATTTCGGCGGCAACGCCGTGGTCGTCGGCGCGATCGGCATGTTGGCGGGCTATTGCGGAACGCTGATGACGCCGATGGCGGCGAATTTCAATGTGGTGCCCGCGAATTTGTTGGAGCTGCCGGACCGAAACGCGGCGCTCAACGGCGTCATTCGCGCGCAAATACCGACTGCGCTCGCCTTGCTCGCTGTCAACATCGTGCTCATGCGCGTGCTTGCATTCCGATGACCAAACTCACCGCTGACATCGCCGAGAAATTCGCCACGCTCGCGCTGGCGCACGTGCAGCGCGAATTTCCCAACAAGATGGATCACGTTATCACCGATAACGCCGGCGTTATCGGCCCGCGCACTGCGCATCCGATCTTCTACGGCAGTTTCGACTGGCATTCCTGCGTGCATGGCTACTGGCTGCTCGCGCGCGTGATGCGCCGCTATCCTGAACTGCCGAGTGCAGCCAAGATCACCGCTTTATTTGACGGCAGCATCGCTGAGGCCAACGTCACCGCCGAGTGTGCGTATCTCGATCAACCCTCCGCGCGCGGGTTCGAGCGCCCGTACGGCTGGGGCTGGTTGCTGGCGCTGCAGGCGGAATTGGATCTGCATAAGAACGGCGCCGGTCAGCGCGCGGCGCGACAGTTGAAACCGCTGGCGGAAAAATTCGCAGCGCGCTTTGCCGTGTTCTTACCGATTTCGACATACCCGGTGCGCACCGGCGTGCATTCGTCGACCGCGTTCGCGCTCCGGCTCGCAGCTGACTATGCCGAGCCGAACGATCCCGCGCTCTATGCGCAGATGCGCGAGAAAGTGCTAGGCTGGTACGGCGGCGATGCCGGTGCGCAAGCCTGGGAGCCAAGCCAAGACGATTTTCTGTCCCCCACGCTCATGGAAGCGGAATGCATGCGGCGCTACCTAAGCGCGGAAGATTTCCGCGCGTGGTTCGCGCGCTTCCTGCCGCGTGTCGCCGAGCGCGCGCCGCAAAGCCTCTTCTCTCCTGCCCGCGTCAGCGACCGCAGCGACGGCAAGATCGCTCATCTCGACGGGCTTAACTTTTCGCGCGCGTGGTGCTGGCGCGCCATCGCCGCGACGCTTGACGACGAAGCCGCCGCCGTGGCTGCGCGCGCCGCCGCTGACGAGCACATCGTCGCAAGTTTGCCGCATGTGGCTGGCGATTATATGGGTGAGCATTGGCTGGCGACCTTCGCGCTGCTGGCGCTGGAGGCGTGATGACCGACGAACCGAAGCTGCAAATCCGCATCGTGCCGGTGACGCCGCTGCAGCAGAATTGCTCGCTGATCTGGCATCCGGACACCAAGCACGCCGCCTTTGTCGATCCGGGCGGCGACGTCGAACGGCTGCTGCAAGCGCTCGACCATTTCGGGCTTACGCTCAGGCGCATCTGGCTCACGCATGGCCATTTCGACCATGCCGGCGCGGCCGCGGAGCTACGCGAACGCGCCGGCGTCAAGGTCGAAGGCCCGCACAAGGACGACCAATTCTGGCTCGACCGCATGCAGGACGATTCGCAGCGTTACGGCATCGCCGGCATTCGCGACGTCACGCCGGACCGATATCTAGAAGACGGCGAAACGCTTGAGTTCGAAGGCGTGACCTTCAACGTCGCGCATACGCCAGGGCATACGCCGGGCCATGTCGTCATTCATAACGCGGCGTTGCGCATTGCCTTCGTCGGCGACGTCTTGTTCGCGGGATCGGTTGGACGCACTGACTTTCCACGCAGCAATCCGCAGCAGCTGATCGACTCGATCACGGGCAAGCTTTGGCCGCTCGGCGAAGACATCGCCTTCATTCCGGGCCACGGCCCGACATCCACGTTCGGGCGCGAGCGCATGAGCAATCCGTTCGTTGCCGACAGCATCACCGGTTACAACGGCGCTGAACAGCAGGCGCCGAACCTTGCCGATCAACGCACGTCGAAGCGTTACACTTAGCGGCGTGCTACGGCGCGATGCTGAAGCTCACTTCGCTCAGCCCTTCCACGCCGCCGGCGACTTTGTCGCCGGGCTTGATCGGGCCGACGCCGGCGGGCGTGCCGGTGAAGATCAAGTCGCCCGGCGCCAGCGCCCATGAGTTCGACAGCGTGGCGATGATTTCCGGCACGCTCCAAATCATGTCACGCAAATCGGCGTTCTGCTTGGTTTCGCCGTTCACGGTTAGCCAAATGCGGCCGCTGTTTTTGTCGCCGGCTGCGGCGCGCGGCGTTAGCGCGCTCATTGGCGCGGAATCGTCAAACGCTTTCGCGGTGTCCCACGGCTGACCGCCCTTCTTGGCTTCATTTTGCCGATCGCGGCGCGTGAGATCGACGCCGACGCCGTAACCCCAGACGTGCTCTAGCGCGGTGGATGGCGCGATGTTGGTCCCACCCGCGCCGATGGCGACGACGAGTTCGATTTCGAAATGCAGATTTGCGGTGTTCAGCGCGTAAGCAATGACAGCCCCGCTTTCCACGACGGCGTCCGCGGGTTTGGTGAAAAAGATCGGCGGCTCGCTCTTGGGGTCGTTGCCCATCTCGCGGACGTGATCGGCATAGTTGCGGCCTACACAGAAAATGCGGCGCACCGGAAAGCGCCCGCCGCCGACCACGGCGACGCTGGGCTGCGCGGGTTGTCCGATCACAAAGCTCATAAGCGCTTTGAACACCTGCCGCTCACGCGTGTAAACTCTCCTCAGCGGGGAAAGCGACTGCCTCACGGCGCAAGGGCTTGCGCGCGCACGTGAGGGCCCGGAGCTTGCACGGCTCAACCGCAAGGGGCGGCTTGTCATGGAATGGCTGATCATAATCGGCCTGGTTTTTTGGGTGTGGCGCCAGTCGGCGCGCATCGGCGCGCTGTCGGCGCGCGTGAACGCGCTTGAGCTGCGCGCGGAAGCCGAACGTACGCGCGCACAAGTCGCGGCGCAGCCTGCGCCTGCGGCGGCGGTGGCGCAGCCGATTTATGTGCCGGAAACGCCTGCGGCGCCCGTGACTGAAGAAGAGCCGCTGCTGCTCGACACGCCGCTGCCGGAAGTTTCCAACGACATCGACGCGCAACTGACCCCCGCTGTGGCGGCGGTCGAAGCAGCGCCCGCTGAAGAACCGCTATTGCTCACCGACGTCGCGCCGCCGCTTGCGCCGCCACCGCCGCAGCCGGAGCCCCGTTTCGAGCGCTGGATCTCCGAAAACGGATTCGCTTGGCTCGGGGCCGGCGGCTTCGCGCTCGCCGGCATCTACCTCGTGTCCTACGCGACGCAGCAGCAATGGTTCACGCCGGGCGTACGCCTGGTTTGTGCAATTCTACTGGGCATGGCTTTGATCGCCGCCAGCGAATGGGTGCGCCGCCGTGCGCGCAACGGCCTCGTTGCAGCGCTGCTCGCGGGCGCCGGCGCGGCGACGTTCTACGCCACCGCGTGGGCTACGCATGGGCTCTACCACTACGCCAACGCGCCCACCGCTGCGGCTTTGTTGACCTTGTGCGCGGCGATCCTCATCGCGCTCTCGCTCATCCACGGCGAAGCGCTGGGCATTCTTGCCATTGCTGCAGCGTTTCTGGCGCCGCCGCTGACCAGCATGGCGGTGTGGCCGCCGACGGCGATCACGCTTTATGTGTTGAGCGTGGGCGTGGCCGGCTACGCGCTGACCTATGTGCGACGATGGGCTTGGGCCGGCATCGCTACGCTGGCGGGACTATATTTCTGGTTCGCTGCAGCCATCGATGCGCATGGCGTCACGCGTGCACTGACTTTGATCAGCATTGCTAGCGCCGGCGCCGTCGCGCTTTCGGCACGGCGTAGTGCCGCGCCGGAGCGCGCGTCGCCGCTGACCTGGTCGCAGGCGCGTCAGTTCGCGCCGAGCGTCGGCGTTTGCATCGGTAGCGTGATGCTGCTCTGGGCGTGGCTCGCGGTGACGGTCGACCAGCAAGCGCCGGCTGCGGGCGCCGCCATCATCGCCATTTTCCACGTCGCGCTGGCGGCGTACGCGGTGCGCAATCGGGTTGCAGCGCCGGCAGCGCTGAGCGTTGCGATCGGCGCGCTGGTGATCGGCTTTGCCATTTACCTCGCTTCGCGCGCCGCAACGGCCGCGCCCAGCATTTATCCAAGCATCATGCTGGCGGTCTTCGTGGTGACTGTCTCCGCCCTCGCCACGCGCGCGCACCGCACTACGCGCGGGCTCGTCGCCGCCAGCGGCGGCATCGGCGCAGCGTTGCTCACACTCCTGGCCGCGACGACGCGGGCCGACTGGCATGCGCCAAGCACGTGTGCGCCGCTGTTCGCTGGCGCGTTGCTGTTGTTCGGCGCCGCGTGGCGCACAGCACAAGACATTGCCGAGCCGCGCAAGGATCGCGCGGTCGATTTCTGGGCGGGCGCTGCGGGTGTGCTCTTGCTGATCGCGGTTGAGTCCGCCTTCCCTGCCGCGGAGCGTGTCGTTGCGGACGCGGTTGTTGCATTGGGGCTCGCCGCCGGATTGGCGCGACTCGAATGGCGAGCATTGCGGGTTGGCGCGCTCACCGCGGCGGCGATCTCCATCGCACACGCTTTGGCGCCGGATGTTATCGCGGCAACGCTGCAAGGCGCGATGCCGATTTGGCGCGCATTGCTTTATATCGGCGCGGCCGCCACGGCGATGTACGGCGCAAGCCGCGTGCTGGCGCGCAAACATCCCACGGACGCAACGGCGGAAGCGCTCTCTTCGGCGGCGTTGATGAGCGCGCTGATCGGCGCATTTTTGCTGTTGCGCTGGGTCGCGGCCGGCGGCGCCGGCGGGTCTATAGACGCGTTCACCGAAACTGCGCTGCGCGCGCTCGCTTTGATCGCGGCGGGGCACATTGCTTTGCCGCGGCAGCAGCAGCGTGTGGGCGACATCGCGCGGTGGCGCGGCCATGTGCTCATGTGTCTGGGACTGGCGTACGCGCTCATGCAACTCGGCTTCGTCACGTGCCCGTGGTGGGGCGCCATCCCCGCGCAAATCGACGGGCCGCCGCTGTTGAACGGGTTGCTGCTTGGCTTCGCCGCGCCCGCGGCGCTGGCGTTTACCGCGGCCAACCGGCTCTACGCTGACAACAAGATCTTCGCGCGCATCTATGTCAGCGCCAGCGGCGTGCTGGTGTTCTTCTGGGCGCTGCTCGAGCTGCGCCGGGATTTTCATCCGCTATCGATGGCGACGGCGAGCCCCGGCATCTTTGAGGCGGCGTGCTACGGTCTCTTCGCGCTTGCGTTCGCGCTGGCGATCGCCGCCGTGCCTCGGCTACGCGCGCAGCGTGCGGAGCGTCCGTTCACAAAGGATTTGCAACGCGCCGCGAGCGCCTGCGCATGGGGCGCAATGGTGTTCGCCGCCGTGCTCATGCTGGTCACGCGTCATCCCTGGTGGGGCGCGCAGGATGCGGCTGCGTCGGACTCGCTTTCCACTGGGCTCGGCGTGCTGGCACAAGCTTGGGCCGCGACGCTTGCGCTCGGTTTGGGCCGCGCCCTTTCGCGCGGCCGTGGCGTCGATGCCACCCGATTTGCCGCAGCCGCGAGCGCGGCGATGTTTGCGTTGAGCTTCGGCCATGGCGCAATCCGCTGGATTTATCACGGCGGCGGCATGGATGAGCCGGCGCCCTTCGTTCAGCTTGAGGGCTTCGCACACACGTTATGGCCACTTGTGTTCGTGCTCAGCGCATCGGCAATCACGGCGCGCGCGCCGGGCCGCGACACAGTGCGTGCTTACGTGTTCGATCTCGAAGCGATCTGGTCGGTAGCGATCTGGCCGGCGCTGTTGTTCGCCGCGCTCGGCTTGTGGCTGTTGTTCAATCCATGGTGGGGCGCCGATCCAGCGCCCGCACGCACGCCGCTCTTGTTGACGCTGGCGCTCGCAGCCTACCCGCTGGCGGCTGCGATGACTCTGCTGGCGCGGCGTGTGCCGCATCCATTTGTGGAGCGCGCGCTGGCGCCGGCCACGGCAATCATCGTCGCGATCCATTGCATCGTCGGCATCACGCTTACCGTGCGCGCGTTCTTCCATGGCGTCGATCTGATCGCGGCGCAAACCTCCGACCTGGAGATGTGGAGCTATTCTGCCGCGTGGGCGCTGTTCGGCGGTGTTGTCATCGGCCTCGGCACGTGGCGCAACGAACGCGTGATCTGGTGGGCCGGCACGGCGACATTGATCCTGACGGCGCTGAAGGTCGGCTTCTTCGACTCCGCCAATCTCTCCGGCATCTTCCGGCCGCTCTCGTTTCTCGGCATCGCGACGGTGCTGACGCTAGTGGCGCTCGGTTCCAACTACGTGCGCACGCGCCCGAACAATCCGCTCGATCCGCTGGGCCTGGGGCCTGCCGCGCGCCGCGACCGTCGTGCGCCGCGGCGCCCGCGCGGCTAACGCGGCCTCGCGCCGTCGCGCGCGAACGCTTGCATCAGCGGTCCGAAATCTTCACGCGGCGGGAATTCCGGATAACTTCGCACCGCGCCACTGACGACACCGGGCAATTTCTCGGCGACGTTCGACTCCACGTACGGCACGACCCAGCTGGCGTCATCGAGCATGGTCGAGCGGAAATTCACGAGACCGGCAATGCGTTCGCCGTCGCTATAGACCCAGTTTTTGCAATTGCTGCAGAAGTGGTGCTGCATATCGGGGCGATGCAACGCGCCGATTTCGGTCGCGCCTTCGACCTCGAAGCCGGACTTTTGCAGCATGAGCGTCAGCGAGTAAGGTCCGCTGGTGAGCTTCTGACAGCCGCGGCAATGGCACGCCATCGAGATCATCGGCGCTTGCGTGATACGCATTTTGACTTGGCCGCACATGCAGGACGCGGACCATGGGAGTTTCCAGTTAGTCATCCCAAGGCTCTCCGTGGTCGCTCCAGCGCGGTACGCAATTGTTGGCGGCTGGCGAAAGGCCAGACAGAAACATCTCCCGAGTCCTGAAAGGTTTTTGCTCGGCGCCTGAGCCATCGGCCTACAGCGCCGAACGTGAATAGGTCCAGTATTGGCGCAAATCCGCCGACAATCGACATCCAAAACGCAGACTGCGGAGGGTAGACGTATTCCGCTTCCGATCGAAGAAACAAAATCCAGCGCGCAATTTCTTTCTTCGCCGACAAAGTGAGCGCGTGTTTGCCGTCTGCGAAATGCGTCTCGCTATCGCTGAAGATCGTCCAAGCCGCGTGACTTATCGCGCGCAAGCCTTCGTCAGAAGAGCTATAGCGCAGCGCGCCATCCAATTCGTCATTGGAAATGCGGCGCGCGGCGTACGATTTTAGTGCACGCGCCACGGCATCCCGACCCTTTTGGTCGACTGTCGCCATTCCTAATACACCACCACGCTCCGGATGCTTTCGCCGGCGTGCATCAGGTCAAACGCTTCGTTGATGCGCTCGAGCGGCAGCTTGTGGGTGATCATCGGGTCGATCTGGATCTTCTTGTCCATGTACCAATCGACGATGGTGGGCACATCGGTGCGGCCGCGCGCGCCGCCGAAGGCGGTGCCCTTCCACACGCGGCCGGTCACGAGCTGAAACGGCCGCGTGGCAATTTCTTTGCCGACTTCGGCGACGCCGATGATGATGCTCTCGCCCCAACCGCGGTGGCAAGCTTCGAGCGCCTGGCGCATGACCGTTGTGTTGCCGGTAGCGTCAAAGGTGTAGTCGGCGCCGCCGCCGGTGAGTTCAACCAAGTGCGGAACGATGTCGCCTTTGACTTCTTTCGGGTTGACGAAATGCGTCATGCCGAATTTGCGCCCCCACGCTTCGCGCGCCGGATTGATGTCGACGCCGACGATCATGTTGGCGCCGACCATCTTCAGACCCTGGATGACGTTAAGGCCAATGCCGCCCAGACCGAAGACGATACAGTTCGCGCCGGGTTCGACTTTCGCCGTGTTGACCACGGCGCCGACGCCGGTGGTGACGCCGCAGCCGATGTAACACGAGGTCTCGAAGGGCGCGTCCTTGCGGATTTTCGCGACGGCGATTTCCGGCAGCACGGTGAAATTCGAAAAGGTCGAGCAACCCATGTAGTGCGCGACGGGCTTGCCTTTATAAGAGAAGCGCGAAGTGCCGTCGGGCATCAGACCTTTGCCCTGCGTGGCGCGGATGGCCGTGCAGAGATTGGTCTTGCACGAAAGGCAGCTTTTGCACTGGCGGCATTCCGGCGTGTAGAGCGGAATAACGTGATCGCCGACGGCGACGCCGGTGACGCCGGCGCCAACCTCGCGCACGATGCCTGCGCCTTCATGGCCGAGAATGCTGGGGAAGATGCCTTCGCTGTCGAGGCCGTCGAGCGTGTAGGCGTCGGTATGGCAGATGCCGGTAGCTTTGATCTCAACCAGCACCTCGCCGGCTTTCGGGCCTTCGAGGTCGAGTTCGACGATTTCCAGCGGCTTCTTGGCTTCGAACGCGACAGCGGCGCGAGTCTTCATGACAAACCTTCCCTTTGACCGCGCTTATAGCGCGGCCTCGGGGAAGGTCAGCCTGTCATTTGCGTGTTACTTGCGGGTGCCGCGGGCCGGCGCTTTTTTCTTCGCGGCCGGCGCTACGGGCATGTCCTGCTCCTTGGTCGCCGTCACCAGCGCCTTGGACATGCGTTCGATCTTCTCGCGGATCGCGGGCGGCACTTCCGACCCTTTGCCCGCAAGCATCAGCACCGCGTTCATCGACACGAGCGCCGCGACGCGGCGACCGTAACGGTCGAATGCAACGACCGTGTTGTCGCGATGCGCCATGCCGAGCGCCTTGGCGAAGTTGGCGCGTGCAGTCGAAGTCGAAAACATCGGCGCCTTCGCGGCACGCGGCTCGCTCTTCGTCTTTTTCTTCTTGGTCGCTTTGGCGGCCTTCATAAGTTCTCGCTTTCTAGTAGTCGCACGCCGAACAGGGAGGTATCCCAAATCTGGTCGAACCCCGGATCGATCGGCGCCCACGTATTCAAATGAATTTGTAACCGTCCGATTGTGTACAACCGGCTTTCAAGACGCATGCCCGAAGCAAGGTCGCAAGTCGTCTCATTTCGCTTTTCGCGCGATGGAAAAACGTCGAATTGTGCGGCGTAGTGACAAGTACGGTACAACATCGACTGCGACACAATTTCAACTTCGCGCAATCTCACGCGTGCGCGCGCTATGACGCGACGCAAGTGCGCTCTGACGTTGTGCCCGATTGATTCCATCGCGGCGGAAGCTGTGAGAATCTTGTGTCTAAATTCTGATCGCAGCGCTTTGCAGAACATTTCAAACAGCGCCGCGCGCTTATCTCCTTCTGACTTCTTGTTCTTTTTCTTGGGCCGGGCGGCGTCGGTTATGCGCGGCTGCTTCTTGGGTCTTGCCGCCATGGCTTCCTGTTGCGCCTGTTTGCGTTCTTGTTTCTCGCGTTTACGGCGGGCCGAGCGGATGCGGCCGCCGCCGTCGTCGTGCGGCGGGAAAGCGTCGAGCTCAAGTTTCCAAAGCCGCTCCTCTTCGTCGATGAGCAGCAGCACAAATTGATAGCCGTCCATCAAAGGAACGGGAATTCTGCCCTTCTGAAAGTCCTCGGTGTTACGGGCGCGTGCATCGGCGATTAACTTTCGGCAATCCTCCAATAGCTCTTCAACCTGACCCGTCCAAAACTCTTCCTTGGCCGCCCAGAAAAGCGGGCCATAACCGATGTAGTCTTTCATGTTCGCGCTTTTCCCAATCTGGTTAGCGCAGTCGAGGCGCGCGCAAAACACACGCAATCGCGCGCAACGTCAATCATGCTGAAGTCGCAATCGTCCGTACACAGACGAAAACGTGACATTGCTGCAAGCACGCTCGGATTTAGCTGACGTTGCAGAACGCTTTCATTTGACCGTCTCGGTGCAGCTTTCGCATCCTCGTGCGCGTCAGTGGGGCGGGTGCTGGTTATTGCTGACACGTGGCGCTGAGGTGCAGTCGAGGCATTGGCTCTGCCTCAGCGTCACAACCCCCTCGACCAGCCCCGCTTCCACGCGGCGGAACCTAGCTTAAATCGGCGGCGAAAACTTTTTTCGTTTCGTGGGAACGGAGCGGCTTGAGGATCGTTCATTGAGCGGCGCCGATCCACTCCCCCCGCCCACGGCGCCACCGCAGCAAACGGGCCGGATCCGCAGATCCGGCCCAATTGCTGTCTAAAGCTCCATAAAATGGCTGGCGAATCCGCCACTTGGCGTCCAGGCGTGCAGCATCCAGCCCGGCCGTTCGCTGGTGCGCGGCGCAATCGGCTGATTTTCCTGCACCGCCAATCCGTAAATCCACGATGTCGAGGGCGCGACAACGGTTGTCGCGTGCGCGACTTGCCCGACCGCGACGCGATGATGATGACCGCAGATGATGCGCGACACTTGCTTGTGACCTGCGATCACACGCGCGAACTTGTCAGCGCGCTGCAGACCGATGGTGTCGAACAAACGGTCATGCGTGAGAAATGGCGGATGATGTAACGAGACGATGGTTGGCTTCTTACGCTGCTTCGACAGCGTCTTGCGTAGCCAGCGCTCCTGCTCTTTGCCGAACACGGCGTGAACTTCGCCTGGCGCCGTTGCATCGAGCGCGACGATGCGCACCGGAAAATCGTCGAGCACAAATGATAGCGGACCTTGTTGTGGCAGATATTTGTGAGTGGCGGCAAAGGCGGCGCGAAGGTGACCGCGATTGTCATGATTCCCGGGCATCAGAAAAAGCGGCGCCGGCGGCTGCGCTATGGCTTGCGCCAAAGCGGCATACTCTTCCGGCTTCTCGTCGTTCACCAGATCCCCGGTCAGCAGGATGAGCTGCGCGCCGTTGTCCTTGGCTTGCGCCATGGCGCGCTGCAGTTGCGCAGCAGCGGCGCCGCCGTCGTCGGCACGGACGTGCGTGTCCGAGATCTGCGCAAGCAAGAATTTCCCGCTCATCGCGGTCGTGTCCCCCAGCCTCTAAGCGGGCTTTTCAAGAGGCAGTTATGTGACCGTGGGCATGCATTGGCTGTGCCCAAGGTCACACCACTTTCATCGCAAATCGGTTGCGCACTTGATTAGCGAATTTCTCGCACCACGCGGAAACCGACATTGGGCACACGCAAAGCCGGCGCGGCGGACTTCCGTGCAGCGCTCCTAAGCGCTGCGGCCTGGTCGTTATAGGCGCCGCCGCGGAACACCCGGCGAGCACAATGGTTCGGTGCTACCGCGGCGCCGTCGATCGGCGCGCTTGTGTAGGTGGCGACATAACAATCCTGCACCCACTCCGCGACGTTGCCGTAGACATCGTAGAGACCGAAGACGTTGGCGTCGTGCGAACCCACAGCGCTGGTGGCGGCGACGCGATAGGTCGCCTTCGCTGTGGTTAGGTAAGGATGGAATGCGAATGCGCCGGTCTCGCCTGCGCGCGCGGCGTATTCCCACTCCGCTTCCGACGCGAGGCGATAATGATGTCCCCCGCTCTGTTTGTTGAGCCATTCGAGATAGGCCTGCACGTCGTTCCATGAGACGCCGACAACGGGATGATTGCCACGTCCCCAGCCATGGTCGGGCGGCGAAAAGCCGTTGCAACCGCCCCCGGCAAGGCACGCATCCCATTGCTGGAATGTGACCTCGTACTTGCCGATAGCGAATGGCGTGATCGACACTTCATGTTGCGGACCTTCGTCGCGCCCGCGCCCCGCCTCGGTGGCGGCTGAGCCCATCTGGTAGAGCCCGCTCGGCACCACCACGACTTCGGGACAGCTTTGGCAATCCTGGATAGTTTGTCCCGGATTGGCGCTCGGCGCGGCCGCGGTGGCGACAACCGTCGCTGTCGTCACTGTCGCCGATGTCGTATCCGGCGCCGCGTTCGTCGCGCCGACTTCGGTGACGCGCGGTGTAGTGTTGACCGGTGTCGTTGCAGCTTTTGGCGGCGCCAGTGCGTCGGCGATCGAACCGCCATTGGCTTGATATTGCTGATACGCGCGCAACGCTGTCGGGCTGACATAGATCAGCCCGGCTGCGATAACGGCGACGACCGCGCCTGTCATCACGCGGCGTGAGAAACGATTGAACTTCTGGCGGCGCGACAGAATCTCGAACGTCTGCACCTTCTGTTCGATGTTCTCCAAAGGCTGGCGGCCCTTCGCTTGGAACGCGGCCGAGGGGCTTGAGCGCGCCATCGAGCGAAACTCTGAGGACACCAACGCCGTTCCGGGCGCAGCGAGCGCCTGCAAGCGCGCGGCGATGTTCACGCCGTGCCCCAGCAAGTCATTGGTGGCCGTGACGACAACATCGCCGACGTGCGCGCCAACGCGGATCTTTGGTTCGCCTTTCGCGCGCTTGTCGAGCACATCCTGGATCGCGCCAAGCGCTGCGCCAGCGGACGAGAATTCCAGCATGAAGCCGTCGCCGGCGGTGTTGAACAAGCGACCGCCGTTGGCGGTGGCGACGCTCTCGATGCGGCTGCGCAGCGCCTCGATCTTGCGCGCAGTGTTGCGCTGATCGCGCTCGGACATGGTCGAGAAGCCGACAACGTCAATCGCTACAATTGAGACAAGCTTGATTGTTCTGTCGTCGCTCTCAGCCACGGCTTACTTCCCCACGCGCGCCCACACCGCGAGGATAAGCGCCTCCCCCCGGCTTTTCCAACTTAACTGTTGTGACCGCCTGCGCGCCGCTGCGTAGCGGCTTCCTGTTTGACGTGCGCGGCGCGGGGACGACTCGCCCGGCAGCGCCGGGCTGTTTTCATTGTGCCTGGTCCGGAAAGCGGTTCTCAGCTCCAGGGACCAACCTCCAAAATATGGCTTGTATATAACTGACTAGTCAGTTATATACATCTCATGCCCGCAAAGGCCTCATTTCAGAGCCAAAAAGCCCGCTGGAGCCGGCGGGCGGAGGCGCGTCCGGAGGAAATCCTCGACGCCGCGCTCGACGAATTCACGGAAAAGGGCTTCGAAGCAGCGCGCATGGAGGACATCGCCAAGCGCGCGGGCCTCTCCAAAGCCGGCGTCTATCTCTACTTCCCAAGCAAGATTGCGCTGCTGGAGGCGCTGATCGACGCCAAGGTCGCGCCGCTCGCACGGCTCGTTGGGACGATTGCCGAACATGGCGCGAGCGATCCGCTGATGGCGCTGCGGATGATGGCGGGCGCGGCGTCGATGAAGCTGCAGGACGCCAAGGCCTTCGCGGTGCCGCGGCTGGTTGTCTCCATCTCCGGACGCTTTCCGGAGATCGCCGATTTCTACCGCACCCATGTTGTCGAGCCCGCGCGCGGCGCGCTCGAAAGTTTGCTGACATCGGCGATGAAGCAAGGCGCGATCCGCGAGGTCGACCCGCACGCCGCTTCGCGCGCCTTTATCGGACCCATTTTCTTCGAAGCGATGTTCTCACATGTGCTGCGAGGCGAAAGCGCTCTCAGCGATCCGCAGAAGCTGATCGAACAGCATTTCGACATCTTGCTGAACGGGCTGGAGAAGCGCCCATGAAGCGCATTTTTTTACCATTCGTCGCCTGCGCACTCGCAGCTTGCGGGCAACAGCATTCAGATGTGCTGCAAGGCTATGGCGAGGCGGACTATGTCTATCTCGCCAGCCAGGATGCGGGCGTCGTCGGCCAATTGTTCGTCAAGGAAGGTGATGCGGTCGCGCAAGGCGCGCCGATGTTCCGCATCGATCCGCAGCGTTTGGGCTACGAGGCGCAAAGCGCGCGGGCGACGCAAGCGGCCAACGCCTCGGCTGTGCGCCAAGCGGAAGCCAACGCTATTCTGGCCGAACGCAATTTCGAGCGCGGCGCAGTGCTGGAGCGCCAAGGATTTTATCCGCGCGCACGCCTCGACTCGGACCGCGCCGCGCGCGACGCGGCCAACGCAGCGCTTGCGGAAGCGCGCCGCCAAACCAGCGCCGCCGCTGCACAATCGGGGCTGGCGCAGACGCGGGTCAACGACACGTCGAACACCGCCCCCGCGGCCGGCACGGTCGAGCAGATTTTCCACCGTCCCGGCGAAGTCGTTGCTGCTGGCGCGCCGATTGTCGCGCTGCTGCCGCCCGCGAACATGAAAGTGCGGTTCTTCGTGCCGGAAGACATGCTGGCGCAATTCCCGGTCGGCGCGCACGTCGCCATTCACTGCGACGGCTGCCATGACACACAAGCGCAGGTCAGCTTCGTTGCATCGCAGCCGCAATTCACGCCGCCGGTGATCTATTCGCTCGACCAGCGCGAAAAGCTTGTGTTCCTCGCGGAAGCGCGCGTCGGCAACGCAAGCGATGTGCGCCCTGGCGTTCCGGTGGACGTGCGGCGCGTGCAATGAGCGACGACATCGTCATCGATGTGCACGGCCTCACCAAAAGCTATGGCGGGCGCAAAGTCGTCGACAATTTCGATCTGCAAGTGCCGCGCGGCGCGATCTACGGCTTCCTTGGCCCCAACGGTTCAGGAAAGACCACCACCATCCGCATGGTGTGCGGATTGCTGAAGCCGGAAAGCGGCGAAGGCAAGGTGCTTGGCTTCGATGTGCTGAACGACAGCCTGAAGATCAAAGAACGCGTCGGTTACATGACGCAGAAATTTTCGCTCTACGAAGATTTATCGATCCGCGAGAACCTCGACTTTATTGCGCGTCTCTATGCGCTCGATCGGCGCAAAGAGCGCGTCGACAAGGCGCTTGAAGATCTTGGTCTGAGCGAGCGGCAAAATCAGGTTGCGGGCAAACTCTCCGGCGGCTGGAAGCAGCGCTTGGCGCTGGCGGCATGCATGATCCACGAACCGCAATTGCTGCTGCTGGACGAGCCCACCGCTGGCGTCGATCCGAAGGCGCGGCGCGACTTCTGGGACCAAATCCGCAAATACGCGAGCCAAGGCGTCACAACGTTGGTCTCCACGCACTACATGGACGAGGCCGTGCAGTGCGATTCGATCGCTTACATCGCCTACGGAAAAAAACTGCTCGACGCGCCGACTGCCGACATTCCAAAGCAAATAGGCCTCGCCTGCTGGCGTATCGAGGGCCGGCCGCTGCAACAAGCGCAGGCGATGTTGGAAAAAGCAGATGGCGTCGAACTCGTCGCTCGCTTCGGCGCGGAAATTCACGTTTGCGGCCATGACGCCAACAAGCTGCAAGCGGCCGTACAGAAGGTTCTCGGCGAACAGCCGCATCTGAAAGCGTCAGAGATCGAAGCGGGCTTCGAGGAAATCTTCATCTACCTGATGGCCGAAAGCCGGGACAATTTCCAATGAGGCCCCCCAACCTCGCCGGTTTCTTCGACCTTTCATGGGCGCGCGTGTTTGCGGTGTTCCTGAAAGAGCTGGTGCAGATGCGCCGCGATCGCCCGACCTTCGCGATCATGATCGCCATTCCCGTCGTGCAGCTGGTTCTGTTTGGCTATGCGATCAATACCGATCCACGCCATATGCCCGCGGTTGTCGAGATGCGTGAGGACGGGCCGCTGACCCGTTCGTTCCTGGCGTCACTGCAGCAATCCAGTTTTGTGAACATCGTCGCCGTCGCGCATCGCGATGACGAAGCTGACCAGATGCTGCGCTCCGGCCGCGCGACGTTTCTGATCTCCATCCCTGAAGGGTTCGAGCGGCGTTTGGTGCGCGGCGAACGCCCGCAAATTTTGGTCGCTGCGGATGCGAGCGATCCTGTTGCGGCGGGCGGCGCGCTCAGCGCAATCCAGGCTATCGCTGATTCCGCGTTTGCGCCGAATTTTGTGGGTCCGCTTGCGTTCTTGCAGGCAGCGCCGGCGCCCTACGAGATCGTGGTTCACCGCCGCTACAATCCCGCCGGCATCACCGCCTTCAACATTGTGCCGGCGTTGCTCGGCGTTATTCTCACCATGACAATGGTGATGATTACTTCGATTGCGCTCACACGTGAGACTGAGCGCGGCACTATGGAAAACCTGCTGGCGACGCCGGTGCGCCCGCTCGAAGTGATGATCGGCAAGACCACGCCCTACATTTTTGTCGGCGGCGTTCAGGTCGCGATCGTGCTGATCGTCGCCACGCTGCTCTTCCACATCCCGTTCACCGGCTCGTTCCTGGCATTCCTCGCGGCAGTGGCGCTCTTCATTTTTGCCAATCTGATGCTTGGTTATCTGATCTCGACCGTTGCTCGCACACAGATGCAAGCGATGCAGATGACGTTCTTCATCTTCCTGCCGTCGATCCTGCTGTCCGGCTTCATGTTTCCGTTCAAAGCCATGCCAATCTGGGCGCAAGCGCTCGGGGAAGCGCTGCCGATCACGCATTTCCTCCGCGTGGTGCGCGAGGTGGTGCTGAAAGGCGCGCACATTGGCGACATCACCACCGACCTTGGCGCGCTGACGATCATCTTGTTGGTGTTGAGCACGCTGGCATTGATGCGCTTCCGGCGTACGCTCGACTAATCCGGCAGCGCGACGCGTCCGTTTGCAGCGGCAACTTCAAGCGGTTGATCGAGCGCACCGCCGCCAATGTGGAATTCGCCACCGGCCGCGCGCACCAGCGCACAACCTGCAGCTACATCCCAGATCATCGAGCCGGACTCACGGTATGCTTCGGCGCGCCCGGCCGCGACGTAGGCGAGCGCCGTCGCCGCCGAACCGATCATTCGCACCTTGCGCCAAGTTTTCAGACGCTGTTCGAACCGCGCCATGGTCTCGGGCGCAGCGCGCGCCGGCACCCCGGTCTGCAAAATGCCGCCGGCCGGATCGGTGATGTCGGACACGGAAATCCTGGCGCCGCCGAGCCAGGCGCCGTCGCCGACAAGCCCGGTGAAGCGCTCGCGCAGCACGAAGCAATCGACGACGCCGAGCACAGGCACGCCCGCCGACAGCAGCGCGATCGACACCGCACAATGCGGGTAACCGCGCAGGTAGTTCACGCTGCCGTCAAGCGGATCGACGGCCCAGACATAACCGGCGCGGTCGCCTGCATTGACCCAGCCCGCCTCCTCCGAAATCACGGGAAATGGCGCGGCTTCCCGCAACGCGTCGAGGATCATCGCCTCGGCCCGCTTGTCGGCGTCGATTTTCACCTCGCGCCCATACTCGGCTTCCACCACACCCCATTCGGTGCGGTGCTTCAGCAAAGCTTCGCCGGCTGCCGTCGCAGCGCATTCGGCGATCGCCAATAAGTCCTTGAGTTCGCTCACATCAGCTCCAATGCGCGACGATAGCGCTACGGTTTCGCTTGGAGAAGCAATCTATCCGCGCTTTAACGTTGAGCGCGAGACGGGGCATGGACGGCGTTCAACCACAAGCGCCAAAGCTGGCAAAGGCGCCAGCGGGGCTAAGCGCAGCTGCGCTCGAGCGGCGGCTGGGCTTGAAAAAGCGCGCGCGCGAGGACGCCGGGCGCAATCAGCCGCGCCACGATGCGAGCGAACTGTCCGAAGCCGAACGGGCGGTGATGGAAGCCGTCGCGGGTGAGCGCGCCAAGCTGGATACCGCGCGCGAGCAGGCAAAGACCGATGCGGAGAACCGGTTGCGCGCGTTGGCGCCAACGCCGCAGGACTTCGCTGGCCCGGTCTTGGACGCGCGGCTCGCACTGAAGCAAATTGCCGGGCGCGTCGAGCACGATTGGCAGGCGGCGGCGCGGCGCACCGCGCAGGCGCGTGGCGATCTCGACGCATTCAAGCATACGCACGCGTTGCGGCGTTCGGCTGTGTATCCCCGCTCGGGTTTGTTGCAGGCTGGCTTTCTGCTGTGCGCTGCCGTGTTCGAGTCGTTGTTCAGCGCTGCTCTCTTCGCCGAAGACGACGCGCGCGGCTTGCTCGGCGGCGCCATCACCGCGATCGGACTTTCCGGCGCCAACGTCACGCTTGGTTTCCTGGCAGGCTTCCTCGGGCTTCGCTACCTGCAGCATGTGCGGCCACTGCCCAAAGCCATGGGCGCGCTTGGCTTTGCGGGGTTCAGCTTTCTTGCGCTCATGCTCAACCTGTTTGCCGCCGATTGGCGCGACCGGCTGGCGGCGCTCGCATCGCCGCAACCGAGCAGCGACGACGCGAGCTTCCATTTGTGGTCGCTGCTGCAGCTATCTTCACCGCAGGCGATCATTCTGCTGATGCTCGGCGCGGGCGTTTGGGTGTTTTCCGCGCTCAAGGGCTATTCCGGTTTTGACGACCCGTACCCCGATCACGGCAAGATGGATCGGGCAGCACAGGCTGCGGAGGCCGAATTCTCCGATGCGCGCGACGAAGGTCTGGAAACGCTGAACCAGCCTGTCGATGCAGCGCGCGCGGCGATTGCTGCGCGCCTTGAGAAAATGCGCGCCGAATTCGACGCCATGCACAAGGCCTTCGACACAGCTGCCGTCAGAATGGAATCGCTCGACGCACAAGCGCGCGCACTGGATGTCGCCGCTGCTGAAGCGATCCATCTTTATCGCCAAGAAAACGCCGCGTTCCGCGCCACCGCCGCGCCCGCTTATTTCAGCGCCGCCCCGCCGGCCATCGGGCCGTCGCTCGACGCCATGGCCGGCTGCGCGCAAATGATCGATGCAGCGCGCGAGCGGCTGACCGAGGCGAAACACCAGTCGGCACAGGCGCTCGAAGGCTTGGTCGCTGAATTGGAAGACACCACCAAGCGGCTCGACGCCGCCAACGCGGCGTGAGCCGGCGTCGCGGCGCTGCGGGGCGCAACGCGCTCGGCTTCGTGCTGATTGCGCTGGCGATGACGGTGCTTGGCGGCCTTGCCACCGCCGCCTTCATGATGCGGCCGCCGCCGACGGACCCACAAACACTTTGCCGCACCGATCAACCGATCGCCGCGCATACGATTGTGCTGGTCGACGCGACAGACCGTCTCGAACCGCGCCATCGCCGCAAGTTGCGTGCGGTGTTGATGCAAGAACGCGCACGGCTGTCGCAGTACGACCGGCTCACTGTCATGCGCCTCAATGTGCGCAACCCGCGCGAACCGTCCGTGCTCTTTTCCAAGTGCCTGCCGCGGCCGCCTGAACAGGCCAATCCCCTATTTGAGAACGCGCGCATGGCGCAGCAACATTGGGATGAGGATTTCCAGAGCGCGCTCGACACAGCGATGCGTTCTGCCGCCTCACGGGGACCCGCGCCCGCTTCGCCAATTCTGGAAAGTGTGCGCGCTGTCGCCGCCGATCCCGACTTTGGCATCGAGATCCCGCATCGGCGCTTGGTGCTGGTGTCGGATCTGCTTGAGAACGAGCCGGACGGGTTCTCGCTTTATGCGCCAACTGCGACGTTCGCGGGCTGGCGCGCGCAGAACGCCTTTGGCCCTCCCGATCTCAGCGGCGTCCATGTGCGTATCGCACCGCTCGACCGTCCGGAGTTTTCCGCCCAGCAGGCCAATGCGCTGACCGGCTTCTGGCCCGCTTATTTCGATGCCGCACAGATTTCCTCGTTGGAAACCGATCCGCAACCTTAGGCGACTTAGCCTCCGACTCAGGTATGGGTCGTGGCGGGTTGATGAGATTTGCGGAGGGGCGCGCGTGAGCGACACCTATTCCTGGCAGGGCAATAGCGGCCGTTGGTACGAGTTCGAGGTCGTCCGCGCCCAACGCGATTGGGAGGTCGTCGGCGGCATCTACATGTTCGTAAAGCCGAAGGACCCAGAGCAACCGAGCCCGCTGCACACCGTGCCCAATTGGGGCGGCCCTATCGCGCTCTTCCTCGCCAAGACTGAAGACTTCTCGCAGACGCTGGCGCGTCACGAGATGTGGCGCGCTGCTGAAAATCTCGGCGCAAAAGAAATCCACCTGATGATTGTGCACGATCCGCGCAATCGCGAGCGGTTCGAGCGCGATATTCTCGACGCGCAGACGCCGATCCTCAATCGCAGTCTGCTGCGCAAGGTCGCCTAGGCCGGCCCATCAAAAGCAAAGGCGGCCCCACCGCAGAAGGGCCGCCTTCTCTGTCGTTCATGCCAGCACTCCCGATGCCGTGGCACGAGCCTTCGATTTGTACAGGAGCGGCGCTCCGCGAATCCAGCGGCGCACGGGCCGAGATTCGCCGCGTGCGCGAGTTTACTGCAAAAGACCTAGAGGAGTTGAAGGCGACCGTTTAGGGGACGGTCGCCTTCGCTTGCGGTTTGAACGGGGCGCTTTTGGGAGTGCCGGTGCGTTCGAAAACACGGTGCGCGTTTTTGTGAAACTCGCCAGCGGAAAGAATAGTGCTGATGGCATATGCCGCAGTTTTGTGTCGCCCATTCGCGCAGAGGGCGAATGCTTGAAACACTTTCGAGCGGAAAGACCCGTCTCCGCCGCCTACCGGCGCAACCCTACGGCGAACTGACAAATGTGCCGAAAGCGGTAATGGCTGGCCGCGAGGCGAACGGACTAGGCCGTGAGAGGTAGGGGTTCCGAAGGCCGGGATTAACCGCCGCGCCTTAGCGTGAGGCCGAACTCGGAACTTGCATCGAGCGATTGTCGAACATCGAGCGCGCGGACCGCACCATCCGCGCGCTCACTTTTTTTGCGCCAGCGTTTATCGCGCCGCGACGCCCAGCGATGGGAAATCGCAGAAGACGCCATCGACGCCGAGGTCAATGAACTGCTTCAGTTCGGCCATCGCATCACCGTGCGTGTTCATGTCGCCGCCGCGCCGCAGCTCCGCGGGCAGGAAGAAATTTTCCGGCCTGAACGTCCACACAAAGAGGTCGAGCCCAAGCGCATGGGCGCGCGAGACAATGTCGGTCGGCGGCAGCGAAGCGCCGCTGGCGTCGCGCGGCACGAGCATCCCCTTCTCGACGCTGATCGCAGCGGCATAGCGTTTGATGGCGCGCAGACCGTTGTCGGCGATCATGTCGCGGTACTTTACGTCGCGCCGATCAGGCGGACCGCCTTGGCTGAACAGCAATTGCACGAGCCGCCAGCGCAATGTTGAAGCCGACAGTTCTTCAAGCACGCCGATCTCGAAACACTCGACATGCATGATGTCGGCGGCGGCTTGGCCGCCATGTGCGCGCGCGACCGCTTCAAACGGCGCCACCGGATCGAGGCCAATGCCCTTGAAGTAAGCGACGTGTTTGAACTCAGGAACCAACGCGATGTTGTGTGCTTGCGCGAGCAACAGCAGCTCTTCCCACGTAACGATCGGTTCCTGATCGTTGAGCGCTGCGCTCGCGGGCCGCAGCGAAGGCATGCGCTCGCGACAGCGCAATGTCTTCAGCTCGGCGAGGGTAAAGTCCTCGGTCCACCAACCCAGCTTGGTGACACCGTCGACCGTTTTTTCGACGTGACGATGCGCAAACTCAGGATGATCGGCGACATTGGTGGTGGCGGAGATGTCGTTCTCATGCCGGCACACCAGCACGCCGTCTTTGGTCATCACCAAATCCGGCTCGATAGCGTCGCCGCCTTGCGCGATCGCCAACGTGTAAGCGGACATGGTGTGTTCGGGACGTTCGCCGCAGGCGCCGCGGTGGGCGATGACAAGCGGCCGCGTGCCGCTCAAATGCGCTCGTCCTGCGGGGCGAGCTGCGTCATCACCAAGCCCATGAACAGAATTGAGCCGCCGAACAACAGCGCCCAGGCGCCGAAGGCGCTGGCGAGTGCCGGATCAAGCGCCGGAAACGCGGTGTTGAACTGATAGCAGAGAAACGCGTTCAGCAGCATGCCCGGCAGAGCCAAGCCGATGGCTGCTTCGCCTTCGTCGCCACGCGCTTCCTTGAGAAGTTTGAGGGCAACGAAGGTCGCCAGCACGGCAGCGATCGGCGCAGCGATAAACGCAAGCATGCGCGGCGTTTCCTCGGGCAAGAAGAAGTATTGGCCGGCGAAGCGAAACACGGCGGCGACCGCGAGCCACAAGAGAAAGCCCAGACCCATTGCGCGAATGATCATGTGTACTCCGTTGGGGGATTAGAGACTGGGGACTAGGGACTTGTCATTCCGGACGCGCGAAGCGCGATCCGGAACCCAGGGGCCAATACGCAGCTCTGTCATCCCCTGGGTTCCGGGTTCAATGCTGCGCATTGCCCCGGAATGACGAAGTTCACAACCTGATCCCCAATCTCTAGTCGCTAGTCCCTACTCTCTCAGCATATCGCGCGAGATGATCACACGCATAATCTCGTTGGTGCCTTCGAGAATGCGGTGCACGCGCAGGTCGCGAACGATGCGCTCCACCTCATAGTCCGCCAAATAGCCGTAGCCGCCGTGCAGCTGCAGCGCTTTGTCGGCCACCCCGAACGCGGTGTCGGTGACGAAGCGTTTGGCCATCGCGCAGTATTTGGTGGCGTCAGGCGTTTTGGCGTCGAGCTTGCGCGCAGCGGTGTGCAGGAGGGCGCGCGAAGCGGCCAATTCCGTCGCCATGTCCGCCAGCACGAACTGCGTGTTCTGGAAATCGGCGATGGCTCTGCCGAATTGTTTGCGCTCCTTGACGTAAGCGAGCGCGCGGTCGAGCGCGTCCTGGGCGCCGCCGAGCGCGCATGCGGCGATGTTCAAACGGCCGCCGTCGAGGCCGCGCATGGCGTACTTGAAGCCCTCGCCTTCTGGACCGATGCGGTTTTCGACGGGCACTTTGCAATTGTCGAACGAGACGATGGCGGTCGGCTGAGCGCGCCAGCCCATTTTGTCTTCGGCTTTGCCAAACGAGAGGCCTTTCGCGCCGTTCTCGACCATGACGGTGGAGACGCCCTTGGGCCCGTCATCGCCGGTACGGCACATGACGACGTAGAGATCGGAAAAGCCCGCGCCCGAGATGAAGGCTTTCGAACCGTTCAGCACGTAGTTCGAATTACCATCCGGCTTCGCGGTGGTGCGCAGCGCGCCAGCGTCTGAGCCTGAGCCCGGCTCCGTCAGGCAATACGAGGCGATGGTTTCCATCGTCGTTAGCTTCGGCAACACGCGCTTGCGTTGCTCGTCGTCCGCAAACGAGTCGATCATCCAAGAACACATGTTGTGAATTGAGAGGAACGCCGCGGTTGAAATGTCGCCGCGCGAGAGTTCTTCAAAAATCAGCGCCGCGTCCAAGCGCGATAGCGCCGAGCCACCCACATCCTCGCGCACATAAATGCCGGCGAAGCCGAGGCCCGCCAATTCCTTCAGAACATTCCGATCAAGCCCCTCGTCTTCCCAACGCGCCGCGTTGGGCCGCAACCGCTCCTGCGCGAACGCGCGCGCGGTTTCGACGATCATGGCTTGGTCTTCTGTCAGATCGGACATCCGTTCCCTCTTTGATCAGCGCCTTATAGCTCGCTGTCGCGCGAGGGCCAGTCGCGGAACCGTTGCCGAGCGACAGTGTTGCCATGCAGCGCTCGCTTCAGCGGCGCGTCGGGAGAAAAATATGTTGCGATCACTTCTTATAGCGACCGCTTTTGTTGGTTTGGCTGGACTGGGTGCGTGCGGGCAAGGCAGCGCCGAAAGCGCGGGCGAAAAGGCCGACAACGCCATCGAAAACGCCACGCAAGGCCATGAAAATCCAGGCGATGGTCCGCTTGAACAAGCCGGATCCAGCGTCGACCAGGCAACGGGCACACAGCGTACGGACAATGCTGCGGATGCGGTTAACGACGCCACTGACGGCAACCCTGCAACCAAACCATAATTTTCGAGTTCCTATATCTAGCGGGAACTAGAACCGCGCGGTAACGTTAGCGCGTGGGGCCGGCGATCCTCGCGGGCCGATGCGCAACACACTGGCGCCCGTCACTCAGGAGCAACTGATGTTGAAGTCCCTTATCGCCGCCACCGCTGCGGTGTGCATGCTCGGCCTCGCGGCTTGCGGCTCGTCCACGACCTCGACCGACACAGCGGCCTCAACCGATACGGCGATGACCGACACCTCCTCGTCGATGCCGCCGGCTGACACATCGACCACGACGTCGACTGATACATCGACCTCGACGGCCACGACGACGACCACGCCGTAATCGGCTTGATTGGTTCAGAATTCGAAGCCCCTCGGGAAACCGGGGGGCTTTTTGTTTGCGCAGCGTGTTAGTGCGGCTGCACCGCGAACGACGGACCGCCGCCAAATGCGCGGAAAACCGCGATTGCCGCGTTCGCTTCCGATTGCTCGGCATTGATGCGGGTTACGCGCGCGTCGATCAGCTGCTGATCGGCAGTCAGGCGATCCGCCAAGCTTTGCATGCCTGCGCCGTACGCTGCGCGCGAGCCGTTGTCGCTCCGCTGCGCCGCCGCTTCGGCATTGCGCGCCGCTTGCAGCCGCTGCTGACCCTGATCAAGCGCGGCCAGCGCATTCGACGCTTCCGCCACCGCTTGAGTGACCGTCTGTTTGTATTGGATGAGAGATTCGTGGAATTGCGCGTTGGCTTGGCGCGACTGCGCGCGCAGCGCACCCCAATCAAACAAAGGAATGGTGATGAGCGGCGTGCCCGTCAGCGCCGGCCTGCCCTCCGCGGTCGGCGAGCCGATGATGTTGCGCGTCGTCGTGATGGAGCCGGTGAGATTGAGCTGCGGCAGCAGGTTTGCACGCGCGTTGCCGAGCGCAGCGGCTGAGAGCAGCGTCTGCGCCTCGGCTTGCGCTACGTCTGGACGCAAACGGACGAGGTCAGCGGGCGCAGCGGGCGCAGCGGGCGCACCCGGCAGAGACAGAGTCGGCGTGGCTTGCGTCGCGTCCAGCGCAGCCTTCATTTCCGGGCTTTCAGTGCCGGGCGACAAGCCGCGCAGCACCGCCAGACGGTTTTCGGCTTGGCGCTGGGCAATGACGAGATCGGCCAATTGCGCGCGCGTGCTTTCAGCGAGACGGCGCGCGTTGGCGGCGTCCGCCGGAGCGGCGATGCCGGCGTTGGCGCTTGTGTCGAGGATGTCTGCGAGTTGCGCTGAGCTGTTGGCCAGCTCCGAAAGCGCCGCATAGCCGTTCTGAGCTGCGCGCAAGTCGATGTAGGCCTGCGCCACATCAGCCGCGAGCGCCACCTGCGTGCCACGGGCGTCCGAGCGAGCCAGAGCCACGTTGGCGCGCGCGCCTGCAATGGCGGCTTGGATGCGGCCAAACAGCGGAACTTCCCAGGTCGCCTGGGGGCCAAAGCTGCCGCTCATCTGCTCCGTGCCCTGGTGGCTGGCGCCGATTTCACGGTTGAAGGTCCCGGTGCCGAAGGCACTAAGGCTGGGCAGATTGGTGGCGACGCCCGCCTGCGCCTGTGCGCGGGCCTCGGTTAGCCTGTAGGCGGCCAATTGTACTGTGGGCCCGTTGGTTAGGGCCTCCGAAATGAGCTGGTTGAGGGTCGGATCGTTGAATTGGGTCCACCAATCGGTAAGCGGGAGCTCGGAGGTTACCGGGGCGTCCTGCCAAGCTGTGGGCAAAACGCCGGGATTTACCCGCTCGCGGGGCATCAGTGAGCAGCCGCACAATAAAACGACCGCGATTGTGGCTGCGCCCGCTGCGCGCCCCAGCCGCTTACCAGTCGTCAGCATTTATTAAACTCCGGCAACACCTTGCAGCGTTTTTTGACGCACATCTTGACTTGCGCCCGCTGTCTTTACATTTAGCGAACGAACATTCGCTTTATTGGCGCCGCAGCAAAACTTTTCAAGTCGCCAGGACTATTTTCGGACGCCATGTCACGTCTCGCCAATCCCGAGCTCGCCGAGCGCCGCCGCCGCCAGATTCTGGACGCGGCAATGGGCTGCTTTCGCCGCCGCGGGTTCCATCAGACCAGCATGAACGAGATTTGCGTCGCCGCCGACATCAGCGCGGGCGCGCTCTATCGCTATTTTGGTTCTAAATCCGAAATCATCGCCGCCATCGCCGAAGACGAGCGCAGCGACAGCGCCATCGATTTTCAGGCCGCCAACGTCAGCGTCGTCGATTTGCTCTGCGAGGTCGCCAAAGGCTTCTTTCAGAAGATCGCCGATGGCGATGGTGCGCTGGTCGCAGAAGTTTTGGCGGAAGCCTGGCGCGACCCCACGTTGGCCCAGAATCTCGCGGCGATCGACGCTCATTATGTGGGCGCGTGCGCAGCGATGATCGGCGAAGGCCAGAAGCGTGGGGAAGTGGATCCTGCGATCGATCCCGAAGCAGCGGCGCGAACGCTGTTTGCTGCGATCGAAGGCGTTGCGCTTCGCGGCGCGGTGCTTGGGAAGAATTCAGTTGAAGACGCCGACGCGCAATTCCGCGCCTTGGCTGAACGTTATCTTGCGGTGCGGGTATGAAGCCGGATTTGTTAGAGCGCGCGCAGAAGATTTTTCAGCGCAGCGAAGAAACGCCCTCCCCGCTCGCCGCGAACGAGGACGCAGGGGCGCCTGACGAGGCGACGATCAAGCGCCGCTGGCGTTTGGTATGGATTTCCGCTGGTGCGCTGACGGTCATCGGGATCGTGATTTTCCTGGTTTCGCACGTGTTCAACGAGCAGCCGCCGCCGAACACCGCAGCCGCCGTCAGCCAAACTCAAGTTGTCTCCGTGGTGCAGGTTTCGCAGCACGGCTTCTCGCCGCACGTCTCGCTGCTCGGCGAAGTCCGCCCGAAGCGCGACATCCATGTGTTCGCGCCCGCTTCTGGCGTGCGCGTCCTGCAATTGCTTGCGGACGAAGGCGATTATGTGCGCGCCGGCCAACCGCTGGCGCGGCTCGACACTGCCGTCGCCAATGCGCAGACCAGCGCCGCGCAAGCCAATGTCGCGGGCGCTGAATCCGATGCGCTGCGTGCGCGCGACGAATATCAGCGCGCGGAAAGCATTCGCGACTCCGGCGCGCTGTCGGCGGAGCAAATCGAACAACGCCATGCCGCTTCCGTCGCAGCAGACGCCAAGCTCGCCGCAGCGCGCGCGCAATATGCGGAGATCAACGCCCGCCTCGGCGGCGGCTACGTGCGCGCGCCGGTCGCTGGCCTGGTGATTTCGCGCTCGGTGCAACTCGGCGCCATGGTCGATCAGCAGGAGATGTTCCGCATCGCCGGCGACAATCAGCTCGAAGTCAGCGCGCAGGTTTCCGAAACCGACATGCTGGCGCTGGCGCATGGCCAGCAAGCGGCGTTCCGTCTTGCTGACGGCACCAATGTTCAGGGCCGCCTCTCGCGCCTGCCGGCGTCGATCAATGAGCGCACGCGCACCGGCGAGGCGCTGTTCGATCTGCCGCGCGATACCCGCGTGCGTGCGGGCATGCATTTGAGCGGCGATGTGAACCTCTCACAGCGCGAAGCGTTGGCCGTGCCGCAAGACGCGATCCGCTACGAAGATAGCCGGGCTTTCGTGTTCGTCGTGCTCGATGGCCGCGTGCACAAGACCTACATCACGACCGGCTCGCGCGAAGGCAACATGGTCGAGGTCGTCAACGGACTGAATGGCGGCGCCGCCGTCGTCGGCTCCGGCGCGGCCTTCTTGCGTGACGGCGATCCGGTGCGTTCGGCAGGCCACCCGGCCCCAGCCCAGCAAAGCGGCGACGCCGAACAATTGCGCGGCCTGCAACAAGGCTGAGGAGCGCCACATGGCCTGGAATATCTCAGCCGGCGCGATCAAGAACCCGATCCCGCCGATCGTTCTGATCATGGCGCTGCTGTTCGCGGGACTGACCTCGTACGCGAAGCTGCCGATCAACCAGCTGCCGAACATCGAATTCCCGGTGTTCGTCGTCAGCGTTTCGCAGCCTGGCGCCGCGCCGGCGGAAATGGAAACGCAAGTTGCGCAGCGCGTGGAGTCGGCGCTGACCGGCGTTCAAGGCGTCCGCCGCGTGACCACGAAGATCACGCCGGGAAGCACCAACGTTACGGTGGAGTTGCAGATCGGCGCCGACCTCTCGCGCGCCGTTGAAGACGCGCGCGATGCGGTCAGCCGCATTCGCCCGGATCTGCCGTCCGACATCACCGAACCGCAAATCATCCGTATGGACGCCGCCGCCGAGCCGATCGCCTATTACGCCATCTCTGCGCCCGGCATGAGCGACGAAGAACGTTCGTGGTTCATCGACAACGAATTGTCGCGCGAATTGCTTGCTGTGCCGGGCGTCAGCAAAGTTTCGCGCGATGGCGGCGTCGATCGCGAAATTCACGTCGAACTCGATCCCGAGCGGCTGACGGCCTATGGCATCACCGCCGACAGCATCAGCACGCGCTTGCGCTCCATGAATGCCGACCTTCCCGGCGGCCAAGCCGAAATCAGCGGCCAAGCGCAATCGATCCGCACCTTTGGCAGCGCACCCTCCGTGGAGCAGCTTGGCGAAACACGCCTCACCGGCGCCAATGGTCAAACGGTTCGGCTGGCCGATCTCGGCACCGTACGCGACACCAACAGCGATCTCACCGCCATCGCCCGCTTCAACGGCCAGCCAGTGGTGTCGTTCGCCGTTAGCCGCTCGAAAACCGCGAGCGAAGTGAAAGTCTACGACGCGGTTGAAAAGCGCCTGCATGAAATCGAGGCGGCGCACCCGGGCATGCATTTCCAGCTGGTGTTCACACCGGTCGACTTCATTCGTGGCATGTATGAATCATCGATCAGCGCGCTGATCGAAGGCGCTCTGCTCGCATGCGCGGTGGTTTTCCTGACGCTGCGCGACTGGCGCGCGACCTTGATAGCCGCCGCCGCCATTCCGCTCGCGATCATCCCGACGTTCGCGGCGCTGCAATGGATGGGCTTCACCATCAACATGATGACGCTGATCGCGTTGGCGTTGGTCGCGGGCGTCTTGGTCGATGACGCCATCGTCGAGATCGAGAACATTGTCAGGCACATGCGTATGGGCAAAAAGCCCTACGAAGCGGCGATGGAAGCTGCTGACGAAATCGGCCTCGCCGTTGTCGCGACCAGCGCTTCGATCATCGCCGTGTTCACCCCGGTCGGCTTCATGGGCAGCGAAACCGGACAGTGGTTCAAGGAATTTGGACTCACGGTCGCGATCGCCACGTTCTTCTCACTGGTGGTCGCGCGGCTGATCACGCCGATGATGGCCGCGTATTTCCTGAAAGATCATCACCACGAGGAGCCGCAGGGCGACTTGGTGGAGATGTATCGCTCGGCGCTGACCTTCTCCATTCGCAATCCGTGGAAGATACTCGGCGCGGGCGTCGCCATCTTCGCCTTCAGCATCGTGCTCGCCACGCAAGTGCCGGTGACGTTCATCCCGCGCATCAATTCCGACACGGTTCAAGAGCAGGTCGAGATTCCGCCGGGCACGACGCTCGCGGATGCCGATCGCGCCATGCAGGAACTCGCAGCGCGCGCGGCGCATGGGCCGGGCGTGGCCAACGTTTACACGGAACTCAGCGGCACCGATGGCGCTGCGTCGAGCGGCACGCTTTACGTGCTGCTGGAGCCGCGCCAGCACCGCAAACACACAGCGTTCTATATCCAGCAAGCGCTGCGTCCGTTGTTGTCGGATTACCCGAACTATCGCGTCACGGCGCTCAACAACCAAGGCGGCGGCCGCGGCTTCGATGTCACGCTGCAATTCGTCGGCGACGATCCCGCGAAAGTGAACGCAGCCGCTGAGCGCCTCGTCGTCGCCATGCGCAAGCTGGACATGCTTACGGATGTGCACTCGTCAGCGTCGCTGCAGCGGCCCGAACTGCAAATCCGCCCGCGTCCCGACGATCTGGCGCGGCTCGGCGTGACCAATGCCGCGCTCGCCGCCGCTGTGCGCATCGCCACCAGCGGCGACGTTGAACAAAATCTGCCGCGCTACGATCTTCCGGACCGTCAGATTCCGATCCGCGTGGTGCTGCGCTCGGACGCGCGCGCCAATGTCGACACCATCGCTTCACTGCCCGTAGCGTCGACGCTCGGCACGCCGGTTCGGCTCGACGCCGTCGCCAATGTCGGCTTCGGGCTCGGCGAAGTGGCGGTTGAGCGGCGCGACCGCGAGCGCGCGGTGACCGTGCTCGCCAACGTCGCCCACGGTGAACCCGGCGCGGCGCAACGCGCCGTGTTCAAATTGCCGGAAGCTCAAAACCCCGGCGCTGGCGTGCACTTGGCGACCGGCGGCGATAGCGAACGCATGGTCGATATGTTCGAGTCGTTCGGCACGGCGCTCTTGTGGGGCTTACTGCTGATTTACGGCGTGCTGGTGCTGCTGTTCCGCGATTTCTACCATCCGTGGACGATCATGACGGCGCTGCCGCTCTCGCTGGGCGGCGCTTTCGCCGGCTTGCTGTTGGCCAACCAGCCGCTCTCGCTGTTCGTGCTGATCGGCCTCATCATGCTGATGGGCATCGTCACCAAGAACTCCATCCTGCTGGTCGATTTCGCGATCGAGCAAATTCACAAAGGCATGGAGCGTGACGAGGCGTTGCTCGAAGCGGGAATGAAACGAGCGCGGCCAATCCTGATGACCACGTTCGCCATGGCCGCGGGCATGATGCCATCGGCGATGGGCCTCACCATCGACGGCTCGATGCGTCAAGGCATGGGCGTCGCGGTCATCGGCGGCTTGTTGGTGTCTACCCTGCTCAGCCTGTTGTTCGTGCCCGCGAATTTCGTGCTGATTGATCGTCTGGAGCGCTTCATCAGCAAGCTCTTCGGCGGTAGAAAGCAGCACACCGAAGGTTCAGCGGCGGTTCCGGCCGAGTAAACTGCGCAGAGCTACCGCGCACGGGAGAACATCGTGCGCGCGTCGCGCTTTCCGCCTGCTCTTGTCTTGCTGACGGCTATTGCCTTCGGCGCGGGCATGGATGCGACCATCAAATACCTATGCCACACCAACAACGTCGCGCTGGTGACGACCGGGCGCTATTTCTTCGGCGCCGCATTCTCTCTCATTCCTTGGCTGCATGCGGGGCGGCCGCCTATCACACGCGAAATCTTCCTCGCGCACTTGCCGCGCGGACTGGTGGTTTCGATGTCGGGCGTCGCCTTCTTCTGGGGGCTGACGGTGCTGCCGCTCGCGGAAGCGGTCACGATCTCCTTCATCTACCCACTGCTCGTGCCCTTCATCGCCGCCGCCATGATCGGCGAGCATGTGCGGCCAACGGGCATTATCGCCGCGCTTATCGGCTTTGCCGGCGTACTGGTGGCGATGATCGGCGCACCGAGCATGGCGGCGTCGCCTATGCATGCGTACGGCGTAGGCGCGGTCTTGTTCTCGGCGCTGACGTTCTGCGTGGCGATGGTGCTGCTGCGGGACCGCGCCAAGAAAGACGGCCCGGTCATCGTCGGCTTGCTGTCGAGCTTGATGCCAGGGCTGTTTCTCGGGCCGCCGGCAATACTACTCTCCGCGCCACCGCATTGGGAGCAATGGTGGGCGTTCCTGTTGCTGGGCGCGCTCGCGGCAGTGTTCATGTATTTGCTCTCGCGCGCGTACGCCCACGCTGAAACTCAACAACTTGCGCCGATCCATTACACCGAGCTGTTGTGGGCGACGTTCATGGGCTTTTTCATTTTTCACGAAACGCCGCGCATCTCGATTTTCTTTGGCGCCGCGCTCATCATCGCCGCTTGTCTCTATTCGACCTACGGTGATCGCCGCATCGCCATCAAGCCGGAGCCTGCCGCATGAAAAGTCTCGCCGATCATATGCCCTTCGCGCAGCTCCTAGGCGTCACTGTGCTCGAGGCTTCGCCCGAGCGTGTCGTCGCCGAGCTCGTCGTGCGCGACGAACTCTGCACTACAGGCGGACGCCTCCACGGCGGCGCAGTGATGGCGTTCGCGGACACACTTGGCGGCATCGGCGGCTATCTTACGCTGCCCGAAGGCGCGAAAGCCACGACCACCCTGGAAAGCAAGACCAATTTTCTTGGCGGCGCCGCGGTGGGAAGCACCGTGCGCGGCGAAGCCACGCCGGTTCACATCGGCGGACGCACCAGCGTCTGGACGACAAAGATCACGAGCGCCGACGGCAAAGCCGTGGCGCTCGTGACGCAAACGCAAATGGTGCTCGGCCCGCGCTAGCTCGCGGCGGCCCCCAACGGCTGCGCCTTCTTCGCAGCTTCCTCAGCGCGGCGGCCGCTCAACTCAACCATGTGATCGAACTCGGCCTCGAACGTGGCCAAGCCCTGGGTCAGCGAACGCAGTTCGATGATGAAGCTCTGACGCTCGCTATGCGGCAGGTACACCTCGACCTTGTCCCAACCCGGCCAGCCGTCGCGCAACTCGAAGCCGAGTATCTGGCCGTTGTGGGAGGAGACGGCTGAGTTGATTTTCGGCGTGCCGGAGCTGGGCGTGAAAATCGTCAGCTTCTCGATTGGCTCCAGCACAACGGGATCGCAAACGGCGAGCGCTTCGTGCATGCCGAGGCGGCCCGCCATTTGAAACGAATGCTCACTCGAATCGACATCGTGGTAGGAGCCGTCGATCAGCGTCACCGCCACGTCGACAACAGGAAAGCCGATCGGCCCGCGCATCATCGCGTCTTTCACGCCCGCTTCCACGGCGGGAATCCACTGCCGCGGAATGGCGCCGCCGGTGATCTTGTCGACAAACTCGAATCCACCGCCGCGCGGTTGCGGCTTCACTTGGATCACGCAATCGCCGAACTGACCGTGACCGCCGGTTTGCTTTTTGTGGCGGCCGCGTTTCTCAGCGTTTTTGCGGATGGTCTCCTGGTACGGCGTCGAGGGCCGCGCCGTCGAGACATCGACGCCGTAGCGCGATTTCAGCCGCTCCAGCACTGTGCGCAAATGCGGCTCACCCTGCCCCTGCAGCAGAATCTCGTGCGTCGTCTGATCGTGCACGACGGCAAGGCCCGCATCTTCTTCGACAAGCTTTTGCAGTGCGCCCGAGAGACGCACATCGTCCTTCCGGTCCTTGGTGGCGATCGCCAACTGATAGACCGGATAGCGCTTCTTGAACGACACTTTCAGCTTCTGCGCGCCGTTCGACGCCAGCAGATCGCCAGCTGCGACCGGATCAAGCTTGCCGATAGCGACGACGTCGCCTTCGGGCGCGGTGGAAATCTTCTTGGTCTGTGCGCCCTGCACCGAAAACAGCGCGCCCGGACGGCCGCATGAGCCATCGCTCAGCGTGATCTGATCGCTGTCGCTCAATGCTTTGCCGAACACGCGCGCGTAAGCGAGCTTGCCGGCTTGTCCCGCATGAGAAATACGCATGACGTACGCGCCGGCGCCGCTGAGTCCTAGGCGCGCCGCGGCTACTTCCGGCGTCGGCGTGTCATGGCGCAGCGCTTTCAGCAGCCGCCGCACACCATTGCCTTGCGCCGTCGAGCCGAAGAACACGGGCACGATCAGCGCCTCGCGGGTCTCGCGCACCAGATCGGCGTAGACCACGTCGCGATCCGGCGTCACATCGGAGAGCAGGCTCTCCATCAACTGATCGTCGAAATCGGCAAGCTGCTCCAGCATGTGAAACCGCGCTTCGGTTTCCCGCTCCGCCAAGTCTTTTGGGATGTCGACGACTTGCGAGGGCTTGCCCTGCTCGTAGTGGTAGGCGCGCTCCAGCGCGAGGTCGACGAAGCCGGTGACCTTGTCGCCCTCCCAGATCGGAATCTGCCGCGCCACCAGCGGCACATTGCTCACCGGCTGCAGCGCTTCCAGCAGATCGCGAATGCGGCCACGCGCTTGGTCGATCTTGTTGATGAACAGCGCATGCGGAATCTGCAGTTCTTCCAGCGCTTTGAGGAAGGGCTGCACCAACACCGCTTTGTCAGGATCGGGATCGGCAACCACGATCGCCAGGTCGACCGCTGGCAGCGCATAATCGGCGTCGGCGAGGAAATCGACGGCGCCCGGCGCGTCGATCAACGCGTAGTGGTCGCCCATGAAATCGATCGCGGTGAATTGTGTTTCAGTGGACTGGCCCGCCGCGGCCGGGACTGCGCCCGAACCACCCGAGGCGGCTGATGCCAGAGCTTGTGTCAACGCCGTCTTGCCCGCCCCGGTCGGACCGACGACGGCTATAGCCCTCACCACGTTTGCAGATTTACTCGTAGCCATTGGCGCTCATCTCCCTTGGAAACGGGCGGCGCCAGCGTATGAAACGGCAGCGCCGCTTCTGGCTTATGACAGCGTGGTCCTCCCACGCCGGAAGCCCACTGTTTCACGATACCAATAAAGGTCAAGCAGCTGGACGGCGCCAAAGATCATTAACTTCGCGCGCCCGCGACACTCAGGACGGCGCGGTGTTGATCGAGATCAACGCCGCAGTCCGCGGCGGTTCGATCCTATCGCGCATGCGCGTGCGTGGAACACGGCGCGCGCACCTACGCTAACACTCTTGAGGCTCTTCATGGCTCGTCTCCTCACCACGTTTGCAGCCGCGCTCGCTCTCGCATGCGCCACCGCTGACCTCGCCGCCGCGCAAAACGCGACGCAGGGGCGCGCTGTGTTCCAAGCAAACTGCGCCGTGTGTCACATGGCGGTCAGCAATGGGCACGCGCTCGTGGGCCCCAACCTTTTCGGCGTGGTTGGCCGCCGCGCGGGAAGCGCGCCAGGCTTCAACTATTCTCCAGCAATGCAGCACGCGGGCTTCAGCTGGTCACCGGCGCAGTTGCTGGCTTACGTGCAGGCGCCGGCGCAAACGGTTCCAGGAAACCGCATGCCGTTCGCAGGTCTGCATAATCCGCAGCAAGCCGCGGCAGTGGTGGCCTATCTCGGAACGCTGCACTAAACAGTTACAGCGCGCCCGCGCCGCTGGCGATCTTCTCGCCGCGCTTGCGCAGTTCAGCGATGGCTTGGGTGACGAAGATAAATTGCGCCGCGCCGGCCGGCATTTTTGACGCGAGTTCGGGGTCGCTGAAAGCTTCTATGTTCATCTTGCTCGCTGCTTGCAGCAATTTGGGGTCGCCGCCGGAGAATTCCGCCAGCAATGCGTCGGCGCGCCGGGCAATGTCGAGCGCACGTTCACACGCAGGATCGGGCTCATCGCCGAGCGCGCCAACGTCGAAGAAGATTTGCTTCCACGCAGCGCCGACACGTTCCTGATCCGCGGGCGTGAATTTGCGCGCGCGTAATTCTTGAAGCTGTTCGGACGTGAAGTGCTTTTCCGCCAGCGCCTCCATGCGTGGGTTCCACTTGAATTCGGACTGCGAGGTGCTCCGCACCAGCTTGCCGAGTTCGTCCGGCGAGAGGCTGCGCTTTTCCGCCAGCTTCGCCCGCGCGGCGCGCACCAGCGCCAACGCCTGCTCGGCCTCCGCTTTCGCTTCCACAAGCGCTGCTTCCTGCATCGCCAACGCGGTCGCCAGATCACCTGCTCCACGCATCAGCTCGGCGATGCGCTTCAGGGGCATGCCCAACTGCTTCAACGCCAAGATGGCCGACAATTGCTCAAGCTCAGGCTGGCGATAGATGCGCCAGCCCGACACCGTCCGCGCCGGTTTCAGGAGACCGAGTTCTTCGTAGACGCGCAGCGCTTTGACGGTGACGCCAAAGCGCTTGGCCACTGCTGCCGCCGTCTCCTGAAAGATGCTGCTCTTCATGGCCGCACTTGAAGGCCGGACCTTAGGTCCAGCTCAAGCGGATTCTGGGGCAGGCGGGGTCACGTTACAGCTAGCGCCGCCGACGCGGTGGCCCGCCACCATCGTCCGCGCCCTGACCGCCGCCACTCTGCGGCGTCAACAATTGCAGATCATCGTCCGCGCCCGACGCCGACCGGACCAATTCCGCATGTTCAAGCACGCCGTCGCCATTGCTGTCGTAGCGGTGAGCGCGTGCGCGAAACTCGGCAGCGAACTCATCGGTACAGATCTTGCCGTCGCCATCGCGGTCCACGTCTTGCCGGAACGGCGCATAAATGCCGCCGAGCGCTAGTTGGCTCCAGGCCCGATACTCCGCGGCATCGATTGCGCCGTCATGATTGGCGTCGGCGCGTGCGAACTCGCGAACGATGCCGGCATTCAGTTCGGCAGGACTGACAAGCAAGTCCCCGTCGCGATCGAAGCTCGCAAACAGGATCGCATCGGCGTCGGCGGTACCCGCCGTGCGCACAACATGCGGCGCGCTCTGGAAGTTGGGCATGCCCTCGCCCATGCCGGCGCCAAAACCACCGCGATGGTGCGGTGGCGCACCCGCGCAGCTGGCGAGCGCTACGAGCCCGGCAAGAGTAATCTTATTGCGCACCTGATCCCTCCGCTCCTGTTGAGCGCTATGGGCCAAGTGTGTCGCGCATTCGCCAGAATGTGTCGCCGCCGACGCAAAGCAGCTTCAGGCGATCATCGCTTCTGGCACAACGTGTCCGTGCCGGGCTGCACCGTCGCAGCAAAGATCTGTTGCGCCTCGGTGTAGAGATCCGGTGGCAATAGTGCTTGCAGCTCGCACACATTGAACTGGCCGAACCGGAACATGCCGATGTTGCGGCGCGCCTCCGCGACATCGGCGGAGACACTCGTCTGCTTGCTGGTTGCCGACGGCCGGTAATGCGCGCCCGCCAGCGCGCGCACCAACTCGTTCTGCGCGTAAAGCCCGGTCGCTTCCACCGACGCGGCGTTCTTATAAGCCGCCTCATAATTGTGCTCGCGAAGATAGACGAAGCCGATGCTCTGCCTGGTTTGGCCAACCTGGTTCTCGGTCTGCCGCAGCACGCGCCGCAAGGCGACCGCCTGATTGATGCATGCCAACGCAATCTGCAGGTTCGGATCATGGACGAGCGGATCGTTGGCGCCCACGCAGCGTTCCCGCGCGACCACCAAGCCGGCCTGAATGTCAGGGTCGTTGATGGAGCTTGCCGCGGTGAGCGTGGCGCCGGCGCCATTGAACGCGTTCATCGCCACGGTGACCTCAGCGTCGTCCGCATCGTCAGGATCGGCGAGCACCTCCGACGTACCGTGAATGGCGCGCGCGAAATCGGCGAAGGCGCGCATGGTGTGACCGGTGCGGCGTTCGCATTGCGCGCGGTACCAAAGCGGCTGCGGGCCAGGATCGTTGTTCTCGATGCTTTCCTGCACCGCCGTCAGCACATCGCGGCACGTGTCCGCGCGGAAATTGCGGCGGTCGGACGAGGCAATCTGGTAAAGCACCCAGGCCATGCCGGCTTGCGCCAGCGGATGCAGCGTGGGATCGGCGTCGGCCTGCAAAAACGCGACGCGCGCCGCGGCCAATCGCGGCGGCAGTTCGTTGCCGCCCGCGCCTACAGTTTCGCCGCGCTGATCGGACTCGGAAAGCGCCACAACGCCCGTCAGCAGTGCTTTCAGCGCGGCCGGCGCACGACCGTTTGGTGCGCTCACTTGTGCAAACAGGCGCTCTTGCGCCAGCGACAGATGGCGGCCGTGTTGCAAGAAGCCGCGTGCGGCTGCGAGCGCGGCGTCTGGGTTGTCCGCGGCGGCGCCAGCAACAGAATTGATGCTTTGGCGGATTTCATCATAGATGCGGCGCATACGGCGCTCTTGCGTCGCTGTACGGTTTGCCTGTTGGTCAACGCGACGGCGCGTATCGAACGCTTGCTGCTGCAATTGCAGCGAAGCTTGGGTAAGCTGTTGCGACGCCAGATAGTAATAGACGCCAAGCGCGCCGGACATCACCACAAGCAACACAAGCACGGCGATCCCGGCGACCAGCACACGGCGCAACCCGCGTTGCTCGGACGCCAGAAGCGCGACTAGATTCTGCTCAGCTGAATTGGTCATGCACGTCCACCCTTCGGCATTGTTTGGCGGGCAGCGCACACGCAAGTGAGGCGCAAGCACCGTCACAGCTAGCGCAACGCATCCCCGCCCTCTTCGCTACATCACTGCGCTTTTGATCACTTCAAGCCAAAGTTTTTTCTTTTTATCGCCCGCGCATTGTACTTGTTCGAGCAAAGCGCTGAACAATTCCGGGCTGCCCACCTTGGCTGCGTAGAGTGCACGATCGATGGAGTGCAGGCAGTTTTGCACCGCCCACCACATCGAAAACAGTGACACGGCAAGCGCCGCCATCGGCGCCAAGGCCTGCAAAATCACGAGCTGCCATCCCGGCTGCACACCGGGCTCGCGCAGAGCTTCCACCACCGAAATGGACACAGCGATCATCGCCAGCAGCAGAAAGAAAATCGAAATGGCGAACATTACCAAGCACCAACGGCGCTTGCTGTGATGTCCGGCTTTTTCCATCTCCAGAAGATGGGCGAGATGCTCCAGGTCCTTGGCGGAGATTTTCTGGGACATGCGTCCGATCCTATAGCTCGTTCCTTCTCGTGGAAAGACACTTGGCGTCGGCATCGAATATACGCGAGTGTCGGCGGTCACACCCCGGAGGGCGCACGCACATGGCGGACGTGAAATCAGAGACTTGGGACATTGGCCGCGGCGTTGCCGGCTATGCGTGGCGCACGCCGGGCGCGCGCTGCAACCTCCTGCTTGCGCACGGATTTGCCGAGTACGCCGAACGGTATGTCACGCATTATTCGCAATTGATTCCGCAGCTCAATGCCGCTGGCTTCGATGTCTATGCGTTCGACTATAACGGCCACGGCCGCTCACCCGGCACGCGCGGCGTCTGCGATCTGAACGTCGAGGTCGCCAACCATCAGGCCGCGCGCCGTCTGCTCAATGCGCAGAACAAGCCGCTCTTCTGCTTCGGGCATTCGCTGGGCGGGCTCGTCACCGCCGCCAGCGTCGCGCGCGATCAAAGCGGTGTCGCCGCCGTGGTGTTGAGCGCGCCCGCGCTTCTCGTTGAAGCGCCGGCGCACCTGCGCGCCATCGCCGGGATTTTCGCAGCGATCGCGCCGGGCGCGCGCCTGACGCCGCCGATCGAAGCCAGCGGCCTCTCACGCATCCCCGAAGAGGTCGCGGCCTACACCAGCGATCCCATGGTGTCGGATCCGCGCGTGCCTGCGCGCACCGGCGCGACTGCAATCGCCGTCGCCGAGGACGCATGGACGCGCTATCCGAACTGGACGGCGCCGGTGTTGGCGCTGCACGGTGAAAAAGATCGCGCCACCACGGCTGAAGGCAGCAAACGATTTATCGCCGCCATCGAGTCAGCAGACAAAAGGCTTGAGCTCTACCCCGACGGCTATCACGAGCTGCTCAACGATCTCGATCGTGACGCCGCGCTTGCGCTCATACTCTCGTGGCTCAACGCGCACGCGCCAGCACCCGCGGCTCATTTCGTTTGAGGTTACTGCTCCGGCAACGGGATGAATTCTTTCTCGTCGCCAAGCACCGTGCCGAACTTGCCGGCTTTCCAATCTTCTTTCGCTTGTTCGATGCGCTCTTTGCGCGACGACACGAAGTTCCACCACATGTGACGCGGGCCGAGATTGGCGCCACCCAGCAGCATGAAGCGCGACGCGGCTTTCGCCTTCACCGTCAACCGATCGCCTGGGCGAAACACCAACAGGCGTCCCGGTCCAAACGCATCGCCGGCAATATCGATTTCGCCCGACACCAGATAGATGCCGCGTTCTTCGTGATCGGAGTCGACCGGCAGCGATGCACCGGCGTCGAGCCGCACATCGGCATAGAACAAATCGGAGAACGTCTTCACTGGCGAGGCTTTGCCGAACAGCGTGCCCGCAATCACGCGCACATGCTTGCCACCCTCCTCGATCAGCGGCAGCGCGCTTTCGTCGTGATGCACGAAGAATGGATCGCTCTCCTCGTGCGCCTCCGGCAGCGCGATCCAGCTTTGAATGCCGGCGATCAGCGAGCCGGTCGTACGCAGTTCAGCGCGCGTGCGCTCAGAGTGAGCGATGCCGCGGCCCGCATTCATCCAGTTCACGTCGCCCGGCTTGATTGCCTGCGCGGAGCCCAGCGTGTCGCGATGGAAGATCTCGCCTTCGAACAGGTAGGTGATGGTTGCCAGATTGATGTGCGGATGCGGGCGCACGTCCATGCCTTTGCCAACATCGAAATGCGCCGGGCCGAACTCATCCCAGAACACAAACGGGCCGACCATGCGTTTCTCGATCGCCGGCAGCGCGCGCCGCACCATGAAATTGTCACCGAGGTCGCGAGGCTTCGGCAAGATTTCCGCGATGATCGGTGAAGCTGTCGGGTCGATTTCGTCGCCGGGACGGATGCTCATGCGTTGAGCGTATCGCCTTTGTCGCGACGAAGCCATCCGGCGAGCGTGACACACAGGATCGACCACGCAGCGCCAAGACACCAGCCGGCCAGCACATCCGTAGGCCAGTGCACGCCGAGATAAACGCGGCTCACGCCAATCAGAATGGCGACGAGAACGGCAGTCACATGGATGTAAGTTTTGACGCGGCGCCTCTCCTGCGCGTGCGCCAACAGCGCGCCGATGGTGAGATAAGCTGCTGCCGAGAGCGTCGCGTGCCCGCTGGGAAAGCTCGCGCCCATCGTCTGCACTGCGTGCGCTACCAGATCGGGTCGCGGCCGCGAGAATCCGAGCTTCAAGCTTTCGCTGAGGATCGTTGCACCGATAACCGCCGCGAGCAGCACCAGCGCGTCGGCATATTTCTTGGTGATGGCAAGATAGCCGGTCGAAAATAGCGTGAGCATCGTCAGCACGGTGAAGCCGCCGAGAGCGGTGATGTCCGTCGCGGCGAGCGGCAGCCATGCCGGGCCGATCGGCTGATGATGATCGCCCGTGCGCATGGCGAGCAACAGCCAAGTGTCAAAGCCGCGGGTCTCACCCTCGCCCATTTCCTCGGCGATGTGCAGAAATCCCCAGAGCGCGAACGCAACCAGCAGCAGCGCCGTGAGCAACGCGGTCTCACGCTTTGCGAACGCGAGAACTTCGCCGTTAAATTTCGATAAGACGCCGCGCACGGCAAGAGAACGCGTACGTTACCGCACGCGTTCCCTTAACCTTACGCCGCCTGCCTGTCGGCCGCGCCGTTGAACAGAAAATCGTTGCCGTCGAAGGTCACACGCACACGGTCGCCCTCCTTGATGCGGCCCTCAAGAATGAGCCGCGCCATCGGGTCTTGCACATCCTTCTGGATGACACGCTTCAGCGGACGCGCGCCCCAAGCGGGATCGTAGCCGCGCTTGGCAAGCTCCGCCTTCGCGCGCGCATCCAGTTCGATGGCGATGTTGCGCGTCGCCAAGAGCTTTTCCAACCGCTTCAGCTGGATGTCGACGATGGCGCCCATCTGCGGGCGTTCCAGTCGCTTGAAGAGAATGATCTCGTCGATGCGATTCAAGAATTCCGGACGGAAGCGCATGCGAACTTCATCCATCACCTGCTTGCGCACGTCCTCGACGTCGGCGCCTTCGGGCTGCTCCGCCAGGAAATGCGCGCCAGCGTTCGAGGTCATGATCAGGATCGTGTTTTTGAAGTCGACCGTGCGGCCCTGACCATCGGTGAGACGGCCGTCGTCCAACACCTGCAGCAGAACGTTGAACACGTCCGGATGCGCTTTCTCGATCTCGTCGAACAAGACGACCTGATATGGGCGCCGGCGCACGGCTTCCGTGAGCGCTCCGCCTTCTTCGTAACCCACATATCCCGGCGGCGCGCCGATCAGGCGCGAAACCGAGTGTTTCTCCATGTATTCCGACATGTCGATGCGGGTGAGCGCGTGCTCATCGTCGAACAGAAATTCGGCGAGCGCCTTTGTGAGTTCGGTTTTGCCGACACCCGTCGGGCCCAAGAACATGAACGAGCCGATCGGTCGGTTCGGATCCTGCAGTCCCGCGCGCGCGCGGCGCACGGCGTCCGCCACGGCCCGCAACGCCGGTTCTTGACCGACCACGCGACCGCGCAGCTGATCTTCCATCGCCAGAAGCTTGGCGCGTTCGCCTTCAAGCATTTTCTCGACCGGCACACCGGTCCAGCGCGAAACCACCGCCGCAATCTGCTCGGCGTCCACCACTTCCTTGACCAAGCCGCCGGCGCCGCCAGCTTTCTCGGCATCGGCAATCTGCTTTTCGAGCTGCGGAATACGGCCGTACTTTAGCTCGGACGCGCGCGCGAGGTCGCCGCGGCGCACCGCGTTGTCGTATTCCGTCTGCGCGCGCTCAAGTTCCTCCTTCGACTTTGAAGTCACCTGCAGCTTCTGCTTCTCCGCCGACCACGTCGCAGTCAGCTCCCTCGAGCGCGTTTCAAGCTCGTTGATTTCTCTTTCCAGCTTCTGGGTACGATCCTTCGACGCCGGGTCCTTTTCTTTCTTCAACGCCTCCAGCTCGATCTTCAACTGCAGCGTGCGGCGATCGAGTTCGTCGAGCTCTTCCGGCTTGGAATCCACCTGCATGCGCAGGCGCGACGCCGCTTCGTCCATCAAGTCGATGGCTTTGTCCGGCAGGAAGCGGTCGGCGATATAGCGGTGCGAAAGTTGCGCAGAGGCGACGATCGCCGCGTCGGAGATGCGCACGCCGTGGTGCTGCTCATAGCGATCTTTCAGGCCGCGCAGAATCGAGATCGTGTCCTCGACTGTCGGTTCTTCCACAAACACAGGCTGGAAGCGCCGCGCCAACGCGGCGTCCTTTTCGACGTGCTTGCGGTACTCATCGAGCGTCGTCGCGCCGACGCAGTGCAACTCGCCGCGCGCCAGGGCTGGCTTCAACAAGTTGGACGCATCCATCGCGCCCTCGCCCTTGCCGGCTCCGACCAATGTGTGCAGCTCGTCGATGAAGAGGATGATGCCGCCCTCAGCTGCGGTGACTTCGCCGAGCACAGCCTTCAGCCGCTCTTCGAACTCGCCGCGATATTTCGCGCCCGCGATGAGCGCGCCCATGTCGAGCGCCAGGAGCTTCTTGTGCTTCAGCCCTTCCGGCACATCGCCATTGATGATGCGCAGCGCCAGGCCTTCGGCGATCGCCGTCTTGCCGACACCCGGCTCGCCAATCAGCACCGGGTTGTTCTTGGTGCGCCGCGAGAGCACCTGGATGGTGCGGCGGATTTCTTCGTCGCGTCCAATCACCGGATCGAGCTTGCCTTTGCGCGCTTCCTCCGTCAGATCGCGCGCGTACTTCTTGAGCGCATCGTACTGATCTTCGGCGCTCGACGATTGCGCGGTGCGGCCCTTGCGCAATTCACCGATCGCCGCTTCCAACTTCTGCGGCGTCAGCCCGGCCTTCTTCAAAATCTCGGAAGCCTTGCCGTCGGCAATGACCAAGCCGAACAGCAAACGCTCAGCAGTAACGTAAGAATCGCCCGCTTTCGTTGCTGCTTGCTCGGCAGCATCCAGCGCGCGGCTAAACGAGGTTGCCGCATACATGCGATCGCCGCCGCCCTGCACTTTCGGCAGCGCCTGCACGGCTTTGTCGGCTTCATCCGCGGCTTGGCGCGCGTTGGCGCCGGCGCTGGTCAACAGGCCTGCGGCCAAACCCTCCCGATCGTCCAGCAGCGCCTTGAGTAGATGCTGGGTTTCCAATTGCTGATTTTGTTCGCGAATAGCGATGGTCTGCGCGGCTTGCACGAATCCGCGCGCACGTTCCGTGAGCTTTTCCATATCCATGAGCGACCCCTAAGGCGTCCTGCGCCGACCCCCGTTGAGGCTGATCAACGCTGCATGAGTGTTGTGCCTTAGACGTAGTGTGGCGCCTGAAGCACACAAGGCCAAAGCATACAAAAGTCGTGGGGCTTCTTTTGACGGGCGCGACGTCGCATAATTCCGCCCATGCGCGCGTTCATCATTTTGGCGATTCTGGGCCTGGCCGCCTGTTCGCCCGGGCGGCACGTTCCATTGCATGTCGCGCGCGAACTCGGCTCGGAGACGCGCACCGTGCTCAGCGGCGCCGAAGCCTTGAAGCTGACGCACCAATGCAGCCGCGCCTCACCCGGGCCCGTCAGCGGCCAATGGACGCCAAGTGCTGACGATCTGGACGCGTTTGACGTGCCGCTGACCGATGTGCTGCGCGGCCAGCTCCTGCGCGCCGGCGTCACTGCCGCGCCACGCGACTATGATCGCCAGTTCGCCGGTTTCATCGTCAACGGGCGGCGCGTGATCTACGTGAACGGCTTTAATCGCAGCACGACCGACAATCAGCCAAACACCTCATTCGATTGGCACACTCAAGCCGTCGCCATTTGCGACGGGGGTCCCATCACCTTCGGCGCCGAGTTCGACGCAGAAACGCATCAAGTGACCAAGTTCGCATTCAACGGCGCAGTTTAAACCGCCGAGGCCGCGCCCTCAATGCGCCATCAGCACCGGAATATGCGCCACGCGCAGCAAGTCCCGCGTCGCGCCGCCAAATACCAGTTCGCGCAGGCGGGAATGCGCATAGCCACCCATCACCAGCAAGTCCGCGCCAAGTTTGTCGGCTTCTTCCAGAATAGCTTCCGCGGGTGCGCGTCCCTTGCTCTCCACGTTTTGCACGTCCGCATTGACGCCGCGCCGCTTCAAGTGGGCGGCGATGTTTGAGCCTGGGAAGTCGCCGTGACCGAACGCCTTGGGCTTTGCGTCCACCGTCAGCACCGTGACCTGTTCTGAGAACTCCAGAATGTCGTCGGCTTCCGACAACGCGCGCGTCGCTTCGCGGCTGGCGTCCCAGGCCACCACCGCACGCTTACCGACGAACGTGCCGTTCCATCCCGGCGGCGCGATCAGAGCCGGCCGCCCCGAATAGAACAGCACGCCCTCGACAATTTCTTCGCGCATCTCGATGCCGGCGCCATCCGCCGGCCGCGTCATCACCGCGACATCGGCGTAGCGCGCATGCACCGCAGCAACGCGTCCCAAATCGCGCGCCAACGCTTCGGCGGTGCGGATCTCAGTCGGGATGCCGCAATGCGTCAACCGCGCCTCGACTTTCTTGCGTTCAATTTCAGCGTCGTTGCGCGCACGCCCCAAGAGCTCCGCCCACACGCCCGCTACGACGGTCGGCTCATACGCCAACGGCTCATCCGGAAGCGGTGTCAGGAACGCCGCGGCCAAGCTTGCCTTTGATTGCTTTGCCAGCGTCTCGGCCAGCTTGAACGCAGGCTCGTCGGCGGCGGCGTCGGACACGATGACGAGAATGTCTTTCCAGCTCATGTCAGGTTCCAGATGTCAGCGGCTTAAGGCGCCAGGTACCAATAGCAGAAAATGTGGTAGTCCGCCTGCCGAAAAGGAAATTTGACCCGGCGCAAAGCCGGCCAAGTTTTCGCTCTGGCACTGACACCTGACAATCAGGAACCTTCAACATGGCCCCCACGTTCCGCGCCGACGCTTACATCAACGGCGAATGGGTAAAGAGCGAACGTCGCTTCGACGTGTTCAACCCGGCGACGCAGGACGTGATCGCGCACGTGCCGGACCTTGGCGCCGCGGACACCGAGCGCGCCATCGCGGCGGCGGCTGACGCCCTGCCCGGCTGGTCGGCCAAGACCGCCAAGGAGCGCGCGGCGGTGTTGAAGAAATGGTTCGACCTGTGCATGGCCGACATCGATCGGCTGGCGCAGCTCATCACCCTGGAAGGCGGCAAGCCGCTCACGGAGGCACGCGGCGAAGCGGCCTATGGCGCGTCGTTCTTCGAATGGTTCGCCGAAGAGGCCAAGCGCGCCTACGGCCACACCATCCCCGCCACGACGCAAACACGGCGCTACGTGACCATCAAGCAGCCGGTCGGCGTATGCGCTGCGGTGACGCCGTGGAATTTCCCGATGGCGATGATCACGCGCAAAGTCGGCCCGGCGCTCGCCGCCGGCTGCACCATCGTCGTGAAACCGCCGCATCAAACCCCGCTCACTGCATTGGCGCTGGCTGAGTTGGGAGAGAAGGCCGGCGTGCCGAAGGGCGTGCTGAACATCGTGACGACGCATGACGCCGCCGCGGTCGGCAAGGTGATGTGCGAAAGCAAGACCGTGCGGAAGTTCTCGTTCACCGGCTCGACCGCCGTGGGCAAACAGCTTGGCGCCGCGTGCGTGGCGGCGAATGTGAAGAAGGTTTCGCTAGAACTTGGCGGCAATGCACCGCTCTTGGTGTTCGCGGACGCTGACATCGATGCTGCGGTCAAAGGCGCGATCGCCTCGAAATTCCGCAACGCGGGACAGACGTGCGTGTGCGCCAACCGCATCCTGGTTGAAGACGCGATCTATGACGAGTTCTCGAAGAAGCTTGCGGCGGCTGTCGCAAAGCTGAAAGTCGGCAACGGCGCCGACGATGGCGTCGAGATCGGTCCGCTGATCGACACCAAGGCGATCGAGAAGGTGGAGCGCATGGTGGCTGAGGCGCTAGCTTCGGGCGCCACTGCCCTCACCGGCGGCAAGAAGAGCGGCGCTGGCGCACAATTCTTCACGCCCACGGTGCTCGCCAACGTCACCCGCGACATGCGCGTCAACACCGAGGAAATTTTCGGCCCGGTCGCGCCGCTGATCCGCTTCAAGACAGAGGACGAAGCCGTCGCCATCGCCAACGACACGCCGTTTGGCCTCGCGGGCTACTTCTTCACCAAGGACGTCAATCGCGCCTGGCGCGTGGCCGAGCGGCTTGAGTACGGCATGGTCTCCATCAATGACGGCGTCTATTCCAACGAAGTCATCCCCTTCGGCGGCATGAAAGAAAGCGGCCTCGGCCGCGAAGGCGGCGCGGAAGGGATCGAGGAATACCTCGAAACCAAATTCATCAATTTCGGGGGGTTCTAATATGCATCGCGATGACGTGCGGTGACCACGCATTCGTCTACGTCCTCGGCAGCGCGCGCGGCTCGGACAGGCGCACCTATGTCGGCTGGTGCGCCGATCTCGAGCAGCGCCTGACCGCGCACAATTCGGGCAAAGGCGCGCGTTCGACGCGCGGCCGCGTCTGGGTCATCCTCTATGCCGAACGCCACCCGACCCGCCGCGACGCCATGAGCCGTGAGGTTTACCTCAAGCGCGACCGGGCGTTCCGCGCAGCCCTGGCCAAACTCATGGATGCATGAGCCGCGCGGGGTGGTGACGCGGCCAATCCAGGCAAGCTAGACTGGCGCGCCAATGCCGCCCCAACTCGCCTCCCTCTTCAATACGACGCTTGCCACGCTGCAGCGCGGCGCGCTCGATGCATTTGAGCTGGCGCTGGCGTTCGCGGTGATTGCCTTCTTCGCGCTAGGGCCCCGCGCGTTCGTCACCAAGGCCAGAACGGCGACGGGCGAAATCACAACTAACGTGACGCTGAACATCTTTGATTTGATCGTCATCACGCCACTGCTGGGTTTGGCGCTCGGCGTCATGGGTGCGTGGATGCAAACCAACGGCGTTGCCTTGGTGCAGCCCGCCTTCTGGCACCAGCTGCCCGCGCCGCTCGTCGGCCTCATCGCCATCTTCGCCGGCGATTTCATCGGCTATTGGCGCCACCGCCTCGAACACACGCCGCCGCTCTGGCCCGCGCATGCAATCCACCACAGCGACACGCGCATGACCTGGACCACCATCTTTCGCTTTCATCCGATCAATCGCTTCTCGACCGGCATCATCGACACCGGCGTGCTTGCGCTGTGCGGCTTTCCGCCGGAAGCTCTCTTCCTCAACAACATCGTCCGCCACTATTGGGGCAGCTTCATTCACATGGATCTGCCGTGGACCTTCGGCATTCTCGGGCGTGTTATCTGTTCGCCAGTCATGCATCGCTGGCACCACATCCGCGACGCTGATGGCGCTGGCGTGAACTTCGCCACGGTGTTCTCGGTGTTCGACCAGGCGTTCGGGACGTATTCCGTGCCCGGCCCCTGCACCATGCCGCTCGGCGTGCGCGACGACATCGGGCCGAGCGCCGCGTCGCAGCTTTGGCATCCGTTCAAAGTGGGGGGACGTTACCTCCTGAGTCATTCCGGGGCTCGCGCGGCGAGAACCCGGAACCCAGGGGCAAACGACGCGCTCTGTGAGCCCCTGGGTTCCGGATCGCACTCCGTGCGTCCGGAATGACTCAGATGCAAACACCCTTCAGTCTTCCCGCGTGGCTTTACACCGACCAGCGCTTCTTCGAGATCGAGCGCGAGAAGATCTTCCGTCAGGCCTGGCACATCGTCGGCCACATCAACGAAGCGCCAAACCCGGGCGATTATCTCACTTTGGATATCCTCGGCGAGCGCGTCGTCAGCGTGCGCGGCGAGGACGGGAAAATCCGCAGCTTTCACAATGTCTGCCGCCATCGCGCCGGCAAGATCGCCACTGAGACACGCGGCGCGTGCGGCGCACGGCTTGTGTGTCCGTATCACGCGTGGAGCTACAAACTCGACGGCAGCTTCGCTGCCGCGCCGAAGTGGCAAGGCTTCGAAGGTCTCGATCCGAAATCGCTCGGGCTGAAGCCCGTCGATCAGGACATCGCCTATGGCTTCATCTTCGTCCGGTTCGAGCAAGGTCTCCCAACCGTGCGGGAAATGATGTCGCCCTATGCCGACGAACTTGCGGCGTTCGAGCTTGAGAAGCTTGTGCCCAACGGGCGCGTCACGCTGCGGCCGCGCACCGTCAACTGGAAGAACGTCGGCGACAATTATTCCGACGGCATGCACATCCCCGTGGCGCATCCCGGCCTCTCGCGTCTCTTTGCCGGCACCTATCGCATCGAAGCCAAGGAGTGGATCGACAAGATGTGGGGACACATCACCGAGACGCCCTCGAACAACTGGTCCGAGAACGCGTACCAAAAACTGCTCGACGGTTTCACCGACACTCCCAAAGAACGCCGCCGTCTCTGGGTCTACTACAAGCTCTGGCCGAACGTGGCGCTCGACATCTACCCGGACCAAGTCGACTTCATGCAATTCATCCCGGTCTCGGCGACCGAGACCATGATCCGCGAAGTCGCCTACGTGCATCCGAAGGCGAGCCGCGAAATGCACGCCGCGCGCTTCCTCAACTGGCGCATCAACCGGCAAGTCAACGCGGAAGACACCGAACTGATCGAAGGCGTGCAGCTTGGGATGCAGTCTTCGAGCTACACGACCGGGCCGTTGTCGCCGTCGGAAGCCTGCCTCATCTCGTTCGGCAACCGCATGCGCGCGCTGATCCCGGAAGCGAACCTCGAACGCGCGCCGTAGCTAGTCGGCGTGATGCGCTGGCTTGTACCCAAGCGTGGCAAAGTAAGCGACGCCGGCGGATGCCGCGACCAATAGCGCCGCAGCGAGGAATGGCGCGCCGGGCTGGCCGAGATGTGCTTCGCGGCCGATGAAGAGCGTAAACACCGTGGTGAACAGCGCAGGTCCGATGATGCCGGCAATGCCGTTCAGCGAAGCCAGGGCGCCTTGCAGCAGGCCCTGCTCGTTGGTTTCGACGCGGCTCGACATGATCGAGTAATTGGCCGGTCCCGCCAGCCCCCACAGCACCGCGACCGGCAAGAACATCAGCAGGATGTAGCCATTGGGCGAAAGTGCGATGGCGACGAAACCTGCCGCGCCAAACATCAGCCCAGTAATGACCGCGCGGCGCTCGCCAATCAGCTTGACCGCCAGCCCCACCAGCCCGGCCTGCACAATGCCGGACAGCACAGCGTAAAATGTCAGCGTCAAACCGATGTCGCGCGTGGTCCAGTGATAACGCGCCATCGCATAGAGCGCGAAGGCGGACTGAAACGACCAGAAGGCGATGTCGTTCAGAAACTTCACCACCGCGAGCCAAAGCACGCTGCGCCGGCGGCGGAAGAGCACCAAGCTGGCAAAGGGGTTGACGCGTTGCAGCGTGAACGGGATGCGCCGTTCGGCGGTCAGAGATTCCGGCAGCACGAAGAGGCCGTAGAGTCCGTTCAAGCCCGACAACAACGCTGCAACCCAGAACGGCGCACGCGGATCGAGATCGCCGAGCACGCCGCCGAGCGCAGGCCCCAACATAAAGCCAATGCCGAACGCGGCGCTCAATTGACCGAAAGCCCCTGCCCGCTTCTTTAGCGGCGTCACGTCGGCCACATAGGCCATGGCCGTTGGCACCGACGACGAGGTCACGCCGGAAATGATCTGGCCGACCACCAGCCACCAAAGGTTCGGCGCCAAGGCGATGATGATGTAGTTCACCGCCTGCCCAAACATCGAGAGCAGCATTACCGGACGCCGCCCGATCGCGTCGGATAGCGCTCCGACCGCGGTCATCGACGCGAACTGCATCAGCGAGGCAAGCGCCAGCAGTGCGCCGACCCAGCGCGCCGCGCCTGCCTCGTTGCCGCCTTGCAGCTGCATGATCAGTTTTGGCAACACCGGCGAGATGATCCCGAGCGCCAGCATGTCCAGCGTCAGAGCGCCGAAGATGAACAAGAATGCCGCTCGCTTCGGCGTAGGCGCGGTGTCGTTCGGGCCGCCATTTTGCGGCGACGTGATGTCGGGGACCGGCGCGTGAACCATCAGCGCCGGGAAACCAGCACGGCGCGCAACAAAAAGCTAGGGTTGAGCGGCGGCTCGCCGCTCCCGTCACGTCAGCAATGGCGCGCTCAGAGCGGCGCGAACTCCGGCGTCAAGAGCCCCAGCCCAGGTTCTTCCTCGCGGACGAGTTCGAACGAAGAGCAGCAGCGCGCGCAGTAAGCGACATCGCCAACTATGGTGCGGAACGTGGAGCGGCGGCGTTGTAGCGCCGTTTGGCAGGTCGGGCACGGCTCGCCGATTTTCTTCTCGAGCATGGTGTGTACTCCCAGCCTTCACGTTACTGCGATAATGCTGAACAGAACCTTTCAGCACGACCTAGCAACGATTCAGATGCGGTATGGGTTCGCCACAGACGCATCCCCCACGGACTTGTGATCGTGCTCTCAATTGCGAGCGTTGCACGAACCTTCGCCCCACTTCGCCACAATTCGCGTTTGATGCGCGCGGCACGCGAAATGTGATGAGCAACGAGGCTGCGCTGCTTCGCGCGCAGGCGCCATTGCGCCATGCGCACTATCCCGAGTCGTATGCATGCTGCGGCTACTTCAGGTGAGCGTGTACCAACACGCAGCGGCAACAAGCGCAGTAACAAGCGCCAAGCCGAGGAAATCCACGCTTGTCAATGACCACGGCGCATCAGCTTTCGCTGCAGGGACGAGTCGCATTTCGCGCGCGATCATGAACAGCGGAAAGGTGACGCTGATGGCGATGAGAAAGCCGCCGGCCAGATAAAGCCAGACGAAGCGCACGCCCAATCGCCGCGCTTCGATGACCATAAAAATTGCCGCCGCTTCCAGAAACAGCGCGATGTCGACCGCAAGCGACCGCCCCGCTGCGTTTGCCTTGCCGCCATCCAAGAAAGCTTCGAAGGCGCCCAACGGTCCGCCCTCGCTGTGCAGCTGGATGTTTTGCGAGAACGTGCCCGCAAACGCCAACACGGCGATGATCGCATAAACCGCGATCAGAATTTTCTGATTAGTTTTCATCCCCCGCTCCCGCCTTATTTTGGCTCCTTGCCTGCGTCGCTTTGATCTTCTTCGCCACAGGCCGTTTCCTACGCGGCGCGTACCCGCGCGCATGCGCTGCCTTAAGCGCCGACAAAAACGTCGCCTCGTCCACTTTCTTCAGGTCGCAGCGCGTCGCGCCTTGCTTGCCCCAGCCGCCCGGCACAGGCGACATCGCCGCCGACTGCGCACAATAGAATTCCTGCAGCGGCGGATCGAACATGAAGTTGATGTCGCTGCCGCTATTGGCGAGCGTCGCAAAGATGCGCTTGGTCCTGAAAGCGGCGCGATCAAAGTGCGGCGCTTCGCTCACGCCTTCGAGCGACAACGCCAGCTTGCGAGCCTTGGCAGCGGTGACGGTCATCGCCGCAGCATAGCCTAAGCGACGCTCAGCGTCCGCCGTCCCAAAGCCAAAACCGCCACCAGGACCGCCTCGACCACCATCGGCTGGGCCATTTCCGGCGTGTACCCCGAAAGCGCCGCTGTCGCGATCCTGGCGGCGAGCGCCAACGCCACCAGTAAAAGCGGCGCGGTCAGGAGCCGCGCGTTGTCCCGCACAGCTCCGGCCAGAGAGAGCACGCCGGCCATGGCGAAAAAGCCGCCCATGTCCGCGCGCAGCGTGGCGAAGCCAAGCACGCTCAATGCGCTCACGCCCAACCGAGCGGCCGGCAAACCCGGGTTGATCCAGAAAGCCACCGCCATCACCAGCGCCAGAGCGCCCAGCAGTCCCACCAAGCCCCGCACCACCAGCTTCATTCCGGCCTCCCCTAAGCTTACGGCACGCAGAGTGCCATTTGTTGGCCGCCGCCGTAAACCCTGCCGCCAGGGCGCCGGATTAACCGCGTCCGGCGTCCCATTCCGCGGCCGTTTTGCGCCCTCCGCGCGACCGTGCAGTGGTTCACAAAAAAACCAGGGCGACCCTCGTTGCAGCGACGCAGACGCTATGCAAATCAACCCGCCATGCCGTCCCCCGCCCGCGCGCGCAGAAGCCGCGTCATGCGACCGAAAGAACCCGCCTGGGCTTCTCTTCCAGACGCCGAGCTGCTGCAGCTCCGGCTGAAGGATCTGAAGCTCAAGCTTGAGGACACTTGGCTGGAAGGCTGCCTCAACGATCTCAACGGCGAACTCAAATCACACGGCCTCAGCGTGCGGATTCACGGCTGGCTGTCTGATGAATGGTTCAGTGCGCCGGAAACCCCCGGCATCGCCTTCCCGTTCTATCTCGCACACCCGCGATTGATGCGGCTCGAACGGAAGATGATGCTTGAGGTTGAAGGCGGTACGCGGCGCGATTGTATGCGTCTGCTTCGGCATGAAGCCGGACACGTGGTGCAGCACGCCTACAGGCTGCACCGGCGCCGGCGTTGGCAGACCTTGTTCGGCGACCCGGGCAAGCCCTACCCGATGTCTTACCGCGCCAACCCTGCCAGCAAACGCTTCGTGCAGTACCTGCCGCGCTGGTACGCGCAATGTCATCCAGACGAGGACTTCGCCGAAACCTTCGCGGTGTGGCTCACACCACGCGCGAATTGGAAAAAGCGCTACGCCGATTGGCCGGCGCTAAAAAAACTTCAGTTCGTCGATGCGGCCATGGAAGAGCTCGATGGTGAAAAGCTGCCGGCGGTCAAAAGAACGAAACGCGATCCGATCTCGTCGCTGAACGTCACGCTCGCGGAGCACTACGCCGCCAAGCGCAAACGTTACGCTGTCGATACGCCCACTATTTTCGACCGCGATCTGAAGCGTATTTTCGTACGCGAAACATTGAACAAGCGCGCGCCGCTCGCCGCTGCCGTGATCAAGAAAAATCGCGCCAAAGTCTTGCGTGCGGTGCAGCGCGACACCGGCGAATACCCGGTCGCGCTCGATGCTGCGCTTAACGACATGATTGCACGAACCCGTGCACTAAATCTCCGCGCCCCTAGATCGAATCACGCAACGCGGGTTGAACTAACTGCAATGTTGACCTCCAAGGCGGTGCATTCCCACTACGCGTCGTCCACGCGCCGCCATTGGTTCGCGGTATGAAAAACTTGCGCGTACTCGCGATCTGCCGTCCGGATCAGCTGCCCCCGCAAACGCTTGAGGGCCTGAGCGACAAAGAAAAGTACGCCTGCAAAACCGAGTGGGCCGTTCACACGACGCTGACCGATCTTGGTCACGAAGTGCACTGGCTGGGCGTGCAGTACGATCTGAAACCGCTGCGCGAGAAGATCGAAACCTGGGCGCCCGACATCGTCTTCAATCTGCTCGACCAGTTTCACGGCGAGACACTGTACTGCCAGCACGTCGCAGCGTTCCTCGAACTGATGAAGGTGCCCTACACCGGTTGCAATCCCCGCGGCATGGTGCTTTCGCAGGGCAAGGACCTGTCCAAGAAGCTGCTCAAATATCACCGGGTGCCGACGCCAGCGTTCATGGTGTATCCGATGGGCCGCAAAGTGGTGCGCCCGGCGCGGCTCAAATTCCCGCTCATTGTCAAGAGTCTCACTGAGGACGCGTCCCTCGGCATCTCGCAAGCTTCGGTGGTTTACTCCGACGAGAAGCTGCTGGAGCGCGTCAAGTTCATTCACGAGCAAATCGGCACCGCCGCCATCGTCGAGCAATACATTGACGGGCGCGAAATCTATGTCGGCGTGCTGGGCGACGATCGCCTCACCGTGCTGCCGATTTGGGAATTGAAGTTCGGCCAAATGGCGCCGGACGCGCTGCCTATCGCCACCGAGACGGTGAAGCACAACGTCGAATATCAAAAAAAGCGCGGCGTGCAGGATGGTCCGGCCGACGATTTGCCGAAGCCGCTGGTGTCTAAGATTCGCACCATGGTGAAGCGCATCTGCCGAACGCTTGAACTCGACGGCTATGCGCGCGTCGATCTGCGTCTAGATAAAGACGGCACGCCGTACTTCATCGAGGCCAATCCAAATCCGGAAATCGCCGCCAGCGAAGAACTGGCGCAGTCGGCGATGCACGACGGCATCAGCTATTCCGAGTTGCTGGAACGCATTCTCGCACTTGGTCTACGCCGCGCGGGCCAGCAGCCCGACTACGCCGAACCCAGCAGCCAACGCGCACGTGAAGTCATCCCGCACGTGACGCCAGCGCCGCAACCGGCGCCGCAACCTGCTCCGGCGACGCCCGCGCCGCTGCCAGCGCCGCCGTTCAGCAAGTAGCTTCCGGCGCGGCCCAGTCCGCTGGTTCGATAGGGCGCTCGATGCCTAACGCGTCGAGAAAATCCGCATCATGGCTCGCGACCAGAAGCGCGCCGTCATACTCCGCCAGCGCGCTTTCTATCGCCTCCACGGACTGCAAATCCAAATGGTTGGTCGGTTCGTCCAAGATCAGCAGCTGCGGCGGGTGATCGCCAAACAGCGTGCAGGCCAACGCTGCGCGTAGTTTCTCACCGCCGGAGAGCTCGTCCGCGCGTTTCAGCGCGGCCTGATTGCGAAACAAGAATTTTGCCAGCGCGCTGAACGCGGCGTTCTCATTCGCGTGCGGATTGAGCCGCAAGAAATTCGCCAGCAATGTCTCGTCAGCGTGCAGCAACGACGCCTGTTGATCCAGCACCGCTGCGCTCACGCCACGCCGCACCGCTCCTTGCGTTGGCCTCACCGCTCCGCGCGCCAACGCAATCAGCGTCGACTTTCCCGATCCATTGCCGCCGATCAGCGCGACACGCTCAGACCCGCGCATCTCGAAAGAGAATTGCGATACCAGCGCCGTCTGGCCAGGCCAGGCGAACGACACATCGTCGAAAGTCAAAACGGTCTTGCCCGCCGGCAAACCGCTCGACGGCAGATCGAATGCCAGCTTCTGTGTACGCTCCACCTCGGCGCGCGCTTCCTCCAGCGCCGATTGTGCTTCCGCGCGCATCCGCTCGGCTAACACATTGCCGCGCGCACTCGAGTTCTCCGCGTGCTCGGCGCGCGTGCCCATGACGATCTTAGGCATGTCGCCTTTGGCGCGGCTCGCCTTCCCCGCCGCGTCGCGCCGTTGCTTCCGCTCGCGTGCGATCTGGATATCGCGGGCAATTGCCGCCACGTTGCGCTCGGCTTGATCCAATGCGCGCGCCGCCGCCGCGCGTTCACCCTCGCGCCGTTCCATGTAAGAGTCGTAGCCACCGCCGTAGAGGCGCGCGCCAAGCTCCGACAATTCCAGTATCCGATCCATCCCGCGCAGGACCGCACGGTCGTGCGAAATCACCAGAGCGCCGCCGCGCCAAGTCTCAAGCAATGCGTGCACAGCTGCACGCCCGTCCGTGTCGAGATTGTTGGTGGGCTCATCCAGCACGATGAAATCCGGCTGCGCCGCCAACGCGCCTGCTAGCGCCACGCGCGTCGCCTCCCCCCCGCTCAGCGCCTGCGCATCGTGCTCCAACGCAAGCCCCGCCAGGCCGACGCGCGCCAGCGCCTCGCTCGCGCGGCCGGGCAAATCCCAATCCGCGCGTTCAAGATCGTCGCCCTGCGCATTGCCCGCTTCGATGCGCGCCAAGCGCGTCATCTCCGCACGCACGCCCAACACGTCCGCGACGCGCGTGCCGGGTGCCGGCGCAAATAGCTGCCGCACCGCCGCCACGCGTGCGTTCACGCTGACCGCGCCGGACGCCGGGTGCACCTCGCCCAACACCAGTCGCGCCAAAGTGGTTTTGCCCGCGCCATTGCGTCCCACGACGCCGGTGCGTTCGCGGCCGAAGGCGAGCGTCAAATTGTCGAGAAGCAGTCGTCCGTCAGGCGTGCGGTACGAAACGGCGTCGAGTGTAATCAGAGCAGACATGCGCAAATCCAGCAGAAGGCAACGAGACGAAGTTCGTTTGCTCCTGTTGACGCATCACACGCTCCTTAAATGCCGATCGCGACGAAATAAGCGCGCTCGCTGCGTACGGCAAGCCACTCAGCGTGAAATCACGCGCCGGTCCAAATCCAGCGTATCCACCCGGTGCATCAATTGCGTGGTGTCCTGCACCACATCGGCTGTGCGCACGTTGTGTACGTGCTTGACGGCGCCGGTGGCGATGTCGATGACGCCATCGCTGCGCTCGGACATGCGCACTTCCAGATTTGACGGCATCGCCCGGCCCTGCCCCGCGACGCTGGCGCGCAACGCGGCGATCGCCCGAGTCAGGCTCTCCGCTGAATATGTGGTTTCAAAATGCGCCGCCGCCGTGCCCGCGTGCGCGTCGACGCTGTCGAGCGCGAACGTTTGCGTGCCGTCGACCGGCTGCGATGGCAACAGCGGAAACGGCGCCGAGACGCCACGGCTCTCCGGCGTACCGACTTCGGCCGCATCCAAACCCTGGAACGCGCTCAGCGGCGCAAAGTCCTTGGAGAAGGTCGTCACCGCGGTGCGATCGTCCATACGCGCGAACAAATTCATCGTCGCATTGACCGCCGCGGGATCGTCCTGCGGCAGCGCCGCGCGCAAATGCGCGAAGAACTCCGCGCGGTCCTGGAACGCGATGGGCGTGCCGCTGGCGTCTGCGACAACGTCCAGGGGCGCCGCCTGCAACTGGGCGAGCACGGCTTGGTTCTGCGCCGGCGTGCCCGCGCCCTCCACCGCCCGCGCCGTGTAGCGTATGCGATAGCCGTCACGTACGGCGGCGACGATTTCTTCGTCATAAACAAACGTTGCGCAGTGATGCGTCGGCGCCTGCCCGTTTTCGGTCGCATCCTGACACTTGCGCATGCGTATCTCCGCGTGCTGCCCGACGCGCGGCGCGTACGCGGCTTGAAACGGCGCAGCGGACGCCGCCGGCGCGACCACGTGGGCCACCGCCAGCACGGCGACAGCGAGGACGCGTCTTGAAAGCAAACTCACGCCCAGCGTGCGTCTCAGCCGAACCAGCCCTTCTTCTTCTTCGGCTCGTCCTTCGGCGGCGGGGCCGGTGCGCGATCAACCACCTTCGGCTGCGGCGCGGCGCGCTCTGCCTGGGCGCGCGGCTGTGCTTGCGGCGCGGCTTGCGTGGACGCCTTCGACGGATGCTTCAGCAAGTCGGCCGCTGCGGCTGACTTCTGCGTCTTGTTTGGCGGCTGCGTCGGTATCGGCCCGAGCTTGTCGACAAAAAATGACATCCGTGTCCCTCCGTGGGGCCTCTCCGCCGGGCCCTTCGATCGTCACTCTACCGCAACGACGCAAACGCGCTAGCCCGCGCGCACGGTCAATCCACCATCCACGGGAATGATCGCGCCGGTAATGAACGACGCGGCCGGCAAGCATAGGCTAAGCGTCACCTGCGCTACCTCCTCCGGTTCGCCATAGCGGCGCAACGCCGTACGGCGTTTTGCAAAAATCTCTTTGTGCTCTTCAGCCACCGGGGCAGTCATCGCCGTGCGGATTGGCCCTGGACACACGCAGTTCACGGTAATCCCCTCGCGCCCGAGCTCGACCGCCAGCGAATGCGTCAGCCCCGTCACCCCGGCCTTCGCCGCCGCATAAGCGCTGTGACCAGGCGCTGAGCTGATCGCCTCTGTGGAAGCGATGTTGACGATGCGCGGCGATGGCGATTGCCGCAAAAACGGCAATGCGGCGCGAATGATGCGCTGATGCGCCGTGAGCAAGATCGCCACGCCTTTGGCCCAGCGCTCGTCATAGTCCGGCGCATCGATCGGCAGCGCGACGCTGACGCCAGCATTGTTCACGACTGCGTCGAGCCGCCCGAAATGCGCGGCGATCTCCGGAACCACGCGGGCGATCGCCTCCTTATCGGCGACATCCAGCGCCCACGCGCGCGCCTTGCCGCCCTCTGCGGCGATCTCCGCCGCCACCTTCTCCGCACCGGCAGCATCGAAGTCCGTCACCGCCACCAGCGCGCCTTCGGCGGCGAACACATGCGCGGTCGCCCGCCCCATGCCGCTCGCAGCGCCGGTGACCAGCACGGCCAGTCCTTCAACCGACCTGCTCTTGCGAAGTTTTTCGTGCTGCATGGGCTGCCTCCTCCGCTGAGCTTAAGCGCCATGACCGCGCCAGCAACGGGAGACTTGCCGCTCACGCTACGCTAAGCTCACGCGCAAAGAGGCGCGCGCATGATCAAAGCCATCCTCGACAGCATCATGCCAACCAGCTCGGCTTCTTGAACGCCTTGCCCAGATCCTTCGCCACCGCTTCGTGGGTGATCGCGCCTTCGTAGACGTTCAGACCGTTCGCCAGATGCGGATCGTCCTGCAGTGCTTTCTTGTAGCCCTTGTTTGCAAGAGCCAGCGTGAACGGCAGCGTTGCGTTGTTGAGCGCGAACGCCGAGGTGCGCGACACCGCGCCCGGCATGTTGGCGACGCAATAGTGGATGACGTTCTCCACCGTGAACACAGGATCGCTGTGCGTGGTTGGCTTCGAGGTTTCGAAACAGCCGCCTTGGTCGATGGAAATGTCCACCAGCACCGAACCAGGCCGCATGGTCTTCAGCATGTCGCGCGTGATCAGTTTCGGCGCCGCAGCACCCGCGACCAGCACCGCGCCAACGACTACGTCCGCGTCCTTGATCGCTTCGGCGATCGCGGCCTTGGTCGAGTACACGGTTTCCAGGCGGCCATTGAATTCACGGTCCAGTTCCTCCAGGCGCGCCGGGTTCTTATCGAACACCTGCACGCGCGCGCGCATGCCCACGGCGATCTGCGCCGCGTTGTAGCCCGACACGCCCGCGCCGAGGATCACCACGTTGGCCGGCTGCACGCCCGGCACGCCGCCGAGCAACACGCCGCGACCGCCCTGCGCCTTCTCCAAGAAATGCGCGCCGACCTGGATCGACATGCGGCCTGCGACTTCGCTCATCGGCTTCAACAGCGGCAAGCGGCCATCGCGGTCGGTCACCGTTTCATACGCGATGCAGGTCGCGCCCGACTTCATCAGGCCTTCCGCCTGCGCCGGGTCCGGCGCCAGGTGCAGATACGTGAACAACACGTGGTTCGGCTTCAGCCGCGCGATCTCGACCGCTTGCGGCTCCTTCACCTTCACGATCATCTCGGCTTCGTTGAACACGGCGTCCGCGTCTGGCAGAATCTTCGCGCCGATCTTCTTGTAGACGTCGTCCGACGCGCCGATGCCTTCGCCGGCCTTCGTCTCCATCAGCACTTCATGGCCCGCATGCACGAGTTCAGCGGCGCTCTCCGGCGTCAGGCCGACGCGATATTCGTGAACCTTGATTTCCTTCGGGCAGCCGACGCGCATGGGAATTCCTCCAGGGATTTTGTGCTTGGGCGCTGAAATATCGCAAAATCCCCGCACGATCTTGGATATTTCCCTGGATTTGCGCGCAAACACGCGCAATCATCAGCGCTACGATGCCTCAAACGCAAAATTCTCCCGTTCCGCTGGACGAATTCGACCATAAAATCCTGATCGAGTTGGAGCGCGACGGCGTCGCCACCGCCGCCGCGCTCGCCGAGAAAGTCGGCCTCTCCCCCTCCGCTTGCCATCGCCGCGTCAAAGCGATGGAAGCAGCCGGCGTAATCGAGGGCTACGCGGCTATTCTTTCGGAGAAGGCGCTCGGCCGCAGCGCCACCGTGTTCGTCGCTGTGACGCTCGACAATCAGCGCAGTGAAGCCATGAGCAAGTTCGAGCGCGCCGTAGCGCTCTGTCGCGAGGTGCAAGACTGCCACCTGATGACAGGCGAAAGCGACTATCTCCTGCGCATCGTCATCGCCGACGACGACCGCTACGAACGCGTGCACCAGGAAACGCTGTCAAAGCTGCCCGGCGTGCGCCGCCTGGTCAGCAATTTCACCATCCGCACCGTATTCAGACGCGCAGCGAGCGTCGCGCACTAGCACGAGACGACGAGCCGCCGGCGCACCAGCGGCCCGTACATCGCGCTAGCCGCTGACAGTGCAACGATGGTTCTGCGCCTTGCCCATTGTCGTTGGCGCGCTCAAGCACGAGCAAGATTTACCGTCGGCGTGGCGCGTGTGACAACTGCCGGGCGTGGTGGTGGTGCTCGACGTGGTCGTGGTCGTCTGCGAACCGCCTGCCGGCAATGGCGTCGTACTGGACGTGCTCGATGACGTCGTTGTCGAAGGCGGCGCGCCCGGTATCGCCGGGTTTGTCGTAGTCGTGCTCGTGGTCGACGACGAACTTGTCGCCGGTGGCGCAGTCGTCGTGGTTTGCGCCATGGAGAGCGGAACGGCGATCGCCAGGCTCACGCATAGCGCACCAACTGCAAGCAATGCTTTCACGGTTTTACCTCCGGGCCGCGCATCGGCCCACGAGCACTAACCCGCGTCAGCGGCACTTGGTTGCCGCGCGCATCACGCGTTGCGCATCGCCCGCAGATTTTATGAGAAAAAGTTGGACGCCGGCGGAGAGTGAGGGGTTAGCCCTTCCGCCAGCGCCCGAGGGTTCGTGGACGAGCCACGCCGCCGCGCCACGGGAGCAGCGCAGCGTTAAACGGCGGATAGGCGCTCGACCTACCCGCCGCATGACTGCTGTCTGACAAATTTGCCAGGAATCGCGTTTTAGCTCGGACGAACGCAGACGTTGCCGCTGGCGCCTGCCGTCGACGTGCCGGCGTGAGTTGGATCGGACGCGCACGCGCACGCTGAACCGACCGGATGTGTCGTCCGGCACCCTTGCGGCGTGGTGGTCGCGGCGCCGGCTGAGGGATTTGATCCCATGGATGTATGCGGCGTCTCCGGCGTCCCCGGCATCGTCGCTGTCCCAGGTGTCATCGCCGACCCAGGCGTGGACGGTGTATTCGGCGTCGACGGTGTCGAAGTCTGCGGACTTGTCGGCTGTGTCGTCGGCGGCGGCGATGTCGGCGGCGTCGTGGTTTGCGCGATGGCGAGCGGTGCAGCGATCAGACACGCCGTAGCGCAGAGAACGAAAAGACGCTTCATTTTATCTACTCCCGGAACCCGGCCCGCCCTTGCAACGTGGCGTCAGCCAGCCGGTTTCCCGTTCCCGCCCTACGATTCAGCAACATCCATCGCGCGCATCGGCTTGAAGCCGGTTCCGTCAAAGGCGACAAACGCGCCAAGGGAGAAGAAGCCCATGTCCGAGAACGTCGTCATTCCCGTCCCCGCCGAATGGGCCAATAGGGCTTATGTCGACGATGTCGCCTACCGCGCTATGCACGCAGCCGCCCTCGCCGATCCCGAGGCGTTCTGGGGCAAGCACGGCCTGCGTCTCGATTGGATCAAGCCCTACACCAAGGTGAAGGATACGAGCTTCAGCAAGGACGACTTCCACGTCCGCTGGTACGAGGATGGCGTTCTCAACGTCTCCGCCAATTGCATCGACCGCCACTTGCAAAAGCGCGGCGATCAGGTCGCCATCATCTGGGAAGGCGACGATCCCACCCAATCCAAGTCCATCACCTACACGCAATTGCACGAAGAGGTCTGCCGCTTCGCCAATGTGCTGAAGAGCATTGGCGTCAAAAAGGGCGACCGCGTCACCATTTACATGCCGATGATCGCCGCCACCGCTTATGCGATGTTGGCGTGCACGCGCATCGGCGCGGTTCACTCTGTCGTCTTCGGCGGCTTCTCGCCCGAAAGCCTCGCCAACCGCATTGCCGACTGCGAATCCAAAGTGGTGATCACCACCGACGAAGGCGTGCGCGGCGGCAAGACCATCCCGCTCAAGCACAATGTCGATGAGGCGCTAACGCACGCGCATACGGCGACGCACGTCGAAACCGTGCTTGTGGTTACGCATACCGGCGCGAGCGTGCCGATGACCGACGGCCGCGATGTGGTTTACGAAACAGTGGCCGACAAGGTCACCACCAACTGCCCGCCCGAGCCGATGAACGCGGAAGACCCGATGTTCATCCTTTACACCTCGGGCTCCACCGGCAAACCCAAGGGCGTGCTGCACACCACCGGCGGCTACCTCGTCTATGCCTCGATGACGCATCAATACGTTTTCGACTATCACGATGGCGACATCTACTGGTGCACCGCTGACGTGGGCTGGGTCACCGGCCACACCTACATCGTGTACGGTCCACTCGCGAACGGCGCGACCACGCTCATGTTCGAGGGCGTGCCGAACTACCCGAGCGTGTCGCGCTTCTGGGAAGTCGTGGACAAACACCAGGTCAACATCTTCTACACCGCGCCCACCGCCATCCGCGCGCTGATGCGCGACGGCGAAGCGCCGGTGAAGAAAACCTCGCGCGCATCCTTGCGTCTCATCGGCACTGTCGGCGAACCCATCAATCCGGAAGCGTGGCTCTGGTACTATCGCACGGTCGGCGACTCGCGTTGCCCGGTGGTCGATACCTGGTGGCAGACCGAAACCGGCGCCGCGCTGATCACCAACCTGCCCGGCGCCACCGCCATGAAGCCCGGCAGCGCCACGCGTCCGTTCTTCGGCATCAAGCCTGCTCTCGTCGACGACAAAGGCAATTTTCTCGAAGGCGCGGCGAGCGGCAATCTTGTGTTGCTCGACTCCTGGCCCGGTCAGATGCGCACCGTCTATGGCGATCATCAACGCTTCTTCGACACCTACTTCACGGCCTATCCCGGCATGTATTTCACCGGCGACGGCTGTCGCCGCGACAAGGATGGGTATTACTGGATCACCGGCCGTGTCGATGACGTGCTCAATGTCAGCGGTCACCGCATCGGCACCGCCGAAATCGAAAGCGCGCTGGTCGCCGATACGAAAGTCGCGGAAGCCGCCGTCGTCGGCTATCCGCACGACATCAAGGGCCAAGGCATCTATTGCTACGTCACCTTGAAGCAAGGCATCGACCCAAGCGACGATTTGAAACGCGAACTGGTGCAAATGGTGCGCACCGAAATCGGCCCCACCGCCACGCCCGATATCATCCAATGGGCGCCGGGCTTGCCGAAAACCCGCAGCGGCAAAATCATGCGCCGCATCCTGCGCAAGATCGCCGAAAACGATGTCGGCAATCTCGGCGACACCTCGACGCTGGCCGATCCCAGCGTGGTGGACGATCTCGTGAAAAACCGCGCGAGCGCGTGAGAGCGCAGCGATCCCGCAGACGACGTCGCTTTACGCGTTGAACGCACCGCTCATCGACGCTTGATGACATCGTGAGCCAGTCGGGATGCCGGCAGCAAAGCACGCCCATGGCCAGCCAGCGCAATGGCGCACTCTATCTCGGCGTCACCAGCGATCTCGCAGCCCGCGCACATCAACATCGCGAAGGCGAAGTCCCCGGCTTCTCACGCAGATACAACTGCAAGCTTCTCGTGTGGTACGAACAATACGACGACATGCACATCGCCATCGCCCGCGAAAAAGAACTGAAGAAATGGCGCCGCGCCTGGAAGCTTGCGCTTATCGAAAAATCAAACCCGCAATGGCGCGATCTCTACGAGCACTTCCACAACCCCATCCGCCCACCAACGTTTCGCGAATAGCGCCAGAGTCATTCCGGACGCGCGGAGCGCGATCCGGAAGCCAGGGGCTGAAGGGACGCGGTGATTGCCCCCTGGGTTCCGGGTTCTCGCTTCGCGAGCCCCGGAACAACTCAAAGGTGTCGCCACCACCGTTCAATGCACACAAGGCTCGCCACTGAACACTAACCCACCAATCACCCTCCGAGTGGTTCCGGGGCGACCGAAGGCCGAACCCGGAACCCAGGGACCAAGCGCAATTGCGCCGGCAAATGATCGTGCCCCGCCCTGTCGCCACTCGACCGCCTTGCTCGAGTGGTTTTGCCGCGGGAAACTCTTACTTGAGTTTGTCCAATTCCTCGTCAATTCGCATCATAGCGGCGGCCAAAGTAGCTCTGATGTCTTCAAGACGTTTCTTCACCGCCAGCGATGCCTTGCCGGTCAAATACGGACCTGGAGGCGGCAGATCATTCGTGTGAACTTTCACATGCGCAAAGGTAGTCTCGGTTGCGATCTCCGCGATTCGTCCGCCATTGACGCCAAAATACGCAGCTATGTCGTGTTGGCGGTCACCCCTTTGCAGCATCCCTTTTACGATTGCGGCGTCCTCGTCCGTCAGACTGATGCCGCTCGGCTCGGCCCTCATTTTGCGCTTCCTCCTTGTTGCGTCTTTGACGCTTATAAGCAGACGTATTTAGGAAGACGATTTCAGGTGTGCCAGAGTACCCATTCTGCCAGAGAAACCAGGCGAAGTCTTTTGTACCGTTTCCCGGCGTCTCGCCGGCAGCAATCACAGCGCCGGGTGGCATTGAAGGTCTTGGCGACAAGGGGAAAACTCGGCGCAACGGCGATCGCGGAAGCCATTGTCGCTTTGCGGAGAAACCCGCCATCCAAACTAAGGGCAAGAGCATCGCAACCTTGCCACCACTTCGAACGAGCGTAAGTGATTTCTGTACAAACTCTTCCGCAACACCGAAGGGCGGATTTGACACGATATTCGAAAACTTGATGTCTGGCTGTTGTTTCAAAAAATCACATCGCAATGTGCAGACGTCAGAGCGCTTGACAATGTCGGTGCCAATGGCGCTGAGCCCCGCACGCTGCGCCTCGGTTACGATGCGGCCCACTCCACAGGCGGGATCCCAAATCGCGCCACGGAAAGCTTCGACAGCAAATAGCGCAGCCGAGCACTCGTACGGCTCAACGTACCAATCGTGCTTATCGCGCTCCCAGAGATGAGCTTTTTTTTCTTTCGCCTTGGCCACACGCACACCCGCGAATCACGTGGGCATGAACGTACGTGCGATCACCACGCTCTACTGATGAATTCCGCCTCCGATTCAAAATGAGCGAATCGTCCCCTAAGCATCCACATCCGCTTCCAGCGCGAACTCCTGGATGAATTCCCGCCGCGGCTCGACCACGTCGCCCATCAGCTTCGAGAACAGATCGTCGGCGTCGTCGCCGTGTTCGACCTTCACTTGCAGCAGCGAGCGCACTTCTTGATCCAGCGTGGTCTCCCACAGCTGCTCGGCGTTCATCTCGCCTAGGCCCTTATAACGCTGCACGCTGATGCCCTTAGAGCCTGCGTCCTCGATCGCCTTCAACAGCGACAGCGGCCCGAACACGTCGATCAGATCGGCGCCACGCTTCAGCACCGCGCGCGTTTCGTACGTTTCGCGCATCGCCGGCGCGCGATCGGCCAGGCGGCGCGCATCAGCGGAGGCGAGGAAAAGCTTGTCGAGCGTCACGCGCTCGGTCACGCCGCGCACCACGCGCTCGAGCACCAGCGCTTGATCGGGATCGAAGCGGCCCGTCCACGTCGCTTCGCCTTCTTCGGCGAGCAGATTCAAACGCGCCGCCGCCGCGATCGCTTGCGCATCGCCCGCGCCTTGCGCAAACGCGCCCGCGAGTGCGGCTTGTTCGAGCACCACGTCCGCGGCGCGCGCATGCAAGCGTTTGATCAAGGCTTCGGCCATCGAGGCTTCGCGCGCCAAGCGCTTCAGATCGTCGCCCGCGAATTGCGCGCCGCCCGCTTCCAGCACCGCGCCCGCCGAACCTTCTTCGATCAGGAACGCATCGAACTCGGCTTGATCCTTCAAATAGCGGCCCGACTTGCCTTTGCTGGCTTTGTAGAGCGGCGGCTGGGCGATGTAGAGATAGCCGCCATCGATCAGCTCCGGCATCTGCCGATAGAAGAACGTCAATAGAAGCGTACGGATGTGCGCACCGTCGACGTCGGCGTCGGTCATGATGATGATCTTGTGGTAGCGCAGCTTCTCGATATTGAAATCGTCGCGGCCGATGCCGGTGCCGAGCGCAGTGATCAGCGTGCCGACTTGTTCGCTGGTCAGCATCTTGTCGAAGCGCGCGCGTTCGACGTTCAAAATCTTGCCCCGCAGCGGCAGCACCGCTTGCGTCTCACGATTGCGGCCTTGCTTGGCTGAACCACCGGCCGAGTCACCCTCGACGATGAAGAGCTCCGACTTGGCCGGATCCTTCTCTTGGCAGTCCGCAAGCTTACCCGGCAGCGAGGCCACATCGAGCGACGACTTGCGGCGCATTTCCCGCGCTTTGCGCGCCGCTTCGCGCGCGGCGGCGGCTTGCACGATCTTGCCCATCACGTTTTTGGCGTGCGCGGGGTTTTCCTCGAACCATTGCGTCAGCGCATCGGCCATCAGGCTTTCAACCACCGGGCGCACTTCCGAGGAGACCAGCTTTTCCTTTGTTTGCGACGAGAATTTCGGATCGGGCACTTTGACCGAGAGCACGCAGGTCAAGCCTTCGCGCGCGTCGTCGCCGGTGATTTCGACTTTCTCTTTTTTCGCAAGCCCACTCGACTGCATGTAATTGTTCACCACGCGCGTGAGCGCGCCGCGGAAGCCGGCCAAGTGCGTGCCGCCGTCACGCTGCGGGATGTTGTTGGTGAAGCAGAGCGTGTTCTCGTGATAACCGTCGTTCCACTGCATCGCCGCTTCGACGGTGATGCCGTCCTTTTCGCCGATGGCGTAGATGGCGTCGGGAATGAGGGCGGTGCGTGAACGGTCGAGGTGGGCGACGTAGGCTTTGACGCCGCCTTCGTAATAGAGCGTTTCCGCGAACGGTTCTGGCCCGCGCAAATCCTTGAAATTGATCTTCACGCCGGAGTTCAGGAACGCGAGCTCGCGCAGACGGTGTTCAATCGTCTTGCGGTCGTACTCGGTCATGGTGAAGGTCTTGGGCGACGCCAGGAAGCGCACGGAGGTGCCGCGCTTGCCCGCCGGCGCGTCCCCGGCCATGCGCAAGGGGGCTGCCGCATCGCCATGGACGAAGCGCATGGTGTGCTCTTTGCCGTTCCGCCAAATGGTGAGGTCAAGCCATTCACTGAGGGCATTGACCACCGAAACGCCGACGCCGTGCAGGCCACCGGAGACTTTGTACGAGTTCTGGTCGAACTTACCGCCGGCGTGCAGCTGGGTCATGATCACCTCAGCCGCCGATACGCCCTCTTCCGCGTGAATGTCGGTGGGGATGCCGCGCCCGTCGTCGACGATTTCGGCCGAGCCATCCGGATGCAGAACCACGTCCACATTTTTCGCATGCCCCGCCAGCGCCTCGTCGATGGCGTTGTCGACGACCTCATAGATCATGTGATGGAGACCGGACCCGTCGTCCGTATCCCCAATGTACATCCCCGGCCGCTTCCTTACCGCATCTAAGCCCTTGAGAACTTTGATGGAATCCGCGCCATATTCGGGCGCGGCCGCCGGTGCGTTTTGGGGCGCGTTCATGCTGCTCGAATCGTGTTGGAAAACATCCCCCAATATAGGGGTTTCGCACCCAAAAGTCTTGCTTTCGGGTGCGGATTCAGCGCCGCAGAAGCGCTTCAAAATGCAGCGTTTTTAGCGGCTCAGCTGACGCGCACCGGCAGGTGCGAATAGCCCTTCACGAACGACGAATAAACGCGTGTGGGCTCGCCCATCACCTCGACCTTCTTGAAGCGCTTCAGGATCTCTTCCCAGACGATGCGGAGTTGCATTTCGCCGAGGCGATTGCCGACGCAACGGTGGATGCCGAAGCCGAAGGAGAGGTGCCGCCGCACGTTATCGCGCTCGATATTGAACGTGTTCGGATCGGCGATGACCTCGTCATCGCGATTGCCCGAGCAGTACCACATCACCACCTTGTCGTGCTTCTTGATCAGCTTGCCGCCGATCTCGACATCCTCCAGCGCCGTACGGCGCATGAAGGCAAGCGGCGTTTGCCAACGGATCGTCTCGGATACCAGCGACGGGATCAGATCAGGATTGGCGCGCACCTTGGCCATCTGATCGGGGAATTTGTTGAGCGCGTAGACGCTGCCGGTGATCGAATTGCGCGTCGTGTCGTTGCCGCCCACGATCAGCAGGATGAGGTTACCGAGATACTCCATCGGCGGCATATTCTTCGTGCTTTCGCCGTGCGACAGCATCGAAATCAAGTCTGGGCGCGGCGGCGAATTGGCGCGTTCATGCCAGAGATTGTTGAAGTAGTTCAGGCACTCCATCAGTTCTTCGCGGCGTTGCTCATCGGTCTCGACAACGCCCTGCCCGGGCGCAGCCGTGGCGACGTCCGACCAGCGCGTCAGTTTGCGGCGGTCTTCCCAGGGAAAATCGAACAACGTCGCCAGCATCTGCGTCGTCAGTTCGATGGAAATCTTGTCGACCCAATTGAAGGTCTCGCCGCGCGGCACTTCGTCGAGCAGCTTACCGGCGCGCTCGCGGATAATCGGCTCAAGGTGCGCGAGGTGATTAGGCGCAACGATCGGCGACACCGTCTTGCGCTGCACGTCGTGCTTCGGCGGATCCATGGCGATGAACATCGGCAGCGGGAAATCCTCTTCCGGATCGAACAACACGATCGACGGTTCGGACGAAAAACGCTGGTGGTCGGTGTCGACCGCCATGATGTCGTTGTACTTGGTAATAGACCAGTAAGGTCCGTTGAGGCTGTCCGGGCAATAATGAACCGGGTCTTCCTTGCGCAGCCGCTCGAAGAAGGGCTCGAAGGTGTTGTCGCGAAAACGTTCGCCACGGCTCATGTCGAGCGTCGACAGATCGGTCGTCCAGGGATTTTCGTTGGGGTCGTAGTCGAAGACGAATTCTTCGTTATGACGCGAGACGTAGTCGGGGTTGGCCATGGGTTTTCCTCGTCCGCCACACTAGGGCGACCCCGTTCCGCACCGCAATCCCTTCCCTGAGCGGCAAGGCCATCGGCATCGTCCAGGTGGGCACTTGCCCTGATCGCTGGCAGCAGAACCGCGGACCCCGGCGTCGCAAGGCGACCGCGCCGCTAAAGTGGCATGTCGATCATCTTCATGATGCGATCGGTTTCCGACAGAATTTTGAGGATGCGCTGATAGTGCTGCACGTCGGCATAATCGAGCGCGCGTCCTTTTCTGTCCTTTAGCCATTTCTGCGCCGGCTGGTATCCGCCGATGTGGAAACCCCATGAAATCTCCGGTGCGTTCTCGAAGCGCTGGGCAGCGTTGATCCACACAGCGCCGTCGCGAAACACCGGCTTCTCAACGATCCCTTCCCCCGCGCCCGCGAATGGATAGGGCGTGTCGCCAATCGCGGCCGGCTCCATCAGATGTAGGCGCCGCAATTGCCCGCCCTTATCGGACACATCCCAGAACACCGCCGGAGAGGACGGCCAAGGTATCCGAGGGAAATCGATCTTCAAGAACTCGGCGTAGGTTTCACGATAAGCCGGGCAATGCAGCACGCCGTAGATGTAATCGAACACGGCGACTTCATCCGGCTCGCCACGCTTAGCGTGCGCCGCAAGCGCGCGGAGCTTGGCATAAAGCTTTGGGTCGAAATTGACGCGGCGCGTTTGATCGAGTTCGGTGGAGTCGGGGTAGAGGTAGAGGGGAAAGAGATAGTTGACTTCCTTCAGGCTCAGAGAATGGTGTTGAATAAGTTGGTCAAAAGCGAACACATCCGTAAACGGCCGAACCTCGTCTATCTTCTTCGTGAGCGACATTGCGACATTGTTTCGTCTGCGCACGTGCCTCATGACGCGGTCGCGCAAGTGCACAGCCACATGTGAATCATAGACCGTAAATCGAAAATCTAGTGGACGATAAGCGATGGGCTCGATCAGATTTCGCCACTCAGCCAGGCTTAACGCTATTTTGGCTTCTTGGTAGCTCCACTGGTCCTGCGTACAGAGCTTAAACGCGTTCCGCGCTTCAGCTTCGTCGGAAGTACGAAGTAGCACTTCGATCTTCTTTCCAACATCATCTCGTGTCCACGAAACCGCAAAGTCGTCCTGCGTCGTGACAATGCCGGGTGCAGGAGCGCCATTCGCCGAGAAAAGTTCCGGCACCCCGAACCCTTCACGATAGTTGGCTCGTCGCTCTCTGTTTCGTGGAACAAACTCCCACGGCGCTTCTGTCGGTGTAACGTCCGCCAAGCGAATTTCAGCGAGATTGGAGTTTAACAGAAATGCGTACTTAGAGTCGCGCGAGCCCCAGACGTGGGAATGACGAACTTCGTTCGTTCGTTCGTTCGTTCGTTCGTTCGTTCGTTCGTTCGTTCGTTCGTTCGTTCGTTCGTTCGTTCGTTCGTTCGTTCGTTCGTTCGTTCGTTCGTTCGTTCGTTCGTTCGTTCGTTCGTTCGTTCGTTCGTTCGTGAACGATTGCCGCGCACGCCAACTATGATTGCAACACCCTGCTGAATATCAAATACGTTCTTGTCCCCAGAACCATCCGGAGCGACTTCTTTCTTTTTGGCGTTGCCATGCAGATCGAGCACATAGATCTTGTCGAACGTCTCCATCAAATGCCGACGCATATCCAAGAATGTCGGATTATCGAGGTATCCGTGGTTCGTAATGAAGGCTAAAACTCCCTCGCCGTTTTTCTCGATAAGGTGCTCCGCCATTCTGATAAACTTTACATAGTCATCGGATAACCATTTAGCTTGGGCAGGACGCTTTAGCTCGGGACTCTGCTTGTATGCCTCCATCAGCAGAGAAATCCATTCCCCCTTATTCTGCGAATGCCCGCTATACGGCGGATTGCCGATGACGCACATGATCGGCATATCGCGTTTGATCTTGTTCGCTTCTTTCACCTCGTTCGACAGCCATTGCGCGAACGGCAGCGTTTGGTTGGCGGGCTCGCCTTCTTCCAGCGAGTTGGTGAGATACACCGAAACGCGTGGCGGATCCTTAGTCGGTTCGTAGCCGTATTCGCGCAGCACCATGTCGAGCTTCATGTGGCACATGGCGTACGACGCCATCAGCAACTCAAAGCCGTGCAGGCGCGGGATCAAGTCCTTCTCAACATACTTGGCCCACAAGCCCGGCGCGTTTTCCTTCGCCTTCGGCGCAATCTGCTTGATCACCTCGGCGAGAAATGTCCCCGTCCCCGTGGCTGGATCGAGAATTTGCACACGATGCACCTCTTTCGAGGTGATGATCGGTTTGCCCTTCTTGTCCTTCTGGCCGGTATCCCAGGGGATCGTGACCATCGACGTGTCGGCCAGCCCATCGGCGAGGCCGAATTCCGTTTTCAAGACATCGTCCACGGCGCGAACGATGAAATTCACTACCGGCTCAGGCGTGTACCAAACGCCGCGCGCATCGCGTTTGGCGGGATTGTAGGCTTTGAGGAAGTCTTCGTAGAAATGCAGGAACGGGTCGTTGCGCTGCGTGGTGTGGCCATATTTTTCCATCAGCGCGGAGACGTTCGCGGCAAGAAAAAGCTCGGCTAGATCGTCGATAACCCACGCGATTCGCGTGTCCAGATTTGGCCCGGCGATATAGGTGAAAAGGTTGCGCAAGAACGGATTGGACTTCGGCAAAAGCTCCAGCGCTTCCTGACGGGTAAAGTCCCCGAGCGTTTTGTCATGCAGGCGCGCGGCGAACATGCCGTAAGTTATGGTCTCGGCGTAGATGTCGGCGAACTCGGCGATTGAAATGTCATGGATCAGATGTTCCCTGAACGCATTATATTGATCCATTAAATCGGACGAACCGTCCTTATCCTGAAGCAGCGCATTGGCGAGAATGTCCTTGATCAGCGCCGCCTTGCCCGCCATCCGCTCGGCCAATGCGCGCGATGAGGTGATGGTCTGCGGGCTTTGCGCTATGAACTCGCGTAGAAGCGCTTCCAGCGCGGCATAGTTTTCGGGCTTAGGCTGCACGCCCATTAGAAAATCGGCGATGCGCACCTCATGCTTCAGCTCGCCGTCGCGATACCACAACCATTCCAGACAATTGGTGTAGAGCAGGTTCTGCAAACCGCCGACATAACGCTTCTTCTGCGCCGCGTTGGCGTCCTTCATCTTCTTCAGATCGACATTGATATCCTTGGCCTCGCAATGGCCGATGACGATGTCATTTGTGCCTTTATGGCGGCTGATCGAAAAATCCGGCGCGCCGACGTCGATCTTCTTTGGCTCGTTGAGCGCGGACACCTTGCCGGGTGCGAGTTTGTCGAACAGGGTCTGCAGCGCCGGGCGGTAGGAGTGCTCACCAGCGTTTCCCTTTTTGTACGTGGCGATGACGGACTGGATGAATTCCTGGATCAAGACTGCCCCCAATCTGGCAGAAACAGCCTCACCGGCGCGCGGTCAACCTTGATGACCGGTGACCCGCTCGGCGCCGACCGCGATTGGGCTCCTCGCCTCTCCGCGATGGACAAACATCAAACCCCCCGCACCGAGCCGTCCCGCACTTCGAAAATCTGCGCGCGCGCGCCGAACGCTTCGAACAAACTCGCATCCGTTCCGGTCAGCCACGCTTGACCGGGATTTGCCAGCAATTCGTCGAACAACGCCGCGCGCCGCATGGAATCCAAGTGCGCCGCGGCCTCGTCGATCAGGATGAGCGCAGGCCCGGCGCCAGGATCAGCCGCGAGCGCGCGCGCCTGTGCGAGCGCTAGTCCCAGCAGCAACGCCTTCTGCTCACCGGTCGAGCATTGATCCGCCGGCATGTTCTTGGCGGCGTGACTGGCCTTCAGGTCGCTGCGATGGGGACCATCGAGCGCTCTGCCCGCGCCGGCATCGCGCGGACGCACCTCACGCAAGACCTCGGCGAAATCCTCCTCGACGTCGGCGCTCTTCGCACCACGCTCGAAGCGTTCTTCCAGCATGCCTTCCAGCGCCAGCACCGCCTTTGGAAACGCGCCATCGGGCCGCGCGTCGATCGAATCCTGCAGCCGGTGCAGCGTTTCCACGCGCGCCGCCGCGATCGCCGCCCCATGCGCCGACATTTCCCGTTCCAAGCCGCCCAGCCAAGTCTCGTCGAACACACGCTCGCTCAGCAGCCGCTGGCGCTCCCGCATCGCACGTTCATAAGCCGCTGCTGCCGCGCCGTGCTCCGCAGCGCGCGACAATGTCAGCCGATCGAAAAAGCGCCGCCGGTCGCCGGCGGGTCCGGACCACAAACGATCCATCGCCGGCGTCAGCCACGTCATGCGCGCGGCATCGGCAAGATCGGACGCCGTCGCTGGCCGCCCGTCGCGCCGCATGATCCGCTTCACACCACCCTCCGGCGTGCGCTCAGCGCCCGCGCCGATGATCGTGAGATCGTCGTCGAGCGCCACGCGCGCCGACACTGCCCACGGCTGCAAACGATCACCGCCGCCATCGCGCGCCAATTCCAACGGCGTCGCACCACGCAAGCCACGGCCTGGCGACAACACCGTCAGCGCTTCGATCAGATTGGTTTTGCCCGCGCCGTTCGGACCGAACAAGCACACCGGGCGCGCATCAAGCTCGAGATCGAGCGCGGCGTGGTTGCGAAAATCCGTAAGCGTCAGGCGGGCGACGGAGAGCCGATGACTCATTATGGGCCGCCGGCGCCCTCGCCGGCCTTCTTATTCGTTGACATCTGGCGATGACTTGGTGCGCAAGCACTGGCGCGCAAGGGCCTAAAAATCGGCGTTCATGCCGGCGAGGGCGCCGGCCGTTCATACCTAAACCCTCAGCGGCATCAGCACGTAGAGCGCCTGCTCGTCGGCTTCGTCGCGCACCAAGGTCGGCGAGCCGGAGTCCGCCAGCTCGAACAACGCTTCTTCGCCTTCGATCTGCTGGGCCACGTCCATCAGGTATTTGGCGTTGAAACCGATTTCCATGGCGTCGTCTTTGTATTCAGCCGGGAGATCTTCGGTCGCCACGCCCGCGTCGGGGTTGTTGACCGTCAGCGTCATCTTGCCCTTCTCAAGCGCCAGGCGCACCGAGCGCGAACGCTCCGCAGATACCGTGGCGACGCGATCGACCGCTTCCGAGAACGACTTGTTGTCGATCTTCAGCTTCTTGGAATTGTTCTTCGGAATAACGCGCGCGTATTCGGGGAACGAGCCGTCGATCAGCTTCGAAGTGAGGACGGCATCGCCGAGCGCAAAACGAATCTTTTGCGGCGACACGGCGATCTCAACCATATCTGCCGCATCATCCAGCAAGCGCTTCAGCTCACCGATAGTTTTGCGCGGCACGATCACGCCGGGCATGCCCTTCGCACCCTTCGGCGCGGCCGCATCCGCAAGCGCCAGGCGGTGACCGTCCGTCGCCACCGCGCGCAACACTTCCGCGCCCTCGGGATTGGTCGCGACGTGCATGAAGATGCCGTTCAAATAATAGCGCGTTTCTTCCGTCGAAATGGCAAAGCGCGTCTTATCGATCAGGCGCCCCAACTCGGTCGGCTCAACTTCGAACTTGGTCTCAAACCCATCCGAGGGCATCGACGGGAAATCGCCCGCCGGCAGGATCGGCAGATGCAAGCGCGACTTGCCCGCCGAGATGAAGAGCCGCGGATCGTCGCCCGAAACTTCCAGCTTCACCGGCGCGCCTTCCGGCAGTTTGCGCACGAAGTCGTAGAGATAATTGGCCGGCGCCGTTGTCTGTCCGCCGCGCTCCACTTCGGCCGGCGCCGCTTCCGAAATCTCGATGTCGAGATCGGTGGCGGTGAGCTTTAGCGCGTCGCCCTGCGCTGACATCAGCACGTTGGAGAGGATCGGAATCGTATTGCGGCGTTCGACGACGCTTTGCACGTGATTGAGCGCTTTCAGGAGCGCCGAGCGCTCGATGGTCAGCCGCATTGCCTCATCCTGAGCCGCCGGTTCGTCGCGTTCCCAGTAGCGGGCCTAGAACCGGAAATAAAATCACCCCCGCCGGGCCTGAGTCGGGGCCCATGCGGGGGTGAGAAACTAGCAGAACCAACGCGTTCCCCAAGCGCAATTTACAAGCTCTGGGGGCCCACGCGGCCTTTGTGCGCCAGCTTTAGGGCTCGCGGCGGATCGCGCGCATCAAGTTTTCGATTTCCGCTTTCACAACCGGGTCTTGCTCCACGAGTTGGGCGATGCGGTCACGCGCATACATGATGGTGGTATGATCGAAGCCGCCAAAGCGCGCGCCGATATCCGGCAGCGAGGCATGCGTCATCCGGCATGCAAGGAACATCGCAGTCTGGCGCGGCCGTGCAATGGCGTGACGGCGCGTGCGCTCCAGCAATTGCTGCGTGGTCATACCGTAGTGACGCGCTACAACCTTCTGCACGAGCTGCACGGTGATGCGGCGTTCTGCGGCATCGGTCAGCTTATTCTGCAAAGCATTGGCTGCGGCTTCTAGAGTCACTGGTGTCCCTCCGGAGATTTTCCATTCGATGAGAAGTTGGCAGACCGCGCCGTCGAGTTCGCGGCCGGTGACGTGCATGCGCTCGGCAATCATGTCCAACGCATCCGCCTCCACGGCAAAACCGGGAGAAAGACGCGCGTGATGTTGCACGCGCATGTCCAGGATGCGGCGGCGCAACGGCGCTTCCGGCTCCCGTATTTCGCAAGCTGCGGCGCCCTTGAGCTTCGCGCGCAGCGCATCGGCGAGGCCTTCCAGGCCTTCAGCGCCGTGATTGGCAACGAGCACCACCTGCCCGCCGCGATGGGTGACTTCAGCGATCGCGTCGAACGCTTCTTCTTCCGTCGCCTTTTTCCCGCAAATGCGATGGAAATCATCGATGATGAGCAAGTCCGGCGAGCGAACCGTATCCTTGAAGTCGTGCGCGTTCTTCTTGTTGTGCAACGCCGACTGAAACTGTTCGAGGAATTGCTGCCCCGTCAGCATCAGCACTTTGCGATGCGGCGTCGTTTCTTGCGCCATCCGCGCCAGCGAGCACGCCAGGTGGGTCTTGCCGCAACCGGGCGCCGAATGCAGCAGCCACACGGGAAACGCGACGCCCGCGCCCGCGCCGATCATTTGCGCGACAGTGAAGGCGCGATGATTCGACTCGTCTTCGCAGAAGTTCTCGAAGCTGAACCCCTCCGCGCGCTGAAACACTGGCGCCGGTTCAGCGGCGCGCTTCTCTTCCAGGCGCACGTCCGCGAGTTCGCGCACGTCTTCCGGAATTTCGTCTTCGAGGAGAATCTCGATCGGACCGACGTTCGGCTCATAGGCGCGCAAGCGCGCTTCCAGCCGACTCTGCACTTGATGGCGCAAGCGCTCCTGCGCCGTGCGCGTATTGGCGCGAAACAGGATCGAGCCGTTCCATTCCGCCACGAGCCGCAGCGGGTCGATATAGGACCGGTAAACGTCCGCCCCGAATTCGCCGAGCAGCTCCTTGCGCACGAGCTCGTAGGCCCGCGCGACGCCCATTCCCGCCGTAGCCCGGCGGGCTAGTTCTTCGCCCTTTTCCACTAGCTGACCCCCGCTAGAAGACTATCCATCTGACGGCCGCCCCGGCCGGTTCGACACAGCTCTCCCGTCCGAGCCAAAATGGTTTTTTGGCCCGCTGCCGAAGCAACGCTGTCACTGAGGACATCTGACGGTGACAACTCACCGAACGAGGGAAACGATGCGCCGATCTCTGGGGCCTCGTCAATAGCTAACGAGCAACCCGAAATTAAACTATTTGTGGGAAACTGTTAATCGCCATAACTATCTGATTTTACATGATAATTATGGCTCGTGTTGAACATATCAAATACGACGTACACGGAGGGGTATTAACCCTCCGGACGTATCACTGTCATCGATTTTAGGGTGGGGGTAAGTGTGCCTGTAAACACACTTTTTCGAGCTGCCTCGGCAGCTGAAATTAGCTCTTTTTAGCGCCGGAGAGCGCGTTCACGCGCTTGGCCAAACGCGAAACCTTGCGGCTGCCGGTATTCTTGTGCGCCACGCCCTTGGATACGGCGCGCATGGTTTCCGACTCAGCCTTCTTCAGCGCTTCTTGGGCCTTCTTCGCATCGCCCGACGCAATCGCTTCTTCGACCGAACGCCAGGTGCCGCGCACGCGGGTACGACGCGCCTTGTTGACGGCCGTGCGGCGGTCATTTCTGCGGTCGGCCTTCTTTGCGGACTTGGTATTCGCCATTGCTTTTGCGTTCTCTGGTTCGATGCGAGCGCGGGGCTATAGCCTTGGGATAAGCCGCCGTCAAATGTCGATGGGTCAGCGATTCTTGAAGGCTGGCGAGCGTTTTTCGATGAAGGCGGCCATGCCCTCTTTTTGGTCCTCGGTAGCGAACAGTCCGTAGAAGAGCCGCCGCTCCAATTTGAGCCCTTCATTCAACGGCGTTTCGAACGCGGCGTTCACCGCTTCCTTGTTGGCGATAGTCGCAAGTTGCCCCATCGACGCGATTTTTCTCGCTGCAGAAAGCGCTTCTTCCATCAGTTTTTCTGCAGGCACGATCCGCGCGACCAGTCCGCAGCGTTCCGCTTCCGCTGCGTCCATCATGCGACCCGTCAAACACAGATCCATCGCCTTGGCCTTGCCCACGCTCTTGGTGAGCCGTTGCGATCCGCCCCATGCCGGCATCACGCCGAGCGTGATCTCCGGCTGACCGAATTTCGCGGTTTCCGCTGCAATGATGAAATCGCACATCATCGCCAGCTCACAACCCCCGCCGAGCGCGAAGCCCGCGACTGCTGCAATCAGCGGCTTTCTTGTACGCGGCACGCGCTCGAGATTCTGAAATGGATCGCGGCGGTAGAAATCGTTGAATTGGCCTTCCGCCATTTGCTTGATGTCGGCGCCCGCCGCGAACGCACGCTCCGAGCCGGTGATGACGATGCAGCCGATGTTGTCGTCCGCCTCGAAGCCGTCGAGCGCCGCGCTCAGTTCCGCAATCAGCGCGTCGTTCAACGCATTCAGCGCCTTCGGCCGATTGAGCGTGATAACGCCGACTTTATCGTCGGTGGTGACGAGAATGTTTTCGTAAGCCATGGGCGCTTGCTTGCGCCTCGTGCGCGCGAAAATCAATCGCCGCCCGGCGGCGGCGCGCGCACCACCAATTGCACGTGCAGATGCGTGCGTCCGCCGGCCTCGCTCACGTCCAGCAGCAGACGTTCCCGCCCGCGCACGAACACCAGGCTGCCATCCGTCGTCGGGCTTTGCGACCAGCCGAGCGCCGGCAAGCTCTCGGTGTAGAATGACCGTACATCCGTGGGGTTTTGCGCACCCGCCGCGTCCGCCACGACGAGGCGCGTCTGCGCATTGTCGAAACCCACCGTGTTTATTTCAGCGAAACTGGACGGCATCGGCACATCAGAAAGTTCGGTGAAATAGCGCGTATCTGCGTAGGCCGGTGCGGCCATCGCCAACGCTGCCAGAAACACCACCCGACTCATGCGTCAAATTTTAGCACAGCTTGATGTGCGCGGCGCGATCATCGCCACTCGGCGGGGCGCGCGACATGACTTATGTCAAGTTTCGAGGCCGCCGCACACGTGAACTCCACCGCCGCAATCGATCCGCTGCTCGCGCAGGACGGCTTACCCACGCCGCGCCGCTACTGGGCCATCGTCGCCATCGTGCTGACGATTGTGATCGCCGTGCTCGACAGCTCCATCGCCAACGTGGCGCTGCCGACCATCGCCCGCGACCTGCACTCTGACGCCGCCGGTTCGATCTGGATCGTCAACGCCTATCAGATTGCCGTGGTGATGCTGCTCTTGCCGCTGTCGGCGCTCGGCGAAATCGTTGGCTACCGGCGCGTGAGCCAAGCTGGCGTCATCATCTTCACGCTCGCTTCGATTGCGTGCGCGCTTTCCAACACGCTCTTCGAGCTGACGCTTGCGCGCGTGCTGCAAGGCATCGGCGCCGGCGGCATCTTGAGCGTGACCAGCGCGCTCGTGCGCCACACCTATCCGTCACGCATGCTTGGCCGCGCCATCGGCATCAACGCCGTCGTCGTGTCCATCAGCGCCGCCCTTGGTCCGACCATCGCCTCCGGCTTGTTGGCGCTCGGCGACTGGCGCTGGCTGTTCGGCGTCAACGTACCGATCGGCGTACTTGCCGCGATCATGGCCGCGACCAGCTTGCCAGATTCGCCCAAGCACCATCGCCGCTTCAATCTCGTCGGCGCAGCGCTCACTGCCGCGGCGTTCGCGCTGCTCATCACCGGCTTGCAGGCCTTCGCGCATGGCAGCGGCGGCTGGGCGCTCGGCGCCATCGAATTGCTGCTTGCCGTTGCATCCTTGCTCGCGCTCATCCGCCACGAACTGAAGCTCGAACATCCGATTTTGCCGTTCGACCTGCTGCGTATCCCGATCTTTGCGCTTTCGGTGGCGACGTCGATCGCTTCGTTCGCCGCACAAATGCTGGCGCTCGTGGTCATCCCGTTTGCTTTGGTGCGGCTCGGGCACGATCCGGTGCAGATCGGCCTGCTGCTGACGCCATGGCCGCTCGCGGTTGGCGTCGCCGCGCCGATTGCCGGACGTCTGGCTGACAAATATCCCGCGGGCATTCTTGGCGGCGCTGGCTTGGTTGCGCTCGCAGCCGGCCTCGCGGCGCTGGCGACAATCTCCACGCAACACAGCACCTTCGACATTGTCTGGCGCATGGCGCTGTGCGGCTTGGGCTTCGGCTTCTTCCAGGCGCCCAACAACCGCGCCCTGCTCGCCACTGCGCCACGCCACCGCAGCGGCGCAGCCGGCGGCGTGCTCGGCACCGCCCGCGTGCTGGGACAAAGCTTGGGTGCGGCGATCGCGGCGCTGCTGTTTCAGGCCTTTCCAGATTCAGCGCCGCCGATTGCGCTGGCGCTTGCTGCCGTCATTGCCGTCGCCGCCGCCGGCGTCAGCATGCTGCGCCTGATGAACCGCGGCCAGCGCGCGCCCGCAACGATGACCAACACCGGCTTTCACGCCAGTTCAGACTAACGCTGACAGCGCGGGCACCAGAACGTCGACCGACCGCCCTGCGTGAGCCTTTGAATCGTGCCGCCGCAATCCGGCGTCAGACACGTCTCGTCTTCGCGGTCGTAAACGCGGAAGCGATGCTGAAACCCGCCTTTGGCGCCATCGACCTGCGCGTAATCGCTCAAGGTCGATCCGCCCGCCTCGATCGCTTCCTCCAACACCGCGCGGATGGCGTGATAGAGTTTTTCCAAACGCTGCGCGGAGATGCGTCCCGCTTCCTTTGTCGGCGCGATGCCAGCGCGATAAAGCGCCTCCACCACATAGATGTTGCCCAAACCCGCGACTACGCGCTGATCCAGCAACGCCGCCTTGATCGGCGCTTTCTTCCCCGCCAGCGCCTTCTTCAGATACGGCAGATGAAATTCGTTGCCGAGCGGCTCCGGTCCCAACCCCTTGAACCACGCATGCGCCTCAAGCTCGTCTTCCTTGATCAAATCCATGTAGCCGAAGCGGCGCGGATCGTTGAACTCCAGCCGCGCGCCCGACTCCATGTCGATCACCACATGCGTATGCGTCGGATCCGGCGGTTCGGAATAATAGAAATCCCCCGGCTGCTGCTTCGCGCCGATCACCGACCAACGTCCAGTCATGCCCAGATGCGTCACCCACACGACGCCATCGTCGAGACGCGCCAACAAATACTTCGCGCGCCGTTCCAGCGAATCCACGCGCCGGCCCTTCAGCCGCGCCGCAAACCGCTTCGGAAACGGAAACCGCAAATCAGCGCGCTTCGCCTTCGCTGAAGCGATACGTTTGCCAACCAGCGCAGGCGCCAAACCGCGCCGCACAGTTTCGACTTCGGGGAGCTCAGGCATCGCGCCCCCTCACTCGAACAGCTTCTGCAGCAGCGAACGCGGCTTGCGCACCGGCGCCGTCATCACCTCGTCCGCCAAATCCCACCCTGCTGCATCGGCACGCGCGGCGAGAAACGCCATGAGCCGCGCGCCGATATCCTCGTGCGTAAACACCGCGTAGGTGTACGAGTCATGATACGGCGCAGGGCCGCCAACGTTGACCCACGGCTCCGTCGCAATATACGCGATCATAGCATCGTCGCGCCGCACCACGATGGCGTCCGGCGGACCCCGCTCGGCCGCATCCTCCGCATCCCAAGCGCGCAAAAACTCGGCAACTGCAAGCTCGCGCTTGCCCTGCGCGATCGTCACCACGCCGCCATCCGCACCCAGCCCTTCCGCGAACGCCAACAATGCGCGCCACAAGTGCGCGTCAAAATACATATCCGCCGCACCAGGCCGCGACGTGTGCTGCACCACCGCGAACCGGTGCGCGAACCCAGCCGCCCGCATCGGCGGCAAAACCGGACTGACCGGGTCGAGCCCCACGACAAAAGAGATTTCCGTGCGCGACATTTCAAGCCGTGACATAGCGTTCGTCATGCGCGCCCGCTAGACGATAGAACCGGGAGGGCCGAGCTAATGGTCGATTGGAACGCAATCAGCGCAGGCGCGGGCGCGGCGAGCGCCCTCTTCGCCGGCTACTCGATCTGGGACGCCACGCGGCAGCGCGCCGCGCAAGCCCGCCGCGAACTGGCGTGCGACATCCGCGAGGAAGTGAAGACGGCCGAAGATCTGATCGCCGATCTGCGCAACGGCCGCACCTTGCTTGTCATCGCCGATCGTCTCAGCGCGCAGACCATCGCCACGTATCAGCCGCAGACCAAGCCCGAATTGCTCGCCGCGGCAGCGGACCTGAACCGCCGCGTCAGCCGCGTGCTGGACTGGGTCGAGCGCGAGCCGATCTATCGAGAGTTTCGCCAGAGCCAGAAGCAACTGACCTCCGCCTCCATCGCACTGAGCGCGCGCATCCCGATCGTTGCGCCGCTCACCAACATGCTGCTGGCGATCGCCCGCGACGCCGTCTCCGCCGAGTTCTTTTTCCGTTTCTTCAGCGCCGACATGCTCGCGCTCTTTGCCGCTGACGTGCCCGACAACGCCACGCCGCCGGTTCTGGAGCGCGCGCTATCGAACTATCTGTCGAGCAATTCCGCGGGCTACTTCCAAGCGCGCTACGTCGAGGCTTTGCGGCTCATCTCAGCGATCCTGCATGCGTTTTCGACCATGCCGGAGAAAACGCTGCAGCGCCTCTCCGGCGCGGGGAACAACAGCGAGACCTACACCGGCGACATGCGCAACAACGTGCTGCGCAGCCGCTCGGTCATCGGCGGCGCCAAAGCGAAGGAACTCCTGACGCTGATCGACCAATTGGAAGCCGCGGTCTCGAAGAAGAACGCCTCCGCCGAATTGGAGCGCGCGCGCAGCTAGCCACACCCCTGCGGCGAATTGACGGAAATCTAAGCGGAAACAGTGGTCAGGCCGTATGGCTCTGACCGGCGGGCGTGGCTAGAACGCTTGCATGTCGAACCCCGCCGAAGAAACCGCCTCGTTTGGATTTGAGAATGTGCCGAAGGCCGAGAAAGCCGGTCGCGTGCGCGCCGTGTTTTCCTCGGTCGCATCCAAATACGATCTGATGAACGACGCCATGTCGGGCGGCATGCATCGGCTCTGGAAGGACGCCGCCGTCGCCAAGCTCAACCCACAACCGGGCGAACTCATTCTCGATGTTGCAGGCGGCACCGGCGACATCTCGCGCCGCATGAAGAAGCTCGGCGACGCCGCCGCCAAGCGGCGCGGCCTCGAACCGCCGGAAATCCACGTCATCGACATCAACGCCGAGATGCTCGAAGCCGGGCGCGCGCGAGGTGAGGACGGCCTCCACTGGCACGAAGGCGACGCCGAAAATCTGCCGGTCGATGACGGCGTCGCCGACGCCTACATCATCAGCTTCGGCATCCGGAATTGTACAAATGTCGACAAGGTGCTGGCCGACGCCCGGCGCGTGCTGAAGCCGGGCGGACGCTTCTTCTGCCTGGAGTTCTCGCGCCTCGCTGTCGGCGGGCTCGAGCCGGTTTATGATTTCTATTCCTTTAACGCGATCCCGGCGCTGGGGAAATTGCTCGCGAACGATGCGGATTCCTACAAATACCTGGTCGAATCCATCCGCCGGTTTCCGGATCAGGAACGCTTTTTAGGCATGATCCGTGAGGCGGGCTTTAACCGCGCGGGCTATCGCAACATGTCCGGCGGCGTTTGCGCTCTGCATTGGGGTTGGGCGGTTTAGTGTTTTGGTTACTGCTCCTCGTTGTTGTCGTCATCGCGGTGCTGACTGGCTTTGCGTCCGGCGCGATTGAGCACACGTGGCGCCTGCTGCGCGTCGCGGTGACGCTGGCGCGTTACGACGCGCTGCTCCCGGCTGAGTACTACGACCGCTATCCGACATCGCTGCAAGGCTTGCACACCGCGCTCTCGATTTTCGCGAAGCGCCGCCGTGGCCGCAGCGTCGGCGAGCGCTTGGCGCGCGCGCTTGAGCGCCTTGGCCCCGCCTACGTGAAAGTCGGACAATTCCTCGCCACCCGCCCCGACATGATCGGCGTCACCGTCGCGCAAGAACTCGGCCGCCTGAAGGATCGCCTGCCGCCCTTCTCGCGCACCACCGCGCTCGACACCATCAACGCAGAACTCGGCGGCACCGAGGAATTGTTCAGCGGCGTCTCTGAAGCGGTGGGCGCGGCTTCCATCGCCCAGGTGCACCAAGCGATCGTGCCACGCGAAGGCGTGGTCGCCATCAAGGTTCTGCGCCCACGCATCGAACGCAAGATGGCCAAGGAGATGGCCGCGCTGCGCTTCCTGGCGCAGTCGATCGAATTCTTCTCGCCGCGCTCGCGCCGGCTTGAGCCTGTACAATTCATCGACACCGTCGCTGCTGCGACCGAACGCGAACTCGATCTGCGCCTCGAAGCTGGCGCGGCTGCGGAGTTCAAAGAGGTTGCGGAGAAAGACGGCTACCTCGCCGTGCCGAAGATTGACTGGTCGCGTTCGGCCAAGCGCGTAATGACGCTCGAATGGATCGAGGGCGTTGCGCTGACCGACAACAAGGGCCTCGCTGCCGCCGGCGCTGATCGCGCGCATCTGGCCATGTGCGTGACGCGCGGCTTCCTCGCCGCCGCGCTCGATTACGGCTTCTTCCACGCCGACATGCACGAGGGCAACCTCATCTACGGCAAGGACGGCAAGCTCTGGATCGTCGACTTCGGCATCATGGGTCGCATCGGCCACAAAGAGCGCCGCTATCTCGCCGAGATCCTTTACGGCTTCCTCAAGCGCGACTATCGCCGCGTCGCCGAAGTGCACCAGGAAGCCGGCTACGTGCCGGAGCGCTTCAGCGTCGAGGAATTCGCGCAAGCGCTGCGCGCCATCGGCGAGCCGATCTTCGGCAAGAGCGCCGACGGCATTTCCATGAGCCGCCTCCTGTTGCAGCTGTTCGACGTCACCCATCTCTTTGGCATGCATTTGCGGCCTGAACTGGTGCTGCTGCAAAAGACCATGGTGCAAGTGGAGGGCGTGGCGCGCGCGCTCGATCCCAAGCACGACATGTGGACCGCCTCGCGCCCAATCGTGGAGCGCTGGGTGAAGCGCGAACTCGGACCCGAAGCCGTCGCCCGCCGCGGCGTTGACGAAGCCGCCGCCGGTTTCCAAGCGCTGCGCCGTCTGCCGCACACGCTGGCCGCGCTCGAAGCCGCCGCGCGCAAGGTGTCCACGGAAGCGCCGCGCCAAGAGCGGCAATGGTACCAGCTGCCTGCGTTCTGGATCGGCCTGCTCGCGGGCGCGGTGATCATGCTGGTGCTCACCGGCCGCCCGGCCGCGCCGCCGCCGCAACCACCGCTCGCGCAAGTGCAAGCAGCGCCCGCGCCTACGCCTGCCGCCGCCACGCCCGCGCCCGTTGGTCCGCCGACAACCAATCCTGTCACCGGCACGACGATCCCCACCGGCGAACCGCCGGCTGACGACCAAGCGCCCGAAAAGAACGCGGCGACGCCATGAGCAAACGCGTCCTGCTCATCATCGGCGGCGGCATCGCCGCCTACAAAAGCCTCGAACTTATTCGCAGGCTGAAAGAGACCGGCGCCGGCGTGCGCGTGGTGATGACACAGGCCGCGCAAGAATTCGTCACGCCGCTCGCCGCGCAGGCGCTCTCCGGCGAACGCGTGTTCACCGATCTCTTCGACCGCGACGCCGAGTTTGATGTCGGCCATATCCGCCTCGCCCGCGATTGCGATCTGATCATTGTTGCGCCCGCGACCGCCGATCTCATGGCGAAGAGCGCGCACGGCCTTGCCAACGACCTCGCTTCCGCCGTGCTGCTCGCGACGGACAAGCCGGTGTTGATGGCGCCGGCGATGAATCCGTTCATGTGGTCCAACGCTGCGACCAAGCGCAACTTCGCAACGTTGCAAGCGGATGGCGTGCGCTTCGTGGGCCCCCACGCTGGCGAGATGGCTGAGCGCGGCGAAAGTGGCGTCGGCCGCATGGCCGAGCCTGAGCAAATCCGCGACGCCGCGCTCACGCTGCTCAGCGACGGCCCCCTTAAAGGCAAACGCGCCATCGTCACCGCCGGGCCTACGGTGGAAGCCATCGATCCGGTGCGTTTTCTTTCCAATCGCTCCAGCGGCAAGCAGGGTTATGCCATCGCCGCCGCGCTTGCCGATCTTGGCGCTGAAGTTACGCTTGTTTCGGGACCAACTGGTCTCGCCGCGCCTCCCCGTGTGAAACGCGTGAGCATCGAAAGCGCGCGCGACATGCTCACCGCGTCACAAGCTGCGCTGCCGGCCGATGTCGCCGTGATGGTCGCCGCTGTCGCCGACTGGCGTCCCGCGAAAACCGCCGAGGAAAAAATCAAGAAAGCCAAGAGCGCCGTCGCCAACATCGCGCTCACCGAAAACCCCGACATCCTCGCGACGCTCTCGAAGCCCGGCAAGAAGCGTCCGAAACTCGTCATCGGCTTTGCCGCCGAGACCGAAAACGTCGAAGCCTACGCGCGCGCCAAGATCGCCAAGAAAGGCTGCGACTGGATCGTCGCCAACGACGTTTCCGGCGACGTCATGGGCGGCGCCGAAAACCAAGTGCTGCTGATCACCAAGACCGCCGCTGAAACCTGGCCGCGCATGGACAAGAACGCGGTGGCGCGGAAACTGGCAGAGCGGATCGCCGCTGCACTGACAGCGAAAGCGCGCAAGAAATAATACCAGCAGATAAAGGTCGGAGCGCGCGATTCCCGCCGCGCATGCGGGCCGGAGGCCCGCGCTCCAGCTTTCAAAGTGTCGCGCGCGTCGCTACCCTCCGCACCATGTTCATGACCCGCCGCACCTTTGTCATCAGCGCCGCTGCGCTCGGCGGCGTCGGCTTGGCGCCGTGACGCGCATTGCCGTCATCGGCCCCGGCGCCATCGGCGGCACGATTGCCGCGTGGTTGGCGCAGGACGATGCGTACGACATCACGCTGTGTGCGCGCACGCCCTTCGACACGCTCGAAATTGAAACGCCGGCCGGCAAGCTCACAGCTACGCCGCACGTCGTCACCGATCCCACGCAGGTCACCCCCGCCGATTGGGTGCTCGTCGCCACAAAGACCTACGACGCAGCCGTCGCGGCACGCTGGTTCGCCAACCTCGCGCACGCCGAAACGCGCATCGCCATCCTGCAAAACGGCGTCGAGCACGTCGCGCGCTTCGCGGCATACGCCGATCCCGCGCGCCTTGTCCCGGTTGTCGTCGATCTCCCCGCCGAACGCCGCGCGCCGGGGCGCATCCATCAACGCCGCTTCGGCGCGTTGCTCACGCCGGAAACGGCCGATGGCGCAGCCTTCGCCGCGCTCTTCGCCAACACCAAAATCGAAGCCGCGACGACGCCAGATTTCACCACGGCCATGTGGCGCAAGCTTTGTGTCAACTGCGCTGGCGCGGTGTTCGCGCTCACCATGCAGCCGCCGCGCATCGCCGCGCGCGACGACATCGCCGAGCTGATGCGCGGTCTCATGCGCGAGTGTATTGCCGTTGCCGCTGCTGAAGGCGCCAAGATCGAGTCCAGCTTCCCCGATAGCGTCATCGCCGGCTATCGGGCGACAATGAGCGACGCGATCAATTCCATGCACGCCGACCGCATCGCCGGACGTCCGATGGAACTCGACGCGCGCAACGGCGTGATCGTTCGCCTCGGCGCCAAGCACGGCATCGCCGCGCCGCTCAACGCACTGATGGTGACGTTGCTCGAAGCTTCGCGCGGCTGAACGCAAAGCGGCGCGCTCCGCGAAGAGCGCGCCGCCATCAGCGCATCAAGTTTGCGACTAGTTGTGTTCCCAGCGCACGCAATCGCCATTGCCGTCGCGCTCAACGCAATGGTGCGAGTCGCGCCATACCGGATCGCCGAGATTCACTTGATCGGGCGTCGTCGCCGCACCGACCGCCGCGCCGGCCACGCCGCCGACAACCGCGCCTGTGCCGGCATTGCCGCTCAGCGAGCCAACAGCCGCACCCGCGCCGGCTCCGATCAGACCGCCGGAGAGCGCGCGATCGCCCGTCGTGGTTCCGCACGCGGAAACAAGCACGCTCGTGGCGAATGCCGCCGCAAGCGCGAATGATTTGAGATTTTTCATGTGAGCACCATGCAAAGTTGAGGAGTGGCGCCCGATCAACGCCGCGCAGCGCATAAGGTTCGCGCACCACGCGCGAAGTTGCGGTGTTCCGTGCAGCGCGAATCCACGATAAGCACGGCCATGGCCAACATCGTCACCATTCAAGTCGCACCGTTGCCGCATTTCGACGGCCTCGCGCTGCCGGCATACGAAACCGAGCACGCCGCTGGCATGGATTTGCGCGCCGCCGTGGCGGAGAGCGAACCGATGACGCTCGCGCCTGGCGCACGCGTATTGGCGCCCACCGGCCTCACCATCGCGCTGCCCGCGGGCTATGAAGCGCAGATTCGCCCACGCTCCGGCCTCGCCGCCAAACACGGCGTCACCTGCCTGAACACGCCCGGCACCATCGACGCCGACTATCGCGGCGAAGTGAAAGTCATCCTTATCAATCTCGGCCAAGAGCCGTTCGTCATCAAACGCGGCGAACGCATCGCACAAATGGTGATCGCACCGGTGACGCAAGGCACGTGGGAAAAAGTCGACGTGCTGAGCGAAACCGCGCGCGGCGCGGGCGGCTTCGGCTCAACCGGACGTGGCTAGCCCTTCGCGCTCGCCGCAGGCGCTCACGCACCTTCCTCCGCAACGCGCCGCCGCAACATCGCAAGCAGGAACGCGAGCGCGCATCCAAGCACGATGCCTGCGGTCAGATCGCGCAGCACGGTGCCGGCAAAGGTCGTCAATAGAACGATTGCGCTGGGCCAGGCTTTGAGCAGCCGCGCGAATTCCACTTTTTCAGCCATGCTCCACGACACTGCCATCAGCACACCCGCAAGCGCGGCAAGGGGAATGAAGCCGGCGAGCGGCGCAGCAACCAACACGAAGGCAAGCAGGAATAGCGCGTGCAACATTCCCGAAACCGGCGAACGCGCGCCAGCCCGGATGTTCGTGGCGGTGCGCGCTATGGTGCCGGTCACGCAAATGCCGCCGAACAACGCGGATGCGACGTTGGCTGCGCCTTGGCCTATCAATTCCATATTCGAACGATGTTTGCGCCCTGTCATGCCGTCGGCCACCTTCGCTGAGAGAAGGCTCTCGACGGCGCCGAGAAGTGTAAACGACAAAGCGGTCGGCAAAGTGCTCGCTAACAGCTGCATCGATATTACCGGGATAGCTGGTGCGGGAAGACCACGCGGAATGCCGCCGAAACGCGACGCAATCGTGTCTATCGGCAGGCGCAGCAACAGCGCCAACGCCGAACCGAAAGCGACGGCGATGAGCATTCCAGGCCAAGTGGGCTTCAGGCGCTTGAATACAAATATCAAGGCGGTTGTGGTTGCCCCGATCAACAGCGCCCATGGGTTTAAAGCCGGCAACCCCTGAAAGAGCGCGACCAACTTCGGAATGAGCAAGCCGGGCTCATGACCGCTAAGCTTGATCCCGGCGAAGTCTCGAATCTGACTAGCCGCGATGGTGACAGCAATGCCCGCGGTGAATCCAACCGTCACAGCATGCGGAATGTGGCGCACCAGCGCGCCGACACGAAAGAGACCGAGCAGCCCAAGCATCAGGCCCGAAAGAAGCACCGCAAGCAGCACGCCTGACACGCCAAGCTGCGTAACCGCGGCAGCGACCAGGACGATGAATGCGCCCGCCGGGCCGCCGATCTGAAAGCGGCTGCCGCTTAACGCTGAGACGACGAAGCCGCCGACGATCGCGGTATAGAGGCCGCGTTCGGGCGCAACTCCTGAAGCAACGGCAATAGCCATCGACAGCGGCAACGCTACGATTGCAACTGTAACGCCAGCGACGGCATCCCGTCGAAATGAGTCGAACGTGTAGCCTTCGCGTAGCATGGCGAGCAATTTGGGCTGCAACAGATGCGCGGAGGCTGTGCCATCGGTCATCTCTTTATTGGAGCAGGAGTCGCCGCCGCCGCAACGCGTTCCTTTGTCTCGGGCGCGCTGCAACGGTTGCGAATTCGGCTTTCACCGCGCGTGCTGGAGTCGCATAAGGAACACACGAGGAGCGCCTCCCATGCCCGATCAAAAGCCCGGCCGCGGCCGCATCTACGACAACATCACCAAAACCATCGGCGATACCCCGCTTGTGCGCATGAGCAAGCTCGCCGCCGCTCACGGCTGCGACGCCGAGCTGCTGGGCAAACTTGAGTTCTTCAACCCGATCGCATCGGTGAAAGATCGCATCGGCGTGTCGATGGTCGAAGCGCTGGAAGCAGAAGGCAAACTCAAGCCCGGCAGCGTGATCGTCGAACCCACCAGCGGCAACACCGGCATCGCGCTTGCCTTCGTCGCCGCGCAGCGCGGCTATCGCTGCATTCTGGTGATGCCGGAGACAATGTCGATCGAGCGCCGCAGGATGCTGGCGATCCTCGGCGCCGAAGTAGTGCTGACGCCGGGCCCCGAAGGTATTCGCGGCGCGCTGGCCAAAGCCGAAGAGATCCGCGCCAACACACCCAACGCCGTGACGCCGCAACAATTCCAAAACCTCGCCAACCCCGAAATTCACCGCCGCACCACCGCCGAGGAAATTCTCAACGACACAGGCGGCAAGCTCGACTTCTTCGTCGCGGGCGTCGGCACCGGCGGCACCATCACCGGCGCCGGTCAAGTCCTGAAACAGCGTGTCCCTAGCCTCAAAGTCGTCGCCGTTGAGCCCACCGACTCCGCCGTACTCTCTGGCGGCCAGCCTGGACCACACAAAATTCAAGGCATCGGCGCCGGCATCATTCCCGACATTCTCGACACGCACATCTATGACGAGATCGCGCAGGTCACCAATGACGACGCCGTCGCCTACGCGCGCGAATGCGCCAAGCTCGAAGGCATTCCGGTGGGCATTTCCTCGGGCGCCGCGCTGGCGGCTGCGATCCGCGTTGGCCAGCGCGCGGGGAACAAAGGCAAGCGCATCGTCGTCATCGTCCCTTCGTTCGCCGAGCGCTATCTTTCGACTGTACTGTTCGAAGGTCTCTGAGTGCCGCTCACCATTTCACGCGCTGGCGCCGACCTGCCGGAAGGCTACGAATTGCTTCGGCAGATCGCTTCCGACGAAGGCTATAACTTCGTCGCGCGACTAGGCGCGCGTTGGCGAGTTGGTGTGTACGACATCGATGACCGCGCCACTGTGAGGTATGCGCACAACGAAGGCGCACTCATCGCTATCGGTGCACAGACCTTTGACGAATATGACCCAGGACCCGACCAACGGCGGATCCGTCATTTCTACGTCACGTCCGCCGCGCGTCGCGGCGGCGTCGGCCGCGCGCTAGCGAACACCTTAATCCAAGACGCCTTTGCCATCGCTCCCAAGCTGACCTTGCGGGCGACCTACGATCGCTCGAAGGCCTTCTGGGAGTCCATCGGCTTCACGCCGGTGTCGAACCGCGAAGACCGCACACACGAAATGCTGCGGCCATGAGCTTCTCCGACGACGAGCGCGAGCGCTACGTGCGCCACATCATGCTCAAAGAGATCGGTGGTCCCGGGCAGCAGCGCTTGAAGAATGCGACCGTCGCCATCGTCGGCGCCGGAGGACTCGGGGCGCCTGCCGCGCTCTATTTGGCCGCGGCGGGTATCGGCAAGCTGCGCATCATCGACCACGACACGGTCTCGCTTTCAAATCTGCAACGCCAAATCCTCTATCGCGGCGCGGACGTTGGCGCACTCAAGGTCGAACGCGCGCAAGAGACACTGCAAGCCCTGAACCCAAATGTACAAGTCGAAGCAATCGCTGCGCGCCTAACTGGACCGCCGGCGCCCTCGCCGGCCAGCGCCGGTGATGCCGGCGAGGGCGCCGGCGGTCCAGTTGACGCAGCAGAACTGCTAGAGGACGCAACGCTCGTCCTCGACGGCACGGACGATTTCGCGACGCGCTTCGCCGTCAACGCTGCGTGCCATCAACTCAGCATCCCGCTGATCTCCGGCGCGGTCGGCCGCTGGCAAGGCCAAGTCGCCACCTTCAAATCCGGACCAACCAAGCATCTCCCGCCAGACCAGCGTCTGCCCTGCTATCGCTGCTTCGTTCCGGAGATTCCGCCAGACGCGGACACCTGCGCGCAAGTTGGCGTCGTCGGCGCGCTCACGGGTGTGATTGGTTCGCTCATAGCGCTGGAGGCCATCAAGGAAATCACCGGCGCCGGCGAAAGCCTCGCCGGCCGCGTGCTGCTTTACGACGGCCTAACCGCGCAAAGCCGAACTGTCGCATTGCACCACGACCCCGCTTGTCCAGTGTGCGCCCATGACTGACGACATCTGGCGCGGCAAACTCGTCGCCGCCATACAACGCGACTACCAAACACGCACGCGGCTCGTGCAAGAGGGCGCACTGTACGACGGCTACAATCCCGAAATGGAAGCCGTGCACCTCGACAATGCACGCGTGCTCGACGACGCCATCGCCGCGCTGGGTTGGCCGGGCCGCAGCAAAGTCGGCGAAGACGGCGCCGCCGCGGCTTTCAAAATTCTGCAACACGCCATCAGCCGTCCCGATCTACAGCGACGCGGGCTCGAGCTCTTGCTCGAAGCCATTCCGCGCGGCGACGCCAGCGCGCTCGACGCGGCCTATCTCTCCGACCGCATCGCCATGTACGAAGGCCGCGAACAAACCTTCGGCACACAACTCGACTGGAACGACGCCACCGGCCAGCTTTCGCCCTCGCCCATCCGCGACGCCGCCAATGTCGACGAACGGCGCGCCGCGCTCGGCCTTCCGCCGATGGCCGACACAATTGCCGAAATCCGCGCTACCGCCGCGGCGGAAGGCGGCAAACCACCCGAGGATTTGGCGCAACGCCGCGCGCAATTCGAAGCCTGGGCCCATCGCGTCGGCTGGCGCGCTTGACGCCGCCCCGCCCGCGCCGTTTCTAGGCGCGCGACGGAGGGTGGCATGTTCAAGTGGCTGTTCGGCATCGTGGGCCTGATCGTAGTTTTGCTGATCGGCGCGTACTTCGTGCTGAAGCGCGACGACATTCCCTACGCCACGCTCGCCGCCAAATATGAAACCGGCGCCTCGCGCTACGTCGATTTGCCGGGCGGCATTCACATGCACTATCGCGACGAAGGCGCCACGCAAGGGCCAACCCTCCTGCTCGTGCACGGCTACTCCGCATCCACATACACATGGCAGGCTTGGACGCCGAAGCTTGGCGCGCAGTATCGCGTCATCTCCGTCGACCTGCCCGGTCACGGCCTGACCTCAGCGCCGGCCGGCTACCACGCCTCAATCGAATCGTTGCGCGACGCGGTTTATGCCTTCACGCAAGCAATGCATCTTTCCCGCTTCACCATCGTCGGCAATTCAATGGGCGGCGACCTCGCCTGGGAATACGCGCTCGCGCACCCCGAGCAACTCGACAGCCTCATTCTTGTTGACGCCGCCGGTTGGCCGCATCCCAACGAAGGCGCGCTCAACACCTCGCCGATGATGAAGGCGCTGCGCAATCCAACGCTCGGCCCCATCCTCATGAATCTCGACAACACCAGCCTTTTCCGCAAAGGCATTCAGGCCGCTTTCGCCGATCCCGCCAAAGCCGACGACGCCATGGTCACCCGCTACGTCGAAATGGCGCGTGCGCCGGGTCATCGCAGCGTGCTCTTGCAAATGCAGACCGGCGCACGCCGCGAGGCCAGCGATGCGACGCTTGCCGCGATCCACACGCCGACGCTCATTCTCTGGGGCACGCAAGACCACCTCATCCCCGTCGCCGACGCAGAGCGTTTCCACCACGCCATCGCCGGTTCAGAATTGAAGATCTTCACCGATAGCGGCCACGTGCCACAGGAAGAAATCCCGGACGAGTCGGCAACGACTGTCATGAATTTCCTGCAGCATGTGTACGCGCCCGCGCGTGCGACAGGGCCAGCGCCCGCGCACTGAGCGTCACAAACGGAGAGCCGCATGCGCATCGACCGTGCTCAAGCTCAGCAACGCCGACAGCGCAAATGCAGAGCGCGGCGGGGAGGCTGCGGGGAGAGCGCGGAATTCTGCCACCACCCCCGCCGCTTGCTTTCCCGCGCAACCACGCTCATCCCTGCCGCATGAGCTCATGGCTGCGCGGCGGGACCGTTTATCAGATTTATCCGCGTTCGTTTCGCGATGCGGACGGCAACGGTGTTGGCGATCTCCCCGGCATCATCGATAAACTCGAATACGTCGCCAGCCTCGGCGTTGACGCCATCTGGCTTTCGCCGTTCTTCACCTCGCCGCAAAAAGACTATGGCTACGACGTTAGCAATTACCGCGATGTCGATCCGCTGTTCGGCTCACTCAAGGACATCGACGCGCTGATCAAACGCGCACACGAACTCAATCTCAAAGTCATCATCGACCAGGTCTGGTCGCACTCTTCCGATCAGCACGCTTGGTTCACCGAAAGCCGCGCCTCGCGCCACAATCCGAAAGCCGATTGGTACGTCTGGGCCGACGCTAAGCCGGACGGTTCGCCGCCCAACAATTGGCAAGCCATGTTTGGCGGCGGCGCTTGGACCTGGGACGCGCGCCGGCGCCAATACTATCTGCACAACTTCCTGATCGAGCAGCCCGACCTCAACGTCCGCAATCCCGCCGTTCAGGATGCATTGCTCGACGTCGCCAAATTCTGGCTCGACCGCGGCATCGATGGGTTCCGTCTCGATGTCGTGAACTTCTTCGTCCACGACGCGCAACTGCGGGATAATCCGCCGCTGCCGTTCAAGAAGACGCCGCCCCGCCCGCACCAATTCCAGCGCCAGCTCTACACACGCACGCAACCGGAAACGCTGCAGTTCATCGCGCGTCTGCGCGCACTGCTCGATCAATACGGCGCCATGGCCGTTGGCGAAATCGAGGACGAAGAACCGCTCAAAGTGCAGCGCGACTACACGGACGGCCCAACGCGCCTCCACACTGCCTATTCGTTTTACTTGCTGCGCCAGCGCGCGATGACACCCGCCGTCGTCAACGAAGCCATGCAGGGCTGGCAAGGCGCTGCCGGTTGGCCATCATGGTCGCTCTCCAACCACGACGTCATCCGCTTCCCAACGCGGCTCGCCGCCAACGATTTGCAGCGCACCAAATTGATGATGCTGTTGCTGCTTACGCTGCGCGGCACGCCATTCATCTATCAGGGCGACGAACTCGGTCTGCCGCATGCAGACGTGCCGTTCGAACGCCTGCGCGATCCCGAAGCAATCGCTTTCTGGCCCAACGGCATCGGCCGCGACGGCGCCCGCACGCCGATGCCCTGGCAACACAACGCCAATATGGCAGGATTCACATCGGCCGCAGACGCTTGGCTCCCGCTCGACCCACGCCACGTCGCGCTTGCCGCCGACGCGCAGGACAACGATCCCGCCTCCATGCTCACCTTCACGCGCGAAGCCATCGCCTTCCGCAAAACCAGCAGCGCACTATGCACCGGCGATTTCATCAGCCGCGAAGCCCTCGAACCATTGCTCGTCTTCGAACGCGTCAGCGGAGACGAGCGCGTGCTCTGCCTCTTCAATCTCGGCGATGCGCCTGCCACGTTCGAAGCAAATAACGCCAAGCTGCAACTCTTCAGCATCGGCGGCGCAAAGCTCAACGGCACAACAACCACGCTTCCTGCCTACTCAGCGTTGCTTGCCGCGCTCTAGAAATGCCACACCTCACGCCCATTCCCGGCCCATCGCAAAGCCGTGGGCCCGGGACCTAGGTAACAGATCGTTGGATTTGCCGCGAGACAGCGACGTTGGATCGATTCAAAAAAGCGTAAAGCTATAGTCCGTGCCTGATATGAATCGGGTTTCGACTCGATCAATCTCAAAATCAGAAACAGTCTTTTCCTTGAGCAGAGCCCGCTCAAATATGTACCCTTTGACTTCTGATTTCTCGACTGATGGGTAGACGCCAAGCACGAAAAAATTTCTGATCGAAAGATTGCCCATCGAGCGCTGCTGAGAACGATGAACCTTGGCTACATCCAGCAGCATGTTATCGATGCATCGCCGCCAGTCCGGATTTTGTTTCAGCTCCATCTTGTCAGAAGCACAGCGCTTTCTTCGGAAGAAGATGTCTATGGCGAGCCAATCCTTGACCCTTTCGCGTCTTCGATCCGTGTTGAATTCCTCCTCCATCCCCCTGTCGGAGACTCCTCCGTGAGTAGAGAGGTACAAGGCAAGTTCTATTTGCCACCACTTCTCCCATCCTGAGACCTCGGTCTTGTGGATGGCGTTGAGCGTTCGCTGAATCCGGGGAGTTTTGAAAAACCCATCAACGACGTCGAACGTAAAATCAAAATCTGCGTCGAAGGCGAGAGCAGTCGACATTCTTGCACCTAAGCTGCTGATGACAAGGTCGCAGCGGTGACAAATCTAAGAATCTGCTGTTCGGGACCGCGGCGCTATTCGTAGAGCCTATCAGGCAATGGTTACCTCTTGGCAAAAGCTGGAGCGTACAGAAGCATCGCTTGGTCCGCGCACTCTTCGACGGGCTCAGAGTGACGCTACTTTGAAACCTGCGCAGCTGTTAGACGGCGTCACGCTGAGCTCGTCGAAGCGCGACGCTCGCGCGATGCCGCCTAAAGGGTGGCGGTCCGCTACGGCTCCTAAAGCATCGCCGGAATAACGCGATCCGGCGGCTTATGCCCATCGGCGAAGGTCTTGATGTTCAAGATCACCTTCTCGCCCATATCGATGCGGCCCTCCAAAGTGGCCGAACCCATGTGCGGCAGCAGCACGACATTCGCGAGCTTCTTCAGCTTCGGATTGATCGCCGGCTCATGCTCGAACACGTCGAGCCCAGCGCCCGCGAGCTCCTTCTTTTCCAACATGCGCGCCAGTGCTGCTTCATCGATGATCTCGCCGCGCGCCGTGTTCACGACATACGCATGCGGCTTCAGCATCGTCAGCCGCCGCGCGCTCAACAGGTGATACGTCGCCGGCGTGTGCGGGCAGTTCACCGAGACGATGTCCATCCGCGACAGCATCTGATCGAGGCTATCCCAGTACGTCGCCTCAAGCTCCTGCTCGATGTGCGCCGCGACCTTCTTGCGGTTGTGATAGTGGATCTGCAGCCCGAACGCCTTGGCGCGCCGCGCCACCGCCTGACCAATCCGGCCCATGCCGATGATGCCGAGCCGTTTGCCCCAAATGCGCCGCCCCACCATCCAGGTCGGGCTCCAGCCGGTAAACTGATCGGCTTCGATCACTTTCACGCCTTCGACGATGCGCCGCGGCACAGCCAGGATGAGCGCCATGGTCATGTCGGCGGTGTCTTCCGTCAGCACGCCCGGCGTGTTGGTCACGGTGATGCCGCGCTGTACGGCGGTCGCCACATCGATGTTGTCCACGCCCGCGCCGAATTGCGCGATCAGCCGCAATTGCTCGCCTGCGCGCGACAGGATGCGGCCATCGACGCGATCGGTCACCGTCGGCGCCAGCACATCGGCGCGCTGCACCGCATCGACCAGCCGTTCGGCGGTAAACGGCGTGTCGTCATGGTTAAGCTCGGCGTCAAACAATTCACGCATGCGCGTCTCGACCGGGTCCGGCAGACGGCGGGTGACGATGACTTTGAGCTTTTTCGACGTCATTCAGCCTACTTAGCCCAGCCGAACCGCAGCTCCAAGGCGGCTTTCTTTGCAACCATTAAACCGACCTTTACGACGCCGCGCGATCATCGCGCTCCAAGCCCTCCCTGCCGTGGAGGGAATTCGATCAGGTTGGGTACATGCGTCGTGGTCTCCTGGCTGCGCTCGTCGCGGCTTCCGCTCTCTGTCCGTTAAACGCCGCCGCCGCACCCGCGAGCGACGCAAACATGCCTGTGCCGCGCTTCGTTGCGCTGAAAACGGAAGGCGCCAACGGCCGCCACGGTCCCGGCGTGCAGCACCGCGTCGACTGGATTTACGAGCGCGCCGGCCTGCCGCTTGAGATCACCGGCGTCAGCGGACAATGGCGGCGCGTGCGCGATCCCGACGGCGCTGAGAGTTGGATGTTTGCGCAGAGCCTCGAAGAACGCCGCACAGCATATTTCAAGCACGGCGCCTCTTTGTTGCGCACCGCGCACCGCAGTTCCGCCACCGCCGCTTACGTGGCGCAAGGCGTGATCGGCAATCTGACCGGTTGCGAGGGCGACTGGCGCCGCGTCGCTGTCGGCAGCCATGTCGGCTGGGTCGACAAATCCGCGCTGTGGGGCGCCGACGACTGCGCCGGCGTCTAGGCCCCAAATCCTTGGAATTGCGTGAGTTCGCCCCGCTGACGGGACCGGCTTACCTTGCCGCTGAGGCTGGCGACCGCTAAGTCGGGGCCATGACCTCACGCCCCTCCAGCCTTTCTTACGAAGACCTGATCGCCTCCGGCGAAGGCACGATGTTCGGCCCGGGCAATGCGCAACTGCCACTGCCGCCGATGCTGATGTTCGACCGCATCACCTCGATCAGCGCCGAAGGCGGCGAGCACGGCAAAGGCCACGTGATCGCCGAATACGACATCAACCCGCAGCGTTGGTTCTTCGAGTGCCACTTCCGCGGCGACCCAGTCATGCCCGGCTGCCTCGGCCTCGACGCCATGTGGCAGCTCACCGGCTTCTTCATGGCCTGGTCCGGCTCGCCCGGCCGCGGCCGCGCGCTCGGCGTCGGCCAGGTGGAATTCCGCGGGCAGATCACGCCCTCGACCAAGGTCGTCACCTACGAAATCCAACCCAAGCGCGTCATCCAACGCAAACTGCACATGATCGTCGCTGACGGCGTCACCAAAGCCGATGGCGTCACCATATACACCGCGACCGATCTCAAAGTGGGCCTGTTCAGTCCTGAACAGCTCGCCGCGCAAATGAAATAAAACAGGGAGCTGCGGATGCGCCGCGTCGTCGTCACCGGAATGGGCATCGTCTCGTCCATCGGCAACAACACCCAGGAAGTTCTCGCCAGCTTGCGCGAAGCCAAGTCGGGCATCCGCGCCGCGCCCGAATACGCGGAGCGCGGCTTCCGCTGCCAAGTGCACGGCGAACCGCAACTCAATCCCGAAGACGTCGTCGACAAACGCGTGATGCGCTTCATGGGCGACGGCTCCGGCTGGAACTACATCGCCATGCAGCAGGCGATCACCGACGCCGGCCTTGAGCAAAGCGACGTCTCCAACGAACGCACCGGCTTGATCATGGGCTCGGGCGGTCCGTCCGCCGCGGCAATCGTCCTCGCCGCCGACACCGCGCGTGAAAAAGGCGCCAAGCGCGTTGGGCCATTCGCGGTGCCGAAAGCCATGAGCTCGACCGCCAGCGCCACGCTCGCCACGCCGTTCGAGATCAAAGGCGTGAACTATTCGATCAGCTCAGCCTGCGCGACCTCGGCGCACTGCATCGGCAACGCCTACGAGCACATCCAATACGGCAAGCAAGACGTGATGTTCGCCGGCGGCTCCGAGGAGCTGGACTGGACCCTCTCCGTGCTATTCGACGCCATGGGCGCCATGAGCTCCAAATATAACGCCACGCCCGAGAAAGCTTCGCGCGCTTACGACAAGAACCGCGACGGTTTCGTCATCGCCGGCGGCGCCGGCGTCCTCGTGCTGGAAGAATACCAACGCGCCAAAGCGCGCGGCGCGAAAATCTACGCCGAAGTCGCTGGCTACGGCGCCAACAGCGACGGTTACGACATGGTTGCCCCCTCAGGCGAAGGCGCGGCGCGCTGCATGAAGATCGCGCTGCAACACGTCAATCAGCCGGTCGACTATCTCAACCCGCACGGCACCTCGACGCCGGTGGGCGATCTCAAAGAGATGGAAGCGGTGCGCAACGTGTTCGGCAACAAGCTGCCGCTCATCTCCAGCACTAAATCGCTCACCGGTCACTCGCTCGGCGCGGCTGGCGCACAAGAGTCGATCTACTCGATCCTGATGATGAACAACGGCTTCGCCGCCGAAAGCGCCCACATCGAAGAACTCGACCCCGCCTTCGAAGGCATGCCGATCCTCCGCAAACGCGAAGACCGCGAACTGAACTGCGTGCTGAGCAATTCGTTCGGCTTTGGCGGCACGAACGCGAGCTTGGTGTTCACGCGCGCGGCTTAGGCCTGCAGAGCCTGTCATGTTCATGATCGAAGACGAGGCGCGCGCTGAGTTCCAAGAGGGAGAGTTCGAAACGCGAGACGAAGCGCTCACTGAGCTACGTCGACGCGCAGCCATCGCTTGGGATCAACGCCCGAATGTCGCTCCTTGCACCAGCTGGCAGACCTGCGGTCGCCGATATGAAATCGTGGAGTTCGACAGGTCAGCAACTCCATGGAAGGAATTGTCCAGGCAACCAGTGCTCGACATCAGCGCCAAAGGCGTGCGTTGGCACGAATGAGTTCGGCGCGCTGCCCAACAGAGTCATTCCGGGGCATCGCGCAGCGATGAACCCGGAACCCAGGGGCAACCACACAGACCTTCCTCCCCCTGGCTTCCGGGTCCGCTTCGCGTCCCGGAATGACTCATATCTTCAATCGAGGTAAGCTCTGCACATGGCGCAGTACGATTGCATCGCTGTGTACATGATGGCGAGCGCGCGCAATGGCACGCTCTATCTCGGCGTCACCAGCGATCTCGCGGCCCGCGCACATCAACATCGCGAAGGCGAAGCCCCCGGCTTCTCACGCAGATACAACTGCAAGCTTCTCGTGTGGTACGAACAATACGACGACATGCACATCGCCATCGCCCGCGAAAAAGAACTCAAAAAATATCGCCGCGCCTGGAAGCTCGCGCTTATCGAAAAATCAAACCCGCAATGGCGCGATCTCTACGACAGCTTCCACAACGCCATCCGCCCACCAACGTTTCTCGAATAACCTCAGAGTCATTCCGGGGCTCGGCGAAGCCGAGAACCCGAAACCCAGGAGCCGCGACCTCAGTGTTTGTCCCTGGGTTCCGGATCGCGCTTCGCGCGTCCGGAATAACTCGTGGCGCGCTCGGTCGCTAACCCGCCAACGCCTGCCACATCGCTGCGACCATCGCAAAGCCGCGTGTATCGCCGGTCGTTGTGCCCTGCATCTTGTTCATCACGTACGAGAACGTCGTGCGCGCATCCATGTCGATGATGATGATCGAGCCGCCATAGCCACCCCAATACATCGAGTTTGGATTAGGCAGTGGCGCCACGCCGCCCGCGAGCCCAAAGCCCAAACCATAACGCGCAGGCACGCCCAAGATCAGATCGTCGCCCGCGATCTGCAGCTCCAACGCCTTGCGGCAGCCCTTCTCCGACAAGAAGCGCTTGCCACGCGCCACGCCGCCGTTGGCAAGGATGGTGTGAATCTCCGCGACCGAACGCGCATTGCCGGTGCCGCCCGCCGCCGGAATTTCCGCGCCGCGCCACGCGCGCGTGTACGTCTCGGCGACGTCGATGCCCGGATTGTCCGTCATGTTGGCTTGCAGTTCAGTCTGTTTGCCAGCGCCGACGCTCGTGCCCGGCGCGGGCGGAATGAGCCGCGCCACGCGCGCATCTTCCGACGCGGGCAAGCCAATCCAGAAATCCGCACCGAGCGGCGCCGCGATCTCTTCTCTGAACACTGTCCCCAACGTCTTGCCGGTGATGCGCCGCACTACTTCGCCAACCAAATAGCCCTGCGTCAGCGCGTGATACCCGCACGCCGTGCCCGGCGGCCAATACGGCGCCTGCGCCGCCAGCAACGACGTCGCCTTCTCCCAATCGTACAAGTCCGCCTTGCTGATCGGTTCTTTCCATCCCGAAAGCCCGGCGCTGTGGCTCATCAATTGCGCCACCGTCACCGCCGCTTTGCCGTTGGCGGCAAACTCCGGCCAATATTTCGCCACCGGCGCCGCGAAATCCAATTCGCCGCGATCAGCGATCAACAACGCCGTCAGCGCCGTCATCGTCTTCGTCGTCGAATACACATTGATGATCGTGTCGCGTGCCCAAAGCGTCGTGCGCGTGTCATCGGTGAAGCCGCCCCAGATATCGACGACGGTCTCCCCCTCCAAAGTCGCGCAAAAACACGCGCCGACATCCGCGCCGAAGTTGAGATTATTCTCGAACGCGGCACGTGCGCCAGCGAACCTGTCGTGCACCAGTCCTTGAACCGCACCATCCGCCATCGCGCCACTCCATTCTGTCCGACGACCTTACAGAGCCAACTCCGCGCGACAACCCTAACGCATTCGACCCGGACCCATGTCTCGCTTACGACCCCGCGTCATTCCGGGGCATCGCGCGGCGATGATCCCGGAACCCAGGGTCAAACGTTGGATAGATGTGCATCTATCCAACACAAACAAAGCTAGATGAAAGTTGGAGCGCGAGCCTTCAGGCTCGCGTGGCGCTTTTGCTTGAAAGCGTTGTGCTTATGCGGGCCTGAAGGCCCACGCTCCAACTCATAAATATCCGCGACAATCTATCCGACCGCGCCAAACCTCAGTGCACAATGCACCCATCGTTCCGCATGAAGAGCAGTTGGCCATGTTCACCCAATGCGACGAACGATGTGATTGAACGCGAAGCTTCAAACGATTGAAGCAAGCTCGCCATAAGAGCTCCCTGGCGGAGCCAAAGGCGGGAGCTGGAACCACGTTGAACAGCGTGGCCAGCGCGTCTGCGGCGTCCGAAATAAGGGTGCGAACAGCGCCCCCCGTTCGAGCTGCTGCACAACAATCACGGGACGCGGATCAATTCCGTCGTTTCGCACCGCAAGGTGCAACTTATTTGGCGGCGTTGATCCGCGTCCCGCTCTCCATTTTCGCGCTGCGGCGCAACAAGATTGACGCACGCCCATACTTATGGACTGCCGGCATAACCACAGCTTCCTCCGTTGAGGCTCACTCGCTCCGCAACCTATGAACAACGCATTTACACTTGAGGCCTAGACTACACGCGATGACCGCGGCGTCCGCCCTGCTCAACCAATGGGTCGCTTACATTCGCGACGAGCGCCGCTTCGCCGCTAATTCGGTTGAAGCCTACGAGCGCGATGTCGCCGCTTTCCTCGATTTCCTGCAAGGTCATCTCGGCGGCGAGCCCGCCGGTCGCGACCTCGCGACGCTCGAACCGCGTGATTTGCGCGCATATCTCGCGCACCGCCGTCAAGGAGCCGACGCGCTCGCGGACCGCTCGATCTCGCGCGCACTTGCCGCGATCCGCAGTTTCTATCGCTACCTCGAACGCCGCCACGCCATCGCCAATCCGCGCTTGGCGTTGGTGCGCGGGCCAAAACTCAAGCGCGCCTTGCCGCGTCCCGTCTCGGAAGCCGCGGCGGAATCATTGATGGCCGACGCCGAAGACGCAGCCGCCGCACCATGGATCGGCGCCCGCGACGCCGCGCTCATCACGCTGCTCTATGCGGCCGGTCTGCGTATCTCTGAAGCCTTGGCGCTCACCGGCGCGGACAATCCCTTGCCCGAAACGCTGCGTGTCACCGGCAAAGGCGGTAAGCAACGGCTTGTGCCGATACTACCTGCGGCGCGGGAGGCCGTCGCCAAATATGCGACAAGCTGTCCGTTCGCGCTCACCGCGGATGCGCCGCTGTTTCGCGCCGCGCGCGGCGGGCCGATGTCGCCGCGTATGGCGCAGGCTGTGATGGCGCATCTGCGCGGTCGCCTGGGTCTGCCTGCGTCGGCAACGCCGCACGCGCTGCGTCACGCCTTCGCCACGCATCTGCTCGGCAATGGCGGCGACTTGCGCGCGATCCAGGATCTGCTCGGACACGAGTCGCTCTCGACGACTCAGACCTACGCGAGCGTCGAAACACAAAAAATTTTGCAGGCCTATCGCGCCGCGCACCCGCGCGCATGAGCCAATTTCGCATGTGCGCATTCGCCTGCGCGCCTTGAAAACAAAGGCCGGGCGCGGAATCGTACAACTCTACTTTTGTACTTGACAGCGCCGCGAAGAAAATTGCGCGCTTGTTTTCGTGGCAACTTTTCGAAAACCAATATCCGGCAAAAAGCTCTTCCAAGAGAGCAACACTCTCTGCCGACGCAGTACCCAACACAGAGCAAGATAGGACAACGACAATGGCTATGAAGAAGATGAAGAAGGCGAAGAAAGCCACCAAAGCGAAGAAGACCGTTCGCAAGGCCGCCAAGAAGACCGTCCGCAAGACGATGAAGAAGACCGCGAAGAAGGCCACGAAGGCGAAGAAGCCGGCCCGCAAGACCGCGAAGCGCAAGACCGCCCGCAAGGCGAAGCCGGTTGCTGCTCCGGTCGCGATGTAAGCGACAAAAGGTAAGGGGGACGCGGTTTCGCGTCCCCCTCGCCGTTTAGGACTACGCAAGACACAAAGGATCGCATGCGTTCTCCCGTCATTCGCTGCTCACGTTCCCGCATTGAACGCCGCCGACTGACCGGTTTGAAGAAACGCTGATCGCTCGCTCTTTAAGCGCCGCACAAATTACCGCTGGAACGATCGTTGCGGATCGACGTTGTTAAGGTGGCCGCGCTTTTCCCTCCCCCGCCCAAGCGCGACCGTGCAAAGCGGTCCCGTTGTCAACGCAACGGGGCCGCACTTGTTTTCGGAACATGGAAAAATTTCTCTATGCGCGATAGAATAGAGCGAGAGACGCAATTGAGCGCTTTGGTACAAAACTCGCCCGTCTTCGGCGGCGCGGGGCGCCCGGAAACGCCGTCGCGCTTCGAACCCCTCGGCGCGGCGGCGTTTCTACTTTCAGGGTTTGTTAGGCTGCCGCCAGCGCCCAGCGCGCCACACCCGGATACGGCGGCTCGTTGGTGTCGACAAAACCCACGTGCTGCAGCGTGTGCGCCGCATGAATGTCTTCCGCATCGAGATGCGCGATCACCCGCTTGGCGCCATTCTCAAGTCCCCACGCAGCGAGCGTGCGCACGGTTTCGGCGCCATATCCACGTCCGCGGAACTCTGGCATCAATCCAAACGCAAGCTCGACATCGCCTTCTTCATCAGGACGGCCAATCAGAGCCGCGATACCGATGATGCGCGGCGGCGAACGTTCACCGTCATTGGCAAGGAGCGCCCAGCCGTACCAGCCCTGCCCATCAGGATCATGCTCGAGATGGCGCCGCGCCCAATCGAACGCGCCCGCTTCGAACGGCGACGGCGGCCACAACGGCTCGTGCACCACGGCCAGCGCATTAAAAAATGCGGTGCGGCTGCTCGCCTGCAACGCAGCCAGTTCCTGATCGAGCGCCAGCAATGCCAGACGCTTCGCGGTCAGCATCAACAATGTTGATCTCCCCTGCTTCGCGGAACCATGAAGCCGGAACACGCCGCGTGAGAAAAGTGAGCATTCGTCAATACTCACACCGCGGAACTCACCGGAAGATCACGCGCCTTTCTTGGCGGCCTTCTCGGCTTGGGCAACGGGCCGGCTTTCATGGAGCGCCAGCAACAGACCCAGCGCAACGATCGCCGGCAAGATCGAGATTAGCGCCCAGCCGAATACCGCAAACCAGGTGGCGCCGGTCCAGCAGAAAGTAATGAACACCTGCGCGAGATTGACAAAGAAGCCCGCACGCGTGCGGCGGCGGAAGTTCTTCCGGCTGCCTGGCACTTGGTACCAGATCGCGATCAGGCAAGCCGAGGTGATCGCGCCTGCCGCGCCCAGGAGCACCCAAAAGCCCGCAAACAGCGACAACGTACTCGAGAAAGCTGCGGGTAGGATCATCAGCGCCATCACTGGCGCACCGGCGGCGATCGCCTTGGTGATGTCGAGCTGGTCGCGCGTGATCGGCGCGGAGCTGATGAGATCCGGCGCATCCTCTGCGGAGACGGTCAGCCAAGCCAAGCTTGCAGCCAGCGTCGTCGAGATGAGCACAAAAGCGGAGGCGAAGCTCGGAACCGCGAACTCGTTCATCCCCTCTCTCGTCAGCCGCGTGAGCGCCCAGAACATGGGCAGGAAATAGATCATCGGCAGCAGAATCTGCGACAGCAGTAGCGGATCGCGCAGAATGAGCCGCCATTCCTTGCGCACCAGCGAGTTCATCACGCCGCCGCGCGTGGCGCGCGTTCGCGTGTCAACGCGACGCCGGCTAACGCCACCCGATCCGGCGATAGCGCTTGCATTGGCAAGATAGCGGCTGGCGAACCACCAGACAGCGAACAGATAGAACGCCACCGAAGCGCCAATCCAGATCGCCAAGTCCAGCGGCTGACCGATGGCGGCACGCGCGGGGAGTGAGACCGGGCTCGCTGGGTTGCCGAGCACCGGCACCAAGCGCTCTACCAACGCCTTGTAAGCTGCGGCGCGCTCGCCGGGCGGCACATAATTCTGACTCTGAATGCCCAGGAAAAACGCTGCGCCGATGATGCTAGCGATGATCTGCGCCCCGATGCGCGTGGCCTTCGGACCAATGAGGCGGAACAACAATCGCGCGAGCACGATCGCCAACGCCGTCGCGAACAGCGCCAACGCCAAGACGCTCGGCGCAAAGCCCATCCATTGCCAGCCGCCGAACACCGGCAGCCACACGAACACCGCGCCGACAAGCAACAGATAGAACGTCGCCACATTGAGCGCGACCGCGGCCATGCGCACGATCAAGATCCGCCACGGCGGCAGCGGCGAAGCCAGCAGCAAGTCAAGATCGCCGCGCTGATAAAGCGCCTCGGTGATCAGCATGAGCGCTTGCGACACCATAAGCGTCAGCAAGAACGCAAACACAACGCCGATGAGGCCCAACACCATCGGTGTCGGTTCTGGCTTCAGCGAGGAAATGCCGTCGGCGACCCAATAGCCGCCAAAACCTAGCATCGCCACCAGCAGCAAGTAGAGCACGATGCGGCCACGGCCGCCGCGTTGCTTGGTCGCCGCCATCCAGTTGCGCCACGTGATGCGCAACTCATGACCCAACAGCCAAAAGACCCCACCCCGGCCGAACATCAGGCGCTCGCCGGCACAGCTGGCGCGCCCGCGGCGCCAACCAATTGAAGATAGACGTCTTCCAACGTTGCGCCGCCGCCGTCGCCTGCCCTGCCGCGCAGTTCAGCGAGTGTGCCTTCGGCCAGAAGCTTGCCGTGCTGAATGATGCCGATACGGTCGGCGACGCGCTCGGCAACGTCGAGAATGTGCGTCGTGAGAATAATGGTGCCGCCAGCCTTGGCGCGCGCCTGCAGCAAATCCTTCACTTGCCGCGCGATCGCAGCATCAAGTCCAGTCAGCGGCTCGTCGAGCATCAGCAGCTTCGGGTCATGGATGAGCGCGCCGGCGAGCGCGGTCTTCTGCTTCATGCCGCGCGAAAAGCCTTCGCAGCGTTCGTTGCGGTTATCCCAGAGGTCGAGGAATTTCAGCAATTCCTCGGCGCGTTCGCGTGCGACCTTTACATCGACGTTCCAGAGGCCGGAGATAAACTCAAGATATTCCCAGGCAGTCAGCTTGTCGTAGAGCGCGGGCTCATCCGGCTGCCATGCAATGATGCGTTTGGCAGCGATCGGATCGGCCAACGAGTCGATGCCGTAAATGCCAATCGAGCCGGCGTCCGGCTTCAGTAGTCCCGCAACCATACGCAACGTCGTCGTCTTGCCCGCGCCGTTGGGTCCCAGCAGGCCGTACAACTCGCCCGCGCGCACGCTCAGATCGAGATTACCGACAGCGGTCTTGTCGCCAAATTTCTTGGTCAGACCGCGAAGAACAAGTGCGTCGCTCATGCTTGCATCGTCCAGCCGTCGACGCCCTTGGCGGCTTCGCGAACGGCTTCGCTCATGGTTGGATGCGCGTGGCAGGTGCGAGCGATGTCTTCGGCCGACGCGCCGAATTCCATGGCGACGCACGCTTCGCCGATCATCTCACCGACGCCGGCGCCGATCATGTGCACGCCAACGACGCGCTTGGTGGCAGTGTCTTCCAGCACCTTCACCATACCTTCGGTTTCGTGATTGGTACGCGCGCGCGAGTTGGCGCTGAATGGGAATTTGCCGACCTTGTACTGAACACCGGCGGCCTTCAGTTCTTCCTCGGTCTTGCCGACGCCCGCGCATTCCGGATCGGTGTAAACAACGCCCGGGATGACATCGTAATTCACGTGACCCCATTGGCCGGCGATTATTTGCGCGACGGCTGTGCCCTCTTCTTCCGCCTTGTGCGCGAGCATCGGGCCGTAGGTGCAATCGCCGATCGCGTAGATGCCATCGACATTGGTGCGGAAGTGATCGGTGGCGACGAAGCCGCGTTGATCGAAGCCGACGCCGGCGTTCTCGAGCCCAAGGCCCGCCGTGTACGGTTTACGACCGATAGAGACGAGCACGACATCGGCGTCGAGTGTCCGGCGCTCCCCGCCCTTCGATGGTTCGATCGAAACTTGCATGCCCGCGCCCGCCTTCTCCACGGCGACGACCTTCTGACCGAGTTCAAACACCATCCCCTGCTTCTTCAGAGCGCGCTGGAATGCAGTCGAGATTTCACCGTCCATGGTCGGCGTGATGCGGTCAAGAAACTCGACCACGGTCACTTGGCTGCCGAGACGGCGCCACACCGAACCGAGTTCGAGACCAATGTAGCCGGCGCCAACGACGATCAGCTTCTCCGGCACTTTCGCGAGCGTCAGCGCGCCCGTCGAAGAAACCACGCGGTCTTCGTCGATTTCCACGCCCGGCAAGCCTGCCGGCTCAGAGCCGGTGGCGATGACGATGTTGCGCGTGTCAAGCGACTGCGTGTTGCCATCGAGGCCGACGACATCGACACGGCCAGCGCTGACGATGCGGCCCGTGCCCTTGATGTAGTCGACCTTGTTCTTCTTCATCAGGAACTCGACGCCTTTGGTGAGGCCATCGACGGCGTCGTCCTTCTGTTTCATGAACTGCGGCATATCGAGCGAGAGGCCGCTCACGCCGAGGCCGAGCGATGGGAACGTCTTGCGCGCCGCTTCGTAATAGTCTGATGCGTGCAGCAGCGCCTTCGAGGGAATGCAGCCTACGTTGAGACAGGTGCCGCCGAGCTTGCCGCGCTTCTCGATGATCGCGGTCTTCAGTCCCAACTGGCCAGCGCGTATGGCGCAATTGTACCCGCCGGGGCCGCCGCCAATGATGACGAGATCGTAGTTTGCCATAGGTGCTCCGCGCGACGCGCTACGCCCTCTAGAGCGCACGCCTGATTTGGCGCGAAAATAGGCATCGCGCGGCGGCGGATCAATCGACGTTTACGCGCGGGTACTATGCGCCTTGCCGATCCCAGTGCGCGCGGTCGGCCGCGTCGATGATCAAGATGATCAGGCCGACGATCAAAATTACCGCGAGCAACGCGACCTGTGATTCCGGAGAGTCCAACGAGCCCAGCAAGTCCTGCGGATGCAAATAGACTTGCGGATTGATGCTGCGGACACTGTTGACGATATCGCCCTGGCTTTGCTGCTGCCACGCCCAGCGGCCGCCATAGCAGGCAAACCCGAGCAGCCAGGTCCAAAAGCCTTGCGTGCGGCGGATAAGGCGGATGGCGGCGATCAGGAAAAAGAGTCCCGCTGCATAGCGCAAAGCGGTCTCGACCCACGTCACTTGCGCGATCTGCGTCTTCTGTTCAGGCGAAAGGATGCTGGAAAGATCGATCGGCGCGTGCAGCGCCACCAAGGTCGCCAGGACGGCGCCGACCAGGCTGATCAACACCAGCGCCAATAGCGCCAAAATCGCCGGCAGGCGCAGAATGATGGTCATGACGTCCCCTCTTCCCGCTCCCCCGAGCAGGAGGGTCAATTTTATACGCCGAAGCCGGCGGGTGTCAGCCTTTTCCCCTGGCCGCGCGCGCGGGACGCCGGCGCGGTTTATCCACACCGATCCGCGTACGAAATAGCAACAACCGTCCCGAAAAGACGTTGGATCATCAAGGCGATGGGAAAACGAGGAGGCGCACCATGCAGGTCAATAAACTCCGCATTTCCACCGATGGTCCGGTTCCAGCCGGACGTTATTTTGCGGCGATCGCGGAAAATCTGCGCGCCCAGAACTTGCGGGCAGCGACGGATGTGACACGCGCCGAGGCGCAAGAACGGCGGGTGGAAACCCGCTATCGCCGGACGCGCAGCACCACTGCGTCCACCGTCGCGTTCGAACAGGCGCCGCTTTGAGCTCACGCGTGCGTCGGGCGACGAATGTGTGCAGATGATCTCCCGCTCGCGTACAGATGCGCGGCGGGAGATTTCATATGGCGAAGATCAGTGCGGGCTTGGCGCTGCTTGCGAGCTTGGTGATCGTCGTATCGATCTGCTTTGACATGACGCATTGGGGCTTCGGCACCATCGGCCCGGTGGCGACCGCAGCCCTCCTCGTTCTCGGCAGCGAGCGGACGCTGCGCGGCAAGAGCGGCGGCTTGCGCATGTTGTGCGGCGCATGGGGAATGGCGCTCGGCATGGCTTGGTTCGGGCCCTCGTACAATTTTCCGGACTTCTTGCCTGGCGCATTGGCGATCGGCGCGCCTGTTCTGGTCAGCGCCATCGGATTGGCGCTCGTGGTGCTCTACAAAGAGCCGCCCAAGAAGCCGGCCGCCGCTTAGGCTCCGCGATACCATGCCGGCGGCAACGCCGTGCGCTCGACACGCGGCGTTTGGTACGCGTTCACGGTTTTTCCGCGCAGCCACAGCGAGAACAACCATTTCTCGCCACTAGTGGGCGGCAGCCCGGCGTGCAGACTGGCCGGATCAGGCGCGCCGTTGCCATCGACGTTGAAGAAGAAGAGCGCATCGCCCTTGCGGGCTTTGAACTTAATACCGCTTTCGCAAAACTCGGTTTCACCGCCTTCGTACTGATCATCGAGGTACAGCAAGAACGTGGCGACGCGCTGCCCGTGCTGCTCGATTTCAGCTTGCATGCCGGGCTGCAGGAAATCGTGATGCGGAAGAAACGCCTCTCCAGGATTGTAGTGCAGGAGCTTGGCGACCTCGAAATTCTCCACGGGCACCGCCGTCGCGCGCGCAATGCGGTCCTGGACGACACTGAGCACAAGATCAGAGGCGTCGAGTTCGTACGAGGCTTCCGTGTTGCTACGGCCCGCGTTTTGCGACAGCTCCGACGCCGATTGTTCATAAACTTGCGCTGCGTGCAGGCGATGCCGGCAGCGCGCGATGAGCCAGTCGCACTCTTCGGGTCGCGCGAAACCGTCGAACACGCGCACGCGCGGTTGCTCTAGCAACACGCGCGGTTTTGGCGCCCGGCGCAACGCCGGCAGGTCGACTTTGGCCTTCAGCTTCTCGGCGCTCCGGCCCTCAGCGCGGGCAAGTACGCGTAATTCCGCAAGCGCCGGCGCGTACGTCGCAGCTGCGGCGCGCTCAAGATTGTTGAGTGCAATCTCGAAATTGCGCGGGGCGAGAAAGCCCACCGCCTGCACATGCGCGAGTTCGGTCAGCGCCTGCGCATTCCCGGCCTTTGCCGCCTCGACCAGACTGGCAATGCGACTGTCCATGAGCCGGCGCGATCCTGAGCTCAGAGATCCAGCAACATCCGCTCGGGATCTTCCAGGCCCTCTTTCACGCGCACCAGGAACGTCACCGCTTCCTTGCCGTCGACGATGCGATGATCGTAGCTGAGCGCGAGATACATCATCGGGCGCACCACCACCTGTTTGTCGACGACGATCGGGCGGTCCTGAATTTTGTGCATGCCAAGAATGCCCGATTGCGGCGCATTCAAAATCGGCGTCGACATCAACGAGCCGTACACGCCACCGTTGGAGATGGTGAACGTCGCCCCCTGCAGGTCCTCGAGCTTCAGGTGACCATCGCGCGCCTTGGCGCCAAGTTCGCCGATCTCCTGCTCGATCTCTGCCATTGATTTGATGTCGCAGTCGCGCACCACCGGTACGACCAAGCCCTTATCGGTGCCGACAGCGATGCCGATGTCGTAGAAGTTTTTGTAGATGATGTCCATGCCGTCGATCTCGGCATTGACGTTCGGGATCTCCTTCAGCGCGGCGATACACGCCTTCACGAAGAAGCTCATGAAGCCGAGCTTCACGCCGTGGCGCTTCTCGAACACGTCCTTGTATTTGTTGCGCGCCGCCATGATCGCCGACATGTCGGCTTCATTGAACGTGGTCAGCATCGCCGCGGTGTTCTGCGCTTCCTTCAAGCGCCGGGCGACGGTTTGACGAAGCCGCGTCATCGGAATGCGCTCTTCGCGCGGACCGACCGCACGCGGCGGCGCGACCGCAGTCGATTGCGCAGGCGCCGCCGGACGCGAACGCTGCTCAAGCACGGCCAGCGCGTCGGACTTGGTGAGACGGCCATCCTTGCCGCTGCCGGCCATGGCGTTGACGTCGAGATTGTTCTCGGCGGCGATGCGCTGCACGGACGGCGGGGCCGTGCGGACCGCAGCAGCCGGCGCTGACGCGGCCGCCGGAGGCGCGTGCGGCGGGGCCACGGGTTTTTGCGGCGGCGGTGGCGGCGCAGCTGCCGGCGTCACCGCCGGTTGCGCGCCAGCAGCGCCGAGGCGACCGAGGATCGCGCCGATGGTGACCGTCGTCCCCTCCTTGGCGGTGATCTCGCTCAGCGTGCCGGCCTCGGGCGCGGACACTTCGACAGAGACCTTGTCGGTTTCCAGCTCAACAAGCGTCTCGTCTTTTCTCACGGCGTCGCCGGCCTTCTTCAGCCATTTGGCGACGGTCGCCTCGCTGACGCTTTCGCCTAAGGTCGGGACAACAATATCGGTCATTCTGTTTCACTTCGTGTTGTTAGGCGTCGTGGCTTGGCAGTACCGGCTGATCTGTTTTTGTCCAGAACACACCGTCATTGCCATTGTTCTTTTGTACGAGGCGGACCCGCTTTGGATCCAAGCCGCGCATGAGTCGCGCGTTCACGGCAATCCGCTCCGCGTCGTTCGTGCCGACCTGCGTGCTATGGGTGGCGCAGCCGCAAGTGCGGCAGTGATGGAATTCCAGTTCGCGGTCGCCCCACATGTAAATGAAGGTCTGGGGCTGGCTCGCGAACTTCACTTCGCGCTGCGGGTAATAGGCCCACAGTCCGCCATAGAGGCGGCAATGCGAGCAGTTGCAGTCCATCACCCATTCGGGTTCTTCAACTTCGAAGCGGACGGCGCCGCAATGGCATGAACCGCTGACGGTGCTCATCCCAGCGCGTCCTGAAGCAATTGCTCTAGTTCCTTCAAGTGCTTCTTCATGAGGCCGGCGGCGGTCGAGGCCGTCGCGGGGCGGCCTGCATAGCGCGCCTTCTTGGCTTTGACATTGAGGTGCTCAAGCGAGATCTCGAACCACGGTTCGACGAAAGTCCAGCCGCCCATGTTCTTCGGCTCTTCCTGACACCAGACAAGCTCAGCGTTCGGAAAGCGCGCCAACTCCGTGAGGATCGACTTCATCGGCCACGGATAGAATTGCTCAAGACGCAGCAGATAGATGTCGTTCAGCCCGCGTTTTTCGCGCTCATCGAGCAGGTCATAGTAGACCTTGCCCGAACACAGCACGACGCGGCGAATCTCGCTGTCGCCCTTCAGCTGCACGGTGGTGTTGCCGTTGTGGAGCTGCGCGTCGTCCCACAAGACGCGGTGGAACGAGGTGCCTTCCGCCATCTCATCCAGAGACGACACGCACTTCTTGTGTCGCAGCAGCGACTTCGGCGTGAACACTATCAGCGGTTTGCGGAAATCGCGGTGCAGCTGGCGGCGCAAAGCGTGGAAGTAGTTGGCGGGCGTCGTGCAATTCAACACCTGCATGTTGTCTTCGGCGCAGAGCTGCAGGAAGCGTTCAATGCGCGCCGACGAGTGCTCCGGACCCTGCCCTTCATAACCGTGCGGCAGCAACATCACGAGCCCGGACATGCGCAGCCATTTGCGCTCGCCGGAGGAAATGAACTGATCGATCACCACCTGTGCGCCGTTCACGAAGTCGCCGAACTGCGCTTCCCAGAGCGTCAGCGTTTTCGGCGCCGCGGTTGAATAGCCATACTCAAAGCCGAGCACCGCTTCTTCCGAGAGCAGCGAGTCAATCACTTCGTAGTGCGCCTGGCCGGGGCGGATGTTGTTGAGCGGCGTGTAGCGATCTTCGCTCGATTGATCGATGAAGTGCGAGTGCCGTTGGCTGAAGGTGCCGCGGCAGGAATCCTGGCCCGAGAGGCGCACCGGAAAACCTTCGTCGAGCAGCGTGCCGAACGCGAGATGTTCCGCCAGCGCCCAATCGATGCCGTGACCATCTTCGATGGCCTTGTGACGCGTCTCGACCACGCGCTGCACGGTTTTGTGCATATCGAAATTCTTCGGAATCTCGGTGATGCGGCGGCCGATTTCGCTGAGCCGCGCACGCGAAGCCGCGGTCGTGCCGCGGCGATCGTCGTCCTGCGGCAGCGTGAAGCCGGACCAGACCCCGTCGAGCCAATCGGCCTTGCTAGGCTGATAGGCTTTGCCGGTTTCGTATTCCGCATCGAGGAATGCGGCGAAATCGTTCTTCCAGGTTTCGACTTCGGTGGCGGTGACCGCGCCTTCGCCGACGAGACGATCGCCGTAGATGGTCAGCGTAGAAGGTTGGTCCTTGATGCGCTTGTACATCAAGGGCTGCGTCATGGTCGGATCATCGCCTTCGTTGTGGCCGAAGCGGCGATAGCAGAACATGTCGATGACCACGTCCTTGCCGAATATCTGGCGATATTCGGTGGCGACCTTGGCGGCGTAGACGACCGCTTCCGGGTCGTCGCCGTTCACGTGAAAGATCGGCGCCTGCACCATGAGCGCAACGTCGCTCGGATACGGCGACGAACGCGAATAACGCGGCGCGGTTGTGAAGCCGATCTGGTTGTTGATGATGAAGTGAACAGTACCGCCAGTCTTGTAGCCGCGCAAACCGGAGAGCGCGAAGCATTCGGCAATCACGCCCTGCCCCGCGAACGCCGCGTCGCCATGAATGAGCAGCGGCAGCGCACGCGCGCGCAGCGCATGCAAATCTTCATCGGTCGTCCAGCGTTGGCGCTGCGCTTGCTTGGCGCGCGATTTGCCGAGCACAACCGGATTGACGATTTCGAGGTGCGACGGATTCGGCGCCAGCGAGAGGTGGACGATGTTGCCGTCGAACTCACGGTCAGACGATGCGCCCAAGTGATACTTCACGTCGCCGGAGCCCAGCACGTCGTCGGGCGTAATCGAGCCGCCGCCAAATTCATGGAAAATCGCGCGGTACGGCTTGCCCATCACGCCTGCAAGCACATTCAAACGGCCGCGGTGCGCCATGCCGAGCGAGATGTCCTGCACGCCCATTGCGCCGCCGCGCTTGATGATTTGCTCAAGCGCCGGGAGCATGGCTTCGCCGCCATCGAGGCCGAAGCGTTTAGTGCCGGGATAGCGCTTAGCGAGGAAGCGTTCGTAGCCCTCGCCTTCCACCAGCTTCTTCAAAATCGCGCGCTTGCCTTCCGGCGTGAAGGCGATGGCCTTGTCGGGGCCTTCGATGCGCTCCTGGATCCAGCTCTTCTCGGCCGGATCGGTGATGTGCATGAACTCGACGCCGACCGTGCTGCAGTACGTGCGGCGTAGAATTTCGATCATCTGCGTGACCGTGGCGGATTCCAAGCCGAGCACGCCGTCGATGAAAATCGGCCGGTTCAAATCGTTGGGGCCGAAGCCGTAGGTCGCCGGTTCGAGTTCGGCGGGCATATCGCGCACTTCGAGGCCGAGCGGATCGAGGTTGGCGGCCAAGTGTCCGCGCGTGCGGTAGGCACGGATCATCATCAGCGCCCGCACGCTGTCGCGCGCCGAAGTTTGTACGTCTTCGATCGACGCGCTCGGCAGCCGGGCCCGCGTCTTCTTTTCCATGCGATCGCTGAGCGCGGCCCAATTGCCGTCGAGCAACGCGGTCAGCTCGGTGCTTTTCGGCTGCGCGATCTCAGGCCGATACCAGGACGGACCCGAAACGGACGCGCGCACCGAACCTGGATCGTCGTGCAGTTGCTGAAAGAATGCGCGCCAGGAATGATCCACGGAACTGGGATCGTTCAAATATTTCTCGTGCATCTCCTCCACGAACTTGGCGTTGGCGCCATAGAGGAAGCTCGTTTCGAGCAGAGCGGAATTTGGGAGGCTGCGGGCGTCGTCCGCCATGGAGCGCTGACCTTTCGGAAGTCGCGATTCGGCTGCCTCAGATATAAGCGCCGACCGGTTTCGGCGCCCCTTCTAAAGTGCGTTCGTTAAGGATTGAAGGCTTGCACTGACGCAAGGCTGCGGAGCGTTTCGGCGCCGAAGAATTAGGCGCTCAGCAGCTCCTTCATCGTCCGCCCGAGCGCTGCCGGGTGCGGCGCGACTTTGATGCCGGCGGCTTCCATGGCGGCGATCTTTGACTCTGCGTCGCCCTTACCGCCGGAGATGATGGCGCCGGCGTGACCCATGCGGCGGCCCGGAGGCGCCGTGCGGCCAGCAATGAAGCCAACGACCGGTTTCCAGCGGCCTTTTTTCTTTTCGTCGGTCAAGAATTGCGCGGCGTCCTCTTCTGCAGAGCCGCCGATTTCACCGATCATGACAATCGACTTGGTGTTGTCGTCGGCGAGGAAGCGCTCGAGCACGTCGATGAATTCCATGCCCTTCACCGGGTCGCCGCCGATGCCGACCGCCGTGGTTTGGCCGAGGCCCTCATTGGTTGTCTGGAACACGGCTTCGTAGGTCAGCGTACCCGAGCGCGAGACCACGCCCACACTGCCCTTCTTGAAAATCGAGCCTGGCATGATGCCGATCTTGCACTCGTTCGGCGTCAGCACGCCGGGGCAGTTCGGGCCGAGCAGGATCGACTTGGATTTCGCCAGCTTCGCCTTCACGCGCACCATGTCCAAAACCGGAATGCCTTCGGTGATGCAGACAATGAGCGGAATTTCGGCGCTGATGGCTTCTTCGATCGCGGCCGCCGCGCCCGGTGGCGGCACGTAGATCACCGTGGCGTCAGCGCCGGCTTTTTCCTTGGCCTCGGCGACCGAGTTGAACACCGGCAGATTGAGGTGCGTCGTGCCGCCTTTGCCGGGCGACACGCCGGCCGTAATCTTGGTGCCGTAGACGATCGCCTGCTCCGAGTGAAACGTGCCGTTCTTGCCGGTGAAACCCTGGCAAATGACGCGGGTGGCGGCGTTGACGAGAATGGACAAAGAGCGGCCCTCAAAACGAACGGCCTGGGCTTAACCCAGGCCGCCCGCGATGCAAACCCTTTGGACGCGGCGGATCACCCCATCACAAACGCATTCAGCTTGTTGCCGTCGGGGTCGCGGAAATACGCAGCGTAAAAGCCGCCGCCGCGATCGCCGGGACCGCCTTCGTCCTTAGCGCCCATCGACATAGCCAGCTTGTAGATGCGGTCCACCTGCGCGCGGTCCTTGGCTTCAAGCGCCACCATGACACCATTGCCGACCGTCGCCGGGTTCTTGTCGAACGGCTTGGTCAAGCCGACGCCGGCGCCGCCTCCAGGCGTGCCCCAAGCCACGAAAGTGTCGCTCTCCATCATGCGGCCCGTGCCCATTTCCTTGGCGATGGCGTCGTAGAATGCGCAAGCGCGCTGCAGATCATTGGTGCCGAGCGTGACGTAACCGATCATGGCTCACCTCCCCTGCCGTGCTAGGCACGCCTCTCGCATCAGTGCGAAGGCGTGTTATGCGCGTGGTGTAGTACCGGCGCGGAGCGGCGTGAAATGGAAAAAGACCGGCTGCTGGCGTTCAGCGACGGCGTCATCGCCATCATCATCACCATCATGGTGCTGGAGCTGCGCCCGCCGCACGAGGCAACACTGGAGGCGCTGCAGCCGCTTGCACCGGTGTTTCTCTCTTATGTGCTGAGCTTCGCTTACGTCGCCATCTATTGGAATAATCACCACCACATGATGGCGACGGTCGAGCGGGTGAATGGCGCGATCCTGTGGGCCAACATGCTGTTGCTGTTCTTCCTGTCGCTCCTGCCGTTCAGCACGGCTTGGCTCGGCGAGGCCGTGGGCGCGAAATGGCCGACCATTACTTATGGCGTGTCGCTGCTGATGCCGGCGCTTGCCTATACGCTCCTGCAAAACACCATCATCGCCGCGCACGGCAAGACAAGCACTCTGGCGCGTGCGGTCGGCGACGACTGGAAGGGCAAGACTTCGCTGCTGCTCTACATTACCGGCATCGCACTGGCCTTCGCGCAACCGCGCTGGGCGCATTGGATTTTCGTAGCCGTGGCGCTGATCTGGCTGGTGCCGGATAAGAGGATCGAGCGGGTGGTGGCGCAGGAGCGCTAATCCTGCTTGCGCATGATGGCATCTCGATCCAGTGCTGCGTGCAGGATGCGGAGAACAAGTAGGTCGTTCTCGCGTGTTTCGTAGTAGATCACATAGCGGCCCGAGGTGACGAAGCGTGTCGCTGCGCCGTACTCTGGCCGAAGCGTTCCGGCTAATGGCATGTCGGTGAGCGCTTCGATGCGATCGAGCACGGTCTCAATCACGTTGGCCGCTGTGGTCGGACCCCAGCTTTCGGTGAGCCAAACTTCCATCTCGTCGAGGTCGCTTTCGGCTTCCCGCGAGGTGGCGATCTTCATTCGGCGGCCTTCGCCGTACCCCGAAGGCGGGCCACCCTATCGCGACCACGGATCAAGAACTCTTCCAGCGGAATGCTCTTTCCGGCAGCAACGCTCGCACGTGCTTCATCGAGCTTGCCGCGCACAAATTCGATTTCCGCGCGATAGCCGCTTAGGCCTGTCGCGACAAGGGTTTCCACGCTTTCCGCGCGCCCAGCCGCCACTTCAGCGCGGGCCCAGGCTTCGAAATCCGGCGGCAAGGTGATGTCGGTCATATTCAGAAGATAGCACGACTGAGGAGGAATATCACCTGCGCGACGACACTGCAAAACCGTTAGTTAGCCAAGATATTTGGCACCCAGTGCAGCCCCACTAAGACCGCGTAGAATTCAATGAGCCCGCCCACTGCGCCTGCCGTTGCGACCACCGCGCGGAGAGTCAAAAGCACTGCGGAGTCGACCTCCCCCGTCGCCTCCCACTCAAGCTTGATATCGTGCTCGATGAGCGGAATCGTGTTCAACTCGACTTTGAAGCTACGACGGCTGCAGCGCCGCGCAGCGATTTTGTTGGCCCACCCATGCCAACAGCGACCAGCACTAGTTGCGGCACTTCTTTAAAGGAACGCGGAAATCTCACGATGATCTGTCTCTGTGTCTTCGAGACGTCCTCAACACCTTATCTGAGTCAGCTCGCCCACCGCACCCTCCGATTCACCCCTTAACCGCCTTCACGATCTTCCGCGCCGCGTCTTCCAGATCGTCAGCCGCAATCACATTCAGCCCGCTTTCGCGAATGATCTGCTTGCCTTCTTCGACCTTGGTGCCTTCGAGGCGCACGACGAGCGGCACTTGCAGGCCGACGCTCCGCACCGCCGCGATCACGCCTTCCGCGATCACGTCGCAGCGCGCGATGCCGCCGAAAATATTGACCAAGATGCCCTTCACGTTCGGATCGGCGAGGATGATCTTGAACGCGGCTTCGACCTTCGCCTTGTCGGCGCCGCCGCCGACATCGAGGAAGTTGGCGGGCTCGGCGCCAAACAATTTGATGATGTCCATCGTCGCCATGGCGAGGCCGGCGCCGTTGACCAAGCAGCCGATTTCACCATCGAGCGCGATGTAAGAGAGATCGTATTTCGAAGCTTCGATCTCGCGTTCGTCCTCTTCGCCGAGGTCGCGCAGATCGGCCCATTCCTTGTGGCGGAACGCGGCATTTGAATCGAAGCTCACTTTCGCGTCGCCGCAGATCAACTTGTTGTCTTCGGTGACGATCAGCGGATTGATTTCGAGCAAGCTCATGTCGCTCTTGGTGAAAGCTTCGTAGAGGCTCTTGATCAAAGCTTCGCACTGCGCAGCGAGATCGCCGCTCAAGCCGAGCGTCGCCGCAACCTTATCGGTGTCCGCCTTTTGAACGCCCGCGAGCGGATCGATGCCAACCGTGGTGATTTTCTCCGGCGTTTCGTGCGCGACTTCTTCGATGTTCATGCCGCCGGCTTGGCTGACCACGAACGCCACCCGCCCCTGCTCGCGATCGACGAGTGCGGAGAGATAGAATTCCTTGGCGATCTTGATGCCTTCTTCGATGTAGATGCGCTTCACCACGCGGCCATGCGCACCGGTCTGCAACGTCACCAAGGTGTTGCCGAGCATCTGCTGCGCGAACACCCCCACGTCTTCCGGCTTGAAGGCGATGCGCACGCCGCCTTTTTCGCCAGCGGCGGCCTCCTTGAATTTGCCCTTGCCGCGGCCGCCCGCGTGAATCTGGCTCTTCACCGCCCACACCGAACCGCCAAGCTTCGCCGCCGCCTCCACGGCTTCGTCCGGCGTGAACGCGGGGAAGCCGCGCGGCACCGGCGCGCCGAAGCTCTTCAGGACAGCTTTGCCTTGGTATTCGTGGATGTTCATCTGTCCCTCGGGAGGCCCTCAAGTTCGGGGTGTCTTACATGCTGCTTTGCGGCGCCGCCAAGTCCCAAGACGTTACCGGCTTACGCGCATTTCCGCTTCGCTTTCCTTATCGTCACCATAGGCGATCTCGCCGGCGGCGACGCTGGTGCCGAGTTGCGGGGCGAACTCTTCCTTGATCGTCGGACCCTCGCGGGTGGTGCGCCGCCAGAACATCAAAGCCGCGACGGCGAAAGCCGCGCCGCCGGCGAACCAGAACATGCCGCCAACGCCGAAGACGTCCACCAGCGGCCCCATGATCAGCGGGCCGATGACCGAGCCCACCGCCCACACGAACAGGACGCCCGCAGCGGATTGCGCGATCTTTCCTGGTTCAGCGCGGTCGGCCATGTGCGCGACGGCGATGCCGTAGAAGCTGAGCGCGCCCGCGCCCCACAGGAAGAAGATCGCCACCGCTTCCCAGCGCGGCAGCTTGCCGCTGAACATCGCCAACGCAAACGCGGTCGCGGCAGCGATGATGCAGAGCGCGGCGATCACCAAGCGCCGATCCATGCGGTCGGACACGCGGCCCGCCGGCCATTGCAGCAACAGCGAGCCGACATAGGCGGCGGAGTAGAACTCAGCGGCGGCGGAGTCACCGTAATGCTGCGCGGCATAGAGCGGCGCGAGCGCCATCACGCCACCATTGACGAGCCCCGAGCCGAAGCACGCGATCACCGCAGCAGGTGCGGTGGCGAATTGCTCCACCAGCGCCAGCGGCTGCGCTTTCGGCGGATCGGGTTGCGCGGCGGCGGTGAAGCAGACCGGCACGATCGAGAGCGCCGCAATCGACGCCGCGATGATCCATGGCTCGACCGCGCCTGTGGCGTAGTTGAAAGCGAAGAACGGCCCGATGGCGAGCGCCGCTTTGGTGAGCACCATGTAGACGCTCATCACCTCCCCGCGCACGCGTGAGTGCACCGAGAATGCGAGCCAGCTTTCGATCACCGCAAACATCAGCGCGACCGCGACGCCGGCGATCATGCGGGCGATGCCCCACGACCAGACGTCGCTGACGAAATGCAAACCGAGCGTGGCGACGGCGAACACCGCGCCACAGCCGGCGTACACACGAATGTGGCCCACGCGCGCCAGCAATTGCGTGGCGATCATCGCGCCGAACATGAAGCCCGCGGAGTAGGCGGAGGCCACCAGACCATACTCGGTGCGCGTATGACCTTCGCTGACGAACGCGAGCGGCAGGTGTGCGCCGAGCAGCCCACCGGAAAGCTGGAGGACTGAGATCGCGAAGATGAGCGCGGCGACGTTGCGAAGCAGGCCGGTCATTGGACAGGCCCGCTTCTAGGGTGGTTTGAACGCTGGCGGTACCGGCAATTCCGCGCGTCTGTCAGCCGAAGAACAGCTGATACATGAGCCGGCCAGGAATGAAGGTCAGCGCACCGGCGAACACGAGGCCACCCACGAACAAGCCGGTCATGGCGCGGCGATGAATCATGACGCGTTTGTTGCGGATCGCGAATATTGCCATGGGCAGCGCCACCACCGTCCAACCGCTGATCAGATGGATGATCGAGAGGTTGTTGCCGTTGAGGCCGGTGATGAAGAAGCTTGAGATCGCGGTTGCGGCCATGGCGATCACCCAGGCCCAGCCGAAGGTCTTGTGGAAGCCGCTGCCCTTCGGGCGCAGCATGATGATGCAGCCGATCACGAAGGCGACGGTCGCCGCGGCAATGTGGAGTTTCACCTGCGGCTGCACGGTGGCCAGTAGACGCATATCCGGCAGATGCGGATGGAACCCGACATGCTGCGTGTAAGCGATCAATTGTGGCGCGATCGGCCAGAACGCCACAGCCAGGATTGCGGCGACGCCTAAGCGGACAGCCCAGCTGATGAGGTTCAGTCGGCGGATTGAGGCTGCGGTAGGCGCGTTCATGGGGTCGTGTCTCCGGTTGGGCTTTGCTAGACCCTGACCAGCGGAGAGCGCCCCTGCAGCCGGAAGTACGTGAAAACACTGGTCCCGCGCGTGAAATGCCGGGCGCCGCAACTGGCGAAGCGCGAATTGCGCTCGATTCCGCGCGCCAATGGCTGCGCGGACTTGGCGTCGCGGCGGCCGCGGGTGTGTTTCTGGCGGTGAGCGGCGCGTTCACCGGCGCGGAGGTGCCACTCCTGACACGGCTCATCTACTGGGTCCCCGTTATGATGCTGGGCGGTGTGATTGGCCGGTTCACCAGCGTGCTGGTCGCGCGCATTCCGCGCGCGACGGCGAATGAATGGGTGTTCGGCGCGCTGCTGGCGCTGGTGCTGGCGGTGCCCGCGACCTTCGCCATCTGGCTTTACACCAGCTTCTTTTTTCACATGCCGCTGACCCCGCTCACGCTGCGCTACTTTTCGGGCCCGGTGCTGCTCGTCTCGGCGGCGATGACGGCCATCATGATGATGGTCGCCCGCCCTGGCAGGGTGACGCACGCACCGGCCACGAGCGCGCCGGCGGCGGTGCGGTTCATGGAGCGCCTGCCTCCGAAGCTGAAAGGCGCGGTGATCTACGCGGTGTCCGCGGAAGATCATTATCTGCGGCTGCACACCTCCAAGGGCAGCGATCTGATTCTGATGCGGATGGGCGACGCCATATCAGAACTCGAAGGACTGGAAGGCGCGCAGACGCATCGCTCGTGGTGGGTGGCGAAGGACGCGGTCGCGGACGTGCGCCGCGATGGCGATAAAGTTCTGCTCTCCCTCAAAGGCGGCGCGGAGGCGCCGGTGAGCCGCCCCAACGTGCGTGCACTGCGCGAGGCCGGCTGGTTCTAGTGCTGCGCAGCGGGCGCGCCGCTGCCGAATGTCCAGTCCGACTCGGCGGCCATGTAAGCGAACACTGCGTAGGCGGCGACATTCTGTCGGAGCTGATCAGGATCGATCGCGGCGAGCGTGTCGTCGGCTGTGTGGTGGAAATCGAAATAGCGCGACGCATCCTGCTGCAAATCGACCACTGGCGTGCCGTTCATTTTCAAACCGCCAATATCGGTGCCGCCGTCAGCGTCGTTGCCGCCGGGCACAACGCCGAGCGGCGCGAGCGCACGCTGAAAAGCGCGCGCGTACGGCATCGCTGCATCGCTGAAGCCGGAATTGAAGCGATAAACACGGTCGGCCCCCAGATCACTTTCGGCGGCGAGCACGTGATGCTCACCCGCATGCGCCTTGGCGTACGCATCGCCGCCGTAGCCGCCTGGCTCTTCCGAACCCGCAAGCAGCAAACGGATGGTGCGGCGCGGATGGCGCGGGAGCGCGTTGATCAAGCGCGCAGCGGCGGTGACGATCGCGACGCCGGAACCGTCATCGATGGCGCCCTGCCCGAGATCCCAAGAATCCAGATGCGCGGCGAGCACGACGATTTCGTCGGGACGCTCGCGGCCGCGAATGTCGCCGATAACGTTGCCGGACTGGCCGTTCTCGCGGAAGCTCGCCTCGATTTCGAGATGCACGCGCACCGGATTGTGCTGCAGCAATGTCGTGAGCGTGTTGGCGTCGGCGGGCGACATGCTGGCGATGGGGATCGCCACGTTACGGCCGGCGCTGCCCTGGTGCGCAAAGCGATGGGTGTCGGTGCCTACCGAGCGGATCATGCACGCGAGCGCGCCCTTCGGCGCCGCAAGCCGCGGGCAGCCGCCGCGTTTTTGTACAGCCATGCCGTAGCCGGATGCGTCTTGGGTGCGCGGCATGCGCTCATCGATGAAAACGATTTTGCCGCGCACGGCTGCATCGGGCGCGCCCTGCAGCGACAGCAAATCCGGGAAACGCACGATCTCCGCTTCGACCCCGCCGCTTGGCGTCGATGGCGAACCGCCCAGCGCTGCAACAACCAGCCGCTGATGCGACGGCGAGACGATGCTGGCTTCCTGACGGTCCCAATGCCAGCCCGGCACCAGGAAAGTCTCGATGTGCACGTTGGTGAAGCCGTTGGCGCGCAGCATGGCCGCGGCCCAATCGCGCGCCCGCGCTTCTTGGTCCGAACCGGAGATGCGCGGTCCGACTTGCGTCACCAGATCGCGGACAATGTCGAACCCATGATCGTCGCGGAGGCCGGCGTCGCGCAGCTGATCGAGGGTGCGCTGCACTTGCGGAGAAACCGATGCGGTGGGCGGCGGCGCTGGCGCTACGGCCGGTGCGGGCGCTGCGGGTTGTTGCTGTGCGGCAGCCGATGACGCCAAAGCCAAAGCCGCCAATCCGAGAATAGTCGCGCGCATGCCGTCCCCTCTTGAGTGCACAAAATGGCGATGCAGGCGGGGCAGATGCAAGCACCGAACGATGAGAGGCGCGGCGAACTTTCGTCGCGGCCGCTGCTTTGCTAAGGAACTTGCGCCTCATGCCCGCGCTACGCCTCAACCCAGCTCTCGATCCCGCACCATTTGCGCGAATCTACGCGGCGAAGAAATGCGTGCAGATCGCCGGGCTATTCGAGGACGCTGTCGCCAACGAGCTTGAGCGGGTGCTGGCGTCGCTGCCGTGGCGGCTCGTCTGCCAGAACGACGCGGGCGACAATATTCTTCTCACGCGCGAACAGCTTGCCGCGATGTCCGCTGAGGAACGGCGCGCGCTTGAGGAGGGTATCCGCCGTCGCGCGGCCAACAATTTGGGCTTCACGTATTTCACTTACCCGATGATCGAAGCGGTGCTCGGCCGCTGGGACGCGGGCCATCCGATCCATGCGCTCACAGGATTTTTGAACTCCCTGGAATTCATCAGCTTCGCGCAGGCCATCATCGGCGACGCCAATGTCACCAAGATCGACGCGTTCGCGAGTTCGTATCAGCGCGGACATTTTCTCACGCGCCACAAGGACGATGGCGTGAAGCAAGAACGCCGCGCCGCGTACACGATCGGCTTCTCGCGCAATTGGCAGCCGGATTGGGGCGGCCTTTTGATGTTCTTGGACGACAAGAACGACGTCTCACGTGCATTTCTTCCGCGGTTCAATGTGCTCACCGTGTTCGACGGCTTGAAACTGCATACGGTGTCGGCAGTGTCGGCGTTTGCACCGCAAGCGCGCCTTTCGATCGCGGGCTGGTTTCGCGACGATCCGGTGGTCGCGCGCTAGGCGCGCCGCGCTTTCCATTGCGCGCGCGTTTGCCCGTAGAGATCGACGCGATGCATGTCGAAGGGCGCGGGCAATGGCGCGTTCTCGCGCTGCAGCGTCGACCCGAGGCGCAACGCAAGCGCGATCGACGGCGCGTTGGCTTTGTCGATGCAATGGATGACGTGATCCCAGCCGAGTGAATCGAACACCCAATCCATGGCTGCTGTCGCGCCTTCGGCGGCGTAGCCTTTGCCTTGCGCGGCGGCGATCAAGCCCCAGCCAACCTCGGGTCCTGGCCAACCGCCCTGCTCACCGCCCGGACGCCAAGGACCTAGACGACCGATCCAGCGGCCGGTGTCTTTTTCGATGACGGAGAACATCGAATAGCCAAGCAGCGCCCACGAGCCCGCGAGGTTGGACAGACTGCGCCAAGCGCCATCGCGCGGCTGCAAGCCACCGATGAAGCGCATGGTGTCGGCCTCGGCGCTCATCGCAGCGATAGCGTCGAAATCGTCCTGGATCGGCGGCCGCAAAATGAGGCGCGCGGTTTCGAGCGTTGGACCGAGCATGAGCATTGATACCGCGGCGTGAGACGCTGTGGAATGGTTGAGGCGGTGGGCAGACCGAAGCGCCGGCGGTCCAGTAGGCGCGCGTCATCGTCGTGCGTTTCCGAAATGAAACGCTGAAGAGCGGGACGCGGATCAATGCCGCCAAGTAAGTTGCACCTTGCGGTGCGAAACGACGGAATTGATCCGCGTCCCGTGATTGTTGTGCAGCAGCTCGAACGCGGGGCGCTGTTCGCACCCTTATTTCGGACGCCGCAGACGCGCTGGCTGGTGTGTTCGCACCAGTCCCACGATCTCCCGCCTTTGGCTCCGCCAGGAAGCTCTTATGGCAGGCTTGGCGCTTCGGAGTTTGCAGCTAAGCCAACTGTAGGGCTTTCCCCCTTCGGCTCGCTTCACTCGCCACTTCCCCCGCACGCGGGGGAAGAAAATCCAAAGCGCTTCGCGCTCAATCACCTCGTTCGTCGCATTGGGTGAACATGGCCAACTGCTCTTCATGCGGAACGATGGGTGCATTGTGCACACGGTTTTGCTGCGGTCGGATTGATTTTTGTGTTGGCGTTGATGGGCAACGGAAATTGCTCCGTCGTGTGTGGGATAGACAGCTAATCTATCCTCCGTTCGTCCTCCCACCGTTAGGGGAGCTGTCACGCGTGAGCGTGACTGAGGGGATGCGCTGGTGCTTGCAAGCATTAGCGCTCTCCCCTCCGTCGCGTGCCGCGCACGCGCCACCTCCCCCTAACGGTGGGAGGACGTGTGGCTAGCGGCCGTGCGTTTGCCCTTGGGAATGAGCGTGAGGATTTGATGGAAAGACGGCGTTTATGCGCCGGGTGGCGCGCGCTCCAACTTTCATACGCAGGCGTCCGCTGCGGATAAGCGCAAATCTATCCCACACTCCGTCGCCCCTCTCCCCGATAGAGAGAGACGGTTAGAGTTCTGCGGTTGAGCAGCTAGCCGCCGACGCTGGGGTCGATGCCTTTGCAGGCGTCGACGAGGCCTTTCACGGCGTTGACGCTGTGATCGAACATGGCGCGTTCTTCCGTACCGAGGGCGATTTCGACGACTTTTTCGACGCCGTTTTTGCCGATGATGCACGGCACGCCAACATACATGTCGGTGAGACCGTACTCGCCCTTGAGGTTGGCGGCGCATGGCAACAGGCGGCGTTTATCGTGCAGATAGGACTTCGCCATTTGGATTGCGCTTTCAGCCGGCGCGTAGAAGGCAGAGCCGGTTTTCAAGAGGCCGACGATTTCGGCGCCGCCATCGCGCGTGCGCTGCACGATCTTGTCCAACTTCTCTTGTGTGGTCCAACCCATCTTCACCAGGTCGGGCACGGCAATGCCGGCGACGGTGGAGTAGCGCGTCAACGGCACCATGGTGTCGCCATGGCCGCCCATGACGAAAGCGGTGACGTCCTCCACCGAGACGTTGAACTCTTCAGCGAGGAAGTAGCGGAAGCGCGCGCTGTCCAAGACGCCAGCCATGCCGACGACCTTGTTAGCCGGCAGCTTCGAAAATTGGCGGAACGCCCACACCATGGCGTCGAGCGGATTGGTGACGACGATGACGAATGCGTTCGGCGCGTGCTGAGCGATGCCTTCGCCCACCGCCTTCATCACTTTCAGATTGATGCCGAGAAGATCGTCGCGGCTCATGCCCGGCTTGCGCGGCACGCCGGCGGTCACTATGCAGACATCAGCGCCGGCGATGCCGGCGTAATCGTTGGCGCCCTTCAGCGCGCTGTCCTTGCCGAACACCGGGGACGCTTCGGCGATATCGAGCGCTTTGCCCTGGGGCACGCCTTCGACGACATCGAACAGCACAACATCACCCAGCTCCTCGCGCGCGGCGATGTGGGCGAGCGTGCCGCCGATCATGCCAGAACCGATAAGGGCGATCTTTGCGCGTGCCATGGGCGGAAATGCTCCGGGAATCAGGAAAAGAAGGCGCGGGTCTAGACCCCCCGGCGCGGCGGCGCAATGCGGCGGCTCAACCCTGCCTGGGTGGTCAGGGGCGCGGAGCAGCGCGGGTGCGCGGCCACGATGCGAGGAGCGACCAGACGCCGAGAATGACGCTGCCGGCGTTGATGAATATCTCGAATTTCATGGCGTCGTTGGCGGCTGCCATGGCGTACATGCCGTTGTTGACGTCGAAGGTGATGTCCATGGCCAAGAGGTAGATCAGCGCCGAACCCGCCATCAGACCAAGCGGCGATGCCCACGTCTTGTTGGCGAGCATGCCTACGCCAGCTGCGGCCATGCAGAGCGCCATCCAGCCATCGGCGACGGGGAAACTGGATTCAAACGCGGTGTACCAGCGCTCATGCGTGGTCATGACGTCGCCGCCGGTGAAATAGCTCCACCAGTAAAATGCGGTGACAGCAGCGCCGACGATCAGCAGCACGCCGAGAATTTTCTTAGCCATGATCTCCGCCCCTCGCGCGTTACTTCTTGATGCACATCAGCACGCCGTCGCCAATGCTGGTCATGGCGGCATGCACGCGCTTGTCGTTCTTAATTTTGAAGGCGAGGTCGCGCAGCGCGGCGGTGTCGGCGCTCATGTTTTCAGGATGCGCGACGCGGCCGGACCAGAGCATGTTGTCGAACAGCATAACGCCGCCGCGCTTCAGTAGCTTGAGCCCACGCTCGTAATAGCCATCGTATGAAGTTTTATCGGCGTCGATGAAGCCGAGATCGTATTTGCCTTCTTCGCCGGCGCTCAGCCGCTGGTCCAACGTTTCGTTGGCGGGGCGGATTTGCAGATCGATCAGATGCGCGACGCCGGCTTCCTTCCAATAGTGGCGCGCCTTGGAGGTGTATTCTTCGGACACATCACAAGCGAGCAGATGCGCTTTCTCGCCGTACATGTCGCGCATGGCGAGCATGGTCGCGAGCGACGAATAGCCGGTGAACACGCCGATCTCGAAGGCGCGCTGGGCTTTGGTCATGCGCGCGATCACTTGCATGAAGGCGCCCTGCTCCGGGCTGATCTGCATCTGCGCGTTCGGCAGCTTGGCCGTCTCTTCGCGGCAGCGCGTGAGCGCGGGATGTTCCGGCGGATTGACCTCGCCCAGATAGGCGACGACTTCAGGCGCAAGACCGAGGGATGTGGACATGGCGCTGATCTAGCGCTGTGCGGCGGCGGTTTGCGCCCTATATTCGGTTATCCTGGTAACTGACGGTTCTTATCCAGGTATAGCGAGTAACAGGATGAGCCTGCAGACCAGCGAAAGCGCGCTCGGCGCCTATCTCCGCGATCGCCGCGCCAAACTTGATCCGACCGCGTTCGGATTGCCGCTGACACGCCGGCGCACGCCCGGACTGCGGCGCGAGGAAGTGGCGCAACGCGCGCATGTGAGCGCCACTTGGTACACATGGCTGGAGCAAGGCCGTGGCGGCGCGCCGTCCGCGGATGTGCTCGAACGCATCGCAGGCGCGCTGATGCTGACCGACGCGGAGCGCGAGCATCTGTTTCTATTGGGGCTGGGGCGGCCGCCCGAGGTGCGCTATCGCGCCGACGAAGGCGTGTCGCCGCGCTTGCAGCGCGTGCTCGATGGCTTCGAGATCAGTCCGGCGATGATCAAGTCGATGACATGGGACGTGCTCGCGTGGAATCGCGCGGCGTCGCTGATGCTGATGGACTACGCGAGCATGCCGCCGGAGCGGCGCAACATTCTGCGCATCATGTTTACCGATGACCGCATTGCCAGGAAAAGTCCCGAATGGGAAGCGATGGCGCGGTTGGTGGTGTCGACATTCCGCGTGGATGCGGTGCGGGCCGGCGACAGTGCTGCGCCACAGATCAAGGCTTTGGTCGACGATCTTTCCGCGCAAAGCCCCGCGTTTGCAGCCATGTGGCGCGATATCGATGTGCGCCACTACAGTGAAGGCACCAAACGCCTGCACCCCGCCGGCAGCGCGCCGATCAGCATGGAATTCTCGGCGTTTGCAGTCGATGGGCGGCCGGACCTGACGATGATCGTGTACAATCCCGCAAGCGACGCCGATGCGGCGCGCGCACGCGCGGTCGTTGAGCGCAGCCGTTAGGCGTGTGCGCTACTGAACGCGCTTCAGTTCTTCGACCAGATCCGGGCGTTCCCAGGAGAAGCCGCCTTCGTTGTCGGGCTGGCGGCCGAAGTGGCCGTAGGCGGCGGTGCGCGCGTAGATCGGGTGATTGAGCTTCAGGTGGGTGCGGATCGCGCGCGGCGTGGCGCCGCCGATCAGTTCCGGCAAGAGCCTTTCAAGCTTGGCGGGATCGACGGTGTCGGCGCCATGCAGGTCGACATAAAAGCTGGTCGGGCGCGCAACGCCGATGGCGTAGCTGATCTGAATGGTGCAGCGCTGCGCAAGGCCGGCCGCGACCACGTTCTTCGCGAGATAACGGCACGCGTACGCGGCTGAGCGATCGACCTTGGTGGGATCCTTGCCGGAAAAAGCGCCGCCACCGTGGGGGGCAGCACCGCCATAAGTGTCGACGATGATCTTGCGGCCGGTCAGGCCGGTGTCGCCATCGGGACCGCCGATCTCGAATTTGCCGGTCGGATTGATGTGCCAGGACGTCTTCTTGGTGATCAGCCCTTCGGGGAAAACTTCGCGCACATACGGTTCGATCAGCGCGCGCATGCGCTTCGACGTGTAGCTGTCAGAACCCAAGCGCTTAGCGTGCTGATGGCTGACGACGATCTGCTCGACATGCACGGGCTTGCCGTTTTCGTAGCGCAGCGTGACTTGGCTCTTGGCGTCCGGCTCGAGTTCCGGACGCTGACCGGCGTGACGCGCATCGGCCAGGCGCTTCAGGATGTTGTGCGAATATTGCAGCGTCGCCGGCATCAGCTCCGGCGTTTCGCTACAGGCGTACCCGAACATGATGCCCTGGTCGCCTGCGCCCTCGTCCTTGTTAGCGCCGGAGTCGACACCTTGAGCGATGTGCGCCGATTGGCCGTGCAGATAGCAGGCATACTTGGCTTTCTCCCAGTGAAAGCCCTTTTGCGCGTAGCCGATGTCCTTCACCGCGGCGCGCACCTTCGGCTGCAGCGTGGCGATGATCTCCTTGGTGAACGCTTTGCTCTCGGCTTTGGACATGCCCTGCTTCGACGCGCGGACTTCGCCAGCGAGCACGATACGATTGGTGGTGACCAGCGTTTCGCAGGCGACGCGCGCCTCGGGGTCTTTCTCGATAAAAGCGTCGACAACGGTGTCGGAGATGCGGTCAGCGACTTTGTCCGGATGCCCTTCGGACACGCTTTCGCTCGTGAAGACGTACGAACTTCTGTCCACTCGGATTCTCCGAAACCGCTGAAAAACAGCGGCCCCTCTTATTGAGATGCGGTCTCCGAGGCAATCACACTCAAGCTTCAGCCGCGCTTACCGGCCTCGGCAGCCTCCTCGGCCATGACCTTCACCAGTTCGACGACCCGGCGGCGGATGCGTACGCTTTCGATCGAGGCGAACAGGGAAAGCAGCTGCGCGCCCTCGGGTGTGGATAAGGCGTCCTCGACAAAGTCCTGACGAGGTTCGGCGGCGCCCGGCGCCCGGATCGACTGCAGCCCCTCATAGAGCCGGCTGATGCTCACATCGAGGGCGCCGCAAATATCCAGCATGCGGCTGGCGGCGATACGATTGACGCCCTTTTCGTATTTCTGGACCTGCTGAAAGGTTACGCCCAGTATTTCTGCCAATCTTTCTTGGCTCATCCCGATTTCTAGTCGTCGAGATCGAACGCGCTGGCCTAATTTCTTGTCGATAGCATTGGCTGCGCGTTCGTCGTTCATCGTCGTCGGTCCCCGTCTGCGCGCCAAGGTGGTAGAAATCTAAGCGCAAGCGTCAAGCAAAGCGTGAGAAAAAGCACAATATTTCCGTAGCGGGCGAAAGTGGTCACAACCAGAGCGGGAGGTATTTGCGATTCCGCATACCCCCCTCGCCTATAGGTTGAACGAACAGCTCTTCCGAATGCATCGACGATACCTGAGATCCCGCCCGATGCGGCGCGCGCCATCGGCAATCCTTCTTCGATTGTGCGGTATCTGGCTATGTCCCAGTGCTGCCAAGGGCCACTAAAGAGTTTTGGATCACCAAACCAGGCGTCATTGCTGATGTTGATGATCCAGCCGGGCCGATCTTCCCTGGGCGTCATGCCAGGAAAGATGGCCTCGTAACAGATCAATACCACTGCAGGTGGCGCCCCGGGCAGGACTAGACGCGTCGGCGCAGGTCCAGGTGTGAATCCAGAACCGATTTGTTGAAGTGGTCCAATGTTTAGATTGCGGAGCACCGACCAAAACGGAATGTATTCGCCGCCTGGGACAAGATGATGCTTGTCGTAGACTTGGCCCAGGCGGGTAACGCCGCTCACGCCATCGATCACGGCGCCGGAATTATAAAGCCGCACCGCGTCAGGATCGGTCGCGCCGGTGAGAAGACCTTGGCAGACGGCCGGGTTGGGTTCGCAACGTGTGATCCCCATCACCAAAGCGCGGTCGCCGAGACCGCGCCCGAGCGCCGCCATGAATTGCGGATTGTCGAGCGCGAAGAAGTTCAGTGTCGGGATCGCGCCCTCTGGCCAAACGAGGATATCGGCGCGCGACGTGTCCGGCGGACCGCTGGCCGCCAAATAGCGCGCCAGTACGCGCCACTCCTGCTGCGGGTAGCAGGCGTCGAACTCCTCGCGCGTCGTGACCTCGCACCATTTCTGTTTTTGCGAGAGACCAGAATCGGCGACGCGCACGACAGGCTGCGCGCCAGGCGGTTCGATCGGCGCATGCGCCATGCGCTCGGCGCCCCAGCCCCAGCTCATACCGACTGCAAGCGCCGCGGCGATCGAAGGCGCAAAGCGCATCGCGCCGGTGGAGCGTCCGTCCGCCAGCACCGCAGGCGCGGCAGCGGCGAGCAAAGTCAGCAACGAGAGACCGTAAATGCCGAAGATGGACGCAAGTTGTGAAACAGGTTCGCCCGGCGACCAGATGTAGCCCGGCAACAACCACGGAAAGCCGGTGAACATGTTGCCGCGCAGCCATTCGGCGACAAACACCGCAACGGCAAAAGCGGCGACGCGGCGTGCGTCCCGCGTCCACAACAGCATCGCCAGCGCGCCGGCGATCATCCAGAACAGCGCAAGCACCGCCGCGAACGCGAGCACTGCAGGCGCGGCGTACGGCGCGAAGTCGGCGCCGCGTTCGATGAAGGCAGAGCCGATCCAGTAAAAGCCGGTGAGATAGTGGCCTACGGCGAACCACCATGCCGTGGATGCGCCCGCCCACATCTTGCGCACGATGCTGCGCCCAGCGTGTTGGGCAGCGACGACGTCGAGCAGCCAAACCAAAATGACGATCGCGGCGACATAAAATGGAATGACGTGAAACGGTGCGTGTCCGAGCGTTGCGAGCGCGCCGGCCAGAAAGGCCAGCCCGCGCCGCTGCCACCGCGTGCGCTGCGCAAACCAGCTCTCGATGCGCGACATGGCGGCCTCATTCGGCGGTACGGTCATGAGGCCTTGGACCGCGCCACAGACAGCGCGTCAACCGTTTCAGGCGTTGCGCGCGCGTGTGTCTTGCGCGGCGGCGTCCACGGCGGGTTTGATCGCGGCGGCGGACGCCTTGAAGCGCAGGCGTTTCACGCGCCGGGGATCAGCGTCGAGGATTTCGATGTCGAAGCCGGACGGATGGTGCAGCACCTCGCCGCGCTGCGGCAGCCGCCCGGCGAGCGCAACCGCGAGACCGGCAGCAGTGTCGAACTCATCCTCGTGATCGGGCAGCGCCAAGCTTGCGCCGAGCTTGGCCTCAAGCTGATCAATGGGGGCGCGGCCATCGGCGTCGTACACGCCGTTGGGACGCTGATGCACCAGCGGCGCGTCGACATCGTGCTCGTCATCGATGGCGCCGACGATCTGTTCGACGAGGTCTTCCATCGACACCAGGCCATCGGTGCCGCCGTATTCGTCGACCACCAGCGCCAAATGGATGCGGCTGGATTGCATGCGCAGGAACAGCGTCGACAAGGTCATCGATGGCGGCACGAAGAGAATGTCGCGCTTGATGCGCGGCAGCAGGCGATCGGAGAATTTTGCTTGTGCCTCGCCTTCCAAGGACGGCGCCAACAACGACATCACGTCGCGCACGTGCACGAAGCCCTGCGGATCGTCCAGCGTTTCGCCGTAGACTGGCAAGCGCGAGTGCTGGCTTTCCGAAAAAGCGCGCGCCGCCTCGCCGAGCGTCGCTGACGATTCGATGGCGACGATCTCGGCGCGGGCGCGCATCACGTCTGCAACATTGAGACGATCAAAGCGCGCAGCGCGCAGGATCATGTCCTTCTGCGCTTCCTCGATCGGCGCGCCGTTTTCCTGGCTGTCGCGCAGCGCTTCTTCAACGGCGGCGGCGGAGCCCAAGCGTCCGCCTCTGACGAGACGCTGCAAACGCGCCCACACGCCTGTTCGCTTTCGCGAGGCTTCTGCGTCCGGCGCTGCGTCTACCATTGTACTGCTTCGTGCTCCGCCAAGGCGTTCGTCGTCCGCGCGTCAGGCGTACGGATCGGCGATGCCAATCGAGGCGAGGATTTCGCGCTCACGCGTTTCCATGCGCACGGCATCCTCGTTCGACTCGTGATCATAGCCCAAAAGATGCAAAAAGCCGTGCACGACCAAATGAGCGGCGTGGTTCTCGAACGACTTGCCCTGAAATTGTGCTTCCTCAACAATGGTTTCCACCGCGAGCGCGATGTCGCCGAAGAAATGCTCGGGCCCCGGCGGATCGGGCATGACGGGCGGAAACGACAAGACATTGGTCGAGCCGTCCTTGCCGCGGAACTCCTTGTTCATGCCGGCAATGGCGCGGTCGTCGCCGAGCAGTACGGACACCACGCCTTCAACTTGCTCCATCTCGGCTGCGGCCATCAGCGCTTGGCACAGCCCCTCTTCTTTCTCCTTCCAGAGTTCGGACCCTGCAAGCAGATCGATTTCAAAGTTTGCCATGGCCTGTTTCGTCCCGGTCGTAGGCTTGAACGATTTGTGCGACGAGCCGGTGACGCACCACATCTTGCGCAGCAAAGCGGATGATCTCGACGCCGTCGATGCGCTCGAGAATGGAAATGGCGTGCGCCAAGCCTGACTGATCGGCGCGCACCAGGTCGATCTGCGAGGGATCGCCCGTCACCACCATGCGTGAGCCTTCGCCCAAGCGCGTGAGCACCATCTTCATCTGCAGGATCGTGGCGTTCTGGGCTTCGTCGACGATAACGAACGCGTTGGAGAGCGTTCGCCCGCGCATGAACGCCAGCGGCGCCACCTCGATCTGACGGCGCTCGCGCCGCGTCTTCAAATCGTTCTCGCCCATCTGACTGCGGAACGCGTCCCAGATCGGCTGCAAATAGGGATCGACTTTTTCGGCGAGATCGCCGGGCAGATAGCCGAGCTTCTCGCCCGCTTCGACCGCAGGACGCGTGACGATGATGCGATCGACGCGCTCTTGCTTCATCGCCTCGACGGCGGCGGCGACAGCAAGAAAGGTCTTGCCAGTGCCGGCAGGACCGACGCCGAAAATCAGGTCGATGTTTTCGTCGCGCAGAGCTTCGACGTAGTGCACCTGGCGCGGCGTGCGCAGCGTGAGACCGCCGACTTGCGGCAGCGTCATCGGTCCGGGCGGCGCACCGGTTTGGCCTTCAGACAAAGAGATCGCCGCCAACACCTCGCCTTCGCGCACGCGCGCTTTGCGCCGCGCCATCTCAGCCAGTGAATCGACGATCCGCTGCACCCGCTCAAGATCGGCTTGGCTGCGCGCGCGCACACGCAACTCGTCGCCTTGCGCGTCGAGCGTCACCCGGTAGGACGGCGCGCCGCGCGGCGCGTTCGGATCGCGGAACGCTTCTTGAATGTGGGCGACATGGCGATGCAGCGGGCCGAACACGGCCTGCGCAACGCCGGTCTCCGCGAGCTTGATGGTGCGTTCGTAGTCTTTGGTTTCGCTCATGCCGTCGCCGTCGTAGCGACAACGCCCGAAAGCGAATTTTGTGACGCCGCTTCGATGCGCACGTCGACGACGTCGCCAATCCGCGCTGTGTTGTCCGGGAAATGCACCGCTTGCAGATATGGGGAGCGGCCGTGCATTTGCCCAGGCTTGCGGCCATGGCCCGTCACCAGCACCGGCACGACCGCGCCGATCTTGCTGCGGTTGAAAGCGATCTGAGTGGCTGAAAGCAATGTCTGCAAGCGCTGCAGACGCTTGGCTTTTACCGCTTCGTCCACCTGCCCTGCCATCACCGCGGCTGGCGTGCCGGGACGCGGGGAATATTTGAACGAAAACGCCGACGCGAAGCCGATGGTCTCGGCCAACTTCAATGTGTCCTCAAAATCCGCATCGCGTTCGCCGGGAAAGCCGACGATGAAATCCGACGAGAGCGCGATGTCGGGGCGCACTGCGCGCAATTGCGCGATGATGTCGTGATAGCGCGCTGCATCGTGCTTGCGGTTCATGGCGCGCAGGATGCGGTCCGAACCGGACTGCACCGGCAGATGCAAATACGGCATCACTTTAGGCTCGGCGCCGTGCAGCGCGATCAGATCGCTGTTCATCTCGACCGGATGCGACGTGGAATAACGCAGCCGCAGCACGCCATCGATGTGCGCGAGCGCGGCCAACAAATCCGCAAACGACGCGGTTGCGCCGTTCATGCCCTCGCCGTGATAGGCGTTGACGTTCTGACCTAAGAGCGTGATTTCGCGTACGCCACGATCGGCAAGCGAGCGTGCCTCCGCCACGATGTCGCGCAGCGGCCGCGAGTACTCGGCGCCGCGCGTGTACGGCACGACACAGAACGTGCAGAACTTGTCGCAACCTTCCTGCACCGAGAGAAACGCGGTGACGCCATCGGGAGAACGCGCCGGCAAAGCATCGAACTTTTCCTGCGGCGTAAACTCGGCTTCCAAACGCTCGCCGCTCTGACGTGAAACACGCGCGATCAGTTCGGGCAGCTTGTGATAGGCCTGCGGGCCAACGACCAGATCGACCTCCGGCGCGCGCTTGCGGATTTCTTCGCCTTCGGCCTGCGCGACGCAGCCGGCAATGGCGATCATCGTCGACTTGCCCTCGCCGGCGCGGCGGTGCTTGTGCGCGCGCAAGCGGCCGATCTCGGAATAGACCTTCTCACTCGCCTTCTCGCGGATGTGGCAGGTGTTGAGAATGACGAGGTCGGCGTCGTCCGGCGTTTCGGTTTGCACGTAGCCGAACGGCGTCAGCACATCGCGCATGCGCTCGCTGTCATAGACATTCATCTGGCAACCGTACGTCTCCATGAAGAGACGCTTCGGCGCTGACTTCGGCGCTTCCGACATTGCTACTTTTTGCCCGGCTTCGTCTTGTCGTCGAGCGGCACACCGTAGAGTTCGAGGCGGTGATCCACGAGCCTGAAGCCAAGACGCTTGGCGATCTCGTGCTGCAAGCGCTCGATTTCGGGATCCACGAACTCGATCACCTTGCCGGTCTTCATATCGATCAAGTGATCGTGGTGCGTGTCCGGCACTTCCTCGTAGCGCGAGCGGCCATCGCGGAAATCATGGCGCTCGAGAATGCCCGACTCTTCGAACAACCGCACTGTGCGATAGACGGTGGCGATGGAGATGCCGGCATCGATCGCCGCGGCGCGGCGGTGCAGCTCTTCCACATCCGGGTGGTCATGGCTGGTCGAGATCACGCGGGCGATGACGCGGCGCTGCTCGGTCATGCGCATGCCTTTGTCGACGCAGAGCTTTTCGATGCGATCCATGAATGTCCTCAGTTGCGAGGTTCAATACCGCCGCGCGCGCGCAACGTCCACCAGAGACGCCTCAAACGATGGGTCGCGGCAAGGTGCGGCGCATGACAATAGCATCAATCGGCCCGCGCTCGCCTGCATAGTAAGCGGGACGGCGACCGACCTGTTTGTAGCCAAGCTTCTCATAGAGCGCGCGCGCAGCGTCGTTATCCTCGGCCACTTCGAGGTGCATGCTGGCGGCGCCGCGCACCAAGGCCGCTACGCCAACCGCTGTGACAAGCGCTGCGCCCAGCCCGCGGCGGCGCGCGTCTGGAACAACCGCCACGGTCAGGAGCTCAGCGTCGCCGGCGGCGGTCCAGCCCATGGCGAATGCTTGCGCCTGCGGCTTTCCGTGCGTGAGCGCGAAGACGGCGGGATTCTCAAGCAGTTTAGCGATTTCGCTCGCGCTCCAGGGGCGCGGAAATGCCTGCGCGTGCAGCGCCGCCAACAGCTCCGCTGCGTCAGCGCCGACAGCTTCGATCATGACGCGCCTGCTGGAAGCGTCACGTGCGGCGCGCGCAGATAGAGTGGATCGGGTGGATAAAGCGCGGGATCGCGCGCCGCGCCGTAACGTGCGAGTGCGACTGGATCGCAAGTCTCCGCGGGTCCGCGCAGGAGAAACGCCGCGTCGCCTGCCGCGCCCTTGATCAGCGCCAGATGAGCGCCGCGCTCGATCGGGCAGGGCGCAATCAACGGCGCGCCATGACGATAGAGCGCAAGATAGGCCGCGCCGGGCGTTTCGATCAAAGCCGCGCGCGAGCCGTCACTGCCCTGCTCCAAGGCAAGCGCTTCGAGCGTCGAGACGCCGACGCATGGCGCCTTCAGCGCCAGCGCCAACGCGCGCGCAAACGACAAGCCAACACGTACACCGGTGAACGAGCCAGGGCCGGTCGTCACCACGATGCGCGTGACGTCACTCCATTTAAGACCCGATTGCGCCAGCGCCTCTGCCGCCATTGGTGCAAGGCGCTCGGCTTGGCCGCGCTGCATCGGTTCGGAAAGCGCCCAGCTCTCGTCGCCGCGCACCAGCGCGACCGAGCATGCATCGAGTGTGGTGTCGCAGGCGAAAACGGCGCCGGCTGCGTTCACATCACCTGCTCCACCCGCGTCACTTCAGGCACATAGTGACGGAGCATGTTTTCGATGCCCTGCTTCAGCGTCAGCGTCGAAGATGGGCAGCCAGCGCACGAGCCGCGCATGTTGAGCTTCACCACGCCGTGTTCGTGGTCCCACGAATGGAAGGTGATGTCGCCGCCATCGCGCGCCACGGCAGGGCGCACGCGCGCGTCGATGATTTCTTTGATCTCACGCACGATGTCGGCGGCCTCGCCTTCGTAGGCGATGTCGGCCTCTTCGCTGTTATCGGCGTCGCCGCCGGCCACGACGTCTCGGCCGGAGGTGAAGTGATCCATGATGGCGGCCAAGACGTGTGGCTTCAGATGCGGCCACTCGATGCCTTCAGCCTTGGTGACGGTAAGGAAATCGCTGCCGAGATAGACGCGCTCCACGCCGTCAACCGCAAATACCGCCGCCGCCAGCGGCGACTCCGCAGCGGCGTCCACGTCGGAATAGTCGCGGCTGCCGGCGCCCAGCACGTCGCGGCCCGGCAAGAACTTCAGCGTGCGTGGATTGGGCGTCGATTCAGTCTGAATGAACATGCGCTTGAGGTGGGCTTTCGGGTCGAGACGGTCAAGCTGACGCTTCGCCGCCGGAGGCGATCAGGGAGATCGCCAGGCCGCGGATATCGTCAGCGCTGAGCGCGCCGGGCACCACCAGCACCGGGACGGCGCGCGTGCCGAGGCCCGGCCCTTTCGCCAGCGACGCCACCAGCGGTCCGGGTCCGCCCGTGCCGCTCGCCGCGGCCAGCACCACCAGCTTGATCGACACGTCTTCGTCCACGAGCTTGCGGACTTCCGGCTTCAGATCGCCTTCGCGCAGCACCGGTTCGGCGGTGAGCCCGGACTCGGTCCAAATCTGCGCCGCAAACCGCTGTGTGAGCGACTCGGCGGCGTCGTGCGCTTGGCGGCGCATCTCGTCGGTGATCGACGCCCACGGCGCGGGATCGGCCTTTTCGATGACGCGCAGCATCACCAGCCGCCAGCCGCTGATCTTCGCAAGCTGCGACGCATAGGTGAGCGCCGCCGGAAATTCCGGGCTCTCGTCGGCGATGACCAGGCACGCGGGACGTTCGCTCATCTGCTGTTATGTTCGCGCAAAGCGCGCTCTGCTTCAAGCACGCCAGAAACTACGCAGCTAGCCTCAGCACATCGCCGAATTTCTCAACATCAGCGTCACCGAGCACGGACAAGACGCGATCACGGCCTATAGGTATGTCGCGCGAAATTTCCTGGGCAGCCCTAAGCAACGCGTCAAACGAGAATGTCTTGCCGCCCTTCGACAACGAAATTGCGGCAAGATGTACAATTACGACCGCATTCTCGCGCAACCACTCGTCAGATTTCGCCGAAGCATTTGCTATCTTTGGGGCGCGGAAGATTGAAGCAAACCCCTCAAACGGTGCCATCGCCCTCTCCCCAAATGCGCGATTCGGAACTTTAACTCGGGGTTTATGCTGTGCCAAGAGTCTGCTCCTGCACCCAGCTCTGAACTGCGTCAGTTAAAGACCTGTTCCACGGAAACGGCGAATGTTGCCGTCACGCTTGGCTTCGCGCGAGAATCTTCGCCGCCGTTCACAACTTCTGTGTCCTCTTTCGCCTTCGCGATCAGCCCTTCTCGCTGCGCCTCAGAAAGTTTCGGTGTCGGAATCCCCAGGAAGTTGATGCGATGTCTGCTGCCAACCTTGGTCGTCTTTGCTGTACAGACAGACATCTCAAAGATTGGTCGGGGGCATGAGCGAGACGTCGGGAATTGTTCAAACGGACCCAGTATCATGGGCACGGACTCTATAGGTGCCCCATCTTCTGGATGACGAGCAACGACCCGATGAACGCCGACGCGCAAATAAGGACTTGGATTCAAAATCCCGCGCGACAGGCGCTTTAACGCCCAGCCGTGCTGATCTCGCAACGCCGCCAACGACCGCGCGAGTTTATATTCATCAGTCCAACCATCCACCCGCGCGACCAGCAGATGCGCTCCGTCGCCAATTGCTTTGGCAACGAGTTGCTCAAGCTCAGCAGCGATCTCCCTTTCCCCGGACTCCAGCACGTTACGGTACAAGATTTTGTCCGGCGACTCCGCAAGCTTCGGAAAGCCCTTCGCCGGAGCGCACGGAAACGTCTCGGCTTGCTTTCGCCAAGCGAAATAGTCGAACTGACCGGTACCAGTCGCCTCAGTCATGTCGCCATTCGAATCACGGCTCTGGCCGCAACTCAGCATAGCAGACCATCTAACAAGCGCGCCAGAAGCCGACGACTTTGCGCACCTCATCCATGATCGGCGCGGCTATAGCGCGTGCGCGTTCGGCGCCATCTTTCAGAATCGCGTCGAGCGCACCGGGGTCGGCGTTGTAGCGGCGCATCTCGGCAGCGATGGGCGAAAGCTTGGCTGCGAGCAATTCCGCCAGCGCCGGTTTGAAGACGCCAAAGCCTTTGCCGCCGAATTCCTTGAGCACGTCGTCGACCGCGCGGCCCGCGGTCGCCGAATAAATGCCGACGAGGTTTTCGACCTCGGGCCTCCCCTTCAGACCTTCAGCGCTTTCCGGCAGCGGGTTCGGATCGGTCGTCGCCTTCTTGATCTTTTGCAGGATCGCGTCGGCGTCATCGACCATGTTGATGCGGCTCATGTCCGAAGGATCGGACTTGGACATTTTCTTCGAGCCGTCGCGCAAACTCATGATGCGCGCGCCGGGACCTTGGATCAGCGGCTCCGGCAGCGGGAAGAAGGCGGGCGCGTCGTAGTCGTTGTTGAACTTCTGGGCGATGTCGCGCGACAGTTCGAGGTGCTGCTTCTGGTCTTCGCCGACCGGCACATGCGTGCCTTTGTAAAGCAGAATGTCGGCGGCCTGCAGCACCGGATAGTCGAACAGGCCGACGCTCATGCGCTGCTCGTCCTTGCCGGCTTTGTCCTTGAACTGGGTCATGCGCTCGACCCAACCCATGCGCGCCACACAATTGAACACCCACGTCAGTTCGCTGTGCTCACGCACAGCCGATTGCACGAACACGATCGATTTTTTCGGATCGACGCCGGCGGCGAGATAGGCGGCGGCGACTTCACGGCAGCGGGCAGCGAGGTTCTTCGGATCGGGCTCGACCGTGATCGCGTGCAGATCGACGATGCAGTAGATGCACTCCGCGAATTCGTCTTGCAGTGTCACCCACTTTTGCAACGCGCCCAGATAATTGCCGAGATGCAGACCGTTGGTGGGCTGCATGCCTGAGAATACGCGTTGCGGGCCCTTGTATTGGGGCGGGACGGCGTCGGTCATGGGAAACTCCGGAACAAGAATACGAACAAGCGCGCGCGGGTTGGCGCGCAGCAACGGCGTCAGGTCAGGCCCGCCATCGCCCGGAGAAAGCAGTCTTGTTCACGTTCGCGTTCATGAGCCGGACTTAGCCGACGGCTATGCTGGCGGCAAGTCAGGCGGCGGTTCTTCGCCGTTCTTTCGCGGCGCCCTGCGTAGCGCGGCGCGAACATCGCTCATCGACAACCCGCCAAAGGCGAACAGCACGAATGGATAGAGCACCGCCGCCACAAAGCAGAGGCTGAGAACGACGATTTCCTTGGCGCCCAAGCCGAGCAGATGAAAATGCGCGAGCGGGGCTTCGAGTTGCGGGCGAAACAGCTGCGCCACAAACAGCGCCACGCCCATCAGCGCGCTCGCCGCCAGGGTGCGGACGATCTTCGACCACGTCTCAGGCGTGATGGCGTAGTGATCGCGCGTCGACAGCGTGAAGAGCATCTGCGCGACATTGACCCACGATGCGATCGCGGTAGCGGCGGCAATGCCGGCAACCTTGAGCGGCGTGAACGCAAACAGCACCACGCCGAGCACTACGTTGATGGCGACCGAAATCAGCGCAAAACGCATCGGCGTCTTGGTGTCTTGGCGCGCGAAGAACGCGGTCTGCAAAATCCGGTTGAGCACGAAGGCCGGCACGCCGATGCCATAGAACAAGAGCGCTTGGCCCGTATGCACAGCGTCGTAGTGTGTGAACTCGCCGCGGCGCCAAATGCCGTCGATCAGGTATTCGGGAATAGAGATGAGCGCGGCGGCGGCGGGCAAAGTCAGCGCTAGGCAAAAGACCAGCGCGCCATCCATGGCGTCCTGCGCGCCCTTCTGGTCGCCGGCGTGCACCGTGCGCGACAAACGCGGCAACAGCGCCACACCGACGGCAACGCCGATGAGCGACAGCGGCAGCTGGTAGAGGCGGTCGGCTGTCGCCAGCCACGAACGCGCGCCTGCAACTTGGCTGGCGAGAATGCCGGAGATGAAAATGTTGATTTGCGTGGCGCTCGCCGAGATCGAGCCTGGCACCGCAAGCGCGATGAGTTGCTTGATCTCCGGCGTCAGCCGTGGCCAGCGCCAGGTGACACGCGCGCCGGACTTGTTGACGCCCCACCACAGCAGACCGGCTTGGCACACGCCGGCGACGATGATTGCCCACGTCGCGGCCAATGCGGCGCTGTGGGGATCGTGTTGCGGGATGACGGCGAGCAGCATCACCAGGTTGAGCAAAGTCGGATGCAGGCCCGAGACGATGAAGCGCCCGCGCGCGTTCAGCACGCCGGACAAGTGCGCCGCGATCGCCATGCACGGCAGGTACGGCATGGAGATTTGCGTCAGCAGGATTGCGAGCTTGAACTTGTCGGGATCGTGCGCGTAGCCCGGATTGATGACGTACATCAGCCACGGCATCGTCAGCTGCGCGATGAGCGTGATCACTAGGGTCGCCGCCGCGAGCGTCGCCATGGCGTCGGCGGCGAGAATGTCGGCCACCTCTTCGCCATCGCGCTCCAGCGATTTCGAGTAGGCTGGCACGAACGCGGAAGCGAAGGCGCCTTCCGCGAAGATGCGGCGAAACAGATTCGGGAACGAGAATGCGGTGTTGTAGGCGTCAGCTTCGATCGTGGCTGATGCACCGAAGCGCGACGTGATGACGAGGTCGCGCGCCAAACCCATGAAGCGGCTGATCAGCGTCAGGCCGGAATAAATCATCGAGGAGCGGATCAGCCCTCCGCCCTTCTTACCTTCGTCTTTGGGCGGCGCCGTTTCGGCGGTCGATGATGGGGTTGTCACGGCCAGGGTGTCTGCGCTGCGTTGTGTTAAGAATCAAGGCAACGGGCTGTTTCTGCACAAAAGCTGCGCACCGCCAAACGTTTGCCTGGAGTTAACGCGCGGTAGAGGCTTGTGCGACCGCGAGTTGTCGCTTCGCGTTATCGGCGGGCGCCGCCGCTTCGGCTGCGCGCAACACCGCTTCAAGCGCCGTTTTGAGTGCAGCCGCACGCGCTTCCGCAACGATCTGACCGCCATCTTCCTGCACGTAGAAGACGTCGGATGCGCGCTCGCCGTAGGTGTCGATGTGTGCGCTAGAAATGGTGAGGCCTTCGGTGGTGATGGCTTTGGACAATTCCGCCAACAGGCCGGGCCGGTCGCGGCCCGAGGCTTCGACAATGGTCGCGTTCGGCGTCACGTCATTGTCGAGCCGAACCCATGGCTCAATCGAAAATGCGCGCGCGCGTTTGGAGATCGGCTGCGGCGCGGGCATCGGCACATCCTCCAGCGCCGCGCGCGTCATGCGCGAGATCATCGCGTCCATCTGAGTGCGGTCGCCGGCGCCGAACGCGCGGCGATCTCCGGTTTGCACCAGGAACACGTCGAAGGCGCCTTTGTCGCGCGTCGTGTAGGCGCGCGCGCTGGCGATGTCGCCCCCGCTAGCGGTGATGGCGGCGCACAAGCTTGCAAACAGGCCGGGCCTGTCACCGGCATAGATCATCACCTCGGTGACACCCTGGTTGGGCCGCGCGCGCGCGGCCACGTGCGGGATCTCCTTGGTCTCGCACGCGTGCAGAACCTCACGCGCGTGCCAGCGCAGCGCCTCCATGTCGTGGCTGATCCAGTAGGCATCTTCGACCGACGCCAGCCAGTCGTCGAGTTCGGGATCGGGCTTCTCGGACGCGTGCAGCTTGGCCTTCGCTTCAGCGGCCATCTCACCCAGATGCGCGCGAATGCCCTCCTCATCGGAGCGGCCGCCGTGCAGCGTCGCTTCGGTGAGCCTGTAAAGATCGCGCAGCAGCTGACCCTTCCAGTCGTTCCACACGTTGGAGCTGACGGCGCGGATATCGGCGACGGTGAGCACCAAAAGCAGACGCAAGCGCTCGACCGAGCCGACGATCTCGGCGAACTGCATGATGGTGCGCGGATCGCCGATGTCGCGCTTCTGCGCAAAATCACTCATCACCAGGTGATGGCCGACCAGCCATGCGATCAGCTCGGTTTCGTCGGCAGGCAGGCCTAAGCGCTCACCGGCGGCTTGTGCGGACTTGGCGCCCTCGATTTGCTGATCGCCCTCCCCCTTGCCGGTGTCGTGCAGCAGCATCGCGAGATAAAGCGCGCGGCGATTGATGATCTTGGGGAAGATGTCGGTCGCGAGAGGATGTTCGCTTTTGTAGCGGCCTTTCTCGATATCGCAGATGGCGTCGACAGCGCGCAGCGTGTGCTCATCCACGGTGTAGTGGTGGTACATGTTGAACTGCATCTGCGCGACGATGCGGCCGAATTCGGGAACGAATTTTCCGAGCACGCCAGCCTCGTTCATCAGCCGCAGCGCAGCGCCCGGATGACGCGGCGACGCGATGATGTTGAGAAACGCTTTGCGCGACGCTTCGTCCTTGCGCCAAGCTGGCGACATCTGGCGCGCGCGGCGCGACGCTTCGTCCAGCGCTTCGGGATGCACGTCGAGATCGTTGCGTTCGGCAATTTCGAATAAGCGAATGATGTTTTGCGACGGATTCAGCACCGCTTTCGATTGCACGTTGAGCCGTCCGCCATCGATGCGGAAACCCGGCTCAAGCGATTTTCCGAGCGGCGGAAACGCGGGCAACAAACGCTGCAAGCCGAGCGGGGCGCGCTTGGCCTGATCCGCTTCCAGGCGCGCGCACAAAACGCGGGTCAGCATGCCGACTTGGCGCGCAAACAAGAAATAGCGCTTCATGAAGCGCTCGACCGCGGTGTGATTGCCGCGCTTGCCGAAGCCCATGCGCTTGGCAATCTCGGGCTGCACGTCGAAGGTCAGCCGCTCTTCGGCGCGCTCGGTGATGAAATGCAGATGACACCGCACGGTCCAGAAGAATTCAGTCGCGCGGCGGAAGGTTGCGGTTTCTTCCGGGCTGAACACGCCGGCCTCGATGTATTGCTGCGTGCGCGTGAAGCCGTAACGGTGCCGCGCCATCCAATAAAGCGTGTGCAGATCGCGCAGCCCGCCTTTGCCCTCTTTCAGATTGGGCTCGACCATGTAGCGCGAGGCGCCTGAGCGGAGGTGGCGCTCGTCACGCTCCTTCAGCTTGGCTGTGATGAAGCCCGCGTGATCGCGCTGCGCTACTTCCTTGCGGAAGCGCGTTTGGAACGTCTTCGCGAGTTCGGCGTCGCCCGAAATCAAGCGCGCATCGAGCAGCGCGGTTTGAATAGTGTGATCGGTGCGCGCAAGCTTTAGCGACTCTTCGATGCTGCGCGACGCGTGGCCCACCTTCAGGCCCAGGTCCCATAGCGTGTAGAGCATGTACTCCGTTACGCTTTCGAGGAACGGCGTCTGTTTGTAGGGGCGCAGGAAGAGCAGATCCAAGTCGGAGTACGGCGCGAGTTCGCCGCGGCCGTAGCCGCCCACCGCCATCAGCGCGAACCGCTCGCCCTCCGTGGGATTGCGCGCGCGAAACATGTGCACGGTGGTGTAATCGTAGAGCGCGCTGACGACTTCATCCGTCACACCGCAGATGAGCCGCGCCACGGCCAAGCCATGTTCGCCCTCGTTCAAACGCGCTTCGGCAACCGACCGGCCGCGTGCCAACGCGTCCCGCAACAGCTGCAAAACTTTCGGCCGCGCGCCCTCGCCGTCGTCAGCGTACGCCGCGCTCAACGCCGCGCGCAGTTGCGCGCCGTCGACGACCTGCTCAGCTGATAATGGTTTGAGACGTGCAACCATACGCTTTAGTTCGGGATTTTCGCGGGCACGGCTAGTCCCGCTGCTGAAATGACTTCTTGGTAAAAAGCAGATCGAAAACTTGCCTCATTTCGCGGGCACAGCCAAAAGGTATTCGGGAGCTACTCCCGGGGAGCTATTCGATGGCGAATAATCGCGGCCGCACCATCAAGTTGAATCCGGTCGACGAAGGTCAGGTCACGGATCATCCGGCGCGGGCCAACCTCGAAGCCATCATGGACCAAAAGCTCTTCCATCAGCGCATCCGCAGCGAGCGCTCCTCGGCTTATTGGTTCGCGGCGTCGCTCTGGGGCGTCACCGGCTTGGTGCTCGGCGGCATCCTCGGCGTGTTCCTCACCATGATGGTGCAGACCGGCTCGGTGCCCTTCATCCGCGACAACATCATCGCCGGTTCGGCGATCGATGCCGCCCGTCACTCGGTCGACAGCCGCAATTCGCGCCTGCCGGGCCCGGATGATCCGACCCCGAGTCAGCAACAGCCGTAACCGGCTGACCGCTTAATCGTCTGAATTTGCTAGAGCTTTGAGCTGGTACAGCAGCTCAAGCGCATCCTTTGGCGACAGCGCGTCCGGGTTGATGGCCGCGAGTTGAGCTTCAAGGGCGCTCGGCTGGGCTTCGGCGTGCACCTGCGCAAACAGCGGCAGCTCATCGGCGATCTCCACCCTCACCCCGCCGCCACTGGCTTCGAGGCGCGCCAATACCGACCGCGCCCGTTCGATGGCCGAGCGCGGCAAGCCAGCCAGTTTGGCAACCTGGATGCCGTAGCTGCGATCCGCCGCGCCGGGCGAAACCTCGTGCAGAAACACCAGGTCGCCCTTCCACTCCTTGGCGCGCAGGTGCGCATTGGCGCCGGCAGCGAGTTTTTCGGCCAGCCGCGTGAGTTCGTGATAGTGGGTCGCAAACACGGCGCGGCAGCCATTGGCTTCATGCAGATGCTCGGCAACCGACCAGGCGATCGCCAAACCGTCGAAGGTCGCGGTGCCGCGGCCGATCTCGTCGAGAACGACTAGCGCGCGCGGACCGGCTTGATTGAGGATCGCCGCGGTCTCGACCATCTCCGTCATGAAGGTTGAGCGCCCACGCGCCAGATCGTCAGACGCGCCCACGCGCGCGAACACACGGTCAACAACGCCGAGCCGCAGCTTGCGCGCGGGGACGTAGTAGCCGGCCTGCGTCAGCACTGCGAGCAAAGCGATCTGTCGCAAGTAGGTACTCTTGCCGGCCATGTTCGGGCCGGTGACGACGAGCAAACGCGGGCCGGATTTTCCTTCAGCATCGAGCCGCGCATCGTTCGGCGTAAAGCCCTGCCCCTCGCGGCGCACGCCCGCTTCGACCACAGGATGACGCGCGCCGTCGGCGAGCAAGGCCAAACTCTGATCCACCTCGGGGCGGATCGCGTTGACCTCCTCGGCCCATTCCGCCGCCGCCGCCGCAACGTCGAGCGCGGCCAACGCTTCCGCAGCAGCGCGGATCTTGCGTTCGCACGCGGCTGCCCGCGCTGCAAAATCGCGGAACAGCTCAAGCTCACGCGCCAGCGCCGATTGCCCGGCGCGCGCGATCTTGGCGTCGAGCTCGACCAATTCGTTAGTGGTGAACTTCACCGAACCGGCATTGGTTTGGCGATGAATATAAGTGGCGTTGAGCGGCGGGCGCAGCAGCGCCTCCGCTTGCTTGCTGGTGCAGTCGATATGATAGCCGAGCACGTTGTTGTGCTTGAGCTTCAGTCCGGCGATGCCGGTCTCTTCGGCGTACTTCGCTTGTAGCGCCGCAATAACTTTGCGGCTGTCGTCGCGCAGCGCGCGTGCGTCGTCGAGGGTAGCGTCGTAAGCGGCCGCGATGAAGCCGCCGTCGCGGGTGAGCAGCGGCAGTTCCGCGTCCAGCGCGTGCTGCAGGCTCTGGACCAATGCTGCGCACGCTGCGTCAGCAACGAGACTGAGCGCTTCGCCTGCGCGCACGAGCGCGTCAGGCGCGCCGCCGCCAGAGCCTAAGCACAGAAGCGAAGCGCGCTCCCCCGCCGCCAAACCATCACGCAACTGCGCCAGATCGCGCGGGCCACCGCGGCCAAGGCTAAGCCGCGTCAACGCGCGCGCCAAATCGCCCGCGGCCTTCAATTGCTCGCGCACGCCACGCCGGCGCTCCCGTTCTTCGATGAAGAACGCCACAGCATCCAAGCGCGCGTTGATGGCGGCAACGTCGGTCAAGGGTTGCGCCAAGCGCTCGGCCAACAAGCGTCCGCCCGCCGCGGTTACGGTGCGATCGACGCAGGCGAGCAGCGAACCCTCGCGGCTGCCGCTGCGTGTGCCGCGTTCGATTTCCAGCGCGCCGCGCGTTGCCGCATCGATGGCCATGAACGCGCTTGTCGTCGAACGCCGCGGGGGACCAAGTTTTGGCGCAGCGCCAGCTTGTGTGAGCTCGATGTAGTCGAGCAATAGCCCCATCGCCGAGAGTTCGGTCTCGGTGAAGTCGCCAAAGCCATCGAGCACGCTCACGTCGAACGCGGCCTTGATGCGGCGCGCGGCGGTCTTCGCGTCCGCCTTCACCGCGGGGCGCAAAGTGAGCGCCGCGCCGGAATAGTCGGCGGCCATTTTGAGTGCGGCGCTATCGGCTTCGACCGCGAGCAATTCCGCTGGCGCCAACGCAACGAGCGCGTCCTCGACATCGCCCGCCGACACCGAGCGCACCTCGAATGCGCCCGTCGATACATCGGCCCAAGCGATTGCTCCGCCTTCGTTCGAGATCACGCACGCAGCGAGACGATTGGCTGCGCGCGCATCGAGCAACCCCTCTTCCGTCAACGTGCCCGGCGTGACCACGCGCACCACGCCGCGCGCGACGATCGATTTAGAACCGCGCTTTTTTGCTTCAGCGGGATCCTCAAGCTGCTCGCACACCGCGACTTTGAAACCCGCGCGGATCAGCTTGGCGAGATACGCTTCGGCCTGATGCCATGGCACCCCGGCCATCGGAATCGGTTCCCCGCCATGTTGGCCGCGTTGTGTCAGCGCGATACCGATCACCGGCGCTGCGCGCTGCGCGTCCTCGAAGAACATCTCGTAAAAATCGCCCATCCGGAAAAACAGGATGGCGTCGGGATGATCAGCCTTCGCCGCGAGATACTGCGCCATGAACGGCGTCGGCTTTACCGGCGAATTATGCGAAGAATCGGCCACGCCGCATGCTTACCCGCGCCGCGCCGTGGCGGCGAGAGCGCAAACGTGCTACATTGGTAACATGGACGGCGGAAAGACGATCACGGTAACCCTGCCCAGCGATCTGGTCGACGGCCTGGATGCCGCCGTACGGGCGGGCGACTACACGTCCCGCGATGAAGCTGTTCGCGTTGGCTTGGAAATGCTCGAGGCGGACCGCATGATCGAAGCGCTCGGCATTGAGCGCGTGCGCCAAATGTGGCGGCAGGGTGTGGAAAGTGGTCCTGGCAGGGACGCCGAAGAAGTGTTTGCGCGCCTGATCGCGAAGTATGAGCGGGTGGCGCAAGAGCGCGGAGAATGAGCCGTCGGCTCATTCTTTCTGACCAAGCCGAGGTCGACCTCGAAGAAATTGCCGACTACATCGCGAAGGATAGTCCCCGCGCCGCTCTGCGCGTTGTCACGGCGCTTCGCGCAAAGTGCGCGATCATCGCGGAACAGCCAGAACTGTACCCAGTTCTCGAAAGCATCACGCCGGAATTTCGACGTGCGCTGGCGCGGCCCTACGGCATTTGGTTTCAAATAGCGCCGGACGACACGGTGCGCATCGAGCGCATCGTGCATGGCGCGCGCGACTTGCCGTCGCTTTTTGAGCCCAAGCCCTAACGTCGCGCTTTGCGGCGTTCGCCGCCACCGCTAGGGTGTTCACATCTCCTCTCAAGCCGTGACGTCCATGCCCGATCAGAAAAAGACTTTCACCGACGCCGAAGCGCTCGAATTTCACCGCACGGCGCCTGCGGGCAAACTCTCGGTCACGCCGACCAAGCCGATGGCGACGCAGCGGGATTTGTCCCTCGCCTACTCGCCCGGCGTCGCCGCGCCGGTGAAGGCCATCGCCGAGGATGTCGACAAGGCCTACGACTACACCGCCAAGGGCAATCTGGTTGCGGTGATCTCCAACGGCACCGCCATTCTCGGGCTCGGCAATCTGGGCGCGATGGCCTCGAAGCCAGTGATGGAAGGCAAGAGCGTTTTGTTCAAACGCTTCGCCGATGTCGATTCCATCGACATCGAGGTGACCACGCAGGAAGTCGAAGAATTCATCATCACCGTCCGCAACATCGGCCCAACGTTCGGCGGCATCAATCTCGAGGACATCAAGAGCCCGGAATGTTTCGTCATCGAGAGCCGCTTGCGCGACGAACTCGATATCCCCGTCTTTCACGACGACCAGCACGGCACCGCCATCATTGCCGCCGCAGGCTTGCTCAATGCATGCGAGCTGACGGGCCGTAATCTCGGCGACATCAAAGTGGTGGTCAACGGCGCGGGCGCCGCGGGCCTCTCCTGCATCAGCTTGATCAAGCAACTCGGCGTGCCGCACGACAACGTCATCGCCGTCGATCGCGAAGGCGTCGTCTATCGCGGCCGCTCCAACGTGGATCAATTCAAGGCGACGCACGCCATCGACACAAAGGCGCGCACGCTCGCCGATGCGATGAAGGGCGCCGACGTCGTGATGGGGCTCTCCGTCGCCGGCGCCATCACGCAGGAGATGGTCAAGTCGATGGCGAAGAAGCCGATCATCTTCGCCATGGCCAATCCCGACCCGGAGATCACGCCGGAAGAAGTGCACGAAGTCCGTAAGGACGCCATCGTCGCCACGGGACGCTCGGACTATCCGAACCAGATCAACAACGTTCTCGGCTTTCCGTACATCTTCCGCGGCGCGCTCGACGTGCGTGCGCGCACCATCAACGAACCGATGAAGGTGGCGGCCGCGCGCGCTTTAGCGCAGCTGGCGAAGGAAGACGTGCCCGACGAAGTCGCTGCCGCGTATTCCGGACGGCGCCTGAAGTTTGGCCCGGACTACATCATCCCCACGCCATTCGATCCGCGCTTGATTTCGGAAATTCCGCCGTTCGTGGCGCAAGCGGCGATGGACACTGGCGTTGCCCGCAAGCCGATCGAGAATATGGAAGCGTATCGCCATCGCTTGGCGCAGCGGCTCGATCCGACCGCGGCGATGATGCAGCGCGTGACGAGCGCGGTGCGGCGCGCGCCAAAGCGCATCGTCTTTGCCGAGGGTGAGGAAGCCGCGGTCATCCGCGCAGCGCTCAGCTTTCAGGAAGCGGAGCTTGGCGAAGCTATTCTTATCGGCCGCGAAGAAACCGTGCGCGCGAACATGGCGCAGATCGGCTTGCCGGAAAACACGCCGCTGAAAATCGTCAACGCGCGGCTCTCCGAGCACAACGCCGCTTACACCGAATATCTCTACAAGCGTCAGCAGCGCTTCGGATTGCTGCATCGTGACGCGCAGCGTTTGGTCAACCAAGACCGCAACGTGTTCGGCGCATGCCTGGTCGCGTTCGGGCACGCGGACGGCATGGTCACCGGCGTGACCCGCAACTACGCGACCGCACTCAAAGATGTGCTGCTGGTGATCGATCACGCGCCGCGTGAGCGGGCGATGGGCATGTCGATGGTGCTGTCGAAGGGGCGCACCTTGTTCATCAGCGACACTGCCGTCACCGAGTTTCCCGATGCGCCGGAGCTGGCGCGCATCACTTGGCAGTCGGCCGCGTTCGCGCGCCAGTTCGGGGCGATGCCGCGCGTGGCGCTGGTTTCGGCTTCGACCTTCGGCAATCCGGAGATGGAGCGCTCGGAGAAAATTCGCGACGCGGTCTCACTTCTCGATCGCCGCGAAGACGCGGACTTCGAATACGAAGGCGAGATGAGCATCGAGGTCGCGCTGAGCGCCAACATGCGCGAGCTCTACCCCTTCTCGCGGCTTTCCGAGCCGGCGAACGTGCTGGTGATGCCGGCGATCCACTCAGCGTCGATCTCGACAAGCTTGCTGGCAACGGCGGGCGGCGCAACGGTGCTGGGGCCGGTGCTCAGCGGTTTGACGAAAGCGATCCAGATTGCGCCGCTCGGTGCGACCGTTTCCGATATCGTCTCGTTTGCAGCGTTTGCAGCGTTTCAAGCAGCGCAGATCGCAGACGGCAAAGGCGTCTAAGCCGCAGCGGCCGGCGATGCGCCCACGACTTTGCGGCGCGCCAGCATGAAGCAGAAGATCAGAGCCGGCAGCGCGATCAGTCCCGCGCCGATGTAGAACGTCGCGTAGGCATCCATGCGCGTGTGCGTTGTCGCCAAATTGTCGACGATCGCGCCGGAGAAGCCCTTCAGGAATTTGCCGAGAATGGCGTAGGCCGAACTCATCAGCGCATATTGCGTGGCCGTGTAACCGAGGCTGGTGAGGCTCGACATGTAAGTGACGAGCGCGACGCCGGCGAAGGCGTAGCAGAAATTGTCGCTCGCCATCGCCAATGCGAACACGCGCAGGTCCGGCCCAGTGTGTGCGACGAGCGCGTACATCGCCACGCCAATCCCCTGCAGGATGGCGCCGATGATCAAAGTCGGCATGTAGCCAAGACGCAGCGTACACAAACCACCCGCGGCGATACCGGCGAACGACGCAAACAAGCCGACGGACCCGCGCACGCCGCCGATAATGTCCTTGCTCAGTCCGAGGTCGTGATAAAATGGCCCCGCAACCGGACCGATGATGAATTCCGGCAGACGATAGACGCTGATCATCGCCAGCATCAGGATGGCGATGGCGCCGTGCGCGCGCACGAAGGCGACGAACGGCCCGATGATGGCGCTGTAAACGCGCGGCGGCGCGATAAAGCCAACGGCAATGCCGCACAACACAACTGGCCAGAAAATGGGCGCGCCGCCGATATAGTCGATGCCGGCCATCGCGGAGTAGAACGCCACCGCGACAATGGCGGCCACGCTCAACGCTCCAACGATCCAGCCAAACTTCTTGGCTACCGGGATCAATGTGCAAAGGCCGGTGGCGATAAACGCCGCCGTGAAGATCCAGCCGAATTGCGCGGCGCGCACTGGATCAACGATGTCGCCAAAGAAGGTGTTGGCGTGGGTGGTCCAATACATCAGCGCCGCTGCCGCCAGCAGTAGCAGACGCGCAGTGTCGACACGCCACGCCGGCAACGGTTTCTCTTGCGCCGCTTCCGCCGCCTCGGCCTTCACCTGCGCTTCAATCGCGGCGTCCGCGCGCGCAGGCTCCGGTGTACGCAGGGCGGCAAACAGGCCGACACCCATCAGCAGCGCCATGATGACGTACGACATCGGCCAGCCGAGGTGCTGCGCGAAAATCAAAATGAGCGCGTCGCTCACCAGCAACGCGATGCGATAGCCCAGCTGAAACGCGGATGAGAATAAGCCGAGTTCGTCGGGATCGCTCGCGGCTTCAATGCGCCAGGCATCGAGCGCGATGTCTTGCGTCGCGGAGGCAAACGCAACGACGAGCGCCAGCAGGCCGATGGTGGTGAGGCCTCCAGGGCCATGGGGGCCGACGAGCGCCATCAACACAAGCGTTGCGCCGATCAACAGTTGCACGAAGACGGCCCAGCCGCGTCGGCGCCCGAGCTTGCCGACGAATGGCGCAGGCAAGCGGTCCACCAGCGGCGACCACAAATATTTGAACGAGTATGCGAGGCCAACCCACGAAAGGAATCCAATCGCCGTCGCGGTAGTGCCTGCGTCGGCAAGCCAGAAACCGAATGTGGCGCCGGTCAGCAAGAACGGCAGGCCGGACGCAAACCCGAGCGCCAACATCGCCGCCACGCGCGGCTGACCGAGCGCGGAAAAGACTTCGCGCAAGCCGTGCTTCTTTTTCGGCGTGGCGGCTTCCGTCATGCGTTTTCTCTTGAGTTACTTGGCCGCGACACTGGCGGCATTTGCGGCGCCCGTAAAGCGCGCTGCGACCGCGACGAGGCGCGCCGCATCGATCGGTTTGGTGATGAAATCGACCATGCCGGCTTTGAACGCGCGGTTGCGTTCGTCGTCGCCGGTATCGGCGGTCAGCGCAACGATCGGCGCGTGTGCGCACGGCCCTGCTCCGGCTTTGATGCGTTCGGCGGCGCCAATGCCATCGAGGCGCGGCATGCGGATGTCGAGCAGAATGAGATCATAGCGCGTGGCGGCAGCGGCGATGACAGCTTCTTCGCCATCCTGCACGACGGTGACAGCACAGCCTTCGCGTTGCAGCAGCGTGCGCGCCAGCAGCGCGTTGATGGGATTGTCGTCGGCGAGCAGCACACGCATGCCGGTGAGCAAAGCGGTTGGCGCGCTCGGCGCAGCCGTAGCAGCGGCGCTTACATCCATCTGACCGAGCGCCATGTGAACCCGCTCGACCAGCGAACGGCGGCGAATAGGCTTCAGCGTGTAGTGTACGATTCCCGCCTGCCGGCACGCTTCAATACTGCTGCGCTCCTCTTGCGGCACAAGCGCGATGATGGCGCGCACTTCGGCGGCAAGTTTGTCGATGGCGGCGCGATCGCGATCGCCGCGCCAATCCAGGAGCGCGACATCGGCTGGTTCGCCGGGCAGCGCGATGACGCCGCCGAGCGAAAGAATTTGCGCGCGCGCGGCTTGCGCAAGCACGTGCGAAGGCGTCTCGACGCGGATGCGCACGCCGCTCAGCGTGGCAGGTGGCGGGCGATCGTCCGGCACGGTCGGCAACGGCAGCTCGACCCAGAAATTGGCGCCGTGCCCGAGCCGACTCACCAGCCCCACGTCGCCGCCCATCGCTTGCGCGAGCTTCTTGACGATGGCGAGGCCCAGCCCGGCGCCCCCGTAACGCCGCGCCACGCCGGCATCGGCCTGCGAGAACTCCTCGAAGATCAGCGCTTGTTTTTCTTCGGCCACGCCGGGTCCGGTGTCGCGCACATTGAAGCGCACACGGTGATTGGGGCGCGGCAGCATTTCGATGACGACGCCGCCAGCTTCGGTGAACTTCACCGCGTTGCCCGCGAGATTGAACAGGATTTGTCGCAAGCGGCCATCGTCGCCGCTGACGCGCGCAGGCGCGCCATTGCGGGCGATGACCGCAACTTCGAGCTTCTTGCCGTGCGCCTTCGGCGACAGCAGCTCGGCCACATCCTGCATCGTGCTCTCGGGATCGAACGGCGCGGATTCGAGCGCGACGCGGCCAGCCTCAAGACGCGAGTAGTCGAGAATCTCAGTGATCAGATCCAGCAGCAATTCGCCGGATTGCCGGATCGCCGTCACATAGCTCACAGCGTTCGGTTCGAGTTTGCCGAGCGACAGCAGATCGGCCATGCCGAGAATGCCGTTTAGAGGCGTGCGCAGTTCGTGCGTCAGTGTGGCGAACAACGTGGTCTTGGCGCGCAATGCGTTGTCGGCGGCTTCAGCGTGACGCGTGACGTCGCGGGCAACGACGAGGCGCGTACCGTCCGGCAGGATTTGCTCGACCCATTCGAAGCGACGCCCATCGGGCGCCGGCGCATCGAACCGGCGCAGGCCATTTTCGGCAACCGGCGCGGGGTGCCTGCCCCATGGTGGCCGGTGCGGGCCGATCAATTGCCGGAACGCAGCGCGAAACGCCGGATTGGCGCGCAGCAACGCGCCGTCTGCGGCAAGGATCGCCGCAGGATCGGGCAACGCGTCGAACACGTCGAAAACCGGCAGAGGCGCCGCGTTTTGCTGCATGCGCCGATCAAGCGGTCCGCTTGGTTAAGAAACCCTCGCCAAGCTCCCGTCCGCGCCCGCCCATTGCCGCCGCAAGCTAAGCGCCTCGGCCACATGGATGCGCCGCACCGCTGCTGCGCCGTCGAGGTCGGCAATGGTGCGCGCCACCTTGAGCGTGCGGTGATACGCGCGCGCAGAGAGCGCCAAAGTCTCTGCCGCCTTGGACAACAGCGCAGCGCCAGGCGCATCCGGGGTTGCGGTTTTCTCCAGCGCGTCGAGGTCGAGCACGGCGTTGAGGCCGCGGCCACGCTCCTCCTGTGCGCCGCGTGCACGCGCGACACGCGCCGCTGCTTCGGCCGTGCCTTCTATGGGCGGCGGCAAGGAGAGATCGGCCGCCGTCACCGGCGGCACGTCGAGCTGAATGTCGATGCGGTCGAGCAGCGGACCGGAGAGGCGCGCTTGATATTCGATGGCGCAGCGCGGGCCGCGCCGGCACTGCCCCGCGCCCGGACCGCCGCCGCAGCGGCACGGATTCATCGCCGCCGCCAGCAGAATGCGCGCGGGATAAGTAACGTGATGATTGGCGCGGGCGATTAACACTTGCCCGGTTTCCAGCGGCTGCCGCAAAGCATCGAGCGCTTGCTGCGAAAACTCCGGCAATTCGTCGAGAAACAACACGCCGTTGTGGGCCAAGGAAATCTCGCCGGGCTTGGCGCGCAAACCGCCGCCAACCAACGCCGCCATCGAAGCGGAATGGTGCGGCGCGCGGAACGGGCGCGTGCGCGTGAGCTGGCCACGCTGCAGCAATCCCGCCACCGAGTGAATCATCGAAACTTCCAGCAATTCCGACGATTCAAGCGGCGGCAACAAACCCGGCAAACGCTGCGCCAGCATCGATTTGCCAGCGCCCGGCGGCCCAACAAAAAGCAGATTGTGTGCGCCAGCCGCCGCGATTTCGAGCGCGCGTTTGGCCTGCTCCTGGCCTCTTACATCGCGCAAATCCGGTACGTTTGCGCCACTGACCAGTTCGCCGCGTTCTGGCGTTTTCAACGTTGCGCCATTGCGGAAATGATTGACGAGCGCCAACAGCGAGGGCGCTGCGACGACATCGGCGCCGCTCCACGCCGCTTCCGGCCCGCATGCTTCTGGACAAATGAAAATGTGGTCCATGCTTTGCGCCGCCATCGCCGCGGGCAATGCACCGGGCGCTGAGGCCAGCGCGCCGTCGAGCCCCACTTCGCCGAAGCACAGCGCGCCATCGAGCGCATCGTGCGGCAGCGCCCCGATTGCGGCCATCATCGCCAACGCAATCGGCAGATCGTAGTGCGTGCCCTCTTTCGGCAGATCGGCGGGCGCGAGATTGACCACCAAGCGGCCAGCGGGAATGGCCAATCCGATCGACGCAAACGCGGCGCGCACACGCTCGCGGCTTTCCGAAACTGCTTTGTCGCCCAGCCCGACAATGACGATCGCGGACGTGCCGCTGGTCAGCTGCGCTTGCGCTTCAACGCGGCGCGCTTCGAGCCCAGCAAACGCGACGGTCGTGACGTTGGCGCACGTCTGCATCGGAGCGGCCTTTTATCCACAGGTCGTTCCGGTAAACGTACAATTAAGAGAACATCATGGCAACAAAAATCGAACGCGGCCGCCCTGCGGCCGGCAGCATGTGAATTCGTACAAGAAATCAGCGCATTGTTAGCGCGAGCCGGACGCGGTCAGCGGCGCGCCGGCGCCAGACGCATCCGCGGGCGTTTGCTGGCCGGCGGCATATTGCGGCGCGGGCGGCGAAGCAGCAGCCGCATAATAGTCCGGCGACGCGCGCTCGATCACTTCCATAAACGACACCACGCGCTTTACGCCGCCGACGCGCGAGGCGATCTCGGCGGCTTCCTGCAACTCCGCTTGATTGCGCGCGGTGCCCATCAAATACACGTTGCCTTGAAACACCTCGATGTTGATGTCGACGGCGCGCACGCGCGGGCTTGCCAACAAACGCGCGCGGGTTGTCGATTCAATCACGCCGTCCTGCAGGCCGCGCGTGAAATTCGCGGGGTCGCCCACGAACAGCTCGTTATAGACGTTGTGCAGATTGCGCCGGCCGCGCGCGATCATCTCCGCGGTTTCGCGATGCTGTTGATCGGGCACGCTGCCGGTGAGCAGCAGATCGTTGGAGAAAACCTGTACGTGCGTTTGCGCAAAGCCTTGCGCATCGACAGCCATCAGCCGCGCTTTGACATCGGTGTAGTCGTTGGCGTCGTCCATCACCTGCCCCGCGGTGCGGTCCTGCACCGCCGCCAAGCCGACACCGGCGACAGCGACAGGAGCCATGATAGCGCACGCGCCTGCGGGGGCGCACGCAGCGATCGCCAAGACGGTAAATGCAAATTTACGCATTGGCGCAGTGTGGCGCAGGATCGTTTCGGCGCGCTTAACGATACGCAGAATTAGGCGCGGCGGCGGCCCTCATCAAACCAAGCGGCGCGTTGATGCTTGGGAAACCAGCCAACGCCGACCACGACAATGTCGAAGCGAATGGGCGCGTCGAGCCGCCAGCGCCCCGCCAAAGCTTGCGCGGCGCGGGCGATGCGCTCTTGCGATTTCGGCGTCACCGCGATGATGGCGGCGTCGTAGTCGCGCCGCGCCTTTACCTCCACGATTGCCAGCACGCCCTGTTTCCACGCAGCGATATCGACTTCGCCATAAGGGGTGCGGCAGCGCATGCCGAGGATGCGATAGCCTTTGCCGATGAGCCACAGCGCCGCGATCCATTCCGCCACGCGGCCGCGGCGCTCGGCGGCTTGGCGTTTCACGCGCCGCCCTTCAGCGCCAGCGCGCGCGCATAAGCGCGGCTGCGTGAGACGCGCAACTCAGCTGCAGCCGCTTGGGCCGCTTCCTTCACGCTCAAACGCATCAGCGCATCGACGAGATATGCGTCCAGTGATTCATCGCTTGCCTCCGGCGCCTCCGGCGGCGGCGCGACAATCACCACGATCTCGCCCTTCGGCGGGCCTTTCTCCGCATAGTGCGCGGCAAGCGCATCGAGCGTTGCGCGCCGCGTTTCCTCGAACATCTTGGTGAGTTCGCGCGCCACCGCTGCCGGACGCGAACCAAACGCCGCCGCCATGTCGGCCAAACTCTCCGCCAGCCGGGGGCCGCTTTCGTAGAACACCAAGGTTGCGTCGATTGCGCTCAACGCTTGCAGGGCTTCGCGCCGCGCGTTGGGCTTGGCCGGCAAGAAGCCCGCGAACATGAAGCGATCGGTTGGCAGCGCCGAAGTCACCAAGCCTGCAAGCAGCGCCGATGCGCCCGGAATCGGAAACACGCGATGCCCCGCTTCGGCGGCGGCGCGCACCAGCTTGAAGCCGGGATCGGACACGAGCGGCGTGCCTGCGTCGGAGATCAACCCAACGCGCTCGCCCGCGGCCAACGCCGCCAGGATCGCCTCGCGCGCCACGTCGTCGCTATAATCGTGATAGGAACTCAGCTTCGGCTTCAGCCCGTACGCATCCAGCAGCTTGCGGGCGACCCGCGTATCCTCCGCATAGAGCCGATCCACACCCGCCAAAATGTCCAATGCGCGCAAGGTGATGTCGCGCAGATTGCCGATCGGCGTGGCGACCACATAAAGGCCCGCTTCCAGCGGTGGACTGGCAGAACGGGCGCCGATACGGTCCGGCCCCGAAGAATCCGAGGGATTGGTCATGACTGAGCGGCAATCATCGTCGCCGATGGCGGGCGCGCCAAGTGTTTCCAAGCTGAAGCTGGGCGCGGCGTTGAGCCTCGCAGCGTTCATGGCGGCCTGCGCGACCTCCCCGCAGCCTGGCCCCAGCACACATGTGCCACCGCCGCCCCCGCCGCCGACCGGACCGCAGGTGGTCACGCAGCAAGGCGTGACGCCGCCCTTCATGTCGGGCCGGCCCATTGTCCGCATCGGCTTGCTGCTGCCCTTCTCGTCGAGCCCGCAGGCCGCAAGCGCGCTCTACAATGCCGCCGAACTGGCGCTGTTCGATCACGGCGATCAAAACACGCTGCTGATCCCGCGTGACGCCGGCGGCGATGAAGCCGCCGCCAGCGCGGCGGCGCGCGCGCTCGCCAGCGACGGCGCCGACGTGATCATCGGCCCAGTCATTCGCGACGGCGTGCAAGGCGCGGGCGAAGCCGTGCGCGGCCGCAACATTCCGGTGATCGGCTTCTCCTCCGACCGCACCGTCGCTGGCAACGGCGTTTATCTGCTGAGCTTCCAGCTTGAGGACGAGATCGGCCGGCTCGTGTCTTACGCCGCCGCACACAACATCCGCACCATTGCGCTGCTGGCCCCGGCCAACGAATACGGACAACGCGTGCAGCAAGCGCTGCAACAACAAGCGCAAGCCAACGGCATCACCATCGTTGCGGCGCAGCTCTACAATCGCAACGACCAGGAAGCCGCGGCGGCGGCAGGCACGCTGGCGACGCAACTGCGTACAACACCGGCGCAAGCCATTCTCATTGCCGACAACGGCACACCGTTGCGCGCCATCGGCACCTCGCTTGTGCGCAATGGCATCGATCAGCACCAGGTGCGCTTCCTCGGCACCAGCGCGTGGGCGGGCGACGCACAACGCGAACCGACGATGGCCGGCGGCTGGTACGTGTCCTCCGATCCAAGCGCGCGCACCGGCTTCGAAAACAGCTACACGCAAATGTTCGGCGCAAGCCCGACGCGGCTTTCGAGCTTGGCGTACGACGCCGTCTCGTTGGCGGCATATCTCACGCGCAACGGACAGCCCGACGCGGTGAACCGCGGTTCGATCGAAAACCCGGAAGGCTTCGGCGGCGCCGACGGCCTCTTCCGCTTCAGCGCCGATGGCTCGATCCAGCGCGGCTTGGCGGTGATCGAAGTGAAGGCAAACGACATTAACGTCATCGATCCAGCGCCGCAGCGTTTCCCCGCCGCGCGCGGCTAGTCGTTGGCAAAGCTGAGTTCGGCAGCGACCGTGTTGGCGACGATGCGCCCCGCCGACGTCAACCGTACGCGTGCGTCGTCGAAATCCACCAGCCCCTGCTCGCGCAGCCAGGCGAGCGCGTCCGCGTTGAAGTCGCGGCCCAGCATCGCCGCATAACGCTGACGGTCGACGCCTTCGTCGATGCGCAAACCCATCAGCAGCAATTCATCGGCCGCTTGCGCGGGCGTCAGTGTCGCTTCGCTGATCCAGCCGACGCCGTTTTCGGTGACGGCATCGATATAGTCAGAGGGTCTCCGTTGCGCTTCGGTGGCGACACGCACGCCGTTATGCGTCACGCGCCCGTGCGCGCCGGGGCCAACGCCGATCCAATCGCCGCCACGCCAATAGATGAGATTGTGGCGCGCACGCGCGGCGTCACTGCGGGCGTGATTGGAAATCTCGTACGCCGGGGCGCCCGCGGCATCGCACAATTCCTGCGTCGCTTCGTAATGCGCCGCAGCAAGCTCGGCGTCCGGCGGCGTCAGTTGCCTGCGATCGACGCGCCGCGCGAACGCCGTGCCGGGTTCAATGGTGAGCTGATAGAGCGAGAGGTGTTCGGCCGGCAGATCCAACGCACGCTGCAGCTCCGCCCGCCACGCCTCCACGCTTTGGCGCTCGCGCGCGTAAATGAGATCAAGCGATACGCGCGCGCCAGTCGCGGCGGCGGCCTCCGTTGCGCGCACGGCGCTTGCCGCGTCATGCTTGCGGCCCAGCGCCTTCAGCGCGGCGTCGTCCAGCGCTTGCACGCCGATGGAAAAGCGGTTGACGCCCGCCGCCGCTTGCTCGGCAAACAGATGCGCGTCTTCGGGATTTGCCTCGAGCGTGATTTCACAGTCGGTCGCCAGCACGAACGCGCGCGAAGCAGCGTCAATCAGCCGGACGATTTCCTCGCCGCGCAACAATGACGGCGTGCCGCCGCCAAAAAACAAACTTGCCGCTTCGCGCCGTCCGAATCGCGCCGCATGTGCCGCGAAATCCGCTTCGATGGCCGTAAGCAAGGGCGCGTTGCCAGCGCTGCGCGCGCGATAGACGTTGAAGTCGCAGTACGGGCACACCGTCGCGCAGTACGGCCAGTGTACGTAAATGCCGAAGCCGCTCATCGGTGCGCTGCGAGCAATTTCTCGAACGCGCGCTGGCGATGCGTGAGCGGCAGCTTTTCTTCGGGCGTCATCTCCGCGAATGTACGCGTGTGTCCGTCCGGCACGAAAATCGGATCGTAGCCAAAGCCCAGCGCCCCGCGCATCGGCCAAACGATGTGCCCGCGCGCCTCGCCTTCATAAGCTTCGACGCCGCCGCCCGGCTGCGCCAACGCCAGCACGCACACGAAGCGCGCTGAAAAGTCCGTGGCGCGCTTCTCCGCAAGCTCACGCCACACACGCTCCATCGCCAGATTGAAGTCGCGCGCTTCGCCGCCCCAACGCGCCGAATACACGCCGGGGTCACCGCCCAGCGCGAACACTTCCAAGCCAGAGTCATCGGCCAAAGCCGGCAGACCGCTCGCCTTAGCCGCTGCCACCGCCTTCAGCGCGGCGTTGCCGGTGAAAGTCGTCTCCGTTTCCTCGGGCTCCGGCAGGTTCAGTTCGGCCGCCGAGACGGCCTCCACGCCGAGCGGCGCCAGCAGCGCGCCGATCTCGCGGACTTTCCCTTTGTTGTGGCTGGCGACGACCAAGCGGCCGCTAAGACGGGACATCACGACACTTGTTTGACGGCTGAAGCCAAGGTCTATATCGTTTATCAATAAAGTCCGGCCAAGATGCCTGCCGGATTGACGGATGTGGTCCATGCGCGCGCTCGGCAAAGGCTCCATTGCTGAAATCATTCGTATCGGCCTGGTGATTTCCTGGGCCGTGCTGTGGGCGTGTGCGGCGGCGCTGACGGCGATGGCAATCGCCTACGGGCTGAACGCGGCGGGCATCGTCAATTTCGGATCAATGTTCGGACCGGACTCGCGCCTCAGCATCGACGACAGCTTGGTGGTGAGTTCGCTCACTGGGCCAACCTGGCCAGTGATGATCCCGGCGTTTCTGATCGGCGCCGTGGTCATCGGCGGCGCCATGATCATCGTTTGGCAGCTGCGCAAATTGTTTGACAGCTTCTGCTCCGGCCAACCCTTCGCCAAGGAAAACGCCACGCACTTGCGTGCCATCTGGATGACGATGATCGGCATTGAGGTCGCGCGTTACCTGCTGCTCGCGCTCACCGGCTATCTGCTGATCCATTTCGGCGGCGCCATGGCCGACCATGCGCAGATCAAGCTCGCAGTCAATCTCAGCACCTGGGCGTCCATCGCCATTCTCGTCGTGCTTGCCGAGGTGTTCCGCGAAGGCGCGCGCATGAAGGCCGAGCAGGAGCTGACGATCTGATGGCGATCCGCGTCACTCTCGATCGCATGCTGCTCGAACGGCGCATGTCGCTGACGGATTTGAGCGAGCGCGTCGGCGTGACGCTCGCCAACTTGTCGATCCTGAAAACCGGCAAGGCCAAAGCCATCCGCTTTTCGACGTTGAACGCTCTCTGCCGCGTGCTCGAATGTCAGCCCGGCGACATCTTGAGCTTTGAGCCAAGCACCAGCGACGAAGCCGAAGAGGCGGAGACGGAAGCCGCTGGGTAGTGAGCGCCAGTACCTTTGTGCAGTTTGGCAATCCGCTCTAGGAGTGTTACTTTCCACTCATGCCGAAGAGCGTCACCATCTCCGACGAACTGGCCGCCGCGATAGAAGAGCACCGTCGCTCCGAAGGCGAAGCTAGCCTCGACGCGGCCGCAGAAACCCTGATCTCACGCGGTCTGGCGACGGAAATCGAAGATATGCCGGGCTGGACAGTCGAAGAGCTTCGCGCGGCGATTGAGGAAGCCGAAGCGAGCGGCCCTTCGGTACCTTGGGATCCGGCAGAAGTGCGCGCCGAGGTGGTTCGGCGCTACAACGCATCGCGCGGGCTGCTGCGATGCCTTCACACCTCGCGCGACCTACCTGTACAAAATTTCGGCGGTTAAGATTTGCTGGCGATATAAGCATCCACCGCCGTCGCCAGCACCGTGAGTGGTACGCCGCCGGTTTGCACGACGACGTCATCGAAGTCGCGCACATCGAACTTCGCGCCAAGCGCGTCCCTGGCGTGCGCGCGCAAGCGCAGGATTTCCGTCTGACCGACTTTGTAGCCGCACGCCTGCCCCGGCGTTGACACGTAGCGATCGATCTCACTTTGCGCCGCGCCCGGCGCGCGTCCGGTTTGATCGATCAGCGACTGGATCGCTTGTTCGCGCGACCAGCGCTTGGCGTGCAGGCCGGTGTCGACCACCAAGCGCGCGGCGCGGAAGCGGATCGCCTGCAGATATCCGAGGCGGCCGAAATCGTCGCCTTCGTAATAGCCCAGTTCATCCACCAATTGTTCTGAGTAGAGCGCCCACCCTTCGACGAATGCGTTGAAGCCCATCAGCGACATCATCAGCGGGATTTCGTTGTGATGTTCGGCGAGATAGGCGCCCTGCCAGGCGTGCCCTGGAATGGTTTCGTGCGCGGTCAGCGTCGGCAGCGTCCAGAGCGGCCAGAGCGCGGTGTCTTTCAGGTTGATGTAGTAGATCGCCGGGCGAGAGCCATCGAGCGACGCGAAGTTCATGTAGCCAAGACCGGCGCCGTCCTGAATGTCGACCGGCACGCGGTGCACTTCCACCGGCGCGTTCAGATGCATGTGCGAGACCCGCGCCAGCAGCGGACGCACCGCGGCAATGCGGCCTTCGAGATACTGCATCACTTCGCGGCGGCCGGCGTCGGTGTTCGGCTTCAAGAATCGCGGATCGCGTGTCAGCTGCGACATGCGCGCGCCAACGCTGCCATCGCGCAATCCGTGCGCTTTGAGGATGCGGTCCATCTCGGCGTCGATCTGGGCGCCCTGCGTGAGCCCCAGCGCGTGCACTTCATCCGGCGTCATCGGCGTCGAGGTGCCGACTTTCAGAAGCCAATCGTAATAGGCCTCGCCGTCCGGCAGCTTCCACACGCCGGCATCGTGACTGGCGCTCGCGCGCAGTTCGCGCAGCGCCGCGATCTGGCGATTGACCGCCGGATACACTTGCGTCTCGACGATATGCGCCGCGCGGGACGACCATGCGCCTTCGATATGCAGCGCCGCTGCGCGCGTCGCTAGCGACTGCACCATGCCGGTGTTGACGGCGATTTGGCCACGCATGGCGCGCGCCTGCGTCAGCGTCGTATCGATGATGAAATCTGGCGGCGCCACGTCGCGCGCGGCGTCATGGCGGATGCGCGCGGTTTCCTGGTCGAGCTGACGCGGAAATTGCGCGAGGCGTTCGAGATAGGCTTCGCAATCGTCGGCGGTTTCGATCTTGTGCTGCGAGTTCAGGAACTCGGGCACGCTCACCAACGCGCCACCCTGCTGACTCACCACATAAGGCGTCGCCGCCTCGCCCATCGCTGCGCCGAATGTGTTTTCGCCGTACCCGAATTTGCCGCCATCGGCGCCAAGCTGGAACGCGTACTGCACCGCGTCGTAGCGGATCTGGTTGGTGGAATTGAGCGTGGCGCGATCAATCTGCCGCATGGCATGCAAACGCGACACGCACGCCGCACGATCATGTGAAAGCGCACCAAGCGAACTGTCTGAAAGTTTGCGCTTCAGCTGTTTGCGCACGCCTTTGTCGAGGCCGAGGCTAGTCGCGGTCTCGGGCGCGTGATTGAGGATGTCATCGGCAAAGCGATCGAACAGCGTCAACAGCCGCGTGTCGGCGTCGCTGCTAGTCTGCGCCAACGCCGGCGCGCTCGCAGCCATGCCGGCCGCGGCCGCGCTCACCATCATCTCACGACGCGAAAACCGCATATATCCCACCCGCTCTTGGCCATTCTGGTCCAAGAGCGAGCTATATCAGCGGCTTGAGGCATCGCCAGCCGCATCGCGTCGCAGGCGCAACGGAGTTGGTCGATTTCGCAGCTGCGTTAGCCGACCGCGGCCTTCTGCATTTCGAAGAGACGCCCGCAGCCGGCTTTGGCGAGGCCGATCATCGCCGCGAATTCTTCGTCGCTGAACGGGCGGTGTTCGCCGGTAGCTTGCACCTCGATCAGACGTCCGTCGCCGGAAAGTACAAAATTCGAGTCCACCTGGGCGTTGGAATCTTCCGCATAGTCGAGATCGAGCACTGGCGTGCCTTCGAACACGCCGCACGAGACCGCCGCCACCTGGCCGCTGATCGGCGATTCCTTGATCACCTTTTCGTCCAGCAAATATTTGCACGCCTTCGCCAGCGCCACCCACGCGCCGGTGATCGCCGCCGTGCGCGTGCCGCCGTCGGCTTGGATCACGTCGCAATCGAGGGTGATGGTGCGGTCGCCCAGCGCTTTCAAATCCACCACCGAACGAAGCGAACGCCCGATCAGGCGCTGGATTTCCTGTGTGCGGCCGGATTGTTTGCCCTGTGCGGCTTCGCGGCGGCCACGTGTGTGCGTAGCGCGCGGCAGCATGCCGTATTCACCGGTCACCCAGCCGCGTCCCTGACCCTTCAGCCAGCCGGGCACACCCTGCTCCACCGTCGCCGTGCAAAGCACATGCGTCTGCCCAAACTTGGCCAAGCACGAGCCCTCGGCGTAGCGGGAGACTGCGGTTTCGAGGGAAATGTCGCGCAGCTGATCGGGGGCGCGGCCGGAAGGGCGCATGGGAACTCCTGGTTATAGCTTTGTTAGCGCCTGTTAGCCCGGCAGGGCCTAAATCTCCTAGAGGCGGGGCTGCGCCGACCGGCTCTATAAGGCTTTTACCCACATTTATCGCCAAAGTCGATAAATCGTCCTAACTTTCTTATACGGCTAGGCGTTCGCCGCGAGTCAGCGGTATAGGGATTTTATCCAGATTTATCGATGTGGGGGATAAATCCTCCTAAATCTCCTATAGGCCGCCCGTGAAGTCCGCGCACAATCCTTACAATCCCGGCGCCGGCACCCCTCCCCCCGAGCTCGCTGGGCGTGATCCGCTGATCGATCAAGCGCGCCTGGCAATCGAGCGCATTCGCGCCGGCCGGCCGGCCAAGAGCTTCATCATGCTCGGCCTTCGCGGCGTCGGCAAAACCGTGCTGCTCAATGAGTTCGAGCAGATCGCCGAAAGCCTCGGCTGCCAAACCGCGATGCTGGAGACCGACGCCACCAAGCCGTTGGCGCAACAGCTCGCCCCGCAGCTGCACCGCATCCTGCTGCGGCTCGACCGCATCAAAAAAGCCGGCGCGGATATGCAGGCTGCGTTCGGCGCGCTGCGCGCCTTCGCCAGCGTCTTCAAAGTACAGCTTGGCGAATTGGAGTTTGGCCTCGCATCGGAAAAAGCCACCGGCGATCTCACCGTCGATCTTACCGACTTGTTCCTGGCAATGGGCGAAGCTGCCAAGAAGCGCGATTCAGCGGTCGTGCTGCTGATCGACGAAATTCAGTACATTCAAAAATCCGACCTCGGCGCACTGATCATGGCGCTGCACAAAATCTCGCAACGCAGCTTGCCGGTGCTGCTATTTGGCGGCGGCCTGCCGCAGCTCGCCAAATTGGCGGGAGACGCGAAATCCTACGCTGAACGGCTCTTCGATTATCCTCCGATCGGCGCTCTCGACGCGGCTAGCGCACGCCAAGCCGTCGCCGCGCCCGCTTTGCGCGAGGGCGTCAAATTCAACGCCGACGCACTCGACTATATTGTCGAACAAACCGGCGGTTATCCGTTCTTCCTGCAGGTGTGGGGCGAGCATTGCTGGGACGTCGCCCCCAATTCGCCGGTAACGCTGGCCCACGCCAAGGAAGCCAGCAAGCGCGCCATCGCCGCGCTCGACGAGAACATCTTCAAGGTTCGTCTCGCGCGCTTGACCGAGCGCCAGAAAGCCTACGCGCGCGCCATGGCCGAACTTGGCCCCGCGCCTGCAAACTCGACGGCGGTCGCCGACATGATGGGTCTTTCAGCGACGCAATCCGCACCGATCCGGGAGGATCTGATCAAGAAAGGCATGGCTTATTCTCCAGAGCGCGGTCTCGTCGGCTTTACCGTTCCGAAGTTCGACGAATACATGCGCCGCGTCATGCCCACGCCGCCGAAGCCAAAGCCGAAGAAGCCGTGATGCTTGCGCACGACCTCGTGTTCGCTACCTAGAGGCCATGGCGACGCCGCCCGCCCCCACCGATCTCTCCGCGCTCGACGTGCGCGCGCGCGAGATTTTCCGGGAGATCGTCGAAACGTATCTGACCACCGGCGAACCGGTCGGCTCGCGCACGCTGTCGCGCTTGGGCCAGTTGGGGCTCTCACCTGCTTCCATTCGCAACACCATGGCCGATCTTGCCGCCATGGGATTGCTCGAAGCGCCGCACGCGATGGCTGGGCGCCAACCGACGCAACTGGGTTTGCGCTTCTTCGTCGATAGCTTGCTGCAGCTCGGCGACGTGCGTGACGACGAGAAACGCGAGATCGATGCACAGATCGCCCGCGCCGGCGCCAACCCGCAGGACGTGTTGGGCGCAGCTTCCGATTTGCTCTCCGGGCTTGCCGGCGGCGCGGGCCTGGTGGTGACGCCGGAACGCGACGCGCCGGTGCGTCACGCCGAAATCGTCGGCATCGGTCCGGGACAAGCGCTTCTGGTCTTGGTGTTCGAAGACAACCAGATCGAAAACCGCATCATCACCACGCCGCCCGATCTACCCCCAGGCGCACTGGTTGAAGCGGCGAACTATTTGAATGCGCGTTTCAAAGGCAAAACCCTGGGCGAAGCGCGCGCTGCCGCGACCGACGCGCTGGCGCAGGACCGCACCGCCCTCGACCGCGCCGCCGCCGCGCTGATCGAGAGCGGACTGGTGGAATGGTCCGGTGAAGACCCCACGCTCGGTCGCTCGCTCATTGTCCGCGGCCGCGCCAATTTGTTGCAGGACCCCCAGGCCGTCGCCGACCTCGAACGGGCGCGGCGGCTGTTCGACGACCTGGAAAAAACCCGGGAACTCATACAGGTGCTGGATCTCGCCAAGGCAGGCGAAGCGGTGCGTGTGTTTATCGGCTCGGAGAACCCACTTTTTTCGCTCTCGGGGTCGAGCCTGATCGTTGCGCCCTATATGAATGCCGAACGGCGGGTGGTTGGGGCGCTGGGCGTCATCGGCCCTACCCGCCTCAACTATGCCCGGGTGATCCCGGTGGTGGACTACACGGCGCGCGTTGTCGGGCGGATGCTCGATGGCCGCGGCGAACGGTAAAAAGAAGAGGACTGGAATGAGCAACGACGCCGACACGACGTCGAACCCGGAAGCAGAAGCCGACGTCAATCCGCTCGCGGCTGAACTGGCGAAAGCGAAGGACGACCTGCTGCGCGCAATGGCCGAGACCGAGAACACGCGCCGGCGCGCCGAACGTCAGGCGCAGGAAGCGCGCGCTTATGGCATCGACCGCTTCGCGCGCGATCTGTTGCCGGTCGCCGATACGTTGGGCCGCGCGCTCGCCGCGGCGCCGCCGCACTGGCGCGAATCCGCCGACGACGTTTCCAAGAACCTGCTCACTGGCTTTGAGTTGACGGAACGGTCGCTGCTCGAAGCGTTCGCGCGTCACGGATTGAAGCCGGTTGGGGCCAAAGGCGACGCGTTCGATCCGAATCTGCATCAGGCGATCGCGCATATCGCATCGGATTTGCCATCCGGCACAGTCGCTGAAGTCATGCAAGTCGGCTTTGTTCTCGCCGATCGCACCTTGCGACCTGCGATTGTCGCCGTGTCGTCTGGCCGTGCGGAAGCGCCGACCGTCGACATCAAAGTGTGATGTTGTAACGAGCGTAAAGCCGAGCCATCCACTTTGAGTCACGCGCTTTGCGAAAACACGGCGTGTTTCTTGGTTCTGCCCGCATTTCGCCTTTGCCATGCAATGACAAGCCGGTAACCAGAACCTCTCAAAGCGGGAGGTGATTTGAACATGCGGGCTAAGTTGGTTCTCGGCGTTGCAGCAGCGACGCTGATGCTTGGATTTGCGCCGAATGCGCTGGCGCAAGCCGCCGATCCGTCGGGCGACGTACACACCAACGCAACGCTGACGCCGGGACAGCCGGTGAGCGGACAAATCACCGCCGGCGACAAGGATTGGTATCGCCTGCATGTCGAAGCTGGTCAGCGTTATGCGCTGACGCTCGATGGCGTTGAGGCGAACGGCCAGACGCTCGATCCGTTCCTCAGCGTTTATGCCGCCGATGGTACAACTCAGCTCGGCTTCAATGACGACGCCAACGGCTCGCTGAACTCGGCTTTCTCCTATGTGCCGTCGCAAACCGGCGATGTGTTCGTCGAAGCGCGCGGCTTCAGCGACGACGCCACCGGCAATTATCGCCTGAGCGTCACGCAATCGACCCTGCCGCCGGACGCCGTCGGCAACGACCGCAACACGCGTGCACGCCTGCAAGCGGATCAGCCGGTGAGCGGCACGCTCGACTATGAAGGCGATGTCGACAGCTTCCGCATGAGCGTCAGCCGCGGCCACATTTATCGCCTTACGCTGGTCGGCGGGGACGGCGGCAGCCAGCTGCACGACCCGATGCTGCGCATCGTCGGCCGCAACGGCCAGGAACTCGCCACCAACGACGATAGCGGCGACGGCCTCAATTCCGCGCTCGACTATGTGCCCTCCGAAAGCGGCGAAGTGTGGGTGGAAGCGCATTCCTATGACGATGCGCAGACCGGCTCGTACACGCTTGCGCTCAAGGTCGAGAACCTGCCTCCCGATCCTGCGGGCGGCGACGCACGTTCCGCCGCAAGCTTCTCGTTCGGCCGCGATGTCACCGCCGACGTTGGCTATCCGGCCGATCACGATTGGTATCGCGTGCGTCTCGAAGCCGGCCAATCGTATCGCTTCATGCTGAACGGCGTCGGCGCGCACGCACTCGCCGACCCGGTGTTGAAACTGCATGACGCGCAAGGCGCTGACGTCGCGACCGATGACGACGGCGGCGAAGGCTTGAACTCGTATCTCGAGTTCACCGCGCCAACGAGCGGCACGTATTATCTCGACGCGGGCTCGTTCGATGAAACCGCGACCGGCGGCTACACGCTGCGCGGCGAGCACGGCGACATTCCGAACTCCGCTCAAACCGACGCTGTGCTCGACGCCAGTGGCGACACGCGTTCTGCGTCGCTCTCCCCTGCCGGCGACGCCGATTGGTACAAAGTCGCGCTGACGGCGGGCCAAGCTTTCCGCGTTGCTGTCAATGGCGGCGAGACCGGCGCCGCGCTGGCCGATCCGTTGGTGGTGCTGCACGGTCCCGACGGCGCGGAAATCGCGCGCGACGATGACGGCGGCCCCGGCCTCAACGCACTGCTTGAGTATCAAGCGACCGCGGCTGGAGACTATTATGTCGAAGTACGCGGCTTCGGCGACGATGCGACGGGCACGTACGACATTACACTGACGCCCGGCGAAATCGGCGACTCGCCCGACACCGCCGATACGCTCACTGCCGGCGACGAAGGCCGCACCAGCGTCATCAATGCCGATGGCGACTCGGATTGGTTCTCGATCACATTGGTCGAAGGCCGCCCGTATCGCTTCAACGTCGTCGGCGCGGATTCGGACGGCCTCGCCGATCCGAAGCTCACCATCTATGATTCAGACGGCAAGCCGGTCGCCAGCGACGACGACGGCGGCACCGGCAAGAACGCGTACCTGAACTTCCAGTCAGCGGCGGGCGGCACGTACTACGCTGCTGTGTCCTCGGCGCGCGATCACGGCACCGGCCACTACACCATCACCGCGACCGACACCGATGTGCCGGGCGGCGCCGGCACCGATGAAACGCTCGACGCCGCCGCTGGCGACGATCGCGTGAGCCGCATCGAAATGCCGGGCGATGTCGACGCCTATCGCGTCGAGCTTGCCGCACACACGAGCTACACGATCAGTGTTGCGCCGAACGGCGATCATCCGCTCAGCGCCCCTGCCGTGACGATCGTGAGCGAAGACGGCGACCATGTTGCGGCGCCGACAATCCGCACGCCCGGCAGCCTGACGTTCCGTCCGGAGCAAGCGGGCACGTTCTATGTGCAAGCCAGCGGCCGCGATGGCGCCACCGGCGACTACAAGATTTCGATCCGCCACTAGGATCGCAATCGGCACAAACAAGTACGGCGGCGTCGTGAGACGCCGCCGTTTTTGTTTGCCGCGTTCAATTCCGGCTTACGACAGGCCGGTCAGCCGTTCGCCGCCCTGACGCTGCAGCATCCAGCCTGGATATTCGGGCTTCAGCTTCGACACATCGTCCAGCTTTTTCAGATCGTCGCTTGAAAGTTCGACCGTGGTCGCCGCCAGATTGTCAGCGAGCTGCTGTTCGTTCTTGGCGCCGATGATCACGCTGGTGACATGCTTTTGATGCAGCAGCCACGACAGCGCGATCTGCGCCACCGACACTTTGCGCGCATCGCCGATCTCCTTCATCACGTCGATGATGTCGTAGGCTTTCTCTTTGTCGACCGGCGGGAAATCGAACGCCACGCGGCGCGCACCATCGGTCGGTGCGGTGTTGCGCGTGTACTTGCCGGACAAGAAGCCGCCCGCCAGCGGACTCCACGGCAGGATCGCCAGCTCCTGATCCTTCGCCAGCGGCGGCGCTTCCCGCTCAAGATCGCGCCCGGCGATCGAGTAGTACATCTGCAGCGACTCGTAGCGCGCCAATTGCTTCTGCGCCGAAATGCCCATCGCCTTGGCGATCTGCCACGCAGCGTAATTGCACAAGCCGATATAGCGCGCCTTGCCCGCCTTCACGACGTCGTCCAGCGCTTCCAGCGTTTCCTCCAGCGGCGTTGCCGGATCGAACGAGTGCACCTGATAGAGATCGACGTAGTCCATATCCAAGCGCTTCAAGCTGGCGTCGATCGAGTCGAAGATGTGTTTGCGTGAGAGACCCCAAAGATTGAGGTTCTCGGCGCGGCGCTTGGCTTCCGGCGTATCGGCTGCGCCATACGCGTTCATGCGGCCGAACACTTTGGTTGCGACCACCAGTTCGTCGCGCGGCAGCGCCTTGATGGCCTGCCCTGTCACCTGCTCCGACAACCCGTTGGAATAGACGTTGGCGGTGTCGAGAAAGGTTACCCCCTTATCGAACGCGCTCTTCACCAGCGCATTCACTTCGTCCTGTGGCAGCGCGCCGATGACTTTCCAGAAGCCGTCGCCGCCGAACGTCATGGTGCCGAGGCAGATTTCGGAGACGACGAGGCCGGTGCGGCCAAGTTTGCGATAGCGCATGGGAGGATCCTCCGGGCCGGAGCCCTGCTAGTAAGATCAACAGAGTGAAAGTCCGGCCCGCAGTTCAAGCAACCGCGATGGCGCAATAGCGCGGCGAAGGGCGATGAGGAAAAGAAGGCCGGAGATGCCGCGCCAGTGCGGCACGACATTCCCTAGCTACCACAGAAACGCGTTTTTCGCAACATTATCGCCGCGTCACGCCACGCCGTGCGCGCGGAACCACGCAAGCAAACGCGTCCAACCGTCCTCCGCATCGTGCTGGTTGTACGACGCGCGATAGTCGGCATGAAAACCGTGCTGCGCATCGGGATAGACGACGATTTCCGAATGGCTCGGATTGCCGTGCGTGTTGAGGCCGGCGCGCATGCGCTCAATGCTCTCCTGCGAAATGCCCTGATCGAGCGCGCCGTAAAGACCAAGCACCGGCGTGTGCAGACCGGCGGCGATGTCGATCGGCCACGGACGGCGCGGGTCGTTCGGCGACGGCGTATCCGGCCCAGTGATGTGACCGTACCAAGCGACACCGGCTTTGATGTCGTGGAAGCGCGCCGCGGCAAGCCACACCACTGCTCCGCCCCAGCAATAGCCGGTGATGCCGATGGCGCTTCCTTTGCAGAAGCCCTGCTGCTTCAGCCACGCGATCGCGCCTTGCGTGTCGAGCATGACCTGCTCGTACGTGGCGGTACGCACGATCTGCATCACCGCGTTCATGTCGGTCAGCGGCGCGGGATCGCCGGCGCGATCAAAATAGTCCGGCGCGATGGCGACGTATCCCGCATGGGCCAAGCGGCGGCAGATGTCCTTGATGTAGTCGTGGATACCGAAAATTTCGTTGACGACGATAACCGCGGGATGGCGCCCCTCCGCGCGCGGCCGCGCAACGTAAGCAGGCAAGCTGTAATTTGCCGCGCCTTGCACGTGTACGTCCTCGATGACGAGCCCCTCTTCCGGCGTGTGGATCGGATCGGCCTTGGCCGACAGCGCAGCTGCAGCATAACCGGCGAAAAACAGCGACGCCGCGATGGTGCGCCGCGAAGGCTCGATATTTCCGAACGGCGTATCTAGACGCATGCGTATGTTCTCCGTCGCATCCAGGCCCGCGTGGGCTTGCGAGCGATATGGGCTTGGCGCAGGCTCAAGGCGAGTTCTTTCGGAGTTCAAAACGTCCGCATGAGGCGCGGGCCAGGGGCGGGCTAATACGACAGGTCGTTTTCCACGCGGCGCTGAATCCCCCCGTGCCCGCGCGCGTTGGGCGTAGCGTGACCGCCGCAAGGTTCCGCGCGGCGGTCTGGCGAGAGAGGCATGCAGCCGGATCACACTGAAATCGCTGAACGCTTACGTGCCTATTTGCGCGCGCGCAGCGGCGATCAGGACCTCGCCTACGCACAGCCGCTCGTTGAGCTCACAGGCGGCTTCGACGCGAACATTTTCTCCTTTTCGCTGCACACTGCCGATCTGTCCCTATCTGGACCGCTCGTGTTGCGACTGTTCGACCTCGAACGTCCTCCAGCGTTGGCGCGCAAAGAAGCGGCTGTACAAAACGCGCTTGCGGCGATGGGTTACCCGGCGCCGCACATAACGATCCAGGAATCGGATTCTGATGTATTGGGCGGCGCGTTTCTGATTATGCCCCGGCTGGGCGGACAGCACTTGGCGGCTGCGTTCTCGCGCCTCTCCCGAGAGCGGCACTCCGTGTCGTGGGTCATCGGCGCAATGCTTGAGATCATGCGCGAGTGCCGCGACATCTGGGATGACGCACAACAACGCCTGCATGCCCTGGACCCGGACGATTTCCTTGCACGCATCGAGGCCGCTGGGCTTTCCCGTCAGAACTTTTCCGTCGATGCCGAACTCGCCCGTTTCAAGGCCAAGATTCCGTCCGAGTATGCTGCGGCGTTCGCGCCCGGCTTCGCTTGGCTTGAACAGAATAAGCCGCCGGTGGAGGAACGGGCGATCTGTCACGGCGATCTTCAACCGCTCAACGTGCTCGCTGACGGCGCCGAACTCAGCGGCGTGCTTGACTGGGGCGCGACCGTAGTGGGGCATCCCGCCGTCGACTACGGCGCCGTCCTAGCCATCATGGCAACCGCCCCTACGCCCGGGCCGTGGATGACCCGCCCTCTCATCCGCTTGCTGATGAACAAACTCGCGCGCGATCATGCGCGTCCTTATTTCGCGCGGCACAAAGGTGGGCGGACGGCCCTTCGCTATTTTGCCGCTTACAATAACATGTCGCAGCTTGCCTCCGCCGCTGCGCCGCGCGGCACGGAGGGCGGGGCATTCCGTTCCGCCAAAGGCGTGCGCAACCTGGTGGCCTGTTTCCGCCGCTACACCAACGTCCGCCTGAATGTGCAACTCCATTTCTGAGCGTCGAGGCCGGCCGTCTATGTCCGCCGTCGCATCCGGACGCCGTTTTCACGACGTGCCCTTGCGGGGCGGCGGCGGCTTAGCGCAGTCTCAAGGCAAATTCTTTCGGGGGGACGATTTTATGAAGCTTCTCAAATGGGCCGCGCTCGCGGCCGCGGGCTTGGCCATTGCCAGCCCCGCGCTTGCGCAAGCGGCGGCGGAACACGCCAATCCTGCAACCGCTCTGCCGTTCGATCCCGACGTGGCGACGCGTCAGTGGCTCAACACGATGGACCCCGCCGCACGGGCGCGTTCGGATTCCTACTTCGAAGGCGGCTACTGGATTCAATTCGTGGGCCCGGTGATCGGCTTCATCATCGCCTTTGCCGTGCTGCAATTGGGCTGGGCGCAAAACGTACGCACCTGGCTTGAGAAGAACGTGAAGATCTACTTCTTCGTCGTGGTCGTGTTCGCGCTCTTCTATTCGATCATCGGTCTGCTGAGTTTTCCGTGGGACTATTGGGTCGGCTTCGTGCGCGAGCACGATTACGGCCTCTCGCGTCAAACCTTCGGCCAGTGGTTCACCGAGTATCTACAAGGCTTGGCCATCAATCTGGTGATCAGCTCGCTCGCAATCGGCGGGCTCTACATGATCATTCGTCTCGCCAAGCAGAGTTGGTGGATTTGGGGCGCTGTCGCGGCCATCGCCTTCTCCGCAGTGGCGGGCATGCTGGCGCCCGTCTACATCGCGCCGATCTTCAATCACTACACGCCAATGGCCGAAAGCCCGCTCAAGACCAGCGTGCTGCAGATGGCGCAAGCCAACGGCGTTCCGGCCGACAACGTTTACGAGTTCGATGTCTCACGCCAATCCAACCGCGTGACGGCGAATGTCTCCGGCTTCGCCAGCACGACACGCATTTCGATGGCCGACAATCTGATCAAGCGCGAGTCGCCCGGCGGCGTGCGCGCCGTGCTGGGCCACGAAATTGGCCACTACGTGCTCGATCACACCGTGTCGCTCTTGGTCATGTTCACGCTGATGATCGTGGTCGTGTTTGCGCTGGCAAATCTATTGTTCAACCGCTTGAGCGCTGGGGAACGATGGGGAATCCGCAACATCTGGGACCCCGCCGGCATGCCGCTCTTGTTCTCGATCATCGGTTTGATGTTCCTGATCGCCACGCCGATCCAGAACAACATCACCCGCTTCCACGAGCATCAGGCCGACATGTTCGGCTTGAACGCCGCGCGCGAGCCGGATGGTTTCGCGGAATCGGCGCTGTTGCTCAGCGAGTATCGCAAGATGGAGCCTTCGCCGCTTGAGGAATGGTTCTTCTACGACCACCCGTCAGGCTATGACCGCATCCACATGGCGATGGTGTGGAAAGCCCATCACATGGCGCTTGGCGATTTTCCGATGGGACCGGGCGGCCCGCCGCCCGGGTGGCGTCCTGACTTCGTGGTGATGCACCAAACGCCGCAGAGCGCGCCAAGCGCTGCTACGCCGGCGGCGTCACCCGGCGCAGCGTCAGGTTCAAGCGCCCACCCTTAGGCAACAAGCGCGACGTGCCGGGCAGTATGCGGTCGACACCGTGATAGGCCCGGCGCGCAGCGCCGCCGAGCATGCACACATCGCCGGAGGTCAGCCGCACGCTGCGCGTCGGATCAGAACGCAGCGCACCGCCAATGCGGAAGAGCGCGGTGTCTCCAAGTGAGATCGACAGCACCGGCGCATCCCACGCGTCCTCGTCGCTATCGATGTGCAGTCCCATGCGCGCATCGCCCTCGTACAGATTGACGAGGCACGCTTCGGGCGGCGCCTCGTAGCCGGACAATTGGCGCCAAAGCTCCAGCACTTGCGGCGGTATGTCGGCCCACGGCTTCCCGGTCTCGGGGTGCGTCGCCTGATACCGGTAGCCCTGCTCTTTGTCGGTGACCCAGCCGAGCGGGCCAAAATTGGTCATCCGCACCCGCATCGGCTGACCCGACTTAGGCATCCGCGGAATGTAGAAAGGCCCATCCCGCAGCCGCGCAAAAACGGCGTCCCGCAGCGCCTCCTGCGCCAGGCGATCCAAGAGGCCCGGCCAAAGCCGGAAGCCGTCGAGGTCGGAGGCGGGCCGCAGTGACATCTCAGAAACCCTATCTAGGCATTCGGTTTCTTTTTTGTTCCAGATTAGAGCTACGTGGTTTTCCTGCGACGACTATTCCCCTTAGCCGAATGCGGATAGTGGCAATTCCAGTCTTGCGCGTCGTGTCGGATACACCACATGACGTGAAATCGCCGAGGAGTGCACGGGGGCCTCTCGCGGCAATCGGTATTGAATTGTAAGGGACGCGCGCTTTCGGGACGCCAGCCTATGGGTCCATGAAGAAGAGACACGTCGCCTAGAGGAGTGAGGACGTAGAGATGGGAAAAGTCATCGGGATCGACCTGGGCACGACAAATTCGTGCGTCGCCGTGATGGAAGGCGGTCAGCCCAAGGTCATCGTCAATTCCGAAGGCTCCAACACCACGCCGTCCGTGGTGGCCTTCACTGAAAGCAGCGAGCGCCTGATCGGCGTGCAAGCCGTCCGCCAAGGCATCACCAATCCTGAGTACACCTTCACCGCAGTGAAGCGCCTCATCGGCCGCTCCTTCGATGATCCGGTGACCAAGAAGGATAGCGAACTCGTTCCGTACAAGATCGTCAAAGGTCCGAACGGCGACGCCTGGATCAAAGGCCGCGACAAGCAATACGCGCCGTCGGAAGTCTCCGCGTTCGTGCTGCAGAAGATGAAGCAGACCGCCGAGGATTATCTCGGCGAGCAAGTCACGCAGGCCGTCATCACCGTTCCCGCGTACTTCAACGACGCGCAGCGCCAAGCCACCAAGGACGCCGGCAAGATCGCCGGCCTCGAAGTGCTGCGCATCATCAACGAACCGACCGCTGCCGCCCTGGCCTACGGCTTGGACAAAGCCGGCCAGAACAAAACTATCGCCGTGTACGACCTCGGCGGCGGCACCTTCGACGTCTCGATCCTGGAAATCGGCGACGGGGTGTTCGAAGTGCGCTCCACCAACGGCGACACCTTCCTCGGCGGTGAAGACTTCGACCTGCGCATCCTCAACTACATCGCTGACGAGTTCAAAAAGCAGAACGGCATCGATCTGCGCCAGGACAAGCTCGCGCTGCAGCGCCTGAAGGAAGTCTCCGAGCAAGCGAAGAAAGAGCTTTCGTCGCGTTCGGACTTCGACATCAGCGTGCCGTTCATCAGCGCTAACGCGTCCGGCCCCGTCCACCTCAACATGAAGCTGACGCGCGCCAAGTACGAAAGCCTGGTCGAAGACCTGGTGCAGAAGACGCTTGGCCCCTGCAAAGCCGCGCTGAAAGACGCCGGCCTCTCCGCTTCGGACATCAAGGAAGTCGTCCTCGTCGGCGGCATGACCCGCATGCCGAAGATCCAGCAGGTGGTGAAGGAATTCTTCGGCCGCGAGCCGCACAAGGGCGTCAACCCGGATGAAGTTGTGGCTGTGGGCGCCGCGATCCAAGCCGGCGTGCTGCAGGGCGACGTGAAGAACGTCGTGCTGCTGGACGTCACCCCGCTTTCGCTCGGCATCGAAACCCTCGGCGGCGTGTTCACGCGCTTGATCGAGCGCAACACCACGATCCCGACCAAGAAGAGCCAAATCTTCTCGACCGCGGAAGACAATCAGAACGCCGTCACCATCCGCGTCTTCCAAGGCGAGCGCGAGATGGCGCAAGACAACCGTCCGCTCGGCCAGTTCGACCTCGTCGGCATCCCGCCGGCGCCGCGCGGCCTGCCGCAGATCGAAGTGACCTTCGACATCGACGCCAACGGCATCGTCGCCGTCAGCGCCAAGGACAAGGCCACCAACAAAGAACAGCGCATGCAGATCCAGCCGTCCGGCGGCCTCTCCGACGACGACATCAAGCGCATGGTGCGCGAAGCCGAGGAGCATGCGGGCGAAGACAAGTCGCGCCGCGAGCTGGTGGAAGCCAAGAACCAAGGCGAAGCCCTGGTGCACGCGACCGAAAAGCAGCTCCAGGAAAACGGCGACAAGATCCCCGCCGGCGACAAGTCCAACATCGAAGGCGCGATCGCCGCGTTGAAAACCGCGCTAGGCAGCGACAACACCAGCGAGATCGCCGCTGCGACCCAGGCTTTGGTGCAAGCGTCGATGAAGATCGGCGAAGCGCTCTATGGCGGCCAAGGCAATGCCGGCGGCGCAGCCGAAGGCGGCGAAAGCGGCTCGCCTAACCAGGAAGGCGTAGTTGACGCCGACTTCGAGGAAGTCGACGGCAATAGCAAGAAGAGCGCTTAGACAGCCTGGAGATGATCATGCGTTGGGCGTGTGCGCATGGCTAACGGTGACTATTACGAAATCCTCGGCGTCGCCCGCGACGCCGACGCGGCGACGATCAAGTCGGCTTTTCGTAAGCTCGCAATGAAACTGCACCCGGACCAAAACCCCGGGTGCAAAGTTTCCGAAGAGAAGTTCAAGGAAATCGGCGAGGCCTATTCGGTGCTCTCCGATCCGCAGAAGCGCGCCGCTTATGACCGCTACGGCAAAGCCGCGTTCCAAGGCGGCGGACCGGGCGGCGGCCCAGGCTTCGGCGGCGGCGCTGGCGGCTACACCGACTTCTCCGACCTATTCAACGAAATCTTCGGCGGCGGCTTCGACGACATGTTCGCCGGCGGCGGCGGCCGCCGTGCGCATAACGGCCCCGAACGCGGCAGCGACCTGCGCTACGATCTCGAAATCTCACTCGAGCACGCCTTTCGCGGCATCGAGCGCGAAATCAAAGCCCCGCGCGCGCAAGCATGCGAACCATGCGGCGGCACCGGCTCGGAGGGCCGCGCCCCGCTCGAAACTTGCGCCACCTGCAACGGCGCGGGCCAAGTACGCGCCAGCCAAGGCATGTTCCGCATCGTCCGCACCTGCCCTGCCTGTCATGGCCGCGGACAATCCATCAAGACGCCGTGCAAAAGCTGCGGCGGCCGCGGACAGGTCAACAAAGAGCGCACGCTCGCGGTGAAGATACCGCCCGGCGTCGAAGACGGCACGCGCATCCGTTTGGCCGGCGAAGGCGATGGCGGCCTGCGCGGCGGCCCCGCGGGCGATCTCTACATTTTCCTTTCGGTGAAGCCGCACCAATTGTTCGAGCGCCACGGCATGGATTTGTTCTGCCGCGCGCCCGCGCCGATGACCAAAGCCGCGCTCGGCGGCGAGATGGAAATCCCAACCATCGAAGGCGAGCGCGCCAAGATCACCATCCCTTCAGGCGCACAGACCGGCCGCCGCTTCCGCGTGAAAGGCAAAGGCATGCCGCGCCTCAACGGTCGCGACCGTGGCGACCTGCACGTTGAGCTCGTAGTGGAAACGCCGGTGAATTTGAGCGCCAAGCAGCGCAAGCTCTTGGAAGAGTTCGCCAAGGAATGCGGCGAGGAAGCTCACCCGCAAACCCAGGGTTTCTTCGACACCGTGAAGAAGATCTTCGAAACCACCGAGCCGCCAACAAGGTAGGAGCGCGCTAGGCGCCAGGCGTTGCGGCGCGAACACCACCATTGCGCCGATCACCTTCTGCTGCGGATCGCGCACCAGCCGCACAGCCGCGTTGAACACCGAAAGCAGCAGATATTGACCATTTTAGTTTATGGCATATTATGCCATTCGGGGTTCTTGTTATGTCGACTCGCAATGTTGTGCTGACAGAGCGTCAGGACGAACTCATCGACACTTTGGTCGAAACCGGGCGCTATCAAAACGCAAGCGAAGTGTTGCGCGAAGGGCTGCGCCTTATCGAACAGCGCGAAGCAGAAGACGCCGCAAAGTTGGCCGCGCTGCGCGAAGCGGCGCGGATCGGCATGGCGGATTTTGGCGCTGGTCGGTTTAGCTCTTTCTCGGACGCCAGCGAGATGCGTAAGCATCTGCGCTCGCGCGCAGCCAAAATTATCGCGAAGACCAAGCGTGGCTAATGGGCAGGAAGCGAAGTGTCGCCTTAGCGCTGGCCGCCCAAACCGATCTCGACAATATCGCGGCCTGGACCGCCAAGAATTTCGGTCCCACTCAAGCCGAGACCTACATTGAGGCCATCCTAGATACCATTGATGAACTCACGGCGCCTACGTCGCCCTTAAGAAGCTTTGCGCGCGACGAGATCGCCACGGGCGTGCGCACCCTTCACATGCGTAAGCGCGGCCGTCGCGGCCGGCATTTCCTCCTGTATTCTGAGACCGCATACGAGGTCAGAATTCAACGCGTCCTCCATGACAGTATGGAGCTTTCGCGTCATCTAGCAGGCGACGATGGTTGAGCGCCCGCTCCGTTCAGATCGAAAATCTTCATCGGCGGTCGTTTTTCGGCCATCGACCGGCCTTCGGACGAACTCCACCTCCGGCCAGGCTGCTCCGAAGCGGCCGGCGCCGCCCTCACATCCCGACCGATTGCATCGCGTTGCATGAAAGAAGGCCGAACAGCGCCACCAGACTCAAACACAGCGCGCCTAGTTTTCGCATCCCCGACCCCATTCCATGTCCGCCAGCAACACCCTACGGCGTCGACACGCGACAGCAACGCCGTCTTGGGCCAAAAACAGCCCTTATCCCACAATTCACGCCCATCCCAGCCGCGCAACGCGAGCTTTCGTACAAAACTTATCCTACACCTCGAAAGCTGAGCGATACTCCTCCCGTCCATCACACGGGAGATTTCGAAGAGCTCCGAAACTTTGGAATGTGATGGGCTTGATCGGCGCGGCGGCGCCAAAGCGGCGTGACGAAGCGCCGCCGAGCGAGACGAATATCTGTTGGTTCGAATAGGCCCTCACAAGGGTACGCCGGCTAAACGGAGACGGTCGTCGAAGCGGAAGGCGCCGCAATTGCTTGTCGAGACACGGCAAGGGTCCGTTGATCTTCGGAGATCGGCGACGCGCAACACCGGCTATGGGCCCCGGAGCTAAGGAAGCTGGAATCTCAGGGTCCAGCAACACCCTACGAACTCCCGCGCTAGTCTAACCGGGTCATCAACGATCAAGCGGGGCGCGCAAAGCGCGCGTGTTGCGTGGAGACGCGCAGCACTCCCACGAGACCACCTCAGCGCGGATCGCGCGCCCCGCGCTCCCATCTGGGAGCGAGACTGAAAAAGTGGACCCGGATCGCCGGCGCTTTCGCGCGTCAACTGCACCGCCGGCGCCCCGCCGGTGTGTAAGCTGCCACGCCGGCGCAAGTTGAAACAAAGTGCCGGCGAGGCGCCGGCGGTCCAGTGGCCATGGCTCCGCTTGCCGCTGTCGCGTCGTCAGTCCATGGAGAGAGCCATGACGATTTCCCTCGCCATCGCGGGCGCCAACGGTCGCATGGGCGCCGCCCTTCTCGACGCCGCCGCCAAGGATGCGCGCTTTTCCGTTGCCGGCTCAACCACGCGCGGCGCCTCCGCACAAACCGCTGCGGCGGCCGCCGATGTCTGGATCGATTTCACCACGCCGGACGCAACTTTGACCGCACTCGACGCGCTCACGCACACCAAGGTTCGCGCCGCCATCATCGGCACCACCGGTTTGAACGCCGAACAAAGTGCGCGCATCGCCACCGCCGCGCAGCGCATCGCCATCGTCTATTCCGGGAATTTCAGTCTCGGCGTGAACGTGCTCGCCGCACTCGTGCATGAAGCCGCCGCCAAGCTCGGTCCCGATTGGGATCTAAAAATCACCGAAACTCATCACGCCCGTAAAGTCGACGCGCCTTCAGGCACCGCGCTCATGTTGGCCAATGCCGCCGCAACCGGCCAGCGCCCCGCAGCCGGCATCAACATCGCCTCGATCCGCACCGGCGACTTCATCGGCGAACATGATGTCGTCTTCGCCAGCCCGCGCGAGACGCTGACGCTCGCGCACAAAGCGCTCGACCGCGCGCTCTTTGCCGATGGCGCGCTCGCCGCCGCTGCGTGGGCCGCCGGCCAGCCGCCAGGCCTTTACACGATGAAAGATGTGCTCGGGCTCTAAGCCCCGCGCTTGGCGCGATAGAGCGCCGCGCCCAGTGTTTTCGCGAACGCCGCGCGTTCATCCGGAGGCAGAAACGCGCCGATGGTCAGTGCTTGTCCGCCGCTCCACACCGACACCCCCACGCTCTCCTGCTGCACCCGCGCCCACACCGGATTCAAAACCCAATGCTTCGCGCGTCCTTCAGGATCGCGCCGTTCCACATGCATGGCGAGCGGCGTCAGCCGCACCCGCTCAACCGCCCGCGCCGCGCGATAATTCATGCGAAACGCAATCCAAAGCGCCAGCACGTCGAGCCCGCAAAAACCCGCCACCGGTGTTGCGCCATGGGTCATGAATACCACCCCCACCACCGCGTTGATAATAATCACCACGATCAGCAACACCTTGAACGCTTGTGCGCTCAGGCTGCGATACGGGCGCAATTCCGTATCGAGATAAACCTTGCCTTCCAGCGTGGGCGGCCCTGCCGCGCGTTCCCATCGTGGCGCCATGGCCCTAAACACTAGCTCAAACTTCACTGCCGCCAAGGGACGCCCACACGTGGCCAAGCGCCTGACCAAAGCCAAAGCTGAACTGATCTACGCGCGCCTCGCCGCGGTGCGCCCCGATCCAAAAACAGAGCTGGAATACGTCAATCCGTACACGCTCTTAGTCGCCGTGGTGATGTCGGCGCAGGCCACCGACGCCGGCGTGAACAAAGCCACGCGCGATTTGTTCAAGATCGTCGATACGCCCGAGAAAATGGTGAAGCTCGGCGAGGCTGCGCTCGGCAAACGCATTCAAACGATCGGGCTCTGGCGCAACAAAGCCAAGAACGTCATCGCGCTCTCGCGGGAACTCATCGAAAAGCACGATAGCAAAGTCCCGCACGATCGCACCGCGCTGGAGGCCCTCCCCGGGGTCGGGCGGAAGACCGCCAACGTGGTACTCATGGAAATTTTCGGCGAAGGCACGATCGCTGTCGACACGCACGTGTTTCGCGTCGCCAACCGCACCGGTCTAGCCGATGGCAAGACGCCCGAAGAGGTCGAAGCGCAGCTGATGAAAATCACGCCGGCGAAATATCTGCACGGTGCGCATCACTGGCTGATCCTGCACGGACGCTACACGTGCATTGCCCGCAAACCGGAATGCCCGCGCTGCATCATCGCCGACATTTGCCTGTATCAGCCCAAAACTGTCGCGATCGCATCAACCAAAGCCCGTGCGCCCTCGGGTGCGAAGTCCAAGAAGAGATAAGGCTCGATTGCCTCGATCTCGATCACCCGCCAGTGACCATCATCGCCCAACACCAAATCGATGCGCACGTAGAGCAAGTCCTTCGGCGCGCGCACGCGTGCGGACTCCGCCGCCTCCATCGCATCGCGCGGCGCCGCCTCCGCAACAAAACGCGCGCCCGTGATGTTGGCGCGCCAATCCCCCTCCGCCGGCACCTTACGGATGGCGTGCGAAAATTTGCCGCCGAACCAGAACAGCGAGCGCTCGCCTTCCGTTTCGATCGCCGGCAAATAGGGTTGAATCATCGCCGCACCGCGCGGCGCATCAATGAGGCTGGCCTCGCTCCACGCATTTCGCGTCAGCCGAACAGTATCCACCGAACCCGCGCCAACCTGCGGTTTGACGACGATTTCCGTCGCATCGAGCGTATCGAACGCCTGCGCCACTGCGTGCGGCTCGACCTTGTCCACCCAAACGGTCTCGATCGCCGAGGGCCCAAGCTCCTTCAGGTATGTCTTTCGAAAATTCCAACGCACGATCTCGGAGGTGTTGAACACCTGCAAGCCGGCTTGCTCATGCGCAGCCAAGGTCTCGAGGAATTGCTGCGGACGTTTGTGATAGTCCCAAGTGGAACGAATGAGCGCGAGATCGAAACCACGCGATGGGAGCGAGGCATCATCCCAATACGCGACCTCGAACTCGATCCCGCGCGCTCTGCCGGCAGCGAAAACCAAGTCCCGATCATTGGACTCCAGCGGCGGCACTTCACCGGGACCAAGAGGCGCTCCGCGATAGGAACGACCGGAAAGATAAGCGACCCTCGCCATCAAGACGGATGCCGCGCCGTGGCCTCGGCAGCGCACTGGCTGACGCTTGGCGCTGCGGCTCCCGCTTGCATGGCGCTCGCGTGCGCATCGGAGAGCCGCATCTCGTTTTGCGCATTGGCGCCGAACACCAAAAGCAGCGCGCACGAATTCAAGCGATATGTGAGCGCAACCCCGGCGCCGTCGCGGCGGGTGATGTCAGCGGGACCCATCGCGCGTTCGATGTCAGCCTGCGTCGCCGCGTTTGGGCGGCCCGCCGTTGCAAGCAATTGCGCGATGCGCGACGGCGCGGGCGCTGCAGGTGTTTGTACGGTCGTAGCCGGCGCAGCGGCGCTGGGTGCGGCCGTAGTTGCGCACGCACTGAGCAGCGTGGCGGCGAGGGACAAAAGCAGAATACGCATGCGGCGAATCATGCCCTTCGAATCGCTGGACAGCAACGCTTGTCACCGCCGCATGAGCGCGCTTTAACGCCCGCATGAGTGCAAAATACGACGTCGTCGCCGTTGGCAACGCCATCATCGACATCATCAAGACCACGTCCGACGAATTGCTGACGCGCGAAAGCATCGAAAAAGGCGCGATGACGCTGATCGACGAAGCGCGCGCCGATCACCTCACGGCGCTGTTCGAGGGCGCGACGGTGGCGGCGGGCGGCTCTGCGGCCAACACCGTGACCGGCATCGCCAGCTTCGGCGGCAAGACCGGCTATATTGGCAAGGTCGCCAATGATGCGCTCGGCGCGCAATTCACGCGCGAGTTCCGTGGCGCTGGCGTCGCCTTCGACACCCCGCCCCGCGCCGGCCCACCCGGCACCGCACGCTCGCTGATCGCCGTTACACCCGATGGCCAGCGTTCGATGAACACGTATCTGGGCGTTTCGACGCTGCTCGACACTGCGGATGTAGACGCCGCGCTGATCCGCGACGGCGCGACATTGTTCCTTGAAGGCTACTTGTTCGACCGCGACGAAGCCAAGGCGGCCTTCGTCCACGCTGCGGAAATCGCCCGCAGCGCGCAACGCAAAGTCGCTCTCACGCTCTCGGATACTTTCTGTGTCGATCGCCATCGCGAAAGTTTCCGGCATTTGGTCGCCGGTCACGTCGACATCCTGTTCAGCAACGAGGCCGAAATTCTTTCGCTGTTTGAGACGAAGGATTTGGGCGATGCGATCGCGGCGGCGCGTAGCGCCTGCCCTGTCGTCATCGTCACGCGCTCAGCGCACGGCTCCCTGATTGCCGCGGGCGACGATACGGTTGAGGTCGCGGCCATGCCTATTGAACGCGTCATCGACACCACCGGCGCGGGCGACCAGTACGCGGCGGGCTTCTTGTACGCCTACGCCAAGCAGCGCACCTTTGCCGAGTGTGGCGCACTGGCTTCGTTGGCGGCGGCGGAAGTCATCTCACACATCGGCCCACGTCCGGAAACGAATCTCCGGGCGCTGGCGCTCAAGAACAGCTTTCGCGTCTAGAGAATAAAACGCGACAGATCGGCATTCTTCGCGAGATCGCCGACATGCTTGCGCACATAATCGGCATCGATCCGAACAGTCTCGCCGTTCCTGTCTGCTGCGGTGAAACTGACATCGTCGAGCAACCGCTCCATCACGGTATGCAACCGCCGCGCGCCGATGTTTTCGACCGTCGCATTCACATCGGCCGCGATTGCCGCAATGGCGGCGACTGCGTCGTCGCCGATTTCCAGCGTCACGCCCTCGGTATGCATGAGGGCGGTATATTGTTTGACGAGGCTCGCTTCCGGTTCGGTCAAGATGCGCTGGAAATCGTCGCGCGTCAGCGCTTGCAGCTCGACGCGAATGGGCAGGCGGCCCTGCAGCTCCGGCAACAGATCCGAGGGCTTGGCGATGTGAAAGGCGCCCGAGGCAATGAAGAGAATATGGTCGGTCTTCACTGGCCCATGTTTGGTCGCCACCACCGTGCCTTCGATCAGCGGCAACAAATCTCGCTGCACACCTTCGCGGCTGACATCGCCACCGCCGGCGCGTTCCGACCGCGATGCGATTTTGTCGATTTCGTCGATAAAGACGATACCGTCCTCGGCGGCGAGAGCGAGGGCTTCCTTCATCACCGCGTCCTGGTCGAGCAGCTTGTCGCTTTCCTCTCGCACCAAGGGTTCGCGTGCTTCATCGACGGTGGTGCGGAGGCGTTTGCTGCGGCGCGTGAACGCTTTGCCGAAAATGTCGCCGAGATTAACGACGCCAAGACCGGGCTGACCCGGCACCTCGATATTGCTCAGCGGATTGCTGGCCTCTTCCAATTCGATCTCGATGGCGGACGCGCCGAGTTCGCCAGCGCGTAAGCGCTTGCGGAACAAGTCGCGGGTGCTGGTCTGTGCATTCTGGCCCACCAAAGCGTCCAGCAAGCGATCCTCGGCGGCCGCCTCGGCCTTAGCGCGAACTTCACGGCGGCGGCGCTCGCGCACCAGCGCGACCGCGGCTTCCACCAGATCGCGTACGATCTGTTCAACGTCGCGGCCGACGTAACCCACTTCCGTGAACTTGGTCGCTTCGACTTTGAGGAACGGCGCGCCAGCGAGTTTTGCCAGCCGCCGCGCGATCTCTGTCTTTCCCACGCCGGTCGGGCCGATCATCAGGATGTTCTTCGGCGTGACCTCTTCGCGCAATTCGTCCGGCAATTGTTTGCGCCGCCAGCGATTGCGCAACGCTATAGCGACGGCGCGCTTGGCGTCGCCCTGCCCCACAATATAGCGATCCAATTCGGACACGATTTCGCGCGGCGAGAAATAAGCCATGGCCTCTCACTTAATTGAGCAGCAACATCGCGCAAGACGGCGCGTCAGGTACTGAGCGTTTCGACTGTCAGATTGCGGTTAGTGTAGACGCAGATATCAGCCGCAATATCCATGGACTTGCGCGCAATGGCGTCAGCGTCATCCATGACGTCATACAATGCCCGCGCAGCTGCCAGCGCGCAGCTGCCAGCGCGTAGTTGCCGCCCGAGCCAACCGCGACGACCGAGTGCTCGGGATCGAGCACATCGCCCGCGCCGGTAAGCAGGAACGTTTCCTTCTTGTCGGCAACGATCAGCATGGCGTCGAGCCGGCGCAATGCGCGATCGGTGCGCCAATCCTTGGCAAGCTCGACGCAGGCGCGCGCAAGCTGGCTGGGGAAGCGCTCTAGCTTCTGCTCAAGGCGTTCGAAGAGTGAAAATGCATCAGCGGTGGCGCCGGCGAATCCGACGATCACGCCGCCGTCACCAAGTTTCCGCACTTTGCGCGCGTTGCCCTTCAGGATGGTCGCACCCGCGGACACCTGGCCATCGCCGGCAATGACCACCTTGCCGCCCTTGCGAACGCAGAGAATTGTGGTGCCGTGCCAAGATTGCGGATCGCTCATGCGCCAGATGTGGCGGACCGCTGCGACGCAATCAAGCCGCGTCTTCGGTGGCGATCTCCTCGCCCGCTTGCTGGCGCAACAGCTCGGCGAACTCCGGCGCTGAGACGGCTGCGCCATAGAGGAAACCTTGCGCCCAGTGGCAGCCGCGCTCCGCCATGAATTCCATTTCTTCGCGCCGCTCGACACCCTCGGCCACGACTTCCATGTCGAGGGTGCGCGAGAGCGCCAGGATCATCTCGATGATGCCCGCGGCGTAGCCGTCGCCGCGTTGCAGCGCGCGTACGAATTGCTGATCGATCTTGATTACATCGAATGGAAGCTTTGACAGCGCTGCCAAATTGGAGTGGCCGCAGCCGAAATCGTCGATCGCCAAGCGCACGCCGGCGTCGCGCAAGGGCTTGATCACCCGAAGGGCGCGCTCCGGGTCTTCCATGACCACGGTCTCGGTGATTTCCAGCTCCAGATGATCGGGGCGCAAACCCGCATGCTGAACAATGCGCAGCACGCCCTCGGCAAACTTGTCACTGCGGAATTGCAGCGCCGAGACGTTCACAGCGACTTTCGCCGGATGGCCCGCACGCGCCCACGCCGCTGCTTTCCAGCAGGCTTCACGCATAATGGCGTCCGACAATGGGCCGATGAGTCCGCTTTCTTCTGCGACAGGAATGAAACGGCCAGGGCTGATGATGGTGCGGTCTGGCCGAATCCAGCGCGCCAGCGCCTCGCACGCCTCGACGCGGCCAGTCGCCAGATTGATCTTCGGCTGGAAGTAGGCGCGGAATTCATTTCGATCGAGGGCCCCGCGCATCTCGCGTTCGAGCGTGAGCCGCGCAACCGCCTCGCGGTCGAGCGATTGCGTAAACACCTTGAGGTGGCCCGTCGCGCCTTGCGCGGCGCCAAGCGCCATTCGCGCGTGGCGAATGACGGTGTCCGCATCTTTGCCGTCACGCGGCGCCATGGCCACGCCGCAGCAAGCGCCCAGCGTGAGCTTATGCCCGCGCCACTCAAAAGGCTGATTGAGGGCTGCGTTCAGATGTTGCGCAAAGCGCGCCGCGTCGGCCGCGGACGCCAGTTGCGGCGCAAACACTGCAAACTCCACAACGCCCAAGCGGGCCGCCAGCGCCGATGCCTCGCCTTGCCCGCGCAAGCGAACGATCTTGTCGACCGTGCGCACAGCGTTGGTGAAGCGTTCTGCAACGACGCGCAGGAATTCGCGCGACGCACCGGGTTCCAGCGTCTGCATCAGCTTCGGCAAACGCGTCAGCTCGAACAGCGCAACCGCGCCGGTCTGGCCCTTGCCCTGCAGAATGAAATAGTCGACCTCGCGCATGAAACGGTCGTTGTTCGGCAATTGCGTGCCCGGATCGACGAAGGCGATTTCCTGAATCTGCCGCATCGATGCGTTGAGGCGAGAGGTCATATTGCCGAAGGCGTTGGCGAGCGTTTCAAATTCGTCGCCCGTATGCACCTCAAGAGGCGCGGTCGTTTGGCCTTCGCCGACTTGTTCGGCGAACTGCGCGAGTTGGCCCAGCGGCGCAATGGCTTCGCGCACGACGTGCGCGGTGATCGGCACCGCCGCCATCACCAGACACAGCACGATCAGCGCAAACGGCGCGAGCGCAGGTAGCGCGTTGAAACGGTAGGCGTCGCCGTTCCACATCATCACCGCAGCGCCAAGCCGCTCGCCATTGTGGATGACCGGCGCACCCAAGGCTAAGCCGCCATCCTTGGTGCGCAAATAGTTTGGCGCGCCCGTCGCCAAAACCTCCGCCGCGAGCTGGTCGGCGGCGCGCATGTCGGCGGCGCTGCCGCCGCTCGCGGCGATCTGCGTCCCCTGCTCGTCACGCACCACGAGACGGCGGACTTCTTGGCGCGATGCCGCGATGTTCATGGTTCGCTGCAGCTCAGGCACATCGCCGCTGACGATAAGGTTGGCGGAAACTGTTGCGAGGTGCGCGGCGAGTTCGCTCGTCACATGGAGCTGGGCGCGCTCGCTCTCCCGGTCGGCGCCGAACAGGATGGTGGCGCCCGAGAGGATCGCGGTCAGCAGCAGGAGCCCGGTCGTGAACACCACCGCGCGCGCAGCCAACCCGCGAGGGCGGCGCAGCGAAGTGAAGGCGGGTATCGGCATGGAAACTCCGGGCGCGCGAGTACGCGCACGCGAAGAGTTCTGCCAGTTTGGTTAGAAACTGCTGAACAGCTTCGGAAAAATCCGTGTTTTGTACAACAACACATTCGCAAGATGTCTTACCGCTGTGTTGCTCTTAGCGCTCAAGTTGTACGTTTGATAAACACATAGAAGGCGCCGGCGCCGCCATGGGTGCGGTGCGCGGGGGCATAGCCGGCGATGATGCCGCGCAGGGCGCGGTCGGCGATCCAGTCCGTAAAACGCCGTTTGATGATCCCCTCGCCGCCCCGTCCGATGCCGGTGATGACAATCACCGTGCGATCGCCCCGCCCGTGAGCGGCGCGCAAGAAGCGGCTGAGCGCGGCCTGCGCGCGATCTTGCGTGTGGCCGTGCAAGTCGAGGCGTGCGTCAATTTCGAGCTGACCGCGGCGAACCTTGCGCTCCGCACCACGATTGGCAGGCGGCGGCTTTGCCTTCGCGGTAGCGCACGGCGGAGCAGCCTCACCGGCATTCGCCGCGTGTTTCCGCGCCACACCTGGCGGCGCAGATTGAGGCTCGTCGTCAAGATCACGCGCCAACGGCAGGCGTGTTCGGACAGTCTTTGCGACCTCGCGCCAGAGGCGGCGTTCATCAGCGGTAAGATCGCGCTTGGATTTGCTCAAGCTGCAGTGACGCGCGCCAGGCGCCAGTTCGGATCGGACGAGCGGACGCTGCGCTCGAACGTCCACTTTTCCTTGGCGTCGCGCACGCCCACCGCACCCTCGGCCAACTCCGACTCGAACTTCACCGCGATCCGCGCGATTTCGCCGTCGAGTTCGGCGCTTTGAGCTTCCGCGGACTTCACACGCAACAGCTCCGGGCCTTTCTCGCCCTTTGCATCTCGGGCTGTGATCGCAGCCGAATAGGCTTCAAAGACGCGCGGTGTGAGTAATCTGCGCAGCGCCTCGCGGTCGCCCTTGGCGAAGGCATTGACGATCTGTTCGTAACCGGCGCGCGCGCCCGCCATGAACCGGTCGATGTCGAAGCTCGGATCTGCGCGGAGGATCGCCATGACCCCCTCACCCACACCGCCGCCACGCGCGCCGCCGGACGCAAATGCCATGCGCGCGTCCGGCGTGACACCTTGTGGCGTCACCGGTTGCGGGGGCTCAGCGCCCGTGCGCCGGCCGAGGACAGTGTAGAGCTTGTAGAGAATGAACGCCGCGAAGCACCCCACCACTGCTATGATGATCCCGTTGTCCAACCTGGGCGCTCCTCGCGACGGATGGCTGGCAAGATAGTGCTAACAGGCACGTTTCGCCAGCAAGGTTGCCGCGTTCCTCCAGCCATGTTAGCCCGCCAGTGGGGGCGGAAATCAGCACGAGTTGGCGGCATGGACACCCAGACGGCGGGCCAAACCGGCCCTATTTCGCCGGAATCTCCGCAGATCCGAGTGCTCTCGCAGTACCTGAAAGAGTTGTCATTTCGCAACCAGCTTGGTGGCGTAACGGCAGATGCCTATGACATCCCGCCGCAGCTGGACATGGGTGTCGAGGTCAAAGCGCGGCCCGTCGGGGCTAACAATGAGGCGTGGGAAGCGGACCTCCACATCAATGTGCAAGCGCGCCGGGGCGACACGCCGATGTTCACGGCCGACGTCGTGTACTCGGGCCTCTTTCAGTTTGTGAGCATGCCGGCTGAGAACGTTGAGCCGACACTGTGGATCGAGTGCCCTCGCCTGCTGTTCCCGTTCGCGCGCCAGCACCTCGCCGACATGACCCGCGAAGGCGGCTATCCGCCGGTGATGATCAACCCGATTGATTTCACGCCGCTCTATTATGAAGAGCTGCGCCACCGCCAAGAAGGCGGCGGCGTGCCGTTGCAGGCGTCGGGCTTCTAGCTCGCTCGTCTAAGCCACAAGGCTTGCGCGCCGAGACTCGCGACGAATGCGTCATGCGCGGCAGCTTCGCTTTCTGTAATCAGTGAAGGCAGCGGCGCAGGACGCTGCGGGCGCGGCACGTAGCGAATGGTTTGCTCGCCGCTATCGGCAAGATCGCCGCCCTCTGGCGCATCCTCGAACACCAGCGCTTGTTCGCGGCCGCCGCGCAGTTGCAGATAAACTTCAGCGAGAATGCGGGAGTCGACAAGCGCGCCGTGACCGCCGGGTCCTTTGCGTGAAGCTAGATCAAAGCCGTAGCGATCGAGCTGGTAGCGCTTCGCCAGCGCATCAAGCGAACATGAAGCGCCCGGAAATTTCTTGCGCGCAATCACCATCGTATCGATGAAGCGATCGGCAGGGATGATGTCACGCCCGCAGCGCCGGAGCTCGGCGCAGATGAAGGCTTGGTCGAAAGCCGCGTTATGCGCGACCAGCGGGGCGTCGCCAATGAACTCGAGGATCTCATCGACAACGACAGAAAACTTCTCGTGTTTCTCAAGGAAATCACGCGTGAGGCCGTGCACGCGTACGACCTCTTCCGGCACACTGCGCTCCGGATTGATATAGATGTGCAGCTCGCGCCCGGTGCGTTCGAGGCCCATGAGCTCAACGAAGCCGATTTCAACGATCCTGTCCGGCAGATCGGGATGAAGCGGGTCGAGACCCGTGGTTTCGGTATCAAAGACGATCTCGCGCATTCAAGCCCGGCTAGTCCTGTTCGGCGATGGCGTCCAGCACAGCGCGGACCTGTTTGCGTGTCTCTTCCAGCGGCAGGCCAGTATCAATGACGAAGTCTGCTTTTGCGCGTTTTTCCGCGTCCGGGACTTGGCGCGAGAGGATGAAGTTGAACTTCTCCTCCGTCATGCCCGGCCGCGCCAGCACCCGGGCGCGCTGCACGTCGGGTGGCGCGGACACGACAACGACTTTCCCGAACGCATGCGCGGCCTTGGATTCAAATAGCAGCGGTATGTCGAGGATGACGGCGCGTTTTCCGGCGTTTCGATGTTTCTCGAGAAACGCCGCCTGTGCCTCGCGCACCAACGGATGAACGAGCGCTTCGAGTTTCTTGATCTCATCCGGCTTGTCGATCACGGCGGCGGACAAAGCTGCCCGGTCGATGGCGCCGTCACGCAAGGCCGACGGAAACGCCGCGCCGACCGGGCCAACCGCGGCGCCACCCTTTGCATAAAGCGCATGCACCGCATCGTCAGAATTGAAGGAGGGCGCCCCCTCCTCCTCGAACATCTTGGCGACGGTCGACTTGCCCATGCCAATGGAGCCAGTGAGGCCGATAATGATCATCCCAGCGCCGCCGTTAGCCGCGCGCGCGCTTTGGCGACGTCCGGCATGACGCCGAACCAGTGCTCGAACGAACGCGCGCCCTGATAGATCAGCATGCCGAGGCCATCGACGGTGACGAGTCCCCGTTCGTGCGCCGCACGCAATAGACCTGTTTTCAGAGGCCGATAGACGATGTCGGCGACGATCGCGCCGGCGCGGAGGTTAGCGACGGGCCATTCGATATCTTCGTTGCCAGCCATGCCGAGCGAGGTTGCTTGCACCATCAGATCCGCAGCGCCGAAGCCGCGTTCGAGGTCGTCCCATCGCAAGGTGCGGCCATTCGGAATGGCCAATGCCGCCGCATCCGCACGCGCACCGGTGCGGTTAATGAAATGCACCGTCGCCACATGAGGCGAGAGCGTGCGCGCAATCGCCTGCGCACCGCCGCCGGCGCCGACCATCAACACGCGCTGCACGCGCGTGCGCCAATCGGGCGCCGCGTCGGTAAGGGCGTCGAGGAAACCGGGGCCGTCGGTGTTGAACGCTGAAACGGAGCCGTCGTCCTCCCAACGCAAGACGTTGGCGACCTGTGCTTCACGGCGATCGGCGGCCGCGGCGGCCGCTTCCTTATGCGGCACGGTTACGTTTGCGCCCTTGAAACCGTAGGACTTCAGGGCGCGGATCGCGGCCACCGCTGCGTTGGTTTTGAGAGGAACGGCAACATACACGGCGTCCAATCCGTGATCCTCGATCCAACCGTTCTGCATCAACGGCGACAGCGAGTGCGCAACGGGATCGCCGAGGAGAGCGTAGACCTGGGTTTTACCGGAAATCTTCATCGCGCGACGATCCCCTGCTCGCGCAGGAAGCCCAGCAAAGGCAGCAAGGGCAAACCGAGTACAGAGAAATAATCGCCTTCGACCCGCTCAAACAGTTGCGCGCCAAGACCTTCCAGCTGATAGGCGCCGACAGAGCGGAGCGTGCTCTCGCCAGCGCGTGACATGTAGTGCTCCAGGAATGCATCAGAAAACGCGCACATCGTGAGGCGCGGTACGTCGAGATGGCGCCAGATGATGTCCTTGCCGCGTGAAACAACAACAGCTGTCAGCAATTCGTGAGTCTTGCCGCGGAGCGTGCGCAGATGCTGCCGTGCCTCGGCAATATCTCTGGGCTTGTCCATCACGCGATCGTCGACCGCGAGCATTTGATCAGCGCCGATGACTAGCCCATCCCGCTCGCTGGATATCGACAAGGCTTTGAGCTCAGCAAGCGCCTCGGCTTGCGCGCGCGGTTTCATCCCGCCCGCACGATAGGTCGCCTTGGCGGAGTCTTCGTTCGCGGTTGAAGGCACAACCTCGAACGTGAGCCCGGCAGCCTCTAGCATGTGCCGGCGCGCGCTGCTCGCGGACGCTAGAATGAGGGTCACGCGGCTGCGCCTTTGTGCTCGGCCAATAGATTGAGCACGGCCGCGGCGGTCTCTTCGATCGAGCGCCGCGACACGTCGATCGTTGGCCAACCTTCTTTTTCGAACAGCTTCTGCGCATTCATCACCTCGCGGCGCACCTCGTCCTCATCGGTGTAATCGCCAGCGCGCGTTTCTTTCATGGCCGCGAGCCGGTTTTTGCGCACGTGCACCAGCCGGTCGGCCGAAATAGTGAGGCCCACCACCAACGGGTGCCCTGCTCCGAACAATTCGGGTGGCAATGGTACATTGGGGACATAGGGGACATTGGCGGCCTTCACGCCACGATGCGCGAGATAAACGCTGGTCGGCGTCTTCGACGTGCGGCTGACCCCTACGAGGATTACATCCGCGTCCTTCAATTCGACCACTTGCTGGCCGTCGTCGTGGTACATGGCGAAATCTAGCGCATCGATGCGAGCGAAGTACTCCGCATTTAGCTTCCGCGACGCGCCGACCTTGTGGTTCAGCTCCTGTCCCAGATACCGCGACGTAACATCCAGCACCGGATCCAGTACTGCCACACAGGGCATGCGCAATTCCGCGCAGCGGCTCTCCAGCACCGCCCGATGCTCAAGGTTGGAAAGCGTGAACATGACCACGCCCGGCGCGGCCTCGATCTCTTTGAGCACCCTCTCCAATTGCCGGATGGAGCGGACGAGGAAATACGAGTGTTCCACGGGCAGGATATTGTCGAACTGAGCGCAGGTCGCGCGCATGACGCCGGCGAGGGTCTCCCCCGTCGAGTCCGAGACGAGGTGAACGTTGAAATAGATGCCGATCGGTTCGCGGATCATCGGTCACTCATATCAGGCGGCGAGACGATGTGGACAAGTTGTGAGCTTCGGCTGAGCTATTTCCCGGATTCACCTGGAACGGCTCTCCAGGCGGGAGTTTCCTTCTCCTCGCTCGCGATTCCTCCCACTCATTTCCACAAGCGGCGTTTCGGCAACACAGGGAATCACCTGCGCCAAAAATCGCATCCAACCTATTCCGTCAAAACGGATTTCGCTGCCACACCGATTTGAGGGACTCAGTGGACATCCTGTGGAGAGCAGAATTGTCCCGCTTTGAGTTTCCCTACAACAACGAGTCCTCCTAATCAGATTTTCAGAATTTAAGTTAGGGAAGGTGAGAGGCATGGCCGAACGGGAGAGCACACCCGCTCTCATTCGTGTTCTGAACGGAGAAAGGATCGATCCTCCTCCAGTTTGGATCATGCGTCAGGCTGGCCGCTATTTGCCTGAGTACCGGGAACTCCGTACGCGGGCGAAGTCCTTCCTCGATTTCTGTTACTCCCCTTCCCTTGCGACCGAAGCGGTCATGCAACCGCTGCGGCGCTTTCCGCTCGATGCAGCGATCTTGTTTTCGGACATCCTGGTCGTCCCGGATGCGCTGGGTCAGAAAGTTTGGTTCGTTGAAGGCGAAGGACCGCGGCTAGAGCCATTGATCGGTGAAAGCGTGTGGAAGCTCGGCGAGCCCGAAAAAGCGATCCAGCGATTGGCGCCGGTCTATGAAACTGTGGAACGCATTAAGCGTCAGCTTGATGGGAAAACCGCTCTGATCGGTTTTGCTGGCGGTCCCTGGACGGTGGTGACGTACATGCTGCAGGGCCGCGGCGGTGATAAGGATGATGCGCGTCGTGCCGCGTATCTGCGCCCCGCGGACATAGATGGCTTGCTTAGCTTGCTGGTCGAAACGACAGCTCAACATCTTCTCGCGCAGGTGAAGGCCGGCGCCGATTGCGTCCAGATCTTCGAAAGCTGGTCCCAGGATTTGCCGGAGCCAATGTTCGAACGATTGATCATCGGGCCGACGGCGCAACTTGTGAAACGGCTGCGCGCGCTCAATGTTACCGTTCCGATCATCGGTTTTCCGCGCGGCAGCGGCGCACATTTCGGCCGCTACGCCCGCGAAACCGGCGTCAGCGCCGCCGGCGTCGACTACCAAACGCCGGCTGCTTTCGCGCGCGAACAAGCGCCGACTGGTATGCCGCTTCAGGGCAATCTCGATCCGCAATTGCTTGTTGCTGGCGGCAAGCATTTGGAGCAAGGCGTGCGCGATGTGTTGGCGGCCTTCAAAGGCGGCCCGCACATTTTCAATCTTGGCCACGGTATTACGCCGGATGCGACCCCGGAAAATCTCGCTGAGCTGGTGCGTCTTGTGAAAGGCGCTGCGTGAGCGCGGTCCCGCTCGAGAGCGAGCGCGGTCCTCTCCCCACCGATCCGGACGCGGAGGGACAGAACAATCTGCGCATCATGACCTCGCGCCGCGTGGCCATCATCCTTTTCAATCTCGGCGGACCAGACACGCAAGCAGCGGTGCGGCCGTTTCTGTTCAACCTCTTCAACGACGGCGCCATCATCAATCTGCCGCAACCAATGCGCTGGCTGCTGGCGCAATTCATCTCGCGTTCTCGGACTAAGTTCGCGCGCGACAATTATATGCTGATGGGCGGCGGTTCGCCGATCCTGCCGGAAACCGTGAAACAGGCGGATGCGATCGAAGCCGCGATCGCCAAGCGCGTCAGCAATGTGACCTTCAAATGCTTTCCCGCGATGCGCTACTGGAAACCATTTACCAAGGACGCGGCGCGCGCCGCCGAGCAATGGGACGCAACCGATGCGATCCTGTTGCCGCTCTATCCGCAATTCTCGACCACCACGACCGCTTCGTCGCTCAACGCATGGAAGCAGGCGTCAGCTCTCCCGGCGTCCACCATTTGCTGTTATCCGGCCGGCGCTCAATTTGCGCGCGCGCATGCGGATGCGATCGTGCAAGCGTGGCGCGATGCAGGCGCGCCGGAAAATCCGCGCATCCTGTTTTCGGCGCACGGTTTGCCGAAGCGCGTTGTGGCAGCTGGCGACTCCTACCAGTGGCAGGTTGAAAAGAGCGTCGCGGCGGTGGTCGATGCCCTCCCCGGCGAATGGGACACGCGGCTTTGTTATCAGTCTCGCGTCGGCCCGCTCGAATGGCTTGGCCCATCCACTGAAGAAGAGGTTCGCCACGCCGGACGCGACAAAACCGGCGTGATTGTCTCACCCATCGCCTTTGTGTCCGAGCATGTGGAGACCTTAGTCGAGCTGGATATTGAGTACGCTCAAATCGCCAAAGGCGCGGGCGTGCCATTCTACATCCGCGCCCCGGCGTTAGGTGCGGCGCCGCGCTTCATCGACGCGTTGGCGGATTTGGTGGAACTTGCGCTCAAGACGCCGGGTGGGCTGCAGTCTGAAAACGGCGGTCGTCTCTGCCCTGCCCAGTTCGGGCTCTGCGCGCAAAGCTCCAAAGGATGAGTGAATGATGGAGCACCTGATCAGTTACGACCTGGCGCGGGGTCTGCATATTATCGCGGACATCGCCTGGGTTGCAGGCTTGCTGATGCTGCCGCGCTTCTATGCTTATCAAACTGGTTCGCAACCGGGCGGCGAATTAGAAGCCAAGATGATCGCCGCGTCGCGATCGCTGCGCCTCATTATCGTCATGCCCAGCATGATTTTGGCGTGGGCGTTTGGAATCTTTTTATTCGCCACCTACATTGTGGGTGACTGGAGCCGTCCGCTATCAGTGATCCTGGCGGGCGTGCCGCACTGGTTCTGGCTCAAGCTGGCGCTGGTGCTCGGTCTCTCCGCTTACCACGGCTATCTGATCGGCGAAGGGCGCAAGCTTGCCAAAGGCGAGCGCCGGCGCTCGGAGAAGTTCTGGCGGCGTATGAGCGAAGCCCCCTTCCTCATCGCCATCGTGGTGGTTCTGCTGGCCACAGTGGAACCCTTCTAAGCGGCCTCGCCTTGACGAACCCGGCGGCTTGTGGTGTGGCTGGCCCTGCGCATTCCCAATGCGTCCGGCGCCGGCGGCGCTCCACAAAATCCTTACCGCCGAAACAACCTTTCCTCTGACGGCTCTGCCCTCGCCTCGTCACGCGTGGCTTCCGTCTCCCCGAGATTTTTATGACTGAAGAACAAGCACTCGAAGGGCTCACGCAACTCACACTGCAAGAGCTCAAGCGCAAACCCCCAACCGAAATCCTCGCTCTCGCGGAATCGCTCGAGATCGAAGGCGCAAACCAATTGCGCACGCAGGACATGCTGTTCGCGATCTTGAAACAGGTCGCTGAACGCGGCGTAGAGATTGGCGGCAGCGGCGTGATCGAAATTCTGCCGGACGGCTTCGGCTTCCTGCGCTCACCGCAATCCAATTATCTGCCCGGCCCCGATGACATCTACGTCTCGCCGCAACAGATCCGGAAGTTCGGCCTACGCACGGGCGACACCGTCGAAGGTCAAATCAAGGCGCCGAAAGATGGCGAACGTTATTTCGCGCTGACGAAGGTCAACACCATCAACTTCGAGGATCCGGACCGCGTTCGTCACAAGGTTCACTTCGACAACCTGACGCCGCTCTACCCGACCGAGCGTTTGAAGATGGAAATCGAAGATCCGACGCTGAAGGACAAGACCGGCCGCATCATCGACATCGTCGCGCCGATCGGCAAAGGCCAGCGCTCATTGATCGTGGCGCAGCCGCGGACGGGTAAGACCGTCATCATGCAGAACATCGCCAAGGCCATCGAAGCCAATCACCCCGAAGTCTTCCTGATGGTGCTGCTCATCGACGAGCGCCCTGAAGAAGTCACCGACATGCAGCGCACGGTGAAGGGCGAAGTTATTTCCTCCACCTTCGACGAGCCGGCGACGCGTCACGTCGCGGTCGCGGAAATGGTGATCGAGAAAGCCAAGCGCCTCGCCGAGCACGGCAAGGACGTGGTTATTCTGCTCGACTCCATCACCCGCCTCGGCCGCGCTTACAACACCGTCGTGCCCTCTTCCGGCAAAGTGTTGACCGGCGGTGTCGACGCCAACGCGTTGCAACGCCCGAAGCGCTTCTTCGGCGCGGCGCGTAATTTGGAAGAAGGCGGTTCGCTCACCATCATCGCGACGGCCCTGATCGATACCGGTTCGCGGATGGACGAAGTCATCTTCGAAGAGTTCAAAGGCACGGGTAACAGCGAGCTTCAGCTCGACCGCAAGGTCGCCGACCGCCGCATCTTCCCGGCTATCGACGTGCTCAAGTCCGGCACACGGAAAGACGAACTCATCACCCCGAAGGAGCATCTGCAGAAGATGTACGTGCTCCGCCGCATCCTCAGCCCGATGGGCACGCAGGACGCGATCGAATTCCTCTTGGACAAACTCAAGTCCGCGAAGAACAACGAGGACTTCTTCCAGTCGATGAACACCTAACGGCTCATCGACGGGCGAACGATTTGGAGGCGCGGGCGCAAGCTCGCGCCTCTTTCGTTTTGCACCCCACGCGCTAGTGTCGTCCGCAATCGGAGGGACGCTCATGCTGAAAATCTATCACTCGCAAGGCGCGCGCTCGCTGCGTGTGTTGTGGCTGTGCGAGGAAATGGGCGTGCCTTACGAAACGGCGGAAGCATCGTTCATGAAGCCGAGTGACGAGTTCAAAGCCATCAATCCCTTGCGCACTGTGCCGGTGCTGCAGGATGGCGACGTCACCATGATCGAGTCGGTGGCGATGATGATCTACATCATGGCCAAGTACGGACCGACCGACCTCGAAGTGAAGCCGAACGAAGCGGGCTATTCAGACTATCTGCAGTTTCTGCTGTTCGGCGAAGCCGGCATCGCCGCCTACGGCAATCCCCTCGTCGGCACGCGCTTCATGGCGCCCGACGATCAGAAGACCAACTGGACCGCGACGTATCTGAAGAGTGCAATCTTGAAGCGGCTGCAATACGTAGCCGACAAGCTTGATGGCCGCTCGTATGTCGCTGCCAATCGCTTCACTGCGGCGGATATCTGCGTTGCCTACATCGCCACCGGCGGCAAGTTCGCTGGCATCGCCGACGAGATTCCCGCGCCGATTAAAAGCTACATCGCGGCATTACACGAGCGCCCGGCGTTTCGGCGCGCGGCTGCGGTGAAATAGCTACGGCACGAGCACCAAGCTGCCTGTCGTCCTGCGCGCTTCGAGATCGCGATGCGCCTGTGCGGCGTCGGCGAGCTTGTATTGCGTGGGCGGCGCGATCTTCACGCCGCCGCTTTCGATCACCGCGAACAAATCCGCAGCGGTTTCATCGAGCATCGCACGCGTGGCGATGTAGTGGCCGAGTGTTGGCCGCGTTAGGAAGAGCGACCCTTTTTGTGAGAGCATCAGCGGATTGAACGGCGGCACCGCGCCTGAGGCATTGCCGAAGATCACCATCATGCCAAGCGGGCGCAGGCAATCGAGTGAGGTCTCGAAGGTGTCTTTGCCCACGCCATCATAGACGACGTGCGCGCCGAGCCCACCGGTGATTTCGCGCACGCGCTTGGCGACATCATCGCGCCCAGTGACAAGCACGTGCTGCGCGCCAAGCGACGTTGCGATCTCCACCTTTGCCTCGTGACCCACCGTGGCGATCACGTCCGCGCCGATGTACACGCCCCATTGTACAAGAATCTGACCGACCCCGCCGGCGGCTGCATGAATTACGATGGCGTTGCCACGTTCCACGCGAAACGTCTTTCTGAGAAGATAACGCGCGGTCATGCCCTTGAGCATCGAGGCGGCGGCGATGTCGTACGAAATCGACTCTGGCAGACGCACGGCGCGATCGGCTCTGATCACGTGTTGCTCGCTGTATGCGCCGATCGGCCCGGAGCAATAACCGACGCGATCGCCGACCTTAAAAGCGCCAACGCCATCGCCCACCGCATCAACAACGCCTGCGCCCTCTTGGCCCAAGCCGCTCGGCAACGAGATTTTGTACAAGCCGGTGCGATGGTAGGTGTCGATGAAGTTGATGCCGATAGCGGCGTTCTTCACGCGGATCTCGCCGGGGCCTGGATACGGCATCGGGACGTCCTCGACGCGGATGACCTCCGGCCCGCCGTGCGCTTCGATCCGAACAGCTTTCATAGCGTCACCTCGTAGATGGGATCAGCGCGCGTTGGCGCACTGCAGTGGCCCGTAGCCATGAGCGTTGTCGTGCGCATCGAGATCGGCAAGGGCTTCGCGCGGCCGCCCAGTTGAGATCAGCTGCAGCCCAGTATCGGCGAAGGCGGCGTATTGCTCGCGGCCATCGCGGGCGAAGCGGGCATCCCAAGACGAGCGGCCTCCCAACGTGCCGAACTCCACTTCGACGCCCCGCTGCGCCAGCGCCGCGTTCAACGCCCTGTCGGGTTCGTCCGTGCCGATCCACGCCACAACGTGGGTGAGATCGACACGACGGTGGACCAGGTCGTCGAGGTCGCGCTCGCTCTTGATGGTGACGAACAGCATCGCGCCAGGGGCCAGATGATGGAGCCGGGCGGCGCCGGCGGCGCTGTAGGCAATAAACACAACGTGCGCCATCGCGTGCGCCTCGTTCACGGCGCGGGCGACATCTTCGTAGGAAACGCCCGGCTTGGTATCGAGCGCCAGAATGGTCTTGCCGTCAGCCCAGTCCAACGCTTCGCGCAGTGTCGGTGGATGCGCGTCGAGCACCTGACCATCGTCGTCGCGCAGCTTGAGCGCAGCGAATTGCGCCGCGGTGAGCTGATCTACCGCGCCTGTGCCGTTGGTGGTGCGGTCAACCGTGTCGTCGTGCATGAGCACCAGCACGTCGTCGCGCGTCGCAGCGATGTCGATCTCCATGACCGCCGGCGCGATGGACAATGTGTGTTCGAAGGTGGGGATGGCGTTCTCGGCAAAGCCGGGCGCGGGGCCGCCACGATGAGCGCTGATCGCGGTGAAGTGGCGTTCGCGCAGGCAATCGAAAAATGCGGGCAGGTCGGCAGGCGCCAGAGCTGCGCTGGGAGGCTCTGCAGCGGCATTCGACTCCGAGGGCGCGGATGTGCCCGCGCCCTGCTCACAACCCGCCAGCGCTAACGCCAGCGCGATCAGCGCTCGCTTCACGATGCCGGACTCTGGGCGAGGCTCTTGGTCAGGAAGTCGATGGTGCGGCCGTCCGCCAATCGCTTGGCGGCTTCGTCGTAGTGTGCCCCGCCTTCGCGCGTGAACGCATGATCCTGCTCGGCGTATTCGTAGATCGTCACCAACGGATTGGACTTCAGCGTCTCGCGAATAGTGTTGAGCGCTTCGACTGGGATGAAGCTGTCCTTCATCGGGTTATGCAGCAGCACTGGTTTCTTGATCCCACCGGCTTCGCCCAGCGCCGTGTGGATGCCGCCGCCATGATACGCGACGCTTGCATCGGTATCGGTCCGGCAAGCCGCCAGGAACGCGATGTAGCCGCCCATGCAATAGCCCATGCAGCCGACCTTCTTGGCGCCGAAGCCGCGCGCTGCGGTGATGGTAGCCTGCACGTCTTCGGTGGCGGCGTTCTTGTCCAGCTGGTTCATGTAGTCGATGGCCTGCTTCCACTCGCCATCGCTTTGGTCGGTGAGTTCGATGCCAGGCTTGATCCGCCAGAAGAGGTCCGGCGCCAGCGCCCAGAAGCCCTCGCGCGCAAGCCAATCGCACTTGCCGCGCATCACCGCGTTCACGCCAAAGATTTCCTGGATGACCACCACCGTGCCTTTGGCTTGGCCCTCGGGCCTGGCGACATAGGCTTTGAACTCGCCATCTTTGGCCTTGATGTTGGTCCAGTCACCCATTGGTCTCGCTCCTTGGCTGTCGCCCGCCTTCGGCCCGCGTTATAGACCCGGCACGCGCTATCTGCGCGACAGGAATTTGACCTATGAAGTTCACCGTCAATGTCGAATGCTCGCCCGAGGAAGCCCGCCGCTTCATGGGCCTGCCGGACGTCACGCCGATCAACGATCAGCTGGTCGCCGAGATGGGCAAGCGCATGGAAGCCAACCTCAAGATGATGAGCGGCGAGAACCTGATGAGCTCATGGATGAGCGTTGGCACGCAGGCGCAGGACGCCTTCGTGAAGCTGATGACCTCCGGCGCGGCCACCGCGGCAAGCATGGCCGCTCCACGTGAAAAGCCCTAATCGGCCCTTAGATATTTTCACATGAAACCGGACACCATTGTCGCCTTGGCGAGCGGCGCTGGCCGCGCCGGCGTGGCGGTGGTCCGCGTCTCGGGACCCGCTTCCGGCGACGTGCTGCGCGCGCTTAGCGATCGCGATCTGCCGAAACCACGCCACGCCACGCGCATGGCGTTTTGTGCGCCAAATAGCGGGCTTTCGCTTGATGACGGCATCGCGCTTTGGTTTCCGAACCCAGCGAGTTTTACCGGCGAAGACGTCGCTGAATTGCATGTGCATGGCGGCTCAGCCGTCATCTCCGCCATCATTGATGCGGCGCTCTCGGTTGAAGGCGCGCGGCTTGCGGAGCCGGGCGAATTCACGCGCCGTGCCTTCGAGAACGGCAAGCTGGATTTGGCTGAAGCCGAAGGGCTTGCAGACCTCGTGGACGCCGAGACGGAAGCCCAGCGCCGCCAAGCTCTGCGGCAACGGCGCGGAGCGCTGAGCGCTGTCTACGATGGCTGGAAGGAACGCCTGATCGAAGCGGCGGCGTTGATCGAAGCGGAGATCGATTTCCCGGACGAGGAGCTGCCCGACGCCTTGGCCCAGCGCGCGGGCCCGCTGCTGGCCTCGCTGGCCGCGGACATGGGCCGCCACCTCGACGATGCCCACCGCGGCGAGCGCATCCGCGACGGTTATCGCATCGCCATTATCGGCCCGCCCAACGCCGGCAAGTCGAGCCTGCTGAATGCGCTGGCCCAGCGCGAGGCGGCGATCGTCAGCGACATCCCGGGCACCACCCGCGATGTGGTCGAGGTCCGCCTGGTGCTGGCGGGGTACCCGGTCTGGGTCGCCGATACTGCGGGGCTGCGGGAAGCGGCAGACGCCATCGAGGCTGAGGGCGTACGCCGCGCGCTGGCGCGAGCTGAGGAGGCTGATCTGCGGATCGGTCTGACCGACGGTCCTACCGGTGTGACCGCTGGTCTGACCGGCGTGCTGCGCGATGGTGACATCGTCGTGCGATCGAAGTCTGACCTCGGTGGTCTTACTGGTCCTACCGGCGGTCATACCGTGGCTGTCTCCAGTAAGACGGGCGCAGGCATAGCAGAACTCGAAGCGCTGTTGGCCGGGCGGGTCACTGACGCGCTGGGTCGAGAGGAAGCGCCGGTGCTCACGCGGGCACGGCATCGCCGCTTGGTCGAAGAGGCGCGGGACGCGCTGGAGCGCGCCATTCCGATGCTGTCGCGTGGCCCGGAATTGGCGGCGGAAGACGTGCGTGTTACGGCCCATGCGATTGGGCGTTTGACGGGCCGTATCGATGTTGAAGATCTGCTCGACGAGATCTTCTCGAGCTTTTGTATCGGCAAATAGCGAAGGCTCAAAAAGCCAGTATCCATGCGGCGTTTCACGAGAAACTGGTGAAGACGCTGTTCACGTGTTTCTCGTGAAAACGTACAAGAGTCTTATGGACCGCCGGCGCTTCGCCGGCATTCGCTGACGCGGGCTTCAATGTTCGCAGATGTGACCTGCCGAAGCGGGCCGGCGAGGCGCCGGCGGTCCATAAATCAGCACGCGTCAGTGACGCCGCTTCCCGCGTCCTATATGAAGCGCCAGCACATGAGCGCAGAGCACTCCTACGACGTCATTGTCATCGGCGGCGGCCACGCCGGCTGCGAGGCCGCGGCGGCGGCTGCGCGCATGGGCGCGCGAACTTTGCTGCTGACCCACAAGCTTGAGACCATCGGCGAGATGAGTTGCAACCCGGCCATTGGAGGCCTGGGCAAAGGTCACCTAGTCCGTGAGATCGACGCGCTCGACGGGGTGATGGGCCGGGTAGCGGACGCGGCCGGCATTCAGTTCCGGCTGCTCAATCGCTCCAAGGGGCCCGCGGTCCGGGGGCCGCGCGCGCAATCCGACCGCAAGCTCTACAAGCAAGCTATGCAGGCAGCGCTCGCGGAGCAGGCGGGCCTCACCATTCGAGCTGCCGCCGTCGAGGACCTGATTTTTTCTTCCCCCGCGAGCGGGGGAAGTGGCCGCGCCAGCGGCGCGGTCGAAGGGGGAGTCGCCCCCTCAGTCGGCTTCGCCGACAGCTCCCCCGCAGGCGGGGGAGCAAACGTAGTTTCGGGTGTTCGAACTCAGGATGGCCGAGAGTTCACAGCGCCACGGGTCGTGCTCACAACGGGCACGTTCCTGAAGGGCGTCATTCATATCGGCGACAAGCGCGTCCCGGCCGGCCGCCACGGCGAAGCGCCAGCAATTGGTTTGTCGGACAGGCTCTACGGCGCAGGCTTCGCCATGGGGCGGCTCAAGACGGGGACGCCGGCGCGCCTGCAATCCAGCTCCATCGACTGGGCGTCGCTGGAGCGCCAGGAGGGCGACGCCGAGCCTTCGCCGTTCTCGTTCCTGACCGAGCGGATCACCACGCCGCAGGTCGCCTGCGGGATCACCTACACCAATGCCGAGACGCATCGGCTGATCGAAGAGTCGCTGTCTAAGAGCGCCGTCTATTCGGGCGCCATCAGCGGGCGCGGCCCGCGCTATTGCCCGTCGATCGAGGACAAGGTCGTGCGCTTCGCCGAGAAGCAATCGCACCAGATCTTTCTCGAACCGGAAGGCCTGGACGACGACACGGTCTATCCGAACGGCATCAGCACGTCGCTGCCTGAGGACGTGCAGGAGCGTTTCATCCGCACCATCGCCGGGCTCGAGAACGTGGTCATCAAACGCCATGCCTATGCGATCGAGTACGACTACGTCGATCCGCGCGAATTGCTGCCGACGCTGGAGACGAAGCGCATCGCCGGCCTCTATCTCGCGGGCCAGATCAACGGCACCACTGGCTACGAGGAAGCGGCAGCGCAAGGACTCATCGCCGGCCTCAACGCAGCGCGCGCAGCGAGCGGGGGAGCGCCGTTCGAGATCACGCGCGCCGAGGGCTATATCGGCGTGCTGATCGACGACTTGGTCACGCGCGGCGTCACCGAGCCGTATCGCATGTTCACTTCGCGCGCGGAGTATCGCTTGCTACTGCGCGCCGACAACGCGGACCAACGGCTGACGCAGAAGGGCATTGATGCAGGTTGCGTGGGCCCACGCAGAACTAGCGCTTTTGAAGGCAAAATGCGTGATCTGGAAAGTGCGCGCGCGCTGGCCAAGTCGCTGACGCTGACACCGCAGCAGGCCGAGGCGCGGGGGCTCAAAGTCAACGCCGACGGCCAACGCCGCAACGCGCTGCAGCTGCTGGCGTATCTGTCCATTAGCTTCGACCAGCTCGCCGCGATCTGGCCGGAGCTCGGCGTCGCAGCGCAGGGGCAGGTGCGCGAGCAGCTGGAAATCGATGCGCTCTATTCGGGCTATCTCGAACGCCAAGCGCTCGATGTCGAAGCGTTCAAGCGCGACGAAGATTTGCGCCTCGATCCCAATCTCGACTACGCCGCCGTCGGCGGTCTCTCAACCGAGATGCGTGAGAAGCTTGGTGCTGCGCGGCCCGTCACGCTCGGCCAGGCGTCGCGCATCGAAGGCGTCACCGCCGGCGCGCTCACAGCTTTGCTCGCGCATGTAAAGCGCCAGAAAAATCCAACAGGCCGGAAACGTGCATGACCGTCAAACGCGACACGCTCTTCATCTTGCGCGCGCCATTCGAAGATCCTGAGCTTGAGGGCACATGGTTCTGCCGCGACTGCGCGACGATGGAAGGCGCGTTGCTTGCCAACCCGCAATGGGCGCGCGCGATCGATGTGCGGCGCATGTCGTACCCACGGCCACGCCACGAGATCATCGCACTAATCGGCGAGGAGAACCAATCCATGCCGGTGCTCGTCTTGGCGGACGTGACCAAAGCGCCGGCCGACGCGCTGATGGCGGCGACGACCCCATTCATCACCGAGCCCAAAGCCATTTGCCGTTACTTGGCGGCTACCTACGGCGGCGCGGGGCCGCACCCGTGACGCCGCGCCAAATCGTCGAAGCCTGGGTGGAAGCGTTCAATCGCGCCGACGTTGAGGCGCTGACCGCGCTCTATGCGGAGGACGCCATCAATCACCAGGTCATGTGGGAGCCGCTTGTCGGCCGCGACGCCATCCAGGCCATGTTCGCGCGCGAATTCGGGCACGCGGAAATGGTCTGCATACCCGAGAACATTTTTGAGGACGGCGCTTGGGCTATCTTGGAGTGGCGTGATCCCAAGGGCCTTCGGGGTTGCGGGTTCTTCCAAACCCATGCGGATAGGATCGTCTTCCAGCGAGGTTATTGGGACGAGGGGAGCTTCCGCCGACTCCAAGGATTGGCGTGACCTACGGCTCGGAACATTTCCAGGCGCAGTTTCACGTTCCCCGTGAAACAATCGAGCGGCTGGAGATCCATCGCCGCCTGCTGGTCGAATGGTCTGAGCGGATGAACTTGGTGGGGCCCAAGGAACTGGAGGCCTTCTGGGGACGCCACGCCCAGGATAGTGCTCAGGTCGTCCAGCTGGCGCCAGGCGCCAGACGATGGGTGGACCTCGGGTCAGGGGCCGGTTTTCCAGGGCTGACGATAGCCTGTCTGGTGGCAGGTGAGGTGGACGCCCGCGTTCATCTCGTGGAATCGACGGGAAAAAAGGCCGCCTTCCTGCGTGCGGTAGCCCAAGAAGCAGGCCTGCCTGTGAAGGTCTTCAATCAGCGGATCGAGGATTTCGGCGCTGGGGAAGGGCCCTACGACGTGGTTACGGCACGTGCGCTGGCTCCCTTGAACCGACTCATCCCCTATGCGAAGCCGATTCTCGACCGCGGTGCGACCGGGCTCTTCCATAAGGGCGCTGATCTAGACGCCGAGCTGGCCGCCGCGGCGAACGTCCTGAATGGTGGGGCGTCCAAGTTTAGGGCAGACGTGCTGGAGAGCCTGAGCGATCCGCGCGGCCGCATTGTTCGTGTAACACGCGTGTCGTAAGCTCCGGTTTCTCCTAGAAGGAGAGCGGGGACATGCGTGCTTTGGCGATCGCCAACCAGAAGGGCGGCGTAGGCAAGACCACCACGGCTATCAACCTGGGCACCGCATTGGCGGCTGTCGGGAAGGGCGTGCTGGTGTTCGACACCGATCCCCAAGGCAACGCCTCAACGGGATTGGACATCCATCCCCATGATCGTGGCGTGACCAGCTACGATGTGCTGATTGGTCAGCTGCCGTTGGCGAAAGCGATCCTGCCGACCAAGGTCCCCAACTTGTACATCACGCCCGGGGATGCGCGCTTATCTGGCGTTGAAGGCGAACTGCTCGGCGAGAGCGAACCGCAACACTTTCTGCGCCGCGCCATCGAACAATTCCGCGCGGAATCGCAACTCGGCATCGACTATGTGCTGATCGATTGCCCGCCGTCGCTCAACGTTCTCACCGTGAATGCGCTCACTGCTGCTGACGCTGTGCTTGTTCCACTGCAGACGGAGTTCTTCGCGCTTGAAGGTCTCGCGCAACTCGTGGCGACGATCCAAGCGGTGAAAGTGAATTTGAATCCGACGTTGGAAATTCAGGGCGTCGTGCTGACCATGTTCGACAAACGCACCACGCTTTCCGAGCAGGTGGCGCAAGAGGTGAGGGCGCACTTCCCGGACAAGGTCTATGAAACGGTGATCCCGCGAAACGTGCGCATCAGCGAAGCGCCGAGCCACGGCCTGCCCGCAATCATCTACGATCCAAGCGCGACGGGTAGCAAAGCGTACGTACAGCTTGCGAAAGAGTTGATCGAACGCGAGCGCATGCTGAAGGCGGCGTGAGAACGCGGCAATTTTGTTAGAGTCTCGGCAACTATTGCCGACAGACAATTAAGACGAAAACGAATTGGGTCGGACTACGGGAGCTAAGGGCCATGAGCGAATTCGCAAGACCACGGGGGCTTGGCCGCGGGCTTTCGGCTTTGCTTGGCGAGCCTGTCAAAACCGAAGCGCCGAAGCCTGCAGCGCCTGCGCCGGCGGAACCGCTGCGCCCGATTGATCCGCCGCGCAATGTGTTCGAGCTGCCGGTGACAACGGTTGCGCCGCAACCTGCCGCGCCGGCGCCCGCCGCGATCCCAGCGCCGCCTGCCGCGACCCCGGCAGCCAGCGCGCCAACGCAGGCCGCTGCTGGCAGCGACGGACCACGTTCAATTCCGATCGACCTCGTGCAACGCAATCCACAACAGCCGCGCCGTCATTTCGACGAAGGTGATTTGGCGGAGTTGTCGGGTTCGATCAAAACCCATGGCGTACTGCAGCCAATACTGGTGCGCCCGATCGCTGGCGGCAAATTCGAGATCGTGGCCGGTGAACGCCGTTGGCGCGCTGCGCAACGTGCGGGCCTGCATGCGATCCCGGCAGTGGTTCGAGAGTTCGACGAAGTCGAAGTGCTCGAGATCGCCATCGTCGAAAACGTGCAACGCACCGACCTCAATCCGATCGAAGAAGCGCAGGGCTTCCAGGCGCTGATCGATCGCTTCGGGCGCACGCAGCAAGACATCGCCGACGCCGTCGGCAAGTCACGGCCGCACATCGCGAACATGCTGCGGCTGCTGTCGCTGCCGGATGATTTGCAGGAAATGGTGCGCGATGGGCGTCTGTCGTCGGGCCACGCTCGCGCCATTCTGACCGCACCGGATCCACGCGGCCTAGCGCAACGCGCGATCAGCGAGGGGCTGAACGTTCGCGAGATTGAACGCCTGGCGCAACAAGCGAAGGATGAAAAGCACGGCCCACGCGCGAGCGTAGCTGCTGCCGAAGCCAAATCCGCGGATACGCGCGCGCTGGAAGAAAGCCTCTCCGCTGCGCTCGGCTTGATCGTCACGATCAGCGATAAGGCCGGGGCAGGCGAGGTGAAGATCAGCTACAAGACGCTTGAACAGCTCGATGACGTGATCCGCCGTTTGCGCGGCGGCTTCTAAGCAGGTTTCACAGCAAGCACGCGTCTGAGCGCTGGTCCGAGGATCAGCGCCAGCACGCCGCCGATTGCGGAAATACCAGCTTCAATGCCCCAGAAAGTGACCGGCCCGACGCGCTCATAGAGGCCGCCGATCCAGCCGATGATGAAGTTGCCGATGAAGAGCGAAAGGAAGATGGCGCCCATCAGCGTCGCCTTCACGTTTTGCGGCGCTGTGCGTGAAACGAGCGCCAGCAGGACAGGCCAATAATAGAGAAAGGCAATTCCGAGCAGGATATCGTAGACGACCGGAAAGATCGCGGGCACCCGCTGCATTGTGGCCGCCGCGATAACAAGCAACAGGTTGGCGATCGCCGTCATCCACGCGCCAATGCCGATCTTGGCGACGTCGTCCGGCTCGCCGCCGTTCTTGTCCTGCCATTTCCAGAGCGCGATCAGAATTGGTACGAAGATGATGCTGGCGAGCGGATCGATGGAATTGAACCACGACGTCGGAATGTGGAACCCGAAGAAGTTGAGATCCACCGCAGCGTCGATCCAGATCAGGCCGATGTTCGTGTTCTGATAATAGCCGATGGTCTGGAAGATGGTGATGAAGGCGGCGACGCCGATCGCCACGATGATTTTCCAATCACCTTCCGACGTTTGTGCTGCGGGAGCGGTGGCAGTGGATTCACGCGGTTTGTCCGCCAAATGCTTGAGCCCAGCCAAGTAGGTGACTAACCCGATCAACATTAAACCGGCGGCAAGTCCGAAACCCGCATGCCAGCCATAGAGCTGCGCAAGGAGGCCGCAGAGCAGGGGGCCGACGAAAGCGCCGACATTGATGGCCATAGAGAAGATCGCGAATGCCCGCGTACGGCCAGCGTCGTCATCTTCGCGATAGAGCTCGCCGACTTGCGTGGAGATGTTGCCCTTGAGCAGTCCGCACCCGCTGATCAGGAGCAACAAAGCCAGTAAGAATGACTGGTCGAAGGCCATCGCCAGATGGCCCGCGCTCATCATGATCGCACCGATGACCACCGCAGTGCGCCGGCCGATGAAGCGGTCGGCGATCCAGCCGCCCAGCACCGGCGTGAAGTAAACGAAGCCGGTGTAGAGCCCCATGATCTGTGACGCGAGCGCGAGCGTCGACATCGGGCCGAAGATGCTCTCAATACCGGCGCGGAATCCGGCGAAGCCAACGATGTGTTCGACATGCCCCGAGAGCAGCAATTGCTGCGTCATGTAGAGCACCAGCAGCGCCGTCATGCCGTAATAGGAGAAGCGCTCCCACGCTTCCGTGAAACTCAGGAAGGCGAGGCCGACCGGCTCGCCGAAGAAGGAACGCGCACTCGCGCCGTCAGAAACAACCGTCATCGAGCGCCACTGAGCCCGCGATGTTTCACACGCGCAATCGAAAAGCGCCGAACCGCTTGCTAAAGAAGGGCGATGAACAGCGTCTACGCATCGCTCCCGACGACCGTGTTCGAGGTCATGTCGCGCCTGGCCGCGGAGAAGGGGGCCGTTAATCTGGGGCAGGGCTTCCCGGAAAATGACGGGCCGCGTGATATTCTCGAAGCGGCCGCGCGCGCGACTCTCGACGGACCTAACCAGTATCCGCCGATGCGCGGCCTGCCTGAGCTGAGGCAGGCGGTGGCGGCGCACTATCAGGCGCATCACGGCATCGAGTTGGAGTGGCAGCGAGAGGTGACCATCACCTCCGGCGCAACCGAAGCGATTGCCGCCGCCCTGCTCGCCTTTATCGAACCCGGCGATGAGGTGGTGTTGTTTGAGCCGCTTTATGACGCGTACCTGCCAATGGTGAAAAGGGCAGGCGGCGTGCCGAAAATTGTGCGCTTGCAGCCGCCGCATTGGCGGTTCGAGCGTGACGCTGTCGCGGCTGCATTTAGTGAGAAGACGCGCGTCGTCGTCATCAACACGCCACTTAATCCGAGCGCCAGCGTGATGTCTCGATCCGAGCTGGAGCTGCTGGCGGAGCTTTGCCGCGAGCACGACTCTGTCGTCGTGAGCGACGAAGTCTGGGAGCACGTGTTGTTCGATGGTCGCAGTTTCGACTCGATGCTTCACGTGTTGCGCGACCGCACGCTGAAGATTGGCTCTGCCGGCAAGATGTTCTCACTGACAGGGTGGAAGGTCGGGTTCGCTTGCGGCACGCCGGCGCTGACCGATGCTTTCGCAAAGGCGCATCAGTTCTTGACCTTCACGACGCCGCCAAACCTGCAGCGCGCCGTCACCTATGCGCTCGGCAAAGAGCGGGCATACTTCGAACACATGCGTGGCTCGCTGCAGCGGTCGCGCGATCGCCTGGTGGGCGCGCTGACAGGGGAGGGCTTCGCGCTGCTTCCGGCGCAAGGCGCTTACTTCGTTAGCATTGACCTCCCCGCCTCCGGCATCGACTTGGATGGCGAGGCGTTCGCGCGCCATGCCATTGACCACGGCGTCGCGGTCATTCCGTTCTCGGCCTTCTATGCCAGTCCTGGCGCGCCAAACCTCGTGCGCCTCTGCTTTGCCAAGACCGATGCAACACTTGACCGCGGTGTCGAAGCGCTGGTGCGCGCCAAGCGTAAAGCCTAACGCAACACCTGCTCCGCATCGACGAGCCGCACGTCGCTCATCATGCCGAGATAAGCGTCAAGCCACGGCTTGTGGGATGAGCCTACGATGACCAGAACACGCCCGCCCGGTTTGTTGGACGACACCTCGCGAATGTTGGCGGCCATCCGGAGATTGCGGGTCTCCCAGGCGGCGACACGCGCGCGGCCTGCATCGTTCAGCGTGGCGTGGTTGAGCATGGAGAGCCACTGACCATCGGAATCCGCGCGTCCCATCGCGGGTTGGTTCAGCATGCGATAGGTCGACAGCGTTTCCTCGGGCGTGCGCATGTGGGTATCGCTGTGGGCCATCATGTCGAACTGCGGAGAATGCACGATTTGTTGAAACCAAGGCTCAGACATCGCTGCTTCGAAATCATGCGCGAAGGTGGGCGAAGTGATGTCGTCGCTCTGGTCGTCCATCGGATAAACACGTTGCAGTCCGAGCCGAACGGCGAGCCGCGACGCGATCAAGTAGTTTTCGTTCTTGCGCGACGGCGTGTCGTAGGTGGTGAGCTGGTCGACGAGCAATTGTGAAACATTGTCGTCCTTCTTTCGTTCGCTTGCATCCAGTTTCCACCATTGCACCAATGCCGAGGCTGGATCGCCTGCGGCGCAGAAGAGGGCGGCCAGGCGGCGGCGCTGCTCCGGAGTAGGCGCCGTGGGCCAGGTCGCGAGCGTGTGCCGGACCTCAGCCTCTGCATCCGGCATGTCAAGGCTGAGCGTGTTGCGCGCGAGCGCCGCGAGCACCATGGCGCGGCCGCCGTAGTCGTGTGCGACGTCCGGATAAGTCTCGCGGTACTGCCACATCTGCGAAATCGAGCGGCCGGGGAGGGCCTCGATTGCGATGGCGTCGGGATGAAACGCCTGCAGGCGCTGCAGCAATGGCTCGAGCACCGCAGGATCGAAATCGTCGGGTGTGCCGCTCAGATGCGCGGTGCCGATTACCAGGACCTGTGTCGGCTGTCCTACATGCTGGTGCTGGTAAGCGCGCGGATCGAATGCACCGTGTTGTTGTGCGGTGGCCGGCGCAGCTGCGACGAGCACGAGGGCGGTGGCAAGCAAAGCAAGTTTCATGAGGTCCCCTAACGTAGTGGGGACGCATTTAGGGGACGCTTTGGATGCGCCCTGTTGAATTTTAGCGCCAGCGGATTTTCACAGGCCGCTGAGGAACGCCACGATGACCGAGGCGACGAGCAACACCCAGAACGCTGCGCGCAGGAAAAAGCCGGAAGAGACGATCGCGCGGTCAGAGGGGATAACTGTCATATGCAGTCTCCGTCCTTGCCCGGCGGTTTAATGCGCGGGCGGCGATCCCGTTCCCGCATCCCGGCGATAGATTGTGTTCAGGACGTAGCGCTTGGCGGGGCCATCCACCGCATAGCGCAAGGTGAAAGCATCGGCCTCGTCGAGCGTGAAGGTTGCGCAATATTGGTCCGGCCCGCACAGGTGCGCGTGCTGGGCGGTTGCATCGCCATTGAATTCAAAGCGGTGAAGCAAGGTTTCGCCGCCAGGATAAAAGATGCTGAGCGCGCTCCCCTCGTACTGGTAGCGCCAGCGCCGATACGCAGGACCGCGCCAGTCACCGAACACCAACTCGCCATTTTCCTGGTAGGCGAGGGTGCGCGGGTCGTCCGCGCTAAAAATGGCCACGCCGTCAAACCGGCCGGCGCCGATGCGGCTGTCCTCGATGGTGCGCGCCACGGTCCAAACGCCAGGCAGGCGAGTAAAAAAACGGTCGAGCAGCGCGGTCATGGCGCATTGTAGCGGGTCGGATTGCGTGACGCTAAACCTGTAGCGCGTTTAGGGGGAGATCTGCGTGAGAGCGTTATTTCTAGCAATTTGCGCCTTGGGTTTGGTGGCCTGCAGCCCGGCTGCGCAACAAGACACCGGCGCGTCCGCGAGCGCCACAACCGCTGACACGACGGCGACGACAGCCGACACGGCGACAGACACGTCCACCACCGATACCACGCCGCACAGCGCCGACGACAACTTCAACGACACCCAATAGTGCACGAAGCTTCAGAGCCGAAGGGCGCGGAGGGGGAGCATCCTCCGCGCCCTTCTTGGGCCCGCCAATAATCGCCGGGAGCTAAGAGACGATCTGGGCGGCTTGGTTTCCTGCGATCAAGACGACCGGCGCGAAGACAATCGCAGCGGCGATCAGCACGTAAAGTTTGGCCATCTTGAACTCGGTCTTTCGGTTGGGTGATCGACTAGGCGGTGATCTGTGCGGCTTGCGACAACGCAGCCAGGATCATTGGTGAGAACGCCATGAAGGCCATCGTCAGGCAGAAGAACTTGGTCATCGTCATTGTCGTGCTCCTCGGTGTTTCGTTCGAAGCGCCGTTGCTTCGATGAGAGGAAGATATGCGCCATACCGCTGGGGCGCTGTGACAGTGGTCACGCGACGCCATATGATCCGCAAAGCCGGAGACGATGCATGCCCAGCCGTGAAACAGTTGACGCCTTCGTAGCGCACATCGTCAGCGGCGATCACGTTGGCGCAATTCGCGACTGGTACGCCGATGATGCGTGGATGCAGGAAAACCAAGCGCCGCCGCGTGTTGGGAAAGCGCTGTTGATGGAACACGAGGCGAGGGCGCTCGCCCGTTCTGCGCGTGTGGACACGGAATTGCTCGCGCCGCCTTTGATCGATGGCGACCGCGTGGTGCTGCGCTGGCGGTTCACATTCATACCGAAAACGGACGCAGCACAGCCGATGTCCATGGAAGAAGTCGCTTGGCAGACTTGGCGCGGCGATAAGATCGCGACCGAAACCTTTTTCTATGACCCCAAGCAAATCGGCCGCTGAGACCATGCAAGGGCGGGATAGGGGAGTATAGGAAAGTTAGCGTCCCCTCCCCTAACAACCGATAACTTAGGTTGAGACGAGCTTAGCAACTCCGCGATAGGCGTCCGCCGCGATCAGATCTTGCGGCGCGCCGGCGACTTTCGAGCGCAGCTCGGCCGCCCACATGACGTCAAACGCGGCGTTGAGCTTCTTCGCAGTCCACAGCCGGGCCTGAGCAGCAACGGCATCGCGCTCTTTCCAGAAAACCGGCGGACGCAAGCGCGCGACCGCATCGCTCGGACTTGAGCCTTCGTCGATCATCGCCCGCGCGTCGCGCAATTGTTGCAGCCGCCGCAACAACGCCCGGAGGGCCGACACGCCGGAGAGGCCATCAATGCGCGCGAGCGCTTCTACAGCCTCATTTACACGACCGTTAGCTGCAGCAAGGCTGGCGGCGTCGATTGCGCCTTCATTCTCGCCGGCCAGCAATTGCTCGAGATCCGCAACGGAAAGCTTGCGGCTGAGTCCGTGCGCGTAGAGCGCAAGCTTATCGATTTCGCGCGCCGCCAAGCCTCGATCGGCAGGTAGGGCGGCAAGGAACGCGTCTTCGGCATCGCGTTCGATTTCAACGCCCAGTTCTTTGGCGCGCGCCTTCGCATAGTGCGCACGCTCAGCCTCGGTTTCTTCATAGAAGGCGATAGCGGCAGCGTTCTTGGCGGCATTGAAGGTTTTTACGAGCTCGCTAGAGGCGGCCAGGTCGCCGCCTTCGATGATCAGCGTGCCGCTTGGCTCGCCGCGCTCAATGCCCTCTAGCGCCTCCAGCAACGATGTATCCGCGCCTTTGCCGTTGATGCGTGCGAGCACGATGGTCGGGCCGCCGAGCAGAGATTGGGCCGCGAGTGCATCGGCAAGGCGGGCGCCGTCCTTTTTGATTTCGTCCTCGCCAAGTTTGGTGACGGCGTACGGATCGTCGGATTTGCCAAGCGCGTGTGCCGTCAAACGCTGGGCTGCTTCGTGCACGAAGCTTTCGTTTGGTCCGTAAAGCAGAACCGCGCGCGCAGTCTTATCGGGCGCGTCGAGGAAGCGCCGTACCGCGGCGCCTGTGATTTTCACCGGCCGGCGGCCTCGTCACGCACTTGCGCTAGCCGCAGCGCCAATTCGGCGCGGAAGCGCTCCGCCATGGTTTCCGCTGCCCGCTCACGCGCGTCGTCCTGTGCAGAGACGGCGGCGAACGCGGCCGTGGGGATGTCGTAGTTCACGGACGTCTCCACGGCGCCGCGGATCGGCCGGTCGCTGTTGGCGGGCGTGAAAATGTAGTTGGCGATCAGGTGCAGTTCGGCGCGCGTCGATGACTCGTCGCGGCGGAGGCCGAGGTTCTCGACTTGCTCGCGCAAGGTGATTTGCAGCAGCGCCGGCGTGCCGCCGTTGTTCTCCACCGCAAGAATGCGGTCGAGCTCGGTCTTCAGCACATGGCCGCTCTTGCCTTCAATGGTCTGCACTTCGACCGGGCCAATGGCGGGGCCGCCGCCGACAGGCGCGTACATCGGCTGGAAGCCGCAAGCGGCGAGCAGCACGAGTGTCAGTGAAGCGAACAGCGCGCGCATTCTCATTCCCTGGCTCACCCTACTACGATATTCACGATCCTGTCCGGCACCACAATCACCTTGCGGACGGTCTGACCTTCCAGGAATTGCGCCACGTGGGCGAGGGCGAGTGCGTGGACATCGGCTTCCGCGGCGCCTTTGGCAGCTTCGATTTCCCCACGTTTCTTGCCGTTCACTTGGATCGGCAGGGTGACGGTGGTCCGCGCCGCCAGGGCGGGGTCGGCCTTTGGCCACGGCGTGATCGCCACGAACGGCGCAAATCCCAGCTTCTCCCAGCACTCTTCGGCCAGATGCGGCATGAAGGGCGAGATGAGCTGGGTGAGGATGCGCAGCGCTTCGCCGCGCGCAAACATGGAGCCCGCGTCGGCGCTCTTCAGCTTGGCGATGGCGTTGACGAGTTCATAGCTGCGCGCCACGGCGACGTTGAACCGGAAGCCTTCGATGTCATCGGTCACGGCGGCAATGCTGCGGTGTGCAAGCTGACGCAATGCGTGCGCCTCCGGCTCCATCGCTGGTGCGGTGGCATCCGGCTTTGGCGCGTTTTGGCCGCAGCTCTCGACCAACGTCCACACACGTTGCACGAAGCCCCACGCGCCTTTGACGCCGGACGCGGTCCATTCAACGTCGCGCTCTGGCGGTGAGTCCGACAGCACGAACCAACGCGCCACGTCGACGCCGAAATCGTTCACGAACGCGTCGAGATCGACGACGTTCTTCTTCGACTTCGACATCTTCTCAATGTCGCCGATCTGCACCGGCGCACCGGTCTTCAATTCAACGCGGTCGCCGTCCCGCATGTCAGTTTCTTCCGGCAACAACCAAGCGCCACTCGCGGATTTGTATGTCTCGTGAACGACCATGCCTTGCGTGAACAAGCTCGCAAACGGCTCGCCGCTTGGCAGATCCAGCATCCCGCAATCGCGCAGGCCGCGCGTGAAAAAGCGCGAATATAAGAGGTGCAGCACCGCGTGCTCGATGCCGCCGACATACTGATCGACCGGCAACCAATAGTTCGCCAGCTTCTTGTCGAACGGCTGGTTCTCGTTCTTTGGGTCAGTGTAGCGCGCGAAGTACCAGCTCGAATCCACGAAGGTATCGAGCGTGTCGGTTTCACGTGTCGCCGCGCCGCTGCATTGCGGGCAGGTGGTGTGTTTCCACGTCGGATGCCGATCCAGCGGATTGCCCGGCTTGTCTTTATCGAAGGTGACGTCTTCCGGCAGCGTGATCGGCAAATCTTTTTCCGGCACGGGCACGACGCCGCATTTTTCGCAGTGAATCGCCGGGATCGGGCAACCCCAATAGCGCTGACGTGAAACACCCCAATCGCGCAAGCGCCATTGCGTCGTCGCTTCGCCACGCTTGCGCTTGACCAATTCTTCGATGGCGCGCGACAGCGCTTCCCGCGTCGGCAGGCCATCGAGGAACTGCGAATTGTAGGTCGTGCCGTCGTCTGTGTAGGCTTCGGTCGTGATCGTGTGGGTCGCCGGTTCAGCGCCCGGCGGCAGGACCACTGGTTTGAACGGCAGCTTGTATTTGTTGGCGAAGTCGAGGTCGCGCTGATCGCCGGCGGGTGAACCGAAGATCGCCCCCGTGCCATAGGTCGAGAGCACGAAGTTCGCGGCCCACACCGGCAGCACCCAGTTCTCATCGAACGGATGTTTCACGCGAACACCCAAATCGACGCCGAATTTCGGGGCTTTTTCGATGTCGGCTTCGCTGGTGCCGAGCGATGCGGCCTCAGCAATAAACTTGGCCACCTCGGGATTGTGCTCAGCAATCGCCTTGGTCAGCGGATGATCCGGCGCCAACGCCAAGAAACTTGCGCCGAACAAGGTGTCAGGCCGCGTCGTGTAAACTTCGATCGGATCGCGCGCATGACACGGTTCGCCCGCCGGTGTTTGCGCCAGAAACGACGGCGCCTCCGCGATGGGCCACCAAACTTTCGCGCCTTGGCTTTTGCCGATCCAGTTCGATTGCATCAGCCGCACTTTGTCGGGCCACTTGTTCAAGCCGCCAATCGCTTGCAGCAGATCGTCCGCGTACGCGGTGACCCTGAACATCCACTGCTCAAGCTCGCGCGTTTCCACCGGCGCGCCAGAGCGCCAGCCTTTGCCGTCGACCACCTGTTCGTTCGCGAGCACGGTCATGTCGACCGGGTCCCAATTGACCTTCTGCTTCTTGCGATACACGAGGCCCTGCTTCCAGAACGCCAGGAAGATGGCTTGCTGGTGCTTGTAGTAAGAGGGGTCGCAGGTCGCGATTTCGCGGTCCCAGTCGATAGCCAAGCCGAGCAACTTCAGCTGACTCTTCATCGCGGCGATGTTGTCGTAGGTCCAACCTTTGGGATGGATGCCGCGCTCCATTGCCGCGTTTTCCGCCGGCAGACCGAACGCGTCCCAGCCCATCGGATGCAGTACGTTGTATCCGTTTGCGCGCCGGAAGCGCGCGATCACATCGCCCATCGTGTAGTTGCGCGAATGGCCGACATGGATGCGTCCCGATGGATAGGGAAACATCTCGAGCACGTAGGCTTTCGGCTTGCCGTTGGCTTCATCGGGCGCGAGTGCGCGATCAATCTTGGCGCTCGCCCATTGCGCACGCCACTTCGGTTCTACTTCACGATGATTGTACCGCGACATTGTCCATCACGCCCTGTGAAGGGCGTTTGGTGCAGGCAAACGCCCGATCTGTCTAGTTGCGGATCGTGCTCAGGCGAAGCTCACGCGCGCGCGTCAGGATCGCATTTTCGATCTGGATTTCGGTTTGCGGGTCGACCGTCGCGTCTTGCCACGCGCCATTGACCTGCGTTTGCCGGAAGATCGACACGTTGAGCGCGTCCGCGCGCAGACGCGTATCAAGGATATACACTGTCGCCTTGAAGCGTTCGCCGGGCGCTGCCGGATCCGCGTACCAATCGGTAATGATGACGCCGCCGAAAGGGTCCGCCGAAGCGAGCGGCATGAACTTCAAAGTGTCGAGCGACGCACGCCACAGGTACGAGTTCACGCCAATGCCGGCGCTGGCGTGATTTGAGCCGCCGCCGCCGAGAAAGGGAATTCCGCCGCCGGAATCGTGTTCGATGCGGGATTGTCCAGGCTGGTGGTTCGTGTCCGGCTTGAACATCGAACAGGCGGAGAGCGCCACAGCCGCCATCGCGCACAGAGCGGCAAGTCGAAGCGTGCGCCCAAACGTCATGTAATTCCTCCGCCTTTCGCCGCCGCTTGAATCCCCAGAGCGACGTTGGATCGCCCATATATCATGCGTCTCCGGCGGGGCCAGTGCTCCACTGCGATGCCGGCATTGTTATGGCCTGCCTTCGCCTCTGGGGCGTTATCATCCACAGGCGAATGGTCGGCCGGTCGTTTCGCCCGGGTTTTGACGAAATATTCGCAAGACCTGTGTCATAAATTTCACAGCCTAGCAGGATCGATTCAGCTATATTGCGGGGCTAGGGTCCGTTTTGAGGGGTCGAGTTTCGTGGCGAAAGCAGCCGCATGGGTGATCGCAGGGGCCGCCGTTTTGGCGTCGGCCGGCGTCGCGCATGCGCAGCAGCGGCCCGCGACACCCGCCGTTTCGGCCCCGGCAGCCTCGGATTCCCCTGCGGAAGCCACGGCTGGCGTGCCTTGGTACCAGCATTTCACGACCAATACTGGTCTGAGTCAGACCCTTGGAGGCGACGCGAGCAATGACCAGGCAATCACCCCGAGCTGGGCGCTGAACCCGCATTGGGGGGTCACGGTGGATGTCCGTGAGGCGCAACGCATGGAGCGCTCGCAGGACGGGGGCCACGGCAACCAGACGTCGTTGGGTGCCTACTACCAGTTTACCCCAAGCGTCCGCCTTGGCGGCGAGTTCAGCGTCGAAACGTCGCCGCGCCCCGGTACGCCGGAAGCACTGATCCAGCGCGACGCCAACGAGCCGCGCGCGAACGTCAAAATCGAATCCGCTTTCCGCTTCTAGGCGGATACTTCCAGAAACGCGTCGACGGCCGCCAGACCAGCGAAGCCGCGTCCAGCGAGACGCCGCGCGGTTTGCGTGGTCACCCCGCCGAGCGCGATAATTGGAAGCGCCGCTGCGCGCGCGATTTGGCTCGCTGCAAAGAGCCCGAGCGGCTTGCGTCCCGCTGCACTGCGCGTTGGAAAAACCGGGCTGATCACACATGCGTCGGCGACGTCCGCAGCGCGCGTCACAGCGGTCCGCGTGTGCGCTGACACGGTGACGAGTGGCGCATTTGTGCGCCGCGAGGGCATCAATCTTTCCGGCCAATGCACGCCTGCGCCCACGCGCCGCGCGAGTTCTAAATCTGCGCCGATCAACAGTGCGAGGCCGCGTATCCGGCATTGCGCGGCGAGCGCGTCAGCTACCTCCACGCGATCCTCCGCGCCGAAATGGCGATAGACCACGGCGGCGCCACGCGGCAGCCGCCGTGCTATTGCGACCGGGTCAGGCGTTCGTGCGGGATCCGTGAAAAAATATAGTGACGGGACTGCTGGCGCACCCGCATCTCGATTGAGCCGCCGCGCCTGCGCCGCTAGCACATGCACAGAGCTCATGTCTGACATTACTCCATCTGTGGCGCGCGCCGAGATTCTCGCGCGTATCGCGGCCGCCACGAAGGCCGCCGGCCGCGCGCCCGGCGATGTGACGCTTGTGGCCGTCTCGAAGCAACAGCCGGATGACCGGATCGATGCGATGCTGGCAACTGGCCAGCGCGTGTTTGGCGAAAACCGGGTGCAGGAGGCGCACGCGCGCTGGAGTGCGCGGCGTACGCCTGGGCTCAAGCTTCGCCTCATCGGTTCGCTGCAAAGCAACAAGGCGGACGAAGCCGTCGCTTTCTTCGATGCTATCAACTCGCTCGATCGCCCTAAGCTTGCCGCCGCTATCGCCGATTCCGCCCAGAAGCGCGGCCTTTGCCCTGATCTGTTAGTGCAGGTGAATACCGGCGAGGAACGGCAAAAGGCCGGTGTTGCGCCGCAGGACGCGGATGCCTTCATCTCCTCCGCGATCAAAGACTATGGTTTGCCGGTAAAGGGACTGATGTGCATTCCCCCCGCCGACGAGGAACCGGCAATGCACTTTGCGTTGTTGGCCAAGATCGCAGCCCGAAACGGTCTCAAAGAACTCAGCATGGGCATGAGCCACGATTTCGAAACCGCCATTAGATTTGGGGCGACCATGGTGCGGATCGGTTCGGCCTTGTTTGGGGCGCGCCGCTAAACTCCGCGTGAAACCAGGCGCTTCGGCGGTGAGGCCAGTTGCCAAGGACGCGCCGGGAAAGGATCATGACGCGAAGCACATGAACGGACGCGACGCGACCCTGCTCATTATCGATGACGACGCTGACCTCCGGGAAGCGTTAGTGGAGCAATTCGCCCAAGAGGATGGCTTTGCCGCTGAGGCCGCTTCTACTGGCGCTGAAGGCTTGGCTGCGGTTGAGCGTTTCAAGCCCGCCGCCATAGTGCTCGATGTCAGCCTGCCGGACATGGATGGCTTCGAGGCTTGCCGAAAGCTGCGCGAAGCCGGCGTCAAAGCGCCCATCATCATGCTCACCGGCGCCGCGCAAGAAGAAGAGCAGCAAGTGCAGGGGCTTGACGCGGGCGCCAATGATTATGTGCTGAAGCCGTTCAAGTTCTCGGTGTTGCTCGCGCGTATCCGCGCGCACCTGCGCAGTCATGAAGCCAGCGAGGACGCTGTCTACAAAATCGGCCCGTACGAATTTCGTCCGGCAATGCGCCTGCTGATCGATCCGGCGCAAAAGAAGGTCCGGCTAACCGACAAAGAGGCAGCGATTCTGCGCTATCTCTATCGCTCCGGCGAAAAACCTGTCGGACGTGAGGAATTGCTCCGGGAAGTCTGGGGCTACAACGCCAACGTCACGACCCACACGCTGGAGACGCACATTTATCGGTTGCGACAAAAGATCGAGCCGGATGTGCAAAGCCCGAAGTTGCTCCTTACCGAAACCGGCGGCTATCGTCTGCAGGTTTGAAGCAGCGATAGCGGGGATAGCGTGGCTGACGAAAAGACGGACGCCGCCAAAGAGGCATCGGAGAAATTCAACAATCTGGTCGCAGCGACGATCGCCGTCTTGGCGACGTTCACCGCGCTGGCTGCGATCAAGGGCAGCAATGTTGCGCAGGGCATCCAGCAGGCGCAGATCACCAGCAATGACAATTGGGCTTGGTACCAGGCCATCCGCACCCGCGAGGACATGGCGACCTATGAGCTGCTGCGGCTGAACCAGCTGCACCGCAATCATCCTTCGCGCGAAGAAGCGGCGCGCCTCACTGACGAGATCAAGGCGCAAGAGGGAGAGCTTGCACACATCCGCGAGCGCAAGGATCAGGTGCAGAAGGACGCGAAGGCGGCCGACGACAGCCTGGTTGGCCTCAACACCTTCAACAATCAGTACGACATTTCCACCGGCCTAATCACGATCGCTATGTCGCTGTTAGCGCTATGCGTGCTCGCGCAGGTGCGGTGGCTGTATTGGTTCTCACTGGCGCCAGGCGTCGTGGGGTTGTTGTTCGGTGGCGCCGCAATGTTCGGCATTCCGCTGAACGTCGGCTTCTTGTCGACGCTGCTGACCTAACTCAGTTCGCGCTCATCATCTGCAACGCCTGAACCTCACGCGCGAAAATCGGCGTGCCCGGCGTGATCTCTTCGACGTGGCCCGCGTTAGGCACGATGACAGCCTCCGCGTGATCGCCCGCCTTAATGGCGCGCGCGGTGTAAGCCTGCGCCATGGCCGGTGTGGAAACCGGATCGCCGTCGCCGTTGATGCTCACCTGCGGAATATTGAGCGGCAGCAGTTCTGCGGGCGATGTGTCGGCGTAGAGATCGGCGCGCGTTGGCGTCGCCGCGCCGAGCAAATTGGGCACGGAGCTGCCGGTGCAGCCCTGCGGAGCGGTGTGCAGATCCGGCAAACCGCCGGCCATGACGATGCCGCGCAACGGCAGCGGCGTGTCGGAATGCAACGGACTCGACAGCGGCAGCTTCGGACGCGCCGCGAGCCATGCGATCAGATGTCCGCCGGCGGAATGGCCAAACCCGACAACGCGACTGAGATCGAGCGGATAGCGCGCCGCTAAATCGCGCAACGCATCGGCGGCGTTGGCGACATCTTGGAACGTGACTGGATAGCCGCCGCCAACTTCGTCGACGCCGCGATACTCGATATTCCAAACTGCAAAGCCTTGCAGGCGTAGGGCTTCGGCGGCGTAGTTCATTAGTGTGCGGTCGGCGATGTGCTTCTGCCAGCAACCGCCATGAATCATCAGCACCACAGGAAACGGGCCGTTGCCACTCGGCAGCCAAAGGTCTGCCGCTGGCGCGCCCGCGACGGCAAGTGTGTAGGTGGGATTTGGACGCGGCCGGCTGGTGAGATCGGGCCAGTCCATCAGCGGCGGCGCCGGCGGTATAGCTGTGGTTTGCGACACGCCGTGCGTCGACGGCGCCGGATGGCACGTGACGAGCGCAGACGCAGTGAATGCAACGGCAGTGAAGGCGAACGCGACGCGTTTCAGCATCGCGTTCAATCCTCAGTTCGCGATGGGCTTTGCGGTGACGCGCGCACCCACCGGGCCGCGCGCCGCAGCGAGCTTCAAGTTGCCGCCGCGCGCCGATCCAAGGCGTTCGACCAATGCGGCGTACTCGTCCCACAGGCGTTGCGGCATACGCTCGCCGAACTTCTCGTAGTGCCCGGGGATCAAGGAGGCTTCTTCGTCCCACACGTCGAGGTCGACATCGAGCAGCGTGTTGAGCGCGTCAGCGCTGATCGTGAGGCCGCCCAGATCCAGCGCGTTGTGAGTTGGAACGCGTCCGATCGCCGTGTCGCGTGCTTCAGCAGCGTTGTCGACGCGGTCGAACACCCACTTCAGCACGCGGCTGTTTTCGCCGAAGCCCGGCCACACGAACTTGCCGTTCTGATCTTTGCGGAACCAGTTCACGAAGAAAATCTTCGGCAACTTGGCTTGGTCGGCGCTGGCGCCCATACGCAGCCAGTGCGCGAAGTAATCGCCCATGTGATAGCCGCAGAACGGCAGCATCGCGAACGGATCGCGGCGCAACTCGCCGACCTTGTTCTCAGCTGCGGCCGTGCCTTCGCTGGCGACGTTCGAGGCCAAGAACACGCCGTGCGACCAGTCGAACGCTTCGGTCACGAGCGGCACCGCGCTCGCGCGACGGCCGCCAAACAGGATGGCGTCGATCGGCACGCCCTTGGGATCTTCCCATTCCGGCGCGATCACCGGGCATTGTCCCGCCGGTACGGCGAAGCGCGAGTTCGGATGCGCCGCAGGGAATTTGGAATCCGGCATCCAGCGATTGCCTTGCCAATCGGTGATGCCGGCGGGGGGCGTATCGCTCAAACCTTCCCACCACACATCGCCGTCATCGGTGAGCGCGACATTGGTGAAGACGGTGTTCTTGTCGAGCGTATGCAAGGCCGACTTGTTGGTCTTCTCGCTGGTGCCCGGCGCGACGCCGAAGAATCCGGCTTCTGGATTGATGGCATAAAGGCGGCCGTCATCGCCGAAACGCATCCAGCAGATGTCGTCGCCGATGGTTTCAGCTTTCCAGCCTGGAATGGTGGGCTGCAGCATCGCCAAATTGGTCTTGCCGCAGGCCGACGGAAAGGCGGCGGCGATGTATTTGTGTTCGCCCTTCGGGTTGGTGAGTTTGAGGATGAGCATGTGCTCGGCGAGCCAACCCTCATCGCGGGCCATCACCGAAGCGATGCGCAGTGCAAAGCACTTCTTGCCCAGGAGCGCGTTGCCGCCGTAGCCCGAGCCGTAGCTCCAGATTTCCCGCGTCTCTGGGAAGTGGACGATCCATTTTTCGTCGTTGCAGGGCCAGGGCACGTCTTTTTGGCCTGCCGCCAACGGTGCGCCGACCGTGTGGACCGCCGGCACAAACGTCCCGTGCTCGCCGATCGCTTCCAGTGCCGGAGCGCCAATGCGCGTCATGATCCGCATCGAGGCAGCGACGTAACCGGAGTCGGTGATTTCCACGCCGAGCTGCGAAATCTTCGAGCCGACCGGACCCATGCTGAACGGGATCACGTACATGGTGCGCCCGCGCATGCAGCCGTCGAACAGGCTTGCCAACTTGGTGCGCATCTCAGCCGGGTCTTTCCAATTGTTGGTCGGACCGGCGTCGACTTGCTTTTGTGAGCAAATGAAGGTGCGGCTCTCGACGCGAGCGACATCCTTCGGGTCCGACGCGGCGTAAAAGCTGTTCGGACGTTTTTGTGCGTTGAGCCGCTTCAGCGTGCCGGCGGCGACCAGTTCAGCCGTCAGTCGATCCCATTCGGCGTCGGAGCCGTCGCACCAGTAAACGCGATCCGGCTTGGTGAGCGCGGCGATGCTTTCGACCCACGCTACGAGCTTTGAATTCTTTGTCGGGGCTGGCAGCAGCCCTGGAATTTTAGCGTCCACGGAATCTCTCCAAGCGCTGGGCCGGCGGCCTCAACGCGAGCTGCTCACAAATGTGCCACGATGCCTGCAAGTCAAACAGGTTCTTCGTAGCCGCTGTCCCAAAGAGCGTTAATTCGTCAGCCGCGGTTCAAGCAATCGGGGTTTTGCATTGCTGCCCTGTCATGTCGCCGCGCCGGTAAATCCGGACAACCTATCCGACAGGTGGCCGCTTGTTTTTGGTGCTGCTCATTCGTGGCACACAACATTTGATGCCGACCGGCCAAGACCCCGATTTGCTGCGACGTCTGTTGCGGGCGAAGGACCGCATGGACGCGGCGTCCGAGGAGGAGTGGCCGGTCGAACGGCTGGCCGGTGTCAGCGGCGTTTCCGAGGCCCATTTCGCGCGGTCCTTCAAAGAAGCATTCGGCGCGCCGCCGCACCGCTACCTGCTGACCCGCCGTATCGAGCGCGCAAAATCTCTGCTCCGCGATACCGATACGCCGATCATCGATGTCGCTTTGCAAACCGGTTGGGAAAGTCTTGGCAGTTTTGGCCGGACCTTTCGCGACATCACCGGCGAAAGCCCGACCGAACTGCGTGCGCGTGAACAAGCTGCAGCCCACGATCTCGACGCAGTGCCGCACTGTTTCATCAGCGCCGCCTACCGGCCGGATCTGAAAACCGCAGTTTCGGAGAAGCGGCGCCGCGAGGCGATGGATAAGGATGAGGTCACCGAAACGGAGATTCCATCATGCCCCAAGGCGTCGGAGTAGTCGGCCTTTACGTTCGCGATCAGGACGAGGCGCTTGCCTTCTATGTTGAGAAGTGCGGGTTCCGCGTCCATACCGACGCGAAGAACGGAAACTATCGCTGGCTCACGGTACAGCATCCTGAGCAGCCGTCATTTCAGCTCGGCCTGTTCAAGCCGCAACCGCCAACGATGGACGAGGCGACCGCGCAGACAGTGAGCGAGATTGTCGCCAAGGGCGCAATGCCGCCGCTGGTCATGATCGTTGACGATTGCCGCGCCGAATTCGAACGCATGCGGGCGAAGGGCGTGGAATTTACGCAAGAACCGATAGATCGCTTCGGCGCGGTCGATGCGAGCTTCCGCGATCCTTCCGGCAACGGCTGGAAGCTCATCCAAGGGCGCTGACATGTACGCCCGCTTTTTCAGTATTGACGCTCGGGAGATACGCATAAGCAAGCTCATCCGCCGAAGCCATCGCTGGATCTCGATCCTGTTCACGTTGAGCGTCGCGGCAAATTTCGCGGCGATGGCTGTTGGCAAACCGCCGACGTGGCTGGTCTACGCGCCGTTGGCGCCGCTTTTCCTGCTGATGTTTTCAGGGCTTTATATGTTCGCGCTGCACTATGTAGTGTGCGGCCGTGTGCGAAACGCCTGACGACAATGCCAACGAAAATTGCGAAAAAGTCCGTCAAGCAAGCGAAGCGGGTGGCAAAGAAGCCGCGCCTTTTGTCGGGCGGCAATCCGCAAATCCCGAAAGGAGATGGCGACCGTCCGGTACAGGACTACATCGCCGCGATGCCCGGGTGGAAAGGCGATGTCGGCGGGCGTCTGGATGCCGTGATCATGCGCGTCGCGCCGCGCGTCAGCAAAGCGGTGAAATGGAATTCGCCTTTCTATGGCTACGCAGGTCAAGGCTGGTTTCTAAGCTTCCACTGCTATGCGCGGTTTGTGAAAGTCGCGTTTTTCCGTGGCGCCTATCTCAAACCCCCGCCTCCCGGTGAGTCCAAGAAGCCCGACGTCCGCTATCTCGATATCTATGAGGATGGCTTCGACGAGGCGCAATTTGCCTCCTGGGTGAAGCAAGCTTGCAAGTTGCGCGGCGAGCGGCTGTAGGATTTTTCGAGGACGCAGATGGCAAAGACAGCCGCGAAGAAGATAGCGACAGCGCCCAAGAAGGCGAAATCGGCAAGAGCTGCGAGTGATTGGCGCCGCGACATGCTGGCCCGCGCTCGCGCCTTGATCGAGGCGGCCGTGCCGGGCGTTACCGAAGAAGCAAAATGGAAGAAGGTGAGCAATCCCGCCGGCGTCCCGACGTGGTCGCACAAGGGCATCATCTGCACGGGCGAGACCTACAAGGATAAAGTGAAGCTCACCTTCGCCAGAGGCGCGGCGCTCCCCGATCCGACGCGGCTCTTCAATTCGAGCCTCGATGGCGGCACGCGCCGGGCCATCGATATCCATGAGGGCGACAAGCTCAACGAAACGGCGCTCAAGGCGCTCGTCCGCGCCGCGGCAGCGCTTAACGCGTCGAAGAAGAGCTAGCCTTTCAGACTGGTTCGGACGCCCATTCGCGTACCACGCTCTCCAAAACGTTGAGCGGGACCGCCCCCGTATTCATCAGCAGATCGTGGAATCGTTTGACGTCGAAATTGCCGCCCTGCGTCGCGTGGGCGTCGCGGCGCAGGCGATTGATGGTCTGACGGCCGATCATGTAGGCGCACGCTTGACCCGGCTGCACGCAATATCGCTCGATCTCGGTGGTGATCGAGCTGATCTTGTCGCCGGTGGCTTGATGCATGGACTCGATCGCTTGCTCGCGCGTCCAGCCTTTGGCGTGAAGCCCGGTGTCGCACACAAGCCGTGAAGCGCGGAATGTCGCCGATTGCAAATAGCCGAGCTTGCCCAGCGGATCGGTCGCGTATACGCCGAGTTCGTCGGCCAATTGCTCCGCGTACAAGCCCCAGCCTTCGCTAAAGGCGCTGAAGCCAAGCATGGCGCTGCGCATGAACGGGATGGCGCCCGATTCCTGCTGGATGGAAATTTGCCAGTGATGCCCCGGCACGCCCTCGTGATAATTGAGGGTCGGCAGCTTGAAGCGCGGCCACTCAGCGGTATCGCGCAAGTTGATGTAGTACGCCCCCGGACGCGAACCATCGAGTGCGCCGCGCTGATAGTATCCCCCGGGCGCGCCTGCCTCCGTGTAGACCGGCACGCGCCGGATTTCGAGCTGCGCCTTCGCCAACACGTTGAAAGCTTGCGGCATCATCGCGACGATCGCTTGTGTGCGTGAGTTGAGATCTGCGAGGATCTGCGCCTTGCCGGCATCGGTGTTGGGGTAGAGTTGATCGGGCCGCAGCGCGAGCGCGCTCATACGCTCGGCAACCGTGCCGCGCGTCATGCCTTGCGCCTTGAGGATCGTGTCCATCTCCGCTTGCAACTCAGCGATCAGCGCCACGCCGGTTTCGTGAATGTCATCGGGACTAGTGTCGGTTGTGGTGCGCGAGCGGAGCGCAGCGGCGTACATGCTGTCGCCCCGCGGCAGGCGGCCGATGCCGGCGTCATGCTTCGCTTGCGGCCGGATTGCATGAAGCGCTGCGATTTGACGCTGATACGCCGGCAACACGCGATCGCGGACAATGCCCGTTGCAGCGTCGATGTAGTGTGCACGCTCGGCGTCGCTGACGCCTTGGGTTTGCGGCAGCCGCCGCACCAGCGTTTGCACGAGCACGTTGCGATCGGGCGCCGCGTTGGTGACGACCGCCATTTGCTCCAGCGTGCGGTCGATGACGAAGTCGGGCGGAATGACGCCAGCGCTCGCGTCATCGCTGATGATCTGCGTTTCTTGGTCCAGCTGCCGGACGAACTCTCCGAGGCGCGCGATATAAGCGTCGGTGTCGGATTTGTTGCGCAACGGATGCTGCGCTTCGAGAAAGTCGGGTGTTGACCGATACGCCCCCGTCAGTTGGCTCACGACGTAGGGCGCGCCTGCGCCGCCGCCGATCGGAAATTGTGCGTTGGCGACAGAATTCTGAAACGAGGTGACAACGACGTCGTAGGTGACGCGATCCTTGGCCGGCAGCGCGTTGCGATTGACGCCGCTGAGCTGCGCAAGGGCGCCCTCCAGAATGAAGCGCGAGCGCCGCGCGCCCTGTTTTGAAGCGTCGCTCAGGCGATCGATGAAACGTCCGCCCGCGCGTTGTTCGCTAACGCCAAGGCTGGTGCAGCGTTCGGGACTCTCGTGCAAAAGCTCGGTAGCGACGCGGTCGAGAATGGCGCTCAATTGGCCTGAAGGGTCGTCGCCGGCGTTTGGGATCGGCTGCGGCGCCGGCGCGGTGTGGCATCCGGCGAGCAATGCAAGCGCAGCGCTAGCGCCCAACATATCGCGACGTGTGGTGTCCATCCGTGCCCTCTTTGCGGGGATACTAAAGCCGCAACCGGTCCGGGCAACATGAGAGCGGCCAACGGCGCGTGCGCACAGTCAGATTCTGCGGCCTCACAACTTGAAACCGGCCACCACCGGGACGTGATCGCTCGGCCGTTCCCATGAGCGCACCGGCACGTGAATGTGGAAGCTTTCCGCTTGTGAGACAGGCGCGAGATCGCTGGTCGCCCAGATGTGGTCGAGGCGGCGGCCTCGATTGTTCTTGGTCCAGTCCGGAGAGCGATAGCTCCACCAGGTGAAGAGCTTCTCTGGATCGGGCCGGTGCAGGCGCGCCAAGTCGACGAAGCCGCCAAGGTCGCGCACCGCGTTCAGGCGGTCGGTTTCACCCGGCGTATGCGAAACCACATTGAGCAATTGCTTGTGGCTCCAAACGTCGAATTCGCCAGGCGCTACATTGAGGTCACCGACGAGCACGGTTGGCGTTGTGCCGTTGCGCTTCTTGTAGAGCGCTTTCATGCGATCGAGCACTTTGAGCTTGTGGGCGAACTTTGGGTTGGTCAGCTCCGGCAGGTCCGCGCCAGCCGGCACATAAAGGTTGTGGACCTCGATGCCTTCCACGCGCGCCGCAGCGATGCGCGCCTCCTTCTTCGGGCAAATCGCAGGCGCCTCAACGGGCTCAAGTTTGCGCCGGGACACTATAGCGACGCCGTGCCAGCCTTTTTGGCCGACGACATGCATGTGCTTGTAGCCCGCCGCCTTGAACGCTTTCGCCGGAAACTCGCCATCGCGGCACTTGATCTCCTGCAGGCAGAGCACGTCCGGCTTGGCGTCCGCCAGGAAGCGGCAGACGGTTTCGATGCGCAGGCGTACGGAATTTATGTTCCAGGTGGCGACGGTGAGCATGCGGCGGGCGGGCGTCCTTCGAAGGCGCTTGACGAAAAAAATCTAAGCTGAGCGGGTGATAGGTCAGGAGCTGATCATATGGACCTTCAACTGCGCCGTGTCGTCGTGTTCACGTCCAACATGGAGGCCATGACGGCCTTCTATAACGAGGTCTTGGGCCTCAAAATCATTGGCCGCGAGAAGGGCTGGGTCGATTTTGAGGCGGGTCCATGCCGCATCGCCTTGCATGCTGGCCCAAGCCAGGTCGGGAAGCGGCCGCCAAAACTGGTGTTCTATGCCGCTGACGTGGCGACGACCCGCGCGGCGCTGATGAAGCGCGGAGCGAAATTCGGTCCGGTCAAATCGACACCGAAATTCGACATGTGCGACGGCGAGGACCCGGATGGCAACCGCATCGGCGTGTCGGGCCGTAAGTAGCGGAAAATATATAAAAAGAAGGCCCGATCGCTTCAGCGACCGGGCCTTCGGAGCGTCTTGAGGGGACGCATTTCCGCCGGAAGGGGAAGTCCGGCTTGCGGCCACTACGCTGGATCCGTCAGCGGGGGGACGACGCTATCCAGGGGGATAAGCAGCGACCGCTAGTGGTACATACGTCACAGGACCCAAAAATTCAAGATTTCGATGCAGAAATGAGTTGCCGCATTTCGCCTTTTTGTGGGTGGCGCTTAGTTCCGCCCGTGACCGCGGCTGACCACGTCTTCTTGCCGGAAGAGGCTCGGGTCCAAGCTTCCAGGCTGGGTGATATCGCTTAAGGCGACGCGCGTGCGCGAACCGGTGACATCGGTGACGTCCCAAACGCGGAGCTCGTAGTTGTCGCCGTAGAAGAAAAGCGTGAGCCGGCCGGCGACGTGGCCCTGCGGATCGGTCACGCTGATCATCGTGCCTTCCGGCCAGCGGGCAACGCGGGTGACGCGCGCATCCCTCGCCATATCGATTTGGCTCTTGAGGATCATGTTGAGCGGCGTCGACCGCAGCGGGGTCCGATCGGTCGTGTGCATGGCGCTATTGCGCATGGAAACGACGCTGCCGTCCGAAACGATCAGTAAGGTCGCGGGCGGATCGTATTCGAACCGCACTTTGCCTGGGCGCTGCAAGTAGAAGGCGCCCGTCGAGATCGTGTGGTTTGGCGAGGTCTGGGTGAAGCGCCCTTGCAGCCGTTGCAGCACATTGAGCGAAGAGTTGGCCCGCGCGATGGCCTGATCGCGGTCCGCGCCCGACAGGTCGACGGGCGTGTTGTCAGCCGCCGGATTCGCGGTGCGCGAGCGGAGGTCGTCGTTCTGCGCAAAAGCGCTTGGCGCGGCGAAAAGAGCTGCGAGCGACAGGAGGGCGGTACGTCTTTGCATGTTGTCCATGTGCCCAAAACGCATGGCGAAAAAAAGGGTTCGGGAGGTCCGCTTTGGGCCTTTTTCCCTCAGCCGCCATTCATGTATGCGAGGCTTGTGCGAGATGAAGCCGCTTGCGGCGGCTTCCGGGCTGAGGCAATTCGTCTTCAGAGGGGCCGAATGCACTTTCTTACGACGGCTTTGCAGGGTTCGAGTTCGCCGTTCGAAGCCGCGTCAGACATGATCGCCCTGACAAGCGTCGGCTGGCGCGGGTTCCTTGACGCCTCCTACATGCTGGAATCGTTTGCCGAGCTGATCCTCGCGGTCGGGCTTGGCATGGTCATCGCTTTCCATCCCACGACCCAGCGTACCGTCGACACCGCCGAGGAAGCCGAGCTTCCCAAGGTCTACATCATGTACGCGCTCATCGGCGCGGTGATCGGTGTAGTCGTCCTCAAATACGGCACCGTGATTGGCTTTGTGGTGTTCGGCCTGGGTGGGCTGATGCGGTTTCGCACCGAGGCGGGTTCGACGCGCGACACCGGGCGGCTGATTCTCGTCACCTTGATCGGCTTGATCAGCGGTTTGAATCTCCCGCAGTTCGCCGTTCTTGCGACGGTGTTCTCTTGGGTGTTGATCTACATCTTCGATGGCCATCCGGTGTGCAGTCTTGAGGTCAGCGAAATTCCAAAAGGCAGACTTAAGGATGCGGCCGAGGCGTACCGTCGTGTGCTGGCCGAGCTGAACTGCAAAATGATTAGCGAACGAAAATCGTTCGCCAAGAGCCGGCTGAACTATGTGTTCCGCGCGCCGCGACGATCGACGCAGGCCGGTTTGCACAACGCGCTGTGCGAAAACGTGCCTCCCGACGTGCGCGGCGAAATCGACTGGGAAATTTCGTAGCCGCTACGCCTGTTGGGTGCGCACCCACAGCGTGAAGGTCGAACCCGCGCCTGGCGTGCTTTTGCAATCGACGTCTCCGCCCATGAGATTGGCGACGCGCCGCGCAAACGCAAGCCCCAGGCCTGCGCCTTCGTAACTGCGCGCGTCGTTGGATTCGACCTGTACGAACGGCTCGAAAATTCGAGCCTGCTGATCGGAGGCGATGCCAATCCCGGAATCGATTACTTGGAAACGGATTGTGTCTTGCCCGGCGATAATCGCACGCGAAGCCACCACGCGAATTTCGCCGTTATGCGTGAATTTCGCGGCGTTCGACACGAGCTGCATCACGCATTGATAGAGCCGCGCGTGGTCTCCATCCATTTCGCCGAGCGCGCCAGCTTCCTGGATCGTGACGGTGTTGCCGTTCGCCGCTGCCAGTGGCAGCGCCGCCTCACGCACTTGCTCCAGCACCTCTGAAACGTCGAAACGCTCGCGCTGCAGTTCGATGGCGCCGGCCTCGAGTTTGGAGACATCGAGGATAACGTTGATAACGCCGAGCAATTGCCGTGCGGAGCTGCGGATCTTGGCCGCGTCAGCGCTGGCGGCTTCGGTTGCGTCCTCTTCGATCAGTTCGGCGTAACCGATGATGGCGTTGAGCGGCGTGCGCAGTTCGTGACTCATGGTGGCAAGAAAGCGCGACTTGGCCGCGTTGGATTGCTCTGCGAGCGCGCGCGCTGTGGCTTGCTTGGCGAGCATCTCCGTAAGGAAAGCGCGGTCGCGCCCATGAAATCCGGCGGCGGAGATCATCGCGAGCCAAGTGATCGCAGCGGCGGCGCTGATGGGGGCGAAACCGTTGGTGACGAAAGGCGCGGCGACTGAGCAAAGCACTAAAGGTGCAAGCGTCGCGGCGAGCAGGCTGCGATGGCTGGAAAAATATACGAAGTCGTGGTTGGCGGCGCCGCAAATCCAGGCGGTGGCGAAGACGACGCCTATGATTGTGCCGGTGTGAAAAGCGACGAAGGGGAAGGACGCGTAGAGGCAGCCCCCGACAAAGTTGACCACTACCAGGACGGCCATGGCGGTGGGTTCGCTGCGGTGTGCGAGTTTTGCGGTGATGCGATCGAAAAGCGGGCGCGCAGCGAGCTCCCAGAGGGTGACGGCAACGGCCCAGCCGAGCGTCAGCCAAAGCGGCAGCGCAGCGCCGGCGAGCAACGCCATGGCCCAGGTGAAAACGATGCGCGTCCACGTGCCCTTGGCGATGATGTGCGTCACTTCCCGGGTGGGAAGCGGCTGGCCGGTGGCGTCAAAGCGCAGCGCGCGCATGGAATTGCGGATGCGAAACGCAAATGGAGGCCGGCGGTCTGCGGCGCTGGTCATGGCTCGTCCCTCGCGCCGAATCAGTTGGCGCGGGGACGAGAGTGAGGGCCGCAAACGCAAATGACGATGCATTCGCGCAGCGGCACGGCGCAGATCAGTGTTGCGGAATCTGGAAAGGCACGCGCATGCGATAATGGCCTTGCACGGCTTGGCCGTTCTGCGTGGCGGGCGCCATCCGGTAGTCGCGGCTGATGCGCAGAGCGGCGCTGCCAAAATTCCAGCCCGCCGGCGTCTCGGCGACCACGGTGCAACCGAGACGGCCGCCCGTATCGACAAGGCAATCGAGCGTGGCGCTGCCTTCGACCGACATTTGCTGGGCGCGGTTGGGATAGTAGCGCGTGAGATCGCGCGGGACCTGCAGCCAGTGCGGATTGCTGATGGTGGGCGGGCCTGTGTCGGTGGGCGGCTCGAAACTGATGGGTTTGGTGGGTTCAACCGGCGGATCCTGAGTGTGGGCGGGCGTGGCGTGATCATCGATGACGTCGCGCGGATGCGGTTGCGGCTGCGTGGGGTGCGGCACGGGCGGCGGCGGCACGTACGGATTTTCCATCACCACCGGCGTGGGGCCATCGCCCGGCATCACCGTTCTCACTACGTAGCTCACGGACAGCGCGCCGGCGATCAGTAGCGCGAGTACGCCTGTTGACGCCGCGAGCGAAGTCGCGCGCGCCACGATGGGTCGTGACATGTTGGTCTGCTCCCTATGCGCGCGGCTGTCGGCGCCGCTTTGCGCAAGGGAAGCGTCTCACAGGCGCGGCTGTACAACACTTCACGTGCGCGTGTGGGTGATCACGCTGCAGTGAGGCAGCAGCCAGTGGGCATTAGGCAATGGGCGCGCGGATGCAGGCGCGCTGATCGACCTCAACGCAGAAGCTACTGCCCACTGCCTATCGCCCGGCAGGAGGGCGGGACGCGGAAGTTGCGCGTCGCAAAAGTTTACGCCGTTGAGCGGCGCTTATGTACGCAGAAGCTCCGCGTCCCGCAATCGTTATTCGGTAGCTCGAACGCGGGGTGCTCTTCGCACCCTTGTCTCGTATCGCCACCGGCGCGCTGGCCACGCTGTTCAACGTGGTCCCAGGTTCGTCCTCCCGCCTTTGCCTCTGCAAGAGAGGTCTTATGGGGGCTTCAGGTTTTGGCTTGCGCCGCGACCTCGCGCTCAATCACCTCGCCGCCGCGTTGGCTTGAACAGGGATCCAACTGCCCTCCAGCGGAAGCGATGCGCGCATGATACGGCCGCTGCTGGAGGGGGCGGATAGATTTTTTGCGGAGGCAGGGAATGTAAGGCGTGGAGGGCTGTGAGGTGCGGGATAGACTGGCTACTTCAGAAGCTTGGTCGTCGCACTCGAGACGATGTCAAGCCCGCCATGGACCATGGGCGGCGTCGGTAGTCCTCGGACGATTGCCATATCGGCAAAATGTGCCTGATAAATGTCGCGAACGTCCTCGGAAACCACCGCTTTATCGGTGAAATAGAGCTTGATCTTGAGCAGAAGTTCTGGCTCCCACACTCGACCTATTCGCTGTTCCTCATGAAGCCAATGCAGTAATGCGCGCTGAGCACTGTCGTGATTGCTTCCGTCGAGAGCCCGGCGTATCGCTCTCTCGTACAACTCCGCTCCCAGCGAATATTCATCGCTTCGATAGTGAATGCAGCCCTCCGTAGCGATCAAAAAAATCTCATCGGCGGTGGAGTGAGACCTCGCCTTCGCTGCCGCCAGGTCGGCGCGCGCACCGATGACATTGCCTCTGTTGGCTCGCGCATAGGCTCGGTTATTTAGCAGAGTGATGTCGTTGGGGTGAGCTGTCAGCCCAACCGTTGCTAGCAACTCCGCTGTCCCAAAATCGCGTCGAAGTTCGGCCGCCCAAAAACACCCATCAGTGGCAGGAAGTTTGGCAAATGGTTCGTCTGCGAGCCAGAGCAGCGTGTTGCGCACTGCTTGAGCCCAGTCTTTTTGCCTGACGGCCTGCCCAGTCCGCGCCTCAAAGGATTTCTCCGTAGTGAGCAGGTTCGTCTCAAACGGAATGCCACGTGTTTCGTTTGCCCACCTGATTTGGGCCACCGTGTTGTCGTTCGGTGCCTGTGCGCTGCGCTTGAATAGCCGCTTTGCGAGTTTGGATGAAAAACCCGCCCCTAGCTCGAGCGTGCCTAGTGCGGCGGCTAGTTCCGAAATTTGATGGGGCGCGCGATCGTCGACGAGTTGCATCGCTCGGGAAACGTTGTCGGGCGCTTGTTGCATGAGGTCGGCAAGGCTGATTTTCGTTGCCGCAAGCCATGGGTCCGTTTGGGGGGCGTTTCGCAGGACAGCGAGTCCTTCATCGAAGCGGTCTTGCGAAACCAGCATTCGAACTGCGGATCGGAGCACAAATCGGTTGTTCGGTGCCAACAGCAGTGCGCGATTCATGGCGCGTCGTGCGGGCTTGGCTTGACCGAGGACCGAGTGGAGGCGAGCGAGTTCTACATTGGCGATTGGATTCGCCGGCGCGAGCGTCAATTCGCGCTTCAAAGCACCAATATTTTTTCGTGCGTCCTCCTCCGCTATCGGCGCGCCGACGGTGTCGCCGACCGGTATGGCGGTGCGAGCTTCGTACCACTCGACAATCCGTTCGACGCCTGACGACAACACATCGACATTCTTCCGTAGGAATCGAGCGGCTGGCGCGATTTCCGGACTCGGCCCGAAAAGCGGCGCGGCGGCCAGCAGCTCTGATGCGGATTCAATCGTTGGATTTGCGCGCCAAGAATCAAGCGCGTCCGTCGGCATTTGAATCGTACTGCCTTTCCGCGGGATGTTGGAGGCAGCCCCCAGCTCTACCTGTGGGGTCTCACCCAGACTTCGCCAACGCGGAATGACTTTCCGGTCAACTTTGGGCTGCTTTTTCTCCATTCGCTTTCCTAAATGCCCACTCCGATCTGTTTGCGATGCGATCCAGCGCGGAGATGAAGCGCGCCAGAGCGAACGGATCGGAATGCTTGTTGGCTCTCGTACCGGGGTGTCCACGTTTTTGTGGATCGGGGTCGACCAAATAGCCGAGGAGTGAAATTAGCTCTTCGCCCTCTGCCCGAAGATTGAGAGGTGAGAAAAGCGCCATAACGCGTGCTGCAAATTCGCCCGAAGCCCTAGCAAACGCATCTCTCAGAAATGGGAGGACATCTTCGTACTTTCCAGTCCAGCCATCATCGGTAGGAGATAGCCGCCGCGGATAATGCTCTTGACGAAGGTTGGCGAACCAAGCGGGCGTGAACATCACGCCCATGAAGAAGAAAAAAAGCAGACTTCCGAGGAGATACAAGTCTGCTGACGCGCGCGCCGCTCGGCGATCGCCCCAGTCGTGACCGTAGTATTGCTCGGGGGGCGCGTAGTGAGTTGCGCCGGGAAGATCGAGGAAATCGTGCGGAGCTGGAAGCCCAGTGGCGTGCGCTCTGCCTAGGTCCGCTAGTTTCGACAGCGTGCCTTCCTTGAAAACGAGCACATTCGACGGCTTAATATCTTGATGGAATATACCTGCGCCGTGCAGCTGTCTTAGAGCGACGGCGACGTGATGAAGCGCACGAAGTGACCAGATCACCTCGAATTCGTTTGGGCGTTTAGCAAACTTTCGAACATCGCCTTCGGCGAGTTCAAAGATGAGATACAAAACCCGGCCAAGCGGCGCATCGGGGATGTGTAGAGCGCCGTCGGAGATCGCAAGAACAACCTTGCTGAGTCGCGTGCAAAGCGCCAACACATCGCGCTCAAAGTTGAACGAGGCTGTTAGCGCTTCTAGCGCGCGGGCGGGGTCGGGATCGCCTGCAGCGCTGCTGAAATCTAGCGCCTTAAGAAACCCTTTGCGTCCGTCTTCGTGGCAAACCAGATATCCAACCGAGAAACAGCCTCCAGTTTGATATTCTTTGCGCTGAACAAGCTGAACGATCTCCCATCCGTCCTCAGTACGAATGCCAGCTAGTTTATGAAGAGGCCCTTCGTCGTCCGCCATTTCCTGCTCGATGGCTACCTGTCAATTCGGTAACCATCGTACCACATTGCGGCAGCCTAATCCTCTTCGACCACGTCGATGAGGATGTCGCGTTTGCCGGCGGCGTTGGCTTCCGAGATCACGCCGCGCTTTTCCATCTGTTCGATGAGCGTGGCGGCGCGGTTGTAGCCGATGCTTAGGCGGCGCTGCAGGTAGCTGGTGCTGGCTTTGCGGTCGCGTTGCACGATCTCGACGGCGCGCTGATAGAGTTCGCTCTCGCCGCCGCCATCTTCGCCGTCGAACAATTCGGGATTGTCGCTGTCGGCGTTGGCGTTCGGCTCTTCGGTGACGTCCTGGCGATAGACCGGCGCGCCTTGGGCTTTGAGCATGTCGACGACGCGTTCGACTTCGGCGTCGGTGACGAACGGGCCGTGCAGACGGCGGATACGGCCGCCGCCAGCCATGAACAACAAGTCGCCTTGGCCGAGCAATTGTTCGGCGCCTTGCTCACCGAGAATGGTGCGCGAGTCGATCTTCGACGTGACCTGGTAGGAGATACGCGTCGGGAAGTTGGCCTTGATGGTGCCGGTGATGACATCGACCGACGGACGCTGCGTGGCCATGATGACGTGGATGCCGGCGGCGCGCGCCATTTGCGCGAGACGCTGCACGGCGGCTTCGATCTCCTTGCCGGCCGTGATCATCAGGTCGGCCATTTCGTCGATGACGACGACGATGTACGGCATCGGCTCGAGCGGGAGCTCGCGGGTTTCGTAGATCGGCTCGCCGCTGGTGGGGTCGAAGCCCGCGTGCACGGTGCGCTCAAGGCGCTCGCCGCGCTCCAGCGCATCGCCGACACGCTCGTTGTAGCCGGAGATGTTGCGCACGCCGAGCTTGGCCATGCGGCGGTAGCGGTCTTCCATCTCGCGCACGACCCATTTGAGCGCGACGACGGCTTTCTTCGGATCGGTGACGACCGGGTGCAAAAGGTGCGGGATGCCCTCGTAGACGCTGAGTTCGAGCATCTTCGGGTCGATCATGATGAAGCGGCACTCGTCAGGCGTGTGCTTGTACAAGAGCGACAGGATCATGGCGTTGATGCCGACGGACTTGCCCGAGCCGGTGGTGCCGGCGATGAGCAAGTGGGGCATCTTGGTGAGGTCGGCGGCGAACGGGTCGCCCTCAATGGTTTCGCCGAGCGCCAGCGGCAGATCGCCTTGCGTGCCGGCGAAAGACGTGGAGTTCAGCAGCGAACGTAGGAAAACGGTTTCGCGCTTGGCGTTCGGCAGCTCGATGCCGATGGCGTTGCGGCCGGGAATGACGGCGACGCGGCAAGCGGTAGCGGACATGGAGCGGGCGATGTCGTCGGAAAGGCCGATGACGCGCGATGATTTCACACCGGCGGCGGGTTCGAACTCGAACAACGTAACGACGGGGCCGGGGCGGGCGCTGAGCACTTCGCCTTGCACGCCGAAGTCTTGCAGCACGGTTTCGAGCTGGCGGCTCATGGCGTGCAGCGTGTTGGCGTCGGTTTGGTTGGTGCGCTGCTTCGGGGTGACGAGCAGGTCGGTGTCCGGCAGATCGAAGTCGCGGCCGAAGTGGAACGTGGAGTGCTGCTTCTGCTTTTTCTCTTGCTTGGGCGCGCGCGGTTGTTGCTGACGCGGCGCGTCTTCACGTGCTTCCGCGCGCGGCACGATGGGGCGCTCGGCGCGCTGCGGGCGTTGCGCGGCGGCGGGACGGCGCTCGCTGCGATCTTCGATCGGGGCGCGGTAAACTGGTTCTTCCGGCTCGGGACGGCGGGTTTTCTCGGCGACGTAGCCGATGGCGCGCTGTGCGGCGTCGGCGCTGCCGACAGCGGTGCGCTTCACGTGGCCGGCGGCGGCTTTCACGTCTTCGGGCTTCACCTGGAAGCTCCAGCCGACAGCAAGCAAACCGCCAATGGCGCACAACAAGCCGGCGATGACGCGCGGAATTGGTAAGCCGGGCGCGCTCATCAGCGAGGACATGAAGCCGGAGATGGCGTCGCCGACGACGCCGCCGAAACCGCTGGCGAGCGGCCAGCCGCCCGGCGTTGGAATGCACGCGGCGGCGGCGGCCAGAAGTACGATGCCCGCAAGCGCAATCAGCACGCGGCGGCGATCGATGCGGGTGACGAGCTGATGGCGGGCGATGCGCAGCGCGCCGGCGGCAAGCATGGCGCCGAACAAAAGCGGCGCTGCAGCGCCCATCATTTGGATGGAAAAGTCGGCAACGACGGCGCCGGGGCCGCCGAACAAATTGTGGACCGGGCCGCTCGATGCGACGTTGAGGCTCGGATCTTCCGGCGAATAGGTGAGCACCGCGCCGAGGCCGTAGGCGCCGACGATGGCCGCGCCCACGCAAATGGTCGCGCGCTTTAAGGCGATGCGCCCTGCTGCAGCGCTCGCTTGGTTAGCGGCGGAAGCGGCGGGGCTTCTGCCCGCGGTTTGGTAAACGTCGTCAGCCATAGAAAAACGCGCTCGCTAGGTGTCCCGCAGGCAAGCGCGGACTCTTGGCCTTCCCGGTAAACGAGCGATGAAGATTCGCTCGCGAACAGAGTTACCGGCGCATTCATTTTCGTGGGCGAAGCCCGCGATTCATAAAGGTAAAAACAAAAGTGCGGCGCCCCCCGGGCGCCGCACTGAAGGTTCCTTCCGGAGAGAGGCTGTGAGCTATTGTATGACTTCGCCGTGCAGAGCGAGGTCGAGACCCTCGGATTGCTGCTCTTTCGTCGCCGTTAGACCGATGGTGAACTTGAGCACCATGAGGATCACAAACGTTGCGACCGCGGTATAAGCGAAGGTGACGCTGACGCCGTAAACCTGGGTCATCAGATTGTGGTCCTTGCCGAGCGCATTGATCGCCGGGTCGGCCAGCAAGCCGGTCAGCAACGCGCCAACGGTGCCGGCGACGCCGTGAACGCCGAAAGCGTCGAGGCTGTCGTCGTATTTGAGCCAGCTCTTGAGGAAGACGGCGCCGAAATAAGCCGCCGCACCGCCCGCCGCGCCGACTTCGAGCGCGCCGGTTGGATTGACGAAGCCCGACGCCGGGGTGATGGCGACGAGACCGGCAACCGCGCCCGAGCAGAGGCCCAGCAAAGTGGCTTTGCGGTGATGGATGATTTCGATGGCCATCCAGGCAAGCGCCGCCATCGCGGTTGCAACTTGCGTGTTCAGAGCAGCGGCGCCGGCAATGCCATCGGCGGCAAGTTCCGATCCGGCGTTGAAGCCAAACCAGCCGACCCACAGCAGCGAAGCGCCGATCATGGTGAGAACGATGTTGTGCGGGGGAGCTGCGCCATCGCTGCGCTTGCCCATGACGAGGGCGCAGACGAGACCGGCCACACCGGCATTGATGTGAACGACCGTACCGCCGGCGAAGTCGAGCACGCCCGCACCGCCGAGGAAGCCGCCGCCCCAGACCCAATGCGCGACCGGCGAATAAACCAACAGCAGCCAGGCGGCGGTGAAGATCATCATCGCGGAGAACTTCATGCGCTCAGCGTAGGCGCCGCAAATCAGCGCCGGCGTGATGATCGCGAACGTCATCTGGAAGAACATGAAAACGTATTCGGGGATCACGCCCTTGATGGTGTCGGCGTGGATGCCGTTCATCATCGCCGCGCCGAAACCGCCGAAATACTTGTTCATTTCCGCGTCGGCATTGGTCCCGAAGGCGATCGAATAGCCGAGCACCATCCATAGCACCGTCACCAAACAGGTGATGGCGAAGGACTGGGTGACTGTCGCCACCACGTTCTTCTTGCGCACCATGCCGCCGTAGAAGAGCGCGAGACCCGGAATGGTCATCAGCAGCACGAGCGCTGATGAAGTGAGCATCCAAGAGGTGGCGCCGGCGTCGAGCGTCGGTGTTGGGGCCGCGGCGGGCGCGGCCTCAGCTGCCGGAGCGGCGGTCGTGCTGGTGGCGGCAGCCGTTGTGTCTTGCGCGTGCGCAAGTATGGGCGTCGTCACCGAAAGCGCGAACCCCGCAACCAGGGCAAGTCCGCCGAGGCGGAGCGCGCGCCATACGCGCTTTAGTTTTGAATCAGCCATTCCCTCGTGCTCCCCTAGATCCGGCGCACCCCAAAGCGCGCGGCCCGAAATTGCGAAACGATTTGGCTGGCGTGCCGCGCGCGCGGGCAAGGGAACGGACTGGCACTTGTGCTGCGGCGCCGAAGATCGCTCAAAAAAGCGGCAGGCGCTCATTGCTTGATCTTCGGCTTGCGCGGGGGAGCCGCATCGACGCGCACAAGCCTGCCGCCTAGTTTGTTGGACATGAGCAATAGCTTTGACGCGGACGTAATCATCGGTGGCGGCGGTCTGGTGGGGCAGACGCTGGCGCTGGCGCTGGATCAGGCCGGTCTGTCGGTCGTCGTCGTTGACGCAGCGAAACCCGCGGACACGCTGGCGCCGAGCTTCGATGGACGCGCGTTCGCGATTGCGTTTGGTTCTTATCGCATGTGGCGCGCGCTCGGCGTGGCCGACGAACTCGATAAGACGGCGCAGCCGATCCGCGAAATCATGGTGACGGATGGCGAGGTCGAACGCGGGCCGTCACTGCTGCATTTGCATTTCGACGGCGCCGAACAACGTGATCCCGATGAACCGCTGGGGCTGATGTGCGAGGCGCGTTATGTGCGCATGGCGCTGGATCGGGCCGTCAAGGCGAAGCCGTCGATCCGCATGATCCAACCGATGTCGGTGAAAGCGATCGCGCGCGATAGTGCGAGCGTCACCGCAACATTGGCCGATGGTTCGACTTTGCGCGCGCCGTTGCTGGTGGGCGCGGACGGGCGGCGCTCGTTCGTGCGCGAAGCCATCAGCGTGCGCACGATCGGCTGGGACTATCCAGTGACGGCGATCGTGGCGACCATCCAACACGAAAAGCCGCACGGCGGCGTGGCGCACGAATACTTTTTGCCGAACGGGCCGTTTGCGATCCTGCCTTTGAAGGGCGAGCGTTCGAACATTGTCTGGGCGGAGCCGCGCAAGGCCGCCGAAGTTCTCTTGAAGATGCCGGAGGCGGATTTTCTCGCGGAGCTGCGCATGCGCTTCGGCGATCACCTTGGCGCACTTTCGTTGGAAGGCCCACGCTTCGGCTATCCGCTGTCGTTGCAAATGGCGGAGCGGATGGTGGACGCACGCGTGGCGCTTGCCGGCGACAGCGCGCACGGCATTCATCCGCTGGCGGGGCAAGGCTTGAATCTAGGGCTGAAGGATTGCGCGGCGCTGGCGGAATGCCTTGCGGACGCAGTCAGCGTCGGGCTCGATCCGGGCGATGTCTCGGCGCTTGAGCGCTATCAGCGCTGGCGGCGCTTCGACAATGTGACGATGGCGCTCGGCATGGAGTTCTTCGACAAGATGTTCTCCAACCGCATCGCACCGTTGCGCGCCGCGCGGCGCTTGGGTTTGGCGGCGGTGAACGCGGTCGGCCCCGCGCGCCGGTTTTTCATGCGTTACGCGGGAGGGGCGGAAGGCGATTTGCCAAAACTGCTGCGTGGCGAAAGTTTAGCGGCATAACTTTTTATTCTGTCGCGAGACGGGAATACCGCTGCGGAACGAACGTACTCCAGAGCGCGAGCAAGCTTCGCGATGAGCGTCAGAGTTGATCTTCTGGGGCGGGGTAACGTTCATGGGCCTGTTTTCAAATAAGCCGAAAAGCGGCGCGGTTGAAGTCGCCGCGCCCGCGGGTGTGACGAAAGCGGCGGCGCCGGCGGGCGCCAGCGACGCGGAAAAACGAGCGGCAATGGTGCGTGCGCAACAAGTGTACGCATCTCTCGGCCGGATCGTGACTGTGATGATGCGTTCGCCGCGCTATCAGGACGTCTCGCTTGGATACATTGAGGGCCTCGCGGCGCCGGCGCTGAGTTCAGGACAATTCGCGATCGCCAACGCGCACGACGCAGCGCGCGGGATGGTCGAGCCGGTAGCGCTGGTTTTGTGGACGAGCGTGTCGCGCGCGGTCGACGCAAGGCTCTCGAAGCTGGGCAACAAACCGATGGCGCTGACGCAGAAGGATTGGGGCAGCGGCGACATTCCGTGGCTGGTGGCGCTGGTCGGCGATCAGCGCTTAGCGCAGCCGATGCTGACCAACCTGCAGTATAAGACGCTGAACGGGCGGCCGCTGAAGGCGCGCATCAAGGAAAAGGGTAAGGTGGTGGTGCGCGAAGTGTCGCCCACGACGCTGCTGCCGGAGCATCTGGCGCTATAGCGCTACGGCAGTTTGCGGAAAGCGCGAGCGCGTGAGAGCGTGGAGGCAGGTGACCTCCAGGAGCCCGCATGAAAGCGCTGCGCTATTACGGACCGCGCGACATTCGCTGCGAAAGCATGGACGCGCCGTCGATCGCCGATGATCGTGATGCGGTGATCAAGGTGGACAAGTGCGCGATCTGCGGCAGCGATCTGCACATCTATCACGGCGAGGGCTTCTCCGAAGATATCGGCTTTTGCGTCGGTCACGAGGCGGTGGGCGAGGTTGTCGAGATCGGCAAAGGCGTGAAGCGGCTGAAAATCGGCGACAAGGTGATGATCTCGGCAGCAGTTGGCTGCGGCGCGTGCGCGTCGTGCTTGGCGGGCAATGTCTGCAATTGCGCCAACAACGCCGCGGGTTGCTATGGATTGTCGAGCAAGCTGCAAGGGTGTCAGGCCGAGGCGGTGCGGGTGCCTGCGGCGGACTTCAACGTAGCGAAAATTCCCGAAGGCTTGAGCGCGGATCAGGCGCTGATGCTGACGGACGCGCAAGCGACGGCGTGGTTCGGCGCGCGCAATGCCGACATCGCACCGGGCAAAGTGGTGGCGGTGGTCGGGCTTGGGCCGATCGGCTTGATGGCGGTGGAAAGCGCGTTCGTGATGGGCGCAGCGCAGGTGTTCGCGGTGGATCTGGTGTCGGAGCGTTTGGCTTTGGCCGCAAAGCTTGGCGCGGTGGCGCTGCAGAGCGCGGATGCGGTGGAATCGGTGCGCGAGGCGACGCACGGACGCATGTGCGACTGCGTGGTCGAGGCGGTGGGCATCGACGCGACCATCAATCTGGCGATTCGCTTGGCGGCGCGGCGGGCGACGGTGTCTGTGATCGGCGTCAATCAAACGCGGGCGTTCAATTTTCCGATGGCGCGGGCGTTTGCCAACGGGCTGACGTTCCGCATCGGCACGTGTTCGGTGCCGGAGGAATGGCCGGCTTTGGTCCCGCTGATCCAGAGCGGACGGCTGAAGCCGGAGCGCTATATCAGCCACACGCTGTCGCTGAGCGAGGGCGCTAAAGCGTACGACATGTTCGATAAGCGCGCGGATGGCGCGCTGAAAATGGTGCTGGCGCCTTAGGCGGGCAAGTGCGCGGTGCGCGCTCGCCGCGCGACTTCGCTGTCGACAATTTCTTTGCCGAAGGGCCACCATGCGAGGCCCGCGAGTTTGAACATCTGAAGCCCAAACGGAATGCCGATGAGGGTGACGCACAGCGCCAAGCCATAGAACACGTGTGCAAGTGCATTCCACCAGCCGCCAAAGATCAGCCAAAGCACATTGCCGACAACCGCCCCCGCTTCGTCGAGCGCTGAAGCCGGCCCTTGAAGGAGGCGCCGATCAATTGCCTCGCGGCCGAATGGGAAGGCGGTGAACAACGCAAAGCGCCAGCACATCGGCGCGCATGGAATAAGAACGATGGTGATGCAGCAGACGATCCCGGCGATGAGCCAAGTGAATGCGCTGACGGCGCCTCCAAAGATAAACCAGATGATATTTAGGATCAGCGTCACAGGTCGCCCTTAGAAACGGCATGCGCGCTTAAGCTTCGTCCCGGAGTGCGCGTTGGGCCAGGGTTTCGCGGTAGATGCGGAGCTTTTCGTCGGCGTGGGCGCCGAGATCGTAGAGCAGGTCCCAGGAGTACAGGCCGGTGTCGTGGCCGTCATCGAAGATGATGCGCACGGCGTATTTGCCGACCGGCTCGGCGCGGGTGACGCTGACGTGGGCTTTGCCCTTCACCGGCGGGGGCACATTGCTCCCATGCCCCTTGTTTTCAGCGCTTGGACTTTCGACGCGCAGCAATTCAAACGGGATGGCGAACTTGGCGCCGTCATCGAAGGCGATCTTCAGCGCGTGCGCTTCGGTATCGAAGGTGAGATCGGTGGGCCAGGCGCGCGCGCTCATTCGTCCGGCCCTAGCTCGCGCGCTTCATCGATCAGCATGATCGGCACGCCGTCGCGGACGGGATATGCGAGGCGCGCAGCTTCGCTGACCAGCTCGCGCTTTTCGCGGTCGTAGCGCAGCTGCGTGCGCGTCTGTGGGCAGATCAGCACTTCCAGGAGCTTCGGATCGATGTCGTTGGCGTCGCTCATTGCAACGGGTGCTCGCCGGCTTCGTCGGGCGCGCCCCATTCCAGTAACGCGATCAAGGTGCGGCAGCGGTCCTCGAGCGTTTGCGCTTCGAGCAAGGCTTGCTTGGCCACCGGGTCGAACGGGCAGAGCTGGGATGCGACATTGATGACGGTTTCGGTCGGCGCTTGATCGACGGAATCCCAGTCGACCTGGAAACCGTGCAACGCGGCGTATTCTTTCAGCGAGCGCATCAGCATCGGGCGATCGATTGTGCCGCCCGGCGACTGCGTGAAGTCGTCGGCGAATTGGTCGTAGGACACCAAAGCCTGGCGATAGGGCGTGCCGGCTTTGAGCTCACGCTCCAGCGTGAAACGCGAAACGCCGGTCAGCGTGATCAGGTAGCGGCCGTCATCGGTTTCGGAAAACATGGTGATGCGGCCGACAGCGCCGATCTCGGAAAGGTCGGGCGTCGGATTGTTCTCTTCGCCGGAGGCTGGCTGAATCATGCCGATGAGCCGATCGCCTGCGAGTGCGTCGTCGACCATGTTCAGATAACGCGGCTCGAACACGTTGAGCGACAACACCGCGCGCGGAAACAGCATCGCGTTGGTCAGTGGAAACAAAGGAATGGTCTGCGGCAGGTCCGCAGGCTTGCGATAGCCGAAAGCGCTCATGAGAAAAGGATAGCCGACAGCTTGCGGCGGCCCTGCTTGGTGACGTCCGACATCGGGCCCGCTGCTTCAAAAATCTTGAACAGCTGCTGACGCGCTGCGTCTTCGTTCCAGTCTCTGTTCTTGGCGATGATGGCGAGCAGTTGATCGACCGCGCCTTCCATGTCGCCGCTGCCGGCGAGCGCCGATGCGAGATCGAAACGCGCTTGGCAGTCGGCAGGGTTGGCGGAGACTTTGGCTCTAAGCTCCGCGCTTTCATCGGGCGCAGGCGGATTGGCGGCGAGCTCAAGCGCGGCGCGCACGCCGGCGATGTCCGGGTCGTTGGCTTTGTCTTCTGGCGCGTGTGCGAGAATTTCCCGCGCCTGGTCGGGGTCGCCCGCGTCGAGGGTGATGCGCGCCATGCCGGCGATGGCCTTGGTGTTGTCCTGATCAAGCTGCAGCACGGCCATGTAGCTTTGCGCCGCGCCGCCGATGTCGCCGAGCTTTTGGCTTTCGAGCGCCTGTTCGAGCAGCGCTTTGATGTCCTCTTCGCTGGTGGCGCCGGCGAGACGGTCAACGAACATCTTGATCTGGCTTTCGGGGATCGCGCCCATGAAGCCATCGACCGGCCGGCCTTTGTCGAACGCATAAACTGCCGGGATCGAGCGCACGCCAAGTTGGCCGGCAACGCCCGGATGCTCGTCGATGTTGATCTTCACGAGCTTCACGGCGCCGTTCGCGCCGCGCACGGCTTTTTCGATCATCGGCGCAAGCGTCTTGCAGGGGCCGCACCACGGCGCCCAAAAGTCGACGATGACCGGTGTTTCACGTGATGCTTCGATCACGTCGGCCACGAAGCCTTGATCGGAGCCGTTCTTTACCGGGTCTGCTGTTGGCGGCATGGCGCCGTCTACGAAAGTCATGTGATCCTCTTAGCCACCTACATGGGCCGAAGCGGGGCTTGGTTCAATCAAAGTGGGTTTGCCGTCCGCGTCGAAAGCGATGCGGATAGGCGTGCGCCCGAGGCTGGCGATGAATTTCAAAAGGTCAGCGGGCGTGATCGCGGTGGTTGCGTCATTTTTGAGCGGGTGGAAGTTCACCAAGTTGTAGCCGAAGAAGCCCTCGTCCAGAAGCAAAGTGACGTTGCGTTCCGGGTCGTTGATGAGCGCAAACACCGTGACGGAGCCCGGCGTGACGCCGAGGTGCTGCAGCAACAATTCGGCGTTGCCGAAGCTGAAGCGCCCGGCGCCAATGAGCTTTGACACCGCGTTCAAATCGATGGCGGCGTCACCCAGCGCGCAGAGCAGGAACAGCTTCCCCTTTTTGTCTTTGAGGAACAGGTTCTTGGAATGGCCGCCAGGCATGGCGGCTTTCAAGTCGGCGCCCTCTTCGACGGTGAACACCGGGCGGTGCGGCGTATTGGTGTAAGCGATGCCGAGCGCGTCGAAACGGGCGAACAAATCTTCGGCTGCTGCAGGGTTAGCCATGCCTCTCCCTTGGCTTGGATGGGCTGGCTCGTCTAGGGAAGGCGTATGAAACTCACCTGTTATCAAGTCGATCCGCAGCCTGCCGAGATGGTGCCGGGACCGCCAGACCGCGAGTGGATGGACAATTTCTCCGATCGCCACCCCTATCGCTGCTTGCCGTTGGTGGTGGCAAACACGACGGGTTGGTGTCTGCTTTCGCCGGTGTCGTTCACAGCGAGCTGGAATGGCGGGGCGCTGGCGACCGACATTCGCATCGACCCGGACGACGACACGTCGCGCGAACTGCTCTCGCGCTGGGTGGTGTCGCATTTTTCCGGCGGCGTGCTGACGTTTCACACCGGCTATTTGTTCAAGACCGAAGAGAACTGGGATTTGTGGTGTGGCGGTCCGCCCAATCATGTGAAGGACGGCATTCAGCCGTTAGTTGGCGTGGTCGAGACGTACTGGCTGCCGTTTCCGTTCACGATGAACTGGCGTTTCACGCGGCCCGGCATGATCTCGTTCAAGAAAGGCGAGCCGTTCTGCTTCATCTTTCCGATCTCGCACACGGAGCTTGAAGACACGCAGCCGATTGTGAAATCGATCGCCGACGATCCGGAATTGGCGCGCCAATACCGGGCGTGGGGCGATAGCCGCAACAAGTTCCTGAACCGGCTGCGCGACCGCGACGAAGACGCGGCTAAGCAAGGTTGGCAACGCGACTATTTCCGCGGACGCACGCCGGAGGGGCACATAGCGCCGGATAGCCACGTCAATCGCCGGCGGTTGAAGCCGCCACGCAAAGCCGAACCGGGCGAATAACGCATCCAATCGGCGCGCGCGGCGCATCCTGGTTGCGACTTGTGAGGGGAGATGCATGGATCGCAGAGAATTTGCGCTGGGCGCCGGCGCGTTGGCCGTTGCAGCACTGGGTCCGGTGGCGCGCGCGGCCGCTGCGCGTGACGATATTTCGGCGGCGGCGCGCGCAGTCTGGCGGCGCGCCACAGTACTGGATTGCAATATCGGGCCGAAAATCAGCTCCGACAAATTTCCCATGGATCCGGCTGACATTGCAGCGGCGCGCGCTTCCGGCGTCAGTGCGATCAAGAACTCGATCGGCGGATTCAATGCCTCGTTCGAAGATACGGTCGGCGAACTGGGCTTCTATCAGCGCATGATCGAGGCGCATCCGGATGTGTTCATGCAGATCCGGACCGTCGCCGACATCGCCACCGCGAAGCGTACGAACCGCTTGGGCATCATCTTCGGCTTCGAGAGCGCGACGGCGTTGGGCGATAAGCTCGACAACATCACCGCGTTCCGTTGGCTGGGCGTGCGGGTGATGCAGCTTTCGTACAATCTGACGTCGCCGTTTGGCGCGGGCGTGCTGGCGCCGCCGGATTCGCCGCTCACGGATTTAGGGCGCCAAGCGATCGCGCGCATGAATGAGGTGGGCGTCGCGCTCGATCTCAGTCACGCGGGCCCGGCGACGACGACAGCGGCGATGGCTGCGTCCGCCAAGCCGGTGATCGTGAGCCACGCCGGCTGCAAAGCCGTGCACGACAATCCGCGCAACAAGACTGACGATCAGATGCGCGCGCTCGCCAACAAAGGCGGCGTGATGGGCATCTTCGATCTGTTTTATCTGGCGCCGGCGGGGCGGCAACCGACGCTCGCAGACTACATGGCGCACATGACGCACGCGCTCGATGTCATGGGCGAAGATCACGTGGGCTTTGGCAGCGACACTGACTTTGGCGGCACCGACAATAGCGCCGAGGCGCATGCGGCGTGGGACGCGGAAACGCAGCGCCGCATCGCCGCGGGCGTGGCTGCGCCAGAGGAGGACGGGCGGCTCCCGTACACGGAAGGGCTCAACCGCCCCGACCGCGCGCTGGTGATCGCCGACGCGCTGCTGAAGCGCGGCTATCCGGCGCGCGTCGCCGAGAAGGTCCTGGGCGGCAACTTCATCCGGGTGTTCGGCGAAATTTGGTGAGGTTGGGCCGGCGGCGTTTATTGCACCGCCATCCCCTTGCTTCGCGGGCGCGGCTCTGCGATATGAGCGCCCCTCAGGCGGGCCCAGAGCGCAGACTTTGGGCCGCGTCACCCAGGATGCGGGCGTAGCTCAGGGGTAGAGCACAACCTTGCCAAGGTTGGGGTCGTGAGTTCGAATCTCATCGCCCGCTCCAGTTTTCATTACGTTTTTCTTGGTAGCAAAGCCCCCTAGGGGCGCTTTCAACACTCTGTGCTACCATTTTGCTACCAGGCGCTTCGCCTCCGCCGCTCCCGACCGCCATCGAAAATTTAATGTGAGATTGCCCTGATGCACTGACTAGCTCGGTGCTTTGAAAGACGGTCGATCATGCTCCGGCAAAGCTATCCCTGGAAGCGCGAACTCCGGCGCCTCAGATCACAGATCGCGCGGATCGCGGCTGGGCCATTCGCTGAGGAGATGGATGATTACGCGCTCGAGCGTCCGCTGCTCTACTCCGCAATCGTCGTCCGTAGATTGATTGAAAGCTGGAAGGTCACGGACAGAACGCGCCTGCGCCGCTATCGCGTCACCATCTATCCAACGCGGCCCGGACGAGCCGACACGCTGACTCGGCTCACCATGGCCGGCGATATCGAGGATGAATTTTTCCTCGATAGGCCACAGCGCGCTTCGATGGATGCGTGGGACATTGTCTGTGAGCTTCTGCACACCGGCTTCATCAACTGGGAAGTGAATCGCCGCGACCAGATTTCTGCAATCTACATGGCGTCGAAGCGCAACCAAAAGACGAGACTCGTTCGCATTTCGACGAAGGCTTACTTGGACCTGTTGGAGCGCTTGATAGTCGACCACGTGGAGCGCAAGCGCACTGGGTTTGATGACCTTCGGCGGTTGAAGATTGAACTCGCCTAGCGTGTCTAGCAGGATGAGCCGCAAGATGGCGGCGCGAACCGTGTCAATTCGCGCCGCCTTTCGCTCATTGCCGCTTATCGCTCGACTTCGTTGAGCCCGTCATCCTCCCATTCATCCTCGACGGTGTGCTCCGGCGCGTCATCTTCGTCAGCGTCGTTGGCCGCTGGGGTGGGACGCGTGCCAAACGCCTTGCGATAGGCGCGCGCCCAGATCACCAGCTCTTCGTCGATCTTGCCCAAGGTCTTGCGCCACGCCTCGGTGAGACGAGGCTCGACACCACGACCCTCAACGATCGGAGCGGTGTCATCGCCGGTGACGCCGCAAAGCGCCGTAAACGACACCTCCAGAGCATCCATTGCCGCGCTGAGAGAAGCAACGGCAGCATTGTAGCGATCAATGGGCGTGTCGCCCGAGCTAGCAGCCTTAGCCTTGCCGGGCGGCGGGAACTCGTTCCGCAGGTAAACGTCGCTGAGTTGCAGCTCTTCGCCGTCTTGCCGCAAACGAATGGCGCCGGTTTCGTCGATCGCACGCAACTCTTCATTCGCGCTGAAGTCCTCCAACGCGCGACCGAGCTGCATCACGCCATGTTCGCTGCGCCGCATAGCGTCCAAGACTTCGCCCGGCGTCCGACGATCCGGCAAGCCGGAGGTCGAGCCTCGTGAGGCGCTAAGGCGCTGCGACACCACCAGCGGATACGCGGCGCGAACCGCAAGCTCCATCGTGGCAGGCCCGGGCTCGTCAGTGTCGCCGCTGCCGATAGCGGCGCGCACTTCATCGACCGCCGCTTTGGTCAGAACAGCGGTTGACCGACCTGTCGCTTCCCACGGAGCGCGGTGAACGGACTTCCCGAATGCGAAGCGCATGTACCGACGAATCTGGTCAACCTTGCTCGGATCGTCGGCCACGGCACGCAAGATCAACGCCGTCGCCAAGTCGTTGAGAAGCTTGCTCGTCATCCGCTTTCGCGTCGATTGGCTCGTAACGGCGACGCGGATCGCCTCCACGAAGCGCGGATCGTCGTTAACGAACATATCCACGATCTGCACGGCGCGGAGCGCCGGGTCATCCGGCAAGCGTGCCGCACGCGCCTCCGAGCGCGTGCACGAGCCGGCGTAATACTCGCGTTGCGTCTTAGAGATCAGATCGCGCCGATACAGCTCGTCCAACACTTCGTCGGCAAGCGACTCGTTCTCAGGGCCATCGCCCCACGGCTTCGGCGGATCGACGTGACGCAATGCGACAAACGACTTAACCGCAGTGGGAAAGCCCGTAGCGCCACCAGGATGCGGCACGAAGCCAACAAGGATCAAAGCCGGGATGCGTTCGCAGCGAAGCGCGACAATCGTCTTAGGGTCTTCGTCGCCCTGTGCGAACTGCTCGTTCAGCTTCCGGATATGGCCCCTGAGCTTTGCGTCGTTATCATCGTACGGCACATCCGAAGAGCGGATGTCGAGGATGTTGTGGACGGCGGTGGTCCGCGATGACCCTTCTGCTGTGGTCAGAGTGGTCGCGGAAGCAGACCCGTCGTTGTGAACATAGGTGGTTGCGACAAGCCACACGGCTTCCATGACGCCCTGCGATTCGATTGACTTACGCCAATCATTTTCGGCAAGGACAAACTGCGCGGCCTGTTGGGTCGCCCAGGTCAGGTGATCGCGGTTCTCAACATCAACGGCCAATTCGCCGACTTGCGGGCGCTCACGATCAAGCATGCGCGGTTCAGGCACGGGCCGGAACTTGGAATCGTCGCCGCCTGTTCCGGGATCGATTGCGAACGGGTGGCGGCGCGATGGCAGCGTGCGCGGGTTGCGCGGATCAGGCATGCAACGGCGCGCCCAAACGGAAGTCCGAATGCCGAGCAGAGTGCCGCCGGGAACGGCAATCCTCTCGACGTCGGGATCATCAGGCTCGCCGATCGACTTCCGAACTTCGGAAGGATCGACCACGGCGTTCGCGATGGCGAGGGCCGCCGGCCCCGAAAGGCCGAACGCATCGGCGAGGCGTTCGGCCAGCGTCTGACGCGCCTTTGCATGCGCGTATTCGGGAAGCACGCCCACCGGGCGCGGCAAGACATAATCGTTGTGTTCGATAGACATAGAATTTGCTCCGTGCGGCGTACGCCGCTGCGATCTCAAAATGAAAAGTGCGGGCCGCCCGCGCGGCGAGCGGCCCACGTGGTTCAGATGATTACGGTTGCAGGGTCATCCGGCGCCGCAGTTCCGCGCGCAGATTCCGAACTCCGCGATAATCGGAGGGCGTATCTGGTGCGAACACGGGGCCAGTCATCGCAGGATGCTCGAAGCGCCAATGGCCGCCACGAGTTTTCGCGATGGAGTACCCGGCGCGCGCGAGCGCGCGGCGGAACTTCCGCATTTCCGAACTTGCTGACATTTTTCACGTCCTTGGCAGGCGGCCCGGAGCACGCATGTCTTTCGGGCCGCAACAGTGGTTGCAGGGACCGAGGTGCCAGGAGTGAGAAGAAGATCGCTCCATGCGCATCCCCTTCGACTTACCGGAACGAGCCCGGCGTCACCGAAGGCGGCGACAGCAATTAGAAGCGTTCCCAAGACGTACGAGGCGCACTGGTATGAGCAGTTTGCCCCGCGTAGCCGCCCCATCGAATGAAGATGGGTGAAAGCGCCCGCATCGCTGCGTCGCGGAACGCGCCATAAACCATAGGTGGCGCTGGCTGTCAACGACTACCGCTTGACGCGAGTAAGTCTTCAGATCCTTAGATGCGCGCGACTTACAGTGAGGGACGCCCCGCCGCCGACGCCTTCAGTTCGGCCGACGCCGTCAGCGCGGCCCGTCAGCGCTTGCCTCGGCGCGTGCGAGCACGGTGGCACGAAACAACGGGGTCAATCTTGTAGAATCTAAGGAAGGCGCTCGATCGTCGTTGCCACGAACGCAACGGAGCAAAAGCTCTGCCCACCGACTTTGCGTTGTTGCTGTTCGATGAAGCCCTGGATGCGCAGCAACTCGCCAAGTTGAAGATCAGGCGAGAGCGCTGTCCGCAAGTCGCGATCCCGGACAACGCAGAGGATCCAGGCAACGCGCCGAGTGCCGCTCTGCGTGTCAGTCGGCGAGGCGAGGACAAGCGTGAGTTCGCCGTCAGTATAATGCGTGCAACCCAGCGTGCCGCAGAGCGTGAATTTCAACATGTGTGCTTAGCGTCCGCCGCACGCTTTCCCTGGCGTGTGCAACATGCCCGTCATCCTTCGTGCAAAACCCGGAGATCGGTGATTGCGTTTTTGAGCAGCCGGTGAGCGCTCGGAAATTCGTCGGGCGCGATCGCGGCAGCTACAACTGCAAGCTTGCCGATTGCGCCATCGATACTCGTTGATCGAGTGCGACGCAGCTTTCGCATTGCTCGGGGCTGCTCCTTGGCAAGTGCTGCGAACCGTTCTTCCATGTGGTGCAGCTTGCGACCCGCCGGCAGCGCGCGCTGCTGTGCTTCCGTCAGCTTGAACCAGTCGTGATTGTCGGCGAGCCACGCTTCGACCGTTCCATAGCGGCGGTGCAGACGCTCGTTCTCGCGGTGAAGCGCTAGGCAATGCTGGGCCAGTTCGACCACCGGATCGGCAGAGCTAGCTGCCGACGTCGGTCGATCTTGTGATGACGCGCCTCGTTTCGTCGGGTGTGTGACGGCAACGGCGAGCAACGGCGCTACGGCGGCTCCCGCGATCAATCCGCGCCGGGACAAATGGGATGGGGCGCGACGCTTCATAGTTTGCTCGCGACAACCGCGGTGAAGCGAGTGGGAAGTATCGATGCGACGATTCTGAGAATGGCGAAGCGTACCAGAGCGGCAACAGTCACCGCTACGGCGACGCCGGCGGACGTGCTCCCTAAGTATTGGGCGGCGTACCAACCGCATACTATCCCGGCGTAGCCGGATGGCGCCCATAACAGCACCGCCAACGCGAACAACCACGCGAGGTGAAGGAGCGCACCTATGCAGAGGAGCACAAAGACCAAGGCGACCACCGACATCATGCGGTGGCAGGCGCCATGGCTTTGAGATCGCGTAGGATCGACGCAATCAGGCGATGAGCTTGCTCGTTCTCTTCGGGGCACACTTCGACGGCCGCGACCGCGAGCTTTCCGGCGAGGCCAAGCGCGCTGGTGGCCGCGAGCGTCGGCAGAACCGCTAGCAGCGTCTGCTGCTGTTCGTGCAGCTCCTCCAATTGATCGTCGATGTCGTCTAGTTCTCGCGCCTCGGGCAGCGCCCGCTGTTTGCGACGAGACAGACTGAGATAGTTTTGCTCCCGCGCGAGCTTGGCTTCGAGCCGTGACCATCGGCCGGCCAAACGCTCTTGCTCCGCTCGTAGGGCGAGCCAGTTCTCGCAGGCGATGACCGCCTGGTCGGCGCCCACCGTCGATCCTCCCAACAAAAGGGGTGCGATCGTTGCGCCGCCGACAATTGCGCGGCGAGAGGGACCGTCAGGGCGTGCGCTCGCGCGCGCCTTATCATGGCGTTCGGACACTGGTAAAACCTTCGGACTATGTTGATGCCAAAGGTATCACGATGGCACGCGACGTCAACCCAAAGGGATCAAATAATCCCGAAAGTCCAGAAGAGTTGACCGCTGGGCAGATACGTGCGGCCCGCGCATTGCTCGATTGGAGTCAGAAGGATTTGGCTTCGAAGTCCAAACTCTCTGTCCCGACGATTAAGAGAATGGAAGGCGCGATGGGACCGGGGAGAAGTACCCCAGCAAATGTCGACGCTGTTGCGCGCGCTCTAAAACAAGCTGGCGTCGTATTTCTAGGCCCGTCCGATAGGACGGATGGGGGCCACGGCGTTCGACTTAAGAAGTAGCAAAAGCGATGACGAACAGCGTCGCTTCGTGTTGCCCGATGTTGCCGTGTGTGTCCCAGTTGTTTCCCGTTGTCTCCGGCGCCCATCACGACCTTGACCGCGCGCCATTGCGTCCTGAGCTTGTGGATAAGTTGCGGGGAACGCAGGAGCAGAACGCACCATGTTCGAGAACATCGCAGAACCGCATGATCCGCTTTATTCGCGCAAGGAAGCGGCGCGCTATCTCACGGAATTGGGACTAGAGACCGCGCCGCAGACACTGGCGCGCAAATTCCACGAAGGTACGGGGCCGCTCTGCACGCACGTTGCCGATCGCGCCATGTATCGAAAAAGTCATCTCGATGCGTATTTCAGCACACAGGTCTCAGCTCCGCGTCGTTCGTCGAGCGAGCCGCGAAAGCCGGCCCACGAGCAAGCAAGCGCATGAGTGCCTTGGCGCGCTCGCGCTGCCTCCACCGTCGAAGTCAATAGGCACGATCGTGCCTATTGACTCTCTCACCGCCAACATGCGGCGCGCCCAGCGTTCGCGCGAAACTAGAACGAGATATTCGCGCCCGCGCTCGTGTGCTTCCGTGCTCATGCGATGCCACAGCGTCCGACACTCGCTCGCGTCAGATCGCACAGTGTTGCACCGTGTTTCCTCACGTTGCATGCGGCCCGTATGCGGCCCGTCGCACCCTACTTGTGGGGTGCGGGCGCATGAAGGATTTGGTGCCCCAAAAACGCGTCGCTGCTGAGCTTGGCGTCAGCCGATCAAGTCTGTGGCGCGCAAGTCGAAGCGCCATTCCAGGATTTCCTTCTCCAATTGTGCTTCGCGCGCGTGTCTACTGGCTGCGCAGCGACCTGCCGGCGCTCATGATCGCGATGGATCGTTTTCAAGGACGAAGTGCGTTCGAAGCAGAGCGGCGCCATGCGAAGGCGCGCGTGGCGCTCGCCGAAGCGGCTGGCCTGAAGCCGAAGCGTCGAAAACAGTCGAGTGCGATTCCACAGCCTGATCTGTTCGACGGTCCGGACACCGCCGGTCCCGGCGGCGCGGAGCGTGCTAACCGCGCCCGCCGATACTGAGTGCCTTGGCGATCTCTTTTTCGACGCCTTTGCCGTACTTAAAGTCGAAGTCGCGTCCGTTGACGCGGCCTGAGACGAGCTGATTGAGCGCCCGGTCCATTTCCGGGCGCCACGGCACCAGCGTTGACGAGAAGCGGTGATCCGCGCGCTCGATGAGGGCGTAGCTTTGTTCGGCCATATGAATGCGGCCCGTGTAGAGCCCGTGAACAGAATCGCCATCGCGGGCGAAGTGGGGCACACGGCCCGTGTCGCGCTCTATGCGATCACGCACCGCCTTCTCTTCCATCGTCGATAGGGCGCCGCGCCAGTCCTGTGCGGGATGGAAGCCGTCAGCGCGGCTTTCGCCAAGGCCAAGCTTCTCCAACGTCGTTTCCCGTCGTTTCCAGGCCTCGCTCACGTCCTTGCCGAAGCCTTCTTGTCGGAATTGGCTGCGATCCTCGATGCCTTCGGCCATACGGTCGAGCCACGTTGGTCCGCGATAGTCAGCTTGGCGTGCAAGCGAATGCGGATCGAGCAAGGTGACGCGTGCGCTCTCGCGCCCGCCCAATCCTTCGCGCGCCGCGACACGGGACCGGTAGTCGTCGGAGAGATGAAACGTCCCACTGGAATCTCGGGTGACAATGCCGTCGCGCCGGAGCGCCTCCAGGCGACGCTCGTGCATGACGATGTAGTTGTCGCGATCCCCCGGCCGCAGGCTGCGGTGCAGCTCGGCCGAGTAGGCGAGGCCGCTCTTCTCGGCTATCTCCCAGATGGTGCGATCCGACGCGCGCAGCTCCGGCGTGGCGCGATCAAGCTGAACAATGGCGCCGCGCTCGACTTCGGCCAGGCCTCGGAGGTCTTCCAGGCGTCCAACGCGAGCCGTCCAGAGCTTGCCGTCGACGCCTTCGACCCCCACCAGGTGCGGGCCGCGTGCGTCGTCGCCGAGTTGCTCTAATCCCACCAAACGTCCCGTCACGCGCTGGCTTGAATGCGCCGCTTCCAGTTCTCGGGTCCGCTCTGGCTGAAGACCACGATCCTCGTGCGCCAAAAGGCGCGCCGTCGCGCGCTCGCGTTCGCGCCGATCGGCGAGACGCGTGAGCTGGTCTTCCAGGTCGGCCTGCAAGCGCCAGGCGCCGGGTCGTGATTGCTCGGCCAAGCCTAGTTCTTCGAGGCGATTAAGGCGCTGTACTAGGCGGCTGGCGCGTTTGCCGTCGTCGGGCAACTGGGCAAGCGCGACTTCACCGCCACGCGCGTGGCTCAAGAGATCGCGGTCAAGTTCGGTGAATTGTTCAAGCTTTACGGCGCGATCAAGCCGATCCGGCTCAAGGCGCGGGCCGAGTAGCTCGGTCGCCAATCCTTCGGCTCGCTCCCGGAAACCATGGGAAACATAAGAGCGCGGGATCACCAGGTCGCGCCCGTCCTCGCGGCGACCGCGCATCAGCAGATGGACATGAGGCCGGCCGGTGTCGTGGTGCTCGGCGGCAATCCAGTCGATGCGCGTGCCAAGGTCGAGTTCGACCCTTCGTACGAGATCGCGGGTGTAGCCCTTCAAGTCGTCGATCTCCCCGCCGTGCTCGGGCGAGATGATAACCCGAAAATGGTGGCGGTCGTTCTCGCAACGCTCGACGAACGCGGCGCCGTCAGCCCGGTCGAGCTCGCGGTCGAAGACCTGCACGGGATCGCCCTCGCGGCCGGCGCCGTCGCGCTCGACATAGAGGGCGTGACGCATGAGCGCGCCGCCGCCGCCGCCGCCGCCGCCGCCGGCGTGGGCGACGGGCTTCAGCTTGATGATGACACGCTGTTGGCCCGCCGCTCGCTCGTGAGCCAGCTTTACGCCCGGCGCGCCGCGCGCGCGGTTGTACCACGCGGCGCGCTGACGGCCCGCGACGCGCTTCGACCTGACCGCCGAAGGCGGACGAAAGAGGGAAGTGCCATCCCGTGAGGAGCGCGGGCGAAGTTTCCCGACATCGCCTTCGAACAGGTCTTCATTGTCTCTCGACGTCATTGCAGGCGCTCCCATGTGAGCGCATCAGCCGCTTGATCTGCCCGCAGGCCGCGTCGGCCTTGGGTTGCCGCACCTTGCCGCAAGCGCAGGTCGCGACGAGGTGGAAAAATAGATGTGCAGACAAGCCGCTGTGCGTTTCAACACTGCGGCGCATTCTATCTTGCCATCAATTTCTCTTCTCATTCCGCGATGACTCACCTCGTTCCGCATCATTCGCGCGAAGATTTAGCCGGAATTTGGAGAGAGCTATGACGAGAGGAATGGGCGCGTTTCAAATGGCGCAGATGAAGCATCGCGACTCGCGGGTATTCGCGCTCGGTAAGCATCTACGCTCGGCAATCGATCTAATGGAACAGATTGCCACTGATCCGTTTCAGGCTCCCGAGAGACAGGTTCCCGAGCTACCTTTAGAACCGGCCCCTGCGGCGCCCTGCGAGTTGCCGCCGGAAAAGCTGACGTTCACGCTGAAGGAGGCGGCTGCCTCAATGGGCGTTGGAAGAACAACACTCTATGCGGCAATCGCTGACGGACGGCTCTCGGCCGTTAAGTTAGGCAACCGCACTCTCATCCCAAGAGAGGCGTTACGCGCGTGGATTGCCTCACTACCGTCGGCAAAGCGACCGAAGTGAAGTAATGCGCTGCGCAGGCGTTCCAGACTGCTGAGGATTCGACGCGCCTGGGTCGACACCCGCTCCAGCGCTGCTCGATCTACAGCGACGAGAGCCCGACCGCCCCGACGACACCTATGCGGTTCCAACGAAGCGTCCTCTCGAGCATCCGAGTTGGTGTGTGCCTTTCGCTGTGTCGGTGGTACCGGATCTCCCGTCGCGCTCAGACAACGAAGCGGAGGACGAAGGCTCGACGATCGCTTCACGGATTGCGGTGTGCGCGCCAGAATGAAGGGCGACGTGTCCTTTTAGCCCGGGCTGGCGTCGGCTTATCGTCCGCGCAAGCTGCTTGGCTTGGCCAGGCCGCCTTGAACAATGATCGTGGGAATGAAAATCTCGCTCTGATCGGGTTTCGTGACCAACACACCAATTCCGTCTTCTACGACAAATGGTGCTAAAGGCTTCGGCGCGGACGAGAGGACGCATAGTATCGCGAGGCGCTTGCCGCTGCCTACCGCGTAACTTGCCGCTTGGCCGGTGTAGGCATTGCAGTCCGCCAAGTTTATGATCTTCTCCGTCTCGGCTTTCAGTTCAAGCCGGATGCCTCGAAACGATAAGTCGGTGATACCGCCAGCGGCGTGTGGATGTTCTTCGAGTTCTGAACCAATGTCCGGTTGGGCGCGCAACCATCGCCTGACTTCGCGATGGAATTCTTCCTCCTGAACGCGCGCCGAAAAGAGTGCGTCCTGCGCCGCTTGGCCCGCAAGGTTGCCAAGGCTCATCAGCAGACGAACCGCGTTCGCAATGTCGTCGTCGGGTAGACCGGGCGCAGAACGCAACTGATCTCTGATGGAGACAATGCGTTGATCGACATTTGGATAGCCCGTCAGCGGATTCTTGCGCCAATCGACCGCCTCAAGGCGGAGCGTGCGGTGCCCCTCGGCCCACACTGAAGGGGTTGCATTGCGGGGTAGAAATTCGGCCGCATATCTGAACTCAAATGGGTTTGCCCGAAGAGACTGAGGCGCCTTGATAACGGCGCGTCCACGCTCGCGGAATACAAAAGGTGGCGTTCCGTTCGAGGGCGCCGCGATCATGAACACCGGCAATTCGTAGATTGATGAGGGTTCTGCGCTGACCGGGCGAATCTCAAGGGCTTCGGCGCCTTCGGGCCAAAAGGAAACCCGCACCTCAATGTCGAGATCATGCACTTCATGGGGTTGAACGAAATGCACTTCAGATGCCGGTGCCCCGTCGATTGAGAATTTAAGGAAGGCGACAACAAGTTTCTCGTGTGCCGCGCCTGATTGCGCGTTTGTCCACGACGACGGTGGACGCGCGTCCTGATGGACGAAGACGCCCAAGGGCAATGGAACGGCGGCGAGGCCGCGTATCAGCGGCGCGACAGGGTCGGTGTCGCTCAAAACGGCCACGCCGTCTGCAAAATCTCGTAAGCCTTGGGGCGCGCTTTGAGCAGGCTGCGATGATCGCCATTGACGCGACTTCGCCTTGGCGGCGCGTAGAAAGCGGTCGCTATCGGGCGCCGCGTTCAAGACCGCCTCGCGCCAATCCACCAGAAGCGCACTCACTTCGATCAGATCGGCCAGCATCTCATAGGTGTGGGTGTTAGGTAGACCGTTGTAGGATCGGCCAGCTGTTCGCAGTCCCGTCAGCGTGGCGCGCAGCCGTTCCGCATCGACAGGTGCGCCATTCAGCGCCTCGACAGCTTCAATCCTTGCTGAGAAGGCCGTGGAGAGGGTCTCGTCGTTTCTTGTTCGTCTCATGATCGTGCTCGATTGCCCTAGCGGTCTCTGTCCACTCAGCCGAGAGGGCGGGGAGCGCCTGAAGATTCCCTACAGCGATGCTCTGCTCATACGCGCATGCGAGGCGATGGAGGCGCGCCAGCAATTTGCGTGGTCGATCACGGATCGTATCGTCGATCGAGCTCTCGTGGGCGGTCGCACAGTCGAGCGCGGCGTCCCAGGCTCCAGCACGCGCGAATGCCTCCAATATGTGTCCGCACATATACTTCCTGTGCTCAGGCAGGTTGCGAGCAGTCGCCTGCAGGGCATCGATGTGCGCGAGTATCTGTGCGGCCGAGAGTTGTTGCAGTGCCGCGGCCATATCGTCGCCATGATACTCGAGCGCCTCTTCGCTCGTGAGCAACCGACAAAGAAGCGTGACATAACCGGGTGCTTCTCGCAGGTGGGCGTCGAGGAAGCGCACCTTTCGCGCAACATCCTCCTTTGCAATCGTGTTCAGGATTTCGACCAGCCGAGCGCCCAAACTCCCAGAGATCCGGTCGTTGGGCGCGTATCGTCTCACAAAGAGATCGATGCACGAAAGAAGGAAGTCGTCACTGTCGCGACCTTGCGAGTAGGCGAGGATGAGATTCGACAGGCAGCGTGTAACCTGCGCGTCGAGCGAAGCTGGGAAACGACTCCGGTCAAGGACGCGAAATGCAGCGCGATGCACCGCTACGAACGGATCGGAGAGCTGAGCGACGAGGGCTTCATAGATGAGCTCGGGAAGATTTTGCGAAACCTCATGCTTGAGATCTTCAATTGCGTTGGCCGCGCTCGCGCGAAGCGTCGTGGATGGGCCGAGCATGGCCGAGTAAAGGGACGGCAGGATTTCATTGAGGGCCTCTGCGGATTGAGCCATCCCGCCCAAGTGCGCGATCACTTCCCCGCGAAGCCTTTCGCGATCATCAGGCAGGGAAGCCAGGAAGCCGGTGACCTTCCGTATCGCAATGATGTCTTGGCCTGCCGCACTGCAAGCCCAGGCGAGAAAACCCGATTGGAGCCTCCGCGCACGGGCGCGGAAATTCATGCCTTCCAGGTAGGATAGTTGATCGCGCGCCGATGCCTTGGCGGACCGGTCGAACTCCGTAAGTTTGTCATCTACGATTGCGGCTGCACCGAGCAATTGATCGAGCTGCTGAACCGCGAGTGGCCGGAGGAAATCGGGAAGACGTGAAAAGACCTGCTGCGCCTCCTCGGCGGCCGGCGAAGATGGGCTTTCTGCAGCGGCCCAAATCAGCTTTTGAAAGGCGATGGCGTGGGCCGGCGTGAGGGCAGGCGTTTCATCAAAGCGGGTCTCGCGTAGTGCGGAGGCATAGAGATGATAGATTTCATTCAGACCTTCATCGGCGGCGCCCGCGATAAGACTCTGCAAAATCGCGTCGACGGTTTGGGGGTCGAACAGGAAGGCTGCCAGCAGTGGCGTCCGAATGGCGTAGAGACTGTCATCGTATTCACTCAAATCTGGCAACAGATGGGTTTTTCGCACCAGCTTCGCGGCGAGTGTTCGCGCATAATGAGCGCCGAGCGCAGGGTCGACATCCTGCAAAACCGTGATGCCGCGCGCCGCTTGCGCGACGAGGTAAGTCTTCGGCTTCGAGAACAGTTCATCGAACCCGGCGCGCACGCGGTCGGGGTGCAATGTGTACAGGAGACGCAAAGGGCGATCGTCGGTCACTGATGCGCCGTCCATGAACGACCCTCGCGCTGGCCGCGCCAAGCTGATCATGGCTGGCACCGCAGCGAAAACGGATGCCTCGTCGGCATCGTGCGCTAGCCGGGCGACGATGCTTCCTGCGATCTCAATGGCGCTGTGGTTGCCGAGTGCGATAAGGGCGCAATTGCAAAGACGCCGGGGGTCTACGGCCAGCACGTTAAGTACGCGTAGGCTTGTCTCCACGAGCGCGTACACGCGGCCTTCGATCATCGCGAACAGATGCTCGATTAGGCCAGGCGGAAATGTTTCCGGTGCCAGCCTCGCCGCTTCCACAAGTCGTTCGCTGACACGTTCACCGCGTGCATGGTCGAGGTCGGCCAATAGATCAACGTGGGAAGCAGCGGGCGGATCCAATGCTGCCCGCAGTCCCGCCCGCACGCTGTCGCGTGTCGCAAGCGCTGCGGCAATTCGATCATCGGTGTTTTTGCGCGCGGCACGTGCCGTGGCTTCGCGGGCGTCCCGCTCGCTGATGAGCGAGGAGATGTTAGGGAGGCCGACTGGCTTGCGAAGTTTGCAGTCGTGGCAGTTTCGATCATAGAAATCGATTGCCGCGTCGCGCAAATCCCATGTCATCATTCCGCCGGCTGACGCGTGAGGACATGAGAGTCCATGATGGCCGATGGGGAGGCCGGTGTGAGCTTCGATGAGACCGCCGCCACCCATCTTGGTGATTGATGCGTGCGCGCACCAATTGCGCACTAGCTCCATCGTGCGCAGATTGCTCTGGCCGTTTTCGATGGCTTGCTCGATGCGTTTGTCACTGTTTCGGCTCATGACGTTGTCACGATCGGCACAGACAGCAGCGAACCTCTGTGGCTCAATGCTTTGCGTGGTTGAATTGAGAATCGCGTCACATCGACGACCAGGATTGATAACCCGCCCGGGCGCGCTCCGCAAAGCTTATGCTGACAGGCAGCGTCGCGATCGCGAGAGCGGCGCTGATCGGCGGCGTCATCATTCCGCATGGTCGTCCCTGATCTTGTCCTTGTCGTCGGCGCGTTTGGGCGCCTCGTCATAATCGAGACGGCGCATGGCAAGGTCTTCCTCGGCCCGCCTTTGCTCGGCCGCGATCGTGTTCTCGAATTCGCGCATCACCTTCTCGGCAAATGCCTTCACGGCGGAGCGGTCGTCAGAGAGCCACGCCTCCAAAAGCGCGTTCTTAGCGCGGTAAGCGTTGGCGCTGCCGAACTCGCCCCACATCACACCGGTGTGGCGAAGCGCGGTGCGCACGTCGTTGAGGCGATCCTCGTCGTTGCCAACTAGGGCGACGATGTTGCGCAGTAGCGGGTGGATGGCAGGCAAGTTCTCATAGCGATTGAGGACGCTGAACACGAAGTCGCGCTTGTCCTCATCGCCCGATTGGAACATCGTCCAGAGCGCGGTCTCGATGTCCTTCGACCAGTCCTTGAATATGCGTGCAACGAACGCGGGGCCCTTGAACTCGCTGAGCTTAGGGTTCGCCTTCGTCCAGGCCCAGGCCTGGTCGATGACGATTTGCGGGTACGCCTGCAGTGCTTCCGGAAGTTTGTTGAAGCGGAAGGGGATCGCGTCGTATCCGCGATCAAGCTGGTCGTCGCGGCGCGCGTCTTCTAACTCCTGACGCCGGCCGAACAGGGCTACGACCTTTTCGGGCATGCGTGGGAGCATATCGACTAGCAGACGCTCGGCGGCATACTCAATTTTGCTCATGGAGACGAGCGCGTCGAGAACGCGCTCAAGATCAGCATCGGTCAGCGCTTCAAAAAGTCCGCGGTCGTTGCGTTTCCAGCGCGATGCGGAAAACACCCAGTCGATCTTGCCCGCTTTCGCGGCATCGAGCGCGCGCAAGAAAAGATCGCGCGCGCAGTCAGGGCCTAGCGCGTCCGCTCGCTCGACGGCGAGTGCAAGCGCGAGACTCGTCGCCCAGCGGTCTTCAAGCTCAAACGCAACTCGCGCCGCTCGCTCAACGAGGTCCGCGTCTAGCGGTTCAGCGCTATGAAGGAAGGCTAGGATTTGGCCGACGTGCCGCTTATGCGTGAGTTCCGTATCGATGAAGGCGCGAACCACGTCCGGGCGCTTCAGCGCCAGCCCGCGCAGCAGGTTCTGCAGGAAACGCGAGAGCGGCTCTTTGGAAGCGGCGGCAAGCCACGTCTCGGCGACGGCGGGTTTTTCCTCGCCGATCTTGGCCAGGAAGCGGTGGAAGGCCGGGAAGGTGGCCATATCCTCGGATTCTATGGCGGCACAACGCTGGGCGAGCCTCAACCAGCGCGGCGCAGTCTTGGGTGTGATCGTGGAGACGTATTCATCGACGCGTTCAGCGCGATACTCCTCACGCTTTTCATACTCCCAGTGCTCTTCCGGCTCGTCCCACTCGTTTGCGAAGACCGAGTCGTAGCCGACGAGGGTTTTGAATGCGACGAAGTCCTCGTCGGCATTGAGCGTATCGCGAAACCGCAGCACCGCAGCGCTAAGGGCGTCGCGCGCAGCAATGGCCTTTGGAGGAATAGGTCCGCCGTTGCGCCGATAGAGGAAGAGGAGGTCGTGCTCGATGTGCTGCTTGAACTCGTCTTCAAGGTCGGGGAGGGCGGCGGTGTAGAGATCAACGATGCGCGCGCTGTCCTCCAGCACCATAGCCAGGAACTCGTCGGAATATTCGCCGCGATTCGGTGTGCGCGTAGCGTTCTCAAGAGCCGAGATGATATCGCGGCGCTGGCGGATGTCTTTGGTTTGGCGCAACTGCGCGAAGAGGCCTTCGATGGCGCCAGCGCGCACGCGTGCAATGCCTTTGTCCGCCGGCAGCGGGGCAAACCGCATCGTGAACGTGTCGGAGGTGCTGTCATCGCCGTGAAGTTCTGGCTCCAGCACTTGATGGTAGATGGCGGTGATAAACGGCGCCAAAGACCTGGCGTCGGCTTCGCTTAACTTGGCGATGCGATCAAGCAGGATCACCTGGACGGCAGGCCCTGCCTTCGACCAAACGTCCAATTCGTAGCGCGCGAACTTTTCCAGCGCTGACGTAACGCTCTTGCGCTCCTCTTCGTCCAGGGCGCCGACATAGAGTTCGGCGAGCGCGTCGAAGGTCACCTCAACATCGACATAACGAAGCCGAGTGAGAAGGGAGACGATCTTCTCGATAATTTCTGACGATAGGGCGCCTGGCCCAACTTCGATTTCACCGTCTTCGCCAAGCGGCAGCATATGCGGCTTGCGCGGCGTTGCGCGCGCGGCCTTCGCCGCGTCGAGCAGGGCTTTACGGATGTCGGCGTAATAATCGCTGATGTCGTGCGCCAGCAGTTCCAGAACGTCTTCGTTGAACCGCTCTAGCAAGTCGCTGCGCGCATTGTTGTCGCTAGCGGTGGCGATTTCGTCTAGCACGCGTTCGTCGAAGAGTTTCTTGCCTGCGATCAGCCGATCGAAGTCGCGCTTTACTTTCTGAAACTCGAAACCGGCAGGGAGCAGATAAGTTTGCATGATCTTGGTCATGCGCGCATCGATCCGCTCCATTTGAGGAGCGCCGATGTCTTTCAGGTCGGGACGCTTATAAGTGATGTCGTGCGCCATCTGCGCCCAGGCGTGGTGCAGGATGGTGTGCACTTGAACTTCGCACCATAGGCCCGCGACGTCCGCATATTCGGGCAGCTTCGCGCGATCCGGTTTCAGACGAACGACGTAGTGATTGCCGATGAACTGAGCGTTCGACGCCACTTCACCCGCGTTGGCGTAGTGATAGCGCAAGCGGTCGTAGTCGAGCTCGAAGTTGTCGCGCAGGATGCCTGATTGAGAGAAGCGGTGAACGTCGGCGTCCGAATAGAAGACGAGCCGGACGCCAGCTAGATCTTTGACATGCTCACGCAGATCCGCGCTTTCATTGATATTGAGCGCCGCGATCTTGTCGCGCAGCGAGCGGGGGTCTTTCGCGCGCGTTTGGGATGCCTGGCAATGCAGCAGAGGATCGGTGCGGATCGCCGCTTCGAGGATGGCGGATACGACTTCGGCCAACTTTTGATACTGGCCGTGGCCGCCTTTTTCATAGGCGGCGAATGTCATCGGCGCCTTGAGGCCCGCCAGCCCTTTGGCGGGAATAGCGCCGTCGCCGACCAGGACGACGCCGGCGGTCTCGATCGCGGTGCGGATTGCCTCGACGGTGGCGGTGGCCGCGCGGCCCAGGCCACGCTCGAAATCCGCCACGGTGGAAGGAGAGACTCGGGCCTTGGTAGCCAAATCGGCTTGAGACCAGCCCAGCAGGGCGCGGGCAGCCTTCACCTGTTCGACAGAAGGGGGCGTGGATTCGGACATAGAAATTATATGATAGGAACCTATTTAATCTAGCGCAAGGTCCAGTCAAACGTTCCCGCCGATTCTGTTGGCTGATGAACCGTGAGCAAAATAGCCAGATAACTCCAATTTGGTGACCAGTATTGCCAGGTTTGTTGACATTAGTGACCTACACTGCCAGGTAAGTGACCGAAGTTGCCAGGTTTCGTTAGCTAGTGACCTGATTTGCCTGGGTGGTGACCAGATTAGACAGACATGAGGCCGTTAGTGACCGAATCTGTCAGGCTGGTGAGCGGTTTAGCCAGGCCAACAGGCGTAGTGACCGAGATTGCCAGGCCAGTGACCGGAATGGGCAGATGACTGAGATTAGTGACCGAATTGGGCAGCCCGTCAGCGAACTCAGGGGAGTGCGCCTGCCGGAGTCGGCCATCTTGGCTGGCTACAGCGCCTTAATTGATCAGCACGATCTCCAACTACCCCTTCCTCGCAGGCTCGTTGCGATCGGCACGCGCCGCACGCCGCCGTCCTCGGAGCGTTGGTCGCTGCTGAATAGTCGACAGGCCGTGCCAGGCTCTTTGGGAGAACACCTCGAATTCGCCTTTCGGCACGAAGGCGTGAACCTCTCCGTCTTAAGCGCGCTGTTCAGCGCCGTCGCGAAGGAAGACTTGGAAGCTTGGATCAGCGCCGCCCCTGGCGGCGCGGTTACGCGCCGCGTGTGGTTCATCTACGAGTGGATGACTGGCCAATTGTTGGATGTGCCGCCCGTGCCAAAGATACGCGCGGTGCCGATCATCGATCGCGAGAAGCAATTCGGACTTGAAGGCGGAAACCGATCCGCTCGCCACAGCGTCATCGATAATCTACCTGGCACACGGGAATTTTGTCCGCTCGTTTGGCGCACGCCAAAGCTCGATGATTTCGAGGCGGAGGGCTTTGACCAGCGCGCGCGCGAGGTCGTTGGCCGCACGCATCCGGATGTGATCGCGCGCGCCGCTGCATTCCTACTTCTTGATGACAGCAAGAAGTCCTTCTTCATCGAGAACGAGCGCCCAACGACAAAGCTTATCCAACGCTGGGCGCAAGCGATCTCCGAGGCCGGATCGCAGCCGCTGTCTGTCCAGGAGCTGGAGAGATTGCAGAAGATCGTGCTCGCCGACGCGCGCTTTGTGAGGCCTGGTGTTCGTAAGATCGGCGGTTTCGTTGGGCAGCACGATCGGATCACGCGCGATCCTCTGCCGGTGCATGTGAGTGCGAAGTGGCAAGACTTAGCGAGTCTCATGAACGGGCTCGTCGCGTACTCGCATCGCGCCAAGGTCAACAAGGTCGATGCTGTTACGACGGCGGCGGCGCTCGCGTTCGGATTCGTCTATATTCACCCGTTCGAAGACGGAAACGGCCGCGTGCATCGCTGGCTGTTTCACCACATTCTGTCTCAGGCAGGATACAATCCGCCGGGCGTTGTGTTTCCGATCAGTTCAACGATTTATCGTCGCATCGACGAGTATAAGCGTGTGCTGGAATCGTATTCGCAACCCTTGCTGGAATTCATTGACTGGAAGCCGACCCCTGACCACAACGTCGAAGTGTTGAACGATACGGCGAACTACTATCGCTATTTCGATGCCACGCTGCACGCCGAGTTTCTCTATGAGTGCGTGAAGCAGACGGTCGAAAGCGACTTGCCGGATGAAGTGGCTTACCTTGAAGCCTACGATAAATTTTCGCAGAGCGTGCTTTCGAATGTCGACATGCCCAACAGCATGGTCGACCTGCTGCATCGTTTCCTTCGGCAAAACGGAGGAAAGCTGTCGAAGCGAGCCCGCACTAAGGAATTCGAGCTTCTCACGGATGAGGAGGTTGAGGTCATGGAAGGCGCCTATGCCAGCGCTTTCGAAGGCCTCAACTTGCCGCCCGAGGAGCTAGAGGAAGATGACCCTTCGAGCGGCGTGGACGAACCGGCAGCATAGATCGGCAGCGCCATCTTCTTCTTCCTCTTCATCATCATCATGGTGATGCCGATGATGCCGATGATGGTGGTGGTGCTGCTGCTGTTCTGGTTGCGAGGGCGTCGGCGGTCGCCGCCGACAGGATCAGGACGCGGTTCTGCGCTCCGGGGGCGTATCGAACGGCAAATCCTCCTGAATCTCGTCGGCGGCTGCGTCACGGTCGTTTGCCGGTGGCGCCGAAGGCGGCACGAAGCGCGCCGCCACGTCGGTCGCGATGGCGCGCGCGCCTGCATCCGTGGGATGGGCGTATCGTTCAGTTGAGACGGATTTCGCGTGCCCCAGGGCGCGCCCCACCTGAAATAGAGAAGCGCCATTCTCGACTGCGAAGGTCGCAAAGCTGTGCCGGAGATCATGCAGGCGAACGTCCTGAATGCCAGCGAGCGTGCGTACTTTCTCCCAAGCGCGATTGACGCCAACGAGGGGCTTGTCGCCGACAGAAGAAGGGAAGACGTGCTCGCCGCGCCGTTTCACTTTCTGCAGGATGTCGAGCGCCGGCGCGGAAAGCACGATGTAGCGAGAGCGGTTGAGCGCGCCCATCTTGGTGCGCACCGGCGGCAGCACCAGGCGTGAACGGTCGAAATCGACCTCCGGCCAGCGTAGCGCCACGATCTCGGTGCGCCTGGCGCCAGTCAGCATGATCAGCCGGAAGATATCGGCGAAGTCCTTGGTGATGACCCAGGCCTTCTCTGCTTCGGCGATCATCGTCCAAAGCCGGATGGCTTCCTCTTCAGTGAGCGCGCGTTCTCGCTGCTCATCACGATACTTCTGGATTTTGCCGCAAGGGTTCTGATCGAGGATCTCGTGGCGAACGGCCCACGACATCATCGCCGACAACGTGCGCATTGAACGCGCGGCCGCGCCGGTCCCGCCGGTGACGATGGCTCGGCCCTGCTTGCGCGTCTTCACGTCCAATGACGTTTTCCCAGCGGCGACCTGCGCCTGCCATTGAGAAAGGTCCGAGAGCGTGAGTTCGCGCGCGATCCGCTTGCCGATCAGCGGCTCAATGTGGCGCGTGTAATTGGTGTGATCGACCTTCCAAGAGCTTTCCCGCTTAAGCGGCTTGTCGATGCGGCCCTCGACGAAATAGCGCTCGAACAGTTCCTTGATCGTCCCGCTCTTGGTGCGGGTTTCCACCTTCACGGCCTGGGGGTCTTCGCCGTGGCTTGCCTGGTAGAGCGCTTCTTTCGCTCGGGCGCGGGCAGTGTCCGGGGTCCAGGGCGAGCCGTGCTCGCCGATGGTCAGCCAGCGCTGGCGATTGCTGTAGCGATATTTCAGGCAATAGGTTTTGCGTCCGCTCTTGGCGATGCGAAGCATGAAGCCGCGCACGTCGGTGTCCCAAATGCGAAGCTCGCCTTCGCTTGGCGGCGACGTGGCGTCGATCAAACGGATGGTGATGCGCGCGCGAATGCCGTCCATGAGTCAGTCGTCCCACCGGATGACTCAAACTCAGTGCGCAGTGTTGAGTGTGCTACCAAGAGTTCGAGTTTGTTTTGCTACCATATTGCTACCACGAGAGCGGAATTCGCAGTAACGACGAGGCAAAAGCGTTTCTGCTACCAAGAGCGAAAACGCGCAATAACGCAGTGACTCGACACGAGAATTTGGAATGAAGCGGAAAGTGCTAGAATGAAGCGGAATCACTACTTGCGACGATTGCCAAGGTTGGGGTCGTGAGTTCGAATCTCATCGCCCGCTCCAAGGAAACAGCCGTAAAATCAGACAGATCGCGCTGCGGCGGCGCCTGGCTAGGCGCGTACGCGGGCTTTGAAGAAGGCGGCCATGGCTTCGAAGGCTTCGTCGCTCTCGGGGCAGAGCACGTAGGCCCAGAAGGCGTGCGGCATGGCTTCGAACACCATGAGGTCGGCGTCGACATGGGCGCGGCGGAGCGCGCGGTGGAAGATCGTCGAGGCGCTGAGGAGCTGGTCGCGCGTGCTGCTCATGACGAGCGTCGGCGGAAAGCCGGCGAGGTCGGCGTAGAGCGGCGAGAGCGCGGGCGTGGCGGGCGGCGTGGCGCCGATATAGGGCGCAACCGTCTGCGACAAGTTCTGGCCGTTGAGCTTTGGCAGCAATTCTTCGCTGTCGCCGGTGTGAACCATGTCGGCGCTGCCGGAGAAGAAGCCGAGTGCGGCCGGCAATGGCGTGTGCGTATCGCGCAGGCGCACCATGAGTTCAGCGGAGAGCACGGCGCCGGCGGACGTGCCGTAGACGCCGAGATGATCCGCGGGCGTTGTGCGCAGAAGCTCTTTGTACACCGCGAAGGCGTCGTCGACGGCGGCGGGGAACGGATGCTCGGGCGCCATGCGATAGAGCACGGCGACGACAGTCATGCCGGTGAGCGCGGCGATGGGAATGTTCTCGGTTTGCGAACCGGAATCGACCATGAAGCCGCCGCCGTGAAGATTGAGCAGCGTGGCATGCGACCGTGCGCCGGAGGCGGGGCGATAGATGATGATAGGCACGCCCGCGATGGTCGCGTGCTCGACGTTCACCGCGTAGCGATGTTTCTGCATCGCGCCGATCATGTCCTGAATCTGAGCGATGCCGGCGCGCATCTGCTCGATCGAGGCTGGCGGGGGCGTCGCGGCGGCGGAAGCGTTGAGCATTTCAAGTTGCTGGCGCGCTTCGGCGCTGATGGTGTCAGGCAGCGGCGGGAGTTGTTGCGCGGTGGCGGTCATGGAGAAAATCCAAAGTAATGCGGCGAGCGCCGCGTGGAAACGAAACTGGGTCATGCGCTGAAGGCGTGACGGAGCCCGGCGCAGACATCGGCGATACCGGCGACAGTGGGCGCGACTTCGAGCGGGAGTGAAAGAAAGCCGTGTGGGTGGCCAAGGTAGCGGCGCAGCTGCACCGGTACGCCGGCTTTGACCAGCGCCAGCGCGTAAGCTTCGCCGTCATCGCAGAGCACGTCGTTCTCCGCTGTGGTGACGAAGGCGGGCGGCAAGCCCCTCAGGTCGGCCAGAATTGGCGAGGCGCGGGGATCGAGTTTTTCGTCTTCATGGTTGAGGTAGTGCTCGCGGCACCAGACGAACTCGCGCGGACCGAGGCCGGGACCGGCGAAGGTCGTGTACGCCGACGTTACCATGCGAAAGTCGGTGGCCGGATAGATCAGCACTTGCAGAACCGGCATCGGTGCGCCGCTGTCGCGCAACGCAATCATGGTTGCGGCGGCAAGATTGCCGCCAGCGCTGTCGCCGCCGATCGCGACGCGCTTGGGATCGGCGCCGAGATCGGAAGCGTGCTGCAGGCAGAATTGCGATGCGGCGACAGCGTCCTCAAGCGGCGCGGGGAATTTGTTCTCAGGCGCGAGGCGATAATCGATGGCGACGACAGCGCATTGCGCGCCGTGGGCAATTTCGCGGCAAAGCACCTCGTGCGTGTCGAGGTCGCCGCCGATCCAGCCGCCGCCGTGAATGAACAGGAAGAGCGGCAGTGGTCCCTTTGCGTCCGGCGTGTAGAGACGCGCGGGGACGGGATGCGCAGCGGGGATGGTGAAATCCCGGGTCTGCATCGGCCGCACTGGGCCAATCTTTGCGGCGAGACGCTGATGCAGTGCGCGCGACTCCTGCGCCGTCAGAGGTGTGTCGCTGGGGGGCGGGTAATCCGCCATGGCGCGCATGAAGTATTCCAAGAAAGCTGGATGAAATTCCATGTGCTTACTCACCCAGCCGCAAGGTGCGCGTGAAGAAGTTGGCCATGATGCGATAGGTTTCTTCGGACTCGGGCAAATTGCAGAAGATCTGCCACGCGTGCCAAAGGCCATCGAACATGACGAGGCGCGCGTCGACGCCGTGATCGAGAAGGCGGCGGTGGAAATAGCAGACGCTGCTCGCGGCGAAGTCGCGGGTTGATGACATCAGCAGGCTTGGCGGGAAAGCCGCGAGCGTCGCGCTGTCGCGGTCGGGGATCGCAAGCGGATCGTCGGGATCAGCGTCCTTGAAGTAAGGCAGGCTGGCGAACGCGAGCGGCGGCGCGGGCGGTGCGCCGACAAGCGGATTGGCGACATAGCCGGAGTCACCGCCGAAATCGGAGCCGGCTCCGCCAAGCATAATGGCTGCGCCGGGAAGCGGACGTTTATGTTTGTGCAAGCGGGCAATCGTCTGCGCGGTGAGAACGCCGCCGGCGGAGCAACCGTAGAGGCCGATAGAGTCCGGCGCGTGGTCCGCGAGCGCTGCTTCGTACACGGCGCAGGCGTCCTCGACCGCGGCGGGGAAGATGTGTTCGGGCGCCAAGCGATAGTCGACGGTGATCACGGTGGTGTTCGCCGCAATCGCGATCGGAATGGCTTCGACAAGTGCGCCGCTGCCGGCGCCCCACATAAAGCCGCCACCGTGAAAGTTGATCAGCAAGCCGCGCTTCGGCGCGGCGCCGCGCAAGGCCTGAGGCGTGACGCGATGGACGCTGACGCCGCCAAGTTTTTCTTCGCGCACATCGACGGCGTATTTCGCCAGCATCTCGCCCGCGAGCGCATCGTTGAAGCGGCCATAATGTTCGCGCAGAACGCCAATGTCCGCACTTTGCGGCGCGGCTTCCGCGCCTTTAACGAAATGCGCGCGCGCGATCTCGCTCGCGAACATGGAAAACGGCACGTGCAATTCGGGAACGGTGACGGCGCCGCCGCCATCGACCGGCCGGGTGGGCGCGGATTTGTTCGAAGCTTCCATGCGCCTCGCTGCCTTTCCTCGCGGACTCGCTTATGGTATCGATAACATTCCGATGCAATAGCTTTTATCCTGGATGATAAATTGGGCGCAGCTGGAGAATCGCGCGCATGAGCAAAGCCGCCCGAGCACGGGTGACCATGGAAGACATCGCCAAGCTTGCGGGTGTGGCGAAGATCACCGTGTCGCGTGCGCTGCAAGATAGTCCGCTGGTGCGCGCAGAGGTGCGTGATCGCGTCAAGGCGGTCGCGCGGAAGCAAGGGTACCGGCTCAACACGACGGCGCGAAACCTGCGCCTGCAACGCACGCACAGCATCACCGCGGTGATCGAGACCGAACCCGGCGGCGATCGCCCAATCGCCGAGCCGCTGGTGCAGATGGTGATCGGCGGCATGCTCAATGAATTGGCGGCGGCGCGCTATCAATTGGTGCTGACCACGCGCTCGATGATCGAGATGAGCGGCGCAGTGGATGCCGACGGCATTGTTCTGCTTGGCCAAGGCGCCAATGACGAGGCCACGCGGCGCATCCGCGAGTTCGGCTTGCCTATCGTGGTGTGGGGCGTGCCGCGCGAGCAAAATGGCGATGCGATCTTTGTTTGCAGCGATAATTTCGAGGGTGGGCGCCTGGTTGGGCGGCATTTATTGGAGCGTGGCCGGCGCAACATCGTGTTCCTTGGCGACACTTCGCACTCCGAAGTGAGTGAGCGCGTGCGCGGCTTGCGCAATGCACTCGGCCGCAAAGCAAAACTCTCGATTGTTCCGTGCGCGTTCACGCAAACGGCAGGGCGCGACGCTATGCGTGATGCGATGGCGCGGCTGGGCGACGTCGATGGCGTTGCCGCCGCAAGCGACATGATTGCGCTCGGCGCCATCGCGGCCGTGCGCGAGAACGGTAAGAGCGTGCCGGAAGATGTTGCGGTGGTTGGCTACGACGACACCGAAAACGGCGCGGGACTAACTTCGGTGCGGCAAGAGTGGGCGCTCGCGGGCGCCACGTTGGCGAGCAAGGTGCTGCAGATCGTCAACAACAAGAAGGCGTCGTCGGAGCAGCTTCCGGTGCAATTGATCGTCCGCGCCAGCACGCAGGTTTGAGCGTCCGCTGACTCCCAGAACAGGTGCGCCAAAGAATCCGATTGACATCGATACCAATGACATCGATACCAAAGGCGCGCTAGGGCACAAGAAAAGAAGCTCGTGCGCACAACGGGGAGGTCAAGATCGTGAATCTACAACGGTTTTTGCTGTCTGGCGCGGCTGCGCTGGCGTTCGGCATGCCCTTGGCGGCGGCCAATGCAAGCGCTCAGGAAGCCCAGCCCGCTCCCGCCGCGCCGGCGGCAAGCGATGCCCAGGACAGCGCGACGCCGCTCGAAGAAATCGTCGTCACCGCGCGCCGTCGCGAAGAAAATCTGCAAAGCGTGCCGCTCTCGGTGACTGCGTTTTCGCCGGACCAGCTTGAGCGCGCGGGGATCGATGACCGCACCGCGCTTGCCGATCACACGCCTTCGCTGATCTCTATTACCGGTGGATATCCGTCGGAGTTTGCATTCTTCGCGTTGCGGGGACAGGGGCCGGCGTTCGGCTCGGTGCCGGGAACCATCACCTACTTTGCCGACGTGCCGAACACGATCAACACCGATGGACGTCCGGGCAGCTATTACGATCTCGCCAACGTGCAGGTGCTCGCGGGTCCGCAGGGCACGCTGTTCGGAAAGAACGCGACTGGCGGCAACGTGTTGTTCGTGCCGCAACGCCCGACCGATACGTTTGGCGGCTATGTGCGCGCCGAAGCGGGTAACTTCGGCGACGAGCGTGTCGAGGGCGCGCTCAATGTGCCTGTCAATGATCGCGTGCAATTGCGCGTGGCGGCCGAACAAGGCCGGCGCGATGGCTACACGATCGACGTCGGTCCGAATTTTAACGGCAAGGACTACGACAACCAGAATTACGATAGCGGCCGTATCAGCCTGCTGGTGCAGCCGACAGACGCGCTCGAGATTTACACGATCGGCCGCTATTATCACTCGGAGACAAATGGCGGCGGGACCGTGCCTGTCGCGTTCAATCCGGCGGCTGGCGCGCTCGGCATCCTGATCACGGATGTGTTTCCTGGCGTTCCCGCGGTGGTGGCAAACCAAGCAAATCTCGGCCCGCGCCGCGTGGCCTACGATCTCGATGAATTCGCCAACACCGATTATTATCAGCTGATCAATCAGGCGACCTACAGCTTCAGCGACACGCTGCACCTGAAGAACATCTTCAGCTATTCGAAGTTCAGCAACATCTACGGCTACGACTACGATGCGACGATCTTCCCGATCGCGGGTCAAGGTCAGCGCGGCGATGTGCCGACCAACGAGGTCAACACCTACACCGAAGAACTGCAACTGCAGGGCACGCTGTTCGACAATGCGGTGAACTTCGCCACCGGCGTTTACGCGGACCGGCAAAACTACAACCAAGGCGGCCACTTCACGCAATTCCCGTTCTCGCTTTTGTTGGGCGGACCGTTGCCGGCTGAACTGGACACCGACGGCAAGAGCCAAGCCGTGTTCGGTCAAGCCACGGTGGACATGGGTGCGTTCACGCCGCTGCATGGCCTCAGCGTCACGGCCGGCTATCGCTACACGTGGGAGCAGACCCACTCGTCTGCGGTGATCATTGCGCCGCCGGGAAACACCGGCAAAGGCGACTTCGACTATGGCAGCTACACTTTCACCTTGGACTACGCGTTCAATCGCGACATCCATACGTACGTCACCGCACGCGATGCGTTCAAAGCCGGCGGCATCAACGCTTCGGTGCCGGAAGGCGTGCAATTCCACGAGTTTCCGCCGGAGCAATTGAGCGACATCGAAGTCGGCCTCAAGTCGCAATTCTTCCTGGGCGACACCGCGATCCGTGCCAACATTGCGGCCTATAGCGGCAACTATAACGACATTCAGCGCACCACCGCTGAAGTGATCGGCGGCGCGGTGCTGAACGTCACGCGCAGCGCTGCGGAAGGCCGCATTCGCGGTGTCGAGTTCACCGGCGCGATTGTGCCGCTGACCGGGCTGACGCTGAGCGGCAGCTACTCGTACATCGACTCCGAGTACACGCGCGTTACTGATGCGTCGGCAGGCGCCATTCTCGCGGGTTCGCCGTTTCCGTTCACGCCCGCGCGCAAGTATGCGGTCAGCGTAACCTATGAACACGACATGCCCGGCTTTGCCGATCTTGTGTTCGACGCGACCTACGCCGCGCAGTCGCAATTCTCGACGGCGCAGACGAACCAGTCGTTCATCCGCCATATCCCGGGCTACGGAGTGCTCAATCTGTCGATGGACGCCAACAACGTCGCGGGTTCGCCAGTGGATCTGACGTTCTTCATCAACAACGTCACCGACAACACCTACGCCACCGGCACGGCGGACTTCTACAACTCGCCGTTCGGCGTCGCCACGTTGACGTTTGGCGAGCCGCGTATGTACGGAATGCGCTTGCGCTATCGCTTCGGCTCCTAGGGGCCGAAGGGTGGCGCACGAGTCCGTATCCACATTGAGCGCCGAGCCTGTTCCGATGCCGCTGCCGAGATTCGCGGGTCTGTCGTCGCGAATCTCGCTGATGTACGCGGCCGTGTATCTGCACTACGGCGCGTTTGGGCTGTTCATCCCGATGTGGTTTCAGCATCGCGGCTTGGCGCCTGAACAGATCGGCGCGCTGATGTCGTTGCCGATGCTGCTGCGGATCTTCTTCGTAGCGCCGGTGACGGGTCTTGCCGACCGGCTGCGGCGCATCCGTGAAGTGCTGCTTGCCTGCGTGATCGGCGCGATGGTGCTGATGTGCTCGATGAGCTTCGCGCATGCTTATTGGCAGCTGCTGGTGTTTTTCACGGTGTTTTCGCTGGTGTGGGACCCGCTGCCGATCCTCGCGGATTCCTACGCGACGCTCTCGGTGCGCACGCACGGGCTCGATTTCGGGCGCATGCGTTTGTGGGGTTCGATTGGCTTTGTGGTGGCCAATATCGGCGCGGGCGCGCTGATCGGGAAATATTCGCCGGAAGTCATTCCGTGGCTGACGTCGGCGCTGCTGGCGATCCCGATCGTGCCGATCATGCTGCTGCCGCCGGACCGCACGCTGGGCTCACCAGAAAAACCTGAAAGCAAAGAATGGCGCAAGGTTGTTACCGACCGCCGCCTGATGGGTGTGATGACCGCGACGGCGCTGATCGGCGCCAGCCACTCGCTGCTCAACACGTTCGGCGCGATTCAGCTCACCGGCATGGGCATTTCGGGCGCAACCATCGGCGTGCTGGTGGGCGTGTCGATCTTTGCCGAGATCGCGGTGCTGTTCGTCGCGCAAAAGCTGCTCGGCAAGCATTCGCCGTTGTGGCTGATCGTTATCGGCGGGGCAGTGGCGATCGTGCGTTGGATCAGCATGTCGGGGCGGCCGAATCTGTATGAGCTCGGCGCGCTGCAGCTCCTTAATGGCATCACCGGCATGGGCGTGATCACCGGGCTGATGCTCTACATCGCACAACGCGTAGATCCGAAGCTGATGTCGACCGCGCAGGGGATCAACGCAGTCGTGCTCGGCGTGATTGCCGCGGGCGCAACGGCCGGCTCCGGCTACGCGTGGCACGCGATGGGCGCGAACTCGTACTATCTCGCGGCGCTGATTGCCGCGCTCGGCGCGGTGCTCACGCTGCCGGCCTTGCGGGCGAAAGCGTGATGGACACCGCGGTCCATACCGACGATGCGAACGCGCCGCCTTCGGTGCTGCTTGGCGAATTGTTCGCGGCAGTCGCGCTGATGGACGTGCTGCCGGCGAAGGATTGGGCGGACGCGACGCCGAAGGCGCCATTGCGGCAGATCATCGATGCCTACAAAGCGCAAGCGCCGGCGACGCCGTCGGAGATTCTGCGCTTTGTCGATCGCTGGTTTTCGCTGCCATGCGAAGTCGTGTCGGCGCGGCGCGGCGTGAACCTGCAGAGCCATATCGAAGCCACGTGGGACGCGCTCATCCGGCCGCCGTCCTTGCATCACGATGCGGACTCGATCCTCACACTGCCGCACACATCGGTGGCGCCGGGCGGCAGATTTCGTGAGTGCTATTATTGGGACGCGTATTTCACCCTGCTTGGCTTGCGCGACCGGCCTGAGATTTTGCGCGCAGCGGCTGACAATATGCGCTGGCAAGTCGAGCAATACGGCTTCGTACCGACGGCGAACCGCACCTATTATTTGACCCGCTCGCAACCGCCGCTGTTCTTCAAGATCGTTGAACTCGTCGCGGAGGCGGAGGGCGCGCATGTCGTCGCTGATTATCTGCCGGCGTTGTGCGCGGAGCACCGGTTTTGGATGGACGGCGCCGATGCTCTGATCTCGCCGGGAGCCTATCGCCGGGCCGTGCGACTGGCGGACGGCGCGATGCTGAACCGCTACTGGGACGATCGCCCAGCGCCGCGCGACGAATCTTACAGAGTGGACGTAAGCGCAGCAGCAAGCGCACGCGGCCGGCCAGCGGAAGAAATCTATCGCGATATTCGCGCCGCGTGTGAGAGCGGTTGGGATTTCAGCTCGCGCTGGTTTGCCGACCCGGTGGATTTCGGTTCGATCATGACGACCTCGATTGCACCGATCGACTTGAACGCAATGCTGTTCGGCTTGGAGCAATTTTTGGCGGCGCGTTTTGCGGCGCTCGGCCAAGCGGCGGATGCCAAGCACTATGCGACGCTGGCGACAGCGCGGCGCGCGGCGATGCAGCGTCATCTGTGGAACGACGCGCTTGGCGCCTACGATGACTATGACTGGGTGCGCGGAAAGCTGCGGGGTGCGGTCAGCGCTGCGGTGGCCGTGCCGTTGTTCTTTGGTGTGGCCGATGACGCGCAAGCGTCGTCGACGGCGCGGCTCGTTGAAGCGCAATTGCTGGCGCCGGGCGGGTTGCTGATGACCAACGTGCAGAGCGACTTGCAGTGGGACGCGCCGAATGGCTGGGCGCCGTTGCAATGGTTCGCGGTCGAGGGCTTTGCCCGCTATGGCGCGGCTGCGTTGTCGGAAACCATCCGCCGCCGCTGGCTTGCGACCGTGGAAACGGTGTTCAAGGCGACGGGGCGCCTGGTCGAGAAATACGATGTGGTGCGGGGGCTGCCGGGCGGCGGCGGCGAATACGCGGTGCAGGACGGCTTCGGCTGGACCAACGGCGTCACCAAGGCCTTCCTGGATCGATAAATGTGGGCCGCTAACGTATTGGCGGCGCTCCAAAACAGTGAAGGCGACCGTTTGGGCCCGGTCGCCTTCTTTGGTGCTTTTGGTGCGGTTAGGGGCCTGGGCGTAGCGGCTCCTGAACCTTCGGAAAGCATGCGCAGATTACCCGCCTGTCCACAAGATCACAGAGGTGTGATTTTTGAGAAATATTTGAGTGAGAAAACGACGCCGCAGCGCGGATGGCGAATTTTGTGATTCTCGGGGGTAAATTGGACGGACCGCCCTCTGGCGTCGGCTCCAAATGTTGGCTCGGCGACATTTCCCGTCTCAAGGGAGATTTGGTGCATGGGCAGTACGTCCGGCGGCGCGGTTTGGCTCACAGCCGGCGCAGCTTGCGAGCAGGTATAGAGCCGTAGCGCTAGGCCTGCGCTGAGGTTTTGCGGCGCTCGCTGCCCATGTCGAGTTGGATGCGCACGTTTTCCTTGTTGCGGTTGTTGGAGACGGCCGCGATTACGCGACCGTTGCGGATGTAGCGCGCGGTGTACGCGCCGGCATTGACGTCGCCGTCAATGTCCACACGCTCCCACGACGAGGCATAACCGACATAGTGGAGGTGGAGATCTTCGTAGTGGTTGCTCCAGAAGAACGGCGTCGCTGTGAACGGTGTTTGCGCGCCGAGCATGTTGATGGCGGCGAACTGGCCTTGCCGCTGGGCGGCGACCCAGTGCTCGACGCGCGCGGTCTCGGCGCCAACCGGGTCGGGATAGCGGGCGACGTCGCCGGCGGCGAAAATATGCGCGTCGCTGGTGCGCAGATAAGCATCGACCTCGATGCCGTTGGAAACTTTGAGACCAGCGGCTTCCGCTAGTTGCGTGTTGGGCTTCACCCCCATGCCGAGAACAAGCAAGTCGGCTTCAAGCGTTTTGCCGCTTTCCAGCTGGAGCTTGGCGCCGTCGAAGCCGGCGGCCTTCTCACCGAAGTGAAAGCGCACGCCGTGCTTTTCATGCACGGCTTGGATGGATTTCGAGATATCTTCGCCCAGCAGTTTGAGCATCGGCGATGCTTCAGGCGCCACGACATCGACGGCAATGCCGAGGTGTCGAAGGGCGGCGGCGGTTTCGAGGCCAATGAACCCTGAGCCAACCACGACGGCGCGTTTGGCAGTCTTGGCAGCTTCGATCAAGGCGCGGCAATCGGCGAACGAGCGCAGCGTGTGCACGCGCGAATGTGCGTAGCCGGGAGGATGAATGGGCGTGGCGCCCGTGGCGATGAGCAGGCGATCGTAGGCATGAGATTGGCCGCTCGCATTGGTGACGGTGCGCGCGCCGGTATCGATCTTGGCGACCTTGGTCGCGAGTTGAAGGTCGATCTTGCTGTCCTTGTAGAAAGCATCGTCGCGTAGCGGCATCCATTCTTCCGGGGCTTCGCCGGCGAGATAGTCCTTGGAAAGATTGGGGCGGTCGTACGGGGCGTCGCTGTCCTCGCTGAGCATCGTGAGCGCGCCGTCAAAGCCGCGCCGGCGCAGCATTTCGGCGGCCGCGAAGCCGGCCGCACCGCCGCCGATGATGACGATGCGTTTGATGCTGGGATCGGCTTTGAGTTTTTGCGGCGCGGCATCCGCGAGCGGGGCGCTGACGGTGAGGCGGTTGGCGCTCACGTCTACGCGCCAACGCTTTAATGGCGAGAATGCCGGTCCGGTAAGCGCTTCGCCAGTGCGGAGATCGAAGCAGGCATGGTGCAGCGGGCAATGCGCGAGGTCGCCTTCGATCACGCCCTCGGCGAGCTGACCGCCGTAATGGGTGCAGCTGCCGCTTACGGCGAAATATTGATCGCCTCGGCGCGAGAGCAACGCGGCTTCATCGCCCACGTGGCCGCAAAGCGTCGCGCCATCGGTGAGGGTGGCGCGATCAATGCCTTGGCTGAAATCTGCACCCTTGGCTTCTTGTGACGCGGACATCGCTGCTCCTCGATGTGTTTAGACGCGGCGGCGGCGTCTGCGTTCCCTGCCTGCGGGCAAGTGTAGAGCATGGACGCGCGCGGGCGAACTTGTCACAAGGCTGGGCTTCGATGTTTGTCCGGCGCGCGCACTCATGAACCCCGATCCGGAAGCCTGGCGGCTCACGCAGGCGGCGGGCGCGGCTTATGCGCGGCGCGACTTCGCAGCCGCACGGCAGTTCGCACAGCAGGTGATCGCGCGCCGGCCACTCGATCCAAACGGCAACCAGATTCTGGGTCTGGTGGCGCTGGAGCAGGGCGATTTTGTGGGCGCAAAGCGGCATCTGGAACGCGCGAACCAGGCCGCGCCGAACCAGCCAGCGATCATGAATGCACTCGCGGTAGCGTTGCGGCAGTTGGAAGAGATCGAAGCGGCGCGGGATTTTTTCACGCGCGCGGGCGCAGGCGGATTGATCGACGCGTGGCGCAATCTCGGCAATCTTGAAAATCACGCGCGCAATCCGGCGGCGGCGATGGCGGCGTACGAGCGCGCGCTGAGGATCGCACCGGGCGACGCTGCAGCGCACGCGGGCCTCGCGCGCGGGCACGAAGAGGCGCACGACCTAGCGCGGGCGAAAGAGCACGCTGAAGCGGCGCTCAAAAGCGATCCCGCCAACGAAATTGCACGCATCGCGTTGGGGCAAACGCTCCAGCGTGAGAAGGATTATGCGGGCGCAGAGGCGGCGGCCGCTGGCGTGGTGGCAAACCCGCACGCATCGCAAACCAATGCGGCGATCGCTTGGGGGATTATTGGCGATGCGCGCGACCGGCGCGGTGAAACGCACGCGGCGTTTGAGGCATACACCAACGCCAACCAGATTTTGCGGACACAGAACGCGGCGCTGCTGAGCGCGACGCACTTGCTCTACCATCCCGCCGGCGTGGCGCGGATGACGGCGCTGGTGGCGGCGAGCGATGTGAGTACGTGGCGGCCGGCCGCAGCAAGTGCGTATCCCGCGCCGGTGTTTCTGGTGGGTTTCCCGCGGTCGGGCACAACGCTCCTGGATCAAATCCTGTCATCGCACAGCCGCATCGTCTGCATCGAGGAGCGCGAGCACTTCGCCAACGCGCTGGCGAGCGTGATAGGCGACGAACAGAAGCTGGCGAATTTTGCGGCGCTATCGGACACGGAGATCGAGAGCGCGCGCGCTGCGTTTTGGCGCCGGGTGCGCGAAGAAGATGCGCCACCGGATGGCGCGATCGTTGTCGACAAACTGCCGCTCAACATCGTCGTGCTGCCGTTGATCAAGCGTGTATTTCCCGACGCCAAGATCATCTTTGCATTGCGCGATCCGCGCGACGTCATCCTTTCGTGCTATGTGCAGCGCTTCGGCATGAATGCGGCGATGGCGCAGTTTTTGGAGCTTGCAAGCGCCGCCAATTATTATGACGCGATCATGCGCCTGATGCTGTCATGCCGGGAGAAGCTCGCGCTCGATCTCATTGAAACGCGCTACGAGGATACGGTGGACGACGTCGGCGCGCAGGCGCGCAGGCTGACTGACTTTCTCGGCGTGCCGTTCGAGGACGCGATGTTGGCGTTCAGCGAAACGGCCAAGCGGCGCGACATCAACACGCCGAGCGCGCGCCAGGTGATCGAGCCGATTTACAAGCGCTCAGTGGAAAAGTGGCGGCGCTATGAGGCAGAGCTGGCGCCAGTGTTGCCGCTGTTGACACAATGGGCCGAGCGCTTCGGCTATCAGAGATAGCTCATCGCTTCGGCGATCACCGGCTCGGCGGAGTCGAAGTCGTCGGGCCTAATGCGCAACGCATCGCCGGCGCGGCGCAGCGCGGCGGAGCACGCGTGGTTTTGCGCCGACTCCGCCATGGCAACCGCTGCGCCGATCAAATTGAGCGCGCGATTGTGCGAGTTTGGTTGCGGCGGATTGGCGAGCAGAACACGCAGGCGGCGCAGCGTTGCGCCGAGCGACGGTTGTTCCGTCGTTTCGTCGTCGCGACGGCGGTCGTGCAAACGCATCGCGCGACGCTCGCGCCGATCCGGGCCGAAGTAATCGTCACTGTCGACCCATTTGCTGCGCATGGGGCGAATGTAACTCAGATCACTTCACAGCTTTTCTAACGAAACGGTAGCGCGTGCCGTCAACGTTTGCGCATCAGGCCTTCTTGCGCGACGGATGCGACGAGTACGCCATCTTCGCGGTACATCGCGCCGCGATTGAAGCCGCGCGCGCCGGAGCCAGAGGGGCTGTCTTGTACATAGAGGTGCCAGCGCGCGAAGTTGGTCGGACGATGGAACCAGATGATGTGATCGAGGCTCGCGGTTTGCACGCCGGACATCCAGCTCGCGCCGTGCGGGCGTAGCCCAGTACCGAGCAGCGAAAAGTCGGACGCGTACGCGAGCAGCGCCTGGTTCATGACGATGTCGTCGCCAAGATCGCGTGTAGCCCGCAACCAGATGGCGTGTTCAGACGGCGCTGGTTTGGGATCGAGCAAGTTGATTGGATCGATCGGGCGCATTTCGATCGGGCGGTTGCGCACCCAGCGCTTCAACTGCTCGGGCTGATCCTTGAACATCACGCGCCAGCGTTCGTTCTCGTCCGGCACACCCTCGGGTCCGGGCACGTCGGGCATCGCGTTCTGATGGTCGAAGCCGTCTTCCGGAACCTGGAATGAGCAGGCGAGGTTGAAGATCTGCTCGCCTTTTTGAATGGCGATAACGCGACGGGTGGTGAAACTCTTGCCGTCGCGCGAATGCTCGACTTGATAGAGCACAGGGATGCTCGGATCGCCGGGCCGGATGAAATAGCTCTGCAGCGAATGGCAGACGCGGCCTTCAACCGTTTTGTAGGCGGCAAGCAAGGCTTGAGCGACGACCTGGCCGCCGAAGATGCGGAAGCGCTCCTCTTCAGGCGTGAAGCCACGGAAAAGGTTCACCTCGATTTGGTCGAGCGTGAGCGTCTTGATGAGTTCGTCCATCGGGGAGAGCGCGGGAGGCATGGCCCCGCTTATGGCGGCCCGCCGGGCGAGACAAGCGCCGAAGCGGCGCTGAGTTACCTCAAATCAGAGGATCAGGCCGCCGCCTGCGTCGCACCAGGGCTGGCCGCTGTCGCGCTCGGGGCGGCCAAAGCCGCGGTCGATGAGCGCTTCGCCGAGGTCGCGGCCGTCGGCGGCGATGTAAGCCGTGGGCTGGCCGGCGCCGTCACGTTCGCCGGTCGGGCGCACGTCGATGCGGCGGGCGCGGGAGACGAGCGCCACGGTGGTCGCGGCGGCGCGGTCGGCGATGCGGCGCTCGGCGGTGCAGGCGATGTGCGTGTCGGCGCGGGCGGTGTCGACATTGGCGAGCCGGTAAACGACGTCGGAACGCAGGTCTTCGATGGTCTCGCCATCGAGAATGCGGACGAAGCTAGCAGGGCTGGGTTTGCGCGACGCGGACTCAGCCTGCGCCGGGACTTGTGACTGCGCCCAAAGGAGCAGAATCCCGGTGAGGAAGAGCGTCGCGGCGAGAGCTCTGGCCGCGAAAGAGAATCTTTTGCGTAACGCCATGTGACAGGATTGACGTTCGCCGATTGCAAAAGGGTGAATGCGAACGTCTCATTCACAACAATTGCAGGCGGTTTAGGCGCTTTGTGGGCGCCAAGTTGCAGCGTTGTCGCAGTTTGTACGTCTTTCCGCGCACAGATGCGTGAAGAGCGGTCAGGCGCTACGCATGTCGCGCATGTCTTCGTCCTGCTGGGTAAGGCGCTGCTCGATCATCGCCACCGAGTCGCACACGCGCTCCAGGGCGGTAATGCTGCGCTGTTCCAGGCCGAGGATGCGATCGTCGATGCGGCGGCGGAGTTCGATAAACTCGGCGCCGAAATCACGAAGCTCCAATTCGTCGAGGCGCTGCTCTATGTGTGCGAACGGCGCTTGGGGCAGCGGCGGGGGCGGCGCGTGCTCCAGAAGGCTGATGCGGCGATCGTTCTCGGCCACGAAGTGCATGATCTGCTTGTGCAGTTCGTCGAGCGCCGAGCTCGCGCGCTCCTCCATATCCTGGATTCGCGCATTGATGATGGAAACGGTTTCGATGGATGCCTTGTCGGCGTGATCGGCCGCCGAAAGCTGGTTCAGGCGCAGGTCGGCGAAGCCGACCTCGAGCTTGTGCAGGCGTTCTTGCGCCAGCGTCTCTGTCTCGGCGGTCTGGGTGCTGACGCGGCCCAGCATGCGGGCCACATTATGCAGATTGTCGGCGGACTCGGTGACCGCACTTTCTTGTGCGCCGATCCGCGTCTCGTGCGCGGCCAGGCGCTGACCCTGGCTGGCGAGCGCGCTGCTTTGCGCGGCGATCTGGCTGCGTAGCGCAGCGATCGCCGCGGGCGCGTCGGCTTGCGCTGAGAGCTTGGCGGCGAGCGCCTCGATCTGAGTGCGCAACAGCTGACTGGTGTTGTCGCCGGCCAGCGCTTGGGCGCGGCGTTCGAGATCGGCCACGCGCGAGAGCATGTCCATCTCGAAGCTGCGATTGTGCTGCGCGCCTTCGACGCGCGCGAGCGCTGCTTGCAATACGGGCAGGGCGGCGGTGGCAGCCTTCAGCGCCGGGATTTCCGCGGCGATCTCCTGCAGGTCGCTCAGTTCGGCGGCGGCTTTCTTGAGGCCCGGAATTTCGCCGACGGCGATTTGCAGAGGCGTGATCGCAGTGAGCGCAGTGTCGACCACATCGAGGCGCGCCTGCAGGCTGGCGTTTTGCCGGCGCAGAGCAGCAGTTTCCGTCTCCAAGCTTGAGCGCACGTCGGCGATGGAAGCGCGCGTCGCGGTGAAGACGCCGTCGAGATCGTGCGCGATGGCGGCGTCACCAGCGAGGCGATCGGCGTTGAGTTTCTCGAGTGCGGCCATGGTGCAGGCCTCGACACGCTCAGTGTCAGCGGCGAGCGCGTGGCGCGCTTCTTCGACGTTTTGGTCGGTGTTGCGGACGCGTGCGGCGAGGCCGTCAAAGCGCTCATTCCACGCGGATTCGGCTTGGGTCAGGCTGTCGCGCGTGCTGTTGGTCAGCGCCGCCATGCGGATGGCGATCGAATTGCGCAGATCTTCAGTCTCGACGCTGGCGCCGTTGAGCGCGGCTTCGACTTGGGCGAGGCGGGCAAGCGCGCCGAGGTGGCGCTCTTCCATGTCCTGGGTTTCGCGCGCCATCTCGGCGCGGACGCCGGCGATCTCGGCGCTGGCGGCGTCACGCGCGCGCGTCAGGTCGGAAGCCAAAAGGGCGTCGGCGCGGCGTAGGCTTTCAGCGGTTTCTGCCAGCGCGCTCTGGCTCGCGTCTTCGACGTTGCTGATTTCGCCGCGCAGCAGATCGGTGGCGCGGGTTTGGGTGTGCTCAGCGGCGAGAACGCGGTCGGCGAGCGCGGCCATGCGGTCGGCGGCGTCCACGAACGCAGCGTGCATGCGGTTTTTGGTTTCCGCAGCCTGCTCCTCTAGGCGCGCATCGATGGCCTCGCGGACGGCGCGGAGTTCGTTGACGACATGGGCTGCGGCGGCGTCCGCGTGACGGGCGGCGGCGTCAGCGGCGGCGCGCACGTGGTCGAGACCTTCGCCGAGGCGCATGCTGGTTTGATGGGCGAGCGAGTCGAGATCGCTGGCGACGGCTTGGCGCAACGCCTCCTGTTGCACCGCCAGCGAGGCGGCGGCGGTCTCCGCGCCGCGCGCGATGACCTCAACGGTGTCGATGTGCTGATCAAGTTCGCCGCATGCGTCGGCGAGTTCGAGGTGCGCGATCTGATTGGTTTCGGCGTTCGTCCGCGCTGCGTCGTCGGCTTCGACGAACTGGATGCGGAGCGCCGCGAGGTTGGCCTGCAGTTCTTGAAGCGCTTGGCTGAACGCGTGCGTGCTGTCGCCGGCCAGGGCTTCGACGTCGCCGAGGCGGGAGGTCAGGTCGAAAAGCGCGGCGTCGAGCGCGTGAATGGTGCCGTCAATGCTGCCGACCGAGGCGGAGAGGCGCTTTTCCAGCGCCTTGAGGCGATGGCGGATGGCAAAAGCCGTGCTTGCATCTTCTGCAGGCACACGGATGTCGGTTTCCGCGTCAGTCTCGGCCAAAAGCGCTGCGCCGCCGGCGCGCATCTGGTCGGCCAAGGCATTTTGCAGAACAATATCAGTGAGGTGGTCAGCCAGGGAGACGCCGCGACGGGCGGCCTCGTTGATCGCCTGCTGCCGTGCAGCAGGGTCGACGCCCTTCAGAACCCATGCCGTGTCACTCATCGTCCCCTCGCGGTGCGAACCAATGAGATGTGCCGGATCGTGCTTAAGGCCGCGTAAAGTGAGGATTTTTACCGATCGTTATCGAACCAGAACCGCGCGCCCTGTTGTGCGTTGATGCTGAAAAGGCGGTGACGGGATGACACCAGAGTTGATGAGGATTTGGCAGTCGGCGCGCGCGAGCCCCGGCAAATCATGTCATCCTCGGGGCTTCGACCCACACAGCCTACGTTCATGAGGAAGCTTTCATAAATGCGCCACGGAGCCGGAACAATTATGTAAGTCTCGGCTGGCGGACGCGACGGAGGACCGATGTCTGAAGATCTTTTTCGCAGCTATGCGCGCTCGTTCGAACAGCGGCGCGAAGCGGAAATGTCGCTGCAGGACTTCCTGACGCTGTGCCGGGACGATCCGATGGCGTACGCGACGGCGCACGAGAGACTGCTCGCAGCGATCGGCGAACCGAGAATGGTCGACACGTCGAAAGACGCGCGTCTCGGCCGGATTTTTCAGAACCGCACGGTCCGCTTCTATCCGGCCTTTGCCGAGTTCTACGGCATGGAAGAAACGATCGAGCGCATTGTCGCTTTCTTCCGCCAAGCCGCGCAAGGTTTGGAAGAGCGCAAGCAGATTGTTTATCTGCTGGGTCCGGTCGGCGGCGGCAAATCCTCGCTGGCCGAGCGCCTGAAGGCGCTGATGGAAGAAAAGCCCATCTACGTGCTGAAAGCCGGCGACGACATGAGCCCGGTGTTCGAACATCCGCTCGGATTGTTCGATCCGGAAGTGTGGGGCCAGAAGCTCGAAGACGAGTACGGCATTCCGCGCCGGCGTCTGAGCGGGCTGATGAGCCCATGGTGCATCAAGCGGCTCGACGAGTTTGGCGGCGACATCACCAAATTCCGCGTGGCGAAAGTCATGCCGTCGCGGTTGCGGCAGATCGCTGTGGCGAAGACAGAGCCGGGCGACGACAACAACCAGGACGTCAGCTCGCTGGTCGGCAAGGTCGATATTCGCAAGCTGGAAATGTACGCGCAGAACGACGCGGACGCGTATTCGTACTCGGGCGGTTTGAACCGCGCCAATCAGGGCATGCTCGAATTTGTCGAGATGTTCAAAGCGCCGATCAAAATGCTGCACCCGTTGCTGACTGCAACCCAGGAGCAGAATTACGTCGGCACGGAAAACATCGGCGCCATCCCGTTCAACGGCATCATCATGGCCCACTCGAACGAGAGCGAGTGGCAGGCGTTCAAGAATAACAAGAACAACGAAGCCTTCATCGACCGTATCTTCGTGATCAAGGTGCCGTACTGTCTGCGGGTGCAAGAAGAGCAAAAGATCTACGAAAAGCTGATCCGCGGCTCCGAGCTGAACGAGGCGCCGTGTGCGCCGGGCACGCTGGAAATGCTGGCGCGCTTCTCGGTGCTGTCGCGACTGAAGGAGCACGAGAACTCCAACGCGTTCGCGAAGATGCGCGTCTATAACGGCGAGAGCCTGAAGGAAGTCGATCCGAAGGCGCGCACGATGCAGGAATACAAGGACGCCGCCGGCGTCGATGAAGGCATGGAAGGCATTTCAACGCGGTTTGCCTTCAAGGTGCTGGCCGCGACCTACAATCACGACACGACCGAAGTCGCCGCCGATCCCGTACACTTGATGTATGTGTTGGAGACCAATATCCGGCGCGAGCAGTATCCGCAGGAGACCGAGAACAAGTTGCTGGAGTTCGTGAAGGCCGATCTGGCGCCGCGTTATGCGGAGTTCATCGGCAACGAAATTCAGAAGGCTTATCTCGAGAGCTATCACGACTACGGACAGAATCTGTTCGATCGCTACGTCGATTACGCGGACGCCTGGATCGAGGATATCGACTTCAAGGATCCCGACACCGGCCAGCTGCTCAATCGCGAGCTGCTGAACCAAGAGCTGTCGAAGATCGAGAAGCCAGCTGGCATCGCCAATCCGAAGGATTTCCGCAACGAAGTGGTGAAGTTCACGCTGCGCGCGCGCGCTTCGCATGGCGGCAAGAACCCGTCGTGGACCTCCTATGAGAAAATTCGCGAAGTGATCGAGCGGCGCATGTTCAGCCAAGTCGAGGATCTTCTGCCGGTCATCAGCTTCGGCTCGAAGAAGGACGGCGAAAGCGAGAAGAAGCACGAGGAGTTCGTGTTGCGCATGGTCGAGCGCGGCTACACCGAGCGGCAAGTCCGGCGGTTGGTCGAGTGGTACATGCGCGTCAAGCAAGCCGGTTAGGCGCCGCGCATGAACATCATCGACCGGCGCCTCAATCCCGGCGGCAAGAGCTTCGCCAACCGGCAACGATTTTTGCGGCGCGCACGCGCGCAGGTGCGGAAAGCGGTGCGTGAAGCGTCGTCGAGCCGCTCGATCAAGGACGCGGGCAAAGGCGGCGAGGTCTCGATCCCCGCCGGCGGGGTGCACGAACCGCATCTGCATCGCTCGCGCCAAGGCGGCGTGCGCGACTATCTGTTGCCCCGCAACAAAAAGTACATCGAAGGCGACACCATCGAACGTCCCGAAGGCGGCGGCGGCGGCAAATCGCAAGCGAGCGATTCAGGCGAGGGCGAAGACGAGTTCCGCTTCGCGCTCTCCGATGAAGAATATCTCGATCTGTATCTGGAAGATTTGGAGTTGCCGGATCTCGCCAAGCGGCAAATCGCGGGCGCAACCTCTTTCCTCTATCGCAACGCGGGCTTTGCCACCTCTGGACCGCCGGCGCGGATTTCGGTGCCGCGCACGTTGCGGCATTCGATGTCGCGCCGCATCGCGCTGAAGCGCCCGAAGCCGGAAGAGATCGCGGCGTTGCAGGCGAAAGTCGCTGAAGCCGAAGCGCGCGGCGACGATGCGGACACGATCGCCAAACTCAAAGTCGAACTAGAGCGCGCACAAAAGCGCACCAAGCTCATTCCGTACATTGACCCCGTCGATGTGCGCTATCGCCGACTGGAAACCACGCCGAAGCCGATCGCCAAGGCGGTGATGTTCTGTTTGATGGACGTCTCCGGCTCGATGAACGAGCACATGAAGGATTTGGCGAAGCGGTTCTATTCGCTGCTCTATCTCTTTCTCAATCGCCGCTACGAGCACGTGGATGTGGTGTTCATCCGCCACACGCATGAAGCGTCCGAGGTCGACGAGCAGACGTTCTTCTATTCGCGCGAGACTGGCGGCACCGTGGTGTCGACGGCGCTGTTCAAGATGGCCGAGATCGTGCGCGACCGCTATCCGGTGACGGATTGGAATATCTATGCGGCGCAAGCGTCCGACGGCGACAATACCTCCAGCGACAATGCGGTGGTGCTGAACGAGCTGAAGGATGTGATCCTGCCGATTTGCCAATATTACGCCTATGTCGAAGTCGGCATGGACGATGAGGACGAGACGCAGCCTGGCGCGGGCGAGCCTTCGACCAACCTTTGGCGCGCGTATCGCCGCGTGGCGGAGGGGCAACCGTTCGCCATGCGCAAAGTCCGCCATCGCCGCGACATCTATCCGGTGTTTCGTGAGCTGTTCTCGCGCAACTCCGCGGGTGCGGAGGCCACATGACGTTGCTCGCTCCTGACTCGAAGCTTTTGTTCAAAGGCCCCGACTGGGATTTCGATTTGCTTCGACGCGTCGAACACGCGGTGAGTGAGATCGCCCTGGGCGAAATGGGGCTCGACGTCTACGACAACCAGATCGAGGTCATAACGGTCGAGCAGATGCTCGACGCTTACGCCTCGACAGGCATGCCGCTTTTTTATCGGCACTGGAGCTTCGGAAAAGAGTTCGCGCGCAACGAGGCGCTCTACCGCAAAGGCTATCAAGGGCTCGCGTACGAGATCGTCATCAACTCAAATCCCTGCATCGTCTATATCATGGAGGAAAACTCCGCGATGATGCAGACGCTGGTGATCGCCCACGCTGGCTACGGCCACAACCACTTCTTCAAGAACAATTACGCGTTCAAGCAATGGACCGATGCCGGCGGCATCCGTGACTATCTGGAATTTGCGCGCGGGTTCATCGCCAAGTGCGAAGATCGCTACGGCATCGGCGAAGTGGAGCGCGTGCTGGACGCTGCGCACGCGCTGCAGAGCCACGGCATCCATCGTTTTCCGCGCAAGCGCATGCCAGACTTGCGCTCGGAACAGTTGCGTGAGGAGGAGCGGCGGCGGCACGGCGAGCAATTGTTCAATGATCTGTGGCGCACGGTGCCGCAGGGCCAAAAGCGTAAACAGAGCAAGGAAGAGGACGAACGGCGCCGCGCGTTGCTCGGCTTGCCTGAAGAAAACCTGCTCTATTTTCTGGAAAAGACGGCGCCGCGCTTGGCGGGATGGCAACGTGAAATCCTGCGCATCGTGCGTCTCATCAATCAGTATTTCTATCCGCAGCGGCAAACCAAGGTGATGAACGAGGGCTGTGCTACGTTCGTACACCACCGCATCATGAACCGGCTGCACGAGACCGGACAGATCGATGACGGCGCGTTTTTGGAATTCCTGCACTCGCACACGAGCGTGGTGATGCAGCCGGACTTCGACGACCGCCGCTATTCGGGCATCAATCCGTATGCGTTGGGATTTGCGATGATGTGCGACATCGAGCGCATTTGTCTCAACCCGACCGAGGAAGATCGCGAATGGATGCCGGACATCGCCGGCAACGGCGACGGCTACGGTACGTTGCGAGACGTATGGGCGAACTTCCGCGACGAAAGTTTCGTCTCACAATTCCTGTCGCCGAAAGTTATCCGTGATTTCGGCTTCTTCCGTGTGGTCGACGATGAGGATCAGGAAGAGTTGGAAGTGGCGGCAATCCACGACGAGCGCGGCTATCGCAAAATCCGCCGCGCGCTTTCGAAGCAATATGACGTCGCCTATCGCGATCCCGACATTCAGATTGTCGACGTCGATCTCGCTGGGGACCGGAAGCTCATCCTGCAGCACCGCGTCCTGGACAAGATCACGCTCGAAGAAAGTGACGCGCTCAAAGTGCTGCAGCACATCGCCGACTTGTGGGGCTACGATGTGAAGCTTGTTGAGGTGGACGACGCCGGCACGGTGTACGGCGAGCACGCGGCGTCGCCGCGCCGCGCGTTTGCTTAGGCGCCGATTCGCGCCAGCCCCTCGGCAATCGCCGGATCAACTTGTACGTCGCGCGGCGTCAGCGGGCGGGTGAGGCGCAGGCCCTGCATGCTGCGCGCACGGGAGAGCGCCACATAGGTTTGTCCCGACGCGAATGCGCCGCGGCCAAGATCAATCTCGACGCTATCGAGCGTCATGCCTTGGGCTTTGTGGATGGTGAGCGCCCAGGCGGGCGCCAGCGGGAATTGCACGTATTTGAATTCCTCTTTCACTTCCATGCGGTTTTCCGTGGCGTTCCAGCTCCAGCGTGCTTGCGGCCAGGTTGCGCGTTCGACGTCAACTTCGTCACCGGTATCAAGATTGACGTTGATGACGGTCTCATCGAGCGCGGTCACTGTGCCGAGCGATCCATTCACCCAGCGCCCCTCGGGATCGTTCTGTGTGAAGATCACGCGCGCGCCTTTCTTCAGGACCAGCTCCATGGGCGCGGGAAAGCGATCACCTTGGGCTTTCGGCGCTTCGCCCTCGAAGCCGCCGCGATAACGCGCAGCCGTCGTCTCAAGCGAAGCGAGACCGCGCGCGTTGTAATTGTCCGCAACCGCGTTGGTGGCGCAGAGCAATACGGGCCGCTTCGGCAGATCGCGTTCGAGGCAAACTTCGTTGAGCACGGAGACGGCGTGTTCGACGCCGCGGCGCTCGCGTATCGCGGAAAGCATGGCGATGAAGTCGCGATCGGTTTGGCGATGCACCTCGGTAAGCTCGACGGCAGCCATCGGCGCATCGCGGAAGGCGTGCGCCGAAAACGCGTAGGGGCTGGCATAGCCGGCGTCTTCGAGCAGCTGGCCTTCTTCACCACGAACGACCGGCGGCAGCTGGTAGAAGTCGCCCACCAGCAACATCTGCACGCCGCCGAACGGGCGCGAAGATTTACGCGCCACTTTGAGGTGCTGATCCATGGCGTCGAGCACGTCGGCGCGCAGCATGGAGATTTCATCAATGATCAAGCGCCGCAGCGCGCGCGCTGTGCGTGTGAAAAACCAATTGGGCTTTTCGTGATTGCCGATGAGCGGACGCGGGGGAAAGCCAAAGAATGAATGCACCGTTTGTCCGCCAATATTCATGGCGGCGAGGCCAGTGGGCGCCAGCAGCGCTTGTGGATAGCCGCGATCGGCCTCCACCAGCGAGCGGATGAAATGGCTCTTGCCGGTGCCGGCGCGGCCAGTGACCAGGACAACCGGCGTGCGGTCATTCAACGCCGTAAGCGCCGTGGCTGCGTCAGAATCGAATTTGGGCGCGGCGGGAATCGACATCCGCTCCTACATATAGAAATCTGCCGGGTACGCGAAACGGCGGAGACGACCATGATCCGGATGAGCCTCTTGGCAGCGGCCTTGTGCTGCTTAACCGCGTGTGCGTCGCCGCCAATCGACACGCGCGCAGTCAGCGGCGTTTCGTTGCAGGATCAGATCGCTGACGGGCGCGAAATTGCGCAAAATCAGTGCTCGACTTGCCACGCTGTCGGCACGAGCGGGGATAGCCCCAATCCAGCGGCGCCGAAATTTCGCACGGTGCTGTCGCGCTATCATGCCGAGGTGTTGCGCCAGGAGCTGATTGAGGGCATTCAGGTCGCGCACCCGATGCCGGATTTTCAGATGAACCCGGTCGGCGTCGACGCGCTCATTGCTTATCTGCAGTCAATCCAAAAAACCGAATAGCTCAGGCGGCTTCGAGCGCCTGGCTGAGATCGGCGATGAGGTCCTCGGGATCTTCGATGCCGATGGAAATGCGGATGAGTCCCGGCGTGATCGCATAGCGCGTCAGGTCCGCGGTCGGCACGCCGGAATGGGTTGTTGATGCCGGATGCGAGGCAAGGGTTTCGGTGCCGCCGAGGCTGACCGCCTGTTTGATCAGCTGCAATTTGTCCAAGACGCCGAATGCTTCGATTTCACCGCCCTTGATCTCGAATGAAAAGGTGGAGCCCGCGCTTTTGTTCTGGCGCTCGTGGATGGGACGGTCCGGATGATCGGCGGGAAGAAAGTCGAGATACCAGACGTTTTTGATTTTCGCATGACCGCGCAAGAATGCCGCCACTTCAGCTGCGCCGGCAGCGCTCGCTTCCAGGCGCAGCTTCATGGTTTCGAGCGAACGCATCAACAGCCACGCGGTGTTGGTATCGCACATGGTGCCGAGCGTGGATCGCATGCGCCGCACGGGCGCCAGTAGCGCGCGCGAACCGGACGCGGCGCCAGCAATCACGTCGGAGTGGCCGCCGACATATTTGGTGAGCGAGTTCACGACGATGTCGGCGCCGTGCGCGAGCGGCGTGCAATACACCGGCCCAAGCATGGTGTTGTCGACGACGACCGGCGGCCGCGCGCCGTTGCTGAGGCAGCTTTCGGACGCTTTGCGGGCTATGGCGATATCGACGAGGGCGTTGGTCGGATTGGCTGGCGTCTCGATATAGATGCAGCCGACGCGGCCGATTTTCTTGGCTTGCTCGACGGCGCTGAGCAGGGCGTCAGGACCATGTTCGGCTTCGAACGTCACTGTGTGGACGCCGAACTCCGGCAAAAGGGAGCGCAGCAATGTCTCGGCGCCGCCGTAGATCGGCTGGCTATGCACGATGATGTCGTTGGGACGGACGTAAGCCCAGAGCGTGGTCGAGATCGCCGCCATGCCGGAGGCAAAACCCAGGGACGCTTCGGCTTCATCCCAGATCGCCAAGCGATCCTCCAGGACCTCCAGATTGGGGTTGTTGAAGCGCGAATAGATGAGGCCGGGCTCTTCGCCGGGTTGCAGTTTGCGGCGGCCTTGCAGGGCGGCGAAATAATCTTTGCCGTCCTGCGCGGTTTTGAAAACGAACGTCGAGGTCTGAAATTGCGGCGGCTTCAACGAGCCTTCCGACAGCATGGGATCGTAGCCGTAGCCCATCATCAAAGTTTCGGGCTTCAACTTGCGCTCGCCGAGCGTGCGCTTGCGCCACGATTTTTCAGCCACGACGGAAACTCCGAAACACACGCCGATTCTCGGCTCGTGCGCTGGTGATTTCAATGGCTGGCGGCGATTAGAGCGACCAGATTGCCGTGCGGCTTTGCGGCGGCGGGACGTCGTCCATCATGGTCAGGCTGGCGAAGCCAGCGCCTGCGCCGGGAATCCAGAGTTCGATCAAGGTGCCGAACGGCGCATGCTCGCTGCCGAGCATTGGCTTGATGTAGCCCTTGGTTGCTGTGAAGCCAGCCCAGCTGACAATGCGCACCGGCTCGGCGTCGTAGCCGTCCTCGTCGTCGTACTCATCGTACGCGCCGGCGATTTCGGTTAGCGTGAGCGCTTCGCACTCGATGCCAAAGCCCGCGAGCAAATCCTCGCTGCCGGCCATTTGCGGGACACGGCCAGTGAGGCGCAGTTCCAGATCAAGCGTGTACGTGTAGCCCGACGGTTCGATGACACGGAGCTGGGCGCAGTGGACCATCCCGCGCTCGGTATCGAGAATGCCCTCGTCGGAAAGCATGACGACGCCCGTATCGGGATCGACGACGAAGCGGCCGCCCGCATCGTTCAAAAGATAAAAGCCGGGTTTTTGGAGATCAGTCGCGACCGCGTTGCTCATGGGGCGCACCATCGGCCAGTCATCGCTAATTTGGCGTGTAAGCGGTGTTTGCAGTTTATTGAGAGTTTGTACAACTCGGACGGGAACAAAAAAGCCCCTCCCGCGCGGGAGGGGCTTTGATGCTGCTTTAGCTTTCAGGTGGGGTTATTCGCCCCAGCCGATGGCGGCTTTCACCTCAGTGAATTCCTCAAGGCCGAAGTGACCGCCTTCGCGGCCCAAGCCTGATTGCTTGTAGCCGCCGAACGGCGTGCCCATGCCGCCGAACGCCGCGCCGTTGATGTGCACGTTGCCGGCGCGAAGCTTGCGGGCGACTTTGCGCACGCGGTCCTGGCTGCCTTGCACGTAAGCGGCGAGACCGTACGGCGTATCGTTGGCGATGGAGACGGCTTCTTCTTCCGTGTCGTACGGAATGATCACCAGCACCGGTCCGAAAATTTCTTCCCGCGCGATGGTCATGTTGTTGTTGACGTCGGCGAACACGGTTGGCTTCACGTAATAGCCGCGGTTGAAGCCGTCCGGCCGGCCAACGCCGCCGGCGGCGACCTTCGCGCCTTCGTCGATGCCCTTTTGAATGAGGCCCTGCACCTTTTGGAATTGGTTGGCGTTGGCGAGCGGCCCAATCGCGCCGGGCTCAGCGCTGGACGGGTTTTGCACCTTGATCGAGTTTGCTGTCGCTGCAGCGATGGCGACGACCTCGTCGTACTTCGAACGCGGCGCCAGCATGCGCGACGGCGCGTTGCAGCTTTGTCCGGTGTTCATCGACATGTGCATCATGCCGCCGGCGACGGCTTTCTTGAGGTCGGCGTCGTCGAGGATGATGTTCGGGCTCTTGCCGCCAAGTTCGAGGGCGACGCGCTTGATGCCGTCAGCCGCGTTTTTCATGACGGCGGTGCCGGCGCGCGTGGAGCCGGTGAAGCTCATCATGTCGACGTCTTTGTGCTTGGAGAGCGCTTCGCCGACGCCTGGGCCATCTCCGTTGACGAGATTGAACACGCCCGGCGGCACGCCGGCTTCGTCGAGAATTTCCGTGAACAGCACGGCGTTGAGCGGCGCCAATTCGGAGGGCTTCAGCACCATGGTGCAGCCAGCGGCGAGCGCGGGGCCGACCTTGGCGCAGACTTGGTTCATCGGCCAGTTCCACGGCGTGATCATCCCGATGACGCCGATCGGCTCACGCAGGATGCGGCGGCCGTTGCCGTAATCGTAGTCGAACTCGAAATTGTCGAGCTGCTTGCGGGCGTCCATCAGGTAGCCGAGGCCAGCCGGGGCTTGCGCGGCGGTCGCCAGCGGAGCGGGTGCGCCCATTTCCATGGAAATGGTCTCAGCCATTTCCGGAATGCGGCGCTGATAGATGGCGATGATTTTGTCGAGCAGGGCTTTGCGCTCGGCGACTGTGGTCTGCGAGAAAGTCTCGAAAGCCTTACGCGCGGCGGCGACGGCTTTGTCCACGTCAGCGGCTGAGCCGAGCGAGATGCGGCCGCAAGGTTCCTCGTTGGCGGGGTTGATCACGTCATGCGTGCGCGCCTTCACAGGCGGGACCCACTTGCCGTCGATGTAGAAATTGAGCTGTTCGCGCATCTGCCGTGCTCCTCCGGTGCCAGGGTTCAGGTATCAGGTGTCAGAACTATCATGTATATGGGTCGACCGCGAGTTCGCGTCGCGGCAATCGTGAGCCGACGCCTGAAACCTGACACCCGACACCTGCAGCGCACCTTCGGCCGTATCAAGGCGCGGACGCTGAAGCCGCGCCAGGCCGCGCTGGTGGAGACGCTGCTGCCGCATCTGGCGATTGATGTCAGCGCGCCGATTGATGTGGACGAATTGTTCTCGCCCTCCGTTCGAACGGGGAGGGTAGGGGGCGGGCTGATCCTCGAGACACCCAGGTTCACCACACCGCGCGACCCCTCCTCAGGGAGACGGGGAGCCGTGCTCGAGATCGGTTTCGGCGGTGGTGAGCATCTCGTGGCGCAGGCAGCCGCGCATGCGGAGGCGCGGTTCATCGGTGTCGAGCCGTTTTTGAACGGCGTCGCCTCTTGCTTGCGGCACATCGAAGAAAGCGGCGTCACGAACGTGCGCTTGTATCAAGGCGACGCGCGCGAGGTGATTGCGCAATTGCCGGATGCATCGCTCGACCTTTGCTACATCTTGTTTCCAGATCCGTGGCCGAAGCTGCGGCACCACAAACGGCGGTTGATCCAGCCGCATTTCCTGGCCGAGCTGGCCCGCGTGCTGCGGCCTGGCGCGCAAGTGCGGTTCGCGACCGATTGGGCGAACTACGCGGCTTGGACGCTTGAGCATTTTGTGCGCGACCCGCGGTTTGTGTGGACGGCGGAGCGCGCCGCCGATTGGCAAAGGTCGTGGCCTGGCCACGTTTCGACCCGCTACGAGCAAAAGCGCCTCGGCGATTGCGCGCCGGTATGGCTGCGGTTTTTGCGCTCCTGACTAGCGCCGCCGGGCAGCGACGCGCGCAAGGATTTTCTGCGCCTCGACATTCCAGCGATCAGGCTGTGTGCGCAGAGTCGGGTCGTGCAGCAGCACCGCGAGCTTGGCTGACTCCAGCGGATCGAGCGAAGCGGCCGGCTTGGAAAAATTGGCGGTGGCGGCCTTGTCGAGACCGATGGCGCCCGCGCCGAAGTTCACATGCGCGAGCCAGATGCGCTCGAGTTGGCCGTCGTTGAAGCGGCGTTCCAATTGGCACGCCACCAAAAGGCGGCGCATCTGCCAGCGCACCGACGTGCCGCGGCGGTCGCCGAGGATGGCGGTCGCGGCACGTTGCGACACCGGCATTGCCGGGGGATGCGCGTCCGGGTCGGTGAAGTCGGTCCACATGAGCGCCAGCGTGCGGCAGGGCGCGCCTTGGCCGCCCCAGGTTTGCGCGAATTGATCGGCGGCGATCACGCGCTCGGGCGACCAGAGCGGGCGTAAACCATAGCCAGGGCGCAGATCGCCGGCCCGCTCCGCACGTGCGACCATGTCGCCGGCGTCCATCCAGAAATTAACCGCGACAACGATGGGCGCGATCAGCGCCAGCGCCATCAGGATGAAGACAAAGGCAAAGCCCGCTCTCATGAGGGAAGCATACAGCCGCGCCTTTGCGGCAGAAGCGTGCTCGCCGCTACGGGGCGTCAGAGGGGGCTGACAAACCCTTCGGCGGCGGCTATATCCACACCACTACATCGCTGATTGCCCTCGATGGGGGTATCGGCGGCGGGCCAAAAGCCCGCCGCTTTTTTGTTACCTGAGGAACCGGTGCGCGCCACCAATCCTGTCGAAGAACGCATTGTCGCCATGGCTGAGCCGACGGCTCTGGAGCTGGGATACCGGCTGGTGCGCGTGCGCGTGTCCGGCAACCGCCGCAAACGTCTGCAAATCATGGCGGAGCGGCTGAGCGACGGCGACATGGGCATCGACGATTGCACGAAGCTGTCGCGCGCGCTGTCGGCGCAGTTCGATACCGAAGATCCGATGCCGGATGAGTACGACCTTGAGGTTTCGTCGCCAGGCATCGACAGGCCCCTGATGCGCATCGAAGATTTTCAGCGCTTCATGGGTCACGAGGCGAAGCTTGAAACGGTGGCGATGATCGATGGCCGCCGCCGCTTCAAAGGCGTCATTAGCGCCATCGATGGCGACACGGTGCAGCTGAAGCTGCCGGACTCCGAGATCGAAGTGTCATTGCCGTTCGCTAGCCTGTCGGATGCGCGTCTCGTGCTGACCGACCGGCTGATTGCAGAAGATTTGAAACGCTCCAAGGCCGCGCAAGCCGCCTTGCAAACGGAAGAGGAAGAAACATGAGCACCGGCATTTCCGCTAACCGGCTGGAAATTCTGCAGATCGCTGACGCGGTCGCGCGGGAAAAGTCGATCGAGAAGGAAATCGTGATCGAGGCGATGGAGCACGCGCTTCAGAAGGCCGCGCGCTCGCGCTACGGCGCCGAGCACGACATTCGCGCCATCATCGACCCGAAGACCGGCGAAATGACGCTGAAGCGGGTGATGACGGTGGTGGACGAGAGCATGCTCGATCCAGAGACGCGGCCGTTCAACCCGTCGACCGACATCATGTTGAACGTCGCGCTGAAGACGGACAAGGAAGCTGTCGTCGGCAAAGAATACGAAGAGCTGCTGCCGCCGATCGAGTTCGGCCGCGTTGCCGCGCAGACCGCCAAGCAGGTCATCAATCACGAAGTACGCGAAGCCGAACGTGAGCGTCAGTTCGGCGAGTACAAGGATCGCGTCGGCGAGATCGTCAACGGCGTGGTGAAGCGCGTCGAGTTTTACAACGTGATCATCGATTTGGGCCGCGCCGAGGGCGTGATTCGCAAATCGGAATCGATCCCACGCGAAAACCTCCGCGTTGGCGATCGCACGCGCGCTTACATCTATGACGTGCGCCGTGAGACCAAGGGTCCGCAGATTTTCCTGTCGCGCGCAAAGCCGGAATTCATGGCGCGTCTGTTCGCGCAGGAAGTGCCGGAAGTTTATGAAGGCGTGATCGAGATCAAGGCCGCGGCCCGCGATCCGGGCTCGCGCGCAAAGATCGCGGTGGTGAGCCATGACAGCTCGATTGATCCGGTGGGCGCGTGCGTCGGTATGCGCGGCGCCCGCGTGCAAGCGGTCGTCGGCGAACTGCAAGGCGAGAAGATCGACATCATCCCGTGGGCGAACGACCCGGCGACCTTTATCGTCAACGCGCTGCAGCCGGCGGAAGTGTCGAAGGTCGTGCTCGATCCTGAAGAAGCGCGTGTAGAAGTGGTCGTGGCGGAGCCGCAGCTTTCTCTGGCCATCGGCCGCCGGGGTCAGAACGTGCGCCTCGCTTCGCAACTCACCGGCTGGTCGATCGACATTCTGACGGAAGCCGAAGAGTTGGAGCGCCGCCAGAAGGAATTCGCGACCCGCAGCGAGCTTTTCATCAAGGCGCTCGAAGTCGACGAGATGTTTGCGCAGTTGCTGGCTTCGGAAGGCTTCGAGACCGTCGAAGAAATCGCTTACGTCGACTCCAACGATTTGGCGTCCATCGAAGGCTTGAACGACGAGATCGCCGAAGAATTGCAGGCGCGCGCCAAGGAATATCTGGACAAGCTTGCCGCTGAACTTGAAGCCAAGCGCCAGGAACTTGGCGTTGAAGATGCGCTTACCAAGGTGCCGGGGTTGACGCCGCAAATGCTGGTCGGCCTGGGCGAGAAGGGCGTGAAGACGCTTGAGGATTTCGCCGGCTTTACGGGTGACGAACTGCGCGGCTGGTTTGAAACCAAGGGCGGTGAGCGCGTGCGTGAACCCGGCGTGCTCGAAGACTTCCAATTGTCGCAAGAGCAAGCCGACGCGCTGATCCTCAATGCGCGCATCGCGGCGGGTTGGATCGACGCGCCGGAAGAGCCCGAGGCGGAAGCCGTTGGCGACGAAGGGAGCGAACCGAGTGTCGCATCCGTCTTCCCAGACCGCGCATGATGAAAAGCGGCAGCGCGAACGGCGCTGCATAGCCTCTGGCGATAGCATGAGCGAGGCGGCGCTGCTCCGCTTCGCTTGCGGCCCAGACGATGTTGTCGTGCCAGATGTGGCGGCGAAGTTGCCGGGCCGCGGCGCGTGGGTGCGCGCCGACCGTGCAAGCATCGCACGCGCGGCGAAGCAGGGCGCGTTCGTGCGCGCGTTTAAAGCGAACGTGAAGGTTCCCGCCGGTCTGGCCGATCAGGCAGAGACGCTGCTGGCAAAGCGGTGCCTCGATCTGCTCGGGCTTGCACGGCGGGCTGCCGCCATCGCCATTGGCGCGACGCAAGTGGAAAGCGCAATCCGCGCAAAACCGCTGCATTTGCTGATTGAAGCGAAAGATGGCGCCGAAGAAGGTCGCGAAAAGCTGATGAGCCTCCATATAGGGCTCTGGGGCCGCCCCGCGCCCGCCGTCGCGTGCTTCGACTCGGCGGATTTGGGCGTGGCGCTAGGGCGGGAACGTGTGATACACGCTTGCCTGCTTCAAGAGCCCATGGCGCTGGTCTGGGCGGCCGAAATTGGCCGCCTTTCGGGATTCCGAACCATTGTCCCCGACTCTTGGCCCGCTTCCTGGCGCTCTTCTGGTCTGGGACTGGGCGGCGTGGTCGCCGGAACCGCGTAATGCGGTGGCTGGCGGCGCATTGAGAATTGAACGTAACGGCGAATTTAGGAAACGACTTAGGACTGCATGACTGACGGCTCCGAACAGAAAGAAAAAGACGCGCCTGCCTCCGGCCGCAAACCGCTGACGCTCACGCGGACGGCGAGCGCTGGGACTGTGCGTCAAAGCTTCAGTCATGGCCGCACGAAGCAAGTCGCGGTCGAAGTGCGCGAGAAGCGCTCTATCAATCGCCCAGGCGCGGGCGGCGCTGCAGCGCCGCAGCAAGGTCCGGGCGTGCCACCGCCACTGAAGACCAAAGCCGCTGAACCCGCGCCCGCGCCGGTCGAGACGAAGCCGCCGCCGGGCGGCATCAGCGACGTCGAAGCGCGCCGCCGCGAAGAAGCGGTGCGCCGCGCGCAAGCCGAGAAGGCCGCGCGCGATGCGCGTCAGCAAGCCGAAGACGAACGCCGCCGCGCGCTGGAAGATGCGCAGCGCAAAATGGCCGACGAGCAAAACGCGCTCGCCGCCGAAGCCGAGGCGCGTCGCCGCGCCGAGCAAGAAGAGGCGGAAGCTGCGGCAGCAGCCGAAGAGCGCGCCACTGCGCGCAAGGAAGCGCTGCAGGAGCGCGTTGCCGCCAATAACGCCCAGCGCCAAGAGGCTGCCAATGCTGCGCAGCCGCAACAGCCGCGCGAGCAGCAGGTCGATGTACTGAGCGAACTTGGCGGCCGCGTGAAATCGGCGCGCAAGCCGATGCCGGTCGCGCCGGTGAAACCCACTAAGAAGGGCGAACCTAAGCGCCGCGAAGGCCGTCTCACGCTCGACATGGTTGAGCGCGAAGTCGCCGGTGACGACGACCGCGTGCGTTCGCTGGCGGCATATCGCCGTGCGCAGCAGAAAGAAAAAGAGCGCCGCGCCAAGTTGATGGGCGGCGGCGAGCGCGAGCAGATCAAGCGCGAAGTCACCATCCCGGAATCCATCACCGTTCAAGAACTCTCGAACCGGATGGCGGTCCGCGTCACCGACATCATCAAGTTCATGATGCGTCAGGGACAGATGATGAAGCAGAGCGACGAGCTCGACCCGGATACGGCCGAACTCATCGCCACCGAATTCGGCCACGTCGTCCGCCGCGTTGCGGAATCCGACGTTGAAGAAGGTCTCGCGGGCGACATCGTCGATACCGATGACAATTTGGAGCCGCGTCCGCCGGTCGTGACCATTATGGGCCACGTCGACCACGGCAAAACCTCGCTGCTCGATGCGTTGCGCCAGACCGATGTCGCCGCGGGCGAAGCGGGCGGCATCACTCAGCATATCGGCGCTTATCAGGTTCGTCTGACGGACGGCCAGCGCGTTACGTTCCTGGATACGCCAGGCCACGCCGCGTTCAGCGCCATGCGTGCACGCGGCGCGCAAGTGACCGACATCGTCGTCCTGGTCGTCGCCGGTGATGACGGCGTCATGCCGCAAACGATCGAGGCGATTCAGCACGCCAAAGCGTCCGGCGTGCCGATGATCGTCGCCATCAACAAAATGGATAAGCAGGACGCGAACCCCGACCGTGTTCTGAGCGAGCTTACGCAGCACGAAGTCATCGCCGAGCAATTCGGCGGCGACACGCAAATCGTGAAGGTGTCGGCGCTCAAGAAGCAGGGCCTCGACGAACTGGTCGAGACCATCCTGCTGCAAGCGGAAGTCCTGAACCTGCGCGCCAACCCGAACCGGCCGGCGGAAGCCACGGTGATCGAGTCGAAGCTCGATAAGGGCCGCGGCACGGTCGCGACGGTGCTGGTGCAAAAGGGCACGCTGAAGCGCGGCGACATCGTCGTCGTCGGCGCCCAAGTCGGCCGCGTTCGCGCGATCACCAACGAGCGTGGTCAGCAACTGCAAAGCGCAGGCCCATCCGAGCCGGTCGAGATCATGGGTCTCGAAGGCGTGCCGGAGCCGGGTGACGTTCTGAACGTTGTCGATAACGAACCGCGCGCCCGCGAAGTCGCGGACTATCGCGCCCGCGCCAAGAAGCAACGCACCGGCGGTGCGTCGCGCACCGGCACGTCGCTTGAGTCGATGATGGCGCGGTTCAAGGATTCGAGCGCCAAAGAACTGCCGCTGGTCATCAAGGCGGACGTGCAAGGCTCGGCTGAAGCTATCGTCGGTTCGCTTGAAAAGCTGGCGCACGAGGAAGTGCGCGCGCGCGTCGTGCTTTCCGGCGTTGGCGCGATCAACGAGTTGGACGTGCAGCTGGCCAAGGGTTCGGGCGCGCCGATCATCGGCTTCAACGTCCGCGCCTCCAAGGAAGCGCGTGACCTCGCGGAGCGCGAAGGCGTCGAAATTCGCTATTACGCGATCATCTACGACCTGATCGACGACATCAAAGGCGTCATGTCGGGCATGCTCGCGCCGCAAACGCGCGAAACTTTCCTCGGCAACGCCGAAGTGCTGGAAGTCTTCTCCATCTCCAAGGTGGGCAAGGTTGCCGGCGTGAAGGTCACCGAAGGCGTCGTCCGCAAAGGCGCGAAGGTTCGTATCCTGCGCGACAACGTTGTGATCCAGGAAATGGGCACGCTCACCACCTTGAAGCGCTTCAAGGACGAGGTGAACGAAGTGATCGTGGGTCAGGAATGCGGCATGAGCTTCGGCCAATTCCAGGACATCAAGAAGGGCGACTTCATCGAGTGCTTCAACCTCGAAGTCGTTCAGCGTTCGCTCTGAGGCGCCCAATGCGCAGTGTCATTATCGTCATGCTGGCTGCGGCCCTGCTTGCGACCGGCGCGTGCTCGCGGCGCGATCATGCGCAGAACGATCAAGGCATTCGCCCGCAAACCATCGTCGCGCCGGAGAATACGCCGGTGGACGCCGTGCCACAGGAAGAACCGGCGGTGTCGCGTCAGCAATGGCGCGCGGTCAACGACCGTACGCGCGCAGTGACCGGCAATCTTCGGGTCAGCATCGAGCGCCAACGCGGCGGCCCGCTGATCTTCGCGTACGCGACGGGCGTTACGGTAGATGCGCAGCAGTATCAGGTCGTGTCCGCCGATGCGCGTTCCGGCGTGGGCGGACAGAGCTTTGCGGCGTTGGTTGGCGGCGATCCGCGCGTCAGCGCTTACCTTTACAAAGTGAAGGAAGAAACTTTGGCGCCGACCGCCGCCGCCGCGGGCGGTCTCTGCGGCCAAGATACGACGCGCTATTTGGCGGTGAGCGAGTTTGTGGACGCAACCGGCGCTTGGGTGTTCAAAGTGGCGGCGTTCCACGGTGAAAACGCACCAGGCAGCGGCCAAGACCCGCTTTATTGCGGCAATTACGCGTACACGGCGCAGTGAGATGAAACATCGCGGCAAGGGGAGCGAGCGCGGCGGACCGAGCCAGCGCCAACTGCGCGCAGGTGAATTGGTGCGCCATGCGCTTGTCGATATTCTCTCTCGCGAAGATCTGCGCGATCCGGATTTGCAGGGCGTGTCGGTGACCGTTGGCGAAGTGCGCGCGTCTCCGGACCTAAAGCACATGACCGCGTTTGTGTCCGCGCTCGGTCCGAACAATCCGCAGGCGATCGCCGATGCACTGACGCGGGCCGCGCCGTTTCTGCGCGGCCGGTTGGCCAAACAAGTCGATCTTCGCTTCACGCCGCAGCTGCATTTTCAGCCGGACGGCTCCTACGACGAAGCGCGCCATATCGATGATCTGCTCGCTAGCCCCGAGGTCGCGCGCGATCTGAAGGATCGTGACTGATGGGCCGCCGCAAGAAGGGCGAGGACGTGTCCGGCTGGGTCGTGCTCGACAAGCCAGACGATATGACGTCGACACATGCGGTGTCTGCGGTGCGGCGCGTATTCAACGCGCAAAAGGCCGGACACTCTGGCACGCTCGATCCGCTCGCGTCAGGGATTTTGCCGATTGCGCTCGGTGAGGCGACGAAGACCGTTCCGTACCTGATGGAAGCGGAGAAGGAGTACGTCTTCACCATTCGCTGGGGCGTCTCTACCGAAACACAGGACCGGGAGGGCAAGCCGACAGGTGAAAGCGATGTCCGTCCGACACTCGATCAGGTGGCCGAGGCGCTGAAAGGCTTCATTGGAGAGATCAGCCAGCTGCCGCCCCAATACAGCGCCGTGAAGGTCGAGGGCGAGCGCGCCTACGACCTGGCTCGGGCCGGCGAGACGGTCGAACTCGAGCCGCGAACCGTGGTTTTGCACGAGGCCGCGATCGACAGCCACGAAGGCGCGGACCTGGTTTCCATCCGGGTACGTTGCGGGAAGGGGTTCTACATTCGGGCTCTGGTGCGGGATTTGGCCGAAAAACTTGGTGCGGAAGGCCACGTTTGGCGGCTTCGGCGCACCGCAGTGGGTCCATTCCGAGAATCCGAGAGCGTCACACTGGACGAATTGCAGCTTTTAGGTCAGAAGGGCGCCGCGTCAGAACGCCTAAAACCCGTTGAGACCGCGCTGGACGACATCCCGGCACTGGCCATTAACGGTGAGGACGCGTTCAAGCTCAGACAAGGACGGCCGATCGTTCTCCTTCCTCACGTGATGGAGAGCCTCAAGCCGAAATTCCGAGACCGCACCATCGCCGGACAGGATGCTTCCCGTGCGGCGCTGGCCTTGTTCCAAGGCAAAGCGGTTGCGCTGGGTGACGTGCGAGCCGGCCAATTCAAGCCGACGCGCGTGTTTCATTTGGCTGATTAAGAGGAGCCGATGTCGATTACCGCAGAGCGCAAGAGTGCGCTGATTAAAGAGAATGCCCAGGGCAAAGGCGATACGGGTTCGCCGGAAGTGCAGGTCGCGATCCTCTCGGAGCGCATCAATAATCTGACCGAACACTTCAAGTCGCACAAAAAGGACAACCACTCGCGCCAAGGCCTCCTGAAGATGGTGAGCCAACGCCGCCGGTTGCTCGACTATCTGAAGGCGCGTGACGCGAAGCGTTACGCCACGCTGATCGAAAAGCTGGGTCTGCGCCGCTGAGCGCAGATTCGTCTTCTCTCCTTTTGGAGAGAGGACAGCGCTTGCTTGCGAGCGCAGGTGAGGGGTGCCGGCGCGCTTGCGTCCGACCTCACGCAGCACCCCATCATTGGTCATCGCGCGTCACGCGCGCTGACTAGACGAACCTCCGTCCATCCGGGCCGGAGGCAATTCGCGCAGCGGATCCGCCGCTTGCGCACATGGCTCCTCAAGCACCGGCTTGAGCAGCTGGAGTAAGATGTATGTTTGACACCAAAACCGTTTCCATCGACTGGGCGGGGCGCAAGCTCACGCTCGAAACAGGGCGCGTTGCCCGTCAAGCTGACGGCGCTGTGCTCGCGACCTGGGGCGAAACCGCTCTCCTGGCCACCTGCGTGTTCGCGAAAGAACCGAAGCCGGGCCAGGATTTCTTCCCGCTCACTGTGAACTATCAAGAAAAGTACTTCGCTTCGGGCCGCATTCCTGGTGGCTTCTTCAAGCGCGAAGGCCGTCCGACCGAACGCGAAACGCTGCTGTCGCGTCTGATCGACCGTCCGATCCGTCCGCTGTTCGTCGAAGGCTTCAAGAACGAAGTCCAGGTCATCATCACGGTGCTTTCGTGGGACAATGAAAACGAAAGCGACATCCTGGCGATGGTTGCAGCCTCCGCGGCGCTGACCATTTCGGGCGTGCCGTTCATGGGCCCGATCGGCGCCTCGCGTGTGGGCTGGATCGACGGCAAGGCCGCGCTCAACCCGACGATCGAACAAATGAAGACGAGCTCGCTCGATCTCGTCGTCGCCGGCACCGCCAACGCGATCATGATGGTCGAGTCGGAAGTGAAGGAACTGAGCGAAGCGCAAATGCTTGAAGCGCTCTCGCTTGCCCACAAGGGCATGCAGCCGGTGATCGACGCGATCATCGAGCTTTCTGAGAAGGCCGGCAAAGAGCCGTTCGACTTCACGCCGCCTGATCACTCGGAACTGAAGGCGCAGGTCAAGAACCTCGTCGGCGCCGATCTCGGCGCCGCTTACAAGATCACCAAGAAGGATGAGCGCTACGCCGCTGTCGGGCTGTTGCGCGATCGCGCGAAGGCCGAACTGGGCAAGTCGGAGTCGAATCCGCAAGGCGCGGACGCCAACGTCCTCAAGGAAGTCTTCAAGGAAGTCGAAAGCGACGTCGTCCGTACGCGCATCGTCAGGGAAAAGGGCCGCATCGACGGCCGTCCGGTCGACAAGGTGCGCCCGATCGAAGCGATGGTCGGCTTCTTGCCGCGAACGCACGGCTCGGCGTTGTTCACCCGCGGTGAAACGCAAGCCATTGTCGTTGCGACGCTTGGCACTGCTGAGGACGAACAATTTATCGACGCGCTCTCGGGCACGACCAAAGAGCGCTTCATGCTGCACTACAACTTCCCGCCCTACAGCGTCGGCGAAACCGGCCGTATGGGTGGCGCCGGCCGCCGCGAAATCGGTCACGGCAAGTTGGCGTGGCGCGCGATGAAAGCGGTGCTGCCGACCTCGGAGAACTTCCCGTACACGGTGCGGCTGGTTTCCGAGATCACTGAGTCGAACGGCTCGTCGTCGATGGCGACGGTCTGCGGTTCGTCGTTGGCGTTGATGGACGCGGGCGTACCGATTACGGCGCCGGTCGCGGGTGTCGCCATGGGGCTCATCCTCGAAGACTACGGCTTCGAAGTGCTGACTGACATTCTGGGCGACGAAGACCATCTCGGCGACATGGACTTCAAGGTCGCAGGCACCGAGAAGGGCATCACCTCGCTGCAGATGGACATCAAGGTCGCCGGCATCACCCAGGAGATCATGCAGGTGGCGCTCGATCGCGCGCACGCTGGCCGCATGCACATCCTGGGCGAGATGGCGAAGGCCATGACTGCGCCGCGCGAGGAAGTCGGCAAGAATGCCCCGCGCATCGTGCAAATCCAAATCCCGACCGACAAGATCCGCGACGTGATCGGCACCGGGGGCAAGGTCATCCGCGAAATCGTGGAGAAGACCGGCGCCAAGGTGAACGTCGAGGACGACGGTACGGTGAAGGTCGCGTCCGCCAACGCCGATTCGATCGAAGCCGCCGTGAAGTGGATCAAGGGCCTGACCTCCGAACCGGAAGTCGGCACGATCTACGAAGGCAAGGTCGTGAAGGTGATGGAGTTCGGCGCTTTCGTGAATTATTTCGGCGCGAAAGACGGCCTCGTGCACGTCTCGCAATTGTCGAAGGAACGCGTCGAGAAGCCGAGCGATGTCGTCAAAGAGGGCGACGTTGTGAAGGTGAAGCTCCTGGGCTTCGATGATCGCGGCAAGACGCGGCTTTCGATGAAGGTCGTCGATCAAGCCACCGGCGAAGATCTCTCCGCGCAAATGGGCGCGGAAGCCGAAGATCATGGCCCGCGCAGTGACCGTGGCGAACGCGGCGATCGTGGTCCGCGCCGCGGCGGCGGTGGCCGTGATCGTGGTCCGCGCCGCGAAAGCTCGGGCGACTGAGGTCATGCAACCGGAATGAAATGCGGAAAGCCCGTCGCGCAAGCGGCGGGCTTTTTGTTGCGATTGAGAAAGTGTTTGCCTTGATGCGCTAAGGCTTGCGGCATGAACGCGAATAAGAACGTCTGGACGGCGTTGGCGGCGTGCGCCGTTGGCGCGTTCGTCATGCTAGTTGGCCTGCGCATCATTCCTTCGAATGAAAGCGATTTCCACGCCCCGCATTGGGTGGTGACAGCGGCCGGCCTCGCATTTGTTTGCGCCGGCATCGCGGCCGGTCTCGGCGCGGACCAACAGACTTGGCGGCGCATCGTCGTTGAGCTTGCGGTGCTCGCTATTGTCGCCGCCTTCGCGGCGATCGCAGGCTGGATCGGGTTCGGCCCGGGTGCGCGGCATTTCGAGGGTGGGCTGCCGTTCATTAGCGCCGCCGCAAATGACGCCGTCGGACGCGTTCTGTTCGGTGGCGTTGGCGTGCTGTTCGGCGTTGCTGGCGTTGCCATGGTGATTGCGATGCTGCGCCGGTGGGGCCGTGACGCTGCCGCGGAACGTGCAGTGTCGAACTGACATCGCGCGGCGTTGCATGTTAGGCTTTTCGCCGTGGCGGCTCTTGTAACACTTGCACGCTTTTCCTCGCGGCCGGAATGCATCGTCGCGCAGTCGCTGCTGCGCAGCGCGGGAATTGAAACACTGATGCCGGACTTCAATGTCCTGACTGCGGACTTCGATCCGTCCATGATGGAATCTGGTTGGCGCTTGATGGTGCGCGAGCAGGATGTTCTGGCCGCACAGAGTATTCTCCGCGACGCACAAGAAGCAGACGGCGCGGGCTAAACGCTGGCGAAAGCGCGCCAATGTCCGGCGCCGTGTCGTACCAATGCTTGCCGTCGGCGAGCATGATGGCGCCGTTCAGTGCATTGAATGCGCCCAATACTCCCGCGAGCCATCGCCGCCACATATCCCTTCTCCGTTCAAAGCGAAGACGAGGCAGCCTACGCCGATGTGACAGAGGGGCGGATAGATTATTCGCGCACGAGCCAGAGGCGGGTCCAATGTGCGGTGGGGTCGCGGCGTGATTGGCCGTAGCCGGAATAGGCGCAAGCGAGACCGGCCTGAGCAGCGCGCGCGACCGTTTCTTCACCGCTGACGTCGAACATGCGCCGGCCCGGCGGTATCGACCCATGGCGGAGGCTGATCATCAGCGCGCCTCTGGGGGCAACAAGGGCGGCGACATTTGGAAACATCGCCGCGCGCTCGCTTGCGTCGAAATGCATCCACACCGCTGACATCCACACGAGATCGAACGTTTTCCCGCGCACGCTGGTGAGATCGGGAAAGCCATCGTCGATCCAGGTGATGTTTGGCGCGGGATGCAGCGCGATCGCGCCGTCGCGCATTTCGCGCGTTGGTTCGACGGCGATGACTTGGTCGCCACGCGCGGCGAACCAGGCGGCGTCACGTCCCGTGCCTGCGCCGATGTCGAGGACGTTGAGCGGGGCAGGCGGAATGCGCTCGACGATGCCTGGATGCGCTTCCGTGAACGGACGTTCTTCGTAGAGCTTCAGCAGGTGGGGCGCCTCGGCGCTGTAGCCTTGCGTGCCGGGGCGCGGCGCCTGTGTCACTCGCCGCCGGTATCCGGCACGCCAACGATGTGGAAGCCGGCGTCGACATGGATCACTTCGCCGGTGGTCGAGCGCCCCAAGTCGGACAACAGCCACAGTGCGCAGCCGCCGATGCCTTCCATCGATGTGTCTTCTTTCATCACCGACCATTCGCGGCCTGTCGCGATCAATCCGCGTCCACCTTGGATGCCGGCGATGGCAAGTGTGCGCATGGCGCCGGCGGAAATCGCGTTGACGCGAATGCCGGAGGGGCCGAGGTCGCGCGCCATGTAACGCATCGATGCTTCCAGCGCGGCTTTGGCTACGCCCATCACGTTGTAGCTCGGCAGCACGCGCTCGGCGCCAAGATAGGTCAGGGTCACCATCGCGCCGCCGCGATCCATCAGCTTCGCTGCGCGTTTGCCGGCGGAGACGAACGAGAACGCTGACACATCCATCGTGCGCAAGAAATTTTCGCGCGTGGTGTTTTCGATGAACGAGCCTTTGAGTTCGTTCTTGTCCGAGTTGGCGATGGAGTGGACCAGGAAGTCGAGCTTGCCCCATTTCTGTTTGAGTTCGTCGAACACGGCGTCGAGTTGCGCATCGTTGGTGACGTCGCATTCGAGCATGAGTTTCGAGCCAATCGACTCCACCAGCGGCAGCACGCGCTTCTCCAGCGCTTCGCCCTGATAGGTGAAGGCGAGTTCGGCGCCTTGCGCGGCGCACTGGCTGGCGATGCCCCATGCGATCGACTTGTCGTTGGCGGCGCCCATGATCAGCCCGCGCTTGCCGGCCAGCAGGGTGCCCTTCGGAAACGTCCATTCGTCGGCCATGCGGCTCTCCTGAGTTCGTGGGCCGCACCTGCCTAGGTCGGGACCGCCCGGTCAACCAAAACGCACTTTTCGCGGCCCGTTGCTCTTGACGAGATCGCACTTAGATATATCTTATTGCGAGATATATCGAAATATATCTCAGACCTATTGGAGAATATCATGCATTTTCATCAACATCGGGATCGCTGGGTTCGCGGCGGCGGTCGCGGCGAACGCTTTGGGCGCGGTTTCGGCGGCCCCGGATTTGGCGGCGGACGGCAAGGCTGGGGTGGCCGGCATGGTCATGGCGGCGGCCGGCGCATGTTCGAGCAGGGCGACCTGCGCTTCCTGGTGCTCTCGCTGATCGCGGAAAAACCGCGCCATGGCTACGAGCTGATCAAGGAAATCGAAGAACGCACCGGCGGCGCCTACGCACCTTCGCCCGGTGTCGTCTATCCGATGCTCACCATGCTCGAAGAGATGGGCTTTGCGAAGCTCAACGCCGAAGACGGCGGCAAGAAACTTTACGCCATCACGGCGGAAGGCGAAGCCGAACTCGCGAGCAACAAAGAAACGCTCGATCATATCAACGCGCACATGAGCGGCGTGCGTGAGCGCTCGATCGGCGAGCGGGCGCCGCAAATCGTGCGGGCGATACAGAACTTCCGCATGGCGCTGCATTTGCGTACCGAGCGCGGGCCCATCAGCGAAGAACAAGCACAAGCCATTGCCGCGGCCATTGATGCGGCGGCGCAAGCGATCGAACGCAGCTAAATGGAAAGACCTCCTCCATGTACAGCATCGAAGCGCGGGTAAAGACCGCCAATGCGAGCCGCTATTTGCTGCAGCTCTGCAAACATTGGGCGCACCGCATGCCAGTGACGTTCACGCCAGTCGAAGCGCGCGTTCCTTTCGACGAAACCAACGTGTGCTTGATGGGCGCCGATGCAGGCGGCCTCGACCTGCGCATCGACGCGGCGGACGCAAGCGAAGCGTCGCGGCTGGGCAACGTCGTTGTCGATCATTTGCGGCGCTTTGCTTTTCGTGAAGGCCTCCAACAGCCGGTCTGGCGCATCGCCGGGACCGCGTAAGCGCCGGAACCTCGCGCCGTGACGAGCGTTGCCTCCCCGAAATTCGAGGAGACGACGATGAGCAAAGTTCGTGAAACCCGCGTTGAGCGCGATGTTGACGGCAACGTCGTCGGCGCCACCGAAATCGAACGTCCGCGCAAAAAGGGCGGCTTTGGCTGGGGCATGCTGTTGGGCGTGCTGATTGTGGCGGGCGCGATCATTGCGTTTGCATACAATCAAGGTTCCTTCCAAACCGCGGGCGCGCGCGCCGATCAGGCGACGCAAACGGCGCAAGCGGACATCAATCAAACCGCACAAAACGCCAATGATGCGGCGCAACGCGCGACGGATGGCAAGCCGAATACGAATGCGACGGATAACACGTCGAACTAACCCTCGGCACATTGTCAGTTGCTTGAGCGGCGGCCCGGTTTGCTGGGCCGCCGCTTGTTGTTCATGGCGCAGCCAAAACAGCTTGGATCATGGGCGCCAGCAGTTTCGCGAGGTCGGCAGGGTTTGCTTGAGTCAGGGCTTTGAGGCCAAAGACTTGGCGCATGCTTTGTACGCCGGCCACGAGGGATAAAAGCAGGGCGGCGCGTTCGGCGGTGAGTCTGCCGTTGAGCGCATTGGTCATCGTTGCGTGATGGTGTTTCTCGATCTCGCGGCGGGTGATGGCGGCGGCGCGCGGACTTGCGGCGGAGCGCGCCATGATCAGAAATCCATCAAGCGGCGTGGCGTTCGCGTTGGTGACCGCCACGAGAGACTCCGCAAGCGTCTTGGCGAGGTCCTTGGTTTTGAGATTAACGGGATCGAGGATCACGGCAGGCTGCATGGTGTCAGCGACGACCTCGGCGAAGAGCTTTTCTTTCGAGCCGAAATAACGGTTGACCAACATAGCGGTGACGCCCGCGCCGGCGGCGATCTCACGTACGCCCGCGCCGTCATAGCCCTTTTTCACGAAAGCCTTGCGGGCCGACGCGAGGATGGCCGCGCGGGTGAGTTCGGCGTTGCGCGGGCGGCGTGAGTTTTTGGCGGCGGGCATTCTTGCTTTGTCGGCTTGAGGGCGTTACGTAAGTATACAGATGTATACTTAAAGAGCAAGCTGATGGCTGAGACGGTTTTAGTCACGGGTGGGGCGGGGTTCGTCGGCAGTTGGTGCGTGGCTGAGCTTTTGAAGCAGGGCTATGCCGTGCGCGCGACTTTGCGGGATGTGGCGCGGGCGAAGCGGGTGCGGCCGGCGCTTGAAAAGGAAGCGGCAGGCAAAGGCGCGCTTTCGTTTGTGGCGGCGGACCTCATCAGCGAGGCCGGATGGGACGCGGCGATGGCGGGCGTCGACTACGTGTTGCATGTGGCGTCTCCGTTAGGCGGCACGACAAAGGGCGATTTGCTCACGCCAGCGCGGGAAGGAACGTTGCGCGTGCTGCGCGCGGCGGTGAAAGCGGGCGTAAAGCGTGTGGTGATGACATCGGCGGCGGCGACGACGCGCGGCCCGCTAAACTCTACAAAGCAGAACGATGAAACCGTGTGGGCCGATCCGATTGATCCGCAGTTCGATGCGTACCGGCGCTCGAAAATCATGGCCGAACGCGCGGCGTGGGATTTCATGAAGGCCGAAGGCGGCGCAACGCAATTTACGACAGTGTTGCCGGGCGCGGTGTTCGGACCGGTGCTGCTGAAAGAGAATTTGGGCTCGGTGGCGATCATTCAGGGATTGCTCAACGGGCGGCCATCGGGTGTGCCGCGTTTGGGTTTTTGGGTTGTGGATGTGCGCGATTTGGCGGCGCTGCACGTGAAGGCGATGATCGCGCCGGAAGCGGCGGGCGAGCGCTTCATCGTAGCGGGCGATTTCATGTGGATGAAGGAGATCGCCGATGTGTTGCGTGCGCGGCTGGGCGAGGCGGCGGCGAAAGCGCCGACGCGCGAGCTGCCGGATTTCGCGGTGCGCGTGTCGTCGTTGTTCGTGGCGAACCTGAAGCAGATCACGCCGCTGTTGGGCAAGAAGATCAGCCAATCATCGGAGAAGGCCCGGCGCGTGTTGGGGTTTGCGTCGCGGCCGGGCGCTGACACGGTGACGGATTGCGCGCGGAGTTTGCTCGGCGTGTGATGATGTCAAAGAGCGATGGGCCGCCGGCGCGCGCCATCGTCTTGCGTTTCCGTCGTTGAAACGCTGGAGAGCGGGACGCGGATCAATGCCGCCAAGTAAGTTGCACCTTGCGGTGCGAAACGACGGAATTGATCCGCGTCCCGTGATTGTTGTGCAGCAGCTCGAACGGGGGGCGCTGTTCGCACCCTTATTTCGGACGCCGCAGACGCGCTGGCCGGTGTGTTCGCACCAGTCCCACGATCTCCCGCCTTTGGCTCCGCAAGGGAGCTCTTATGGCGGGCTTGGCGCTTCGGAATTTGCGGCGAAGCAGGCTGAGGGGGGGGGCCCCTTCGGCTCGCTGCGCTCGCCACTTCCCCCGCAAGCGGGGGAAGAAATCCAAAGCACTTCGCGTTCAATCACCTCGTTCGTCGCATTGGGTGAACATGGCCAACTGCTCTTCGTGCGGAACGATGGGGTGATTGTGCACTGAGGTTTGGTGCGGTCGGATTGATTGTCGCTAAAGTTTATAGGTTGGAGCGCGCTTTGTGTTGGATAGACGCACACCTATCCCACCACGAGGGGTGGCGGGTGAGTTTTGACGACAAGCAGCTGGGTCCCGGGCTCGCGACTGCGTCGCGCCCCGGGAATGGGTGGGAGCATCACCAACCGTTTAAGCACCCATACCGCGCCACTTTCTCCGCATTGAGGCGCCTTCGCGGCTTCACGCGAATCTCTGGACTCCCTAGATTCGTGGCTGATGAACCCGTCCGCCCGCCGCCGCGCGCTTGATGCGCTGAAGGATCGCCGCGCGACTTTGCCCGCCGGGCCGTTGTTTTCGGTGGCGGAAGAGGGCGCGGAGTTTGTGAATGACACACTCGACAAAGTGTCGGTTTTGTTTCCGTTGCCACTGCCAGAGCCGTTCGATTATCGCGCGCCGACGAGCCTGGGCCTGAAGCCTGGCGCGCACGTGATCGCGCCGATCGGCACACGCTTGGTGCGCGGCGTAGTGTGGGCAGTAGATGTCAATAATCCGGGCGCGGCGAACCTGAAAGCGATCGAGGAGGTTTTGCCCGGGCCGCTGGTGCCGCAAATGTCACGCGACTTTCTCGACTGGGCGGCGCGCTATCTGGTGCGGCCGCCGGGCGATCTGTTGCGCATGGTGGTGCGCTCGCCGGACGCCTTGATCGACCCGCCGACGTTCAGCGTGATCAAACCGAGCGGTGCGCCGCCGCCGAAGCTGACCGCGGCGCGTACGCGGGTGATGGAAGAAGCGGGAAAGGAGGCGGTGAGTGCAGCGGAGTTGTCGCGCCGCGCCGAGGTGTCTTCCGCGGTCGTTAAAGGCTTGATCGATGCAGGCGCGCTCGAGCGCGTGGAGATGAGCGAAGATCCGCTGTTTCCGGAACCGGATCTGTCCATGAGCGGCAAGGACTTGTCGCAAATCCAAATGGACGCCGCCGAAGAGATGCGCGCATTCGTACGCGCAGGCGGTTTTCATGTGTCGCTACTCGATGGCGTTACCGGTTCGGGCAAGACGGAAGTCTATTTGGAAGCGGTCGCAGAGGCGTTGCAGTCAGCGCCGGACGCGCAAGTGTTGGTGCTGATTCCAGAAATTGCGCTGACGCATGCGGCGATGGCGCGGTTTCGCGCGCGCTTCGGCGTGGAGCCGGTGGAGTGGCACTCCGCCATCGGCCACAAAGCGCGGCGGCGCGCGTGGCGCGAAGTGGCGGCAGGGCGCGCGCGGCTAGTGGTCGGCGCGCGCTCGGCGCTGTTTCTACCGTATCCGAATCTGAGATTGATCGTCATCGATGAAGAGCATGACCCTTCCTACAAGCAAGAAGAGGGCGTGATTTATCAGGCGCGCGATTTGGCGGTGGCGCGCGCGAAAATGGGCGCGTGCAACATTATCCTTGCGAGCGCGACGCCGTCGCTGGAAACGCTAGTGAACGCACAGCAGGGGCGCTACGCGCATGTGAAGCTGCCGAGCCGGCATGGCGCGGCCGAGTTGCCTGACGTGCAGCTGATCGATCTGAAGGAAAATCCGCCCGAGAAGGGCAAGTGGCTGTCGCCGAAACTGGTGACGGCGTGCGCCGAAGCGTTGTCGCGCGGCGAGCAATCGCTGTTCTACATGAACCGGCGTGGCTACGCGCCGCTGACATTGTGCAAAGCCTGCGGCCACCGGATGAAATCGCCGGAGACGGATACGTGGCTGGCGGAGCACCGCTATTCGGGGCGGCTGGTGTGTCACCTGACCGGCTTTTCGATGCCGAAACCGAGCGTGTGTCCGGAATGTTTGACGCCAGATTCGTTTACCTCGATCGGGCCGGGCGTCGAGCGCGTGCATGAGGAAGTGAGCGCGTTGTTTCCCGGCGCGCGCATCGAGATTTTCTCGTCGGATACGACGCCGGACGGCGAAAGCGTGCGCGATCTGGTCAAGCGCATGGAAGACAACGAGATCGATATTCTGATCGGCACGCAGATTGTCGCCAAGGGTCACAACTTTCCGAACCTTACCTTCGTCGGCGTGGTCGATGCGGATTCAGGTTTGAAGGGCGGCGATCTGCGCGCGGGCGAGCGCACGTTCCAGCTGGTGAGCCAGGTCGCGGGCCGCGCGGGGCGTCATGCGAAGAAGGGGCGGGCGCTGATCCAAACCTACGCGCCGCACGAACCGGTGATGCAAGCGCTGGCGGCACAGGATCGCGATGCGTTTCTGTCGGCGGAAGCCGATGAGCGCGAGGCGGCGGGCATGCCGCCGTATGGGCGCCTGGCGGCGGTGATCGTGTCGGCGCCGGAGGATCATCTCGCCAACGAAGCGGCGAAAGTTCTGGGCGAGAAGGCGCCGCACACGGAGGGGTTGGATTTGTACGGGCCGGCGCCGGCGCCGCTTTCGGTGATCCGCGGCATGCACCGCAAACGCTTCTTGGTGCGCGCCAATCGCAACGTCGATTTGAGCGCATTCCTGGCGGCGTGGATGAGCCGGGTGAAGCTGCACAGCGCGGTGCGCGTGCAGGTGGACGTCGATCCGTACAGCTTCTTGTAGCTAGTCGTAGACCGGCAGCTCGGGCAGGAATTCGAGGCCGGCGGATTCATTCTCCTGCCACACCACGCGCGCCCAGCAATTCAGTTTGAGCTGCGGCGCGCTGAGGCGGATGCGGAACGGTAGTTCGGTTCGCTCCGAGTAGTGGATGCAGGCGCCGCGCGCGCTGATGTTCACGATCACCGCGCGGATCTTGTGAAAGTCCTGCAGCGCCACCAGGCATTCCTGAAAGCACGGCGTGCGCGTTTCTTCGCGCCGCTCGACCGGTTCTGCCTCCGGCTCGGCGACGGCGGTATTGCCGAAGAAATTGAACATGCCCAGCAGGGACATTGCGTGTCACCGAGGTTTCAGTGGCGCGCAGTCTAGCGCGAAATGTTGACGAGAGGTTTCACGCGGACGGGCGTTATGCTGTGCCGTTTTGGGACTGCTAGCGGGCTGTCACGGCAAAATCATAATACGTGCGCGGGTGGGGTTCGTGCGCGAGCGTGAAGTGCCACCACTCTTGCTGGAGCGGATTAAAGCCGTGGCTGCGCATCACGCTTTGCAGCATGAGTTGATTGGCGCGTTGCGTTGGCGTGACCGCATCGCTGGTTGGCCAGGATTTGGTGTCGAACAGATCGAAGGGCGATCCCATGTCGAGCTCAGCGCCGGTTGCGCGATCGACGACGGTGAGATCTGCGGTTGAACCACGCGAATGGCCGGATCGTTCGGCGATGTAGCCAAGCGCGAACAGCTGACTCTTATCGACGGTGGGATAGAACTCGGCTTTGTGCGCCTGGTCGGAAAGGTCGCGCGCCCAGGCGGCAAAGTCGGCGACGGCGCGGGTGGGGCGGTAGCAATCGTAGATTTTGAGGCCCAAGCCGAAGGGCGCGAGCTCGGCTTGCACTTGCGCCAACGCTTGCGCGGTTTGGCGTGTGAGCCAGCAGGTGGGCGCGTCGTAGCCGTGGATAGGCCGGCCGACAAAATTATGTGCGCCGGCATAACGCATCTCGACGACGAGGCCAGGGACAACGCGCGAAACGTCGACAAAGTCGCTGGGCCTGGTTTGCGCTCGCGCGAGCGGCGCAAACACGAGGAAAGCAAAGAGCGCGGCCAACGCGCGCATTACGAGACGCCTTTGATCAATACGATGGTCGCGTCGGAACTGGCGTCTCGGTCTTTGCTGATTTCCACGTACTCGGGCGAGGCGCTCCAGGCGCGGAATTGATCTTCGCTGTCGAATGAGAGCAGCACGACCTTGTCCATGGTCACGTCGCCACGCAGAACGCGCGGCGCATCGTCGGCCGCGAGCAGGCGGCCCTTGTGTGCCTTCAACACATCCGTGAAGCGGGCGAGGTAGCGGTTGTAGCGCTCGCGATCGTGAATTTTGAGCTGGGCGATGGCGTAGAGGGTCACGCGCTTAGCTCCGCCGGAAATGCAGACGCGCGCAGATTTGGTCGGGGCTGAACGGCACTGGATGTTGCTGGCCGTCGGACAGGGTTTCGAAGGTGATGTTCGATTTCATGCCGATCATGGTCACCGTGCCGTCGCGAGCTTCGTAATAGCCGATGCTGACCGGCCCGTCGGGGCCGCACAGAAAGGCCGCGCCGTGATTGTCGCTGGCGCGCGCGCCGTAAAGCTTCGGCGTTTCGTCGCCAGCGGTAAGACCCATGGCTTGCGCGAGCGGGCCGCCAGCGGATTGCGCCATCACGTGTTCGGGCGCGTGGTTGAGTTCTTCGAAGCCCATGACCCGGCCATCGGCCGCTTTGAGCGACATCAGCACGAGCGGGTCTTCGCCGCCTTGGCTGGCGGTTGGCGTTTGCACCGTCATGGTGATGGGCCCGCCCGCGACCAAGGTTGTCGCTGCATCCGAGGGCGTCAGCGTTTCGGTGGTGGATGGACCGGCGGTCTGCGTCGCCGTGCAGGCACAGAGCCCAATCAATAACGCCAAAGCTGCACGCCGCATCGCAATCTCCCTGGTTGACGGCACTGAAGCACAGGCGGATGGCAAGATCACGTCGCTTGACGCGGCAGATGGATTGAGGCGTTAGAGCGGACACATGGAAATGGTCGCGACCCCCGCCTTCTGGCTCAGCATGATAACGCTGACCTTCCTCGAGATCATTCTTGGCATCGATAACCTCCTGTTCGTCGCCATCGCCATCTCCAAGCTGAAGGGCAGGGAGCAGGAGAACGCCCGCCGCGTTGGCATTTGGGGCGCGATGGTGTTGCGCATCCTGATGCTCGCCGGGATCTTCTGGATCATCCAGATGGATGAGAACCCGATGTTCCGGTTTCCGGTGCAGTGGGTCGAGATGCTGGGGATGAAGGACCCGCGTGAGATTGCCGATGTCACCGCGGTGACGGTGAAAGATCTGATCCTCATCGCTGGCGGCCTCTTCCTGTTGTGGAAGGGGACCGGCGAGATTCATGCCGCCGTGCACGACGAAGCCGAAGAGCACGCCGAGGCCAAGACCGGGTTCTTGTCGGTGGTGGTGCAGCTGGCGGTGATCAACATCGTCTTTTCGCTCGATAGCGTCATTACCGCGGTAGGGATGACCGACATTCTCGAAGTGATGATTGGCGCGGTGGTGCTCTCCACCATTGTCATGGCGTTTGCCGCCAAGCCGTTGAGCGATTTCATCGAGCGGCACCCGACCATGAAGATGCTGGCGCTGTCGTTTATCTTGCTGGTCGGTATGGCCTTGGTCGCAGACGGCTTGGGCTTCCACATTCCGCGCGGCTACCTTTATTTCGCCATTGCATTCTCGTTGGTGGTGGAGCTCCTCAACATTCGCACCCGCGCGAAGACGGAGAGCGTAAAGCACTGAGGAGGCGCGATGCGCGCGTTGCTTGTTGCGGTGATGCTGATGCTCGGAGCGTGCGCCAGCGCGGGACCGCAGCAAATGCAGATTCCGGGCGATCGCACACACCCAGTGCTCGGTGATCCGAACGCGCCGTGGCGGACGCGAACTGGTGCGTCGCCGGCTGATGTCGAGGCGGCGCGCGCGTGCCTGGCGCGCGGCGACAATTGCGAGAATTTCGTCCAGGCGCCATGCCTGACTGCCTACGACGAGGATGAGCGCAGCCCCGCATTAGGGCGGCAATGCGATTGGCGCGCGATGGCGGTTTGGGAGGATGTGATCTTGGCCATCCTCGCCGATCTTCGAGTCAAGTCTAGCGGCGATGGACTAAGACAGCTGAATGACGACGAAACTGCGTGGGAAGCGTCGATGCTGAACGATGTCGGCATTGGCATGGACATGTATGAGGGTGGATCGCTCGCCGGCCCAGTTGGCGCACACATTCGTGCACGCGCTACGGCGCACCGCGCCGCGTACTTATTTGAGATTCAGCAGATGATGAGCGGCGAATGAAATTCGAGGTCGAACCGGTCGGCGTGCTGCATTCATCACGCAAGGATTTGACCGACGATTTCTGGGGCAAGGTCGATGTCGAGATCGTGCTGGCGGATCATCTGCCGGACGCGGCGTTCGCGGGGCTGGCCGATTTTTCGCATGTGGAAGTGATCTTCCTGATGGATCGGGTCGATCCGGCCAAGGTCGAGACCGGTGCGCGGCATCCGCGTGAACGCATGGATTGGCCGCTCGTCGGCATCTTCGCGCAGCGTGGCAAGGCGCGGCCGAACCGCATCGGGTTGACGCGTGGCACGATCATCAAAGTGGAAGACCGTGTGCTGACGGTGCGCGGCATCGACGCGATCGATGGCACGCCGGTGTTGGACATCAAGCCATGGATGAATGAGTTCGCACCGATTGGCGCGACGCGTCAGCCGGCTTGGGCGACGGAGCTGATGGCCGATTATTATAAGGACTAGCACCCCTAGTCGTTGGCGCGGATGTTCATGAGTTCCTTGAACATGTCGTCGGACATGCGCACGAGCGCCACCGTTGCGCGGAATTGCATCCGGGCTTGGCTCGCATCTGCGAGCGCGGAGCCGATGTCCTCGTTCGCCGCGCCAGAGACCGCCCCGAGAACGCGCGTATTCGCGCGGTCGAGGCGGTCCAAGGCGCTGGTGAGGGCCTCGGCGGCGTGGGGGATCGCCGTCATGTACAAGACACTACAGCAGCGCGTTTAACGGCTTGTTCAGAAGCGTAGTAAAAGTGTTGAACACCATTAAAGCGCGTTGATGTCGCGATCCTTGGTTTCCGGCAGAAAGCAGATGGTGACGATGACCGAGATGGCCGTCGCGATGGTGGGAAACCAGAGGCCGTTATAGATCGAGCCTGTGGCGGTGTTGATGGCGAATACGATCGCCGGCAGCAGGCCGCCGAACCAGCCGACGCCGATGTGATAGGGCACAGATAGCGCTGTGTAGCGGATGCGCGTTGGGAAGAGCTCGACTAGCGCCGCTGCTTGCGGCCCGTAGAGCGCGGTGGCGGCGATGACGAAGGCGACCATCATCAAGAACACAGCGAACTTTTCGGAGAAGACGCGAGCGATTTCGGACGGACTCCAATTCTGCATCTTGCCCGGCGCGTGCGCGGGATAGCCAACGGAATCCAGCACCGGCCGCAAGCGCGCTTCAAACGCGGTGCGGGTTTTCTTGATGTCGGAATTGCTCTGACCGATGGCGCTGACGCTTTTGACTTCCTGCGTGCCGACTTTGATGTGTGCGAGCGTGCCGGCGGGCGCCGGACGCGTCGTGTACGGCACGCCGGCATTTGCGAGTGCGCCGCGGGCAATATCGCATGAGCTGGAGAACTGACGGGCGCCGCCGGTGAGGTCGAGTTGGAAAGTGCAGTCGGCCGGATCGGCGAAGACGATCGCGGGCGTGTGCGCGGCGGCGCGAGCAAGCGGCGGGTTGCCGGCGGTGGTGATGAATTGATAGCCGGGAAAGTAGAGCCCCAGCATCGCCACCATGCCGAACAGCATCACCGGCTTGCGGCCGACTTTGTCGGACAGCCAGGCGAAGAACACGTAGAGGGGCGCCGATACCGCCACGGCCAGCAGCATCAAGAGGTTCACGGTCAGCGAATCGATCTTGAGCGTCCGGTCGAGGAAGGACTGGGTGTAGAAAAAGCCGGTGTACCAGACGACGCCCTGCGCCATGGACACGGTGAGGAAGGCGAGAATGACGATCTTAAGGTTGCGCCACTGGAAGAATGTTTCGGCGTAGGCGCCCTTGGAGACCTTGCCTTCGTTCTTCAGCGCCTGGAACGCGGGGCTCTCGGCTAGCTTGAGCCGGATCCAAACCGAGATGCCTAGCAGCACGAAAGACAGCAGGAAGGGGATACGCCAGCCGAACGCCTTGAGGGCGTCTTCGCCGAGGATGGCGCGGGTGATAGCGACAATCAGGAGCGCGCCGCCGAGGCCGAAAGCGGCGGAGGTCTGGATCCAGCCGGTGGAGATGCCGCGCTTCTTGGCGTCCGCATGTTCCGCAACGTAAATTGCGGCGCCGCCGTATTCACCGCCGAGCGCAAAGCCCTGTAAAATCCGGCATGTAACCAGAAGCGCCGGGGCAAGAACGCCGGCTTGTGCATAAGTCGGCAGCAGGCCGATGGCGAAGGTGCCGAGGCCCATGACGGTAATGGTGATCAGGAAGGCGCCCTTGCGTCCGACGCTGTCGCCGATCTTGCCGAACACCAAAGCGCCGAGCGGACGGACGATGAAGCCGACCGCAAAGGTCAGAAGCAAAAGGACAAAAGCCTGAGCGTCGGGCAGGCCCGCAAAGAAGACTGGCGTCAGCACCGAGCCGAGCGCGGCGTAGACGAAGAAATCATACCACTCGAACACCGTCCCGAGCGCCGAGGCGGCAACCACCAGGCGCATTCTTTCCGGCGTAATTTCAGGGCTGGTCTGCGCGGGCGCTGCAGCGTCGGTCATGCGTTGGTTTCCCCCGGGCTCTTTTGCTTTTTTCGCGCGTTTTACCGGAAAATCGCGGTACACTTTTCCGAACGCGCTCAAGCGGCTGTTTTGTCGCTGAACGGGCCTTCTACACGACTGTTGTCAAGCGCGAATATGCCGTGTTACTCCGCGCCCGCGTCATGGGGTCCGCGTTGAGCGCGGCGGCCCCATTTGACGTTTGGGATTTCCCCAAGCGGCGTCATCAGCCAACGGGCGGCCTCGCGCGAGACCGGACGAAGGCGAGATTAGCGAGACGGGCGTGGCTGAGAATTTCGAAGGCGAAGGCTCTGAGGCGGCAGCGCGCTATGCGCAGGCTGTGTTCGACTTGGCGAAGGAAGCCAAAGCGACTGAAACGGTGGAGCAGGACTTCGCCAAGTTCATGGATGCGTGGAAGGAAAGCGCCGATCTGCGCGAAGCCGCACGCTCTCCGCTGATCGAACCGCAAGAGAAGGCCAACGGCCTTGCCGCGGTTGCCGCGAAACTCGGGGTCAGCGATCTCGGCCGCAAGTTGATCGGCGTTGCCGCGCAGAACCGCCGTGCTGGCGAGTTGCCGGCGATCGCGGCCGCGTACCGCGGACTGGTCGCGCGCGAACGCGGCGCGCGCCAAGTTGAAATCGTATCCGCCAAGCCGCTGAGCGACGGCGAGAAAAATTCTATTGTCGATGCGTTGGGCAAGACGCTCGGCGCCAAAGTCGAAGCCGATACCAGCGTGGACGAAAGCCTGATTGGCGGCTTCGTCGTGCGCGTCGGCTCACGTCAATTCGATGCTTCCATCAAATCCAAGCTGGACGCGCTGCGTCTCGCACTGAAATCCGCTTAAGAGGGCCCACACATGGACGTTCGCGCCGCAGAAATTTCCGCAATCCTCAAAGAGCAGATCAAAGGCTTCGGCGCTGAAGCCAAGGTCGCCGAAATCGGCCGCGTACTGTCGGTCGGCGACGGCATCGCGCGCGTGTACGGCCTCGAGAACGTGCAAGCGGGTGAAATGGTCGAGTTTCCGGGCGGCGTGAAGGGCATGGCCCTCAACCTCGAACGCGACAACGTCGGCGTGGTTATCTTCGGCGAAGACCGTGGCTTGAAGGAAGGCGACACTGTTAAGCGCCTCGGCGAAATCGTCGACGTGCCGGTGGGCAAGGCGATGCTGGGCCGCGTCGTCAACGCGCTGGGCGAACCGATCGATGGCAAGGGCGCGATCAACGCCGAAGGCCGCCGCACCGTGGACGTGAAGGCGCCAGGCATCATTCCGCGCAAGTCCGTGCACGAGCCGATGCAGACGGGTATCAAGGCGATCGACGCGCTGATCCCGATCGGCCGCGGCCAACGCGAACTGATCATCGGTGACCGTCAAACCGGCAAGACCGCCGTCGCCGTCGACACCATCCTCTATCAACGCGAAGCGCATGACCGGAACGCGCCGGAGAGCGAAAAGCTCTACTGCATCTACGTCGTCGTCGGCCAAAAACGCTCGACTGTCGCGCAGCTCGTGAAGACGCTCGAAGACAAGGGCGCGCTGAAGTACTCGATCATCGTTGCGGCCACCGCGTCAGATCCGGCGCCGCTGCAATATCTCGCGCCATTCGCCGGCTGCGCCATGGGCGAGTATTTCCGCGACAACGGCATGCACGCGTTGATCATCTATGATGACTTGTCGAAGCAAGCCGTCGCGTATCGTCAGATGTCGCTGCTGCTGCGCCGTCCGCCGGGCCGCGAGGCGTACCCAGGCGACGTGTTCTATCTGCACTCACGCTTGCTGGAACGCGCAGCGAAGCTGAACGACGAAAACAAGGCGGGTTCGTTAACGGCGCTGCCGGTCATTGAAACTCAAGCCAACGACGTGTCGGCCTACATTCCTACGAACGTTATCTCGATCACCGACGGCCAGATCTTCTTGGAAACGGATCTCTTCTTCCAAGGCATCCGTCCGGCGCTGAACGTCGGTATCTCGGTGTCGCGCGTGGGCGGCAACGCGCAGATCAAGGCGATGAAGCAGGTCGCGGGTCCGCTGAAGGGCGAACTGGCGCAGTACCGCGAAATGGCGGCGTTCGCGAAGTTCGGTTCCGACCTCGACGCAACGACGCAGCGCCTGCTGAATCGCGGTGCGCGTTTGACTGAACTGCTGAAGCAACCGCAATTCGCGCCGACGCCGGTCGAAGAGCAGGTGGTGGTGATTTACGCCGGCACGCGTGGCTATCTCGATAAGGTCGATGTCAACGCGGTCGGCCGCTTCGAAACCGAACTGCGCGCGTGGTTGCGTTCGAAGAAGAGCGATCTGCTGTCGGCGATCACGACCAAGAAGGACATCAAGGCCGACGGCATCGAAGACAAGATCAAGGCCGCTCTCGACGAATTCGCGGCGACGTTTGCTTGATCGCAGGCGCGACCCTCCTGGCTTGGTCGGCGCTCTCGGTCGGCCTCGCGGTGACGCCGGGCGCTGACACTGCGCTGGTGGCGACCAATGCCGCGCGCGGCGGCGTGGGCGCGGGCTTGCGCGCGGTGGCCGGGATCGTTTGCGGCGGCGTGATCTACGCGCTGTTGTTCGGTTTTGGCGTGTTGCGCGTGATTGCGGCGACGCCGGTGCTGTTTCTGGTCGTGAAGACGGTCGGTGCGATCTATCTGGCGTTTCTCGGTGTGCAGCTTATTCGCAGCGCGCTTTCTTCCCCCGCGCGCGGGGGAGGTGCTGAGCAAAGCGAAGCGAAGGGGGGCGTCCCCCTCAGTCTCGCTGCGCTCGACAGATCCCCCGCAGGCGGGGGAGCAAAACGTCCTTGGCGCCAGGGCTTTCTTTGCAACGTGCTGAACCCGAAGGTCGCGTTGTTCTTTCTCGCGGCGTTGCCGCAATTCGTCCAAGCCGGACCCGACGCGCCATTCGTCGGTGCGATGTTGATCGCGATCTCTTATGCGATCGGCGCGGTCTGGTTGTTTGGCATCGCTTTCGCCGCTTCACGGGTCAGCGATGTGTTTCGCGCGAGCGGTGTCGCGCGCTGGGTTGAAGGCGCTGTCGGCGCCGCCTTCCTGGCGCTGGCCGGTCGCCTTGCTGTTGAACGAGCCTAACGCATGCCGAGCTTAAAAGAGTTCCGAAACCGCATCGCCAGCGTGAAGAGCACGCAAAAGATCACCAAGGCGCTGCAAATGGTGGCGGCGTCAAAGCTGAAGCGCGCGCAAGTGCAGGCTGAAGCTGCGCGCCCCTACGCTGCGCGCATGGCGCGCGTGATTGCCAATCTCGCGGCGGCCGTGAAGGGCGATAGCGCACCGAAACTGCTGCGCGGCACAGGCGCCGAACAAACGCATCTGTTGGTGGTGGCGACCTCGGAGCGCGGCCTCTGCGGCGGCTTCAACACGCAGATCGTGCGCTTGGTGCGCGATCGTATCACTGAACTTCTGGCGGCGGGGAAGACCGTCAAGATTCTCTGCGTCGGCAAAAAGGGCCGCGACCAGCTGCGCCGCAACTTCGGTTCGCTGATCGTGGGCTACATTGATCTTTCCAGCTTCCGCAACATGAACGCGGATGCTGCCGGCATCGTCAGCGCCAAGGTGCTGGAGCTGTTCGACGCGGGCGAGTTCGACGTCGCGACGCTGTTCTTCTCGCGCTTTCGCTCGGTGATCAGCCAAGTGCCGACGGGGCAGCAACTGATCCCGGCCGTGGCGCCGCAGGGCGTGACGCCGCCGGACCTGAAAGGCGCGGTGTACGAGTACGAGCCGAGCGAAGAGGAAATCCTCGAAGCGCTGCTGCCGAAATACATGAACGGCCAAATTCTGCAGGCGCTGCTGGAAAACCAAGCCGGCTTCTACGGCGCGCAAATGACGGCGACCGATAACGCCACGCGCAACGCCGGCGATCTGATCAAGAAGCTGACGCTGCGCTACAACCGCCAGCGTCAGGCCAACATCACCAAAGAACTGATCGAAATCATCTCCGGTGCGGAGGCGCTTTGATGGCAACGCTGTTCACGGCGAAGGCGGTTTCCAAGGGTGGCCGCGCCGGCGGCAAGGTCGCGCTGGCAAATGGCGGGCCGTGGTTTCACACCGAGCATGAAAAGGCGCTTGGCGGATCGGGCGAAGGCTCGAACCCGGAGCAGTTCTTCGCGCTCGGTTACGCCAATTGCTTCAACGGCGCAGTGCTGCTGGTTGCGTCGCAAAAGAAGATCGACGCGTCGAAAGCTGTCGTGACGGTTGAGATTGGTTTGGGCCGCGATGATTCAGGTCTCGGGCTCTCGGCGAAGATCGGCCTTTCGGCGCCGGGTCTTGAGCCGGCTCAAGTGAAAGAGCTGCTCGAAGCGGCTCACCAAGTTTGTCCGTATTCGAAAGCGACGCGCGGCAACATACCGGTCGAGCTCGTGGTGGAATGAAGAACGTAGGCCGCATTGCTCTCGTGGTGGCGCCGTTTCTGGCGGTCATCGCCGGGGTTTTGGTCAGCCGCATGATGCACAGTCACTGAACGCAGGTTTGCTGGCCGCCGCTCGCGGTCCGAAGGAATTGATGAGGAAGAGAAGATGACCGTTTCTGTGAAAGGCCGCGTAGCACAGGTGATCGGCGCCGTCGTCGACGTCGAGTTCGACGGCCACTTGCCGGATATCTACAACGCGCTGGAGACCACCAATAAGGGCAACCGCTTGGTGCTCGAAGTTGCGACGCACCTTGGCGAAGGCGCGGTGCGCACGATCGCCATGGACGCGACCGATGGTCTGGTGCGCGGTCAGGAAGTGACGGACACGGGTTCGCCGATCCAAGTGCCGGTCGGCGAGGAAACGCTCGGTCGCATCCTGAACGTCATCGGTGAGCCGGTGGACGAAGCGGGTCCGGTGAAGACCACCACCAAGCGCGCCATTCACCAGCCAGCGCCAGCGTTTGTCGATCAAAAGCCGGTCCCGGAAATTCTCGTCACCGGCATCAAGGTCGTCGATCTGCTCTGTCCGTATTCGAAGGGCGGCAAGATCGGGCTGTTCGGCGGCGCGGGCGTTGGCAAGACGGTGCTGATCCAAGAACTGATCAACAACATCGCCAAGGCGTACGGCGGCTACTCGGTGTTTGCCGGCGTCGGCGAGCGTACGCGCGAAGGCAACGACCTCTATCACGAAATGATCGAGTCGAACGTCAACGTGAAGGGCGGCGGGCAAGGCTCGCGCTGCGCGCTGGTGTTCGGGCAGATGAACGAGCCGCCGGGCGCGCGCGCGCGCGTTGCGCTTTCGGGCCTGACCATTGCCGAGCACTTCCGCGATCAGGGTAAGGACATCCTGTTCTTCGTCGATAACATCTTCCGCTTCACGCAAGCGGGCTCGGAAGTGTCGGCGCTGCTCGGCCGTATTCCTTCGGCGGTCGGCTATCAGCCGACGCTGGCGACGGAAATGGGCGCCATGCAAGAGCGCATCACCTCGACCACCAAGGGCTCGATCACTTCAGTGCAGGCCATCTATGTGCCGGCCGACGACCTGACCGACCCCGCGCCTGCCGCTTCGTTCGCGCACTTGGACGCGACCACGGTGTTGAGCCGTGCGATTTCGGAAAAGGGCATCTATCCGGCGGTCGACCCGCTCGACTCAACCTCGCGTATCCTCGATGCCAACATCGTTGGCCAAGAGCACTATGACACCGCGCGGAAGGTCCAAGAGACGCTGCAGCGCTACAAGTCGCTGCAGGACATTATCGCCATTCTCGGCATGGACGAACTCTCGGAAGACGACAAGCTGACGGTGGCCCGCGCCCGTAAGGTCGAGCGCTTCCTCAGCCAGCCGTTCCACGTCGCTGAAGCGTTTACCAACACGCCGGGCGTGCTATGCGATATCAAGGACACCGTGCGTGGCTTCAAGGGCCTCGTCGATGGCGAGTACGACCATCTGCCGGAACAAGCGTTCTATATGGTCGGCAACATTGAAGACGCGATCGCGAAGGCGCAACGTCTCGCGGCGGAGGCCGCGTAACGCATGAATTCGAAGAGCGAGATCGCAGCAAAGCTCGTTGTCGAAGCCGCTGTCGGCGCCATCGCCGGCACGGTGCGCGGACAATTGGGTATTGCTCCGGTCGTGCTCAGCGAACGTCAATGCGCCGAACTCGGATTGCCGCCGGGCAGCAACACCATGTTCTACCCGGTCGACGATTCCGGCGTGTTCTTCGATGTCGACGATGCGCGGATGACCATCTGGTACAGTGGTCCGGATGCGCAACGCGGCTTGAATGCGGTGGAGACGGCGCTGAAACGCGCTTACCCGCAAGCCAAGCAAGCGAAGGATGAGCCGGACACGCGTGAACCATCGCTGCGCGTGCGCAGCTACGATGTGCGCTTCAACAATGGCCGGCTCGCCACCATCGACATCGGCTATCCGCCGACCGGCGGGCGCGTGGACAAGTTCGTCGCACAGGTTGTCGGCATGGAGCGCAAGAAGACGCAATGAGCGAGAAGCTGACCCATAGCCAAGTGGCGGCCAAGCTTGTCGTCGATGGCGCGCTCGCCAATATCGCCGGCAACGTCGATGGCAAGATGCCGATGTCGGGCCGCCCGGTGACGCCGCTGCAGCGCTCCGACCTTGGTCTCGCCGATGGCGGCGGCACGCTGTTCTATCAAGTCGGCGGCAGCGGCGTGTTCCTCGATATGAACGGCGCAGTCGCTTCGATCTTCTTTGCCGACGCCGATTACGACGATGCGCTGCCGACGATCGAGACGGCGCTGAAGCGGGCGTATCCGAAGGCCAAGCAGATCAAGGACGGCCTGCATCCGCGCAAAGAGAAGTTCAAATATCGCGCCTACGAGGTCGATACCGGCAATGGCAAGCTCGCGCTGGTCGAGTTCGACATTCCGACGTCAAGCGCGCAACAGAAACGTTTTGAGGCGCGCGTCGTCGCGCAGGCCCGCAAGAACTGAGTGAAGCACAATGGCCGATAAGCTGATGTTCGCCCTGGTGTCTCCCGAGCGTGAAGTGTTTCACGGCGAGGTCGATCATGTCGTGGTGCCGGGCACCGAAGGCGAGTTCGGCGTGTCGCCGCACCATGCGCCGGTGATGAGCGTGATCAAGCCGGGCGCGCTGCGCGTGTTCAACGAAGGCGTGCTGACGCGCATCTTCGTCGACGGCGGTTTCGCGGACGTGACGCCGGAGGGCCTGACGGTGCTGGCCGAGGATGCGGTCGATCTCTCGCAAGTCGACCCAGCCTCGCTTGAGCAGCAGCTGAAGGACGCGCAGGATGACGTCCGCGACGCCAATGGAGACGCCGCGCGCGCCGTGGCGCAGCACAAGCTCGAGCGCCTCGAAATCATGCGCCAAGTGCTGGCGCGCGCCTGAGCGCGTTTCCATAATGAGTGCAAGCGGCTGCTGCGCGGGTTGGGCGCCTCGCGCTTTACGTTTGCGACGCTAAGCTTCGGCTATGTTTTCCAATCCGCATCTGTGGCCGATCCTGGCGGGCGTGGCGCTGGGTTTCGTTATCGTGGCGGCGGCGTGGGCGTTGCTGTTGCGCCGCTGGGAAGGCGCTAAGCCGTCATGGGCGCGTGCGGCAGGCGCGGCGGCGCTGACAGCGATTTATCTCATCAACGTGGATGCCTGGCTGATCGAACCGGAATCGGTGGTGGTGCGCCGCGTCGACATTGCCAGCCCGCACTGGCGCGGTGCGCCGCTGACCATCGCGGCGATTGGCGACACGCATGTGGGCGGACCGCACATGGATTTGGCGCGCATGTCGCGCATCGTGCAGCGCATCAATGCGCTGCGGCCTGAGCTTGTCGTGCTGCTGGGCGACTACGAAGCAGGTCACGCTTCGTATGACGAACGCACGGCCGAGGATCGTAAAGAAATCCTTGGCGGCATCGCGACGTTCGCGGCGCTCGATGCCCGCTATGGCGTCGTCGCCGTGCTTGGCAATCACGATGTTTGGTACACGGGCGACGACATTATCGAGGCGCTGCAGAACGCCGGGACCGCGGCGCTCTGGAATCGCAACATCGTCATCCGCCGCTCGAGCGGACCGCTTGCAATTGTCGGTCTCGCCGACGCGGTGACGCACCACGACAATTGGGGAGAGGCGATGGATGGCGCGCCGCAAGGCGCCGACACCATCGTGCTCTCACATTCGCCCGATCCGTTCGCCGACATGCCGCCAGGACCAGCGGTGATGCTGGCTGCGCACACGCACTGCGGACAAATATCCGTGCCGCTGCTGGGCCGGCCGTTCATGCCGATCGATCACAAGGAATATGCGTGCGGACGTATCGATCAAGGCGGGCGCACCCTTTACGTGACCGGTGGTTTGGGCACGAGCGTCGCGCCGGTGCGTTTCGGCAATCCACCGGAAATTTCGCTCATCACCATCCACGGTGTGACGAAATAGGCTCACGCGTCGGGGCGCGCGCCCCAGCCAAACAGAGAAAGCTGCGTGCGCTTGGCGAGCTTGGCCGAGACATTGCGTTGCTCAAGCCATTGCAGCGCAAGCGCTGCAACTTGGGGCGCTTCTGGCTCGCCGATGAGCCAATGGCTCATCTCCGGAAATTCGTGATAGGCGGCCTGCGTAGCGGGGAAGCGCGTGATGATTCGGTGAACCGTGGAAGCGGGATTCACGCGATCTTTGCCGCCGGCAACGCCAAGCACAGGCGCGTTGATGCGATAAACCGGCGCTTGCGACGCGGTGGAAGTGTCGCTCCACCATTGCATGGCTTCGCGAATGGCGCGCCCGCTTTCGGGCACGAAACGCGCGAAGGCGCTACGCGCGTCCTCGCGTGAGAGCCGGTCCAAGGTGGTGGCGCGCGCAACGCGATAGTCGGGCGGGATCGGCCGGCGCCAATAATCGCCGAGCAGGGCGAGGCCGAACTGATTGCTGTGTTCGTCGAGCGTGGTCGGCGGCACGCCCCAGGGCGCAGACGGCGCAAGCAGCACGAGTGCTGCGACCGGCGCGTGCATGGCCGCGAGTTGTACGACAAGGCCGCCGAGTGAATGGCCCACCAAAACCGGCGGCGCGCTAAGCGGGCGCACGTAGTCGAGGATCGACTGCGTGTAATCCTTCAAGCCGGTGGCCGCGAGTTGTTCGAGGTCGGCGCCGCTTTCGTGATGAGGCAGCGTCGGCGCGTGCGTTTCGAAGCCTGCTGCTTCAAACGGCTCGCGGAACGTCTCGAAGGACCAGCCACCGCAAAACGCGCCGTGCACAAACACGAGCGGCGTCGCATTCTTGTTACGTTTCATCAGCGGCGCTTGTGCGTTGCGCCCTTACGGCCGATCGTCACTTCGAAGCCCCCACGCTGTATTTCTTGAACCGCCGCGCCACTTCTTCGTAGGTGGGCTTCTTGAACGGTATCACAAGATCCGGCGCGCTTTCGAGCGCCGCCCAGCGCCAATCGCTGAATTCGGGGGAGTGTGCGTCGAGGCGCACATCGGAGTCACGCCCCTTGAAGCGAAAGGCGAACCATTTTTGCCGTTGCCCCAGATAGCGGCCGCGCTGCTTCATTTTCGCGCGCAGTTCCGTGGGAAATTCGTAATAAAACCAGTCGCCGGTTTCTTCGAGCAGATCGACGTGCTCAGCGCCGACGCCGATCTCTTCTTCCATCTCGCGATAAGCGGCTTCTTGCGGCGTTTCTCCGCGATCGACACCGCCTTGCGGCATCTGCCACTGATACGGCCCTTCCGCGCCGTAACGTTTGCCGAGCAACACCGGGCCATCGCGATGAAACAAAGCGATACCGACATTCGGACGATAGAGGTTCGGGTCTTTAGGCGGGCTCATCTATGCGTGCGTGCGGCCAAGACGGCCGACACTGGCGCAAGTTGATAACCACGGGATGACACGTCCTGCGCCCAGTGTCCGACCTGACCGATCGTTACGGGATACGCGAATCCGGCGCCGATTGCGCTCTGATTCTGCAGCGCCAACGCCTCCAGATTGAGCAATTGATCGTCGATGGCGTCGGCGTCGCGGCGGGCGTCGATGATGCGGTCGGCGGCGGTGTTGCCGAGGCCGACGCGGTTGGCTTCCGAACTGAGCGCGGTGCGCTGGCCTATGCCGGAGGTGATCAGAACCAGGCCGCGGCGGCGCAGCTCTTGTACAACAGGGCCGGACGCTTGCGCGGAGGTGGCAAATCGCGCGCCCTGGTAGTTGGTGACGCCGAAATAGCCCGTGGCCATGCCCATCAAACGCTGCAGGCGGGTGACGTTTTGTTGCGGCGCGGCGCTAGCCAAGAGCGTCTGCGGACCGGTGTCGTCGGCGTCGGGATCGAACGGCTCCATCGGCAGTTCGAGCATTACTTCGTGGCCGCGGGCGCGGGCGCGATCGATCCAGCTCTGCACGTTGCTGGCATAGGGCACGAACGAAAGCGTCACCTCGGCGGGCAGTTCGTCGATGGCTTGCTGCGTCGCGGTGGCGTTGAAGCCGAGACCGCCGATGACCACAGCGATCATCGCCTTGTTGGGCTGCGGCGCGAAGGGATGCGCGTAGGCCTGCGCCGGCGTGCGGCCATTGCGGGCAACGATCGGGAGCGCGCCGTTTGCGGTGTTTTCGAAAAGGCCGGCGAGCGGCGCTTGCGGCAGCGGCGGCGCGGTTGGCCCGGCCGCGCTCGGTCCGCCGGCCTCGGGTGTTTGCACGATGGAGACGCGCAATTGGCCGTCGGCGCCGACATCGCCGATCTGCTGTTGTGAGTCGCCGGCTTGCGGAAGTTGGTCGAGGCCGACCATTTGTCCGTTCGCCGTCGCGTCCGACAGCGATAGGTGTGGCGCAGTTGATGCTGACGCGGAATTCGGCGCTAGCGAGATCACGCCTTTCGGACCGGCAGCGCTCGGATCGCCGAAAATCTGTATTGAAATTGCGGCAGCGGCGATCACGGCGACAAACGCGCCGCTAGCCATGGTTTTTTGGCCGATCTTCAAAGCGCGTCGCGGCTTCGGCGGTGGCGGTGTTTTGCCGCCCTGCGTGAGCCGCGCGACGCGTGAAGAGAGCGCTGAACGCGAGCGAATCATCGCTCGCGAGAGTCGCTGAATTTGGTGAACGCGTCACTAGCAGCTAAGTGCGGCAACACTGCAGTTAAGCAATGTTGCCAAACACTTAACGGCGTTAACCGGCGCGGGCGGAGAGGCGCTGGGCGACGGTGCCTTGGCGCAGGAAGTCTTCGGCGCGCTTCATTTGATAATCCTGGTCTTGCGGCCAGTTTTCCGGCGGTTGGTCAGCCGGGATATGCAGCGCGCTGCGATGGGCGCCTTCCTCGTTGTTCAACGCGTTCGGCAGATCCGCTTCGGTGATGCCCATGCGCTGTAAGCGGCTCGGATCGACGCGGCGCGCAGCGACTTCCATGTCCGGATCGATGCCGGAACCTTGGATCGAGCGGCCCGAGGGCGTGTAGTAGCGCGCCGTGGTTAGACGCAGGGCGCCGTTGCGGCCGCCATCGAGCGGGATGACGGTCTGCACCGAACCCTTGCCGAAGCTGGTGGTGCCGACGATCAGCGCGCGGTTGCGATCCTTGAGCGCGCCCGCAACGATTTCCGCAGCTGAAGCGGAGGAGCCGTTGATCAATACCGCGACCGGAACACCAGCGAGATCGTCGCCGCGGCGGGCGGTGTAGCGCTGAATGTCTTCCGGGTGACGGCCGCGGGTCGAAACGACTTCGCCGCCGTCGAGGAAGGCGTCGGAAACTTCGATGGATTGGTCGAGCAGGCCGCCAGGATTGTTGCGCAGATCGAGCACGATGCCGCGCAGGTGGCCGTTGGTTTGCGCCTTCACCGAGCGGATGGCGTCGGCGAGCAGCGGGCTGGTGCGCTCGTTGAAGGTGGAGATGCGGATGATGCCGATGTCGCCATCGACCCGCGACGTCACCGATTTCACGTCGATCACTTGGCGTTGCAGCGTCACGTCGAACGGATCGCGGCCTTCACGCGCCACGGTCACGGTGATGCTGGAGCCGGCTTCGCCGCGCATGCGTTGCACCGCCTCGTTGAGCGAGAGGCCGACAATGCTTTCGCCGTTAATGGCGGTGAGATAGTCGCCGCCTTGGATGCCGGCGCGCGCAGCGGGCGTGTCGTCGATCGGCGAGACCACTTTGACGACGCCGTCTTCGCTGGTGACTTCGATGCCGAGACCGCCGTACTCGCCGCGCGTCTGCACCTGCATGTCGCGGTATTCTTGCGCGTTCATGTAGGAGGAGTGCGGGTCGAGCGAGGAGAGCATGCCGTTGATGGCGGCGCCAATGGCTTTCTGCTCGTCGATCGGGGTCACGTAGTCTTGCTCGACGCGCGAGAGCACGTCGGCGAAAAGTTCGAGCTGGCGGTAAGCGTCGCCGTGGGACCGATCGTCAGGCGCAGACCAAGCCAGCGCACCAACACATGCAGCCAAGCCGACTACGGGCGCGGCAATCCACGCTAAACGCATCTAGTACTCCCCGGCGCCTCGCGCGCGCCAACCAGCAGCCTTCAACCGTCCCGTACATTTCGATCCGCGGCGGCTGTTAGCCAACGGCCTGGATCAATGGGACGACCATCTCGCCGGACTTCAACATACAATTCCGGCGCCGACGTGTCCGAACTGGGCATTTCCCCGATCGGTTGGCCCACACGTACAGTATCGCCGACTCTGGCGTTAATGGTGTCCAGCCCGGTGAGGACGACGACGTAACCACCATCGACGTTCAGGATCAACACTTTGCCGTAGCTGCGAAACAGTCCGGCGTAGGCGACTTCACCGGTTGCAGGCGCCACCACCTGTGCGCCGGCGCGCGTGCGCAGTGCAACGCCTTGAGAGACGGGCCCGCCGCTGTCGCGAGTTCCAAACGCGTGAACAATCCGTCCGACCGCGGGCGTCTGCCAGCCGGCGGGGATAATGGCCGGTGCGGCCGGTCCGCCGCCGCTGCGCCGGCTCGGGCGTTGCACGCGCGCGGCCAGTTGGCGAAGGGTTTGCGCTTCGCTCGCATATTGGCGCGCGCGCGCCTCGGCGGCGGCGGCGTTGCTGGCCAGAGTGACGGCTGCCGCTTGGCGTTGCGCCGTGAGGGTGACGATCTGGGCGCGCTCGGCGTCGATCGCCGCTTGCGCGTCCGCCAGGGCGGACCGTTCGTTCTGGATCGTCGATTCGGTTGCGCGGTCGCGCGCCAGGGCGGCCATGGCCAAATGCTCGGATTTGCGGAAGCCGGGCGCTGCGGCCCGTGCGAACATGCCCGCGCGAACGGCGCTGAGTTCAATGCGGCGCTGCGCGAAAGCGGCAGTGATCAGCGCCGACTCGAACGCGTCGCGCGCATGCACGCGCTGTGTGTCTTCGGCGTCCATCTGCGCCTGCAGCGCTGCCAGATGAATCTGCGCTGCGTCAGCGGCAGCTTCGGCATCGGCGCGGCGCTTGCCGGCGTCGACGAGGCGTTGATCGAGCGCGGCCAAGTCGCGCCGCGCGGCGGTTTCTTGCGCACGCAAGCGCGTGGCTTGCGCGTTGGCGGCGCGGCGATCGCGCTCAGCCTGCGCGACGGTGCGAGGATGGGTTTGAGCGGAAGCCGCTCCAACGCTTGCGAGCGCCCCAATCGCGCACGCGACGAGGGCGCAGGCGCGTGCTGCGCCTCGAGCCATGTCTCACCATACCCTCGAGACATTCGGTCTCGATCTCTCGAGACGTTCAGTCCCGATGATAGGGAGTACCGCACAAGATCGTCACAGCTCGGTAAATCTGCTCGGAAATCATCACCCGAACGAGGCGATGAGGCCAAGTTTGACGGCCAAAAGCCAGCTTTTCATCAGCGTTATCCTTAACGCTTTGCGAAACGCCGTCGGCGCTGCCGATCCAGAATGTGGCGCTGGGGATGCCGTCATCGCGCCAACGCGCCAGCTTTTCGGCCAACTGACGGGACGCCCATTCGGCGCCGCGCTCGTCGAGCAGGATTTTGCGGGCGGCGTCAGGGGTTGCCTTGAATAAGGCCCGTGCCTCCGCGCCCGCATCGCCACTCGGCTTGGCTTCGACCTCGATCAATTCGACCGAACGAAAGCCAAGCTGACGCCCGGCATTGGCGGCGCGCGCGATGTAGTCAGCGGCAAGCGCTGCCTCAGGCGCATCGCGCAGCCGTCCGACCGCGGCGACAATGATGCGCACGTCAGCTCTGGAGCGGCGCGCTCGGACCCGCGCCGGCGGTCCAAATCTTTTCGATATTGTAGAACGAGCGGACTTCCGGCCGGAAAAGGTGGACGACGACGTCGCCCGCGTCGACCAGCACCCAGTCGGCTTGCGGCATGCCTTCGACGCGCACGTCCTTAACGCCCGCGTCTTTCAGTTTGCGCAGCACGTGGTCGGCGAGGGCGCCGACGTGACGCGCCGAGCGGCCGGACGCGATCACGAGCATGTCGGCGAATGCCGACTTGCCGCGAATGTCGATGGCCAGAATGTCTTCTGCCTTGTCGTCATCGAGGGAGGCGAGCACCACGCGTGTGGCGGCGTCTACATCAATCCCGCCGCGCTCTGGGCGGGAGACTCCGGCGGGACTAGCGGCCGGTGCGCGTTTCACTTCGGGCGACAGGGTCGGTTCCTTTTGCAACCTCAGACCAACGCAGGAATATCACTTCCGTTTCGGCTTCGCCACAGACCCTGCCTTGCCTTTACGCAAGGCTGTGGAGGACTCCCGGTGCAGCCTGGCGTTCAGGAAAATCCAGTCTTTTGGCGCTTCTAGCCGCTCCCGCGCGCCAATTCCGGGCCTGGATACAACGACTACGGGAATCGCGGCGGCGACTTCGCGCCAATGCTTCCAGCGGCGGAAATTGCTCAGATTGTCCGCGCCCATGACCAAAAAGAAATCTACCCCCGGATAGAGCCGCTTCAGCTGGCGGAGTGTTTGGTAAGTGTAGTGCGTGCCGAGGCGCTGCTCGATGTCGGTGACGACCATCTTGGCCCCGTGCGCGACATGGCGCGCGGAGGCGACGCGCTCCGCAAGCGGCGAAGATTTGGGCTTCAGCGGATTCTGCGGCGTCACCATCCACCAGATACGGTCGAGATGGAGGCGCTTCAGCGCGGTCGCGGCAACGTGGGCGTGACCTGCGTGCGCGGGGTCGAAACTGCCGCCGAAGAGGCCAATGCGCATGCCGGGATAGGCGCGGGGAAAGCCCTGCATCATAAGTTCAGGGCGACCACGGTTGATCGCCGGGGTCACGCGGAGCGGCTTCTTCCTTACGACGCTCGCGCAACATGGCGGCGATTTCGTTGGTGAGTTCGCGCACGCCTGCGCCGGAGACGCCGGAGATCAGCCGCACTTCCTTGCCTATGGCGCGTGCAAGCGCGGCGCGCTTGCGATTCGCTTCCGCTGGCGTCAGCGCATCGATCTTGTTGAGCGCGACCAGTTCCGGCTTGTTGGCGAGGTCGCCGCCGTAGTTTTCCAGTTCGTGCCGCACGGTGCGATACGCTTCAGTTGCGCTCTCCTGCGTCGCATCGATCAAGTGAACCAGCGCCACGCAGCGCTCAACGTGACCAAGAAAACGCGTGCCGAGGCCAGCGCCTTCCGCTGCGCCTTCGATCAGGCCGGGGAGGTCGGCCATGACGAAGCGCTCGTTGTCGCTCACGGTGACGACGCCCAAGTGCGGATGCAATGTCGTGAACGGATAGTCGGCCACTTTCGGTGTCGCTGAACTGACCGCGCGCAAGAAAGTGGATTTGCCGGCGTTGGGCAAGCCGACGAGTCCTGCATCGGCGATCAGTTTGAGGCGCAGCCAAAGCACACGCTCTTCACCTTCCTGTCCGGGATTGGCGTGGCGCGGCGCGCGATTGACCGACGATTTGAAATGATCGTTGCCGAAGCCACCATTGCCGCCGCGTGCGAGCAGCACGCGCATGCCGGGCTTGTTCAAATCGGCGACCAGCGTTTCTTTGTCTTCTTCCAGAACTTGCGTGCCGGTCGGCACTTTCAGGATGACGCTTTCACCATCGGCGCCGTGCCGGTTCTGCCCCATGCCGTGGCCGCCGGTCGCACCTTTGAAATGCTGCTGGTAACGATAGTCGATCAGCGTGTTGAGGCCATCGGCGCTTTCGATCCAAACATCGCCGCCGCGTCCGCCGTCGCCGCCATCGGGGCCGCCATATTCAATGAACTTTTCGCGCCGGAACGAGACCGCGCCGCCGCCGCCGTTGCCGGAGCGCACGTAGATCTTGGTCTGGTCGAGGAATTTCATGATGAGGCAGTAGGCAGTGGGAAATGAGCAGTAGGAATTGGTGCGCCTACTGCCTATTGCCTACTGCCCACGGGCTTGCGACTCAATTGCTTTCCCGCCGCCAGCGCAGCGAAACGCGCTGGTCGCCGTTGCCGAGGAAGCTGGTAATTAGGACGAGGTGACGGCGCACGGTCCATTCGACGCTGGTTTGCGCTTGGCCGAGGCCGTTGCGCGCCACTTCGAGGTAAAGGCCGCGCGAAAGGTAAACGCCGCCCGACACAAGCAGCCCGCCGTTTTCGTCTTGGCGCACGTTGAAGCGATCGAGGCCAACGGCGGCGCGCGCGGCGCCCAGAAGATCGAGCGAGGATTGACCTGACAGCGTCGCCAAACTGGCGGCCAGTTGCGCGGCTTCGAGCGGCGACAAGTCCTGCACCGAGTGTCCGAACAATACTTGCGGCAGGATCTCATCGTCAGGCAGCGGCGGATCGCTGGTAAGCGCCACTTCGGGATTACGGGCGGTGCCGCTGAGATGAATGGCGGCGGTGAGATCGGTGGTTTCGCGAATGGCAGTGATGTCTACGCGCGCGTCGAGCGGATCGCCGTCGAACTCGATCAAAGACGTGTCTTGGATGTCGAACGGCTGGCCAGAGAGGGCGAGTGTGCCGCGGACCGCGCGTGCTTCGCCGTAAAGCAGCGGCGCCTTCGAGGAGCCACTTAAGCGAAGGTCGAGCGACCATTCCGCATCGACGCCGCGCCCGCGCGTGCGTATCCGTCCCGGCGCGCGAATGCGGACGTTGAGATCGGTGGTTGTCGGCACGCTGAGGATCGGCGCGCTGCCGCCGTCGTCTTCGCTGTATGGTTGGTTGATTTCGACGACATCGATGGTCGGGATGCCCGCATCGGGATTGGCGGCGATGTCGACGTCGGCAGAGTCGAGAGTGATCGCGCCGGTGACGTTCGAATGCAGGCCGTGCCAGGTCAGCGCGAGTTCTCCGCTGCCCTTGGCGTGCAGGTCCGGGCGATTGGCGAGGCGCATGTTGTCGAGCGACACCGCGAGCCGTCCGTCTTGAGGGCCGGAGCTGCCGCCGGTTACGGTCATGCGGCCGCCATCGATGTCGTTGGCCGTGAAGTTGTCGATGTTGACGCCGTTTTGGCTCACCGAAATGCGTGCGTTCAGATTGCGCAGCACGATGCCGGAAAGTTTGTCCTCGAAGCGGCCATCGGCGATTTCAATGTGACCATCGCCGGTGAGAGAACCCGCGCCAAAACGCAGCGTGCCTTCGCCGTTGAGCTGACCTTCGAGCGACTGATCCTGCAGCCGCGCCGCAGCCCACAAGCTGGACGCAGGTCCGTGGATCGACCACGTAGCGGCGCCTTCGCGCTGCGGCGCGAGCGCGATACGGATCGGCGCATTGTCGGTGACAACGGGTGCATCGGCTTCGAGGCGCGCTGTCAGACCATCGCTCGAAGTGGCGTCGATCAAAGCGCGCAAGCGGTTCGGTTCCAGCGTGCCGGTGACGTGCATGTTCAGGGTGCCGCGCTGGCGGCCCACGAAACGCGCGTCGGCGAGGGTGAAGTTGGCGCTGCCGGAGAGGCCATTGCCGGCATTGGCCAAACCGATCGTGCCGTCGATGCGTCCGGTGGCGCGTTCGCCCCAGATCGCCGCCAAGGGCGCGAGCGGCGCGTCGGTGATCTTGACGTTTCCCGAAAGGGAGCGGCGCTGATCGGTCCATTCGGCGACCAACGCGCCATCGGCCATGGTGATGTCGATCGCCGCGTCGAGGCCGTGCTCGTCGAAATGAAAGTGCATCGGCGTGCGCGTGGAGATCGCTGCGCCCGCCAGTTCGCCTTCGCCTTGCAAATGCGCGTCGATGTCGCCGTGCGATGCATCAAGAGTTGCGTTGCCCGAGAGTGTCAGTGGCGCGCGATTTATGCGGCCCTCGATCGCGTAGTGCGCGCCAATGGCGTTGAACGGACCTTGCGCGATGAATGAAGCCGTGTGCGCGCGCAGATCGCCGAAGCGCGCATCCGCCAATGCCGCATTGAGCGCGATAGCGGTCGGCGTCAGATGCAGATCGCCGTTGATCTTGCCCGCAGTGTCCGGCGCCAATCCGTCCAGCGTACCCGAGAGCGAGAGATCGGCGGTGACGCCATGGGGCGCGATGGTGGCGCTGCCGTGGGCATCGAGCCCGCCCGCCTTGGCGTCGAGATTGCTGAACGCGACGACGGCGCCTGGAATGGAGACATCGGCGGCAGCGGTGAGGGGTTGGCCCGATACCGTGCCTTTCGCAGTGGCGTGGCCGGCATAGCCGCGGGCGCCCGGCGCCAGCGTGAGATCAATGACCGGATGGCCGACGACAACGCCGCCGCTGGTGAAACTCGTCAGCGTGGCATGCGTTGTGAGCGTCGGACGCGCGAGTGGTCCGCTGAGATGGCCGGTTGCGTCGAGCGCGCCGTCAAGTGAGGCGCCGCCAAGCGAAAGCGGGCCGCGCGCACTGGCTTCGAGCGATAGATCGGCCTGACCGTGGCGAATGTGTCCGGTCGCCGCTGCGCGCAGTTTGTCGCCGTCGATCCGTATGTGCGAAACTTCAATGCCATTTGCTTCAGCGCGAAAGAGGCCGTCGAGCTTGGGCGCGCGGCCGGTAAGCTGCGGCACGATGTTCGGATCGCCGCTGATATCGGCGCCGGTTCCCGCGGCGGTGACGGTCCAGACGCGTTGTGGGTTGGCGCGCTGACTCTGCGGCGCAGCGAAAGCGCGCCACTGACCTGAGCCGCTGCCGGTGAGATCGCTCACCGCGCGCAGGTCAAGCACGCGCCAGGCGCCGGAAAATTCACCATCGCCATGGTTGACCCAGCCGCGCCCGTCGCCAACGAACGACGCGCTCGCGTACCGCGCGCGCTCAAGCGCAAAGCGCCCGCGATGAAAATCGAAGGAGAGATCGGTTTGCGCCAACGCGTTGGCGAATAGCGGCGCGGCGTTCGCCTGAGCACGCAATTCGCCATTGATCGCAAGCTTGTCGGCGTTGATGGAAAGCTGCACCGGCCCGCTGAAATGGCCTGTTTGCCCGAAGGCATTGACGACGCCGTCAACCAGTTGCGCGCGAATGGCGGTGACGCCGCGGGCTTGCCGAAGTTCTCCTTCAACGCGCGCCGCGCCGAGTTCAAAGGGCGATTCCGGCGCGATGTCCGATACGCGCCGCGTGGTCACGACGAAGTGAGCTCCGCCGTTCAGCTCGTACTTGTCCGTGAGCGCGCCGGAGATGTCCCCGGTGGCGAACGTGGATTCGACGTGCGCGTTGAACGCGCCCGCATGCGCGCCAGACGCGGTGAAGCTGGCCGTAGGTCCGATGCGCTTGGTCAACTCGGCCAGTCCTGGCAGCGCGCTTAGTTGTCCGTGCCCTTCGACGCGCCAGTTCTGCGGCGTCCAATGGGTCTCGCCCGCCAACAAGTCAGCAGCGCCGATCTTGGCGTCGAATATGGCCGCGCCGTTGCGCGCGTCGCCGCTGCCCTGCGCGGTGAAGTGCAAGCCTTGATCGGCGACACCGAGGCTGCGCGCGAGAATGCCGCCCGGCGCGCCCAGAATGTCGACGTGCATCGCGTATGCGCGATCGGGCCGATAGGAGGCAATGAGGTGATCCGCGTCTGAATCGGTGCGCTGCAGCGCGACGTCGAGGTTCTCAAGGGCGTCATGAACGTAGTCGAGCGCCAAGTGCGCGTTGAACTGCGCGGCTTGGCCGAGCACCGGCTCGGCGATGTCGATCTTGTCGATGCGCAGCGCGCCGATGTGAATGTCGGGCGTACCGCCGGCGCTTGGATGGTCGGTGGAAAGGGTGGGCTGACGCACGATGCTCAGCGCGGTGGCGTGCACGCGATCGAGGCGCACGGCCCCAAACAGCAGATCGAGTGGGCGCCACGCAGCGCTTGCGTCATTGGCGCTGAGCCAAACGCCGTCAGCGTCGGCGATTTCGAGGTGCGCGACGCGCAGATCGCCCAGCCAGCTGCCGGACACGCCCTCCAGATGCAATGTGCCGACGCGGCCGATGCGCTGGCCGTTGCCGAAGTGATCGACGACCCAAGGTGCAGCCGGGCCAACGGCCAACGCCAAACCACCCGCGCCGGCAATCGCGCTGGCGGCGAGCGCGAGGCGATGCCAGTGGCGGCGCTTCTTCGCCTCAGCCATCAGAACGCCTGCCCGACGCTGATGTAGAGCGCAAAATTGTCGTGCGCCTCGTTGCGGTCGAGCGGCACGGCGACGTCGACGCGAAGCGGCGCGAAGCCGAGATTGTAGCGCAGGCCCACACCGACCCCGAACTTCAGATCAGTTGCATTGCTCCAATCGTCAAAGGCATTGCCGCCATCGACGAAGAACGCAGCGCCTAGCCGGTCGTCGAAACGCCAACGTGCTTCGACGGAGCCTTCAAGCTGACCTTCGCCGCCGGGCACCAAGCCGAGCGTGTCGCGCTCGTGCGGGTAGATGGAGTTGTACGCGTAGCCGCGCACCGAGCCGCCGCCGCCGGAATAGAAGCGCCGGTCAGCAGGCACGTCGTCCGCATTGCCGGCGATCGGTTCGAGCCAACCGATGCGAATGCGTTCAGCCAAAGTTAGGCGTTGGCTGGCGCCGAATGACTGGTACGAACGCGCTTCGCCGGTGGCGCGCATGAAGGCGATGGTCGCCTGACCGGTGGAGAGGGCGGGTTCGATGCGGCCTTCGAGAATGGAGCCAGCCCGTGGGTCGAGTGTGAAGTCGGTGGTGTCGTGTTTCAAATCGGCGAAGGCGGAAAGCACGGTCGCGTTGCTGACGCCGCCGGCGGTGTCGTCGAACTGGTCGTAGGTGAGGCGCACGCCGTAGCTGCGGCCAACGCGTAAGCGTGTGCCGGCGTCGACGGATGCGAACAGCGCCACGCCGTCGCGGTGGAATGCATCGGTGTCTTCTTGTGCAACAGAGGCGCCCAAGTTGAGCGTGTGTCCGAGGCCCGCGGCGTGCGGGCGCGACCAGGTAACACTGGCGCTTGAAAGGTTTTCGCCGAGCGTTGTTTGCAGCGTTAGCGCGTCGGCGCGGCCCGTGAGATTGCGCCGCGTCCAGCTGGCGTCGACGCCCAAGCCTTCGGTCGTCGAGTAGCCGAAGCCGAGTTCGTAGGCGAAGCGCTTAGCGGGCTGCACGTCGAGGATGACATCGCGCGTGCCGTCGGCTGCGGGCGGCGCCAAAGTCGTGGACACACGCGAAATCGCGCCGGTTGCGGTGAAGTCGCGGCGCAAGCGGGTGAGGTCTTCGGGTTTGTACGGATCGCCCTGGCGCCAATTGCGCAGGCTTTGAACGAAGTTGCGCCGAAAGATCGTCTCTGGGTTGACCCGCACCGCGCCAAGCCGGACGGCGGCGCCGGCGCTGAAGTGAAACTCAGCGCTGACGCGTTGCGTCGCGTGATCGACAACCACGCGGCGTGTGCCGATGGCAGCGTCGGCATAGCCATGCTGTTGCAGTGCCGTGAAGGCGCTGACTTCCGCGCTCAGCACGCTTGCTGCGCGTGCGGCGGCGTCGGGTTCGACCAGATGCAATGCGCGTGTCGCCGCTGCGAGGGCTTCGCTATCGGGTGTGGCGTCGTCGAACACGAGGGTCGGCGCGGTGAAGCGATAGCGCAGGCCAGGCGCGATCACGAGCTTTGCAGAAACTGGATTGTCGGAGGTGTCCGGCGTGACCGTTGCGTCGTAGTAGCCTTCGGAACGCAACCAAACGCTGGCGCGTGCGGCGGCCTCCTCGGCGATGCGTTCAGCTTCGAATTCGGTGGTGGGGCGATCGCGGTCGGGCAACAGATCTATGATGCCTTCGCGCATCTCGTCGGTAGCGCCTTCGATGACGACCGGAGACTTCGCCCACGCGGGTTCAGCGCCGGCCACAAGGCCGAGCGCCGCGACCAGCGCGGCGTGAAGGGCAGGAGGAGTTCGCATCGCGATAGTTCAGGCCTGTCGCGCAGGCTCGCGGAGCGCTGGTTAAGGTTTCATCAACCATGTCGGCGCGGCTGCAGGGTCTCAGATTGTTCATGTTGCGGGACGCCGTTTGCGCGCCGATATGAGCCGTATGTCCGAGGATGCGCCGCGACCCAAACATCTGTCGCCGGAGGCGCAGCGTGCGTTGGCGGAAGCCGAGACGCGTCGTCGCGAAGCCGAAACGAAACTGTCGGAGCAGGCCGCGGAGAAGGGTGGTCCGGCTGGGCCTGAGCCGACCCGGTTCGGGGACTGGGAGCGAAAGGGTATCGCTGTCGATTTTTGAGGCTATTCCGGCGGTTGAAGGGCTGCCGCTAGGGCAACAGCGTTGCTAACCAAACCAAAACCCGCCGGGCGCATTGTCCCGCCGACCCCAAACGTTTGCGGGGCCGAACTAAAAGGTCTAAAGGCGCGGCCCGGTGGGCCGGTCGGTTTACCGCCCGCAGGGGAGTTTTCATGGCGCAGGCTCCAGCCGACGCGCCGCATTCAGCCGCTTCCGCTTCCTCGGACGCTAGCCACGGCGGTCACCAGACCGGCGCGACCGGCACGCGTTTGCTTGCGCTCATGCTTGGATCGATGGGCGTCGTCTACGGCGACATCGGCACAAGTCCGCTCTACGCGTTCAAGGAAACGCTCGCGCACGTGATGCAGGACGGCACGCCGGCCACCACGGAAGAAGTGTTCGGTCTGGTTTCGCTCATCTTCTGGGCGCTGATGATCGTGGTGACGCTGAAATACGTCGTCCTCGTCATGCAGATGGACAACAAGGGCGAAGGCGGTACGCTTTCGTTGATGGCGTTGGCGCAGCGTGCATTGGGCCGTCGCACCCCAATGTTGTTCGTCATCGGCGTCGCGGGCGCGTCGATGTTCTATGGCGATGCGCTGATCACGCCGGCCATCTCGGTGCTGTCATCGGTTGAAGGTTTGCGCGCCGTGCCCGCGCTCAGCGACCGCATCGAGCCGTTCATTTTGCCGATCGGCATTGGCATTCTCATCGGGCTGTTTGCTGTGCAATCGCGCGGCACTGGCGTGGTGGGCCGCTTCTTCGGACCGATTATGGTCGTGTGGTTCGCGACCATGGGCGTAATCGGCGCCATGCACGTGATGAACAATACCAGCATCGTGCAGGCGCTGCTGCCGTCACATGCGATTGGATTCATGGTCAGCCACGGCTGGCTGACTTTCATCGTGCTTGGTTCGGTGTTCTTGGCGGTTACTGGCGCTGAAGCTCTTTATGCGGACATGGGCCACTTCGGACGCCGTCCGATCCGGCTCGCCTGGATCTTCATTCTGCCGATGCTGACGTTGAATTATCTGGGGCAGGGCGCTTACGTCATCAGCCATCTGACGCAGGTGAACGCCGACTATACCGCCGCGCGCGCGGTTGCGCTGGCTGCGGGCGAGAAGCACGTGGTGTTCAATTTCACACCGTTCTTCGAAATGGCGCCGGACATGCTGCGGTTGCCCCTGGTAGTGCTCGCCACCGCCGCCACGATTATCGCCAGTCAGGCGGTGATCTCCGGCGCGTTCTCGTTGACGCAGCAAGCTATTCAGCTCGGTCTCCTGCCGCGCATGGAAATCAAACGCACCTCGGAAACGCAGGCCGGCCAAATCTACATGCCGCAGATCAATTGGATCCTGTTGGTTGGCGTGCTCATTCTCACGCTGGCGTTCGGCTCGTCGACGCGCCTGGCGGCCGCTTACGGCATTTCCATCACCGGTGAGATGCTGATGAGCACGTGCATGGTGTTCATCGTCATCTGGAAGCTTTGGAAACGTCCGCTGGCGCTTGCGGCGGCGATAGTTGCGCCGTTCGCGATTATCGAACTCATCTTCCTCTCGTCGAATCTGCAGCGCGTCTGGCAGGGCGGCTTTGTGCCATTGCTGTTGGCGAGCGGCCTCATGATCACGTTCTGGACCTGGGTGCGGGGTACGCGCATCCTCCAGGAAACCACGCGCCGCGACGAACCGATGACCAAGTTGTTCGAGACGCTGTCGCATCATCCGCCGCATCGCGTGCGCGGCACGGCAATCTTCCTTACCGGCGATCCCGACATCGCGCCTGCTGCGCTCATGCACAATCTCAAGCACAACCAAGTGCTGCACGAGCAGATCATCATTCTGACGGTGAAGACGCTCAACACGCCGCGCGCGCCAGAGAGCGAGCGGGTGAAGATCGAGGACTATTTGCCGGATGTGAAGCGGGTGGCGCTCACGTTCGGCTTCATGGAAACGCCGAACGTGGTCAAAGCGCTGACGGAAGCCCGCAAGCATGGGCTCAAGTTCGACATCATGAAGACCAGCTTCTTCTTGTCGAAGCGCACGATCGTGCCGAGCGAGAAGAGCGGCATGCCGCTCTGGCAGGATCACCTGTTCATCTTCCTGGCGCGCAACGCCACCAACGCGACCGACTTCTTCCACATCCCGTCCGGGCGCGCCGTGGAGCTTGGCAACCAGGTGATGGTGTAGCGCCGGCGCGCTGAGTCCGGACGGGCGTACGCTGTTGGCGCGGTCGCGCCACCGCTCTAATGTGCGGCCTGTGTCCTTGACCGATTTTGCCACCTTGCAGCAGCGCGCCCAGAAGGGCGACACGCGAGCGCTGGCCGAGCTTGGCGCGCGGCTGATGTTCGGGCGCGCCGCGCCTTACGCGCCTGCGGACGGCGCAAGTCTGCTGCATATGGCCGCTGACCGGCGCGACGCCTTTGCGCTGCAATTCATGGGTGTCTTGGCGGCAGTGGGCGAGGGGCGGCCGCAAAGCTGGACGGCTGCTTTCGATTTTCTCAAGCAAGCCGCCAGCGTTGGCGACAAACGCGCCAAGGAACAGCTGGCCATCGTCGGCGATGTTGCCGCTGTGGAGCAAAACTGGTTGCGTGCGCCACCCGCCGTCACGCGGATCGAAGCGCAGCGCGTGTCCACGATCGAGGGCTTCCTTTCGCGCGAAGCCTGCGCGTGGATCATCAACCGCGCACGACCGGCGCTCAGCGAAGCAATGGTCAAGAATCCGCAACAGGGCGGCGCCAACGCGGACGCGATGCGCAGCAATACGGGTATGGGTTTCTCCATCGTCGATACTGATCTCGTGCTGCAACTGACACACGCGCGCATTGCCAATGCGATGGGTCTTGACGTTCGCCAGCAAGAGCCGACCAACATTTTGCACTACGACATCGGTCAGCAGTACAAGCTGCACTTTGACTATCTTGATCCCGGCGAAGCGCATTTCGCGCGCGAGTTGCAGCAGATGGGTCAGCGCATCGCGACTTTTTTGATCTATCTCAACGATGATTATGAAGGTGGCGAAACTTCTTTCCCGCGCCTCGACTGGTCGTTCAAAGGCAGGGCCGGCGATGCACTGATTTTCTGGAACGTGACGCCCGACGGAAAGCCGGACAAGCAAACGCTGCACGCCGGTACTGCGCCAACGTCGGGTACTAAATGGCTGTTCTCAAAATGGGTGCGCGATCGCGCACTGCCGCTGCTTTGAGGATGCAATGACAACCGGCGCCGCATTGCGCGATTTGGCAGCGTCTGGCGATCCCAGGGCGCAACTGAGACTGGCGCATCTTATTTTGATTGGCCGAGAGCGTTCGTTTGCGCCTAACCAAGCCATGCAATTGCTCAACGCGGCCTGTGCACAGCGGCACGGCGACGCGCTGTTGTATCACGCGACTCTGGCGTTGCGTGGTATTGGCCGGCCGAAGAGTCACGACGAAGCGTTGGCGTTGCTGAAAGATGCAGCCGCTGCGGGCGACACCCGCGCTAAAGGTCAATTGCAGGCGCTCGGCGGCAAGATCGACCGCGACGTGTGGTGGGGGCCGGTGCACACCGAGCAGCACCACGACTCGCCCCGTGTATTCACGATCCGCAACTTCATCCCTGCGCCGGCCTGCAACTGGCTGATCAAATACGGCCGCAAGAACCTGCAACGCGCGGCGATCCAGGATGCAGCCAAGAATGGCGCCTTCGTTGTGGACGATGCGCGCACCAATTCGGTGGCGCCGACCTCGATCTTGCAGCACGATTTGGTCATTCAGCTGACCAACATGCGGATCGCGGCCATGACCGGCATCCCGATCGCGCAGCAAGAAGCAACCAACATTCTGCACTACGCGCGCGGGCAACAATACGCGCCGCATTTCGATTTCATTCGTGAGCACGAAGAAGCGGGTTTCGCGCACGAACTTCGCAGCATGGGTCAGCGTGTGCTAACGTTCCTCATCTACCTCAATGACGACTATGAGGGCGGCGAAACCGCGTTCCCGCTGCTGAATTGGAGCTTCAAGGGCAAAGCCGGCGACGCGCTGATGTTTTGGAATCTGTCGGCGGCGGGCGAGCGGGAGCAGCTTTCGCTGCACGCGGGCACGCCGGTCACCAAGGGCGAAAAGTGGCTCTTGTCGAAGTGGATGCGGCAGCGGCCTGTTCCGCCGACCTAAGACCGGCGTGCGCGCCATTGCATTGACGCCCGCGCTGTGAAACGAGAGCGGCGTTTCGCATGCGAGAGAGGCGATGGCTGACAAGATCAAAAAAGTGGTGCTGGCTTATTCGGGCGGGCTCGACACCTCGATCATCCTGAAATGGCTTCAGGACACCTACAAGTGCGAGATCGTCACGTTCACGGCGGACCTTGGCCAAGGCGAGGAGCTGACGCCGGCGCGCGAAAAGGCGCTGGCGATGGGCGTGAAGCCGGAGAACATTTTCATCGACGATCTGCGCGAGGAGTTCACGCGCGATTTCGTGTGGCCGATGTTCCGCGCCAACACGCTCTATGAAGGGCAGTACTTGCTGGGCACCTCGATTGCGCGGCCCCTGATTGCCAAGCGCCAGATCGAAATTGCCAACCTCGTCGGCGCCGATGCGGTTTGTCACGGCGCGACCGGCAAAGGCAACGACCAGGTGCGCTTCGAGGTGAGCTACTATGCGTTGAAGCCCGATGTGCGTGTGATCGCGCCGTGGCGCGAGTGGCACTTCGAGGGCCGTCCGGCTCTGATCGAGTACGCGAAGAAGAACAACATTCCCATCGCCAAGGGGAAGGAGCAGGAGGCGCCGTTCTCGATCGACGCAAACCTGCTACACACCTCGAGCGAAGGCTTGGCGCTGGAGGACCCGGACGTAGAGGCGCCGGACATCGTCACCAAGCGCGGCGACCGCCGCACCATCACGCCTGAGGAAGCGCCGGACAAAGCGGACGTCGTGACGCTCACGTTCGAGCGCGGCGATCTCGTCGCGATCGATGGCAAGGCGATGAAAGCGCACGAGCTGTTGGCGGAGCTGAACAAGCTTGGTCACAAGCACGGCATTGGCGGGCTTGATCTGGTTGAGAACCGCTACGTTGGCATGAAATCGCGCGGCTTTTACGAAACACCGGGCGGCACAATCCTTTGGCACGGCCACCGCGCCATCGAGAGCATCACGCTCGATCGCGGCGCCATGCATCTCAAAGACGAGCTGATGCCGAAATACGCGGGGCTCATCTACAATGGCTTCTGGTGGACGCCGGAGCGGCTGATGCTGCAAGCCGCCATCGACGCGAGCCAAGGCAGTGTCGCTGGCGATGTGAAGCTGAAACTCTACAAAGGCGGCGTGCGCACCGTGGGCCGGAGTTCGCCGTATTCGCTGTATTCGAAGAAGCTCGTCGGCTTCGACGAAGCCGGCGGCTACAATCAGGCCGACGCCGAAGGCTTCATCAAGCTCAACGCACTGCGCCTGCGCATCATGGCCGAGCGCGACAAGCGGCGCGGGAAGAATGAGTAGCGCGACGCCTTTGGTAACACTCCGCCCCGCAGCCGCTTCCGATCGCACTCTGATCAAAGGCTTGATGCAATTTTACATCTACGACTTCTCCGAGTTCGCGCGGAATCCTGAGGACTTTCGTTTCAATGCGCGCGGCGCGTTTGAGCCGTATCCGTATCTCGATCAGTATTTCACTGACCCAAATTGCTGGCCGTTGTTGATCTCTGCGGATGGCGCCGTTGCTGGCTTTGCGCTGGTGAACCAGCATTCCCATCTCAGCGGTGGCGCAGTCGAACGTAATATGGGTGAGTTCTTTGTCGGCCGTCCGTTCCGGCGCAATGGCGTGGCGACAGCCGCATTTCATCAGGTGCTGGCGTTGCATCCGGGGCAGTGGGAGGTGGCTGTCGCGCTGAAGAACGCGCCGGCGCGCAATTTCTGGCCGCGCGCCGTCGCCGCGGCGCCGCGCGTGTCGGACATCGCGCAGCGCGAGGGCGACGGCGAACATTGGACCGGCCCGATCTGGACGTTCCGCGCCGCCTGAGCGCAGTCCTTTAGTGTTGCGCGGCGGGCGCTTGCTCGGGTGCGGGGGTTAGACCTGCGGCGGTCTCGGCTTGCCGCAGCAAGTCGAGCGCCTGCTTGGCGCCGCTGCCGCCGTGCGGATCGTAAGCCATGGCGCGCAGGATCGGAATGGCTTCGCGTGGGCGGTCGAGATTCATCAGCCATTGCGCGGTCAGGAAGCCGATCTCGGAAACTTGCGGCGCCAGCTGATGCGCCAGCAACGCGACGTTCGTGGTGTTTTCCATTTGCTCGTGGGTCATCATCACGCCGTCGAACGTTTCCGCGTAGTGAAACAACGCCGGGACATAGTTCTCGTTCTGCCTGTAAGCGGCGACGAAATGATGTCGAGCTTGCGTGAGCGCTGCGGTCTTGGCGTCGCCTTCGGCGTCTTCGGCGTCACGCAGATAAGTAAGGCCGAGCAGGTACTGCGCCTCGAAATCGCCGGCATGCGTCTCAAGATACGGCTCCAGCAAGGCGCGTGCGCGCGCTCGATCACCGATCTTCGCCTCGGCGCGCGCCAAGGTCATGAAGGCGAACGCGTCCTGCGGCGGGGCGGTCACGCGATCGTGCACGAGTTGGAGAAGGGCAGGCGCCTTTTCCGAGGAGACGCCGCCGCGGAGGCGGATGCTCAGCGCAAGCAGGTCGTTGGTCGAGTCGGGCATGGGCGTCACTGTGGCAGCGGCGTGCGCCGTTGCGCCAGTACGCGGCAGTCCGATGGCGTGGACGCCTTGCTGATAGTGCTGACGTACGTCTGACTCGAAGTCGGCAATCGATTTGCCAAACTTGTCCGGGAAGATGGCGATTGGATCGCCGCCCTGGCGCCACGCGGCGACGTAGTCACGAAATTTCGCGTCCATGCCGGGCGTCATGAAGATGTAGTGCGCCAACAGCCAGCTTTGCGCGTAGAACTTGTCTTCCTCGTCGCCCGTCGTGATGTCGCTCGGGCGCAGGGCGAGCAAGCGCTGCAGCGGCAGCCACGAGCCGCGCGACAACGTGTCGGTGCGCGCCGGCGAGGCGCGGCCGATCACAGTGCGCGTTGGTTCGAATGCGGTGGTGCTAGCAAGCTCGGCAAAACCTTCGACGTACCAAGCCGGGTAGGCGTTGGCGAAATGCGCGAACATGAAGTGGTGAGCGTATTCGTGAAACAGGATCACTTGCGCGTCCAAGCCCTGGCTGCTGCGATCTTGCGCGACTGAGGCAAGGATCTCTGCGTCGCCTTTGTAGAAACCCAGAACGCTGGGTGCGACGCTGCCGAACGCCTCGTAGAACGCAGAGGGCACGCGAAAGAGAAAGACCTCAAGTTTCAGGGGTGAGCGCGCGGCCGCGGCGCCGGTGATGTGCGTGAGCAGCGCGTCGTATGCTTCGAGATTGTCGGCGAGGTCGTGTACGCGGGCTTCGCTGCTGCCGGAATAGATGATGAAATTTGCGGTCTCGGTGCGCAACCAGGGCGCTGTTGTGTAGGCGAGCGCCCTTGGCGCAATCGCCGCAAGCGCGCCAGCGCCGAGTGCGCCCACGCCAAGTCCGCGTCTTGTGATCGACATATCCGTCTCCCGCCACGGTTCAGGCTAGCGGGCCGAACGCGGCCTGTCCAAACCGCGCCGGCGCGTTAGTGCATGAACAGCAGCACGCCGATGCAGAGTGTGAGAATTAGCACAAAACCGAGGAGGCCTTTCAGGAGCGAGAAGGGCCGCTGGCGCGCGGTGTTTATGAATGCGACGCGGTCGGCGGCGCGCCGTTGCTGCTTGCGTTCTGACGCCGTGCGCCCGTCAGTGTCGCGCCACCCACCCATCGTCGTCTCCCAACGAGATTGGCGTAGCATTGCGGGTGGTTCGGAGAAAGCCGGCGACTAGCTGAGCACCAAGCCGATCAACACTGCGCCGTAGTGTGTGGCCGCGCCGAGGATCACGCAGCTGTGCCAAAGCGCGCGCCGAAACGGCAGCGCGTGATTGAGGTACAATACGACGCCGGCCGAGTAGATCACGCCAGCGACCACCAACATGCCGATGGCAAGCGGCGGCAGCGTTGGCACAACAGGGCCAAGCACGACCACGGCAAGCCAGCCAAAAGCTAGATAGATGAGGCACCAAGCGCGGTCGCTCAGTTGCGGCCAAAGCACTTTGCCGGCGGCGCCAGCGAGCGCGACCAGCCAAATCATCGCCGTCACCGCGAACGCAAACTGCGGCGGCAACAGCTTCACGGTGAAGGGGGTGTACGAGCCCGCCATCAGCACGAAGATGGCGGCTTCGTCGATGCGCCGGAGAATGCGGCGTGCGGGCGAGGGCTTGGTCAGATTGTACACCGCCGAAGCGGCGAGCATCACCATCAGGCAAATCGCGTAAACGGCGCTGGCGGTCGCCATCGGCACGCCACGGTTAATCAGCGCTACAGCAACCAGAAGGCCGCCACCCACGAGCGCGGCGACGATCCCTACCGCATGCACGATCCCATCGGCCGTATGTTCGGACCGGTTTGGATAATGCTCCGCGAGCTCCTGCTCGTCAGCGATCAGCAGATCGTTCAGTGACATTGGTCGCCTTGGTTTCTCCAAGAGGGACGCTGCAAACCTAGATATAGTTCCTTCGCCTTAACGTCAGATGATGGAACGCGCGCTTTTTCAGTCACACAAGCGTGTGCGTGTGCGACGCGCGCGCAACGTAAACGCGCGCCCGCGGCGTGTTCGTGCGTGGCGCGATTTTCGCACTGAGCCGATTATGCGCTCGCCACGTCCCGACTCCGCCACGCTGCGCGCTGAAGCGCGCTTGCTCACGCTTGCCGGCCTCATCCTGTTGGGGCTTGGCTTTCCGCTGACGCTTTACTTGGTGTCGCTCTCGCTCGGACCACAGGGGCTTTCACCAATTCTACCGCTGGCGATCGGTGTGCCGCCGATCATGCTGGGCTACATTGCGTGCCACGTTGCATCGGTGCGCATCGTTAAGGCCAAGTCGCTCGAAGGCGAACGCCGTCGCTAGCTTTCCGCGCCATTTAGGCTAAACAAGCGTCCTTGATCTCGTTCGCGCACCGACAGCAGGGCTGAGCTTTCGCGCTTTTTCGCGCGCCGCCTTGTATTTGCGCTAACCAAGAACGAGTTCTCCATGCTTCCCGTCGATCCCGCGCGATACGCGCTCTTTTGCGGCATGATGGCCGCCTTCGCTGTTACTCCCGGGCCCGCGGTGCTGTTCGCCATCGCCACCGGCATACGCTCCGGTCATGCTGCGGCGTTGCGTGGCGTGGTTGGCATGAACGCAGCGACTTTGGTTTGGATTCTCGCGGCGGCGCTCGGCTTAGGCGCGTTGGTGGCGGCGTTTCCGGACGCCTTCCATTTGCTGGCGATTGCGGGCGGCGGCTATGTGGCCTGGCTTGGCGCCAAGTCCTTGTGTGCCGCCGCGCACGACGCGCCAGCGTTGCATCTCACACGCGGCGCCGACGCGGGGCGCGCCCTACGCGACGGCTTTGCGGTGCAGCTCTCCAATCCGAAAGCGGTGATCTTCTTCACTGCCGTGCTGCCGCCGTTTATCGATTCCACGCGGCCGCTGCTGCCGCAGCTCGCGCTGCTGGGGAGCACGATGATCGCCATGGATGCGGTGGGGATGAGCGTCTACGGCCTCGCCGGCGGCTCGTTGGCGAAGACGCTGACGCAACCGCTGGCGCGGCGCGCGTTTTCAGCGATCGTCGGCGTGTTGTTGCTGACCGCATCGGTGCTCATCGTGCTCAAGCACTGATCGTTTGGCAGCCACGCCGGCATGCTGCTAGCCGCATTTCGTACAGTGCGTGATGCGCGCATCGTATTGACGGATGGCGCGACGCGGCCTCAGCCTCGTGTTCCTGGCAGCGCAACCACCCGCGCAGCATGCGCGTTGCACTCCAGCGAATAAAGAGGAGATGCATGCGCACGGACGATGAGTTTGCTCGTAGGTTGCAGGGATGGCGCTTAGCTACAGCGCAGGTGCTCTACTATATCCCCGATCACCCCTCGCTGATTCAGAGCTTCACGTGGCAAACCTTGGACCTGGCGCCGGAATATCCGCGCATCCACAAGTTTCTTGATTTCTGGCGCCGTGAGATCGATGCGGTGATCCATTCGGTCCGGTTGGCCACCGGCGAGACCTTGGCGCCGCCCAAGGTCAGCAACGCTGCGACGATCTTCCACCACTAAGCGGCGCCGGATCACCAAGAGGGGATTTGGCGTTAGCGCCGTTGGCGCTACATTGGTGGCGAGGGTGAGGAGTTTGGAGGCGCATATGCGCACGCTTTTGTTTGCCGTCGCCGCCGCGGCCGTCCTGTCCGCCTGCGCCACGGAGACCCCGTATCAGCCTGTCGGCCAAGATCGCTATGGCTATCAGGAGCAGCAGCTTGAGGCGAACCGCTACCGTATTCTGTTTCGGGGCAATTCGTTGACTGACCGCGAGACGGTCGAGAATTACATGCTCTACCGCGCCGCCGAACTTACGCTGCAGAACCACAAGGACTATTTCATCATCGCCGACCGCGCGACTGATCAGCATTCGCGCTTGCAGGGCGACGGACCGCTTTTTCCGCACTCGCGCTTCGGCTTTGCTTTCTTCTCGCCCCGCCATGGCTGGGGGCCTTGGTACGATCCGTTCTGGGATGACCCGACCGAGTACCGGGAAGTCACGCGCTACGAGGCGTCGGCGGAGATCACGATCTTCAGCGGCCATAAGCCCGCGGACAACGCCGCGGCCTATGACGCCCACGAGGTCGAGGCCAACTTGCACGACAAGGTCCATACGCCCGCGCCATAGCGGGCGGGGCCGCACGCTTCGGCCTTCCACGCAGAGGCTCGCTTTCCCGGCGCGGCTCGGCTAGAGCTTGCCGCCGCTCACGCACCCGTAGCTCAGCTGGATAGAGCGCTGCCCTCCGAAGGCAGAGGTCACAGGTTCGAATCCTGTCGGGTGCGCCAGTGCCTTAAGTTCATCCGGCGTCGGTAGCGGTGATGGCCACTAACTCCACGAACTGGGCGGCGTAGTCGCGCCAGTTGTAGGCCTCGATATGTTGCCTCGCGCTTTTCGCGAGTCGCGCGCCAAGTAACGCATCGTCTTTAAGCCGCGAAATCGCGGCAGCGATACGCGAGGGGTCTGGATAGTCCATGACGATTGCAGTCACCTCGTGTCTGGCAATGCTGGCCGTGCCCGCGGGAGTAGTCACGACCGGCACGCCGGATGCCATTGCTTCTGCCACGACATTTGCCCAACCCGCGGTCGTTTCAGTGCTGATCACTGCATCGAGGCCGTGATAGTAGCTCGCCAATTGGTCACCGAAGAGCGGTCCGACATATTCAAAGCGGTTGCCTAATCGTGCTGAGGCAAAGGGCGCGACGCCAGTCCGGTCGATCCCGAACAAACGCAGCGCGCAATCATTGGGCAGCAAGTCCATCGCATCGATGAGCGGCGCGGGGTTTTTCGAAACTTGTCCCCCGACAATGAAACGTGTGTTGTTTTGGCGCTCACCACGCGGCGTGAATTGCGTTGTGTCGACCGCACCGATCAATTCATGAAAATGCTTTGCTCGAAACGCGCTGTAGCTTCCCGGTGTCCATAGTGGGTTGTTGAAGAGCACAAGGTGCGGGTTGAACGCCGCGTTCACGCGCAGGAAGCGGTGTGTCTTGTGCGGATCGTTCAAGATCATCTGTACGCGCGTGCCAAAATTCGCCGTGCTCAGCCGGGCGAAACTTTCGATGACTTTGTCTGGAAAGCCGGCTCCGGGCACCAATACCGCGCTCCATTGCCCGGGTGCAGCTTCATCCCACGTCAGCACTGAGAATCGGGTCTTGAACTCGGGCGTTTTGTGCGGAGCGAAGAGTAGGTAAGCGCATTCGCAGCCGAGGGCCTCGCCGAGCCGTTCCAGGCGCAGGAGGCCGCCGGAGGCGACCAAGTATTCGCAGGCAAACAATAGCCGCATGTCGCCCGGTGTGGCGCCGCGTGTGCGCAAAGTCGCGCGCAATTTCTTGCTCAGCAAAAAGCGCGCCCGCCAGGAGCGCGCTTTTCGTCATTCGTGGCCTGCGGTCAGTGGCGGGTTTCGAGCGTTACGGCGACGTCGGAATTTGCCGAGAGGCGCACCACGCCGTTTTCAACGCTGGCGACCAAGCCACCATCGACATAGTGGTGGTGACCGTCGGGTGAGTCTTTCTTGGTCAGCTTGATGCGGCCGCCGCCAACGTGGTCGACGGTGCCGACATGGACGCCGTCGGCGCCGATCACTTCAGCATGCTTTTGAACTTGGTCGAGATTGGTCATTCGCGTCTCCTTGCGGGCCAGAAACGCGCAAGTCAGCGCGGAGGTTGCACGTTCAACGGTTCCCGCGCGCACGCCAGATCATCACGCCAATGAGCAGCACCGGCGTCGCGAGGCTCGCCCACGACACCCAGTCCATCCAGCCATCGCCGATGAGGGCGGAAACCAAGCCGATAGCCGTAAGCGCAGCGATCGCCGCCGGTGCGGCAAAGATGCGTGCGATCTGAGTCATGGCTCGGTCACTGCGGCGAAGGAGGACGCTTCGCGCGCGTCCGGCGTGCCGCCGTTGCGGGTGAGCCACAAATAGAGGCCGCTCGCCAACACGATAATGGTGATGAGATCGAGCAGCGCCCACAGGATCTTTAGCGGCAGGCCGCCATAGTCGCCGAAATGCAGCGGCTGCGAGAGTGACAAGGCTTTCGCGTACCACGGCATCTCCTGCATGCCGACGAACGCGCCCGTCTTCGCATCGATCAGCACCGGCGTGATGAGCTGCGCGGTCAGCGGCGTCTTGCCATGCAGAAACACCGCGTAGTGATGATCCGTTGAAAATGTCGAGCCGGGGAAGGCGACGAACTGCAGCTGCATGTCGGGCGCTGCGGCGACGGCGGCGTGCACTGCGGCGTCTAGCGAGCTGGGATGGGCGGGGCGCGGCTCGCCACCGCGGCCAACCATGAGCGCACTCAGCTGTTGAGCTTTCCACACAGCGATGATCGGCGTCGCCAGAGTGTTGATGATGCCGGTGAGGCCAACTGCGAGCACCCACGCGACCGTCACCACGCCCAGCAGATTGTGCAAGTCGAGCCACTTCACGCGCGGCGATTTCGCGGTGCGCACAATCCCAAACGGCAATTTGCGCATGAACGGGGCGTAGACAACGACGCCAGAGACGATAGCGGCGACGAAGAGGACGCCCATCGCGCCGAGAAACAGCATGCCGGGCAAACCGAGAAACAGATCGGTGTGCAGCTTCAGCAAGAACGCGGTCACCGCGCTGCCGCCGCTATTGGGCGGCACGTGCGCGCCGCTGGTGCGATCGAAGGACGCAAAGTGCAGGTCGTTCTCGGCGACGCCGGGCGCGCCGCTGGTGATGTTCACCACCGGGCGGTCGTCGTCGAAGCTCATGAACACCGGTATTTCGCCGGCAGGCCGATCGGCCATGGCGAACTTGAGCATGGTGTCGAGGTCGAGCAGGTCGCCGTTTGGGTGCGCCGGGCGCCACACGCTGTGCTCAGTCGCGGCGTCGATCTCGTGATGAAAGATCAACGGCAAACCTGTCACGCACAGCATGAGCAGGAACGCCGTGCAGACAAGGCTTGTCCATTTGTGGACAAAGAGCCAGGCGCGGATCGTTCGCTGCGTCATGCGTGAGCATCACGGCGCATCAGAAATCGGCGGAGGCCGAAATTGTAAACGTGCGCGGATCGCCGAGAACAAGATAGCCGAAGCCCGGAAAGCCGCCGACGGAAGCCCAATAGTTTTCGCCGGTGACGTTCTCGACGCCCGCGCGGAACGTGACGGCTTTGTTTTGGATCGTCGTGGTGTAGCGGGCGCCGATGTCGAGGCGCGCCCAAGCGTCGGTCGCGACCGTGTTGGCCTCGTTGATGTTCTCCTCGCCGGTGTAGAGCACGCGCGCGTTCAGCGTGAGCCCTTGCAGCCACGGCGCATCCCATTCGACGTTGAAATTGGCTTGCCACTCGGGAATGCCGATCGGCGTGTTGCCTTGGTTGACGCCGCCTTGTGTGCGGCTGAGCTCGGCGTCGAGCCAAGTGACGCCGCCGATCAACCGCACGCCTTCGACCGGCTCGCCGAAGCCCGTAGCTTCGAGACCCTGCACCTGTTGCTCGCCGCCATCGGTGAAAACGAAATCCGTGCCGCGTTGCTGAATGATCGGGTTGGGTTTGTCGATCTGGAACGCTGCGAGCGTCGCTGCGAAGACGTGCGCGTCGTACTTCACGCCGATCTCGTATTGCTGGCCGCGGAACGGGTCCAACGCTTGACCGGCATTGACGAGGGGATTGCCGCCGCCATCGGTGTTCGGCGCGATGGCGCCGGGCTGCAAGCTTTCGGAATAATTGGCGTAGACCGAGACGCGGTCGCTCGGCTTGTACACGATGCCGATCTCCGGCGTGGTTGCATCGCTCTTGTAGTGCGAGAGCGGCGAACCATCGGTCGCTGCGTAAGTGTGGACCTCGATGTTCTGTTGGCGCGCGCCAACCGTCAGCAGCACGCGGCCGTCGAGCAAAGACATCATATCGACGAGCGCAACGCTCGAATTGTTGTCCTTCTCGGTGAGGCGCGGGTTGGCGAGGTCGCCGCCGGGGAAGGAGACGGCTGTCGGCGGCGTGACCGTGACCGGATCGTAGAGATTGCTTGCGATGCCGCCGAACGCGCCGAGAAACGAGAAGGCGTTGTTCAGCTTCGCCTCAATGGCGGAATACGAGAGAATGACGCGGTGGCCAACGCCGCCGGTGCGGAATTCAGCGCGAATACCAGTGTCGGCGGAGAAGATGTCGTCCTCGCGTGTGTTGGCGAAGCGCGTGGCCGTGGTCGAACCACCGGCGGCGATCACGGTGGGATTGGCGAAGTCGTTGGCTTCGTTGCCGTGCCGGCCGCCGATCGCCGCCCACGCGGTGATGTTGTCGGTGACATCGACTTCGCCACGCACCACGCCGAAGGTTTGCTCCTCGTTGCTGAACGTCCACGGCTGCGCGTAGTTGGCGTCCGCGTCGGGCGCGCGCGGGACGAAGGTCGTCGGCGTCACTTGCGGACGCGGGCGGTCGAGTTCTTGGTTCTGGTAGCCGAGATCGGCGGTGAGACGCAGGCGCGGGCCATCGTAGTCGGCGCCGAGCGATACTACTGAAAGCGCGCGGTCCTGGTCGTCGACTGACGTCTCGCCATCGCGTCGCGCCACATTGAGGCGCACGCCGAAATCGCCGAAGCGGCGGCCAATATCCAGCGCGCCATAGGCTTCGCCGTTATTTTGGTAGCCGAGCGTGGCGCGCGTGAGCGGATCTTCGCCGGCGCGCTTCGGCACCAAATTGAACGCGCCGCCGACGCCGCTGCCACCAGGCGCTGCGCCGTTCAGAAACGAGTTGGCGCCGCGAAACACTTCGACGCGTTCGAGGAATTCAGAGGCAACGAACTGGCGCGGCAAAATCCCGTACACGCCATTGTAGGTCATATCGTCGGAGAAAACCGGAAAGCCGCGGATGATGTAGACTTCCTGCAAATTGCCGAAGCCTTTGGCGACGCGCACCACCGGGTCGTTTTGCAGCACGTCACCGACGCTCTGCGCTTGTTGGTTTTGGATGAGCGTATCGGTGTAGGCGGTCCCCGCGAACGGCGCGTCCATCATGTCGAGATTGCCGAGCAATCCGGCGCGCTCGCCGCGCGCCACCTGGCCACCGGCATAAGCGGGGGCGAGGTTCACTTGCGAGCCATTGCCGGTGACGATGATTTCTTCGGCGCTTGTCGTGGCATCCTGCGCCAAAGCCGCCGGCGCAGCCATCGCCAGCGCCGTAATGGCCACACCCAAGCTCAACGTCCGTCGCATGAGTTCCCCGCTTTCTACGATTGCAAGTCATTCGCATGACGGCGTATGGGATGCAACTGCGACGAAGTTGCATAAAGCGGCGGTCCGACGGCAATCGGCGGATGCTTGGCTCTGCTGACTTTTGCCCTAGGCTCGCCAGCGGGCAGGAGCGGGCATGACAGATCAGGCGATCGGCGCGGCGGGTAGCGCGCGACAGACCTCGGCGGCGCTTGTCATCGGCGGCGCGTCGCTTGGTTCGCTATTCGAGTGGTACGATTTCTTCCTCTACGGCGCGCTGACCAGCGATATCGCCCATCACTTCTTTGCCGGCGTAGATGAGACCACAGGCTTTCTATTGACACTGACCGCGTTCGGCGCCGGCTTCGCGGTACGTCCGCTCGGCGCGCTGATTTTTGGCCGTGTCGGCGACATGGTGGGCCGCAAGTACACCTTCCTGGTCACCATGGTGCTGATGGGCGTGGCGACATTCGCGGTCGGCGTGCTTCCCGATTTCAACGCGATGGGGCTGGCCGCGCCCGTGCTGCTTGTGGCCCTACGTTTGCTGCAGGGTCTGGCGATTGGCGGTGAGTATGGCGGCGCCGCGATTTACGTGGCCGAACACGCGCCTGCTGATCGCCGTGGCCTCGACACGAGCTGGATCAATGCCACCGGCATGGTGGGGCTTGCGCTCTCACTGGTCGTCGTCATCGTTTGCCGCGTTTCGCTCACGGCGGAGCAGTTCGACAGCTTTGGCTGGCGCATTCCGTTTCTTGCGTCGATCGCGCTCTTGGCGGTCTCGCTTTGGATTCGCTTCAAGCTCAACGAAAGCCCCGTATTTCAAAAGATGAAAGACGAGGGCGCGGTCTCGAAAGCGCCATATGCGGAGACGTTCGGCGACTGGCGCAACGTACGCACCATGGCGGCGGTGTTTCTGATGACCGCAGGCGGCACCTCGGTCTATTACGCTGCGCAGCTCTATGCCTTGGTGTTTCTGGAGCGGGTGCTCAAGCTCGATGGCTTGACGGCAGACACGTTGATCGCCGTTGCGCTCGGAATCGCTGCGCCGACTTATCTGCTGATGGGTTGGTTGAGCGATCGGATCGGCAGAAAAATCGTTATTCTCGGCGGCAACGTCATCGCCGCGTTTCTGCTGTTTCCGCTCTTCTATCAGCTCACACTGGCAGCCAATCCGGCGCTCGCCGCCGCGCAACATAATGCGCCGGTGGTCGTCGTCGCCGATCCGCAAAGCTGCAGTTTTCAATTCGATCCGCTCAATTCACGGCATTTCGACCGCACTGGCTGCGACGTGGCTCACGCCTTCTTGTCGAAGGCCGGCGTGAGTTACCGCAACCAAGCCGCAGCGGCGGGCGCTGCAACGGAGGTGCATGTCGGCTCTACACGTGTGTCCGCGCCCGATCCTTCACAGAGCGCCGAGGTTACAGTGCTGCAAACCCAGTTCCGGCAGGCGCTGGCTGCAGCGGGCTATCCGGAGAAGGCCGCGCCTGAGGATGTGAACAAGCCGCTGCTAGTGGCGCTCGCCGTGGTGCTGGCCATCTTGGGCGCGATGGTGTTTGCGCCCGCCGCGGCCTTCCTCGTGGAGCTCTTCCCGGCGCGCGTCCGCTACACCTCGTTTTCCACGCCTTACCATTTGGCCACGGGGTGGATCGGCGGCTTCCTTCCGGCCACAGCGTTCGCCATCGTCGTCGCCACTGGCAACATCTATGCGGGGCTTTGGTACCCTGTCGGCTTTGCTGCGTTTGCGGCTGTGAGCGGTTGGCTGCTGCTGCCGGAAACCAAGGGACGTTCCATTTAGCACCGCGCTCAGGTGCATTCGTCGCGTAACGGCTGCGCGCTCTTGACGGAACGTGCGAAGGCTTCATTTCTGGCTGCACCGATGACGAGCTATCGCAGACGCAGTGGCGTTGTTTCGAGAGGCGAGCGCGAATGGCGTGTCGAAGACGACGCGCTGGTTTCGACTGCCGCGTCCGGCCGCGAGCAACGGTTTCCCTGGAAGGACGTGATCGGCGTTCGCCTCTGTAGCGAGCCGCACCGCCGCAAACCGTGGCGTTACGTATTCGAGCTGCAGCGCAAGGACGGCCGCAAGATTGAGATCGACAACGCGCACTTTGTGCGTATGGGCGCATTCGAGGAGCGGTCGGGCGACTACAAGAATTTCGTGCGCGCGGCCCTGGCGCGCGTGGCCGCGGCCAACCCCAAAGCCAAGGCGCTGATCGGGGAGACGCCGCGGCGCTATTTCTTTCTCATACTGGGCGGCCTCCTTGGGTTGATCGCGATTTCCTATGCGCTCATCGCGGTGCACACGCCGCTTGATCAGTATCAATTCGCGCCGCTCGTTAAGTTTGCGGTCATTGTTTTGATGTTGCCGGTGTTTTGGCGCTGGATTTTCGGCGCTATGCCGCGGGGCGTGGCGCTTCATGACATTCCCGAACGCGCCCTGCCGCCCGACGCGACTGAAATCTCAGATCGACCCGAACTTAATTAACTTTTCACGCCCCGGTGGCATTGCTTGTTCCCGGGATTACCACAATGCGCAAAGATGGCCGTCGTGACCTTTCGCTCATCCGCAATAGCGGGTCGACGTCGCGCGTGCTCAATCTTGCTTTGGTGTTCGAGCGCTTCGGCGAGACTGAAGAGTACAACGCCAGACCTCTGTTCAAGAACAAGCGCTTGAATCGCGCTCTGATCGTTAAACACGTGCTGCGCTCCAACGAGCGCGAGTTGTTCACGCGGCCGATGACGGCGGCGACCAAAGTGATCCTGCCGTACGCCGCGACCGAACTGGGCTTGGGCGGCATCAGTTTTCTCATTGGCGAAGCCAGATTCGAGAAGATCATGCGTGACGCAGTCGGCTCGTATAATGACGAGGCCGACTTCCAGGCCGACTTCGAATTGCTCAAGGTGATTTCCGGGCTGCCGTCGTTCGATCCGTTCTTGATGCGCGAACGTTTGCGCACGATGGGCATCAATCCGGCGCGCTCGTATTTCGACATCGCTGAAGCTGACGTGGCGCGCATGCGCCAGTTCGTCAGCGCCGAAATCGCGCAACTCGTGAATCTCGCGTTTGCGACCGGCGGCGGCATGGCTGGCGACCTCTCGCACCGCCTTGCAGAGAAGCTGATGACGGATGAAACGGCAAAGTCTCTGGATCCGCTACGGCAGACGTTGCGCCTCTCTGGCGACGAGTACATCGAGGGCGTGTTCGCGTGGAAAGGCTTCCTCTACTACAAGTGGATGATGGACGATTTCCGTCCGCGCTTGGAGGATTTCAAACCGCGCTTCGCCGGCTTGCGTGTCACCAATGCCAATTCCGAAGAACGCCGCGAACTCGCCGAGATACGCCGCGAAATCCTGAAGAAGCTCGATCTGGCGCTCGCGCGTGTCGAAGAAACGTTGGGCGAGTACGAAACCGCGTTCTCGGCGCTTGCTGAGGGTCAACCGTCGGCGTTCCGCGCGTTTCTGTTGCGCGCGCCGTCGCTGTTCATTCCGATTGGCGAAGCAGTAGGCGTCGTGCGCCACATTGATTCATTCTGGCGCTTCCGATTCCCAGACGATCCGCGTCCGTTGATGGATGCGGAAGAGGCGATCGAAGTGCTGCACGAGTTCGAAGTGACGCTCGACGGCGTGGATTTTCTGAAGCGGCCGGCAGCGGCGCCAACCGAACTGGTCGCGTCCTAACCCAGCTTGCGTTGGAAGATCATGTCCCCGTTTAGCGCGGCGATATTCGTGCGTCCGAGCAGGCGCATGTCGCGTTTCAGTTCTTCCTCCAGCAAAGTGAGCGCGCGCGTCACGCCGGTTTCGCCGCCCGCGGCAAGGCCGAACAAATAGGCGCGGCCCAACGCAATGGCCGTTGCGCCTAGCGCCAATGCTTTGATGACATCGGTTCCCCGGCGCACGCCGCCATCGAAGATGATATCGGCGTCGCCATGCACGGCGTCGGCGATGGCTGGAAGTGTATCGATGCTTGCCGGCGCCGTATCGAGCTGGCGGCCGCCATGGTTGGAGACCCACACCGCGTCGGCGCCGATGTCGACCGCGCGCCGCCCGTCCTGCGGTGTTGCAATACCTTTGACCGCAAACTTGCCGCCCCACGCGTCTCGCATCCAGCGCGCGTCGTCCCAGGTGACGCTGCGGGAGAACTGCGCATTCACAAACTCAATGAGTCCGCTCTCGATTTTGAGATGCGCGAAGTTGGCTGCGGTGATCGGCTTGGTGGTGAACAGGTCCCACATATAGGCTGGCGCCGCCAATGCTTGCTGCGCTGTGCGCAATGTCACCTGCGGAGGAATGGTGAAATCGTTGCGGTGATCGCGTTCGCGATTGCCGGCGACCGGCAGGTCCACGGTGAGGGCAATGCCAGTGAAACCCGCAGCTTTGGCGCGCTGCAACAATTCCTCCACCAGCTTGCGGTCGCGCCAGACATAGACCTGCAGCCAGCGCGGGCCGTTGTGCGCCGCGGCGATGTCTTCAACATTGGTGGAAGCCAGTGTCGAACACGCATAGATGACGCCAGCCTTCTGCGCCGCGCGCGCGACGCCACACTCGCCGTCACGCGGATGGAAAAGGCGCGACGACGCAGTCGGGCTAATGAAAAAGGGAAGGCGCATCTTCGCGCCCATAACAGTGGCGGAAGTGTCGATCTCTTCGACGTCCACCAGCGCATCCCACGTCAGCTCGATGTCGCGGAAGCGTTCGACGTTGCGCTTCAACGTGATCTCGTCGTCGGCGCCGCCGTCGATGTAATCGAACACCATGCGCGGCAGCCGCTTACGCGCCAGCATTCGTAAATCGGCAATATTACGTGCGCTTTCGACGCCCATGTCTCGCTCCGCTTGTGAGCTAAGCGCGATGGGAGGCGCGGCGTCAAATCCGTTAACGCTTTGAGCGTTGCTTATTTGTTCGACGCTCCGCAAGCTTCACTCATGAGCCGAATCGGCAACGCAACGAAGCAAAACGCTTTCGCGGATTTGAATGAAGCGCAGCGCGCTGCCGTCGAGCATGGCGACGGGCCGCTCTTGGTCATTGCCGGCGCGGGCTCGGGAAAGACCAAAACACTGGCGTCGCGCGTCGCCAATCTTCTGCAACGCGGGGCCGATCCGGCGCGCATTTTGTTGCTGACGTTCTCGCGCCGCGCGGCAAGCGAGATGGGCCGGCGGGTCGCCGCAACGATCGCGCAAAGCGATGTACAATTGCCGTGGTCTGGCACCTTTCATGCGATCGGCGCGCGCATGTTGCGCGAACTGGCGCCGGCCATCGGCGTCAGTCCGGACTTCACGATCCATGATCGCGGCGACAGCGCCGATCTAATGGGGCTTGCGCGTCACGAAGCCGGATTTGGCGCGGGGCAGAAGCGTTTTCCGATGAAGGGCGCGTGCCTTGCCATCTACTCGCGCTGTGTGAACGCCGATGAGTCGCTCGCTGACGCGCTGGCCGCGACGTTTCCCTGGTGCCGCACTTGGGAGGCGGAGCTCAAGGCGCTGTTCGCCAAATACGTGGAAATGAAGCAAGCGCAGAACGTCTTGGATTACGACGATCTGCTGCTCTACTGGGCCGATCTGATGGAGCAGTCCGATCTCGCCGCCGAGGTCGCCGCGCGCTTCGATCACGTGCTGGTGGACGAGTACCAGGACACCAACAAGCTGCAGGCGCGCATCCTGATGCGCATGAAGCCGGACGGGAAGGGCGTCACCGTTGTTGGTGACGATGCGCAGTCGATCTACTCGTTCCGTGCCGCCAATGTGCGCAACATTTTGGACTTTCCTGCCGCTTACACGCCCGAAGCGCGCGTTGTTACGCTGGAGCAGAACTATCGCTCCACGCGCGCAATCCTCGACGCCTCGAATGCGGTGATTGACCGCGCGCAGGAGCGCTTCACCAAAAATCTGCGTACTGAACGGAGTGCCGGCGCGCTGCCCAAGCTTGTTGATGTGCGCGATGAGGCAGAGCAAGCGCACTATGTGTGCGAAGAAATCCTAGCTGCACGAGAGGCCGGGCTTGAGCTGAAACAGCAAGCCGTGCTCTTCCGAGCTGCCGATGCAAGCGCTCAGCTCGAACTTGAGCTGCAGCGCCGCGACATTCCGTTCATCAAATTTGGCGGCCTCAAATTCCTCGAAGCCGCCCACGTGAAGGACCTGATCGCGATTTTGCGCTGGGGCCAGAATGCCAACGACCGCCTGGCTGGCTTTCGCACCTTGCAGCTTGTGCCCGGCGTCGGGCCAGCCAAGGCGGCAAAGGTGCTCGACGCCAACCCCGCGCTGGCGTTCGAATCGACACCGGCGCCGCGCGAAGGCGAGCAGGTCTGGGACGCGCTGCGCGATGTGGTCAACGCGATGCGCCGCGGCGGCGATTGGCCGGCTGAAATCGAACGCGTCACGCAATGGTACGAACCGGTGCTTGAAGCAAAGTACGACGACGCCCGCGTGCGCGCCGCCGATATCACCACGCTCGGCCGCCTCGGCGCGAACTACGCGACGCGCGAGAGTTTCCTGACCGATCTGACGCTCGACCCGCCCAATTCCACCAGCGACGAAAGTGGACCGCCGCATCGCGACGACGATTTCGTCATTCTGTCCACCATCCATTCGGCCAAAGGGCAGGAGTGGAAGAACGTGTTCGTGCTCAATGCGGTCGACGGCTGCATTCCGAGCGATCTCGGCGCCGGCTCAACCGCGGAACTCGAGGAAGAGCGCCGCTTGCTCTATGTTGCGATGACGCGCGCCAAGGACAATCTGCACATTGTGGCGCCGCAGCGTTTCTACGTCACGCAGCAAACCAAGAACGGCGACAAGAACATCTTCGCCGCGCGCACGCGCTTCATTCCGGCCGAGATGACGCATCTGTTCGAACGCACCAGCTACGCGCGCCCAAATGCGGCCGGCGCCGCTGCGCGCGGTCCACTGCCGCCGGTTGATCTCGCCGCCCGCGCGCGTTCGCGCTGGAGTTAATTCGGCTGCCGTTCCGTGGCGGCGCCATTTGACCGGTCGCATTGATCGTAGTCTGCTGTCGCCAACAACAGGGAGGCGACCATGGCCGACGGCACACCGTTTCCGGGCTTCAAACGCGGCAGCGCCGACAACGAGATCGTCAATCCTGACCTCTATGCCAGCGAGGAAATCCACGACGTCTACGCGAAGCTGCGCCGCGACGATCCGGTCCATTGGACCCAGCCTGACGGCTTCCGCCCATTTTGGTCGATCACCAAGCACGCCGACATTCTGGAAATCGAGCGCCAGAGCGATGCGTTCATCAATTCCGCGCGCACCTATCTGAGCCCCATTGCCGGAGAAGAATGGATCCGCTCGATGACGGGCGACACGCACCTTTTCCGCACATTGGTGGATCTTGACGATCCGGTGCACATGAAGCTTCGCGCGCTGACGCAAGGCTGGTTCATGCCGCCCAACCTCAGGAAGCTGGAAACGCGCATCGCTGCGCTCGCCAAAGAGCATGTCGATCACATGGCCAGCCTCGGCGGTGAGTGCGACTTCGTGAAAGAGGTGGCGCTCTGGTATCCGCTGCGGGTGATCATGGAAATTCTCGGCGTGCCGCGTTCCGATGAGCGCTTCATGCTGAAGATGACGCAGGAAATCTTCGGTCCCGGCGATCCCGATGTCGCCGAGGAAAGCGCGCACAAGTCCAATGACGGCGTCACCATGACCAGCGATCAGGGCGTCGACTTGCTGCAAACGGCGCAGGAGCTGTTCCGCTATTTCGGCGCCATCACCGTCGATCGCCGCGCCAATCCGCGCGACGACGTCTCCAGCGTCATCGCCAATGGCATGATCGACGGTCAGCCGATCGGTGAGCGCGAGGCGATGAGCTATTACATTATCGTCGCCACAGCCGGCCACGACACTACCAGCTCAACTGCCGCCGGCGGCATGCTGGAGCTGTTGCGCCGGCCCGAGCAGTTGGCAAAGCTCAAGGGCGATCTTTCGCTGTTGCCGAACGCAGTCGAGGAAATGATCCGCTGGGTGACGCCGGTGAAGCATTTCATGCGCACCGCTACGCGCGACTACGATATTCGCGGCAAAACCATCAAAGCGGGCGACGGCCTGTGCCTTTTCTACTGGTCCGGCAATCGCGACGAAGACGTGTTCGACGCGCCGTTTGAGTTCCGCGTCGATCGCGATGTGAAGAAGCAAGTGGCGTTCGGCCACGGCGTGCATCTGTGCCTGGGTATGCATCTGGCGCGGATGGAGATCAAAGCGCTGTTCCAGGAACTGCTGCCGCGGCTGGACTCGATTGCGCTCAACGGCACGCCAAAGAACACCCGCGCTAATTTCGTGTCCGGGCTCAAAAGCCTGCCGGTGCGCTATAAGTTGAGCTAGGTGGAGCGCGCATGGGCGGTTGCACGCGGAGCGCGATTTGCCTACGCGTGGGCCACGGCCCCGTAGCTCAGCTGGATAGAGCAGCTGCGTCCTAAGCAGACGGTCGGGAGTTCAAATCTCTCCGGGGTCGCCAAACCTCTACACGCGTGCCGGGCTGGACACCGGGCAAGCGGCGGCTCCAAAATGCGGTTCGGGGGAAGGCCCGGGGAGACCGTGCATGGCGCGCCGCTACGCGAATTTCTGGTCGCGCGCGGCCGCGCGGCTCACCGGCATCGCTCACACGCAAGCGCCGCTCATTCGCTGGGGCGTGTTGATCATCCTGGTGGCGGTGTGGATCGGCCTCGGCATGGTGTTCTGGCTGCATCTCGGCGTTGCCGAGGCGCTCTATCGCACCATCGGCGCGGTCAGCATGTCGGACGACTATTTTGGCGTCAGCGATCAAGACCGCAACGCCGTGCGGTTCGCGGCGTTGGCTGTGCCGGTGGTTGGGTTGTTGTTTGCGTTCTCGGGCGCGCTCGGGCGCCACCTTGCTGACGCGTTCAACGCCGGCGCGGCCAATCATATCGTCATCGCCGGCGATGGCCCGCCCGCAATCTCGCTAGCGCTCGACTGCCGCAAGGCGCGCGATTCCGTGATCCTCATCGCGCAGGATGTGCCGGAAGAGACCGCACTCGGATTGCGGCGCAAGGGCGTCGTGGTGTTTGACGGCGACGCGCGCCAACTTGAGACTTTGCGCGCCGCACGCGCCAATCACGCCGCCCACGTTGTGGCGTTCGAGGACGGGGACACAGCGAACCTGCAGATCGAAGCGGCGGTGCGGCGGCTGGTCGGCAATTCCAGGCGCCGCGATCCGCTCGACGTGCATGTGGCGACGCGCTCGACGCTGTTGCTGAAGGAGGCGCGCGAAATGCGCTCGGCGCAGGCGCGCACCAAGACCGGCAGCGCAGCGATCGACCCCAAGCCGTTCTCGCTGGAGGAAATGGCCGCGCGCTGGCTCATTCAGCGCGAAAGCCAAACACTGCTGAGCCTTGCCGCGCAGACCGGCCAAGATCGCGTGCATCTGGTGTTCTTCGGCTTCGACGCGGGCGCGGAATTGGTGGCTGAGCGGGTTTTCTCAAGCCTATGGTCATCACATTTCCAAGCCCCGCGCATCACGGTGCTAACGCCCAACGCCGAGGCCGCCGAGGCCGGCTTGCGCGCGCGCCGCCGCGAAGCGTTTGCTCATCCTGAATTGTGGACCGCCGACATCGCCTTTCTGCCGTTCGACTGGGACGCCGCTTCGGTCGGCCACGAATTGCTCGACGTGGTGGAACGCACGCGCGGCAAGCCAACCGCGATCGTGGTTTCCACTGGCGCCGATCCCGGCAACATCCACCTCGCCATCACCCTCAAGCGCATCTGCAATCACGCCTATCGTTGGCCGGTGCCGATCTTCATGCGCGAGACCAGCCAATCGGAGTTCTCGCAGCAATATGCAAGGGGCGACGAAACCGAGCAGCTTGATGCGTACCTGTTGGCGTTCGGTGCGCACCAAATGCTGGCGACGCGGGCGATGATCATCGAGGGCGCACTCGACCAGGGCGCCGCCATCGCGCACGAGCACTACAACAAGGGCCTCAACAAGAAAGACACGATGAGCATGCGCGAGCTGCAGGCGGCGATGCGCGATTGGGGTGAGGTGCTGGAAACCTATCGCGCCGCAAATCGCGCCGTTGCCGATAGCGCGCTGACGAAGTTGTGGGACGCCGGCTGGCGCCCGGCGCTCAAAGGCGAAAAGGGCGAGCACACGCCTGCCGTGCCTGCCGAAGAGATGGCCAAGCTTGCCGAGCGCGAACACGACCGGTGGGTGGCCGAACGCCTGATCGCCGGCTGGCGGCCCACCACGCAGGGCGAGCAGCGCAACAACGATCTGATGGCGCACGACAAACTCGCACCCTGGTCAGCCATGAATGAGGGCGACCGCAGCAACGACGAAGTGCAAGTCCGCGCCGCCATCGATATCGCGCGTGTCATGTACAAGGACGGCTTCGTGCGGCGTTAGCCGCGCTCAGTGCCGTCCTGTATTTCCGCCCGAGTCGAAATAGCGCGTTTCGCCGACAGTCTGGCGATTGAGCACGGTGCGAAAGCCATTCGCGGCGGGTTCCGATGTCACCACGTCGGCATTGATATTGGCGCGGTAGCTGCCGGGAAGCGCCTCCTGGATCACGCGGCCATGCAAGCGCCCGACAGGTTGCACATCGAAGCCAAGGATGTGCGCAATCGTCGGCGCGATGTCCGCATTGCTCACCGGCGCGGGATCGACGAAGCCCCGGCGAAAGTCAGGGCCGACCGCCGCCATGAAATTGCGCGTGTCAGCGCGGCCAAAGCTGCCGTGGTAGCCCGACCCATGCGGCAATCCTGCATCGGCTATTTCAACGCCGCACATTTCCGGCACGCCACACCCGGTGTCGCTGGTATGGAAGCTCACCACGATGGAAGGCTGCAGCGTTTGCGCTGAGCCGGTCAGATTGATGGCGCTGAGCGGCAGTGCGCCGGCAATCGGTCCGAGCGAGTCAGCCGTGAAGATCGCGCCGGTGTAGTCCTGCGTCGTCAGAAACGCGACGATCCGCTGCGCCTGCGCGGCTTTGTTGTCGCCAAGCAGATAGATCAGGTCCGAGCCGCCATTGGCGGCGATGATCACCTGCGGCTGATCGTTGAAAGCGCCAAGCATCGCACTCGCGCCGCGCGGCGAAAGATGCTGATCGAGCGCCACGTCCGTGCCGTTGGTGTTGTAGAGGTTGAGCTGCAGCAGATGCGCGAGATCGATGGCGACGAATCCGACCGGCAACTGGCCCTGCGGGTAATCGCGATAGCTGAGGCCTGCGGCATAGCTGGTGGAAGACTGCTTCGACGTGGTTGAAAAGCCGTGATCGGCAATCATCACCAGATCGGTCGTGTCAGCGAGGTTGTTGGCGCTGATCGCGGTGCGCAGCCGCCCGAAATTGCTCGATGCATTCGCCACCGCGCGGAGTGATGTCGGCCCGTTGACGCCGGGGGTCAGCGATTGAACGCTGTCATGCTGGCTGTGTTGGGTGTTGTCGGGGTCGGGCGACCAATAGAGCAGAATGAAAGGTTTGCCGGCGTGCTGCAGGTAGGGGATCACGACATCGGTCGCGACCTTCGAAAGCCAATCTTGCTGGGCAATGTTCGGCAGGTTGCGCGGGGGCGCGTTTAAACCGAGGTTGGCGGCCGTCATCGCCGCGGCGATCTCCGGTGGCAATGTCGGTCCATCCGGCAAGCCCATGGTCTCGTCGATCAGCAGCGCCTGACCGTTGACCGTGCCACGGATCTGAATGCCTGATGGCCCAGTCTTGCCCATGCTGACAACATTGTAGCCGTGCGCAAGCGCAGCAGACATGAGCGTCGTCTCGCGCAGATAGTTGCCACCGAAACGTCCATCCAGGTCGTGCAGGATCGCATCGTCTTCGATGGCCACCACGCGGCTGAAGCCCGCATGCTCGAGCCAAGGCTCACCCGGATAAATGTAGTTGCCGAAATTGCCGGTATCGCCGGGCCAGTGTCCGGTGGCGATCGCTGACGCGTTCACCGTGGTCAGCGTCGGATAGATCGAGTGGCTGTTGGCGAAGTCAACGCCTTCCTGTTTCGCGGCGAACAATTCCGGTGCGTGCTCAGCGTCGACCGAACCGTAGCGCATGCCATCGGCCACGAAGATCACCACATTGTGCGGTGTAGTGGGCGTTGCCGGCGGCGTCGCGCAGCTCGCCAGTCCGATCAGCACAATCGATGAAATGACAGAAGCAATACTGCGCCGCATGAGCATCCCCGCGTGTTGGCGCCGAGCGTCTAGTGCCCGCTGGCGACAGATTGGTGACAGCTGATCCCAAGCGCCTCGCGCATTTCGGCGATCAGCGCCAATTTGGTCTCGAACAAAGACCAATCGTCGCGTTCGGCGATCGGCGCCCATAGAGCCTCTACCTCGTCGATCACCAGGCTCGCGGGTGTAGCGCGCTGGAAATACGCATGCTGCAAACGCTCCGGCTGCACCGGGCCGCGCTTTTCAATTTCGTCACGCACGGCGATAAAGCTCGGGTCCGCATAGCGCGCTGCTTCCGGGCTCGCTGCCGCGCGTGTGGCATCGCAGCAGAACCAGTCGTGGAAGAACTGATCCCAACCCACTTGGCTTTCGGTCATCCAGTTGAACAAAGTTTGCAGGAATTCCAGGTCCGCCTCGAGTTCTGTCTCAGCGACACCCAGGCGGCGCAACACGTGCGCGCGTAACTCGCGTTGATACACCGGCAGGAATTCCGCCAGCGCCGCTTCAAGCGGTGGGACGGCGCACACGATGGTCAGCGCGCTGCCGAGCTGCGATAGCGCCCAAGAGACCGCCTCGGGCTGACGCGCAAACGCGTAAAGCCCGCGCTCGTCGAAATAGGCCGCGGTAAAGCCTGGATCGCTTAGCGGCACGAACCGCCACGGGCCGTAATCGAAGCTCTCGCCAGTGATTGTGAGATTGTCGGTGTTTAGCACCCCATGCACAAACCCCGCGGCCATCCAACTGGCGGCCAGGCGCGCCGCTTCGCGCACGGCATGCGACAGAACGCCCGCCGCCAGCTCATCGGCGTCGCGCGCGTCGGGCGCGTAGTTCTCCGCCACGTGTTCCAGCAGGGCGCGCATCAGGTCGGGCCGCTCGTGGAACGCATGCCGCTGGAAGCTGCCGAAGCGCATGTGACTATGCGAGAGCCGCGTCAGTACCGCGGATCGCGTTGGCGACGGCTCGTCGCCACGCACCAATGCTTCGCCGGTCTCGTAGAGTGAGAACGCCTTGGAGGTATAGACGCCTTGCGCTTCCAGCATCTCAGCTGCCAGCACCTCGCGGACGCCGCCCTTGAGCGTGAGCCGGCCATCGGCGGTCCGCGAATAGGGCGTTTGGCCGGAGCCTTTGGTGGCGAGGTCGAGCAGACGGCCGGTGTCGTCGCGCAACTGCGCGTAAAGGAAGCCGCGTCCATCGCCGAGTTCAGAATTATATGTGCGAAACTGGTGGCCGTGATAGCGCATGGCCAGCGGTTGCGGCATGTTGCCAGGCAGTGGCGTAAACGCCGCGAAACTTTGCTCCCACTCGGCGGCGGTGAGCGTATCTAGGCCGACGCGCGCGGCCCACCTTTGATTGCGCCGCCGCAGGATGTGCTCCGGGAAGCGCACCGGCATGACCGGATCGGCGAATTCTGGCCCCAGGTTCGCGAAGGCAGTGCTGGGCGTGTAGCGGGCCGAGATGGGCATGCACGGTGTCTACATTCGCGTGCAGGCAATGTCGTCAGAAACTGTGACGATCCCTGAGTGAGAAACCGTGACGCACGCGGGTTCCTATGGCATAGGAAAACGGGGCGCAGGGAAGAGGACAGCAACAGCTCATGCGGCGCGGCGGATGGCATAGTCTCGCTGGTGTCGTGCTGTTGGCGTTGAGCGCTTGTGGCGACAACGCGAACGGCGCGAACAAGACCGATCAGAGCTCAGCCGCGCACATCGCGACGGCGCTGGACACGTGCGCGCAGTCCAACGACGCGTTCGCGCACGACGTGTGCAGCACCCGCTCGCTCGCCGCGCTGGATACGCAGATGCGTCAGACGCTGACGGAGCAGTCGGCGAAGATTTCCGACGCAGGCGCCCAGCTGTTGGTGCAAAATCAAGCGCGGTGGCGCGAGGCGCAACGCATCGGCTGCGGCATTGCCGACCCGCGGACCGCCATTACAGCCGATCAGCAGCGCTGCCTTGAGGGCGAGTTTCGCGCCCGCGCGCAGGATGTACGCACCAGCGTGCAGCAGATCGGCGGCTACACATTTCAACGCATGGAACTGATCGACGCCGCAGCGCTCACGCAAGGGCAGATCGAGAGCACCGGCCTCGGTAACGATGCGCCGGCAGCGACGTTGCGCGTGATCGAATTTCCGCGCATCGACGGCGCTCAGACGCCGGCCATCCGCCGTTTCAACGACCTCGTCGCGCAAGAGCCGCAATCGCGCCTGGGCGACGGCACCAGCGAAACCACAACATACGAGATCAGCTACGCCGGTCCCGAGTTGATCTCCGTGCGCTTCACGTTCAGCCAGGACTCGCTCAACCAAGCCAGTAGTTCGAGCACGCTGCGCGCGGTCAACGTTTTGATGAGCGATGGCGGACGCGAACTGACCGAAAACGATGTGTTCGCGCCGAATTCGCATTGGCAGGATTTCCTTGCCGACCGTGCGGTGGCGGCAATCGCCAAGGAATATCCGGACTATCCAAATTTTCCGCCGCGCCGCGACGTCTATGACACCGCCACCAAGCCGCACCTTTGGCTCATCAAGGAGCGCGAGCTGGTGTTGATGTTTCCGACGCTTTCTTATGGCGGCTCGCAGTCGGATCCGCCGGTCTATGTGTCCATCCCCTGGGCCGATTTGCGCCCCTATCTCAGCCCCACGGCCCCGGTGCCGATCAGACCAGCGGCGTAATCCGAACGGCTGCGACCAAACTGGCCGTTACCCGCCGCCACAAATCGGCTAACCACCCCTGATGAACAGCCGCTCCGGCTCCTTGATCGCGCTCGTCGGCGTCGTGCTCATCGGCATGACTGGCTTTGGCGTGTTCCTGCCGATCTTTCCGTTTCTGGCTCTGCACCTCGGCGGCACCGCCACGGAAGCGACCATCGCCATGGGTTGTTATTCACTGGGGCAGCTCATCGCGTCGCCCTGGTGGGGGAGACTTTCCGATCGCGTCGGCCGCAAGCCGATCCTGATCATCGGTCTGCTCGGCGGAATGATCTCGTATCTGATCCTCAGCCAAGCTCACAGCATTTGGGAGCTCGGCGGGGCGCGCCTGTTCGGCGGTCTCATGGCGGGAAACATCGGCGCCGCCTTCGCCTCCGCAGCCGACCTTGCTGACGAGAAAACACGCGCGCGCAACATGGGGCTGCTGGGCGCGGCGGTCGGCTTTGCCTTCATCTGCGGCCCGGCGCTCGGCGCGTTGCTTATCGGTAACGGCGCGCCCGATGCGGAGGCCTTCAGTAAAGTCTGCTTCGTCTCCGCGGCGCTTGCGGCGACCGCGGCGCTTGCCGCTTTGGTGCTCTATCGCGAGAGTTTACCGAAAGAGGCGCGGCGCCAGTCCGAAGAAAACCGCCCGCGCCGCATGAACATGCTGCTGACGCGCCCCGTGCTCGCCCGCTTCATCGGCGTGACGTTCTTGATGATCACCGCGCAAGCCATGATGGAAGCAACCTTCGGCTTGTGGGCCGACGCAAGCCTGCACTGGGGACCGCGCCAAGTCGGTTTGGCGCTCGCCGGTCTTGGTGTCGGCGCCGTGCTTCTGCAGGGCGGCGGGGCGGGCAGAGCTGCGCGCGTTGTCGGCGAACGCATCACTTTGCTGATCGGCATCGCCTCCATGACCGCGGGCTTCGTCGGCATGGCGGTCGCGCACTCTGAACAAGTCTTGGTGGTCGCGCTGGCGGCATTGGTGCTTGGCATCGGTTTGGCGACGCCGGCGCTCAATTCGTTGATCGCCGCGCAAGCGGGCTCCGACGAACGCGGCGCTGTGATGGGCATTTCGCAATCTGCCTCAGCTTTTGGCCGCGTGGCCGGGCCGCTCACATCGGGAGCGATCTTTGACACGTTCGGTCATGGCGCGCCGTTTGTAACTGGCGCGCTCTTACTGCTCGCCGCGTTGTTCGTGGCGCAAGGCGAGCCCGCAATAGTGGCGGACGAAGCGGCCTAGTCCTCGTACCGGCGCCAGACGCCGTTGCGGTCGCGCACTTCGTACTCACCATCTGCGCCGCGCAAACTTGGATCGGCGAGCGGCGCTTTGCCGTGCCCGCCAGGAATGTCCAAGATGTAGGTGGGCTGCGCCAATCCCGATGCGCGCTCGTGCAAAGCTCGCACGAGCGCCTGACCTTCCGCGATGGTGCAGCGAAAGTGAGAAGTGCCCGGGGCCTTGTCCACGTGATGCAGGTAGTACGGCTTCACGCGCGCCTCGACCAAAGCGCGCATCAGCGCTTCAAGCGTGTTCGCGTCGTCGTTGACGCCTTTCAACAGCACCGTCTGCGACAGGATTGGCACGCCGGCGTCGACGAGGCGGGCAATTGCTGCGCGGGCTTGCTCAGTCAGCTCGCGCGCATGATTGGTGTGCACAACGACGTACGTTGTCAGGCCATCCGCGCGCAGCGCTTCAACTAAATCCGGCGTCACTCGCAGAGGGTCCACCACTGGCACGCGCGTGTGCCAACGCGCGATCTTCACGTGCGGAATCGCCGCCAACCGCGCCGTGATTTCGCGCGCGCGGCGCCCCGAAACAAGGAACGGATCGCCGCCCGTCAAGATCACTTCCCAGATTTCTGGATGTGCCTCGATGTAAGCGAACGCCGCGTCGAGCTCCGTGTTCGTCAGCGTGCCATCGCCTTGCGGGCCAACCATTTCGCGCCGGAAGCAGAAGCGGCAATAAACCGGGCACACGTGCACGAGCTTCAGCAGTGCGCGATCTGCGTAGCGGTGCACCACGCCTTTCACCGGCGTGTGCGGATCGTCGCCGATCGGATCGCTCAGCTCGTCGGGTGCAACGTTCAATTCGCGTGCATCGGGCCGAAACTGCGCCGCAATTGGATCGTGCGCGTCGGCCGTGTCGATCAGCGCGTCCATGGCCGGCGTGATCGCGACGGTGTACCGCGCCGCGACTTCCTGCAGCGCATCGGATTTCGGCTTCGCGCTCAACTCACACTCCAAACGCCTTCGCGTAGCGCACGCGGCCGCTGGTCAACGTGCCGGGCTTCAGTTCCAAGCCCATGAAGTGCGGCCCGGCAAACGGAACTTCTAACGATTCGGCGGCCGCCGCCGAGAAGCCGAAGCGGGGATAGTACTCCGCATGCCCCAGCACAATGATCGCAGCGCAGCCCAGCTCCGCGCACGCTGCATTGCCGGCGCGGATGAGCTCGCCGCCCAGGTCGTTGTTCTGGAACGCCGGCAACACAGAAACCGGCGCCAGCGCTGCCGCTTCCAGAATCTCGCGGCTGCGCTCAATGCGCAGGCGCGAGTACAAGATGTGGCCTTGAAGGGCGACGTCGCTAGCCGCAACGAACTCGCACAACACATCACCGTCTACGCGCAATTGCTCAACGAGGTTCGCCTCGTCCGCACGCTCGAAGGCATGGGTGATGACGGCGCGTATGGCGCCAAAATCGCGCGGTTGAGCGGGCCGGATCATGCTAGTGCGGCGTCCATAGCACGTCCTGAATCGAACGCGCGTTGCTAGCCAGCATCACTAAGCGATCAAATCCGAGCGCTACCCCGCTTGCCGGCGGCATATGCGCGAGCGCGGCGAGAAAATCCTCATCGATCGGCCAGCTCTTGCCATAGCGCTGTTGTTTCTCGGCCATGTCCGCCACCAGCCGGGCGCGTTGCTCGGCCGGGTCCGTCAGTTCGCCAAAACCGTTCGCTAGTTCGACGCCGCACGCATACATCTCGAATCGCTCCGCCACCCGCGGATCGTGTTGGGTCTTTTGCGCCAGCGCCGCTTCCCCGATCGGATATTCATGCAGCAGTGTGAGAGCAGGCGATCCCAGTGTGGGTTCAATCTTCCCGATTTGAGCGCTGAACGCATCATGTGAGATCGTGGTCGGGTCGCTAAATCCCGATCGCGAAAATGCATCGCGTACCTTCAGATATTCGGCCTCCATATGCACATCGCATGTGCGATTTTTCCACCGCAACGCATTCTGCGTCACCGCTGCCGCCACGCGCGCGAGCTCAACGCAATCTCGCATCACGTGTTCGTACGGCGCGCCGGCGCGGTACCATTCGAGCATAGTGAACTCACTCGCGTGCAGGGGACCATCCTCACCGCGCCGCCACACCTTGCCGAGCGAGAAGATCTTTTCCTCGCCTGCGGCCAGGAGCTTTTTCATCGCGAATTCGGGGCTCGTGTGCAGGAAACGGCCATCGCTTTCGAAGGCGTCGACATGCACCTCAGCGCCCGGTGCAACCACCAACGCCGCGGGCTCCACTTCTGTGAATCCCTGAGCCTCGAACCATGCGCGCACCGCCCTCAGGATCGCAGCCCGCGCCTGCAGAAATGGCTGCCGGTCGGCGTGGCGGCCTTTGTCCCAGAAAGGCGAGTTCATAGCGCTGCCCCTTTGAGGCTCCGGCGCTTGGCCGTTTGAGCAAACACAGCTATGAGAGCCGCCAATTCCATCCCTTTCGGCAGAAAGCGCGCCCTGAGAAGGCCGGGGCAGCGGGTTTTAGAGGTTTATCGTGGTTAAAGTCATCGCCAGCGACGTCCGCAAAGGCAACGTGCTCGAGAACGAAGATGGCAAACTTTATGTCGTCATGAGCCACGAAACTTTCCGGCCGGGCAAGGGCACGCCGACCACGACTTTGGTCATGCGCCGCATCGTCGATGGCGTGAAAACCACCGAGACCTACAAAACCACAGACGCGCTGGAGAAGGCGTTCGTCGAGCAGGTGAAGCACCAATTCCTGTTCGATGACGGCGACGCCGGTCTCGTGTTCATGAATCCGGAAAGCTATGAGCAGGTCCACCTCTCGCGCGACATGGTTGGCGATTCCGTGAACTACCTGCAGCCGGAAATGATCGTCGATTTGACCATGTACGAAGGCCAGGCATTGTCGATCGAGCTGCCGCCGCGCGTGACGCTCGAAATCGTTGAAACCGAACCCGTGGTGAAAGGGCAGACGGCGTCCTCGTCCTATAAGCCGGCGAAACTTTCGAACGGCGTGAAGACCATGGTGCCGCCGCACATCGAAGCGGGGACGCGCGTCGTCGTCTCTACAGATGACGGATCGTACGTGGAGCGCGCGAAGGACTAGGGCGTTGCCCAAGTTTTCCCGCCGCGCGGCGCTGATTGGCGGTTTCGCCGTTGCCAGCTGTGGTCGTGTGGCGGAGGCGCCGAAGCAGAAGTCCGGGAGCGTTACGCCGCAAGACGACCCGCGTTTTGCTGCGATCGAACGCCGCCTGGGCGGCCGCCTCGGCGTCGCGGCGTTGAATACGGCGAACGGCGCTACGCTTACGCACTGGGCCAACGAACGCTTCGCCATGTGTTCGTCGTTCAAGTGGCTCCTGGCCGCGGCCGTGCTGCGCGCGGAGCAGGAGGAGCGCCTCCGCGCCGATCAGCACGTCTTCTATACGACGGCTGACCTTTTGCCGAATTCACCGCGAACTGAAGAGCACGCGCGCCGTGGTTCGATGAGCATCGACGACCTTTGTGCCGCGGCTGTAGAGGTCAGCGACAATTGCGGGGCCAATCTTCTGCTCACGCAAATTGGCGGGCCGACGCAGGGCTTTACGCGCTTCGTACGCTCGATCGGCGACACCGTCACACGTCTCGACCGCACGGAAACGGCGCTCAACGAAAATGCGCCGAACGATCCGCGCGATACGTCGACGCCGGCGGCGATGGCGCAAACGCTACAACGCGTCTTGACCACCGATGCGGCTCTGAACGACGCCAATCGCGAGAAGCTCATCGGCTGGATGGTCGCCAGCGAAACCGGGTTGACGCGTCTGCGCGCGGGCCTGCCAAAAGACTGGCGCGCGGGCGACAAGACTGGCGCCAGCGCTGGTCAGCACAACGCCACCAACGACGTCGCCATCGCGTGGCCGCCGGGTAAGCCTCCGATCGTCATCGTGTGTTACATGAGCGACTCAACGGCGGATCTTGATGCGCGCACTGCTGCGCATGCCGAGGTCGCGCGTATCGTCGCCCAAAGCTGGAGCGCCTGAATGGCCAAGACCGTCACCATCTATCACAATCCGAAATGCACGACCTCGTGCAATGTGCTGGCGATGATCGAAGAGAGCGGCGCCAAGCCGAACGTGGTCGAATATTTGAAAGCAGGCTGGACCAAGCCGCAGCTGAAAGCTCTGTTCGCCGCGGCCGGTCTCACGGCCCGAGAGGCCATGCGCAAGAAAGCTGCGGAGGACCTAGGCATCCCGGCGAAGGCGACAGACGCGCAGATTCTCGACGCGATGGTCGAACATCCGGTGCTTGTGGAGCGGCCCTTCGTGGAAAGCTCGAAGGGCACGGTGCTCGCGCGGCCAAAAGAGAAGGTGAAAGACGTCCTCTAGGCTAGCGGCTCCGCGCGCTGAAGATCTGTCCCAAACGATCCGGCGCGCCGCTCACGCGTTCAAGATGCGGGTAACGCAGGCCGCCGTGATAATCGATCGCGTAGGTCTGGTACTGGTCGCCGTTTTTGACCAAGAGCTGGATGGGGTCGTGGCCGGTTTTCGCCGCGGTGATCGCGCGGCGCAGTCCGTCAGCGCTGTAGGCCTCACCATTCACCGCGACCACTGTCGCGCCAACGAACAAGCCTTGGTTGAACGCGGGGCCATCCCACTGAACCGAATTGACCGCGCCATCGCCGCCTAGCGAAAGTCCAATCGAATAGGTGAAGTCCGCGGACTTGCTGTGGCCTTCGGCGTCCTTCTGGAAGCCGGAACGCTCCTCTGTATAGACGAGACGGTAGCCACCGCGCGCGATGCCATCGAGCGGCGCTTGGCCGGTGCGGTCGAGACGCGTGCGCAGGAAGCTGGCCCAATCGTAAGGCATCACGCCGTTGAGCGCGGCGACCACGTCGTCGAACGTATACACATCTTCATCGTAAGCGCCGTTGTGCACGCCGAAGAAGGCGCGCGCAAAATCGTCCAACGACTTAGCGCCATGCGTGCGCTCGCGGATCAGCGTGTCAGCGTCCAGCCAAATCAGTTGACCTTCGGAGTAATAGTCTTCGCTGCGCTGCCAGCTGCGCCAGCCTTGCGGGCGCCGCTGCGCGATGATCGGATCGTTGGTGGTGTCCTGCAGCGGGCGCCAGTTGTGGCCCACGCGCGTGTCGTAAGTCGCCGCCGTCAGCGCCAGCGCATCAAGCGCCTGCTGACGCGTGTGCAAGCCAGAGCGCGCCGCCAGCACATAGCCCCAATACTGCGTCTGCCCTTCATAGACCCACAACAGCGTGTCCTGCATCGGCACGTTGTAGTTTGGTGTCCACAGATCGAATGGCCGGCGGTACTTGCCGTTCCAGGAGTGCGTGTACTCATGCGGCAGCAAATCGCGCGCGCTGGAATATGAATCCCACCCAGTAAAATAGTCGCCCTGCACGCCGTCCTCGCTGGAGCGGTGGTGCTCCAAGCCGTTGCCGCCCATGCGATCGCTCAGCGAGAACAGGAAGTCGTAGTGGTTGTAATGGTGTGCGCCATAGAGCCGGTAGGCTTGCGTGACCAGATTGCGGTGCGCTGCGATCTGCGCATCGCTCATCACCAGCTGATCGGGGCGATCGGCGACGACATCCAGCCGCACCGGCACGGGGCCATTCAGATCGAGTTCGACTTGCTTGGTGTAACGGCCCGCATACATCGGCGAGTCCACGAGCACGTCGAGCGCGGTCTCCGCGAAGTGCGTCGTCGCCCCGTCTTGGCGCGCGCCGTCGAGCGCGGTGTAGCCGGTCCAGCCATCAGGCAGCTTCACGCTCGGTGTCACCCGGATGCGCGAGGCGTAGTAGCCTGCCGGATAAAGCACCATCGCGTTCCACTGCAGGTCGAGCATCGCATCGGTCATGGTGATGCGGCCCTGCGGACCCGCTGTGGGCGAGACGTATTGGTATCTGAGGTCGAGCGCGTTCACGCCGGCGGGCACATCGGCGTGGATGGCATAGACGTCGACGGTGTCGCGCCGCCAGTTCACACGCTGGCCGTCGGCAGTGATCTCAAGCCCCGTCATCTGAAAGATTGGCCCGCTTGGAGAATGATTGCCGGGCAACCAGCGGGGATAGAGCAGCGTCACGCTTTGTCCGGCGGCGACCGGAACGGCCTCGTGAATGCGGAAAATGTGATGCGCGGTGTCGGTAGCGTCGACGTCGAGCGAGATCGGACCGGCGGGGTAGGCGACATCTTGTGGCGTGGGGATCGGCGGCAACGGCGCAATTTGCTGCGAGAAAGCCGCAGCCGGAAGCAGCGAAAGTGCGAGAGCCGCCAGCGAAGCGCGCCACCACGTCTTGTGCATCATCGATCCCCTCATGCCTCGCCCATCAAGCCTCTGCGCCCCTCGCCGTCAACGCGCGGTCGCGCCGCACGCGAACAGATCGACCGCTTTGCGACGAAGGGCATTCGTTGTAGTGATCACGGCATCGGTTCCTCGCTTCGAGGATCAAAAGGGAACGCGGTGCAAAACCGCGGCTGCGCCCGCAGCTGTGAGCGGCGAGCTGAAGCCCGAGGCCACTGGACTTGTCCGGGAAGGCGGGCGGAGGCGGCGACCCGCAAAGCCAGAAGACCTGCCGATCGTTGCACCTGGTCCGGGATGGGGCCGTGGGAGGAGGTCGCGTGCGGTTTGTTTTGTCCGCGCTGATTTTGCTGTGCGCATGCGCGAGTTCGGCTGGAGCTGCGCCGCGCCGCATCGTGTCCCTCGATTATTGCGCCGATCAGTTCGTGTTGGCTTTGGCAGACCGCGCGCAAATCGCGGCAGTCTCGCGCAATGCGGAGCGGGACGATTCGTATTTTCGCGCACGCGCCGGCGGTTTGCGGAAAGTGCGGCCCAGTTTGGAAGAGGTGTTGGCGCTGCACCCCGATCTGATCGTGCACAACTGGGGCGGGCCGTACGACGCCGCGCACGTTTATGGCCGCTTCGGCGTGCCGGTGCTGCATGTGGGTGATGTGGCGACGTTCGCTGACGCACGCACGGACTTGCTACGCGCTGCCGCCACTATGGGTCATCCCGAGCGCGGCAACGTTTTGGCGCGCGATCTTGATCTGCGCCTCGCGCGGTTGCGCGCTAACGCGCCGCGCATAGCGCCGCCAGTGATGTACCTTTCCTCCGGCGGCGCCGTTGCCGGGCGCGGCGTGATGATGAATGCGGTGATCGAAGCGGCGGGCGGACGCAATGTCCGCACTGATGCGAGTTGGACTGTGCTGCCGCTCGAGCGGCTGGTGCAAACGCCGCCAGCGCTGATCGCGACCGCCTTCTTCGACACGGGCCGGACGCGCATGGACGCGTGGTCGCCGGCGCGGCATCCGGCGATGCAGGCAATGTTGTCACGAATACGCACCGTCGCGCTGCCCGCAGGCGCAGTGTCGTGCGAAGCGTGGACGGCGATCGATGCTGCGGAAACCATTTCCGCTGCGCTGAGGCGGCCATGAGCCGCGCCGCGCTGCTCTCGCTATTTCTGCTGGCGCTCAGCGTCGCAGCCATTGCCGCATCGCTGTGGCTCGGGCCGGTGCCGCTTGCGCATCCATTAGCGAGCGACGCCGAAACGCACACCATTGTGTGGGACATTCGCTTTCCGCGCACGCTAACCGCATGGCTTGTCGGCGCGGCGCTGGGACTATCAGGTGCGGCGCTGCAAGGCCTGCTGCGCAATCCGCTTGCCGATTCCGGCGTATTGGGATTGTCCGGCTTCGCCGCGCTCGGCGCTGTGCTCGCGTACGCGTTCGGCGTCGCTGCGTTCGCGTCTGTCGGCGCGATCGGATTTGCGCTGGCGGCAGCGCTGCTCGTGGTGAGCCTTGGCTGGTCAGCACGCGGACCCGCCGGTTTGGTGTTGATCGGCGTGGGACTGTCGAGCCTCGCCGGAGGTCTGATCGCACTCGCGCTCAACCTCGCGCCTAACCCGGGCGCGTTGGCGGATTTGATCAACTGGACGCTTGGTTCGGTTGATGGCCGTTCTCTGAACGATGCTGCTTTGGTTGGCGCCACGCTATCTGTTGGTGCCACGCTGATCTTGTTGGCGGCGCGCGGGCTGCAAGCGCTCACGCTCGGAGAGGAAGCAGCAGCGGCCATTGGCGCAGATCTGGCGCGCACACGCACACTCGTCGTGCTTGGCGCTGCAGCGTGCACTGGCGGCGCGACAGCAGTGGCGGGCGTGATCGGATTCGTCGGCATCGCCGCACCCCATCTGGTCCGCGCGATCGCGGGGCACGATCCGGCGAAGCTGCTTTTGCCCAGCGCGATCACCGGTGGCGCGCTGCTGACATTGGCCGATCTCGCAGTGCGGCTCCTGCCCACTGACTCGGAATTGAAGCTCGGCGTGGCCGCGGCACTGATCGGCGGACCAGTATTTGCGCTGATCGCGGCGCGACTCGCATCGCGGAGCGCCGAAGCATGAGCGCCCTCTTGTCTCTGCGGGGCGTCAGCATGCGGTTGCGTGATCGCGAAGTCGTGTCCGGCGTTTCGCTTGAGGTTGCGCAGGGCGACGTGGTTGCGTTGCTTGGACCGAATGGGGCAGGGAAAACCAGCCTGTTGCGCGGAGGCCTTGGTTTCGTTGCCCTAGCATCCGGAAGCGCTTCGCTTCGCGGCGGCGATCCGCACAAGCTCACGGCACGTGATCGCGCGCTGCGCGCCGCCTATTTGCCGCAGCGGCCGCAATCGATTTGGCCAATCAGCGTCGAGAATCTCGTAGCGCTCGGGCGATTTGCCTATGGCGCAGCGCCGGATCGTTTGGCGCCGGCGGACAAAGCCGCTGTCGAGGCGGCGCTGACCTCGTGCGGTCTGGCGGAATTGCGCAATCGACGGATGGACGAGATCTCCGGCGGAGAGAAAGCGCGCGCGCACTTGGCGCGGGCGCTCGCGCAACAGGCGTCGCTACTCGCGTTGGACGAGCCGACAGCGGGATTGGATCCGGCGCAGGCCTTGGCCGTAGCGGAGATTTTGAAGGCGCAGGCCGCGAACGGGGCGGTGATTTTCTCTACGCATGACGTCGGTCTCGCGGCGCAAACAGCAACGCGTGTTCTGTTGATGCGTGAGGGAAGAGTGGTCGCGGAAGGTTCGCCGAAGGCCGCGCTGACGGCAGAGAATTTGCAGGCAGCTTATGGGCGGAAGGGCAGGGTGATTGATGTGGATGGAAATCTTGCCGCCGTGTTCGAATAGTCAGAGCTTGAATCCGCCAGCCTGAATTTTCGCGTACAAAGCTGGCGTGATCCGTTCGTATTTCTGCGTTTCCGGATCGTCGAAATAGAGTTCGTGCTCGCTCTTTGCTGGATCGAATCCGTCATTGACGAGATCGACCTTGCGATACTTGAAGGTGCCGGTGGTTTCGATCGCGGGCTGGATGCGGATGAAAATCGGGCGCGCGTAGCTTGGTAGCTCGCTTGCGAGAAATGCACGAAGGCCTTGCAATGCGAAATCGTCGCCCGGAGTGACCGCGGCCATGCCGGCGCGGCCATCGTCGCCGCCGATTTTGACACCGTAGACATTCACTTCGTTGGCGCCCGGATAGCGCGAAACGGTCTCGGCAACCTCGGTGGTGGAGACGTTTTCGCCTTTCCACCGGAAGGTATCGCCGATGCGGTCGACGAAGTAGAAGTAGCCGTCCGCATCCTGGCGCATCAGATCGCCGGTGCGAAACCAAGCATCGCCTTTGGCAAACGCGTCGTGCAAAATTTTGCGCTCGGACGCGGCTTTGTCGGCGTAGCCGGTATAGTTGTTGCGCGCATCGGCGCCGATCAGGCCGATGGCTTCGCCGGGTTCGTTCGCGTCGCATTCGCGGCACAAGCCGTCAGGCCCGCGCACCGGCGTTTCCTTCTCGACGTCGAACTTCACCAACTTCACATCGAAGCGCTTGCGCAGATATGGCGGGACGCGCCCAATCGCGCCGGGCTGCCCGTCGAAATTGAACATCGACACATTTCCTTCGGTCGAGCCGTAGAATTCGAGGATATCCCAGACGCCAAAGCGCTGCTGAAATTCGGTCCAAACATCTGGGCGCATGCCGTTGCCGAAAGCGAGGCGAAGATTATGCGTGCGTTCCTTAGGATTGGCGGGCTGATTTACGAGATAGCGGCAGAGCTCGCCGATATAGACGAAAATGGTGCAATCGTTATCGGCGATGTCGTCCCAGAAATGCGTGGCGGAAAACTTGCGGCGCAAAACTACGGTGCCGCCATTCAAGAGCGCTGCGCCTACGCCGCAGAGGCCGCCGGTGGAATGATACAGAGGTAAGGCGCAATAGACGCGATCTTGCGGACTAGCATTGGTCGCTCCGGCAAAGGCGCGCATATAGAGTTGGGCGCGCATATGAGTGATACGCGCGGCTTTTGGCATGCCGGTGGTGCCGGAGGTGAAGATGTAAAGCGCGGTTTCTTTGGCGGTTAGGGCCGCGCGGAGAGACTTATCGGGCCGGTTTTGCGGCGTTTTTAGATCTACGTCTTTGTCGATCGACCAATATTTTAGCGGGCGGGCCAGGCCGGCGCGGATCGTATCGATCGTGGCGAGACCTTCGGCATCGGTCAAAACGTGATTGGCGTTGGAAATTGAGAGGCAATGGGCGAGGGCGCTGCCGCTCAAATTATTGTTGATGAGGGCAGTGGCGACGCCGATTTTGGCGAGGCCCATCCAGGCAGGGACGTATTCAGCCCGATTTGGCAGCAGCAAAGCGACGCTATCGCCGGTTTTCAGATTTTGCGCAGCGCCCCAGGCGGCGAAACGATCGGCGAGCGCATCGAGCTGCGCATAGGTCCAGGTCTGGCCTTCGAAAATTAGCGCGGTATGGGCGCTGAATTTATCGACCGCTGTTTCGAAATCGTCGCAAATCAGCGTGCTGGAGTCAGGCGCGATTTTGCGGACGCGCCAAAGCGTGCGGAAAAGCCCGCTACAATAACGAATTTCGCGCATGAGGCGCGTGACCGGACCCATGCGAACGACTTAAGCGGCTTCGCGCACGCGCGAAACCGGGGCGGAACGTCACAATTGGATTATTTTGGCCTCAGCTGGAGTCGGCGCAAACCATCGGCCCGCACAGCGCCGTCATCTGCGAAAACGGCGCTTCGCCAATCTTGTAGCGCGCACCCTCCGGTGCGGCGAGCATGGCGATGGCCCGCCGTGGCGCTTTGCGCAAACGGCGGGAGAGGCGGCGCGCGAACGGCGCGGGATCTTCGTAGGCGCGCAGCAGCGCCTCGAACCGTGCGGCGAGCGTGGCGGAGGCAATAAAACGGCGCGGCGGCTTGCGCTTGGATGCGCGGCGTGGCGTGGCGCGCGAACCGCCCACGAAACAGTGAAATGAGATGCACTGTCGCCTTTGTCCGCTCTGTCCCTGCTGCGCTTGCGCCGGTGATAGCGGTGATAGCGACGACAGCGGCGACGGCGTGTTGGTTTGCAGATGCCGCGACGCTTCAATCAGCAGCATGCGCCGCATCATTGCTTCGGCGGCGCGCAGCCAGGTGAGCAGCAGCTTGCGCTCGGCGGCGGTGTGCACGAGCGCCCAGGCGATTTCGCCCGGCATGCCGAACAACACGATCAGCGTTTCCAGGAATTCACCGACGCAACGCCAAAGATCGAGCGGCGCGACGCGGTTGTAGGAGGCAGGACTTGAGTTCGACATGGCGCGGCGATTATGCGCGCGATTTGGGTGGGGGAGGATAAGCGCGAATCTATCCGCGTGTTCGTTCGTGTGCCGGGGAGGAGGGCAATGCTCATCCGTTGTTCAGCGCTGTGCGTAGAAGCATTGGAAAAACGGGAGAGATGCATGCGTGCGATTGGTGGATTGGTTTTGGCGTTGGTGTTGGCGGCGTGCGCGGAGACGCAGGGCGAGACGCGCGCGGAGGTCGATGGCGCCAGCGCGTCGGCGAATGTTGCCATTCCTAATATTGAGGGCCGCACATCGATGGCGCAGGGCGCTGCGGGATTGGAGGGCGCGTGGGTCGTCGATCTCTCCACCGAACCGAACGTGCCGTACACCAAGCCGATGGTGCTGCATCTCGCCGCCGATCATTCGGTGACGGGCTCGTTTTATGAGAGCGACATCATCGCCGGGCGCTGGAAAACCGATCGCGGCCGCACTTGCGTGAGCTTTCGCACCACTGATGGCGTGGGCATGTACCACACTGCCACGTGTTTGATCGGCGACCACGTCGAGGGCCAGACGTGGGCGGAGCAGCGCGGGTTTTTGTTCAATTGGAATGCGGGGCGGGGGTAGGTTGCAGGTAACAGGCGAAATTATTTGAGAACAAAACACGAACATGCTTTAATGTGTTATGAACCCGACGCAGTCCAGGCGATTCTTTAGTGTGGGCGGGAATGCCAGGTTAACGAGGCGTAAATGCTGATTTACCACCGCACGAGCATCCTCGAGTCGGACGTTCAAACCGTTGTAAATACGGTGAATTGCGTCGGAGTGATGGGTAAAGGGATAGCGGCTGCGTTCAAAGACAAGTTCCCGGCAATGTTCCAGGGATATCAGGAAATTTGTGCCCAGGGATTACTCGAGCCTGGAAAGCTCTGGCTGTGGAAAGGTCCAGAGCAGTGGGTCCTAAATTTCCCTACCAAAAAACACTGGAGACATCCGAGCAAGCTTGAGTGGATCGAGGCTGGCTTGGCGAAATTTGCCTCGGAGTACCAGCGGCGGGGAATCACGGAAATTTCTTTTCCTCGCCTGGGATGTGGAAACGGCGGCCTTAGTTGGGACGATGTGCGGCCACTAATGGAGCGATACCTCTCTCCGTTGCCGATAAAAATTTTTGTACACGATCATACAGTGGATATCGGAGTGCCCGAGCATCTTGAGCGTGCATCTCAGCTCGAGGATACCTGTTTGGTTTCTCAGGTGGGTTCATTCGACAAATTTCGGTGCCAACTAGATGCTGTTATCGAGAAAATCGGTGACGACCTCGTGGATCTCACAACGCACGAGCCATTCTCAGTGATCTCCACTGATGCTGGGCTGTTGTTGCAGAGCAATTACCGAACGGCGTTAGTTGCTGAAGAGGATTTGCGATCGGCTTGGCTTGTTCTTGCCACCGGCTTGCTTACCCAGGAGAGACTTGGTTGGTCGTCGGGCGACGACGCGACTAGGCTGCTCAGTTTGGTAAGCTTTCTGCCCGGCGCGCGTCCGATAGAAATTCAGAAGGCTATGGCACCGGAGCCGGAGCTCGCTGTTCAGCTACGTCGGAATGCGTCTGCTCCAGGCGCCGCTGAGAGCGGGCGTCAATTTGAGATGTCATGGGGCTAAGGCGAGAGTTCGTCGACGCTCATATTGCGAAGTGGGTCGCTCAGCTGACCCACACTTATTTCTATCCGCATCGGGCCAAATGGCCCCCGCGGCTGTTTCACCATACGCCAATTGAAAACGCGGCGAGGATACTCAGGAGCGGCGCGCTGCTGTCGCGGACTGCGTCAGAGAGTTCGCGCGTACTCGACATCGCCGATCCGGAGATCGTCAATACTCGTGATCGGGCGCACGATTTTGTCCGGTTGTATTTTCGACCTCGGACGCCCACGCAATTTTGGATTGAGGGAATTCGACGTCCCAGCGAATACTTTAAAGGCAACAAGCACGCTCCAACACTAATCATGCTCGTGTTTGATGCGCGTTCCATTCTCTCGATTGACGGCGTCAGATTTTCTGACGGCAATATGCAGTCGGCCAATACTTGCGATGGAGATGACGAGAATTTTTTCTCAACGATAGACTTCGATCGTGTGTTTCACGAGGGTCCATTCAATAGAAGTGATCCCCATGTCATCGTCAGACGGTGCGCGGAGGTTCTTGCTCCGTCGCCATTGCCGCTGGAGAATCTCAGTTTTATTTATTGCCGCTCGGCAGCGGAGCGTGACTTTTTATTGTACAAACTTGGAGACGCGGCGTCGAAGTGGGAAAGGCGCGTTCTAGTTTCGGACGACATTCGCGTCTTTGAGAAGCGATACACGTTCGCGGAGCACGTTTCTCTTTCCCAGCAAGGTGTCTTCTTCGAGTTGGCGCCTCGCGCCGATGCTGCACCGGTTAACCTGGATGTTCAGGTGAAATCCTTGTTCGGTGGTAAGCAGTATGTGCAATGGGGGCCGGCAAATTTGGCCACCACAAATACCGCTGGGGGCCGCAGGTGGCGGATCGATGCCAGTCTGCCGTCCGGCGCATACATCGTGATCATCCGGCTTGAGGGCTGTCTCGCTTACGAGAATGTGCTTTTCGTAGAGGACGATCCGTTCTGATTGTTCGCTGCTAATCGATCGGCTCGCGCTTCTCGCCGGTTTCGCTGACGTAGATTTCGCTGCCGGTCTTTTTGAACGTCGCGCTCATCTCGGCCATGCCGGCTTCTTGGCGCTCTTTCGCCGCCGCGTAGTCGCGCACGTCCTGCGTGATCTTCATCGAGCAAAACTTGGGGCCGCACATGGAGCAGAAGTGCGCGGTTTTGTGGGCGTCTTTCGGCAGCGTGGCGTCGTGGAAATTGCGCGCGGTGTCGGGGTCGAGGCTTAGGTTGAATTGGTCTTCCCAACGGAATTCGAAGCGCGCGCGGGAGAGCGCGTCGTCGCGCGTGCGCGCATAGGGATGGCCCTTGGCGAGATCAGCAGCGTGGGCGGCGAGCTTGTAGGTGATGACGCCGGTTTTGACATCGTCGCGGTCGGGGAGGCCGAGGTGCTCTTTCGGCGTGACGTAGCAGAGCATCGCGGTGCCGAACCAGCCGATCATCGCGGCGCCGATGGCTGAGGTGATGTGGTCGTAGCCGGGGGCGATGTCGGTGGTCAGTGGGCCGAGCGTGTAGAAGGGCGCCTCGCCGCAGGCGGCGAGCTGCTTGTCCATGTTGGCTTTGATCTTGTGCATGGCGACGTGGCCGGGGCCTTCGATCATGGTCTGCACGCCGTGCGCCCAGGCGATCTTGGTGAGTTCGCCGAGTGTTTCGAGTTCGGCGAATTGGGCGGCGTCGTTGGCGTCGGCGATGGAGCCGGGGCGCAGGCCGTCTCCCAGCGAGAAGCTCACGTCGTAGGCGCGCATGATCTCGCAGATCTCGGCGAAGTGCGTGTAGAGGAAGCTCTCTTTGTGGTGGCTGAGGCACCACTTGGCCATGATCGAGCCGCCGCGGCTGACGATGCCGGTGACGCGCTTGGCGGTGAGATGGATGAACGGGAGGCGCACGCCGGCGTGGACGGTGAAATAGTCGACGCCTTGCTCGGCCTGTTCGATCAGCGTGTCGCGGTAGATTTCCCAGGTGAGGTCTTCGGCGACGCCGCCGACTTTTTCGAGCGCCTGGTAGATCGGCACGGTGCCGATGGGGACCGGGCTGTTGCGGATGATCCAGTCGCGGATGTTGTGGATGTTGCGGCCGGTGGAGAGGTCCATCACCGTGTCGGCGCCGTGGCGGATGGCCCAGACCAGCTTGTCGACTTCTTCCGCCATCGAGGAGGTGACGGCTGAGTTGCCGATATTGGCGTTGATCTTCACGAGGAAGTTGCGGCCGATAATCATCGGCTCGAGCTCGGCGTGATTGATATTCGCAGGTATGATGGCGCGGCCGCGGGCGATTTCCTCGCGGACAAACTCCGGCGTGACGAAATCGGGGATGGAGGCGCCGAAGGATTCGCCGTCTCGTTTTGCTCCCCCGCTTGCGGGGGAGCTGTCAGCGAAGCTGACTGAGGGGGCGGCGGCGCCCCCATCGTCTCGCGCTTCGCGCGATCCACTTCCCCCGTAAACGGGGGAAGAAAATAAAGCTTCGCGCCTCATATTCTCTCGTATCGCGACGTATTCCATCTCCGGCGTGATGATGCCGGCGCGCGCGTATTCAAGCTGCGTGACCGTGGCGCCGGCTTTGGCGCGGAGAATGCGCGGCTGCTTCGGGAAGGGCGGCGTGAGCTTTTCGGCGCTGACGTTGCCGTTGTCTTCGGCCTTCACCGCGCGGCCGTCGATCTCCTCCACATCGCCGCGCGCTTTCACCCAGTTCGCGCGCGGGCGGGCGAGGCCTTCGTTGATGTCGATGGTGGCGTCGAGATCGGTGTAAGGGCCGGACGGATCATAGACTGTCACCGGCGGTTCGTTGGCGGTGGGATGCACTGCCACCTCGCGGAACGGTACGCGCAAGTCCGGATGCGCGCAGCCGGACGCATACACTTTGCGCGAGCCCACCAGCGGCCCGGTGGTGACTTGTGGCGTCGCGAATTCGGACGGCGCGGCGGGCTTGTTCATGGAGCTTATCTTTCGACGCGGAAGATGCCGGCGACGTAGCCGGCGTAGGTGAGCCAAAGGCCGACGAGCGCTGCGCCGCAGCCGGCGATCGGCACGAAGTTGGCGTGGGTAAGGATGAAGGTGCCGGCGTCATGGGCAAGGTTCGGCGCGACCAGCGTGACAGCGCCGCGCGCGAACAGCAGCCAGCCGATGAGGCTCACAAGTGCGGCGGTGAAGCCGCTCCAGCGGCGATGCAGTGTGACGATGGTGAGGCCAGCCAGCGCGCTGACGATGCCGCTGATGACCATGAGGCCGCCGATAGTGACGACATCGCCGACAGCGGAGATCATGTAGCTCGGCTGCGAAATCAGCGCGACGCCGACGAGCACGAACACAGGCCCGATGATGCGGGCGATGACGAAGGTAGAGTCCAGCTGCATGGCGACGCTCCTCCCTCCGCCGGTGCTAACCGGTTCAGGTTCGACGGGTCAGGACTAAGGTCCAATCTCAGCCGCGCCATCGCGGCCCCCCGGGAATATTCCGCTGTACCCCTCCGTCGGCGGCGCTTCAAGCGGCGCGGCGCCAGCCCACGGAACTTAGCCAAGCGCCGACCAGCAGCATGAGAGCGGCGACGACCAGCAGGAGCGGCGATGCGCGCAGCACGGCGGCCGTGAGCGGCGCGCCGAGTTGTGGCGCGATCAGCAGCCAGGCGCCCTTAAGCGTGCCGACGATGCCGACAATGGTGATTGTGCAAGCCGCGAGAGTCTTGAAGCTGTGATGCAGCGCCAAGAGCGTCAGACCCGCGAGAGCGGTGAACGCGCCGGCGGCAAGCACGAGCGGACCGTCTTGCATGAAGGCGGGCAGCATCAGCGCCATGTCCGCAGCGCGCATCAGCAGCATGGCGCCCATGATCATGAGATACGGCCCGACGATGCGAGCGGCGACGCGGGTGCGCGCGGCGAGGTCAGTGTCGGTCATGAACGCTCTCCTGTTAGTCGCGGTCGCGAAGCTGCCAGCAGTCCGACTGCTCAAGCCTTTTGCAGCTGCGCAGCCATCATTTGATGCAGCAGATTGATGGCCTTGAGCGGACGCACCATCACCTTGAAGTGGCTGATCTTGCCCTCGGCGTTCCAGGTGATGATGTCGACGCCGTTGATGCGAATGCCGTCGATCTCGCACTCGAATTCCAGCACGGCGCCGGATTCGTTGCGCCACTCGCCGGCGTAGCGGAAACTGTCGTTGTTGAGCACGGCAAGCGCGCCGGCGAGATACTTGAAGGTGATGTCGCGCCCGCGCTGCGGGGTATGCACCACAGGGCTTTCGAACACGGCATCCTCAGCCAGCAGGTTCCACAGCAATTTGGGGTCGTGGGCCTTGATGTAGTCGTACCATTTATCGAGCGCGGTCATGGCGCTGTTGTAAGCGCAGCGCCATGACCGGTTCAAGCTAACGTTGGTAGCGTGCGGTGGGCCCGTGCGGGCCGATAACGTTGACGGCGGTGACGCGACCGTTGCTGCGGTCAAACTGATAGTGCGCATAAGGCTCGGCCGCGCCGACGAAGGTGTCGCCGGTGAGCGGGATGAGCGTCAGCGGCGGGCGGCGTAGCGAGGCGTAGGTGAGGTGATCGCCGTCGATGGCGATATGCGCCAGCCCGTAATCGCCAACATAGGGCGCGAGCTGCGCAGCGGAGCGCGGCGCAGGCCGCGCACGCAGTCCATCAAGCGTCCATTGTGACTCGATGCCGGCATCGCTCTGTGGCGAAGCTTGAGCGATGCGTTCGAGTGCCAGTTGATGCGCACGCGTCAGTGCATCTGCAGATGTGGTGGCGACGTCGGGCTGCACGCCCGTGCCTTCCCAATTGGTGTGCGTGATCGGGTTTTCCGGCGACGCTACGGAGACGAACACGGTGAAGCCTTCGGCCGCCGGGAACGGTCCGCCGGGATTGGCGCGGCCATCGGTGCGCTCGCCGACAATGGTGGCGCGATGTGCCGCTTGCAGCGTGTAGGGGAAAGACTCTGCGGCACTACCGGTGGCGCCATCAACGAGAATGTAGAGCGGCGTGTCCAGCAGGCGCGGGCGCGTTGGATCGCCGGTGGGCGCTTCGCTCATATCGCCACGCGGGCTGTGGAAAGTGTTGAAGATGTTGGCGCCGGCGGGGGTGAAGTAGCCAGCGATATAGCCAACCATTTGTGGCGCGCCGCCACGGCTGCCGCGCAGATCGATGATGATGGCGCGCGCGCCGGAGACGGCTTGAATGGCGTTGTCGGCGGCTTGGCGCGCGGGTTGCGTCGCGGCCGGCTCGCTGGGATCGAAGTCGGCGAACAGGTTCATGGCGATGACGCCGACGCCGCCGGGAAGAATGTCGACACGGCGGAAGCCGTAGTTTTCGCGCGCAAGTGTTGCGTCTTCGAAGCCGGATATAGGCGGCGCTTGCGGCGGGCCTGATGCAACGGGCGCGGCGGGTTGCGGCTCGTAGCGGACAGTGAAGTGGCCGTCGTGCGGATGCAAAGTTGCGGTGAGTGCTGCGGCGAGATCGAGCGGATTGGTGTCGTGATCATAGTTGCCGTGCGCGGCGTTGGCGCGGAGCTCGGCGGCGAAAGCGTGCGCGCGGGTGGGGTCGAAATAGTTTTGCTCGATCGTCTGCGCGATGGATTCGACAACAGCGCGCGGCTGGATCCGCGGGTTCTGCTGAGCCGTGGCGGGCAGAACGAAAAGTGCGGCCAAAGCCGCCGCTGTTAGGCACGTGCGCATGTATTCCCCCTCCGAGCGTTCGGTGCGGCTCCTTCCTTGGATGCGATGTCCGCTCCATTTGGATGCGCGCCGTGCGAAATGGGCATCGCCCGCCCGTATTGCGGCAATGTGTCGGGCGCGTTGCGCCTTTGAATTGCCATGCGGGGCGGCAGTTCTTAAGTCAGTTTCCAGTGCGGAGGATTGGATATGGGTTTGCTGGATAGCTTGGTTGGCGGTGCGGTTGGCGCGGGGCTGGCGGTGGCCGCCTCTAAGATCATCGAGCAGCACGGCGGCGTGCAGGGCGTCATCAACCAGATGCAGCAACATGGCTTGGGCGACACGGTGAAGTCCTGGGTGTCCACCGGACCCAACGCGCCGATTTCGGCGGAGAAGCTGCATCAAGTGTTCGGCAGCGGCACGATCGAAGAGATCGCGCAACGCGTTGGCATGTCGTCGCAGGAATTGTCGCAGAAGCTGGCGGCATTTCTGCCGCAAGCGGTCGATCATCTGACGCCGAACGGGCAAGTGCCGCCGGCGACGACTTAGGACGAGCGCCGACGTGAACTATCTCGGTACGCCCGCGGACTTCACGATCTTGGTGCTGCTCGTCGTGATCGGCGTGGCGGTGTGGTTCATGTGGGACCGCATGGCGCAGCTGCAGCGCGACGTGGATGCGCTGAAGAAGAAGCTGGGCGTGTACGACGCGCCGGGCGACGATCAGCGCTGACGGTGCTGAGCGGTTTCAAATCGGCTTGTTGTCCGGCACGAGCAGCTTGACAGACGGTGTTGGCGTATCGACGCCGTTTTCATCGAAGGCGATCTTGATGCGGCGGAGCAGATCGCGGCCGACCTTGTACTGCATGCCGGGCATGGTCTTGATGCGGGCTTTGATGGAGATGCCGGCGTCGGTGATCTTGTCGACGCCCGCGATCTCCAGCGACGACATGACGAGGCCGCCGAGATTTTCGTCCTGCTGCACTTCGCCGCCTGCGGCGCGCATCAGCTCCATGGCGTGGCCGATGTCGGCGGATTTAGCGATCACTAGCTCGATCACGTAATACGAGAAGTTCTTGCTCTGATTGTGGATTACCTGCGCTTCCGAATACGGGAAGACATGCAGGGTGCCGTCGAAATCGCGCAGCTTGATGGTGCGCAGCGACATTTCCTCGACCGTGCCGCCCCAATCGCCAATTTTCACCGCGTCGCCGACGGAGACGGTGTCCTCGATGATGAGGAAAATGCCGGTGAGAAAGTCCTTCACCAAGGTTTGCGCACCGAAGCCGACAGCGACGCCAACGATGCCGGCGCCGGCAAGCAATGGTCCGATCTGTACGCCGACTTGGCTGAGCGCCATCATCGCCGCGAGCACGACCAGGGCGGTGTTGACGACGCCGGCCAGTAACGGCGCAAGCGTGCGCAATTGCGAGGCGCGGCGGGGTGTGCGCGCGTGCAAGGCGATGCGCGTGAACACTTGCGTGATGGCGAGCTGCGACGCCTCCATCGCCACGAGCGCCAGGACGACGATCAGCGCTACATGACCGGCAATGTTGAGCACGGCGCCGACCGGGCCCTCAGTGAGCACGCCGAGATCCAGGCCCCACACGCGCAAGGTGACGAGAATGGCGGCGATGAAAACCACGAAGCGGGTGATGGCGAGACTGACGCGGCCGATGCGGTCGCGCCGCGGCGTTTTCTTCTCCGTGCCGTCCGCGGGTTTCGGAAACAGCCGTTCGGTCAAGGCATCGAGCGCGACGTGCAGGCCCCACACCACCAACGCTGCGCCGATAAACACGAGAATGGTGAGCCCGCCGCGCAGCGCCGCTTGGCCGGGATCGAGCCGCGTGATGTTGACGACGAGCGCTTGCAGTCGCGCGAGCAGGGGTTGGTGCGTGCTGGTTGTGGTCTGAACAAGAAGCATTGGCGCCGATATTAGATTGATTGCCCGCGCTGGGGAGGTCCGGATTGGAGAAAGGCGCTAGTCGATCTCGCCTGCGCTGGCGCTCGGGCGCGCGAACGCTAGCAGCACCCAGCCGCCGATCATCAACGCGCCGCCGATGGGTGCGAGAAACGCGAAGCCGTGGTCGCCCTTGAAGCTGGAGAAATAGATCTCGCCGGCGAAGATGTTGGCGCCGAGCAGGATGATCGCGCCGGCGATTTCGTTGAGGAGGCCGTTGCGGTTGGCGATGGCGACACCGACGGCGGCGGCGGCAAGCTGTGCGACGCCAGCGACGAGCACGTTGTTGAAATCGCTGTCATGCTCAAGATGGTGCGCAGCGGCGAGCATCATTAGGGCGGCAGCGCCCGTCAAAGCGGCAAGGATGTTCAACCAACGCATGTGCAACTCCGCCGCCGATTATCGACTTGGCCCACGTGCGGGTCCATAGAGGCCGCGCAAAGGAGCCGCAATGGCCGGCTATGGCGAGGGAAATATTGTCGCGCTTATCGGCGTGACGATCGGCTGGATCGGCCTTGGATCGGTGATGCTGTTGCTGCGCGCGTCGCGGGCTGGCGCGCGGGACAATGCGGAGGCCAAGCGCGATGCATCGTCGCTAGTGGGGTTGGCGCTGCAATCGGCGGGAATTTTCGCGGTGTTTTGCGGCGCGACGCATATCGCGCGCGATTTGTCGCCGGCGGTGGCGCTGGCGGGTGCATCCGCGTTGGCGCTGGCTATGGCAGGCTTGGCGCTGTTTGTGTGGTCGGCAGCGACCATGGGCGCGAACTGGAGGTTGGTGGCGCGCACACGCGATGCGCACGAACTGGTGGAGCGGGGGCCGTTCAAATTCGTGCGGCACCCGATTTACGTCGCGTTATTTTTACTGCTGATCGCTTCGGCGAAGGCGACGGGGCATTTGCCGAACTTGCTCGTGGCGGTTCCGCTTTACGTGATCGGCACTTTATCGCGCGTGAGCGTCGAAGAACGCTTGCTGCGCGACGCATTCGGACAAAGATATGAGGACTACGCACAGCGCGTGAAGCGCTTCGTGCCTGGCCTGGTGTGACGGCATCTGTGTGAGGTGATGGCGATGCAAAAGCAGAGACAACTCGGAACGAGCGACATTTCCATCACCCCGCTGGTGCTGGGCGGCAACGTGTTTGGCTGGACAGCCGATGAAAAGGCGTCGCACGCGATTTTGAATGCGTTCGTCGATCGCGGCGGCAACGCCATCGATACCGCGGACGTGTATTCGGCATGGGTTCCGGGCCATCAAGGCGGCGAGAGCGAAAGCGTGATCGGCCGCTGGCTGAAGGCGAGCGGCAAGCGCAACAAGGTGGTGATCGGCACCAAGGTCGGCATGTGGCCGAAGCGGATCGGCATCAAGCGCGATAACATCGTTGCCGCGTGCGATGACTCGCTGGGGCGCTTGGGTGTCGACACGATCGACCTCTATTGGTTGCATCGCGACGACGAGGCGACGCATGCGGAGGAATATGTGGCGGCGCTGGAGGAGCTGAAGAGGGCAGGCAAGGTCCGCACCTTCGGCGCTTCGAATTTCAAGCCGGATCGCTTCGCGGAGGGGCTGGCCGAAGCCAAGAAGCGGCGCCTGCACATCGATGCACAACAGCCCGAGTACAATTTGATGAACCGCGAGATCGAAGCGGAGCTGTTGCCGTTGTGCGAGCGCGAGCAGGTGTCGGTGCTGCCCTACTACGGGTTGGCGAGCGGCTATCTGACCGGCAAATACCGGACCGCGGAGGACAAAGCCAAAAGCCCGCGCGGCGGGCGCATGGACAAATACATGGAAGGCAAGGGCCCGGCGGTGCTCGCGGCGCTCGATGCGATTGCGGCGCGCCTCAAAGCGACGGACGCACAAGTGGCATTGGCGTGGGTGATGGCTAAGTGCAAAAACGGTGCGCCAATCGCGTCGGCCACCAGCGTAGCGCAGTTGAACGAACTTATGGGCGCGCTGGATGTGGCGCTTACTGCGGACGATGTCGCGGCCCTCGACAAAGCCAGTGCGTGAGTAACGCACACATCCGCGCCGCCACGCAGGAGGACGCGCAATTCCTGCCGGCGGTGGAGCAATCCGCGGGCGAAGCGTTTCGGGCACTACCGGATTTGGCGTGGATCGCTGACGATCGGAATATGAGCGCCGAGCAGCACGCGTCGCTGATCGCGGCGGGCTGCGTGTGGGTGGCGGAGAAGGAGCGGCGCATCGTCGGCTTTGTCAGCTGCGAGATGGTGGGCGATGCGCTGCACGTTTGCGAAATGGCGGTGATGCGCGGTGAGCAGGGACGCGGGCTTGGGCGCGCCTTATTGAACACGGCAATCGAAGCGGCGTGCGCGCGGCGTGCGCAGAGTGTGACGCTGACGACGTTTCGCGATGTGGTGTGGAATGCACCGTTTTACGCGGCGTCAGGGTTTCTGGTGCTGGAAGCGCAGGAACTGGATGCGCGGCTGCGCGATGTGCTCGAGGAAGAGGTCGCGCATGGGCTGCCGCGTGAACGGCGGTGTGCGATGAAATTGGCGCTGTAGCGCTGCGCTGGCTAGCGCATGTCGATTGCGCTGTAGTTGCTGAGCGCGGCGTCTTTGAGCTGTGCTGCGTAGCGTACGGCGCCGCCCCAATAGGCAATGTACCGTGGTTTCCCGGCTTCATGGCCGGCGACATTTGAATTGTATCCGGTGAACCATCCCTGACTGCTTTGCAGTAACAGCTTGCTCTGCGCCCGGCGCACGGCCTGTCCCCACGCATGCTCACTCGCCTCTTGCGCCTCCAGGCGCGTCATGCCGCGATCGCGTGCATGCTCGAGAAGGTGTGTGACGAAGTCGACGCCTGTTTCGATAGCGCGCGGAAAGTTGGTTGAACCGGAGACGCTTTGCGGCCCGGCAATCATGAAGAAGTTCGGGAAGCCGTGGGTCATGACCCCGAGATATGTGCTCGGTCCTTCGCGCCATTTTTCCCGAAGGTGAACGCCATTCGCTCCGACAATGTCGATTTGATCGAAGCCGCCAGTGACGGCGTCAAAGCCCGTGGCGTAGACGATGAGATCGAGATCGAAGTGTTCCTCCGACGTTTCAATTCCTCCGGCCGTGACGCGCTTGATCGGCGTTTCGCTGATGTCGACCAAGCGCACATTCTCGCGGTTGAACGCTTCGAAATAGTTGGTCTCGAGCGGAAGACGCTGCGTGCCGAATCCATGGTCCTTCGGGATCAGCTTCTCCGCAGTCCCGGGATCCTTTACCCGCTGTCTGATTTTGTCCGCCACGAATGCGGACATTTCTCTGTTGGCTTCCTTGTCGGCATAGATCTCGATGAAATTGCTGTTGAGGATTGCGAACCCAGGCTGCTCGTAGAGGTGGGCCCAGAACGCCGCGCGTTGTTCTTTGCTGAGCGTCCAGAAGCCGCGCCTGTCGGGCGTATGTTCGAATCCGCCGGGAGATTCGCGACATCGCGCGAAGATTTCATCATAGCGATTGCGGATTGCGACCATTTCTTGGCTCGAGATCGGCGCGTTGTGCAGGGGCGTGCTCCAATTGGGTCGCCGCTGAAACACCGTCAGTGAACCAACTTTGTCAGCGATCTCGGCGATGACCTGGATGGCCGTGGCGCCTGCGCCGATTACGCCAACGCGCCGCCCTTCAAGTGGAACCGGCGCCTGCGGCCACCAATAGGTATGAAAGGACTCACCCTGGAAGGCATTCATGCCTTCGAACGCCGGCAGTGTCGGCTTTGAGAGGACGCCGATGCAGGTAATGACAAAGCGCGTAACGATCTGCTCGCCGGTCTGCAGTTCGATGGTCCATCGGGCGGCGGCTTCGTCCCATCGCATCTTTTGAGCACGCGCGTTGAACTGGATGTGCCGGCGCAGATTGAATTTGTCGGCCACGAAATTCAGGTAACGGAGCGTTTCTGGTTGCGGTGAAAATCGCTCCGTCCAGCGCCACTCGTTCAGCAGCTCTTTGGAAAAGGAATAGCCGTAGGTGTAGCTCTCGGAGTCAAAGCGCGCGCCAGGATAACGATTGCGATACCAAGTGCCGCCTAGATCTTCATCTGCTTCAAGAGCGACGACACGCACGCCAAGGTCGAGCGCGCGCTTGAGTTGATAGAGACCAGATACGCCTGCTCCCAAGACGACGATGTCGTAGGGGCGCTCCTCATCGATCATGCTACTTCTTTGCAAAGAAGGCTTGGAACGCGGCGGCGGCTTCGGGCGACTTGAGCTGCTGGCCGAAAAGTTCGCCTTCCTCCTGCATGCGCTTCACCAGCGCGTTGGTGTCGCTGCGCAGCAGGCGCTTGGTGATCTTCAGCGCTTGCGGCGGCTTTTGCGCCAGCGCGGCAGCGGCAGTGCGCGCTTTCGCTTCTACCTCGGCGGCGGGAAGCGCTGCGTTGGCAATGCCGGTGGCCGCGGCTTCGCCACCCGACATCGGTTCGCAGAGGCCGAGCATGGCAAACGCTTTGGCGTGACCGATGCGTGCAGGGATCGTGAGGCTCGATGCGTTCTCCGGCAGGAGCGCGAGGTTCACAAACGGCGTGGTGAGCTTTGAGGTCTCGGCGACGTACACGAGATCGCAGTGCAAGAGCATCGTGACGCCGACGCCTACCGCGTGACCCGCAACGGCGGCGACAATCGGTTTCTCGGCGGTGATGACGGCAGGCAAGAAGCGGTTCACATGGCGCGGACCCGTGAACGTGCCCGCGCCCTGATCAGCGAAATCCTTCAGATCGTTGCCGGCGGTGAAATAATCGCCCGCGCCGGTGAAGAGGATGACTCGGATGCCATCGTCCTTAGCCGCGGCTTCCAGCGCGTCGGCCATGGCGCCGTACATGGCGTTGGTGATGGCGTTCTTTTTGTCGGGGCGATTGAAACGGATTTCGAGAACCGCGCCGGCGCGTTCGATCAGGATGTGCTCGCTCATGGGCGCACCTTAGTGCGCCCATGGCGGCAGCGCTACCAGATCAACACGCGATCGGCCGGCGCCAGGTAAAGCGGGTCGCCGGGCTGGACGTTGAAGGCGCTGTACCAGTTGTCGAGGTTTCGCACGACGCCGTTGACGCGATACTTGGCGGGCGCGTGCTCGTTCGAGAGCAGCTGATTGCGCAGCTGCTCGTCGCGCTGCTTAGTCATCCAGCTTTGGCCGTAGCCGATGAAGAAACGCTGATCGGCGGTCATGCCATCGATAACCGGGGCGGGCTGACCTTTAAGTGAGAGTTTGTAAGCCTCGTACGCTACTTGCAAGCCGCCCAGGTCGCCGATGTTTTCGCCGAGCGTGAGCCGGCCATTGATGTGAATGCCGGGCAGGGGTTCGAACGCGTTGAACTGCTTGACCAGCTTGTCGCCGAGCGCGCTGAAGCGGCGGACATCCTCAGCGTTCCACCAATCGCGCAGCACGCCCTGAGCGTCTTGCTTCGCGCCCTGGTCGTCGAAGCCGTGTCCCATTTCGTGACCGATGGTGGCGCCGATCTCGCCGTAGATAACAGCAGCGTCGGCCGCGGGGTCGAAATACGGCGGCTGCAAGATGGCGGCAGGGAAGACGATCTCGTTCCAGGTTGGGTTATAGTAGGCGTTCACTGTGAATGTGGTCATGAACCATTCGCCGCGATCGGCGGGCTGATTGATACGCGCGATCTGGCGTTGCCATTCGGCTGCGCTGGCGCGTTGCACGTTGCCGAACGCATCGCCGGCGCGAACCTCGTAGCCGGAATAGTCGCGCCACTTGTCGGGGTAGCCGACTTTTGGACGGAAGGTACGGAGCTTTTCGTGCGCCGCGACTTTGGTTTCCGGCGACATCCATGTGAGCTGGTCGATACGCGCACCGTACGCTGCGCGCATGTTCTCGACGAGTTCCTGGATCGCCGTCTTCCATGCGGGCGGGAAGTGGCGTTCCACATAGATCTTGCCGACGGCTTCGCCGAGCGACCCGTCGAGTTCGTCGACGGCGCGCTTCCAACGCTCACGCTGTTCGGGCTGCCCGTTGAGGATTTTACCGAAGAACGCGAAATTCTCGTTGTCGATCGCCGCAGGCAGTACGCGCGCGTTGGCATGCACGAAGTGGAAGCTGAGATAGGCTTTCCACGTGTCGATTGGCGTCGAGAGCACCAATTGCGACAGCGGACGCATGGTGTCGAGTTCAGCGACGACGAAACTTTGCTGGGCGCCGAGGCCGGCGCTTTGCAAGCCAGCATCCCAGGGAAACGTAGCGTTTAGCGCGATGAGCTCAGCACGCGTTTTCTTGTTGTAGGTAGCGACAACGTCGCGGCGGCGTTCGACCGCCCAGTGATGATGCGCAATAGCCGTTTCGAGAGCGAGGATGGCGTCGGCCTTCTGCGCGGCGTTGGCGTAGCCGATATTGGTGAGCTGGATGGCGATATGGGTTTTGTACTGCGCCCGCAGCGCGGGGAAGTTTTGATCGTTGCGCAGGTAGTAGTCGCGATCCGGCAGACCGAGACCGGCGTGGCTGACGGTGATGCAATAAGCGTCGGGATTCTTGGCGTCGATGTTGGGGTAGAGCTGGATCGGAAATTCGAAAGTGAAAGGCGAGCCGAAATCGACATTGGCGCTCGCCGGCGCGCAGACGAACGACCAGATTGCGGCATGATCGGCGAGTGCGGCGATGGCGTCGAGCGTTGGCTTGGCGGGCGCGAGCGCTTTGGCGTTGATGGCATTCACGTCCATGAACGCGTTGTAGAGATCAGCGATTTTCTGTTCGTTCGAGCCGCCGGGGCCGCCTTTCTGCGCGACCTCTTGCACCAAAGTCTTCACATCGGTGTTGGCTTGCTCGGAGAGGAGCGAGTCCCAGCCCCAAGTGGAGCGATCCGCGGGAATCGGGTTGTTCTTGTACCATGTGCCGTTGCAATAGGCGTCGAAATCGGCGCCGGGCTTTACGTTCGTGTCCTGGTTGGCGGGCTCGATGCCGAATGCGCCGTATTTGGCGTGCGCGGGCGGCGCCGTGGCGCGGGTGCACGAGGCGACGAACAAGAGCGACAGGCTCGATGTAGTGAACAGGCGGCGTGACAGCATGTAAGAACTCCGGTCGTGTTGTTGTGGCGCGGTGCGGCCGCGGCCTACCAAATGGCGACGCGATCCGCTGGCGCGAGATAGAGTTTGTCGCCGGGTTGTACGTTGAACGCGGCGTACCAGGCATCGTGATTGCGGACGACCCCGTTGACCCGGTATTGCGGCGGCGCGTGCGGATCGGAAAGGATGAGATTGCGAAGTGCTTCGTCGCGGGTTTTGCGTTTCCAGATTTGGCCATAGCTCAGGAAGAAGCGCTGATCGCCGGTGATGCCGCCGATGTCGGGTGCGGGCTGGCCGTTGAGCGAAAGTTTGTAGGCTTCGTAGGCCACTTGCAGGCCGCCGAGATCGCCGATGTCTTCGCCGAGCGTCAGATGCCCGTTCACGTGGATGCCGGGCAGCGGCGAATAGGTGTCGTACTGCGCTGCGAGTTTTTCGGTGCGTTCGCTGAAGCGGCGCACGTCGTCGGCGCTCCACCAATCGCGGAGCACGCCGCGCGCGTCTTGCTTGGCGCCTTGGTCGTCGAAGCCGTGACCCATTTCGTGGCCGATGATCGCCGCGATGCCGCCATAGATCACCGCCGCGTCGGCGTTGGGATCGAAGAAAGGCGCCTGCAAAATGGCGGCGGGGAAGACGATCTCGTTCCAGGTGGGATTGTAGTAAGCGTCGACGGTGAACGTGGTGATGTACCATTCGTCGCGGTCGGTCGGCTGGGTAATGCGCTGAATCTGGCGGTTCCATTCGTAGGCATTTGATCGCGCGGCGTTGCCGAAGGCGTCGCCGGCGCGGACCTCGTAGGCGGAATAGTCGCGCCACTTGTCGGGGTAACCGATCTTCGGGCGGAACGTGCGCAGCTTTTCGTGTGCGGCGACTTTGGTTTCGGCGCTCATCCAGGTGAGACCGTCGATGCGGCGGCCGTAAGCGGTGCGCATGTTCTCGACCAGCTGGCGCATTTGCTCTTTGGACGAGGCTGGGAAGTGACGCTCGACATAGGCTTGGCCCACCGCCTCGCCGAGCGAGCCGTTGAGTGCCGCGACGGCGCGCTTCCAGCGTTCGCGTTGTTGCGGCTGGCCGTTCAGCGTCTTGCCGAAGAAGGCGAAGTTCTCGTCATCAATCGCCGAGGGCAGAAGCGGCGCGGCGTTATGGATGTAGTGGAAGGTGAGGTAAGCCTTCCAGGTATCGACAGGCGTTGCAAGCACCAGCTGTGAAAGCGGGCGCATGGTGTCGAGTTCGGCGACGATGAAGGCGGGGACCTCGGCGACGCCGGCGGAAGAGAAGCCGTTCATCCACGGGAAGCGGTCATTGAGCGCGATGACCTCGGCGCGCGTCTTCTTGTTGTAAGTGGCGACCACATCGCGGCGTCGTTCTGCCGGCCAGTGACGATGCGCGATCTGCGTCTCCAGCGCCAAGATGGCGGCGGCGTGACGGTCCGGATTGGCGTAGCCGACGTTGGTGAGCTGTTTGGCGATGTGGGCCTTGTACTGATCGCGCAGCGCGGGGAATTGGCCGTCGGCGCGAAGATAATAGTCGCGGTCGGGCAGTCCGAGACCGGCGTGGGTGATGGTGATGCAGTAGGCGTCGGGATCTTTGGAATCGATGTTGGGAAAGATCACGATTGGGAAGTTGATCGAAAGGTCAGGCCGATACACGAACGAAAAGACTTCGCCGTGATTGCGCAGCGCGGCGATGGTGGCGAGATCGGCTTGAACCGGGGCGAGGCCCTTGGCGTTGATGGCGTTGGTGTCGAGGAAGGCGTTGTAGAAGTCGGCGATCTTTTGCTCTTTGGAGCCGGACGCGCCGCCGCGTTGCGCGATTTCTTGCACCACGGCTTTGACGTCGGCGTTGACCTGCTCGCCGAGGATCGAACCGGAGCCCCAGCTGGAACGGTCGGCGGGGATTTCCGTCGTCGCGAACCAGTTGCCGTTGCAATACTGATTGAAGTCGTCGCCGGGCTTGGTGCTGAGATCGCGATTGCCGAGAGCGACGCCCCAATCGCCGAACTGCGGATGCGGGCGCGGCGGTGCGGCAGACGCGGGCGTTGTGTTTGACGGCGTGTTCGCACCCTGGCTCGCACAAGCAACTGCCAGCAGCGATAGGCTGGACGTGGCGAAGAGGCGGCGCGTCAGCATGAGTTAGTCTCCCTGAAAACCGTGCGGTACGTTGTGGCGTGACGCAACGGACATGCCTAGCGAAAATGTGGCGGGCGTGATGGAGTGTGCGACAGGCCGCGTTTTGGAGAAGATCGATGCCGCTTGACTTTGACTCGCTGCGGCCGCCGTCGCCGTTCATGGATGAAACGCACGCGGCGTGGCGCGCGAGTTTGCGCAAGTTCGCCGAGCGCGAACTGATGCCGCACGTGAACGAATGGGATGAAGCGGGCTTGGTGCCGCGCGGGGTGTTTCGCAAAGCGGCAGAGTTCGGACTGATCGGCGCAGGCTACCCGGAAAAGTACGGCGGCTGGAGCGAAGGCTTCGATCGCTTCCACGGCATTGTCACCAGCGAAGAGTTGGCGCGCATGGGCGCGGGCGGCGTCTCGGCGGCGCTCATGGTGCATGGCATCGGATTGCCGCCGATTTTGGCAATCGGAACGGAGGAAATGAAGGATCGCATCGCACCTGCAGTGTTGCGCGGCGAGATGCAAATCAGTCTGGCGATTACGGAGCCGGACGCGGGATCGGATGTCGCCAACATCAAGACCAAAGCCGAGCGGCGCGGCGATGTGTATGTGGTCAACGGCTCTAAGCTTTACATCACCGGCGGCATGACATCGCACTTTGCGACAACGGCGGTGCGCACAGGCGGCGATGGCGCAGGCGGTGTGTCGCTATTGCTGATCGATTTGAACGCGCCGGGCGTGACGCGGACATCGCTGAAGAAGCAGGGTTGGTGGGCGTCCGATACGGCGGCGATCTATTTTCAGGATGTCGAAGTACCGGCGGATCAGCTGATCGGCGCGGAGAACCAGGGTTTTGCCGGCATCATGCGCAATTTCAACGGCGAGCGCTTGGGCATGGCTTCGGGCGCGACGGCGAGTGCGCGCGTATGCGTGGCGGATGCGGCCGAATGGGCGCAGCAGCGCAAGACGTTCGGCAAGCGCTTGGCCGATCACCAGGTCATTCGTCACAAGTTCGCGGAGATGGTGCAGCGCGTAAACGCGACGACGGCGTACCTGGAACAGTGCGCGTGGCGTGTGAGCAAGGGCGAAACGCCGGTGGCGGACTTGTGCATGCTGAAAGTGCAGGCGACCGAGACGTTGGAGTTCTGCGCGCGCGAAGCGATGCAGATTATGGGCGGCGCAGGGTTTATGCGCGGCAGCAGGATCGAGCGGATTTATCGCGAAGTGCGCGTGAATGCGATCGGCGGCGGGAGTGAGGAAATCATGCGCGATCTGGCGGCAAGGCAGTTGGGGTTGTGATCTGCTCCTCCTCGATGGAGGAGGCTTGGCGCGTTGGCTAGCCGAGTTGCTCCAACGCTCTTGCCTTGACTGTCTTGTAATCCAGCTTGCCGTTTGGCGCGCGGCCTAGCGTATCCAGGATCACCAGTGCGCGGGGGGCTTTGTAGTCGGCCAGATGCGCCTTCACGTGTGTGGCGAGTTCGCTAAGCGATGGCTCACTGGCGCCAGGCTGCAATTCGACGACAGCGCATACACGTTCGCCGAAGCGCGGATCGGGTGCGCCGATCGCGGCGGCGTCGCGCACGCTGGGGTGACGCTTCAGCGCTTCTTCGACTTCCTCGGGGAAAACTTTCTCGCCGCCAGTGTTGATGCACTGACTGCCGCGCCCGAGCAGTTTGAGTGAGCCGTCCGCTTCGACGGTCGCCCAATCGCCGGGGATCGACCAACGTTTGCCTTCGATGGTGATGAAGGTGCGGTTGGTCTTGGCTTCGTCCTTGTAGTAGCCAAGCGGCAGAAAACCGCCGACCGCTGTCATGCCGCGCTCGCCGGAGCCGGGCGCGACGCGGCGATGATCTTCCGTGAACACAGCGCATTCGGGACCGGCGATGAACGCCGCGGTTTGGCTTTCGCCAGCCGCGGTCGAGACCGACATGCCCATGCCAACGGCTTCGCTGGAAGAGAACGCATCCGTGAGCATGGCTTGGGGCATGAACTTCAAGAGCGCGCGCTTGTTTTCCTGGCTCCACATCGCGCCCGACGAGCCGATGGTAGAAATGCAGCTGAGGTCCCAACGGCCGGGATTGCGTTCAAGCGCCTCCAGCATGGGTTGTGCGAAAGGCAGACCGACGATGGCGATGGAGGTGATGCGGTGCTTATGCACCTGATCCCAGAGTTGCTCGGCATCGAAGTGGCGGCCTGGCAGCAGCGCGGCGGTGCCGCCGACGATCAACGTCATCAAAGTCGAGAACAGACCGGTGCCGTGCATCAGCGGACAGGCGGAGAGACCGATGCGGCGTGGATATTGCGCGATGCGCCCGGCGGAATCTTCGGGGCGCTCAAGCGGCGGCACGCCGAGAACAGGTGAGCCGCCGAAACCGGTGACGCCGATCTGATCCTCTTGGCGCCACATCACGCCCTTCGGCATGCCTGTGGTGCCGCCTGTGTAGAGAATGAGCAGGTCGTCGTTGGAGCGGCCCCATGGCGGCATGACGGGACGCTGCTTGGGCACGTTGGCGACGACCGTGGTGTAATTTTCCGCCCACGCGGGAAGGGGATGCCCGGGCTCTTCGATGCCGATCCAGATTTTCACCAGCGGCAAGCGCGCACGGATTTCTTCGAGGCGATCGGTGAAGCCGGAATGAAAAACGACGGCTTCGGCGTCGGCGTTGTCGAACAGGTAGAGCAGTTCGTCGGCGGTGTAGCGATAATTGACGTTGAACGGCGCGAGGCCGGCTTTGAACGCGGCGTACGTGGTCGTCATGTACTCGGCGCAATTGAACAAATAGGTGGCGACCTTGGCGTTGTGCTTGAGGCCGGCGGCGAGGAAGCGCGCGGCGAGCGCGTCAGCGTCTTTGTCGAACTGGCCCCAGGTGAGCGTGCGGTCGCCTTGCACGACGGCGGGGATGTCAGGTTGCAGCCGCGCGATCGGCTCCCACGCATTGGCGTAAGACCACACGACTGGCGCAGCGCTCATGGGCGTCCCTCCGGTTTTTCTTTTGAGCTTACGCCGCCTGCGCGGCGGCACAACGGGCTTACGGAACGTCACGCAGAAACGCCGCCGTTCTGGCGAACGGCGGCGCACGTTTGGGCGACAATTTCCGTTAGCCGCGGGCGGTGGAGATCAGGTCGTCGGCTTGGGCCATGGCGTCATTGGTGGCGGCGCGGATGCAGTCGCGCTCGGTATCCAGCGGTGTCTGCACGTGAGTTTCCACTTCGCGGCAGGCGTCGGCGACGTTGTCGCGAATGCGGGCGCGCAATTCTCTGACGTCTTTATTGTAGCGCAGGTCGAGGTCGGCGGTTTCGACAACGCGCTGCGCGGTGACTGTCTCGATCGGCGCGCCCGATGAGGTGCGGCGGCCGGTGTCATAGCGTATGACGCCGGGGGCGGTGACAATGATGTCGGCGCTGTTGTCGTACACCGGCGGCTTCGGCTCGTAATAGGTTTGCGCGATGGCAGGCGCGGCGAGGGCTACGAGAATGCTGGCGGCGGCGAAGGCCGCGGTTGCGAGGCTGGAACTCTTCATGGCGTCGGTCTCCGGAAAGCGAGAAGCTGTCTGGCGAACACAACGCTCAAGCGCATCGTTCCGATGCGGCGGAGGTCACAAGCACAGTGCGCCACGCTTGCGCCGCAGTTCCTTAGCGCAATCCGATTGCGCGCATGACCGTGTGCGAGACGGCGCGGGTGACCGCGCCGGATATGACTGCAATCAGTTGCTTTATTTCTTCCATCTGATCCCCCGTGAGACTCAAACTAATAAGAGGATAGATGGCAACCAATCCGACCGCTTCTGCGGGCGCGTAAAATGGGCGGATGGATGAAGTGCAGAAGCCGGTGCGTCGCCGGCGTGAATTTGGTGACGCTGAGCGCGAGCAGATTCGGCGCGACTATGAGGACACCCGCAACTCGAGGCGTCAGATCGCGGATCACTACAAGATCAAACTGAACACGCTGAACAAAATGGCCTCGGTGCGCGGTTGGCGGCGATTGTCGCCGCATGTGCCGCCGCGTTTGCGGCCACCGCCGGAAAACGAAGTTGTACGGGATGCGGCAGGCGTTGCGTCGAGCGCGTGGCAAAGCATTGCGCACGCGGCGCAGCTGCCCCCAAATGGCGCGTGGGCGACGTGGTTGTTTCAGGGCGGACGTGGAGCGGGCAAGACGCGCGCGGGGGCAGAGTGGCTGGCGGCGCGGGCGGAGGCAAGCCCGCATGGTTTGTTCGCGCTGGTGGGGCCGACGCAGCATGATGTGCGTGAAGTGATGGTGGATGGGCCGTCGGGATTGCGCAATCTGCCGGGGCGGGAGGCGCCGTACTATGAGCGTTCGCGGCGGCGGCTGATCTGGGACAATGGCGCGGTGGCGTACGCGTTTTCGGCGGAGGAGCCGGAGCGTTTGCGCGGGCCGCAATTCGAAGCGGCGTGGGCGGATGAGTTTTGCATCTGGAAGCGGCCGAGTGAAACATTGGCGTTGTTGCGCATGGGGTTGCGGCGCGGTGTGTCGCCGCAATTGGTGGTGACGACGACACCGAAACCGATTGCGCCGCTCAGAGTTCTGCGCGCGGAGGCGTCGTGTGTGTTGACGCTAGCCGCAACGGTGACGAACGCGGCGAATTTGGCGCCGTCGTTTCTGGATGGATTGGCGGTCTTGTACGGCGGCACGCGGCTGGCGCAGCAGGAATTGGAGGGCATGTTGCTCGATGGCGACGGGGCGCTGTGGCGCGCGGAGGATTTGGCGCGGGCGCGTGGCGCGCGGCCGCCGGCGTTCGATCGTGTGGTGGTGGGCGTGGACCCGCCGGCGGGAGATCGCGGCGCTGCATGCGGGATTGTAGTCGCTGCGCGCGCGGGCGAACGCGCGTATGTGCTGGCGGATTATTCGGCGCTGGGGCTGTCGCCGCTCGGGTGGGCGCTCAAGGTGTGCGAAGCGGCGCGCGCGTTCGGCGCGGCGGAAATTATCGCGGAAGCCAATCAGGGCGGCGACATGGTGCGCGCGACGTTAGCGCAAGCGGATGCGCCGTGCGCGGTGAGGCTGGTGCACGCGTCGCGTGGCAAGCGCGCGCGGGCGGAGCCCATTGCAGCTTTGTACGAGCAAGGGCGGGTAACGCATTGCGGTGCGTTCACGACGCTGGAGGAAGAATTGCTGGCGCTGGGGGTGAGCGAAAGCGAGGGCTTGCTGGATCGCGCCGATGCGCTGGTGTGGGCGGTGAGCGCGCTGATGCTGGGGCCGAAGTTCGAAGGTCCGCGGATGCGAATGATCTAGAACGGCCAGCTGCGGTAGAGCATGTAGGCGGCGACGGCGAAGACGACGCCGGCGAAGATGCGCTGCAAAGTGGCGCGCTGTTGGGCGAGACGTGCGGCGAAGGCGGAGCCGGCGAAACCGCCGGCGAGGCCGCCGCCGATGAAGAGCGCGGCGATGGGCCAGTCGATGAAATTGCCGGTGGCGTAGCTGACGGCGGTGGCCGCGCCGAAAGCGCTCACGGATAAAAGCGATGAGCCGATGGCGCAGATCATCTGCATGCCGGTGGCGGCGACGAGGCCGGGGACGATGAGGAAGCCGCCGCCAATGCCGAAAAAGCCGGAGAAGACGCCGACGAGAACGCCGGTGGCGATGAGGCGGCCGATCTTGTGCGGCTCGAAGCGGGCGATGACGGCGCTGGTGTCGGCGCGGCGGCGCAGCATGGCGATGCCGATGACGATCATCAGCATGGCGAACAGCGGCAGCAGCACTTTGGAGTCGGTGTGCTTGCCGACGCCCGCGCCGAAGATGGCGCCAAACACGCCAGCGGCGGCGAAGATGGCGGCGTAGCGCCACATGACGTGGCCGCGGCGGGCGTGGTGCGCGAGGTTGATCAGCGCGTTGACGGAGACGGCGATGGCGCTGGTGCCGATGGCGACGTGGGCGTCGGTGACGCCGACGACGTAGAGCAGCGCGGGTGTGGCGAGAATGGAGCCGCCGCCGCCGATGAGCGCCAGCACCAGGCCGACAGCTGCGCCGCTGATGAGCGCCAGGAGATCGGATGAAAGCGTCAAGATGCGCGCAGCTGCGGACGGTTCCAGGGCATGGTCTTGAGCAGCAGCGCAAGCCCGCACCAGCCGGTGGCGCCGGCGAACATCAGGCCCGCGCCCATGAATGCCGACAACACGAAGAACCAGCGATCGACGAATGTGCCTAGGAGGACGCCGCTCAGTACGATGAAGCCGGCTGTCAGCATGACTTGGCGCATGATTTCGAGCGCCGCTTTCTTGTTGGCGTGCACGGGATAGCCGGCGGCTTTCCAGGCTTCGAGCCCGCCAGCGAGATAGTAGGCGTGCTGGAAGCCGCGTCCGAGCAGGCGCGCAGCGTTCGCTTGGGTGCGCATGCCGGATTTGCAGTGGAAGACGGCGGCCTTGCCGTGATCGGCGTCGAAGTCGTGGGCGTCGATGGCGGAGAGCGGCGCAAGGCGCGCGCCGACAATGTGTTCACGCGCGTGCTCGTCGTGTTCGCGAATGTCGATCAGGACGGCCTGGCCGTCGTCGAGCATGCGCTTCAGCGCTGCTGCGTCGATCGCGGGGAGCGTGGTCATTTGCGGGATTTCCTTTCGGGCGGGCAGTAGATGGCGGCGAGCGTTTCAATGATCCGCGCGGCAGCGGGATCGGCCAGACGGTAGAAGATCGATTGCGCCTCGCGGCGGGTCTCGACCAAGCCCTCGGCGCGCAGCTTGGCGAGGTGCTGCGACAGCGCCGATTGCGAAAGCCCGGACCGCTCTTGCAGGGCGCCGGCGGAACATTCGCTATCGGCCAATTGGCAAAGCACCATCAAGCGGGCTTCGTGGGCGAGCGCTTTCAGCAGGCTGGCGGCCTCCCCAGCCTTTGCGGCAAACTGGCGCTGCGGAATCGGCCTCATGACCGCAATATATGAGTTGTATCTAAATTAGCAATAGCTAATATATAGCTCCGGAGACGAACATGACCCTTGAAGTCCGTGGCTTCTTTCACGCGCAGACCTTCACCGTGAGCTATCTTGTGTGGGAGGGCGAAAGCAAACGCGCGGCGATCATCGATTCGACGCTCGATTTCGATCAGAAGTCTGGACACACAGGAACGGTGTTTGCGCAGACCATTCTCGATGCGGTCGAGCGCGAAGGTCTCAAGGTCGATTGGATTTTGGAAACGCACGTGCACGCCGACCATCTGACGGCGGCGCCGTTCTTGAAACGCGCGACCGGCGCGCAGGTGGTGATCGGCGCGCAGGTCGGCATTGTGCAGAGCGCATTCAAGCCGGTGTTCGACGCCGCCGATGTGAGCACAGATGGACGCGAGTTCGATCGCCTCGTGGGCGACGGAGACGAGCTGCCGCTCGGCGGCCTGCAGATCAAGGTGATGCACACGCCGGGACACACGCCAGCATGCGTGAGTTATGTCGCCGGCGACGCGGTGTTTGTCGGCGACACGTTGTTCATGCCGGACTATGGCACGGCGCGGACCGACTTTCCCGGTGGCGATGCGCGCTCGCTTTACCGCTCCATCCGCAAGATCTTGTCATTGCCAGCGCAGACGCGCGTATTTCTCTGTCACGATTACAAAGCGCCGGGGCGCGATGCGTTCGTGTGGGAAACGACGGTAAAGGCGCAACGCGAAAGCAACGTGCATATTCATGATGGCGTCAGCGAAGACGCGTTCGTTGCGCTGCGCGAAGCGCGCGACAAGACGTTGGAAACGCCGGCGCTGCTATTGCCGTCGATCCAGGTGAATATGCGCGCGGGAAATTTGCCGCCGCCGGATAGCAACGGCGTCCGTTATCTCAAAATTCCCCTGGATCGCCTGTAAGCGCTTGACGTTGCGGACGGGCACGCAAATGGTGCGCGCGGCGAGTGGTTAGCTCCGGGGGGAACGACCATGTGGAAAGCGTTGTCTTGTGTTGCGGTCGCAGCGTTGCTGGGCGCGTGCGTGCAGCAGACATCTTCAAGCAAACCCGGCGCGCAGCAAGCGGTCGAACGCGGACAATATCTGGTCACAGCGATCGGCGGCTGCGACGATTGCCACACGCCGATGACGCCGAACGGACCGGAGATGTCGCATTCGCTGGAAGGCGCGTCGCTAATTTTTCAACCAGTGCCGGCGATGCAAGGCATGCCGTGGGCCGCGGTTGCGCCACCGCTCGCTGGTGGCCCCGCGGGTTACACCGACGAACAGTTCGAACACTTCCTGCAAACCGGCGAGAAGCCCGATCATTCGCATGCGCGTCCGCCGATGCCGCAATTCCGCATGAATGCGGAAGATGCGCACGCGGTTGTCGCGTACATCAAGACAGTGCCGCACACGCGCTAAGCAGACGCATGCGCAGTTCCAATTTCACATGCGCATGATTTGTGATTTGACGCGCGCGCATGATGGGTGTTGCCTGCGTGATGTCGGAAGACATCGGCACAAGTCGCCGGTTCCCCGCTTGCAGTTCATGTGAAGCAAACAACACCTGGGCTACGGCGCGCGCACGAAGGTCTTCCCCGTTCGAATGAGAGCATCCGCGCAGCAATGGTGCTGCGATTGCGGAGAAAGACATTCGGTGCTGGCCGGCGTCGGGCGACGTTTCAGCGTGTGGTGATGTTTGAACGAACAAAACGGCAACGCTGTTTGTATGCGGTTTAAAAATTGTGCGCGCATGCGCGCAACGCGCACCACATGACGTTTCTCGTCCCCGATCTCTGGTTCTACGCTCCTTAACATGACTGTCCGTTTGTTTGCCGCGCTGTCGATTCCCGACGATGTCGCCGATGTGCTGCTGCCGCTACAGAAGGGCATAGGCGGCGCAAAGTGGCGGCCGCGCGAGAACCTGCATCTGACGTTGCGGTTCTTCGATGAAATTGCCGAGCCGGTCGCCAACGATGTTGCCGAGGAGCTCGCCGATCTGGCGGATCAAACGCCGCCGTTCGAGCTGCGCTTGAAAGGCGCGGGCTGGTTCGGGAAGGAAGAACCGCACACGTTGTGGATCGGTGTAAGCGACAGCGCGCCGCTGAAGAAGCTTGCCGCCGATTGCGAACGCGCAGCGCGCCGGGCGGGGCTGGCGCCTGAGCCGCGCAAATTCACACCGCACGTGACGCTGGCGTATCTCAACAACGCCGATCTCGGGCGGGTGAAGGATTTCGGCGCGCGAATGGGCTTGTTTGAGTCGCGCGCGTTCGAGGTGGAGAGCTTCGGCTTGTACACAAGCTGGATGCGCAAGGATGCGCCGAGTTTGTACCGCTGTGAGGCGGAGTATTTTTTGCGCGGGTAGTGGTTGAAAGCTGGAGCGCGGGCCTCTGGCCCGCATGCGCGCCGGAGGCGCGCGCTCCAATCTTCAAACATTTGCGCTACTTACGACACCGGCTGTGGCGGCGGCGTTTGCGGCGCGGGTGGTTGTGTGTCGCGCACCATGGTTGCGGGCGGCGGGTTTGGACCCATCGCGCAGCAACGCGCTTGAACTTCGAGGACACGCTGATTGTAGCGGCACTCGCTGTCGTTGATGGTGCGCATGATGGCCATGCCGCCGGCGCGGTTGCCATAGTGCGTTTGCGTGCAGCTGGTCAGCGTGTAGCCCGGGTCGCAGCTGCCGGCTTGCACACGGCGCAGCGTGCGCGTCACGCACACGACGTTGCGGGCCATGGCTTGGTCCGCGGTGGATTGTGCGTGGTTGGCGATACCGAAGGCTTCGGCGATGCGGCCGCCCAAGGTGGTGCGGACTTCTTCAGTGTCGGCGTGCTGCTTGCAGATGTCGGTGTTGGCGCGAGACGCATCGGCCGAGCACCATTGTGCAATCGTCTGATCCCCGGTGCGGTTCGCGCACCCAGCGGCCAAGAGCCCGAGAGCGCAGGCCGCGATAATGGAAGCTATGCGCATTTTGCGCCCTCCGTTGTGGACCCCCCCCGCATACCGCAAACCGTAATGTGGATAAGGGGTCAAGGCGCAAATGACGTGCGCACGGTTGTTCCTTGGCGATTCCCGCATTGGGCGAAGGAACAACGGCGAATTGTGTCACCCGCGTCATCTGCCGCGAGGGCGTGCCGTTTTGCGTTACAGTGCAGAAGACCAACGGACTACACGAGCTTCGCCGGATCGTTGCCACACTATGCGCGTTTGGATTTCAGGCTAAGCTAGTACCGCACTTGAGGAGCACCGGATGCTTGGACGTTTGGCGGCAACGATGGCGTTGGTGGCGTTGGCGGGTTGTGCGGGCATGGAGCCCGCGGGCCGCACGGCGCAACGCGAAGCGGAAGCAAGCCGGCCCGCGCCGGTGATGCCGCCGAGTTCACGCGAGCTGCCGCCGCCGACGCATGCGACGGCGCCGCCGCCACGTATGGTTGAGGCAGCGCCCGCACCGCCGCCGCCTGTGTCACCGCCGGTGACTTCGGCGCCAGTGACTTCGGCGCCGGTGACGACGGCGCAAGCGCAGGCGCCGACGCCTTCAGTCGCCGCGCCGCAAGTTGCGGTGCCGGTGCCGCCGCGTCCGACGCCGCAAGATCCGAACGACGTGATCGTCCATGGCAGCACGCCGGAGCAACAAGTGCGACCGCCGAACGGCGATCCGCGCTCGCTGGCGGAGCGGCGCGAGGACATTCAGAATTGGGATCACTGCGTGATGCAGGTGATGGCGCAGCAATCCGATCCGAACCAGGTCGAGACGCAATCGCCGGAAGACGTGTGCTCGCGCCGTTTGGGACAAGCCAGCCGCAACGCGCTGCCGCAAAGCCGTATCCAGCGGCCGCGGCTCTGAACTACGCGCTGGACGTTCGTTTGAGTGCGAACCGGTACGGCCTGGTGAGGGTGCCAAGGCCGGAGCGCTCGAGGAAGCCGAGTTCGCGCAGTGCGGCGCACTGATAGGCGATGATGGCTTCGTCGACGCCGGGGATTTGCCGGGCGATCTCACGCACCAGTTGCGGTGCGCCCTGGCGGCGCTCCAACACAGCGAGAATGGCTGCTTTCTGAGGCATGCGTGATGCGCAGCATGCGCCGAGCGGCGCAGCGCTTCAACGCGGTTTGTCGGTTTAGCCCTCGTCCGCGGCTTCGAGGATCGCGTCCATCTGCGCGTCGCTGAAGCCGAAATGGTGTCCGATCTCGTGCACGAGCACGTGCGAGACGAGCTCTTTGAGCGGAACGTCGGCGCGGGCGATCCACTCGTACAGGATGGTGTGGCGATAGAGAAAAACCATCGGCGTGACGGGGCGCGGATCGGCGATGGATTGCTGGGTGAGATCGACGCCGGAATAGAGGCCGGTGAGTTCGAGCGGATCGTCGATGCCCATGTCGTCGAGCGTGGCGTCGTCGGGGACATCCTCGACGCGGAAGACGATGTCGCCGGCCAAGCTTTTGAATTCCGCAGGCATCTCATCCCAGGTGGCGCGCGCGAGCGCTTCGATGTCGTCGAGCGAGGGCGCGAGGCCGGGAGCAAGGCTGGCAGGCATGGCGGATATGTAAGCTCAAATTAAGTTGACGCGTGCGTCATTTTCGTTGCCAGAGGCGAAAACGTCAGGCATTTTGCGCGAATTGCAAATGAGAGTGCCGCGCAACGCGGCCGCTTGGGGAGCACCGCGACCATGGCCGACACCGCCGTTACGCCGCCCATCCGTCAGATTACCAAGGACGAGGTCTATGACGCGGTCGCGCCGACTGACTTTGGCGCGATGCTCGATATCGAGCGTCACATGAACCGCTCGACCGCGTTCGATAAGATCATCTCGGCGACGCACGACCATTTCTGGGATCCGCTGGACAAGAAATATATCGACTTCGACGCCGAGCCTTGGGACCTCGACACGCAGGACCTGCAGCCGGACGAAATGGTGCCGGCGCTGCTGACGGACTACGTCAGCGACCACTTCAAGAAGCATCCCGAGCTGCGCACGCGCTTCAAGAACGAGATCGCGCGCTGGTCGATGTCGGCGATTTTGCACGGCGAGCAGGGCGCGCTGAATTTGTCGGCCTCGCTTTGCCACGTTCTGCGCGATCCGGGCGCGCAGGAATACGCCGCCAACCAAACGCGCGAAGAGGGCCGCCACGTGACGGCGTTCGCCAAGTACATCCGCGCCCGCTGGGGCTCGCCGCTGCCGTGCGGGCCGACCTTGGCGACGCTGCTGCAGGAAATCGTGCACGCGCCGGAGGTCTACAAAAAGATCATCGGTATGCAGATGCTGGTCGAGGGCCTCGCCATGGGCGCCTTCGCCACGATTTATCAGCAATGGAACGACCCGCTGGCGCGCAAGCTGACGCAGCTGGTGATGACTGACGAGGCCTTCCACCACAAGTTCGGGAAGATCTGGGCTGATCGCACCATTCCGAAGCTGTCGGAAGACGAGCACAATATCGTCGAGGATTGGGCCGCGCACTGCTTCCAGACGCTGCTCTTCAACCTGGTCGCGCCGCACCAGATGAAGGATATTTATGCTCGCTTCGGGCTCGATCCGGATAAGGTGATGGAAGGTTTTCAAGCGGTCGCCACCGACGAGGCGCGCCGCGAACAGATGAAGGAAAGCACGAACATTTTCCGCGTGCTGGTGAAGACGCTCTACAATGCCGGCATCATCACCCCGCGGACGGCGCCGTTCTACTCGATGTACGTGAACTTCGACGAGTTCAAAGCCGAAGGCGAGGAAATGGTTGGCGATGCGATCGCGATGGATGGCATCAAGTATCTGCAGACCATCAATTTCAGCGTGAACGGCGATGCGCTGAGCGAGATCAAGTCTAGCGCGATCGCGGCGGAATAAGCCGCGTCGGTGCTGGGAGACGAAACGCCCCGCGAAAGCGGGGCGTTTTGCTGTGTGGTGTAATGAGGGTTGCAACCGGCCGTAACTCTATTTGGTTCTCGCAGGAACGAAGTGAAGCGACCCGAGCACGGCTGCCATATTCGTCATTTCGTCCGAAGACACCGGCGAGGTTCCTGTGCACGCCACATCGTACATCACGGCATCATTTGACTGCTCGAGCCAAAAGGTGCGCCAGTGCTGCCAGGCGCCATTCATCTCGGTGACGTAGTCGACAACGTGAACTCCGTCGATTTCCAGCCGCATGAGGTTTTGGATCGGCGCCTGCGTGTGGTGAAACCGTTGGAGCACGCTCTCGCTGAGGCCGTCGGTCATTGCGTTTATGCGGTCGGCAGGAAAATTGCGCGCCGGCGGCGCATGCCGAACCGCACAAACGTCGGGGACGGCTCGGCCTCGGCTGAGCTCAAGGTTTTCGACAGCCAGAATATAGCCGTCCTCCGTTTCAGGTTGCTGAGGGCCGGACCAACCCAATTCGGCAAATGACAACGTGAAGCGGCCGGACGGATCGGTCCAAACCGAACTCTGTTGCGCACCGCTCGGAATAGATACGCCGACCAAGCTCAGCAGCACTAAGCACGACAAGGTTTTCATCTGACGCTCCCGCACCGCGGCACTCTGACGTCATTGCGAACATCTGCAAGCGGCGATCGGAAGCGGCGCAATGTGCCGAAGATCACGGAGGAGATTTTGCTGTTGCGACAAATTCGATCGCGTATCATCGCGGGCGACAGAGGGAATGTGAATGCGCCGCTATCTCCTGGCACTCGGCCTCGCTTGGCTCTGTTGGACGTTTTCTGCGCGAGCTGAGGTGCTGCTGCCTGGGATACTTGATGTCACGCCGATGGCGGGCGCTCACATCGTCGATGATTGCGGTCCCATCATTCTGCCAGACGAACACCTCGATACGAAGATTGCATGCGTATATTTCCCTGATGAGCACGGCGGTGAGCGCATGGGTATGAATGGCCCTTCTGCCGAAGCTCTCACGGAATGGCTAAACGCGATGAAGGCCTCTGGATGGCAGTTTGCGCATCTCGCGGTCTACGAGTTCTATTTTGAGCGCCCAAAAGCTGGAACTGACTGCTCTGACTTCGTGATGATGGTTGCGCTGCCGGACGTTCAGGTCAGGGCGCTTGTTGAATCGTCGCCTTCAAACGGTCCATTCGACAGCAGGCCCTGGCGCGCTTTTGCGATTCCAATCCAGACTTCCGAGCTGTGTGGAAACCAGCGCATCGGCCATTAGCGCCTGCTTCGCAAGCTTACCTTAGTCGAAGGCTTTCGTCAGTACGGACACGGGGCGCGCGATCCGGGATCTGAGCGATGCGGAGCGGCGCGCGTTTGCTCCTGGGTTCCGGGTTCGATGCTGCGCATCGCCCCGGAATGACGAGAGAGGTGCGTTGCATATGCTACCCCCTCAGTCGGCTTTGCCGACAGCTCCCCCGCATGCGGGGGGAGCAAAGACGTAGACGCTACTACCTGCGGTGCTGGTAGCGCGGATACTGGTATAAGCTCACGTCGTGTGCGGCTGGGCTGCGCCGGTTAGAGTGTGGCTTTGGTTTCTTCGTACGGAGTTGGATCGTGGCGACATTGAGCGGCGCGCGGGTGGTGGTGATTGGCGGCGCTTCTGGCGTTGGTTTTGCGGTGGCGCACGCTGCGCAGGCAGCGGGCGCGGCGGTTGTCGTGGGTTCGAGTCAGGCGCCGCGCGTTGCAGAGGCGGCAGCGCGGCTCGGCGAAGGCACGCGCGGCGTTGCAGTCGATGTGAAAGATGAAGCATCGGTGGCGGCGTTCTTCGAACAAGCGGGCGCGTTCGATCACCTCGTGTTCACCGCGGGGGATTGGGGACACATGTTCGGCGCGACGCGCGATCTCGACGTGGAGGCGAGCAAAGCGCGCATGGAAGTGCGGTTCTGGGGCGCGGCGCGCGCGGCCAAGTACGCGATCCGGCAGATTGCCAAAGAAGGCTCGATCACGCTCACGGGCGGCATGCTGGCGCACCGGCCGATGGTAAGCGCGCCGCTCGTCACCGCATCGGCGCAAACGACGGAAGGACTGGCGGCGGGTCTGGCGCGTGATCTGGCGCCGATCCGTGTCAACGCGGTGTGCCTCGGCATGATCCTCAGCGAACAAGTGCAGAAGATGGGCGACGGCATGATCAGCAGCTTCACAGCTAACCTGCCGCTGCCGCGCGCGGGCACGGTCGAGGAAGCGGCGGAAGCGTATCTCTATCTGATGCGCTGTACGTATGTGACGGGACAAGTTGTGCGCGTCGATGGCGGCGGCAGTTTGGTGTGAGACTACGCGCTGGTTTCGTCGACGACGATGGCGACGGACTTGCCCTTTGACATCGGCGACCAGCCGGCGGCGATCGCCGAGGTGATGGCGCGGGCGACCAGCGCTTTGGGAATCTGTTGCGGCTTCAATTGCGGCGCGCCGAATTTTGGCGGCGGCTCGGCGGGAAATTCGACCACCGCTTCGCGCTTGCCGTCCTTGTGACGCACGGCGAGCGCCATGCCGCGCCACTCGGCGGCGTTGGTGGACCATTGCGGCAAACGTTGCAGCCGCCACACGTAGGGCTCGCCGTCGACGACAATATCAAACTCGGTGATGTTTTTGGGCCGCGCCATGGCGGAGGGTTAGCGCACTTAGGCCGTGGGGCCTAGGCGGAAGGGGGTATGTGACCGTGGGTGGTTAATGGTCTTTCAATTGGCGCACGATACCAGGCGCCCTCGATGCCCACGTCTGTCTTCATTAACGAACGGCTTGCGCTGCGCCTTCATCGGCATACAGGCGTGGTGACACGCTCCGAGATAAGCAATCTCATCGAGCTCTATCGCGTTAACCCCCGTGTCTTCATGTACGACACGATCCAGATTTTGGAAGATACGGCTGTGTTCGGTTTTGGCGTCGAACAACTTCCTGCATTCAAGGTAGACTTTCAAGATTTGGTTGAAGGCGCAAAGCTGCCGCTGATCCTGCGCTCGGCGTGGGTGTGTCCCAGCGCGCAGGCGTGGAGTGTGTGCGAAGCGTGGTTGCACGAGCGGCACTCGCTCGATGGGCTGCACACGGAGCCTTGTCTGGTGGGGTCGCTTGCGGAGGCCGCGGGTTTGTTCGAGGACGATGAACTCGACGCGGTGCGCAGCATGGCTGGCTTCCAGCACTATTTCTCAACCTAGACGCCGCGTAGGGTGCGAAGGTTTTCCTCGTGCTTCTCGCGCGTGATGCGGTAGCCGTTAAGGCAAAGCGCTGCGACGATGTAGAGCACAAGCACTGTCGGCAAATATACGAGCGCGAGATTGCGGACGATGTCGGGCGCGATGTGCGCGCCGGCTTGCGTCGCGGTGGTCTGCGGAAAATGCACCGATGCGAGGATCACGCCGGAGAGGAACACGCCGACGCCGGAGACTGCTTTTTGTACGAAACTGTTGGCGGCGAAGAACAGGCCTTCGGAGCGTAAGCCGCTCTTGAGCTGATTGTCCTCGACCACGTCGGCGATCATCGAATAGCCGATCATTGAGGCGGCGATCATCAAAGCGAGCCCGACGAAGCTGAAACCGGTCAGCAGAGGGAAGAGCGTCTTGGCGCCGTTCTCGGGAAAGGCGCCCGCCAAGCGCGCGGCCATCGGCGCCACGGAAATGGCAAGGCCGATGAGAAACAGGAGGATGATGGCGCGGCGCTTGTTGCGGCGCGAGAAGTAGCGCGCGATCGGCACCGCAACCAAAGCCGAGGCGGCGTTGACCAAGCCGAACGTCGCGATCTGCTGGCGGTCGAGCACCCAAAAGTAAGTGTAGAAATAGATGCTCATCGAGAAAGCGACGCCGGTCGCGGCGGCGGAAAAGAAGTTCGAAGCGAGCACGGCGAGGAACGAGCGGTGCGAGAGTGCGGCGGAGACCTCTTTGAAGATGTTGCGTTGGCTCTTGGCGCGCTGCGGCGGCACGGTGAAAGTCCTGATGCGGCCGTGTGTGCCGAGTGCGGAGATGAGGATGGAGCAAACCATCGCGACGCTCGCTACCAGGCCGTAACTTTGGTAGCCGCCAGCAACGCCAGCCGGGTGGGTTTGATCAACGCCCAGCAGCACGGTGTAGGCGAGCACATACATCGCCAGCCCGCCGAGCCATGCGAAGAACACGCGCATGCCGAGCAGGAGTGTCCGTTCCTGATAGTCGGTGGTGAGCTCGGGCGCGAGCGCGGCGCTCGGCGCTTCGTAGAGCGCGATGCAAGCGCGCACGACGATGGAAACGAACAGCAGGTAGAAGAACAGCACCTCGTTTGAAGCGTGCGGAGGGTTCCAGAGTAGCACGTAGGAAAGGCCGAGCGGGATCGCGGACGCGTACATGAAAGGGTGACGCCGTCCCCATGGCGTGCGCAGGTTGTCGGAGATTTGTCCGACGATGGGATCGATGAAGGCGTCGAGGAAGAGCGCGATAAGAATGGCGAGGCCCACCAACGGGCCAGGCAGACCGACGACCTGATTGTAGAAAAGCAAAAGGAAAGTCTGGAAGCCGTTGTCCTTGATGCCGAAGGCGACCGAGCCGAAGCCGAATAGCACGCTCGTGCCGAATCCGGCTTTGGACGGTGGTGTGGCTGTGGCGGGCGCACTGGCTGTTGCGGCTTGCTGATCGTGCACGTTTTCCCCGCCGGTCATTGTTCGCCGCCGACGCTGCGACGCCGGCGGCTTGATGACAAGCGGAGATGCGGCGTTTTGCGTTGACCGGCGGCAGCGGTCAGCCGGGCGGGGCGCCGCCGGTGACACTGTTGAGTTGATCGGTGGCGGCGCCGACGCGTTGCGCGACAGCGGCGGGGTCGATCACTTGATACCCTTGGGGAATGCCGAAGAGACTCGCGCTTTGCTGACCACGCCGCACGTTCGTAGCTTCAAATAGTGTGCGATTGTTTTCTCGCACGCGCAGCACGACGCCGTCGCTGGTGATGCACGCAGTGCGCTCGACGCCCGGCGCGGGCGCTTGCTTCGGTTGCCATTCATTGCCTTGCTGACCGGCGACGGTGCACGAACCGACAGACTTCGCATTGTTGGCGCCAAGCGCAGCCCATGCCGTCTCAAGCGGTTGCGGCGCATCTGCGTCGGCGATGCGCACCGCGACGCCGATGACGCGCGGCGCAGTGGTGGCGGTTTGCAGCGTGCCGTTCGGTGCAGTCGTGGCCGGCATTGCCGTGGGCGGCACAACGGTCGCTGTGCCCGGTGTCGCTGATTGCGGAATGGCGGCGGCTGGCGCAGCGCCGGGGGCGCTGTTGTCGGCCACGACCGGTGTGTTGCCGGTTGAACCAGGTTGCACGGTCGGGTTCAGCACATAGGCCGCGTTGGTCGCTTGATCGAACACCACGATGGCGCGGCCATAGCGTGGCAGCACGGTCTCCACCCGGAGATTGGGGCCAGAGCGGTACATGACGGTATGGATGGCGGCGCCACCGTCCGGCGCTGCGGTATTGCCCTCAAGCCGATAGGCGGTTTTGCCGAATTGCGGATAGGCCGGCGCGAAGGCGCCGCAACCTGTGGCGAAGAACAAGGTGGTCAGCGCGGCGAGCGAAGCCATGCGGCTTGTACGGAAGGAGGAAGACATGGGCTGCGAACGCCGCTGTGCAGGTGGCAGTTCCGGCGCTTGTTCGCGCGGCGCGAGAGTGGGAAAATGGGAACATGAGCGTCGAGCCAGTTCCACGTCCTGATGTTACCGCAGCGCTGGCGCGCGGCGTAACGCGGATGCTTGCGGATCATGGGCTCGCGTCGGTGTTGGAAGTTCCGCTCGCGAACGGGCGGCGGGCTGACATCATGGCGCTTACGGCTTCGGGACAAATTTGGATCGTGGAGACAAAATCGTGTCTCGCGGATTATGCGTGCGATCAGAAATGGCCCGACTATCTGGATTATTGCGACAAGTTCTTTTTTGGCGTGACCGAAGATTTTCCGCGTGAGCTGATTCCCGAAGACGCAGGACTGATCGTCGCTGACGGCTTTGGCGGCGCCATCTTGCGCGATACCGCGGTGCGGCCGCTGGCGGGTGCGCGGCGCAAATCGGTGACGCTGACATTCGCGCGGCTCGCTGCGCTGCGGTTAAGCGGGATGTAGTTCTCAGCGTGTGATCGCGGCGCAGACATCGCCTTTGGCGGTCTGGGCGGCGGCGTCGTATTCGGATTGCGTTGGCGCGAGGCGCCGGATGAGCGCGATGCCGCGTGCGCTCGGGCTTTCGACGACTTGGGTCGCGTGCGCAGGCGGTTGCGCGTCTTTGCTGACGAGTGTGATATCCGCGCCGCTCTTGGACTCGCGGTCATCGACGACGAAGAAATTGTCGCTGTTGTCCTGATAGAAGGAGAGCGACCAGTAATTGTGCCAGGGCGGCACGCTGATTTTGACTGGGCCGTGGCTCAAATCGTAGGGGCACGCGGAGTAAGCGAGGTCTGGCGAAGGCCGCACGATGGCGCGCGAGGCTTCGGTGACGCGTTGCATCGGGCTCCACGCGTTGAAGTGGCCGCGGCCGACGCGGGCCATGGCGACGTTCATCAGCGCGGTTGGAAACGCGAACAATACGATGATGTGCGTCAGCACGGCGATCGCGAGCGCAGACCAGACATATTTGCCGAGGCCTTTCATGCTTGGCCTCCCGCGCAGGAAATAGTGCGCAACTTTGGCAAGGCGCCGGCGCTCGGGGTGAAGTCGTTGTAGGCGTTGTAGACGCGCAAAGTCAGCGAGAAGCCACGCTTGGCGGCGCGCGAGGAAATCCACAATGGCGCCTCGCCTTGCACCGGCGCGATGCGGGCGCGCCAGGCGCCATCGCCAACGCGCGACGCGTCGATCGAATAGGCGTGGTCGCCGTTGCGGGCGAGGTAGTTGTCGTTGGCGTAAAGCGTGACTGACCACCAGCGTGCATTGAGTGGGCCGCCGGAGAGTTCGTAGACGCAGCTCTCCTCCAGCGGACGGCCGTGATCGTCTTTGTCGAGGTTGAAATAGATGGCTTCGCGCGCGCTGAGCGCCAGCAGACCGGTGCGGGCAATGATGGCCCGGGTGTAGGGGTCGGCGGCTTGCGAACCTGCGGCGCGGTTGAGCGACCACGCGCCGTAATGCTCGGAGAAATTGGCGACGCCGAAAGTGACCACTGCCCAGAGCGAGATCAGCCCGAGCAAGACCCCGGCGACCAGTGTCGCCGTCCACGCTGCGATACGCCGCATCATCGGCATCCCCCACGCCGCTTCGTCTCAGGAGGATTGCGCCTCCGCCGGTGTTTTGAGTTCCAGCGCGAGCGCGTGCAAGCCCGTGTCGAATTCTTCACGAACCAAGTCGTAAACCAAGCGTTGACGCGCGACGCGCGAAAGTCCGGCGAAAGCGTCGGAGACAATCCGCAAGCGATAGTGGGTTTCTCCGCCCGGACGCGCGCCTGCGTGGCCTGCGTGCAGGCTGGATTCATCTACGAGTGATAAACTCGTGGGCGTGAAATGCGCCGCGAGTGCAGATTGCATGCGTTCGGCGCGCGAAAGATGCGTTTTGTTGTCTGTCAATTCCTTGTCCGCTTAACCTCTGAAGCCCATACTCAGCAATCCCATGACGGATGCGTTCAACTATCGCCCCAAGTTCGTCGACATCCGGGTCAAACCGGCTGCGTCGGGCAAGAAGCGCCCGCAGCGCAACTATGACGAAGAAAATAGTCAGCGCCGTTGTGATCATGTGGGCTGTGAACACGCTGGCGTCCACCGGGCGCCGAAGGGGCGCGAACACGGCAACGAGTTCTGGCATTTTTGTCTGGAGCACGCCTCCGAGTACAACAAGCGCTGGAACTATTTCTCGGGCATGAGCGACACCGAGGTGAAATCGTTCATGGCGAAGGAAGAGGTGGGTCAACGGCCGACCTGGACCTTCCGCAGCGGGCGTTTGGACAAGGGCGCGGAGCAAGTGCGCGGCGCCAAGGCTGGCCCCGGCGATGCATTCAATCTGTTCGGTCATGGCGGTGCGGGCGAGCCTGCGGAGGCGGTTGCGCCACGCCGGCGGCTGAGCCGCGTCCAGGCTAAGGCGCTGGAGGAGATGCACCTGCCGGAGAATGCTGACGCTGCGCAAATCCGCGCCAAGTACGCCGAGCTGGTGAAGCGCTGGCACCCGGACTCAAATGGCGGTGATCGGACTGCGGAAGCCAATCTGCACCGCGTGCTGGCCGCATATCAGACCTTGAAAGCCGCTGGGCTGGTCTAGAAGATCGGCAATTCGCCGCCTTTGCCTCCATGCTGCGCCGCGATAAGGTGTCTGCGCACCTATGTTTGTTTGACCGTTTCCCGATGATTGGGGCGCAATGACCACTGCTGACGATCTGCTCTCGATGAAGCCCGACCGCCAGGTTTCGGCGCGTGAATTCGGCGTCGATAGCGACATGAAGGTGCCGGCCTTCAAGACCAAGACTCAGTATGTGCCGGAGATCGACGACGCCTACCGCTTCGATCCGCAGACGACGCTGGCGATCCTCGCCGGCTTTGCCTTCAATCGCCGCGTGATGGTGCAGGGCTATCACGGCACAGGTAAGTCCACGCACATCGAACAGGTGGCCGCACGGCTCAACTGGCCGCTGGTGCGGATCAATCTGGACAGTCACGTGTCGCGGATCGATCTCGTCGGCAAAGACGCGATCGTGCTGAAGGACGGCAAGCAGGTCACCGAGTTTCGCGAAGGCATGCTGCCGTGGGCGCTGCAGCGGCCGGTGGCGATCTGCTTCGACGAATACGATGCGGGGCGTCCGGACGTGATGTTCGTGATCCAGCGCGTGCTGGAAGCGAGCGGCAAGCTGACATTGCTGGATCAGAACCGCGTCATCACCGGCAATCCGTATTTCCGGCTGTTCTCGACCACCAACACTATCGGCTTGGGCGATACGACCGGGCTCTACACCGGCACGCAGCAGATCAACCAAGCGCAGATGGACCGCTGGTCGATCGTGACGACGCTGAACTATTTGGACCACGACGCCGAAACCGAAATCGTTGTCGCCAAGGCGCCGAGCTACAACACCACTGAGGGCCGCCGCACCATCATGGCGATGGTGCGTGTCGCCGACATGACGCGCAACGCGTTCATGAATGGAGACGTCTCCACTGTGATGAGCCCGCGGACGGTGATCACCTGGGCGCAGAACGCGGAAATCTTCGGCGACATCGGCCTCGCCTTCCGCATGACATTCCTGAACAAGTGCGATGAACTGGAGCGGCCGACCGTGGCGGAGTTCTATCAACGCGCGTTCGGCGCGGACCTGCCGGAAGCGGCGACGCGGGTGAAGGTGGCGTGACGGGCGGCTTGCGTGGCGCGCAGTTAGGCAAACGGGGGCGTTGTGCGGCTGAGCTGGAATGAAATCCGCGCCCGCGCGGCGCTATTCGCTGAGGAATGGAAGGACGCCGGATACGAGCGCGGTCAGACTCAGACCTTCTATAACGAGTTCTTCGAGGTGTTCGGTGTGAAGGCGCGCCGAGTCGCTTCATTCGAGGCGCCAGTAAAGCTGCTCGGCGACAAGCGGGGCTATATCGATCTTTTCTGGAAGGGTGTGCTTCTGGTGGAGCAAAAGAGCGCCGGCTTGAGCCTGGCGCGCGCCCGCACCCAGGCGCTCGACTATTTTCCCGGTCTCAAGGAGCATGAACTGCCGCGCTACGTGCTCCTGTGCGATTTTCAGACTTTCGAGCTGATTGATCTCGACACGCGTGAAGAGCAGCGCTTCCTGCTTTGCGACCTGCCACGCCACGCCGAGAAGTTCGGTTTCATCCTAGGCGTGGAGAAACGTACTTTCCGGGAACAGGACCCCGTCAACATTCTCGCCGCGGAGCTGATGGGCAAGCTCCACGATGCGCTCGAAGCATCCGGCTACTCGGGTCACGATCTGGAACGCTTCTTGGTGCGGCTCTTATTCTGCTTGTTCGCGGACGACACCGGCATCTTCGAGCCGCGCGAGGTCATGGAAGACCTGATCCGCAGCCGAACCAGCGAAGATGGGTCCGATACTGGCCAATGGCTGGAGAACCTGTTTCAGACGCTCAACACACCGAAAGAGAAGCGGCAGAAGAATCTCGACGAAGATCTCCGGAACTTCGATTACGTCAACGGCGACCTCTTCGCTGAGCGGCTGCCTATCGCGCAATTCGACGCCAAGATGCGCGCGCTGCTCTTGGAAGCCTGTGCTTTCAATTGGGGCGGCGTTTCGCCCGCCATTTTCGGGTCGCTGTTTCAGTTCGTGATGGCGCCGGCGGAACGGCGCAAGGAAGGCGCGCATTACACTAACGAACGCTGCATTCTAAAAGTTATCGAACCGCTTTTCCTGGACGAGTTGCGCGCGGAGTTCACGCATATCGAGGGGCTGAAACGCGACCGCGAAGCGCGGCTTGAGGCATTTCAGACAAAGCTCGCGGGACTCAAGTTCCTCGATCCCGCCTGTGGCTGCGGCAACTTCTTGGTCATCGCCTATCGCGAGCTGCGCGAACTCGAATTGCGCGTGCTGGAAGCGCTCTACGCCGACAAAAAGCAGCTGGTGCTCGATGTGGGAGAGCTGACCAAGATCAGCGTCGCGCAATTTCACGGTATCGAACTCAGCGAATTTCCGGTTCGCATCGCCGAAACCGCGCTGTGGATGATGGACCACATCATGAACGTGAAGCTCTCACTTCAGTTCGGTAAGAATTACGCCCGCATCCCGCTGCCCAAGGCCGGCCCGCATATCGTCCAGGGCGACGCGCTGGAGATGGATTGGAACGATGTGCTGCCTCTGCGATGCAATGCAATTTTGTGATGGGCAACCCGCCATTTTCGGGCGCAAAGCAGCAGACTGAGAAGCAGCGGGCGCAGGTGCGCCGCATCGCGGATTTAGGCGGGTCGGGCGGCACGCTCGATTATGTGGCGGCATGGTTCATCAAGGCGGGCGATTATCTGAATGTCGTTGGGGGGGGCAACGATCCGTAGCCTTTGTGGCGACAAACTCGATTACGCAGGGAGAGCAGGTGGCGCAGCTCTGGCCGATTCTATTCGACCGATGCGGCCTCGAAATCGCTTTCGCGCACCGCACCTTCGCCTGGGAAAGCGAAGCGCGCGGCAAGGCGCACGTCCATGTGGTTGTCCTCGGGCTGTCGCGCGCCGAGCATGAGCCCAAGGAAAAGCGGCTCTTCTCTTACGACGACATCAAAGGCGACCCGGTTGAAAGCAGGCACACATCGCTTTCGCCGTATTTGTTCGACGCGAGCCGGCTGACGGATCGGCATGCCGTAGTTGAGGAGATTGCGACGCCTCTTAGCGATGCGCCGCAACTGCTTACAGGCGTCCAGATGATCGACGACGGTCACTACACGTTCACAAGTGAGGAAAAGGCAGCTTTTCTCGAACAAGAGCCGGACGCCGGTCCCCTATTTGCGCGTTACGTTGGCGGTGAAGAATACATCAACGGAATGGAACGCTATATTCTGTACCTTCCAGACGCATCACCCGATCTCTTACGCAACCTGCCGCTGGTCTCCGAGCGTGTCCGCCGCGTGCGCGACTATCGATCGCAGAGCCAGCGAGACAGCACACGCAAGATGGCGGATTTTCCAACGCGTCTTGGTGTCGACCGTCGACTACAACCGCCTTACTTGGTTATTCCTAATGTCAGCTCGGAGACGCGGGACTATGTCCCCATTGGCTGGCTAACTGACTACGCCATCGCCAATCAGAAGCTTCGCATTCTGCCGCATGCCAGCCTTTGGCATTTCGGAATCCTCACGTCATGCCTGCATATGGCGTGGTTGCGTGCGATTACGGGACGGATGAAGTCCGACTATATGTACTCGGTCGGCGTCGTCTACAACACCTTCCCCTGGCCGGACGTGGATGAGAAAGCCAAAGAGAAAATCCGCGCGCTTGCGCAAGCCGTGCTCGATGCGCGCGCGGCGCATCCAGGCGCGACACTCGCCGACCTCTATGATTCCGATCTCATGCCGGCCGATCTTCGTGGCGCGCACCGGGCGCTCGACGATGCCGTCGATAAACTCTACCGCCGCGAACCGTTTGACGGCGACCGCAGTCGCGTCGAGCACCTTTTTGCTCTCTATGAGAAGCTCGCCGCCCCGCTTATCGCTGCGAGCCGCGCAAAGAAGGGACGCAGCCAACGCCCCAAGGCCGGCGGGGGCGCCGGCGGTCCATGAAGGTCACCAAACCCGCTTCGCGCCGAGCGCGCTGAGTTTTTCGTCGTTGCTGACATGAGACGTCCCTTCAATGAGCGCAGCGGCTGCACTCACCACAGACGCTCCGCACCGAGGAGATCGAATGCCGCATCGTCCGAGATAATCGCAACGTCTTCGACCATCGCCTGCGCCGCCAGAAGCCGATCCCAGGGATCTTTGTGCGCTAACGGCAACTGGCCGGCGATAAGTCCGTGTTCCATCGTTACGCCGAGTCGAACGAACTTGGCGGCATCGACGGCGCCGGGCACATCGCTTGGCGTCCGCCCCGGCAAGTTGAGCTTGCCGATGTGAACCTTGAGCGCGATTTCATAGAGGCTGATGCTCGACACAAAGATCGTATTGCCGAGACGATCGATTTCGCGGCCCGCGTTGTCTGAAAGCTCGTGCGAGTCATCAAGCCACCAGAGCAACGCGCTCGTATCAAGCAGCAATCTCACTTGAAGTCGCCGTCAGGACCGAGCCCTAGCCATTCTGCTTCGACAGGTGCGTCCCAATCCGGCGTGAATTGGATATGCCCTTTCCAAGATCCCCGGCCCGGACGCATCGCTTGTGCATTCTCGTTGGCCACCTTCGCAGGCACCATGCGCACAACCTCTTCGTCGCCACGACAAATCACCACCTCCTCACCCGCCTCGACTTTGGCGATGAGTTTGGAGAGATTGGTTTTGGCGACGTGGATCGTCACTTTGGTCATGTTAGCTAGGTTAGCTAACTTGCTTAGCTAAGTCAAGAATTTGGAATGACTGCAAAGGAAACTCCCGCCGAACTGTTCAAGCGCTCGCTGGCGCAAACGACGCGTGCGTTGGCGGGGGCGGAGGACGAGATCGAGGTGTCGTTCGGCGCAGAGGGGCCGAAATTGGCGCCGGGGCGCATCGTGCTGCCGCATCCGCCGCGTGTGATTTCAGACAGCGAAGCGGAGCGCTTGCGTGGACAGGCCGACGCGCTGGCTTTGCGGCTCGCGTATCACGATGAAGCGGCGCACGCGAAGCTGCGGCCGTCGCATGCGGATGCGCGCGCGGCGTTCGACGCGGTCGAGGAAATGCGCATTCAGGCGCTGGGCGCCAATGCGATGAAAGGTGTCGCCAACAATCTGACCGCGTCGCTTACGGATACGCTGGAGCGCAAAGGCGTCGGGCGCATGCGCGATCCGGCGACGGCGCCGCTGGCGGATGCGCTGGCGCTGATCGTGCGCGAACGGCTGACGGGCCTGAAGCCGCCGCCGAACGCCAATGCGCTGGTGGAGATTTGGCGCAAGCGGATCGAGGACGGCGCGGGCGCGACTTTGGATAAGCTGGGCGCGGTGACGAGCGACCAGCGCGCCTTTGCCAAACTCACGCGTGACGTGATGACCGATCTCGGCATCGGCGACGATCTGACCGCCGAACCGGGCGACGAAGACGAACCCAATACGGCGGAAGGCGAACAGCCGCCGCCACAGAGCGACGACACGCAAGGTCAAGACGAAGATCAGGAACAGCTCACCGACATCGAGATGCAAGAGAGCGACGCTGACGTTGACAGCGATCGCGACATGACCGTGGAAGCCGACGTCGACTCCGACGAGATGGAGGAGGCTGACGAGGAAGAGCCGGGCGAGAAGCCGTTGCGGCCTAAGCAACGCGACAACATCGAAGATCCGAATGCCAACTACAAAGTGTTCACGCGCGCTCACGATGAGGAGATCGGTGCGGAGGAATTGTGCGACACGGAGGAGCTGGCGCGGCTGCGGATGTATCTCGATCAGCAGCTGAAGCCGCTGCAGAGCGTGGTGGGGCGTTTGGCCAACCGGTTGCAGCGGCGGTTGCTCGCAAAGCAGAACCGGTCGTGGAGTTTCGATCTCGAAGAAGGCCTGCTCGATACCGCGCGGCTGACGCGCGTGATTATCGATCCGATGTCGGCGCTCACGTTCAAGCAAGAAGACGACATGCCGTTCAAGGACACGGCGGTGACGTTGTTGCTCGACAATTCGGGCTCGATGCGCGGGCGGCCAATCATGGTGGCGGCGTTGTGCGCGGATATTCTGGCGCGGACGCTGGAGCGCTGTGGCGTGAAGGTTGAAATCCTCGGCTTCACCACGCGCGCGTGGAAGGGCGGCAAGGCCAAGGAAGACTGGCAAGCGGCGGGACGTCCGCCGCAACCGGGCCGGCTCAACGATCTGCGGCATGTGATCTACAAAGCGGCGGACGCGCCGTGGCGGCGCGCGCGGCGCAATCTCGGACTGATGATGCGCGAGGGCTTGCTGAAGGAAAACATCGACGGCGAGGCGCTGATGTGGGCGCACGAGCGCTTGCTGGGCCGCGCCGAGCAACGGCGCATCCTGATGGTGATTTCCGACGGCGCGCCGGTGGACGATTCAACCTTGTCCGCCAATCCGGGCAATTATCTGGAACGCCACCTCCGTACGGTGATCCATTGGGTGGAGACGCGCTCGCCGGTGGAGCTGATTGCCATCGGCATCGGCCACGACGTGACGCGTTATTATAAGCGCGCTGTCACTATCACCGACGCCGAGCAGCTCGGCGGCGTCATGACGGAAAAGCTGGCCGAACTGTTTGACGAGCCGGTGGCGGCAATGCCGAGCAAGCACACACCGGGCCGTGGGCAAAAGAAACGAGCAGGGGCGCTGGTTTGAGATTTGCGGTTTGGACGGCGGCGTTGGCGTTGGCCGCGTGCGCACCGTCAGTGGCGATCCCGCCGAGCGCTGATCAATGGCGTGCGGTCAGCATCGAGAATGTCGCCGTGCCGTTCGGCGACGCGCATCTCAGCAAGCTCGTGTTTCGTGGCGGCATCGAATTGCGCACGGCCGATCCAGCGTTCGGTGGCGTCTCCGGAATTGAAGTGCTGGAAGATGGCCGCTTCATCGCTGAGAGCGACCGCGGCGAATGGTTCGACGGGCGCATCGTGCTCGATGCGGAGGGCAATCTCACCGGCGTAGCCGATGTGCGCACGGCGTTGATGCGCGACGAGCGCGGCCAGCCGTTCGACAGCAAAGAAGCGGGCGACGCCGAGGATCTGACGCAGCTGCCGGATGGCCGCTTTGCGGTGAGCTTTGAACAGACGCAGTCGATCCGCATCTATGATCTCAATCGCGACGGACCGTTCGGTGCGGCAACGCCTGGACCGCGCCTCGATGGCGTCCGGCATCTGCCGCGCAATACTGGGCTGGAAGCGCTCAGCGTGACAGCTGACGGCGTGCTTGTGGTCGGCGCTGAGGGTGAAGGTCACAAGACGACGCCGGTTTGGCTCGCGCCGCTCGACGCGCCGGGCGAAGTACGTTCGTCAACGCGCTTTCCGTTGAGCGATGATTTTTCACTGACGAGTCTTGATCGCTTGCCCAATGGCGACTTCATCGCATTGGAGCGCTTCTATGCGCCGGTGATCGGTGCGCGCGCGCGCATTGCGCGCTTTACCTCCGCCGCTTTGCGCGCGGGGTCGGACACGATCGCGGGCGTGGAGCAATTGGCGGAGCTTAGCGCGCCGCATCCCGTCGACAATTTTGAAGGCATTTCCGCCGTCCGCATGACCAATGGCGTAACGCGGCTCTACATCGTGTCGGACAACAATTTCAGCGCGCGCCAACGCACGCTGCTGTTCGCGTTTGATATTGTGGAGACGCCGGCGAACTAAGCGGCGGCGGCTTCGCTGAGCTTCTTCTTCAGGTCGCGGCGGATCTTGGTGGCCTTCACCGAGAGCGCATCTTCGTTGGCTTTCAGCAGAAAGGCGTCGAGCCCACCGCGGTGATCCACGCTGCGCAGGGCAGCAGCGGTGATGCGCAGTTTGTAGGTGCGGCCGAGCGCGTCGCTGGTGAGCGAAACATTGACCAGGTTGGGCTCGAACGAGCGCTTGGTCTTGATGTTGGAGTGGCTAACCTTGTGGCCGATTTGGCGGTTGGTGCCGGTCAGCTCGCAGCGGCGGGACATGGGTAATTCTCGAAGGCCGGGAAAATTGAAGCGCGGACACGTAAAGGAACGACCCGCCAGGGTCAAGGCGAACGCCGGTATTTTGGCCTCCGACTTCCCTCAAACAGCCCAATTTGGTTCATCACTGGATCAGCGGCGCCCGGTTAGGTGTTGTCCTGCGCCGTCGCGCCGAGGAGAGGAAGTCTCATGAGAACGTTTGCCGCCGCCGTTTTGGGGCTGGGGATCATGCTGGCGGGTTCGGCCTCGGCCCAGGCGCCGGCGCTGAACAAGCGCTTCGACGCCACCTATGCCGCCATCGCCCGGGGCATCAATGGCGGGGAATTCTCTTATCATTTCAACCAAATTGGCGGCGGCTACAGCGTCACTGCGCAGCGCCGGCTGACCGGGCTGTTCCGTACTTTGGCGGGTGACCGGCAGGATTTCAGCTACAGCGTCAACGGCGCGGTCGCCGATGGCGCGCTGCGCCCCGCCAACTACCAGCACAGCGGCGGCAGCCGTCACCGGATCGTGCGCGCGGCCTTTTCCAGCGATGACATCGTCACGACCGCCGAACCGCACATGGGGATGGGTCACCCGCCTGCCACACCGGCGCAAAAGCGCGGCGCGGTCGACCAGCTGACGGCGATCGCGCGTATGATCACGGCGACGCAGACGCCGTGCGTGGGGGTGGTGCCGGTCTATATGGACGGGCGCTCGCGGTTCGATTTCGTGCTGACGCCGGCGGGACAGGTCAATGTGAACACGCCGGTGTACCGGGGTCAGGCCACGCGCTGCACGGTGCAGTTCCGCCCCGTCGCCGGCTTCTCCGACCCGCAGCAGGCGCAGACGCTGACCTTCGTGTTTGCGCCGACCGCTGTGGGGCTGTTTGCGCCGCTGTCAATCGAGATGCCTTCGGACGATATGGGCGTGATCCGGCTTGAAGCGCGGGCCATTTCCGTCAACGGCGCTGCGTTGCGCCGCTAAGCTTACCGGCGCGGCAGGACTAGGAGAGGTTGTGCGGCAGCGGGGGAAGTCTTGTGTGTTACTTAAGGGTTAACCACAAGACTTAGCCGTGAACGCCGCAGGAACGAATCAGAATCATTGATTCGTCGATGATTCGTTCCCGCTCCATTCTTGTCGCTCGGGACTCGCGATTACTTGCCGGAAAGGCTGTGAACGGCGCGGCTTGAAATCGCCGCAGGTGGGACCCATCGTCGTGAGTATGAACGTGCGGGCCCGGACCAGGGCAGATCTCAAGGCGGTCCTTGGGCCCACCAACACGGGCAAAACCCACCTCGCGATTGAACGTATGCTCGGTCATGCGAGTGGCATGATCGGCCTGCCGCTACGGCTGCTGGCGCGCGAGGTTTACGACCGGGTGGTCGCCGCGAAAGGGCCGGGCGCCGCGGCGCTGATCACCGGCGAGGAAAAGATCGCGCCGGAAAGCGCGCGCTATTTCATCTGCACAGTCGAGGCGATGCCGCTCAATCGCGCGGTGGAGTTCGTGGCGATCGATGAAATCCAGGTCGCGCGGGATTTGGACCGCGGCCACGTCTTCACGGACCGGATTCTGAACGCGCGCGGCTTCGGCGAGACCATGATGATGGGCTCGGACACGATGCGGCCGATGATCCGCGCGTTGTTGCCGGACGCCGAGATCATTCAGCGCGAGCGGTTGTCGACGCTGAGTTATTCGGGGCCGGCCAAGATCACCAAGCTGCAGAAGCGGACGGCTGTGGTCGCGTTTTCGGCGGAGGAAGTTTACGCGATCGCCGAATTGCTGCGCCGGCATCGCGGCGGCGCGGCGGTGGTGATGGGCGCGCTCAGTCCGCGTACGCGCAACGCCCAGGTGGCGCTTTATCAAAGCGGCGAGGTGGACTTTCTGGTTGCGACCGACGCGATCGGCATGGGTCTCAACATGGATGTGGATCACGTGGCGTTCGCGTCGCGCCGCAAGTTTGACGGCCGCATGTGGCGCGATCTACGCGCTGATGAGATCGCGCAAATTGCAGGACGTGCGGGGCGCTTCACACGCGACGGCAATTTTGGCGAGACGGGAGAGTGCGCGCCATTCGACGAAGACACGCTACATCGGGTTGAGACGCACGAATTCGAGCCGGTGGATGCGATTCAGTGGCGCAATCCGGAGCTAAAGTTCGGGTCGATCGTGGCGTTGCTGCAGTCACTGGAGCGCCAGCCCGATCGGCCCGGCTTGGCGCGTGTGCGCGGCGCTGACGATGAGGAAGTGCTGAAGCGGTTGATGAATGAGCCGGACGTGGTGACGCTGGCGCGCAGCGCGGCGCAGGTGCAGCGTTTGTGGGAGGCGTGCCAGCTGCCGGACTTCCGCAAGATTGCGCCGGAAGAGCACGCGCGGCTCGTGGGCCGCATTGCGACATACGTCTTGCCGGAGCGCGGCCGTATTCCGCGCGAGTGGGCAAGTGCGGAGATCGAAAAGCTGGATCGCCCGCAAGGCGATCTCGACATGTTGCAGCAGCGTTTGGCGCATGTGCGGACGTGGAGCTACATCGCCCAACGCGCCGATTGGCTGGATGATGCCGAGACGTTTCGTGCGCGCACGCGCGATGTCGAGGACAAGCTCTCAGATGCGCTGCACGAAGCGCTGACGCAGCGCTTCATCGATCGGCGCACCAGTGCGTTGCTGAAGAGCTTGAAGCGCGAAGACGCCTTGCCCGCCTTTGTATCAGGCGATGGCGAGGTGACGGTTGAAGGTCACCATGTCGGCCGCTTCGATGGCTTGGCGTTTGTGCCCGACCCGAAAGCTATCGGCTTGGAGGGACGCGCGGTGCGCAACGCGGCGCTGCGCGCGTTGAAGCCGGAGGTGTCGCGGCGGCTGGCGTACATCGCCGCGTGCGCCGATGACGCGATGAGCTTGGGCCGCGACGGCCGCATTCGGGTTGATGGCGCGGCGATGGCGCGGATCGCGCCGGGCGGCGCGGTGCTCAAGCCGAAGCTGGAGCTGATCGGCGGCGAAAACGCGCAGGACAGCGAGCGCAGCGCGGCGCGCGCACGTTTGACGGCATGGCTGGACAAGGCGATGTCGGACTCGCTGCGGCCACTGATCGCACTGGAAGCCGCGTGGCGCGAAGAGACGCTGAAGGGCGAGGCGCGCGGCATTGCGTTTCGCATGCTGGAAAATGGCGGCGCTCTTGATTGTGTGCGCGAAGATCCATTGGCGTTTACCGATGAAGCTGTCAGCGCGCTGCGCCGGTACGGCGTGCGCGCCGGCAAGCAATCCGTGTTCATGCCGGCATTGCTGAAGCCGCGCGCGGCGCATGTGCTGGCGATCCTTTGGCACGCAGCGCACCCGCATCGCGGTCATCACGGCGTGTTCTTGCCGCGCCCCGGCGCGCTGTCGGCGCCGTTGGATCATTCGCGTTGGTGGGGTGAGTGCGCGGCCGCCGGCTATCGGCCGTGCGGTCGCATCGCCATTCGCTTCGACATCGTCGAGCGATTGGTCGAAGCGCTGGAGCAAGAAACGCAGCCGGATGATGCCGCGCTGGCGCAATTGGTCGGCCGGCCGGTCCGCGACCTTGCCGGCGTTCTCACCACATTGGACTACCGGCACGACGAGACGACGAAGCTTTGGAAGCCGCATGCCGCCAAACCGAAGAAGGTGCGTCCCGTGAAGGGCGGTCCGTTCGCGGAGCTCGCGACTTTGCTGCCGGCTCATCAACGCCGCCGCCGGGGCGCGCCAACGTGACGGCGGCGGGACGTCAGCGGGTCGATGTCTGGCTTTGGCATGCGCGTTTTACCAAGAGCCGGGCGCTGGCCACCAAGCTGGTTGCCGAAGGCGGGCTGCGGCTCATCCGCGAGGGTTCTTCGCGCGGGGTGGAAAAGGCCTGGGTCGAGGTGCAGACCGGGGACGTGCTCACGTTTCCGCTGCGCGGCGCGCTGAAGGCGATAAGGGTGGAAGCCGTCGGCGCGCGACGGGGTCCGCCAACGGAAGCGCGCGCGCTGTACAGCGAATTGGACGCGGGCGGCGTCGCTTGACGCTGTCGCTATCGACCGCCATTTCAGCGGCGCGGGAGCTGGACGGCTTATGACTTACATCGTCACCGACGCGTGCGTGCGTTGCAAATACATGGACTGCGTCGAGGTTTGTCCGGTCGACTGCTTTTACGAGGGTGCGAACTTCCTCGTTATCCATCCTGACGAGTGCATCGATTGCGGCGTCTGCGAGCCGGAATGCCCGGTGGACGCGATCAAGCCGGACTCTCAGGACACCGCGGACGGCAAGTGGCTTAAGGTGAACACCGAGTTCGCCAAGGTCTGGCCGAACATTACCCGCAAGGGCGCGCCGCCTGCCGATGCAGATCAATTCAAAGACGAAAAAGAGAAGTTCGAGAAATACTTCAGCACGGAACCCGGAGACGGAAACTAGTCTTGCGGCGTTGGGTGCTTCCGAAGTGCCCAAAACTGTGTTATACAAGGTTCAGAATTGAGTGCGCCCGGAGTGGCGTGCGGCAGTTGGAATCTTCAGTAGCGTCAATCAGTTAGCTCAAGGGGCGGCAGGAGCGCGGACGGGGTTTTCCGTCCGCTTTTTACGTCGCGCGGGCGGAATTGACGTGACGGAATACCCAACTGCTTCAACAAGAAGACTGGAGCAGTGCATGCAGACCGCGAATCCGCCGACTTCGTTCCGCCCGGGCGACCACATCGTTTACCCTGCTCACGGGGTAGGCCGGGTCATGGGCGTGGAAAAGCAGGCGGTGGCCGGCCTGGACCTCGACGTGTTCGTGATCTCGTTCGAGCAGGACAAGATGACGTTGCGCGTTCCCACCACCAAAGCGCGTTCGTGCGGCATGCGTCCGCTGGCGTCGTCGGAAGTGGTCGACCAGGCGTTGAAAACCCTACAGGGCCGCGCCCGCATTAAGCGCACCATGTGGTCGCGCCGCGCGCAGGAATACGAAGCGAAGATCAACTCGGGCGACCTGGTGTCGATCGCCGAAGTGGTGCGCGACCTGCACCGCGCCAGCGACCAGCCGGAGCAATCCTATTCCGAGCGCCAATTGTATGAGAGCGCGCTGGACCGGATGGCGCGCGAACTGGCGGCAGTTGAGAAGGTTAGCCGCGACGACGCGGTGGCCAAGCTGACCACCTCACTGGCCAGCAAGAAGCAATCGCAAGCCGCCGCCTAACCTCGGCGCGACAAGAAGAAATCGGGACGGGCCGGGCGCAAGTCCGGCCCTTTTCGTTTGTCCTGCGACGGCTTCTCCCGCCCCGCGGCACTTTTTCCCGCCTCACGCGTTCGTGAAGCATGCGGTGGTGTTTGCGACAGCTGCGGCAAGAACCGCGTGCCGTTGAGGGCGTAGAATAAATCATGGCGCTAACAGAGACACTCGATCTGCAGCGTGGCGCGCAAACCTTTATACGCCGGGCGATGCGCGCGCCGCTTCTCGACGCCACGCGCGAACACGATTTGGCTCTGCGTTGGCGCGACGCGCACGACGAATGCGCGCTGCATGAGCTGATCACGGCGTATTTGCGTTTGGTGGTGGCGATGGCGGCGCGCTTCCGCCACTACGGCCTGCCGATGAGCGATCTGGTGCAGGAAGGCAATGTCGGCCTGATGCAAGCGGCGATGCGCTTTGAACCGGACCGCGAAGTGCGCTTCTCGACCTACGCGTCGTGGTGGGTGCGTTCGGCGATGCAGGATTTCGTGCTGCGCAATTGGTCGATCGTGCGCACGGGGACGACCTCCGCGCAGAAGTCGCTGTTCTTCAATTTGCGGCGCTTGCGCGCGCGTATTGGCGATGTCGGCGATGCGACGATGACGGCGGCGGCGCGTTCGCAAGTGGCGCACGCGCTTGGCGTTGCCGAAAGCGAAGTCGAGGCGATGGCGTCGCGGCTCTCGGCGCCGGACCGTTCGCTGAATGCGCCGATGAGCGAGAGTGGCGAGGATGAGTGGCAAGATTTCCTGGCGGATGCGTCGCTGGATCCTGAGGCCGTGGTGACGCTGAGCCACGATGCGGAGGCGCGCGCACATCTGGTTCAAGACGCGATGGCGGATTTGAGCGAGCGTGAGCGGCTGATCATCCGCGAACGCAAGCTCGAAGAAGACGCCAAGACCTTAGAAGCGCTGGGCGAGCAGCTCGGCATTTCCAAGGAGCGTGTCCGTCAGATCGAGGGGAATGCACTCGCAAAGCTGAAGCGCGCGCTGTTGGCGCGGGTGGGCGATCCGGTGGAAGCGGGATTCGTCGGCGCTTAGTGCACGCGCAGAACCTGTAGTTCGGCGCCGTTTTCCAGACAGAGCTCTGGCGCGTCGTCCATCACGCCAAGGCCGCCGCGAGCGCGTATGCGTGCACCAGTGAGGCCGGCGAGCACTGGGCCATCCCAATGGGCGAAGTTGTCGCCGAATACGACGACGCTGAAGGGCGACCCGGCTGTGCCACCGTCGATCACGAGCGTTGCGCGGGTGTCGGAGGCCTGGCCTTCGTGCACCGTACCTTCAAGCACGCGGTAAGGCGCCTGACCGCTCATGCAGGCCTTGTTGTAGCTACGCGCGGCACGCGTGGCGGTTTCCGCCGTGAGCACGCGGCCGTCGCGTTGATTCCATAGGCCGCGTTTGGCAGCACGGGCTTGTGCCTCGACGTCGAGCAACTGCATGGTGCGCGCGTGATTGTCGCTGCGCGGGCGGACAATGACGGCGCCTTTGCCGACGAGCGCATGCTGCAGCCAAAACCAGCGGCCGCCTTCGGTTTCCACGAACACATGGGCGATGGCGGTTTGACCGGTGAGCGGGCCGGTGGGTTCGGCTCTGGTTGTTGTGGCCGTGGTGACCGTCGTTGTTGCGGTCGAAGCGACGCTTGTTGTCGTGTCCGGCGCGCTCGTGGATGGCGGCCGCTCCCAGCGCCGCGTGCCGCCATAGGCCAGCAATACCGTGCGATTGAGCGCGAGCGCTTCGAGTTCTGCACGCGATTGATTGGCGTAGGCCTGCTTGCCGCGCGGCGCGTCCACTTCCGCGAGAAACACGCGCAGACCGGAGTCCAGCAGCAGCGTGTCGCCATTGTAGACGCGCACCACGCGCCCAGTTTCGCCTTTCTGCAGACTGCCGATCTGCGGTCCGCACGCGGCCAGCGCGGCGGACAAAATCAATAAAGCGATGTGTTTCATCGCCACCCCTGAGGAGCGACCATGGCGTAAAAGTTTTTGCGTGCAAGCGCGAAGCGTCAGCTAACGCCGCGCGCGGCGATGGCCTATGTACGCGAGATCACAAAGAGGTGCTGCCTACGCGGTGACGACGCTCTACAATCAGCGCGAACTTGAGACGCCGTGGGAGAAGACCAACGTCAATGGCGGGTCCATCGCGCTCGGGCATCCGTACGGGATGAGCGGCATCCGCTATCTTGGATCGATGCTTCTGGAACTCGGCAGGCGTAACGCGAAGAAGGCAGTGATCGGTGTCTGCACCGCGGACAGGATGGCGACGGCGGCGTATTTGGAGCGCTAGCGCCGCACCTCCGGGCTCCCTAGTGACAAGCCTTCGCAGCTGCGGTACAAGGTCGCCATCGCGATTTGATGCTCAGCTTGCAGGGCGTACCTGCTAAAGAGAGCGCGGGTGAAGCCCAGTTGGGCCGATCCCACGATTTCCGAAAACGCTTTGCCTCCAATCGCTCCGACCTTCGAGGGCGAGATGACTGCTGTGCGCGTTGCGGATAGGCCGCAAAAAACCAGCGAAAACCAGCGCTTTGAGCCGCGCGCCGAGGGTGGCGCGGCCGATGTCAGCGTGGCCATTCCCGCAGATTTCAGACTGGAGAATGGCGCGGCATTGCCGGACGCCGCCGTGCGCTTGCGCCGGCACGGACGGCTGGATGGCCCGGTTGTGATCGCCGCGGGCGGGATTTCCGCAGATCGCGCTGTCGCTGGGGAAGGTGGCTGGTGGGGTGATGTCGTGGCGGCTGGCGGCGGCATCGACCTCGAGCGGTACCAAGTGATCGGTTTCGATTTTTCGCCGGCGGACGATCACCGGTTGGCGATCACGCCGCTGGATCAGGCGCGGTTGTTGTTGATTGCGGTGGATGCGTTGGCGATTGCGCGCATCCATGGGTTCGTTGGCGCATCGTATGGCGGCATGGTGGGCTTGGCTCTGGCGGCGCTTGCGCCGGAGCGTGTGGCGCGTTTGTGCGTGATCTCCGCGGCGCACCAGCCCGCGCCGTTAGCGGCGGGATGGCGCGGCGTGCAGCGGCGCATCGTCGAATACGCGATTGCACATGGCGAAGCAGCGGAAGGGCTCGCGCTGGCGCGGCAGCTGGCGATGATCACCTATCGGAGCGCCGACGAATTCAGTTCGCGTTTCGAGCGCACGCTCGACGCGGAAGGACAGTCCGATCTCGATCGCTATCTCGTGTCGCGCGGGGCGGCTTATGTCGACCGCATGTCGCCGCAGCGTTGGCTCTCGCTGAGCGAGGCGATCGATCGCTGTTGGGTGAAGCCTGAAGCGGTGAACGTCGCCACCACGCTTGTCGCATGCCCCACTGATCAACTCGTTCCGATTTCTGAGATGCGCGCGCTTGCTGCGCGCTTGCCGCAGCTCACGGTGCTGCATGAATTGCCGTCGCTCTACGGCCACGATGCCTTCCTGAAGGAGCCAGCGCGGCTCGGCGTCATTCTTTCCAATTTTCTCGAGGGGCAAACCCATGACGACGCATGATGACACCTTGATTTCGACCGCCGGCGTTGACGCCGATGTGGGATACGGCGCGGTGATGCCGCCGATCTATCTTTCGTCGAATTACAGCTTCGCCGGTTTCGGCGAAAAGCGCGCGCACGATTACTGCCGTTCCGGCAATCCCAACCGCGACATGCTCGTGGATGTGCTTGCTGCGCTCGAACAGGGCGCGGATGGCGTCATCACCAGCACCGGCATGTCGGCGGTGGATTTGGTGCTGAACCTGATCGAGCCGGGCGCGCTCGTGGTCGCGCCGCACGATTGCTACGGCGGAACCTGGCGGCTGTTTACCGCGCGCGCCAAGCAAAAGCGCATCGAGATCGCGTGGGTAAATCAGCATGACGCGGACGCCGTCGAAGAAGCGTTGGCGCGGCGGCCGGCGTTGTTGTGGATCGAAACGCCCAGCAATCCGCTGATGCGCGTCGTCGATGTGGTGGCATTGGCGAAGCAGGCGAAGGCCTTTGGCGCGAAAGTGGTGGTGGACAATACGTTTCTGTCTCCGGCGTTGCAGAAGCCGATCACGCTGGGTGCGGACTTCGTGGTGCACTCGACAACGAAGTACATCAACGGTCACTCTGATGTTGTTGGCGGCGCGGTCATCGCTGCGGACGCTGCCGACGCACAGGAGCTCAAATGGTGGGCCAATTGTACCGGCGTCGCCGGCGCGCCGTTTAACTCGTGGCTGACGCTGCGTGGCTTGCGCACTCTGAACTTGCGCATTGAGCGCCAGCAGAAAACGGCGGGCGTTATTGCTGAGCGCTTGGCGCAACATCCTGCTGTGCGTGTCGTGCACTATCCGGGCCTGAAAGAGCATCCGAGCCACGCCATCGCCGCCAAGCAGCAGCTTGGCTTTGGCGCTATGCTGAGCTTCGAGATTGCGGCGAAGGCGGAGCACGTGCGCGAGTTCCTGGCGGCGCTTGACGTATTCACGCTTGCGGAGTCGCTCGGTGGCACGGAGAGCTTGATCGCGCATCCGGCGAGCATGACGCATGCATCGATGGCGCCGGAAGCGCGTGCGGCGGCCGGGATCGACGATCGCCTGCTGCGCGTATCGGTAGGGCTGGAGCATGCTGAGGACTTGTGGTCGGCGCTAGAGCGGGCGCTGGGCGTATTGCCTGCGCCTACCAAGGAAAAGGCGCGCGCGCCCAAACGTCTGGAAGCCGCGAAATGAAACGCGGACGCATTCCCATTTGCGCGCCGCGCGGCCAGAACTGCTGGCGGAAGTTTGAAGGCGGACGCGCGTGAGCTGGATCGTTCACAAATTTGGCGGCAGCAGCGTAGCAGATGCTGCGTGCTTCCGGCGTGTGCTGGATATTCTGGCGGCAAAGGCGCCCGCCCCAAGCGCTGTGGTGGTCTCCGCGTGCCGCGGTGTGACCGACGATTTGTACCGGCTGGTGGCGGCGGCGGAAAAACGCGGCGACGTTGAGCCGGCATTGGCGGCGCTGCGCGCACGCCATGTCGCGATTGCGGAAGAAATCCTCTCGGCCGACGCAGCGCGTGTGTATGTCGCGAGTTTTGACGCCGATTTGGCCGACATCCGGCCGGTGCTGAGTACTGTGGGGCTCACGCGGTCCGCGGCGGCCAATGTGCGCGACCTGATCGTTGGCTACGGCGAGATTTGGTCGTCGAAATTGCTGGCGGCGGCGGCGAAGGAGCGCGGACTGGCGGGCGGCGCGGTCGAATGGCTGGACGCGCGCAACGTGGTGACCGTGGAGCACGGCCCGCTGGGGCCGATGGTGGATTGGGCGCAGTCGCGCGCGGCGATTGCGCCGATCGCCGAGAAGGGCGGCTTGCAGATTGTCACTGGCTTTATCGCGCAGGACAAGAACGGCGCGGCGACGACGCTTGGCCGTAACGGCAGCGATTTTTCCGGCTCCATTTTTGGCGCGCTGCTGAATGCGCGTGAGATCGATATCTGGACCGATGTCGATGGTGTGTTGTCCGCCGATCCGCGTCGCGTGCCGGATGCAGCCATCATCGATCGCCTCACCTACAACGAAGCGATGGAGCTGGCGTATTTTGGCGCCAAGGTGCTGCATCCGCAGACCATGGGACCAGCGGTCGCGAACCAGATTCCAATCCGTATTCTCAACACGTTCAAGCCGGATGGCGCGGGCACGCTGATCAGCGCCGAACGTCAGCACGCGTTGCCGGTGAAAGGCGTCACCAGCATCGAAGGCATCGGCATCGTCAATCTCGAAGGTTCCGGCATGATCGGCGTGCCGGGCACCGCGCATCGCCTGTTCGGCGCGCTGCGCGAGGCGGAGGTTTCGGTGATCCTGATTTCGCAGGGTAGTTCGGAGCACTCGATCTGCTGCGCGGTGCCGGAGCATCAGGTGGAACGCGCGGCGGCGGCGGCGCGAGATGCGTTCGACCGTGAGTTGCGGACCGGACAAATCCAGGACGTGGCGATCGACCGCGATCTCGCTGTGCTGGCGATCGTTGGCGAGGATATGGCCGGCACGCCCGGTGTCTCGGCGAAATTGTTTGCAGCGCTCGGCCGCTCGGGCGTGAACGTGCGTGTGATTGCGCAAGGTGCGTCGGAGCGCAATATTTCGGTGGTCGTCAACGGCGAAGCGGCGACGCGCGCGCTTCGCGCTGCACATTCCGCGTTTTATCTTTCGCCGCACACCGTTTCGATTGGTCTCATTGGCGCCGGACAAGTCGGCGCCATCTTGCTCGATCAGTTGGCGGCGCAAACGGCGCGGTTGAGCGAGCGCTTCAATTTGAATCTGCGGGTGCGCGGGATCTGCACGTCCAAACGCATGATCTTGTCCGACGGCGGCATTGACCTGAAGGACTGGCGCGGCGCAGTCGAACATGGCGCGACGACGCTGGATGCGGAGGCGTTCATCAACCATGTGCGCGCCGATCACATCCCGCACACGGTGATCATCGATTGTTCGGCCAGCGAAGATGTGGCGCGGCAGTATCCGAAGTTCTTCGAGCGCGGCATTCACGTCGTGACCGCCAACAAGAAGGCGGGCAGCGCTGAGAGCGCGTTCCAAGAGGCGATCGCAGCGGCGCGTGCGGCGGGCAACGCGCATTTCCTTTATGAAACGACCGTTGGCGCCGGCCTGCCGGTCATTCAGACGGCGCGCGAGTTGCGCGAGACGGGCGACGACATCACCAGCATCGACGGCATCTTTTCCGGCACGCTCGCGTTTCTGTTCAATACTTGGGACGGTGTCACGCCGTTCTCGGATGTCGTGCGCGATGCGCGCCAGCGTGGCTATACCGAGCCGAATCCGGCGGACGATCTCTCTGGCTTGGATGTGGCGCGGAAGCTGATCATTTTGGCGCGCGAGATGGGATTGAAGCTCGAATTGTCGGACGTGAAGGTCGAGAGCCTTGCGCCGGAGGAACTGAAGGACGTTGACGCCGAGACGTTCATGGCGCGCCTGCCGGAATTCGACAGCGCCATGCGCAACCGCTTCGAACGCGCCAAAGCGCAAGGCAAGACGCTGCGCTACGTGGGCCGCGTGCAGGCCGATGGCACCGCCAGCGTCGGCATCGTCGAGCTCGATCCGAAAGCGGCGCTCGCCAACACGGCGCTGACCGACAACATCGTGCGCTACACGACGCGCCGTTACAGCACCAATCCGTTGATCGTGCAGGGGCCGGGCGCTGGTCCGGAAGTAACGGCTGGCGGCGTGTTCGCCGATCTGCTTAGGCTCGCCTCGTATCTCGGAGCGCGGATGTGAGCAGTGCAGTGGAACGCGCGACTGCGTTCGCGCCGGCGTCGATCGGTAATGTCGCGGTTGGCTTCGATATTCTGGGTCTGGCCGTCGACGTGCTCGGCGATCAGGTGACGGCTTCCAGGACGGCGGAGCGCGGCGTTGCGATTAAGGCCATCCGTGGCGTTGTTTCGGATTTGCCAATCGTTGCCAGCAACAACACAGCGGGGCGGGCGCTGGAGGCAATGCTGGATGATGCGAAGCCCGATTTTGGCGTGAGCATCGAGATCGAGAAGGGCATCCCGCTCGGCTCGGGTTTGGGCGGCTCGGCATCGTCGGCGGTTGCGGCGGTGGTTGCCGCCAACGCCTTGCTTGGCGGGCGCTATGACAAGACGCAGCTGTTGAAGTTCGCGATGCAAGGCGAAGCCGTGGCGAGTGGTTCGCTACACGTGGATAACGTCGCGCCGTCGCTGTTTGGCGGACTGGTGCTCACAGTCGGTGTCGACGATCCGCGCGTGAAGCGCATTCCTGGGCCGCGTGGTGTCCGAGCGGTGGCGGTGCATCCGCATATGCAGCTGGCGACCAAGGAAGCGCGGGCGATTTTGCGGCCAACCGTCACCATGTCGGACTTTGTTTGGCAAACCGCCAACCTCGCGGGCTTCATCGCCGGCTGTTATGACAATGATCTTGAACTGATCCGGGCCTCCCTTGAGGACGTGATCATCGAGCCGCAGCGCCAATCGCTCATTCCGGGTGCGCCCGCGGTGCGCGCGGCGGCGATGAAGGAAGGCGCGCTTGGGTGCTCCATCTCGGGCGCGGGCCCAACCATGTTCGCACTGGCGCGCGCAGACGACGCGGAGCGCGTGCGCGCGGCGATGCAGGCCGGTTTCACCGGCACCAACATCAAGAGCGACGGCTGGATCGTGGACATCGATTCTGCCGGCGCGCGGTTGGTTGGCTAGCCGTGCGCTATCTGAGCACGCGCGGCGGTGGCGCGCCGGTAGATTTCAGCGCGGCATTGCTGCGCGGGATCGCGCCTGACGGCGGCTTGTATGTGCCTGAGGCGTGGCCGCGCTACACAGAACGCGCCAAGCCGGGCCCGCTCCCGCAAGTCGCGGCGGAGGTGATTGCGGGTTTCGTTGAGGGCGACGCGCTGGCGTCACGTTTGCCGGAGATAACCGCGGACGCGCTGAATTTTCCCGCGTCACTGGTGGAGTTGCGGCGGTCCGAGACGTACGTGCTTGAACTGTTTCATGGGCCAACGGCGGCGTTCAAGGATTTTGGCGCGCGCTTTCTGGCTGCGTGCGTGGCGCGTGCTGCGCGTGGCGACGATCGTGCGCTGCACATTTTGGTGGCGACGTCCGGAGATACGGGCGGCGCGGTTGCGGCGGCGTTTCACAATCGGTCCGGAACGCGTGTCAGCGTGCTCTATCCGAAGGGGCTGGTTTCGCCGTTACAGGAGCGGCAACTGACGTGTTGGAGCGGCAACGTGCAGGCCTTTGCGGTCGAGGGCACGTTCGACGATTGCCAGCGGTTGGCGAAGGAAGCGTTAGCGGACGCCGATCTACAGCAAGCGTTCGCGCTGGCGTCGGCGAACAGCATCAATGTTGGACGCCTGCTGCCGCAAATGTCGTATTTCGCAGCAACGAGCCTGGCGATTTGGAATGCGCGTGGCGTGGCGCCGTCGTTTGTGATCCCGAGCGGCAATCTTGGTCACGCGACGGCGTGTGTGTGGGCGCGGCAGATCGGGTTGCCGATCGGCGAGATTGTTTTGGCCCACAACGCCAACCGCACGATGCCGGACTATTTGGAGTCGGGCGCTTGGGCGCCGCGCCCGAGCGTGGCGACGTTGGCGTCGGCGATGGATGTCGGCAATCCCAGCAACGCGGAGCGGTTGCGGCATCTGTTTCCAGGCGTCGGTGATTTGCGCGGGGCGGTTTCTGCGTACGCGATCGAGGACGAAGCCATTCGCAAGCGCATTCGCGCGGGCTTCGACGAGGAAGATCAGATTTGGTGTCCGCACACGGCGACGGCGGCTGAGGCGTTGGCGCGGCATCGCGCCAGCGGGGAAGCTTCTGAGGGGCCGTGGGTGATCGTCGCCACGGCGCACCCGGCGAAGTTTCCAGAAGTGGTTGAGCCGATCATCGGCGGCACCGTGCCGCTGCCGCCGGCGCTCGCGGCGCTTGGGCCGAGCTTGGGTGCGGTTGAGGTTGCGGCGCACTTGACCGCGCTAAAGGCGAAGTTCGCCAGTTGAAAGCTGGAGCGCGCCGCGCCGCGCCGCATGCGCCACGGAGCGGCGCGCTCCAACCTTCAGATATCTGGGCTTATCGCGGGGCCATGCGGATGGCGCCGTCGAGACGGACGTCTTCGCCGTTGAAGTAGGAGTTGCGGCACATCTCGACGGCGAGGCTCGCGTACTCGTTCGGGTCGCCGAGGCGTTTCGGGAACGGCACTGATGCGCCGAGCGCCGCCTTCACGTTTTCTGGCGCGCCTTGCAGCAGCGGCGTGTTGAAGATGCCCGGCAGGATGGTGTTGACGCGGATCCCTTCGCCCGAGAGGTCGCGGGCGATCGGCAGGGTCATGCCGACAACGCCGCCCTTCGAGGCGGAATAGGCTGCCTGGCCGATCTGGCCGTCCTCCGCTGCAACCGATGCGGTGTTGACGATGGCGCCGCGCTCGCCGAATTCGCCGATCGGATCGAGCGTCAGCATGCCCGCTGCCGACTTGGCGATGCAGCGGAAGGTGCCGACCAAGTTGATCTGGATGATCTTGTCGAAGCTCTCGAGCGGGAAGTGCTTAATCTCGCCACTGGTCTTGTCGCGGCTGGCGGTCTTCACCGCGTTGCCGGTGCCGGCGCAGTTGATGAGGATGCGCTCCTGGCCGATGGCTGCGCGCGCCTTGGCGAAGCCGTCGTCGACGCTCTGATTGTCGGTGACGTTGACCTTGCAGAAGACGCCACCGATTTCCTTGGCGACGGCCTCGCCCTTTTCCTCGTTCAAATCGAACAGGGCGACCTTCACGCCTTCCTTGGCAAGCAAACGCGCGGTTGCTGCGCCGAGGCCGCTCGCGCCGCCCGTAACCACTGCCGACAAACCTTTGAGCTGCATTGCGTGACTCCTCCGTCATTGATGATGGCGGCGCTGCGCCTTTGATGGCGAAAGGCATGTCGCAAGACGGGCCGTGGGTAAAGCGATCACTCTCGTGCTTTGCATGCGCGTCGCAGCATGACGTAGCGGAGCGCCGCGACGGCATTGGGGCGACGTGGTGTTGGCGTGCGCACTTGCCGGTGCGCGAGGGTTGCCTCGCACCTGGGGCGGCATAAGGTGGTCGCCAACAACGGACAAAATCCAAGTTTGGAGAGAGACGCCATGCCGGAAGCCCTGATCATCGACGCCTGCAGAACCCCGCGCGGGATTGGCAAAGTTGGCAAAGGCGCGCTTGCCGATTTTCACCCGCAGCATTTGGCGGCGGCCGTCCTGAAGGGCTTGGCGGATCGCAACAACCTCAACACCGCCGAAGTCGATGACGTCATTTGGGGCACATCCTCGCAGCGCGGCAAGCAGGGTGCGGACATGGCGCGCATGGCGCTGCTGGACGCAGGCTTCGACACGCGGGCGAGCGGCGTGACGCTGGATCGCTTTTGCGGCTCGGGCATCACTTCGGTGAGCATGGCGGCGGCGCAAATCATGTCCGGCATGGAAGATCTGGTGATCGCCGGCGGCACTGAGATGATGAGCTACACGGCCTCGACCGCCGATCCGAAGTCGCCACCGTTCATGGACGCTGGGAATCTGCGTCTGCGCGCGCGGCATCCGCAATCGCACCAAGGCGTGTGCGCCGATGCAATAGCGACGTTGGAAGGCATTTCGCGTCAGGCGACAGATGAACTCGCGGTGGTGAGCCAGCAACGTGCTGATGCCGCCATCAAAGAGGGGCGGTTCAAGAAGTCGTTGGTGCCGGTCTATCGCGAGGACGGCACGCTGGCGTTGGATCATGAAGAATTTCCGCGTCCGCAGACGACCTACGAAGGACTTTCGCAGTTGAAGGCGTCTTTCGCGGCGCTTGCGGAGATTCCGCTCGACGAAAAGGGCACGACCTATGGCGGCCTGATCCGCCAAGTTTATCCGGACCTGAAAATCGAGCACATCCATCACGCTGGCAATTCATCGGGTGTCGTCGATGGCGCCGCGGCCGTGCTGCTCGCGTCGCCGGATTACGCGAAGAAGCACGGTCTGAAACCGCGCGCGCGTGTCGTTGCAATGGCGAATGTGGGCGATAGCCCGACGCTCATGCTAAACGCGCCGGTGCCGGCCGCGAAGAAGGTGCTTGAGAAGGCGGGGCTGACGCTCGACGACATCGACCTGTTCGAGATCAATGAGGCGTTCGCCGTTGTGGCCGAGAAGTTCATTCGCGACCTGAAACTGGATCGCGACAAGGTCAATGTGAACGGCGGCGCCATGGCGCTGGGTCACCCGATTGGCGCGACGGGCTCAATTCTCATCGGCACCATTCTCGACGAGTTGGAGCGCCGCGATCTGAAGCGTGGCTTGGTCACCATGTGCGCAGCAGGCGGTATGGCGCCGGCTATCATCATCGAACGGGTCTGACACAGGCAATCACACGCGGGAGGTCGCGCATGAGCACGCCTGAGACAACGCCAGTGATCGTTGCGATCGGCGAGTTCACCGAGCGGCCAAAGAGTGTTCAAGAAAGCAAGGAGCCAGTCGCGCTCATGGTCGAGGCCATGCGCGGGGCCGACGCCGATGGCGGCGGCAAGCTGCTAGCGCGCTTGGACTCAATCGAACTCGTCGGCTTGGTGTCGTGGCGCTACGCCGATGCAGTCGGGCTGTTGTGTGAGAAGCTTGGCATCGCACCGACGCACAAGGTCAACGCCGGCATGGGCGGTGAGACACCGATCCGGCTTGTGCACGAGGCGGCGCTGCGCGTCGCGCGCGGTGAGAGCAAAGTGGCGGCGGTCGTCGGCGGCGAATCTAATTCGTCGCGCACCAAGGCGAAGCGCGAAAACGTCGAGCTGCCTTGGACGCCGATGCCGCCGCCAAAGGAGACGCCGCCGTTCTTCACTTTGAGCGAGGTCGCCAAGAAGCTGCGCATGTGGGATCCGGCGCAGATTTATCCTTTCTACGAAATGGCGTTGGAGGCGGCGGAAGGTAAGACGCCGCAGCAGGGCAACACGGAGTCCGCGCATCTGTGGGCGAAGTTCGCGGCGTCAGCGGCGACCAATCCGTATGCGTGGAATAAGGATGCGGCGAACGAAGATGCCATCGGCACGGTGAGCGCCGACAATCGCATGATCAACTGGCCATATCCAAAGTTGATGGTGGCCAATCCGAGCGTGAACCAAGCGGCGGCTGTCATCGTCACCAGTTTGGCGCTGGCGCGCGAGCTTGGGATTGCCGACGAAAAATGCGTGCACATCTGGGGCGGCGCGGCAGCGCATGAGCCGGATGATTATTTGGCGCGCGATAGCTATGCGCACAGTACGGCGCAGGCCGCAGTGCTGAACAAGGCGAGCGCGATCGCCGGCGGCGCCAAGAAGTTTAGCAAGCTGGAGCTTTATTCCTGCTTCCCAGTGGTGCCGAAACTGGCGCTGAAGACGCTCGGGCTTGATGCGGACAAGATCTCGCCCACGGTGACAGGTGGCCTGACCTTCTTTGGCGGCCCGCTCAACGACTACATGCTGCACGCCGTGTGCGCGATGACGCGGGAGATGCGCGCCGATCCCAAAGGCGTTGGGCTGCTCTACGGCAACGGCGGATACGTCAATAAGCATCACGCCATTGTTGTGAGCCAGGCGCCTGCGAAGGCTGGTCTCGACAAAACCTATTCGGTGCAGGCGGAGGCTGACGCAAAGCTCGGACCAGTGCCGAAGCTCCGAGAAGATTATACCGGCCCGGCGAAAATCGAGACCTACACCGTGACTTACGCGCGCGATGGCGGGCCGATAGAAGGCATCGTCATTGCGCTCACGCCCCAAAACGAACGCGTAATGGCGCGCGTGCCTGCCGATGACGAGGCGTCGCTGGCGCTGTTGTTGTCGTGGGAGAAGAACGCCGTTGGCCAAGACGGCCATGTGCGCATCGACGCGTTCGGCAAGCCGGCGTGGTCCGCGGGCACGGCGAAGAAGCGCGAGCGCAAGTATTGCACAGTGGAGCGCGAAGGTCCGCTCACGATCGTCACCATCAATCGCCCGGACTCGATGAACTCAGTGCATCCGATGGCGAATGCCGAACTCGCAGAAGTGTTCGATGAGTTCTCCGCCGATCCCGATCAGTGGGTGGCGATCATTACCGGCGCCGGCGATCGCGCGTTCTCCTCCGGCAACGATCTCAAATATACCGCACAGGCGATGGCGCGCGGACTGCCGACGGAGTCGCCGCTTGCCGGTTTCGGCGGCCTGAGTTCGCGCTACGATTTAGACAAGCCGGTGATCGCTGCGGTGAACGGCGTCGCCATGGGCGGCGGTTTCGAGATTGCATTGGCGTGCGACATTATCATCGCCTCCGACCAGGCGAAGTTCGCATTGCCAGAGCCGAAGGTTGGTTTGGCGGCGCTCGCGGGCGGCTTGCTGCGTTTGCCGCGGCAAATCGGCGAGAAGCAAGCCATGGGCATGATTTTGACCGGTCGCACCGTTAGTCCCGAAGAGGGCAAAGCGCTAGGCTTCGTCAATGAAGTAGTCCCGCACGCGCAGTTGATGGACGTGGCGCACAAATGGGCGGCGGACATCCTGGCGTGCAGCCCGATGTCGATCCGCGCCTCGAAGCAGATCGTGCGCAAAGGCCTCGAAGCGTCCTCGGTGCAGGAGGCGTATTCGAAGCAAATGTCTTATCCGGCGACGCGTGCGCTCTTTGCGTCCGACGATGTGCGGGAGGGTCCGCTGGCGTTCGCGCAGAAACGCAAGCCGAATTGGCGTGGAAAATAATTGAAGCGAGAGACAATGAAGACCCGCATTACCGAGCTGTTCGGCATACAGCATCCGATCATCCAGGGCGGCATGCATTTCGTCGGTTTGGCGGAGATGGCGTCGGCAGTGTCGAACGCCGGCGCGCTCGGCATTATCACCGGGCTGACGCAACGCACGCCCGAACTGCTGGCTAAGGAAATCGCGCGCTGCCGCGACATGACCGACAAGCCGTTCGGCGTGAACCTCACGTTCCTGCCTGCGTTGCAACAGCCGGACTATCCCGGCTACATCAAGGCGATCATCGAAGGCGGCGTGAAGATCGTCGAAACCGCGGGCAACAATCCGCAAAAGTGGATGCCGGTGCTCAAAGAAAATGGCATCAAGGTAATCCACAAGTGCACGTCAGTGCGGCACTCGTTGAAGGCGGAAGCGATTGGCTGCGACGCTGTCAGCGTCGATGGCTTCGAGTGCGGCGGTCACCCCGGTGAAGATGACGTGCCGAATTTCATTTTGCTGCCGCGCGCCGCGGAAGAATTGAAGATTCCGTTCGTCGCGTCCGGCGGCATGGCTGACGCGCGCTCGCTGGTCGCGGCTTTGGCGCTTGGCGCCGAGGGCATGAACATGGGCACGCGCTTCATGGCGACGAAGGAAGCGCCGATCCACGACAACGTGAAGCAGGCGCTGGTTGCAGCGAGTGAACTGGATACGCGCCTGGTTATGCGCCCGTTGCGCAATACCGAGCGGGTGCTGACCAATGTCGCCGTCGAGCGGTTGCTGGTGAAAGAAAAAGAACTGGGCGCGAGCATCAAGTTCGAGGACATCATTGCCGAAGTGGCGGGCGTGTACCCGAAGGTGATGCAAGAAGGCGCCATGGATGCCGGCGCGTGGTCGTGCGGCATGGTGGCGGGCCTGATTCACGACATCCCAACGTGCAAAGAATTGGTCGATCGCATCATGGGCGATGCGGAGAAGATCATTCGCGGACGTCTCGAAGGCTTCTTGAAGTGAGGCCATGACGCCTACGCTCGACCTCGCTGCCTTGAGCAAACTGGCGCCGCACCTTGCGCCAGGCGGCGTGCGCGTTGTCGATGCAAAGCCCTTATCGGGCGGCGCCAGCCAAGAATTGTGGGCCGTAAGCGTCGAACGCGCGGAGGGCGCGGAGAAAGTCGTTCTACGCCGCGCGCCGGAAGGACGTACACGCAGCGAGCTTTCAACCTCGATCGAACTCGAAGCGGAGCTGATCAAAGGCGCCGCGGCGCGCGGCGTCCCGGTTGCGAACGTGCGTTATGTGCTGCAGCCCAGCGACGGGTTGGGCAACGGCTTCTTCATGGCCTATGTCGAGGGCGAAGCGCTCGGGCAGCGCATCGTACGCGAAGACAAGTTCGCGCAGGCGCGGCCGAAACTGGCGCGGCAGTGCGGCGAGATTCTCGCGCGCATCCATGGAACGCCGGCCGTGCCGGGATTGCCGACGCTGCAAGCGCGCGATGTCGTTGACGCGCTGGAACGCTCGCATCGACTGGAGAACCGGCCGCGCCCCGTGATCGAGCTTGGTTTGAAATGGCTGCGCGCGAACCTGCCCAAAGCATTGCCGCCGCGCGTGGTTCACGGCGACTTTCGCAATGGCAACATGCTGATCGGACCCGAAGGCGTGCGCGCGGTGCTCGACTGGGAATTGGCGCACCTCGGCGATCCTCTCGAAGATCTGGGCTGGGTTTGCGTGAATTCCTGGCGCTTCGGTGTGATCGATAAGCCGGTTGGCGGCTTCGGCATGCGCGAAGATTTGTACGCGGGCTACGAGGCGGTGAGCGGCGCGCCGGTCGATCGCGACGTTGCTCGTTTTTGGGAAGTGCTTGGCACGCTGCGCTGGGGTGTGATGTGCACGATGTCCACGGTCTCGCTGCGCGAGAACCCAAATGCCGGGATCGAACGCTACATGATCGCGCGCCGCGCGTCTGAAACTGAACTCGACTTGCTCGACCTTTTTCGCGAGGCGATGTGATGCAGGACGATCCGTCACCAGTGGCGACGCTCGATGCCGCGATCGCGCATTTGCGTGAGAATGTATTGCCGAAGCTGGATCAGCGCGGACAGTTTGAAATGCGTGTGACCATGTCGGCGCTGTCGTTGGTGCGGCGCACGTTGGCGTTGACGCCGGAAAGCGATGCCGCGGAGCGGAAACGCTTGCACGCGTTGCTGGGCGAGGAGGGCGATCTGGCCGCGCTTAACGCGTCGCTCTGCGCAGGCATTCGCGACGGCGTCTTCGATCTCAAAACGCCCGGTCTCTTCGATCATCTCTACAAGACGGCGCTGGAGAAGCTTGCCGTCGATCAACCCAATTATTCGGCCTACAAACGCGCGGTCGCGCAGGAGAGCTGACCATGGATTTCGATCTGCCGCCGGACCTCGTTGCCTATCTCGGTGAGCTCGACGCTTTCATCGAGAAGGAGATAAAGCCGCTCGAGCGCGAGAACGACAACATCAAGTACTTCGATCATCGCCGCGAGTATGAGCGCACGGATTGGGAAAAGGGCGGCTTGCCGAAGAAGGAGTGGGAAGCGCTGCTGCATGAAGCGCGCAAACGCGCCGACAAGGCCGGACACTTACGGTTTTCGTGGCCCAAGGATCTCGGCGGCAAGGAAGGTTCGCAGCTGTGGCTCGCAGTGATCCGCGAACACCTGGCTGCGAAGGGTTTGGGTCTGCACAACGATTTGCAGAACGAGCATTCGATCGTTTCGAACAATCCGTTCGTGGTGATGTTCAAGACGTTTGCGACGCCGGAACAATACGCGCGCGACGGCGACAAGTTGCTCAACCAAACGATGATCACCGGTTTCGGTCTCACCGAACCCAATCACGGTTCGGACGCGACGTTTATGGAAACGCGCGCTGTGCCGCACGAGAAGGACGGCAAGAAGGGTTGGCTGATTAACGGCGAGAAAATGTGGACGACGGGGATGCACGTCGCCACGCACGTGATTGTGTTCGCGCGCACGAGCGGCAATGACGGCGACGCGCTCGGCATCACCACGTTCATCGTGCCCGCCGATACGCCCGGTGTGAAGGTGGAGGAATATCTCTGGACCTTCAATATGCCGACGGATCACCCGCGCGTGTCATTCACCAATGTGTGGGTGCCGGAGGATGCGTACTGGGGTGAGATCGGCAAAGGGCTGAAGCTGGGACAGAGCTTTCTGCATCAAAATCGCATCCGCCAGGCGGCGTCATCGCTGGGCGCGGCGGTTTACTGCATCAATGAAAGCGTCAAATATGCGCGCGATCGCAAGCCGTTCGGCAAACCGCTTTCCGTCAATCAAGCAATTCAATTTCCGCTGGTTGAGCTCGCGACCCAGGCAGAGATGCTGCGTTTGCTGATCCGCAAGACCGCCTGGCAAATGGATCGCATGCCGCACAAGCAGGTCGAGACCGAACTCTCAGACAAAGTCTCGATGTGCAATTATTGGGCGAACCGTCTGTGTTGCGAAGCGGCGGACAGAGCCATGCAGGTGCATGGGGGCATCGGCTATTCGCGGCACAAGCCGTTCGAACACATCTATCGCCATCACCGGCGGTATCGCATCACCGAAGGCTCGGAAGAAATCCAGATGCGCAAGGTGGCCGCGTATCTGTTCGGATATATCGGCGGACACTAAGGCGCATCAGCGATGGCGTGCCGCGTGCGACCAACCTCGGCCGCACGTACCGGCGGCGCGCTATTGCCGTGACTGGTGCGCAAATAGCTTAGCACGGCGGCTATTTCGGCATCGTCGAGTTTCCATCCGAACGCCGGCATGGCCGACGGTGTGGGATTGTATTGCGTCATCGGCGCGCGCGTGCCTTCGAGAACGATGCGCGTAATCGTCGTCGTGTCGCGCGCTTGAAGACTGGAATCACCGGCAAGTCGCGGAAACATGTTGGCGACGCCCTCAGCATTGGGGCCGTGGCAGGCGGAGCAATTGTTCGCATAGATGCGCGCGCCCAGCGCGAGATCGGCGCCAGCTGGGGGCGCTTTATCCTGTGGCGTTTGCGGCAAGCTGCGCAGATAGACTGCGATGGCGTGACGGTCGGCCTGGGTCATGTGTGATGTCGAGTTCACCACGACTTGCCCCATCATTCCGGACGCGGAGGCGTGTGCGTTCCGGCCTGTGCGCAAATAGTCGACGATGTCCTCGTCGTTCCAGCCGCCGATGCCGGCGCCGATATTGCTGCCGAGATTGGCCGCATGCCAGTGTTCGAGTTGCCCGCCCTGCAAGGGATGATCGTTCTTCTGCGCGAGCAAGAAATTGCGTGGCGTGTGGCAGGCGTCGCAGTGCGCGACGCCGTTCACGAGATAGGCACCGCGATTCCATTCCGCTGATCGCGCAGCGTCGGGCCGGAACTCTCCGGCGCGGAAGAACAATGCATTCCAGATGGTCATCATCGCGCGAATGTTGAGCGGTGGCGGCAATTTGTTTGGCGGCGGCCGATAGTCGACGGGCGTTAGCGTCTGCAGGTAAGCGTGGAGCGCATCGGAATCGGGCCGCGTGATGCGCGTGAATGAGGTGTAAGGGAAGGCCGGATAAAGATGACGGCCGTCGGCGCGGATGCCGGTGTGCAATGCGCGGTAGAATTGGTCGCGGCTCCAGGCGCCGATGCCATTGGCGCGATCAGGCGTGAGATTGGCGCCGTAAATCGTGCCGAAATTGGTTGTGAGGGCCACGCCGCCCGCGAACGGTTCGCGCCCTTCGCGCGTGTGGCAGGACGTGCAGTCTCCCGCCAGCGCGAGGTAATAGCCGCGTTGAGCTTGTTCGGATGCGTTCGGCGGCGGTGGCGGTGTCGCGAGATGCGCGGCCCACTGCGGCACAGCGCCGGTCGCATCTTGCGCGAGCGACGGCGAAGCGAAAAGCGTGACGGCAGCGGCACACAGCGCTACGGCGGCCACGGCCACGGTGAGAGCAACGCGCCGCATCATACGTGCACCAGCGGGCCTGGCGAACGCAGGTAGCGTTCTTTGATCTTGTCGGCGCTGAAGTAGGCGAGCGCGGCGAGCGTGCCGGTCGGATTATATCCCGCGTTCTGCGGGAAGGCCGAGGCCCCGATGACAAACAGATTTGGAACGTCCCAACTCTGAAGGTAGCGGTTGACGACACTTCGGCTGGGATCCGCGCCCATGATGGCGCCGCCTGTGTTGTGCGTGGTTTGATACGGCGCGATGTTGTAAGCGCCGCTGCGCTTATTCACCTTGATTTCGCGACCGCCCATTTCGCGCGCGATCTCCGCGGCGCGGTCGGTGAGATAGTCCGACATTTTGTGCTCGTTGTCAGTGAAATCGAAGGTCATGCGCAACAGCGGGCGCCCGTGCACATCTTTGTAGGTCGGATCTAGGTCGAGGAAATTATTGCGGTGGCTCATCACCGCGCCGTGCGTCGAAATAGGCACGCTTTTGAGGTAGTTGTCGCCGACAGCGCCTTTCCAACCATCGCCCCACGTCGGTGTCTTGTCCGGCGTTGGATGCGTCTCGATCGGCCGGGCGCCGGTGTTCATGCCGCCGATATAGCCGCCGCCGATGAAACCAAGCCCGTGATGATCGAAATTGTCGCCGTTGAACTCGTCGATGATCATGCCGAGCGCGCCAGCGCCGATGAACGGATTGATGATCTGGTCGTCGTAGAAGACGTTGACCGATGAGGTGATCTGATAGGCGTAGTTCTTGCCGACGACGCCTTGGCCGGAACGCGCGTCGTATGGCGTGCCGATGCCGGAAAGCAGCAACATGCGCACGTTGTGCAAGCTGTAAGCGGTCAGCAGTACGATGTTTGCGGGCTGGAAGAATACGCGGCCGTTCTTGTCGACATAGGTTACGCCGGTCGCGTGCTTGCCGTCGGCGGTGCGTTCGATCTTCAGAACTTCGCTTTCAGTGCGCAGTTCGAAATTGGGTTTGCGCATCAGCACCGGCAGGATCGTGGTTTGTGGGCTGGCCTTCGAATAATTGCCGCAGCCAAATTTCTCACAGAAGCCACAGTACGTGCACGGCGCCATGGTGACGCCGAGCGGATTTGTATACGCGCGCGACATGTTGGCGGCGGGGTGGGGGAACGGTTTGTAGCCCTTGGCCGCGGCGGCTCGCGCGAACAATTCCGGCCCCGGTGTCATGTTGAGCGGCGGATTTGGATATTCGCGCGAACGCCGGCCCTCGAACGGATTGCCGCCGGGTTGGATCGCACCGTTCAAATTGCCGGCTTTGCCGGAGACGCCGCAAAGATACTCGAAGCGATCGAAGCCGCTTTCGAGTTCGTCGTAGCTCACCGGATAGTCCTCGATGGTCATGTCATCGGCAATGGCGCGCCGACCGTAGCGCTCGATGTTGTGGCTCTTGGCGCGAAAGTCGGACGGCAGAAAGCGCCAGACTTGACCATTCCAGTGAATACCGGCGCCGCCGACGCCTTCGCCCGGCAGGAATGACCCGAGCCGGCGGATGGGAAGCGCGGTTTCGCTGGGATTGTTGCGGAAGGTCAGCGTGTCGCGTGAGACGTTCTGAAACAGGTGGTGACGCCACATGTAGCGCAGTTCGTCCTGATCAACGGTCACGGGAAAATCGTTGGCGGTATCGCGCCACGGGCCGCGTTCCAGCGCGAGAATACTCAAGCCGCTATCGCTGAGCTCTTGCGCCATGATTGCGCCGGTCCAGCCAAAGCCGATCAGCACCACGTCCTTTGCCGGCAGCGTCGTGGCGTCGTTCATGCGCGCACCTGCATCAAGCCGACCGGTTCCAGATCGAGGCGCTGATGGATTTGTGCAAATTGCGGGCGATAATCGTAGTGCGCGCCCGGAAAACCGATCAAACGCCAACCGGTCATGCCGCGATTGCCGCCATAGAGCGGATCGCCGAAATAGCCTTCGAGCGTGTTCTGCCAAAGCATTGTGAAGAACGCTTTGGCGTTGCCGCCGCCTTCGAAGCGCGCGTCTCCGCTTTCCATCGCCTTGAGGATGCGATCTTGCGCATCCGGGGCGAGGCTCGCGAATTCGTTGCCGGCATTTGCACGCGCGTACGTGTTCGCAGCGGCGATGTTCTCGCGATAGAAGACGGCGGGTGCGTGACCCTGGTATCCCTGCGACGGCGTGCCGGGCGCAAACGGTTCGCCGAGGTATGTGCGTTCGCCCATGCCGAATCCGCCGGCGAGTTGGCGATCAATGAAAAGTGCGACGCCAGCTTCTTTTGCGCCCGGCGTGTGCTCGTCTGCGGGGATGAGGCGCGCCAGCGCGGCTTCGATGAAGGCGGCTTCGTCGGCGTGAAAAAACTTGTACTCAGCGCCGCGTTCGGGCGTTGGAGCGTCAGCCGCGTTTGGGCGCCAGGGATAGTTCTGCGCGAAGCTGACGGCTGGAGCGCTTGCGGCGCCGGCTAATAAGAGTGTCCGCCGGCTGAGTTTGAACGCCATCCGCGCCTCCAGATGACGCGGTAATGCGGGGTGCGGATCGTTAGTTCCTGCGACGGAAATGCGCCTCGTCGTAAAGAGGCGAAGAGACCGCCATAAGCGGGTCTACAAGGGCGGCGTAACTCGTTGATCTATTGAGATTCACCCCAAAAGGGAGAGTCGACTAAAAATTGCGCGGAACAGGCGAGATGCCATCGGCCTACACGAAATCTGCACAATTAAACCTCAACGGCTGCGGGACTGCGAAAGGATTGTCTGCACGCGGCTGCGCGATCATGCGGGCATGAACAACGATGCCATCGCCAATCGCGTCCGTAACCCGCAGGACAGCGGCCAGGTCTCCGATCGCCGCGGAGATACGCCATCGCGCGCGCCCGAGCGCATCCCGCCGCGTCCGGATTTCCAGCGTCCCGCGCGCAGCAGCTCACGCCGGTTCGACGATCTCTTCTGATTGAACCTGCTGGCGAGCAGCGCGGGCGTCCGTATAGTCGCGGCGAGAGTGCAATGAGCCACCACATCCTTGTCGTCGACGATGACCCGCACATCCGCGAAGTCATCTGTTTCGCGCTGGAAAAAGCCGGAATGAGAGTGGCTTCCGCGCAGGACGGGGCCGAGGCTATGGCGCAATTCGAGCGCGCCCCCGCCGATCTCATCGTGCTCGATATTGGCATGCCGGAAATGGACGGACTGGAGGTTTGCCGCCAGCTGCGACGGCGCAGTGATGTACCGATCCTCTTTCTCTCGGCGCGCAGTGATGAGATTGACCGCGTGCTCGGACTTGAACTCGGCGGTGACGACTACGTCACCAAGCCGTTCAGTCCGCGAGAGTTGGTGGTGCGCGTCAACACCATCCTGAAGCGCGCGAAGAATGGCGCCGACACGAAAGCGCCGACGGAAGGCGTGCTTGCGCGCGATGCGCTGCGGCTCGATCCGGACCGGTTCGACGTGAGCTTCGCCAACAAACAGGTGCAGCTGACCGCGCTTGAGTTTTCCATCCTGCGCATGCTGGCCGCGCGGCCCGGCGTCGTTTTCAGCCGCGACCGCATCATGGACAGCGCTTATTCCGGCAACGTGCACGTTTCCGATCGCACCATCGACAGCCACATCCGCAACATTCGCGGCAAATTCGCCGCTGTTGGTTGCGCCTCGGTGATCGACACGGTCCACGGCGTTGGCTTCCGTTTGGGCGACGTGAAGGCGGCGGGCTAGGCGCCGGTGTTTCCCGACAAATGGCGCCCCAGCATCGGCATGATCACCGCCGCGGTGATCCTAAGCGTCCTCGTGCTGCCGCTGGTCGGCCTTATCTTTTTCCGGCTCTACGAAAATCAGCTGGTGCGGCAGACCGAGAGTGAGTTGATCGGGCAAGCCGCCTTGATGGGGGCAGTGTACGAGCACGCGATCGCTGCAAGCGACGAAGCGGCATTTCCCATTGGTCCGCATCGGCCCGCGCGCGATCCGTTGGTCGACGTGGACGAACGCTTCGCACCGATCTTGCCACGTCTGGATCTGGCGTCGTCGCCGATCCTGCCCGCGCGGCCCGCGGCAGCGCCGAGCGCGGCAATGCCAAGTGCGGCGGCGATCCTTGTAGGCGATCAGCTGACCGACCTGATCGCGGAAACCCAGCGCACGACGCTGGCCGGTTTCCGGCTGCTCGATGCGCAAGGGCGCGTCATCGGCGGACGCAGCGACGTTGGCGCGTCGTTCGCAAACATCGAAGAAGTGCGTACTGCGATGCAAGGGCGCTTCGCTGCCGTCATGCGGGTGCGCGACACCGATACGCCTGCGCCGCCACTCTACTCGATCAGCCGCGGCGCGAAGATCCGCGTGTTCGTGGCGATGCCCGTGTTCGTGAACGATCAGGTCCGTGGCGTCGTCTATGTCTCGCGCACGCCCGACAACATCTTGCGCAACCTCTACCGCGAGCGCGATAAAGTCGCGGCAGCAGCGATCGTGGCGCTCTTATCAGCGCTGATCATCGGCGCGATTTTCGTGCGCGCGATTGCGCGGCCGATGCGGGAATTGTCGCAGCGCGCGGAGGCGATCACCTCCGGCCAAACCGAGGCGATCAGTCCGCTCAGCCGCCACGGCACCCGCGAACTCGCAAGCCTCACCCAGAGCTTCATGACCATGGCGCGGCGCCTGTCGGATCGCTCCAACTACCTCTCCAGTTTCGCCAGCCACGTCTCGCACGAATTGAAGACGCCGCTCACTGCCATCAAAGGCGCCGCAGAATTGATGCGTGACGCAGATACTTCCATGACTGCGGAGGAGCGCGAGCGTTTTCTTTCGAATGTTTTGTCCGATGTGACGCGTATCGAAGCCCTGCTCGATCGTTTGCGTGAGATGGCGCGCGCGGACAATCCGCAACTTGGCGGAGCGGTGACACTGGATGAGTTGACATCGGCCTTGCGCGAGCGGTTTCCTGCCATGGGCTTGGCGGTTAGCGGTGCGCCGTCGATCCTGCCTTTGTCGCCGGAGAACGCGCAGATCGTGTTCGGACATTTGCTCGATAACGCCGCCCGGCATGGCGCTACGCACGTTGAGGTGAGTGCGCATCAAGAGCAGGATCGCGTTATCGTACGGGTCTCCGATGACGGCGGCGGCGTATCGGCTGGCAATCGCGAGCGGATTTTCGATCCATTCTTCACAACGCGACGAGCAGAGGGCGGCACCGGCATGGGGCTCGGCATTGTCCGTGCCTTGCTGCGTGCGCACGGCGGCGACATCAGCCTCGCGGAGAGCGAGCAGGGTGCGGCTTTTGTGCTGTCGCTTCCTCTGAACACGTAGGCCGCTTGCGAAAGCCGCGCGCCGCGCTAATCAGCGAACCAAGATTTCTGTTTGAAGGACGAACCATGCAGCTCAATTCGCGCGTCGCCATCATTACCGGCGCCGGCGGCGGTCTCGGCCGGTCGCACGCGCTCTATCTCGCGCGCCATGGCGCCAAGGTGCTGGTGAACGACCTCGACCAAGCCATGGCCGACAAGGTCGCCGACGAAGTCAAAGCGGCCGGCGGCGACGCGATGGGGTTCGGCGCCTCGGTCACCGACGAGGTGCGCATGGCCGCGATGGTCGAGAAGGCGATGGGCGCGTGGGGCCGCGTCGACATCCTCATCAACAATGCCGGCATTCTGCGCGACAAATCATTCGCGAAGATGACGATGGACGATTTCCGTCTGGTCGTTGACGTCCATCTGATGGGATCGGTGATCCCGACCAAGGCGGTTTGGGAGATCATGCGCACGCAAAATTATGGGCGCATCGTGATGACCACCTCGTCGACCGGACTATTCGGCAATTTTGGGCAGGCCAATTACGGCGCGGCGAAGATGGCGCTGGTGGGCTTCATGCAAACGCTAGCGATCGAAGGCCAGAAGAACAACATTCACGTCAATTGCCTTGCGCCGACTGCCGCCACGCAAATGACGGAAAATCTGATGCCGCCAGAGATGCTGTCGAAACTGGCGCCGGAACGCGTCAGTCCGGGCTTGTTGTTGCTGGTCGGGGAAAATGCGCCGACGCGCGCGATCCTCAATGCCGGAGCAGGCCATTTCGCGCGCACCAACGTGACGCTGACGCGCGGCGTTCGCATTGGCGATGCCGCTGATGCGGGCGAACAAGTGATCGCACGCTGGGACGAGATCAGCGATCACAAGAACGAGACAGTGCCAGCGGGCGGCTTCGGGCAAACGCAACAAGAACTCGCGCCGCAGTAAGCCGGCGCGCCGAAATCCCTTGCGCGACGCTAAGAAACGCCCGTATTGACGCGGTGAAAGCGCCCTCGGGCGTCCTTCATATCGCGCTGGCGCCCGAGAGGGCTAAACGGGAATGTGGTGACGAGGCGATCTCGGAATCCACGGCTGTCCCTGCAACTGTAAGCGGCGAGTGCGATGCGCATACGTGGCTGGCGTAAGCCGGCCGCAGCCACTGGACGCTCTGTCCGGGAAGGCCGCGCATCGCGCGATGACCCGCAAGCCAGGAGACCGGCCAACGCGTGTCGCTCTTGCTTGGGTCCAGGGGATGGGCCAAGCGCGGATACCCGTCTGAGCGACGTAGCAGCGGAGAGCCGCTGCGATGCGTTCGGCGAGGCCCATAGGCGTCTGCTTTCCTGAACGCATCGGCCACGGAGAAATCCGTTGGTGCTCTCTGCCTGGTCGCACGCGACGCCAGCGGGGAAAGTTGGAATGAAAAAGTATCTCTCAAGTGCGGCATTGCTGCTGGTGTTTGCCGCAGCGCCTTCGATCGCGTCGGCCCAAGACGCCACGAACACGGCAGCCAATCAGGATGAGGAGATCATCGTCACCGGCACACGCGCGGACGGTGGTATCGTGCGCGATCAGCTTGGCGGCTCGGTCACCGTGCTGTCGTCGCAGGACATGCGAGACCGGCAAGTGCAAATCGTCTCCGATGTTTTGCGCGATGTGCCCGGCGCCGCGGTCAATCGCACCGGGCCAGTCGGTGGCGTGACGCAAGTTCGTCTGCGCGGCGCTGAAGGCAATCACACGCTGGTGATGATCGATGGCATGGACGTCAGCGATCCGTATTTCCAGGAGTTCGATTTCACGACGCTGATCAACGACGACGTGTCGCGTGTCGAAGTGCTTCGTGGCCAGCAGAGCGCGCTCTATGGATCGGACGCGATTGGCGGCGTTGTGCAATACTTCACCGCGACGGGCGCGGAAGCGCCGGGCGTGCGCGGCCACGTGGAGTACGGCTCCTTCAACACCGCCGAGGGCAGCCTCCGCGTCGCCGGCGCCAATGGCGGCTTCGACTACGCTCTAAGCGGCGACATCTACAGCACCGACGGCGTCCCAAGCGCGCCCGATGGCGATCGCGCTCTTCGTTTCGATAGCACCACGGCGGCCGCGCGTCTGGGCTATCGTGTAAACGACGCGCTTTCGGTCAGCGGCGTATTTCGGGCCGTGCGCAGCCAAGGTCAGTACAACACCGACACCGACGCGCAAGGTCTGCAGATCGACAGCCCGAACACCTTCTATGAAAACGACGCCAATTACGGCCTCGTCCGCGCCGATCTGGTGCTCGGAAATATCAGCCAGGCGCTCACGGTGCAGGGGGTCGACAGCCAACGCTTCGACAACACACCGTCGTTCGGCGGCAATTCGTCGTCCAACGGCAACCGTGTTAAGGCGTCCTATGTCGCATCCATGAATTTCGGCAGCGCCGATTTCCGCCAGACGCTGACTGGCGCTGTCGACTACCGCCGGGATGAATTCCACACCAATGCAATTTCCGAGCACGTCATCGAAACGACCGGCGCCGTGCTCGAATATGACGGCGTGCTAAACCAGCATTTCGCTTTCGGCGCGGCGGCTCGTTTCGATCATAACCAACGCTCCGACGATGATGCGACCTATCGGGTGCAGGCGTCCTACGCGTTCGATAGCGGAACGCGCATCCGCGGCGCTGCGGCTTCGGGCATCAAGAATCCGACCATGACCGAGCTGTTCGGGTTTGGGTTCGGCTTTCTCGCCAACCCAGATTTGAAGCCGGAAAAATCGCAAGGCTGGGAATTGGGCGTCGAACAGCAGGTGTTCGGCGGCGCTGGCCTCGTCGGCGTGACCTATTTCGACAATACGCTGCATGATGAAATCACATCCGTCGGTTTTGCGCCCGCGAGTGCGATCAATCTCACGACAGACTCCAAAGAGAAGGGCGTCGAACTTTTCCTTGAAGCTCAGCTTAGCCCTAATTGGAGTGTCGACTTCGCTTACACCTACCTCGACGCCAAACAGAACGGCGTCGAAGAAGTCCGCCGCGCGCCGAACATCGCCAGCCTCAATGTCGATTGGCGCAGTTTGGATAGCCGCTTCGGCGCCAACTTGAACATCCGCTACAATGGCGAACAGCGCGATAATCAATTCCTGTTCGTTCCGCCGTTCGTGCAGCCGGTGACGCTCGACGAGTTCACGCTGGTGAATATCGGGGCCGACTGGAAGCTGACCGATAAGATCGATCTTTACGGGCGCGTCGAAAACGCGCTCGACGAAGATTATCAGGAGGTGTTCGGCTACGCGACAGCGGGCCGCGCCGCCTATGTCGGCTTACGCGCAGGTTTCTGACCTGTGGAAAGCGCCCGCCGAGCGCGCAGTGGCGATCTCGGCGGGATGCTCCATCAGTGATGAGCTTTAGTGGCTGCGGCTCGCAACCTGTTCGGCTTGCCGCAGCGCGCGCAACAAGTTGCCGCCGACAAGTTTGGAAAGATCGGCGTCGCTCCAATGGCGGCGCATGAGCTCGGCCAGCAAATTCGGATAGCAATCCACGCCGCTCAACCCGTCCGGCACTGTCGGTACGCCGTCAAAATCAGAGCCGAGTCCGACGTGATCGATGCCGGCGACATCGCGAATGTGTTCGATGTGATCCGCGACTTGCGCAATTGTTGCGTGCGGTTGGGGGTGCGCTTGAGTCCAGGCGTCGACAGCGGCTTTTGCCGCTGCGGGATCGTCGGGATGGAGCGATTTTTGCCGCGCTTCCTCTGCGGCTTCCTCCGCGTTCCAGAGCCGTACCGCCTCAGAGACGTAGCCCGGGTAGAAGTTGACCATCACGACGCCGCCATTGGCGCGAAGCATTTGCAGAACGTCGTCAGGCACGTTACGCGGATGATGATCGACGGCGTAGGCGCCCGAGTGCGAGAAAATCACTGGCGCGGTGGCGACGCGCAGTGCGTCGCGCATCGTGGCGGCTGAGACGTGGCTCAGGTCCACCAACATGCCGACGCGATTCATTTCGCGAACCACGCTTTCGCCGAATGTGGTCAAGCCGTCGTGCGCAGGGGCGTCGGTCGCGCTGTCGGCCCAGGCCGTGTTCTTGAAGTGGGTGAGCGTCATGTAGAGCACGCCCTCAGCGCGGAATTCGCGCAGCACCGCGAGGTTGGAGTTGATCGGCTCTCCACCTTCCATGCCGAGCATCGAGGCTATGCGACCGGCGCGGTGTATGCGGATGATATCGTCGGCGCTGGTGGCGAGTTCGAAGGTCGTCGGGTAGCGCGCAATCAAGCGGCGCACGAGATCGATTTGTTCGTGGACCATTTCAGCGCCGGCGGCGCCTGTTTGATCGGCGGGCACATATACCGACCAGAACTGGCCGCCTAAGCCGCCGCGGCGCAGACGCGGAATGTCTGTCATCAGAAACGGTGCGTCGGCCGGCTTCGGCGGCGCAACGTGCGAGAGATCGGTGTTGAGGTCGAACTTCGTGAGATCGCTGTCGTAGCGCTCGCGGATTTCCCACGGAAGATCGTTATGGCCGTCAATCATCGGTGTCGCGCGCAGGATGCGATCGATGCGTGCGCGCTCCTGCGGCGTTGGCGTCACGGATTGCGCAGAGGCGATATCAGACACGGCAATTACCGATATAAGTCCGAGCAGGGAAAGAAACAGGCGCGGCGCGTTCGCCAACTGCAGCTCATTCATGGAAGCATCCGGTGTGGGCGAACGAAGTTAGGCAGGCGCTAGTCCCAGCGCGGGTCGGTCACAGTGAACAAAACGCGCGCTGGCGAGGCGCCATCGGCGAAGATTGCGTGCCGCATCGTTGAGTCGAATTGAATACTGTCGCCCTGATGGAGCGTAAGCGGCGCGTAGAACTCGCTGGCGATCACAACCGAACCATCCAGAACGTGAATGAACTCCTCGCCCGGATGGGTGACGAAGGGGCCGTGTTCTTCCAAGGTCTTGGCCGTGATCATGGCGATGCCGGTCACCATCTTGCGATAGAGAAAATCGGTGCAGAGGTAGCTGTAGTCCGCATTCGGCTGCACGACGTGATGGCCTTCGCCTTTGCGCGTCACGCTGCGCCAGCCGCTGGCGTGCGCGGGCGCGACGGCGCCGGTCGCGTTCTCGTCGCCCATCCGCATCAGGAATTCGCTGAAGTCGGCTTCGAGCGCGCGTGCAAGCGCGTGTGCGCGGTCGAATGAAAGCGTTATTTGTCCGGTCTCGACGCGGGAGAGTGCGGACTGCGAGATCTTCGACCGCTCGCTCAAGTCGCGCAGCGTCCAGCCGCGCTCCGTGCGCAGCCGCCGGATTGCCGCGCCGAACGTGCCTTGGTCGAACGCCGCTTCTTCACGCGGTGGCGGCTCGGCCGTTTCGCGGCTTGGCGCACCGCCAGTGCTGAGGATCAAATGATTCCTAAGGTCACGTACGTCCATCCGGTCAGCCCCACAAAGCGCCCGTAAACGGACTAACACGCCCGGTTCGATACGTCAGGCCGCCAATGCGATCCGACCGAAGCGCCACAGGCCCGTCGAGGTCAGCCAACTGGCCTTTGAGCGCCACCACAAATGCCGGGGCCATCGCCAATGACGTGCCGAGCATATTGCCGACCATATAATTGAGGCCGCGCGCCAGGATTTCGTCCGCGAACAAGAGCGCTTCGGTAAGCCCGCCGGTCTTGTCCAACTTGATGTTGATAACGTCGTAGCGCTTGGCGGCTTCCGCGAGTTCGCCGCGATGCAGGCAGCTTTCGTCTGCGGCGATGGGTACGAGGTGTTCAAGCTTTTCGATCCCGGCATCGCCGCCACGGGGCAGGGGTTGCTCGAGCAGTTCTACTTTGGCTTTTGCGAATTCCGGCAGGCATTCCTCAAGCTGCGCGAGTGTGAGGCCCTGATTGGCATCGACAATGAGGCGCACATCCGGCCGCGCTTTGCGCACCGTGCGCACGCGGTCGATGGGTGCGTCGCCGGTGAGCTTGAGTTTGATGAGTTCGTAGCCTTTCAGAGCCACTGCGGCGGCCGCGGTCTCTTCAAGCGTCGGCATAATGCCGATGGTTTGACAGGTGATCAACTCGCGGGGCGTCGACTGCGTGCTTTCCCAGATCGAGCGGCCGCTCAGCTTGCACTCAATATCCCACAATGCGCAGTCGACGGCGTTGCGAGCGCCGCCTGCGGGCAGAAGTTTTTGCAAGCTCTGCCGGTCGAGGCCCTTTTCCAATTCGGGGATGATTGCTTCGATCTGAGCGACTTCGTCGGCGGGCCGGTCATCTAAGTAATAGACCCCGGCGGCTTCGCCGCGCCCGACTGCGCCGTTCTCGCCAATTTCCACGACCACGCAGTCGAGCGCGTAGAACGTGTGGCCGGTGATGCGGAAAGGCGCGTGCATCGGCCATTGCTCAAGGCGCACCGAGACCTGCCGTCGTGACACCTGCGGACTCCTGGCCTGCGATTGAGCGGAAAGCGCCACTTATCACGATTTTGCGTAAATGCAACTGCGGGAAAATGGACGCCTTGCAGCGTTGTTTGGCTACGTGGATACAACCAAGGAAAGCCGGAAAACGATGAGATTGGCTTGATTTGAGAAAAAATGCGGTTATGCAAAATGGATCGATCTGTCACGGACGGGCCGGTAAAGGGGAGCCGAAGCATGTGGGACAAACTCAAATTGCTGGCCGCGCCGGTGACCGCCGCGCTGGTCTTGGGCGCCTTCGCGCTTTCGGTGGACGCCAAGCCGGCCACTCCAGTTGCGGCAGTGCCCGCGCCAGCCGCGACGGCTGCAGCGCCGCAGATGACGCCCGAAGATCTGAACGCTTGGCTCGATGGCTACGTGCCGCAAGCGATCACCAACGGAGACATTGTCGGCACCGTGGTGACGGTTGTGCGCAATGGGCAGGTGATCGCTAATCGTGGCTACGGTTATGCCGATCTCGCGCATCACACGCCGGTCGATCCCAATGCGACGCTGTTTCGTCCCGGCTCGGTGTCGAAGCTCTTCACCTGGACCGCGGTGATGCAATTGGTCGAGCAAAAGAAGCTCGATCTCGACGCGGATGTGAACACTTATCTCGATTTCCGCATCCCGGATTATCAAGGCAAACCGCTGACGCTGCGCAATATCATGACGCACACGTCCGGCTTTCAGGAAGTGGTGCGCGATTTGATCGTCACCAACTCGTCGCTGACGCTCGAACAATATCTGCGCGCCAATATGCCCGCGCGTATTTATGCGCCGGGTACCATGCCGGCGTATTCGAACTATGCAACTGCTCTGGCAGGCTACATCATTCAGCGTGTCTCAGGCGAGCAATTCCCGGATTACATCCAGCATCACATCTTCGATCCGCTGGGCATGCAGCATTCGACCTTCCACCAGCCGCTCCCGCAAGGATGGAGCGTGAACGCATCGCTTGGCTACAAGAATGGCGAGGACGGCAAGCCGCAGGACTTCGAAATCATCCCAGCAGCGCCGGCCGGATCGCTTTCAACGACCGGCTCCGACATGGCGCGCTTCATGATTGCGCACCTCAATCACGGCGCGGGCCTCCTGCAACCGCAAACTGCGGACATGATGCACAGCTATCGCGACCGCCAGTTTCCGGTCGTCGAGAGTATGGCCCTTGGTTTTTATCATGAAGATCTGAACGGGCAGAACATCATCGCCCACGGCGGCGACACGCAATGGTTTCACTCCAACGTAGCGCTGTTGCTTGACCAAAACATCGGCGTGTTCATCAGCGTCAACAGCGTTGGCGGAAATGCGCCCTCGACGCATCTGCTGCGCTGGCAGTTCATGCAAGCGCTGATGGATCGCTACTATCCCGCGCCGCGTCCCGCTGATCCCGCGCCGCTGCCGACTGCACGCGCACACGGCGCGCAAGTGGTGGGTGACTACGAAAGCTCGCGTCGGTCACAGACCAATCCGTTGCTCGCCGTCTATTTCGCGGGCCAGACCACGGTTGGCATGCTGCCCAATGGCGACCTCGTTGGCTTCGGCCTGCCGGACGCCAACGGTGCGCCGAAACACTGGCGCGAGGTTTCGCCGTTCGTTTGGAAGGCGCTCGGCAGCCACGATCGCATGAGCGCGCGTGTCGAGAACGGCATAGTCACGGCCATCGCCTACGAGCCGCTATCGTTCGCGATTGAGGACATTCGCGCGCCCTGGTATCGCTCCAAATCTCTGCTGCTGCCGCTTTTGTGCGTAGCTCTGGCGATCCTGGCTCTGACGCTGGTGAGCTGGCCGGTGCGTGCGCTTGTGCGCAAGGCGCACAGCAAGCCGTTTCCGTACGAAGGCGCGCGGGCGCTGGCGCATCGCCTTGGTCCCGCAGTTTCGTTGGTGACGCTGCTGCATTTCTTCGGCTGGGTATACTTCATCGTCTGGCTGATGGGCTCGCTGTCGAACACCGCCAGCAGCGCAAGCAGCGGCCCGCTTACGCTGCTCTACCTGGGCGCCGTGCTTCCGCTCGCCGCGCTGCTCGGCACGCTCTGGCTCAATCTCTCGCTTTGGCGGGGTGGCTCGACTTGGTTCGCCAAGATCTGGGGCGTGCTGCTGCTGGCATCTGTGTTGGTGATGCTGTGGTTCGCTTACGCCGTGAACTTCTTCAGCTTCAACTACGCGTACTGAGCTGATGGCGGAAATCGCAGAGGCGCGGGCGGGGCGGGGCGGCAGCCTCTTTGGTCACCCGCCCGGCCTCACGATTCTGTTTCTGACGCAGAGCTGGGCCGAGTTCTCGTACTTCGGTCTGCAAGCGATGCTGGTCTACTACATGACCCAGCAACTGCATCTGCCGCAGGCGCAAGCATCGATCATCTACGGGACCTACGGCGCGGCAGCGTTCTTCAGTCCGTTCTTCGGCGGCATGTTGGCTGATCGCGTGCTCGGACGCACACGCAGCGTGCTGATCGGCGGCGCCATGATGATGTGCGGTCACTTCGCCATGGCGTTCGAGCCGTTGCTGTTTCCGGCGTTGGCGTTGGTGGCGCTCGGCAATGGCCTGTTCATCCCGCCGCTCGCTGTGCAAGTCGGCAGACTCTACGCCGATGGCGACGCCCGCCGGGACCAAGCATTCAGCGCCTACTACATGGGCATCAATCTCGGTGGCTTCCTGGCGCCGCTCGTGTGCGGTTCGCTCGGCGAAGCGTATGGCTGGCATTGGGGTTTTGCCGCGGCCGGCGTCGGCATGTTGATCGGTCTCGTCATCTACATGCTGAACCAACGTCTGCTGCCGCCCGACGTAGCGCGCGAGCGCATTGAGAAAAAGGAACGCACGCCGCTCACCAAGGACGATCGCAAAGCGCTCTACATGCTGCTTGGCGTAGTGGCAGTGGTGATCCTCTTCCGCGTTGCTTACGAGCAGAGCGGCAACACCATCGCGCTATGGGTGTCGGACCGCACCGATCGCCACATTGGCGGCTGGGAAATGCCAGCGACGTGGTTTCAGTCGATCAATCCGCTTGGCATCATTTTGTTGACGCCGTTCCTGATGATGTTCTGGCGCAAGCGCCGCGATGCGGGGCATCACCCTAATTTGTTTCACCGCATGGCGCTCGGTTGCGCGATTGCCGCTTTGGCGTCGCTGGTGATGGTAGCGGCGGCGTTTTCCTACGACGCTAACGGGCCGGTGAGCGCCTGGTGGGTGATCGGCTACTTTGTATTGCTCACCATCGCCGAACTGTTGGTCATTCCCATTGGTCTTTCGCTCTTCGGCAATCTGTCGCCTGTGCAGATCGCCTCGACGCTGATGGGCGCGTGGTACATCGCCAAGTTCATCGGCAGTCTCGCGGCCGGCTATATAGGTGCGCTCTGGCAGCAAATTCCTGCGGAATATTTCTTCGGCATCGGCGCGACGTCGACATTGCTCGCGGCGATCATTCTGTTCGCCATGGGTCTACGCAACCGCGGTTCGGCCGCCTAATGGCCGAGGCGCAGCATACGCGCTTTCAGCGCTTCCTGTTGCCGGGCTTTGCCTTCAAAGCAGTGGTGATCGGCGGCGGCTACGCGACGGGCCGCGAACTTGCGGAGTTCTTTCTGCCCGGCGGCCCGATGGGCGGCGTGCTGGCGATCCTGCTCACGATGGTGGTTTGGAGCGTCGTCTGTGCGCTGACGTTCTCGTTCGCGTACGTAACCCGCAGCTTCGATTATCGCGGCTTCTTCCAGAACTTGCTCGGCCCATTCTGGATCGGCTTCGAAATCGCCTATCTGCTGTTCATCGTTCTGATCCTCGCTGTGTTCGGCGCAGCGGCTGGCGCAATCGGGGCAGCGCTGTTCGGCTTGCCGGATTTCGTCGGAGCGCTTGCGCTGGTGGTCGTGATCGCAGCGTTCACCGCGTATGGAAACGCCGCCGTCGAGCGTCTGTTCAAGTGGGTGACGATCTTCCTTTACGGCGTCTACGCGGTCTTTGCTGTTTTGGCGCTGAGCAAGTTCGGCGATCATGCGCTGGCGAACATTGCCGCGTCCGCGCCGCGCGCCGGCTGGCCTCTCAATGGTCTCACATATGCCGGTTACAACGTCATCGGCGCCGTGATCATCTTGCCGGTCGTGCGTCACTTCACAAGCGCGAAGGACGCTGTCGTCGCCGGGCTGCTATCGGGACCGCTGGCGATTTGGCCGGCGTTGGTTTTCTTCATCTGCATGGTCGCATTCTATCCGCAAATCGGCGGCGAGACGCTGCCGTCCGACTTCCTGCTGCGCCAACTCGACGTGCCGGTGTTTCACGTGCTTTTTCAATTGATGATCTTCTCGGCGTTGGTCGAGAGCGGCGCAGGCGGCGTCAACGCGTTCAACGAGCGGGTCGCCGGCGCCTATCGCGCACGCACATCAAAGGAATTGTCGCATCGAACGCGGCTCGGCATCGCTGCGGTGTTGCTCGTGGGCTCGGTGTTTTTGGCGGAAAAAATTGGCCTCGTGGATCTGATTGCGCAGGGCTATCGCGCACTCGCGCTCGCAGTCATCGTAATCTTCGTCGCGCCATTGCTGACGCTTGGAGTCTGGCGGCTCGCGCGCACACGCGGAGCGGCATCGCAAAACGCCTGAAGGGGAGACGACATGACCGGACGCGCATTCAAGCTCGCAATTCTGGCGACGGTGGCCTGGTGTGGCGCCAGCGCCGTTGCGTCGGCCGATCCGCCCGCCGGCCTCGATGCGCGTGTCGAGACCATCCGTCAGCAGGTAGGCGTGCCGGGGATGGCGGTGACAATCGTGGAGAACGGACGCACGACTTATGCGCACGGTTTTGGCGTTCGCAGGCTTGGCTCCAATGGGCGCGTCGACGCCGACACGATCTTCCACATTGGCTCGATTTCGAAGGCGTTCACTACCGCTGCGATCGGCATTCTCGTCGATCAGGGCAAGCTCAACTGGGACGACAAGGTCATTGACCACATTCCGTGGTTTCAGATGTACGATCCTTGGGTCACGCGTGAAATGACTGTGCGCGATCTGCTGGTTCATCGAAGTGGCCTGGGTCTCGGCGAAGGCGACCTGATGTTCGTGCCGCGCTCGAGTTTGACGCGCCGCGAAACCGTGCGCCGCCTCCGCTATCTCCGCCCCGCAACTAGTTTTCGCAGCGGCTACGCGTACGACAACGTCCTCTACATGGTAGCGGGCCAGCTGATCGAAGAGGTGAGCGGCCAAACTTGGGAAGACTTCGTGCGCGACAATATTCTGCGTCCCGCCGGCATGCGCACCGCAACCGACAACACCGCGGACCGCCGCCGCACCGTCAATCGCGCGTGGCCGCATGCACGCAATGACGGCCCGATGCATGGCATGGGCACGCAGGTCGTGCTCGATGACAGCGGGCGCGGACCATACGACCCGGAATTGGCGCCGAGCTCCAATCCAGCCGGCGGCGTCACTGCAAGCGCAAACGACATGGGCCATTGGATGGCGTTGCAATTGGCGCATGGCCAGCTGCCGAACGGTCAGCGCGTGTTCAGCGAGGCGGCGTCGCATGAAATGTGGTCGCCGCAAGTGCACATTCCAATCGGCCAGTATCCGGCCCCGGTAAGCGGGGCGACGCCGCAGTTTCAGTCTTATGCGCTAGGCTGGACCGAGCGCGACTATCGCGGCCATCGCTTGTTGATGCACACCGGCGCGGTCATCGGCCAGCAAGGCATTCTCATTCTGATTCCGGAGAAGAATGTCGGCATCTCCGTCATGATCAATTGCGAAGATGGCGAGGCAGCACTCGGCGTCGCCTATGAATTGCTCGATCACTATCTTGGCGAACCGCATTTTGATTGGGGCGCGGCTTGGCAACAATTCGTCCATGATCGCGATCAGCGCGCGGTTGCAGCGCTCAACGCACAGACCGCGGCGCCGGCGCAGGTAGGGCCGTCATTGGCGCTCGCCAACTATGCGGGCGATTACGTCGATCCTTGGTACGGGCCGATTTCGGTCACGCAGCAAGGCGACAAGCTTGTCGTCAATTTCCGGCAAACGCCGGGCATGGTCGGCGAAGCGACGCACTGGCAGTACGATACCTTTCGCGTCGTGTGGGGCGATCCGGTGATCGAGCCCGCTTACATGACATTCAATCTTGGGGCCGACGGCAAAGTCGATCGCATCCGCATGCGCGCGATCTCGCCGCAAGCTGATTTCAGTTTCGACTATCAGGATCTCGACTTTCAGCCGGCAGGCGCTACGGCCGCCGCCGCGCACAACGAGGAATAGTCAGAGTCATCCGCACAAAGAAAAAGCCCTTCCCGCGGTGGCGGGAGGGGCAATTTCTGTTGGGGTTCGTTTCTTATTAGAAGCGTGCGCTGAGGCTGACGCCAATCGTGCGCGGACGCAGGATCGACGCTTGGCCGTTTGGCGCGCCCACCGCGTTGGGCGGCGTCGAGCCGAAACCGCCGAACGTCACCGGGTCGTGTTCGTCCGTGACGTTCTTGGCGAAGAGTTCGACGGTGTAGCGATCGAAATCGATGCCGGTGCGCAAATCGAATACGTTGTAGCTCGGTAGCTTCAGCTGCGCCGCGCCGACTGCCGAGATGAGGCCGGTGTCGAACGCCGTGTAGCGCTCGCCCACATAACGCCAGCTGCCGCCGACATATGCGTGGGCGTCGCCGAACACGCTCCAGCCGTAATCGGCATCGAGTGAAGTTGTCCACTTCGCGGCGTTCGGCAGTTGGTCGCCGTCGTGACCGCCGGTGAGAACGGGCCCGCCCGACGGATCGGTGTCGGCCGTGAGATGCGCGTCCGTGTAGGCGCCGGTCCACAGAACCGACAATCCCTGCATCGGCGTTAGCGTCGCTGTCCATTCCACGCCTTCACTCACGGCGCTGCCGCCATTGGCGTTGCCAGCGACGACGCCGTCGCTGACCAGGAGCTGGATGTCCTTCCAGTCGATGTAGAAGACAGAGGCGTCAACGCGCAGTAGGCCCGGGGCTACGTCGCTCTTGAAGCCGATTTCGTAGTTGGTCGCGCGATCCGGCCCGAACGTGGGCGGAATGGTGCCGAAGGCCGAGAGCACGTTGGGGCCGCCCGGCCGATAACCGCTCGCGATCCGGCCGTAGATCATCGTGCTGTCGCTCAAATGCCAGCGCGGCGCCACCGAATACGTGGTGACGTCATCGTCGGAGGCGCCGGCGCCGGGCAAACCCGCGGTGCCGAACTGCGTGACGTTCTGCTGGTTGTGCGAGTAGCGCCCGCCCACGCTGACGTCGAATGACGGCGTGAAATGATAGGTGAGGTTGGCGAAAGCGGCTTCTTCCTCGTAGTCGGAATTGAGGCCGACATTCAGACCCGATTCAATGTTGCCTGTGGGTGGCGGCAAAATCAGGAAGACGTCCTGGAAGAGTTTGGCGGTTTCCTTCGAATAGTACACGCCTGCCAACCATTCGAGATGGTCCGAGCTTGGCGAAGCGAGCCGGAATTCCTGCGTGAACTTGTTCTGATCCATGTCGGCGCCGATGAAGGACGCCAAGCCGAACGCGGCGGTTGAATCGAGGCGATCACCTTGATTGAGCTCGTTGTAGCTGCTCGACGAAGTCAGGCTCGCCCAGCCGAGGTCCCAATCCACCGTTCCGTTGAAAACGTTGTAGATAACGTCGTTGCTCTCATTCAGCGCGCGTTGCTGATCGGTGTCACCGGCGACGGGTGTGAGCGGAGCAGGGAAATAGTCGACGACCGATTGTGCGTCGCTGTCGATCTCTTGCGTCATCGCAGAGAGACGGATCGTCATATCGTCATTGGCGTGCAGAATGAATTTGATGCGCGCGCCGGTGGTGTCGACGCTATCGATGTTGTCCTCGCCGCGCGACGGATCGTCGATGAAGCCGCCCTCTGAGCGGTTCCAGGCGCTGACGCGGATGGCGGCCTGGCTGCCTAGTGGAATGTTCACGAGGCCGCGTACGCCCCAGGTTGGATCGCCGCCGGATGTGCTTTCGCCCGTTGCCGAGATGCGCCCTTCGAAATGTTGCGTGGGATCGACGGTGACGAACTTGATCAGGCCGCCCAGCGTGCTTGCGCCATAGAGCGTGCCTTGCGGGCCGCGCAGTACTTCGACGCGTTGGATGTCATAGGGATCGAGATCGATGGCGAGGATGGCGCCGTTGGCGAGCGCGGTGCTGGAGCCGAACGGTGTTTCGTCGATATAGGTGCCGATCGTGGAGGCCACGCCGGCGGTGTCCAAGCCGCGAAGCGTGAGGCGCGTCTGGCCAGCTTGCGCGCTGGTTTGCACCATGCCCGGAATGCGGCCGACATAATCGGAGAAATCGTTGGCCTGCAGCGTTTGCAGCGTGTCGCCAGTGATGGCGCTCACGGATTGCGGCACGTCGCGCAACAGCTCTTCACGCTTTTGCGCCGTCACGACGATTTCTTCGGTAGCGGTGGCGCTGTTGTTAGAGTTCGCTTCTTGTGCTTGCGCGGTCAGCGGCAGCAGCGAAGCGGACGCAACGAGTGCGAGCGCGATCCGGTTGAGCATCTTCTCTCTCCCCCTGCACAGGCGCACGCCGAGAGGATGGCGGGAGCGCCGTTTCCGGTTTTCTGACCACAGATTTTCCAGTTGTGCAATCAAATTGCAAAAACAGGGAAATTTTGGCTAAGCTTGTGGTTTATTGACTTCATCCCGGCTACGCTACGCTGTATGGGAGCGGGTAATGTCTGATACAGCCGGACGGTCAGAGGCGCGCCCAGGCGCCGTGCTCAAGGAGCAGCGCCTGCGCCGAGGCTGGACGCTGGCGGAAGCAAGCGCCCGCACCGGACTGCCCATTTCCACGCTTTCGAAAGTGGAAAACGACAAAATTTCACTGACCTACGACAAGCTCGCGCGGCTTAGTCAGGGCCTGGAGATCGACATTTCGCGGCTGTTCGGCGGCTCGGACGCACCCCAACAAACGCTTTCTGGGCGGCGCAGCATCACGCGCGCCAATGAGGGCCGCTCTATCGATACCGAGAATTACGGGCACCTCTATTGCGCGGCGGACCTCCTGAACAAGAGCTTCGTCCCGATCATCGCCGAAGTCCGCGCGCGCAGCCTCGAAGAGTTTGGCGAACTCGTGCGCCATCCGGGCGAAGAATTTGCTTACGTGCTCGAAGGAGCGGTCGATCTCCACACCAGTCTCTACACGCCGGTGCGGCTCAACGCAGGCGACTCGATCTACTTCGACAGCGGCATGGGACACGCTTACATCGCGGTTGGCGACGCAACGTGCCGCGTCTTGTCCATCTGCACCGGCGCGGAAGCGCAACTGATGGCGGCCGCGCACGGCGCCAAGACGCTGGCGAGTGTGGTCGAACCTCTCGATCCACGCCGTCGTGCGAGCGGCGGCTAATCGCGGTGATCGACCTCCCCAGTCCCTATCTGCTCTTCCTCGGTGACACGACGGAGCCGGGCTACGCCAAGACGGCGTACGGTCTGCGTGACTGGGCGCCGGAGCGGTGCATTGGTGAATACAGCCTGCCCGGCGGTCTGAGCATCGACCTCACGCCGATGCGTCCTGCCGCGGCAAGATCCGCGGGTGCACAGTCGCTGGTGATTGGTGTTGCCAACCCCGGCGGCATCATTCCGCCAAGCTGGATTCCAGCGCTGGTTGAAGCACTGGAAGCGGGCCTGCATCTCGTTGGCGGCATGCACGCCAAACTCAACACGATCCCGGAGCTGGTGCACGCTGCGAAGGCGCACGATCGCAGACTGATCGACATTCGCGTCCCGCCGCCGAACATACCGGTCGCAAATGGGCGCAAGCGCGCGGGTAAGCGTCTGCTTACAGTGGGCACCGATTGCGCGCTCGGCAAGAAGTACACCGCGCTCTCTATCGCGCGCGCGTTTGCGGCGCGCGGCGTTGACGCCGATTTTCGCGCAACCGGCCAAACCGGCATTCTCATCGCTGGCGCAGGCATGCCAATGGACGCGGTGGTCGCGGATTTCGAAGCGGGCGCAGCCGAAATGCTGAGCCCTGCGAACGCGCCCGATCATTGGGACGTGATCGAGGGGCAGGGCTCGCTGTTTCATCCGGCATACGCGGGCGTTTCGCTTGGACTGCTGCACGGCAGCCAGCCGGACGTCATTGTACTGTGTCACGATCCCAGCCGCGCCGCGGTGCTGGGTTATCCCGACTATCCGTTGCCGGATCTTAAGGACGCGATTGATCTCACTTTGCGCTTGGGCGCGCGCACCAATCCTGCAATCCGCTGCGCCGGGGTCAGTCTGAACACGTCGCGCCTCACAGCGGCCGATGCAAAGAAAGCCATCGAGCGCACCGGCAAACAACTCAAACTGCCCGCCGCCGATCCGATCCGGGGCGGCGCTGCGTTCGAAGCGCTCGTCGATGCGTGTCTCGCTACGGCGTAGGGCGTCAATAATGGGCGCGCGCCGATAACGTAAACAGTGGCGCATGGCTCGGCTGCGTCGTCAGCTGTCCCACCGGCAGAACCGGCCGTTCGTCGTCGAGCGAAATACGAAAACGGCTGAGCAAAGTTGCCAGCACAATTTGCGCCTCAGCGAGCGCGAAGGCGGCGCCGATGCAGATGCGAGGGCCTGCGCCGAACGGCAGGAAAGCGCCGCCGTTGGTCCAAGGTGACGGCTGATCGGCGAATCTGTCGGGTGAGAATGCTGTTGGTTCACGCCAATAAGCGTGATGGCGGTGCATGATCCAGGGCGCGATGTAGACTTGTGTGCCGGCGCGCACTCGCTCGCCGGCGATCACGTCGTCTTCGCGCGGTTCGCGCACGAGCAGCGGCAGCGGCGGGTAGAGGCGCAGCGCCTCAAGCAAGACATTACGCAGCCGCGGCCACCGGTTCAAATCTTCAAGCGCGCCGACTTGCGCGGGCGGAAAAGCGGAAATCTCCGCATACACACGCGATTGTTCGGCTTGATCGAGCGTCAAGAGATAGCTGGCCCAGAACAGCAAGCGCGCCGTTGTTTCATAACCCGCGAAGATCATGGTGGCCGCTTGGTCGCGGATGTCGGCTTGCTGAAGTCCCAATCCTGTTTCCGGATCGCGCGCCGCGATCAGCAAATCAAGCAGGTCCTCGGGGCGCGCTGACTGCGCCTCCAACCGCGCGCTGACGATGGCGTCCACTCGTGCTGTCCAGCGCTGCCGAAACGCCCGCCGCTTGCTGAGCGCGAAGCTGAAATCGGTTTCTGACTTCGCAAAGCCGTCGAAGACTTGTGGCCTGCCAGGCCCGTTGATGTAGCCGCGGACAACGCCTGCGACGCGATCCCGGTCTGATGGGTTGGGAATCGAAAAGAGCGCACGCAGCACCGCGTTGAGCGCCACGCCTTGGTAAGCGTCAGACAGATCGGTTTTTCTGTCGGCGCTGAGGCCTGCCAAGAAATCAGACGCGGCCGCGGCGAAATGCGGAATGAGTTTAGAGACACTCTGAGGCGTGAATGCAGAGGCAAGCAGTCGTCGCTGTTGGCGCCACGCGTCGCCCTCGGCGAGAAATATCCCCTGGCCTAAGATCGGCCGCGCGATGCGCGCCATGATGGGTGGGCGCACATAGTTCTTCGCGTTGGTCGCAAGTACGTGGCGAATGCCGGCGGGATCGTTGATGAGCACGCTCTTGATCCCGAATATCTTGTTGCGTGAAAATGTTTCCACGAACGCGCGCGCTGGCCAAATCTCAAGGCTGTTGCGAATCGTCCCCAGTATCAGCCGCAGCGGCGGCAAATCTTTGGGATGCACAGCGGGAGCTGGTGGCTCAATCAAGGCAATGGCGTCAGACAAGTGGCTCGCCCGCGGTTGCGGTCTGACAGAAGCTTGCACGCTTTCGTGCGCCAGCAATAGCCAAGCTATCTCAGCACGAGTTGATCTGCTGTTCGGTGGGCGCGGAAAGTCGCCGAACGAGAGATGATGGTGCCGCCTAGGTGACTCGAACACCTGACCTACGCATTACGAATGCGCCGCTCTACCGGCTGAGCTAAGGCGGCTCACATCCCTTGGCCATGTGGCTAGGGGCGGAAGCGCGGTTCTGTACGCGGCCCGGCCCGGGAGGGCAAGGCGCCGATGCGCTTCTAGCGGACTTCTTCCACGTCGACATCGTCGGCGGGCTGCGCCTGCAGCGTGGGGCCGGTGGCCGGCTCCATTTTCGGCGCTTGCAGCGCCGCTGCGGGCAGAGCCAGGACCGGACCGAGCGCGTCGTTGGCGCCGCGCTCCATGCGCGGATGGATCAATTGTCCGCCGTCGCCGAAGACGTAGACCAAGCGCGCCCAGTCGCTGTCGTCGTAGAGGAACGCTGGACCTTCCGGATCGAGATCCGACCAGTCCGCTTCGCGCGGCGCGGCTGCGGCTTGCGCCAGCCACGTGCGCGCGCCGTTTTCGTCGCCGCGGCCGCGCGCGACTTGCGCGAACAGGATGCAAATCCGCGATGAAGGATTTTCCCGGTACGCGTCTTCAAGCGCGGCTTGCGCCGCCGGCCAGTCGCCGCGTTCCATCGCGATCTCGGCGGTGACGATCTTGCTTTCGCGCGTGTCGCGGCGGCGCTCGGCTAGCGAGAGCATGCGCGCGGCGCGGGCTTCGCGTGTCTCGCCGGGAACCAGATCCCGGTAGGCATGCGCGAGCGCCGGGTGGGGACCGTTCTCCCAGGCTTCTTCGAGGATGGCGGCGGCGCGTTCGCTTTTGCCTTCGCCGGCAAGCAGGCGTGCGGCCATCGCTGCAGCCGGTGCAAATTGCGGCGCGGTACGGAACGCCTTCTGCGCCATGTCAGCAGCTTTGTCGGGCTTGCGCTCGCGCTCCAGCTTTTGCGCTTCCGCCGTCATCAACACGGCGCGGCGGCGCTTGACGATCTTATCGTCGAGGAATTTGCGCTTGTCGCCGGCTTCGAGCGTATCGAGCGCGGCTTCCCAATCGCCGGCCTGCACCTGCATGTCGAACGCGTATTGGAAGGGCCAGTGTGCGGTCTTCGACGCCTTGAGCGCTGCTTCCGCATGCGCGCGTGCGCCAGTGCGGTCGCCGCGTTTCAGCGCAGCAGCCATCAAACCTTTGCGGCCAAGGATTTCAGTATCCTCGTTTTGGAGCATGCCGGCGTAGGCGCGCTCGGCAGCGGCCGTGTCACCCGAGACCTCCGCGGAGCGCGCCTGAAGCAACAGCGCCAAGCGCGGCTCATCAATGAGATCTTCGGCTTTGTCAGCATGCTTGCGCGCATCCTCGAACTCGCCGGCTTCAGCAGCGATCAAGCCGAGCGCGAGCGCTTCTTGGCCGCGACGCGTGCGTGCGCGCTGGTTGGCTTTGCCAATGCGGCCTGGCGCATCCATCAAGAACATGATCAGCCGCAGCAGCGGCAGCGCCACTGCCACAATTGCGATCAGGGCGAGCACCGCGAAAAGCCCGCTCGTGGAGATTTGCGTGCCGAACCAACTGATCACCACTGTGCCTTGGTCCGCAGTGATGACTTGCCACGACACCAGCACCGCGGCGACGGCAACCAGAAGGAGGAAAGCTAAGCGTAACATGGTGCTTACGCTCCCCGCGACAGAGTGGTGCGGATCGCTGCAAGGCGGGTATCGATCTCAAGCCGGTGCTGCGCGTCGGTGATCCATGGCTGCGCGACCATACGCGGTCTGCCGGAGAGTTTGTTGAGTTCGCTAATCGCGCCGGCGAGATCGTCGGCGGCAAGGCGCTTATTGGCGCGTTCGACTACGCCGTTGGGCGTATCGCCTTCTCCAGCGCGGCGGATAACGATCCATTGCGCCAGCATCGCCTGAATGCGGCCCCAGAATCCCGCGCCTGCTTGCGCTTCGGTGGCGGCGCGGATGATCTCGATATCCAGACCGTTGAAGCGGTTGTTCAGGTCCGCGCGCGTTGGTGCGCCGACCCGCGACAGCGGCTCAAGCGCCAAGACGTTGGGGTCTTGCGGCAACAACGCCTGCAGCGATTGGTACGACTGCTCGAACGGACCGGAATGGCTTGAGGCGTCCGACGCCGCCGCCACCGCAAACGCCGCGCGCGCCGCCACAGAAGCGTCGCGCGCTTCTTGTGCAACAGCGGGCAATTGTTCTTGCAAGCCGCGCACTTCCGTAACGAGCTGTGCGACCTGATCGCTCGACGGAATGCGCGAGAGCTGGCCTTCGACATTGCGGAGGCCAGTTTGCAGCGCGATCACGCGCGCCATGGTGTCGCCACCCGTCATCGGCGTGCCTGACGAATCGAGCGGCGCGTTGACCACGTCTTCCAATGCTTTCACGCGCGAGGACAACGCCGTGGGCGATTGCGCCGCGGCGAGATTTTCCGGCGCCGTCGCCGATGCCGGAAATGCTTTGTCGAGCGCAACGCGCACAGGTTCGACGCGTGGCGCCACCGCGCCGCCGGCAGCGCCTGCGCCCGCCGCCAGGATCGCCAGCACGAGAGCGGTGCCGCCGCCTACGCCGCGATGAGCCGGTTCATGTGAATGCGCTGCTTCTGCCTCGCGCCGGTAGCGGCGCTCCGCGGGTTCGAAGTCAACGTCGATCGGCTCGGCGCGTCCGCGCTCACCATCGTCGTCTCGGCTCATGTGGCTTCCCCATTTTCCGCAATCTTTTCCAGCATTTCGCGCCAGAAACGAGTCGCGGGTGCGCGGCAAACTTAAGGCCTCGCCGGAGGGCGCTCAAGCGCTTGCGCCAGCAGGGGAGTTTTACACCAGCGCCAAAGCCGCCAGAAGCGCGTCCTCGCGTGGCGCCGCTGCCACGATCACTTGCTTCCAGACGGTTTTTTTAGCCGCGTCCCCGACCGCTTCGCTCATGCAGACGGCAGCCAGCTGATCCGCGCGCGGCGCACCCAGGGCTGCGAACACCATCGCCGCGCGCGCACTGTGGAAAAGCACCGCGTCCAACGGTTCCTGGAACGAGAGCGGTAACGCCGTCACCGCGACCGCTTCGTAGGTCAAGCGCCGCTCGACATCGAAGCCGGCTGCCCGAAGTGTCCCGCCCAGGTCGCCGGCGATGTGCGTGCCTGCTACGTGCAGCAGCTTTCCGGCGCTTGGATCGAGCGTGCGCGCTGCCAGTGCCGCTAACGTCGCCACGTCTCCATTGGCTGAGCTGACGTGCGCGAAGCCGCGGTCGCGCGCCGCTTGCGCTGTGGCGTCCCCCACTGCGAGCACTGGCAGATTGCGCGCGTGGCTGTGCGACGCAAACGCATGCGCGCCACTGCTGCTGGTGAACAACAACGCCTGCACACCGTCGAGGCTGAGGTCGAAAGGCCGTGGTTCAATGTCGAGAAGCGGGGCCAGCAGCGGGAGATCGCCACGTTGCTGCAGACGCGCGGCGGTTCGCGCATTTTCAGGCGCCGCGCGTGTGATCGCGACGCGGAGGCTCACGCGTCGTCCGCAACGATGGAATCGCCGGCCTCGGCGGCGATCTCGCGGCCGAGCTTGTCGCCCAGCGCTTTGGCTTCGGAGATGGCGTCTGCGCCGAGGGTGACGCTCGCCGTGCGCCGCCAACGCGCGCTGCCATCGGGCGTCAAGGTTTCGCCAGTGAATGTCAGCGCCGCGCCGCTCTTGCGCGCAAGCGCGCTGATCGGCGTACGGCACGAACCGTCGAGCGCGCGCAAGAATGCGCGTTCGGCCTCGATTTCCGTACGCGCATCTGCGTTTTGCATTGGCGCCAGCGCATCACGCGTCTTGGCGTCGTCCGCGCGCGTCGTGATTGCGAGTGCGCCTTGGCACGCAGCCGGCGGCATCAAATCCGGATCGATCAAACTCGAGGCGCGATCGGCAACGCCGAGCCGTTTCAATCCGGCCAGCGCGAGAAACGTGGCGTCAGCGTCGCCGGCTTCGAGTTTGCGCAGGCGTGTATCGACGTTGCCGCGAAGCGTCACCACACGCAGATCGGGACGGGCGTAGAGCGCTTGCGCTTGGCGGCGCAAACTTGCCGTGCCGACAACGGCGCCCATCGGCAATTCTTCAAGTGTCTTGGCCTTTGCGGACACAAACGCATCGCGTGGATCTTCGCGCTCCGGCACGCACGCGAGCGCAATGTCGTCCGGCAAATCGGTCGGCAGGTCTTTGAGCGAGTGGACTGCGAAATCGACGCGGCCGTCGCGCAGTGCTTCGTCGAGTTCCTTGGTGAAGAGGCCTTTGCCACCTGCCTCAATCAATCTGCCGCTTTGCAGGCGGTCGCCGCTGGTGACGATCGGCACGATCTCGACGGCGCTGACATCCACGCCAATCGTTCGCGCAAACGTCGCGCGCACCAACTCGGTTTGCGCGATTGAAAGCTTTGAGCCGCGCGCGCCGATGCGGAAAAGAGCTGCCATAGCGAAGGCAATACGGCAGTAAGGCGATAGGGCAATAGGCGTTCAGTCACACACCCCGTATTGCCTTACTGCCGTATTGCCATATTGCCCTCTTCATGAAGCCGCTCACGGTCCTGGGTATCGAAACCAGCTGCGATGAAACCGCGGCTGCCGTGCTGCGCCTTAGCGAAAATGGCCCTGAGGTTCTGTCCGATGTGGTGCTGAGCCAAGTCGCCGAGCACGCGCCTTATAAGGGCGTAGTACCCGAGATCGCAGCGCGGGCTCATGTGGAGGGGCTGGATGGCGTGATCGCGGCGGCTATGGCCGACGCGGGACTGAATTTTGCGGATCTGGACGCGGTCGCGGCGACGGCGGGTCCGGGCTTGATCGGCGGCGTCATGGTCGGCCTGCTTGGCGGCAAGGCGATTGCCATGGCGCACGGCAAGCCGCTGATCGCGGTCAATCATTTGGAGGGACACGCGCTTTCGCCGCGTTTGAGTCCCGGCGGCGCGACGTTTCCTTACCTGCTGCTGCTCATGTCGGGCGGTCATTGCCAGTTCATCGGCGTCATGGATGTGGGCGTCTATCGCCGCTATGGATCGACTATCGACGATGCGCTGGGTGAAGCGTTCGACAAATTGGCGAAGCTTCTGGATCTTGGCTTTCCCGGCGGACCGCTGGTCGAGAAATGTGCGCAAAACGGCGATTCCACGCGGTTTTCGTTACCGCGCCCAATGCTCGGGCGCGAAGGCTGCGACCTCTCTTTCGCAGGACTGAAGACGGCGTGTGCGCGCGAAGTCGAGCGGCTCGGCGTGCTGACGGCGCAGGACAAGGCCGATCTCTGCGCAAGCTTTCAGGCGGCAGTCGTCGATGTGCTCCTGGATCGCACTGCCAATGCGATGCGAGAATTCGACGCTGTTTGGGGTGCAAAGGGAAGATTGGTGGTGGCCGGAGGCGTTGCCGCCAATCAGGAGATCCGGTCGAAGCTGGAAGCGCTAGCGCGGTCGCGGAACTATGATTTCGCGGCGCCGCCGCTGCGGTGGTGCACCGACAATGCCGCTATGATTGCTCTGGCGGGCGCGGAGCGGCTCCGCATTAAATCCCAGGACCAGGGATTCAGTGACGGGCTGTCATTTCCGGCCCGTCCACGGTGGCCGCTCGACGAGGCGGCCGCACAATTACGCCCGAGCCATCGGCCCGGGCGTAAAGGTGCTAAAGCTTAAGCCACCACCCGGACCGCGGTCAGGATGAAGGGCGCCAGCGCCGTAGCGACCAGTGCGATCGCGACGACCACCGAGAGCGCGCGGGTCGTGGCAGGCAGGTCTTGCGCAGACATGGAATTTCTCCCCACAGGTAGTTTTGATGCTGCAATTGCGAACATCACGAGACGAGGATGTGCGCTTCTTCGGTCACGCTGTGTAGCCGGGAAAACACGGGGCCAGCTATGCAGAAATGGGAGTATTGGTTAAATTTAACTGTCATTTTTGCAAATAAAAGACAGGCGCGAAGGGGCGGCCTTCGCGCCTGCAAAATGCCCTGGTTTGCGCTGGGAGGGCGCGGAAAACCCAGGTTCAGGAAATGACTTGGCCGGCGATATGGAAGACAGGCGAGACGGCGACGAGGACGATCACGGCGGCAACGGCGACGAAGGCTGTCATCAGCAGGGAAGAAGGACGATTGGCGGTCATGGGGCTCTCTCCAGGGCTCGGTGTTTGTGCTTCCGATGAAAAGAGATGTACCACTCCGCCTGACAATGATCAATGAATAAAGTGAATTTTGTTCAGTAATTCAGTAGCGGCGATTTCACTTTGCGCCGACGGTCGCCTTTGACTTGGCCTTCTGCTCAGCGCCGTCGCGCGCGTAGAGGCCTTTCAGCAGGAGATCCATGACGCCGTGAAACTCGCGCTCAAGCTTGGGCAGCGTCAGCTTGGAAATCATTTGCGGCATGCTGAACTTAACCGTCGCCGATTGCAGCATCTCGGCCGTAAACGGCGCATCGCAGGGTCCGAAGAGGCCGGCCTCGATGCCTTCTTCCAGCAACGCGGTAATGCCGACACGTTCTTGCGCGATCAGTTCGTTCATGAACAACGGGCGCTCCTTGGTAATGACCTCGGCCACCTCAAGAATCTTGGCGTTATCCGCGAAAAGCTGATAATTATCGCGCATCCGCTGCAGCAGCATTTCGCGCAGGCGCTTATCGACGGTGAGGTCTTTTCGCCGCCCAACCGCAGCCATCATGGCGTGCTCTTCAGCATAATGCTTGCGCGCCATGGCCTCGGCGATGTCGATCTTGGCTTCGAAGAAGCGATAGATGTTGCCCGGCGACATGTCGCAATCGGCGGCAATCTCGGCCATAGTCGTTTTGCTGTAACCGTAATGCTTGATGCGGTTCATCGCTGCCGCGAGAATACGGTCTCGAGTTTCGTGCTTGGCGTCATCCATCCCTACAGGCTACGCGGTTTTGACTGAACGTTCAATGAAGGATTCACTCCTTTGACCGGCGCATTTCAATCAGTGTCGGTTTTGGGGGGCGGGGCATGGGGAACGGCGTTGGCACAGGTCTGCGCCGCAGCTGGCCGGGACGTGCTGGTCTGGGCGCGAGAGCCTGAAGTCGTGGCCTCCATCAACGCGGCCCATGAGAATACCCTGTTTCTGGCGGGTTTGCCGCTTCACAGTGGTATTCGCGCCACCGCCGATCTTGCCGGGGCCGCTAAGTCCGATTTGATCCTGGCGGCGCCGCCGGCCCAGCACATGCGCGCCGTTCTCAAGACCATCGGTCCGCACCTGCCGCCATCGCCGCCCATCGTGCTCTGCGCCAAGGGCGTGGAGCGGGGCAGCTTGGCGCTCATGACCGATGTGCTCGCCGCAGAGCTGCCGCGGGCGACGCCAGCGGTCCTCTCCGGCCCAGGCTTTGCCAAGGATGTCGCCCGCGGTCTGCCCACGGCGACCACGATCGCCAGCCCTGATGCGGACTTTGCCCGGCGCGTTGTCGCCACCGTCGGCCTGCCGACGTTTCGTCCGTACGTGGCGGATGATCTGGTTGGGGCCGAGATTGGCGGCGCTGTGAAGAATGTCATCGCCATCGCCTGCGGTGTCGCCGAAGGCCGCAAACTTGGCGACGGTGCGCGGGCAGCGCTGATCACGCGAGGCTTCGCAGAACTGACGCGCTTGGGCCTGGCGATGGGCGCCAAAGCGGAGACGCTGTCGGGCCTCTGCGGTCTTGGCGACTTGGTTTTGACCTGCGCCTCGCTGACATCGCGCAACACGTCGTTGGGCGCAGCACTCGGGGAGGGCCGAAAGCTCGCCGACATTTTGGCGGAGCGCCGCTCCGTCGCCGAGGGCATGGAGAGCGCGCCGGCGGTGGTGGCGCTAGCGCGCAAATACAATGTCGAGATGCCAATCTGCGAGGCAGTGGCGGACATTCTTGAAGGCAAGATCGGCATCGACGCTGCAATCGTCGCGTTGTTGTCGCGCCCGTTCCGCGCGGAGAATGCGTGAAGCTTCCCGAGATCGCGCCGAATGTTGCGTTGACGCGCGTCGATGCCGTTGCTGATCCGGGCGCACTCGTGTGTTACGCCGGCAAGACTGCCATTGTCGTCACGCGCAGCGGTGGCGCGATCGCCGCGTTTCACAATCTCTGCCCGCACGCGGGTTATCCGCTGCAACGTTCGGACGGTCGCATCGTCGTGCAGCAAGGGCGTTACATGCTGTGCGGTGGGCATGGGGCGAGCTTTACGTTGGACAACGGCGCCTGCGCTGGTGGCCCCTGCAATGGCGAAGGGCTGACGCGCGTGGCAATTGTCGTGCGCGATGGCGTGGTGCTGACCGCGTGATTCATCGTCGAAGGCCGATGCTTGCGCGGCGCCGGCGGTTCATGATTTTGAGCGCGCGCGGGCGCCGCCGAATGCGGGGCATGCAGCGTGGGGCAGAACTGAGCTGTGCTGCTGGCTACGAGGTGTCAGCGGTGCATGCGGGAAGCGCGGTCGCACTCGCGTGTGCAGGCGTGCGTGATTCTGGGCGCGCGATGAAGGGACGGCGGCGCGTGAGGCCGCGCGGAATGCGCTTTATGAAGCGCGCGACCAGGGGCTCGAGGTTTTGTGAAAGAGCGGCGATGCGCTCCGCGAGCGTGCGGCCGCGCAGGGCGCGGCGCAGTGATGAGCCGATGAGCGCGCGCCAGTGTTGGCGTTGTTTGCGCCGGCGCGAGGAATGCCGCGGAGGTTGCAGCGTCCGTATGCTAGCGAACGCGCGGAGAATGATGACGCTCAGCAAACCGCGCTCGATATGATCGAGCCAGCTGTGCGCGACGCGTTCCGCTTGTTGGGTGAAGGGCGCGAATTCTCCCGCGGTAGCGAGGAATGCCGTGAACCATTTGAGCCACAGCAAAATCCAGCGGCGAAGCCGCTGGAGTTCTGAGCTCTGAAATGGGTGGGGCGCTGACACGCATGGCCGCGAGTGTACGCGTGCAGCTGAGCCGGTCGGATTGATTGTGGTGCTAGCGCGCCAAATCAGGGTGTTAGGCGGGATTTGTGTGGGGTCGAGGCAGGCTCATCCGCGACGGTCCGCTTTTGGCCCTTTGCAGTCGGAGGACAGAAGTGACTAAGCCGCGGAACAGGTCTAGTCAGACCTATGACCGCGAGTACCAAACACATCGTCCTTGCCGGAGATTCCATCTTCGACAATGACGCTTACGTGATGGGTGACATCGGCGTTATCGAACAGATGCGCCGCTCTCTTCCCCGTGGCTGGTCAGCGTTCAAGATTGCTGTCGATGGCGATTGCATCCGAGATGTGTTGTGCCAGACCGAAAATTTGCCAACTCATGCGACCCATTTGATCGTAAGCGTTGGTGGAAACGATCTCATTGGTTACAGCCACCTTCTAAGCAGTGTTCGTTCGCTCAATGACGCCGGAAGCGTCCTGGCTGCGCCGAAGGCGACGTTCGCCGCGCTCTACGGGGAGATGCTGGATCAGCTTCAGCAACTGCCGGTGCAGCTCGGGGTTTGCACCGTCTACACTGCCATTCCGTTTGAGGAACCGCTGCTGCGCTCCTTCGGGGCCTTTGCCATCGGGCAGTTCAATGAATTGATCTGCGAACAAGCCGCGGTCCGGAACGTACCTGTGTTTCGCCTCGACCAAGTTTGCACGGAAAGCGATGATTTCTCCGCTGTCTCGCCAATCGAACCGTCGTCCAAGGGCGGGCAAAAGATTGTCGATGGGTTGATCGCGTTCTTAAGCGACGCGGCTTAGCAGTGAACGACGCTTTTCGGCGAATCTTGGACGTCTTGTGCGCGAGTTGGCGTTGTGAGGCCGATCCAGTTCCGTTAGCGCTAGTGCAGACCTTACTGCTGGAGCGCGCCCCATGACCGATGTGCCTGCCGACAACCTGACCATGCTGACGCTCGTCAAAAAGAGCGGCGAACTGGAGCTTTCGCTGGTGCGCCAACCGATGCCGCAGCCGCGCGATCACGAGGTGTTGGCCAAGGTATTGGCGACGCCGATCAATCCTTCGGATCTCGGCTTATTAGTGGGCGCCGCCGATGTGGCCACGGCGAAGGCTTCAACACGCGACGGCCAGCCGTTGCTGACGGCGAGCGTGCCGCCGGCGGGCATGCGCGCGATGGCGGGCCGGATCGGTGAAGCGATGCCGATCGGCAACGAAGGTTGCGGCGTTGTGGTGAAGGCAGGCGCGTCACCGGAAGCGCAAGCGCTGATGGGCAAGACGGTCGCACTTCTGGGTGGCGCGATGTATGCGCAGTATCGCTGTCTTCCTGTACAAATGTGCATGGAATTGCCTGCGGGCACTGAGCCGGCGGACGCCGCGTCCTGTTTCGTCAATCCGCTGACGGCGCTGGCGTTCACTGAAGTGATGAAGCGCGATGGCTTTACGGGGCTGGTGCACACGGCGGCAGCGTCGAACCTCGGGCAGATGCTGGTGAAAATCTGCGCCAAGGACGGGATCCCGCTGGTGAACATTGTGCGCAGCGCCGAACAAGTGGCGCTGCTGAAGGGCATCGGCGCGAAGTATGTGCTGGATTCATCGAGCGACGGATTCATGGAAGGCCTTGTCGCCGCGCTGACGGAAACCGGCGCAATGCTTGGTTTTGACGCGATCGGTGGCGGCAAGCTGGCGGGGCAAATCCTCGGCGCCATGGAGCAAGCCGCGGTCAAACGCATGAAGACGTACAGCCGCTACGGCTCGGATGAGATGAAGCAGGTCTACATTTATGGCGGGCTCGATGTGGGGCCGACGACGCTCAATCGCAGCTTCGGTTTGACGTGGTCGTTGTCGGGCTTCTTGCTAACGCCGTTCATGGCGAAGGCGGGCATGGAAGTGGTGGGCCGCATGCGCAAGCGCGTGGTCGATGAGCTGACGACGACGTTCAAGAGCCACTACAGCAAACGCGTGTCGCTGGCGCAGGTGCTGGATCCGGCGACGCTGCAAGCGATCAACGCCAAACGCACGGGCGATAAATACCTGATCGTCCCGTGAGCTGACGGGGACTAAGCTTCGTCGACAGGCTTTTTGCGGCGCGTGGCGAGGAAGCCGACGCCAGCGAGCACGACGACGCCGATGGCGATCCACGGAAACATGCCGGCGAGACCGCCGAACGAGGTTTGCGAGCTGGCGGTGTTGTCGGCGACCGCTTGCAGCGCGGTGGTAGGCGCGGGCACGCCGGTGACGAGGCCAGGGACGGAATAGGTCGAGACCTGATCGGTGGACGGTTGGAAGTCGGCCTGGCGATAGCCTTGCGCGAAGGTGAGCGCAGGCGTCAGCTCGTCATTGGCCTTCTGCATCGCGTCTTGCTGGTCAGCTGTGCCGATGGTGGTGAGCGTGGCCACGCCTTTGCGGCCCATGAACCGCTTTTCCATGCGCAAGTCGGCAGCGCCGCCTGTGCCCGGCGCGGCCTGGCGCTCGGCCCAGGCGACGGTTGGGGTCGCGGCGTCGAAGGCGGGTTGTACGGCGAAGCCTTCGAAGGGGCGGCTCTGCGTGCGGCGCGCATCGCGCACGCTTTGTTCGAAATTGGCATCGGTGAGACCGCTCGCGGATTCAGGTTGCACGTAGCCGATCTCGTCGTAGCTCACGACGGTGGCCCAGCTGTTGGTTTCGCGCGGATTGACGCCGTCGCGCGCCAGCAGGACGAGGACGCTGCCGCTCGGCGCTGCAGAATTGGTGCGCTGGAGGAACGCGTAGGCTTCTTCCGAGGAATAGAATTTCCAACCGTGCGGGACGTTCAGCGTGAGCTGACCGTTTTGCATGGTGATCTGGCCGGTGCGGCCTTGCGGTGCGGCTTGATGCACGACCGGCGCTTCGTGTGTCGGCGGCGCGGCGATATCGCGCCCGGCGCTGCCGCGACCGTCGGCGTAGGCGCTGGTGGCGAAGCCCAATGCGAAAAGCAAAGCAGTGATGAGCTGCGTGATGGTTGTGCGCATGGGTTTCTCCCTCGCCGTGGATCGCTGTGATCCGCGTTGCATCCCGAATCAGGAGATAGCCAATTCGTGCGCGTTTGTCGCGCGGTCAGGCTGCGCAGGCGGTGTGCAGTTCCGCTTTGGCCGCACTCATCGCGTCTGCGATTGCAGCTCTCCAATCCGTTAATGTTTTCGCGGATTGCGCGGCAGGTGGATAAAGCACGGCGCGCGACGAGGAGACGACGCCGCCCTCACGCATGCCGTTTTTCACAACGAAACCAGCGACGGCGTCCGCAGCGCTGGCGCCTTGCGCGCCATAACCTGGGACGAGGAACAACGAGTCCGGCAGGAGCGCACGGATGGCGCGCGCTTCATCTGGATAGGTCGCGCCGGTCACGGCCATCAAACCGGACCAACCTGAATTTCCTTTAAGCCGCGCAGCCAGTGGCGCGATCATTTCCGCAGTGCGCGACCACAATGGCGCATTGCCGATTTTGAGATCCTGCATGTCGCGCGCGCCGGGGTTCGATGTACGCACGAGCACGACGACGCCTTTGGCGTTTTGCTCGGCGATCTTCATGTACGGCTCAAGCGTGTCGACGCCCATGTAGGGATTCACCGTGACGCAATCTGCATCGTAGCCGGGCGCGGGTCCGAGCGTGGCGCGCGCATAGCCTTCCGCCGTGGTGCCGATGTCGCCACGCTTGGCGTCGAGGATCACGGTCATGCCGACTGCGCGTGCGGTGGCGGTGAGTTCGGTGGCGGCGCGCACGCCTTCATGTCCATACGGCTCGAACAATCCGACTTGCGGCTTGAGGACGGCGGCGTGTTGCGCGGCGAGCGCGATGATGGCTTCGCCGAACGCGGCGACGGCGCGTGCATCGCTTTTGGCGTCGCCGAACAATGCGGGAATGCGATCGGGAAACGGATCGAGTCCAACGCAGAGAGGCGAACCGGCGCGGCGCACGCCTTCGATCATCCGATCCGCAAGCGCCATCATTGATCCGGTCCAACGCAGACGACTTGTGCTACCGCCAGCGTGCGGCGGAGGTCGTCGGCTTCTTGTCCGTAATTCTCTGCCGTGAGTCGCGCTGTCGGCGTGCCTTCGGGATGAACTTGTTCCACACCGAAAAGACGCGCGATGGTCGAGGGCGAGGCGGTGTAGATGCGGCCGCGGCGCGTCGACTCCGCAACGGTGACGCCAATGACTTGGCCATTGGAGTCGATGGCGGGACCGCCGCTCATGCCGGCGAGCGAGTCGCCAATGCCAGCGGTGCGGCCGAGTTCAGCCCACACCAGCACCGGCTCGTCGATATTGTAGCGGCCGCGGCCGATGAGATTTTCGCGGCCGATGAGGCGCGAATAGGCTTCGCCGGGGCGGCCTTGCGGATAGCCGACATGAAACGCGCGCTGTCCGATTTGTAGAGAGCGTTCCGAGGTGTTGACGGCGAGCGCGACCGGCGCGCGGTCGGTGCGCAGGAGCGCGAGGTCGGCGAACAGCGCGGGCTTCACTTCGCGCACACGCAAGGCTTGGCCGCGGGTGACCACCAAACCCACTTTGCGGCACGCATCGACCACGTGTCGTGCAGTGACCCACCAGCCGTCCTCGGAAATTGCGAACGCCGTGCCAAGGCCGGACGACGCAGGTCCGACCTCGACCAGAACATCAGGATCGTAAATCGACGGCGGCGGCAGATACGAACCCGCTTCGGTGGAATCGGGCAGCGCTTCGGGCGCGTCTTCGCGATGATCGAGCCGAAACAGCACGAACACCAGCACCGCCGTAACGACGATGTAGAGCAGCCAATCCGGAATGAGCCGCATCAAGATCAGCCGCTCCGGAACATCATCATGTTGGGATCGCTGACGGCGCCGGCGATGATCAGCGCCAAACCAATTTTGATGCTCATCAGGAAAATCGCTGCGGCTACATCGCCTTCGGCAATGCGCCGCGGCAATCCGCGCAGGAATATATCGGCGAAGCGAAACGCCAAAAGCTGCAACAGCAGCGTGACGATGCCCCAAATGGTCAGATCAATGACGCCGTAAGAATGGGCGAGGCAGGAACCGAGCGGGATGGCCAAGCCGACGACGACGCCGCCAAACGCCAGGGAGGCCGACGGGTTGCCGGCGCGAATGAGCGCCAGCTCTTTATGTGGCGTCATCAGCACGTACACGGTCAGCGATACGATGAAGAGGGCAATCGCCGCGCCCAGTTGAATGATGAAATCCGGAAATCCCGCGACGAACGCGTTGATTGGCGCGGAAAAATCCATTGCCGGTGTCCCTCTTTCGCCGCAGGTGGCCTTATATGAACTTTGCGCTAGCCGTTCCGGCGTGCGGAGGCAAGGCAAGGCAGGAGTTCGGCGATGAGTGAACGCAAGGCAGCGCTGGTGACAGGTTCAACCAGCGGCATTGGCCTGGGGATTGCCACCGTCTACGCCAAGGCGGGCATGGATGTGACGCTCAATGGCTTGGGTGACGCGGGCGAGATTGAGAAAATACGCGCGGGCCTGGAGCGCGAGCATGGCGTGCAGGTCCGCTATGACGGCGCCAATCTGATGCAGGCGGAAGCCTGCGCGGGGATGGTCGAAAGCGCCATCGGCGCGTTTGGGCGACTCGACGTGCTGGTGAACAATGCGGGCATTCAGTTCGTGTCGCCGATCGAGGATTTCCCGGACGACAAGTGGAACGCGATTATCGCGCTCAACCTCTCATCGGCGTTTCACACCATTCGCGCCGCGTTCGGGCATATGAAGCAGCGCAAATACGGACGCATCATCAATATCGCGTCCGCGCATGGCTTGGTCGCTTCGCCGTTCAAGTCGGCCTATGTGGCCGCCAAGCACGGTGTAGTCGGCCTAACCAAGACCGCCGCGCTCGAGGGCGCCCGCTTCAACGTGCGCTGCAATGCGATTTGCCCGGGCTATGTGCACACTGGTTTGGTCGAGGCGCAGATTCCGGACACGATGAAGGCGCGCAATCTGACCCGCGAGCAGGTGATCAACGACGTGCTGCTTGCGGCGCAACCGACCAAGGAATTCGTGAAAGTCGAGGATGTCGCAGGCTTTGCGCTGTTTTTAACCTCTGACGCCGCGGCGCAAATCAACGGCGCGGCGCTGTCGATCGACGGCGGTTGGACCTCAACCTAAGCGGAATTCACGCTTCTTTAGCCGCATCGGCCAAATGGTTTGGCGCCATGCGGATCGCGCGCATCCTCGCGTTTACTTTTGTTGCGGCAGCTTTGGCCGCCGCGCCCGCGCGCGCCGCCGAAGGGCATGGCGGCGGCGGCGAGGACGGCGGGCAGGCGCCGGCGAGCCGGCAAGAGCGGCTCACCTCGGCGCAATCGTATTTGCCGGTGCCGACGCTCTCGGCTGTGGTGCTGCAACGTTATGAACCTTCCGGCACCTTTATCGTCGATATGGGCATCGACGTGCAGAATGCGGATTTGCGCAGGCGCGCAACGCTGAACGCGCCGCGCCTGCAAGACGCGCTGCGCACGGCGCTCTCCACTTACGCAAACGTCTACTATCGGCTGCGCACCGAGCCTGATCCAACTACGATCACGCGCCTGTTTCAGACCGCGGTCGACCGCACACTCGGCGTGCCGGGCGCGCAGGTGCTGCTGGTCAACATCATCTACCAGCGCGGACAGACGCACTAAGACGCGTCAGCTGCCTTTGCAGGCGACGGGCAAGATCACCGGTACTAAGCTGCCGGGCGCGGGGTTGCGGTACGGTTGATTGTACGCGTCGTGCGCGATGACCGTGTCGCGCGGCCCCATGATCTGACGTTCAACCACGGTGAACTGCTCGGCCTCGCACTTGAAGCGATAGTGCTGACGCTCGCGCGTGTAGTGCAGGGTCGTCACCGTGTGCGCATCCTCTTCGACGTAGTCTTGGGGGATGGCGTGATCGGTCTGGATCCAAATGTCGGCGGTGCCGTCGGCGTTGCGGGTGATGCTGCGCTGATTGAAATAAACAGAGCCGGTGCAGTTCTGAATCTCGCAATCGCGCTGGCGCGCGATCAGGAGCCAGTCCGGCAGGTTCTGTGTGCTGCCGAGCGCCACCGTGCCGCTTTGACCAGGCGCGGGTGCGGAGCCCTTTCCTGGCGGCTGGTTATCGCACGCGGCGAGAGAAAGAACCGCCAAGGCGGCGAGAGCGTATTTCATCATTGTGAGTCTTCGCGTTGTGCCGAATGGCGGCAAGTCACATCGCCGAGATGCCGCCGTCCACCTTTATCTCCGCGCCAGTGATAAAGCTGCTTTCGTCGGAAATAAGGAACACGGCGAGATTGCCGATCTCTTCCGGCTTACCAATGCGGCCCATGGGCACCTGGCGGCCCAGCTTCGCCTCCGCTTCCTCCTTGCCGAACATGCCGCGCAGCGGGTCGAGGATGGGGGTGTCGATGAAGGTCGGGTGCACCGAGTTGGAGCGGACGTTAAGACCCTTCTTGGCGCAGTAGAGGCCGATGTTCTTGGACAAGAGCCACACCGCGGCTTTCGATGCGTTGTACGCAGGCGAGGTGTGGTTGGCGATGAGGCCGGCGATCGAGCTGATGTTGACGATCGAGCCGGGCTGGGTTTTCGCCAGATATTTGATGCCGTGCTTGGCGCCGAGGAACACGCTGTCGACGTTGACGTCCATGACGCGTTTGAAGGTTTCGAGCGAGAGTTCCTCGATGCCGCCTTCGCGCGCGGAGATGCCGGCATTGTTGATGAGGCCGGAAATGCCGCCCATGGCTTTGTCTGCGGCGGCAAGCGCGCTGATCCATTGCTCTTCATTGGTGACGTCGAGCGGGTAGGCGAAGGCGGTTTCAGCGCCGTATTTCTTGTTCAGATCTTGCGCGACTGCTTCCGCGCCGGGCGAGTTCTTGTCCGCGACGGCGACCTTCGCGCCCTCGGCAGCCAGCGCGCGCGCCATGGCTTCGCCCAGGCCTTGCGCGCCGCCCGTGATGAACACCTTCTTGCCCGCAACACGTCCCGCCATCTGTTCCTCCGTTTTGTCGCGCGACTTTCCGCCCCAGGGCGGCAATGTGCAAGTGGCGTACCAAATTCAAAGCGCGTAGTTTTGCCTCAGCGTTAGGGAGCGAGGTTCGGCTCATGGACTTTGACGCGCTGCTCTTGTCGCGTTTGCAGTTCGCATTCACGATCGGCTTTCACATTATCTTCCCCGCGTTCTCGATCGGGCTGGCGTCATTTCTGGCGGTGCTTGAGGGGCTGTGGCTCTTCACCAAGAAGCCGCTGTTCAAGAACCTCTACCTGTTCTGGGTCAAAATCTTCGCGCTGTCGTTCGCCATGGGCGTCGTGTCCGGCGTGGTGATGTCTTACGAATTCGGCACCAATTGGAGCGCGTTCGCGCGCCTAGCGGGCAGCGTGATCGGACCGCTTCTTGGCTACGAGGTTTTGACCGCATTTTTTCTCGAAGCGTCGTTCCTGGGCATTATGTTGTTCGGCTGGAAGCGCGTGGGGCCGGGGCTGCACTTTGCATCGACGGTGATCGTCGCGGCAGGCACGCTGACATCGGCGTTCTGGATCATCTCCGCGAATTCCTGGATGCAAACGCCGCAAGGGTTCGCGTTCGCGGCGGACGGCACGATGGTCGCAACCGACTTCTTCAAAGTTATCTTCAATCCGTCGATGCCGTCGCGGCTCGCGCACATGGTGCTGAGTGCGTATCTGACCACGGCGATGGTCGTCGGCGGCGCTTCGGCATTTGCGTTGCTGGCGGGCAGGCCGAAAGCGGAAAGCGGCACAAGCCTGCGGATGGCCATTTTGATGATGGCGGTGGTTGGGCCGATGCAGATCATGGCCGGGCACGAGAGCGGCATCGTCGCGCACGCGCATCAGCCTGCGAAGGTGGCCGCGCTTGAAGGCTGGTGGACGACGCGGCCGTCGCAACCGACGGTGCTGATCGGATTTCCCAATGAGCAAGCGCAGCGCAACGACTTGGCTTTGGAAGTGTCTGGCCTTGGCTCCGCAGTGAACAATCTGCCCGCTGACGAAACGGTGAGAGGGCTCGACTCGTTTGCGGCTCAGGATCGTCCGCCTGTGTTCATCACGTTCTGGGCGTTTCGCGTGATGGTGGGCATGGGTCTGGTGATGGTGGCGCTTGGCTTATGGGGCGCGGCGCTGTGGGCGGCTAAGCGCGTCGACACGGCGAAATGGTTTCAGCGTGCGGCGATGTTGGCGGCGCCGTCCGGTTTCGTGGCGGTTGTCTGCGGATGGATTGTCGCTGAGGTCGGGCGGCAACCGTTTCTCGTTTACGGCGTGCTGCGCACAGCAGATGGCGTGGCGCCGGTGCAAGCGGGACAGGTCGGGTTTTCGCTGCTGATGTTCATCGTCACCTACGCGATCGTGTTCACCGCAGGCGCGATCTACATTTTACGCCTGATCAACAAGGGGCCCGACAGTCATGAGCCCGAGCCCAAGCAGAACGAACCGCCGGGTTCGACGCTGGGCGCCGCGGTGAGGGAGGCTTGAGCCATGCTTGATCTTCCGACCATCTGGGCCGCGCTGATTGCAACGGCGGTGTTTCTCTACGTGGTGCTCGACGGCTTCGATCTCGGCGTCGGCATTCTCTTCCCGTTTGCCAAGGACGCTAAGGAACGCGACCAGATGCAGGCGGCGATCGCGCCGGTTTGGGACGGCAACGAGACTTGGCTGGTGCTGGGCGGCGGCGGTTTGTTTGCCGCGTTTCCGAGAGCCTACGGCGCGTTGATGCCGGGGGTGTACATCCCGATCATTCTGATGTTGATCGCGCTGATTTTCCGCGGCGTGGCGTTTGAGTTTCGCGCGCATGGGCGAAAGTCGGGCAAGAAGTTTTGGACTGCGGCCTTCGCCGGCGGCTCCATCGTCGCGGCTGTGGCGCAGGGCCTTGTGTTGGGGGCGTTCGTGCAGGGCGTGCATGTGCACAACGGTGTGTTCGCCGGTGGGCCAATGGATTGGCTCACGCCGTTTTCGATATTGGTCGCGGCTTCGTTGGTGTCTGGCTATGCGCTGCTGGGTGGTTGTTGGCTCGTGTTCAAAACCAAGGGCGATTTGTACGAACGCGCGCGCAGCTGGGTTGGCACGGTGTCGCTGCTGACGGCCATGGCGATGGGCGCGGTCAGCCTGGGTACGCTCGGTGTGGATCCGCGTGTAACTGCACGCTGGGGCGTGTCGATGACGCACATCGACTGGCCGAACTTCATCAAGCTCGCGCCATTGCCGATAGCGGCGGCGCTCGTGTGCTTTGCGTTGTGGCGGCGTTGGAAGGGCGAGCCCTTGGTGTTGCCCTATCTGTTGGCGGTCAGTTTATTCGCGATCGGCTATGCCGGTCTAGGCGTGAGCTTGTGGCCGTATATCGTGCCGTTTGCTCTCACGCCGCAACAGGCTGCCGCGGCCGACAACGCGTTGGGCTTTTTGCTCTGGGGCGCAGCGCCGTTGTTGCCGTTGATCCTCGCTTACACGGCCTATGTGTACTGGCTCTTCCGCGCCAAGGTGGACGCTGATGCCGCGTATCATTGAGGGGCCGCCCGAGGATGGAGAAGCGAGGCCGCCGCTGGCAAAGCGTTTGCTGTGGTTTGCGGCGATTTGGCTTGGCAGTCTCATGGTGACGGGGGCGGTGGCGTACGCGCTGCGTGCCTTGATCGTGCCGCGCTAGGTGGGCGCCGCGGTTTTTGCCGCAACCTCGTCCATGAAATGCGCAAGCGCGACGTCCTTGTCGGTTACGCCGCCGGCGTCGTGCGTGGCGAGCGTGACGTCGACGCGGTTGTAGACGTTGAACCACTCGGGGTGGTGATCGTACTTGTCGGCATGTAGCGCGATGCGGGTCATGAAACCGAAGGCGGCGTTGAAGTCCTTAAATTTGAATTCCTTGGTGATGGCGTCGCGGCCTTCGCACGCGCGCCAGCCGTCGAGGCGGGCGAGCGCGGCCGGAGCGCCAATTTTTTGGATGGGCATGGGCGGACTCCTCTGCCACTTATCTAGCGCGCGTGTGCGCGGCTTCCAGGAATAACACCATGGGTTGGGGTCGGACTTCGGCTTTGGCAACGGCGGCCCTGGTGCTGGCGGCATGTGCGAGCGACCGGCCTGGGCTGGATGAGGAGACGGCGGCGTGGTGGCGCACGACGCAGGCGCTCGCCAATGACGGCATGGAGGGTCGCGATATTGGCTCACCGGGCTACGAGCGCGCAGCAGCGTACGTGGCCGACCGGTTCGCGCGAGCGCATCTCGTCCCGGCGGGCGATAATGGCAGCTTCCTTCAGCGCATAGCATTCGACGATGTCGAGGTGCTGAGCCAAGGCACCATGGTTTCAGTGGCGTTCGCGAATGGAACGCGACGCGACTTGGGTTTCTTACAAGACGTCGCCGTGGCCCCGACTTGGGAGATGCCGGCAACGCTCGACGCGCCACTTGTGTATCGCGGCTATTGCGCGCCGCGCGACATGACGGGCGTACGCGGCGCCATCGTTGTTTGCTTCGGCACGCGGCGGACGGGCCAGACGCTGATCGGGGCGCAGACCGATGCGGCGACCGCAGCCGGCGCCGTTGGCGTGGTGCGTGTCGATGACACGGCTTTCACCATGGAGCCGCCGCGCTGGCCGCTCGCATACGCGCGCACTGTCGTGTTCGCGGATAGCGAGCATCCGCATTCCATTCCGGTCTTGCGTCTCTCGGCGCCGGCATTCGTGGCGATTGCAGGACAAAGCGGTCAAGACGGCGCCGCCATTCTGGAACACGGCGGCCGCAACGCGCCAATGGCGGCGTTCGACTTTGGCGCCCGGCTTCAGGCGCACTTCGCAGTGCGTGAGCGTCACTATGTTTCGGAGAATATGATCGGCGTCTTACCGGGGACTGATCCGGCGCTCGCCAATCAGCCGGTGTTGTTAGGTGCGCATCTGGACGGCTACGGCTACGGCACGCCGGTGAATGGCGACAATCTTTACAACGGCGCTTTTGATGACGCGGCTTATGTGGCGACGTTGATTACCCTGGCCGATGCGCGCGGGGGGCGCGGTTTCCGCAGGCCAGTGATCTTTGCGGCGTTCACGGGTGAAGAAAAAGGTTTGCTTGGTTCGCGCTGGTTTGCCGCGCATCCGACGCCTGCGGCGCCTGCGCCAATTGCGGTGCTGAACATGGACCAGTTGCGGCCGCTCTACCCGCTGACAATTCTGACGACATTGGGTTTGGACGATTCCACGCTGGGTCAGACTGTACGCGACGTCGCGCAGCCGATGGACATAGAGGTGCGCGCCGATCTCGAGCCGGAACGCAACTTGTTGCGGCGCACTGATCACTGGCCGTTCATGCAGCGCGGCGTGCCCGCAGTGAGCTTCCTGTTCGGATTCAATCCCGGCGGCATGGAGGAGGCGCGTTATCACGACTGGTATTTGCACCGCTATCACGCGCCGCAAGACGATCTGAGCACACCGATCGATTTCGGCGCGCAGGCGAAGTTTCATCGCTTCTATTTTGCGCTGACCGAGGCGGTCGCAAATGCCGATGCGCCGCCGCAATGGTTGCCCAACAGTCCGAACCGGCCGCGCGCATCACCTTAGGGAGCGCTTGGCGCGGGCGCCGCGACGTGCGACTTTTGCGCGAAGCGGGGAGGTCTGCATGCACGGATTTGAATGGACGTCGTTGGCGACGTGTGCGGCGCTGGTGCTCTACATTTTCATGGGCATCAGGGTCGGTGGCGCGCGGGCAAAATACAATGTCGCCGCGCCCGCGATGAGCGGCGATCCGATCTTTGAGCGGCATTTCCGCGTGCACCTCAACACGCTGGAATGGTTGCCAGTGTTTTTGGTGTCGATGTGGCTGTTTGCGCTTTACTGGAGCGATCAGATTGCCGCCGGGTTGGGCGTGGTCTGGATCGTCGGACGGATCGTCTACATGGCGTCCTACGTGAAGGATCCGAAATCGCGCAGCGCCGGCTTCGGCATTCAGGCGCTGGCGACGCTGGTGCTGCTTGGCGGCGGCATCTGGGGCGCGATCGCCGCACTGATCCCGACGCCGTGACGCACTTGCGCCGCGCAGCGCGCGCGGCTAGGTCAGCGGCGTCCTTTGGGGAGTAGCCGCCCGTGACGATCAGCGGGGCGTGCGTCAACAAACTTGCCGGCGACGGCATGGCGCACGCGGCCTAGTTGGCATGGCGAGACCGAAGGCTGGGCTTCCGCTCATGGATCGGGCGGGGAGCTTGGCCTTTGGTGTGCGCCGCCCGATCCTCGGAATGTTCGATGCAAGGTTTGGTGATTGAAGGCGCGCTGTTGGTTGCGTCGGCCGTGGCGATCTATGTCGCGTGCGAGTTCTTCGTGAACGGTGTCGAGTGGTTGGGCCGGCGCTTGTCGGTCGGCAGCACCGCGACCGGCACCATCCTCGCCGCGTTTGGCACCGCCTTGCCGGAAAGCGTGGTGACGTTCGTCGCCGTGGCGTTTGCCAAAAGCGACGCGCAACGCGAGCTCGGCGTCGGCGCGGCGTTGGGCGGGCCGCTGGTATTGGCGACCATTGCTTATGCGACAGTCGGCATTGCGCTGCTCTTGAACAAGAGGCCGCTGAAGCAAAGCGTCGCGACCGATTTCAAACGCTTGAGCCGCGACCAAGCGTGGTTTCTCTCCATCTTCGTGGTCAAGCTGTTGATCGGACTGATCGCGTTCGCGTGGAAGCCTTGGCTGGGCGTCGCCTTCCTGCTGGCCTACGCGGTCTACTTCTGGCGCGAAATGTCGAGCGCCGATGGCGGCGAAGTGGAAGAGTTGGAGCCGCTGACGCTGGCGCGCGGCGCGGGCGATAGGCCGCCGCTAGCCATGGTCCTGGCGCAGACGATTGGCGCGCTCGTGGTGATCTTTTTCGCGTCGCACTTCTTCGTGGAGCAGTTGAACACGTTGGCGCCGGCGCTTGGCGTCGTGCCGCAAGTGCTGGCCTTGTTCTTGTCGCCGATTGCGACCGAACTGCCGGAGACGATGAACGCGATCATTTGGGTGCGGCAGGGCAAGCACCGCTTGGCGCTCGCCAACATCAGCGGTGCGATGATGATTCAAGCGACCGTGCCTACGGCGTTCGGCGTCTTCTGGACGCCGTGGATGCTGGATCGCACGCTGCTGGTGGCGGGCGGCGTGACCATAGCTGCGGTGGTGGCGCTGTGGTTTGCGTTCAGCCGCGGCGCCATCACGCGCACATATCTAGCGTCGATGGCGGCGCTCTACGGGTTGTTCGTAACGGTCGTCCTGCTGTGGAAGTGACGCAAACAAAAACGCCGCCCCGTAAGGAGCGGCGTTCCGTTTGTGCTGTGTGCCAGCTTAGGGCTGTGTCGGGTTCACGTGCTCCGTGCCCGTTACAACCTCGCCCTTGCCGAGCTTCGAGTTCCACATGCCGTACACAAAGTAGAGCAGAAAGCCGCCCAGCGCGTAGACGATGAAGAAATTGCGGGTGTCGTCCTTGGCCATGAGCGACATCAGCAAGAACACGCACATGATGGCGCCGAGGATCGGCACGACCGGGAAGAGCGGTGTCCGGAACGGACGATCCATGTCAGGGCGCTTGTAACGCAAGTAGATCACCGTGATGCAGACGATGGCGAACGCGGCGAGCGTGCCGACGTTGGTGACGTCCGAAAGCGTGTCCAGCGACATGAAGCCCGCAAAGCCGGCGGCCAAGACGCCAACCAGCAGCGTGTTCACCCACGGTGTCTTGAAGTTCTTATGGATGCTCGCAAACACCGGCGGAATGAGCCCATCGCGCGCCATGGTGTAGAAGATGCGTGTCTGCCCGTAGAGCAGGACCAGCATCACTGAAGAGAGGCCGCAGATTGCGCCAACCTTCACAACCTTCGCGAACCAAGACAATTGCGGCCCAAGCGAGTCCACCGCGAGAGCGATGGGCGCCGGGACATTGAGTTGCTGATACGGCACGAGGCCGACGAGCACGCCGCAGGTCAGGATGTAGAGGATGGTGCAGATCGCCAGCGAGCCGATGATCCCGATCGGCATGTCGCGCTTTGGGTTCTTGGACTCAGCGCCAGCGGTCGAGACCGCTTCAAAGCCGATATAGGCGAAGAACACGGTGGCCGCGCCGGCGATCAGACCGCCAATGCCGTAGTGTGCTGTGTTCTTTCCGGTGACGACGTTCACCAATGCGGTGGAGATTTGACCCCAAAGGGTCATGTCCGAGCCTGCCGGTGGCGGCGGGTTTTGCGGCGGCACCAGTGGTTGCCAAAGCGACGTGTTCACATGCGGCGCGCCGATGATGATGAAGGCGATGACGACGCCGACTTTAATGAAAACGATGACGTTGTTCACCGTGGCCGATTCCGAAACGCCCACCACGAGCAGCAAGGTGACTGCGGCGAGCGCCAGCATCGCCGGCAGGTTCATGACGCCAACGCCGAGTACGGCGCCCGTGTCATGGTCGGTGACCTGCACGCCGGGGGCCGCTTGCAACGCAACGGGGATGTCCAGGTGGAAATCGTGCAGCAAGCTGGCGACGTAACCGGACCACCCGACAGCAACCGTAGAGGCCGCAAGTCCGTATTCGAGCACCAGGAGAATGCCCATGATCCACGCGAGCATCTCGCCCATGGATGCGTAGGAATAGGAATACGCGGAGCCGGACACCGGGATGGCGGAGGCCAATTCGGCGTAGCAAAGCGCGACGAGCGCGCAGAGCGTGCCGGTGATGACAAATGAAATCATGATGCCGGGGCCGGCCGAAGTTGCGGCGGCGTGGCCTGTTAGCACGAAGATACCGGTGCCGATAATGCAGCCGATGCCGAGCAGGATGAGATTCAGTGCGCCCAGCGATTTCTTGAGTTCACCTTGCTCGTGCTCGGCGTGCATCTGCTCCACCGATTTGCGCAAGAACAGGCGCTGAAGCGGGGGCGTGACTTTGCCGCCGCCAGTGTTTGTTGCTGTCACGATTCCAAATCCTCCCAAACCGTGTTGGCCGCGAAGCTAACGGACGGTTTAGGGAGCGCAAGCGCTAGGGGTCGCTTTTAGGCCCGGTCGAGCGCTTCAGGCACAGTCCAACCGCGTCTCGCACATGCAGCGAGCACGGTATTGCGCAACAGACAGGCGATGGTCATGGGGCCGACACCGCCTGGCGAGGGTGTAACGGCGCTTGCAACCTCGATGGCTTCCTTGAAGGCGACATCGCCGACAAGCTTGGTCTTGCCTTCTCCCTTTTCAGGCGCCGGCACGCGATTGGTGCCAACATCGATGACGATGGCGCCGGGGCGTATCCAATCGCCCCGCACCATTTCCGGGCGGCCGACCGCGGCGACGAGAATGTCGGCGCCGCGGCAGACCATCGGCAGATCGCGCGTCTTCGAGTGCGCGATGGTGACGCTGGCGTTCTGTTCGAGGAAAAGCAGCGCGGCGGGTTTGCCGACGAGGATGGAGCGGCCGATGACGACAACATTGGCGCCGACGAGATCGGGGCGTTCGGTCCTGGCGAGGATAACGCAACCAACCGGCGTGCAAGGGCGCAAGCCTGGCTTGCCGAGCACGAGCTTGCCGGCGCTGCGTTCGGTGAGACCGTCGACGTCCTTCAACGGATCGAGTGCGGCGAGCACGTTCGGTTCGCTGATGTGCTTCGGCAGCGGCAGCTGCACGAGGATGCCGTCGACGTCGGGATCGTTAGAGAGGGCGATGACGCGCGCGATCAGATCCGCCTCGGCGGTGTCGGCGGGCAGGCGGATTTCGATCGAGCGCATGCCCGCTTCGATCGTGGCTTTGCCTTTGGACGTGACATAGACGTGGCTCGCGGGATCGTCGCCTACCAACACAACGGCCAGCGCGGGCTGGCCCGGCAGCTCACTCACCGCAGCGGCGACCCGGGCGCGCACGCCTGCGGCAATGGCTTTTCCGTCGATGCTGCGGCCGGTCATGAGTGCTCCTCGAATCGCGCGATGAACGCGGCAATGTCTGACTCGCGCACGTCTTCTAGCTCAAGCGTCTTCATGCGTGATGTCGCGCCGCGCGCAATGCTGACTTTCGATTTTGGCACGCCGGCCGCCTTGGCGATCAGGACGATCAACGCCGCGTTGGCCTTGCCATCCTCGGGGGCCGCGCGCACGCGGGCTTTGAGGTAGACGCCGTTTTCGTCGCTGGCGCGCCCATCGATGCGGTCGGCGCCCCCAGCGGGCGTCAGCCGGACGCGGAGGCGTGCGCTCAGAGAACCGGACCCCGTCCGGTCAGCACGCCCTGCAGCCAATACGAGATCGGACCCTGCAAGAAGGTCAGCGCCAGCAACAGCACCAGCACCGAGAGGTCGACGCCATTGATGATCGGGATGAAGCGCCGGAATGGCCGCACCATCGGGTCGGTCAAGCGGCGGCAGAAGTCATAGATGCTGTAAACAACCGCGTTGCGGCGCGAGACGAGGTCGAAGGCGAAGAGCCAGCCTAGGACCACGTATATCACCAACACGGCGATCGCGAGCCCGAGGACCGCGCGAAACAGCTGAAAGAGGATGTCGATAAGACCCATGGGTGGCAGGTGGTAGGGCGGTTCGGCGGGTTGGAAAAGGTGTCAGGCGCCACGTTTCGGGCGCTTGGCGCCCTTGTGACACCTGAATCCTGACCCCCGGCGCCTCTCAGTTGACGCTGGCGGCGGCTCGCGCCTATATCCGCGCTCCCGAAACGGGGCGGAGCACGCTTCCACGCCGTTGCTGATAAGGGCCCGTAGCTCAGCTGGGAGAGCGCCGCGTTCGCAATGCGGAGGTCAGGAGTTCGATCCTCCTCGGGTCCACCAGCGGTTCTAGGTTCCCTCGGTTGACGATCATCCTTCGCGGTTCGTGACGTGGCGCTGGCTTGCAGTGCCGTTTTGTCGTACAACTTATCCTGGAAGCCGCGTCATCGAAACCGGCGGCTCACCTTCAGCTTGAGCGAACGCTGAGTCGATCGCGGCTTCAAAAATCCAATTCCATGTATCGATTTTTTATGCGCGGACGGTTCATCTCCTGCGCAGCACGGCCTGTGCGGATTTGGCGGAGCGCCAGATGGACGATCTCATTTTCCTCGGCGTTGGCGTGGTGAGCTTTGTGGCGCTGGCGCTTTACGTCTTCGGATGCGGGAGAGCGTGATGGGGTTTGACTATCTGGTCGGCGCCATTGGCGGCGCAGTCATGCTGATCTATCTGGTGATCGCTTTGCTGCGCTCGGAGAAGTTCTGATGACATGGCAAGGCTGGCTGCAGATTGTCGTGTTCACGGCGATCGTCGCCGCGCTGGTGCGTCCGCTGGGCGGCTACATGACGCGCGTCTTCAATGGCGAGAAGGTTTGGTTGTCGCCGCTGCTGCGGCCACTGGAAGCTGCGATCTACGCGATTGGTGGCGTGAAAAGTCAACAAGAGCAGGGCTGGAAAGCCTACGCGCTGGCGATGCTGGCGATCAATTTCGCCGGCTTTGTTTTGCTCTACGCGGTTCTGCGTGTGCAGAATGCGTTGCCGCTCAATCCCCAGGGGTTTGGCGCGCTCTCGCCGCATCTGGCGTTTAACACGGCGGTCTCGTTCGTCACCAACACCAATTGGCAAAGCTATGGCGGCGAAAGCACCATGAGCAATTTCAGCCAAATGGCTGGGTTGTCGGTGCAAAACTTTCTGTCTGCGGCGACAGGGATCGCGCTGGCAGTGGCCTTCATCCGCGCGTTTGCGCGTTCGCGCGCCAATCAAGTCGGCAATTTCTGGGTCGATTTCACCCGCGCCAATCTTTACGTGCTGCTGCCGATCTCGTTGGCGTTCGCGCTCTTTCTGGTGTGGCAAGGCGTACCGCAGACGTTGGCAGGAAGCGTCACGGCGCACACGCTGGAGGGCGCCGATCAACATATCGCCCTCGGACCTGTCGCCAGCCAAGTGGCGATCAAAATGCTCGGCACCAATGGCGGCGGCTTTTTCAACGCCAACGCGGCGCATCCGTTCGAGAACCCAAACGCATTGTCGAACATGGTGCAGATGATCTCGATCTTTGCGATCGGCGCGGCGCTCACCAATGTGTTCGGACGGATGGTGGGCGACCAACGCCAAGGTTGGGCGATCCTCGCCGTAATGGGCGTGCTTTTCCTCGCCGGCACAGGCTTCTGCTATTGGGCGGAGACGCAGGCCAACCCGCATCTGGCCGCCGCTGGCGTGGACGCAGCGGGCGGCAACATGGAGGGCAAGGAAGTTCGCTTCGGCTTGCCGGCGTCCGCGTTGTTCGCAGTTGTCACCACCGATGCGTCGTGCGGCGCGGTGAACGCGATGCATTCGAGTTTCAGCGCACTGGGCGGCATGATCCCGCTCATCAACATTCAGCTTGGTGAAATCATCGTCGGCGGCGTCGGCTCTGGGCTCTACGGTATGCTGCTCTATGTCATTCTCGCGATCTTCGTTGCCGGGCTGATGGTCGGGCGCACGCCCGAATACCTCGGCAAGAAGATTGAAGGGCGCGACATGCGCCTGGTGATGCTGGCGCTGCTGTGCATTCCGTTCGTCATCAATGGCTTTACCGCGCTGGCGAGCGCGATGCCGGCGTGGCGCGCGGCGACCGACAGTGCAACGACAGGCGCTGGTCCGTTGAATGCCGGTCCGCATGGCTTCACCGAGATTCTCTACGCGTATTCTTCGGCTGCCGGAAACAACGGTTCGGCGTTTGCGGGCCTCACAGCCAATGCGCCGTTCTGGGATCTTACGCTGGGACTGACGATGTTGGTGGGCCGCTTCGCGATGATCGTGCCGATGCTGGCTGTCGCCGGTTCGCTTGCGGCGAAGCAGAAAATTCCGCCGTCGTCGGGGACGTTCCCGACGCATGGCCCGCTGTTCATCGGCCTCGTCGTCGGCGTGATCCTGATCATGGGCGGCTTGACCTTCTTTCCGGCGCTCACGCTGGGGCCGATTGCCGAACAGTTTGAGCTCGCGCGCGGTCACGTGTTCTGAGGATCGATCATGGCTCGCAAACCCGTTCCTTCTGTTTTCGCGGCGTCGATCCTCATTCCGGCGTGTGGCGACGCGTTCAAGAAACTCGATCCGCGCTGGCTTGCGCGCAATCCAGTCATCTTCGTCACGGCGGTGGCGGCGCTGATGGCGACGATCTTCTTCGCGCGCGACTTGAGTGCTGGATCAGGCGCGCTGTTCTCGGGGCAGATCGCGTTGTGGCTTTGGCTGACGGTGTTGTTCGCCAATCTCGCCGAGGCGGTGGCGGAGGGGCGCGGCAAAGCGCAAGCAGAGAGCTTGCGCAAGACCCGCAGCGAGACCATCGCCAAACGCGTGGCGGCGGTGGACGCGACCGCCGTGACGAACGTGCCGGCGCCGGAGCTCAAGATCGGCGATCTGGTGTTGTGCGAGCCGGGTGACATCATTCCGGGCGACGGCGAAGTGATCAACGGTGTCGCGACCGTCGATGAGAGCGCGATCACGGGCGAGAGTGCGCCCGTGATCCGTGAGTCCGGCGGCGACCGCTCGGCAGTCACCGGTGGCACGCGTGTGTTGTCGGACCGTATCGTAGTGCGGATAAGCGCCGAGCGCGGGGGATCGTTCCTGGACCGCATGATTGCCTTGGTCGAAGGCGCGGACCGCCGCAAAACGCCGAACGAAATCGCGTTGGCGATATTGCTGGCGGCGCTCTCGATCATCTTCCTGATCGCGGTCGCATCTATTCCGGGATTTGCATCTTACGCCAACGGCGCCATCACCGGCATTGCGCTGGTGGCGCTGCTGATCGCGCTGATCCCCACGACCATTGCCGGACTCGTGTCAGCTATCGGCGTCGCTGGGATGAACAGGCTCGTGCGCTTCAACGTGCTGGCGATGTCCGGCCGTGCGGTCGAGGCGGCGGGCGACGTAGACGTGCTGCTCCTGGACAAGACCGGCACCATCACTCTGGGCAACCGGCAGGCGACGGAGTTTCATCCGCTCACAGGCGTCACCGAGCAGGAGCTTGCCGAAGCGGCGCAGCTTGCAAGTCTTGCCGATGAGACGCCGGAGGGCCGCTCCATCGTTGTGCTGGCAAAGGAGCGCCACAACCTCCGCCCGCGCGATCCGTCGGAGGCGCACGCGCGCTTTATTCCGTTTACCGCGCAGACGCGGATGAGCGGCGCCGATTGGGGCGGTTCGAAAATCCGCAAAGGCGCTGTGGACGCGATTGTCGACTACTTGAAAGACTTGAACGGAGCGGGCTGGACGCCGCCGGCCTTGCTGCGCGACATCGCTGATCGCATCGCGCGCGCCGGCGGTACGCCGATTGCCGTCGCGCAAGATGGACGTCCGCTCGGCGTCGTTTACCTCAAGGATATCGTCAAAGGCGGCGTCAAAGAGCGTTTCGCGGAAATGCGCGCCATGGGCATCCGCACGGTGATGATCACCGGCGACAATCCGCTGACAGCGGCAGCGATTGCCGCCGAAGCGGGCGTCGATGATTTTTTGGCGCAAGCGACGCCGGAGAAGAAGCTGGAGCTCATCCGCGCTGAGCAAAGCAAGGGCCGCATGGTGGCGATGTGCGGCGACGGCACCAATGATGCGCCCGCATTGGCGCAGGCGGATGTCGGCGTCGCGATGCAGACCGGCACGGTGGCCGCGCGAGAGGCCGGCAACATGGTCGATCTCGACAGTGATCCTACGAAGCTCATCGAGATTGTGGGGATCGGCAAGCAATTGCTGATGACGCGCGGGGCGCTCACGACCTTTTCCATCGCCAACGACGTGGCCAAGTATTTTGCCATCATTCCGGTGATGTTCGCGGCGCTCTATCCGTCGCTGGTCTACCTCAACGTCATGGGGCTTGCGCCGCGATCGGCGATTTTGTCGGCGATCATCTTCAACGCGCTGATCATCGCCATGCTGATCCCGCTGGCGCTGCGCGGCGTGAAGTATCGCCCGGCGCCCGCCACGCAAATTTTGTCGCGCAATCTTTTCGTCTACGGCTTGGGAGGCCTGGTGGCGCCGTTCATCGGCATCAAGATCGTCGACGTTGTGATCAACGCGCTGCATTTAGTGTGAGAACGGCCATGTCCTATATTCGCCCTGCGCTTTCACTGTTGGTGTTGTTCTCGGTGCTGTTCGGGATTGCATATCCGCTCGCGGTTACTGGGGTTGCGCAGACGGCGTTTCCGGCGCAAGCGAATGGGAGTCTGATCGTGCGCGACGGCCACGTCATCGGCTCTTCGCTGATCGCACAAGGCTTCACGCGCCCGGAATATTTTTGGCCGCGCCCTTCGGCTGCCGGAAAAGGTTATGACGCCAGCGCGTCGTCAGGCTCAAACTATGGCCCGACGTCGCAAGCGCTGGTGGATCGGGTGAGGGATGATGTGACGCGGTATCGTCAGACCGGCGTAAGTGGTCCGCTGCCCGCCGATCTGGTCACGGCGTCCGGCTCGGGGCTCGATCCGCATATTTCGCCTGCGGCCGCGCGCGTGCAAATCGCGCGTGTGGCGGCGGCGCGGCAAATGGCGCCGGCGCAGGTCGAGGGGCTGGTGCAGGAAAACACGCAAGCGCCGCTGCTTGGCTTTATCGGCGAGCCCGCTGTCAACGTGTTGACGCTCAACCTTGCGCTGGACGCCGCCGCGCCCGCAATCGAGCGAGGGTCGCATGGGACAGACTGAACAACCTCGTCCTTCGCCGGATGCATTGTTGAAGCTTGCCGCGCACGAGGGCCGCGGCAGGCTCAAGCTGTTTCTCGGCGCTGCGCCCGGCGTGGGCAAAACCTACGAAATGTTGCTGGAGGCGCATGCGCGGAAGCGCGGGCATGTCGATGTTGTCATCGGCGTTGTCGAGCATCATGGACGCAGCGAGACGCAGAACCTGCTCGGCGGGCTGGAGATCGTCCCGCGCCGGCAGATCAGCTATCGCGAGCAGACGCTGAAGGAGATGGACCTCGATGCGGTGTTGAAGCGCAAGCCGCAAGTCGTGCTCGTCGATGAACTCGCGCACACCAATGTGGAAGGCTCGCGCCACCCCAAGCGCTGGATGGATGTGCAGGAGCTGCTGGCGGCGGGGATCGACGTGTTCTCGACGATGAATGTGCAGCATCTGGAGAGCGCCAACGACATCGTCGCGAAGATCACGCGCGTGCGGGTGCAAGAAACCGTGCCGGATAGTCTGCTCAATCTCGCCGACGAGATCGAGGTCGTGGACATCACGCCGGAGGAGCTGCAGCAGCGTCTGCGCGACGGCAAGGTGTATCCACAAGAGGTGGCGCAGCGCGCGCTCGCCAATTTCTTTACCGCCGGCAACATCACCGCTCTACGCGAGCTTGCATTGCGGCGCGCAGCGGAGCGAGTCGACGAGGCAATGCGCGCGCACATGGCCGCGCAAGGCATCGAGGGGCCATGGCAAGCGAGCGAACGCGTGCTCGCGTGCGTCGATCCGACGCCGGGCGCGCTCACGGTCATTCGCCGCGCCAAGCGGCTTGCGGATCGTTTGCGCGCACCGTGGGAGGCCATCCATGTGGCGACGGCGGACGCCGATCGCGCGTCGCTCAAGTCGCGCAATGCGCTCTTGGAGGCGTTCCGCGTGGCCGAAGAACTTGGCGCAAGCACGCGCTCGCTAACCGGCGACGATCCCGCGGAAGAAATCCTGGCTTATGCGCGCGATCAGAATGTCACGCACATCGTTGTCGGCGCGGCGTCGCGGCCGCTTTGGCTGGAGCTGTTTCGCGGCTCCATCATTCGCCGCTTGGTGCGCGGCGCCGAAGACATCGCCATCGAGATTTCGCCCCACGAAGAGCGCAAGACCCCGGCGATACTTGGCGAGGCGCTGCGGCCGCCGCCGCTTGGCAATCTCGGCGGCTATGTCGGCGCTTCGGCGCTTGTCGTGTTGGCAACCGCGCTCGCGGTCGCGCTCTACGGCTTGGGCGCCGTTCCTAATATTTCGCTCGTCTTTGTATTGCCGGTCATTGTCGCCGCCATTCGCTACGGAATGGCGGTATCGATCTACACGGCAATCATTTCGGCGCTGGCGTACAACTATTTCCTGCTGCCGCCGCTTTACACCTTCACTATCGCCGAACCGTCGAACATCTACGCAAACATATTTTTTGTAGCCGTCGGCGTGCTGGTCAGTGGCGTGGCGGCGCGATCGCGCGCGCAGACGCTGATCGCGCGCCGTCAAGCACGCCGCGCCGCCGATCTGGAAGCATTCGCCCGCAGCCTGGTCGGCGCGGAGGACAAAGCAGAGATCGCGCGCATTACTGCCGAGACCGCTTCCAAATTGCTCTTTGCGCGCGTTGTTGTCCTGTCGCCGAATGGATCCGGTCTTGAATCCATTGCCGAGTGGCCGGGGCCGGAGATGCTGGGCGCGGACGATCTTGCCGCGGGTCAATGGGCGTTCGAGCATCGCCGTCCGGCTGGCAGAGGGTCCGATACGCTGCATGGTGCGCGATGGTTGTTCGTACCGGTGCCTGGCGAGCGCGGTTTCGTTGGCGTGCTGGGCGTGCGGCCGATGGATGAAGCCGATCGTCTTGATCCGGATCAAAGCCGGGTGCTCGACTTGGTGGCCGCGCAAGCGGGCGTGGCGCTTGATCGGGCCCGCTTTGCCGCGGAGGCGGCGAACGCGCGGGTGGAAGCGGAAAGTGAGCGCCTAAAGGGCACGCTTTTGTCGTCCGTGTCACACGATCTGCGCACGCCGCTCTCGACCGTGCGCACCGCGATTGAAAGTCTGCAGCAGTTTTCCGACAAGCACGATGCTGCGACGCGCGATCAGTTGCTGGAGTCGGCGGGTTCGGAGGTGCGGCGCTTGCAACGCTTCATTGAGAATTTGCTGGATATGAGCCGCCTCGACGCAGGCGTGGTGCGGGCTAAGCGGGAAAGCGCTGAACCCGCGGACTTGGTTGAGCACGCCATTGAACGCGCGCGCGTTGGCCTCAAGGAGATGGTCGTATCGCGCGACGTGTCAGCGGCGTTGCCGCGCATCGTTATCGACAGCGCGTTGGCGGAAACCGCGCTCGCGAACGTGCTCGAGAATGCAGGCAAGTATGCCAAGGAAGGGACAACCATCCTAGTGCGTGCGTTCAGGAAGGACCATAGTGTGGTGATCGAGGTGCTGGATGAAGGCGAGGGCTTTCCGCCGGCGGCGCTGCCGCATCTGTTCGACAAGTTCGCGCGCGGCGTCGAAGGCGATGGCCGCCCGGCTGGCACGGGTCTCGGCCTGGCCATCGCCCGGGGCTTTCTGCAAGCGCAAGGCGCTTCCATCGTCGCAGCGAACCGCAGCGATCGCACCGGCGCCGTTGTGACGATGACGTTTCCGATGGAAGAAGCTGCATGACCGTAAATGCGCAGCGTGTGCTGGTGGTAGAGGACGATCGGCCGCTGCGCGTGACGTTGTGCGCGACGCTGCGCGCGGAAGGCCATGTTGCGCTCGAAGCCGGCAGCGTGCGCGAGGCGCGCGCGAGCTTGGCGCAAATGCGGCCGGACCTGGTGGTGCTCGATCTGGGGCTGCCAGATGCCGATGGCATGGTGTTGTTGCGAGAGTTGCGTGCGCAAGGCGACCTTTTGCCGGTGCTCGTGCTGACGGCGCGCGGCGACGAGGAGGCGAAGGTCGCAGCGCTCGATGCCGGCGCCGATGACTATGTGACCAAGCCGTTCGGCGTGCCAGAATTGTTGGCGCGCGTGCGCTCGGCGCTGCGCCACGGCGTGCAGGTCAAAGGCGCGGCGCCTGTCATCACGAGCGGCGATGTCGAGATCGATCTGGCGCGGCGCGCCGTGAAGAAAGCGGGACGCGATCTGCGGATGCCGCGGCGTGAGTTCGACTTGCTGGCGGCGCTGGCGTTGCAGCAAGGCAGGCCAGTGTCGCACGAAGATCTGTTGCGCGAAGTTTGGGGCGACGCGGGCGCCGATATTCGTAATCTGCGCGTGTTCGTGGGGCACGTGCGCGAGAAGATCGAGACCAACGCGTCGCAGCCAAAATTGCTGCTGTCGGAGCCCGGATTTGGCTACCGATTGACGTAGCGGCTTCACGCCGCACGCGGGGCCGCGCCCAAATTACATGTATCGATTCTTTATGCGGGACTGGGGCAGCTTCCCGCCCGCGATGGAAAATCGTCATCTAAAACTGGTCCCTGAGGCGTCCGCATCCGCGCCGGTTCCGACGCCGTCCGCTGATGTTGTGGAGCACGTGGCTCGCCCCGGGTTTGCCGCACTGGTGCTCGGCTCAATCGGGGTTGTCTTTGGCGACATTGGCACCAGCCCACTTTATGCGTTCAAGGAGTCCATTTCGCATGTCACCCGAGGTGGCGCGGCGCTGGATCCTGGCGCGGTGCTGGGCGTCGTGTCGCTCATGTTTTGGGCGCTGATGGTGGTGGTGACGTTCAAATACGTCATCCTGTTGATGCGTTTCGACAACAAGGGCGAGGGCGGTGTGCTCGCTTTGGCGGCGCTGGCGCAACGCCTTATCGGCGCACGCACGGCGTTCTTTGTTGGCATCGGCGTGCTGGGTGCGGCGCTATTCTATGGCGACGCGATGCTGACGCCGGCGATCTCCGTGCTCTCGGCTGTCGAAGGGCTCACCATATTGCCCAGCCTGCAGGGCCACATCGATCCGTTCATCGTGCCGATCGCGCTGGGCGTGCTGCTTGCGCTGTTTCTCGTGCAAAGCCGCGGCACCGCTTTGGTCGGAGCGTGGTTTGGCCCGATATGCGTGCTTTGGTTTCTGGCGATAGGCGCTTTGGGGCTGTTGCAAATACTACACGCGCCGCGCGTGCTTGCGGCGATCAACCCGTACTACGCGGCAGCGCTGATGGCGGCGCATCCAGTGCTCGCGTTCGTGCTGCTGGGGTCGGTGTTCCTGACCGTTACCGGCGCAGAGGCGCTGTACGCCGACATGGGCCATTTCGGCCGAACCCCGATCAATGCGGCATGGCTGTTCCTGGTGCTGCCGGCGCTTACGTTGAACTACATGGGACAAGGCGCATTGGTGTTGCTGCACCCGGACGCCGTACAAAATCCGTTCTTCTTGCTGGCGCCGCCGATCTTGCAGCCCGCCTTAGTGGCGCTCGCAACCGCTGCGACGATCATTGCGAGCCAAGCTGTCATTTCGGGCGCGTTCTCCCTCACGCAGCAAGCCATTCAGCTGGGCTTTCTACCGCGCTTGCGGATCGTGCAGACTTCGGCGGAGCACATCGGCCAAATCTTCATGCCTCAGGTCAATTTGCTGCTGCTGATCGGCGTTCTCTTGCTTGTTGTGATCTTCAAGAGTTCGACGGCGCTCGCCTCGGCGTATGGAATTTCCGTGATAGGCGCGATGATCACATCGTCGGTGCTGGCGGTTGTGGCGATCTGGAAGATGTGGAAACGCCCGCTTTGGACAGCTGTGATGGTCATGTCGCCGTTCTTGCTGGTGGAAGCCATCTTCCTTGCGTCCAACTTGTTGAAGCTGCTGAGCGGCGGCTTTGTCCCGTTGTTGATTGCGACGGCATTGATGCTGGTGATGTGGACGTGGCTCAAGGGTTCGCGCCTGTTGAAGCAGGCGACGCACGGCGACGGCTCTTTGATCGAGTTCCTGCACCTGATTGCACGCAATCCGCCGCATCGGGTGCGCGGAACGGCGGTGTTTCTGACTTCGGAGCCGGACGTGGTGCCGACGGCGCTGCTGCACAATCTCAAGCACAATCAGATTTTGCATGAACGCATCGTGATAGCGTGCGTGCGGACCGCACCAGTGCCGCGTGTTGGCGAACCTCAGATTGCCAGCGTCGAGCATCTGGCGCCGGGATTTGATCGCGTGACGCTCACGTTCGGCTTTATGCAGGATCCAAACATTGTCCGTGGGCTCACCTCCGCCCGGGCGCAAGGGCTTCAATTCGATGTCATGAAGACGTCGTTCTTCGTAAGCAGGCGTTCACTGTCGCCGCGTGCCGATGGCGGCATGCCGCGCTGGCAGGACATCCTGTATATCTGGCTGGCGCGGAATGCGACGAACGCCAGCACGTTCTTCCACATTCCAGCGTCGCGCACGATCGAACTTGGTGCGCAGATTTCGGTGTAGTCCTGCAGGCGGCGGCTAGCGCATGCGCCAGCCGCCGCCTCGGCGTCTCTTAGTTGTAAATCTCGAACAAGCCGGCGCCGCCTTGGCCGCCGCCGATGCACATGCTGACAACGCCCCACTTGGCTTTGCGGCGCTGTCCTTCTTGCAGCAAATGGCCGGTGAGGCGCGCGCCGGTCATGCCGAATGGATGGCCGATGGCGATGGAGCCGCCGTTCACGTTGTACTTCTCCGGATCGATGCCGAGTTTGTCGCGGCTGTAGAGGCATTGCGACGCGAAGGCCTCGTTCAATTCCCAAAGGTCAATGTCGTCGACCGTGAGACCTTGGCGCTTCAGCAGTTTCGGAATGGCGTAGATCGGGCCGATGCCCATCTCGTCGGGCGCGCAGCCGCCGACGGCCCACGAGACAAAGCGGCCGAGCGGCTTCAATCCGCGGCGTTCTGCTTCCTTGGCTTCCATCAAAACGACAGCGGCCGCGCCATCCGAGAGTTGGGAGGCGTTGCCCGCGGTTATGTACTTGCCGGGGCCCTTCACCGGTTCAAGTTTGGAGAGGCCTTCCATGGTCGTGTCGGGGCGATTGCATTCGTCGCGCGTGACCGTGAAATCGACGATCGATTCCTCTTTTGTCTCCTTGTTGACCTGCTTCATCTTGGTCTTCATCGGGACGATCTCGTCCTTGAATTTTCCCGCTTGCTGCGCCGCCGCCATGCGCCGCTGGCTCTCCAGCGAGTATTCGTCCTGATACTCGCGCGAAACCTTGTAGCGCTCGGCGACGATGTCGGCGGTGTCGATCATGGCCATGAAAATGTCCGGCGCGACTTTCAGCAGATCCGGGTCGATCGCTTCACGCGGCACGCCGCCGCCGGCGACGGAGATGCTCTCGACGCCGCCGGCAACGACGCACTCGGCATTGTCGCCGCGAATGTGGTTGGCGGCCATGGCGATCGACTGCAGGCCCGAGGAGCAGAAACGGTTGACCGAGACGCCGGCCGTGCTGACCGGTAGACCCGCCAGCAGCGCGACTTGGCGGCCGATATTGCCGGCGGCGTGCGCGATGTTGCCCATGTAGCAGTCTTCGACAAAGTCGGGCTCCACGCCGGCACGCTCGACCGCGTGCTTCACGGCGTGCGCGCCCATGGACATTGGCGGCGTGATGTTGAACCCGCCACGGCTCGACTTTGCCAACCCGGTTCGGGCGTAAGAAACGATGACTGCTTCGCGCATGTGTTGTCCCTTTCGAAAATCGTGAGAACGAGCTTTAGCCCTTCAGATCGGAAAACTTCTTGCCCTCGGCGGCGAGCTTTTCAAGCAGCGCGGCTGGTTTGAAGTCGTCGCCGAGGGTGGCTTGAAACGCCTTCATCTTGGCGAGCACCTTCGTTGGCCCGCCGATCAAGTCACCGTAGAACATCGGTCCGCCACGATAGACCGGCCAGCCATAGCCATTGACCCAGACGACATCGATGTCAGACGCACGGATGGCTTTGCCTTCCTCAAGGATTTTCACGCCTTCGTTGATCATTGGATAGATGCAGCGCTCGAGAATTTCCTCATCGGGGATGGTGCGTGCGTTGCGGCCCGACTTGCTGATGAAGCCGCGGATGATGTCCTCGGTGATGGGCGAGGGTTTAGCGTTGCGGTTCTCGTCGTAATCGTAATAGCCCGCGCCGGTCTTCTGGCCGCGGCGATCGAGTTCGCAAAGCGCGTCCCGAATGGTTGCGCCGTGGGACTTTTCCTTCACCCAGCCGATGTCGAGGCCGGCGAGGTCGCTCATCGCGAACGGGCCCATGGGGAAGCCGAAATCGTAGAGTACGCGATCGACGTCCCACGGCATCGCGCCTTCCAGCACCATCTTCTGCGCTTCGCGGCCGCGCGCCGCGAGCATGCGGTTGCCGATGAAGCCGGGGCAGACGCCGGCGAGCACGGCGATCTTGCCGATCGTCTTCGCCAGTTTCATGCAGGTGCGGATTACATCCTTGCCGGTGTGGTCGGCGCGCACGATTTCTAGCAGCTTCATGACGTTGGCGGGCGAGAAGAAGTGCAAGCCGATGACGTCCTGCGGCCGCTTGGTGGCGGAGGCGATCTCGTCGATGTTCAGGTAAGACGTATTGGTCGCGAGGATGCAGCCTGGTTTGCAGGTCGCGTCGAGCTTGGCGAACACGTCCTTCTTGATGTCCATGCGCTCGAACACGGCTTCGATAACGAGGTCGACGTCCTTCAAGGCATCCAGGGATAGCGCGCCGGTCAGCAGGCCCATGCGCTGCTCGACTTGATCCTTGCTGATGCCGCCGCGCGCTGCGGTGCGCTCATAATTACCGCGCACGACTTTAAGTCCGCGATCGAGCGGCGCCTGATTTTGTTCGACGATCACAACCGGGATGCCCGCATTGGCGAAGTTCATGGCGATGCCACCGCCCATGGTGCCGGCGCCGATGATGCCGACCTTGGCGATGCTGCGCGTGGGCGTGTCGTCTGGAACGTCGGGAATCTTGTTTGCTTGGCGCTCGGCAAAGAAATAGTAGCGCTGCGCCGCAGACTGCTCGCCCGTCATCAGCTCCATGAACAGCTTGCGCTCAACCTTGATGCCATCCTCGAAGGTCGGCTCGTTCACGGCCGCTTCGATACATTTGATGTTGGCTTCGGGCGCGGCGAAGCCGCGAAACTTGCGGGCGTTGGCTTTGCGGAACGCCGCGAAGATTTCCGGCTTGCCTTTGGCGGGCGCCAGTTTGGCGTTGTTGTCGCGCACTTTCACCAGCGGTTTGTTTTGCGCGACCGCATTGTTGGCGAACGCGATCGCGCCTTCCTTCAGTTTTCCTTCTTCGGTCAGCTGGTCAACGAGGCCCATCTCCAGCGCTTGCTTGGCGGGCACGTGCCGCCCGGAGGTGACCATGTCGAGCGCGGCTTCGGCGCCGACGATGCGAGGCAGGCGCTGAGTGCCGCCGCCGCCGGGCAGCAAGCCAAGCGCGACCTCGGGTAGCCCAACTTTCGCTGACGGCACGGCAACGCGATAGTGCGCGCACAAGGCGACCTCGAGGCCGCCGCCGAGCGCGGTGCCGTGGATCGCAGCGACAACCGGCTTGGGCGCGCTCTCCATCAGATCCTGGATGTCGTAGAGGGAAGCGCCAGCGCGCGCGCCGCCGCCAAACTCGGTGATGTCCGCGCCGGCGATGAAGCTGCGGCCTTCGCAGATCAGCACGATGGCTTTGGCGTCGGACGCGATCGCTGCGGTGAAGCCATCAAACAGGCCCTGGCGGACATTGGCGGACAGCGCGTTGACCGGCGGAGAGTTCAAGGTGATGACCGCAACGTCACCCTCGCGCGTCAGGGTGGTGACCGAATTGATCTCTGTCATCGAGCTTTCTCCGCTATTGCGAGCATTGAAAGCACGTCAGCGGCGGCAGCGCTATCCACTAGCCCTTTCATCAGCCACATTCTTGTCGCTTCTGTCCGAGGCGGGGCGTGACTTGCGCCTGAGCACGGATGGCTGGGCGACAGTGGGACGGATTGCGCGATTTCTCATTGTTGGCGGCGCGGGCTTCGTCGTGGACTTCGGGACGATGCTTGGACTGCTGCAGCTTGCGCATCTGGCGCCGATGCCTGCGCGGCTGATCGCGTTCGCGGTGACGGTTGCTTTTACATACGTGTTCAACCGGTCGTTCACGTTCGCGGACCGGCCAAGGCGCGGGCGGGGCGAATGGATTACGTACGCCGCGGCAAGTTCGGTGGCGGCGCTGGCGAACCTTGGCATTTTCGCCCTGGTGCTCGGCGCCCTGCACGCAAATCCGCTGGCGCCGTACCTCGCGATGCCGGTCGGCGTTGCCGCGGGGCTGCTGGTGAATTTCGTCAGCTACAATTTCCTGGTGTTTCGCGAAGCGGCTACGAAAGCGCGCTGACGCCGATGGCTGCGATCAGCACGGCTGCGCTAGCCGCGAGCAGCGTGCGCGGACGTTTGAGTTCGCATGCCAGCAAAGCTGCCAGCGCGGCGAGCGTGGCGATGATCGACCAGTAGATGTAGCGAAAGTCCGACGCCACGCCGAAGGGCAGGTAGGTCAGCACGTAGATCGCGGCCGACGCAGAGAGCGCGCCGGCGAAACGGCGTTGCGGCGAGTCGGCGGCAAACCACGCTGCCGTCAGCGTGCAGAGCGAGAGCAGGAGCCAGAAATAGGGCCTAAACAACGACGTGCTGGCGAGGCTGACGCAGAGCTTTTGGTAGGCGCGGAAGAGCAGGCCGGGATGGTGACGCCAGCGCGCGTCGCTCATTTCCGATTCCATGAAACTGTCGTTGACGGGGATCGGGCCGAGCCAGCGCAAAATTTCATTGGAGAAGGCGAGCCGGTGCGCTGCGTACGTAGCTGGATGTGTTGCGATTGCCTGGATCCATGCTTGGCGCACGACCGGCGTGCCCCAGATGTGGCGATCGTCGAGCGTGCTGGTGAGAAATTCGCACTTGCCCATACCGACCCAGTCCCATTTGTCAGGGTGATAGCAGGTGGGAATGAGCGCGGCCTGTTGTGGCGTCCACGGGCCGGGGACGAGCTGCGCGCCGGTCGCGCGCGAAATGCCGACGAGATCGAATAGGAAGAGCGAATCCTCCGGGTGCTCGGCGTCGGCTTGCAGCACGGTGTGATTGACGAAGGCTGTGGCCGACAGGATGAGCGCGGGCGCCAGAACGAGTGCGGCGAGTTGCGGCCAGAGCCGGCGCGTGAAGATGTCGCCTGAGAGCAGGTAGAGCGCGAGCGGCGCCGCCGCGAAGATGGTGTTGGCGCGGACGAGCGCGCCGTAGAGAAAGGCAAGCCACACCGCGGTATGCTCAAGCGCATTCAGTTTTTTGCCGCGCGCCATGCGGCGAAATGCGACCCCGGCGGCGAACGTCCATGCGCAGGCGACGGCGACGTCCTTCCACAACAGGCCCAGGAAATTGAACACGAACGGCAGCAGGCCGATGAGCGGAAACAAAGCGCCCCAGCGCCAACCGCGGCGCACAAGCGCATCCGCGATCATCCACACGCCGCTCCAGAACAGAGCGAGGTGGAGGAAGAACAGCAATTCCGGGCCAAGATGGATGGCGTTGAGCGCGCGCCACAACGCCGCCATTGCGGGCGGATGCCAATCGCCGAACTCTCCGCTCTGCGCCTGGCTGAATTGTTCGAGACTGTCTGGGGTGAAGATGCCGGGATAGAATGCGTCGGCCGACAGCGCGAACCCAAAGAGCGCGCACGCTGTGTGAACCCATTTGTCCCATACCGGCTTGTTCGTCGAAGAATTGATCAAGATCCGCGCGCTCCCGACGCTGCGTTCACACCCAAGGCTCCTTGAAGGCGAGATAGGCAAGCCGCCGCGCTTCGCGACGGCTAACGGAGACGCCGTCCAGCACAAGCCCGCATACGAAACTCAAAAACGCGAGCAGCGCGAGGCTAACGGCGCCGATCCAAGTGGGTTGCCGCGGCACGAGGCCGGTGTGCAGATATTCGTTGATGACCGGAACGCCGAACAGCAAGGCGCCGATCAGCATCAAGGCGGCGCAAGCCGAGAAGAACTCAAGCGGCCTTTGTCCACGCACGAGCCGGGCGACGAAATAGAGTATGCGAACGCCGTCGCGAATGGAGTTGAGCTTGCTCACCGAACCCTCGGGGCGTTCACGATAGAGGATGGGCGTTTCCTCGAACGCAACGCCCATTTCCAATGCGTGCACGGTGAGCTCCGTCTCAATCTCGAAGCCGGTCGAAAGCGCGGGGAAGCTTTTGACGAAGCGCCGCGTCATCACGCGGTAGCCCGACAGCATGTCGGCCACGTGCGCGCCGAAGGCGCGATTGATCAGCGATGTCAGCAGCCAGTTGCCGAAGCGATGGCCTGGGCGATAGGCATGCGCGGATTGATGCTCGCGCTTGCCGATCACCATGTCGAGCTGGTTATCAAGCAGGCAGCGGACGAGTTCGGGCGCTACGGTCGCGTCGTAAGTGTCGTCGCCATCGACAAGCACATAGATGTCGGCGCTGACGTCAGCGAACATGCGGCGCACGGCAAAGCCCTTGCCCTTGCGCGTCTCGCTGCGCACGGTGGCGCCCGCGGCTTTGGCAATGGCGCGCGTGGCGTCGGCGGAGGCGTTGTCGTAAACGACGATCTCAGCGCCGGGCAGCGCGGCCCGAAAATCTGCAACCACTTTGCCGATGGTGACCGCTTCGTTGTGGCATGGCACAAGTACGGCGATGCTTGGCGTTGACGCCGGGAGGCGGTCTTCGCCGGGCCAGGCGCGTTGAGCGGCGGTTGTGCTCATGGCGCGCTCGCTCCTGATGGCGGCGCGTCGGCGGACATCGCGACGGTGCCGGCCCGGCGCAATTTGCCCCACGCTTGACCCGCGCCGGCGAACGCACGCGACACGGCGCGCCAAACCACGATGTACATGATCTGCCGGTAGACGAAGCGTTGCAGCGGCTGCAGCCACAGCAAGCTACGGTCTTCATCGTCCCACGACACCGCCACCCATGCCGCCGCGAGTTCGACTACAACGAAGGCGATGTAAATGGCGAACACGATCCAGATGGCGGGATCGTAGGGTGGCGCAACATCGGCGTGTTGCAGCGACTCCAGCCAGCCCCAGGTGTGCCCGATCAAAGCGCAGGCGAGTTGCAGGTCGACGAGCGGCGCCAGGATCTGCAGCAGGATTTGGAAGATCCAAAGCGTCGGCAGCGCGAACTTGCCAAACCAGCTGACGCGGAAGAGCGCGTCGCGATGTTTCCACAGGCATTGCAGTGTGCCGAAGGTCCAGCGGAAACGCTGACGCATGAGCGCGGCGACGTTCGCCGGCGCCTCGGTGTAGGCGACCGCTTCAGGCTCATTGGCAATGCGCCAGCCCTGACGGCGCAGCCGCCACGTCAAATCCATGTCTTCCGCCAGCGTGTCGGGGCTGTAGCCGCCCGCATCCAGCACGGCTTTGGTGCGCCAGGCGCCGATCGCGCCGGGCACCACGGTGATGGCGTTGACGTGATCCAAGGCGCGGCGATCGATGTTTTGCGAGGTGATGTATTCGAGCGCTTGCCAGCGCGTGACGATGTTGATGCGATTGCCGACGCGCACATTGCCGGCAACGGCGGCGACACCCGGATCGTCGAAATGCCGGGTCAGCGCCGCAATAGCATCGGGCGCGACCTGGGTGTCGGCGTCGATGCCGACAATCACATCCGAAGTCGCATGCGCGAGCGCGAGATTGAGCGCGGAGGCTTTGCCGCCATTGGCTTTGCTGAGCAACAGTACGCGCGGTTCGTCGGCGAAAGCTTCGGACACGCGCGCAGCGGTTTGATCGAGCGATCCGTCGTCGACCACGATGACGTGCACGTCGACACCGCGGCTGGCCAGCACGCTGCGAATGGTCGGCACGATCACCGTCTCTTCGTTGTAAGCGGCGATCACCACATCCGCCGCGCGCCAATAGCGCGCTTGCGGCGCGGGCGGCCGGCCTTTCAGCGCAGCCAACACCAGGGTCAGCGCAATGCGCGTGAGGCCGAGCAAAATCGCCAACGAAAAGCCCCAGAACAGGAAGGCGGAGACGCCACGCCAGAGTCCAAAAATGGCGCCGGCCACATCGGCGAGACGGCGATCCTCCGTGCTGAGCGGCGGCATGGTCGTCGCTTCGCTGAGACCGGCCAGCTCACCCATGGTGACGAAGCGATCGCCGCGCGCTTGCAGGGTGGTGATGAGCTGATCGATGGCCGCAACAGTGGCGGCCCGGTCGCCGCCGCCGTCATGCAGCAGAATGGCGTGACCGCTATCGATTTGATGCAGCACGGAATCGACAATGTCGGTGCTGGTGAGTTTGTGGGTGGCGCCATCGGCGCTGCGGACACTGAGCTCCCAGTCTTGCGGGTCGATGCTTTCGCCGGCCGCGAGGTAGCCGGCTTGGTTCGCCACCCATACCGGCATCAGTTCGCCGTCGGAACTGGGGTCGGCGTCGGCGTTGAACGGCGGACGGAAGAGGCGCGTGGAGCGCCCGACGATGGATTCGATTGCGCGCTGCGTTGCCGTGAGTTCGAGGCGCACGCGCTCGGGATCGACGTGCGCCATGTTGGGATGCAGGAACGAGTGATTGCCGATTTCGTGGCCTTCGCGCGCGACGCGCCGCACAAGATCGGGCTGCGCCGCCGCGGCTTCGCCGATCATGAAGAACGTCGCTTTGACGTGGTGGCGCTTGAGAATGTCGAGAATCTGCGGCGTCCAACGCGGGTCAGGGCCGTCGTCGAAAGTGAGCGCCACGAGGCCATCGGTGTCGCCTTGGCGCGCAACCAGCCAGCTCGTCGGATATGTGACGTAGCTTTCGTCCGTGATAAGGCCGCTGCGGCGATCGACGTCATAGCTGCGCGTGCCCGGCGTTGGCGTGCGGCGCACGGTCAACAATTCGCCGTCGCCGATGAATTCTGGAATGGTCGGCGGCGTCAGCGCATGAAGATCGGCGTGTGTCGGCGCATTCTTGCCGAAAACGCGCCAGCTGGTTTCGTCCTCCATGCCGAGCGCCCACAGAGCACCGCCGCGCACGCCGTAATCGTTGGCGAGGCGCACCGCGTTGGCGACGGTCACGCCATCGAGGAACCACACTTCGTGGCGGACTTTGTGTTCGTCGGTGTAGGTGAAAGTGGGCTCAAGCGACGCGCTGTCGAAGTCGATGACGTCTTGCGCCTTCTCCTGATCGCGATAGCCCGCCGCGGCGGCAATGGCTTCGGCGTTGGTCATCGTCTGCGGTTCGGCGCCGTTGCGGGTCCAGTCGTAGCCATAGCCGCCAATGCCGAGCACGAGTTTGTTGGCGGGAATGACTTCGCGGAAGTGGCGCAGGGTCGATTGGACGAACGATGCGGAGGCGACGGCGCCGGGCACGCCGGGCATGTCGTGTTCGTCATACGCCATGGCGACCAGATAGTCGGCGCTATGCGCGTAAGCGCGAATGACGTCGTCGTCTTCCTGCGCTTGCACGGCGATGGAGAGCTCCTTGCCTTGCGCGTGCAGGGCGTGCGCGAGTTCTGCGACCCAAGCTTCGTACTGAGGCCGCATGTCCTGGCTCAAGAATTCGATGTCGAGCTGCAAGCCGTCGAGATCGTTGCCGTCAACGAAGCGCAGCAATTGCTGGATCATGCCCTGTGCGGCGCCTGGCGTGCGCAGCATCAACTCGATGCGGTGCGAGTCGAAGCGTGCGTTGGTGGCGTTGCTGAGCGTAGGAATGACGCGAAGATTGAATTTGTGGGCGATGCGCAGCAGTGGCGCGGTGCTGGGCGTCGTGCGCGGATTCCAATCGACGCTGCGCAGCGTGCGGCCATCCACATCGACCTGTAGCCACGCGGGATAGACGTGAGTCAACGCGGTCGCGTGCGTGCGCAGTGAAGCGAGGGCGCCGTCTTGCCACGGCGCAAAGTACGCGCCGGCGATCCGTTCGTTCAACGGCATCGGCGGGCGGTGCGGCGTGTTGCGCAGAGCCACGCTGATGTGATGGGGGCGAATGCGGCGAACGCCGACGCTCTGGGCACGCGCGGTCGCGCGCGCGGCGGAAAGCGGCGCGAGTTGCGGCGCGATGATCAGACTCTGCGGCAAATCCGAGCAGCAGTAGCGCCGCCAGGGCGGCGACAATCCATGCACCGACGCGCAATTGCCGCGCGCGCCGGCCGGAGGAATTGAAGAAGACTGGAGAGTGGAGTGTCGCCATCTGTGCACGCAATGAGGGCGCGGCGATGCGGTCACGCACCACCGCGCCCTGTGAGAACACACCGAGCATCGCCGACAGGGCTGTCGGCCCTCTGGCGCTAAACTGACATTTTTGACAGTTCTCAACCGCAGTGAGGTTTTGCCGCTAAAGAACCCCTCACGGCCCCCAGATGATGTCGGCTGCCGTAAGCCCACTGGCGTTGTTGATGTTGATGATCATGTCGTCGGCGCCGTTGCCGCCGAGGTCGACGTGCAGGATCGAGGTCGAGCCGCTCTGGGTGAAGAAGAAGGTGTCGCTGACATCGGTGTGCACGGCCGACAGATCGATCAGATCCACGCCCTTCTGGAAGTCCTTGATGATGTCGTGGGCCGCGGCGGCGGAGTCGGAAGCGGCCTGATACACAAACGTGTCGGCCCCGGCGCCGCCGATCAGCACGTCAGCGCCATTGCCGCCGATCAGCACATCGTCGCCGTCCTGGCCTTGCAGCACGTCGTTGCCGTCATTGCCGGTCAGCGTGTTGGCGCCGGCATTGCCGCTCATCTGGTTGGAGAGCGCGTTGCCGACGCCATTGATGGCGCTGAGCCCCGTCAGCGTCAGCACTTCGATGCCGACGCCCATGCTGAAGCTCACCGACGACAGTACGGTGTCGAAGCCCCCGCCATTGTCGGTGACGGTGTCGCCCAGATTGTCGACGATATACGTGTCGTTGCCCAAGCCCCCGGAGAGCTGATCGGCGCCTGCGCCGCCATCGAGATAATCGTTGCCATTGCCCCCGGTCAGCCGGTCAGCGCCATTGCCGCCGAAAATGGCGTCGTCGCCGTCGCCGCCGATAATGCCGTCATTGCCGTCAAGTCCGGAGAGCGTGTTGTTACCGGCATTGCCGGTGATGGCGTTGGAGAGCGCATTGCCGGTCCCGTCGATAGCCGCCGAACCCGTCAGCGCCAGGCTCTCCATGCCGTTGCCGAGGGTGAAGCTGATCGAGGCTTGCACCAGATCGTTGCCGCCGGCTTCGCTGACCACGTCGGCGGCATTGTCGACCACATAGATGTCGTCGCCGATGCCGCCCGACATTTGGTCCGCGCCCAGCCCGCCCACCAGGATGTCGTTGCCGTTGCCGCCGATCAGCGTGTCGTCGCCGCCGCCGCCTTGCAGGAGATCGTTGCCGTCCAGGCCCGAGAGCGTGTTGGCGGCGCTGGTGCCGGCGATGACGTTGGAGATGGAATTGCCTGTGCCGTTAATGGCGCCAACCCCGGTCAGCGTCAGGTTCTCGACGCCGTTGCCGATCGTGTACGACACCGAAGCCTGCACCACATCCGTGCCGCCGGCTTCGATCACCACATCGCCGGTATTGTCGACAATATAAGTGTCGTTGCCGATCCCGCCCGACATCGTGTCCGCGCCCAAGCCGCCATCGAGGATGTCGTTGCCCGCGCCGCCGGAGAGCAGGTTATTGACATCGCTGCCAACGAGTACGTCCGCGAATGCAGAGCCTGTTACATTTTCGAAATTGACGATCTCGTCGCCTTGCGCGTCGCCGCCGCTCGCAACGCCAAGAACGAAATTGCTTGCGAGATGGACACTAACGCCGGCGGAAGAAGCCGAATAATCCAGTGTGTCGTTGTCGGCCCCGCCGTCGAGATGGTCCGCGCCAGCGCCGCCAGAGATGATATCGTTTCCATTGGATCCGTTCAGTGTGTTGAACACGCCATTCTGACCGATGAGCGTGTCGTCTCCGATGCTTCCGAACACATTTTCAATGGCGACAAAGGTGTCGCCTTCAGCTGCGCCGAGCCTGCCGATCCCAGTAGCCAAATTGACGATAACGCCGTCCTGCGCGGACAAGTACGAAACCGTATCGACGCCATCGCCGCCATCAATGGCGTCCGACCCTACGCTGAAATTATCGTCGCCCGTAATGGTGTCGTCGCCAGCGCCGCCGCTGATGATGTCGTTGCCGTCGCCGCCGATAAGCGCATCGTTGCCCGCATCGCCGAACAAGGTGTCGCTGCCGCCGCCGCCGAAGATGGTGTCGTTGCCGTTGTCTCCGTGAATGGTGTCGTTGCCGGTGTCGCCGACGAACGTGGCGCGACCGCCATAAAGAGTGTCGTCGCCATCACCGCCTGAAATCGTGTCTGAGCCGGTGGGAAAGTCTCCGGGACTGCCGTCACCCGAAATGATGTCATTGCCGCCGCCGCCGACCAGCACGTCATCTCCGCTCGCGCCAAGTACGTTGTCGCCAAACGCGGTGCCGGTGATGTGAAATTCTTCAAGCGTGCCGTAGTCGAGCGACGCCGATCCTACCGTCAGTGTGAAGCCGTTCATTGAGATGCCGGACGCGGCGCCGGAAAGGTCGGCAATCAGCGTATCGTGGCCCCCTTCGCCGAAGAATGCGCTCGCGCCCACCAATGTCGCGGCCGTCAGCGTGACGGTGTCGTCGCCGCCGCCGTCGAACTCCAGCCGGTAGTTCTCAATGTTGAGAAGTTGGGTTGTGCCGATGTGATCGCTTCCGAAGGTGAAGCTGAACGATCCCGGCGATGTGCTGTCGAAGAGCAGGGTGTCGTTGCCATCGCCGCCGTCAACAATAACAGCGCCGGAGTCGCTGAAGAGAAGGTCATCTCCGTTCTCTCCGTAAAGCGAATCGGCGCCGCGCCCGCTGACGAGCGTGTCGCCGTCGTCGCCGCCGTGCAGAATGTCGTCGCCGTCGCCGCCATTGAGATTGTCCCGGCCGGCGCCACCTGAGAGATCGTCATTGCCTCCGGCGGCAATCAACACGTCGTCTCCGCCGCCTCCGACGAGGCGATCGTTACCGCCGCCGGCCTCTAGATCGTCGGCGAAAGCTCCGCCGGTGATGGTGAAGTTTTCGACGCTCGTCGTATTGATCTGCGCGCCGTGATTTATCGAAACGGTTTGAGCGAAGCTCAAAAGGACGACATCGGTCGCGGCGGACAGGTCCAAAACCAACCTGTCGTTGCCGGCCCCGCCGCCAAAGAAATTGGCGTTGCCCGTCAATCCGCTTAGCGTCAGCGTGTCGTCGCCGCTGCCGCTGGAGACCTGCAAAATTTCGACATTGCGGACCAAGCCGCCGGCCAACAATACGCTGCCAGTGTCCGATGCGATGGCGCTGGCGTCCAGGAAGAGATTGGCGGCCGAAGAAGATACGTCGACGACGAGCGTATCCACGCCGTCGCCGCCATTGATCGTGTCGTTGCTTGACGAAAAGACAACGTCGTCACCAGCGCCTGCGGACAAGACATTGACCCCGGCGTCGCCATGCAACTCATCATTGCCGCCGCCGCTGACGAGCGTGTCGTTGCCGTCGCCGCCGACGAGACGATCGGCGCCTGCGCCGGTCGTGAAGTTGTCGTCTCCCGATCCGCCGATCAGATCGTTGGCGCCAGTCAGACTGCCCGTGATGGTGAATGCTTCGACGTTCGCGTAGGTCAGCACCTCATTGATATTGGCGCCGTTCATGGTGACGCCCGCGAGCGCGGAGAAGTCGGCGATCAGCGTGTCGTTGCCAGCGCCACCGTCGAAGTGGGCGTTCACCAATCCATTGGTGAGCATCAACGTGTCGTCGCCGGCGCCGGCGCGGAAATCGATCGCGGCGCCTGTACGCACGTTGTCGTTGCCAGCGCCGCTAAAGAGTGTGGCGAGTTGCTCTATGTTTTGTACGGATCCGCCGCCGGTTACGACGACCGCGCCACCGGTGACATCCGCGGTGATCGCGCCGATCGCGCTTGACCAATCGAGCGAGAGAGTATCTGTGCCGGCGCCGCCGTCGATGGTGTCGGCAAGGCCGGTGCTCGTGACGAAGTCATTGCCGTCGCCGGCGTTCAGCGTGTTGGATCCTGCGCCGCCATTGAGCTGGTCGTCACCGGTTCCGCCGCTCAGATTGTCGTCGCCGGAATCTCCGAAAAGAACGTCGTTGTTGGCGCCGCCCGACAGCGTGTCGTTGCCATCGCCGCCCTGCAACAGATCCGCGCCGAGATCGTCGGTAATAACATCGTCGCCGTCATAGCCGATGAGTACGTCCGAAGCCGCGCCGCCGGTAATCGAGTCCGCGCCGCTGAACATGAACGCTGCGAGTTGCGCGGGCGTGTCCGTGACCAGATGCGTGAACAATGTTGGCAGCGGCACCGAGAAGCCGCTGACCGAAAAAGAGGCGAGGCCGCCGTTGGTGATGTCGATGGCCGTGACCGTTCCCGTTGAGGGAATTTTGAACTGATATCCGCCGAACCCGACGCCGGTGAACGAGAATAGGAAATTTCCGTCGACGGCTTGCCAGTGCGTTGCCGTGGGTGTGCCGGTTCCGACCGCGCCGAGCAGAAGCGCCAGCTGAAACGGGTCGTTCATGTCGACCCCAGCGGGGCCTGCCACGGCTGTTGTCATCGTAGTTCTCCCGCGTTCGAACGCTTAAGGGGCGTTTCTCGGAGATGTTGTTTCATCCTTCCGAATTACCCGCAATGGAGATGCGATGCTATGAATGTGCGCCCAGACACAGGGCCCACGGGTTGATGGCTTCTTTTGAAGTCAATCGCCAAATCAGCGAACCGTCACACTCTTCAGCGCGTCCGGACCGCATGGCTCAGTCCTGGAAGCCCACGAAGGTTACGGCATCGTCGACGGATTTGCGGTGGGAGACGACGGCGTTGGCGGGGAAGGCGTCGTCGGGATAGCCCATGGCGACGCAGATCATGATCAGCTGATCTTCGGGAATGCAGGCGTGTTCGCGCACGACCGGCGATTGCATGATGCCTTGGCTGTTAATGACGCAACCCAAGCCGCGTGACCAGGCGGCGTTGACGAGCGCGTTGGTCACGGCGCCGCAATCGAATGGGGCGATGTCGTCGCCGACGAGGTCGCGATCGTAGGTGACGACGACCGAGACCGGCGCGTCGAACTGGCGGAAACCGCGCAGCACCCAATCTTGGCGCGCGGCTTTGTCGTGGCGCTCGATGTTCATCACCGCGAACAATTGTTTGGCGATCTCGACCTGACGTTCGCGGTGCGCACCTTCGTAGCCGACGCTGCGTTTGCGGAACTCGCGCGAGTCCGGCACGCCGGCGAGATTGCGCTCGGTGTTGCCGGCGCGGATGCAGTCAAGCGGATCGCCGGAGATGACGTAGAAATTCCACGGCTGGGTGTTCAACGAGGAGGGCGCGCGCATGGCCATCTCAATGACTTCGCGGATGAGCGCCTTTGGCACGGGCTTTTTCTGAAAGCCGCGAATGCTGCGGCGGCCGAGAACGACGTCATCGTATTGCACCGCTTGGCTCCTCCAACATCTGTGCGCGCGGCGAGCTTAGCTGCGCGCGCGGGATCGCCAAGACGCCGTAGCGGAAGCGAAGGACGCCTGCGCCTTGCCGGAGCGGCGCCGCCCTATGTCGAGCTGCGGATGAAGAGGTGAGACATGGCCATCAATCGCAGAGCCTCCGTGGTTTGGACCGGCGACATCAAGACGGGACGCGGCGCCATCTTGACTGAGAGCGGCGCGTTGTCCGATTACCCCTACGGGTTCGCGGCGTGCTTCGAGGGCGCGAAAGGCTCCAATCCGGAAGAGTTGCTGGGGGCTGCGCACGCGGCGTGCTTCACCATGGCGCTCTCGGGCGAGCTGGCGCGCGCGGGCTTCACAGCGGAGCGCTTGGCGACGACCGCCAAGGTAACGCTCGACAAGCAGGGCGAAGGCTGGGCTGTGACCGCGTCGCACCTGACGCTGGAAGGCGTTGTGCCGGGCGCGGAGGCCACCCTCAAATAAGGCTATGTATCGATAGCTACAGACTATTTTCCCCGCCCGGCGCGGCGGACGGAACCTGCAATCGCGCGCCGCGTTGTCTCTCTGGTCGGAAGCGGGGAGCGGGGAATGTGCGCGTCTAAGCGCGAACTTTGGCTAAGCGGATCGGCGTTGATCTTCGCGGGGCTGGCGCTGGCCGCAGCGCCGGCAATGGCGCAGACGGACCCGTCCACGGCGCCGCAAAACGAGATACAGGTTGCCGCCGCCGACACATCGAACGGCGGGTTGGGCGATCTTTCCATTGAAGAACTCGTCAATGTGCCAGTGACCTCGGTGTCGCGATCGGCGCAGCCCGTCGGCGAAGCGCCGGCGGCGATCTATGTAATCACCTCCGACGACATGACGCGCGCAGGCGTGCGCAGCATTCCCGGCGCGTTGCGTTTGGCGCCGAACCTTCAGGTCGCGCGGTTGGACGCGGCCGATTACGGCATCACCGCGCGCGGCTTCAACCAATCGAGCGGCACCGCCAACAAGCTGTTGGTGATGATGGACGGCCGCATCGTCTACACGCCGTTGTTCTCCGGCGTATTCTGGGACGAGCAGAACCCCATCATTGAAGATCTCGATCGCATCGAGGTCGTAAGCGGGCCCGGCGGCACGCTCTGGGGTTCGAACGCCGTCAATGGCGTGATCAACATTGTGTCGCGTGACGCGCACGAAACCCAGGGCATGCTGGCGACGGCGGGCTTAAGCGAAAGCACGCAATCGTTGGGGGTGCGCTATGGCGGCTGGTTCGGCGGCGGCGCATTCCGCGTGTACGGGTTGGGGCAGCGGCGCGCTGTCGGAGACCCCAACGAGTTCGACAATTTGCAGGGGGGCTTTCGCGGCGATTGGGGTGATGCGAACACGACCTTCACGCTGCAGGGCGATGTCTATCACGGCCAACAAGATCAGCAGCCGGGGCAAATCTCCGAAACCGCGATCAATGGCGGCAACGTATTGGGGCGCTGGACGCGTCGCTTCGACAACAATTCCAGCTTTCAAATCCAGGCTTATGTCGATCGCGCCGCGCGCCAGGTGTCGAGCGACATTCGCGCGGACGTGAATTCGCAAGCCGTCGATGCGCAGTACAATTTCTCGACGTCGGCGCGCAACGCCATCGTCGTTGGCGCGGGCGTGCGGGTCACGAATGACGATTTTGCGCCAGGACCGGGGACGGCGTTCCTCGATCCCGACAGCCGTGGGCTCACGACTTATAGCGGCTACGTACAAGATACGGTGGCGATCACTACCGACGTCGACCTGATTGCAGGCCTGAAGGTCGAAAACAATTCCTACACGGGCGTCGAGTACATGCCGAGCGCGCGCATTGCCTGGCGGCCCGCGGACGACACGTTGGTGTGGGCTGCGGTATCGCGCGCGGTACGCACACCGTCGCGCTTCGATCGCGATTTGTTTGCGCCGGGCGTGCTGGACGGCGGCCCGAATTTCGAATCGGAATCTCTGATCGCCTACGAACTTGGGTATCGCGCACAACCGAACGACCGGTTCTGGTATTCGATTTCGACGTACTACAATGTCTACGACGATCTGCGCACGCTGGAGGCGGAATCGCCACCGGCATTCGTGCCGCTGCAGATCCGCAACGGCATGCATGGCAACACTTACGGGCTCGAGGCCTGGGGTAGTTTCGCGGTCACGGACTTCTGGCGCGTCAATGCGGGGCTCTCGTTCTTGCAGAAGGACCTCGCGCTCGATCCCGGTAGCGCTGATGTCACAGGCGTCGGCTTTGCCGGCAACGATCCGAAGGTGCAAGCGACAGTGCGCTCGCTGGTGGACCTCAATCCGCGCACGCAGTTCGATGTCGCTGTGCGTTATGTGGGGGAGTTGCCCGAGCCGGAGGTGCCGTCCTATGTGGCGGTCGACATGCGTCTCGGTTACCAGGTGACCGAGCACTTCGAGATTTCGCTGGCGGGCTACAATTTGTTCGACGACGAGCATGTAGAGTTCATCAACCCGTCCTTGCCGGCGCAGCAATCGCCGCGGTCGTTCTTCCTCACCGCACGCTGGAGATCGTGACCCTTGCGGCGCGTCGTCGCCTTTCTGGTTTTGATCGCCGCGATGACGGGCTATGGCGCCGTATCACGGGCGCAGACGGCTGAGGATTTGGTCAAGGCGACGTTTCTCTACCGGTTCGCTTCCTTCGTCAGCTGGCCTGATGGCGCGTTCGCCGACGAACAAACGCCGATCCGCATTTGCGTCATCGGCAGCGAGCCGCTCGCCAATCAGCTCACGCGCGCCGCCGCCAATCAGCACGTAAACGGGCGCGCTTTCGAAGTGCGCCAGCTCGCAAGCGCCAACGCGGTGGACGAATGCAATATCGCCTACGTCGTTGGCGATCGCGCGGGCGATGTGATGCGCGAGACGTACGCGCATCCGGTGCTCACCGTGACGGACGGCGAGGTCGACCGCGGCAGCGTGCGCGGCATCATCCACTTCGTCATCGTCGATCGCCGCGTGCGCTTTTACATTGACGATGCGCATGCCGCGGAGAGCCATCTCAATATCGACCCGCGCTTGCTGGGTCTGGCGGTTTCGGTGCGCCGGAGGACCGGATCATGAACCGCTTGTTCGGCAGCGCGCTGACGGGCGGACGCGGGCGCTTCATCGCGCTGGCGGCGGCCATGGTGTTGGTGCTGATCGGTATCCTGATGGCGATCGTCAGCGAAGAATCGTACAAGCAACAGAAGTCGCGCGAGATCGGCGTACAGGCGCAAATCATTGCCGCGAGCGTTGCCCCGGCGCTGATGTTCGACAATGGCGCCGCCGCGCAAGAGTATCTGCAGGCGCTGCGCGCGGACCCGGCGGTGGAGGCAACGGCGATCTACGACGCCAATGGCGCGCGCGTTGCCGCTTATGGCCGCGCCGATGAACCGGCGGCGCCCGCCAAGGTGAGCGTCGGAGGGCCGGTGTTCGCGGGCCGGTCGCTCGCGGTGGTGACGCCGATCGCGCGCGATGGCGAAAAGCTGGGCAGCGTTTACCTGCGCATTGATTCTGAATCTACGTGGCGGCGCTTTTCGAGATATGCTGGCGTCGGCGTGCTGATCTTGTTGGCGGCGCTGGTCGTCACCGTGTTCGGCTTGGCGCAGAGCGCGCTTGAGGAAGCCAACGTCAATCTGCGCGAACGCGCGCAACGCTTGCAGCAAGAGATCGAGCAACGCGAACGCGCGGAAGAGGCGCTGCTGCAAAGCCGCAAGCTGGAAGCGATCGGTCAGCTCACCGGCGGCGTGGCGCATGACTTCAACAATCTGCTGACGGTGGTGTTGAGCGGGCTCAGGCTGATCGAACGCAATCCCGATCCGCAGCGGCGGGCTTCGACGATGGAGGCGATGCGGCAGGCGGTGGAGCGCGGCGCCGGGCTGACGCGGCAATTGCTGGCGTTTTCGCGCCGTCAATCGCTGACGCTGGAGCCGATCGACGTGCACAAGCATCTTCAGGGCATGCGTTCGCTGTTGGAGCGTTCGCTGCGCGCCGACATCCTTGTCGACATCATCACGCCGCATGGTTTGTGGCCGGTGAAGACCGACCCGACGCAATTCGAGCTGGCGATTTTGAATTTGGCGGTGAACGCGCGCGACGCGATGCCGAAGGGCGGCGTGCTCACCATCACCGCCGCCAACGCCATCGAAGGCGCAGAGCAATTTGTCGAGATCGAAGTGCACGACACCGGCGTCGGCATGGCGCGCGAGGTGGCAGAGCGCGTGTTCGAACCGTATTTCACGACTAAGCCGGCAGGCCAAGGCACGGGCCTGGGGCTCAGCCAAGTCTATGGCATCGTCACGCAAAGCGGCGGCCGCGCCGCCGTCGAAAGCGAAATCGATCGCGGCACGACAGTGCGGCTGTTGTTGCCGCGCTCGAAGGAGGAGCCGGCGGTGCAGGCGGTTGCGGCGCCCGCCCCGGCGCAACGCCACATTGAAGGCAAGAAAGTGCTGGTGGTCGAGGACGACGACACGGTCGCGGCCATGGTGGGCGACATGCTGCAGCAGATGGGCTGCAAGCCGACGCGCGTTGCCAACGCCGAGGCGGCACTCGACGCGCTCGCGGGCAAAGCCGGTTACGACTTGGTGTTCTCCGACATCGTCATGCCGGGGCAGATGAACGGCGTCGATCTGGCGCACGAGATCCACCGCCGCGACCCGGTGCTGCCGATCGTGCTGACCACCGGCTTCAGCGGCCAAGCGCAGATCGACCCGGAGTTTCCGCTGCTGCGCAAGCCCTACCAGTTCGAAGACCTCGAAACAGTGGTTTCCCAAGCGTTACGCCGCTGACAACGCTGGCCTTCGCGGCGCTTGGTTTGTAGCGTGCCTGCCAACGAACGGAGGCAAGCATGATCTGCGAAGCGGTGACGAAGTTTGGCGAGCCGCTTGAGCGGCTGGAGTCGGAAACGCCGAAGCCGCAGGGCAGAGAGGTGCTGCTGAAGGTGACGCAGTGTGGGGTGTGCCACTCCGACGTTCACTTGCACGACGGCTATTTCGACATGGGCAATGGCAACAAGGCGCCCGTGCGCGCGGCGATGCCGATGGTTCTGGGTCACGAGATCGAAGGCACGGTGGTGGCGCTCGGCCCCGACGCCAAGGGTGTGAAGGTGGGCGATCACGTGGTGGCGTACCCGTGGATTGGCTGCGGCGAGTGCGCGACCTGCCAGCGTGGCGACGAACAGCTTTGCGCCAAGCCGCAACAGCTGGGCATTCAGCGCGGCGGCGGCTTTGCCGATCATTGCCTAGTGCCGGACGCGAAGTATTTGATCGAGACGGGCAATGCGAAGCCGGGGCTTTCGGCGCCGTACATGTGCTCGGGCCTGACAGCATATGCGGCGCTGAAGAAAGTGGGCGCGGCGGGCAAGCAGGATCCGATTGTGATCGTCGGCTTTGGCGGCCTCGGCATGATGGCGCTGGCGTTTGCGCGGCAGATGTATCCCGAGGCGCCGGTTTATGTGGCCGACGTTTCCGCTGAGAAACGCAAGGCGGCGGAAGCGGAAGGCATCACCGCGTTCGATGTCGGCAACGCCAAGGAAGAACTGGCGCGGTTGATGCAAGTGACCAGCGGCGGCGCGTTTGCGGTGCTGGATTTTGTCGGTTCGGAGAGCTCGTTTGCGTTCGACAATGGCGCGGTGCGCCGGGGCGGACGCGTGATCATCGCCGGCCTGTTCGGCGGCGCGGCAACCGTGCCGATCCCGAGTTTTCCGCTGCGGGCGATCGCCGTGATGGGCACGTTCGTCGGCCGCTTGGATGAGGCGCAAGAGGTGATGAAATTGGTGCGCGCAAACAAAGTCGCGCCGATTCCATTGCAGGAGCGTCCGCTCTCTGCAGCGACGGCGGCGTTGGACGATTTGCGCGGCGGCCGCGTGGTCGGCCGGGTGCTGCTGAAGCCTTAGGTTTCCGAGTCATTCCGGACGCGCGGCGCGCGATCCGGAAGCCAGAGCAAACACGCAGTCCGCTGCTCCTGGGGTCCGGGTTCAATGCTGCGCATTGCCCCGCACTGACTCAAATTTTTGCGTCAGCTGCTGTCGCTGAGTGCTGGCGCGCAGGCGTACACCAGCCGGCCGGCGTCACGGAGGCAATCGCCGAAGCCGGGTGCGATGTGGTCGCTCCCGCGGCAGGCGAAGCGCAGCGCGGCGCGGGGGCGTTGGTCGCGGGCGATCCGCGCGAGGCGCGCTGCGAGCCGCCGCACGTAGGCTTCGGGTTTTTCGATCATGCGCTGCAAGGCGGCGAAGCGTAAGGCGAGACGGTTGCGGTGTGCGCGTTTTGCCGGCGCCGTTTCTGATTTTGCCGGCGCGGCGCACGCCTCGTCCCAAAGCGCGCGAATGCGCGGTGCGCGATTGTCGGACACATATCGCTCATCGCGCGGAATGACCAGATTGAAGCGGGCGAGCAGCGGCGTTGATGGTGCGATCTGCGCACCAGACCGCGTGCGCGCAAGAAATGCCGGGCGCTTGGCAATGGGCGGCCGCCATGGCGCGGCGGAGGCTTTGGACAGCTGCGCGGCTTCGGTGAGCAAGAGCTTGCGCACCAATTCTTCGAGCGAGCGCACCCATGGTGCGAGTGCGCGCCGCAGCGTCCACTCCAGATGCGTCAGCGCGACCAAGGTTGCCGGCGCGCCGAACATGACGGTCATGTGCTTCAGAAATCCGCGCGCCTCCGCCCAGAGGCGGGAAAGCGGATTTGGATCGGTTGTGGGGCTGACGTGCATGCGCGCGATTGTGCGCTTGGTTCTTTGCGGTCGGATTGATTGTCTGAAGTTGGAGCGCGGGTCGCCGTAGCGCTCGGCGCAAGTGACTGAAAGCGTGGCGGTGTTGCGCCACGGAGTGGCGCGCTCCGAACCCTTATGGGCCGGTGTTTTGTTGGATACGTGCCCCGCGATCGTTGTTGCCTCACCAATCGCGAAGATCGGAACCGTGCGCCCATGATTGGAAGCGTCCCTGATGGCGAACGGCCAGCGCGAGTATTTCGGCGAACATGGCCTTGAGCGCTTCGTCGGATAGCGGCTGCATCCGGCGCAGAAATACGATGCCGTCCTCGGGCTTTGTATGCGCTATCGACCAGCCTGGAGGCACAAGGAAATCGGGCAAGCTTTGCGGATCGATGTCCAGCCGCACTTCAATTTCGTGCTCGTCCTGGAGGTTCAGTCCATCCTCGTGGCGAAACGCCCAGTAGAGTGAGTCTGGCGAACACGCGCGTGCCGCCTGCAATTGTTCGAAGTCCGCTGCGGAGTTGTTTGACTGCACCGAATTGGCCCATTGTGGACTGTAGACGCCGCGAGCATGCTCGCCGAGCATGCGCTACCGAGCAACATGGATTGATGCGGGGCATCCGCTTTATCACGAGGCGGAAACGGCGGACGCCATCATCGAATGGGGCGAACGAATGCTATCGAACCAGATCAGCGTGGTCTGGGTAGCGACTATGCAAGACCCAGACGAGAGGGTGCCGCTGGCAGAGTTCAAGCGCACGGCATCGTGTGATCCGCGCTTGTAAGCGCTGGAATCGCAGGTGAACAGCGTCGCGAACCAAGCGGACAGGTCACGCGTGATTTTGTACTCCCTGACGTATGCTGGCCCAATTCGGACATTCGACCCTTTGTTTTCTCAAGTATCGGTGGTGACGTCATCCCACGCTTGACCGCAATAGCCGGTGATCCAATTCATTGCGTAGTGCCGCTCTTGAACTACACCGCTTTCATATCCCGCCGATGCCCCCGTTCTTGCTGCACCCCTGACCTCACAGTGGGCGTCGTAGATGCGCTCGTACTCTTCGCCGATTTCTTGATCGCCTCGCAACTTCGCGGATTCAATAAAGACGGAAGTTGGAGAAAATAGCTCGGGCATCGCATCCACCAGCGGCGTCGAATTGCATTGGGCGGAGAGCGCGTCCAGATGATCGATCTTCTGTATCGACCAAAGGAGCGCTACCTGCGCCTCGACTCTCCATGAAGCTTGGATGATGTCTCGCCGGGTGTTTTGCTCTGCCTCGATGAATCCCCGCTCCCAGGGGCTCAATTCATCGTAGATGTTCTCGCTCTTTAGCCATTCACAAATATCGGACTTTGATACGCCGTGAGAGGCAGCGATTACACAATGAAGAGCGATGGCTCTTTTCGCGATTTCAGCCGCAGTCCTTGGTGTCTCGCGGTCCACCAAATTGTCCTCCTTCATGGGCACCGGCCCTGCTAATTACCTTGGGGCCGGCTGGCGAGCGACCGATTTCGGCGAATAACCGACATTGAAGCTCATCGCTGCGCGATGCGCGGGAGGACGCGGGGTGCGTGGAACTGAGAAGCGCGTGCGCTAAGCGACGAACATCAGGCCGGCGGAGCTGCCGTCTTGCCACATGACGCGGGCGCGGTGGTTTAGGCGCATCGTGGTTTCTTGCAGCACGACGTATTCCGGCAAATCGCGGCGCTGGAAAAAGTCGACGCGCGCGCCTTTGCGGTTGATGTCCTTGATGATGACGCCCATGCGCTCGTGACCGTCGATGACGAGCACGGCTTGCTTGTATTGCGAGACGCGCGGCTCGCGCTTGCTTTCGGGTTTGAGCTTCGGCGGCGGCGGCGGCGGCTCGTAGGATTGCGGCGCGGCCTTGCCTTCCCCGAGCTGGCGCACGCGGTTGGACAGAGCTGACTTATCGCCCGGCTTATTGGACTTCCCGAACATCGACCTCAGTCAGCGCGCGCACGAATCGACCGAAAGTTTAGGCATTCGCGGTGCAAAGATATGTCCTGAATGATGCAGAGAGCGCTAAAAATTTGGTGTTGCAGCTAGGCCTGACGGTATAGGCCGCCGTTACGGGCTGACATTTGAGGTGGCAAGCCACTGCTTCAGATTGCGCGCGGCTTGGCGGATGCGCTGCTCGTTTTCGACCAGGCCGATTCTCACGAAGCCCTCACCATACTCGCCAAAGCCCAGGCCGGGCGCGACGGCAATCTCGGCCTCCTCCATGAGCCGCTTGGAGAACTCGACCGAGCCGAGATGTGCAAATTTCTCGGGCAGCTTGGTCCAGGCAAACATCGACGCGGACGGCAACGGAATCTGCCAGCCGGCCTTGGCGAAGCTTTCGACGAGCACGTCGCGGCGGTGCTTGTAGGTTTGGCGCATTTCTTCGACGCACTCTTGCGGGCCGTTGAGCGCGGCGGCGGCGGCGACCTGGATTGGCGTGTAGGCGCCGTAGTCGAGATAGGATTTGACGCGGCCGAGGGCGGCGATGAGGCGCTCGTTGCCGAGCGCGAAGCCGACGCGGAAGCCGGCCATCGAGTAGGTTTTTGAGAGCGTGTTGACTTCGACGCAGACATCGGTCGCGCCTTCGACTTGCAGCGCCGAAGGCGGCGGCTCGCCATCGAAGTACACTTCCGAATAGGCCATGTCGGAGAGCACGAACATGTCGTGCTTCTTGGCGAAGGCGATGGCGTCTTTGTAAAAGTCGAGACCCGCGACTTGCGCGGTGGGATTGGCGGGGTAGCAGACTACCATGGCGATCGGCGGCGGCGTCGAGTGACGCACGGCGCGGCCGAGGCCGGAGAGATATTGCTCCGGCGAATGCGCTTCGACCGAACGGATGACGCCGCCGGCCATGATGAAGCCGAAGGCGTGGATGGGGTAGGACGGGTTCGGCGCGATGATGACGTCGCCGGGCGCGGTGATGGCTTGGGCGAGATTGGCGAAGCCTTCCTTGGAGCCGAGCGTGGCGATGACCTGCGTGTCGGGATTGAGCTTCACGCCGAAGCGGCGGTCGTAATAGCCGGCGATGGCTTTGCGGATGCCGGGGATGCCGCGCGAGGCGGAGTAGCGGTTGGTGCGCGGCTTCTTCGCGGTTTCGCAGAGCTTGTCGATGATGTGCGCGGGTACCGGCAGATCGGGGTTGCCCATGCCGAAATCGATGATGTCGACGCCCTTGTTGCGCAGCTTGGCTTTGAGCTTGTTGACCTCCTCAAAGACGTACGGCGGCAAGCGGCGGATTTTGTAGAGTTCGTTCGCGCTCATTGCAGGATCAGCATTCCACCACGTTGACGGCGAGGCCGCCCTTGCTGGTTTCCTTGTATTTCGAGGACATGTCGAGGCCGGTTTGCCTCATGGTTTCGATCACCTGGTCTAAAGAGACTTTGCTCGGATCGTTCGAGTGCAGCGAGAGGCGGGCGGCGTTGACGGCTTTGACGGCGCCGACAGCGTTGCGCTCGATGCAGGGAATTTGCACCAGGCCGCCGACCGGGTCGCAGGTGAGGCCGAGATTGTGCTCCATGCCGATCTCGGCGGCGTTGGCGACTTGCTGCGGAGTTGCGCCCCAGACGGCAGAGAGGCCGGCGCCGGCCATCGAGCAGGCAACGCCGACCTCGCCCTGGCAGCCCATCTCGGCGCCGGAGATGGAAGCGCGTTGCTTGTAGAGGAGGCCGATGCCGCCGGCGGTGAGCAGGAAGCGCCGCGCGTCGCGCACCGGGTCTTCGCCGTTGAGGCAGTAGTGTTTGAGGATGGCGGGCAGGATGCCGGCGGCGCCGTTGGTGGGCGCGGTGACCACCTGGCCGCCGGCGGCGTTCTCTTCGTTGACCGCCATGGCGTAGACGTTGAGCCAATCGAACAGGCGCTCGGCTTCGTTGGCTTGCGGATTGTCTTGCAGCTTGCGCCAGATGGCGGGCGCGCGGCGGTTCACTTTAAGCGCGCCGGGCAGCACGCCTTCGCGCTTCAGCCCGCGTTCGATGCAGCCCTTCATCACGTCGGCGACGCGGTCGAGGCGTGCGTCGGTTTCGGCGCGTAGACGCATGGCGTCTTCGTTGGCGTAGACGATGCCTTCGATCGATTTGTTCTCGCGGGCGCAGTGCTCCAGAAGCTCGGCGCCGGAGGCGAATGGGAAGGGCACTTTGCGGCCGGTGGCAATGAGGTCCTTGGGCGCCGGCGTCGAGAGTTGCTTGGCGGTGGCGATGAAGCCGCCGCCGGTGGAGTAGTAGGTTTCCTCGAACAACGCCGCGCCCGCTGCGTCGAAGGCGGTGAGCTTCATGCCGTTCGGGTGCAAGTCCGGCATCACATCGTAGGCGAAGACGATGTCGGCTTCGGGATCGAAGGCGATGACGTGCTGGCCAAGCAGCTTCACGCGCTTGTCGGATGCGACCTGGGCGACGACGGCGTCGGCGTGATCGGGATCGAGCGTCTCGGGGTCCAGCCCATGAAGGCCGAGCACAACAGCCTTAGGCGTCGCGTGGCCCTTGCCGGTCAGCGCCAGCGAGCCCTGCAGCTCGACGACCACCTTCGTCACGCTGTCCAGGCCGCGCTGCGATTTCAGGTCTTCGAGGAAGCGCTTGCCGATGCGGATCGGCCCCAGCGTGTGGGAACTGGAAGGCCCAATCCCAATGCGGAAAAGTTCGAGGACCGAAAGCATGGCGGCTACTTGCGCCGCTCGCGGCGGGCAAGCAAGCGCAGCTGCGGCGGTCAGCCTCTATATTCTGCTGTGGTTCGCAGGCGCGGTTAGCGATATGGGAGCCGCTAAGAAATGAGGAGCCGCCCATGAAGGCGTTGGTGAAGGCGAAAGCGGAACGCGGCTTGTGGCTCCAGGACGTGCCGGAGCCTCAAGCGGGCCCGAACGATGTGAAGATTCGCGTGAAGCGCACCGCCATCTGCGGCACCGACGTTCACATCTATAAGTGGGACGAGTGGGCGCAGAAGACCATTCCCGTGCCGATGGTCGTGGGTCACGAATTCGTCGGCGAGATCGTCGCGGTCGGCGAGAACGTCAACGACTACAAGCCGGGAATGATTGTCTCGGGCGAAGGCCACATCGTCTGCGGCCGTTGCCGCAATTGCATGGCGGGCCGGCGGCATTTGTGCCCGTACACAAGCGGCGTCGGCGTCAATCGCGCGGGCTGCTTTGCGGAATACATCGTCATTCCCAACGCCAACGTCTGGCATCACGCCGATAATATCGATCTCGATGTCGCGGCGATCTTCGATCCGTACGGCAACGCGACGCACACGGCGCTGCAATGGGATCTGGTTGGCGAGGACGTGCTGATCACCGGCGCGGGGCCGATTGGGGCGATGGCGGCAGGCATCGCCAAGCATTGCGGCGCGCGCCACGTGGTGATCACCGACATCAATGATTATCGCTTGGGCCTCGCGAAGAAACTGGGCGCGACCCGCACGGTGAATGTGTCGAAGGAAAATCTGACGGACGTGCAGAAAGAACTCGGCATGACTGAGGGCTTCGATGTCGGCTTGGAAATGTCCGGCGCGCCGGGGGCGCTGAAGGACATGGTCGACAACATGAGCCACGGCGGCAAGATTTCGATGCTCGGGATTCCGTCCGGCGATGTCAGCGTCGACTGGAACAAGGTCGTGTTCAACATGATCACGCTGAAGGGCATCTACGGGCGCGAGATTTTCGAGACGTGGTACAAGATGACGGTGATGATCCAATCAGGTCTGGACCTGCTGCCGATCATCACGCACCGCTTGCCGTATCAGGAATTCGAGCACGGGTTCGAGACGATGATTGCCGGTAAGAGCGGCAAGATTATTTTGAATTGGGATTGAATGGGCAGTGGGCAGTAGGCAGTGGGCAATAGGTTGAGGCAGCTTCTAGTCGAGTCGCCGCAATCGCTATTCGACGCTGCTGTTTTAATCAAAGTCGGCTCTCGGCCGGACCCTACTGCCTATTGCCCACTGACCAACGCCTTGTGAGGACACATGTACGGCGCATTCAAAGAGCATCTTGAGCGCGAGTTGGCGGGGATTCGCGAGGCGGGCTTTTATAAAGAAGAGCGCGTGATCTCGACGCCGCAGGGGGCGGAGGTCGGTGTTGCGGGCGGCGGGTCGCTGCTGAACTTCTGCGCCAACAATTATCTGGGCCTCGCGCAAGATGCGCGTGTGAAGGCGGCGGCGCATGAGGGGCTGGATCAATGGGGCTACGGCATGGCCTCGGTGCGCTTCATTTGCGGCACGCAATCGGTGCACAAGCAGCTTGAAGCGCAGCTTTCGCAATGGCTGCAACTTGAAGATACCATCCTCTATCCGTCGTGCTTCGACGCGAACGGCGGATTGTTTGAGACGCTGCTTGGCGCCGAAGATGCGGTGATCTCAGACGAACTCAATCACGCGTCGATCATCGATGGCGTGCGGCTCTGCAAGGCGCAGCGCTATCGTTACAAGAATAACGACATGGCCGATCTGGAAGCGCAGCTGAAGGCAGCGGATGCCGCGGGCGCGCGCTTTAAGCTGATCTCTACTGACGGCGTGTTCTCGATGGATGGCGTCATCGCGCAGCTCGACAAGATTTGCGACCTGGCCGAACGCTACAACGCGTTGGTGCATGTGGATGATAGCCACTCCACCGGCATTGTTGGCCCGCATGGGCGCGGCACGGCGGAGCATTGCGGCTGCATCTATCGCATCGATGTGCTGACCTCGACGTTGGGCAAAGCGCTTGGCGGCGCAAGCGGCGGGTTCACCAGCGGCAAGAAGGCGATTGTCGAGTTGCTGCGCCAGCGCTCGCGTCCCTATCTGTTCTCCAACACAGTGCCGCCGAGCATTGTCGCGGCGGCGAAGAAGGCGGTGGAGATTGCCGCTGGTGGCGACGAACTACGCGCGCGGCTGCGTGACAACATGAAGTTCTTCCGCGACGGACTGAGCGCTGCCGGGTTCGATCTGCTGCCGGTCGCGCATCCGATCATTCCGGTGATGCTCTACGACGCCAAGCCTGCGGTGAAGCTTGCGGAAGAATTGCTGAAGCGCGGCGTCTATGTGATCGCGTTTTCGTACCCGGTGGTGCCGAAGGGCAAGGCGCGTATTCGCACGCAAATGTCGGCAGCGCACACGCGTGAAGAGTTGGAACGCGGCGTGGAAGCGTTCGCGGCGGCGAAGAAAGCGATCTGAACGCTACTCGTTTTCGGGCGCCGCGGTGTCCTCGCTCGCACCGTCCTCTGTCAGCGCGAGCTTGCTCAGCGTGAGGCCGCCGTCGCCGAATTGGATCGGCGTTGCGGTGTTGGTCCGATGCGGCAGCGCGGCGGCGACGACCGGATCGATGTTCGCGGGATAATAGCCGACAATGTACCAATCGCCGGCGTGCGGATCGCCGTCGAGCGTGATGGCCAGCTCCATGCCATCGCAGCTGCGCCCGTCGCAGCCGACATTGACGAAATCGGTGGGCTCGGTCCCCTCGCCAACGTCAGCGAAATCGGTGGTCGCGCCGGCCATGGATAGGAAGCGTGGCTTCGCGGCTTTGGGAATGCGCAGCACCAAGCGGTAGGCGCCATTCATATCGATGCGCGCGTGCAGGATATGCATTTGCCCGCCGCCGGCTGCCGCGAACGCGGCGTGGGTTTCGATGGCGAGTTGGCGCAGCGTTGGTCCGCTGTTCGGCTGCGCGTCGGCGGGTGCAGGCGCGGACCAATAGGGGCGCGTGTCGCCGGGGAAAATAAGTTCGGGCGCAAACGGGTACGCATGTGCGAGGGCGGGTGGCAGCGCCCGCGATTGCGCGCCGGCGAGGACGCGTTGCGCGCCGGTTGCGTTGTTGGTGAAGTGCAGGAGATTCACATAGTGCGGCATCGCGGCGGTCGATGCCGGCAAAAGCGCGGTGGCGATGACAGCGACGAGCGCGGCGGCGCTCGCGCCCTGCCAGCTGAACCGCCAAGACGCGTCGTGCTTCAGCTGCGTCAGCAGGCCGAGCCATGGCAAGACAGCCACGGCGAAGAGCAGCGCCGATACGAAAGGCAGATCGAAACCAAGCGCCAACTCCGTGAGGTGCAGCATCGGCGCCCAGATGATGAGCGCCACGAAAGCGGCCGCGAGCGCGCCGATGGCTTGCGCCGGGCGCCAAGCGAAGCTCAAGGCGACGCCAATTGCATAAGGCGCGATGGGCAAGGCGAAGAGGATGGAGATGCCGGGCGCGAGCAAGGAAATCGCCGCGCCGAGCAGTGCGAAGATCGCGAAGCCCGCTGCGCCGAGCTGAGCGGCCGAGGCTTTGCGTCCGAAAATGGCGGCCGCGGCGACGATGCCGAGCAAGCCGAAGGCGATGCACCACGCACGCGTCGCTGCGCGGTAGGCCCACCAAAAGTCGACGCCCGGTTCGAGCAACGAGAATGCGAGGCCGGCGAGAAACGCAAATCCCGCGGCCATGACCAAGCCGGCGAGAGGCGCGGCGAGCGCGCCGAAGCGGCCATCCCCGCTAGCACGCCACCACGCCGCGATGGCGGCAATCAAGCCCGCAACGAGAAGCGCGAGCGAAAGCCAGGATGGCAAGCTGATGAAGAGCCTCGAGGCGATGTCGGTGTAGACGAGGTCGCCTTTGGCGTTTTGGTCCGGCGCGGCTGCGAGATGCTGCATGATGGCGAGCGCCTGATCGCCCATGTGTTGCACGCTGCGTATGTCTTGCGCGGTGATGGTATCGTGCGGGGTGTGATAATTTTCGACGCCGTCGAGCACGGCGATGTTGATCACGTCCAGCCCCGGACGCGTGAGCGCGCTGACGTCGGTTGAGTTCGGCAGGAAATGATAGATGTCCGCCATCACCGAATTGGCCAGCGGCCGCGGCGCGGCGGCGTAACCATTCACGGCATCGGCGTTGCCTTCGTTGCTTTCGAAGAACACCGCAGGCCCGCGTGTGCCGCGCGCTTCGAGATCGACCAAGGTCGTGACCGATTGCATCAGCGGATCGTGCTGGCCGAAATGATAGGCGCCGAGCAGGGCCTGTTCTTCGCCGTCGCTGATCAGAAAGATGATGCGCCGCTTGAGCGGCTGATGCGCGAGTTGCTTGGCGACTTGCAGCCACACGGAATAGCCGATGCCATCGTCGCTGGCGCCGGGACCGGCAGGCACGCTGTCATAGTGCGACGTAGCTAGGATCGCGGGACCGCTTTGGTCGCCGATGCTGAAGACGATGTTGCGCACGTGGCCGCAATCGATCAGCGGCCCGCGCGGTTGCGGGCGGCAGGCGAAGGCTTCGTGCACCTCGGGTTTGAAGCCGAGCGCGGTGATTTCCTGCAGCAAGCGCGCGCGTACGCCGTCCTGCGTTGCACTGTCGATCGGGTGCGCGACTTGCGGGCCGAGGATGCGCGAAAGCCGCGCTTGCGCCGCGCGGGCGTCGAACTGCGCGGCGGTGTTGCTGGCGCGCAGTGGCGGCGGCTCGATCACCACGCCGGCGCACATGAATGCGGCAAATAGCACCGCCAGCAGAAGCAGCGGATATAGCCCGGATTTCGACGGCTGATCGGTCATGGCGTGGCCCCGGGCGTGGTTATAGGCGGGGTCTGCGTCATTTCACAACGCGGCGGCCATCACTCGGCCGGCGTTGCTTGCGCCTCGGCGTCCTCGAGCGACTTGATCTTGTCGGCGGTCCAGTGCGGCGAGCGGGTGTAGCGGGCCACGAGGTTGTAAAGCACCGGCAATGCAAACAGCGTCAGCGTGGTGGCGAACAAGGCGCCGAACACGACGACAACGCCGATGGTCTGGCGGCTGCCCGCCCCGGCGCCGGAGGCGAACACCAGCGGCAACGATCCGCACGCCGCCGCGATCGAGGTCATGATGATCGGCCGCAAACGCAGCGCGGCGGCTTCCTTCACCGCGTCGCTGACGGATTTGCCTTCATCGCGCAGCTGATTGGCGAACTCGACAATGAGAATGCCGTTCTTGGCGGCGATGCCGACGAGAATGATAAGGCCGATTTCGCTGTAGGTGTTGATGCTGGAGCCAGCCATGAGCAGGCCGAACAATCCGCCGAACACCGCCACCGGCACCGTCAGCATGATGATGCCGGGATTGATCCAGCTCTCGAATTGCGCCGCCAGCACCAGGAACACCAGCAGCAGCGACAGGGCGAAGGCGAGGCCGACACCGCCGGAGGCTTGCAGATAGTCGCGCGCTTGTCCGCCCCAATCGAAGCCGACGCCGCTTGAGGCGCGGGCCGCGGCTTGGTCGCGATAGAATTGCACAGCCTTTGCGACGGTGTAGCCAGGTGCGAGTTCGGCTGTGAGCGTGATCGAGCGTTGGCGATCGGTGCGGTTGCGGCTCGGCGTGTCGCCATGCAGCGAGGTGCGCACGACGTTGGCGAGCGGAATGAGCGCGCCGGAGGATCCCCGGACGTAGAGATTGTTGAGATCGTCAACGGTGCGGCGCTGATCCAGGTCCGTTTGCAGGATGACGTCGTATTCCTGTCCGTTCTTCACGTAGGTTGTGTTCTGGGTCGAACCGAGCATGGTCTGCAGCGTGTCGCCGATCGCGCTGATCGAGACGCCGAGCGCGGCGGCTTTGTCGCGATCGACATCGACATAGAGGCGCGGCGAAGTCGGTTCGTAGTCCAGACGCGGGCGCACGAGGCCGGGATTGTTTTCAGCAGCGCGAAGAATGGGCGCAATCCAGGCGGCGATCTGCGGGTAGTCGTTGCCCTCGGCGATGAAGTCCACGTTGTTGCCTGAGCCGCCGCCGCCACGCTGGAACGGCCCGCGCACGCTGGCCAGCACGCGCGCCGCGGTGATGCCGGAGAGTTTGCGGTTGAGACCCTGCGCAATTTGCTGCGCGCTTTGGCTGCGTTTGCTCCAGTCGCGCAATACCAGCGAGCCGAAGCCGCTATTGTATTGCGTGCCGTTGAAGCCGGGGACGCCGACGATGTAGCGGTCGGCCAGGCCCTGCCGGTGCAGGTCCTCCAGCATCGGCTCAACGCGATTGGCGACACGCAGCGTGTAGTCGTAGCCCGAGCCTTCGGGCGCGGTGATGTTGATGTCGACGCGGCCGCGGTCTTCGGCAGGGACGAGTTCGGCCGGCAGCAAGAGGAAGAGCCCGACCGCGAGCAGCGCGACGAATGCCAGCACGCCGCCGATTGCCCATGTGCCGCCTTTGTTGCCGAGCAGCATGTCGAGCGAATTGCGGTACGAAGCGCGCAGCTTCTCCATCGCGGCGTCGACTTTGCGGGTGAGGAAGCCTGCGCCTTCGCCTTTGGCTGGCCGTAGCAGCTTGGACGCGAGCATCGGCGAGAGACTGAGCGCCAGGAATGCCGAGAAGAAAATTGCCGAGGCAATAGCGACCGCAAGTTCGACAAACAGGCGTCCGATATAGCCGGGCAGGAACATCAGCGGCGCGAACACCGAGATCAGCACCACCGTGGTGGCGACGACGGCGAAGAACACTTGGCGCGCGCCGCGCTCGGCGGCGAGCACGGGCGCTTCGCCTTCATCGACGCGGCGCTGGATGTTTTCGACGACGACAATCGCGTCATCGACCACAAGGCCGATCGCCAAAACCAACGCCAGCAAGGTGAGCAGATTGATCGAAAACCCGAGCGGCGCGAGCACGGTGAAGGTCGATAGAATGGAGAGCGGGGCGACGATCGCCGGGATGACGGCAGCACGCCAATCGCCCAGGAACAGCATGTTGACGACGCCGACGAGCACCAGCGACAGCGCCATGGTGATCCAGACTTCCTCGATCGCCTTGGACGTGAACACGGTGTAGTCGACGGCGAGTTCGAGACGCGCGTTGCCGGGCAGGGTGGGGTTGATCTGCGCGATGGCTTTTTTCACGCCCTCGGAAATCTGCAGATCGTTGGCCTGCGATTGCCGCGTGAGGGCGAAGCCGATTTGCTCGGCGCCGTTGGAGCGGAAGGAGCGGCGGCGGTCATCGGCGCCTTCCTCGAGCCGGGCAATGTCGCCCAGGCGCACGACATAAGGCTGATCGCCGGCGCTGGCGGGCGCAGGCGCGGAGGCCAACGCGGTGCTGGCGCTGCCGGAGCGGGCGCCGGACACGGTGATCGGCAGCTGTGCGAACTGTTCCGGCGTCACGTACTGGCGATTGACGCGAACGGTGAAATCGTTGGCGGTGGATTCGAGCGCGCCGGCCGCGGGATCGAGGTTCTGGCTGTTCAGCGAACTGATGACGTCTTCCACGGTAATGCCGCGGGCCGCCATCTGCGACGCATTGAGCCACACGCGCATCGAGTAGAGCTGTGCGCCGGCCAGCGACACCGTGGCGACGCCGGGGATCGTCGACAGACGCTGCACCAGATAGCGGTTGGCATAATCCGACAGCTGCAACCGCGACATGGTCGGCGAGCTGAAGGTCATGAAGATCAGCGGCGAGGCGTCGGCGTTGGCTTTGGCGATGCGCGGCGCATCGGCTTGATCCGGCAGCTGCGTCAGCACGCGCGAGACGGCGTCACGCACATCGTTGGCGGCCTCGTCGAGATTGCGGCTGAGCAGGAAGGTGATGGAGATGCGCGAAGAGCCGTCGCGCGAACTCGATGTGATGCGGTCGATGCCCTGGATGCCGGACACCTGTTGCTCGATCACCTGGGTGATCTTTTCTTCGATGACCTCCGCGGAAGCGCCGACATAGGTGGTGCTGATAGAAACTTGCGGCGGATCGACGTTGGGCAACTCCCGGACCGGAAGCGCGAAGAACGATGCGATGCCGATCACGGCGAGGATGATAGCCGCGACGGTCGCGAAGACCGGACGACGGACCGAAAGGTCAGACAACATCATGGCTGTGTCGCGCGCAGTCCGTCTGCTGGCATGCTCTTGGCTTCGCGGTGCGCGCCGTTGCGGCGTTGGCCGCCGCCGCCTTGGCTCTCGCCGCGGCCTTGGCCAGCGACGCGCACAGCGGCGTTCGGCTCGACGCGGCTGAGCCCATCGGCGACGACGTTCGTACCGGCGGAGATGCCGCTGCGAATTTCGATAAAGCCGTTTTCGTTAGCGCCGACTTCGACTTGAGTTTGGCGGGCGATGTCTTTGCCGTCTTGCTTGGCGATGACGTAGACGAAGGTTTGATCGCCTTCGGTCTGCACCGCCGATTCCGGCACCGCCACCGCGTCGCGCTGACCGTTTTCGATGGCGATGTGCATCAGCATGCCGGGCACGAGGCGTCCGCCCGGATTGGCGAACTCGGCGCGCGCGCGAATGGCGTGCGTGGTTGGATCAATGCGGCTATCTACCAGCGAAATGCGGCCCTGGATGTTCTGGCCCGGATAGGGGTCGGGTTGGGCGACAATGGTCGCGCCGGCTTGCAGCGCCGGCAGGAAGCGATCGGGCACATCGAAATCGACGCGGATCGTTGTTGTGTCATCGACGGTGACAATGGTGGCGCCCGGACTGATGAGTGTGCCCGCGGCGATGTCGGTCATGCCGAGCCGGCCTGAGAATGGCGCTCGAATGACGCGGTCTTGCTGGCGTGACTGCGCCGCCGCAAGACCCGCTTGCGCCTGACGCAGCGCGGCGCGGTATTGGTCCAGCGCGGCGGGCGCGAGAAAGCCGGCCTGCGCCAGCGTGCTATACCGGTTGTAGTTGCTTTGCGCGACATCGACCGCGGCGCGCGCGTTGGTTACGTCGGCGCGCTCTTCAGTCGATTTGAGCTCAACCAGCACTTGGCCGGTGCGCACCATTTCGCCGTCGTGGAAATGCACCGCCGTGATCAGCTCGGTGCTGTTGGCGCTGAGATTGACAGATTGCTGTCCCTTGGCGACGCCGAGCGCTTCGATGCGGTCGATGAAGGGGCGATTGGCCGCGGCAACGGACGTGACTTGCGTTGCCCGTCCGCCCGCACCTTGCGCGCTCTGCACCGTGCCGTTCGGCAGCAGCAGCCGGAAGGCGCCCAGCACCAGCATCAGCGTCACCGCCAGCACCGCCCCTGTTAAGAAGAAGTGACGACGCGCCATCGCTTTCCACTTTTGTACATTCTCTGGAAGGAATTGGCGTTGCGCCGCATCCCTCCATTTATCGAGGTTTCCAGGGGTAATGCGCACAGAAGGTCCCGCGCCGGTGTCTGAGGTGTCCAATTCCAGGGCAGCATATCCCAGAATTGTGTAAGAGCCGCTACCGCAAAAGCGAGTTCAGCCGCAGTGGGCGGCTGAACTCGCTCTAGGCGCTACTGGTTCGCAATTATGCTTGCGATCAAACCCGTCGCGACTGCGACGAGCAGGATCTTGCCGGTATCGTCCTGGACGTAGTGGTAGCCGCGCCGCGGCGGCGGCAGGTGGCGGGTGCGGTAGTCCACTTCCCGGTAATGGCTGCGGTAATAGGTCGGCAGGCGTTGGCCGCGGCGCCAATCGCGCCAACCGGCGCGGTAGTCGTGGCGGCGTTGCACCGATGCGGACGGCGCGCCGGGGTGCCAAGTGTTGCCGATGTAGTAGCCGTTGTTGTGATCGTTATCCCAGTTGCCGCGGCCCTGAGCGAACGCGGTGGCCGAGAGCGAAGTTGCGGCGATCGCCGCGACGAGCGACGTCACCATCAAACGATGTTTCATACAGATAGGCTCCGTGTTGGCGGCCGCGGTCGGGAAGAAATTGCAGCGGCCTCTGCGGAGCACTTAACACGGCTATGTAGCGGAAGTTTCAATCGTCCGCTTCACGATATATTTCGACACACATTGAAAAGTTTCATGACAAGATGCGCGACGAGGCGACGTGTTTTTGCGGCAGATAAAAACTACGCGGCGTCGTAAATCTCGCGCGCGCGTTCGCGCTTCACCGGCCACAATTCTCCGTCGACTCCTTCGACGATCCAATCTCCGGAATCGGCCCGTTGCGGCCCTTCGAGTGTGGCCACCACAACGGTGTCCGGCAGTGTGAAGTAGCGATAGGTGATGTCGGTGCGCTTTTCGAATTGTCCGTCGGCGCGTTGCTGGTAGGTGCGCTCGAACGTGGGCCGCTTCACCACCGACTGCGAGCCGTCTTGGCGGGTAATCAAATAATGTTTGCCCACGCGATAGCGCATGTGCCCGCGCGGCGAGCGCAGGAAGCCGTTATCTTGTGCGAGATGCGCTTCAATGGCGGGGCCGCGTTTCGGACGAATCTGGCGCCAATGCACGCCGGCAGGCGCGTCGGTCAGGAACGTCGATTGCGGCCGGCGGCCAAAAATGATTTCGCCGAGAGTCATCGGAACACCTGCTCAGGCGTTCAAAGCCTCAAGCACCGGCTTTGGTTCCGAAATTAGCGCAAAACGTGGATTTTGGTCATGCCGCCGCTGCGGGGGAGCGAGATGATGTCGCCGTCCCGCATGACCCAGAGCGGGCCAGTGAACCGCGCGCGGGCGTCACCGAGAAACGGCCCTTCCATGATCTGGATCGGCAGCGGTGGCACCATGTGCGTGAGCGCTAGGGCGCGCGCGTGAGCAGCCTTTGCGTCGTCGGCCGCTTGCGCCGGCGTTGCGTGATAGCTCTGGATGTCATGCATGATCTTGGTGAGGCCGGGCTGGCCGTGCGCGGCGGCGCTGTCGGCGATCATGTTGACCATGGGCGGCGACAGCGTGTCGTGCACGAGCAGATCGGTGTTCTGCGCCATGGCGATCAAGTTCGGCGTTGGCGCGGTGTCGCCGCTGATGGTGATGCTGCGTCCCGCATAGTCGACACGATAGCCGAAGGCGGGATGAACCGGACCGTGGTCGACCGGAAAGGCGGTGATCTTCACGCCATCGGTGTTGGTGTAGATGACCGCGCTTTGCTGTCCAGGCGGCATCGCAAACGGGCGCGCGAGATAACCGAAGCCGCTGGGTGGCGCGAGCGCCGGGCCGTGGTGAGCGGTGCGGTAGGTGCTGTCGAGCGCGTAAGCTTCGTTGAAGCCGTTGGCGATGCGCTCCACGCCTTCGCCGCCGTACAGCGATAGCGGCGTCGTTGCTGCGCGCTGAACCCAATGTTGCAGCGCGAGTGCGCCGAGGCCGTCTATGTGATCGGAGTGAAAGTGTGTGAGGAAGACGGCTTCGATGTCGGTCGAGTTGAAGCCCATCTGATTGATGGTTTCGGCCGCGCCGTCACCGGCATCGAAGACGAAGATGTGACGGCCCGCCACCACCAGAAGGCAAGGCTCGGCGCGGGTGCGATCGGGGATGGGCGAACCGGTGCCGCAAAAGGCGGCGCTTAGCCCGTCGGGCAGGGTGGCTGCCGTGTTCATGGCCAGGCCGCGATCGACGGCGTGCTTGAAAATGAACAGCGCAACGTCGTCGCGCTTCCAATAGAGGCCGCCCGCAATCAATGCGGAGACCAGCAAAACACCCACAAAAACGCGTCGCACGGCGCTTGCCTCCCCTGATATGGCACTTATAGTGCTAATTGATTGAGGCGGGCAAGCGAACGGAATCGGGCATGGCCAAGAGCGCAGCCGTAAAGGCCGCAAATCCGGAGATGCGGGACGGGCGCCGCGAGCGTTCGGATGCCTCGCGCCGCAAGATCGTCGACGCCATGCTGGAGCTTGCGCGCGAAGGCGAGCCGGCGCCGAGCGCGGACGCGGTGGCGGAGCGGGCCGGGGTTGGCCGGCGCACGGTGTTTCGTCTCTTCAAGGATATGGAAAGCCTCTACCGCGAGATGCACGCGACCATGATCGAGCGCATCGAGCACATCCGCGCGCTGGAGATCGAGGGCGAGAGCTGGCGCGAACGGTTTGCGTGCCTCGTCGATCGGCGCGTGCGGTTGTTCGAAGAGATCATGCCGATCGAAGCAGCGGCGAACGTGCATCGCCACCAGTCCGAGTTTTTGCGCAATGCACACGCCACGACCTCAGCGATGCTGCGCGACATCATGATGTTCGTGTTGCCGAAAGCTGCGAAGGCCGACGCGGATCTGGTCGAAGCGCTGGATACGGCCATGAGCATCGAAGCGTGGCGGCGCTTGCGGTGGGGGCAAGGGCTCTCAGCCAAGGCAGCGCGCCGTGTGGTCGAGCGCACGGCGAACGCGCTGCTGGCGGACGTGAAGTAGCACTGACGCAATTTATGCAGTCGGGGGACATGCGATGATGAAGTGGATCGGCGGCGTCCTATTGGCGCTTTTGGTGGTCGCAACCGTCGTTTGGTTTCGGCGCGAAGATATTCTGCTGCATATCGGCCAGCTGCGCGCGCCGAAGATGGAGGCGTACCACGAGGTCACCTGGGCTGAAGGTCCGGCGACCGCGGATACGCCCGCCGACAAGCGCCCGCCCAACATTGTCTTCATTCTTGCTGACGACATGGGCTTCAACGACATCACCTTTAATGGCGGCGGTGTCGCCAACGGCGCTGTGCCCACGCCGAATATCGATTCCATCGGACATCAGGGCGTCTCGTTCGCCAACGGCTATGCCGGCAACGCGACGTGCGCGCCGTCGCGCGCGGCGATCATGACTGGCCGCTATCCCACGCGCTTCGGGTTCGAGTTCACGCCGACGCCGGTGGCGTTCGAAGCGGTTGTCGGCACCGCCGGCCGCTCAGGCGACTTCGTGCATCCGCGCTTCTTCGCCGACCGCATGCACGACATGATTCCGATGGAGCGGATGGGCGTTCCCGCATCGGAAACCACCATCGCCGAAGTCTTGCGCGCGCGTGGCTATCACACGCTGCAGTTCGGCAAGTGGCACCTCGGCGCCGAGAACGGCATGCGGCCCGAACAACAAGGCTTCGACGAAAGCTTGGGCTTCATGCCGGGCGCGTCGCTCTATCTGCCGGTGAACGATCCCAACGTCGTCAACTCACGCCAAGACTTCGATCCGATCGATCGCTTCTTGTGGGCCAACCTGCCGTACGGCGTGCAGTTCAACGGTTCGCCGTGGTTTCATCCCAACGCGTACATGACGGACTACCTGGCCACCGAGGCGATCCGTTCGATCCACGCCAACCGCAATCGTCCGTTCTTCATCTATTTTGCGCCCAACGCGATCCACACGCCGCTGCAAGCGACTAAGGAGGACTATGACGCGTTGCCGCAAATTCAGAACCACGAACAGCGCGTCTATGGCGCGATGGTGCGGAATCTGGATCGCAATGTTGGGCGCATCCTTCAGGCGCTGCGCGATGAGGGCCTCGACCGCAACACGCTGGTGATCTTCACCTCCGACAACGGCGGCGCGCACTATATCGGTCTCCCGGACATCAACCGCCCATATCGCGGCTTCAAGGCGACGTTTTTCGAAGGCGGCATTCACACGCCGTTCTTCATGCGCTGGCCGGCGCAAATTGCCGCCGGCACACGCTACGCCGCGCCCGTCAGTCATTTCGACATTTTCGCAACGGCGGCTGCGGCGGCGTCAGCGCCGATCCCGCAAAACGATCACATCGACGGCGTGAATGTGCTGCCGTTCGTGGAAGGGCACGCGCAAGGCATGCCGCACGAGACGCTCTTCTGGCGCTCGGGCCAATATCGCGTGGTGCTGGATCACGGATGGAAGCTGCAGGATTGCGGCGCATGCCATCGCGTGTGGCTGTTCGATATGGCCAACGATCCAACCGAGCATCACGACCTTTCGGCCGAGCAGCCTGACCGCGTGCGCACGATGCGCGCGATGCTTGACGCTTTCGACCGTCAGCAGGCGCGTCCGCAATGGCCGTCGCTGCTTGAGGGACCGATCTTCGTCGATCAGCCGCTGGGCGTGCCGCAGAAGCAAGGCGGCGAATACATCTGGTGGGACAACTAGAAGGATCGTTGCGTCTCCGCGCGCGGAGGGAACACACCGTTAATCGGCGCGCTGTATGTGCGCGCGCATGCAACGATTGACGCGATTCCTGAATCCGAAATCCGCGCTACAACGATTGGTGCTGCACACGTGCGGGATTGTGGCGGCGCTGGCGGCGGTCGCCGTGCTGGCGGACTATGTCGTCAATGTCGTGCTTCTGCACGCGGTCGACCAATACACGCCATGGAGCACGCTAATCATCGTGCTCGTCACCGCGCCGCCTTCGACATTCTTTCTGCTGCTGCAGACGGAGAAGGTGCGCAACGCGAAGAGTTTGCTGGCGACCGAACAAGCGGCGCGCGCGGCAGCGGAGGCGGTCAACGCCGCACGCACGCGCTTTCTGGCGAACACCAGTCACGAGCTCCGCACGCCGCTCAGTGGCATTATCGGTTATTCGGAGCTGATGCTGGAATCGGCGGAAGCCGATAAGCGCGTGCAAGACGCCGCCGACCTTTCGCGTATCATCACCTCGGCGCGGCGGCTGGAGCATCTGGTCAACAATTTGCTGGATCTCGCCAAGCTTGACGCCGACCGCATCGATGTGACGCCGGCGTCGTTCGACGTGCGTGAGATGCTGGTGAGCTCAATCGAGAGCGCGTCGCCGATGGCGGCGGCCAACCGCAACATTATCAAACTTGAGATCGGCAACGATGTCGCGCGTGCAAACTCTGATGCCGCGCGGCTGAGCCAATGCGTGCTCAATCTATTGTCGAATGCGGCCAAGTTTACCTCCGATGGCGTGATCACCGTGCGCGCCAGCCGCATCCGTCGCGTTGACGGCGACCGGCTGACGATCGCGGTGGAAGATACCGGTATCGGCGTTGCGCCCGAGCGAGCGCCAGTGCTGTTCGAGCCGTTCATGCAAACGCACACCAGCGGCGAGGCGGCGGCGCAAGGCGCGGGGCTTGGCTTAGCGCTCACGCGCAAACTGGCGCGATTGCTGGGCGGCGACGTGAGCTATGAAGACATCGCCCAAGCCGGTTCGCGGTTTACGCTGAACGTGCCTCTCAATCTGGACACTGGCGAAGCGCCTGTCGCTGCTAACGCGGCGGCGGAAGATCTATCGCCGGCGCAGGCATTGGCAGGCGTTTTCTCGCGCCGCTGAGCTGGCGGCGCCTTCAGCGCGCGTCGGCAACCGTGCGGAATCCCACGTGCGACATGCCCTCGCTCGGGTCGGACGGCTGACGTGAACCGGTGCGGAAGCGCGAGCAGAACGTATCGCTGCAGAGGAATGAGCCGCCCTTGATGACGTGCTCGGCGATGTGCTGAGGGTCGTGCTCGCGCGCATATTCTTCGGTTACGCCAGCTTTGTCGTAAGCGAACCAGTCGCTGGTCCACTCCCAAACGTTGCCGACCATGTCGTACAGGCCTTGCGCGTTGGCATGAAAGCAGCCGACCGGCGCCAGGCCTTCGAAGCCATCGACGCCGCGATCGATGACGGGAAACACACCTTGCCAGGTGTTGGCGGCGGGCGCGCCGTTGGTGAACGCTTCAGCGTAGATATTGTGGGGCGCCGGGGCACCGAGCCGCGCGGCGCGCTCCCATTCGTTTTCCGTCGGCAAACGCCGGCCGCGCCATTTTGCGTACGCAGCGGCGTCCTCGTAAGCGACTTGCACCACGGGGAAGAAGTCGCGCCCGGCGATCGATGAGGCGCCGCCGGCGGGGTGGCGCCAATCAGCGGTGCGGTCGATGCGCCATTGGTGTTGCGCGGGATCGAACACCGCCGCACCCACCCGCTCGCCGTCAGGGCCGTTGCGTTCGGCTGCGGTCAGGTAGTGGGTTGCGGCGACGAATTCCGCGAATTGCTTGTTGGTGACTTCGTGTGTGTCGATCGAAAATGCGCGCACGTCACCGCGGCCGCCGACAAGTTCCTCCGGATTGAACGCGACCTCGCCGCGATTGACCGGCCCTGCGGGTATCACGACCTGGTCGGCCAAGTGCGCCGCGCTCAAGCATTCTCTGGTCGCGCGCTGCGCCGCAGGCGTCTGACTGCAAGCGGCCATAAACGCGACGGCGCAGAAGGCAAGTGTGCGGATCAAGTGCGTTCCTTCAACCCGTTCTGGCGCAAGCGCCAGACCAAGTGGTCGATACGGTCCTGACCGAAGAACGGTTCATTCTCGAACACGAAAAGCGGTACGCCCCAGTGACCGGCGTTCTTTTGTGCTGCTTCGTTGCTGGCGATTTCCGCATCCAAATCGGCGGCCTGTTCGCGGGCGGCGCTTTCTATCTCTTGCGCATTGAGGCCAGCATCGGTTGCGGCTTTGGCGAGGTGGCCGCCTTCGTGCCAGTTGTCGACTTCGCCTGACCAGATCGCGTGTCCGGCGCGGCGCACGAACTCCAAGCCTTTGCCGGCGCGCGCGGCGGCGACACCCATGCGGCTGACGCGATAGATGTACGGCTGTTCAGCGGCGACCTCGCCTTTGCTTACGTCCATGACGATCGGATCGGGCCGCGGCCAGCGATAGGGAATGCCGTGCATCTGCGAAATGCGGAACGTGTCCCGCAGCAGGTAGGGCGGCCAGAGCGGGTTTACCTGTTTGAAGAAGCCGGGAATGCGCACGGCGATCGGCAGCACGATGCGCATGCGCGGTTTCACGTCGTAACGCTGTGTCAGCGCCTCGATCTGCGGTGCGGCCAGATACGAGTACGGACTGCGGAACGAGTAATAATAGTCGAACTCGAGGGTCATGATCCCGCTTTGACCTTCGTTGAAAGAAATGGCACTGATAGAGCCAATACATCGCGCGCGGCTTCAAGGCAATTGGGCGCGAAAGTAATGATGGAGGCGGGGATGAAGGTGCTGCGGACGCCGGACGAACGGTTTGCCGGTTTGGAAGACTGGCCGTTTGCGCCGCACTATCGCGAAATCACGGATACGGAGGGCACGAAACTGCGCTTGGCTTACGCCGATGAAGGTCCGCGCGCAGGCAAGACCGTACTGCTCATGCATGGCGAGCCATCGTGGAGCTATTTGTATCGCAAGATCATTCCGCCGCTCGCGGCCAAGGGCTATCGCGTGCTGGCGCCGGACCTCATCGGCTTTGGCCGTTCGGATAAGCCTGCGGCGCGCACCGACTACACCTTCGAGCGCCACGTCGCCTGGATGTCGCAATGGCTCACGCAGCTCGATCTCAACGGCATTACGCTGTTCTGCCAGGATTGGGGTGGCCTCATCGGCTTGCGCTTGGTGGCGGCGTTTCCGGATCGCTTCGCCGCGGTGGTCGCCGGCAATACCGGCTTGCCGACTGGGCACGGCATGACCGAGGGATTCAAGCGCTGGCTCGAGCTTAGCCAAAGCATTCCGCAGTTTCCGGTTGGCGGCATTGTCAGCGGCGGCTGCACGCGCGTGCTTTCGCCAGCGGAGCAAGCTGCTTACGACGCACCGTTCCCCGATGAGAGCTTCAAGGAGGGCGCGCGGCAATTTCCGGTGCTGGTGCCGGTCACGCCTGAACACGCATCGGTTGCCGAAAACCAGGCGGCGTGGGCAGTGCTGGAGAAATTTGAGAAGCCGTTCGTCACGGCATTCAGCGACAACGATCCGGTGACTAAGGGTGGCGATGCGGTGTTCAAGGCGCGTGTGCCCGGCGCCAAGAACCAGGATCACGTGACGCTGAAGGGTGGTCACTTCCTGCAGGAAGATTCACCGGCGGAGATTGCAGCCCTGATCGATCGCGTCGCTGCGCACACATAAAAAAGCGCTCCCGGCTTTTGGCCGGGAGCGTGTGCAGGGAGGAGGCTGAAGTTAGCGGCAGAAGTCCGGTGATGCGCCGGGCCCGCCGACGGGGCCGGGCGGATTGCGCCAATTCGTGCCCGGGCCGCCTGCCGGACCAGGCGGATTGTTGTAGCGCGGCGCGTACCAGCAATGCCGCGCGTGCCAATAATAGATCGGGCGTCCGCGCCAGTAGGCGTAGTGCCAGCCCCAGAAGAACGGGCGCGCGTACGGATGGCGATAGGGCGACGCGCCGGGGCCGCCGCGTGGGCCAGGCGGATTGTGCCAGTCGGTGCCCGGACCGCCGCGCGGTCCTGGTGGGTTGTGCGGATAAGCGTTGGCGGCGGAAACGCTGAGCGCGATGGCGATTGCGCTGGCCGCAAGTGTTTTGAGAATTTGCATCTGCGTCATCCCGTATGATGTCCCTTCGCTCGGACAACGGGCGTACGCGTCGATTTCATCCGCGGCTTGCGCAGTTTCTCAGACGACGAAACCGTAACCATAAATGTCGTCGCGGCCAGGCGCGCCGAGATCAATGGCGTTGGAGGTCAAGCTTTGCACCGCTTGCTGAGCGTTGCTCGTGTGGTAGCGCAACGCCAGTTCCGCCGCGATGATCGGCGCAGCGAACGAGGTGCCGGACATGGTCTCGTAACTGCCGTCGTCGACGGCCGCGGTGACGCTCACGCCGTAGGATGAGAACGCGATCTGCGGCCCGCGATTGGCGGTCAGCAAAACCCGATGCGCGGAGTCGACGGCGGTGACGGCAACGACCCCGGTGATCGCCGCCGGATAGGCGACGGGCGTTGTCGGGCCGTCATTGCCGACGGCGGCGACGAGGATCATGCCGCGCGCAACCATCGCGCGGCACACAGCATCCAAGCCGCGGTTCGGCGGCCCGGTCAGGCTGATATTGACGACGCTCACGCTTTGTTGCGCCATCCAGATCAGCGCGTTGGCGATAGCTTCCGCGGACCCGCCTTCGACGCTGTCGCCGAACACATCCGCGGCGTAGAGATGGGCGCCGGGAGCGATGCCGTGAAAGTCGCTGTCGCGGCCGACTAAGAGTGAGGCCACGGCGGTGCCGTGCGGGCTTGGAGTTTGCTGGGCTTCGCCGGTGAAGCTTTGGGTCTGGATGGTGGCGCCGCGGAGTGCGGGGTGATCGGTGCTGACGCCGGAATCGATCATGCCGATTTTGACGCCGGCCCCGTTGCGCAGTGGAAGCGGCGCTGAAGGTTGCGCCGGCTCGGTGTGCGCCTGGCTCGGGTCGTAGACGTGATTGAACTCGTATGCGCCCTGCGGATCGTCAGCTTGCAGGCGCGACAGCGCATCTTCGGTGGACATGCCTGCCGGCGGCGCCAACGTTATGATGCGCACGCCGATCGCCGGATCGCCAGATGCGCGCAGGCGTGTGAAACCGATTTCGCGGGCATGCGCCATGGCGGCGGGCGTGGGGTTGATGGCGAGAATCTCGCCGCTCAACGCGGCTTCGTGACGGCGCACCCAGATGAAGCGGGCGCGATTTGCGCGACGGCGAGCGATGATTGCTTCGCGCCACGCGGCCATGCGCGCCCGCCGCGCCGGGCCAGGCGGCAGCCGCCACGGCGGCGGCGCAGGGCGGCGTCTGCGCCACCATTGCGCTTCCGCCTCGCTCGCGGCGACGGCGGCCAAACCGAGCCCCATTAAGAATGATCTGCGCAGCATGTTCGCGAAAGTTATCTCCGGCCCACGGCAACATAACGCGTCTGCCGCATGGACTCATCCCTAGGCCGCGCGGCAATTTCATGAACGGACGGATGGATTCGCCCGCCTGTTCCGTTGTGGACCTGAACAGCAATGGTTGAAGGTGCGGAGAAAACGCGAGCCGAGCTTGTCGCGCTCATCCCCCGCCTCCGGCAATTTGCGCTGGCGATGACCGGCAATCGCGCCGATGGCGACGATCTAGTGCAGGACGTTCTGGAGCGGGCGCTGACGCGCCTGAGTCAGTACGAGCGGGGCACCCGATTGGATTCCTGGGTTTATCGCATCGCGCAGAATTGCTGGATCGATCACGTGCGCAAACGGAAGTCGCGCGCGAAACACGTGGTTGCCGATCCGGACGCGGACGCGCCGGGGATCGACGGCACGGCGGCGATGAACGCAACGCTGACGTTGTCTAAGGCGCTCACGGTGCTGGCGGCGTTGCCGGAAGAGCAGCGTGTCGTGGTCGTGTTGGTGCAGGTGGACGGATATTCGTACCGCGAAGCGAGTGAGATTTTGGGCGTGCCGGAAGGAACAGTCACCAGCCGTTTGGGCCGTGCGCGCGCGGCGCTCAACGCACAAGTGTTCGGAGAAAGCGCATGACGCAAATCTCTGATGACGAACTGATGGCGTTCGCGGATGGCGCGCTGGACGCTCGGCGCGCTGCCGAGGTTGGCGCGGCGGTTGCCGCCGATGCGACGCTGGCGGCGAAGGTTGAGCGCTTGCGTGCGAGCACGGCCGCCTTCAAGGGCGCGTTCGCAGGGCAGCTTGATGTTGAGGTTCCGGCGTACCTGCGTGCGATCGTTGAACGCGGCGCAGCGGACAATGTCGTCGCGTTCAAGCCGCGCCGCACGCAAGCGCCGTTGTGGGCGAGCATCGCCGCTGCAGCCGCTTGCCTCGTCGTTGGATTTGGCGTCGGGCGCTTCAATAGCGGCGACGGGCTGTTCGAAATGCGCAGTGGTCACGCGCTGGTTGCAGCGCACGATCTGCGTGGCGCGCTGGAGACTGCAGCGTCCGGCGCGGGCGTTGGCGATGTGCGCATCGCGCTGACGTTTCCGCAGGCGAACGCCGGCTACTGCCGCGTTTTCCGCATCGACCGCGGTGATGCGCCCGCGACCGCCGGCCTTGCCTGCAAGGCGCAAGACGATTGGACCGTCGTCGCGCTGGGCGAAGCCGGCCGCGGCGTCGCACACGGCGGCATGGAGCAGGCGGCTGCAGACATTCCCGAAGCGGTGCTGCAAGCAGCAGCGGACCGCCAAGGCGGCGACGCGCTGGACGCCAACGCCGAGGCGCAAGCGCTCAAGGCGCATTGGCGCCGCCGTTAGCAGGTTGTCGCGGCAGCGTTAGCGCGCGGGCCGGATCATTGGCGTAAGCGGCGGCACGTCGTGCACCTGGATGACGCCAAGCGCTTCGAAGCCGTGGCGCTGGTAGAACGGCACGTTCTTGGGATCGGAAGATTCGAGGTACGCCATCTCGTGACGTTGATCGATGTGCGCGAGCGTGTGGCGCAGCAGCGCCGCGCCGATGCCGCGGCCCTGATAGCGCGGATCGACGCCAAGCGCCCATAGATACCAATGCGGCGCGGTTGGATGAAAGCGCTCCATTTCATCGCGCAGGTCGCCAGCAATGCGGTCGCCCTCTTCGTCCGACGGCATATTCAGCGCTTCGACTTGTGCCGGATCGGCTTCGACGCCCGGCGGCATCCACATTGCCACGCCTTCAAAATTAGGCGTCACCATGACCGATTGCGCGTCGAACCCGCGCTCACCGCGCGCAAGCGCAAAGCGCGGCCACCAATAAAGATGCTCGCTGGCGCGCGGCCACCAATAGCGGATCGGCGGATCGTTCGCGAAGGCAAGCGCCAACGTGTCCATGACGTTCTGCTGTTCGGAACGGAGGGCGGCGCGAATGTCCACGATCAGACGTCGATCAGTTCAGCGAACTTTTTCAAGTCCACGTTGCCGCCGGAAACGATGCAGACGACCGGCCCATCGCCGGCTTGGCCGGTCAGCGCTGCTGCGAGCGGCAACGCGCCGGCGCCTTCGGAAATGACGCGCGCTTTTTCCGCCATCAATTTCATGGCGCGGCGGTCTTGCTCGAGCGTGACGACGATGTCGCCGTCAACCACCGGCCGCATGCGCTCCCACATGCGTGGAATGACGCTCTTGCCGCCGGCGCCATCAATGAAGCTGTGCTCCCAGTGATCGAACTTTACTGGCGCACCTGCCTTGAGCGACGCGTCGAGCGGCGCGGCGACTTCCGGCTCAGCGCCAATCACCTTGACGTGCGGCGCCTTCGCCTTGAGCGCGCTGCCGACGCCCGCAATCAAGCCGCCGCCGCCAATGGCGCTAATCACGGTCTGCACGTTCGGCAGGTCCTCAAGGATTTCCAGTCCCATCGAACCGTGGCCGGCGATGAAATTATGATCGTCGAACGGATGCACGAGCGTGCCGTCCATGCCGGGAAACGCGTGAGTCTCGAGCGCGGTCCATGCCGTTTCAAACGGCACGGGAATGAGATTGGCGCCAAGCGCGTTCATGCGTTCGAGTTTGGTCTGCGGCGCGGTTTCGATCACCACGACGTGGCAAGGAATGCCTGCCGCACGCGCGGCGTAAGCGACGCCTTGTCCGGCATTGCCCGCGCTGATGGTCCACACGCCGCGTTGCTTTGCATCATCGGACAGCATTGCAACAGCGTTTGCCGCGCCACGGATTTTATAGGCGTTGGTGGGCTGCAGATTTTCGAGCTTGAGATAAATCTCCGGCGCGCCTTTGGGCAGATCGAGCTGGACCAGCGGCGTGCGCAACACCACCGGCCTGATGCGCTCGCGCGCGGCCTCGATCTCGGCAAGGGTTATCGGGCGGACAGGCGGCAAGTTCGACATGGGAGCTTCTTACGCTGGCGCATGCAAAAGCGTAAGGGAGAGCCCATGCGCTTCATCGACAAAGACGAGATCGCCCGGCGGCTTACGTACGAACGCTGCATCCCGATTGTGCGGGAGGCGATGATCGCTTTCTCCAAGGGCGAGACCAAACAGCTGCTGCGTTCAATCATTACGTTGAAGGAAGGGCGCCTGTTTGGCGTCATGCCGGGCGCGATGGGTGCGGAGGCGCCGTTTGGCGCCAAGCTGATCTCGGTGTTCAAGGAGAATTTCGCCAAGGGCGTTCAGTCGCACCAAGGTGTTGTGGTGTTGTTCGATCCCGAGAGCGGCGCGCCGGTGTGCGTGCTGCACGCAGGCGAGATCACCGCCATTCGCACCGCGGCAGCAAGCGCGGTGGCGACCGACGCGCTCGCGCGCAAGGATGCGAAGCGGCTTGCGATTTTGGGATACGGCGAACAAGCCGGTACGCACGCGCGCGCGATCAGCAAAGTGCGCAGGCTCGAAGCCATCACGGTGTGGGGCCGTTCGCCGGAGCGCGCGGCCGCGTTCGCGGCAAAAACGGAAGCCGAACTCGGCGTCCCGGCCATCGCCGCGCCGAGCGCGCGCGTGTGCGTGGTGGGCGCCGACATGATTTGCACGGTGACCGGCGCGGTCGAACCTGTGCTGGAAGGCAAGTGGCTGCGTCCCGGCGCGCATATCAACATCGTCGGGTCGAGCTATGCCGGCCCGGCGGAAGTCGACAACGAAACTGTCGTGAAGACGCGCTTCATTGCCGATAGCCGCGAGGGCGTGCTGGTTCAGGGGGCGGAATTTCTGCGCGCCAAGCAAGCGGGCTTGGTTGGGGACGATCATGTCGTGGGCGAGATCGGCGAGGTGCTCGCGCGTACGCTGCCCGGACGCCAAGCCGACCACCAGATCACGGCTTACAAATCGCTTGGTCATATCGTGCAGGATTTGGCGAGCGCCTGGGCGTTGTACGCCGAAGCAGCGTAGGTGCGCGAATTTGGCGCTGGCGGGCGCCAAATTCCGACTCAATTGGCGATGCTAGAAGCGTCGCGGGCAGTGGATGGAGGCGTGGCCTCTGACGACGCGCAATCTGGCTTTGGTGACGGGCGCCTCCGCTGGCATTGGCGCGGCGTTCGCGCGCGCGTTGGCGGCGCGCGGCAATGACGTAGCGCTGGTGGCGCGGCGGCTCGACCGGCTCGAAGCGCTGGCCGCTGAACTGAAGCAGGCGCACGGCGTGGACGCGTTTGCGATCCAAGCTGACCTTTCCGTCGTGGACGCGCACAAGCCGATCATGGAGGCGCTCGCGGCGCGCGGACGCGAGGCCGATACCCTGATCAACAATGCCGGCTTCTCCATTCCGCAAACGTTTGCCGCGACAGATTGGGCCAAGCAGCGCGACTTTATTATGACGCTGGTGACCGCCGTCGCTGGTCTCACACATGCGGTGTTGCCTGGCATGATCGCGCGCAAACGCGGCGGGATCATCAATGTCAGCTCAATCACCGCGCTGTCGCCGGGCGCCGCCGGGCACACGCTCTATCCCGCGGCCAAAGCGTTCGTTTGGAAGTTCTCGCTTTCACTGGATGCGGAGGTGCGGGCCAAAGGCGTGCGCGTGACGTGCGTTCTGCCGGGCAACACCGATAGCGAATTTTCTCACGCTAACGGCATGGAAGAAGTGTTCAAGGAAACGGCGCGCGGGCCATCTATGACGGCCGAGCATGTCGTCGACCTCACGTTGAAGGCCAACGACCGCGGCGATGTGATCTGCATCCCCGGGGTAGCCAACAAAATTGGCGCGGCGTTGCTGAAATATTTGCCGGACGAACTGACCGCGCCGCTCATCCGAAGCGTGGCGGAAAAATACCGGATGCCGGAGTAGGCGATGACGCAAACCCACTACGATGTCGTGATCGTCGGCTCCGGCGCCGGCGGCGCCTCGCTGGCGCAATCGCTGGCCGATACCGGCAAGTCGATTCTTATTCTCGAACGCGGCGACTATCTCGAGCGCGGACCGAACAATTGGAATTCGACTTATGTGTTCGTGCAGCGCGGCTATCGCACGAAAGAGTTGTGGTACGACAAAGAGGGCAAACCGTTTCATCCCAACACGCACTATTGGGTGGGCGGCAACACCACGTTCTATGGCGCGGCGCTCTTTCGGTTGCGGCCTGGCGACTTTGAGGAGCGGATGCACGCAGGCGGCGGCGTGTCTCCTGCCTGGCCGATCAAGTACGGCGATCTCGCGGCGTATTATCTGGAAGCAGAGCGGCTGTGGCGGGTGCACGGCAAGCGCGGCGTCGATCCCACCGAGCCGGGCAATGAGCCCGACTTTTTCTATCCAGCGCTCAAGCACGACCCGACCATTGCCGCACTGGAGAAGCATTTTCAGGCGCAAGGCTGGCGGCCGGCGCCGTTGCCGATTGGCGTGATGCGCGATGACGACAAGCCGCCGATCTCGCGCTGCATCCGTTGCGGCACTTGCGGTGGTTACCCTTGCCTGCTCAGCGCCAAATCCGACGCGCGTACGATCGCGATTGATCCACTGCTCACGCGCGACAGCGTCACGTTGCTGCCGAACCGCAAAGTAACGCGGCTGGAGACGGATGCCTCCGGCAAGAGCGTAAAGACGATCCGCGTGCAGGGGCCGGATGGCGAGGAGACCTATTCCGGCGACATTGTCGTGCTCGCCGCAGGTGCGGTGAACACCGCAGCGCTGTTGCTGGCGTCGAAAAATCCGGGGCACGATAACGGGCTTGCAAACGGCTCCGATCAAGTCGGCCGTAATTACATGTTTCACACCATGTCGGCGCTGGTTTCGGTGACGCCGACGCGGTTCGATGCGCCGTTTCCGAAAACCATGTACGTGAACGACTTCTATTGGGGCGACCCGCAAGGCGGTTTCGATCATCCCATGGGCCATATGCAATTGCTTGAACACATGGATGGCCACGTGCTTGAGGGGCAGGTGGAGGAAGAGGGCGTATCCAACATCCTCATTCCGGATTTTCTGTCCGGCCTCGCGGCGGAGCGGATGCTGGCGTTCTTGTGCATCTCGGAAGATTTGCCGGACCAAAACAATCGCGTGAAGCTCGACGGCGACAAGATCCGGCTCGAATACACGCACGGAAATCTCGAAGGGCATGCGCGCCTGGTGAAGAAGCTCGATCACGCGCTCGATAGTTTCATGGGCAACGAGGGCGTGCTGAAGCACCATTTCCAAGTGACGAAGATGCTGCCGCTCTATGGCACCGCACATATGTGCGGCACGACGCGGTTCGGTGACGATCCGCGCACCAGCGTGCTCGACGTCAATTGCAAAGCGCATGAGCTCGACAATCTGTACGTCACCGACGCCAGCATCTTTCCCTCGTCAGCGGCCGTGAATCCGACGCTGACGATCGTCGCCAACGCGTGGCGCGTGGGCCGGCATTTGTCGGAGCGTCTTGGCGCGTGAGTTCCAAATAAAGGGGGGCCTTTCGTTGGATGGATTGGCACTGGGATGAGAAGGATCTTGAGCGCGCTGGTTTTGGCGCTGAGTTTGGCTGCATGCGCGACCGGCGGCGCGCCGAACAGCGAGGGCGGATGGACGTCCGCACCCGGCGCCACCCCGTATGAAACCGCGTCGCGGCAGTGCCATGACCGCACGGCGTCATCGAGCGGTCCCGGCTTCGACGAATGCATGGCGACGCTCGGCTGGACGCATACGCAGAAGTAGGCAGAAGCGGCTTGTTCGGCTGGGGCGGCGCCGCTAAGCACGCCGCTCCATGCTGGAAATTTCCGACCTGACCTACCGCATCGGCCCGCGGCCGCTGTTCGAGAATGCTTCGGCGTTCATCGCGGAAGGCTGGAAGGTCGGCCTAGTTGGCCGAAATGGCACGGGCAAGTCGACATTGCTGCGGTTGATCGAGGAAGAGATCGACAAGCCGAACAGTTCGATCCGCGTGCGCCGCGGCGCACGCATGGGATTTGTTGCGCAGGAAGCGCCGCAAGTCGACACGCCGCTGATCGAGCTGGTGATGGCGGCGGACGTGGAGATGACGGCGCTGCTGAAGGAAGCGGACACCGCCGAGGATCCACAGCGCATAGCCGACATTCATATGCGTTTGGCGGAGATCGACGGTTATTCGGGCGAAGCGCGCGCCAGCGCGATCATGGCTGGCCTCGGCTTCGAACAAGAAGATTTGCGCCGCGCCGCGCGCGAGTTCTCCGGCGGCTGGCGCATGCGCGCGGCGTTGGCGGGCGTGCTGTTCTCCAAACCGGATCTTCTGATCCTCGACGAACCGACCAACTATCTCGATCTCGAAGGCGCTGCTTGGCTCGAGGAATATTTGCGCGACTACGAACACACGGTGATTTGCGTCAGCCACGATCGTGAAATGCTGAACCGCTCAGTGACGCACATTCTGGCGTTGGACGACAAGAAGCTGGAGGTGTTCGTCGGCGGCTACGATGCCTACCTCAAGAAGAAGGCCGAGCGCATGGCGCTGGCGGTTGGCATGAAGGCCAAGCAGGACGCGCAGAAGGCGCACTTGCAGAAGTTCATCGACCGCTTCCGCGCCAAGGCGTCGAAGGCTGCGCAGGCGCAAAGCCGGATCAAGCAACTCGAAAAAATGCAGGACATCGCGGTGCCGCTCGAAGAGCGGACGATGCCGTTTCATTTTGAGGATCCGACGGAATTGGCGTCGCCGCTCGTGGTGCTGGACGAATGCGATCTGGGCTACGTGGCCGGCAAGCCTGTGCTGAAGCGCGTTTCGCTGCGGCTCGATCACGACGACCGCATCGTCATTATCGGTCCGAACGGGCAAGGCAAGACGACCTTGGTGAAGTCCATCGCCGCGCGGCTGGCGTTGCTGTCGGGCAAGCGCGTCGCATCCGGCAAGGCGGTGATGGGATATTTCAGCCAGGACCAGCTCGACGAGTTGCGCGAAGGCGAAACCGTGATGGAGCACGTGCGCGATCTGGAGCCGGATTGGGCGCCGCCGAAGCTGCGCGCCATGGCGGCGCGCATGGGCTTTGGCGTCGAGAAGATCGACACCAAGGTGCAGAATCTGAGCGGTGGCGAAAAGGTGCGGTTGCTGTTGGCTCTGATGGCGCACCAGAAACCGCACGTGCTGATCCTGGACGAGCCAACCTCGCACTTGGACATCGATAGCCGTGAAGCGCTCATTCACGCGATCAATGAATACGAAGGCGCGGTGCTGCTGATCACGCACGACATCTATCTGGCTGAGGCGTGCGCGGAACGCTTGTGGCTGGTCTATCACGGCCGCGCGCGCCAGTATGACGGTGACCTGGAAGATTACCGCAAATTGGTCGCGGCAGCGGACAGGCCGGCCGATGAGGGCGACAAGCATGCCGCGGCGACGATCGCGCACGCTGAGGCAAAGCCGAAGCTCTCCAAGTACACGCTGCAGCGGCGCATGGAGGCTGCGGAGTCGGAGATGGCGCAGGCGCAGGAGACCCTGGCGCACATCGATACCGCATTGGCCGATCCAGATATTTTCACACGCGATCCCAAACGTGCGGCGCTCTTGGGCAAGGAGCGCGCGGACGCGACAGCGGCGTTGTCCCGCGCTGAGGCAGCGTGGCTTGAAGCAAGCGAGGCGCTTGAAAGCGCGTGACGGCGTCTCAAATCGAGACCGCGCCAACAAATTAACGCGACCTTTACAGCGTGCTGCTAAGCGGGACGCCTCGAAAATTTTGTGTCTGGAATTCGTCACATGACGGGCGATCTCTCCATGTTTCGCGGCGCGCCGGGGTTGGAGCGTGCGAGAGACATTATCGAGCGGATGAGTCAGCAGCAGATACCGACAAGCCCCGCGAACTATGAGATTTGGACCGCGCATCTCGTCGGGCTGAAGCCGGATCTGAGCCGCGAAATCGAACAGCGATTGCAGCGCGGCGAGGCCTTCACCGACGAGACCAATGAGGAATTGTTCGAGCGGTTCTTCGCCAATACGCGGCTCTCCATCCAGATGCTGGAAACGAGCGAGACGATTGCGCGCGAGCTCGACGATACGGTTGCGGGATTGCGCGGCGCCGGCGGACAGGCGGGGTCGTACGCGAAAGTGTTGCAGGATGCGGCCGCGCGGTTCGAGGGCGGCGTCGACTCCGCGGAATTCAAGGCAGTCGTGCAGCATCTTGCGGTGACGACGCACGAGATGATCGAAAACAACCTGAAGCTGGCGGAGCAAATCGAAGCGACGTCGCACCAGGTGCAGGAGCTGCAGACTGCGCTTCAAAGCGTCAAGGTCGAGGCTCTGACCGATGGCCTGACCGGCCTCGCCAATCGCCGCATGTTTGAAGACACGCTGAGCAGACGAATGACCGATGCGGCTTCGGACAAGAGCGACCTCTGCGTGCTGATGATCGACATCGACAATTTCCGCCGCCTCAATGATGTGTGGGGCCACCCGCTGGGCGATCAGGTGCTGCGTTATATTGCGTCCACATTGCGCGCCCACGCGCATGGCGATGTGCTGGCGGCGCGCTATGGCGGCGAGGAATTCGCGGTGATCATGCCGCGCACGAACCTTTATCTCGCTGAAGCGTTGGCGGCGCGGGTTACGGCGGCGGTGAAGTCAAAGCGTCTCTCGCTCAAGTCGACCGGCGATGTAATAGGCGAAGTGACGGTGTCGGTCGGCGTCGCTCGTTTCCGCAGCGGAGAAGGCGACGGCGCTCTGATTGCGCGCCTTGAAGCGTGCTTGTCCGCCGCGAAGGCGAGCGGCCGCGACCGCATCGTCACCGACGCGCAACTGGAACGCCAAAGCGCGGCTTAGGCCACTGGCGTCAGCGGCTTTTCCTTGATGCGGTCGAGATTGCCGCTGCCGGGAATGAACAGACCTTCGATACGAATGCCATCGGGGTCTTCAAACAAGCACGAATAATAGCCGGGCGCCCACGGCCCCTCTTCGCCGGCGCGGATGATCTTCGCGCCAAAATCGCGCATGGCGGCGTGCAGCGTGTCGACGTCCTCGCGCGAGCGCAATCGGAAGCAAAAATGGTGCAAACCAACACGCCATTGATCGAATGGCGTGTCGCGATGCTCCGGAGCGGCGTCTCGTATCAACACGCCGGTGCGGCCGCCGATGCAGTAGAAGATTCCTGGCGCGTCGTATTGGATCGGCATGCCGAGCGTCTCGTGAAGCAGGCGATAGTAGAACCCCCGGCTCTCCGCGACGCTACGCACGGTGAGCTGAATATGGGCGATGCCGTTGGGGTCGATCATGGCGTGCCTCGCTGCCGAGAATGGACGCGGCGCAGTGTAACGCGGCGCGGGGCGGCGAATAGATTGCCGCTACGTCTTGGCTTGCTTCGGCGGCCAGGGAATGAACGCTGAGGTGCGCGCTTTGTAGTCGGCGTAAGCGGGGCGCGTCTTGTTCATATGTGGTTCGGTCGTGGGCGCGCCGCTGACACGCGTAAGCAGCACGGTCAGCAGGATAGGGCTGACGATAGTGAAGGCGCCCGGCAACGTCTCGCACGCGAGAAGCCAAAGACCCCACCACGTGCACATCTCGCCGAAATAGTTGGGGTGACGTGAGTAGCGCCACAGACCTTTGTCCATGAGTTGGCCGGCGTTGGCGTCCTGCGATTTGAAATGCGCAAGCTGCAGGTCGGCAACCATTTCGTAAATGATGCCGAATCCCGCAAGCACCGCGCCTGCGGCAGCGATGGGGCCGAGCGAATAGGGCGCCGCCGCTTGGCCCAGCGTCGCGGGCAGCGCCAGAATGAACTGCAGCAGGAATTGCGGCGCGAACACGAGAATAACTGACGCTGTGGCGAAGCCCCATTTCTGTTTCTGCTGCGCGTTCTCGAACATTTTCGCGTAGCGGCGATCGTGGCCATGCTTGCGCCAGCGCCAGAAAAGATACGTGCCGAGCCGCAAGCCCCACGCGCAAGCAAGGCCCGCGAGCACGAGGCCGTGGGTGGAGTGCTCGGGGATTTGCACGAAGGTCGCGATGGTCAGCACAACGACGCCCAGCGCCCACCAGGCATCGATGAAGCTGGGGTCCTTGATGACAACGCTGGTGATCCAAAGCACGATGAAGAGCGCACCGGAAACGGCGAAGTCGACCAGCAGAATGTGCGGAAGATCCGCCATGAGATTCCTTCGTTTGCGACCTCTACGAAGGCCAACGCCGATTGGATTGGTTTGTTCTACTCGATGCTCGCCAGGACTTTGCGGACGGTGTCGACGATTTGATCGATCTGCGGCTTCTCGATGATGAGCGGCGGCGAGAAGGCGATGATGTCGCCGGTGACGCGCGCGAGCAGGCCGGCGTCGAAGCATTTGCGAAACGCATCAAGCGCGCGCTGCGTGGCGCCGCCGGGCCGTGGTTCAAGTTCGATGCCGACGGTGAGGCCAATATTGCGAATGTCGATGACGTGGCGGGCGTCGCGGAGCGAATGCACGGCGTCTTGCCAGTAGGGCGAAATGTCGGCGGCGCGCTGGAACAGGTTTTCGGATTTCATCACTTCCAAGGTCGCCATGCCGGCGGCGCAAGCGAGCGGATGGCCGGTGTAGGTGTAGCCGTGGAAAAGCTCGATCGGGGTATCCGCGTTAGCGAGCATGGTGTCATAGATTTCGCGCGAAGCGGCGACGGCGCCCATGGGCACGGCGGCGTTGGTCAATGCTTTGGCCATGGTGATGATGTCGGGTTTGACGCCGAAATAGTGCGACGCGAACGGTGCGCCGAGGCGGCCAAAACCGGTGATGACCTCGTCGAAGATCAGGAGGATGTCGTGCTTGGTGCACAGTTCGCGCAAGCGCTGGAGATAGCCTTTCGGCGGGACCAGCACGCCGGTTGAGCCGGCGACCGGTTCGACGATAACGGCGGCGATGGTGGACGCGTCGTGCAATTGCACGAGACGTTCGAGCGCATCGGCGAGTTCGGCGCCGTGCTCGGGCTGGCCGCGCGAGAAGGCGTTGCGCGCGAGATCGTGCGTGTGCGGCAGGTGATCGACGCCGGCGACCATCGGTCCGAAATTCATGCGATTGCGGGTGATGCCGCCGACAGAAATGCCGCCGAAATTGACGCCGTGATAACCCCGCTCGCGGCCGATAAGGCGATACTTGCCGGGCTTGCCGCGCGCGCGTTGGTACGCAAGCGCGATTTTAAGCGCGGTCTCGACGCTCTCCGATCCGGAATTGGTGAAGGCGATGCGGTCGAGGCCTTCGGGTAGAATTTCGGTGAGGCGATTGGCGAACTCGAACGCCATCGGGTGGCCGAGATTGAAGCTAAGCGCGTAGTCGAGTTCAGCGGCGGTGCGCTGAATGGCTTCGACGATGGGCTTGCGGGCGTGGCCGCAGGCAACGCACCAGAGACCGGAAGTGCCGTCGAGAATCTGGCGGCCGTCCGAGGTGTAGTAGTGCATGCCCTCAGCGCGTACGACCATGCGCGGATCGGCCTTGAACGCCTTGTTCGGCGTGAACGGCATCCAGAAAGCGTCGAGCGAATTGGGGCGTACTGTATCGGGCATGGCGAAGTTATGGACCTGCGGCGCGTGGGTCGACAAGCGCTGATGCCGCGCGGTCGATAAGGATAGGCATGCGCCATCCTTGTTGCGCCGCAGCGCCAAAATCGAGAGCGGGACGCGGATCGACCGCGTTGGGTAAGTTGCGTCTTGCGGCGCGTTAAACGCAAACGATCCGCGTCCCGCGATTATGTTGCGTGAATGCGCGCCGGGAGGCCGTGCTCCACGCGCCATGGCGAGGCCATGGGGCGCGGCGAAGGAAGGCCTACTGCGAGAAACCCCTTCAAACGCGGCGGCGGTTGCGCAATAGAGGACGAAACGGGGAGCACGACCACCATGACCACGGTGCTGCATGATACGGTGACGCTGACGGGCCGCTCGGGCCAGCAGTACCAGTTTGCGATTTGGCGCCGCGAGACGACGTTTCAGGCCAAGGGCGGCGTTTTCATCATGGCGCGCGTGGAGGGGTGGCCGCGGTTCCATATCGTGTATATCGGTGACGTCGCGGATATGTCGAAGCGCCCGTTCGTGCGCGACCGCATTCCCTGCTTCAATCAGCACGGTGTCGATCACATTTTCACACTGGAAGAGCAGGACGCCGGCAAGCGCAAAGCCATCGCCGACGATCTGATCCAGGCGACCATGCCGGTTTGCAACCAGGTCTGAGCTTTCGCCGGGGTGCGTTTATGGGCTAAGCGTGGCCCATGATGCTCGAATCCAATCTCGTGCGCGCCGGGAAGCTGAAATATCCGACCCAGGCTGTGATCGGCGGCAAGCTGGTGGACGCGCGCTCCGGCGCCACGTTCGCCAATGTCGGCCCGCGCGACGGCAAGGTGATTGCGCAGATCGCCGAGGGTGATAGCGCCGATATTGATGCGGCGGTGAAAGCCGCACGCGCGTCGTTTGAAGACGGACGCTGGCGCAACAAACATCCGCGCGAAAAAAAGCGCATCATGTTCAAGCTCGCCGAGTTGATGGAGCGCGATCTGGAAGAGCTGGCGCTTCTGGAAACGCTCGATATGGGCAAACCCATTTCCGACACGCGCGCGATCGATATCCCCACCGCGATCAATTCGATCCGCTGGTACGCGGAAGCTTTGGATAAGGTGTATGGCGAGGTGGCGACCACGCCGGCGGAGCGCTTGAGCTTCATCGTGCGCGAGCCGCTGGGCGTGGTCGGTGCGATCGTGCCGTGGAATTTCCCGCTGCATATGGCGTGCTGGAAGGTCGCGCCGGCATTGGCTGCGGGCAACTCGATCGTGCTGAAGCCTGCGGAGCAATCGCCGTCGACGGCGCTGAAGCTGGGCGAATTGGCGCTGGAAGCGGGCGTGCCCGATGGCGTGCTGAACGTGGTGCCAGGCTTGGGCGAGGGCGCGGGCCAAGCGCTGGCGCGGCACATGGATGTCGACCTGATCGCGTTTACAGGCTCCGGCGAAGTCGGCCGCAAGCTTATGGTCTATGCGGGCGAGAGCAATTTGAAGCGCGTGGCGCTGGAGCTCGGCGGCAAGAGCCCGCAGATCGTGTTCGCGGACGCGGAGAATTTGGACGCAGCGGCGGAAGCGGCGGCGTGGGGCATCTTTTTCAATCAGGGCGAAATTTGTAACGCGGCGTCGCGGCTTCTGGTGGAAGCGCCGATCAAGGACGCATTCGTCGCCAAGGTGATCGAAAAGTCAGCCAAGTACATGCCGGGCGATCCGCTGGATCCGCGCAGCGTCGCAGGCGCCATCGTCAGCGAAGGACAGATGCAGCGCGTGCTGCGCTATGTCGATATTGCGCAGAAGGAAGGCGCGAAACTGGCGCTCGGCGGCAAGCGCGTGCGGGCGAATTCCGGCGGATACTTTGTCGAGCCGACGGTGTTCGACAATGTCGACAATGCTTCGACGCTGGCGCGCGAGGAGGTGTTCGGGCCAGTGCTGGGCGTCATCAGCTTCAAGACGGAAGACGAAGCGGTGAAGCTCGCGAACGATACGGTTTATGGCTTGGCGTCCGGCATGTGGACGGCGAACGTGAGCCGTGCGCACCGGGTGGCGCGCAAGTTGCGCGCGGGTCTGGTCTGGATCAACGGCTGGGATGCGTGCGACATCACCGTGCCGTTCGGCGGCGCCAAGCAATCCGGCTTCGGCCGCGACCGGTCGCTGCATGCGCTGGAAAAATATACCGAACTCAAAGGCATCTCGATCACTTACGGATAAGGCGGCGCATTGGCGTTAGGCCGCGCTTGCGCTATATTGTGACCCATGGCGCACACCCGCATCACGCGTGATCCGAAAATTATGATGGGAAAGCCGTGCGTCGCCGGAACGCGCGTGACGGTTGAGGCCATTCTGGAAGATTTGTCGGATGGCATGAGCGCGGTGCAGGTCGCTGAAGCCTATGACGGCTTAACGGACGAGGATGTCCGCGCCGCGCTGGACTATGCGGCGGAGTATTTGCGTCAGGAGAGCGTGATTGCCGCCGAATGAGGCTGGCGACATACGCTATTACGCCGACGAGGATTGCCCGGGGGCCGGTGGTTCGCGCGATGCGGGCCGCAGGATTGGACGTTGTCTCACAAGCGGAAGTGAAGCGCGGCGCCGCCGACGACGATGTGTTGCGCCTCGCGGCGATGGCGGGACGAATATTGATTACGAGAGACTTGGGCTTTGGCCGCTTGGCAGTTTTGAACACGCTGCCGACGCTGGGCGTGGTGATTGTTCGCCTTCGAGGCCGCGGAGATTGGAGCGAAAGGGCGACCCGTGTTGTGGGTGCCGTCACCGCTTTGGGGGCAGGCGCCATAAATCATGTTTCGACGATTGATTGGCATGCAACTCGGATGCGCCCTTTGCCCAAAGCAAAATGACGAGACGCGAGAAAGAGTTGTCGCGCACACCCGGTGCAGTCCATAAGGCGACCATCATGGCCGCGAATTTTGCAGATGTCAGCGAGGCGAAGGCCTTTCTCGACGCCCATCCTGAAATGCAGTTCTTCGAAATCCTCTATACGGGGATGTCGGGCGTGCCGCGCGGCAAGCGTTTGCGCCGGCATGAGCTGATGCCGCTCTATGAAATCGGGCGCTTTTTGCCGTCGTCGATGCTGGTGACCGACATTACCGGTCAGGATGTCGAAGCGACGGGCTTCATTTGGGAAGAAGGCGACAAGGATCGCGTAGGCCGGCCTGTGCCTGGGCGGCTGACGATGGCGCCGTGGCTGGGCGATGACATCGCGCAAGTGCCGGTCAGCGTGTTCGAGACGGACAACACGCCGATCGATCTCGATCCGCGGCATGTGCTGGCGAACGTGATTGCGCGTTTTGCTAAGGATGGGCTGACGCCAGTCGCGGCGTGTGAGCTTGAATATTATTTGCTGGACCGCGAGCGCAATGCGGATGGCAGCGTGCAGTTGGCGCGTTTTCCGGTCACCGGGATTCGTCCGACGCAGCACGATCAGTACTCGCTGCGCGAGATGCAGGACGCGATGCCGTTTCTGCGTGAATTGTGGGCTTCGGCGGACGCAACCAAGGTGCCGCTTGAGGGCGCCATCTCGGAGTATGGGCCGGGGCAGCTTGAGCTGACGTTGAAGCATCATGCCGATGTGCTGCGCGCAGCCGACGATGCGGTGATCTACAAGCACGTAGCCAAGGGGGTGGCGCTGAAGCATGGCGCGGAAGCGTGCTTCATGGCCAAGCCGTTCGCGCAGCACGCGGGCTCTGGCATGCACATGCATGTCAGCGTCAATGACAGCGCGGGGAAGAATATCTTTGCTGCGGAAGCGGCGGAAGGCGCGCCGTCGCTGAAGCAAGCGATCGGCGGCATGAAGGCGCTGCTGGCGGACTCGATGGCGATTCTGGCGCCGAACGCCAATTCGTACCGGCGGTTCAAGGCCAATTCGTATGCGCCGGTGGCGCCGGTGTGGGGCGTTAACAACCGCACTTGTGCATTCCGCATCCCTGCGGGCGCGCCGCATACGCGCCACATTGAACACCGCGTCGCGGGGGCGGACGCGCATCCGGCTTTGGCGCTCGCGGTGCTGCTGGCGGCAGTGCACCACGGCATCACCAACAAGATCGATCCTGGCCCGGCGGTGAGCGGCGACGGTTACGCGCACGCGGAACAGACCGGCGAACGCATCCCCACCAATTGGTTCGCGGCGGTGGACCGGTTCGAGCAATCGGCGGTGCTGCAAGACTATCTTGGCAAGCGCTTCGTCACCACATACGCGCAGGTCAAACGGACGGAGCAGGAGCGCTTCTACGGCGTCGTCTCCAACGTGGACTACGACTGGTACCTGCGCGGAGCATAACAAGCATGCGGCAACTGATGCGCTCGAAGCTTCACAACGGGCGCGTGACGGATGCGAACGTCGCCTATATCGGCTCGATCGAGATCGACGAGGATTTGCTGGACGCGGTCGGCCTATGGGTCGGCGAGCGGGTGCTGGTGGTGTCGAACACGTCCGGGGCGCGGCTGGAGACCTATACGATCGCCGGCAAACGCGGCAGCGGCGTCATTTCGATGAACGGAGCGGCAGCTCACCTGATCAAGACGGGCGAGCAGGTTATCGTCATGGGGTTCGAGTTTGCCGATGCGCCGGTGAAGCCGCGCGTCGTGCTGCTGGACGACGAAAACAAGATCGTCCGCCGCCTCGACGAAGAGGCCAACGTCCGCTGAGTGCTTGCCGATTGGGCACAAAATGAGAACTCGCCAGATTCCGTGATCACAGATATTGCTAAGCGCTCAAAATTGCGCGCTTGTGAGGAGCGAGCACGTCGCGCTTAAGTCGGCTCCACTCACGTCTGAGTATGGGCGCTGACGTTGGCGACGAAGGGAAGGCGAGATCGATGAGCAAAGAGTTCATGCTTGGCGGCGCGTCGCGCCGCTCCATCCTCCAGCAACTTGGCGCAGCCGCGATTGGCATCAGCTTCGCCGGCGCCGTGGAAGGCTGCAGCAAGGCGGGCGGCGGCGGCACAGACGCAAACACGGTGCACTTCCTCAACTGGGACACTTATATCGGCGAGACGACGCTCGCCGACTTTACCGCGGCCACGCACACGCCGGTGAAGATGGATTTGTTCGCGTCGAACGACGAATTGTTCGCGAAATTCCGCGCCGGCAATCCGGGCTACGATGTGATTGTGCCGTCGAACGAGTACGTGACGCGGATGGCGGAAGCGCAAATGCTGATGCCGCTCGACAAGACCAAAATTCCGAACGTCGCCAACCTGCTGCCGGAATTCCAAGACGCGAGTTTCGATCCGGGCCGCAAGTATTCGATGCCGTATACATGGCTGGTGATTGGCGTCGGCTATCGCAAGTCGAAGATGGCGGGCAAGGTTCCGGGCGGCGTGCCGGATAGCTGGAAATACCTGCTGGATTCAGGGATTTTCCATCAAAAAGTCTCGGTGCTGGGCGAGTCCGCCGACCTCATTCGCATTGCCGCGAAATATCTCGGGCATTCGGTCAACAACATCCCGGACGCCATGATCAGCCAGATCGAGCAGATGCTGATCAAACAGAAGCCGCACATTCTGAAATTCCACTCCGACGACGGACAAGACCTGCTGGTCGCCGGCGATGTGGACTTGGTGATGGAATACAATGGCGACATCGCGCAGGTGATGAAGGACGATCCCGATCTGGCTTGGGTGATCCCGAAGGAGGGCAGCCTGCTCAATCAGGATACGCTCTGCATTCCGGCCGGCGCGCCGCATCCCGATGGCGCGCACGCGTTCATCAACTATCTGCTGGATGCGCAAGCCGGCGCGAAGATTGCCGCGACAATCAATTACGCAACGCCCAACGCGGCGGCCAAAGCGCTGATGCCGGATACGTACAAGAACAACACGGTCGTCTATCCGACGCCCGCGGAATTGGCGAAGTGCGAGTACGGCACGTTCGAAGGCGACGCGCGCTCGCAATTGTACGAGGAAGTGTTCACGCGGATCACCGCCGCTTAGGGCCGCGCGATGGAGCAAACCTGGAAACAAGCCAAGGGCGCGTTCGCGGCGGTGTTCACACCGCCAACGTTCTGGCTTGTTTTCTTCTTCCTGATCCCGCTTGCCGTGATCTGGGCCTATTCGTTCGGCGTAAATTCCGGCCCGACCGAAATCTCGCTCACAGGCACGTTCGCGAATTACATGCGCGCGTTCGAGCCGGTTTATCTGACCATCTTCCTGAAATCGGCGTGGGTGGCGGGGCTGACGACGCTGCTATGCTTGGTGATCGGATTTCCGGTGGCGTTGGGCATCGCGTTTGCGGGGCCGAGGCTGAAATCCTGGCTGCTGCTGCTGATCATGCTGCCGTTTTGGACGAACTTGCTGATCCGCACGTACGCGCTGATCGCGGTGCTGCGCTCGGAAGGCTATGTCAACAACATCTATGAGTGGTTCTACCACAACGCGTCAGGCTTGATGCAGGTGTTCGGGCTGGCGGCGCTGCCGACGTATCAGCCGCTGGAATTGCTGCACAACAGCTGGGCGGTGGTGTTCGGGCTGATCTATGTGAACTTGCCGTTCATGGTGCTGCCTCTGTACTCGGCGCTGGACCGCATGGACCGCTCGCTGATGGAGGCGAGCCTCGATCTCGGCGCGGGACATTTGCGCACGATCTTTCTGGTCGTGGTGCCGCTGGCGGCGCCGGGGATTGCGTCAGGCATTCTTATTACTTTCATTCCGGCGCTCGGCTCGTATCTGACGCCGGACCTGCTGGGCGGCCCCAACGATCAGATGATCGCCAACGTGATCGAGCGGCAATTCAAGCGCGCCAATGACTGGCCGTTTGGCTCGGCGCTGTCCTTCATCCTCATGTACCTGACCTTCATCGCCATCGCCGTGCAGGCGCTGATGGCGCCGCGCACCGGAAAACGCGCATGACCGCTGTCGCTGAACCGCGCGAAAAACGGTCGCCGCCGGGGCCGCTGGAGTATTTGCGCCGCTGGCCGCTGCAGGCGTGGATCGTCGGCACGCTGGTCTTCCTCTACGTGCCGCTCATCACGCTGATCATCTTCAGCTTCAACAATTCCAAGCGGAACATCGTCTGGCGCGGATTCACGTTCGACTATTACGCCAAGGCTTTCAACGACAGCGCGTTGATCCAGGCGTTCCTGAACTCCATGACCATCGCCATCATCTGCACCATCGTGTCAGTGGTGTTGGGTGCGCTTTCGGCGGTGCTGCTGTGGCGTTTCCGGTTTCCAGGTAAGACTGCGCTTGAAGGTGCGATGGCGCTGCCGATTGTGGTGCCGGAAATCTGCATGGGCGTGGCGATGCTGGTGTTCTTCGCCCGCGTGTTTCCGTGGCCGGCGGGCATGCCGTGGCCGTTGAACTTGGGCGCGATCACCATCGCACACATCTCGTTCTCATTCCCGTTCGTCACGACCGTGGTGCGAGCGCGGCTTGCGTCGTTCAATCGCGAACTGGAAGAAGCGGCTAAGGACCTGGGCGCCAGCGAATGGCGCACGTTCTGGGACATTCTGGTGCCGCACATGCAGCCCGGCCTGATCGCGGGGGCGCTGTTGGCGTTCACGCTCAGCCTTGATGACTTCGTGATCACCTTCTTCACCGCCGGACCTGATACGATCACCTTCCCGGTGAAAGTCTATTCGATGGTGCGCTTTTCGGTGACGCCGGAAGTGAACGCCGCCTCGACCATCCTCATTGTCGTCACCATCTTCTTCACATTCATCGGACTGCAAATGCAGAACCGCGCCGAAGAACAAGCTAAGGCCGCCTCATGACCGACGCCGCCATGAACACAACGACCCAGTCGCGGCCTGCGCCGCACTTGAAGGAAAACGCGATCATCCGCTTCGAAGGCGTCACCAAACGCTTCGGCAAGGTGGCGGCGGTCGACAATGTGAATCTGGAAATTCGCGAAGGCGAGTTCTTCGCGCTGCTTGGGCCCTCGGGGTGCGGCAAGACCACGTTGCTGCGGATGCTGGCCGGTTTCGAGACGCCGACCGAGGGCAAGATCCTGATCGACGGCAAGGACGTGGCGCAGCTGCCGCCGAACAAGCGGCCGGTGAACATGGTGTTCCAAAGCTACGCTGTGTTTCCGCACATGACGGTGACCGACAATGTCGGGTACGGCCTGAAGATGGACGGCGTGGCGCCGGAAGAGATCACCAAGCGCGTGCAGGAAGCGCTCGGCTTGGTGAAGCTCGATGGCTTGGGCGATCGCAAGCCTGATCAGCTTTCCGGCGGTCAGCGGCAACGCGTGGCGCTGGCGCGCGCGCTGGTGAAGCGGCCGCGCGTGCTGCTTCTGGATGAACCGCTGTCAGCGTTGGATGCGAAGCTGCGTGACCAGATGCGCAGCGAACTCACGTCGCTGCAGGAGAAGGTGGGCATCACTTTCATCATGGTGACGCACGATCAGGACGAAGCGCTGGCGATCGCCACGCGCTGCGCGGTGATGAACAAGGGCGTGCTGGCGCAAGTGGCGACGCCGTCCGATCTCTACGAGTTTCCGAACTCGCGGTTCGTCGCGGACTTCGTTGGCTCGGTGAACATGTTCGAAGGCACGCTGAACAAGGACGAACCGAACGAAGCTTTGGTGCAGGTGCCGGAGCTTGGTTCGCCGGTTTATCTCGACCACGGCGTGACCGGCGCGAAGGGCTCAACCGTGTGGGTGGCGCTGCGGCCCGAGAAGATCGAGATGCACAAGCGCGCCGACGGCGCAGTGGCGCCGAAGATGGAAGACGCGCCGGCGGGCGCCAATGTCGTTCCCGGCGTCATTCGCGACATCGTCTATCTTGGCAGCGAGACCAATTACGAAGTTGAGATCGAAGGCGGGCGTCGCGTGAAAACGTTCCGCTCCAACCTGACGCGCTACGATCAGGAAGATTTCACGTGGGATGAGCCGGTGTGGCTCGCGTGGCATGCGTGTTCGCCGGCGGTGCTGACATCATGAGCGCACGGCCTGTACTTGGGGTCATTGCCTGCAATCGCGAGATCGAGACGCAGGCCGCGCAGGCGGTGATGACGCGCTATTTGGTGTCGGCGCTGAAGTACGCGGACGCGGCGGCGCTGTTGATCCCGGCGATGCCTAAGCTGATGCACGCAAAGGAAGTCGCGCCGCGGCTCGACGGCATCCTGCTGACGGGTACGCCGAGCAATCTCGATCCAAAGCGCTATGGGGAGCTTGTAGACGATGCGCCGGGGCCGTTCGATCCGGCGCGCGACGAGATGACCTCGCATTTGATCGAAGCGATGCTCGATCTCGGCAAGCCGGTGTTTGGCATTTGCCGCGGCTTTCAGGAACTGAACGTTGCCTTCGGCGGCACACTGCGCCGCGATATGGCGGAAAATCCGGACCTGATCCCGCACCATGCGCCAAGCGATCATTCGTTCGCACAATATTTCGAGCACGTGCATCCGGTGCATTTGGTGCGCGATGGCATCCTCGAACGCACGTACGGCAACGAGCATCTCGATGTCGTGAGCGTGCACTATCAGGGCGTCGATAAATTGGGAAAAGGCCTGACGGTCGAGGCTACGGCGCCGGATGGCGTCGTCGAGGCGATTTCCGCGACCATCAACGGCGGCCAGATTCTTGCCGTGCAATGGCATCCGGAATGGCGGGCGAGCGAAAACCCGCAGAGCCAAAAATTCTTCGAGCTGTTAGGGCGCGCGCTGCGCCACGAACCGCTGGTTCAAGACAGATTTGAGCAACGCTGATCGGAAGACATCATGCGAAATTACAATATCCCCGAGCTGCGCAAGCTCGACGTCGAACATCATTTGCCGGCGCAAGCCAATTATGGCGAGCTGCAGCGCCTGGGCGGCAGCCGCATCATCACGCGCGCCGAAGGCTCGACCATCTATGACGGCGAAGGCAACGCCATCCTCGATGGCATGGCGGGTCTGTGGTGCGTGAATGTCGGCTACGGGCGCGACGAACTGGTGCAGGCGGCCACGCAGCAGATGACGGAGCTGCCATTCTACAACACGTTCTTCAAGACGGCGACGCCGCCGACGGTGATGCTGGCGGCGAAGATTGCCAGTTTGCTCGGCGGCAAGCTGCAGCATGTGTTCTTCAATTCGTCAGGCTCGGAAGCCAACGACACGGTGATGCGCATGGTGCGTCACTATTGGAACGTGAGCGGCCAGCCGAAACGCACCATCTTCATCTCGCGCCGCAACGCCTATCACGGCTCGACTATGGCCGGCGCGAGCTTGGGCGGGATGAAGGCGATGCATCCGATCGGCGGCTTGCCGATCCCGGGCGTCGAGCATGTGGCGCAGCCGTACAAGTTTGGCGAAGGCTTCGGCGAAGACGAAGAAGCGTTTGCGGCGCGCACGGCGCAAGAGATCGAAGACCGCATCATCAAGGTCGGCCCGGAAAATGTCGCCGCGTTTATTGGCGAACCGGTGCAAGGCGCGGGCGGGGTGATCATTCCGCCGAAAGGCTATTGGCAGCGCGTGCAAGCGATCTGCAAGAAGTACGGCATTCTGCTGGTTGTCGACGAAGTCATCACCGGCTTCGGTCGCTTGGGCGAATGGTTTGGCTTTCAGAAGTTCGGCATCGAACCGGATTTGGCGCCGATGGCGAAGGGCCTGTCGTCCGGGTATCTGCCGATTTCGGCGGTGGGCGTGTCCAGCGATGTGGTGAAGGTGCTGCGCGAGAAGGGCGGCGAGTTCGTGCATGGCTACACGTATTCGGGACACCCGGTCTCGGCGGCGGTGGCGCTGAAGAATCTAGAGATTATCGAGCGCGAAGGTTTGGTGCAGCGCGTGCGCGATGACATCGGGCCATATTTTGCCAACGCGCTGAAGAAGCTGGAAAGCGATCCGCTGGTGGGCGAAGTGCGCTCGTTGGGATTGATTGGCGCGGTCGAGATCGTGTCGAAGAAAGGCACCAATGAGCGCTTCACCGGCACAGAAGGCAAAGCTGGGCCGGTGGTGCGCGATGCCTGCATTCGCAACGGGCTGATGGTGCGCGGCATCCGCGACTCGATCGTCATGTGTCCGCCGCTGATCATCACGCATGCGGAGATCGATCGGATGATCGATATCATCGGCCGCTCGCTGCGCGAAGTTGAACCGGCGCTGCGTGAGCTGAAGGCGGATTAGGCCGCCTCGCCCATCAAGGACGAGGCAGGAATCACAAACGATCGCGTAGCGCGTACCAGAGCATGCCGAGGACGTAGAGCGGTGAGCGGAGTGCCGCGCCGCCTGGGAATTCCGGCGGGGCGAGGCTCGCGAGCAAGTCGTAGCGCGCGGCTGTGCCGGTCATGGCTTCGCTCAGCACTTTGCCGACGAGCGCTGGCAGCAGCACGCCTTGTCCGGAATAGCCGTGTGCGAAGAAGAGATCGCCGAGGCGGCCGATGTGCGGCAGGCGCGTCATGCTGATGGAAACGAGGCCGCCCCACGCATAGTCGATCCTTGCGTCGCGCAGGTGTGGGAAGAGCTGCAGCACGTGGCCGCGTACAAACGCGGCGATGTCGGCAGGCGGTTGCGGCGAGTAGCGTTCGCCGCCGCCGAATACGAGGCGACCGTCGGCGCTCATGCGGAAATAGTTGACGACGAAACGGCTGTCGCTGACGGCGAGATGGTCGGTGATCAGCGTCTGCGGCGCGGACAATGGTTCGGTGGCTATGATGTAGTTGGCGACCGGCATGATGTGGCCGGCGATGCGCGGTTCGAGGCCGTCCAGCAGCGCGTCGCACGCGAGCACACCGTATTTGGCGCGGACGGCGCCGGTCGCGGTTTTTGCGACGACGCCGGTTTGAGTCTCGACGCTGAGGACGTTGGAGTCCTCGTAAAGCGTCACGCCGGCTTTGCGCGCCGCGTCGGCGAGACCCAAGGCGTAGTTGAGCGGATGCACATGGCCGCCGCCCTCATCGAGAAAGCCGCCGTGGAAACCCTCGGCTTGGACCTTGGCATGCGCCTCGGCGGCGGTGAGTACGCGCGTGTTTGGATAATTCATGACGCGCGTAAGCGTTTCGGCTTCCTCGCGCATCCAGCTCAGGTCGGCGGGTTTGGCCGCGATCGTGAGGTGACCATCGGTGTGCAGATCGCAGGCGATGTTGTTTTTGTTGATGGCGTCGAGCGTCAGCGTGCGGGCTTCCAGCGCGAGATCGAACAGCTGCTTGGCTTTGCCTTCGCCGAAGCGCTGCACCAACTCGCCGGCGCCTTTGCGCCAGCCGGGAATCATCTGCCCGCCGTTGCGGCCTGATGCGCCCCAGCCGATGCGGCCGGCTTCGAGCAGGATAACGCTGAAACCTCGCGCGCGAGCATTCAGCGCCGCGTGCAGGCCGGTATAGCCGCCGCCGATGATGACGATGTCGGCGGACGCGTCGCCCTCAAGCTTCAGCGCGGGCGCAAACGGGTTGGCGGTCGCGACATAGTAGGACCGGTCGAAATTGAGGTTGGAATTGAAGCTCATCGGCGCGACGCTCGGCAAGCTCTGGCGCCCGCCCCTCCGACGCGTGCTCTCGCACGCGCCACCTCCCCCTCGCGGGGGAGGACGAACGTCCACTGGTTCGGCATCACACTTTGAGCAAAAGGTGGTCGCGCTCCCACGAGCTGATGACGCCTTCGAAATTGCTGAGTTCGTGCGCTTTGATCTGTTGGAAGGCGTTGCAGAAGTGCTCGCCGAGCAATTCGATCACCGGTTTGCAGACTTTGAACCGGTCCAAGCCTTCCGAAAGCGTGCGCGGGAGCGTGCGCGCCCATTTGTACGCACTGCCTTGCACCATTTCGCTGGGCGCAATCTTCTCGCGGATGCCGAGATAGCCGCACACCAACACGGCGGCGATGGCGAGATACGGATTGGCGTCCGCGCCAGGCAAACGGTTTTCGATGCGGCGGTCTTCCTGACGCGAGATCGGCACGCGCAGTCCGCAAGAGCGATTGTCGTAGCCCCATTGCAGATTGATGGGCGCGGAGAAGTCGGGCCGCATGCGGCGGAACGAGTTGACGTTCGGCGCAAACAGCGGCGCACACTCGCCGAGGTATTTTTGCAGGCCGCCGACGAAGTGGCGGAAGGTTTCGGTGTTGCCGTCGCTGCCGTCTTCTTTCGGCGCGCCGAAGAGGTTGGCGCCTTTCTTTGCGTCGACCACGGAAACGTGCAGGTGCATGGCGCTGCCGGGCTGGTTCTCCATCGGTTTGGCCATGAAGGTGGCGTAGACGCCGTTCTTCAACGCGACTTGGCGGACGATGCGCTTGAACACCAGCACTTGGTCCGACACGTGGACGGGATCGCCGTGATTGAAGTTGATCTCAAGCTGAGCGGTGCCGCTCTCGTGGATCATGGTGTCGAGATGCAGCGACGCAGCCTCGGCGTGCTCGTAGATGGTTTCGATCAGGTCTTCGTACTCGGTGATCGCTTCGAGGCCATAGGGCTGCGGCGAGGTTTCTGAGCGGCCTGAGCGGCCCGCAGGCGGCGCCAGCGGCAGGTCCGGATCGGTGTTCACCTGCGTAAGATAGAATTCGAGCTCGGGCGCAACGACCGGGCGGAGACCCATGTCGTCGTAGAGCTTCACGACGCGCTTCAAGACGTGACGAGGTGCGATGTCGTAAGGCTCGCCGCTGGTGTGATAGGCGTCGGCGAACACGAACGCGGTCGGCGTTTTGTAGCCTGGCGCCACGCAAATGGTTTCGATGTCCGGGCGCAGGACGACGTCCGGATCTTGCGTGGAAATGGCTTCGTCGGCGTCGTCGGCATACTCGCCGGTGACGGTGAGCGAATAGATGCTCGACGGGATGCGCAACGAGCCGTCGCGCTCGCTTTGAATGAATTTCGAGGCAGGGAACACTTTGCCGCGAATGACGCCGTTCAGATCAGGGATAAGGCACTCGATCTCGCCCGTACCGCGTTCTTTGATCCAACTCGCAAAACTCTTACTGTCCATGACACACCAAAATATTCACGCGCGCGGCAACGTGCTCCAACGCCATTCTGGCGTGTAACGACGATAACGATTCTCTTTCAAACGAACGCGGCGCGTGAAAATCGAAGCAATTGAGAATTGCCCGAGGCCGCGATCATCCGCCCTAAAAGAAGGGCCGGGGGAGCGCATAAGTCACCTGATATGAGCACTATGGTTGGGCGCAAAGGGGCAAGTCAAGCCGTGGCCCGGCCTGGTTGAGCGCCGTTCACCTCATGTTTTTGGTGCTTTTTTGCCTTCCGTGCGTTTACCTAGCTGAAATGAGAACAATCGAGCCCGATAGCGACGAAGGCCTGAATTCGGCCATCTATGCTGAGCTTCGCGCGCGCCTTGTTACGGGGCGCATGGCGCCGGGGCATGAATTGTCGACGCGTTCGCTCGCGCAAGAATTGGGCGTAAGTCAAACGCCGGTGCGCGATGCGCTATCGCGCTTGGCGGCGGACGGGGCGCTGGAAATTCGTGCGAAGCGGCGCGTGCGCGTGCCGGCGATGACGCCCGAACGTTTCGACGATCTGTTGCGCTGCCGGCTATTGCTGGAGCCGGAAGCGGCTGCGCGCGCGCTGCCGTTTATCGATGTGGCGCGGCTCGAAAAGCTGCGCGAAGTCGATGCGGCGATCGACGCGGCGATCGTTGCGCACGATGCGGATGGGTACATGACCAACAATCATGCGTTTCACTTCACGCTCTATCGCGCGCAAGACGGACGCACCATGACGCAGCTCATCGATACGCTCTGGCTGCAGTTCGGACCGTTCATGCGGCTGGTGTACACGCAGCTGCCGACCAAGATCGTCAATGACCGTCACCAGGAGGCGATTGCCGCCGTGGTGGCCAAGGATGCCGGTGCGTTGCGCGCGGCGATCGCGGCTGATATTTCCGAGGGCATGGATTTGGTCGGCAAGACGGGGTTGTCGGAGAGCGACTAGATTTGCACCGCGCTATTTGGCGAAGCTTGCGGCTTTGCGCGCGAGTTCGGTGATGCCGGCCCAGTCGCCAGCTTTCATTTTGTCGGCGGGGGTGATCCACGAGCCGCCGACGCAGAGCACGTTGTCGAGCGCGAGGTAGGACGCGACTTTCTCCGGCGTGATCGACCCGGTCGGGCAGAAGCGCGCCGCCGGAAGCGGGCCATGCAGCGCTTTGACAGCAGCGGCGCCGCCCATTTGCTCGGCCGGGAAAAACTTGAAGCAATGATAACCGAGGGCGAGGCCCTCCATGACTTCGCTGGCGGTGGCGACGCCGGGGATGAAGGCGATCTGGGCTTTGCGCGCCGCCTTCAGCAGTTTGCGCGTGCCGCCGGGTGAGAGCGCATACTTGGCGCCGGCTACCATGGCGATGTTCAGGTCGTCCTCGGTGAGCACGGTGCCCGCGCCGACGATCAATTCGGGGACCTTGTGCGCAATGATCTGAATGGCTTCAGCGGCGTACGCGGTGCGCAAGGTGATCTCGGCCGTCTTCACGCCGGCGGCGAGCAGGGCGCGCGCCAAGGGTTCGGCGTGCGCGGGATCGTCAATGACGACCACCGGCATGACCGGCGTCAGTTTGAGAACGGATTCAGCGTCGAGTGACATGAGCGCTCATTTGGGCGGCGGAAGCGAAAGCATAAGCTGCGCGAACGCCCTGGCAACTGGAACGCAGGCGGCCAAAGGCCTATTTGCACGCTGAGGCAAATACGAGTTTTATCCGCGCATGGCGACATTTGTTCCGGTTCCGCCCTTTGATCTGATCGTGTTTGGCGCGACGGGCGACCTTTCGCTGCGCAAGTTGTTTCCGGCGTTGCTGCACCGCTTTCTCGACGGTCAGATTCCGGCCAATGCGCGCATCATCGGCGCGGCGCGGACAGAGATGGATTCCGAGGCCTTCCGTGAGATGGTGCGCGAGAGCCATGCCAAGTTCGCGCCCGGCATTTGCGTCGATGAGGCGGAATGCGACAAGTTTTACAAGCTGGTCGAGTACGTGCAGCTCGACGCGACAGCGCCGGCCGCGCAATGGGGACCGATCAAGGCGTTGCTCGATGGCGGCGACAAGGTTCGCATCTTCTATCTGGCGACGGCGCCCAGTTTGTTTGTGCCGATCGCGCAGCGATTGGGCGAGACAGGATTGGCGACGCCGGATTCGCGTATCGTGCTGGAAAAGCCGATTGGGCGCGACCTTGCGTCGGCGCGCGAGATCAATGACGGCGTCGGTGCGGTGTTCGACGAGCAACATACGTTCCGCATCGATCACTATTTGGGCAAAGAGACGGTGCAGAATTTGTTGGTGCTGCGCCTGGCCAACATGCTGTTCGAGCCGGTGTGGTCGCGCGAGACCATCGACCACGTTCAAATCACCGTGGCGGAGGACATCGGCGTCGAAGGCCGCGGCGATTATTACGACAAGTCCGGCGCGCTGCGCGACATGGTGCAGAACCACATCATGCAGCTTGTCTGTCTGACGGCGCTCGACCCGCCGAACTCGATGGATGCAGACGCAATCCGCACCGAAAAGATCAAGGTGCTCTCGGCGCTGAAGCATTTCGACGCGAAGGAGGTCGCAGCGAAAACGGTGCGTGGGCAGTACAAAGCAGGCCTCGTCGATGGCAAGGCGGTGAAGGGCTATTTGGAAGAGATCGGCAAGCCGTCGAAGACCGAGACGTTCGTCGCTGTCAAAGCCGAGATCGACAATTGGCGCTGGGCCGGCGTGCCGTTCTATCTGCGCACCGGTAAACGCATGGGACATCGCCGCTCCGAGATCGTGATCCAATTCAAGACGCCGCCGATTCATATTTTCGGCGGCGAGGCTACGCCCAATCGTTTGGTGTTGCGGTTGCAGCCGGATGAGGGCGTGCATTTGTGGCTCAACATGAAGGAGCCGGGGCCGGGCGGCCTGCACGTGCACCAGCAGACGCTGAACCTCTCGTTCCTCGACAAGAATATGCCGCGCTATCCCGATGCGTACGAGCGTCTGCTTATGGATGTGGTGCGCGGCAATCTCTCGCTGTTCATGCGCCGCGATGAAGTGGAGGCCGCGTGGAAGTGGGCGGATGCGTTGCTTGAAGCGTGGGCGCAGGCGGGCGGCGATCCAAAGCCGTATGCAGCAGGTTCGAACGGGCCGGAGGCGTCCGCGAACCTGATGGATCGTGACGGCCGCGCATGGTGGGATCCGGAGTGAGATGCTGCGCGAGGCGACACCCCCGCCTCGGGTCCATCCCCGCAAGCTGGAGGGGTGAATGTCGCTGAGCCCCGTACTCTCCAAGGTAACCGGCCGCATTCGCGCGCGTAGCGCTGCGCGGCGGAAACGCTATCTCGATCTCATCGACGATGTGGATGTCAGCAAGCCGGCGCGCGTGCGGCTCGCGGAGGCAAACCAAGCACACACGTCGGCGGGGTGCTCGACGCAGGACAAGATGCGGTTGCTTGGCGGCAAGTGGCCGTCGATCGGGATTGTCACGTCGTACAACGACATGCTTTCGGCGCACGCGCCGTATGAGCGCTATCCGGCGTTGATCAAGGAAGCGGCGCGCGATGTGCACGCGATCGCGCAAGTCGCGGGCGGCGTGCCGGCGATGTGCGATGGCGTCACGCAGGGCTTCGAAGGCATGGAGCTTTCGTTATTTTCGCGCGATGTGATTGCGCTGGCGACGGCGGTGTCGCTGTCGCACGCGACGTTTGACGCGGCGCTGCTGTTGGGCATTTGCGACAAGATCGTGCCGGGCTTGTTGATCGGCGCGCTGAGATTTCCGCATTTGCCGGCGATTTTTGTGCCCGGCGGGCCGATGCCTTCGGGATTGCCGAACAAAGAGAAGGCGGCGCGGCGGCAGCTGTACGCGGAAGGCAAGATTGCGCGCGCGGATTTGTTAGACGCTGAAGCGGCCTCGTATCATGCGCCGGGGACGTGCACGTTTTACGGCACGGCCAATTCCAATCAGGTGATGATGGAGCTGATGGGGTTGCACGTGCCGAGCGCCGCGTTCGTCAATCCGAACACGCCGTTGCGCGACGCACTCACCGCGGCGGCGGCGCGGCGCGCAGCGGCGATCACCGGCATGGGTCAGGATTACCGGCCGATCGGGCGCGTGGTGGATGAGCGCGCGATTGTGAACGCCATCGTCGGACTGATGGCGACCGGCGGCTCGACGAACCACTTCATCCATTTGCCCGCGATCGCGCGTGCGGCGGGAATCGAGATCACCTGGGACGATTTTTCGGAGATCTCGGCGGTGACGCCGTTGTTGGCGCGGATTTACCCAAACGGCTCAGCGGACGTGAACCATTTCCACGCCGCGGGCGGCATGGCGTTCCTGACGCGCGAATTGCTTGGCGCCGGTTTGCTGCACGCAGATGCGCTCACCGTGTGGAGCGGCGGCATGGCTGCCTACACGCAGGCGCCGGCGCTGGAAGGCGAAGCACTGGTATGGCGCGACGCGCCCGCGGAGAGTGGAGAACAGGCCGTGTTGCGCGGCGCTGCTGCGCCGTTCTCGGTCGATGGCGGCTTGCGTTTGATGTGCGGCGGCTTGGGACGCGCGGTGGCAAAGGTCTCCGCTGTGGCGGCGGACAAGCGCTTGGTGGAAGCCCCTGCGCTGGTGTTCGATTCACAGGCCGACGTGCAGCGCGCGTTTAAGAACGGCGATCTGGACCGCGATGTCGTCATCGTCGTGCGTGGGCAAGGACCACGCGCCAACGGGATGCCGGAACTGCACAAGCTGATGCCGCTGGTGAGTTCGTTACAGGATCGCGGGTTTGCGGTGGCGCTGGTGACGGACGGACGTTTGTCGGGCGCGTCCGGCAAGGTGTTGGCGGCGATCCATGTCACGCCGGAAGCGGCTGAAGGCGGCGCGTTGGCGAAGCTGCGCGACGGGGATGTGTTGCGCGTCGACGCGAACGCGGGCGTGCTGGATGTGATTAGCCCCGCATCGTGGAAGGAGCGCGCGCCGGCGCAGCTCGATGTGAGCGCGCATGCGCGCGGTACCGGGCGTGAGCTGTTTTCGTTGTTTCGCGCGTACGCGAATTCGGCGGAAGCGGGAGCTACGCCGTTTCTCGACTACGATTCCGATCCGGCCTGACGGCGATCACGCAGACGCTGTTCGAAAGCGGCGTCGCGCGGCGCCGGTGAAAAGCCTTCGCCCACGGAAATATCCAAATTGCGATTGCGATTGCCGCCTAGCGGAATGGTCAGGTGTTCTACTGGCCGGAAGGTGGTGAAGTCGCCGGCGACGAACGGAAGATATCCCGCCAGCGCATGCACGACCATGACACGTCTGCCGTCGGCGGGACGCATGGGGTCCAATGCTTCAGCCGAGTTGAGCGCGCGCGTGCGCAACATCCACATTTTCACCGGCGGCAGCGGCGCGCCGGCTTGCCGGGCCTGGCGCCAGTAATATTGCAGTTCGAAGAAGGTTTCGCGCGAGTCCACCATCACTGCAGTGAATGGCGGATCGCCGGGCTTGGTGGCGGCGCGCACGGCCAGTTCACGCGCGGTTTCGTCCCAGGCGCTGGCGGAGCGAACACCCTTGAGCATTGTCCCGATCGGCGAGCCGGGGTTCAGCGTGATCGTCACGATGACGGCGCCGATGATCACGTTGAGCGCAAGCGCTGCGGCGAGGAGGCGGCGCGCGCTCTTGTTGACGAAGAGATTGCCCGCGACCCACACCGTCGCTGCGGGAAAAGCGGTGACGGCCCAGTTGGCGTTGGCGCGGGACACGAACGCGACAATCGCGACCAGAACCAGTGGCGGCAGAATAAAGGCCAGCAAGAAGCGATCTTCATCGCGCAGGGCCGATTGGCGGCGCAGGCTGCGCCACAGGAAACCCACCAGCACGACAAAGAGGATCGGACCGAATACGAGCAGCTGACCAATCAGGAATTCGACGAGATTGTTGATGTTGAAGAGATGCGAGTTCGCGTCGAGGCCAACATTGGAGGCGGTGTGTTCGGCCGTGACGAAATGATTGCGCACGTTCCAGATAATGTTGGGCGCGAACACGATCAGAGCCACTGCGCCGGCGAGCGCGCCGCGCCACTGCTTCAGCGACTCGCGCACCGGCTGCGACCAGTACGCGGCGAGCGCGAGACAGAGCGGGAAATAAAGCATGGCGTACTTGGCCTGCGCGCCGAGACCAACGGCAACGCCAAGCAGTACGGCCCATAGATAGCTGCGCGTTTGCGAAAGCCGCCACGCGGCGAACAAAGCGAATGCCCAAAAGGGCAGCAATACCGCGTCAGTGGAGATGATGCCGGCGGAGAACCAGACGCCGGGCATTACAAGCCAAGCGATGCCGGCCCAGAAGCCGGGCCAGGCGCCGTAGATGCTGCGTCCAGCGGCGAAGATGCCAAATGCTGCGAATGATTGCGCAATCGGCGCTGCGAGCCGCACCGCCCATTCGGCGTTGCCGAAGAAGCTCGTTGTCGCGGCGATCGCCCATGCCACCATTGGCGGCTTGGTGAAGTAGCCCCAATCGAAGGTACGCGACCAAACCCAATACTGAGCTTCGTCGTAGTAGAGATTGAGCGGGCTGATGATGAGCGCTTCGATGCGCAACGCAGTGGCGATGACAAGCACCACCAGGAAAGCAAGCGTCGTGCGGTCGAAGGCGGCGCTTCGGGTGGCGGACATTCTGGTCTCGGGATCCTCGGGGGAGGGTCTTAGCGGAAGCGTATGCGGCGCGCCAGAACGCGAGGTGTGACCAACGTGCCGCAACCAGGTCTTGCGCAGGGCCAGATCGCGCCTATCTGGCGGCGGCGACTTGGGATAAAGGCTCCGCGCATGACGAAGATACCTGCGGAATGGGCGCGCCATCGCGCAATCTGGACGGCTTGGCCGTCCGCAGCGGACCTTTGGGGCGAAGATTTGGCGCCCGCGCGTGCGGAAGTGTCAGCGATGGTGCGTGCGCTGTGGGACGAAGGCCGCGGCGATGTGATGCGCGTGTTGGCGAACGGGCGCGAGGCGGAAGCCACTGTAAAACTCGCGCTTGGCCAGAGCGCGGAAATTGTCCCTGCGCAGTTCGGGGATATTTGGTTGCGCGATACCGGACCGATCTTCACGACCGAGGGCGCGGTTGCATTCCGCTTCAATGGCTGGGGCGGCAAGTATGTGCTCCCGCACGATCCGGAAGTTGCCGATTTTGTCGCGCATCGCGCCGGCGCGCGGTCGGCGCGCTTCGACTTTGTTCTTGAGGGTGGCGCCGTGGAGATGGATGGCGAAGGCACGCTCATCACCACGCGCCAATGCCTGCTTAACCCGAACCGCAATGCCGATTGGGATGAGGCCAAAGCGGAGACGGCGCTGAGGGATGCGCTGGGCGTCGAGAAGATCATCTGGATCGACGAAGGTTTGGCCAACGATCATACCGACGGCCACATCGACAATCTGGCGCGCTTCGTGGCCCCGGGGCGCGTCGTGTGTCAGGCGCCGTATGGGCACGAAGACCCCAACGCGGACGTGTTGGACGAGATCGCGCTTTCGCTGGCGGCGATGACCGACTCACGCGGACGTAAGCTCGACGTCGTGCGGATTCCCTCGCCCGGCCTGGTGGTGGATGAGGATGACGATGCGATCCCAGCCAGCCACATGAATTTCCTCATCGGCAACACCGTGGTAGTCGTGCCGATCTATTCCGATAGCGGCGACGATGCGGTGAACGCGCTGGGTCAGTTGTTTCCCAACCATCGCGTCATTGGACTGTCCTCGAACGCGATCCTCACGGGCGGCGGTTCGTTTCACTGCATCACGCAGCAGGAGCCGGCATGAGCACGCCGACGATCACATTCTGGTTTGAGTTTGCGTCGACCTATTCGTATCCCGCGGCGATGCGGGTTGCGCAGGTCGCGAAAGAGAAGGGCGTCGTCGTCGAGTGGCGGCCGCTGCTGCTGGGGCCGATCTTTGCCGCGCAGGGCTGGAAGGACTCGCCGTTCAACCTCTATCCGGTGAAGGGCAAGTACATGGAGCGCGATCTCGAGCGCATCTGTGCAGCACTCGACCTACCGTTTGGCTTGCCGCAGCCGTTTCCGCAGAACTCGCTCTTGTGCGCGCGTATCGCTGCTGCGGTGGAGGGGCCGTTGCGCGAACGGTTTGCGCAGGCGGTGTATCAGCTGGAATTCGGTGAAGGGCGCACGATTTCCGATCCGCTGGTCGCGGCGGAAGCGTTGCGGCGCGCCGGGCTCGACGTGGCGCTGGTCGAAAAGGCGCAGACCGATGAAGTGAAGCAGGCGCTGCGCGCCAACACTGAAGAAGCGCAAGCGGCGGGCGTGTTCGGCGCCCCGACATTCGTGACCAAGGACGGCGAAATCTTCTGGGGCAATGACCGGCTTGAGGATGCGCTAGATTGGGCGCTGAAGGGGCACCTCTGATGGCGACGATCAAAGTAGCCGCGACGCAGGCGGCGTTCGGCGATGATTTGAAGGCGAACATCGCGACGGTGGAGCGCTTGGTGCGCGATGCCGCCAAAAAGGGCGCGCAAGTCATCCTGCCGTCCGAGCTATTTCAAGGGCCGTACTTTTGCACCTCGCAGGAAGAGAAATGGTTCGCGACGGCGCATGAAGCGGCGACGCATCCTTGCGTCGCTGCGATGACGCTGCTGGCGAAGGAGCTCGGCGTTGTCATTCCCGTGTCGATCTTCGAACGCGATGGGCCGCTCTATTACAACTCGATCGTCATTCTCGATGCGGACGGAAAGAATCTCGGCACGTATCGGAAGAGTCACATCCCCGACGGGCCGGGCTACATGGAGAAATACTATTTCCGGCCGGGGGATACCGGTTTCAAAGTTTGGGACACGGCGTTCGGACGCATTGGCGTCGGCATTTGCTGGGACCAGTGGTTTCCCGAATGTGCGCGCGCCATGGCGCTGATGGGCGCGCAAGTGCTGTTTTATCCAACGGCGATCGGCAGCGAACCGCACGACGCGACATTGGACACGCGCGATCCGTGGCGGCGGGCGATGTGCGGGCATGCGGTGTCGAATGTGATCCCGGTGGTGGCGTCAAACCGGATCGGCACGGAGACAATCGGCGCGCAAACTCAGACGTATTACGGCTCCAGCTTCATCGCCAATCATCGCGGCGATTTGGTCGAGGAACTCGGGCGCACCGAAGAAGGCGTGCTGGTGCATGAGTTCGATCTGGATTTTCTGGACCGTCACCGCGCCGCGTGGGGCTTCTTCCGCGATCGGCGGACGGAGTTTTATCGCTAGCTAGAAAACGCCGGGGATGAGACGCCAGCGCACGCGGCTGAGATAGGCGCGATAGTCCGGTGAACGAGCGAGCACGCGTTCTTCGGCGAAAATCCGCAACACTTGGGCAATTGCCCAGACAGCGAGCAACGCCGCGTTCCAGATGGTCGGAAACGCGTAGAGAAAGCCGAGCTGTCCGACGAAGTACGCTGCGTACATCGGGTGACGCACGATGGCGTAAGGGCCGCGTACGGCGACGCCGCGCAGCGCGGGCATGATGCCGAAATTGCGGAAGAGGAAAATCTTGGCCGCGAGCTGGGCGACGAACGACACTGACTGCAGCGCGATGCCGATGAAGGCCGGGCCGAACGCCGCAATCGGCGCAGGCGCAAGAAACAACGGCAAGAAGCTCGCGCCGAATGCCAGCAGCCAATCTTGCGGCCGCAGCGAGACATCCTTCGCGGGCCGCCGGATCATCGCCAAGACCACGACAAGAGATTCAGAGGCGAAGGTGAGCACGTCCGCTGCGTTGTGCGTCAGCGTGAAATTGGCCCAAAGGCGCGTCACCAGGCCGTAATAGAGAATGGCGATGAGTCCGCGTTCGGCGATCTCAAGCGCCGCCGTGCCGAAGCGGCGGCCAATGGCCGGCCGTGGTGCGAGATCGAAAGTCTCTGCCATGCGCAGCGCCCCGCCGCTGTGAATATCGCTATCCAGCGCGCGGGTGTGCGCGCGGTCAACATCCCGCTACCGCAGCCGAACGCCGCATGTACAGGCGCCGGAGAGCGCCTTGGGCGCAGGCTCTGGTTGCGGTGCGGCGTTGCTTGCAGCGTGGGGAGGGCGCTAAAAGGCCAGCGTGGGACGCGCTCGAATGGCGCATCGCGGGGAGGCTCCTCTTGAGAAGATTGACTTTGGCGTTGGCCGTGGCCGGCGCTTTGCTGACTTTGGCCGGACCCCACGGCGCCGTCGCGCAGACGCAGCCCGCCGCGGCTGCGGCGCCGGCCGCCAGCGGCCCAGCGCGCGCGCCGCTCGATCTGTTTGTCGGCTACGACAATTTCCGATCACCCGACATTTCGCCCAATGGCCGCTACGTCGCCGCGATCCACCGCGAAGCAGCGGGCGACGTGTTGATCGTGCTCGACACGCAGACCAACCACATCTCGCAGCTGCAATTGGCGCGCGCAGACCAGCAGCAATCGCTGATGTTCGTGCAGTTCAAATCGGACTCGCGGCTGGTTTTCGGACTCGAGCAGAAGGTTCACGTTGTCGCCGACCGGCGCACCACGAATATTCGGCTGGAGCCGGATCACTACGAATTCAATTGGCGCATCTATGCCGTCAACATTGACGGTTCGAGCATGCTGCAATTGTACGATCCCTCGTCGCAGCAGGGCTTGCCGCGTTTCATCAACGCCGGCATCGCTGACTTGCTCGATAACGACCCCAACAATGTCATGCTCATTGCGCCGAACTATGGCGGCGCGGAATTGTGGAAGGTGAACGTCAATACGGGCGAACACACCGTCGTCGAGTCAGGCGATGCGGAGACGTTCAACTGGGTGCTCGATAGCCAAGGCACGCCGGTGTTGCGTCAGGAAATCATCGCCAGTGGGCGCGGTTTTGCGTGGGAGCGCCGCGCGCCGGGCCAACGCGAATGGACTGAGGTCGTGCGCTTCCGTGGCGCCGAGGGTGCGAATTCCGGCCCGACCTTCCAAGGCGTCGGTCCTGCGCTGCAGCCGGGCCAAGTGTTCGTGCTGGCGCGCCGCGACGGCGACGACACTAGCGGTCTCTTCGTCTACGACACCGCGACCGGAAATTACGTCCAATCGATCGAAACCAACGAGCATTTCGACGTCAGCAACGCGATCCGCGACGTGCATCACAATTCAATTCTGGCCGCATGCTGGTGGGGCGAGCGATGGACGTGCGATGCCAAGGACGCGGACTTTGGCCGCCGTTGGACTGCGGTGACGCACGCTTTGGGTCCGAACGTCAGCGTCCACTATCTCGGACGCGGCGGCGAGGGTGGCAGCCGCTGGCTGCTGCAAACCGATGGGCCGCAAGATCTGGGCTCGTTCTATCTCTACGACGCCAGCGCGCACACGATGAACTTGCTGTTCGGTGCGCGCCCGGTGGTCGATCCGGCGCTGTTGCCGACAGAGCGCGTGGTTCACTACCAAGCAAGCGACGGCATGGATCTGTGGGGTTACCTCTGGGTGCCGCCCGGTGTGACCGACGTGAAAAACCTGCCGACCGTTGTCGTGCCGCACGGCGGACCGGAGGGACGCGACGTGTACGGGTTCGATCCGTTTGCGATCGTGCTGGCGAGCCATGGCTATGCCGTGTTCCAGCCGAACTTCCGCGGCGGTGGCGGTTCGGGGCGCCGCTTCGTGCAGGCTGGCTGGCGCCAATGGGGTCAGCGCATGCAGGAAGACGTGTCAGATGGCGCGCGCTATTTGATCGCTCAAGGCATCGCGGACCGCAATCGTATGTGCATCATGGGCTGGTCGTACGGCGGTTACGTCGCGATGACTGCGTCGTTTGAAAACGCCGACATCTATAAGTGCTCGGTCGCCGGCGCCGGCATTTCCGATCAGGCGGCGATGATGCGCTGGACCCGCGACGGCGACGCCTACATTCCCAACGGCATTCGCCGCACGGAAGGCTCGGGCACGGAGAGCATGTCGTACAAGTATTGGGCCGACGCGATGGGCAATCTCGGCGCTGATTCGGCGATGATGGATGCGCACTCGGCGGCGCTGAACGCCGCGCGCGTGGGTATGCCGCTGCTGCTGATCCACGGAGATCAGGACATCACGGTGCCAATCGCGCAGAGCCAGGAGATGGTGCAAGCGATGCAACGCGCGGGCAAACCGGTCCGCCTGGTCACGCTGCCGGCGACGGAGCACCATTATACGCCTGACCAAGCGGAGTCGTGGCGCACGGTGTTCACCGAGTCCTTGGCCTTTATCGGTCAAAACATCGGACCGGGCGTGGCGCCGGGCAGCCAATAAGCGCGCTGGGCATACGCACACAAACAGACGGGCTCGCTGCAAGGCGGGCCCGTTTTGCTTTGACGCACGCCGGGCTTATATTTGGCGCGGACGTTACAAGGGACGTGGCCATGGCGCAGACGGTTCGCATCGATTTTGTTTCTGACGTTGTTTGCCCCTGGTGCGTGGTCGGGTTGCGCGCGTTGCAAACTGCACTCGACCGGCTGGATGGCGTGGTCGCCGCCGATATTCATTTGCAGCCGTTCGAGCTCAATCCGGACATGGCGCCGGAAGGCGAGAACACCGCTCAGCACGTGCAAAACAAGTATGGCGCCTCGCACGAGCGCTCGGATGCGACGCGCAACGCGCTGCGCGAAGCGGGTGAGACGCTTGGGTTCAAGTTCAATTACAGCCCCGACAGTCGCATCTGGAATACGTTCGATGCGCACCGGCTGCTGCATTGGGCGGAAAGCGAGGGCAAAGCGATGGCGCTGAAGACGGCGCTGCTGCAAGCGAACTTCACCGATCAGCGCAATGTGAGCGATCATGCGGTGCTGGCCGATGTCGCCGCGAGTGTTGGGCTCGATGCGGCGCGTGCGAATCAGATCCTGGCGTCGGACGAATTTGTCGACGAGGTGCGCGCCGACGAACGATTGTGGCGCAGCCGCGGTATCAACGCGGTGCCCTCGGTGATCATCAATCAGCGCTGGCTGATTCAGGGCGGACAGTCGCCGGAAGTGTTCGAGCAGGCGCTCCGGCAAGTTGCTGATGGTACCGCGACTGAGGCGGAGTAGCGGACTAGTTGACCAAGCGCTTCGCTATGCTTGCCAAAGCGCAAAGTGTCATACAGCGAGCAAAGGCAGCGTTTCATCGCGCACGCGTGCGTCGCCGTAGGCCAGCACGCGGCCGCCTCGCGATGCGTCGCCGCCGTTCCACGCGCATACGCCGCCGCCGGCGCCTGTAATGATGGGGATAAGCGCGGCGATGTCGTACACTTTGAGGCCGCTCTCGATCACGACATCCATCGTGCCGCTGGCGAGCATGCAGTAGGCGTAGCAGTCGCAGCCGTAGCGCGTGAGCTTGGCCTTGGCGCGAACCGCTGCAAACGCATCCGCTTCCGCGCCACGGAATAGCGTCGGATCGGTTGTCGAGAGGGTCGCGTGCTCCAGGCCAGCGGCGGCGCGGACACGCAGATCGCGGGTCATGCCGCGGGCGGTGGCGTTGGCGCCGCTGGCGTCCGCTGAGAGCCACCCGCGATAGCGCTCGTCGAGATAGGGTTGATCCATCACGCCGATCAGCGGCTTGCCGTTGTAGTACAAGCCGATCAGCACGCCCCACAGTGGCAATCCGGAAATGAAGGCGCGCGTGCCGTCGATGGGGTCGAGTATCCATTGATACCCGCTGGAGGAGGGCTTCGCGCCGAACTCCTCTCCCAGAATGCCGTGGTCAGGAAAGCCAGCTTCAATGAGCTGGCGCATGCGCTGTTCGGAGGCGCGGTCCGCTTCGGTGACTGGGTCGAAACCGCGCGCGGCCTTGTTGCCCACAAGATGCGGTGCGCGGAAGAACGGAAGGATGGCCGTGCGTGCGGCATCCGCGAGCGTGTCGGTGAACGCCAAGAGGCGCGGGATGTCGTGCATGGCGCCAACTTAGAGCGATTTCAGCGGCGGTGGACAAATGAAAACGGGCCCGCCGCTTGGCGAGCCCGCTTCCCCCACTTTGCCCTTTGGCCCGTCCCCGGAGAGGAGGGAGGATTAAATTCCGAAGACAGCCGGCAAACTAGGCTGCGCTTAGGCGGCGTCGGTCGTTTCGTCCTGCAGCGCCTTCGCGAGATCGAGAAGGCGGCGGCGGGGACGTTCGCCGAGCTTGTAGTAAGCGCGGATCAGTTCGAGCGTTTCTTTCTGGCTGAGCACGTCAGCGGCGATCAGATCGCGATCGTTCGCGGGAGCGCCCGGAGCGGCCGGCTGCGTCGATTGCTGCAGGCCTTCGAAGAAGTAGTTAACCGGCACGTTGAGTGCGACGGCGAGTTCGTACAACCGAGACGCGGTCACGCGGTTCGCGCCGCACTCGTACTTTTGGATTTGTTGGAAGCGAATGCCGATGGACTCAGCCAGCTGTTGCTGGGTGAGGCCCAGGAGACGGCGACGGCGGCGAAGCCGCTTGCCGACATGGAGATCGATGGCGTTAGCCATGGTTGTGCGCCCTTGTTCGCAGCCGTTCCCCCATGGGCCGGCTTGTTCTCAAAAGGCGATGTGCACAGGTCATGCCGCCCATTCGGGGCGCAAGAAACAACATGCAAGGCTTCTAACATAATGGTTAGCGCCTCGTCGCGCGAAATGTGTCGTGTATCTGTACAACATTGCGAGTTGATGCAGTCCCGTTGCGCGAAAATCTCACATAGAAGTTTCACAGCGGCGTGAGAATTTCGCGTGCTTGTACGTTTTACCCTATCAGCTTTGCGCGCGCGTGACGTTTTGCACGTTTTGCACTGGTGATCGTCACCGCGCCCGCGTTGCGAAGGACTCTGAACACACACCCGGCCGTGCTCGCGCCGGGGTGGTACAGCTTCAGCCGCTGCGGGTAACGACCACAGTTAATGTGTGACGCCTCGCACGGCGTCTGAACGACGCCGCGTTTGTTGCCGCTGCAGCATGTACGACAATCCGGCCGGCGCTGGGTGTGACCGGCGTCGCTGGTGTCTTTAGCTGGCTTCCTTGGCGCGGGCGTGACGCTTGCGCTCGTTGGGATCGAGATAGGCTTTGCGCAGGCGGATGGCGGCGGGGGTGACTTCCACCAGTTCGTCGTCCTCGATCCAGGCGATGGCTTGCTCAAGCGTGAGGCGCCGCGGTGGGGTCAAACGGATGGATTCATCCTTTCCCGAAGCGCGGACGTTAGTGAGCTTCTTGCCCTTAAGCGGATTGACGTCGAGGTCTTCGCCGCGGGAATTCTCGCCAATTATCATGCCTTCGTAGACGTCTTCGCCATCGGCGATGAACATCGTGCCGCGTTCTTCGAGATTCCACAGCGCGTAGGCGGTGGATTGCCCCTTGTCGTTGGAGATCAGCGCACCATTGCGGCGGCCCGGGATTTCGCCCTTCCACGGCGACCAGCCGTGAAAGAGACGGTTCATCACGCCGGAGCCGCGTGTGTCAGTGAGGAATTCGCCGTGATAGCCGATTAATCCACGTGAGGGGGCGTGAAAGACAAGGCGGGTCTTGTCGCCGCCTGAGGGGCGCATGTCGGCCAGCTCGGCTTTGCGCAGCGACATCTTCTCGATAACCACGCCGGAGAATTCGCTGTCGACGTCGATGACGGCTTCTTCGATCGGCTCCATGGCCTGACCGTCTTCTTGGCGGGTCAGCACTTTGGGGCGGGAGATCGAAACTTCGAAGCCCTCGCGACGCATGGTTTCGATTAGAACGCCGAGCTGCAATTCGCCGCGACCGGCGACCTCGAATGCGTCGCGGTTGGCGGTTTCGCTGATGCGGATGGCCACATTGGACTCAGCCTCGCGCATGAGGCGGTCGCGGATGACGCGGCTTTGCACCTTGTCGCCGGCGCGGCCCGCGAGGGGGCTGTCATTGATGGAGACAGTAATGGAGAGCGTCGGCGGATCGATCGGCGGCGCCGGAATGGCGGCGGCGAGATCGACGGTGCCAATGGTGTCGGAGACGCTGGTGTCGACGAGGCCGGCGATGGCGACGATGTCGCCCGCTTCGGCGGAGTCCACCGGAATCCGCTTCAAGCCGCGATAGGCGAGGAGCTTGGTCAGGCGGCCGCGCTCGATCTCTTTGCCGTCCCGGGTGATGGATTTCACGTTTGCGCCGACGCTGACCCGGCCGGATTCAACCCGGCCGGTGAGCACGCGGCCGAGGAAAGGGTCGGCGTCCAGCATGGTCACGAGCATGGCGAACGGCTCGTCGCGGTGTTCGACCGGTTTTGGCTCAGGGGTGTGCGCAACGATCAGGTCGAAGAGCGGACCCAGATCTTTGTGTTCATCCGACAGGGTCTTGATGGCCCAGCCTTCTTTTCCGGAAGCGTAGAGGATCGGGAAGTCTGCCTGCTCGTCGCTGGCGCCGAGCGCCAAGAACATGTCGAAGATGTCCGACAGCGCCTGGTCCGGATCGGCGTTGGGACGGTCGACTTTGTTGAGGACGACGATCGGGCGCAGGCCCCGCACCAGCGCCTTCGACAGCACGAACTTGGTTTGCGGCATCGGGCCTTCGGCGGCGTCGACTAGCAGCACGCAGGAATCCACCATGCCAAGGATGCGTTCGACCTCGCCGCCGAAGTCGGCGTGGCCGGGGGTGTCGACGACGTTGACGCGATAGTCCTGGCCGCCGGCCTCCCAGTGGATGGAGGTGCATTTGGCCAGGATGGTGATGCCACGCTCGCGCTCTTGCGGGTTGGAATCCATGGCGCGTTCGGCATGGGCCTCATTGGCGCGGAAGGCGCCGCCCTGCGCCAGCATCTGGTCGACAAGGGTGGTCTTGCCGTGATCGACGTGGGCGATAATCGCCAGATTGCGCAGGCGCTCGGCCATTTTCTGCTTTCTTGAGTGCTGAACGCGCGCTTCTGCCCTGTGGACAGCGCGCCTTCAACGGGGCCTCCGCCGATTTCTGCGTATGAGCTGCGCACAGGCCGGATGTGTGCATGCGCAAAAAATCATACCGGTGCAACAAAAGTGAGCAAAATCCTAGATTTGCAAAAACTGAAGCCTGGGTTACGCAGGCGTGAACTTGCACTTTTGTGCGCTGCACCCTAGTTTTGCTGCGTTGCAGCGTTTCGCGACGCTGCTCCCGCCCTATCGGGCGTTTCCTCCCTATTACCAAACTTCGAGCCCCGGCCTCACCGCCGGGGCTTTTTTCTTGTGCCTAGAGCGTCCGCCGCCCTCACTCCACGGCAAATTGACAGCGTGGCTGCTTTGTCAGGGGATTGCCGCTCCCGGAGGAGAGCCCCCATGAGCGAGGCCGTACATCCCTTTACCTTGGCGATCCAGCAGACGGATCTCGATGATCTGAAGGCGCGGTTGGCGCACACGCGCTGGCCCGAACGGGAGACGGTTGGGGATTGGTCGCAAGGCGCGCCGCTCTCGAAGGTACAGGCACTCTGTGCGCATTGGCGCGAGCGTTACGATTGGCGCAGATGCGAAACGAAACTCAATGCGCTCGGTCAGTACAAGACTGCACTCGATGGTTTGAACATCCATTTTCTGCACGTGCGCTCGAAACACGCGAACGCAATGCCGCTGCTGATCACGCACGGTTGGCCCGGTTCGGTAATCGAGTTCATGAAAGTGATCGGCCCGCTCACCGATCCTGAAGCGCATGGCGGCAAAGCCGAAGATGCGTTTCACGTCGTGGCGCCGTCGCTGCCCGGTTACGGATTTTCCGACAAACCCTTGGAAACAGGCTGGGGCGTGCCGCGCATCGCCATGGCGTGGATCGGCTTGATGCAGCGCTTGGGGTACGACCGTTGGGTTGCGCAAGGCGGCGATTGGGGCGCGGCCGTGACGACTGCGATCGGTTTGATCCGCCCGCCGGCGTGCGCGGCGATCCACGTCAACATGCCGCTGGTGTTTCCCACACCTGAGGACATCGCTGTTGCGACGCCAGCAGAGCAAAAAAGCCTTGCGGCAATGCAGTTCTATCAGGAGAAAGATTCCGGCTATTCGAAGCAACAAGCGACGCGCCCGCAATCGCTGGGCTACGGACTTGTCGATTCACCTGCGGGACAGGCCGCTTGGATCTACGAAAAGATGTACGCATGGACCGACAATGGCGGCGCGCCCGAAGATGCGCTGACGCCGGACGAAATGTTGGACAACATCATGCTCTATTGGCTGCCGGCGACGGGCGCGTCGTCGGCGCGGCTCTATTGGGAGAGCTTTGCGAGCTTCGCCTCCATCAAACTCGATGCGCCCGTCGGCGTGAGCGTCTACCCGAAGGAAATATTCCGCCCGTCACGGCGCTGGGCCGAACGGCAAATGTCGAACATCATTCACTGGAACGAACTCGACCGCGGCGGACACTTTGCGGCGTGGGAGCAGCCGGAGCTTTACGTCAACGAAATCCGCAATTGCTTCCGCAAAGTGCGCTGAAAGCAGCCCTTAGGCCAAGCTCTTATGCAACGCCGCGGCGCTCAGCGCTTCCGACAAGCGGCTCATATCGCCGCGAATGCGCGCAAAACCGGCGGTGCGCTCAAGCGTGCGCTCGTCAACGTAAAGCGCGCGGTTGATCTCGATCTGCAGCGCGTGCGTGTGTTGCGTGGGCCGGCCGTATGTTTGCGTGGTGTGACCGCCAGCGAACGGCGTATTGCGCGCGACGCGATAGCCCAGCTTGCGCAAGGTGGCTTCCGCCAGCGCGGTTATTGAGGCGTGACACGATACGCCGAAGCGGTCGCCTAGCACGATGTCGGGCGCATGCGCGCCGCGTGCGCTTGACGGCATGGAGTGACAGTCGATCAGCACCGCGCAGCCGAACATCGCCTTGGTCTCGTCGACAAGGTTCTGCAGCATGGCGTGATAGGGGCGGTGGATCGCGGCGATGCGGCTTTGGCCGTCGGACCATGCCAGCTTGCGGCGATAAATGCTTTGTCCGTCGCCGCTAATACGCGGGATGGCGCCCAAGCCTGCTTGCACGCGCGCCGAAGGAAGGGCCCCGTGTTGCTGCGGACGCTCGTCGAACATGTCGGGGTCGAGTTCGGCGGGATCGCGGTTGAGGTCGACATAGGCGCGCGCCACCGCCGCCGACAAAACGCAGGCGCCGTGGGCCGCGGCGCTCGCGAACAATTCGTCGACGTAAGCGTCTTCGGTGCGGCGGAGGCTCAAAAGGCCAACGCGCGCGTTGGCGAGCAGATCGGCGGGATAACGGCGCCCACTGTGCGGCGAAGCAAAAATCAGCGGCGCCGTCCGCCGGATCGGCTCGATCAAAACGTAAGGCAGTTCGGCCTTTTCCGCCGGCGCGTGCGCGGCTGTGTTTTCGCCAAGCTTTGCCGCGCGTTGGTGGTCGGACGGGTCCATCGCCACCATGGTCGCCGTCCGGGGTAGCGGCGTCAACGTTTCCACATGTTTACCAGGTGCGTGTGACGGTTCAGCCGGTCTTTACCGGTCTCATGCTAGGGGCTACCCCTTGGTTCGAGGGGAGCCGGAGCAGCGCATGGCGCGTATCCTCCTAGCGGAAGACGATGACTCGCTGCGGGCCTTTTTGGTCTCGAGCCTGTCGCGTGCTGGTCATGACGTGAGCGGTCATGGGGATGGCGATTCCGCTTGGGAAGCGCTTGAGCGTGGCTCATACGATCTCCTGCTGACGGACATTGTCATGCCGGGCCTGGACGGGATCGAACTGGCGCGGCGCGCCGCCGAGAACGACCCGGCCATGAAAATCGTCTTCATTACCGGCTTCGCCGCCGTGGCCCTTTCCGCGCAAAGCCAGGCGCCTAAGGACGCCAAAGTGCTCTCCAAGCCGTTCCACCTGAAGGACCTGGTGGTGGAGATCGAACGGGTCATCGCCGCCGCCTAGCGGGGCCAGCGGACGCGTCTGGCGTATCCCAGCCCTGTGGCTCGGGGCTTCTCTAACAGCCAAACTTGCGAAGCAGGGCGGTCACAGTCTATATCGCCCCACCCTAAACGGTTCGGGCGCGTAGCTCAGCGGGAGAGCACTACGTTGACATCGTAGGGGTCACAGGTTCGATCCCTGTCGCGCCCACCATTTATGCCCGCGTTGTTGGCGCGCTGGCATTCTGGCGAATGACGCTGCGCGCTTCTTCTATGGCCGGCGCGGTGGTCTGTTTGCCGCTATCGATGTCGTCGGCCAGTTCCATCAAGCGCGGGCCGGTGACCGACCCGTTTTCAGCTTCCTCGGTCAGCCGGATGCCGCGTTGCGCGCCGATGACTTGATCCCAGGCGCCGCGCACCGCTGCCCAATATTCTTTTGTGTGCGTCCAATAGTTTTCACCGGCCTGGATCGGATAGTCGCTGGCGCGATCGTAGGTGTTGATGACGGCCTCATGTACAAAGGTGGCGGAGGCGCCGTTGTGCATGCCGATCTTGGCGTTGTCCTGCTCATGCACCCAGCCCGTCGGCGTGATCGCGTGGCGATTGATGCCGCGATAATGATCATATGGCGGATGGCGGACAGCGTCGCGGCGCGCGAGCGGGCGCAGCGTCGGCTCGCTAGTCCAGGCGGAGACGCCGTCGGCGTGGTCCCACACGCCAGTTCCGCCGTAGCGCGGCGAGTCGTCGGTTTGCCACACCGTCTGCGACCAGGCGCCTTGGCGCACGCGGTTGTCGACGTTCTGCAGACGCCACTCGTTCATGCGCTGATACTGGAGAACCGTGCGCGGTTCGTACGTCCAGTCTTGGCGCCAATGCTTGACAATGACGGGATGGCCGTCCGCTTCCACCACAAGAATGTGCTGCAAGCGAATGACGCTGCCTGTGTCTTCGATCGCGCGCACGCTTTCGTTGCCGTTGGCGACGTGCGGCTCGATGGGGTCGTAGTCATTGAGAAATGGCACGGTTTCGCGGAAGTCGAAGCGCACATGGAAGTCGCCGGTCATCGCCAGGATGGCGCGACGGTCGGCTTCGAATTTATTAAGCGGCGCGCTTTGCGCCGCCGTCGCTTGTGCGAAGGCCGGCGCAGTGGCGGCGGCCAGTCCCGCAAGCAAGAAACCTGCGGAGCCGCGCCGCGTGAACTTCATCGACGTCATTGTTCAGTCTCCACTAGAATCGGTAGGCGATCGACGCGCTGAAATTGCGCCCTGGTTGCGTGTACGCATCGAGCACCGTGCTGCTGGCGTCGTTGCCCCGCACGTCGCCCCACCACCAGTACTTTTCATCGGTGAGGTTGAATGCGCCGATTCGGAGCGAAGCTTGTCCGGTAATATTCCAGTAGGCTGTGAGATCGACAATCGTGAAGCTCGGCGATGCGAAGCACGTCGTAGCACATGAAGAACTGTCGATATCGCGCGGGTCCTTCGCGGCGGAGTGCGTGGCTATGAGCTGGCCGCCGAAACGGCCATCCGGATCGTCATAGGTGAGGCCGGCAACCAGCTTCCACGGCTCGACGCTGTTGAGCGGCGCGTGGCCGCCAAGACTGGTGTCTTCACCATCGGCCGTCGAATAGGCAAAGCGCAGTCCGAAGCCGTTTCGCCATGAAGCGCTGATGCTTGCCTCGATGCCGGAAATCTGCGCCGAAGCGATGTTGATGTATTGGAAGATCAGCGGATCGCCGGGTGCGCCGCTGCCGCCGACTACATCTTGGGTAATGAAGTCGTCGTACCAGGCGCCGAAGCCAGCGAGGCTGCCGCGCCAAGCGCCCCCAGCGAAATCGATGTCGCGCATGCGCACGCCAGCTTCGAACGAACTGCTGGTTTCTGGCTGGAGATCGGGGTTCGGGATCGAAGTGTAACCGAAAATGGGATTTTGGAAGAAGTTGTTCACTTGACTCGGCGCCGGCGCCTTGAAGCCTTCAGCGTAGTTCACGTAGGCGCCGAAATGCTCGCTGGGCCACGCAACAATGCCGAACTTCGGCGACAAATGTGAATCGCTTTGTCCGGCGGTGGCCGCCGGAAACAACGCATCGGCATGCGGCGTCAGATCGTAGGTGTCGTAGCGCAGCGCCGGGAAGAAGGTGAGGCGGCCCTCATCGACGGAGATTTCATCCTGCAAGAATGCTCCAGCCATCGTGTAATCGGTGATAGGAAAAGCGCGCTGGGGAAAGAAATCGCCCACGGAAGGCACTGTGCCGTCACGCAGACCTTCTTGGTGCGTCTTCGAATAATCGCCGCCATAGACGAAATGATGCTCAAACCAACCGGTGGTGGCGACGCTTTCGAGCTGCACCGCGCCGCCCCAGACCGTGTTGTCGAAAGTGGTGAGGCGCGTACGGTCGGCGGCGGGATTGCGATCTTCGAAGCTGAACTCGGAACTGTTGGCGTCTTGCCAATAGACGGCCCAATAGCCGCGCGTAATGAAGCTATTGCTCAGCTCAAAATGGTGATCGAACGATACGCGCTGGCGGTCGGACTTATCCGTGCCGATCAAGTTGAGCACCGTAGCTGAACGTCCCGACAGGGCGTCGGTGTCGACTTGGCGATTGCCCCAATCGTAGGTCAAGCGGAAGCGTTGCGTATCCGATGGCGCAAAAACTACGCGCGCCAACACGGCGTTCGACTCAGCCTCTTGCGGGTTCGGCGTGGTGCGTGATGCGTTCAGTGCGTCATTGTCGCCCTGATTGTCCAGTTCGTGGCCGTCGCGGCGCGTGTAGGAGAGATAGGCGCTCCAATCGCTAGCGCGGCCCGCGGCGATAACATTCTCCGCCCAGCTCTCGTCAGCGCCGCCATAGGATACACGCGCGCGACCGGCGAAATTTTCGTCGCCGTGCAGGAAGTCCGACGGGTCTTTGGTGATGAAGCTCACGGCGCCGGCGACGCCGTCGCTGCCGTAAAGAGCAGACGCAGGTCCGCGCAGGATTTCTACGGAGCGCAGCAAATCGAGGTCGACATAGTCGCCACGGCCGAATGCAGCGGGACCAAACGAAAATCCGTCCGGAATGCGGATGCCATCAACCGTCATCAGCACGCGGTTGTCTTCCAAGCCGCGTATGTTGAAGCCGCTATTGCCATCGCGGCCAGTTGAAGCCAACGCGGCGCCGAAGCGTGAAGGCGAGGCGCGGACAGATACGCCGGGTTCGTACCGGACAATGTCTTTGATGCTGTCGGCGAGCTGGTTTTCGATGTCTTGATCGGTGATTACCGATACCGTGGCCGGCACTTCATCCGCGCTTTGTGCGACGCGTGTGGCCGTCACGACCACGTTTTCCGGCGTGTCGCTGGCGTCGGCGAATTGCTGCGCGTGTGCGGCGCTTGCAAATCCCAGCAAGGCTGCGCCAGTCATCAAAATCGTACGCATAGTGTCCCCCAGTCGAGTAGAAGCGGGTCCGCGCTCAGCGCGTGACCTCGAAGGTGAGTGAAGTGGTGTAGGAGCGGACCGGTGTCGCGGCGCCCGCCGGCGATGCGCCGCTCTTGCGTGTCATCAAGAGGTAGACGCCGGGCTGCGCGAAATGCAGCGTTGCTTCGCCTTGCGCGCCGGTGCGCACGATTTGCTCAAAGGGCGTGGCGTCGTAAGCGCCGCCATCGCGATAAAGATGAACCTCTTGATCGGCGGCAGGGACGCCGTCGAACAGAACGCGAAAGCGAAAGACGCTGTCGAGATAGATCTCGCTCGGATGCGTAATTGGTTGAATCGCCAACCGGCCGACGCTGACACCAAGCACAGCCGATGTCGGCGCGCCCTTGGTAACGTACACGTCGGCGACAGTCGCAGTTTGGCTTTGACGCGTCTGCGCGCCGGCTGGCGGTTGCGCGCCGGGCTCAAGCGGGCGCCACGCGCCGGGGGTCAAAACCTGCAAACCCGTTCGTCCAAGCCGTTCGCCGGTGGTGAAGCGGTAGGTGCCTTGCGTGGGGAGGCTTGCTTCAAGAATTGTAAGCTGCCGCAGCACGCTGATGTGGTCGTAGGCGCCGCGTTCGCCGTCCGGCCGGTAGAAGTGGAAGTCATGCGACTCCACCGCGATCTCTGGATTGAGAAAGTTCTCGGTGAACGAACTTTCGAGCGTGATGCTTTCGGCGTCCGCGGTCGAGAATAGGTTCGGCTTTAGGTAGGAGGTGTGCGCCCCCGCGGTTGCGGCAATCGCAAGCCAAGTCGCTGCTGCGACGACGCCGAAAACGCCAATTTTCACCCGATCCCGCCTTTGCTTCCGCCAGTTCATGCAACCAAGAATAATTCGCATCTAGCCGAGCGACGCTAATTATGCAAGTGACTCGCAGTAGCATATTTGAAGGGGGCCGATTTTGTGGGGACTTCGGACTTTGTTGGCTGGCGGGATCGTCATCGCTGGCCTCGGTAGCGGTCTAGCCAACGCGCGGGCGATTTGGACGTCGCATCGCGAACATGTGTTGGGCACATCACTGGGCCTCACGATCTTTGGCGCTGACGCTGAAGGGCGCATTCACGCGGAGGCGGCGGCGCTCGCTGAGATTTCCCGGCTCGACCGCGTGTTCAGCGCCTGGCGTGACGACAGCGAACTGGCGGGGCTCAATCGCAGCAGTGTGTTTGAGGCGTCGGAAGATCTTTACGGGGTCGTCGCTTTTGCTGAGCGGATGCGCACCGTTTCGCGCGGCGCGTTTAGCGCGCGCCTGGGCGCTGTGAGTGCGCTGTGGCGCCAAGCCGCCGCTGAAGATCGCATTCCATCTGATGATGCGCTGAATGCGTTGTCGCGCGCGGCTGAGAAGGCGGAGGTCGTTGTTGATCCGCGGCGCCGCCGCATCGTGCGGCCGGACGCGGTGCGCTTCGATCTGGACGGTGTGGCCAAAGGCTACATCATCGATCGCGCGCTTAATGCAGCACGTGCTGCCGCGCCGCGATCACGCGGCATGTTGTTGGACATAGGTGGTGACGTGCGGGCTTGGGGCGAAGCGCCCGAAGGCGCGTGGCGAGCTGGCGTGGCATCGGGCGCGGAAGCGGACAATATCGCGCCGTCGTTGCGTGTGCGGCTTGTGGACCAAGCGATCGCCGTCAGCGGCCCCGGCCCGCGGGACGCGGTGATTGAAGGCCAAAGCTTTGCGCATTTCATGGCGCCGGAGTCGGGGCAGCGCCGCAGCGGCGCGCATGCGACCGTGATCGCCAATTCGGCAATGGAGGCCGACGCGCTGTCCACGGCGCTTGCGCTTCTGCCGCGCGCGCAAGGCATGCGCATGATTGAGGCCATTCCCGGCGCTGCAGCGCGTGTTGTTCGCCGCGATGGGACGGTGGAGGAAAGCGCGCTTTGGCCGGTGTTCGCGCAGGGCGCGTCACAGCTCTGCCAGGGCGAAACGCCAGTTGCGCCCAATCCGTGGCCAGCTGGATTCTCCGTCAATGTTGCGTATGAAATTCCGCGCGTGGATAGCGGTGACTATCAGCGTCCAAACGTCTCAATCTGGATCAGCGATGGCGACCGGCGCTTGGTGCGCACGCTGCTTGTGCTGGGCGCGCGGGCTCGATGGCGGGAGTCGAACTACATCTGGTGGCGGCGCTTTGAGCGCATGAACTTGGATGCTGTACAAGCCATCGCGCGCCCGACGCGCGCGCCTGGCCGATACAGTTTGGCATGGGATGGCCGCGACGATCGCGGCAATCCCGTCGGTCAGGGCCAGTACCTGCTGAACATCGAGTCTAGCAGGGAGCATGGCGGCCATAGCTTCACATCGATCCCGCTTGATCTCGCTGGGGCGCCGCTGACGCTGTCGGCCGGCGCCCAGGAGGAAATAGGACCCGTCAACGTTAGCTACGGCGCGCGGCAATGAGCAGCGGCAAAGCGACGTTTTACCGGCTCGCGCGCGAATGGCATGGCTATTTATCCGCGGTCGCGTTTGTGTCGTTAATTTTTTTCGCGGGAACGGGCATCACGCTCAATCATCCGGAGTGGTTTGCGCGCACGCACAGACCGCAGGAGACGGTGCAGCTTCATCTCGCGCCGCATTTGATCAAGGCGGCGCTCTCTTCAACCGCGCCCACTGAGAGCCTTGCGCGCGTAGTTGGTGCGCGAGCGCATGTGCTGGGCGCATTCTCGAGCGGAGATGTCGATGGCGATCAGGCCCTTATTCATTTCGAAGGCGTCGCCGGATCGAGCGATGTGAGTATCGATCTCCTGACTGGCGCGGGTGAAGTGGACAGCACGCGCGCAGATGTAGCATTGATGCTCAACGATTTACATCGCGGTAAGAACGCCGGCGCTACATGGAAAGTGACGATTGACGCGATTGCCGCTCTGGTATTGGCGCTCTCGGTCGTCGGATTTGCGCTCTTTTTGAGTCTGCGCGTTCGCCGTTTGACCAGCTTGGTGTTGGTGGGTGCAGGCGCTGTGACGCTGGTTGCGGTCGCGGCGCTTGCCATTTTCTAGGCGACGGCAGCGGTGCACGAAGTTCGCTGCACGCGTTCATGATCGTGCTACAAGCCCTTAAAAGCTGAATTGCTTAGGGGTTTGCATGCGGCGTCGTGAGTTGTTTGCGGGCTTGGCGGTCGCGGCGCTGGCGTGGGACGCGCCCTCCATGGCGACTGCGCGGGTGATGCGGCGGGTGCGGCCCGGCGATGCCGGTTGGCCGAGCGCAACGGAGTGGGACGCACTGCGCACGCAGGTTGGCGGCAATCTGTTGCAGCCCACCTCGCTCTATGGCTCGTGTACAACGGATGTGGCCAGCGCGGCGTGTCGCGCGTTGCTGCCGAATTTGCGCAATCCGTTTTACATCGGCGACCAAGCTGGTGGGACGCAGGTGACCGGATGGCTTGATGCATGGCAACCGAGCGTTAGCCCGTACGCGGTCGCGGCGCATACGACGGCGGATGTGGTTGCAGCGGTGAACTTTGCGCGCCGTCACAATCTGCGCGTCGCGGTGAAAGGCGGCGGGCATTCGTATCAAGGCACATCGAACGCGCCGGATTCGTTGCTGATCTGGTTGCACCCGATGAAGACGGTGACGATGCATGACGCATTTACCCCGCAGAGCGGTGGCGAAGCTGTGCCAGCAGCGACGATAGAAGCGGGCGCGTTGTGGATCCACGCATACGACGCGGTGACGGTGCAGGGCGGGCGCTATGTGCAAGGCGGCGGCTGCACCACCGTTGGTGTTGCCGGCCACATTCAAAGCGGCGGCTACGGGTCATTTTCGAAGGGCTTCGGCAGCGCTGCGAGCAATTTGCTCGAGGCCGAGGTGGTGACTGCCGATGGCCGTGTCGTCATCTGCAACGAGCGGCGCAACAGCGATCTGTTTTGGGCGCTTAAGGGTGGTGGCGGCGGATCGTTTGGCGTGGTCACGCGCGTCACGGTGCGCACACATCCGCTGCCGCAGAATTTCGGTTGGGCGTCCGGCAAGATCAAAGCGAGTTCGGACGCCGCTTATAAGCGGCTTATCGCGCAATTTGTGGCGTTCTACGCGGAGAAGCTTTTCAATCCGCACTGGGGCGAGCAAATCCATCTGGGGCCAGACAATGCGCTCGAACTGTCGTTGGTGAGCCAGGGACTAAGCGAGAGCGAGTCCAACGCGCTGTTCGCGCCATTCTTTGCGTGGGTTGCCGCGGCGGGCGGCGACTATGCCATCACCGATGAGATCGATGTCGGCGCCGTCGATGCGCGCCGGTGGTGGGACGTGGACTTTCACCGCGCCAATACGCAATCGATGCGCTTCGATGGCCGCCCTGGCGCGCCGTCGCACAATGCATGGTGGCGCGGCGATGGCGATCAGGTCAGCATGTTCATCCACGCATATGACTCGATTTGGCTGCCGCAAGCGCTGCTCGCAGCGGTTCAGCAAGCGAAGCTGGTCGATGCGCTGTATGCGGCGAGCCGTGAGTATTCTTTGGGTATTCATTTCAACAAGGGCTTGGCGGGCGGTGATGAAGCCGCGCAGGCGCGCGCGCGAAACACCGCCACCAATCCGGGCTCGGTCGACGCGTTTGCGCTGGTGATCGTCGCCACCGGTGGCGCGCCGCCTTATCTGCATATTCCAGGTTACGAGGCCGATCCGGCCAAGCAGCAACGCGACAAAGCCGCGATTGCGCGCGCATCAGCGGCGGTGCGCGTGGCGGGCGATGAGGGCTCCTATGTCTCGGAAAGCGATTATTTCAACGCGGCGTGGCAAACGGCTTTCTGGGGCGAGAACTATCCGCGCCTGAAAGCGATCAAGCGCCGCTACGATGCCGATGGCATGTTCATCGTGCATCACGGCGTCGGCAGCGAAGACTGGAGCGCTGACGGCTTTACACGCGCTTAGGGGTCGCTGGCGTTGAGCGAGCGATCGTCGCTGAGCAGGGCTGTACGCACATGCGCACGCCCCCAAGTGTCGCGTCCGGCGACGAACTGAATCCAGCCCCAGGCCGCGCCCGCGTGGCGCATGAGCTGGAATGTGAACGGCTCCAGAAAAACCGCGAGCAGCGCAGGGCGCAGCTTCGACGGCGGTTGTCCGGTCCAACGGGCGTAAATGCTGAGCGACCAGAGGTGAAAGCCCAGATCGAGCACGATCTTGGCCAGCATCACCAGGAGGATCGGCCAGACGATCGCGAATTTGCCGACGGCGACGAAGATCACGAGGATCGCGAAGGCCGAGAGACCGTAGATCGGCTGCATGGTGTCGAAGGTTTTGACCACCATCATCGCCGTGCCGAGTTTGCCGAACCGCGCGTTACCGATCATGTCGCGGTTCCAGTACTGCGTTTGCAGGAAGCCGCTGAACCAGCGGCGGCGCTGACGCAGGAACGAAGGCAGCGTCGCCGGTGCGTCGGTCATCGCTTGCGCTTCGCCGATTACGCGCACGCGCCAGTCGAGCCGGTTGTCGATGGCGTGGCGATGCAGGCGATGAATGAGTTCGTAGTCCTCGACTAGACACTCGCCGTCGAAGCCGCCAACGGTGACAATCGCGTCGCGCCGAAACGCTGCGAAGGCGCCGGAGATCAGCAGCAGCGAATTGAGGTTCATCCACGCGTAGCGTGAGAGGAAGTTGCGGATATACTCGTAACCCTGAAACCACTGGAAGAAACGGCCGGAGAGACTGGGTCCGCAGATCGGCGTGAGCACGCCGGTGGCGGCGACCAATTCCGGTTCATTCCCGAAGGCATTGCGCATGGAGCGCACGGCGCCGGTTTCGAGAATGGTGTCGGCGTCGACTGTGAAGACGAGATCGGTATCGACCAAGCGAATAGTCTGATTGAGCGCCTTGGCTTTGCCGCCATGCGCAAGCCGCGCCCATTTGAGCGCGGGGAGCTTGGGCGCCGCGCTGCTGATTGTGCCGAGTGGCGGCGGCGTTAAGCCGTAGAGGCGATGCAGCGTTTCGGCGGTCGCATCGTTTGAACCATCGTCGGCGATGACGATCAGGTCAGGCGGATCCTGTTGCTTGCGCAAATGGGCGATAGTCGTGCCGAGGACTGAGGCCTCGTTGTGCGCGGCGATGATGACGGCAAGTGTCGGACGATGTGGGGCGGACTGCGCGTAGGTCTGACGCAGCTTGTTGATTTGTACGGCGGTGAAGCCAAGCAAAACTGTATCGTAGAGAACGTAGGCTACGCCTAACGACCAAGCGGCGAGGTTCTGACGAAAGAATGCCGGCAGCAATAGGAGGAAGAACAAACCTACCGCACAGACGCAGATGAAGATGCTGATGGCGGGGACGGGCCGCGGGCTGATGCGCGGGGACTCACGCTGGAGCGCCTCCTCCAGCGATGGGACCGGCAATGAGGGGTGGCAGGTGTCCATGCGGCTTCAGGTTGCTCTTCGTCGGACCCGGCTTGTTTTACGGTAGTGGCGCTTTTAAGTCGTTGGCCACGGGGTCGCATGCCAATTTCTCGTTACACCACTACGGCGATCGTTCTGCACTGGATTATCGCTATCGGCATTGTCACCAATGTGGCCCTGGCATGGCTATGGCCTCATTCGTTACCGGACGATGCTGTCAGACCGGCGATCGATTTTCATAAATCTGTCGGCATAACCATCCTCGGCTTAGCCCTGATGCGCATTTTGTGGCGCTTCAGTCACGCGGCGCCAGCGATGCCGACAACGTATCAGAAGTGGGAGATTTCTCTCGCGCACATTACGCACGTGTTGCTGTACGTGATCTTGTTCGCCATGCCGCTGACCGGGTGGATCATGGATTCCGCATACAAAGATGCGGCCGCGCATCCAATGCACTATTTCGGCACGTTCGAATTTCCGCGCATTCCGTGGATTTTACAGCTGCAACAACCGCTCAAAGAAAACATCCATACCTGGTTCGGCAAAGCGCACGAGTGGCTCTCGTACCTGCTGTATGGTCTCTTTGTCCTGCACGTGTCGGGCGCGCTGAAGCATCAGCTGGCGGGCGACAAGGAGTTGCAGCGTATGCTGCCGGGCAAGCGCGCGGCCTAGACGCTGCGCGCGAGTTCTTCGAGACGCACGCACATACTGGAGTTGCGATCGGCGAGCGGCGCGATCACGGTGAAGTGATTAGCGCCAGCGATTTCCTCGTAACGCGTCGTCACATCGTCTTCGGCCCAGGCTTCAACGATGGCGCGGCTCTGTCCTAAATATTCGCTGCTCTCGGCGCCGCCAACGACAGCGTCGAGAGTTTTGCCCGCAGGGCCGGGCCAGAAGACGGGACTGAGATTGTCAGCCTCGGGCTCATCCATTTGCAGCGCACCGTTGATGCTCGTCTCGACGAGCGGCGTGAGGTCGAACAGGCCGGAGATCGCATAGGCGGCCGGCACATGCGCTTCGGTCGCGAGCAGGCAGGCAGAGAGGTGGCCGCCGGCAGAGTGTCCGAAGGCCAGCACCGGGTTGCCGTATTGATGGTGTAGCCACGCGCACGCGGTGCGCATTTCCTTGACGATGTCGCCCACGCACACGTTGGGACAGAGGGAATAGCTGGGAACGGCAACACTCACGCCACGCGCGTTTAAGCCTCGCGCTATGTGGCTGAAGAAGCTCTTGTCGAGCGCTTGCCAGTAGCCGCCGTGGATGAACATCGCCAACGGCGCGCCGGGGCCGGCTTCGAACACGTCCATCACATTGCGTTCGCCGGCGCCGTAGCGGACGAGCTGAGGAGTTTTTGCGTCGCGATATGCGCTGCTGTCGGCGGCCCAACTGGCAATGATGCCCGGATGTTCGGGCACGCGGGCGCGGTTGTTGTATTCAGCCTCGAGGTCGGGGTTCATTTGCTGTCGGGATAGTCGAAGCCCGGCCACTTCGAGCCGTAAATCTGGTACCCGAGCACGGTGTAGGTCTGTGCGACGTTTGGATTTGCGCGAATGGCTTCGGCGACCACGCGCTGAATCTCGTTCAAGTCCGGGTGCTCGATGCGTACGAGCAAGTCCCATTCACCCATGATCGAATAGATGTCGAGAATCTTGTCGCTGCCGTCCTTCAGGGCATTGCCCACGGTTTCCGGCGTCGCGCCTTGCACGCGCACAAACACGAAGAGGCTGTGGTCCGCCATGTCGATTGTTCTCCGCGCCAGAGTTTAGGCGTGGGGTTGCGGGCGCACAACCGCCGTTCGTGGCGACAGAGGCGGCGCTAGAAGGTGACGAGACGCGCGAAGTCCGCGGCGACGTTGGAATCGATGGCGGTAGCGCGATCAATGTCCGCCGCGCCTTGTGTGCTGCGCCCGAGTCCGATCAGGCTCAAGCCGCGACCGTAAAGCGCCATCGCGTCGCCAGCGTCGGCGTACAAAATGCGGTCAAAGCTCACGCGTGCGCGCAGGAAATCCGACTGCGCTTCGGAGGTGCGGCCGAGATCGCGGTAGGCGCGGCCCCGGAAATACAGCGCGGATGCCGTGCGCGTGCGCGAAAGGCGCGCGCCGATAATGCGGCTGCAATCATGGAGAACGAGGGAGGCGCCCACATCGACGCCGGTGACGCAATTGTTCCAGTAGCGCGCCGTGCTGGCGGTGATGCGATCCTCACCGTAGGTCGAACCGCCGATGTGGCCGAGGCCGGGATCGGCAAAGGCAGGTGCGACGAGCGCAAGCGCAGCAATCGCGAGACATACAGCGCGCATGATCGGCCTCCACAAGCGAACGGCGCGAAACCGAGCTTAGCTCGGCCTCGCGCCGCTGCAAGTGAGGGGAGATCACACGATTGCGAGCGGCTACTGAGCTGCAAGCTCTAGCTGCGGACGAACGCGTGCGGCGCGGATGCCCGGTAGGAAGCCGCCGAAGAAACCGATGAACATCGCCACGAATACGGCAGCGATGATCGTGCCTGGCGAAAGTTCGAGCCTGAAGACCGTCTGTGAGAAGCCCGCGCCCAACGTCGATGCGCTCTGACCGTTGAAGGCGACGAAGCTAATGAGAATGCCTAAGGCGCCGCCGAGCGCCGACAGCATGATCGCTTCCGCCATGGTGCCGAAGAACGCCGCGTAGCCAGAGAAGCCAATGATGCGCAGCGTGGCGATCTCCGCAGAGCGTGCGGCGACCGACGAGTACATGGTATTTAAGGCCCCGGCGAGCGCGCCGATCGCCATGAAGAACCCGAGCGCGAAGGCGACGGCGATGAAGAGGCCCGTCGATTGCTGCGCTTGACGCGCATAGTAGCGGCGCTCACTCATGATCTCGAGGCCATCGAGCCGCGCATCATGCTTAGCCCATTCAACGTAGCGGTTCACCGCGGCGGCGTCCGCGAGTTGAATGCGCATCGTCTGGAAGGTGTTGGGGCGGTTGAACAAGCTTTGGGTGACGGCAATGTCGCCCCACAGCTCGGATTCGAACAACGTGCCTGGCGCTTCGAACACGCCGACGATCTGCCAGTTGGTGCCGCGCAGGCGCACCGTATGGCCGAGGTCGAAGCCTTTGAATTCGCGCACGACGCCTGCGCCGACGATCATTTCGTTGGTGCCGGCGTGAAACATACGACCCTGTGCGATGCGCACGCCGTGGCGCACGGCAAAGCCCTCGGGGCCGATGCCGCGCAGCGAGACGTTGGACTTGGTGGTCCCTGCGCGCTTGACGCCGTCAACGATCACCAAAAGCTCGCCCGAAGCCACGGCGCTTTGCCCGCGATGCACAACACCGGGACCGCTGGCGAGGATGGTGAGCTGGTCGCGTGACACGACGCTGTTGAGTTCGGCGTTGGAGCCGCTGCGCAGCGCAATGGCGACGTTGTCGGCGCCGGAGCCTTGCACGGTTTTGTTGAGGCCCGCCGAAAGCGACAGGAAGAACAAGAGCACTGTGATGGTGAGCGCGACCGCGACGATGCTGGCGATCGACATCCAGCCGCGCTGCGGGATGGTGCGCACGTTCATCGAGGTGACGGCGCTGACCTGTTTGAAGATGGAAACCATGATCGTGCCTCAGCGCGTAGCGAAAGCGTTGACGATGCGCATCCGATAGGCGGAGAGCGCGGGCGGCAGGCCGGTGATGAGGCCCAGCAGCAAGGCGATGAGTACGCCAAGCGGTAAGACGGGCATTGTTGCGAAGTGAATCGGTGGACCGTTGCCGCCGCTTGCCTTGGAGAGCAGAGCGAGCAAGCCGGCGCCGCCGAGCATGCCCAAGGCTGCGCCGAAGAACGAAAGCAAGAGCGACTCTCCCAAGACCATGCGCAAAACGCGGGCCGATGAGAAGCCGAGCGTTTTCATGACGCCAAGTTCTTTGGTGCGTTCGCGCACCGCCAACGCCATGGTCGTGCCGACGATCAACAAGATGGCCACAAAAGCAGCGCTAACGACGAGCGTGATGATGAGCGCGATCGGGCCAATCTGCTCCGTGAACTGTTTGTTGAACGCAGCTTCGTCGGCAGTCGAGGTTTCATCTGCCGAGTTGGCGAAGCGGGAGTCGATCGCGTGAGCGACGCGATCGTTGAGGGTGGCTGACGTAGTGAGGAACGGCACCCAACCCACGCGGTCGCGCGAGAATGTAGTGGTGTCGTTGAAGTAGTCATAATGGATGAGCACGCTGCCGGTCTGCGAGCTGCCTTCCGGCGTCGGGATCAGGCCGACCAGCACGAAATCCCACGAATGGCTGTTGTTGGAACCGTTGGTGAAGATGTTGCTGTTCAGCGGAATGCGTTGTCCCACGCGCCAGCCAAACTTCTTCGCGACAGGCTCCGCCACCAACATGGCGGTGCGCTCTTTGAAGAAGGCGTCGCGCGAAGCGGCTGGCACGCCCGTCAGATCTTCCTGATAGACGCGGAAATAGGTGGGCGGATCGACCGCGAACGTAGGCAGAAAGTTGCGTGGGTCGCGGTAGTAGCCGCCGAACCAGTTCATGTGCGTGGCCGCCAGAACGCCGTCCGTGTGCAGGATGCGATCGTAGTGCGCCATCGGCAGCGACTCGGTGAAGTTCACCTTCGACAGCGTCACCATGCGGTTCGGCAGCGTCTTGAAGTTGGTGAATGACGCGTTGAAGCTGACCATCACGCTGAAGATCAGGAACGCGATCAGGATCGAAACCAGAAGCAACGATGTGCGGACGGGCTTCCGCCACATGTTCTTCCACATCAAGGAGCGGTCGTTCATGCCGCGAGCTCCTGCTCGTTGAAGTGGCCTTTATCGAGATGAAGGGTGCGCTTGGCGAATTTGGCCGCGGCGGCGTCGTGCGTGACCATGACGATGGTCTTGCCGAGGTCGCGGTTCAGCGTTTGCAGTGTGCCGAGGATTTCGTCGGCGGTGGCGCGATCGAGGTCGCCGGTGGGTTCGTCGCAGAGCAGCAGCTTGGGATCGGAGACGATGGCGCGAGCGATGGCGACACGCTGTTGCTGACCGCCAGACATTTCGCGCGGCTTGTGCTTGGCGCGATCTGAGAGGCCAACGACCTCAAGCGCGGTTTTGACGTTCTCATTGCGCTTCTTGGGCGACAGATTGGTCAGCAGCAGCGGCAGCTCGACGTTCTGAGCCGCCGTGAGGATCGGCATCAAATTGTAGAACTGAAAGATGAAGCCGACATTCTTGGCGCGCCATTGCGTGAGCTTGCCTTCGCTGAATTTCTCGATGTGCTTGCCGTCGAACTCGATGGCGCCGCTGGTGGGGCGGTCGGTGCCTCCGAGCAGGTTGAGCAGCGTTGTCTTGCCGGAGCCGGACGGACCCATGATGGCGACGAAGTCGCCCTCGGGGATGTGCATCGTCAACTTTTCGAAGATGGCGATCTTCTCTTTGCCGCGCGTGTAGGTCTTTTCCACGTCGGTGAGACGGATGAGGTCGGACATTTGGTGGCTCTCCAAGTGTTCAGTGCGCGACGTCGTCGAGGAAACGAACGCTGATTGCCATTTCCGGCAGGATGCGCGGGTCAAGTTGATCGAAGCCGATGCGCACGCGCACCGTGGCTTTGCTGCGGTCCGCGGATGGGATCGTGGCGATCACGTGCGCGGGGAAGGTGACATCCGGATACGCATCCAGGTTGGCTTCAACTTTTTGGCCTTCATGGACACGCGCGATGTAGGACTCGCTGACATCGACCTCGATTTCCAGGCTGGTCATATCGACGATGGTGCAGATGCCGGTACGGGTGAAGCCGCCGCCTGCGGAGAGCGGCGAGATCATTTCGCCAACCTGCGCCGCTTTGTCGACGACGACGCCATCGAACGGCGCGCGGATCTGGAAATAGCCGAGCTGCGCGCCGGCGCTCGCAGCGTCGGCATGAGCAGCGTTGCGCTGCGCTTGCGCTTGATCGAAGCGCGATTGCGCCGCGGTGAGGGCTGCGTCCGACGCGAAGCCTTGCTGTGAAAGCGTGGTGGTGCGGTTCAGCTGGCGTTGCGCTTCGGCGACATCAGCGTCTGCAGCGGCGGCGCGGGCGCGGGCGCCGTTGAACTGAGCCTGCGCCAAAGTCGGCGAGAGCACGGCAATGACTTGGCCGCGGCGCACGTGCTGACCTTCCTCGACCCGCACTTCAACGAGGCGGCCGGTGGTTTCGGAGGCCACTGTCGCTTCGCGGCGCGCAACCACATAGCCGGAGGCGACCAAGCCGCCGGCGGTGGATTGCGTGCTGGAATTGGTGGAGGCGCTGCCCACCGTCGAGGCGTCGGCGGCCGTTTCCGTGGGCGCGGCGGCTGGCGCCGGCTTCATCAGCCAGGCGCCGCCGAAACCGATGATGAGCGCGCCGACGCCGATCGCAGCGGGCAGAATCCACCGAGGCAGGCCGCCGCCCTCCGAGCCTTCCGTATCGTTATCCCCTGATCGCTCGATTCTGAGCGACCGAAGCAGGTCTGACTTGTCGTTCACGCGCCACCCCCGTCCGCGGCAGATTTATCGTTATCCGATATGTACCCGCTCCCTCGGTCCGCCGCAACGGCGGTCAAAGGAGGTTTTTAGGTACGGCTTGTGTGGGTAGCCGCAGGCGGGCGGGTTGGATGCGTGGGATCAGTTGGGGCTAGCCGCCTTCACCCGCGCTTTGAAATGTTCCAGTTCCCAAATGTCGTTGCGGGAGAAGCCGAGGGCAGGCGCGATGGCGGCCAGGAGCGCAGGGCCGAGGCGCTTCTCCATCTGCTCAAGACGTTCCACCTTGGCGCGGTTCGCCGGGTCAGCAGGGGCCTCCTCGCCCTCCTGCAACTTCAGCATTGCCTCCTCGTTGTGCAGCACGAGCTCCATCTTCAGTTCGAGATAAGCGAAAACGTCGGCCGCGCTTACGGCGCCTTGGAAGCGTTGCGCGATTGCCTTTAGCCGCTTGCCCTGGTCGCTTTCGGCGAAATGTCCGCTGCGAATGGCCTTGAGCGCAATGCGGTGGGCGTCGCGATCGGTTTTGATCCAGTGCTGCGTAGCGCGCTCGCTGCGCGAAATGATGAAGAAGAGCAAGAGCGGGACCAGCAGAAGCGTCAGCGCCATCGCCAAGGTCGGCTGGTGCGCAAGGTGATTGAACGCCGAGTGCAAGATGTAGGCGCCGATGAAGCCAGGCGCGAACAGGAGCGCGTTGAACTTGTATTCTGCCGCCGCGCCCTCGAACTGGCGTTCGTTCATTTCGTGCGAGGCGGCGGCGAAGAGCGCGGTCGCGCCGCCGTGCATCACCGCGGTGCCGAACCCGCGCACGAGCCAAGCACTGTAATTGGCGTCCGAAAGTTCGCGCAGATACCACGCGTTCTCGACCATTGAGAAACCGGCGCCGACGGCGAAACCCGCGAGCGCCGCATCGAGCTTGAAGCCGACGCGGTTGGTCGCGAACAGAAAGATAATGGGCAGCGCTTTGAGGAATTCCTCGATCGCGGGCGCTACGTAGCGGCTGTAATTGCTGAAGCCGATCGGAAAGCCATCGAGGATTTCGAGATTGGCCACGAACGCGAAGGCCGCCAGCGCGCCGCCGACGCCGAGCAGAACGAAGATGGTGCGGAATTTGATCAGGTTGAATATGTCGAGCCGGTCGAGAACCAGCAGCAGCACGAAGACCGGAGCGATCGCAGTCAGGCCTTTGACGAGTAAGTCCGCCGTCATCTCACATGATCTTTAGGGACACGAGCGTCTCGCTGCCCGTGTGTTCGCCATCCTCGAAGCCTTCTGCATAACCGAGTGAGAGCACCATGGGTAGCCGCAAGGCGGCTGTGAAATTCCAATCGACCTGAAAGCCCGCGGTCTCGAGCGTGCGGTGGTCGCCCACGCTCGGGTCGGCGTCGAGCACGCCTGCGAACACGGCGGTTCGCGCCGAACTCAGAAATAGCGGCGCGACGCCGACATCGCGGAAGCGCAGCGGCGGCAGATTTATTTCCGCCAGCGCACGCGCGAACGTGCGCGCTGAGATTTCATCGATATCGAAGCCCGGAAAGCTATCGAACTGGCGATAGCGTTTGATCTCGCGATCATCGACGTAGTTGTTGCCATAGCCGCCCATGTAGAATTGCGAGAGCGGCGAGTTGCGGTTGCCGCCGACTGTGCCTGCGGCTGTGTAGACCCAGAACGACGAGTTATTCCACGGCAACGGCATGCCAACGTCGAGGCCCGCGCGCAAGCTCGGGAAGTATGCGCCGTTGGCGTGATCCACTTCGGCATCGACATTCCATTGATAGCCGCGCTCGTGATCGACAGCGCCAAGCGACTTGGTTTCGTCGGTGTAGGTGAGACCGGTGGTGAACGCCGCAAGCGTGTCGAAGCCGGAGTTCACATCCTGTGCGCTCGGAAGCGTGTCGAGGCCAGTGTAGTAGGCGAAGTCGGCGTTAAAATCGAGCTGGCGCGGCGGATCGTAGATGAACGAGTGATGATAGCCGACCATGCCGGCATCGCCGCGACGCGCGCGCTCGGTTGGTCCGAACAGGTCGTAGAAATCCGCGTCGTTGTGCCAGTAGCGGAATTTCCAGCTGAGCGTGTGGTAGCGCAGATCGAGGTGCCAATCCTGATCGTCGAGTTCAGTGTTTGGTGAGTACGAAACCGTCGCTTCCAGCTGGTTGAACTGCAGCGGGTCTTCAAACAGCACGTAATAGCCAGCCGCGACGCGGCCTCGATAGCCTTCGACGATCGGGTACGCCGCACCCAAGCGCATCTCATGTTCGGGCACGTAGTGATTGCGCGCCGTCACCATCGAATCGAACGGCACGTTGGCTGGCGAGCCCACGGTCCAGCTTTGCACCACCGGATGATCGTGCGCGATTTCCGCGCCGAGGAATTTGATGTTGCCAAGATCGGAGAGCGGCGTCGGATTTTGAATGACGCCTGGCCGGAAGCCTTGGCCGGTGAATTCATAAACGACCAACGAGCCATCCGCGCGCGGAATGGGCCGGAAGAGGCCGGTCGAGGTGTTGGTCAGCGCTTGCACGTTCTGAGTGGCGATGTCGAAGCGATAGATGTTGGAGACGCCGGTATAGTAGGCGGAACCGTAGAGATATTTGTTGTCGGGCGAGAACACGAAGCCTTCCGGCGTCGATTGGCCAAGCGCCAGCGTGGCGATAGGCGTCATCGTCTCGGTCATGAGATCTGCGGTGCGCCACACTTGCACGGTTTGGTGACCGTTGGGTTCGCCGACAGAGGCGGAGAGCATCGAGCCGTCTGGTGAGATGGCAAGATCGAATGGCACAGTGCCGAAGTCGAAGGTGTGGATTTGATTCCAGCTCGTGTACGGCGCGGGCATCCGCACCAACGTTGTGTAGCCGTTGAGATTGCGGAGACCCCAAAGCGAGCGGTCTTGCGGATTGAAAGCGATGTCGCCGATGCGCGCGTCGTGCAGCAGCATGTGCTGCTCGCCAGTCGTGACATTGATCTGCATCAGATCGCGGTAAGCGTAGTTGTCAGTTGTGTACCACGCCGTCTCGGTGCTCGGATCGTACGCCAGCGAGGTGACGCTATAGAGCATCGCCCCTTTTATGTCGGTCAGGCGGCGAATATCGCCGGTCTGGGGATTGAGTACGCCGAGATGCGCGATCACGCCGGGATAACGGAAGGCGCCGATGAGATTGCCGTTGGCCGGATCGATGAACGAACGCGAGACCGAGCCGAGCGGGCGATTCACCAGCGGCGTCACCTGCGTCTCGGGATACTGACGCACGGAAGCGAGGTTGGCTTCCTGAAAGCTGTGCTCCCACGTGATCCAATCTTGCCAAGCGTCGTTCAGCGATTTGCCGAACACCTGGTGAAATTGTGACTCGTAGTACGCTTGGCTGCCGGGATCGCGGCGCAGCCACTGAATGACTTGCTCAGGCGAATACTGTTGCGCGAGATAGCTGAAGAATCGTGTGCCGTAGAGGTAGTCGTTCACGCCGACTTGGAAGTCGGAGAAGATGCCCGAAGATTCCAAACCTACCGGCGAATAGAAATAGGCGTCGTCGCGCACCATGGCGCGGAACACCATTTCATCGTAGCCGCCTTGCGCGCGTCCGAAGCCGCCGGCCATCCATGTTTCCATGAACACGGCGCTGCCTTCGAGATACCAGCGCGGCACGTTCACACGCGGGGTGGCGAGATAATTGTAGAGGATGGACTCGGGATGATCCTCAACTGCCATCGGCTTGCCGCCGAACACATGGCGCCAGAATGCGTCGCGATCGTTCCACACGTCCATGGTGGCGACGTGGGTGAGTTCGTGGTTGGAGAGCGTGAAGAAGCGCTCGCCGGCGCTGAATGTCTCGTAGGTTTGCGTGAGTGGGGCGATGTCGATCAGTAGAGCGTCATTCGGTGAGGCGCGCGCGGCGGCGTTGCCGTAGTCGCCGAAGTCCTTCAGCAGCAGCGTAGTGCGATCCCAAGGTCGCCAGCCGAACATGCGCTGCTGGAATGCGAGCGAGTTCTCGGCGGCGCGGCCGACATAGGGCGTGAGATAAGTTTCGGCGGGATCGAAGTAGAGCAGGCGCAGATCATCGGTGGTGATCTGGCTGAGATCGATAACGGGAACCGCGTCAGGCGCGCGGCTGACTGGCGGCGCATCGGGCGAAGGCTCGGACGGCGTTGCGGGAAGTGTAGCGGGTTCGCTTGCAACGGGCTGCGGCGGCTCCGTGGGTGCGGTCGCCGCCGATGTCGTTGGTTCGGTCGGAGCAGTCGTGGTTTGCGCGTGCGCTTGGCCCGCGATGCTTAGCGCCAGTAACGACGCGCCGAATAGTAACCCTCGCATACAGCCCCCCGGCCGTGGCGCCGCATGACGCTAGACTTCGTGGGAGGAGCCTAGGTCATGCGGCGTTGATTGCGAGTTAGTTCGCTCGCAGAGCGGCGGCGAAGCTCGGGTTTTGAGCCATTGCGGAGAACGCAGGGGCTCGCGCCAGAGCGGCGAACGCCGGAGCGCGCGCCAGTGCGGTGAACGCTTGCGCGTTGTTCGCCAGCGCCGCGAAGGCTTGCGGGTTACGGGCGAGAGCCGCGAAGGCTTGCGGGTTCTGCGCCATTGCCGCGAAGGCCTGCGGATTTTGCGCCATCGCCGACATTGCTTGCGCGCTCAAGCCTTGGGCGACGCCAGCTTGTGTGTTGAACGCTTGAGCTGCACCCGCTGCGGCTTGCAGTGCTTGCGGGTTGCGCGCGAGTGCCTGGAAGGCTTGTGCATTGGCCGCGAGTGCCTGGAACGCTTGGGCATTCGAAGCCAAAGCTTGGAACGCTTGCGCGTTGGCGGCCAGCGCTTGGAAGGCTTGCGCATTCGATGCGAGCGCTTGGAAGGCTTGTGCGTCAGCTGCGAGTGCGCTCATGGCCTGAGAGTCAGCCGCCAGCGCCTGGAAGGCTTGCGCATCGCGCGCCATCGCCACGTGGCCTTGCGGCGCGCGGGCGTCAGCTGCGAACGCTTGGGCGTTCGAAGCATAGGAAGCGAAGGCTTGCGGGTTGCGCGCCATTGCGGCGAACGCCTGCGGGTTGCGGGCGAGGGCGGCGAAGGCTTGCGGATGCTGCGCCATGGCGGCGAAGGCTTGCGGCTGTTGCGCCAGCGCCGAGAACGCTTGCGCATTCGAGGCAAAGGCGACCGCCATTTGCGAGTTGAACGCTTGCGCGCTCAGGCCTTGTGCGGCGCGGCCCTGGCTGGCGAACGCTTGCGCGTTGGCGGCAGCGGCGGAGAGCGCAGCCGGGTTACGCGCCAAAGCTTGGAAAGCTTGGGCGTTGGCGGCGAGGGCTTGGAACGCTTGCGCGTCCGCCGCGAGTGCGCTCATCGCCTGCGAGTCGGCAGCCAGTGCCTGGAAGGCTTGAGCGTCGCGCGCCATGGCCGGTCGGCCTTGGGCGGCGCGCGCATCGGCGGCGAAGGCCTGCGCGTTGTGCGCATACGAAGCGAAGGCCTGCGGGTTGCGGGCCATGGCGGCGAAGGCTTGCGGATTGCGCGCCAGCGCCGCGAACGCTGCGGAATGCTGCGACAGGGCGGCGAACGCTTGTGCGTTCACGCCTTGCGCGGCGAGCCCTTGGGCTGAAGCCGCTTGCGCGCCTTGCGCCAATGCCTGGAAGGCCTGCGGATTGCGCGCCAACGCCGTGAAAGCTTCCGGATTCCGCGCCATCGCCGTGAGCGCCGCCGGCTGCTGGGCTAGCGCCGCAAAGCCCGGATCGCGCGCGAGCGCTCGGAAATTGGTGTCATGGATCATGACGTTGAAGGCGTCGGTCTGCATCAGGATCGGCACCGAATTGTCACCGAGCGTGATGTCACCCGAGGAAACTTGGCTCGACTGATAGCGATCAGCCGGAGCGATGGTGCCGGCGGTTTGCCCCGACGGCGGATTAAACTGGCCGGCCGTATAAAGACCGCCCGCCACGACGACGAGGGCCGCGAGCGCGATCCCCATCTTGGCGTTGTTAGACAATTTAGAGGACATGAAGTCCCTCCCACGAAATGCGCACCCACGCGGACGGGACATTACAGCCTTTCCACGATCTCGCTACGGCGAACAAAGGGCAGGCGTTTGATCAAGTGCCCAAGGTCACGCTGCGGGCGAGCGAAGACGCCGCGGCGCCGGCGTTCGGGGCCAGAATCTTCTTGAAAAGATTGGCTCTGTCGCTTCTGTCGGAAGGTACGCTGGTTCGCCTGACGCGCGAGTCGGGCAACAATGGCGGTGGGGCCTGCTGAAAGCCCTGTCGGGGATCGGAATGGAGAAGCCTCAGAACGATATGGCTCGGCTTTGGGCCTTGCAGACCGCCGTGCTGGCGTGCGCTGCCATCGTGGTTTTCTGGGGCTTCTACGTCATCGACCACTTCGCCGCGCAGGCCAGTCACACCGGCGGCGTCGCCGGAATGCTCTCGCGCTACTTTTCATTCGATCCCGCCGCAGTGGGCAACGCCGCATCGGCGCTTTCCGGCATCAATGTCGCCGTCTTCGGCATTGTCATCACTGTCGTCAGTATCATCGTGCAGTTGACCGCCGATCGTTACACGGGCGTGGCGCGGATGTTCCTGCGCGACCGCATCAACATCGCGGTGCCGGCTTATTACGTGGTCGCCTGCGTCGTCAGCGTGTGGGTGTCGACGGCGATCAAGAACGACTTCGTGCCACGCGGCACGCTGACAGTGGTGTTGTCGATGACAACAGGCGGCCTGGTGATCATGGCGCCGTACTTCAGCTATGTGTTCTGGTTTCTGGAACCACGCCACATCATCGATCGCGTGCGTGAGGACGCAGTCGAGCGCGCCACGAGCGGAGCGCTGAAACAAGACGAGGCCAATTGCTTTGCCGCTCAGGCGCAGACGCTGTTCGCCATCGAAGAACTGACCGACATCACCAACAATTCGATCTCCGGGCGCGACAAGATTATCGCTAGTGGCGCGGTCGACGCGCTGCGCGACCTAGCGATCGAATATTTGAAGGTAAAGCCGCGAGCGAGCAGCGCCTGGTTCTCGATCGGCCCGCAAATCAAGCTCAATCCCGATTTCGTCGCCATGGACCCGGAATCCCTTGCGGATCTGGAAACGCGCCGCACCTGGGTCGAATGGAAGGTGATGCGCCAGTATCTGAGCATCTACAACGAGGCGCTCGGCACCATGCGCGACATCAACTATCTGATCGCGATCGACACGCGCTATATCGGCGAAGCTGCCGCTAAGGCGAACGATCTCGAGCTGATCGAGCTAGTTTTCCGCTATTTCAATTCGTACCTGCGCGCGACCATCAACGCCAAGGAAGTACGCACGGCATACAATGTCCTGCATCAGTATCGGAAGCTCGTGGAGTCGATGCTTGCGCTCGGCAACCACAAGGCCATCGTCGATGGCGTGCATCACATGAAGTACTACGGCATCGTCAGCTTCGACGCGAACCTGCCGTTCGTGACCGAGACGGTTGCCTATGATTTGTCGTCTCTGGCGCAGCTCGCGAGCGAGCTCAATTCTTCCGCTGAGCACGATATTTTGGCGGAGTTCCTGGAGCTCGATCGCCCGCCGCACATGCGCGGTCAGCAAAAGGCGCTGCTCGGCGTGCGCAAGGCGCAGGTGAAGCTCGCAGCCTACTATCTGGCAGCGGGCCAGGAGGCGCGTGCGCGAGAAATCGCCGAGGATATGCGTGATGAACCACGCGATCGCTTACTCACTATTCAAAACCAACTCGCCTCAGTGGAGAGCAAAGAGTTCTGGGAAATCATCGATCGCGGCCGCAACTTCGAATACATGCCGCCGCAACAGCGCGCCCACCTGGCAACGTTTTTCAAGTGGCTCGATGTCGAGAGCGCGCACGCGGCGAAATAGCGCCTTCGCCTTGCTTTTGTCGTCAACGTTTAGTGAGAGTGGCGTGAGCGGGTCTTGCGCGGACCCAATCGCGCCGACCAACGTTATACGCTTCGCCACAGGCGCCGGAACTTTCGAACGGAGATTATGATGTCCGCTCAGCTCGCCCGGCGCTCGGTTCTCGGCATGATCGCGGCCGCGCCCTTAGCCGCGTGTGGCAGCGGCAACAACAAGACTGGCGCGACCCATCTCCTGAATGCTTCGTACGACCCAACGCGAGAGTTCTATCACGATATCAATGCGGCTTTCGCTCACTATTGGACGTCGCAGCAAACGTACGCGCGCGCACCCGTAATCGAGATGTCGCATGGCGGGTCCGGCGCACAGGCGCGCGCCGTGATCGAGGGCTTGCCTGCTGATGTCGTTACCCTGGCGCTGGCCTACGACATCGATCAGATCGCTGCGCGCGGCTACATCGATCCGCAATGGCGCTCGCGTTTGCCGCTCAATAGCGCTCCCTACACGTCGACCATGGTGTTCCTGGTGCGCGCCGGCAATCCGAAGAACATCCACGATTGGCCCGATCTCATTCGCAGCGATGTCGCGGTGATCACGCCAAACCCGAAGACGTCTGGGGGCGCACGGTGGAATTATTTGGCGGCGTGGGGCTACGTGCTCACGCAGCAAAACAACAACGCAGCGGCGGCGCGAGAGTTTGTAAAGAACCTCTACGCGCATGTACCGGTGCTCGACACCGGCGCACGCGGAGCCACCACGACGTTCGCGCAGCGCAACATCGGCGATGTACTGATCACTTGGGAAAATGAGGCGCACTTGGCGCAACAGGAGTTCGCCGGCCGTTACGAGATCGTGACGCCTTCAATCAGCATCTTGGCCGAACCCTGTGTGGCGTGGGTCGACCGTAACGTGGAGGCGCACGGCACGCGCGATCTGGCCGAGGCATATCTCCGCTTCCTCTACACGCCGCAGGCCCAAGAAATCGCGGCGCGGCGCTCTTTCCGGCCTGCGGCGCCCGAGATTTTGGCCAAGCACACCGAATTTCCCGCGATCCGTTTGCTGCGCGTGGACGAGACTTTCGGCGGATGGGCTGAGGTTCAGCGTCAGCACTTTGCGGACGGCGCGGTCTTTGACCAGATCTTAGCGGAAGCGAAGCGACGGTGAGTGTGGGCCGCCCGCCGCGCGCGATGCGCCGTACGGCGGCATTGGGGATTTGATGTCGCTGCAGGTCGTCAACATCTCGAAAGCCTTTGATGCGACGAAGGTGCTGAAGAACGTTTCGCTGACGGCAGGCGAAGGCGAGTTCCTGGCGCTGCTTGGACCATCCGGTTCGGGCAAAACGACATTGCTGCGTGTCATTGCTGGGCTTGAGACCGCCGAGGCAGGCGGCGTGAGCTTTCGTGGCGAGGATTTACTCGCCAAGCCGGTACGGCAGCGGGGCATCGGGTTGGTGTTTCAGCACTATGCGTTGTTCCGGCACATGACCGCGGCGCAGAACGTTGCCTTCGGCATGCGCTCTAAGCCATGGCGTGCGCGTCCGCGCGACCGGGAGATACGCGCTAAAACGTCGGAGCTTTTGAAGCTGGTTCAACTGGACAAACTGGGCGATCGCTATCCGAGCCAGCTCTCAGGCGGTCAACGTCAACGCGTGGCGTTGGCGCGTGCGTTGGCGATCGAGCCCTCCATTCTTCTGCTCGACGAGCCGTTTGGCGCGCTCGACGCCAAAGTGCGGCGCGAATTGCGCATCTGGTTGCGCGATCTGCACGAGCGCACCGGGTTGACGACGATTTTTGTGACCCATGATCAGGAGGAAGCGCTTGAGCTCGCTGATCGAGTCGCAGTGTTGCGCGAGGGCGCCTTAGAGCAAGTTGGCACGCCCGAGCAGCTCTATCACGAACCGGCGAACGCGTTTGTGTTCGATTTTCTTGGCGACACGATCCATCTGCCGTGCGTGATTGATAGCGGCGCCGCGCTCATCGCAGGCGCGCGCGTGCCGATCCTGGGCGCTCATCCGGAAAGCGGCGCGGCGACCGCTTATGCACGGCCGCACGGGTTGATGATCTCCCAAGGCGAGGGGCAAGGTCTCCACGCGCGCGTGCGCGACGTGTCTCGCGCCGGCCCCGACGCACGGATCGAGTGCGCGCTTGACCAGGGCGGAGCGCTGGAAGTCCGCGTGGATCACGAGGTCGCGCTGCAGTTCAAGGCGCGCGATCGCGTTACGCTGCTGCCGCGCGGCGTTCGCGTTTGGGCGTCGTAGCTAGGCGCTGAGCGCCAACGCCGCGCCATCTTCGCTGACATGAACAGCGCCGGCAGGCGCCGGCCACGCTCGTGCGTGCCGTGGCAACAACCGCAATGCATCGCGCGGCGAGAGCTGCACGGCTTGATCGAGCGGGACGCGCAACTCGGCATGAGTGCCGCCGTCGAGGGTGCAATCGACCCGCGCGGTTTGACCGGTTGTGATCACGTTGCGCACGCGTGCCTTGATGCCGGGGCCATCGCCAATGCCGATGTCAAACTCATCGGGCCGCATGTATGCGATTGCAGGGCCGTCGCTTGGAATGTCGCCGACGATGGGCGCGCCGAAACCGTTGATCAGCGCAATGCCGCCGTTGACAATGCAAGGCAGCTGGATCGTGTCGCCGAGGAAGTCGAATACGAAGCCGCTCGCCGGCTCGCGGTACAATTGTTCGGGTGTGCCGATCTGCTCGATGCGGCCATCCTTGAGAATGGCGATCCGGTCGGCCAATTCCAGCGCTTCATCCTGATCGTGGGTGACGAAGATGGTGGTGAGTCCGGTGTGCTCGTGCAGATCACGCAGCCAGCGGCGGAGGCCGCGGCGCACCTTGGCGTCGAGCGCGCCGAACGGCTCGTCGAGCAGAAGAATTGAAGGCTCGATCGCCAACGCACGCGCCAACGCCACGCGCTGACGTTGACCGCCTGATAGCTGGCTCGGGAAACGGCCGCCTAAGCCTTCAAGTTGCACCAGCGATAGCAGTTCTTCGACGCGCTTCTTGATGTCTTTGCGCGGCAACGGCTTCGCGTAGGACGGGCGCTTGTTTACGCCATCCAACGGCCATTGATCGACGCGCCGTTTGATCTTCATGCCGAAGGCGATGTTGTCAGCCGCAGTCATGTGCCGAAAGAGCGCATAATGTTGAAAGACGAAGCCAATGCGGCGGTCGCGCACGGCTTTGGCGAGGAGATCCTCATCGCGAAACGACACGGCGCCAGCGTCAGCCGATTCTAGACCGGCGAGAATGCGCATAAGAGTTGTTTTTCCAGATCCCGATGGACCGAGTAGCGCGAGGAATTCCCCGTCTTCAACTTTGAGCGAGACGCCGTTCACTGCCGGGAAGCGGCCGAACTTTTTGCTGACTTGGTTTATTTCGAGCGACATGGGGGGCTCTCAGATGGCGCGTTGTTCGCGGGCGGCGACGGCGTGGCGTGCTTCGAGCAGAGTCTTCACAGCCAAGGTCACCAGCGCAAACAGCGCGAGGAGGGAAGCGATCGCGAAAGCGGCGCCGGCGTTATATTCGTTGTAGAGGATGTTCACGTAGAGCGGCATCGTTGCCGTCTGGCCGCGGATGAGACCGGAGACAACGGCGACAGCGCCGAACTCGCCCATGGAGCGCGCCGTGCAGAGAAGCACGCCATACATCAGCGCCCACCGCACATTCGGAAGTGTGACGAGGAAGAATGTGCGCCACGCGCCCGCGCCGAGGGTTGCGGCCGCCGCTTCTTCGTCCGTGCCCTGCGCCTGCATCAGCGGGATCAGCTCGCGCGCAACGAACGGAAGCGTCACCAATGTGGTGGCAAGCACCAGCGCGGTGACCGTGAAAATGATCTGGATGTTGTGGTCCAACAGCCAGGGCCCGAACCAGCCATTGCTGCCGTAGAGCAGCACGAACATCAGACCGACGATCACCGGTGAGATCGAGAACGGCAGATCGATAATGGTGACAAGCGCGCTCTTGCCCCAGAAATCGAACTTGGCGATGCACCAGGAAGCGGCAAGGCCGAAGATCGTGTTGAGGGGAACGGCAATCGCCGTCACCAGCAACGTAAGCTGAATGGCGGAGATCGCGTCTGGTTCGTTCATCGCCGCGAAATATGGGCCGATGCCTTTGCTCAGCGCTTCCCAGAACACGGTCGCAAGCGGCAGCAACAAGACGAACGCCATGTAGATAACGGCGATAGCGATGAGAGCGCCGACAAGGATCGGCGGATCGCGGCGGGCGATGGACTTGGCCGTCATGCGCGGCCCCGGCGCGTGAGGCGGGCCTGAAGGAAATTGAGGACAAGCAGGATTGCGAACGACGCCGAGAGCATGAGCAGCCCGACTGCGGCGGCGCCAGCGTAGTCGAACTCCTCAAGCCGGATGACGATCAAGAGCGGGGCGATTTCGGAGACATTGGGGATATTGCCAGCAATGAAGATGACCGAGCCGTACTCGCCGACGGCGCGTGCGAAAGCCAACGAAAAGCCGGTGAGCAGTGCGGGCATGATGGCCGGCGCCACAACGGTGAAGATCGTGCGCAGGCGGCCCGCGCCCAGAGTGGCGGCCGCTTCCTCCGCGTCGACATCCAAATCCTCAAGGACAGGCTGGATGGAGCGAACGATGAAGGGAAAGCCGACAAAGGTCAGCGCGATGAGCACCCCGAGCGGGCTGTACGCCAACTTCACATCGGGCAGCAGATGGCCGACGACGCCGTTGGGCGCATAGATTGCTGCAAGCGAGATGCCGGCAACAGCCGTAGGCAAGGCGAACGGCAAATCGACGAACGCATCGAGAATGCGCCGGCCAGGAAATTCGTAGCGTACGAGCGCCCACGCGGCGATTGTGCCGAATACGGCGTTGATGCATGCGGCCAAGAAAGAGGCGCCGAAGCTCAGTTTGAGCGCATCAATCGTGCGTTCGTTGCTAACGATTTCCCAGAAATGTGAGAAGCCGGCTTCCCACGGGCGCAGGATCAGCGCCGTCAGCGGCAACAGCACAAAGAAGGAAACGTAGAGGAGCGTGAGGCCCATAGCCGGTGCAAAGCCCGGCAAAGCCGAGGGCTCGACGAGACGCCAGCGCTTGCGCGGCGCGTCGGTTACGGCCAGTTCTGTCATCGTCCGTGCTATGGTGGGTGTGGGCACGCCTCTTGGTCAACTCGGAACGCGCCAGTTCCGATTAGTGGACCTTCAGCGTTGCATTAGTAGCGAGGCTAGGGCCGACTTGGCGCAATTGTCGCTTCTGCGGCGAGCTTACGCTTCTGGTAATGAGCGCGGTAAACGTGGTTAAGGCGCATGATGGGGGTTGAAGTAGCGCAAATGAAAATGAATCCCAATCTATGCGCGGTGATGCGGGAGCGGTTCTGAAGTGAAAGAGGCGATGCCGCCCTTTCTGAGTTTGCGCGTGTTTGAGGCGGCGGCGCGCTCGGGCAGCTTTGCGCGCGCGGCGGAAGAACTTGGCATTACTGCGGGCGCGGTCAGCCAGCACATTCGCATTCTTGAGGATTTCGCGGGGCAACCATTGTTTCGCCGGCTTGGCCGCGGCGTTGAGCTTACGCTCGCTGGGCAGGCCGCCTTTGGCCACGCAGGCGCTGCGATGGCGGAGATGCTGCAGGCGGGGCGCGCCATGCGCAAAGCGTTGCGCGGACGGCGCGTCTCGATCTCAACGGCTCCGTCTTTTGCGTCAAAATGGCTGATTCCACGGCTCAGTTCGTTCCAGGAGGCGCATCCTGAAACGGAAGTGCGTCTCTCCGCCGACATGGGTCTGATCGATTTTGCTGGCTCCGACATGGATGTCGCCATCCGCTATGGGCCGGGCGGCTATGAAGGGCTGAACACCGAGCGGCTTATGTCTGAATCGGTGATGGTGGTGTGCAGCCCGAAGCTGATCGAAAGCATGGGCGCTGTTCACTCAGTCGCAGATTTGGCGGCGGCGCCGCTGATCCATGACGAGTCACCTGACCGTGATCCTTCGTGCCCAACCTGGGCGATGTGGTTTGCGGCGCGGGGTCAACGTCACACCGACGCGGAGCGCGGTTTGCGCTTTAACCAATCCAGCCTCGCCATCGAGGCGGCGATTGCAGGCAAGGGTTTGGCGCTCGCCAAGCGACAGCTGGCGATGGGTGACATCGCCGATGGACGGCTTGTCGCACCGCTGGATGAGAGCGATGCGCCGGTCGGCTTTGCCTATTGGCTGGTGTGGCCCCGTGGACGGCGCTTTGAACCCGACCAAGCTGCGTTCTTGACGTGGCTCCGTGCCGAAGCGGCACGCAGCGAAGGCGATCGCTAAAGCTAGGCTTTAGAGGGGCGGCCTTTCACGGTTTCGCCGGTGCGCCAAAATCCAGGGGCTGGGGCTTCGGCCCAATTTCCTCTCGGGCCGCACCGAAATGTATCGTTACACCGCCGTAGATCGCCTCGTCGTTGAGGAGAGAGTCGCGCAATATCGCGATCAAACGCGGCGTTATCTGGCCGGCGAACTCGACGACGATTCCTTCAAGCCACTGCGTCTTCAGAATGGCCTCTACATTCAGCGCTATGCGCCGATGCTGCGCATCGCCATTCCGTATGGCATTCTTGCTTCAAACCAGCTGCGCGCTTTGGCTGCGGTTTCGCGCCGCTATGATCGCGGCTTCGCGCATTTCACCACCCGCCAGAACATCCAATACAATTGGGTCAAGGTTGAGGAAGTCCCCGATATCCTGAGCGACCTGGGTGAAGTGGGCCTGCACGCGATCCAGACCAGCGGCAGCTGTGTCCGCAACGTTACGACTGACGCCTTCGCCGGCCTCGCGCGCGACGAGATCGTTGATCCGCGCCCGTACGCTGAGCTGATGCGTCAATGGTCGACGTTGCATCCCGAGTTCGCGCATCTCCCACGCAAGTTCAAAGTCGCCTTCAATGGCGCCAAGGAGGACCGTGCGGCGACCGGCGTGCACGATCTCGCGTTCGATCTCTATCGCGACGATCAAGGCGAAGTGCGTGTAATCGTGAAGGCCGGCGGTGGGCAGGGCCGGACGCCGCGGATCGCGTCGATCATCAAGCGCGACCTGCATTGGAGCGAACTGCTTACCTATAGCGAAGCAGTGCTGCGCACCTACAATCGCTTTGGCCGTCGCGACCATATCTTCAAATCGCGGATCAAGATCCTGGTCGAGAGCTTGGGCGCTGAAGCCTTCGCCAAGGAAGTGGACGCGGATTGGGAGCATCTCCGCAACGGTCCGAACACACTGAATCAGGAAATTTTAGATCGCGTTACGGCGCGCTTTGAGGACCCGATTTTCCGTGCAGATCCGGCACTCGCGCGCGCCACCGGCGACATCGCCTTCCGCCGTTGGAAAACACGCAACGTGTTCCCGCACAAGCAACCGGGCTACGCGGCGGTGGTCATCAGCTTAAAGCGCGAGGATATCCAGCCGGGCAATGCGAGCGCGGACGAAATGGATGCGATTGCTGACCTGGCCGAACGTTACAGCTTCGGCGAGGTGCGGGTGGCGCTGACGCAAAATCTCGTGCTGCCACATGTCGAACTGGCGCAGTTGCCGGAGCTTTGGCGTGCACTCGGCGGATTGAACCTCGCGCGCGCCAATATCGATTTGGCCTCGGACATCATTACCTGCCCCGGCGGGGATTTCTGCTCGCTCGCCAATGCGCGCTCGATTCCTCTCTCAGCCGCGATCGCTGAAAGACTTTCCCCGATCGAGGATGATCTTGGCCCCATCGCCATCAAAGTGTCGGGTTGCATCAACGCATGCGCACACCATCACGTGGGCCACATTGGCGTGCTCGGCGTCGAAAAAGCCGGTGAGGACTGGTTTCAAGTGATGCTCGGCGGCCGTCCGGATGAAGGCGGCAAGCTCGGCGTGTTGATCGGCAAGGCTGTGCGCGCCGAGGAAGTTCCAGTCGTGATCGATCGTCTCGCGCGCCACTATTTGTCGGTACGTGAGCCCGGCGAGATTTTTATCGACGCAGTTGCGCGCCTCGGCGCGGATTCGTTCAAGGCCGCACTCGCTGCCGGCCAACTGGTGGCCGCATGAGCGCTGTCCTGCACCTCGACGCGCGCGTGAGCGGCGAAGCAGCGGCGCGCTTGGCGCCAACGCCGAAGACGCCGGCAAATGGCGGGCATGGCGATGTGCGCAAGGGCATCGTGCCGGTGGTGAAGCCGGCCCCTGGCTTGACGCGCATGACCTGGGAGGGGGGCGAATACAAGACGCTGAGTGCGTGGCTCGAAGGTCCGGAGCGGGGCGGTGGCGTCATCCTGCAGGCCACCGACGATCCGCTCGCGCTGGCCGAGACCATCGACCGCGCCGCATTGATCGCCATCGACTTTGCAAAGCTCAATGACGGCCGCGGTTATTCCACGGCGACATTGTTGCGCCAACGCTTGGGTTATCGCGGTTCGCTCCGCGCCACTGGCGCGATCACCGCCGATCAGATTTTCGCTTTGGCGCGCGTAGGCTTCGATTCGTTCGAGCTGCGTGACGACCAGGATCCGGAGGTCGCAGCGCGGGCGCTCCGCACGTTCACCGTTGCATATTCGAGCACGGTGGCCGGCGCCGGCGCGATTGCGTCGAACATCGCCGCGGAATCCGACGCGCGCATAGCGCTGCTGGAGCGCACGCTGAGCCGCATCGCGTCGCGACACCAAAACGTCGCGCTGGCGTCCTCCTTGTCGGCTGAGGACATGGTGATCACTGACGCCATCGCGCGTTTGAAATTGCCGATCACCGTGTTCACGCTGGATACCGGGCGCTTGCATGAAGAAACGCTCGCGCTGATCGGCGACGTGAAAGCGCGCTACGGCTTCGATCTGGAGGTCTATCGTCCGGACAAAGCAGAGGTTGCCGCCTATATTGCCGCGCATGGCCGCGACGGGTTCTACGACGGCGTGGCGCAACGCAAACTGTGCTGCGCTATCCGTAAAGTCGCTCCGCTGGAACGCGCATTGAAAGGCCGCGGCGCCTGGGTCACAGGCCAGCGCCGCGATCAAGCAATGAGCCGTGCGGACCTCCGTGAGCGCGAGTTCGACGCCGAACGCGAAATTCCAAAATTCAATCCGCTCGCCGCATGGAATTGGAACGACGTCCTCGACTATGCGGGCCGTTTCGAGATTCCGATGAATGCGCTCTACGCGCGCGGTTACGTTTCCATAGGTTGCGAACCCTGCACCAAGGCCATCCGTCCGGGCGAAGACCCGCGCACGGGCCGGTGGTGGTGGGAAAATCAGGACAGCAAAGAATGCGGTTTGCATACCACGCCGACGACGGCGCTGTGATGGGTGGCGCGAACGCTCTCGCCGCGGAGCCACAGCACGTGGCTTCACGACTCGAACGGCTCGAGTCGGAGTCGGTTTATATCTTGCGCGATCTCGCATCGTTCGAGCGCGTGGCGCTCATGTTTTCCGGCGGCAAGGATTCCGCGGTGCTGTTGCACTTGGCGATGAAGGCGTACGCGCCGCAGCGTCCGCCGTTCACGTTGTTGCACATTGATACGGGTCACAATTTTCCGGACGTGCTGACCTACAGGGACCGCCGCGCCGCGGAAACCGGCCTGAAGTTGGTGGTTCGCTCTGTGGAGGATTCGATTGCGCGCGGCAGTGTGCGGTTGGCGCGCGACGCGAGCCGCAACGCCGCGCAAGCGGTGACGTTGCTGGAGGCGCAGCAGGAGTTTGGCTTTGACGCCATGCTCGGCGGCGCCCGCCGGGACGAGGAGAAGGCGCGGGCTAAGGAGCGTGTGTTTTCGCATCGCGACGCCTATGGCGCGTGGCGCCCGCGCGAACAACGGCCGGAGTTGTGGAATCTCTACAACCGCCGCCTGGCGCCGGCCGAGCACATGCGCGTGTTTCCGCTGTCGAATTGGACCGAAGCTGATGTGTGGGCGTACATCGCGCAAGAGAACATCGCGCTGCCAGACCTCTACTATACGCACGAACGCGATGTGGTTCGTCGTGACGGACTGCTGTTTCCTATCACCGAGATCACGCCGGCGGCGGAGGGTGATTTCGTTGAGCGTCTGAGCGTGCGTTTCCGCACCGTTGGCGACATCAGCTGCACTTGCCCCGTCGAAAGCGATGCGGCGACGCCGGAACAGGTTTTGCTTGAAACTCTCACGGCGTCGGCGTCCGAGCGCGGCGCGACGCGCATGGACGATCGCGCCAACAGCGCCGCCATGGAGCGGCGCAAACTTGAGGGCTACTTCTGATGGACGGCGCGTTCGCCAAACACATTGCGCCGTGGACGGGCCAGCAGGTGCGCTTCACGACGGCTGGCAGTGTCGACGACGGCAAGTCAACGCTGATTGGTCGCATCTTGCTTGATGCGGGCGCTTTGATGCGTGACCAGCGCGCTGCCTTGGGCGATGGCGACGACATGGACCTCGCGGCGCTGACGGATGGTCTTGAAGCCGAGCGCGCGCAGGGGATCACCATTGATGTGGCGTACCGCTACTTTGCGACGCCAAGCGCGAATTTCGTGATCGCCGATGCGCCAGGCCATGAGCAGTACACGCGCAACATGGTCACCGCGGCGAGCGCATCGGACATCGCGGTGTTGGTGATCGATGCGTCCCGCATTGAGAACGCGCAGCTGAAACCGCAAACGCGCCGTCACGCGGCGATCGCGGCCCTGATGGGGCTGGATGTGATCGTTGCCGTTAACAAGATGGATTTGATCGGCTGGTCGCAGGAAACGTTCGATGACATTTGCGCTTCGTTCCGCGACGTTGCCGGATCATTGGGGCTTTCGCATGTAAATTTCGTGCCAGTCTCGGCCAAGCGCGGCGACAACGTAGTGCACCCCGGTGAGGCGGCGTGGTACACCGGTCCGACGCTGATCCAATTGCTACAAACCGTTCGGCCGCGGGCGACGCGCGCTGACGGACCGTTGCGTTTTCCGATCCAGGTCGTGCTGCGCGACGGCGACGCACGCCTTTATGCGGGCCGGATCGAGTCAGGTGCTGTGCGCCCTGGCGATACGGTACGCACGGGCCCGCATGCGTCTTCGAGCGTAAAGAGCGTCCGCAACGCCGGCAAAGCCATCCCGTTTGCAGAGGCAGGCGCTTCGATTGCCATCGAACTCGACGATGAGCGAGATCTTTCCGCGGGCGACGTCATTGCCGATCCAGCCGTGCGCTACACCGGTCAGCTGGTTGCGGATCTTTGTTGGTTGGACGAGTGGGCATCGACGCCTGGGCGCAAGTACAGGCTGCGTCAGGGCTCCAAGGAGACGCAAGCACGTATCGAAGAGGTACGCTTTGTCCGCAATATCAGCGATTTTACGCAGCGCACCGGCGTGACTGCGCTCAACATGAACGACATCGCCAGCGTGCGGGTCTCAACGCGCGATCCGGTGTTGGCCGATCTGTTCGCGGAAGCGTCTTCGGGCGCGTTTGTTTTGATCGATCCCGACACCAACCAAACGTGCGCTGCCGGCATGATCCGTGAGGTGCGCGCATGACCGGTACCGTCTATCTGGTCGGCGCCGGCCCGGGCGCGGTTGATCTGCTAACGCTGCGCGCGGCGCGGCTGCTGGCGGAAGCCGATGTTGTGCTGCACGACGCGCTGGTGGGTGGCGATGTCTTGGCGCTCGCGCCGCAAGCTAAGCTGTACAATGTTGGCAAGCGCGGTGGCCGGCCCTCGGTTGATCAGCGCTTTATATGCCGCTTGCTGGTGCGGGCGGGGATGCGCAATCGTGTCGTGGTGCGGTTGAAGGGCGGCGACCCAAGTTTGTTCGGCCGCGCCGCCGAAGAGATTGATGCGTGTCGCGCCTCAGGGATTCCGGTGAGCGTGGTGCCGGGTGTTAGCGCCGGATTTGCGGCTGCTGCATCGCTGAGCGCGTCGCTGACCCTCCGGGGCGTGGCTCGGTCGGTGACGTTCGTTACGCCGACTGTTGCTAAGAATGGCGTTGAAAGTGCGGCCTGGGCTGACGCCGCGGCTGCTGCCGAAACCGCCGTCGTCTACATGGGCGCAAGTTACGCCGAACGCGTGCGCGCCGATCTTGTCGCGCGCGGCGTGCCGGCGTCTAGGCCAGCCGTGTTTATCGAGAACGTGTCCACGCCGGATGAGCGTGTCATTCGGGGCGTGCTCTCCGAGCTTCCGGAACTGGCGGCGCAACTTGGCGATGGCCCGGCGCTGCTGATCATCGGTGAAGCGATGGCAGAGGCATGCGCCCTCGCGGCGGCGGTCGCGGCATGATTCCGATACACATCGATCCGGCGCACGCGCGCATTGCGTTGATCGGCAGGGACGATCTGACCTTGCGGCGTTTGGCCTGGCTGCAGGACGCGGGCGCCGAGCCGGAAGTCTGGTCGGACGCGCCGAGTGCTGACTTGCTCAGCGCTGCGCCGAAGCTTGAGTTCCGCTTGCCCGGCTTGGGTGAGATCGCCCGCTATCATGCGCTCTGGATTGCCGATCTTGCGCCGGAGGAAGCTGCGCCGCTCGCGCGAGCAGCGCGTGACGCGCATGTGTTGGTCAACGTCGAAGATCAGACCGCGCTTTGCGACTTTCACACGCCCGCGATCGTGCGCCGTGGCAAGCTGACCATCAGCGCCGGCACCGGCGGCGCCAGCCCCGCGGTGGCGCGCGCCGTGCGCGAACGGCTGGAGCAGGCGTTTCCGCATGGCTGGCGCGATGCGATCGAGGATATTGCGGAAGCCCGCGCCGCGTTACGCCGCTCCGGCGTTTCGATGGATGCGCTTGCTGCCGATGCACGCGAGCGTCTGCGTCAACGCGGATTGATCTGAGAGACCATGGCAGACCAAGCGACCCTCAACACAGCGCCGCCGGCGAACGTGCACGTAAGCCGCGTCGTCGACGTGAAGCATTACACAGACAAGCTCTTCGCCTTTACCTGCGTGCGGCCGGAATCCTTCCGTTTTCGCTCGGGCGAGTTCGTGATGATCGGACTCATGAACGGCCAGAAGCCGCTGCTGCGCGCATACTCGATCGCGAGCGCCGCGTGGGATGAGACATTGTCATTCTATTCGATCAAGGCGCCGGATGGCCCGCTGACAACGCGTCTGCAGCATATCCAGCCGGGCGATGACATCCTGCTCGGTCGTAAGCCAACCGGCACGCTGGTTCACGATGCGTTGCTTGGCGGCAAGCGCCTTTATCTGTTTTCAACCGGCACCGGCATCGCGCCGTTCGCAAGCTTGATCCGCGAACCGGAAACCTATGCGCGGTTTGACGAGATCATTCTTACGCACACCTGCCGGACCGACGCCGAGCTGACCTATGGACGCGAGATCGTCGACGCGGCGAATGAGGACCCACTGGTGGGTGAAGAAGTGCGCGCCAAGCTACGTCATTTCACCAGCCTCACCCGCGAAAGCCATCCGCACCAAGGGCGGATCACCACGCTAATCGAAAACGGCGCGTTGTTTGAGGCGCTCAACGTTCCAGCTCTCGACCCGGCGCATGATCGGGTGATGATCTGCGGCTCGGTGTCGATGTTGCAGGATGTCCGCGCTCTCGTGCTAGACAGAGGCTTCAGCGAAGGCGCCAATCACGAGCCCGGGACGTTTGTGGTGGAGCGCGCCTTTGCCGGCTAAGGAGGCCGCCCCCGTGTCGTTCTATTCGTCGGTTCTGCAGAGCATCGGCAATACGCCGCTCGTGCGTTTGGCTCGCGCTTCGGACGAGACGGGCTGCACCATCCTCGGCAAATGCGAGTTCTTGAACCCAGGACAATCGGTCAAGGATCGCGCGGCGCTGGCGATCGTCAAGGACGCGGAAGAACGCGGCGAGTTGAGTCCAGGCGGCGTTATCGTCGAAGGCACTGCAGGCAATACGGGCATCGGCTTGGCGCTCATTGGCGCAGCCAAGGGCTACAAGGTGATCGTGGTGATGCCGCGCACACAGAGTCAGGAAAAGAAAGATGCGGTGATCGCGCTGGGCGCGGAACTGGTTGAGGTGGACGCAGTCCCATACGCGAGCCCAAACCACTATACAAAGGTCGCCAAGCAGCTCGCGGAAGAGAAAAACCGTACCGAGCCGCACGGGGCGATCTGGGCGAACCAGTTCGACAACGTCGCCAACCGGCAGGGCCACATCGACACCACCGCTCCGGAAATTTGGCGCGATACAAATGGCGGCGTCGACGCCTTCATTTGCGCTGTGGGCTCTGGCGGCACGCTCGGCGGCGTGTCGATGGGATTGAAGTCCAAGAACAAAGACGTCGTCATCGGTATCGCCGACCCAGGCGGCGCTGCGCTCTACAACTGGTATAAGAACGGCGAGCTGAAGGCCGAGGGCACCTCGATCACCGAAGGGATTGGCCAGGGCCGCGTGACCGCGAATCTCGAAGGCGTCGTCGTGGACGAGGCTTTCCGCATTGATGACAAGGATTGGGTGCCGGTCCTCTACGATCTCATTCAGTACGAAGGGCTTTGCATTGGCGGCTCGTCTGCTCTGAATGTGCGTGGCGCTATCGAACTCGCGAAAAAGCTTGGGCCGGGAAAAACAATCGTCACTGTGCTCTGCGACTACGGTAACCGCTACAGTTCCAAGCTGTTCAATCCCGAGTTCCTGCGCAGCAAAGATTTGCCCGCGCCGCCATGGATGAAGGCGTAGTTCCGCCTACAGCTGCGCCCGCGGATGTCACAACCGGTGCGGGCACTTGCATCGCCGTCGAGGTGATGTTTGCTGCGCGGGTGGAGTGGTCCGTGAGCGGCTCGATAGAAACTGACGTTGCCGCCGAGCAATGCGCATGAAGAATGCGCCGCGTCCCGGCGATGCGCGCGGCGAAGCTGACAAGCGCTTCCTTGACGCCATCAACAACATTTCCGACGCGTTCTACGCGATGGACGAGACATGGCGGATCGTTGCCTTCAACAAGGCGGCGGAAGGCTATTTCGGGTTCGGACCCGAGCGGGTCGTCGGCAAGATTTTTTGGGACATCTTTCCGCAAGGCCGTGGCACCGACTTTGGCGACACGCTTGAACGCGTGATGCGCGTGCGCGAACCGGCGAAGCTTCTCGCGGAATCGTCGCTCACGCCCGGACGTAGCATCGAGATACGTATCAGCCCCTGGGGCGAGGCTGGTATCTGCGTCGCCATTGATGATCTGACAGAGCAGCAATTCGCTGAGCGTCAGCTGCGCCGCAGCGAAGAACGCCTGCGGCTGGCGACTGAAGGCGCAGGCATTGGCGCATACGATCTGGACATGGCAACCGGTACGGGGGTCTGGTCGGAAAGCGCGTTCAAAATCCTTGGACTTGAGCCGACACCGGATTTGCGTGGCAGCTTTGATCTGTGGCGCAGCGTTCTGCATCCTGACGATCGCGATCGGGTTGAGGCCGAGCACAATGCGGCGGCCGCGAGGAGCGCCGATTGGCGCGGAGAATACCGGGTCATTCGACCTAGCGATGGCGCGGTGCGTTGGATTGAGAATTACGGCCGCTTTATCAGGCGCGCGTCCGGCACGCAGCGCTCGGTCGGCGTCGCTTCCGACATCACCGAACGCCGCATCGCTGAGGATCGGCTGCGTGAAAGCGAGGAGCGTTTCCGCACGCTCTACAACTCGATCGAAGCGGGTTTCTACATTGCCGAGGTGAAGGAAGAGAACGGCGTCATCGACTATCGTTATCTTGAAGCGAACCCTGCGCTTCACAAATTGACCGGTCTAAACGAGATCGCTGGGCGCTGGCGTCGCGATATTGCCGAGGGCGCGCCTGACGAATTTTGGTACGATCTGTTCGCACGCGTCGTTCGCACGCAAACATCAGAGCGGGTGGAACAGATACACGAAGGATTCGGCCGCTGGTTCGACGTTTATGCTTATCCGATCGGCGCTCCGCAGCAGAAACGCGTGGCGGTGTTGTTCACCGATATCACCGATCGCAAACAGCTCGAGATTGAACGTAAGCAGCGCGAAGAAGCATTCGTCGCCGAGCTGGAAAAAGCGATTGCGGAACGCACCAGCGAACTTGCGGAGAGTGAGGCGCGGCTGCGCGCGATCTTCGAAAGCTCCAACCTTCACCTCGGTCTGCTCTCGTTGAGCGGCGATGTGCTCTATGTGAACACGACCGCGCTGAAGGCTGCGGGAAAGGTGCTCGGCGACGTTGAAGGGGAGGCGTTCGCGGACGCCGCGTGGTTCGGCAAAACTGAGGACGCGCCGGCACGCATTCGCCGCGCTCTTGCCCAAGCGTCGCGCGGCAATGTCGATGCAGGATCGATCTCGTTGACGCTTCCACACGGCGCCAGACATTTTGAATTCGCCATCAGACCCGTCCGCAACGAGGTACGCGCGATCGCTCATCTCTTATGGGAGGCGGTCGACGTTACCGAGCGCGTTGAGGCGGAAAAGGCGTTGCGGCAGGCGCAGAAACTTGAAGCGATGGGCCAGCTGACCGGTGGCGTAGCTCACGATTTCAACAACCTGTTGATGATCATCTCGGGCGGCCTCAACATGCTGGAGCGGCGCGATGAGCCCGCGCGCCGCGAGATGCTGGTGACGCGCATGCGCGAAGCGGTGGAGCGTGGCGCGAAGCTCACGCAGCAATTGCTGGCGTTTTCACGCAAGCACGATTTGGCGCCGTCAACCGTCGATTTCAAAAGCCAGATCGAGGCGATGCGCGAATTGCTCGACCGCAGCTTAGGCGGACACGTGCGCGTGGCGCTTGATCTCGCGCCGAACCTTTCACCTATCTTCGTCGATCAAAACGCGCTGCAACAGGCGATCCTCAATCTGTGCGTCAATGCGCGCGACGCGATGCCCGATGGCGGCGTCATCACCATTCGCGCCTTCAACGGCGCGCCGGACGATGCGCGCGCGCCGTCCGTGAGCATTGCGGTGATAGACAATGGCGTCGGCATGAGCAGCGAGGTGCAATCGCGCATCTTCGAGCCGTTCTTCACTACCAAAGAAATTGGACGCGGCACTGGCCTTGGGTTGGCGCAAGTGCACGGTTTCGCGCAACAATCCGGCGGACGTATTGAAGTGGTGTCTGCGCCCGGGCAGGGCTCAACCATGACGCTCGTGTTTCCCAAGAGTGAGGCGCCTCAAAACGAGGACGCTCCGGCGAACGATGTGCGACTCAAAGTCAGCGCGCCGCACGGCGGTTCTGTCTTGCTCGTGGAAGATGACGACGAGGTCGCGTCGTTTACGGCGGAGATGCTGCGCGATCTGGGATACGACGTGACGCGCGCCGCAAGCGGCGAAGAAGCGCTGAAGTTGCTCGGCGGGGCGCGCGCTTTCGACGTGGTGTTCTCCGACATCATGATGCCGGGAGGGATGACCGGTTTGGACATGGCTGCGTTGGCGCGGGCGCGGCGGCCGAGTTTGCCAATCCTGCTGACCAGTGGCTATGCGGCGCCATTCTCCCAGGACGCAGCCAGGCGCGGTTTATCGTTGCTGCCCAAACCCTTCACTACCGAGGCGTTGTCCCAAGCCCTTGAGAAAGCGCGCGCCGCCGATCCATGATCGACGCAACCAGAGCGCGAAATATTAACAAAACACACTCGACACGCGAGACAATTCGTGGGAACAATCTTAAGTTGCAGATGCAGAACGAAATCTGCGCTTCTGAGCGGGCTTCTCATGGACGTTGCTGTTGTCGGTGCTGGGATCGCCGGTTGCTATAGCGCCTACCGGCTTGCCGGAGCCGGTGTTGGCGCCATCGACATCTATGAAGCGAGCGACCGCGTCGGCGGCCGCCTTTGGTCGTTGCCGGTTGAAGGTGCGGCGCCGATCGAACTCGGCGGCATGTTCTTCAGCTCGTTGCAAAGCAATGTCTTCGGCCTTTTGACCAGAGAATTGCGGCTGCCGTGCACGCCTGTGAAGTGGGCGCGAGACCGTCTCTACCTGCGCGGCAAGCATTTGGGTGACAAGAGCTTCGAAGAGGCGTCCGCGATCCCCTTCAATCTGGAAGGCGTGGAGGCCGGACGCAGCGCGCACGCGATCTTGGCTTACGTGCTCGGACGAATTGTGCCGGGCTTTACCGAGCTTTGGCCGTTTGAATCGGCGGCTCCGTCTTGGAAGACGTATGCGCGTCTTCGCGCTGCGCGGCACCGTGGCCGGCCACTCCATCAGTGCAGCTTTTGGAACGTGCTCAGCCATGTCGTCAGCAACGAAGCATATCAGCTGCTGACAGCTACGATTGGCAGCGCCGGCTTTTTCCGCAACGCAAACGCGTTCGATACTGTCTGGAATCTGCTTCAGGAAATCGCGCCGCAGGATTTCTACCGCGTAGACGCGGGTTATCAGGCGTTGCCCGAGCGCTTGCTGGATGCGGCGGGCGACGATGTAAGCTGCCATTTGCGGCGGCGCCTCATTCGCGTCGATCGTGAAGGCGCCGCATTCAAGCTTACGTTCGAAGCAGGTCATCACGCGATCTGCATCGTCGCGTCGCACGTGATTTTGGCGTTGCCGCCAGCTGCGTTGGAACGCGTCGCTTTTGGAAATGGCGTGCTGGACGATCCCGGCGCCTTTGCGCGACTCCGTGACAGCGTCAATCGTGTGCCGGCGTGCAAGCTCTTCATGACGTTCGAGGAGGCGTGGTGGGCAAATCCGTCGCGCGATCCAGCTGCGGTGGTTGCGTCGTACACTGATCTGCCAATGCAGCAGTGCTATTTTTTTGGCGTCGCCGCTGACACCCCGGCCACCATGCTGGCTGCGTTCGCTGATGACATATCGTCGTCGTTCTGGCGCGCGATGTTGAGCGAACCGGAGCGCCGAGCCGAGGGCGCGAGCATCGAACTCGATTGCTCTGCCCCGATCGTGCAAGCGGCGCTGCGCCAACTGCATCTGTTACATGAAGTCGCGCCGCCAAAGCCAACGCGCGCGGTTTTTGTGGACTGGAGCCGCGAACCGTTCGGCGCTGGCTGGCACGCTTGGGCGGCTGGCCCGCGCAGCTGGGACGCCCGCAAGCAAATCCGATCGCCCGCAAAAAACCTGTTCGTTTGCGGTGAAGCCTTCGCCGAACGGCATGGCTGGGTCGAGGGCGCACTAAATTCAGCCGAGGCAGTCGTACAACACTTTGGTGTCGGCAGGCCACCTTGGGTGGATGGCTCGTATTGGTGCGAGCAACAACAAGGAGAAGATGCAATGACTGGTCAAGTCTCTGAACTGCTGATCGCGCTCGGCGAAAGCTCTGCATTGAAGCGCGCATATGATCGCGATCCAGGCGGCATCATGAATGCTTTCGGGCTCAGCGACGATGCGCAAGTGGCTATGCGCTCCAATGATCTTTCGTTGGTGAAGTCGGCGGCGGGCGTACGCGAGTGCGCTTTTATCGTCGCCAAGCCGTCGAACTGAGGCTAGCTTTCGGCGGGCATGCCAGTGGGCTACCTCTTCACCGACATTGAAGGCAGCGTAGAACGCTGGGAGGCTTCGCCGAAGCGCATGGCGGACGCCGTCGCGCGGCACGACACGATCGTTGACGCATGCGTCGCCGAAAGTGGCGGCGTGATCAAGGATCGCGCTGGCGACGGCGTCTTTGCAATTTTCCCGGAAGCGGGAAATCCTATCGCTTGTGCGGTAGCCATTCAAATCGCCATCGCCAATGAGGATTGGAGCGCGGTCAACGATCTGCGCCTGCGAATCGGCGTCCATGCGACTAACGCTGCCGGCCCGAGCTTGATCGATCGAACCGCCGTCAATCGCGCGTCGCGCATCATGGAAACCGGCGCAGGGGGCCAAACCGTTGTCAGCGAGACGGCGACCCAGGCCTACACGCTGCCGCTTGACGCCGAACTGGTTGACCTTGGCGTGCGGTATCTAAAAGGCATTCCAGAAGCACTGCGATTGTTCGGCCTGCGGCATCCGCGGATTCCACATCAAGATTTCCCAACACTCAGCTCTCAGTTCCGCAGTTTTGGCGCTATTCCGTTGCACACCACGCCACTGTTTGGCCGCGCACACGACGCCGAGAAGGTGTCGGACGTACTCGAGCAGACACGCTTGGCAACCATCGTCGGACCGGGCGGCAATGGAAAAACGCGCCTATCGATCGAGGTCGGTCAACAATGGGAACGACGCGAGCCTGTATTGTTTCTCTCGCTGCGCGGCGTGAATGGCTCCGCGGAATTGGTCGACGCGCTCGGCGAGGCGCTGAGGTTTCCGTTTCGCGATCAGGCCGCGCACGACGAACAATTGTGCGAATACCTCAAAGACAAACGGCTGCTTCTGATCCTCGACAACGCCGATGGCGTCGCCGGAGACGCGGGTTTCGTCAGCAAGCTGCTATCCTCGTGCCCGGAGATCGCGGTGCTCGCGACCGCGCGCGAGCCGCTGTTCGTCTCTGGTGAGGGCCTCTACCGCCTTGGCGGCATTTCGGCCGAAGGCGGTGTTGAGACCAATCCGGCGTGCCAGATCTTTCTCCATGCCGCGCGCGCTCACGCCCCGAGCTATGACATCAAGCCTTCGCAAATGCCCACGTTCGAAGTGTTGTGCCGGCGAGTCGGCGGTTCACCGCTCGCGTTGCGGCTTATGGCGCAGTGGGCGCGTTTCCTTTCGATCGAGGAAATGCTCTCTCAGCTGGGCAGCGGTCTCGATTTTTTGAGCACCGCAAGTGCGGAGGAAGAGCACCATCGCACGCTGCGCGACGTGTTCGAAGAATCGTGGCGTCGGCTCAACGAACGTCAGCGAGAGGCGCTCTCCGCGCTCGCGGTCTTTGAAGGCGCGTTCGATTGGCGGCTCGCCGCCGCACTGGAGATTTCTCTCGACGTGTTTGTGGCGCTTGAACAGAAGTGCCTGATCGAGCCGACGATCGACCGCCATTTTCAGCTGCATCCTATCATCGGCGGGTATGCGCGCGAAAAGCTCGCTGCCGATCCCGTCGCCGAGCGTGCGGCGTTGGCAGCGCACAGGCGTTATTTCCTCGGGTTCGTGCAGGATCAGATGTCGGGTCTGCGTGACCACGGGCAGTCGAAATCGATAGACGCCCTGGTCGCCGCTTTGGTCGATATTCGCGCCGCGTGGGCTGATGGCCTGCAGTGTGGAGATCACGCAGGCATCGAGGCTACCATCGAGCCGCTGTGCTACTTCCTCGCTGTTGGCGCCTTGTTGCGCGAAGGCGCCGCAAGTTTCGGCGAGGCAGCAAAGATCGCGCGCGACCCGGCGATCGCGGCGCATTGTAAGGCAGTTTGCGCTGCGTTCTTGGTGCAACAAGGCGGCATCAGCGAATCGATTGCATTGGCGAATGAAGTCTTGCGCGATGCTGATGCAAGGCCGCTGGCCATCGCCCACGCGCACATGGCGTTGGCCGGCGCAGCGCATTCCCGCGGCGACTTCGACTCCGCGCTCTCGAATTATGAGGCGACGATCGCATTGCGACGTTCGCAGGATGACCGCATCGGCTTGATCTTCGCGTGCCTTTCGCTCGGCGCGCTTCACCTTTGGCGCGGCGATGCAGAGTCCGCGCGCGAGCCGATACGCGAGGGCTATGTCATCTCAGGCGACTGCGGGCTGGTGTTCGGGCTCATCGTTTCGCGCATGTTCTCCGGCGATATCGCCGTGCTGGAAAACCGCCGCGAAGACGCGCGCACGAACTTTCTCGAAGGTTTGGAGCTCGAGCGGTCGGCGCGGAATCCGCAATACCGCGCGCAATTATTGCGCCGCGCGGGATCGCTGGCGAGACGCATGAACAAGTCGGAGGAGGCCGAGCAGCATCACGCGGAAGCGCTGGAGCTGTTGCTGGACCTAGGTGAGCCGCGCGGGCAAGCGCAGGCGTACATCGACCTTGGCGACGATAGTCTGGCGCGCGAGAGTTTCGGCGCGGCGCGTGACCATTTCTTGCGCGGTGGACGCCTGGCGCGCGGCATCGCTAGCGCGCATCTGCTGGACTGTGCGCTGCTAGGCTGTGCCCAGGCAGAGTTGGGGTTTGAGAATGTAGCGCTCGCCCACAGGATTTTGCGCTTTCTGTACGAAAGCGGCGCCATTTTGAATGACCCGGTGTTTGTTGCCTTGATGGCGGCGCATCGCACTGAGGTAGCGATGGCGCCATCCTCCTGCATCGACGAGCTTCTGGACGAGCTGACGCGACTCGACAACGCGCGCGCGCTGAAACACTGAAGGAGACGAAGCGATGGTGGGATCGCTTATCGTAGTTGGCACCGGCATGACGCTCGCGGCCCAGCTGACGCCGGAAGCGCGAGATGCGATCAGGGGCGCTGACGTCGTTTACGTCAATGTCGGCTATGGTTGGACGGAGCAATGGCTTGGCACGCTCAACGCCAACATTGTGTCTCTGCAACCGTGCTACGCTGATCGCTCGCGCGCCGAGGCCTATGACGCCATGTGTGACGTTGTTCTGAAGGCGGTCCGCGCCGGGAAGCGTGTCTGCGCGGCCTTCTACGGCCATCCTGGCGTCTACGTGACGCCATCGCATGAAGCGCTCTCACGCGCGCTTGCCGAAGGGTTTGAGGCGCGCATGCTCCCGGGCATCTCTGCGGAAGACTGTCTCATTGCCGATTTGAACGTCGATCCCGTGCACAGTGGCTGGCAAAGCTACGAAGCCACTGATTTCTTCCTTCACAACCGCCAGGTCGACACCAGCGCTGCCTTGGTGCTGTGGCAGGTCGGCGTGTTCGGGGATCTTTCGCTGCGCGATTTCACCCCCAGCCGTCAGCGCATCCGCGCGCTCGCCGAAGCTTTACTTGTGCACTATCCGCCGGGGCACGTGGCGACCGTATACGAGGCGGCGACTCTGGCTGTTCTGACTGCGAAGCTGCAGCTTATCGCCCTGGCGGAGCTGCATAACGCTACGTTCAGTCAGCAGTCGACGCTTTATATCCCTCCGCTTGGCGCCCCGCGCGTAGACGCACGCCGCTTGGCTATGCTTGAGTCAGAGGAGAACCAAGCAGCCTAACGCCGGGAGAGGCCGATGCATCCCACGAACCACGCCAAAACGCATCCGGACCGGCCGGCTTACATCATGGCTGGGAGTGGCGAGACGGTCACTTATCGCGAATTGGATGAGCGCTCGAACCAGGGCGCGCAGCTGTTTCGTTCGCTCGGACTGCAGACCGGCGACGTCATCGCGCTGATGATGGAAAACCATCCGCGCTATTTCGAAATCGCCTGGGCGGCGCAGCGTTCCGGTCTCTACTACACGTGCATCTCGTCGAAGCTCACCGCCGGCGAAGTCGCCTACATTGTCGGCGATTGCGGCGCGAAGCTGCTGATTACGTCAGCCGGCGTTGGACCTGTCGTCGATGAGCTCCCGGCGCAGCTGCAAGGCGTGAAGCTGTTCATGGTTGGTCAAACACGCGCGCCCTATGAGAGCTTCGAAGCGGCGCGAGATGCGATGCCGGTCACGCCAATCGCCGATGAGAGCCCTGGCCTCGACATGTTGTATTCGTCCGGCACGACGGGGCGTCCGAAAGGCGTGAAGGGTGCACTGACGGGCGGACCGATTGATGCGCCGAATGCGCTGGTGGTTTTGCCCCGCGCCGTGTTTCGCTTTCCCGAAGATGCGATCTATCTCTCGCCGGCGCCGCTTTATCATGCGGCGCCGCTGCGTTGGTCGATGTCGGTTCAGCGTTTGGGTGGGACCGTGGTGGTGCTGGAGAAATTCGATCCTGAGCAGTGCCTCGCTACGATCGAAAAGTTCCAGGTCAATTGCGCGCAATTCGTGCCGACGCATTTTGTACGCATGCTGAAGCTGCCAGAGGATGTGCGCGCCAAATACGACGTGTCCTCGATGAAGTCCGCCGTCCATGCCGCGGCGCCGTGCCCGATCCCGGTGAAGGAGGGCATCATCAATTGGTGGGGGCCGGTGGTGCACGAATACTACGCCGGCACCGAAGGCAATGGCTTCTGCTACATTTCGCCTGAAGATTGGCTAACCCACAAAGGGTCGGTCGGTCGCGCCATCATCGGCGAAGCCAAGATTTGTGGTGAGGACGGCGAGGCGCTGCCGCCGCGCACGGAGGGCGTAGTGTTCTTCGCCAACGGCCCGCCGCTCGCCTATCACAACGACCCGAAGAAGGTCGCCGAAAACACAAATCAGCATGGCTGGACAACATTAGGCGACGTCGGTTGGCTGGATGAGGAGGGTTTTCTCTACCTCACCGACCGCAAGAGCTTCATGATCATTTCAGGCGGCGTGAACATTTATCCGCAGGAAATCGAAAACTTGTTGGTCACGCATCCGAAGGTTGCCGATGTCGCTGTGGTTGGCGCGCCGGACGAGGAGATGGGAGAGAAAGTCGTCGCTGTGATTCAACCGATGAACTGGGCCGACGCGGGCGACGCATTGCGCGACGAACTCGCCGCATTCACGCGCGCCAATCTCAGCCACGTGAAGTCGCCGCGGCAAATCGATTTCATGGAAGAGCTGCCGCGCCATCCTACCGGCAAGCTCTACAAGCGTCTCATCCGTGATGCGTATTGGGGCAAGACAGGCTCCAGGATCGTTTGACGAGGCGCCCTCCGATTACCCGAACGTGAAGGAGTAGGCCTGCACGCCTGGGTCAAGGAATTGAATTTCGAACGTGTGGTCGACGACCGGACCGGACTGACGGATCAATTGGTAGAGCCGGTTTTCGCGAACCACGCCCACGCCGTTCGCGTCGGCGTCGCTGCCATGGGCGTCACCAGGCGCAGCGCCATCGATGGTGACGCGATAACGCACAGGTCGTCCGTTGGCGGCCGGTCCGAGCACCAAATGCAAGTCGCGGGCATGGAAGCGGAAGCGGATGGTGCCGCCCGCGTTGTTGAGCGTGGCCTGTTGCGCGCCACGCGTCCAAGCGCCGGTGAGACCCCACTGATTGCGATCCAGCATCATCGCCGGGATTGTGAACGCTGCGGCGCTGTCATGCGTTGTTTGCGGCGACGCGAAGTTCTTCGCCTTGTCGTAACCGAGGTACGTCTCGGGTGAGAGCACAGTGTCCATTGCTGCGGCCGCTTGCTCGCCGCTCGCGTTTGGATTGACGATGTCGGTCGGGGCGTGCGCGGCGCCGGCTTCTTTGAGCAAGGCCTGAATGACGCGCTCGGAATAGGGATACTCACCTTCGCCAAAGTGCGTATAGCGAACGCGTCCTTGCGCATCAATGAAGTAGTGAGCCGGCCAATAGTGGTTGTCGAACGCGCGCCAGATTGCGCGGTCATTGTCGATGGCGACCGGGTAAGCGACGTTGAGATCGCGAACCGCGTTGCGCACATTGTTGAGGTCGCGCTCGAAGGCAAATTCAGGCGCGTGGACGCCGATCACAACCAAGCCTTGATCGCGATATTTCTCCGCCCACGCGCGCACGTATGGAAGGCTGCGCAGGCAGTTGATGCAGGAATAAGTCCAGAAATCTACAAGCACGACCTTGCCGCGCAGCTGTTCGCTCGTCAGCGGCGGCGAGTTGAGCCACGTGGTCGCTCCATTGAGCGAGGGCATCGGGCCAATCACCGGCAACGGACCGTCGACTGTCTGATTGTCGGCATGGGCGCGGTTCATGCCGCCGCCGTCGAGCAAGCTCTGCTCAAAATTGGTGGTGTTAACGAAAGAGAGTTTCGACAACACCTTGGTGTCGAGGCCAAACGCGATTGCAACTACGCCAGCGAGCACAAGCGCGCCCAAACCGCGGCGCACCCACTCGCCGGCGCCGAGCGATTTTTTCATTGCGGCGAAAACGCCCCTGCCAAGAAAAAGCGCCGCACCGAGCGCCGTGGCCGACCCCAACGCGTATGCGATCAAGAGAAACGTGGTTTGCGCATTGGCGCCGTTCAGCGCAGCACCAGCGAAGATCAAGCCGAGAATTGGACCAGCACAAGGCGACCACAGCAATCCAGTCGCGACGCCAAGGAGCAGAGAGCCACCGACGTCGTCTTTCTCCTGCGCGTTCTCTGTGAGCTTGTTGCCAAGACCAACGAGTGGCCGCGTCAACACCTCCGCCACGTGCGGAAACAGCAGCGTCACGCCGAACAGCGCCAACACGGCGAGCGCGATGTAGCGTCCGATCTGGTTGGCTTGCACCGCCCAACCGCCGCCCACCGCGGCCAAGGTCGCGACGATGGCGAAGGTCGCCACCATCCCGATGAGGAGGGGCAAGCCACTCTTAAGAAACGGTCGATCGGCGCGTGCGAATACAAACGGCAGCACGGGAAGAATGCAGGGGCTGAGGATCGTCAGCACGCCGCCGAGGTACGAAAGAATAATAAGCGTCATTGCCGATCCTGAAGCGCGATGCACCGGCGGAACGGGCCGGCTCAACGCTCCATACGGTCTAGCCGGTCGCGGGTTACAGGCCCAAGCGACGAAATTTGGTTCAAGAAAGCTCAGCGAGTAGTGATCTGAGCTCAACCATGGCGAAGGAAACTGCGGAGTCGGCTATGCCGTAGGGCAAGAAGAGCCAGTCGCCGTGCTGCATCGCGCCGCATGTGTAGAGCACGTTCGGTACGTAGCCCTCGCGGTTTTCGTGCGACGGCGACAGCAGGGGCTTTGCCGTGCGGCCGAGCACTTTGGTCGGATTGCTCTTGTCCAGCAACACCGCGCCAATCGAGTATTTCCGCATCGCGCCAACGCCGTGGGTGAGCATGAGCCAACCTTCGTCGAGTTCGATCGGCGATCCGCAATTGCCGATTTGCACGAGCTCCCACGCGAATTTTGGCGCGAGAATCTTCTCTCCGCCGTTCCAGTCCAGCTTGTCCGCGGAGCGCATGAAGAAGAGGCTCTCGCCGTCTTGTCGGCCGATCACGGCGTAATCGCCACCGATCCGCCGCGGGAAGAACGCCATTCCTTTGTTGTGCGAAGCTGAACCCCGCATCGGCGAGAGACGAAATTTGCTGAAGTCGTCAGTCTCCAACAGCTCCGAACCGATGCTTACGCCGGAATAGGCAGTGTAGGTGCCGAAGTACGTTACCCTGCCATCATCCTCGACGAAGCGCACCAGCCGACAATCCTCCAAGCCGTTACGCTGAGCGCGCGTAAAGGGAAACAGCACTGTGCCAGAAATCGGCGCCGCCGCTGAGCGTTCGACGTCGAATGCGCCTTCCGGTTGGGGATGCTTAGATTCGGCGGCGATGGAAAACGAAGGCTGGGGCCAGAGCGTCATGTCGCCGTCAGCGCTGAGAATGCCTTCGCGAAACGCAATCGATGAAATGTGACCTTCACCAACAGTGCGCAGTGACATGACGAAGCGCTGCTCGCCCTTGCGCATGCCGCTTTGATCGGGGTGCGGCACGACGCTGGGATTCATGATCGCGGCGGCGGCGTAGGAATATTCGTGGCAGAAGTACGCGCCGATCAACTCCCGATGTGATGGACCCACGTCGAGCTGAAGCTCCATGTCTTTCGCCACCTGTTCGTAGCGGCGGATGTACACAGCCTCTGTCTGCCAGTGACGCGCATCAAAGTCAGCGTCGACGACAGCCAAGTTGCGCGCGCATTCGTCCTCCGACATCTGCAGTACAGCTTCAACAATGCGCTTCGCGCGGCTGGACTGATTCTCGTTTCCGGCTTTGGTATCGGGCGCGATGTGAAATGGTCGAACAACGACGCGCGCCGGATCTGGCGTTAGCCGAAGATCGAAGTTGTGGATGTTGAGTGCCATCGCTCAGCCCAGCGCATTTGGTAGAGACGCGCGCAGCATGCACTACCGCTCGCGGCGAGAAAACGGCGATTAAAAGACTGGACCGGAGCGACGTGTGCGCTCTCGCACACGCATGGAACAAAGTGCGAGTTGGTATGACAAGATTGATTCCGCGCCCTGGTTTCGATTGGCGCCGTCAGCGCACAATCCGTCGAAGCAACCGCCGCGTTCGGTGTTGGCGAGTTTCACGCGAAGATCGTTTTCGCCGAGGAACCAGGCGAAAGCGCGGTATGCCTCCTGGCGCCAACGCGGATCGCCCGTCATGTCGAACGCGGCCCAGCACGCGTCTACGGTGGCCGCGGCTTCCAGCGGCTGTTGGTCGAACTGGGCGGGACGCTCATAAGCGCGGCCGAAGCTCTGGTGACCGACTGGCTGGAACCGTCCGGTCGGCGCGGTTTGCACGTCAGTGAGCCACATCAGCGTGGCGAGGCCGGTATTGCGAAAGCGCGCGTCGTCCAGGAGCATACCGCCGCGGATGAGCGCTTGCGGCAAACGTGCGTTGTCATAACCAAGGACGGGCTCGAACCACGTCCAACGCGCTCGCGTCTCGCGCGTGTGAGCGTCATGGATGTAGGAGAGCAGGTGATAGAGGGCGTCGCGTGCGCCGCGATCTCCAGCTTCCGCCAAAGCGACAAAGCCGAGCGCATTAAAAGCGTGGGTGCGAAGTGCGCCGAGGTCGAGCGCGTGCGGCGCAGCCGTGCGGGCGAGATTGAAGGCCCATGCGCGTAGTTCGTCGTCCTTCGAGCGCAGCGCTGTCTCACCAATCGCCCAAAAGGTGCGGCCAAAGCTATCTTCGGAGCCGGCGTCTTCAAGCCAGGTGCGATCAAATCCCATAAAGTTGCGAAACCGCTTGGTGTCTTCGTTCCAAGCATAGTCAACAAACGACGCATAGATAAGCGCAAGCCGCTCGAGCGGGGCGCCGTGGAGGCCGGCGTCGCTCATGCGTTGCGTCAGCACGAGCGCGCGTGCGTTGTCATCGACGCAATATCCGTGACGGCGGTCCGGCACGCTGAAGCGAGCGTGCTGAAACATGCCGGTTGCATCGCTCATGCGCTCCAGTGCGCGCAAGGACATGGACGGCAGAGGCAGCGTGCGCCGTTCGCTGCGATTGGCGCGTGCGGCAAGCCACTCGCTGCGCGCGTCTTCAAACACTTCGAGATAGCGTTCGCCTACGCGGGACCAGATGGTTTCCCGTCCGCGCTCGTAAGCGCGTTTTGCCTGCGTGCGGCGCAAGACGTCGTCACTCAGCAGGCGTGTGACTTTCTCTGCGATGGCGTCTGCATCGTTGAACGGCGTCAATTCGCCAACCCCGTCCGCCAGCAATTCCTCTGCGTGCCAATATGGCGTCGACACCACGGGCTTTCCGAGGGCGACGGCGTAAGCGAGCGTGCCGGAGGTGATCTGAGCCTTGTTCAGATACGGCGTAACGTACACGTCCGCGGCGCTCAGATAATCGAGAAGTTCTTCCGTATCAACGAAGGCATTCACGAATGTTATGTTGTCGGTGACGCCCAATTCGGCGGCCAACGCCATAAGCTTTTCACGATACGCTTCGCCTTCGCGGGCGACGAGATGCGGATGCGTGGCGCCGACAATGACGTATAGCACGTTCGGCCGAGCAGCGGCGATCTGCGGCAGCGCGCGAACTGCACTCTCAAGACCTTTGTTTGGTGACAGCAGACCGAAAGTCAGCATCACCTCGCGACCCTCGAAGCCAAGCCGCGCCTTCATCGGTTTTGTTGGCTGCAATGGGCGATCTGGAGCGCCGTGGGGGATCACCGCGATCTTCCGCGTAGAGGCGTTGTATACACGTGAAAGGATTTCGCGCCCTTTCCGCGACATGACCACTAGTCGCGTGGCGTTGCCGATGAGCGCGTCCATGACGCGGCGCTGGTCATCGTTGGGGTTTTCGAGCACGGTGTGGAGCGTCACGACGACCGGTGCGTTGAGGCCGGCGCCAAGCGCCAGCAAGTTGGCGCCGGCGACACCGCCAAAAATGCCGAACTCATGCTGAATGGAAACGAGTTCGACGCCATCGCGATTGAGTGCGTCGGCGATGCTGCAATAGTCGGCGATGTCTTCTTGCGCGATCTGCCGAGAAACTTGCGTCGGATACGCGTATTGCTGCGCGCCGTCGTCCATGGCGACGACATCGCATCGCAGGCCCGGGTCAACGCTTTCAATCGCGGTGAACAGATCCGAAGTGAATGTGGCGATGCCGCAGCGCCGGGGAGGGAAATTGCCGATAAGAGCGATATGTCGGACAGCGTGGCGGAGCTTAGGTGTTGTTTCTGCTGCCTTCGTTTCCGCCATATCAAACATTGGGCCGCTCATTCTCGTAACGCTAAATACGCAAGCGACGGGAAAACGGGGGATAGGCGGGATTGTTCCCTAAACTTCCCCGTTAGTAATCTGGGCCGACGGGAGGGAACATGGCGCGGACCCAGGCGGCAGAATATGATGAGCGGAAAGAGGCGATTGTGGACGCCGCCGCTGCGCTCTACGCGAGCCTTGGCTTCAACGGCGCCTCTGTCGCGGATATCGCCAAACGCTGCAAAACCTCGAAGTCGCTGATCTATCATTATTACAGTTCGAAAGAGGACATCCTGTTCGACGTGATGATCAGCCACGTCCGCGCCCTCGATGTAGCGGCGCGAGAGGTGATGAGTTTTGCGGATCAGCCTAAGCGCAAGCTTCACGAACTGACGCATCGGTTCATGGCGCTTTATGTTGGCGCCGCTGATCGCCACAAAGTCTTGCTCAATGAACTCGACAATTTGCCAAGGGCGCGCCGCGCCGAGATCGTCGCGACCCAGCGTAGCCTGATCGACATCGTGCGGCGGCTGCTGGTCGAAATCGAACCGCAGTTGAAGAAAAAGAGCGGCGCAGGTGTGGCGGCAGCCATGCTCTATTTCGGCATGATCAACTGGACTCACACTTGGTTCGATCCGAAGGGTCCAGTGAGCGCGGCCGCACTCGCCGATATGGCGGTTGATCTAACGCTGGGCGGTCTTTCTCAAGCCGCCGAATAATCAAACCGGCTTTCGCCACTCCATGACGACGTACCACGGTGCGCGGCGATAGCGTTCGGCCTTTGGTTCTGGCGCACCTACGACGGGAGCGGGTTCATCGAAATAACTCAACGTCAGCCCGCAGGCGAGAAAGGCGCGCATGTAGGCGCTGAGCGGCCGGTGATGATTGACGATGCGAATGCCGCGATATGCGGTCCAAAACGCGCGTTCTTCGAGATAATTGTCGAGCGGATAGTGCTTGAGCCGGCCTAACGCGTCGCGCACCCAACCATCGTCGCCCGAGGCAGTGTTGAAGCTGTTGAGATTGGCGACGAGCAGGCGCCCGCCAGGTTTCAGAACGCGCGACATCTCCGCAATTGCGGCCGCAAAATCGGGAATGTCGATCAGGCTGAGATAACTGACGACAAGGTCGAAGCTCGCGTTCGGCATTGGCAACGCTTCACCGCTGGCCTCGACATAGGCGCCTGCGGGATCACGCTCTCGCGCTTGAGCGAGCAGCGCGGGTGTGGGATCGAGTCCGGTCGTTGCAATGCCGTGCTGTTGCAATAGCCGGCAGAACCGGCCCTCGCCGCAGCCAACGTCCAGCGCATTCCCGGCCTTCGCCGCAAGCGCGCGGGGCAGCATGATCGGATCAAGCACATACTGGCGGCCGAAATCGCCATGCTCTCCCATATCCGCGATCCACGCCGCTGCGGACTCGTTCCAGCCGTTTTCGATCTTGCTCATGCGTGCGGTGTACGTCAGCGGTTCAGCGGCGGACAGTCCCTAGGAGCCGCGGCCTTCGCCCATCATGGAATTGAGTGGTTCTGCGACTTCGCCGTAGCCGGCATCGCTCGGAATAACCAAGACCTGACCGCCATCACGATGCTGCACCTCGGGAAGAACGGGAACGAGTTTTCGCGCCGTTGCTTGCGCCACGCACTCGGCCGCGCTCGCGGCCTGCGCCAACAATTGCACGTTCATGCGGGTTGGAAAGATGATCGTGCGCTCGCCGGCTTTGGAAAGGCGCAATGCTTCCGTGGGCGCAATCCACTCCGCGTCGACGGTTTCGCGGCCATCGCTCGCCGCGACTTGCGCTGGCGGCGCCTTGGCGGCGTAGAACCAAGTGTCGAAACGCTTAGGCATGAAACCCGGCGTGATCCAACGCGCGAATACCGTGAGCGCGTCCAGATTGAGGATGACGTCAAGATCGCGCACGACATCGATGAACTCGATTTCACGCTTGTCGACCGCGGCGCGCATCGCTGGGTCACAGGCGGCTGTGAAGGCGCCGCCGTCGCGGCGCGTACAAAGCAGAATGCCGCTTTCTTCGAACGCCTCCCGAATTGCGCCGATCCGCAGGGCGCGCTGGGTCGCGTCGAACGCATCCCAACCAGAGGCGTGTCGCGCCCAGTTTTCGTCGGCATCGCCCGCATGCGTTTTGCCGCCCGGAAATACCAGAGCGCTCGAAGCGAAGTCGACTTGGTGGTGACGCTTCACCATCAACACTTGAAACTCAGGCTCGTCGCGCAGCAGCAATACAGTCGCAGCCGGTTTTGCCTCGACAGGCGTCGCCTCACTCATACCGGTTCTCTTTCGCGCTAAACGTCGTAAGTTAGCGCGACATCATCCGTCAGCGGCGTCGCTTGGCAAGTGAGCACGTAGCCTTCAGCCAATTCTTCCGCCGAAAGCCCGTAGTTCACCTTCATGCTGACTTCACCTTGCGTGACCTTGGCGCGGCAGGTGGCGCACACGCCGCCTTTGCAGGCGAACGGGGCCGGCAGGCCCGCTGCGCGAACATTGTCCAGAATGGAATGTTTTTCCGGATCGAACGACACACTCATGCGCCGGCCTTCCAGCGTTACACTCATCTTGCGGCCAGCCGCTTTTTCTTCCAGCGCGCGGGCGGCGGCAGCTTGCGCTGCGGAGAGCGGGCCTGTGGTGAAGCGCTCGATGAGCAACTTCGATTTATCAACGCCTTGCGCTAAGAGCGTCTCTTCGATCGCGTCCATCATCGGGCCAGGCCCGCAAATGAAAAACGCGTCGATCAGCGACGGATCGACCAACGTGCTGAGAATCTGCTCGACCTTCGGACGATCCAGCCGGCCATTGAAGAGTTCGATCTCTTCTTCCTCATCCTCAAGGAAATGGAAAACTTGCAGCCGGTCGAGATAGCGATCTTTGAGCGCGGCGATCTCTTCCAGAAACATCACGCCCAACGACGTGCGATTGCCGTAAATCAGCGTGAAGCGAGAATCCGGCTCCAACGACAATGTCGCCTTCATCAAGGAGAGCACCGGCGTGATGCCCGATCCGCCTGCAAAGCCGACGTATTCGCGCTGCGTTTCGTGATGGAAGCTCCAGCAAAAGCTCCCATGCGGCGCCATCACGTCGACAACATCGCCCGCTCTTAGTTCATTGTTCACCCAGCCGGAAAAAACGCCGCCGGCGATCTGCTTCACGCCGATCTTCAGCATGTCTTCATGCGCGGCTACGCAGATGGAATAGTTGCGCCGCACTTCCTCGCCGCCGATCTCGCAGCGCAGCGTCAGATGCTGCCCCGGCCGAAACTTGAAGGTCTCGCGTAATTCGTCTGGCAAGTCGAAGCGCACCGACACCGCGTCGGGCGTCTCACGCTTTACCTCCGCCACGCGCAATTTATGAAAGTCGATCGACGCCATCAGTGACACTTGAACCGGTCGAATGGCTCCGCGCAGGCCTTGCAGCGCCAGAGCGCTTTGCACGGCGTGGAGCCGAAACGGGAAATTTCTTCGGTATTGCTCGAGCCGCAGCGCGGGCATTCGGCGTCAGTCTCGTTCTTCAGCGACGCCGCATTCGCGCCCTTGGGCGGCGGCGCGATGCCATAGGCGCGCAACTTTTCGCGGCCTTGGTCGCTGATCCAATCCGTGGACCAGGCCGGGGAGAGCGCCGTTTCAATGCGCACGTTTTCGAACCCGTTGGAGTCCAGTGCAGCGCGGATCATTTGTTCGATGGCGATGGTTGCGGGGCAGCCTGTGTATGTCGGCGTGATGGTTACGTGGTCGGCGGCGATCTCGCGCACGATGCCGAGATCGACGACGGAAACGGCGGGGATTTCGGGATCGGGGACTTGCGCAAGCACGTGTGCGATCGCTTGTAGGTCGGAGCGCGCGCCTCCCGGCGCACTGCGGGCCGGAAGCCCGCGCTCCAACTCACGATCTGACCGTGTGTGCTGCGCGCTCACCACGTCGCGCCTGGGTAGGCGCGTTGCAGGAATTGCATGTCGCTCAACAGGTGACCGAGGTGTTCGCTGTGCCGGCCGGCGCGGCCGCCGACAACGCCGCGCCGCGTCGCGGGACGCTCCAGCGCTGCTTGCGCCAACACCGCATTGATGCGCGTGTCCCAATTGGCGCGGAGCGCGGCTTTGTTCACGCCAACACCGGCGCGGATAGCGGCCTCATCGACCACATCCGTCACGAACAATTCGTCAGCAAAACGCCACATCCAATCCAGGCCGGCGATCATGCGCGCACGGCTCTCTTCGGTGCCGTCGCCCAGGCGCACTACCCAATCGCTGGCGAGCTTGCAGTGGTACGCCACCTCTTTAACGGCTTTTGCGGCGATAGCGGCGAAGCGATCGTCCTTGCTTGCCGCCAGTCCGGCCAGCAGCAGTTCTTGATAGTGCGCGTACAAGAATTGGCGCGCCATGGTTTGCGCGAAGTCGCCGTTCGGTTGCTCCACCAGCAAGCAATTGCTGAAGTCCATCACGTCGCGGCGAAACGCCAGCGCATCTGCATCGCGCGCCTTGCCTTCGATCGCGCCGGCGGCGCCCAAGAAGTGCGTGGCTTGTCCGATCAGGTCGAGCGCGACGTTCGCGAGCGACAAATCCACCTCTACCGCCGGCGCGTGGCCGCACCATTCCGACAAACGCTGCCCGAGAATGAGCGCGTCATCGCCCAGGCGCAGCGCGTAGACAGCGAGGGGGGGCATGTCCGCCATCAGATGTGCTTCACGTTCGCGGGGATCGTGTAGAAGGTCGGGTGGCGATAGACTTTGTCTTCCGCCGGCTCAAATAGCGCGGCTGCTTCGCCGGGGTCGCTGGCGGTGATTTGTGCTGACGGCACCACCCACAAGCTCACGCCTTCCATGCGCCGCGTGTAGGTGTCGCGTGCGTGCTCAACGGCCATGGTTGCGTCGGCGGCGTGCACGCTGCCGACGTGGCGGTGCGAAAGTCCGCCTTTGCCGCGCACGAACACTTCCCACAGCGGCCATTCTTTTTTGGGATCGCTCATGACTTACTCCGCCGCGACTTTTGCGTTGGCGCGCTTTTCCGCATGCACGCGCGCCGCTTCGCGCACCCAGGCGCCGTCCTCCCAGGCTTTCACCCGCGCTTGCATGCGCTCCTTCGCGACCGGACCCTCGCCCCGGACGACGGCGTAGAACTCTTCCCAATCGACTTCGCCGAAATCGTAGGCGTTGCGCTCTTTGTTCCACTTGATCGCCGGATCGGGCGGCGTCAGCCCAATCGCTTCGGCTTGTGGCACGGTAATATCGACGAACTTCTGCCGCAGCTCGTCATTGGTGTCGCGCTTGATGCGCCAGCGCATACTTTGTTCGGTGTTGGGCGACTTGTCGTCCGGCGGGCCGAACATCATCAGCGACGGCCACCACCAGCGGTCGAGCGCGTCTTGCGCCATGCGCTTCTGCTCCAGCGTCCCGGCGGCGAGATGCATCATGATCTCGTAGCCCTGACGCTGATGGAAGCTCTCTTCCTTGCAGATGCGCACCATGGCGCGCGCGTAGGGACCGTATGAGGTGCGCTGTAGCGGCACTTGGTTCATGATCGCCGCGCCATCAACCAGCCAGCCGATCGCGCCGATGTCTGCCCAAGTCAGCGTTGGGTAGTTGAAGATGGTGGAGTACTTGGCTTTGCCGCTGAGCAGCGCCTCGGTCATCTCATCGCGCGAGGTGCCGAGCGTTTCCGCGGCGGAGTAGAGATAAAGGCCGTGCCCGGCTTCATCCTGCACCTTGGCGAGCAAGATCGCCTTGCGGCGCAGGTTCGGCGCGCGTGTGATCCAGTTGCCTTCCGGCAGCATGCCGACGATTTCGCTGTGCGCGTGTTGCGACATCTGCCGCACCAGCGTTTTGCGGTACGCCTCCGGCATCCAATCTTTTGGTTCGATGAATTCGTCGTTGGCGACGCGCGCTTCAAAGGCCGCGAGCTTTTCGGGATCTTCGCTGACGGTTTCCGCCTGCTTCTTGCCGCTCATATCGGTCGTGTACACGGGCGCACCTCTGGACAAGTGATAACATACAATTAGCCGACCAACCGGTCAATGAATGGTGGTTACAGGACTGCGCCGCCGAGTGAGCGCGAAAGCCCAGTGAATTCAGCAACTACGCCGCCTTCAGCAGTGCGCACGCGCACTTGATAGACGCCACTCCGGCCGGCGCGCGAAAGTTCCTGCGCCTCGGCTACCAGCGTGTCGCCGAGTTTTGACGGGGACAAGAATGAGATCGTCGCGCTTTGCGCAACGGTGGTGTCATTGCGTGAGTTGCAAGCATAGGCAAACGCGCTGTCGGCAAGCGAGAAGATCATGCCGCCGTGCGCGATGTCGTGGCCGTTCACCATGTCGGCGCGCACGATCATGCGCACGCGCGCATAACCTTCACGCGCTTCTTCGATCACCAAGCCCCATGCCGGGCCGGTGCCTTCGCGTGCGATCATCGCGTCGGCCACTTTGCGCGCAAGCGCATCTGCTTCGCTGACCATCACTCATCTCTCGTGAATTGACCGACCAAGCGTTCTATCCTACGCCACCGCAAAGTCAGCAAGCGGAGTGCGGCCATGGATTTTGAGACCATCAAGCTCGAAATCGGAACTGGCGTCGCGCGGCTCACGCTCAACCGGCCCGATCGGTTGAATAGCTTCACCGTGCAGATGCACGATGAAGTTTCGCGGGCGTTAGAGGCGGTTTCGAAGAGCGAAGCGCGTGTGCTCGTGCTCACCGGCGCGGGGCGCGGATTTTGCGCGGGTCAAGACCTCAGCGACCGCGCCGTCGCGCCGGGCGGCGAGGGCATTGATCTCGGGGAGTCGATTGAGAAGCGCTACAATCCGCTGATCCGCCGTTTGTCGACGATGGAAATGCCGGTGATCTGCGCTGTGAACGGCGTCGCAGCCGGCGCCGGCGCCAACATCGCGCTCGCATGCGACATCGTCATCGCTGCTAAGAGCGCCAAGTTCATTCAGAGCTTCGCCAATATCGGCCTCATTCCAGATTGCGGCGGCACGTGGACGTTACCGCGCCTGGCGGGACAAGCGCGCGCAATGGGTTTGGCGTTGACAGGCGAACCGCTGCCTGCCGAGAAAGCTGAAGCGTGGGGAATGATCTGGAAGTGCGTCGATGACGACAAACTGCAAACCGAGGTGGACGCGCTTGCCGCTAAGTTCGCGTCGGCGCCAACACGCGGTCTTGTCGACACGAAGAAGCTGATCCGCGAAAGCGGGACGCGCTCACTCAGCGACCAGCTTGATCACGAACGCGATTCACAGCGCCGGCTTGGCCGCACGGCCGACTACAAGGAAGGCGTCAGCGCCTTCATGGAAAAGCGTTCGCCGAAATTCACGGGACAATAAGATGAAGCCCATCACGCTGCAGAACTACGCCGAAGGCAAGTGGGTCGCCGGCGCTGGCGGCACAGTCGAATTGCGCTCCGCAGTGAACGGCGAAGTGGTGGCGCTCACATCGTCCCAGGGGTTGGATTTCGGCGCGATGATGCGTTTCGCGCGCGAGCGCGGCGGGCCAGCGCTGCGTGCGCTTACGTTTCACCAACGAGCGGGGCTGCTGAAGGCGTTGGCTGACGCGCTCATGGCAAAGAAGGATGCGCTCTACGAACTGAGCTACCATACCGGCGCGACCAAGGCAGATAGCTCGATCGACATCGACGGCGGCATCGGCACGTTCGCTGTCTATCAAGGCAAGGGCCGCCGCGAGCTCCCCAACGATAGAATTCTGATCGATGGCGCGGTGGAAGCGCTGTCCCGCGGCGGCACGTTCCAAGGTCTGCACGTCTACACCTCGCGGCAAGGCGTGGCCGTTCACATCAACGCGTTCAATTTTCCCGTCTGGGGCATGCTAGAAAAGCTTGCGCCAACTTTGCTCGCGGGACTTCCGGCGATCGTGAAGCCGGCCAGTGCAACGTCGTACCTGACGGAAGCGGCGGTGCGCGTGATGCTCGACGCCAATGTATTGCCCGACGGCGCGCTGCAGCTGATCTGCGGCGCGACCGGAGACTTGTTTGATCATTTGACGGCGCAAGATGTCGTCTCATTCACCGGCTCCGCCGACACCGCGCAAAAACTAAGGATGCATCCGGTGATCGCCAGAGAGGGCGTGCGCTTTATTGCGGAGCAGGATTCGCTCAACGCCGCCGTGCTTGGCCATGACGCCTCAGCTGACTCTCCGGAGTTCGATCTGTTCGTCAGAGAAGTTGTGAAGGAAATGACGGTGAAGGCGGGCCAAAAGTGCACCGCCATTCGCCGCGCGCTTGTCCCCGCCAAACTGATCGCCGCCGCAGAACAGGCAATTGTCGCTCGGTTGACGAAGGTGAAGACCGGAGATCCGCGCGACGAAACGACGACGATGGGCGCGCTCGTCTCGCAATCGCAGCGCGCCGATGTGCGCGCCAAGATCGAGGCGATCGCCCGCGACGGCCGCATTGTCTTCGGTGACCCAAACGCCGAGATGGGCGATGAGAAGGGCGCGTTTATTTCGCCTGTGTTGATCCGTTGCGACGATCCGTGGAAGGCAACCGCGGTCCACGATGTCGAGGCCTTCGGTCCGGTCGCGGCGCTCATGCCGTATTCAACGAAAGATTCAGATGCTGGCGATGCAATCGCCTTGGCCAACCGTGGCAAAGGTTCATTGGTCATGAGCGTGTTCACGCACGACGACGTATTTGCTTCGGAAATGGTGTTGGGTTGCGGCGCTTTCCACGGCCGTATCGCCGTCATCGATCGCCACAGCGCGAAAGAATCCACAGGTCACGGCTCACCCATGCCGCACCTTGTCCATGGCGGACCGGGCCGCGCGGGCGGTGGTGAAGAGATGGGCGGCGTCCGCGGCGTGAAGCACTACATGCAGCGCACCGCGTTGCAGGGACATCCATCGGTGCTGAGCGCGATCACCAGCCGCTGGATGAATGGCGCGGCCACCACGCTTGCGGAGGAGCATCCGTTTCGCCGCAAATTCCACGCGCTGCCGCTCGGCTATCAACTCAAGACAAAATCCCGCGAAATCACGCTCGATGACATCGAACATTTCGCGCACTTCACGGGCGACACGTTCTACGCGCACATGGATGAAGAAGCGGCCACGGCCAATCCGCTGTTCGGCGGCCGTGTGGCGCATGGCTATTTGATTTTGTCGTTCGCGGCGGGACTTTTTGTCGATCCCGATCCGGGGCCGGTGTTGGCCAACTACGGGCTCGACAATCTGCGTTTCACCAAGCCCGTAAAACCAGGCGACGCGATCCAGGTTGCGCTCACCGTGAAAGAAAAGACGTTGCGACGGCCCGACCAGGGCGAAGTGCGCTGGGACGTGGTCGTGACCAATCGCGACGGTGAGACCGTTGCTGCCTACGACTTGCTGACGATGAACGCGGCTTAAGCGACCGCTTTCAGCGCCTCTATGAAGCGCGGGATGTCGGCCTTGCGCAGTCCCGCGACGTTGATGCGTGCAGCATCCGTCATGTAGATCGCATGCTGTTCGCGGAGCGCGACGACCTGCGCTTGATCAAGCGGCAAGGTCGAGAACATACCCTTCTGCGTGGCGATCAAATGCATCGGAATCGAATTCACGCGCTCTGCCGCGAGCGCCGCGCGCGTGCTTTTGATGTGAGCGCGGATGTGATCGAGTTCATCGCGCCAGGTTTTCTGGAGCGTGGCGTCATTGAGGATCGTGCGCACGATCGACGCGCCATGGTCGGGCGGCATCGAATAATTGGCGCGCGCGATCGCGAAGATGTTGCTTTGTATCGCGGTGCGCGCGGTTTCCAGCGCTTTCACGAACAGAGCGCCGACGCGCTCGCGATAAATGCCAAACGATTTGGCCTCGCTCATCGCCACGATCGCTTCCGGCACGCGATCCAAGAACGCGCGCAACCCCGCGACATCCTCGTCGATGCCGTCGCCGAAGCCTTGATAGGCGAGGTCCAGCAGCGGAACGATGCCGCGCGCAGAAACCACGCCAGCCAGCTCAATCCATTGCGCGATCGAGAAATCGGCGCCCAGCGGATTGTGGCAACACGCCTGAATGATCGCCGCGTCGCCGCGTTCGAGCTTATCGAAGGTGCCGATCAACACATCCATATCGATGCGCTGTTCGCCGATGTTGAAGAACGGCGCATCAACAGGCTCCATCCGCGCCGCGCGCACGATTGATGGATGGTTAGGCCAGCATGGTTGTGGGAGCAGCACGCGCTTGGCGCCGCTCTCGCGCAGCAAGTCGCAGCCCAAGCGAAGCGCGCCGGTGCCGCCGACCGCCTGTATTGAAACGAAATCGCGCCCTTTGTCGCCAAACGCGAGCTGCCCGACGAGGCTTAAGAAATCGACGTCGCCCTGTTGGCCGACATAGGACTTAGTCTTCTGCGTTGCCTGTAGAAGCAATTCCGCTTCCTTGACCGCTTTCATGACCGGGGTGTTGCCGCTCTCGTCTTTGTACACGCCGACGCCCAGATCGATCTTCTCTGGCCGCGGATCTTCGCGAAACATCTTGATGATCTTCAGCAGCGGATCTGCCGATTTCGGCGCAATGGTTTCGAGCATGATTGATGCCTTTAGTCGTTCAGCGGCCAGGTTTCGAGAACTTCAACAAATCGCGTGAGCCACGCATTGGTTTGGTGCGCATCGATGACGCGGTGATCGATCGTGAGCGTCACGTACGCCATGGGCCGAATCAACATGGCGTCGGCGCCGTCGACTTCGCGCACCACCACGCGCTTTTCGAGCTTGCCGATGCCGAGGATCGCCGATTGCGGCTGGTTGATGATAATCGGCGAAGCGAGCAGCGAACCGGAAACGCCATGGTTGGAGATCGTGAAGGTGCCGCCCTGAGTGTCAGCGGGCGTAAGCTTGCCGGCGCGGGCGCGTTCAATCGCGTCATGCAGACGCGTCGCAGTGTCCGCCAGCGATAGCGCTTGCGCTTCGCGGATTACGGGCACGATCAGACCTTTGTCGCCGAGCGCGACGCCGATGCCGATATTGACGCTATCGAACACTTCCAGCTCGTTCTCGTGCCAGCGGCTGTTCACGTTCGGCGCGGCTTGCATCGCCACCGCTGCGGCGCGCACGAAGTAGGCGGAGTAGGTGAGCGGCGTTTTGTAGGCGGCCTTGTGCTTGGCGCGGTGCGCGGCGATGGCGGAAAAGTCCGCTTCGAAAACCGATGTCACGTGCGGCGCGGTCTGGACCGATCGCGTCATGTGTTCGGCGATGAAGCGGCGCATGGAATCGTGGCGCACGCGATGTGAGCGCAGCTCGCCTGGTTTCCCGGTGATCACGCGCGCCGTAGCTTGCCTCAGGTGAGATTCGACATCTTCGTGGGTGATGCGTCCGTCACGGCCGGTGCCTTTGATAGCTGAGGCATCGAGTTTGTTGTCCGCTAAGAGGCGGCGCACCAGGGGCGAAAGGCGCTGCTCGCCTCCGGTGCGCTTGTCCGCTGGTGCGAGCGTGGCCGGCGCTTTCGCCATAGCCGGCGATGCTGACGCGGCAGCGCGCGGCGCGGCGCCTACGGCTAGCAAACCCAATACTGCGCCGGGCGCAGCGTCGTCGCCTTCGCTGAGGGTGATCGCCGTCAGCACGCCATCGGCCGGCGCGGGCACTTCGACGGCGACTTTGTCGGTCTCGAGTTCGACGATCGGCTCGTCGCGCTTCACCGCGTCGCCGACCTGCTTCAGCCACGCACGGACGACTGATTTGGAGCCTTCTTGCTCCATTGGCATCAAGATTTGGATCGCGTCGGCCATCAGAACGCCAGCAATTCTTGGATCTTGTCGCGAATGCGCGGCGCCGAAGGCAGCGCCCATTCCATCAAATCGGGATGATGCGGCGAAGGGATATCCGGCATGGTCATGCGCGCCACCGGCGCGTCGAGATCAAGGAACGCTTCGTCGGCAACGACCGCCGCGATCTCCGCGCCAAAGCCAGCCGTGCCGCTATCTTCGTGCACAATGAAGCAGCGATGCGTGCGTTTGACCGACGCGAGCACAGTCGCCTTGTCCCACGGCGACAGTGTACGCAAGTCGATCACATCGGCGCTTGTGCCCTCAGCTGCCGTTTCACAGCGTTCAACCATGGCGCCCCAGGTGACGATGGTGATGGCGTCGCCGCTCCTCGTGGTCTTGGCCTTGCCAAAGGGCAGCACGAAATCGTCGCCGGGATAGGGGCGGCGCGCACTCGCCGCATCAAGCATATTGCGGTGTTCGAGAAACATGACGGGATCGTTGCCGCGCAGCGCCGTACGCAACAGACCAACGGCGTCTTCAGCGTTGGACGGCGCTGCGACACGCCAGCCCGGGCTGTGCACGAACTGCACCTCATTAGTCTGCGAGTGCCACGGGTCTCCGCACTTGAAGAAGCCCACCGGCATCCGCACTACCATTGGCGCCGCGAAGCGGTTGGCGGTGCGCCAGCGCATGGTTCCGCAATCGTTGATCTGCTCGCACGCCGGATCGGCGTACTTGCGAAACTGAATTTCCGGCGCTGGCATCAATCCCGCGATGGCCATGCCGACGGCGCGGCCGATGATGCCTTCTTCGCTAAGCGAAGTATCGAACACGCGATCGCCGCCGTGTTTTTCTTGCAGGCCAAGCGTCACGCCATGCACGCCACCCTTTGGGCCGACGTCTTCGCCGAACACCAGAACCCGCGGATTGACGCTCAATTCGTGATCAAGTGTGCGGCGGATCGCGGTGATCATGTTGATCCGCGCGCCTTCAGGTTTGGGTTCGCTGCTCGACGCCGGCGCTTGATAGCCTGCGCGCCACTGACCGCCTTCGCTTTGCACCTCACCTTCATCGAAGACGAAGCGTGTAACGCTGGCCGCGTCCGCTACCGGACGCTGATCGGCGATCTGCGCCGCGCGCGCCACGCGTTCCTTTGCCTCTGCCTCCAAGCGATCCCAGACGCCGGCGCCTATCAACGGCGTCACGTGTGCTTTGAGTTTCGGCAGCGGATCGCGCGCCCATTCCGCTGCGAGCGTCTCCTTGGATTTGTAGGCCTGGGTGTCTTGGAAGGAGTGACCTTCAAGGCGAGGCACGGCGAGCCGCAGCAAAACCGGTCCACGCCCAGCGCGGGTGTGGGAAACCGCCTCGCGCACCAGATATTCTGCCGTCTCTGGATCGCTGCCGTTGCCGTCGAGCACCTTCAAACCGGAGAAGCTTGCGAGATTCTTGGCGATATTCGCGCCGGGTGTTTGGAACGCTCCAGGCACCGATATGCCGTAACCATTGTCTTCGATGTAGAACAGCATCGGCAGCTTTTGGGTCGTTGCGATCGTGAGCGCTGACCAAAAGCCGTTCGTCGCCACGGAGGCGTCGCCGCCCAGCACCACGCCGATGGCGCCTTCGTAGGCGCGATCTTTCAAGACGCGCTGATGATACTCGATGGCTTGCGCGTAGCCGGCGGTCGGCGTGTATTGCGCGCCGACTCCGCCGCACATTGGCAATGCCGAGGCGCCGTGCGCGTTGGGATAGTTGAAGACGACGCCAATATCGCGCCCGTCGCTGTAGCCGCCGGCGCGCCCCATCGCCGACCCAAGCGCATCTTCGAGCGCAACACCAAGCGACAACAGAATGGGACGCGATCGGTAATAGCCGCAGATCGCATCTTTGGGATGCGTGAGGTGCAGACCCAGCAGCACCTGCGCCATGTCGTGACCACGCGCGCTAAACTGATAGAAAATTTTCTTTTGCGGAACGAGTTCGGTTTCCTCGATCGCATCCATGGCGCGCGAGCACAGAACCAATTCGACAACGCGCGACCAATCCACCGAAACGCCCGGGACGGTCTCTGTCAACGGTTTGGATTTTGCACTCATGAAGCGACACAATACATCGCTTCATTTGCATTTTCAGTTCCAATATGAGAGATATATCACCCATATATGCACAAAATGTGCGTGATATCGGGATACTGATCATGAAACGTGATGCGGTCGCGTTGGATGAGTTAGACCGTCGTTTGCTTCACGCGGTCCAGCGCGATGCATGGGCGTCACAAGCGGAGCTTGGGGAAGCAGCAGGTGTGTCGCCGAGCCTCGTCTCGCGTCGCCTCAGCCGCTTGAAGGAAAGCGGCGCGTTGCGCGCCGTTGTTGGGCTGGTTGACGCGCAAAGCGCGGGATTGTCATGCGGCGCCATCATCCGCGTCCGCCTCAAGGATCACGCTGCAACGAGCGTGAAGCAATTTCGCGATCTCGTGGCGCGTATGCAGGAAGTGACGCTTTGCGTCATGCTCACCGGCGAAGCGGACTATCTCATTAAACTCGTCGCGCGCGACTTGCCGCATTTTCAGGAAATCGTGCAACAGAAATTGCTGCGCTGCGTGGCGATCGCGCATCTCGAGTCGAGCATCATCTTGGAATATCTAAAGGACACGACTGAACTGCCCCTCGACGTTTAGGCGGACTTCGTTTGCATCCGGAATTTGCCGTCGACAACGACAGGCTGCGGTTGCGGGCCCGATGTGGCGGTTTGACGATAGTACCGTAGCCGCTTCTCGTCTGACAGAAGCGCCACCAATTCTTCCGTCGTCGCCGGCCGCGAGACCAAGTAGCCCTGCGCAAGATCGCAGCCCATCGCGGCCAGCATCGCAAAGGCCGCCGGCGTTTCCACGCCTTCGGCGGTCACCTCAAGCCCAAGGCCGTGGGCGAGGTCGATGGTGGAACGCACCAGCAATGCATCGCGATTGCTGTTGGTCAGGTTTTGCACGAACAGCCTGTCGATTTTGAGTTCGTGCGCGGGCATCTGCTTCAGATACGCCAGAGAGGACAGGCCGGAGCCGTAATCATCGATGGCGATTTTCACGCCGTGGCTCGCGAAGAAATCGATGTTTTCGAGCGCGCGCTTTGGATCGTCGATAACGGCCGTCTCAGTTATCTCGAAGCAGATGGTATGCGCCGGGTTGCACACCAGATCCATCGCCGCGCGCGCGAAATCGCCGTCCGCCAAGAGCCGGCCGGAGATGTTGATGGAAAGCGCAAGCTTGTGCCCGCTGGCAGCCATCCGCCGCTGATCTTCAATCGCGCGCTGCAATACCCATTCCGTGAGTGCACGGATGTGTCCGGTTTCCTCCGCCATGGGGACAAAGAGGTCCGGAGAAACTATGCCCCGCAGTGGATGCTTCCAACGCACGAGGCTTTCGGCGCTCAGAATGGCGCCGCTGCGAAAGTCGTACTTCGGTTGGTGCACAAGCTGAATGTCGCCATTTTCCAGCGCGCGGCGCATCTCGCCCATCAACGAAAGATTGCGGGCAGGATCGCCATAGGCGGCCTCATCGTAGAAGGCGGTCTTGACGTGGGCGATGCGCGCTTGGTCGAGAGCAACGCTGGCACGCTCAATCATGGCTGCCGTCGCTTCTCCCGGCATACGAGGCTGCGCGACGCCGACGGCTATGGTGACGTCGATGACATGCTCGTCGATCGACAGGGGCTCTTCGAGATGGCGCGCAATAGCGTCGGCGCGTTTGAGCGCGTCTGCTTCGTCATCGGCGAGGAAAGCAACGCCCAGCACGTCACTGGACAACCGCGCGACAGGCGCATTCGGCACCAGACGCGCCAAGCGAACGCCGAGCCGGCGCATCAGCCCCGCAGCATGCGCGTAGCCGATGGCGCCACGCACGTGCGCAAAACGGCCAACACCGATGGCCGCTAAATACACACGCTTTGGCTGCGTGGCGGCGGCCAGGCGGCGCTCCAGCGCTGCGCGGTTCGGCAAGCGCGTTTCCGCGTCGTGATAAGCGAGGTGAGTGATCTTGCTTTCGCGTTCGCGAATAGCGCTGATCATCGTGTTGAAGCTTTCGGCCAAACGCGACAGCTCGTCCTTTGTGGCGATCGAGACCGGCTCGTAGACGCCTTCCCGCAAATTGCGGGCGGCTGCCTCCAGTGTCGATAGCGGCTGGGTGATGCTGCGCGCCAACAGCCAAGTGCCAGTCACCAGCAGCGCCAGTCCAGCAAAGCCGATGGCGATGAGGCTGCCGAACATGCCGCGATAGAGCGAGAGCGCCATGGAGAGCGGAGAGCGGAAAAGGATCACGCTCTGTGTGCCGTCGATGGTTTCGAGTGTTCGCACCACGGCGACGCCGCGTGTGCCGCTCGCGTCCGTCAGCGCGCGCGGCGTGTTGCCAGCGAGTGATTTGTCTATGAAGTCGTTCACGGCGCCGGGTTCGTTGGTCCAACGGCCGTTGACGCCGCGCACAAGCACCGAGGCTTGTAGCGGAATGGCTGACGCCGCCTGAAGCGCGGCGATATCGTCATTGCCGATGCGCCGGCCGACGACGATCCAGCTGCGCGCGCCGTTCGCGCTCAAGGGCGCGGCGGCGGCCTGATACAGATGATCGCCCTGATGGATGATCCCTGCTGCGGAAGCGTCGCGCGCTAGCGCAAGCTGTAGACCGGGCGGCGCCGAGGATGCGCCCGCACCGCTTTCACCGATCAGCGATCCATCTTCGGTGACGACGAACACCAGGTCGCTATGCAGTTGCTCCCGCACATTGAGCAGCGCTTCGTGCAGGACAGTCGCATCGCCGATAGCGACGGCATTTTCGAGCTCCGGGTTGGCGGCAAAAATGCGTGCGCCATCTTGGAGATATTGCAGGTGGCTTTGCTGCAATTGGGCAAACATCGCGCCGGCGCTGTCGAGCTGCGCGCGAGCCAGGCGCTGGGTGTTGTTGTCGACGACTGCATAGACGACCACGCCAATCAGCATGAGCACGAGGCAGAAGAACCCCGCGTACAACACTGTCAGCTTGAGGCGCAGGTGCTGGAACACAATACTGTAAAAATCGCCCGGCGTACTGAATGCGCCGTTAAAGGCTCGGGCGAATTTCCAGTTTTATGATGGCGCGTGCACGTCAAGCGTTACGCGAATCTTTCCAGCGTGCGCAAACGTGAGGTCGACAGGGATTTGTTCACCCGCGGTGAAGGGCGTTTTAACTCCGGTGAACATCAGGTGACGGCCGCCCGGCGAGAGCGTCGCTTCGTCGTGTGCGGGGATCGGCAAGGACGCGAGCGCACGCATCTGCATCATTGAGCCGCTCATCGTCATCTCGTGAACGTCCACGTGATCAGCGCGCGGACTTTCAGCGCTGAGGAGCGTGTCGTCGGCGTCCGTGCCGTTGACGATTGTCAGGTAACCCGCCGAAACGTCGACGCCGCCGGGTGTCGGCGGAGCCCACGCGTCCTCGACGTGCAACGAGGCGTTGGCCTCGCGAATGCCCGTGGCGGGCGTGATGTCGGCATGCTCCGTGGCTTGTCCGCAGGCGGCCAGGCACGACAACAGAAGTGCTGCGATGAACGTTCTCATGGCGCGCTTCATGCCGCAGCAAAACGGCGCGTGCAGCAGGCTGTTTGCCGCACGCGCCGTAAAGTTTGGCTGCGCCGAGTTCAGTTGAGCGGACCGGTGCTTTCGAAGAACAGGGCCTGACTCACCGCGGCGCGCACCGTATCCGGTGAGTATGGCTTGGTGATCAGGAAGGTCGGCTCCGGACGTTCTCCCGTCAGCAAGCGGTCCGGGAATGCGGTGATGAAAATGACCGGCACTTCGAACGAAGCCAGGATTTCCTTCACCGCATCGATGCCCGATGAACCGTCGGCGAGCTGAATGTCTGCCAGCACCAGGTCGGGGCGCTCACGTTTCGCTGCTTCGACCGCACTCTTGGCTGTCGTCGCGGTGGCGACCACGTCGTGGCCCGCTGCGGTGACCAGATCGCTCAGGTCCATGGCGATGACGGCTTCGTCCTCGATGATGAGGATGCGGGCTTTAGTCTGCTCTTCCAGATCCTCGATCGCTTCTTCGAGCAGCGCTGCGACTTCGTCCTGCGGACGGCTGAGGATTTCGCTGGTTTCTTGCGTGGTGAAGTTCTCCAGCGTCGTGAGCAGGAGCGCTTGGCGGCTTAGCGGCGCCAGCGAGCGCAAGCGGTCCTGCGCTTTGCGCGCCATCGCCGTCGACTCTTCGCCATCGTCGTCGACCTCGACGTTCGCGCTCTCCCAGATGTTGTGAAACGTCTTGTAGAGACCGGTCCGTGGATCGACGCGGCGCGGAAATTCCTCTGGGCGGGCCACAATGGCCTCCAAAGTAGCCGCGACGAACGCGTCACCGCTCTCCTGCGTGCCCGTGAGGGCCCGCGCGTACCGCCTTAGCAGCGGCAAATGAGGCGCGATTTCCCGAGCCAGCGACATATACGATCCCTTGTTTTTATTAGACAAATTGGATTCTGCAGCCTCTTGGCGCATTTAGGCTCTCCCTTCCCTGGAGGCCTGAGAAACGCCGACTGCTAAAAAAGGTTCCTTGTTTTCGGAACTCTCCCTGAAGTCACGCGTTGTTGACCCCAAGAGGGAGTTCCTGGGCCCAGTCTGTCTGCTGCGGCGGGAATGTGAACACACAACGAGGCAGAAAAGCGATATGGACACGTTGGTGAGCAGGAAACCGCCATCCGGCGCCGGCCTTCGTAAATCGAAGGAGTCGAAAGCGACACACAAGGCGCTAATCGCGAACAACCTGAAGAAAGTCTATGACGAAGTGGCGAAGGAGGATCTGCCTCCAGAGCTTCAACTCCTCCTCAATCAACTGGAAGAGGGGGGAAAGTGATGACGACTGTCCCCACTGGATTCAAAACTGAACTGATCGAGTTGCTGCCAAGCTTGCGCGCGTTTGCGCGCTCGCTCACGCACAACGTCGCGCAGGCCGACGATCTTGTTCAAGACACGCTGGTTAAGGCGCTCGCAAACGTCGACCGCTTTGAACCCGGCACCAATCTGCGCGCATGGCTCTTCACGATCCTTCGCAATCACTATTACTCTCAGCTTCGCAAGGCGAAGCGCGAAGTTGAGGACGCCGAAGGCCGCTACGCCGGACGCATTGCCGTGCGGCCCGAGCAAGATGGGTCGGTCGACCTTGAAGACTTCAAAGTCGCGTTCGCGCAGCTCGCGCCCGATCACCGAGAAGTTCTCACCTTGGTGGGCGCCTCGGGGTGTTCGTACGAGGAAGCGGCGCAGATTTGCGGTTGCGCCGTCGGCACCATCAAGAGTTCGCGTGAATCGCGCGCGGCGTAAACTGGCTGATATCCTCGGCCTCGAAGACGAAGGCGTCAGCGGCGTCGGTGACGCCGCGATGATGCAGGAGACGGTCAGCGTGTGAAGGCGCCGGGGGAGCGTAGGTCCGGTTTATGGCCGCGAGCGCTCTCGTTGCGCTCGATGCGGGGGCGCATGGCGCTCCTGCTTGGCCTGGCGATGTTGCCCGCTGGCGCCATCGCTATGCAGGTTGGCCTGAACGCCGTCGGCGCGCATCAATCCGCTTACGAAGAGAGCCTCGGCCGGCGCGCGCTGCAATCGCTGTCGGCTGAACGCAACACCATTGATGAAGTGCGCGAGATGCTGCGCGTGTTGGCGGCGGCGCCTTCGTTGCAAGAAATCCAAACCGGTGACTGCCGCAAATGGCTCGGCGACGTCATCGTGCGTTATCCGTACCTCACCACCATCGGCGTCACCGACAATGCCGGCGCGGTAGAGTGCAGCGTGCCGACGGTGCGGCGCGGTTTCACGTCGCCGCAGACGAGTGTGCGTGATCGGGCCAAGCAGCGCGACGGTTTCACCATCGGCTATGTCCCGATCGGATCGATAACTCATGCGCCGATACTGGCGGCGATGGAGCCGATCCGCGACCAGAACGGCGTGCGCATCGGGTTCGTGGGCGCGTCCATCCGCATTACGACGCTGGAGGAGATGCTCAACCAAAACCGTACGCTCGAAGGTGCGCGGGCGGCGTTGGTGGATTATTCTGGCGCGGTCGTCGCGCAGTCAGCATCGCCGGCCGGCGGCTACAAAGTGGACTTGCCGGACGCGGTGCAGATCGTGCGTGCGCTTCACCGCGATCCCACTTTTATCCAAGTAGACAATGGCGGGGCGGTTGTCGCGCCTTTGAGTAGCCGCGATCTCTATGCCGTGATGGTCTGGCCGGACCAGCAGCCAACGCTGCAGCGGACCTGGGGCGTCGCCGCCTCGCTGGCGGCCCCGCTATTGATCTGGATGCTTGCGGTGGCAGCCGGCTGGTTCGCGATCGAAGTGTTCGTGGCGCGGCCGCTTTCAACCTTGGAAGCAGCCGCGCGCGGCTACGCACGCGGCGAGGACGTGCCCGAAGCAGCCGAGTTGGCGGGCGCGCCCGACGAAATTCGCTCGCTGCGGCGTACTTTGGCGGCGATGGCAAAGACGCTGCGCAGCCGCGAACAACGGCTGGTGGCCGCGCTTGCCGAAGAGCGGGCGCTGCTGCGCGAAGTGAACCACCGGGTCAAGAACAACCTGCAAATGGTTGCGAGCTTGCTGAACATTCAGGCGCGCGGCGCAACCGACGAGGGCGAGGCTTGGGGCTTAGCCCGCGCACACGACCGGGTTCAGCTGTTGGCGCTGGTGCATCAGCGCATCTATTCATCGGGCGAGCTGCGGGAATTGCGGCTGGACGACCTGGTCGCCGAGATCGCGCGGCAATTGCTGCAATCACGTGGCGCGTCGGCACGCGGCGTGAAGCTTGGCTACGACATCGATGCGGTGCGCGAAGACGTCGATCGCGCCATGCCTTTGGCCTTCATGGTAGGCGAGGCGATCTCGGCGGCGCTGGATACATTGAACGGCGTTGAGGACGCCGAACTGCGGTTATGGCTGAGGGAGGGCGAGGACGGCACGGTGCGATTTGCGATCAGCACAACGTTTGCCGGTCCCACGTCCGCCGCCCCCAGCGCCCGCCTGATCGACGCGTTCGCGCGTCAGGTCGGGGCTGAGGTTGGCCGTAGTCCGAACCGGCCTGCCGAATTGTGGGTCAGCGTGCCGCCGGCCGCTAGCGCCGACGCGGCGAAAGCAGCAAGCCTATAAGAACGCCGACGCCGAGAGTGGCGCCAAGCGCCGCGCCAGGATGCGCGCGCACTTTGTCGGTCACGAGGTCGACCCGCTCATAGGTGCTGTCGCGCACGCCCTTGCCGAGACGTTCGAGGCGTTCGCGTGTGTCTTCCACTTGCTGGCGCGCGCTGTGACCGGCGGCTTCGGCGAGCTTGCCGACATCGCGGCGCAATTCCGCAAAATCTTCCATCACGTCGTCTGCCGTTGTGCGGAGCGCATCACGGCCGTTCTTACGCCCGCGCGCGCTTTCATATGATTGGCCCATGGCCTCGATCTCCGAACTGTTCAGTGAACGGCGCAGCCCGCCGCATGCACGGCGAACAATTCCCTACACGCACAATCGGTTCCCTTACATTTTGCGAGCGCAGCATGGCGCGGAACTCGCCTTGTGGCGTCGCGTTGCGTCTCGGAAAGGAAGGTCCGGGACATGCTGCGCTGGATATTGGTGTTCCTCGCTCTGGCGATGATCACCGGCCTGTTGGGATTCGTCGTTCTTGTCGGCGTCATCGCTGGAATTGCGAAACTGCTCTTCCTAACTTTCCTTGGTCTTGTAGCCATCACGCTCGTGATGCGCGCTATGCGCAGCGGTGGTGGCGAGGAGCTCGAAGAATGACCACCGAATTCAAATTGCCGCCGCTGCCGTTTGACGAGCGCGCGCTTGAGCCCTTCATGTCCGCAGAAACTTTGCGGTTTCACCACGGCAAGCATCACGCCGCCTACATCAAGAAAACCAATAGTCTGATTGTGGAAATTCCGGACGTACCGGCGACGCTCGAAGATGTCGTGCGCCGCGCCGCTAAAGACAAAAACGCCAAGCTGTTCAACCAATCCGCGCAAGCCTGGAACCACGGTTTCTTCTGGCAATCGCTCACCGCCGAACCCCAGAGTGGGGCGGAGGGCGGTTTGCGCCGCGCCATTGAGAAGCGCTTCAAAGACATGGATTCGTTTCGCGAAGAAGCTTTGAGCAAGGGCGAACTGCACTTCGCATCGGGCTGGGTTTGGCTGGTGAGCGACGCGGACGGCAATGTCGAACTCCAGGACATGCACGACGCACAAACGCCGATCGTGGATGCGAAGGTGACGCCGCTTCTGGTCTGCGACGTGTGGGAGCACGCGTATTACATCGACTATCGCAATGAGCGGCGGAAGTTCTTGGAAGCGTTCTTCGACAAGCTCGCCAATTGGCGCTTTGCGGAGAAGCAGTACGAAGCCGCGCGCGCGCACGGCGCAGGCGCGTGGCGTTTCCCGACATAGGCCGGAACCCGGTCAAGGCCTTTGCGTTCACTTTGCGAACTAATTTTGCAGGAGACGCGAAATGCTTAGCTGGGCACTGATCTTCTTTGTTGTTGCGATTATCGCCGCGATTTTCGGCTTCGGTGGCATCGCCACCGCGTCGGCTGGCATCGCGCAAATTCTGTTCTTCCTTTTCCTAGTGCTGTTCGTGGTGAGCCTCATCATGGGCATGGCGCGACGGACTTAGTCCGCGCGTACCTGAGCGCGGCAAAACGCCAGCGCACCGGCATTTACCCAGATCGGATTTGGGACCATAACGGCCCCAAATTCCCGATCCGGAGATATGAGTCCGATGCGCGCAGTCCAGCACTTCATCAACGGCAAAAGCGCGCCCGCCACCGGTGGGCGCGTTGGCGTTGTGTTTGATCCGAACACTGGCGCAAAGCAGGCCGAAGTTGCATTCGCCACAGCGAAGACCGTGGACGACGCGGTGCAATCGGCGCTGAAGGCGGCGCCGGGGTGGACCGCGACCAACCCGCAGCGGCGCGCGCGGGTGATGTTCGCGTTCAAGGCGCTGGTCGAAAAGAACATGGAAGAACTCGCGCACTTGCTGTCGAGCGAGCATGGCAAGGTGATCGCGGACTCGCGCGGCGATATTCAGCGCGGCTTGGAAGTGATCGAGTTCGCCTGCGGCATCCCGCATGCGCTGAAGGGCGAATACACCGAAGGCGCTGGACCCGGGATCGATGTCTATTCGATGCGCCAGCCGCTCGGTGTCGTCGCCGGCATCACGCCGTTCAATTTTCCGGCGATGATTCCGATGTGGATGTTTGGCGTCGCGATCGCCTGCGGCAACACCTTCATCCTGAAGCCGTCGGAAAAAGATCCGAGCGTGCCGGTGCGCCTCGCGCAGCTGATGATGGAAGCGGGTGCACCGGAAGGCGTGCTCAACGTTGTCCACGGCGACAAAGAGGCGGTCGACGCCATCCTCACGCATCCCGAGATCAAGGCCGTCTCGTTCGTCGGCTCGTCAGACATTGCCCACTACATTTACTCGACCGGCGCCGCCAACAATAAGCGCGTGCAAGCGATGGGTGGCGCCAAGAACCACGGCGTGGTGCTGCCGGATGCCGACATGGATCAAGTCGTGAAGGATTTGGTTGGCGCCGCGTTCGGCTCGGCTGGCGAGCGTTGCATGGCGCTGCCGGTGGTTGTGCCGGTGGGCAAGAAAACCGCCGACGAATTGCGTGAGCGCCTGCTTCCGGAAATCGAAAAGCTGAAGGTCGGCATCTCGACCGACGCGGAGGCGCAATATGGCCCTGTCGTCAGCGCCGCGCACAAGGCGAAGATCGAAGACTATATCCGTATGGGCAAGGACGAGGGCGCCGAACTGGTGCGAGATGGCCGCGGCTTCAAACTGCAAGGCTATGAAGAGGGCTTCTTTATCGGCCCGACTTTGTTCGACAAGGTCGAGACCAAGATGACGACCTACAAGGAAGAAATCTTCGGCCCGGTGCTGCAGATCGTGCGTGCCGAAACGTTCGAAGAAGCGGTGGCGCTACCGAGCCAGCATCAGTATGGCAACGGCGTGGCCATCTTCACGCGCAACGGCCGCGCCGCGCGCGAATTTGCAGCGCGCGTCAATGTCGGCATGGTTGGCATCAACGTGCCGATCCCAGTGCCGGTCGCGTACCACACCTTTGGCGGCTGGAAGCGCAGCGCGTTCGGCGACACCAACCAGCATGGCATGGAAGGCGTAAAGTTCTGGACCAAGGTAAAGACCGTCACCGCGCGCTGGCCCGAAGGCGCGCAAGAAGATTCGAGCTTCATCATTCCGACGATGCGGTGATGACTCCGTCTGATCTCGGCAAGTTCATGTTGTTTGCGGCCATGATTTCCATGGTTCCGGGGCTGTGGGCGTGTTGGAGAAAACGATACCTCGTCGGCGGGGTGCTTGCGGTTGGCGGTTTCTTCGCGGTTGGGTGCGTAGCCGTTGTCAGCGTCGGCATGGGAATAGTCGCCCACGGTGATTTTCCGGCGGAGGCGATCATTTGGTCGTCGATCACGTGCTACTGGATTTTCTCGGTTGCTGTCGTCGTGCTCACGACGTCGGCACGGACGAGCCAACGTCGGAGTGACTAAGCTCCGTTTCCTCGAGACTTGAGCACGCTCGCCCTCCTAGGCAGGCTGACGCGCCGCGCGGGTCGTGTTAATGTAGAGGCATGGACGGAACGGTCGCCCCATCGCTGCCGCATCGGCGTTTCACGAGCCAAGACGTGGCCCGCATGGTTGAGGCTGGCCTGATCGATCCGGATGAGCGCATTGAGTTGATCGACGGGGAGATCATCGATATGGGCAGCGAAGGGGAGGCGCATTGGAATGCGCGCGCCAAGCTCGTGAATTGGCTGGTGCGGCGTTTGCCTGAGTCCATCATGCTCGCGCCGGATGGACCGCTGCGTCTCTCGGCTGAAAATGAACCCGAGCCTGACTTCTATTTGTACGCTGCCGACACGAACGTGAACGAAGTACGTGGTGAGAGCGCGCTGCTGGTCGTCGAGATTTCTGACACAAGCTTGAGCAAAGATAAGCTCGTGAAAGCGCCGTTGTACGCGGCGCATGGTGTTCGCGAGTATTGGATTATCGACTTGGCGAACCGGGTGACCCTCGTGCATCGTGGGCCGGGCGCGAATGGCTACGCCGAGCCGCAGGTCGTGGCGTTCGATGATGCACTTTCGGTGCAAGCCGTGGCGGGCTTCGCGCTTCGACTTTCGGAAGCGTTGTAAGGGCGGCGACACGTGGTAGCGACGCAGGACAATTCGAGATTCATCATTCCGACAATGCGGAGATGACTTGGTCGCCGCGATCATCCTGTTCGGCGCGCCGTTCTTTATCGCGGCGATTCCCGGATTAGTTGCGCTGTTTGCGCGGCGATGGATTTTCGGCGGAATCCTGTTGCTCGGTGCGTGCATTGCCATTGCCTTGCCTGAGTATTTGGATTCACTTCGCATACATGCTTTGGTCGCGAAGGGCGTTGTCGCGGACGATCTCGGTTTTCTCTTCCTGCCGTGGTTGTACGGAATCCCATACGCTTTGCTGTCCGGTATGGCGCTCGCTGCGTTCACAGAGTTTGATCGAAGCCAATGACTGAACTTCTCACCTCCGTCTCCTCCGGCCTCGCGCGGATCACGCTCAATCGCCCCGAAGCGTTGCATGCGCTGAACACGGCGATGTGCGTGGCGATGATCGAGGCGCTTGTGGCGTGGCGCAAGGATGAGAGCGTGGGGGGGGTGGTGATCGACCACAAGGACGGCACGCGCGGGTTTTGCGCGGGCGGCGATATCCGCATGCTGGCCGAGAGCGGCGCGGGCGATGGCAAAGCGGCGCGCGAATTCTTCTTCACCGAATATCGGCTGAACCATCTTCTGTTCAGTTACGCCAAGCCGATCGTTGCGATCATGGACGGCGTCACCATGGGCGGCGGCGTTGGCATTTCTATGCCGGCGAAATTCCGCATCGCCACGGAGAACACGACCTACGCGATGCCGGAGACGGGGATTGGTTTGTTTCCCGATGTCGGCGGCGGATGGTATCTGCCGCGCAAGCCGGGGCAGGTGGGCATGTGGTTGGCGCTGACCGGCGCGCGGCTCAAAGCGGCGGACTGCATCGCTGCGGGCATCGCCACGCACTATCTGCCGACAGAAATTCTCGGCCCCGCCCGCGCGCGAATAGCGGGCGCTGCGCAGACGCACGATGTTGAGCGCGCGTTGCAAAGCGGGCTTGATGCTTTGGATGAAAATCCCGGCGCGCCGAAAGAGTTGACGCCGGAAAATCGCGCGCGCATTGATCGTATCTTCGCGCGGGAGTCCGTCGAAGCAATTGTTGCAGAGTTGGAAGCAGATGGCTCGGATTGGGCCGAGGCGCAGCTGAAAACGCTGGCGACCAAGTCGCCGCAAACTTTGAAGGTGGCGTTCCGACAATTGCGGGAAGGGTCGAAGATGCAAAACTTCGCCGACGAGATGGTGCAGGAGTATCGCATCGGCGCGCACGCGGTGCAGCGGCATGACTTTCTCGAAGGCGTGCGGGCGCTGATTGTCGACAAGGACAACGCGCCGAAATGGGATCCGTCGGGCTTGGCAGGCGTCACCGACGCGATGCTTGACGAGATTTTCGCCCCGCTGCCCGGCGCGGAATGGTCGCCGCTCGTCGACTAAAACGCGCTTCACCTGACCGTGATTGGCGCGCCGCGCGCGTCTCTCGGAGATTTGCGCGTCGAGACGGGGATCGGAATGCGCACTTTCATTTTGGCGTTGGCCGCGTTGGCATTGTCGGCATGCGCGACCACACCGGCGCGGCCGGCCACTGAGGTCAGCTATGCCGCGGACCTGAATGTCGGCGACACCAATAGCGGCTCGACCGCGACGGCGCATGCAACCGTCGATCTCGACATGGCGGCGCAAATGGTGAGCGCGTGCATTGTCGTGCACGGCATTCACATGAGCGATCTCGCTGCGCATCTGGCGCACGCACCGATGGGCTCCATCCACCTGCATCTCTACAAGCCCGATGGCGACGTGGTGCTGGTGTATCCGTTCCCGATGGGAGACTCGTATGCCGAGACGCCCGATGGATTTACTGTCACGGTGACGAACGCTCCTTATGCGGCCGGCGCGGCGATCTTGCACTCCGAGTTGAGCTTCGCCGATTTCAAAGCGGCGCTGGATTCGGGCAGGTCGTTTTGAACATCCACACGCAGCATTTCCCGGACGGTGAGATTAACGGCCGGGTGCACGCAGCCTAGCCGCGAGCACGCTTCGTCATTCCGGACGCGACAACGTCGCGATCCGGAACCCAGGGGAAAACACACAGGTCTGTAACTCCCTAGGTTCCGGGCTCTCGCTATCACGAACCCCGGAATGAAGATGGTGCGTTGCTCCGCAGCGACGATGAAGCGTATGACGCTCCAATCTCAGGAGCTTTCCGCATGACGCGCGTCGCATTCATTGGCCTTGGCAATATGGGCTCCGGCATGTCGGCCAATCAGGCCAAAGCGGGGCGCGAAGTGGTGGCGTTCGACTTGTCGGCGGACGCAATGGCGAAGGCCAAAGCGGCGGGTATGTCGGCGGCGGGTTCGGCCGCGGAAGCGGTGAAGGACGTCGATGTTGTTTTCACCATGCTGCCGGCTGGTCAGCATGTGCGCGAACTCTATGAGCAAGCGGTGCTGCCGAACGCGCGCAAGGACGCCCTGCTGATCGATTGCTCGACCATCGATGTCGACAGCGCCCGCACAGTGGCGCGGGACGCGTCGATGCAAGGGTTTCGCGCGGCGGACGCGCCGGTGTCTGGTGGCACAGCGGCAGCGACCGGCGGCACGCTGACCTTCATGGTCGGCTGCCGCGACCAGGATTTCGCTGACATGGAAGAAGCCATCAAGCCGATGGCGAAAGCGGTGATCCATGCCGGCGCATCGGGCGCGGGCCAGGCGGCGAAGATCTGCAACAACATGCTGTTGGGCATTTCGATGATCGGCACCTGCGAAGCGTTCGTGCTGGCGGAGCGCTTGGGCTTGGACCCGCAGAAGTTCTTCGACATCGCGTCGAAAGCGTCGGGGCAGAACTGGTCGCTGACCTCCTATTGTCCGTGGCCGGGGCCGGTGCCTGCGGCGCCTTCGAACCGGGAATACGAAGGGGGCTTCGCGGCGGCGATGATGCTGAAAGATTTGAAGCTGGCGCAGGAAGCAGCGATGGCGTCCGGCGCGGACACGCCTTTGGGCGGCGGCGCGGAAGCGCTGTACGCGGAGCTGGTCGGCAAGGGATTCGCCAACAAGGATTTCTCGTTCATGCTCGAAATGCTGCGCGGGCGCGCGTAAGCCGCCGAAACGGCGGCTCTCAGCTGCCGGGCATTGGCGCGGGTTGCCATAGTTCGATCTTGCGGCCTTCCGGATCCATGATGTGCGCGAAGCGGCCGTTGAACTCGTCCGGTTCCGGCTTTAGCGGCTCGACGCCTTCGGCGCGGCAGCGCGCAAGCACGGCGTCAAGATCATCGACCATGAGATTGAACATGTAGTCCATGTCGGACGGCGCGAAGTGATCGGTGTCGGCCTTGAAAAGCGAGAACGCGGTCGCTGCGCCGGGTTGCGCTGCTGCTGCTTCAGGCCTGAACACCACGCCGCCCCAACTCGCGAACTCGAGGCCAAGAACGCGCGCATACCATTGCTGGAGCGCGGCGCTGTCGCGGCTTTTGAAGAAGAGGCCGCCAAGGCCAATCACTTTAGCCATCCGAGATTCTCCTGTTCAGCTGGCGAGGATTGCTGCGCGGCGGCGGCTGAAGCAATCGCCCGAAAGGGCGATTGGCGGATTTTTGCGCGGAATGTTGGTGCGCAAACAAAAAGGCCGGAGCTTTCGCTCCGGCCTTTCGCTGTTCGAGCTGGTGGTGCGCTTAGAAGCGCGCCTTCAGCGTGACGCCGTACGTGCGCGGCTCGCTCGGGTACACCACGTAATCGTTCTGCAGCGGCGGTTGGAACGCGCCGATGTAGTAGAACTGATCCGTCAGGTTGCGGACCCAGAGCTCGACCGACCAGTGATCGGTATCCGGACCCAGCGCGATACGGCCGTTGAAGATCGCATACGAGCTGTTGTCCGTGATCGGCGAGCGGGCCAGCGTCATCGTGCGATATTCGCTGTTCCAGCGGCCGTCGAGGTAGAAGAGGGCGTGCATGTTGTTCGTGATCGGCATTTCGTAGGAGATGCCGGCGGTCGCCACCCACTTGGGAGCTTCCGAGAGCGGATCGCCAGAGAACACCGCGTTCGGGTCGGCAGCGCCGAGACCGGCCGTCAGTGCGCTGAAGCGAACCGTGCTGTCGTAGTGCGCATCGTTGTAAACGAGGCCGCCGGTGAGTTGCAGGCCAGCCATCGGACGCACCGACGATTCCAGCTCGACGCCTTCCGAGATCACTTCCGGCACGTTGCGCGTGAGGAAGTTGAAGCCGTTATAGGCGTTCAGCTGGTAGTCGTGGATTTGTTCGTAGAACGCCGTGATGTTGAACGTTGAACCACGGCCGAACGGCGACGACTTGAAGCCGGCTTCGTAGGAGTCGGTGAACTCCGGATTGAAGTGCAGCTGGTCGATGTTCAGCGCGGCGGCGCTGGTCGTGTCCGGGCGAACCGTGAAGGCCGAACGGTCGACGTTGAAGCCGCCTGCCTTATAGCCGCGCGAGTAAGCGGCATAGACCATCATGTTGGAGTCGAGATGGTAGGCCAGCGAGGCCGTGCCGGTCCATTCGTTTTCCGCGGCGTCGCCGTTCCACACGCCATTGGAGATCGTGTTGACCGCCGGGTTGCAGGCCAGGTTCATCAGGGGTGACAGCGCGCCACCGTTGACCGTGTCGAGGAAGGTGACGATGCCCGTTGCGCCGATGATGCCCGAGGTCGCCGTTTCCATCTGACGCAGGCTGGCGCATTCGGTGCCGGTCGCGTTCAGATTGCCGAACACATCCTTCTTTTCGTGGTTGTAGCGGACGCCAACCGTCAGGACGAGATTGTCGGTGAAGTTGAACTCGTCGTGCGTGAACACCGACCAGTTCTTGGTGTTGACCGTCCAGAAGTCGGCTTGCTGACCTTGGCCGGTGGTGTTCGGCAGAACGTAGCCGCCGTTGACCGAGTTAACCGCCGTCAGCATCGCCGCGCCCGCTGCCGCGTTCGACAAGCCGATGAGGCCCGCCGCACACTGGAAGATCGACGGCGACGCGGTGAAGTTGTTCAGTTCGCAACCGGCAGCGTTGAGCGCCGTGGTGGCGCCGCGCGCTGCGAAGCTGGTGAACAAGCTCGCTTGCGAGCCGATGCGGATGGTGTCGTTCTGAATGAGGTCTTCGTCGCCATAGAAGCCGCCGACGAGCCAGTTCAGGCGGCCCGATTCACCTTGGAGGCGGAGCTCTTGGGTGAAGTTGTTGAAGCCGACCTTGAGGCCGTCGCGATAAGCGATGTCGAGGAAGTTGAAGTCGACGTCTTGATCGCGCTCAGAGCGCCAGCGGCGGTTCGAGGTGATCGAGGTGAGCTGAGCCCAGCCGAGATCCCAATCCAACTGCGCCGAAACGCCGTTTTCAAAGGAATCTTCGTTGTAGTCGCGGCCCGGCGTGATCGTCATTTGACGGCCTTCCGGATCGATCGGATTGGTGGCGATCGTCGTGCCGCCTGGCGTGGTGACAAGGCCGCCCGAGACGAGCGCGTTGATGACGGCGTGCGTCGTGCCGTATTGCAGCGGGGTGACGCCGCAGCACTCGTCGGTCGAGCGCGAGCTGTCGAAAATCACGCGCAGCGAAGCGTTGGGCGTGATGTCCCACAGCGCCTGAGCGCGGCCCGTCCACACGTCGGTGTCGTTCAGGTCCCGGCCGCTGACGGTGTCGTGGATGTAGCCGTCACGTTGGCGGATCGAACCGTCGACGCGCACCGCCAGGGTGTCGGTCAGCGGCGCGTTGATCATCGCCTTCATGTTGCCTTGGTGCAGATCGTCGAAGCCGTAGCCCGCTTCGATCGACATGCTCGGATCCGATTCCGGACCGGTGGTGACGACGCTGATGGCGCCGGCCGAGGTGTTGCGGCCGAACAGCGTGCCTTGCGGGCCGCGCAGAACTTCGACGCGTTGCAGATCCGGGAGGTCGGCGAGGGCTGCGCCCGCGCGAGCGCGATAAACGCCGTCGATGAAGATGCCGACCGCGCCTTCGAAGCCCGGGTTATCCGAGCCGGTGCCGATGTTGCGGATGCGGGCTATCGTGCCCGAGGTGTTCGATTGGCCGGTGCCCATCGCGAACGACGGCGCCAGCTGGGTGAGGTCGCGAAGGTCGTTCGCGCCCGTATTTTCGATCTGTTGCGAGTTGACCGCAGTCACTGCCAACGGAACGTCTTGAATGGCCGCCGAACGGCCCGTTGCCGTTACGACGATTTCTTCGGTTGGCGCTGTCGCGCTCGTATCATCCTGCGCGTAAGCCGGCGCCGCGAGACCAGACATGGCCGCAATCGAAGCACCGGACAGCAGAATCCAACCAAGTTTTGACTTGTTCATTTGCCGTCCTCCCAGCACTGAGGCCGCCTTCTGTGGGCGGCCCGCAGTTAAAAATCAGCGTATTGGTGGAGCTTGAAAGGTGCCCGCGCCCCCGCCTGTTGCTGCTATAGCAGGTACGCCACTAGGGGCTGTCAACGGCAGGACTGGCTTATCTTGACGCTTGAGTCACAGCAGTTTTGGGATGCGGCGTTCAGGCCACACCTACGTTACGGCAGCGTTCATTACATTTCAGCGGAATCAACAAACTAAGCGGTGGCGGCGCCTAATTTTCGGGCTGTCTTCGCAGCGCAACAAAAGTGATACGTTGGCCGCATGTACGGCTCTGCTCTCGTCTTGTTTTCGGCCGGACAGGACTCCGCGACTTGCTTGGCGTGGGCGCTCGACCGATTCGCGCGAGTCGAGACCATCGGTTTCGCCTACGGCCAGAGGCATGCGATCGAGTTAACCCAGCGCGAGCCGGTGCGCGAGGCAATCGCTGCGTTGAAACCGGAATGGGCTGAAAGGCTAGGGGCGGACCGGGTTGTGGATATCGCTGGCTTCGGCGCGCTGGCCGAGAGCGCGCTGACGGCGGAGCGGGCGTTTGCGTTCGAAGCCGATGGTTTGCCGAACACGTTCGTGCCGGGGCGCAATCTCGTGTTCTTCGCCATCGCCGCTGCGCATGCGTACCGGCAAGGGCTCGACGTGTTGGTCGGCGGCATGTGCGAGACGGATTTCTCCGGCTACCCAGATTGCCGGCGCGATACAATCGACGCGATGCAAAGCGCGCTGACGCTTGGGCTCGCGCGCAACACGCCGATCGACACGCCGCTGATGTATCTGAGCAAGGCTGAGACATGGGCGCTTGCCGAAGAGCTTGGCGGCGCAGCTTTGGTCGATCTGATCGTTGAAGCCACGCACACGTGCTACCAAGGCGATCGAACGCACCGGCACGCGTGGGGCTATGGCTGCGGCGCGTGTCCAGCCTGCGAGTTGCGTGCGAAAGGCTGGAATGCGTGGCAGGGCAGCGTCGCGCGATGACCTACAGCGTCAAAGAGATGTTCTATACGCTGCAAGGCGAGGGCGCGCGTACGGGACGTGCGAGCGTGTTCGTGCGTTTCGCCGGATGCAATTTGTGGACGGGCCGCGAGCAAGATCGCGCCGGCGCGATTTGCCAGTTCTGCGACACGCAATTCGTGGGCACGGACGGCGATGGCGGCGGCAAGTTCGAAACAGCGCATGCGCTTGCTGATGCAGTGCGCGCGCTATGGCCCGGTGGCGATGACGCTTACGTCGTGTGTACCGGCGGCGAACCGCTGTTGCAGCTGGACGCATCGCTGATCGAGGCGCTGCACCAACGCGGGTTCGAGATCGCGATCGAGAGCAACGGCACGATTGCGGCGCCTGAAGGCGTCGACTGGATTTGCATCAGCCCGAAAGCCGACGCACCTTTGGTGCAGACGCGTGGTCATGAGCTGAAACTCGTCTATCCGCAGACGCGAGCGCAGCCGGAGCGTTTCGCGCATTTAGATTTCGCGCATTTCTTTCTGCAGCCGATGGACAGCGCCGACCGCGAGGCCAATACGGCTGCGGCAATTGCGTATTGCATGCGCCATCCGGCGTGGCGTCTCAGTTTGCAGACGCACAAAGTGCTCGGCTTGCGTTAAACCCGGTTCACAACAGCGCGCTCGCATACCTGCTTTGCGGCCAGCGGCTGCAATAAGCTGTCACAAGTTATGGCGTGGGCGCGCGCGCTGTGCGCACTTGCTGCTCGGACGTTGGCAAGCACTCCCAACACGCCCCGATGTCCAAACACCGCAAAGAAGCGGCCGCGCCCCCTAAGCGCGGCCGCTTCGACGTTTTGGGGAGTGTGCTTGCGATAACGCTAGAGCGGGCGGGCGTTTGAACCAGGGGATTCGGAATACCTACCCGCCCTAGCGGCCGGCTTCATCGCGCGTGGGTGTGCGCTCCGTCGCGTCGGCAAGTTCTTGAAGATCACTATGCAGAGGCGCGCACTCACGAGCTACTCACGTTCGCGTGCGACGCGATCAATCACCGATGTCCATCGCTGTCATCGTTGTCGTGATCCTTCTTGCCGTGCGGCGTGATGGCGTGGACGCCTGCGCCTACTACGGCGCCGGTGGTGTGAATGGCTGCGCCCGCCACCGCGCCGGTGACGCCAACCGCCGTGCCAACAACCGTGCTCACGCACGCGCACAACGGCAACATAGCCAACACCACAAGTATCTTACGCATGCTCAATCCCGCTTTGGCGGACAGGTCTGGCCGCTAAGCGGCGGGGCGGCAAGTGAAAGAGGCAGCACGTTCGCGCTGCGGGCGGGTTCACTCGATGTCGAACGTATCGAGCCGGATGCTGGCCTTGTCGCCGGCGCGCCGGTAGGGGCCGCGATAGCCGGCGAGCTGACCGTGGCGCCGGTCGGGGCCGGTGAAGTTGTCGGCGCGGATGAAGTTGCGCTGATCGGTCAGCGCTTGCGACATGCGGTCGAACAGCAGTCGTGAAGCAATCGGCTTCTTAACAAAACCGGTGACGCCAGCATCGCGCGCCGCGGCCACGCGCGAAACCTCGGTGTGCGCGGTGACCATGAGGATCGGCACATAAGGGTTCGGCGAGTCGTGATCATTGCGGATCATGCGTGTGAAGGTGAGGCCATCTATGGGGCGCATGCGCCAGTCGACCAGGACGAGATCCACTGGCGAAGCGCGCATGATTTCGAACGCTTCGAGCGCAGTCTCGGCTTCGCTGATGCGGTTCACGCCACCGGCGCGCACCATCACGCGCAGCAGCGTCCGCATCTGCTTGTTATCGTCGACCAACAGCACATGGATGTCGCCGAGCGACGTCATGCCTATCCCCTCAGGGTTAGGAGAACGGCGCCAACTGAAAACGCGGAGTAAATTTTGACAGTTCGGCGAACACTTATTCCCTGCGGCGAAGTTGTTCTCACCGCCGTGAACAAGTTGATTGTGTGACTACTATTACAAGCAAAGATGACGCGCGGTTCAACTTGCACGACGCCCCATCGTTACGGCGCATCAACGAGCACGATTTCAGCGTCGTCTCCCGCTTCAATACGCAGTTCGGACTCGGCGTGAATGGCCGCGCCGTCGCGTGCGCCGAGCGTCACGCCGTTGACCTTGGCTTCACCCTTGGCGACGGCGAGGTAGGCGTAGCGGTCGGGCGTAATTGTATAGGACACGCTCTGACCCTTCTGCAGAGTCGCGGCCAACACGCGCGCATCTTGTCTGATAGGTAGCGCGCCGGCCTGCTGATCGGTGTCGAAACCGGAGGCCAGCGTCACCAGCGCGCCGGCGCGGTCGCTTTTCGGAAATTTTGCCGCGCCCCAAAAAGGTTTGCCGCCGCGCTCCTTGGGCATGATCCAGATTTGATAAAGCGTCGTCGCCTCGTCTTCGAGGTTGTACTCGGCGTGGGCGACGCCTGAGCCTGCGCTCATCACTTGCACGTCGCCGGCTTCGGTGCGGCCTTTGTTGCCCATGGAGTCCTGATGGGTGATCGCGCCGGTGCGGACGTAGGTGATGATTTCCATGTCCGCGTGCGGGTGCGGTGGAAAACCGGTCTTGGGCTGGATGGTGTCATCATTCCAGACACGGAGCGCGCCCCAATGGACGCGCTTGGGCTCGTGGTAGCCTGAAAACGAGAAATGATAGCGGGCGGCGAGCCAATCGGCGTCGAACTTGCCCAGGCTGTCGAAGGATCTCTTCTCAATCATTGGTCGAAACTCCTTGCGAACAGGGTTGCTGTCGCTTGACGCAGAAGCTGGTGAGGCGTGAAACGGCTGGCAAGGGAGGCACAAAGATGAAACCGAGCACGCTTCTGGCCGCAGCCGCTTTGCTGGCGCTGGCCGCTTGTGATCAAGCCACGACCACCACCAGCACCACAACCGCGGCGGCGCCCACGGATATGAAGGGCCGCGTGGAGGCGATGGACGAACTCAATCAGCCGGTGTTCGCGATGCAGCAGGTATCGGCCTATCTGACGGCGCACCCGGATGCTGGCCCTGCCTGCGTGCATGCGCGGCACGTGCAGTCGCAAGGCGTAGTGCCGGCGAATGTCGCGCCGAATACGCCGTACTCGGCGCTGGCGGGGCAGTTGGTGTTCTCAGTGCAGTGTGGCGAACAGCGGACCACGGTGCATGACGATCCCAAACAGCATTGGCTGGTCGCGTTTGCGCCGGGCGCGCAGGCCGCGAACGTGTTGAGCTGCGCGGATGCCCATGGGGCCGATCAGTGCCCGCACGAAATCCCGACGACAGCTGCGGCGACGACCGCGACGACGACAACAACGCCCTAACGGCGGCGCGACCCCATCGAGACGATATCGGCGGGGCAGCCGTCGTCGCATTCGAATATCGCGAGTAAGGCGCCGCGCCCGTCGAAGAGACGAAGCTCCGCGCCGTTCTCAATCGCGCTCCACTCGAATTGGCGCGCGTGCTGGAGAACTGGCAAAAACACCTGCTCTGTGTGCATCGAGGAGGGCGGGCACATCATGCGCGTGGTCGCGACAGGGCCGAACTGAATCGCGCCTCGAAATTGGTTGTGCTGGCGCCCGGACGATCGCGCCGACCACGTGTTGCAGCCGGCATAGCCAGACGCGGAGTCGGCTGCGAAGACGATGGTCGCATAGTGAGGGCTGGCGTCGGCGTCATCGGTGCGATGCCAGCTTGAACCCGCGAGCGGTTCGGGATCGCGCGGGATTGTCGTGCACGCGGCCAGGCCGAGCACGGCGGTGACAAGGAGCTTGGCGATACGCACGCGCCTTACACCGGATCGTACGGAAAGACCGAAGCGCTGGCGCCCACGTCGGTGTAGTTGGCCTTTAGCGCTGGCAGTGCTTGATCAATCAGGGTTTGCGGCGTCCAGCCGTCGAGACGGCCGAGCGTCCGGATCGGGCGTGGCTGATTGAAGAGATACACCTCGTTGCCGCGGACGCAGAACACTTGCCCAGTGGTGTCTTTCGCGCCGTCTGCGCAAAGCGCGATGGCAAGCTGTGCGACTTGGTCGGCGCGCATGCCGTTTTTCATGCGCTCGACGCGCGCGGCAGACGCTTCGTCCTTCACGGGGATAGACGCGATCATCCGGGTCCAGGCGAACGGCGCGATAATGTTGGAGCGCACATTCTTGGCGATGCCTTCCATGGCGATGATGCGCGAGAGCCCCATGACGCCAAGTTTGGCGGCTGCATAGTTGGCTTGGCCGATATTGCCGATAAGCCCGGACGTTGAAGTGAAGAGGACGTAGCTGCCATCCTGCTGTTCTCGGAAATGCTCGATGGATGCGCGGGTGACGTTGAAGGCGCCGTTCAGGTGAACGTCGATCACATTCTTCCAGTCCTCGAGGGGCATTTTGTGGAACATGCCGTCGCGCAGGATGCCGGCCGGATTGATCACGGCGTGCAGCCCGCCGAATTCTTTCTTCGCTTGTTCAAACATGGCAGCGACGGCGTCATAGTCGGCGACGCTGTCGCTATTGGAGATCGCCTTGCCGCCCGCGTCGCGGATTTCCTTGGCGACAGCTTCGGCTGGCCCCGCTGAGCCCGCGTCGCCGCCCTTTAGCCCGCCGCCAAGATCGTTGACGACGACGCTTGCGCCTTCGCGGCCCGCGAGCAGTGCGCACTCCTTGCCAATGCCGTTGCCGGCGCCGGTGACAACCACGACTTTTCCGCTGAGCACGCCCATGTCTTTTCCTCGCTGCAGGCTGCTCATAAGCTGCTGTGATGGCGCATGGTCAAGACGCTGACGCTCCGGAACCGGATGAAGTGCATGTCTCGCCGGACGGCGCGCTGAAGCTCGTCGTGTTCTACGGCGAAGATCCGATGCTGGGCTTCGGCGGCCTCGAATGGCACGTGCATGGCGCCAAGGCCGAGATCGCCGCGTGGGTTGCCGACATTCTCGCAGGAAGGCGGCCGATCATTGAAGCGTGGAAGGATGGCGCGCGCGTCGACGCGTGGACACCGGAAGGCAACGACTTCGACTTTGACGGCTTTGTTGCCGACAGCAAAGCGAGCGGCGATCCCGACGAAGAATGGCGGTTGCGACGCTGGGACGGTTAACGTTGGCCGATGACGTTGGCGGCGCTGGCGTAGCGTTCGCGTGTGACGCCGAGCATGTCGCTCGCAATTGATTTTGTTGTGGCCGGAAGCGCCGGAAAGACGTCGGCATTGATCAGCCGCTGCAGCGCGTCGATTGAGATAACACGTACCCGCGACCCTGAAGCGTTGGCGGCGATGTAGGCGCCCGCTTGGCGCGTGCGTGGATCGTACACAGCCTTGAAGATTTGATCCGGCACGCGGACGCGATTGTGAATGAGCGCTGGTGCGCCGCGCGCGAACACCGGCCCGGTGACGACGTAAAGCTCGCCGTTGCGTTCGGCGAGATTGCGCGTGGCGCTCTCTACGTCTTCCCACGCGCCGCGATTGAGCGATGCCGCTTGCGGCGCAATATTGGCGAGCGTGAAGCTTTGATCCTGCGCTTCGCGCGTCGGCATGTCGCCGCTCGGCGCCATATGGCCGCGATCGTAGCCGGAGCGGACGTAGTCTGTCAGTTCAGCGCGCTGATTGCGGGGCAGCGTGCGCTCGGCGTGGAAGTCGTCGCGCCGCGGCAAGGCGCGTGCGCTCTCGACGCTTGCGGCAGTCAAGTGTTCAGCAGACCACAGCGGTGTCCGGGTTTGGCCGGAATGCTCGACCGCGAAAGCGGCAAAGCAGAGCTCGGTAGTTTGCTCCGGCGTCGCTTGCTGAACGAAGCGCGGCGCGGCATCCTGCAAATACACGCCCGCGCACGCGGCGAATGCGTTCGGCGTGAGTGCGAATAAGGCAGCGATAACGACAAGCGCGCGGCGCATGCGAACCTCTTCACCGAAGGGTTCGCCTCAGAGTTTAAGCGAGGGTTAAAGTCCGAATTCGGTGCGTCCCAAAACGGGATTCATTCCGCGGCCGTTGCTGTTTTTGCCGGCGTCGCGGGCTCGACCTTTTCGCTGCCGCCATCGGGCGGGCTTTCGAAGCCGTCCGCATTGGTCAGTTGCGGGAAGAGCTTCATCCACGCCGCCGACGCAGCGATGGATGCGACGCCGCCAGTCACCACCGCGGTGATCGGGCCGAGAATGCGGGCCATGACGCCGGATTCGAAATCGCCGAACTCGTTCGAAGCGGAGATGAAAACGAAGCTGACCGCGGAGACGCGTCCGCGCATCGCATCTGGCGTCGCCAGTTGGATCAAGCTTTGGCGCACGTAAACCGAGATCATGTCGACGCCGCCGGCGATGGCGAGCGCACCGGCGCTGATCCAGATGTTCTTGGAAACGCCGAACACCACGGTGGCGAGGCCGAAAGCGATCGTCGCGCCGAACATCCAATAGCCGACATGGCGGCGCAGCGGCGCCACCGCTATAGCGAACGCGACGATCGCCGCGCCGACGCCCATGGCCGAGCGCAGCACGCCCAGTTCGCTTGGGCCGGCATAGAGAATGTCGCGCGCGAAAACCGGCAGCAGCGCAACCGCGCCGGCGAGCAGCACAACGATAAGATCGAGCGAGATCGCGCCGAGCACGATCTTGTTGCTCCACACATAGCGCAGACCTTCGAGGATAAGGCCGATCGTGCGCGCGTCCTTAACCGGCTCCTGCTTCGGTGGCTGCATGGTCAACAGCAGCAAGCCGGAGACGACCAGCAACGCCAACGTCACCATGTACGGCACGTTCGGTCCGAAGGCGTACAGCAAGCCGCCTAGAGCGGGGCCGACGATCAAAGCCGACTGGAACGCCAGCGATCCCCAGGCAATGCCTTGGGGAAGTTCATCGCGCGGCAGCAGCATCGGTAGCAATGCGGATGCGGCGGGTGGCAAGAATGCGTTGGTGATGCCCGCGCCAACGGCGGCGCAGAAAATCGTGGGGATTATGAATTGTGGCCCGGCGAGCGTCGCCAGCACCAGCGCGGTGGCGATCAAGGATTTGGAGATCACACAGCCGATCAGAATCCAGCGCCGATTGTATCGGTCGGCCGCTTGGCCGCCGAACAGCGACAGCACCAATAGTGGCAAGAATTGTGACAATCCCATCAAGCCGAGCACGAACGCCGATTGCTCAATCGATTGTCCGTGGAGGCGCGCGGCGTCGTACACCTGCCAGCCCATCGCCGTGAGCTGCATCTGCACCGCGAGCGACGAAAACCAACGCACCGCCCAATACTGCGCGTAAAGGCGATGGCGAAAGATGTGGAGGGAGGGGACGCGCGGTGCTGGCAAAACGAGCGGCGACCATGGCCGGAGTTGCCCCGCTTCGCAATGCGCCGTTGACGCAATCGCCCCATGGCCCTATCCGGCGCCCCTCGCTTTGGGGACTTGCCCTTGCCTACGACGCTCGTCGCCGAAAAACCGGAGCACCGGACCGGTATTGAAGCCGTGCTCGATCGCGCCTTTGGGCCTGGCCGTTTTGCCAAGACCAGCGAGCGCGTGCGTGAGCGCGGCGCGCAGCCTGAGCCGGACTTGTCGCGCGTGGCGGTGGACCAGCAAGGCGCGGTGATCGGCGTCTGCCGCATCTCAACGGTTGAGGCAGGCGCGCCGCTCTATTTTCTTGGACCGCTCGCGGTTGATCCCAACGCGCAGGCAGCGGGACTCGGTTTGAACCTGGTGCGCGAAGCCGTGGCTGCGTGCCGCGCACGCGGCGGCTCCGCGATTGTGTTGGTCGGCGCTGAACGATTTTTTCGTCCCGCAGGATTCTCGCTCATTCCCGATGGCCGCTTAAAAATGCCGGGACCGGTCGACCCAGCGCGGTTCTTATGGCTCGAACTGAGGCGCGGCGGATTCGACGGATTGCGCGGCGAGATCCGCGGCGTCGCCTGAGTGCGAAGCGCGGACCAGGCGCTCCGCGATCAGCCAGCTTCGCGGCGCCAGCCGAGCATCAACAGAAGAGTGCCCGCGAACGCCCATGCCCAGCCCGGGCCGAGCGGTTGAGCGACCGCGGCGCGCACCACATAAGCGCCGTTGCGGCGAATGCCGATCCAATTGTCGCCGTGCGCGTTAGCGCCGGCGTCGACACGGCGCACATCGGGCAAACGCTTTCCGTCTTCGCCGGTGAGCACGACGCTGCCGCCTGTGGCGTTGGCATATGGGCGCAGGATGTCGGGATCAGCCGCGACTGCGGCGGCTTCTTTCGGATTGAGTGGGCCGACCGCAGCAAACGCCCGCAGCGCACCGGCATGCGCTTCATACAAGCCTTGCTCGGTTGCGGGCGCTTCGCCGCGCCATACGCCCGGTGAGGCTTGCGTGAGTGTAACCATGGTGTGCTGACCGGACGGCGCAACGACATCGACCGGTTCAGTCGAGTCTTTCAGCGTGCTGCGTTCAATGGCGAGGCCATGCACGTCCGAGTCGATGGTGAGACGCTCTTCCTCTAACTCGGGCTCTTGCATCAGCCAGTGCACGAGCCGGCGCAGCAGTTCGCCGTGCGGACCACCGCCATCATAGCCGCGCGCCCAGAGCCAGGCTTGATCGGACCAGAGTTGTGCGACGCGGCCTTGGCCCGCATGATCTAGAACCAAGAGCGGCGCACCATTGACGCCGGAAAGAATGGTTTGCCCTCCTGAGCCGCGCGCGCCGATCTGACGTGTCCAACGTCCCCAATGTTGCGGATCGGGCAGGCCGCGCAACACAGGATGGCGTGAGCCGAGCGTCGTTGGCGTGGGGCGATAATAGCGATCGATGATCTCGCCTGTCGGCTGCGACGGCATCAGGCTGGCGATGGGCGTGTGGTAGATGCCATCGGGTCCTGCCTCGGTGTCGCCGGCAGTTACGAGAAGCGCTCCGCCTTGCTGCACGCGTTGCGCGATGTTGAAGAGGTAGTAGGGTTGCAAGATTCCGCGCCAGCGCGCCCGATCGAAGATGATCAGATCGAACTCGCCGAGGCGCTGATCGAATAGCTCTTCAGTCGGAAACGGGATGAGCGCGCTTTCGCTAAGCGGCACGCCGTCCTGCTTTTCCGGGGGCCGCAAAATGGTGAAGTGCACAAGATCGACGGCGGGGTCGGACTTGAGCAGGTTGCGCCATACGCGCGCGCCCGGATGCGGTTCACCGGTGATCAGCAGTACGCGCAAACGATCGCGTACACCATTAGCTTCGAAGGCGGCGCGATTGTTGGCGAGCGAAATTTCCTGTTGGCCCGGATCGGCGGAGACGATGACGACGTTGCGGCCGCGCTTTGGCAGGCGCACGTCGAGGCTGAAGGCGCGGTTGGCGATGACGGTCGTGTCGGCAGCTGGCGCACCGTCGATGGAGACGCGCACGTGCACCGGCATGTTGCCGGTGTTGTCGTAAACATGACCGGTGATGTGCATCGGTTCGCCGACGATGCCGAAAGTGGGCGCCGTATTGAGTTCGATGCGGCGATCGCCGCGATGGGGATCGCCGACGATGAGAATGTGCGCTGGTCCGAGGTGTGCGAGCTTATGCGGATCGGGTGGCGCATCGGCGGCTTGACCATCGGTGACAACGACGACACCGGCGATACGGTCGTGGGCGACATCGGAGAGGGCGTCGTCGATGATCGAGGTGATCATGGTGCCGTCCGCGCCGCCGCGCGTTTCGCGGACGCGCACATCGAGGCCCGGTTCGCGCTGCAGACGTGCAGTCATGGCCTCGCCGGCCGCGCGCGTGGCCTCGTGGCGTCCCGCCAGCGTGAGGCTTTCGCTTTGATCGACCAGCACCAGCGCGACATCGTGCGCGGGCTCGCGGCGTTCGTTGACGAGCTGAGGCTGCATCAGGCCGGTGAATACCAAAGCCAGCCCGAGCGCCCTTGAGACCGGCGCGCCGCCGCCGCGCCACACATAGACAGCAAAGCCCACAAGCATCAGCGCGCCGAGCACCCACAGCGCCCAGAGCGGCAGCGCCGGATCAAAGCCGATGCGCGCCGCGCCGATCATTGCTGGCGGCCCAGGCGATCGAGCAACGTCTGCACGTGCACTTGGTCGGATTTGTAGTTTCCGGTGAGCGCGACCATCACCATGTTGACGCCGAAGCGCAGAGACATTTCGCGCTGCTCGTCACTGACGCCAACGCCCGCCCAGGCGCTGGCCCAATCGCCGTCGCCGATGAAGATAGCGGCCACGCCGTCGCGCGAGGCGGCGGCGGAGGCGCTCTCGGCCCAAAGGCGCGTGGACGCGAAGCGGCCAGGGAAGTTGTGCAGCAAATAGAATGAGCGCGCGACCACGTGCTGCTGGTTCACAAGTTCGAGCGGCGGCACGTCGACGCCTGCGAGCATGGTTTGCGCGGGTCGCGTGTGCGAGTTGGCGCCGGCGTCGCGCGTGTCCACCAGCAGCAGGCCGCCAATAGCGAGATAGTGGTCGAGATTGGTGAGCGCAGCGTCGGAGAGGCGTTGCGGCGATGCTGTCGCCGGCCAGTAGAGGAAAGGATAGGCGGCGAGGTTGTCGCGCGCGAGATCTATGGCAACCGGCGTGCCTGGTTCGACATTGGCGCGGTTGATCAGTGTTTGCGTGAGCGCTTCGAGCCCGGCGGCGGACGTGCGATCGACGCTCGGATTGCCGGTGCGCACATAAGCAAGGTGCACGTTGAGCGTGGGATCATCGCGCGACTGCGCGCGCGCGTGCGGCGTGAACGTCGCCAGCGCCGCGATAAGTGTTACAGCCGCGGCCGCGCGACGTCCAATGCGTGGCAAGCGGCCCAATAGAAAGAGCGCGATCAGCAGATCGAACGCGAGCATCGCCGCCGCTGCGCCGAAGAACCAGCCTGACAGCGGACGCTCGATGCCGCCGCCGAGACCAGCGGTGTGAACGCCGGCAGGAAGTCTAAGCGGCGCGAGTGATTCATCACCGCGGGCGCCATCGATTGCGGCAGACACGCCAGCGCGTTCATAGAGACCGGGCGGCGTGGCTGGCGTAGGTTGTGCAAGATTGAAGGCTTCCGGGGCGATCGGCGGCGCATCAGGCGCGGCGGGCGCCAGCACGCCATAGCCGTCAAGCAAACGTACCGCGCGATAGGGGCCGCCAGTGATGTTGCGTTCGCCCGCGCCTTCCGCGCGCGCCGAAAAAGCCAGCGTGCGGCGAAGCATTTCCACGAACAGGCCAGAAAGCGGCAGGTCGGACCAATCCGGTTCGGCGCTCACATGAAAAAGAACGATAAGCCCGTGCCCGTGCGATTGCGCGGTAACGAGCGGGGAATTGTCGGTGAGCGTCGCCCACACATGCGCCGCCGCGAGCGATGCAGGTTCGGCAAGCACTTGTTGGCGCACGCGCACGTCGGCGGGCGGCACGATGCCGGAGAACGGCGAGTCCGCAGGAAACGGCGCCACCGCAAGCGGCGTTTCCCAAGCAAGCGCGCTGCCGAGCGCGCGCGAACCGGGGCGCAGGCGCACCGGCAGCAGGTCGTCCGGATCGTTGGCAAGGCGTGGGCCCGCAAAACGCACCAACAAGCCGCCATCATTGATCCAGCGCTCGAGCGCTGCGCGATCGGTCGGCGCGACACGGCCGGCGTCGGGCAGCACCAAGGCTTGCGCGCGCGCGTTGATCAATTCGGTGATGCTGCCGCGCTGCAAGCTGGCGTACGGCGAGAGCGCGCGCTCGGCGTAGTAGGATTCAGATACCAGCGATTGCGAAGGGCCAGTTGCATCGACTAGGCCGACAAAGGGACGTCCCGAGCCGGCGGGCAAAAGGCGGACGCCGCCTGCGCTCTGTTCGCCGATGACACGCACGCGTGCAGCACGCGCGGCGATTTCCGGCGGCAGTACGATGCGGCCGCGTCCCGTGAGTTCGGCGCCGAAGCTGACGCGCGCGGCGCCAAGCGCATGGCCTTCCACAGTTTCAGCGGCGACGGCGATATCGTTGGCCCCGTTTTGAGCGCGGCGCGCGGTGACCTCCACGCCTTGCGGCGTGACCTGGCCGGCGACCAATGCGTGCGCGGTATGCTGCGGCACGTGCACGGTGACGGGGCCGCGGCGCATCAGCTCGTCTGCAAGCACATGCGCGCCAGAATCGTCGAGACCGTCGCTGACCCAGACAACGCGATCGAAATTGCCGCGCGTTTGCGCGAGCCGCTTGGCCGCGTCGGTGCGATCCGGGCGCCACGGCATCGGGTCGAGACGGTTGATCCGCGACTTGGCGTCGGCGGCGGTGAGCGCTTCGCCGGGATCGCGCGCCGGCACGCTGGGCGCGGTCAGCAGCATGAACACAGGCGCGCCGCTGCGTTCGGCGTCAGCGGCGGCATTGATGGCTTCGGCGCGCACGTCGCTCCAAATCGGCGCCGAAGGCCAGCCATTGTCGATGACGACCAAAGTGCGGCCGCCATTGATGGCAGCGCTTGCGCTTGGCGTGAGACTGGGCCGCGCGAAAGCGACAATGAGCAGCGCTGCCGCAAGGGCGCGAAACAGCACCAACCACCACGGCGCGCGTTCGCGGCTCTGTTCTTCAGTGCGCACATCCAGCAGGAGACGCGCGGGTGGAAATTGAACGCGGCTTGGCGGCGGCGGCGTCGCGCGCATCAGCCACCACAATGCAGGCAGCGCTACAAGCGCCAGCAACGCATACGGCGCGCCGAACAGGAACGGACCGATAGTCAATCGTAGCGCTCCGACACGAGCGCGATCAGCATGGCAAGCGTCGGCGCCGCGCCATGGTCGGTGCGATGCAGGATCGCCGGAAAGCCAAGCTTTGCGCCGAGCTCGCGGATGGCGTGACGATGCGCTTGCAAACGCGCGGCGTAATCTTCGCGCGCGGTTTCGGCGCGCCCGATCAGCGCTTCGGTGCGTGTGCCCGGTTCGAGGAAGAGCGTGCGGCCGCGGAAGGGAAAATCTTCTTCCGCCGGATCGGCGATGTTGATGAGCGCGCCGCTAGCGCCAGCTGCGGCTGCGGCGGCGAGCCGATCGCGCCAAGCTTCTACGGGTGCGTAGAAATCCGAGAGATAGATGATGCAGCTGCGCGGCGGCGCATCGTCGTCGCGAGGCGGGGTCAAAAAATCTTGTGCGAGGCGGTCAGCGGCGCGCTGACCGGTGCGCGACGGCTGGCCCAGCACGCCGACCCGTTCGCCGCCCCGCGCAAGCAGGATCGCCATGGCCAGCGCGATGGTGCGGGCGCGGCGCAATTTCGTGATGCGTTTCGCATCGGAGCTCCAATTGAACCCGGCGCCGGGATCGATCCAGAACCACGCCGTTTGCGCGGCTTCGCGTTCGCGTTCGCGCACATAGTAGCGGTCGCCCCGCGCCGAGCGGCGCCAATCCACCAAGCGCGCGCCATCTTCGGCGCGGTGATCGCGATACTGCCAGAAGGCTTCGCCTTGTCCGGCGCGGCGGCGCCCGTGCAGGCCGGGTGCGCTAGCGGCTAGTCGCTGCGCGTCCAACAGCACGCCCTCAAGATCGCCCGCGAGCGCGACCGCATCGAGGCGGGTCTGATCGATCAAGCGGCTTTCCCGGCGAGATCATCGACGAGGCTGTCGATGTCCAATCCTTCCGCGCGGGCGCCGAATGAGAGCTGCATGCGGTGCACGAGCGCGGGGCGCGCGAGCGCCGCGACGTCGTCCACGGATGGCGCCAAGCGCCCGCGCAGCAGCGCGCGCGCACGGACGGCGAGCATGAGCGCTTGCCCAGCGCGCGGGCCGGGACCCCAGGCGACGTGTTGGTTGACGCGTTGATCGTGGCTTGTGCCGGGGCGCGCGGAGCGCACGAGATTCAAAATGCTCGCAAGCACTTTCTCGCCGACCGGCATGCGGCGCACCAATTGCTGCAAACGGATGAGTCCAGCTGGATCGAGCACGGCGGCAGGAGTCGTATCCGCCAGACCAGTCGTCTCGATCAGAATTTTGCGTTCGATCTCCGCGTCCGGGTACGGCACATCGACTTGCAGCAGGAAGCGATCCAGTTGCGCTTCCGGCAGCGGATACGCGCCTTCGTGCTCGATCGGGTTTTGCGTTGCGAGCACGTGGAAGGGCGTCGGCACATCGTAGCCCGCGCCAGCCACGGTCACGTGATGCTCCTGCATGGCCTGCAGCAGCGCCGACTGCGTCCGCGGCGAAGCGCGGTTGATTTCGTCGGCCATCAAGAGCTGCGTAAAGATCGGACCTTTGACGAAGCGGAAATGACGCCGGCCAGCTTCATCTTGATCCAGCACTTCGGTGCCGAGGATGTCGGCGGGCATCAGGTCCGGCGTGAATTGCACCCGCGTCCAGTCGAGCCCCAGCGCGCGCGCCATCGCCTCAACCAACCGTGTCTTGGCCAAGCCCGGCGCGCCCACCAGCAGCACGTGACCGCCAGCCAACACCGCCGCCAGCGTGAGTTCGATCACCCGCTCTTGCCCAAATACGGCCTTACCGATTTCGGCGCGCACTTGCGCGAGCACTTCGCCCGCCTGTTCGGCCTCGCCGACCAAGGCTGAAGCGGCGTCCCTCTCACTCACATTGCTCATTGGTGCGAAGCTCGCTTGTATGGAGGCTGTTTTATGGCCGATCCAGACGAAGGATCGACCTATTTCACCTGAGGGTCATGTCGAACGTCTCGTCCTTGGAGCAACTGGTCGCAGCCCTCAAGGCGCACGCGGCGGAGGGGGCGCCGTCGCGCGGCTTGCCGCCGGTTGAAAAGTGGAACCCAGCACATTGCGGCGAGGCCGGGTTGGAGATTTTGTCCGATGGAACTTGGATGCACGAAGGCACGCGCGTTACGCGCGAGCGCTTGGTGAAATTGTTCTCCACCATTCTGCGCAAAGACGAAGACGGTCAGACCTATCTGGTCACGCCGGTCGAGAAGATCGTCGTGCGCGTGCACGACGCGCCGTTTCTGGCGATCCGCGCGGATCGTGATGGCGCTGGGCGCGATCAGAACATCGTGTTCACGACCAATGTTGGCGACGTGACGGTGGCGGGACCGGAGCGGCCGATCCGCGTGAGCTACAACAAAGGCGAGCCGCGTCCCTATGTGTTGGTGCGCGGACGTCTGGAGGCCCGCATCTTGCGCGCACCGTTTTATGAGCTGGTCGAGTGGAGCGAAACGCGCGACGGCAAGCTCGGCGTCTGGAGCGGCGGGGCGTGGTTCGAACTGGGTGCGCCATGAGTGAGTTTGAACAGCATCACCCCCTCTCCCTTGCGGAGAGGGGGCAGGGGGTGAGGGGCGTTCACCTGCCGCACGCGATACACCTGCGCGTGCAATTGCAGATCATGGTTTCCCAGCGTGCCCGTGTCTTCGCCCTTCATCTCCTAACCCCTTCTCCGCAAGGGAGAAGGGGAAGATGAGCCCTGACTGGAACGACATCGAGCAGCGCTTGCGCACGCGATTGACGCCGGTGACGCAGATTGACGCGCAGATGGCGCGGTCGGATCGGGATTTGAATCCGGAATGGCAGGATACGACGGCCAAGAGCGAGTATCGCCATGCGGCGGTGCTGGCGCCGATCATCAAGCGCCCCGATGCGTGGACCATGTTGCTGACGCAACGCGCGGCGGATTTGCCGTCGCATGCGGGGCAGGTGGCGTTTCCGGGCGGGCGTGTCGATGCGGGCGATTTGACCGCGGTGGATACGGCGCTGCGCGAGGCGCACGAAGAGGTGGGGCTAGAGCCGCGCTTCGTCGAGCCGCTGGGCGCAATCGAGCCGTACGAGACGGGCACCGGTTTTCGCATCGCGCCGATCGTCGGTTTCGTCACGCCGGGCTTCGAGCAGAAGATGGATACGCGCGAAGTCGCCGACATTTTCGAGGTGCCGTTCGCCTTTCTGATGGACCCCGCTAATCACGAACGCCGCGAGACCGAATGGCGCGGGCAAATGCGCAGCTATTACGCAATGCCCTACGAAGACCGCTTCATCTGGGGCGCAACCGCAGGCATGATCCGTGCGCTGTATGAGAGATTGTATGTTGGTTGAGATGGTGCGCGAACTCCCCCTCTCCCTTGCGGAGAGGGGGCGGGGGGGGAGGGGCGCGTGCGTGACCTCGTTTCTTCATGCGCGAGAGCTGCATGAGTCTGTCTCGCACCGTGTCCGTTTCCACGCCCCTCATCCCCTTACCCCTTCTCCGCAAGGGAGAAGGGGATGACGGCAAGCATCCAACACGCCGCCTGGTTCAAAGCGCCGGAGACGCGCGCGCTGATGGCGGCGTTGGAGAAGGCGCGGCCGGGCGGGGCGCGGTTTGTTGGCGGCTGCGTGCGCAACACGTTGATGGGGCGCGAGGTCGACGACATCGATGTCGCCACGCAGCTGACGCCGAATGAAACTGTGGCAGTGGCGACCAATGCCGGCTTTGCCGCGCATCCGACCGGGATTGAACACGGCACCATCACCGTCGTGGTGAAGTATCATCCGTTCGAGGTGACGACATTGCGCCGTGATGTCAGCACCGACGGCCGCCGCGCCACGGTGGCGTTCACTGAAAGCTGGAGCGAGGATTCACAGCGGCGCGATTTCCGCCTGAACGCGCTTTACGCCGACGCCAACGGCGATATCCACGATCCCACCGGCGGCGGTCTGAATGATGCGCGCGCAGGTCGTGTCATCTTTATCGGCGATGCGCGCACACGGCTGCAGGAGGATTATCTCCGCATCCTGCGTTTCTTCCGCTTCAACGCCTGGTACGCGCGCGGTCCGCTCGATCCCGATGGCCTACGCGCTTGCGCCGATGAAGTGGCGGGCCTCGATCAGCTTTCGGTCGAGCGTGTGTGGAAGGAGGCGAAGAAACTTCTCGCTGCGCCCGATCCGCGCGCGGCGTACGAAGCCATGGAAGCCATCGAGGTGCGTGCGTGGGCGCTGCCGGAACTGACCAACCACACACGGCTCGATGCGCTGATGGCGCTGGAGGCCGATCTGATGTTGCCGGTCGACGCGATGACGCGCGTAGCCGCGGCGTTGCCGGATCAACTGACGGCCGCAGCGCTAGCGCGCCGGCTGAAGCTTTCAAACGAGGAGCGCGATCGCTTGGTCGCGGCACTCGGCGATGAAGTGAAGCTTACATCGTACATGTCGTTGAAGGAGATGCGCCGGGCGATCTACAGAATTGGCAATGCCGCGTTTCGCGATCGCGTGATGCTGGCATGGGCGGCGGCCGGCGACAAAGCGCAGCAATGGCGCGCGCTGATCGCGCACGCACAAATGTGGACGCCCCCCAAGCTGCCGCTCTCTGGCGAGGACGTGATGGCCGCGGGGGTGCCAGCGGGGCCGAAAGTTGGCGCGGTGATGCGCGAAGTCGAAGCCTGGTGGATCGACGCCGATTTTCCCGACGACCGCCTCAGCATCATCGAGCGGCTGAAGGCCGTGGCGCAGGGCATGGCGTAGGCCAAATTCTACTTTAAGTGGAATTTTGCAGGTTTAGGTCTTGTTATAACGTGCGTTATAACTTATGTTCTGAACGCCATGACCGACGAAACCAAAAAACCCCCCGGCGTTAGCGACGCCGAGCGCCATGACTTTCAGGCGCAAACCTCCGCGAAGCCGTCCGGACGCACCCTGAAAGTGCGCAAGATCGGCAACTCGCTGGGCGTCGTGCTGCCCAAAGAGGTGCTGGCCAAACTCAAGGTCGGCGAAGGCGACGAACTCGCCGTCATCGACACCGCCGAAGGCGTGGCGTTGCAGCATTTCGATGGCGACCTTCAAGAGCAGATCGATGCCGCGCGCCGGGCGATGAAGCGCTACCGCAACGCGCTGCGTGAACTGGCGAAATGAACACTGAGCCCAAGTGGCTTGAAGTGCAGGCGGTCATGGTCATGCACGACGAGCAGTTGGCGGAGCACGGTGGCGCGACCGGCGTGCGAGATCTGGGTCTGCTTGAATCTGCGCTCGCAAGGCCAAGAAACGCATGGAGTTACGGTCAGAACGACATGATCGCTCTGAGCGCGCTCTACGCGGCGGGCATCATGCGCAATCATCCGTTTGTCGACGGCAACAAGCGCACCGGATTCCTTGCGGCGTACGCATTTCTCTACGTGAACGGCCTTGAGGTCGTCGCCGACGAGGCTGAGGTCATCGTGCAGTGTCTCTCGCTTGCAGCGTCAGAGATCAACGAAGCGGAGTTTGCGGCGTGGCTGCGCGATAGCGTGCAGTCACGCTAGCTTCGACAAGAGCGCCGCGAGTTGAGCCGCTTCGTCCGCGTTGAGTTTGCCCATCGCTCCCTGCAGCGCCGGCGAATAGGCGGTCCAGATTTTCCGGCGCAACGCCAAGCCGGCCTCGGTGACCACTACCATCTGGCCGCGCAGATCTTCCGGACATTCCCGCCGCTCCACCAGCCCGTTGGCCTCCATGCGGTCGACCAGGCGGGAGAGCGAGTAGCGGGCGACCAGCAGGTGGTTGGCGAGATCGCGCTGCCGCTGCGGGCCCTCGCGCTCCAGCGCCCAGAGAATGTCGTACCACTCAATAGACGGAAATCCTTGGCTTTTTAGCGCAGCCTCCACTTTCTCCAACGCCTGCGCGCCGAACATCTGCAGAGACACCCAAGCCCGTTCGTGGGGGTCTTTGTTGGTCGGGATCCAATTATTTTGTTGCATTTGCATCAATCTAGCACTATGTCGCGATTGCAGCAAGTTTGGCGGGGCGTCGATGCGCAATTTGTTCAAGCTGAAGACCCCGCCCGTACTCAAGTCAGGAGCAACACTCATGTCTCGCAAGATCGCGGTTCTCGTTGGCAGCCTGCGTAGCGACTCGCTCTCTCGCAAGGTCGCGCGGGCGATCGCTGCGAACGCGCCCGCTGGCGTAGAATTCTTCTATCCGGAAATCGGCGATCTGCCATTGTTCAACCAAGATCTAGAAGGCGCGCCGCCGCCGGCGTGGATGCGCTTTCGCGAAGAGATCAAAAGCGCTGATGCAGTGCTGTGGGTGACGCCGGAATTCAACCGCTCGGTGCCGGGCGCATTGAAGAACGCGCTGGACGTTGGCTCGCGCCCGTACGGACAAAGTGTGTTCAACGGCAAACCGGCTGCGGTCGTGTCGATCTCGATGGGCGGCGTTGGCGGCTTCGGCGCCAACCACCATCTGCGCCAGTCTCTGGCGTTCCTGAACATGCCGACGCTTCCCAACGAAGCGTACATCGGCGCGGCGCACACCCTGTTCGACGCGAGCGGCGCACTCACCAACGACGACACGCGCAAGTTCCTGGCGGCGTTCGCTGGCGATTTCGATCGCTGGATCAGCACCCACGCTGCGGCGAGCGCGGCGAAGGCGGCTTAGTTGCAGTTTCGAACTGTAGCGAATCGTGATCGCGGAACCAATCCGGTTAGCAAAAATCGTTAACCGAATTATCGCGTCGTGCTAGCCTGTCGGGACTCAGAATGAGCCCCGCAGGAGGGCTTTAACATGGCGGATCTTTCTAAGGAAATTGCCGCGTTCGAGCGGCAGCTTCCCGTTCTTAAGCAAAGAATAACGTCCCGGCGCTGGGTTGTTTTTCTAGGCGGCGAGTGTCGCGGCGATTTTCGCACGTTCAGTGAAGCGATGGAATTTGGAATGTCCAAGTTCCCCGAGGCTGATTTTCTTGTCCGCCAAATTGACGCGCCGAAAGCGCAGCTGCCGTTTCTCATGGTGGTTGCGTAATTCGCATGGTGGTCCACCGCGCATTTCAAGCTGAGTTTGCCGGCCACCACATTCCCGCGAAGATTCACCGGGACTCTTTACAATCGCTCGATGAAGGGCAGGCCCCGTACATCCCGTCCAACGCTCTCGTCGACACGGGCGCGTCGTTCGTATTCATTGATCCAAGTGTAGCGGTTGCCCTCAGGCTGAAGCACATCGACAACGGCGAGATTGATACGGTCGGACAACGCGTCGGTTGTTTGATTTACTCTGGAATACTGGAGATCGAAGAGCTGCGTTTCAAAGAACGGCTCAATCTTTGGGCGCCAAACGTGAGGCGTATGAGTTACCAGATCGTCCTTGGCCGAGAATTTCTAAAGAATTTCGTTGTCACTTTCGACGGACCAAAGGATTGCATGATTATCGGTTCAACCGATCACCACGGCGATGTCTTTGATCGTGAGAGCCACGACGGTTAAGGCCATTTCGCCACCGGCGGCATGCTGGAGAGAATGCTTTCGACGTTGCCGCCAGTCTTCAAACCGAAGGTGGTGCCGCGATCGTAGAGCAGATTGAACTCCACGTAGCGGCCGCGTTGGATGAGTTGTTCTTCGCGGTCGGCTTCGCTCCACGCGGTGTGCATGTGTTTGCGCAGGATGGTGGGGTAGCTGACTAGGAACGCGCGGCCAACAGCTTGCGTGAAGGCGAAATCGCGCTCCCAGTCTCCGCTGTCATAACGATCGTAGAAAATGCCGCCGACGCCGCGCGCTTGTTTGCGGTGCGGCAGATAAAAATATTCGTCGGCCCATTTCTTGAAGCGCGGATAGAGATCGGCGCCGTACGGGTCGCATGCGTTCTTGTAGGCCGCGTGAAAGGCACGCGCGTCGTCTGTTTCTTCGTTGCGCTGATAATCTTGGGTCGGATTGAGGTCGCCGCCGCCGCCGAACCAGGCTTGTGTCGTCACCAGGTGGCGCGTGTTCATGTGCGCGGCGGGGCAGTGGGGGTTGCGCATATGAGCGATGAGCGAAATGCCACTGGCCCAGAAGCGCGGATCATCGGCGACGCCCATGTGCTGGGCGAACTCTTCACTGAAAGTGCCGTGCACCGTTGAAACGTGAACGCCTACCTTCTCGAAGAAGCGCCCGCGCATCATGCCCGCGACGCCGCCGCCTTCGTCGGCTTGGCCATCGCCGCGTCGCCAGGGGGTGCGCACGAAGCGGCCGGCCGCGCCCGGATAGAGTGAAGCGGGCGCTTCGTCTTCAAGCGTTTCGAAGGCGGCGCAGATTTGGTCGCGGAGACTTTCGAACCAAGCGCGGGCGCGCTGCTTGCGGTCTTCGACGCTCATTGCAGAAATGTCCGGCCCGAATCATTCCGGGGCCCGCGAAGCGAAAACCCGGAACCCAGGGGCAACGGAGCGCTGTCACCCACCGGCTTCCGGATCGCGCTGCACGCGTTCGGAATGACTTGGAAGGTCGATCTGCAACCGTTCGTACTCAATCCAATTTCTCCCACGCGCCGGTCTGGCGCATTGCCTCAGTCAACACTACAGCTGCCGCGTTGATCACGTTGAGCGAACGCACGCCGCGCGTCATCGGGATACGCACGCTCGCCTGCGCCGCTGCGTAAAGCTCGCCGCTGGAACCGGCGCTTTCGCGGCCCAGAACCAGAGTATCGCCTGTGGAGAAGCTGAAATCCTGGAATTTGATCGCGCCATCGGTCTCGATCAGCACCAGTCGGCCATCGTTGCGCTCCGGCATTGACTGGAACGAAGCGAGACTGTCGTGGCGAACAAGCTTGGCGTGCGCGCCATAGTCGAGCGCTGCGCGCTTGGCGGCTTTGTCGGTCAGCGGAAATCCACAGGGTTCGATCACGTCGAGCGGCAGCCCGAGGCAGGCAGCGAGGCGAATGGCCGCGCCAAGATTCTGAGGAATGTCCGGTTGATAGAGTGCGAGGCGCACGTTATGGCCCTCCGGCGTCGGAGAATCTGGCTGAATCGGGGCATCGACTGGCGATGCGGCGTCGCGCCGCGCGCTTGCCGAGACCGGACTAGCCTAGCTTCGCCGCCGAACCAAGGTCGCGGGAGTACGTGTCGGTGACGGACGCAAACGCAAGCGCGCACGCGGGTGAAGAGACCACGCGTCGTGACTTCATTTTCATCGCTGTCGGCGCTGTCGCCACAGTTGGCACGGCTGCCACCATTTGGCCCTTCATCGATCAAATGAATCCAGCCGCGGACACGCGCGCGATGTCGACCACCGAAGTCGATCTCTCCGCTATCGCTGTCGGCTCGCAGATCAAAGCGGTGTGGCAGGGCAAGCCGGTGTTTGTGCGTCACCGCACGCCGGTCGAGATCAGCCAAGCTATTCGCGACGACTACGCGACACTCAAAGATCCGCAGATGGACGAGGACCGGATCAAGCAAAAGGACGGCAAGGCCGGCAAGCAAGAGTGGCTCATTCTGCAAGCCAACTGCACGCACTTGGGCTGCGTGCCGCTGCCGCCGGACAATCCTGGTTTCTTGGGGCACTTCGGCGGCTGGTTCTGCCCGTGCCACGGTTCGGACTACGACACGTCGGGCCGCATTCGTTCGGGTCCGGCGCCGAAGAATCTGTACGTCGCGCCGTACACGTACCTAACCGACACTTCCATCCGCATCGGCTGAGCCTGGGGAGCTATTCTTGAGCGGACCTTCGACCTACGAGCCGAAATCGGGCTTCACGCGCTGGCTAGACAAGCGCCTGCCGATCATTCGCCTCGCGCACGACAGCTTCATTGCCTATCCGACGCCGCGCAATCTGAACTATTGGTGGACGTTCGGCGCGATGCTGTCGCTGGCGCTCGTCATCCAGATTGTCACCGGCATCGTGCTGGCGATGAACTACATGCCGCACATCAACATGGCGTTCGCCAGCGTGCAGCGCATTCAGCGCGACGTCCCGTTCGGCTGGCTGTTGCAGAACATGCACGCCGTGGGCGCCTCGATGTTCTTCCTAGCCGTCTACGTCCACATGTTCCGCGGTCTTTACTACGGGTCTTACAAAGCGCCGCGCGAAGTGCTCTGGATCCTGGGCTGCTTGATCTATGTGCTGATGGTGGCCACCGGCTTCCTCGGTTACACGCTGCCCTGGGGCCAGATGTCGTTCTGGGGCGCCACGGTTATCACCAACATCCTCGGCGCCATCCCGCTTGTCGGCGGCGCGATCCAGGTTTGGATTCGCGGCGGCGGCGCCATCGACGAACCGACGCTCAACCGCTTCTTCTCGCTGCACTATCTGCTGCCGTTCGTGATCGCGGGCGTGGTGGTGCTGCACATCTGGGCGCTGCACGAATCCGGTCAGAACAATCCGACCGGCGTGGAAGCCAAGGCCAAGCAAGACACCGTCGCGTTCACGCCATACGCGACCATCAAGGACGCGGTCGGCCTCGGTCTCTTCTTCTTGCTGTTTGCGGTCTTCGTGTTCTTCATGCCGCAAGCGCTCGGACACAGCGACAACTACATCCCCGCGAACCCGCTGCAGACGCCGGCGGAAATCGTGCCGGAATGGTACCTGCTGCCGTTCTACGCAATCTTGCGGGCGTTCGATTTCAACATCGGCCCGATCAACTCGAAGACGGCCGGCGTGTTGGCGATGTTCGCCTCGATCGCGGTGCTGTTCGTGCTGCCGTGGCTTGACACCTCGCGCGTGCGCTCCATGCGCTATCGTCCGACCGCGCGCTGGTGCTTCGTCATCTTCGTGGCGGTGTGCGTGACGCTCGGCTGGTGCGGCGGTCAAAACCCCGGCGTGGTGATTGCGAAGCCCGCGCCATTCAGCGCCACGCTGCAGTGGGTTGAAGGCGGGACCACGGAAACCGAGAAGATCAACGTCGCAGCGCCCGCGCTCTACGATGCGGCAGCGACCGCAACCACGGCCCGGCTGACGCGCGAAGGCGCGACAATGGTGGACGTCGCCCGCGAAGGCGGCACCACCGCGACCGTGATCGCCGTTCGCGGCGGCACGGCGCAAACGCGCACGGTTACCGCCGATACGTCGGAAGCGCTGGAAGAACGCATCACCGAGGTGAAGAACGAGAATAACGGCAAGACGCCGTTCTTCGGCATCACCCGCACGACGCCGTTCCTGTTCACGGTCACGCGCCTCGCGCAGCTGCTGACATTCTACTACTTCCTCTTCTTCATCGTGATCCTGCCGCTCTTGGGCTTGAGCGAAACGCCGAACCGCGTGCCGGACACAATTGCAAAGCCAGTCGGCGGACAAGCGCAGGGGGCTGCTTGATGTTGCGGCGTTTGACGATCGCGGCCGTTGCCGCGGCAGCATTGGTTGGCGGCGTCGCCTTCGCGGCGAACGAAGCCAAACCGCCAATGGCGCATCAGTTCAGCTTTGAAGGTCCGCTCGGCTCCTACGACATGGCGTCGGTGCAGCGCGGCTTCCAAGTCTATTACCAGGTTTGCTCGACCTGCCACTCGATGGACCACCTCTCGTATCGCCAGCTCGGCGAGGAGGGCGGCCCGTTCGCGATGTATCGCGTGCGTGACGAGAAGACCGGCGAATCCAGCAACCGCGTCGGCTTGCCGGCGGGCGAGCACGGCGAGTTCGTGCAAGTCACCGACAACCCATACGTCCGCGCCATTGCCAGCGGCGTGCAGGTGCCGGACGTCGATCCGCAAACCGGCGAGCCCACCACGCGGGCCGGCCGCATCACCGATCACTTCCGCCGTCCGTTCGCCAACGAGATTGCGGCGCGCGCCTCCAACGGCGGCGCATTGCCGCCGGACCTTTCAGTGATCGTGCTCGCGCGCCCAGGCGGCGCCGCGTACGTGCGCTCGATCCTGCTCGGCTACACCGGCCAGACGCACGGCGCGCAATACGTGAACGATTACTTTGCCGGCCGCTACATCTCGATGCCGCCGCCGCTCAGCGCCGATGGCCAAGTGACCTATTCGGACGGCACCAACGCCACCAAGGATCAGATGGCCACCGACGTCGCCAACTTCCTGCAATGGGCGGGCGATCCACACATGGAAGAGCGCAAGTCGATGGGCGTCCAGGTGCTGCTGTTCTTGCTGGTGCTCACGGGCCTGCTCTACGTGGCCTATAAGCAAGTCTGGAAGAACGAGAGCCATTGAAGAAGTGGCAGCGGCTCACGCCGCTGTGACAGCCAGATGCCGCGTTTCAAACGCCCGTCCGCATCCGCGGGCGGGCGTTTTCGCATCCCGCCGTCAGTAAGCCGGAGGGACAATGCCTGCATTCAACGAAGGCCGTACCGCGACGACGCTGGCCGTCTTGCTCTACGCGCTCGCGTGGGCGGGATCGGTCGCGTACATGGCCGTCAACGGCGGCGAATGGTTTTCGCCGGTGGCCGTTCTCGGCGTGTTCGGCGCGCTGTGCGGCGCCGTGGCCTGGGTGCTGACCCTCAAGACCGATGCGCCCGCGGTCGAGATAAAGCGGCCTGCACTCGAGAGCTGGGCGTTCCTGGCTTACCTTGCAGTCTACGCCGTCGGCTTTCTTGGCTTCGGCCTGAGCGCCGCGCGCGGCGCATTTCCGCCAGGGCGCGCACAAGAGATCTTGGTGATTGCCGTGAAGCTCGGCGCGCATGTGCTGTTGCCGGCTATCCTGCTGCTGTTGCTGCGCGCGCGGCTACCGATCTTTCAATCGAAGCTGAAGCCATGGCGGTTTTGGCTCGTGCTGGTGGTGATGGGGGCGCTGTTTCTGGCCATCAATTGCGTGATCAGCCCGAGCCTTCAGCACATCGCTGATCTGCACGCGTCCGCGCAGACGCTCGCGCTGATGGCGCCGCTGGCTTATGCCTGGATCAGCGTCGAGGCTGGATTCAACGAAGAATTCCTCTATCGCGCCGTGCTGCAGAACCGGCTTTCGGCGTGGTTCAAGTCGCCGATTGCGGCGATCTGCGTGACGGCGCTGTTGTTCGGCTTGGCGCACGCGCCCGGTCTTTACCTGCGCGGCGGCGTCGATGATGACGGCGCCTCGCATAACCTGTTGATGGTGGTGGCGTACACGATCGGCGTGCTGTCGCCGGTGGGCGTGTTGTTCGGCATGCTCTACGCGCGCACCAAGAGCTTGCTCCTGGTCGTCCTTCTACACGGCCTCGTAGATATCTTGCCGGGACTGCCAGAGTTCATCAAAATCTGGGGGTAGGGGCGCCGCCGCCCCGCGCATCCCGGCGAGGCGACATGGCCGCGACTGCAATCTCCATCGACGCCGGTGCGTCGGGCCTGCTGCGGCACCGCTTTGTGCGGGCGTTTGCCGCCTCTGTCTTCGTGCTCCTGGCTGGCGTCTTCATATACGCGACAGCGGGGAGCGCCGCCGCCGACGCCGCGAAGATCAATCGCGAAAGCGGTCCGCTCATGCTCGCCCTTGTGGACGCGCTCTTGCTGTTTCTTGCGCTGGTGGGCTTCAGCGCCGTCGTTGCTCTCATTTCGGCGGTTGCCGGCGTCATTCATCGTCGGCTGACTGCGTTGGTGCTGTTTGCGCTGTATGGCGGGCTGTTCGTCTTTTGCGCGGTAGCCATCGCCGTCGCCGTGTTGGAGCGCGTTGGCTTGATGCCCACGCCGCCGGCCGCGCAAAACGCGAGCGCGCTCGAAGACGCGACCGTGGTAGCCTTCCTGATCGTTGCGACAGCGGTGTTGTTTGAAGCCGCGGGCTGGGCGTGGTGGCAACTTCGCGTTTCTCGCGCCCAGTTCTTCGCCGCGCGTGGCTGGCGTGCACCCGCGGCGCATATCTATTCAGCGGCGCGGCAGTCGTTGGGAATGCCGTCATTTATCTCCAACTTCGGCAAGGGACGTATCGTCCTCACGTTTCTCTATTTCGTGATCGCTGCGCTGAATGTCGGCATCGTCGCAGTGCTGGTTGCGCCGCTGCTGATCCTTGCGCCGAGCAAGGACACGGCCGACCTGATCGCCAGCATCTCCGTAGCGGCGCTGTTGTTGGGATTGTTCGTTCTCAATCTGATTGGAGTTGGCGCACTGTTGGGGCGGCTCGCGGCGGGCCAAGCAACGCGCCTTTATCAGAAGGCGCGCGACTGGGATTCGCGTCCGCCGATCGTGTTTCTACGCGCGTTCGATCAAGATGCGCAGAAGCTCAAGGCGCGCTCCATCGATCCGTTTGTGCGATTTCCCGCGGGTTGCGGGGAGGCGCGCACGTTGGACGAATTACTGCTGGAAAATGCTTCCGCCTATGGCCCGGTCATCGCCATTGGCGATCCGCGAGATCCTACCCCGCCGCTAGGCGCGGCGCGCATCTTCGTGCCCGGCGAGGGCAATGAGTGGCAGCACGTCGTGACCTCGCTTTTGGGTGCGTCGAACGCAGTGGTGATGTGCCCCTCCACCAGCGAAGGCGTGAAGTGGGAGCTCGATCTGATCGGCGATGCGATCGGGCGTTTGAAGGTGATCTTTCTCGCCAACCCGCTGCTGACGCTCGAACAGACGCACACGCTGTTTAAACGGCTCGCGCCAGCTGGCGCCTATCCCGAACTGAAGAAGGGACAGGCGCCCATCGCCGCGTTTATGGATGCGCAGCAAAACTGGGTGGTTCTAACGACGAAAAAGCCACCGTGCGTACAAACGTACACAGTGGCTTTGAACTATGCTTTGCAGAATTTGCTCGGCATGAAAGGCACGCCACTGCCGAAGCAGCAGCGTGCGCCCATCAGGTTGCCAAACCGGCCGGCGAGAGCGGCGTAGCTGCCGCTGGCGCGGTCGATCGCGCCGCCGGTGAAGCCAACGGATCATCCAGATCGCCCGGCTTTTCACCCGGCAACAATTGGTGCGCCATCGCCGCCGGCGCGTACTGGATCACACCGTTGACGCGGCCAGCGCGCGGTCCGCGATCTTCGCCGCTTGCGCGCGACGCGATGTGGATGCGCGCCGTGCGGACGTGTTCGCCTTCCGGCACATCATGGAAAAACACGTGTGCGCCAATCATCAACTTGCCCTTGCCGAAGCGGTCCCAAGCGGGGTGCACGGCGCGGGTGTGATAGAACAAAGCGCCGCCAGTGGGATCGACAGATTGTCCGCTCAGCACTTGCTGCGCCACCGCCAGCGCGGTTTCCCACGTGGCCTTGTCCTCGCCGGCCGTGGCGTAGTGTTCGGGGTTCAGGGCCAGCGGACGATTGGGGTCGCCAATATTCCAGGACGAGAATTGCTTTGGCGCGAAGATGACGGTTTGCAGATCGTCGCCGAACCGGTCGCCAATGCGGTTGACCATGACGTGCGCGACCGCGCGCATGCCAAGCTCGCCCTCCGAGCGCGCTTCAGCCCACGCGGTCGCGGCGAGCAAGTGAACTTGCGCCGGATCGAGCTGCGCCAATTGCGTAGCGGTTTGCGGATTGACGTGCGGCGAAGCGGCTTCACTGGCGCCTGGCGCGAAGAAAAAGTCGAGCGGCGCGCGGAAATTGTCTCGCGCCTGCGCATAGGCTTGCGGAAACAGGGCGCAATTGAACGCCAGTGCGATGGCGAACACGCCACCGACGCCAACGGTATTCAGAAAGCTAGAAAGGAACGGCTTGCGCTTGTGGCGCAAAGCACGAGTGCGGACCAGAGGGTCAGGGCTGTGTAGCCCGATCCAGCGAGCGGCCATCGAGGGTCTCTCTCTCACGCAACGCGGCGCATTACGCCGACGTTAGACAAACACAAATTGCGGGTGCGTCCCTGCCGCAGCGCTGAGACGCGAGAGGCCATATGTTAATCGCGCGCGGCGAGAATGTGGCGATCAGCGCGCGCTGAGGGGGCGCTGACAGTGAAAAAAGCGCTAGGTCTTTGGGGTTAGGAACTCAAGTCTTGTACAAGATGAACTGCGCGTCCATGTCGTCAAAGCGAGTTCCACGTTTCGCGGCGACACCATCATACCGCCCCGCAGATTGTTCCGATGACACGCTTCCGCAAAACAAAAAGAGCCGTCATCGCGGACGATGACGGCTCCTGGAACTGCTTGAGCGCTAGCCTCAGCGAATGTCGTTTTGGCTCTTCACGATGTTGCCAACGAGCCCGTAGGCCTTCGCTTCTTCTGCGAGCATCCAATAGTCGCGGTCGGTGTCGCGCTTGATCTTGTCCATCGGCTGGCCGGTGGCGTCAGCGAAAATACGGTTCAAACGCTCGCGCATGCGCAACACTTCGCGCGCTTGGATTTCGACGTCAGAGGCCATGCCGCCGATGCCGCCGCGCGGTTCATGCAGAAGGAAGCGCGTGTTCGGCAGGCAGTAGCGGTTTTCGCGCGCCGCGGCGCAGTAGATCAGCGCGCCCGCGCTGGCGACCCAGCCCGTGCCCAGCATGCGGACCGGCGCGTTGATGAACTTGATCACGTCATGGATCATGTCGCCGCTCTCGACGTGACCGCCGGGCGAGGAGATTACAAAGGTGATCGGGTTGGAGTTGTCGGAGGCGAGCGCAAACAGGCGTTCGGTGACACGGCGGGCGACGCCATCGTTCACTTCGCCGGTCAGCATCACCACACGGGCGTTGAAGAGAGCCTTCTCCACGACGTCCGGCGCATTGCGCATGTCATTGGGATTCTTTTCGTTTTCTTCGTCGTCGAGGCGGAAAATGCGGCTCATGTCGCTTTGGGCTCCTGTATGGCCCCAGACGTAGGCAGGTTCGACCGGTTTTCCTAGCCCTGGATCTGGCGCCGAAACGGTACTGCGGCCCCCGCCTGTTGAGCCTGCGTTCCACGCGGTTATGTTTCACGCCCAGGGGGTTTCATGCGCGCATGGTTACTGGCCGTCATCCTTGCCTGCGTAGCTGCGCCCGCGCTGGCGCAATCCGCTCCGGCGACGCGGCCAGCTTCCGACGGCGCGCCGTTGGTATCGCGCGAGCAGAATGGTCAGAGCGTGAGCGCCGTCGTCGGCAAGGCCGTCACCGTCGAACTGGAGAGCGCGGCCCCGGCGGGAGCGCGATGGGTCGTCAAATCGAAGCCGGATTTTCTGGCTGACGCACATCAGTTCGACGTCGCCGTCGGCGGCAGGCGGCCCACCGCAAACGCAGCAGCGCCCGATTTCCAAATGTTCGTATTTCCCGTCCGAGGCGTGGGCTCAGGCGCCTTGACCCTTGAAAAGCACGACCCCGCAGGCGCCACGGTCGACACCTTCACGATCACGGTCACCGCAACAGCCCATAGCGCCTCGGTTCGCGACCGCTGACAGTTGAGCCGGCCTCATCCGCCGCTATGGTCACGAACCTTTCCATCACCGTCATGTCCCGATAGGCGCGCGTTTACATGAAGCATTCTGAACTGACTTTTCGCGGGCTGTTGCTTGGCGCGGTGATCGCGGCCGTGTTTACGGCTGCAAACGTCTATCTCGGGCTGAAGGTCGCCATCACCATCGCGTCGTCTATTCCCGCGGCGGTGATCTCGATGGGGGTGCTGCGCGCCTTCAAGACCGGATCAATCCGCGAAAACAACATCGTGCAAACGGTAGCCTCGGCCGGAGGCACTTTGTCGTCGATCGTGTTCGTGCTGCCGGGCTTGGTGATGCTCGGCTACTGGAACGGCTTTCCGTTCTGGGCGACGTTTCTGGTTTGCGCGCTCGGCGGTGTGCTTGGAGTGATGTTCTCGATTCCGCTGCGGCGTACGCTTGTCGTGAACACGCCACTGCCATTTCCCGAGGGCGTTGCCGCGGCAGAGGTTTTGAAGGTCGGCGCTACAGGGGACGAAGCTTCGCCTGATGCGCTTGAGCGCACCAAAGGTCCGCTGATCGTGTTGTGGGCGTCGATCGTTGCAGCGCTGATGCAGATCGTGACGTTCACCGGCGTCGCCGCCGCGAGCTTCACCAAATACTTCAGGGTCGGCGCCGGGATGGCGGCGTCGAGCTTCGATTTCGGTTTCTCGCTTGCGCTTGTCGGCGCGGGGCATCTGGTTGGTTTGTCCGTCGGCATTGCGCAGCTTGTCGGCGTGCTGGTCTGCTGGGCATGGTTTGTGCCGATGTGGACAGGTGTGCACGCGCCCGGCGACGTCGCCACGGTCGTGGACGAGGTGTGGCATCGCGTGCGTTATGTGGGAGCTGGCGCCATCGGCGTTGCTGCGATCTGGAGCTTGATCAAGCTTGTGCGGCCGGTGATCGGCGGCATGGTCGCCACCATGGAATCGCGCAAGGCCGCGCGTGGTGCGACCGGCGCCTACGACGACCGCGATATCCCTGGCGTTTGGATCGCTGGTCTCAGCGCGCTTTCGCTTGTCGGCGTCGGCGGCCTGCTGTGGCAGTTCATGCAGGGAACGCCGCTTCAGTCGTTGTCGCTGCCGCTTATCATCGGCGGCGTGATCTTCGTGGTGGTGATCGGCTTTTTCGTCGCCACGGTTGCCGGCTACATGGCCGCGCTGATCGGCGCGTCAAACTCGCCAGTGTCAGGGATCGGCATCCTGTCGGCGCTTGCGGGCGCATCGCTGCTCGCCGCGTTCGTAGCGCCTGTCCTGGGCGCGAGCGCCACGCAAGCGATGGTCGCGTTCTGTTTGTTCGCCGTGGCCATCGTCTTCACGGTGTCGACGATTTCCAATGACAATTTGCAGGATCTGAAAACCGGCCAACTTGTAGGCGCGTCGCCGTGGAAACAGCAGGTGGCGTTGCTGGTGGGTGTGGTCGCCGGCTCGCTGGTGATCCCGTTGGTGCTGAACGTGCTCAACCACTCCAACGGCTTTCCAGGCGATCCGAACCGTCACGCGGTGATGGCCGAACCGCTTTCGGCGCCGCAAGCCACGCTGATCTCGTCGATCGCGCGCGGTGTCCTGAACGCGAGCTTGCCGTGGAACGACATCTTTATCGGCATGGGTCTTGGCGCTGCGTTCGTAGTGATCGACGAAGTGCTTGGCATGCTGAAGCTCATGCGCTTGCCGCCGTTGGCGGTTGGCATCGGCATCTATCTGCCGATGTCGGCAACGCTGCCGGTTACGTTCGGCGCGGTGCTAAGCTGGTTCTACAACCGCAATGCCGACAAGAAGCCGAACGCCGAGATGATCAAGCGGTTCGGTGTGTTGATGGCGTCGGGATTGATCGTCGGCGAGAGCATGCTCGGCGTGCTGAATGCGGCGGTGGTGGCGGCCACTAACAACGCCTCGCCGTTCGCGTTGCCATTTACGCAAAAAGGCTTTGCCGATGCCGCGCTCGTCATCGGCACGCTGCTGTTCATCGTGCTGACGGCGGCGATCTACCAGTGGACCGGCCGGCAAGCGTTAGCCAAGCGCTAGCCGCCGCGCGCCTCCAGAAGTTTCGTCAATCGGTCAACCGCTGCTGTGAGCTGCGCGATCTCCTGTTCGCGCATCAGGTCGATCTTGGCGTGCAGCGTTTCGATCTCGACCTCGGCTTTGCAGTTGATGTCGAAATCGTCGATCGCGCGCTTGCGGTCGATTTCGCCCTGACGGTTCTGGCTCATGAGAATGATCGGCGCCGTGTAGGCGGCCTGAAATGACAAGAGCAGATTGAGCAGAATGAAAGGGTACGGATCGACCCGGTGGCCGCTGACGATGTTGAACACGATCCACGCCACCAGCAGCACGCTCTGCCCGATGACGAAACGCCAGGAGCCAACATAGGTCGCGACCACATCGGCCATGCGTTCGCCGACGCTTGTGGCCTGAAACGCTTGCGAGGCGGCGGCGCGGCGCTTCTCGGCGCGGTCACGCATGTGTTGCAGGCTGTTCTTGATCGGGTTGTTCATCGGCCGCTCCTGGGACTCGCGGCAAATGTTACCGCGATCACGCCGCGCCGCTAGCCGTGCAAGAACTGCAGAGCAATCATGGCGATGGCCGCAAGCGCCATCACCACCGTCGCCAGCCACCCGAAGATGCGTTGGCCGATTGTGGCGGTGAAGGCGCCCATGGCGTCTTTGCGCGTCGCCACGAGCATGGTGGCGATCATGATTGGTACGGCGACGATGCCGTTCAGAACCGCACTCCAAAACAGAGCCTTGATAGGATCGATCGGCGCATAATCGATGCCCACGCCGAACAAGGTCGCCAAAGTGATGACCGCGTAAAAAGCCGGCGCCTCGCGCCACTTCTTTTCCAGACCGGAAGTCCAGCCCGATGTCTCGCTGATGGCGTAGGCGGCCGAGCCCGCGAGCACCGGTGTCGCCAGCAAACCTGTGCCAATAACGCCGAAGGCAAAGAGAATGAAAGCTAGATTGCCGGCGACAGGTTTAAGTGCGGCAGCGGCTTGCTCGGTCGTTTGCACATCTTGTCCTGCAAGCGTGGTCGCCGCGGTGAGGATGATGAAGTAGGCGATAAGGTTGGAGAAGCCCATACCGAGATATGTGTCCCAGCGGATTCGGCGGAGTTCTTCCGAAGCTTGGTTTGGCTCTTTGATTAGCGGCGATTTCTCCGGGTCGGCTTCTTCCTCTTCGACCTCCTCCGACGCCTGCCAGAAAAACAGGTAAGGGCTAATCGTGGTGCCGAAGAGGGCGACAATCATAGTGAGCGAGTCGGTATTCACGGCCATGTGCGGCGCCAAAGTGCGCGCCAGCGTTTCGCTCCAATCAATGTGCACCACGAAAATGATGCCGACGTAAGCAAACAGCGCCAGCGTCAGCCATTTTAGCACGCGCACGTAGCTATGATACGGAATGAAGATCTGCAGCCCCAGCGATACGATTGCGAAGGCGATCGTCAGCAGGTGGCGGTCCGAATGCGTGACCATCTCTGCTGACGCGCCCATTGCGGCGAGATCGGCGCCGATATTTATGGTGTTGGCGATGAAGACGAGGCCAACCAGGAAGCCCACGAGCGGCGTCGGAAAAAATCGCTTCATGTTCGCAGCCAAGCCATGTCCGGTAACGCGGCCGATGCGTGCGCTTATGGACTGGATCGCCGTCATCATCGGATAGGTGAGCACCACGCTCCAAAGCACGTTGACGCCAAGCTTGGCGCCGGCTTGGGAATAGGTGGCGATGCCCGAAGGGTCGTCGTCGGCGGCGCCGGTGATAAGTCCCGGGCCGAAGCGCTTGAACACGCTGGCGAACGCAATCCGATCCGAGAGCGATCGCTTCTGAGCTGCCTTAGTCACCGTTGTCCTGTTCCACGCGGTCGAACACTTCGTTGAACGCGCGAACCGCGGACGCGGCGCCATGCGCGTAGCTCCAAACCCCCGCGGAAACGGCGAGGAAGTCCGCGCCGGCGCGCACCAAAGGTTCGGCGTTGGCGACGTTGATGCCGCCGATGGCGACGCACGGCGTCTCCATACTCTCCTGCCAAATCTCGAGGAGCTCCGGATCGGCGCTGAATTGAACCTCTTTGGTGCCGGTGGGGTAGAACGCGCCGAACGCGACATAGTCTGCGCCGGCCTCCGCGGCTGCGTAGGCGAGATCGCGCGAGTTGTGACAGGTGACGCCGACAATGCCGTCGCGGCCCACGGCGGCCCGTGCCGCGGCATAACTCGCATCGCCTTGACCAATGTGGACGCCATCGGCGTGGAGCTGAGCGGCGAGGTCAGGCCGGTCGTTCAGAATGAAAGCCGCCCCCGCCTCTTGCACGATGGGGCGCAGCGCCGCGCCGATCTTCACGATGTCGGCGTCAGGTATGTTCTTGAGCCGTAGCTGCACCGCCGAGACATCACCCGCCGCCAGCGCGTCAGCGAGCACGCGCGCATACATGCTCACGTCGAAGGCCGGCGGCGTGATGAGATAGAGGCGGCAGCGTTCGCGCTTCATGCGCCGTGCTTAGCGCGCGCCGCAGCCTGTGTCAGCGCGTCGTGCGCCGGCCAAAACCGCGCGGCGCCGCCGTTGCGGGCGCAAGTTGCGGCGCGAAGCCCGACGGCGCCGGCCGAGCCGCTGCATTGGCTTGCGGCGCCGGGCCCGCGTCGCGTTGAGCGATGGCGCGTTCCATGGCGCTTTGCGCATTAGTGAGGCCGCCGCTTGGCGCGTCCGGGATCGGCTGCGGCGCGCGCGCGCCGGGCGCGCCTGGTGGGTCGCCGTGCTTGTTCGGGCCTTCCTGGCTCGGCAGGCAGCCCAGGTCGACGAAGAACAGGAGGCCGATCAGCCAGTTCACGGTCATGTACGGACCCATGGCCGCGCCGATTTCGATGGGCGGCACACCGCCCATGATGCCGCCAAAAAGCGTGCTCATCGCCGGCGCCATGACCACGAAGGGCGCCGCAGCAATCCAGCCAGTGCGGCCACGGTCGTGGAAGCGTTTCACTTGCACCGCGAGCCCGGACCAGAAGAACACTGCGCACAGCGGCATGAGCAGCAACATCACCGCGATTGCCGCCAACGCCGCCTTGCCGCGATCGCCGCCGCCACCAAGCATCGCGCCGACCGCCACAAGCAGAAACGCACTGAGGAAGACGCCGAACACCGTCAGCAGCATCGCAAACCAGTATTGCGAGCGGTTGATGCGGCCGTGAAAGCTGAAGAGCAGAGAAAGCATGATTGTGCGCCCCACACACGCTTGACGGGCGCGACACTAGCCGACCGCGATTAAGGCGTGGCTAAGTTGTCGCACAATTGTGGTTGCCCGGCGTTTACGGTGAGCGCGGCGTTTACGATCTTTGCCAGACGCAGTGTTGTACTTTACGCTGCACTTCAAAGCCGAGCGAACGATAAAGCCCGATAGCGACTTCGTTGTCGGCGTAGCTGTGCAGATAGGGCGTTTTCTTCTCGCTCAGGATGCGGTCGCAGACGGCGCGGATAAGCGCCGCGCCCAGGCCACGGCCGCGGTGATCGGGATGCGTGCAAACCGCGCTGACTTCGATGAACGCGCCCGAACGTGTGCGTTCGCCTGCCATAGCGATCAGAGCTCCGTTCTCGCGCACGCCGATGAAGCGGCCGAGCTTGTAGGTGTGCAGTTTGAACGGACCGGGGCGGGTGAGCGTAGCAAGCGCGAGCATGTCTTCAGCATCGGCGTCGCCCAGCGGTTCGAGCGCGAAAGACTTGCCGCCAGCCGTCACCGTTGGCGCATGCATCTGCACGCAAAGGCCGCGCATGGTTTCGGTGATGCCCGCGGGCGGCTGCGATGGGGCTGGTTCGAGCAAGGAGATGTTTTCGCCGGCGGGAATAAGCGCCGCCAGGGCGGTGAGCGCTTCGATGCTGAAGTCGCGCGGCGCGGCGAGCGGACTGATTTCGACTGGGTAGCGCTTAGCGCGCGCGTCGCCCATTGCGAGCGAGGCGTGGTCATCGTTCAAGGCGGCCCAGATGGGGCGATCCAGGGGATGGAGCATGCTATGGAAACGGGCCGCAATATTGGGGGCGAATTTGAGATCTGGGTATGATTGGCAAATCTATCGTGACTTGTGCGAGGCTCAACGGCAAGTCGGTGTTCACCAAGCAGTCGAGCAGCCATTCGTGTCTGTGGCCGGTCCAAACTACGGCGCCAACCTTCAACGCGTGCTCTACGTAGGAAAGTCGACGTGGGCTTCCGAGGCTGCAGGTAAGGCGACAGGTTCTCGCGAAGAATTTGAGCGAAGCCTTGCTTGGTCAAGCTATTGGCTCGGCAGGCAGGCAACGCCTAGCACAGCGTTTTGGTTGTTTGGCGCAGAACTGGTTCGGGCGATACGTCCAACCGTTAACGATGCGCCGACAAGCTATTTGGCCTGGAGCAATCTTGCGAAGGTAGCGCAGGTCGGCGCGGGCGCTCCGGATTCGGACATAGCGAAGGCGATGCATCGTGCGGAATGCGCTGCGCTTACAGCAGAACTCAAAGAGCTAGAACCTGAATTGGTGGTGCTAGTGACAAGTGATGCTGTCTGGAATGTCGCGACTGAGGTGTTTGGACGCCGCGATGAGATGAACTTTTGCTTTGATGATGGGACTTGGGTTCGTCCCGATCCAAGAGGCTTCAAGCTGTACTGGACGCGTCATCCTCAGGGGGCATCACTCGAATGGCGCGCAGAGCACGCCAACCGCATCGCGACGCTCTTGTCTGCTTAAGCGTGGCCCTCGGGATCGGACGCGTGGTGCTCGAAGTCATTCCGGGACGCGAAGCGGACCCGGAACCCAGGGGGTGACATGGAACATTGTTGGCCCCTGGGTTCCGGGTTCAATGCTGCGCATTGCCCCGGAATGACTTCAGAAGTACGTTCGATCTTCTGTACGACCGGGCCAGTTACTCCGCTGCCACCTTCGCGCTCGCACCGATCTTCGCGTCCAGTTCGCCTTTGGCGTAGCGCTTGGCCATCGCGCTCATCGGCAACGACTTGATCTTGTCGGCCCAACCGGCGGCGCCAAACTCGGTGAAGCGGGCGATGCAGACTTTGCGCATCGCTTCCTTGGCGGGCTTCAGATAGGCGCGCGGATCGAACTCATCCTTCTTTTCCCAGAGCACCTTCCGGATCGCGCCGGTGATCGCCAAGCGATTGTCGGTGTCGACATTGATCTTGCGCACGCCGAACTTGATGCCGCGCTGAATTTCTTCGACCGGCACGCCCCAGGTTTGCTTCAGACCACCGCCGTATTCGTTGATGATCTGCTGCAGGTCTTGCGGCACGCTCGATGAGCCGTGCATCACCAGGTGCGTGTTCGGCAAGCGCTTGTGCACCGCCTCGATGACGTTCATGGCGAGGATGTCGCCGTCAGGTTTGCGTGTGAATTTGTAAGCGCCGTGGCTGGTGCCCATGGCGATCGCCAGCGCATCTACTTGCGTCGCTTGCGCGAACGCCACCGCTTGATCGGGATCGGTGAGCAATTGGTCGTGGCCGAGCTTGCCTTCGAAGCCGTGGCCGTCTTCCTTCTCGCCTTCGCCGCTTTCGAGCGAACCGAGCACGCCGATCTCGCCTTCAACCGAGGCGCCGATCCAATGCGCCATATCAACGACGCGGCGGGTAACGCCGACATTGTAATCGTAGCTCGCCGGCGTCTTGCCGTCGGCTTCAAGCGAGCCGTCCATCATCACGCTGGTGAAGCCGTATTGCAGCGCCGTCGCGCAAGTGGCTTCGGAATTGCCGTGATCCTGGTGCATGCAGATCGGGATGTCGGGATACATCTCGACCAGGCCGTCGATCAGGTGCTTCAGGATCACATCGTTGGCGTACGAGCGCGCGCCGCGGCTGGCTTGGATGATCACCGGCGCATTGACCTCGGCGGCCGCCTCCAGGATCGCCAGCCCTTGCTCCATGTTGTTGATGTTAAAAGCGGGGATGCCGTAATCGTGCTCCGCCGCATGATCCAAAAGCTGCCGAAGCGTAATGCGCGCCATGTTTCCTGATCCGAAATTTGAGTTTGCGCCTTTATGCGCAATCAGCGCTTAGCGGTGAAGGGTTTTCGCGTTTGCGCGCGCCGCGATCGCAATGTGACCTAGAGCACCTTCTGATACCACTATTCACGCGACCTCCGGTGGTATAATTACCCAATCGCAATGAATTTTTCGCCGGGGGGCGGATGTGACAGCAGCGGTGGGTGATCAGGTCCCCGCGGAGCCAAGCTCCGGTGGATTTCTTTCCAGTGTCCTTCGTGGATTTCTAGCTTTTTGGCTAGGGATCGTTCGGTTTGTAACGAGCAGGGCGTTTCTGCTGCTTGCTCTCGCTTTCTTAGTCGGCGCGTCGATCTTTGCCTTGAAGTTTTTGGACATCGGCTTCGACAAGTCTGAGTTCTTCGATGATTGGCGAACTATTATCGCCGATGTGCGCTCTGGTCATTGGTCCAGCATCTCTCAGATGACGTTTCATTGGGCAGGTTGGATTAAATTCGCACTGCTACTCCTCGAGAGTTTCGCACAGGGCGCCGCTGCATCTGCGGTACTCACGTTCGTCGCGATTACCATAATCAACAACAGCAGCCTTGGCGCTGAAATTGATCAGCTCGCAAACACGGTTCTCCGAAGAATTCGCGGTGAAACGTTCTACGTTGATCGACGCCTCGCGGACTCGGTCACCAGCCTGTTTGATCAAGCAGCGCCAACACTTTTTCGCGAGTTAAATGCGAGGATGGAATCCTTGAGCAAGGATTTGCAGGAGGCCACAGACCTCAAACAAAAAGCTGAACAAGAAAAAGATGACGCGTTGAACCGCGTAGCCGGCCTGGACAATACGATCACTAAGCAACTGAAGGAAATAGCGGAACGCGATGCTACGATCGCGCAACACGAGGCAACAGCAGGTCAGCTAGACGATCTCATCCTCGATCTTACCGATCGAATGAAGAAGTTCCGCGATAAAATTCGCCGGGGCGGATGATCTAAAAACTCGCGCGCGCAGCCCTTATTTGCCGTGAAAGAAGCTCGAAGCCGTCGAAGATTCCGTCCAACTCTTCACGTTGGTGCGGCGTCAGGGTTCGACCCCTGACGTCCATCAGTAGGCCAACAAACTCCGCCGCAAATTCCTCGATCGCTTGGTGAGAGACTCGATTCTCGGTCGTTTCGCGAGCCTCTAAGACTGTTTGCGGAACTAGCCCGGTATTTTGGAAAACCATTTCAAAGCCCTTGCGGCGCGCATGATTCGTATCCCGCTACTTAATTTTAGCGCGCAGCGGCCCTGGCTTCTAGGTTCGCGCTGCAGGTGATGACGATTATCAGCAATCCGTTTCTAGAATCACTTCGCTAGTTCCGCATCCAAAACCGCCACAAGCCGCGGATCGTCCGCCGTCACGTCCGGCGCGAACCGCGCCACGACGTCTCCATTGCGGCCGACGACGAACTTCTCAAAATTCCAGAGCACGTCCGGCGCGTTGTTGGTTGGGATCTTGAAGCCTTGCAGGCGCTCGCGCATCGGACCTTCGCCAGTGGCTGCGGGCTGCGCCTTGGTGAGTGACGCATAGAGCGGGTGTTGATCGGCGCCGACCACGGAGATTTTCGAAAACAGCGGGAACTTCACGTCGTAGGTGCTCTTGCAGAACTCGGTGATCTCGGCGTCGCTGCCTGGCTCTTGACCGAGAAAATTGTTCGCCGGAAAGCCCAGCACTTCGAGGCCGGCGCCGCGCTTGTCTTCGTACAACTTCTCCAGCGCCGCATATTGCGGCGTCAGCCCGCACTTCGAGGCAACGTTCACAATCAGCAAGACCTTGCCTTTGTGCGCAGCCAGCGTGTCGTTGGCGCCGTCGATGCGCTTCAGCGGAATGTCTTGCAATGCGGCCATCTTCAGCTCCTGTTTCAACTTACCTTAGCGCGCCGCGCCGGCGCGGCGCCAGAAGAACAACAAAAAGCCCACCGAGGCCAGCAACAACCAGATCCCGGCGTTGAGCAGGACGGAGGCAGCAGTGAACACCCAGCTGTGCTGCATCTGCAGCAGAATATCGGTGAACTGAGATTTCGTGGGCAGGGCCTCCAGCGCAATCCGCGCCGCAGCCTTCTCGTTGGTTTCCACCAGCATCAGCCCGAGGAAAATGCCAACGCCAACCAGATACATGGCGAAGCTCAAGAGTTTGATGGGCCAGCGCGATTGGTTGAGGAAGTAATAGATCGCCACGACCATGGCGAAACTGATTGAGATCAGCTGTCCGTAAAGCACGCCGATTTGCACGTTGGCGCCGCGGATAACGTCGATCAGATCGTGTTCGCTCATGTCGCCTTGTTCAGCGCTTCGACGCCAGGCAGCGCTTTGCCTTCCATCCATTCGAGGAACGCGCCGCCCGCAGTAGACACAAACGTAAAATCGCCGGCGACGCCAGCGTGATTGAGTGCCGCTACGGTATCACCGCCGCCGGCAACAGCGACGAGCTTGCCGCTCTTTGCCAGTTCCGCTGCGTCCTGCGCGGCGAGGACCGTGCCCTGATCGAATGGCGGCATCTCGAACACGCCGAGCGGGCCGTTCCAGATCAAAGTGTGCGCATGTTTCATCGCGTCGCGCAGGTGACGGATGGTCTTCTCGCCAACGTCCAGAATCTTTTCATCGTCAGCGATTTCGTCGAGCTTGCACATGCGCGCGTCCGCGTGCGCCTTGAACTCTTTCGCCACGACGACATCGAGCGGCAACAGCAATTCGCATTTGCCCTTGGCGGCGGCGATGATCTCGCGCGCCGTGTCGGCCATGTCTTTTTCCGCAAGCGAGCCGCCGATGTTGTGACCCTGCGCGAACAAGAACGTGTTGGCCATGCCGCCGCCAATGGCGAGCTTGTCCAATTTGCCGATCAGGTTCTTCAGCAAGTCGAGCTTGGTCGACACCTTGGCGCCGCCGACGATCCCCAACACCGGCCGCTTCGGATTGCCGAGCGCGCTATCGAGTGCGTCGAGTTCGCGCTCCATCTGTTTGCCGGCGTAAGCGGGGAGGATGTGAGCGATGCCTTCGGTGGAGGCGTGTGCGCGGTGCGCTGCGGAGAACGCATCATTGACGTAGATGTCGCCGAGCGCGGCCATTTGCTTGGCGAGCTCAGGATCGTTCTTTTCTTCGCCGGCGTGGAAACGGGTGTTCTCCAGCAGCACCACGCCGCCTGCGGGGAGCGCAGCGATCGCTGCTTTCGCGTCCTCGCCAACGCAATCGTCCGCAAACGCCACCGGCGCGCCCAGCAGTTTCGACAGCGGCGCGACCACCGGCTTCAGTGACATTTCCGGCACGACCTTGCCCTTTGGCCGATCGAAGTGCGCAAGCAGCGCCACTTTGCAGTTCTTCTTCTGCAGCGCGTGAATAGTCGGCAGCGCCGCACGCAGCCGCGTGTCGTCGGTGATCTTGCCGTCCTGCATCGGCACGTTGAAATCCACCCGCACCAAAGCGGTCTTGCCATCCAGTGCGTCGTCGATGCGGCGGAAAGTCATTTTACAACTCTATCAGAAAACGAAAGCGTCATTCCGGACGCGCGGCGCGCGTTCCAGAGTGACGACGCTTAACAAGCGCGCCGCCTACGACGCCATTAGGAAATCGCGCTTGCCGAGATCAACGCCGTTATGGCGCAGGATCGCGTAAGCCATGGTGACGTGGAAGTAGAAGTTCGGCATCGCCCAGGTTTGCAGATATTGGATGCCGGTGAACTTCAGTTCCATGGTCGGGATCTTGATGGTAATCTCGCGGCTTTCGGAGCCATTGAGATCGGCTTCCTTGTAGCTCTCGACAATGCCGATCACTTTAGCGATGCGCGCTTGCAGCTCGGCGACCGTGGTTTCTTTGTCTTCGATCGCTTCGATCTGATGGCCGGCGAGACGCGCCATTGCGCCCTTCGCGTGGTCGGTGGCGATCTGCGCTTGCTTCACCAGCGTGAACATGTCCGGCGCGAGCCGGCCGTTCAGCAGCACGCTGTTGTCGAAGTTCTTCGCTTTCGCATGCGCTTCGCCCTTGGCCAGCATGGCGGAGAGGTTCTTCAGCATGCGCACGAACACCGGTGCGCTGATTGCGTGCATGGAAACAGTGGCCAAGGACGTTCCTCCAAAAACGCGAGACCGCGCTTCAGGGGCGCGGTCTTTCTTGTGGCGATCGCCTCGTGCGTGCGTAGGCTCAGGCGATCAAATTATCCGCCTTCAGGCCGAGCCAGTACGAGCCCACCAGAATGGCGATCAGAACCATGACGGCGAACCCGGTTTGGGTCGCCCATGTCGCGCCGCGCAAGCGATTCAGCACTCGGCGGCGAGACCAGCTCCAATAGGCCAGCATGCCCGCTGCCACCAGCCCCGTTAGCCATGCCGGCGCGTCGAAAAGGCCGCAGGCGAAGGCGGCGATCGCAAAACCGCCGTCGCCCAGGGCGGTCGCGAGCGGAGAGGGGCGGCGAGAGGCGCGCATGGCGCCCATCATGCGCGGCGGCGTAGCGATTGCGCGGATGCTCAACCGCGTGGCGATGCTTTCGCTTTTGGCGGCGCCTTATGGGCGGATGACTTCCATGACCGCCGCAAAGCCAATGCCGATCCAGGGGAAACAAAGTCCGGTGAAGATGCCGTAGGCGATGGCGCGAATATCGCTGCGCGTCACCGGCGCGGTCTTGCCGAAGAACAGCTCCCAGCCGAGCCAGCTGGCGATGAGGCCAACCAGCATGCCCCAAAAGCTGATGTGCCATTTGTCGGTCGCCAGCCAAGCGAGCGCGAAACCGACCATCAGTCCCCACAGCTGGGCCTGCGCGAATGCGGGAAATTTGCGGGGATCGGGTAAACGCATGCGCGCCTAGCTCTTAGAGCTGGCGAAGAGTTTGTCGAACTTTTTCAGCCGCCGCGGCCGCCACGATTTGGCGCAACAAATAATGCCGCCTTCAGTTTGGCCTCAGCTCCGCCGCGCAAACTCTGCGCATGGAAACGACCAACGCGTTTCGCATCGTGAGGAGAAAGACCATGAAGACGTTTGCTATCGCCGCTCTTGCCGCCGCCACTTTGATGGCGGGCTTCGCCGGCACGGCGTCGGCTGCGCCGTTCGCGCCGCGCGACAACATCAATGCGCGTCAGGCCCAGCTGGAACAGCGCATCGACTTCGGCCAACGCAGCGGCCGTTTGAACTTTGCCGAGGTGCGCGACTTGCGCGGCCAATTGCGCGCTGTCGACGCGCTTGAGATGCGCTATCGCCGCGGCGGCATGAACTTCGCCGAGCGCGCCGATCTCAACCGCCGCCTCGATCGCGTGCAGGCCGACCTGCAACGCGACATGAACGACCGCGATCATCGCGGCCATCGCTAACGCCTAACCTGCCCCCTCTCCCTTGCGGAGAGGGGGCTAGGGGGCTAGGGGGCGCGGGGAGTGGAGGAAGCGCAGGCGCCCATCATTGGAGTGCCGCGCGGCGGCAGTTGATGCTCTTTAAACGCGGCTACAATCGCGCCTCCATCTCGCCACACGTCTGGTCGTAGCGAGCAGTCGCCCATTATTCCGGCGCGGGTTTGAAGTGCGAATTGTTGCTGGGCTCCGTAACCGTAATCGTCTCCCTGGTACTGAACGGCGTAACCCAAGCGCACCAGCTCCTGTGACAAGTCGACCGATCCGCCGTTGCGTGGGATTAGACATCTGACCAGTGGGCGTCCCAGCGCATCTCGCACACGACCCTTGCGCGACAGCGTCTGATCACATTGCACGCCGTGTTGGAGCAGAGAGTTCAGTTCTTCGCGAGCGGCATCACCGCATTTGTCGCCTGTCAGACCGCAAATCTGATCCAATTCGGGCGAATCGATTCCGTAGAGACGGAGGCTGTAGTCACCGATGCGAAAGGTGTCGCCATCGTGAACTCTGATGTCGGCGACTTCTGTTGCGCTAACTGTGAATGCTCGCGGGCGCATATACCCGCCAAAACCAATCGCGACGATCGCGAGCGTGGCGATGCTGCCGCCAACAAACCCTGCGAGAGCAAACAGCGTTGGACGAAGAAATCTCTCTAGCGCTTCGCCTTTTGAGAAGGCGGCTAGCGAGAGCAAGCCGAGTGCGGCGCCGGCGATGACGAAGAAGTCCATCAATTGCTGCAAGAAGGGCGCAACTGCGGACGCATTGAGCCTGAGTGCTCTTGCAATCGGGGATTCGCCATTGTCGTCGGCGGCTGCGACAAGCCCGTGAATCAGACCAAACTGATCGGGTGAATTGATCGTGGACTGGGCCGCAAAGGCCAGCAGTCCCGCTCCTCCCAACCAAAGAAGAAATCGGACGGCCGGACGAAACTGCCGAGTGCTGATCCAGAACAGCACCAACGCGCCGAACAACGCCGCGAGCGCCCCCATTGCTGCCTCCCTGTCGCCCGCGGCAGGCTAGTCGGCGTGTGTCAACGCAGCAACGACGCGGTTGGTGCGCCGCGTCACGATGTGGCGGCGTCCACGCGCTATCCAACACAAATCCAGCGCAACGCCGTGATTTCCGCAGCCTCCGCCACAATCAATCCGACCCCATCGCAGCGCGGCTAAACTGGCCGCCCATGACTCGAACTGAACCCATCACGCAAGCCCGCGTCGAAGCGATCGCCGCTTCGGCGCTGTGCTTATTGGGTTGGCTGCTCGGCGCGATCCTGCGTCTCAATCCTGCAGGCAGGAGCGCGCGACTCGCACACTGGCTCGAACGCGCCGAACGCGGCGTCGAACATATTCTCTTCCTCAAGGCGCTGGCGCGTTATGGCCCGCCGCCACAGCGCCGGCGCCATCCGCGTTCGGCGCCGCCCGGCTTTCGCCGGGTTGGACGCAGCACCAACGGGTTCTTTCGCAGCGCACGCATTCGCGCGCGCAAGGCCAATGCCTTCATGCGCGTGCTTGCGTTGATCGATGCGCTGGCGCGCCCCGAACGCGCGGTGGCCTACTTCTTAAAGCAGATTTGCAAAGGCTTGCGCCTCTCAGCGCTCGTGGCGATCGCACCGCCCGCTTTCACGTTTTGCAGCACCGCGTCCGCCATCGACGGCGATTTCCGCGACTCGTCCTGAGCGCGATCAGCTGCCGCAATCATTCACCGAAAGGCGCGTTCGAAAGTACGAACGGCGCACGCAATCGTGTGCGCGCGTTCTAGCAGCGCCTTCGATTTTAGATCAGTCCCGCGAACTTCACCGCGACATCGCTCATGCGGTTCGAGAAGCCCCACTCGTTGTCGTACCATGAGAGGATCGACACGAACGTGCCATCGACCACCTTGGTTTGATCCATGTGGAAGATCGAGGAGTGGGGATCGCCGTTGAAGTCCGACGAAACATTGGCGACCGTGGTGTAGCCCAACACGTTCTTCATCGGACCATCCGCGGCGGCCTTGATCGCTGCGTTGATCTCTTCCTTCGACGTCGCGCGCTTGGCGACGAACTTCAGATCGACCACGGAGACGTTCGGCGTCGGCACGCGCATCGACATGCCGTCGAGCTTGCCCTTCAGTTCCGGGATCACCAGGCCCAATGCCTTCGCGGCGCCGGTCGAGGTCGGGATCATATTCAGGCCGGCGGCGCGAGCGCGGTAAATGTCCTTGTGGAACACGTCGAGCGTCGGCTGGTCGTTTGTGTACGAGTGAATGGTCGTCATCAGCCCGTGCTGGATGCCGACGCTGTCGTGCAGAACTTTGGCGACCGGCGCGAGGCAGTTGGTGGTGCATGAGCCGTTGGAGATGACCTTGTGCTCTTTGCTCAGCCCCGCATCGTTCACGCCCAGCACCACGGTGTAATCGGCGCCGTCGCACGGCGCCGAAACGATCACGCGCTTGGCGCCGGCGTCGAGGTGCGCGGCGGCCTTGTCGCGCGCGGTGAAAATGCCGGTGCACTCCATGGCGATGTCGACGCCCAGATCCTTGTGCGGCAGTTCGGCCGGGCTCTTGATCGCCGTGACCTTGATCTTGCCGCGGCCCACATCGATCCAATCTTCACCGGATTTCACTTCGCCGTGGAAACGGCCGTGCACGCTATCGAAACGGAGCAGGTGGGCGTTGGTCTCGACCGGGGCCAAATCGTTGATGGCGACGACTTCGATGTCGGTGCGCTTCGATTCGACGATGGCGCGCAGGATGTTGCGCCCGATCCGCCCGAATCCGTTGATCGCCACCTTCACGGCCATGTCTCGCTCCATATTGCTGAATTGGGCAGGGACTTAACTCCCGCGCGCGCGCGCGTCCAGGCGCGGAACGGCAGGGCTGCTTCCAACGAATCGCACAACCACGTAACAATTCGTCGCAAAAGGGAGGCCGTCGCTGATGCGGACCGTGTTGCGCATCCTGAACGAAGAAATCGCCGTCGATGGCGCGCCCGCGGAGCTGCGGCGGCTCCAGGACCTCGCGTCCGTGCTTGAGGCGCGGCTTGCCGGCTTCGGCGGCGACGAGCAGGGCGTTCGCCGCTTGGTTTTGACTTCTCTGAAGCTCTTGGACGAGGCGCAGTCTGCGAACGCCGCGTTGGCGCGGGCGCGCTGCGAAGTCGACCGGCTCAACGACCTGCTCGCCGACGATGCGCCGCCGCCGCCCGGCACGCGCGTTAACGTCTTGCGTGCTTGAGCCGGAGCGGTGGCGCGCTTAAATTCAGTCTCGGGCGACTTCTGCGGCGTGCGAGAGGTGCATACATCCCTGGGACCGTATCATCTCTCTCGGGAGCTGGCTCTGTACCGGACCCTGGTCCGGAATACCTGGCGCCCACCTAACTTGTTAGGGTCTGAGAGGATGAGCAATCCTTACGGCGCATGTGGGGTCGCCCAACCTCTTCCTCCCGCGCATGCCGGCGCAACATGAGCGCTGATCTCGAACTCGAAGCCGACAAGGCCGACGCGCGCATGCAGATGCGGGCAGAGCGTGCGCTGGTGGATCCGCGCGGCGCGTCGCTGAAGCTGATCGACAATTTTCCGGTCGAACTGGCGAAGTTGTCGCCGGTGGCGGGATACTGGCCGGTGGGCGGCGAGATCGATGGCCGGCCCTTGCTGGCGGCGCTTGCGAAAGCCGGGTGCCTGATCGCCTTGCCGCGGATGCTGTCGCGCAGCGGACCCGCGGCGTTTTATGCCTGGCGCGGCGATGCGCTGACGGCGGATGCGTTTGGCGTGCCGTCGCCGCCGCCCGGCAAGGAGCTGGCGCCAAAGCTGATCTTGACGCCGCTGTTGGCGTTCGACCGCAACGGCCGCCGCTTAGGTCAAGGCGGCGGACACTACGACCGCATCATCTCGCTTTACCGCGCACACGGCTGCGTGGCGGTTGGCTTGGCCTATGCGGAGCAGGAGATGGGCGCGGTGCCGGCAGGCGCACATGATGCGTTGCTCGATTGGGTAATCACGCCGAAGGAAGCGATCCGCTGCAGCCGCGGCGATGGCTTGCGCGGGTTGAGCGGTTGACCGGCGACCAGCTCGCCGCGCTGAGCTGGATCGGCAAAGGCGCGATCGCGCTTTTTCTATTGGCGTGCGTTGCCGCGTTGATTTCCGCCGTTTCGCTGTTGCCGCACAGAGCCAAGTTTAATCAGCCGGGGTTCTCGGTCTGGAGAGAAGCCGATCTGCGCCCGAAGTTCGTTCGCTTTGGCGGCTTCTGCGCGCTTGGGGTCATCGCTGCGCTGATTGGTTTCACGCTCGGCGGCTGGCCGACGCATTGATGCGACGCTAGTTTCGGCGCACACCGGAGATCAGCGCATGTCCGACATCAATTTTCTCGAAGTCATCCCGATCATCCGCATGTTCGACGTCGCCAAAGCGACGGAGTTCTACGTGGATTTTCTAGGCTTCAGCGAAGACTGGCGCGGCGAGATTTTTCCTGGCGCGCCGCTTTACATGCAAGTCTCGCGCGGGCCGATAAAGCTGCATCTGAGCGAGCATCATGGCGATGCGGCGCCCGGCGGCACTTGGGTTGTCGAGATGAAGGGCATCAAAGCCCTGCATGCCGAACTCAACGCCAAGGACTACAAATACAATCGCCCTGGACTGCAGGAGATGCCGTACGGCGCCACGGTGATGTACGCGATCGATCCGTTCGGCAACCGGCTGCGCTTCACCGAAAGCCACGAGCGCTAAGGGGCGCGAGCATCTTCGCGCGGAACATGACGGCGCGTCTTCCGTTAGCAATTCATGCCCGTCGATGTCTCCAAATCCGATCCAGCCGAAGGCTCCCGCGAAGTCATCGACCGCGAACTCAAACGCCAGGCGGGCGCCGAGGCCATTCCGGCGCAGATCAACAAGCGGCGAAAAGTTCGCGCGACCCGTGCCGAGAGAGCTGCTGCGCCTGCAAAAATCCTGCGTGCGCGCGGCCCGCGCAGCGCCAAACCCGAAACTCCTGCCTGAATTGCCGCGGAAACTTGAGTAAGTGAGCGGCCCCGGCTAGAAGCGCCGCCCCAAGGATCAAGTTCATGGCCGGCCACTCAAAATTCGCCAACATCCAGCACCGCAAGGGCGGACAGGACAAAAAACGCGCGCAGGCGTTCACCAAGATCGCGCGTGAAATTCAAGCAGCGGTGAAGCTTGGCGGCTCCGACCCCAACGCCAATCCGCGGCTCTTTCGGGCGATGGCCGCTGGCCGCGGCATGAACATGCCGAAGGACAACATCCAGCGCGCGATCGACAAAGGCGGCGGCGCCGGCGCGGAGAATCTCGACGAAATCCGTTACGAAGGTTTCGGCCCCGGCGGCGTTGGCATCATCGTCGAATGCCTCTCGGACAATCGCAATCGCACCGCCGGCGATGTGCGCGCCGCCTTCGCCAAGAATGGCGGCAACATGGGTGAGAGCAATTCCGTTTCGTTCGCGTGGAAGAAGCAGGGCGAGGTGCGCTATCCCACTGCTGCGGCGAGCGATGACACGATGCTGGAAGCGGCGATCGAAGCTGGCGCTGACGATTGCGTGGTGGAAGGCGAGCAGCACGTCGTCACGTGTGAAATGAACGCGCTCGTCTCGGTGTCGCAAGCGCTTGCCGAGAAGTTCGGCGATCCGGCTTCAGCGAAATTCGTGTGGCGCACCGACATTGCCATTCCCATCGAGGGCGACGGCGCCGAACAATTGCTGAAGCTCATTGATCAGCTCGACGATCTGGACGATGTGCAGGATGTCTATTCCAACGAAGACATCAGCGAAGCTGAAATGGTGCGGCTGAGCGAATAGCTAGTTCGCGCCGAGCATCGGCCAAATTTGCTGCGCCAGCAGCCACAATGGCGGGATCATAAATCCAAGCGCCGCAGCGCCAAGCACCGCTACGCAGGCGCGCCGGATGGCGCGCAAAATTTTACGCTCGCGCACCACCGAAAAAGAGACGTCGATGACTTGACCGTCATGTGGCGCAGCATTGCGCACTTCACGGAGCCGGATCGCTTGCATGCAGTATCGCTTGCCAACAAACGCGGCCAACATAAGGCGGCGCCGCCAATGCACTGCATCAGCGGCGCCGTCATCGTGAGCCAGAGTTTATCCTGGCTTAGCCGTAATAATTGTTGCGATCGCGCTCTTCCGCGAAGATGCGCGCGTTGAGGCGATCCATGCGGCGATCGAGGTCGTTGCGCTCGTAGGCGTTCAAGCCGTTGCTGCGATAGCTCGCTTCGAGACGCGCGATGCTGTTGAACTCGAAGCGCAGGCGGCGCGCCTCAGCGAATGAAAGCGAGCCGTTACGCATGCCCTGCTGGATGCGCCCTTCAAGTTCGCGTTGGCGCATGTTGATCGGCTGCCAGCCATTGTCGCCGCGCCCGTAGCGATCTTGATCGTCATGGCGTTGATAGTTGATCTGCGACGACAGCGAGTCGAAGCGATGGTCGAGGTCCATGCGTTCGGAGAGCGACAGTCCGCCGCCCGACGCGCGATAGTTAGCCTCTAAGCGAGACAGGTCGCGGAATTCGCCGCGCAGCCGCATGGCTTCGCCGCGCGTCAGTGAGCCATCGCGCACACCGGCGTCGATCCGTGCGTCAAGATTGGCTTGGCGTTGATTGACCGACTGCCAAATCTGGGCGTTGGCAGGGGCCGCAATAGCAAGCGCGCTCGCTGCGGCGGCCAGGACCAGAAGTTTTTTCATAACGTTATCCTCTTCGTTGCGGGTCTGATGCCCTCGCTTTGTAAAGAGGCACGGAAAGCGATCGTTCCCCGGAACATGAGCGAATTGGACGCGTCCGATTGGTTCCGGCGCTGTTGCCAATTTTACCGGTCGCCCGTAGGCAGGTTTCTCAATTGAAACACCGCGTTGCCGCGATGAATCGCGGCTGAAGAGGGCAGTGATGACGAACGAACTTGTTGTGGTGTTCGGCGGCTCCGGCTTCGTCGGCAAGCAGGTCGTTCGCGCGCTCGCCAAGAAGGGCTACCGCATTCGCGTGCCGATGCGCCGGCCGCATCTGGGCGCCGATTTGCGCGTGTTGGGCGACGTGGGCCAGGTGCAGCTCGTGCAAGCCAATGTGCGCTTCCCGGATTCCGTGGATGCCGCGCTCGAGGGTGCTGACGCTGTCGTGAACCTTGTGTCGGTGATCAATTCGAGCGGCAAGCAAACGTTCAACAATTTGCACGTCGAAGCGGCGCGCACGATTGCAGAGCGCGCTGAGCAGCACGGCGTCACCAAGTTCGTACAGGTTTCCGCGTTGGGCGCCGCCTCGTCGGGCGCGCGCTACTACAAGACCAAGTTCGCCGGCGAGAAGGCTGTGCGTGAAAGCGTGCCGGCCGCTACGGTGTTGCGCCCGTCTATAATCTTCGGACCGGAAGATCATTTCTTCAACCGCTTCGCGGGTGCGGCGCGTTTCGCCTCGTTCTTGCCGTTCGGCGGCCTGCCGATGTTCGGCGGCGGCAAAACCAAGATGCAACCGGTGTTCGTGGGCGACGTTGCCGCGGCCATCGTGGCGGCGATCGCGCGCGACGATGCGCGCGGCAAGACGTACGAACTGGGCGGGCCGCGCACCTATAGCTTCAAGGAACTGATGCAGTTCATGCGCACGGAGATCGATCGCAAGTTCATCTTGCCGTTCGTGCCGTTCGTCATCGGCTATCCGCTGGCGCTGGTTACTGATTGGGCGTTCAAGCTCAACCCGCTGATGCAGACGCCGGTCACGGGCGATCAGGTGATGATGATGACGCGCGACAGCGTTGTCGGCGCCGACGCCAATGCGGGCAAGATCCAAGACCTTGGCATCACATCGCTCGAAAGCGTTGAGTCCATCGCGCCGACGTACCTTTGGCGCTACCGTCCGTACGGACAATTCCAAACCAAGCAGAACGAAGCATGAAGCCAAGCTGGATCGCGCCGCTCTGCACGCTGGCGACGGGCGTCGCTACGCTCGGAATTCTGGTCGGCTTCAGCCAGCTGGCCGAGGTCAAAGCGGCTTATCCGGCGGGCGATTTCACCGATGCGCTTGGCGCTTTCCAGCGCGCGACATCGATGGATCAGCTGACCACTTTGTTCGGCGATCCGCCTGACGCCGGCAAGCTCGCGGCGATGACGGCGGGCAATACGCTCGACCTGCATGCGTTCATTCCCGTCTACACGATCTTCCTGATCTGGGGCGCGTTGATGCTGGGGCAGAACGCGGACGGAAAGGGCCGCGCTCTGCAATGGTTTCCGCTGATCGCGGTGCTCATCGGCTGCGCCGGCGACATCGTTGAGACGAGCGCCCAGATCGCCGTCAGCAGCGACTACGCCCATGCGGCCGCGGCGCTGCCGCGCGTGGCGCCAGGTTGCTGGACGAAGTTCTTCGGCCTTGCGGTGCACGCACTCGGCTGCAGCGCATTGTGCCTGACAGGCGTGTGCAAGCGCTGGATACTCGGTGTTCTCGGTTTGCTGCCGATCGTCGGCACAGCCGGCAACTATTTCCACGCGCTTCAAGCCAGTGCGATGAGCGCCACCTTTGCTGTGTTCTGGGTCGGACTGCTGGTCGCCGCCGCGGTCGAGCTCTTCCGTGTCACACGGATGGCTCCGGCAACAAGTGCTGTGGTTTGATGGCGAAGTCCGCGCTCAAGTGCTGAGCGACGATGTTGCGGTGACATTCGCGCCAATCGTGCTCTAGGCACATCATGCAGACGCGGCCTTTGGCTGCGAGCGCCGCTGTTTCGGCTAGGGCCAACTGACTTTCCGGCGCCGCCATCTTGGCTTCGAAAATGCGCTGCATGGTTTTGGTGTCACCGCGCCGCGCCGCTTCGCGGCCAAGCTTTGGCGTGCCAAGCGCCTTCATATGGATGTAGCCGATGCCGGCCTCGCTCAAGCTCGCAGCCAGGCCATTCTTGGAAAATCCCGCCCGCCGCGAGTTGGCGATTTCGCGTACGTCGATCAGCGTTTTGATCTTGGCGGCCTTCAAACACGCAACAAAGTCGGGAACGCCAACCTTCTCGTAACCGATGGTCCAGATTTGCTTCAATGCAGGTAGCCCGTGGCCAGAAGTCCGAGCACTGCTGCGCCAGCCACGATACGATAGCCCGCGAAGGGCATGAACCCCTTTGCTGTGACGTAGTTCAAGAAGGGCTTCACGACTAGCAGCGAGGAGATGAACGCAAACACGAAACCGACCGCAATCGTCGCCGCCCGGTCGCCGGTGAGGTGGTCTTTAATGTCGAGGAAGTCTGAGGCGAATACGGCTGCCATGGTCGGCATCGCCAGGAAGAAAGAGAACTCGGCGGCGGCACGTCGATCGAGCCCGGAGAGCATGCCACCGTAGATCGTCGCGCCTGAACGCGACACGCCCGGGATCAGCGCTACGCACTGAAACAAGCCAACGACGAACGCGCGCCATACCGGTGTTTGCGATGCATCTTGCACGGAAGCCTTCGGTCGAAAGCGCTCCACGAACAACATTACTATGCCGCCAATCAGCAGCGCCAAGCCTATGATCATGGCGCTATCCTGAAGGTGGTCCTTCACAAAGTGCTTGCCGAAATAGCCAATCGGAATGACTGGCAAGAACGCCACGACCAGCATCAGCGCGAAGCGGCGGGCTTCTGGCTTCGTTGGCAAGCCGGTGACAACATCAATGATGCGCTGGCGGTACAGCCACATCACAGCCAAGATCGATCCCAGCTGGATCATGGCAGTGAATGCATGATCTGGATCGTCGAAGTGCAGCAATTGCTCGCTGACCAACAGATGCGCCGTAGAAGAGACCGGCAGGAATTCGGTTAGGCCCTGAATAACGCCCAGAATAGCGGCGTAGACGAGGTTCATGATGTCCAAGGCGCTTTCCCTCCGGCAATGAGCGGCGCGACCATGGCGCGCGTTGTGCGTGGGCGAAAGGGGCAATTTCCGCGCACATCGCGACACTAAGGGTTGAACAACGGCGCGCCGACCCCGCATAACGTTTCCCGGAACAAACGCACAAGCGCGGGAGGGTTTGATGCGGTGGGTGGTTGCGGCGGCGGCGCTGGTGTTGGCGGCTTTGCCGGGCGCGAACGCGGAGCCGTCAAGCGGCACAACACTGACACAACAACCGCCGCCGCCCGCAGCGCCTGCGCCTCAGGCCGCCGTTCCGGGCCGGTCGACACAGGCGCGCGTATCCGATCTCGCCGCCTGGAGCTTGGCGCTGCAGTCCTTGCTTACAAAAACGCTGCAGCCGTTTCAGCAGATGCCGCCACCGCCGAGCGAGGACATGAACGATCGCGCGCGCCATGAATGGGCCGAGCGCGCGCGTGCGTGGTCGCAACAGGCGCAAGCGACTCTGGCTGACGCACGTCTCGATCTGGATCGTTTGCCGCCGTCGCCGCCGGCCGATGCGCCGGTCACGCCGGAAATGCGCGCCTCGCTGGAGCATACGCGCGCGGGCGCGGCCAACGTCATCGCGGCCGCAGCCGACATCGCGCAGAGCTATGGCCCAATGGCCGATGCGTTCGAGCGCCGTCAGACGGATGCGGTCAGGCAGATCAGAATCCGCGTCGTCGATTCGAGCCTGCTGGCGGTCAATCTCTTTCACGACGCCAACATTTCGCAGGCGTTGGCGGTGCCGCCGAGCAGTCCGCAATTCTCGCTGCTGATGAGCTACGCGCGTTCGTACGAGGGCTTTGCCGCGTTGCTCACCTTCAAGCGCTCGGTCGGCGTCACCGGCGCGCGCGATATGGCGCTGGCGACGCAAGCCGCGACCGCGCTGCTGACGTCGGAGCGTCAGGTGCGCCTGCTTGCCGAAGCCGGACGCGTCGCCGCGCATACGATGCAGCAGCAATATGCGGACGTCTCGCAAGCTGCGCCGGAGAACGCCGCCCTATTGGGGCGCCTGCAAATCGCTCTCCGGACCTTTGACGCCTCGTTCGACATCGAATTGCGCGGGGCGGATGAGGAGCACGCGATCGCGGGCCTGCTCACCGACCCTCGCGATTTCAATACCGTTGAGCCCGAGATCGATGCACACATGGATCGGCTCTCGGAACTGGACCAGCAACGCGTCGCCGATGCGCGCAATCGTATGCAAATTCTGGGCGGCCAGTGAGATTGCCCGCAGCCGGTTCGGGTGCATGCACTTGAAGCGGCGCGGGGCGCGAGGCAATTAGCGGCTGTGGATTCCGCAACCGCCCCACCGATTTCCAGCGCCGAGCATGCGCGCCTCACGTCGCGCGCGGCGGCGCTGTCGATCGGCGTTGCCGTCCTGCTTATCATTCTCAAAGCGTGGGCGTGGTTCTCCTCGTCTTCAGTGGCCATGCTCGCGTCGCTGGCGGATTCGACGCTCGATTTCGCAGCATCTTTGATCACCTACTTTGCCGTGCGCTACGCCGCGCATCCGCCCGATCGCGAGCATCGTTTTGGTCACGGCAAGGCCGAGGCGTTCGCGGGTTTGATCCAAGCCGGGCTCGTCGCGATTTCCGCGGTTCTGATCGCGCTCGAAGCAATTCCGCGCCTTGTTGTCGACGCGCCCGTTGCACATGGCGCGGAGAGCTTGGCGGTCATGGTGGTGTCGATCGTGCTGACGGTCGGCCTTGTCACGGCGCAGACGCGCGCGATCGCGCGCACGGACTCAGTCGCGACGCGGGCCGACCGCATGCACTACCTCGGCGACCTCGCCTCCAGCTTCGCGATCATGATCGGCATTGGCGCCAGCGCGTATTTCGGTTGGACCTGGGCCGATCCCGTTGCAGCTTTGCTCGTAGTAGCGTGGCTGAGTTGGGGTGCGCTGCGTGTTGCCGGAGAAGCTGCCGATCATTTGCTCGACCGCGAAGTGCCGGACGCACAACGTCAACGTATCCGCGAACTGGTCGAGAGCGATCCGCGCATGGGCCACGTGCATGACCTCCGCACGCGCACCAGCGGGCCGTACATGCACATTCAGTTTCATGTCGATCTCGCGCCGAACATGACCCTGGAAGACGCGCACCGGCTCGTGGTCGCCGCCGAAGATCGCGTCCGCACCGAATTTCCCACCGCCGACATTATCATTCACCCCGACCCGAAAGGGCGGGCCGAGCCGCATGGTCACGAAGATTTCGAACGCGCCCGTCACCGCTGAGCGCGTCAAGCGTGAAGCGCGCGCGCTTGGCTTTGACGTGGCAGGCATTGCCTCAGCTGCCGACGCGTGGCCGAACGGCGCTTGGCTTGAGGAATTTTTGGACGCCGGCCGTCACGGCGACATGGACTGGATGGCGCGTGAGCAGCGAGCGCATCCGGCTGTGTTGTGGCCCGCGGCGAAGAGCGCCGTCGTTGTCGGGCTGAGCTACGCGCCCGCGGAGGATTCGCTGGCGATGCTCGCGCATCGCGAGCGCGGCATCGTCTCGGCCTACGCCGCGCGGCGCGACTATCATGACGTCGTCAAAGGCCGGCTGAAACAATTTGCACAATGGCTCGCGCACGCAAGCGCCGCCGAGGTCAAAGTGTTTGTCGATACCGCGCCGCTGATGGAAAAGCCGTTGGCGCAGCGTGCTGGGCTCGGTTGGCAAGGCAAGCACACCAATCTGGTGTCGCGCGCCCACGGCTCTTGGCTCTTTCTCGGCGCCATTCTGACGACCGCGGCGCTCGAAGCCGATGCGCCGGACGAAGATCATTGCGGCACCTGTCGCGCGTGCCTCGACATTTGTCCGACCAGTGCGTTTCCTGCGCCGTACCAACTCGATGCGCGCCGGTGTCTGGCCTACCTCAGCATTGAACACAAAGGGCAGATTCCGCTCGAATTCCGCGAAGCGATGGGCAACCGCGTGTTCGGTTGCGACGATTGCCTCGCAGCGTGTCCGTGGAACAAGTTTGCCAGCGTTTCGCGCGACGCGCGTATCGCCACCCGCGATGAACTCCGCAACCCGCCGCTCGTCGAATTGGCCGCGCTCGACGACGCGCAATTCCGTACGCGTTTTGCGGGAACGCCGGTGAAGCGCACTGGGCGTGATCGCTTTGTGCGGAATGTTGTGTGCGCCATGGGTAATTCCGGTGACGCCGGCCTTGCGCCAGCGGTGGAAAAGTTGCTTGAGGACGACGCGCCGCTTGTGCGGGGCATGGCAGTGTGGGCCTTGCGCCGGCTGCTTGACGCCGCTGCGTTTGCGCGCCTGAAGTCTGCCTACGCGGCGCAAGAAAGCGACGCGGACGTTGCGAGGGAGTGGGGCTAGTGCTGCCAGACGAAGAGCCCACGCCATCGCCGGACGAAGAGCCGGAGAAGGCGCAAGAAGAAGCCGATCAAGCATCGCCGCCGACAGAGTCTGCCGCGCCTGCGCCGGCGCCCGAGGCCGAACCACAACCAGCGCCACTCGAGCTCACGCCAGAGCAGGCGGTCGCCGCTGATGAAACCCCAGTCGATGACATTGCCGAACCGGCGCTGGAATTGAATACGCCGGTAGTGCCGCCGCCGGAAACCGAACTGCCGGCGCAAGTTGCGTTCGACGAGCAAATGTTCGGCGCACCGCCGGTGAAACCGGTTGAAGAGGATTTTCTTACGAAGCCGCGCCCGCGGCGGCGCAATATGCCAGCGAAGCGCCGTACGCGGATCAGCCCGCATACGCAGAGCAAGTCGACGGACATCTCTTCGCCACACCAGAACCTGAGCCTGACATTCCGTTGCCGGGCGGCGAATTTGGCGATCCGCGGCGCGCACGCGAAGCGCAGGTCAATCTCGATCTCGATCTCGCGCGCATCAAGCGCCGCAAGCGCTACGGACTTTTCATCACCACGATCTCGGTGCTGTTCGTCGCCTTCTTCATCGTGCCGGTGACCTGGTCGATCGTGTATCTGTTCATCGATGCGCCCTCGACGATCACGATGATGGAGCGCGTCGCCGAGGGGCAGAACATTCGCCACTCGCCGGTGCCGATCACGCGCATGTCGCCGTACATCATTCGCTCGGTGATTGCTGCTGAAGATCAGAACTTTTGCAGCCATCACGGTTTCGACGTTGAGGCGATTCAAAAAGCGATGGAGTCGAACGCCGATGGCGGCCACCGCCGGGGCGCATCGACCATCAGCCAACAGACCGCGAAGAATTTGTTTCTGTGGCAGGAGGGCGGCTGGGTGCGCAAAGGCATCGAGGCGTACTTCACCTCGCTCATCGAGCTGATGTGGCCGAAGCGGCGGATCATGGAGCAATATTTGAACGCCGCCGAATGGGGCGATGGCATTTTCGGCGTCGAGGCAGCAGCGCGGGCGCGCTTTGGCGTTTCCGCTGCTGATCTCACGCCATTGCAGGCCGCGCGGTTGGCGGCGGTTTTGCCGAGCCCCAATCGTTGGAGCGCCACCAGCCCCGGGCCCTACGTGCGTGGCCGCGCTGCCACCATTGTTGCCCGCGCCGGCGTGGTGCGCAGCCAGCATTTGTCCGGATGCGTGCTTTCCCTGGATGCAGCGCCATCGCCGTAGCCGCAGTTTCGGCTGCAATCGCCGAAATGCTGGACTAAGGTTCTCCATAACGAGTGGGGAAACACGATGCCTATGATCTATGTGGTGGGCGCAATTGTATTGGTCGTTGGCATTGCGCTGATCGCTTATATTGCGACGCGCTATTATGAGGGCCGCTACGACCGCACCTATATGACGCAAGACGAGCGCGGCTTCCGCCGCGGTCTCAAAGGCAAGACCATCCTTTGGGATGTAGAGGAATCCATCGTCAAAGGTCCCACCGCGCCGCGGCTTGAGTATGTGGCGCTTGATCCCGCCAGCGGCGGCCGGCGCAACGTTGCGCTAATGGATGCGAAAACCGGCTCTATCAATTTGCGTCCGCAGTTCGCCGCGCCGTTGCCGTTCGAAGGCGTCACCGCTGACGATCACAAAGTGATGATTGATGCGCGCGTGCAGTTCAGCATCAATCGCGACCTGCTGAAGCACGTCTACGAAGTACAGGATCTCAGTCAGGCGCTCGACACCCGCATCCATAGCGCGTTTCGCGGCGAGGTCGGCAAACGCAACGACGAGGATTTGCGCGCGTCGATTGCCGAGGTCGAGCGCGGCGTCATCGCGCGCCTGCGTCAGCTTGAAGAAGAGGGCGACGAGAAGGGCGAGAAAGGCATGGCGCTCGGCGTCAATTTTCACACCGCCAGCTTCAGCTTCGTGCAGCAGGACGAGTTCGCCATCTCCATCCCGGGTCTCGCGCCGGGCGCCACGCCAACGCCAGAGCAAGCCCAAGCCATCGAACGCGCGCGTCAGTCGGCGCGGGCGCAAGGCGTGCTGTCGCTGCGGCCGCAGCAGCTCGATCAGATCGCCGATGTGTTCAAGGGCCGCGATCCGGCTGCGACCGCCGCGATGCTCGCTCTGCTGGAGATGCAGACGCGGCAGAACATCGCCGAGGCGTTGGCCAACGCCGGTCAGCTTGTGGTGGTGACGCCCAACGAGATCGGCCTGGTGGGCCTGGGCGCTCAGCGTGACGCGGCGCGCGCCCGCGCGTCCGCAGGGGAAGCAGCCCCGCCGCCGCCCTTAACGAATGGCGCCATTTCACGGCCCGAAAATCGCGCTTGAACGCAAAGCAGTGTAGCCCCGGCTTGCCGGATCGGCCCCGCCTCGGCCACAGAGGGGCGGGTGGTTCGAGGATGCGGCCACGGGGGACGGAGTAGGGCGGCTTGTCAGGGTTGAGACTTATCTTCGCCGCGGTGGCGTTCGCAGGCATGGTCGCGCTCTGCATCATCGGCTTCAATTATGGCGGCGAGGGCGGCCTGATCGGCGCCGGCCTCGGCTTTGTGCTCCGGCTTCTGGGCGGCCGTGGCCTCGATTGGGGCGAGCGGCTGGGCAACGGTTATGTGGGCGCTCTCTTGGGGATGCCGCTCGGCATGATCTGCGGCGGACTCTACGTGTTCGCCTGGCCCGCCGTGGAAGCCGCGCTCAACGGCCCGCCGCTGACGCGCTAGCCGATACGCCCGCTACTGCTCTTCCACCGGCGTGCCGGTGCGGCGGCTTTCGATGATGTCGCCGCGGGTCTTGTAGAAATCGACGTTGTGCGGATCGAGTGCGATGGCGGCGTTGATGTCGGCCTCTGCCAAATCGTACGAGCTCTGATGCATGCGCGCCGAAGCACGCAGCCCCAAGGCGAGCGCGGTGTTCGGGCGGATATCGAGCGAATGCGAGAGATCTTCCTCCGCGTGACGATAATCGCGCTCCATTGCGAAGGCGCGCGCGCGGTCGATCAGCAGATCAGGCTGCTGGCCAGGGTCGGCTTGTACGGTTGTGATCGCCAAGGTCAGCGCGCTGCGCGCCTCGGCCGGATTGCGCGCCAGCAGCCAGGCGTTGCCCGCTTGTGAAAGCAGTGCCGCGCGCAGGCCCGTCAACTCCGGGCTTACCGCGCTCGCGAGTGACCGCAGCCGCCGCGCGCCCTCTTCGACGTGACCTTCCCCGATGAGCGCCATCGCCGCGCAGCGATAGGCCTGCAACGAGTGCCCCTCGGACGCCCACGACATGCCTTCCTCGTAGGCTTGCTCGGGTTGGCGCTCGATCAGTGAGACGCAGTGCTCAAAGCGGGCCTCGGCTGCCTGGTCAGAAGGCGAGGGTGCGCCTTGAAGCAAGGCGAAAGGCAAAATCAGTGCGGCAAAGCTCATGGACGGCGCGTCTCCCAGCCTCGGTTTTTACCAGAGGCCCGAGCCTCTTGGCGAACGCAAGCGGCAAATCCTGGGCGGCGTGTGCTGCGCCTGTGACTGGCGCCGCCTCGATTTGGGCCAAGGCCGCTGGCTCTACTGACCGGAGAAAACCGGCGGACTTTGAAATTCTCAGCCCCGATTTAACGAAATCGAGCGCGTTGGTAGGTAATGCCGACTATCGAATATTTGCGTTTTGCCTCCGGAGCGCCCTCTGGGTGACTAATAGCATTGCAGAAAGGTCACATGCTTTCGGTTCTGCAAGTCACGCCTGAGCTAAACGCTGGCGGAGTCGAGCGGACCACGATTGAAATGGCGCAAGCAATCAGCCGCGCCGGGGGGCTCGCTTTGGTTGCCAGCGCCGGCGGTCGCCTCGAGCCGGACCTCGAGGCGACCGGCGGCGAGCTGATCCGGCTCCCGGTCAATTCCAAAAATCCGATCACGGTCTTGCAGAACGCGCAGCGTTTGGCGGCGATCGTGAAGAAACGCGGCGTGCAAATCATCCACGCGCGTTCGCGTGCGCCTGCCTGGAGCGCACTGATGGCGGCGCGCCTGACCGGCGTTCCTTTCGTCACCACTTTCCACGGCATCTACAATGGCCGCCGTGGGCTGAAGCGCTTCTACAATTCGGTGATGGCGCGCGGCGACATCGTCATCGCCAATTCGGAATACACTCGAGAGCATATTCTTGCGAACTACGCCGTCGATCCTGAGCGCGTAGTTGCAATCCCGCGCGGCGCCGACATCGAGCAGTTCAATCGCGCGCGTGTTTCGCCGGCGGAGATCGCAGCGATTCGCACGCTGTGGAATGTCGGTGTGAAGGATGCGCGCTGCGTCGTGATCGCGCCGGCGCGTTTGACGCGCTGGAAGGGTCAGCTCGTGCTGATCGAAGCTGTGCGTATGATCGAAGCGCGCAGACCGGGCGCGTTGAAAGTGATCATCGCCGGCGATGCGCAAGGCCGCACATCTTACCTGCAAGAAATGGTTGCTGCGATTACAGCCGCGGGACTGCAAGAGGTGGTGGCGATCGTCGGCCATGTCGACAAAATGCCCGTCGCGTTCGCTGCTTCGGACATCGCCGTGTTCCCGGTAACGGAGCCAGAGGCGTTCGGGCGCGGCGCGGTCGAAGCGCAAGCGATGGGAGTTCCGGTGATCGCCTCAAATCTGGGCGGATTTACCGAAACAATCGTCGAAGGTGAGACGGGCCTGCTGGTTCCTCCTGGCATCGCCGTTGCACTCGCCGGCGTGTTGGAGCGGATGATTGATTTAGGCCCCGAAGCACGCGCTGCGATGGGTCACCTTGGAGCGGACCGGGCGCGTTCACTCTATTCGACGGCGGCGCTGCAGGAGGCGACGTTAGGCGTTTACCAACGTCTTTTGCGTTCGAAAGGCGCGCAAAAGGCAGGGAATACACAAGGCGGTCTGGCGCTTTAGCGCGACGCGGTTCAGGAGTGTGAGTGCATGATGCCTTGGCGCAAACCGGTTTCGTCGAAAGCTGACGACGCCAACGCGCCCAAAAGCGTGCTGGTGATTCAGCTTGGCAACGTCGCCGAGTTCATCACTGCGCTGGCGGCCGCGAAGCGCATCCGTGACGCCCATGTCGGCGCGCGCATCACGTTGCTCACAACCGAAATGACCGGCGAGATCGCTGAGAAGTGTCCGTACTTCGATACGGTGGAAGCCAACGGCAAACCGAAAGAGCCGCGCGCCATTACGCAGCTCATCGCGCACATCCGCGCGGCGCACTACGACATGATCTACGACCTCGAAGGTTCGAGCCGCACGTCGAGCTATTTCCAAGGCTTGCGTCCGTGGCCGCCGAAATGGTCGGGGCCGGTCGCTGGCGCGTCTCACTCCTCGCTCGACGCCACGCGTGGCGATCTTCATCCGCTTGACCGGCTTGGAATTCAGTTGGCTGTAGCGGGCGTGCCCGGCGCCGACCAGCTGGTCGGCGATCTCGGTTGGGTGCGGGCAATCCTGCGCGATCCTCCACGGCTGCAACCGGACTATTTCGGCCTTCGTGGCCCATACGTGGTGTTGCTCCCGCGCGGCGGCGCCGAGGGCGCCCGCCACTGGCCGGACAAGAAGTATCTCGAACTCGCCCGGCGTCTGACTCACTCAGGCGTCACCCCGGTGGTGCTGGGCGGCTCGGACGAGCGCGGCATCGGCGCCTCGCTGGCCAAGGACGAGCCGCGCGTGAAGAACCTCGTCACTCGCGCCGACCTCTTCCAAACCATCGGCCTGTGCGAACGGGCGTCTTTCGTGGTGGGCGACGATGTCGACACCATGTGGGTCGCCGCGGCAGCCGGCGCGCCCTGTTTGGTCTTCCTCTCGGCCCCGCAAACCGCCGACCTGTCAGCCCCGCGGGGCAAGGGCGGGGTGGTGGCCTTCACCGCCGCCGACCTGGCCGAGCTTCCGGTGGATCAGGTGGTGCGGCAGTTACGCAACTGCGGCGTGATTCAGCACGCGGCAACGGCTTGATAGCTGCAGGTTCACAGGCAATATTCTAAACGTGAGTCCGCGTCCGAAAGGGCGCGGATAGCCATGTCTATCAACAACCCACAGGAGAAGGCCCGATAGCCAGACGACCGTACGCCGCGCCACCGCCCAGTAAGGATGGGCCGCGCGTGAATGAGGACATCCGCGGAACGCCCCGCGTCCTCCTCATCGATGCCGATGGAGAAAAACAGGGGGAGATGCCGATCTCCGCGGCGCTTGAAGCCGCACGTGAAGCGGGACTCGACTTGGTCGAAGTCGCGCCGAACAGCGTCCCGCCCGTCTGCAAGATTCTCGACTACGGAAAATTCCGGTTCGAGGAGCAGAAGAAGAAGGCCGAGACGCGCAAGAAGGCCAAGCGCATCGAGCTCAAGGAAATCAAGGTTCGTCCTAACATCGACGACCACGATTACGAAGTGAAGATGAAAGCCATTCACCGCTTCTTCGAAGAAGGCGACAAGGTGAAGGTCACGCTGCGCTTCCGTGGCCGCGAAATGGCGCACACCCACTTGGGCATGGAGCTGCTCGCGCGCATGCGCGATGAGCTGGATGCGATCGCCAAGGTCGAACACGAACCGCGCTTCGAAGGCCGGCAAGTGGTGATGGTGATGGCGCCGCGCGCTTCATAAAGCGCGGCGCTCAGCCACCGTTCAGAACGCACTTCTAGACTTATCGTCCGATCAACGTTCGCGGAGTGAGAGCGTGCGCGCGCTTATGTTTGCTGTGTTTGCCTTGGCTGCGTGCGCTTCCGCGCCTGTTGACCAACCCGCCGCCGATGCCAGTCAAAACAGCGCGCCGCGCGCCGCGCGGATCAACGCTGACACGGCGCGTCTCGAGAGCGAATTGCACGCGAGCGGCGTTGTTGCCGTGGGTCTCGGCGAAACCGCCGACCTTGGCGGCGGCCTTACCGTGAAGCCGCTCGAAGTACTGGAGGATAGCCGCTGCCCGCAGGACGTGACTTGCGTTTGGGGTGGGCGCCTGCGGCTGCGCGCTGAAGTCTCGGGCGCGGCCCAAGAATTCACGCTCGGCCAGCCGCTAGAAACTGCCCAGGGCGTCGTGACGCTTGCGGTGGTCAGCCCCGGCGCTTGGAGCCAGTGGCCGAACAGCAAGCCGCCGTATCGCTTTGGCTTCCGCCGCGGCTGAGCGGTTCAGCCGCGCGTAAATTTCCGGCGCATGGTCATGATGGTCATGTTCACGATCAGCAGGATGAGGCTGAGCACGAAGCCCCAGGTGTTCATCGCCGGGAAGAGCCAAGGGTGATCTGACGCCAAGCTTTGCAAATAGACGCCCAAGCCTTGGCGTTGCGCCGCGGCGACGGCCTCTTTGCTCTGATCGCCAAGCACGCCGAAATCGACACCGCTCGGCAGACCCCAGCTCAGGAACGAGACGTCGCTTAGGCTCGGCAGCCAAGTCGGCGCATAGAGGGCGTGGACCCCGAACCCCAGGCAAAAGGTCGCCAGGATCGCCATCAGCCAGCGCGAGCCGATGATCTGGTGGAAGGAGGTCGAGAGCTTCAGCTCCTCCGCCTTCAGCAAGGCCTTGGCTTCGTCGAGGCTGCGTGGCGCTTGCATGGGGCGTCTCCGGGGCCGGACAGTAGCCGGACCCCGCTTGTTCAGGCTAGGGGGCCGTGCTACACGCCCCGCCTTTCGTGGGTGGCCCGGCCGGTAAGGCATGCCGTGGCGACCTTTTTTCGTACCGCCGCCTTTGGGTGGCAGGTCGGCCTCGCGGCCAGCCGGTGCGTATCCAGGAGGATGAAATGCCGAAACTGAAGACCAAGAGCGGCGTCAAAAAACGCTTCAAGGTCACTGCAACCGGCAAGGTTATGGCCGGCGCAGTGGGCAAGCGTCACCGCCTCTCGAGCCACAATGGCAAATATATCCGTCAGAACCGCGGCACGTCCGAGCTGGCCAAGCCAGATGCGGATCGCGTGAAGCTCTGGATTCCGTACGGCCTGAAATAGCCGAACGCCTCAAGACACTGATGGAGATTTGAAATGGCTCGCGTCAAAGGGGGCGTCACCGCTCACGCCCGCCACAAGAAAGTTCTGAAGAAGGCGAAGGGCTTTTACGGCCGTCGCTCGAAAACCTTCCGCACGGCCAACGCCGCTGTCGAGAAGGCTGCCAAGTATTCCTACCGCGATCGCAAAGTCCGTAAGCGCGAATTCCGCGCGCTTTGGATTCAGCGCATCAACGCCGCCGTGCGTTTGCACGACCTGACCTACTCGCGATTTATCGCCGGGCTCGCCAAGGCGGGTGTCGAGCTGGATCGCAAGGTCATGGCCGATATCGCCATGCACGAGCCCGATGCGTTCAAAGGCTTGGTCGACCAAGCCAAGAGCGCGCTCGCTTAAGCTTCGCGATCCGGGCAGGCTACCCATTCAACACCGGACGCGCGAGCCGAAGCGATAAGCTTCGCAACGACTTTCTGTGTTCAATGGATTAAGTGGGCCACGTGATGAGTACCGGCGATCTCAAAGACCTTACGCAGCGCGTCGAACAAATCGAGGCCGATTTGGCGCAGCTGAAGCTGGATAACGCCAAAGGCAAAGTTGCTAACGCGCTCGGCGAAATACGATCAAAGGAAGACCTGGAAAAATTGCGCCTTGCTCTGAAGGCGCTGATCTCGAAGCAATTCGAAAGTGCGAAATCAGCGGAGCCTTCAAAGCAGCAACCGATCCGGATGCAGGCCAATCAGTTTCAGGCGTACGCTAATACGGAGATAGGCGTTCACAAGGCCACGCTGGACGAGGCTGAACTCGACCGTCAGTTGCAGAGCGAAGCGGTGGACGTAACGCTGCCGCCGGTGAAGCCGCGCCTCGGCGCCATCCATCCGGTCAGCCAGGTGATGGAAGAACTGGCGGCCATCTTCGGCGAGATGGGTTTCTCGGTCGAAGAAGGCCCGGACATCGAGACCGATTTCAACAACTTCACCGCGCTCAACTTCCCGCCCAACCATCCGGCGCGTGAAACGCACGACACGTTCTTCATGGACGCCCGCGACGAGAAGGGCGATCGCCGCGTGCTGCGTACGCATACGTCACCCGTGCAAGTGCGGACCATGCTGAAGCAGAAGCCGCCGATCCGCATGATCTGCATGGGGCGCACCTTCCGCAAAGACTCCGACGCGACGCACACGCCGATGTTTCACCAGATCGAAGGTTTGGTGATCGACGAAACCACCAGCATGGCTGATTTGAAGAGCGTGCTGATCGCAGCGATCAAAGCGTTCTTCGAAGTGGATGATGTGCGCCTGCGTTTCCGCCCGCACCATTTCCCGTTCACCGAGCCGAGCGCGGAGGTCGATGTCGGCTGCGATCGCAGCGGCGGCACGATCAAGATCGGCGCAGGCGACGATTGGCTGGAGATTCTGGGCAGTGGCATGGTGCATCCGAATGTGCTGCGTAATTGCGGCGTCGATCCGGAGAAGTACCAAGGCTACGCCTTCGGCATGGGCATCGATCGCCTGGCGATGCTCAAATACGGCATGCCCGACCTGCGCCCCTTCTTCGATGCCGACGTGCGCTGGCTGAAGCACTACGGCTTCAGCCCGTATCTGTTGCCCGGTCTCGCGCAGGGAGTGGGGTGATGCTCGCCGCACTTAACTGCTCACCCGTTTACGGGGGAGCCGTCAGCACGCGGAGCGTGATGACTGAGGGGGCGGGCGCAGGCGTCTGCCAGACTTCCCCCCTCCCGCTCGCTTTGCTCGCGACCTCCCCCGCATGCGGGGGAGGAGTTACGGAGCGCGTCCAATGAAGTTCACGCTCTCCTGGCTCAAAGAGCATCTCGCCACCGATGCGTCGCTCGACCAAATCGTCGAGACCATGACCATGACTGGCCTTGAGGTCGAAGGCGTCGAGAACGCTGGCGAAAAGCTCAGGGCGTTCACGGTTGCGCGCATCATCAGCGCCGCGAAGCATCCGAACGCCGACAAGCTGCAGGTCTGCCAAGTCGAAACCAAGGACGGCAAACTTGAGATCGTCTGCGGCGCGCCGAATGCGCGCGCGGGCCTCGTCACCGCCTTCGCGCCGATCGGCACGTATATTCCCGGCACCGGCATCACGCTTGAAGCCAAACCGGTGCGCGGTGTGGTTTCCAACGGCATGTTGTGCTCGGGGGCCGAGCTTGAGCTCGACACCGATGCGGACGGCATTTTTGAACTCGATCCCGAACTCGCGGTCGGAACGCCGCTCGCCGAAGCGCTCGGCCTCAACGATCCAGTGATCGACATCGAAGTGACGCCGAACCGGCCTGATTGGCTGGGCGTCGCCGGCATCGCCCGCGATCTGGCAGCTGCGGGCGTCGGCAAGCAAATCACCAAGCCGATCCTGCCGGTGCCAGGCCGTTATCCGTCGCCGCAAAAGGTTGCGACCGAAGCGCCGCAAGCCTGCGCTGTGTTCTCCGGCCGCTTCATTCGCGGGGTGAAGAATGGGCCGTCGCCTACGTGGCTGCAGCAACGCCTGCGCGCCATCGGCCAAAAGCCGATCAGCGCGCTGGTCGATATCACCAACCTCATCACCCACGATCGCGCGCGTCCGCTGCACGTCTATGATGCGGCGAAGCTAAGTGGCGTCGTGCGCGCGCGGATGGGCAAGGACGGCGAGAGCTTCAAAGCCCTCAACGGCAACGTTTACAACGTGACGCCTGCCATGTGCGTCATTGCCGATGACGAACGCGTGCTCGGACTCGGCGGCATCATTGGCGGCGAATATTCCGGCGTGAGCGAAAGCACGACCGATATCCTGGTCGAATGCGCGTATTTCGATACGACGCTGACGCACCAGACCGGCCGCGCGCTCACGCTCAACACCGATGCGCAATATCGTTTCGCGCGTGGCGTCGATTCCGGCTTCGTCGTGCCCGGCCTCGAACTCGCCACGCGCATGATCCTCGAACTCTGCGGCGGCGAGCCGAGCGAAATCATGGTGGCAGGTGATTTGCCGGCGCCGCCCAAATCAATCTTGTTCGATCCCGACCGCGTGCGCCAACTCGCGGGCATCGATGTGAAGCCGACGCGCGTGCGCGCCGTCCTGAAGGACCTCGGCTTCGAAACCAGCGCCGAAGGACAAAGCTCCAAGCGCCTCGTGGTCGAGCCGCCCACGTGGCGGCGTGATGTCGATGGCCCCGCCGATCTCGTCGAAGAAGTGGCGCGCATCGAAGGGTTCGACAAGATGCCGACGCTGGAGCCGCCGCGCGCTGCGGGCTTCCGGCCGCCGCCGGCAAGCGTTGGCGAAAGCCGCATGCGGATCGGCAAGCGCGCGACGGCGTCGCTGGGTTATTACGAGGCGGTCACCTGGAGTTTCTGCCCGCGCAAGAACGCGCAAGCGTTCGGCGGCGGCGGCGAGAACATGCTGGTCGCCAATCCGATCGCCTCGGATCTCGACTGTATGCGGCCTTCGGCGTTGCCCAATTTGCTCGTCGCCGCGCAGGCCAACGCCAATCGTGGTTTCGGTGATGCGCGCTTGTTCGAAGCTGGCCCGATCTATCGGACGGAAACACCCGAAGGGCAGGAGCGGACCATCGCCGCTGTCTGGCACGCGAGCCCGCCGCGTCACTGGCGCGCTGCGCCGCAACCCGACATTTTCGATGTGAAGCGCGACCTGATGATCGTGCTCGAAGCCATCGGCGCGCCGGTGGCGTCGCTGCAAACCTGGGCCGACGCGCCTGCGCACTGGCGTCCAGGTCGCACCGCTGTCCTGAAGCTCGGCAACAAGGCCGTCGCCTATTTCGGCGAAATCCATCCGCGCACCTTGAAAGCTATCGGTGTCGACGCGCCGGCTTTGGCGTTCGAGATTTTCGTAGACGCGCTGCCGCAGCCACGCGCTAAAGGCAGCCGTTCGAAGCCGCCGCTGGAAAAACTCGACCTGATGCCGCTGACGCGCGACTTCGCGTTCGTCGTCGACGATGCGACGCCTGCCGCCGACGTGGTTCGCGCTGCGTTCGGCGCCGACAAGCAACTCATTACTGATGTGGCGCTGTTCGACGTCTATCGTGGCGAGCGCATGGCCGCCGGCAAGAAGTCACTCGCGATCGAAGTCACGCTGCAACCGAAGGAAAAGACGCTCACCGACGCCGATATCGAAGCTGTCAGCGCCAAGATCGTCAGCGCCGTGATGAAGTCGACGGGCGGCACGCTTCGGGGTTAGGTGGCGGCTTTCGCGACGTACCTATCGCGCAGCTCGCGCTTCAGCACTTTCCCGATATGGCTGCGCGGCAGTTCGTCCATCAGCTCGACCGCGGCGATGCGTTGTGTCTTGCCGAGCTTGGCGTTGGCAAACAGGCGCAATTCTTCGCCGCTTGCGCCGCGCGACACCACGAACGCCACCGGCGTCTCACCCCATTCTACGCTCGGCGCGCCAACGACCGCGACGTCGGCGACGTCGGGATGTTGGCGCAGCACGCCTTCGAGATCGCTCGGATAGATGTTGAAGCCGCCAGAGATGATCATGTCCTTCTTGCGGTCCATCAGCTCTAGGAAACCATCCGCGTCGTAGCGGCCAACATCGCCCGTGCGCATGAAGCGCAGTCCTTCCGGCGAAATCCACCACGCCGCGTTGGTTGCTTCTTCGCGGTTGTGATAGCCCGTCATCATCATATGCGAATGGCCGACGATCTCGCCGACCTCGCCGTTCGGCAATTGCTTGCCGCCTTCGTCGATGATGCGGATGTCGTGCCCGGCTGCGGGTTGACCTACGGTGTGCAGCTTCGTCGGGTTGGCGTGCGCGACCAGCACGCAGGTGCCGCCGCCCTCGGTCATGCCGAAATATTCGATCAGACCGCCGGGCCAGCGCTTCAGCACATCGGCCTTCAGCGCCGCTGAAAAGGGCGCGGAGGTGCAGAACTTCATCACGTACGATGAAAGATCGTACGCGCCGAAATCCTCGCGCGCCATGATGCGCTGATACTGCACCGGCACCAGCATGGTGTGGGTGACGCGATGTTTCTGCGCGAGCGCCAGATAGCCGCCGGCGTCGAATTTTTTCATCAGCACAACGGTGCCGCCGAGACCCAGCGTCGGAAAGAAGCTCACCAAAGTGGTGTTCGAATAGAGCCCCGTCGATAGCAACGTGATGGCGTCGGGCCCGTAACCCATCGTCGCTGCGCGATTGATGTGTCCAAAGCGCATGCCGTGGCTTTGAATAATCCCCTTGGGCGTACCGGTCGTGCCCGAGGAATAGATGACGTTGAACGGCATATCCTCGGTGATCGACACCGGCGCCGGTGTTGCGCCCTTTGCAGCAATGAACAGATGGTGCGGTTGGCCGGGCGCGCCTTCATCGAGTGCGACGAGTTTTGCTTTCGCTTCGCTGAGATGCGTTCCCAATGCGTCGCCGACGTTCTTGTCCAGGAAGAACACCTTGGCGCCGCTGTCGGCCACCATGGTAACGACGCCCTCGGCCGTCGAGGTTGGCGCAATCGGCGCTACCGCGACGCCGGCGCGCAAAGCGCCCAAAAATGCGCACGCATACTCAATTGAAGTGCCCGCGCAGACCGCAATGCTATCGCGCGGCTGCAGGCCTTCGCGCTGCAGCGCCGCAGCCACCCGATCCATCGCGGCGTCGAGGTCGCGATAACTCAGCGCGCGCTCGTCCTGAATGATTGCAATGTGATCGCCGCGCTCGCGCGCATGCGTGCGGATCATATCGGGCAGGGAGGTGGAGACGTCGTCGCTCATGCGCCAGTCCTAGCGCATACCCGCATGCCTGCAACCTTAGATCAGGCGCATGCGCCTAGCCATCAATTGCTGTGCGAGAAAATATCCGTTTCTTCCCATCCGGCGAGGTCGAGCGCGGCGCGTGTGGGCAAGAAATCGAAGCACGATTGCGCGATCTCGGTGCGGCCTTCGCGCGCCAGCATCATGTCGAGCTTTTCTTTTAGAGCATGCAGGTGCAGCACGTCCGACGCGGCATAAGCCAACTGCGCGTCACTTAATTCCGGCTGACCCCAGTCGCTCGATTGCTGTTCTTTGGAAAGGTCGCGGCCCAGCAATTCCTTGGTCAAGTCCTTGAGGCCGTGACGATCAGTGTAAGTGCGCACCAGCTTCGAGGCGATCTTGGTGCAATAGATCGGGGTGGTGACGATCGACAGGTCGCGCATGAACATGGCGATGTCGAAGCGCGCGAAATGGAAGAGTTTGAGGTGAGCGGGATCGGTCAGCACGCGCTTCAGGTTCGGGGCGTAGTACGTCTCCCGGTTGAGCTGCACCAAATGGGCCTCGCCGCCGCCATCCGACAGCTGCACCAGGCATAGCGGGTCGCGCACCAGGGAGAGGCCGAGCGTCTCAGAATCTACCGCGACCGGGCCATTGAAGCTTACGTCGTTCGGCAGGTCGCCCCGATGCAGGTGGACGGCTACATTCCGCCCTTCGACGGTCAAAGAAATCTTTCGAGTCATAGGGCGAGGGACTTAGTTCAAATTTTTATGACGCACCAGGGGCGCACGCCCGCAATTCGCGCCGCCGGGATGCGTTCGCTTGCCGGGCAGCGCCGCCGCACAGCGCCGTCATCGTTTGATCGCGGTTCGTATCGCGGTCGATTGCTATGTGACAGCGAGCACATCCTGAATTGGCATGCGCCGGAGGACGCCTCCATTGTCACGTGGCGACGTCAGTGACGTACAACAATTTGAGAGTTTGAGTGTCGGGAGGTGGGGTCTGTGTCGATGCCGTGACGCTGGGCAGCAGCGTCACTACGCGACGTGTGAACGTTGGATGAAATCGTCAGCACCTTGTCCGCTTCGCCCTTGGGCAGTGGCGCTTGTGACGGCGCGTATCGCGTCACCGCTTCTAACTCCCATGAACTCGGTCGGCCGCCGGTTCCATCGGTTGTGGACAACGCGGTTTCGAATTGCGCGACGCGGATTGGTCGGCCAGAAATGTCGCGGGCGGGGGAAGTGTGCGCGGCGTGGCGGGAGAAGTCATCCTTACTCAATAGAGCGCGATCAGCAGCGCCGCCAACGCATGCGTAGTGAATTTAGCCACGTGCGGAGAACGTCATGCCTTTGATCACTGGAACCGATGATAGTGAGACGCTGAACGGCACGCCGGGCGACGACACGATCGATGCACTCGGTGGCGAGGACACGGTGCTCGGTCTGGCGGGCAATGACGTCATCAACGGCGGCGACGGTAACGATGTGCTGCGTGGTGACGGCGGCGCGGCTTACACCGGGCCGAGCGGCAACGACGTTCTGAACGGCGGCGCTGGCAACGATTATATGAACGGCGGCGCGGGGATCGACACGTTCAATGGCGGTGATGGCAACGATCGCGTCAGCTTTTTCAGCCTCAATGCCACGCAAGGCGCAATCGCCAATCTGATCACGCAAACCATCAGCAACGATGGTTTCGGCAATGCCGAAACCATGACGTCGGTGGAGCAACTCGGCGACGGCACGGTCTTCGTTGACCAGTACACCGGCAACGACAGCAACAACCTGTTTCTGGTAAGCACCGGCGACATCGCCTACGGCAATGGCGGCACCGACATTTTCAACATGAGCGGCGCGGCGGCCCTGATCGACGGCGGGACCGGATTCAATCTGCTGGAACTCACCGGCGATCAGAGCGGTGTCTACGTTCCCGACAACAATGGCGACGGCCTCGCCGATCTCGTGACAATGACCGAAGGCTACACGGTCGACCTTCGCTTCAACGAGGTGGTTGATGGGCTCGGCAACGTTGGCCAGGTCTTCAACATTCAAGAGGTCGATGGCAGCGAACTGGCCGACAGCATTTTTGGCGACAACAATTCGAACCAGCTGTTTGGTTGGGGCGGCGACGATGTTGTTCTCGGATTTGGCGGGGACGACGTCATCGATGGCGGCGACGGCAACGATCAGCTCCGCGGCGATGGCGGCTCTTCCTACATCGGCCCGAGCGGCAATGATCAGATCTTCGGCGGCGCTGGCGACGACTTCATGAACGGCGGCGCCGGCGTTGACACGTTCGACGGCGGCGAGGGCAACGACCGGGTCAGCTTCTATAATCTGGCGGCGACGCAAGGCGCGGTCGCGAGCCTTATTACGCAAACCATCAGCAACGACGGCTTCGGCAACGCCGAGACGATGACGTCGATCGAAGGCTTGGGCGCCGGCACCGCGTTCGCCGATCAGCTCACGGGCGATGACAACGACAATTTCATGTACGCCGGGTTTGGCGACACCGTCATCACCAATGGCGGCAACGACACGATCGAGGTCGACAGCGCGGCTGCACTCTTGGACGGCGGCGCCGGCATCGACACCATTCAGTTCGTCGGCGACACCAATGGCATGCTCATTCCGGACAATACCGGCGATGGGCGCGCGGAAGTCGTGATCGCAACATCAGGCGTCGACGTCAGCCTGCAGAACCATGCGATCTTTGACGACGGATTCGGCAATTTTGGCGTGATCCAAAACATCGAAAACATCGATGGCAGCGGACTCGATGATGCCATCCGTGGTGATGCGGGCGCCAACATTCTCAACGGTTTGGGTGGCGACGATGTCATTTATGGCATGGGCGGCGGCGATGCGATCTCCGGCGGCGACGGCAACGACTTGCTGCGCGCCAATCTCACAAGCACGGCGTCTCCGGTGAGCAACGACGCGTTTTCCGGCGGCGCTGGCGACGACATCATGAGCGGCATGGCCGGCGTCGACACGTTCGATGGCGGCGAGGGTAATGACCGCGTGAGCTTCTACAGCTACGCGGCGACGCAAGGCGCGACGGCCGATCTGATCACGCAAACCATCAGCAACGATGGTTTTGGCAACGTCGAGCACATGACTTCGGTGGAAGGTCTGGGCGATGGCACGGCGTTCATCGATCACTTTACCGGCGACGACAACGCTAACGTCATTCTCGGCGGCGCCGGTGACGTGTTGATCGGCAATGGCGGCGACGATCTCTTCCAAGTCAGCGGTCTGCCAGGAACGCTGGATGGCGGCGAAGGTAACGACACAATCGGGCAGTTCACCGGCGACAGCCAAGGCGCGCTGATTGCCGACACCAATGGCGATGGACTCGCGGAACTGGTGTTTGCCGACCACGGTGTCACCGTAAACTTGCTCACGCAGCAAGTGCTTGACGATGGCTTCGGCCGTTCCGGCGCGATCGTCAGCATTGAGAATACCGGCGGCAGCGAACTCGACGATACGCTCACCGGCAGCAACGGCGACAACGTGCTGAATGGCTTCGGTGGCGTCGACACCATCCTCGGCCTCGGCGGAAACGACACGATCGACGGCGGCGATGGCAACGACCAGCTCCGCGGCGACGGCGGCTCGGCCTATAACGGCCCGAGCGGCGATGACGTGCTGATCGGCGGCGCCGGCAACGACTTCATGAATGGCGGCGCAGGCGTCGACTCGTTTGACGGCGGCGAAGGCAACGATCGCGTCTCGTTCTACAATCTCGCCGCGACGCAAGGCGCGAGCGCCAATCTCATCACCCAGACCATCAGCAATGACGGGTTCGGCAACGCCGAGACCATGACCTCGGTCGAGGGGCTCGGCGCGGGCACAGCGTTTGCCGACACGTTCATCGGCAACGACGGCAACAATATCCTGTACGGCGGCCTCGGCGACACCGTGATCGGCAATGGCGGCAACGACGTGCTAATCGTCGACTCCGCGCCAGCGGCGTTGGATGGCGGCGCCGGCTACGACATTCTCGAGTTCGTCGGCGACATCAACGGCATGCTGGTCGCCGACAGCAATGGCGACGGGTTGGCGGAAGTCGTGTTCGCCGATCACGGCGTCGATGTCGACTTGAGCTCCAACTTCATCTTCGACGATGGTTTCGGCAACAGCGCCACGATCGCCAACATCGAAGAGCTCGATGGCAGCGAGTTGGGCGATACCTTCGTCGGCGATAACAATTCGAATCAGCTCTATGGCTGGGGCGGCGATGACACCATTATTGGCCTCGGCGGCGATGACGTCATCGACGGCGGCGACGGCAACGACCAGCTGCGCGGCGACAGCGGCAGTTCCGGCCGCGGACCGCAGGGCAACGATCAGATTTTCGGCGGCGCCGGCGACGACTACATGAACGGCGGCGGCGGCGTCGATTCGTTCGATGGCGGCGAGGGCAACGACCGTGTGTCGTTCTATAGTCTCTCGGCGACGCAGGGCGCGGTAGCCAACCTCATCACCCAAACCATCAGCAATGACGGCTATGGCAACGCCGAGACCATGACCTCGGTCGAAGGTCTGGGTGCGGGCACCGTGTTCGCCGACACCTTCATCGGCGACGACAACGCCAACGTCCTCTACGGCAGTTTCGGCGACACCATCCAGGGCAATGGCGGCGACGATACGCTGGTGATTGATAGCGCGCCGAACGTGCTCGACGGCGGCGCCGGAACGGACACGCTGCAATTCGTCGGCGACGTGAACGGCATGCTGGTCGCTGACGGCAACGGCGATGGCTTGGCGGATTTGGTGTTTGCGACCAATGGCGTGAACGTCAGTTTGCGCTCGAACGTCATTTTCGATGACGGCTTCGGCAATTTCGGCGTGATCGCCAACATCGAGAATGTCGACGGCACAACGCTGGACGATTTCATCCAAGGCAATGACGGCGCCAACGTGCTCACCGGCGGCGACGGCATCGACGTGCTCTATGGCTATGGCGGCGATGATGTCCTGCAAGGCGGCAATGGCGACGACCAGCTGCACGGCGATGGTCCGACCAGCTACAATGGCGTAAGCGGCAACGACACGATCAGTGGCGGCGCCGGCGACGACATCATGTGGGGTGGCGTTGGCGTCGATTCGTTCGACGGCGGCGAAGGCAACGATCGCGTCAGCTTCTATGCGCAAGCCGCGACACAGGGTGTGGTGGCGAGCCTCATCACCCAGACCATCAGCAATGACGGATTTGGCAATGTTGAGACGATGACCTCGGTTGAGGGACTGGGCTCCGGCACCGCGTTCGCCGACCAACTCACCGGCGACGACAACGCCAACTGGCTGCTTGGCGGCAAGGGCGACACGCTGATCGGCAACGGCGGCGACGACCAGTTCCAACTCGATAGCGCGCCAGCGTTGGTCGATGGCGGCGCCGGCAACGACACGATTACGCAATTCATCGGCGACACCGCGGGTTCGTTCCGGCCCGATAGCAATGGCGATGGTTTGGCTGAAATCGTGTTCGCGACGCACGGCGTGAATGTGAACCTCACGACACATAAGATCGTCGATGACGGCTTCGGCGGAACCGGCACGGTGCAAAACATCGAAAATGTCGGCGGCAGCGATACGTTCGGCGACACGCTGACTGGGGACGCCAACGCCAACGTGCTGACAGGCTATGGCGGCAACGACGTTCTGGTGGGCAATGCGGGCAACGACACGCTGAACGGCGGCGCCGGCAACGACACGCTCAACGGCGGCGCCGGCGTCGACACGGCGACCTACGCCGACGAGACCGACGCCATGTTCGTTGACCTCGCCGCGGGTACCGCACGTCGCGGCTCGGCGGCCGCGGCGATCGAAGACACGCTCACCGGCGTTGAAAACGTCACCGGCGGCGCGGGTAACGACACGCTTGTCGGCTCCAGCGCTGTCAACGTGCTCTCCGGGGGCGCTGGCGATGACACGCTACGCGGGGCTGGCGCAGGCGACACCGTGCGCGGTGATGCGGGCAATGACATCATCCTCTACGCGATCGGCGACGGCGCGGACTCGGTGGATGGCGGCGACGGCGCTGACCGTCTCACCATTTCGGGGACCGCGGCCAATGACACGCTCAACATCGTGTTCGACGGCGCGGCCATCACCAAGTTCGAAACCTCGACTGCGTTGACGAGTGTCGAAACCATCACCGCAGATGGTGGCGCCGGTGTCGACACGCTTACCTACGCCACCTCGACGGCGGCCATCGCCGTTGCACTCGCAGCCGGCAGCGCGAGCGGCTTCGCGGCTATCTCTGGCTTCGAGAACGTCACAGGCGGCAATGGCGACGACGTTATTGGCGGCGACGCCAACGCCAACGCGCTTCTGGGCGGCGCCGGCAACGACATCCTGTTCGGCGGCGCGGGCAATGACACGCTCAATGGCGGCGCTGGAACCGACACCGCGTCGTATGCAGATGAAAGCGCCAATATGAGCGTGGATCTGACGTTGGGGACGGCGGCGCGCGCCGGAATTACCGAAGACACGCTTGTATCAATCGAGAATGTGACGGGCGGGGCGGGCAATGACGCTCTGACCGGCAACAGCGCCGCTAACGTGTTGCTCGGCGGCGCGGGTGCGGACGTTCTGAAAGGCGCTGGCGGCGCGGACACTATCGATGGCGGCGCCGGCAACGACACGATCATCTACACAATTGGCGATGGAATCGACGCCATAAATGGCGGCGCCGATACGGACACGCTGTCAATTCTCGGCACCACCGCGGCCAACGCGCTTGGCGTCACCTTTGATGGCGTTTCAATCAGCGCCTTCACCGGCGGCACGCTTGCGAGCATCGAACAGATCACCGCCGATCTCGGCGCTGGCGTCGATACGCTCACGTACACGACCTCGGCGAATGTCAGCGTCAATCTCGCGTCCGGTGCGGCCTCTGGGTTCGCCGCTATTGCCGGGATCGAAAACGTCACCACTGGCGCGGGTAACGACACTTTCGTCGGCGATGCCAACGCCAACCGCTTCACCGGCGGCGCCGGCGACGACAACTATTTTGTCGACAGCAGCGACACGGTCGTCGAAGCGGCGAGTGGCGGCACGGACACCGTGTTCACATCGAGCGCGAGCTACACGCTTTCGGCCAACGTCGAACGCTTGACGTTCCTGGGCGCGGGCGCGTTTGCGGGCACGGGCAATGCTTCCGACAATATCATCACTGGCGGCACAGGCGCCGACAATCTGTCCGGCGGCGGCGGCGATGACGTTCTGATCGGCGGCGCTGGCAACGATGCGCTTAACGGCGGCGCTGGCAATGACACCTTCGTGTTTACCGGCGGCGGCGGTCACGACACCATCACCGGCTTCGACGCCAATCCAAGCGGCGGTCAGGACCTGCTGGACATCAGCGGCTTCGGCATCACGGCTGCTGATTTTGCCGCGCGGGTTTCGATCGTCGATCTCGGCGCCGACACGCAGGTGACGATCGATGGCACGAACGTGATCACGCTGTTGGGCGTCAACGGTACGGGCGCCAACGTCATCACTTCGGGCGACTTTATTTTTGGTCACCCATAGACGTCGCGCCGTCGGCTTGAGCGTGTATGCTTCGGAGCGGATGCCGCTCCGAAGCAGCTCAGGGGGTTTGTATGGCCAAGGATTTGAAGTGCCCGAAGTGCAGCAAGAACATCTCTGAACTGAACATCGAGACCATCAAATCCTCGCTTAAGGGCCAAGACCGGCAGTTTCCAACGGTCGTGTTCTCCTGTCCGTCATGCGGCTCCGTGCTCGGCGCGCAGATCGACCCGGTGTCGGTGATGTCCGGCACTGTGAAAGGCGTAGCTAAAGCGCTGACACAGCGCGCGCCCGCAAAGAAGCCGAGCTGACCGCCGCCTTCGGCCTTAGGCCGAAACCGGCGGTTTCGCGTACTGCGAACTCAGCTTGGTGACGACCTCGTCCGGCGCCGCCAGCATCTGCTTATAGCGCTCGGCCGGATACGGCATGTGCGGCTTGCTCGCGTCGAAGGGCGGTTGCGGCACAGGCGAGGGTCCAGCGTAAGCCGCCGGTGCGCGAAACTGCGCTGCTTCTTCCGACGAGATGCCCGCTTTCGCCAACACACTCGGATCGATCCATTCGTCCGGCACAAGTTTGTTTGCCGGCGCCGCGACCTCGAGCGCCATGCTGTCGGGCCCCGCAAAATAGATCGATTTGCAGAAGCCGTGATCGAGCGGGCCGATGACGTTCACGCCTCTGCTGCGGATGCGGTCGCGCATGGCGATCAACTCCGCTTCGTTCGCAGCGCCGAAGGCAATGTGCTGAAGCGCGCCGGGCGCACATGGATTTTCGCCGCGTCCCGCGTGTGTCACGCCGATCTCAATCGGAATGTTTGCAGCTTCCGGCAGCTGCACGATCGAGAAATAGCTCGTCTCGTTCAAGCGCAGGAATGCGTGCAAGCCACCGGGCACGCCGTGCATGTCAAAGAGCGCCACAAGCGGGCAGCCCATGACATCGGAAAAGAAAGCGATGTGTTTCTTGATGTCCGCGGACATGAAAGCGACGTGATGGATGCCGTTAGGTTGGGTCATGGTGTTACCCTCTGTTGCGCTTCATACTAGTCGCGCACGGCGCACGCGCAATGACGCGCCGCAAGAGGTGACGCATGGTCAGTGTGGTTCGCGAACCGTACGGGTTTGTGCATGCCGATAAGAGCCGGCTGAAGGACGTGTACGGCGGCCCGGCAGGACAAGTGTTCGTCGAGTGCATGCGCATCCGCCCCGAGAGCGGCGACGCGAAGACCGTGATCTTGTTTTCGCATCCCATCGGCGGCGGCTCGTTCTTGCCGCTCGTCACCGCGCTCGCGGCGGCTGGACATCATGTGATCTATTGCAACCCGCGCTACCGCGGCAACGACACGGCGCTCATTCTCGAAAAATGCCTGCTCGACCTCGGCGCCTGCGTGGCTGACGCGAAGACGCGCTTTGGCTACGAGAAGGTCATCCTTGGCGGCTGGTCAGGCGGCGGTTCGCTTTCAATGTTCTATCAGGACCAGGCGACGAACCCGACCATCGATGAAACGCCTGCGGGCGACTTTGTCGGCATTCGCGAGGCGGGATTCCAGCCTGCCGATGGCGTGCTCTTGCTGGCCGCGCACATCAGCCGCTCCGTGACGATGACCGAATGGATCGATCCGTCGATCCTGGACGAGTCGAAGCCGTTTGTGCGCGATCGCGCGCTCAACATTTACGACCCGGATTGTCCGCAAAAGCCGCCCTACAGCGCCGCGTTCGTGGCGCAATTCCGCGAAGCGCAAATCGCCCGCAATCGCCGCATCACCGCGTGGGTAAAGGCTGAACTGGAGCAATTGCGCACGCAGGGCGAGCCGGACGCGGAGCGCTGCTTCACCGTCCAAGGCACGATGTGCGACGTGCGGTGGACCGATCCCGCGCAAGACCCGTCCGATCGCCGGCCGTATACCTGCTATCTCGGCGAGCCGAAGCTCGCCAACGATGGCCCGGTGGGTCTCGGCCGTTTCACGACGCTGCGGTCATGGCTGTCGCAATGGAGTTATGACGAAAGCCGCGCCCACGGTGAAAAGAATGCTGCGCGCGTGACTTGCCCGGCGCTGGTGATCAACAACACCGCCGATCTTGCCTGCACGCCCAGTCACGCGCTGCGGCTCTACGCAGCGCTAGGCTCAGCCGACAAGGAGATCGTCCACATCAAGGACGCCGACCATTATTACATCGAGCGGCGCGATCTGCTGCCGCAAGCGGTCCGCGCGGTTGGCGATTGGCTCGACGCGCGCGGCTTCGTTTAGGCGGCCTGATTTTCCGCGACTTCCGCATGCCACAGCGCGCCGAAATGCGCGGGCGCCAGATAGAGGCGCGGCGCTTGGCGGCGGGTGATGCCTTTCACCCAGAGCGGGCCGGCCGCTATGGCGTTGATGGTGACGCGGAGCATTTGCGAAGCGATTTGCGCATCAACGAGACGCAGCGAGCCGTCCTTCGCGCCATCCGAGATCAGAGCGACGTACCGATTGGTGATGCGGTTGGCGCGGCCCGACACTTTGTGGCGCAGTTCTTCCGGCACCGACGAGAGCAGGTACTGCCGCAGCAATGGCCCGCGCTCTGAAAGTTGGAACTCCGCCAGCGCGCACGTCGCGAACTTCAGCATTTCCCACGCCGAGCCGTCGCGATGCATCGCGTTCATCTGCGCGGCCTTGGAGAGATCGAAGGAGCGGTGGAAGCACGAGATGACAAGCTCGTCCTTGCTCATGTTGTGATGATAGAACGCGCCTTTGGTCGCGTTCAAACTCGCCGAGATTCGTTCGACCGATGCACCCCAATACCCGAAATTGTTAAGCGCGCGGGTCGCGGCGACGAGAAATTCCTCTTTACCTTCGGTCTCGACGTCGAGTTCGAGGTCCTTTTCAGCGAAATCGAACTCGTTGGCGTTGTCGCCATCGCGCAAGCCGTACAGATAGAGATCGCACGTGCGCTCAAGCACGCGCGGATAATCCTCGACGTCGAACTCGTAGAGCCACGACATCACCCAGAACAAATGCTCGAGCAGCAAGTGGCCGCGCGCGCGGCGCTCCGCGCTTTCCAGACGCGCGAACTCCGCGCCTTCGAACAGCGCGCGCGCCTTCTTCGCCATCTGCGCGAAGGCGGCCTCAACAACGGTTCGGTTCGATTCTTCCAGCGCGCGCATGTCGGCGAACGGAACGAACTCGTGCTGGTCGCCGCGGCGAATCCCTTGGTGCCACGCGAACATGCCTGCGAAGACTTCGCGAAAACGGCGCTTTGCCGAGGCGATTCTCGATGCGCGCGTGAGCAATTCGTCGAGTCGCTCGATGGCCACGAGGTAGCACGCAGCTGCGAGATCATCCTTGCGCGGAAAGTAGTACGTCACGCCGGGCGTATTCAGCCCTACAGATTGCGCGACAGCCGAAAGGGTCATCCCCGCAACGCCGCGGCGATAGAGAATTTGCATCGCCGCGTTGAGGATGGCGGCACGCTTCGCTTCGAATTTTGGCTTTGACCGGGGAGAGCTAGCCATGCCGGCCTGCATGCGCTTGCCGTGGCTTCGCTGCAAGCTCGTAACGCCGAAGGGGTGAATCAAGGCGCGGATGGGCAAAATCTTGTTGACTTCGAGTGGGAGCGGCCCTCCCATACCGATGTTTCGAAAAAGGGCCTTGCAGGGGCTGACGAAAATCGGGCGGCGCGAACCAGTCCGGGTCAGCGAAGTCTGCAGGGGGAAACGCGGGGAGGAATTTAAATGAGCCGCAAGTCGGTTTTGACGCAGATTCTGCTTGGCGGCGCATGCCTTGCGACTTTTGCGGGCGGGGGCAGTGCCTTTGCTCAAGACAATTCTCAGCAGTCGAGCGCTTCGGCGGGCAGTCCCGAAGAAATCGTCGTTACAGCTCAACGGCGTGAGCAGGCGATCCAGGACGTTCCGATCGCGGTTTCGGCGCTCAATGCCAACCAGCTGGCCGACCAAGGCCTGACCGGCGGCTACGACCTTCTGCAAGCGGTTCCGAACGTTTCGTTCTCCAAGGGCAACTTCACCGGCTACAACTTCCAGATTCGCGGCGTCGGCGCGCTGGTCGTGGCGGCCGGCGCAGACGCGGGCGTTTCGGTCCACCTGAATAACGCGCCGCTTACCGCAAACCGCCTCTTCGAAGCTGACTTCTATGACGTCTCACGCGTCGAAGTTCTGCGCGGTCCGCAAGGCACTCTCTACGGACGCAACGCGACGGGCGGTGTCGTCAACGTCATCAGCGCCCAGCCGGGCCCGGATTTCGAAGCTACGCTCAAAGGCGAGTGGGGCAGCTACGACGAGCAACGCTACACTGGCATCATCAACCTGCCGCTCGGCGAGCACCTCGGTCTTCGCATCGCCGCGACCAGCCTTGATCGGGATGGCTTCGGTCACAACAATACGCTGCACCAAGATATTGACGGCCGGGACATTTGGGCCGCGCGGGCCACGCTCGCTTGGCAGCCGACCGACACCATCAGCACGTGGCTGATGTGGGAGCATTTCGACGAAGACGATAACCGCGCGCGCGTCGGCAAGCAGCTCTGTCAAACCGATCTTGGCCCAGCGTCCGTGAACGGCCATGCCATCACCAATCCGGTGGCGCGTGGCTGGTTCAGCCAGGGGTGTTCGCCGTCTTCGCTGTATTCGCCGACCTCCCTGCAATCGGTGAACTCGCTTGCCACCCTCGGCGGCAGCTTTGGTGCGGTCATCGGGCTTATCCCGTTCAACGCATACGCGACTGCTGGCGGCGTGCCGTTCCAGCAAGATCCGAACCTGCGCAATCTCGATACGACGATCGATCCGCGTTATGAAGCGCAAGCGGACGTTATCGAGTTCAACGCATCGGTGGATGTCTCGCCAACGCTCACGTTGACGAGCCTGACATCCTACAACAAGGACGACTACTTCACCTTCGACGACTACAACCGTCTGCCGCAATCGCGCCAATTCAACGCGGTTCCCGGTTTGACCAACGCCAGCGGCGTCTTCTGCGACCCGCAAGTTGGTTGCGACAATCACTTCCGCACCTTTGACATTTCGTCGGGTGACACGACGCAGTGGACGGAAGAAGTCCGGTTGCAGTCGAACTTCGATGGCCCGTTCAACTTCGACATCGGCGCCAACTATTTGGACTTCAAACTTGAGCCGAGCGATTACTTTGTGTTCTCGAACACGCTGACGGCGACGACGCTGGCTCTCGGGGGCCCGTCGTTTGTGGACTTCAACAACCCACCCGATAGCACCGGCCAAAACTACTACGACAACCGCAGCAACTACCGCCTGAGGTCATGGGCGGCGATGGGTGAATTCTACTACCAGCCCACCGAAGCGCTGCGCTTCACCTTGGGTCTCCGCTATACGGACGACAAAAAGGAAGTCGACGCGTTCAACCCGATCCTGTTCGGCTTCTTGAGCGGCCTGCCTGCTGGCACCGTCTCCGAGAATCCCTTGCAGGAAGTGACCTTCCGTGAATGGACGGGCCGTCTCGGCGTCGACTGGCACTTGTCGCAAGACTCGATGCTCTACGCCTTCTACTCACGCGGCTATAAGGGCGGCGGCTTCAATCCGCCCGGCTCAGTCGGCATCGCCGGCATCGGCGCCACGTTCGATCCGGAATTCGTGAACTCCTACGAAGCCGGTCTCAAGAACACGTTCATGAACGGTCAGCTGCTGCTGAACCTGACGGCCTTCCACTATGACTACAAAGGCTATCAAATCTCGCGGATCGTGAACCGGAGTTCGGTGAACGAAAACATCGACGCGAGCGTGAACGGTGCGGAAATCGAAACCATCTGGAGCCCGACGCACAATTGGCGCTTCAACGGCACGCTCGGGTATTTGGACACCTCGATCGACGGCGGTTCTTCGCTTGACGTGTTCGACCGTGCACAAGGCACGCCGGGATGGACGCTGATCCACGATCCGTTCACTGCCCAAAACTGCCTCGCACCGACGGCGTTCTTCTCATCGGGCATCGTCACCGCGATCAACACCAATCCGTTGGCGCTTGCCAACGCCTGCGCCGCCAGCGGCACCAACGCACTCGGCTTGGTCCAAACGACTGGCGCGTTGGCTGTCGGTCAAACGCGCACGATTCCTGGCTTCGAGGTAGCGTTGAAAGGCCACGAACTGCCGTACTCGCCGCATCTGACGGCGAACTTCGGCGGCGAGTTCAACTGGGAGCTTGGCGGCAATTGGCGCGCGATGATCCGGGCCGATTACTACTGGCAAGGTGCATCCTACGCGCGGATCTACAACACCTCCGGCGACCGGATTCACTCCTACGACAACGTGAACCTACTCTTCCGTGTCTCGAACCCGGATAACGGCGTCACGTTCGACTTGTGGGGCCAAAACGTCACTGACGAGACAGCGATCACGGGTTCGTACCTGACCGATGACTCGTCTGGTCTGTTCCGGAACATTTTCTTGACCGAGCCGCGTACCGTCGGCCTGCGTGTCTCGAAGACCTGGTAACGATCGAACTCCCAGCACTGACCTAGCGCTTTTTAGGTGCGGCGAACCCTTCATGGGTTCGCCGCTACTTTTGTCTGCACAGCGCATGGCGCTGGCGTGTCGCTTCGAGGTCCGGCAAGCTTACAAAGACGATGAGGTAGCGAATGACGGCGGAGGCGGTGAAGCCACAGAGCGCGGGCCAGAGCAAAGGTCTCTCGCTTGGCGCAATCTCGTGGTCGTTGTTCGAAGGCGCACGCAACCCCTACGTCATCCTCGTCACCATCTACATTTTCATGCCCTACGTCGCCGCCACCGTTGTTGGCGATCACGTGCGGGGGCAGGCGGTTGTCTCGGCGTATGCGCAATACGCCGGCTGGATTGTGATGTTGACCGCGCCGTTTCTTGGCGCTGCAGTTGACGAACTGGGCCGCCGCAAAGGTTGGCTCGCGCTAATCGTCGCCCTCATGTGTCCACTCATGGTGTTGCTGTGGTGGGTGAAACCCGATGGCAGCGCCATTCCGCTCGGCACATGCATGTTGATCGTGCTGACGCTCAACGTGCTGTTTCCGTACACCGAAGTGTTGCACAACTCGCTGCTGGTCCGCGCCGCCGGATTACGCAATGCGCATGAGGCGTCTGGTCTGGCGCTGGCGCTCGGGAACTTCTTCGCGGTGTTCGGCCTAGCGTTTACCGCCTATGCCTTTGCCTTGCCTGGCAAAGTCGATTGGTCGTTCCTACCGAGTACGCCGCTCTTCGGGCTCGATCCGGCCAAGCATGAACCGGAGCGCATCGTCGCGCCGATTGCCGGCCTGATCTTTGCGCTCGGCAGTCTGCCGTTTTTCCTCTTCACCAAGGACGCCGAGCCCACGGGCATTTCGCCGATCACCGCTATGCGCCACGGCGCGAAGAAATTGTGGCGGATGTTGCGCACCCTGCGCGGCTATCGCGACGCGGCGATCTTCCTGCTGTCGCGCATGTTCTACGTCGACGGCATGACTGCGGTGCTGCTCTACTACGGCATCTTCGCCAGCGGCGTGATGAACTGGGGTCCGCTGGAGCTTTTGATCAACGGCATTATCCTCTCTGTCCTCGCTGTACTAGGCGGGTTCGTTGGCCGTTGGATGGACGCCGCGTTCGGCCCGAAGCGTTCGCTGCAAATCGCGTTGTTCATGTCGCTGCTCGGTGTGATCGCGTTGCTCGGCATGGGGCCGACCAAGATCCTCTATTTCTGGAGCTTCGATCCCGCGACAGCGACGCCGCTCTGGAACGGACCGGTGTTTCGAATGCTTCCGGACGTGGTGTTTATGCTGATCGGCTTCTCCAACGCCGTCTTCATCACCGCACAATATGCATCGAGCCGGACCATGCTTACGCGGCTGACGCCGCCGGAAGAAACGGGCGCGTTCTTCGGCATCTACGCGCTCTCGGGCACGGCGACCATCTGGCTCGGTTCATCCCTGGTGAACCTCGGCACGAACATTTTCCATACCCTCCAGGGCGGCTTCGGCACGATTACGTTGCTGCTTGCGGTGGGTTTCGTGGGACTTTTGTTCGTACACGGCGGGGGCAGGTGGAAGGACCACGAGCACACTTAGCCTAAGCGCAATCGCGCTTTGCCCAGCGGCGCCTGCGTCTTTGGCGCCTGTTGCATCATTTTTAGCAGCGCCCATTCTTTAGCAGCGACTGCTTGCTGACCTCGGAGACATACCCGTAACGCTTGTGCAGTTTGCAGGGTTTGGATTCGGGAAGAGGACGGCGGCGTGGCCGAGAAGATGCAGAGCTTTGTCCGGCTGGACCAGGAATGGCCAGCGCGCCGCACGGCGGATGAACGGCTGCGCGATTTCCGCGAAATCTACGGCGAGTTTAGCGTCAAGGAAGCGGCTGCGCAGGCATCGCGCTGCGCGCAATGCGGCGTCCCGTTTTGCCAGGCGCATTGCCCGCTGCAGAACAATATTCCCGACTGGCTGAAGCTTGCTGCTGAAGGCCGGCTGCAAGAGGCTTACGAAACCTCCGCCGCAACCAACCCGATGCCAGAGATCTGTGGGCGCATCTGCCCACAAGATAGGCTGTGCGAAGGCTCGTGCGTCATTGAGCAGAGCGAGCATGGTGCGGTTACTATCGGCGCGATCGAGAAATATCTGACCGATCTGGCGTGGCGCGAAGGATGGGTCGCTGCGGTGCGCCCGCGTCAGGAGCGGCGCGAGAGTGTAGGCATTATCGGCGCAGGCCCTGCGGGTCTGGCAGCGGCCGAACGCCTGCGCGGGCGCGGTTATCAAGTCACGGTCTACGACAAGCATGATCGCGCCGGCGGTTTGCTGGTTTACGGTATTCCCAATTTCAAGCTCGAGAAGGACGTCGTCGCGCGTCGCGTGGCGCGGCTCGAAAAGGCTGGCGTCATCTTCGTGCTCAACTGCAACGTTGGCGAGACGGTTGGCTTCGATGAATTGCGCGGCCGCCACGCTGCTGTGCTCGTCGCTACCGGCGTCTACAAAGCCAAACAAGTGACTGGGCCCAGCGAGGGCGTCGTGCAAGCGCTCGATTTCCTGATCACCGCCAACAAGCTCGGCCTTGGCGATGACGTGCCGGATGCGGAAGCGCTCAGCGCCAACGGCAAGCGCGTCGTTGTGATCGGTGGCGGCGATACTGCGATGGATTGCGTCCGCACTGCCCGCCGCCAAGGCGCTAAGAGCGTCGTCTGCCTTTATCGTCGCGACCGCGCCAACATGCCAGGCTCCCAGCGTGAGGTTGCGAACGCGGAGGAGGAAGGCGTTGGCTTCGATTGGCTGGCCGCGCCTAAGTCCGCGCATCGCAGCGGCGTCCGCGCCGCGCGCATGCGTCTCGGCGCGCCAGATGAGAGCGGCCGTCAGGCGCCCGAAGAAACGCCAGGCGGCGCGTTCGATGTCGCTGCGGACCTGGTGATCGCAGCACTCGGCTTCGATGCGGACGATCTGCCTGCGCTTTGGAATGCACCTGATCTGAGCACGACGCAGTGGGGCACGATCGCGGCCGATCGGAAAACTTTCGCTACGAGTTTGCCGGGCGTGTACGCCGCGGGCGACATCGTGCGCGGCGCGTCGCTTGTTGTGTGGGCGGTCAAAGAAGGGCGCGACGCCGCGGACGCTATGCACGCTTACATTCAATCGCAGGCCCTGGTTCCGGCATGAGCATGCACGATGAAGTCGCGCGGTATCTCCGCGAACGCGCGCGCTTGGAGGGCGAAGGCCTCTATAGCCGTGAAGACGAGCGCGACGCGTGCGGCGTCGGTATGGTTGCCGCTATCGACGGCAAGCCGCGCCGCGACGTGGTGACGTTGGCGCTGCAAGCGCTGAAGGCGGTTTGGCATCGCGGCGCCGTCGATGCTGACGGCAAGACCGGCGATGGCGCCGGCATCATGGTGTGCGCGCCGCAAGAGTTTCTGCGCGAGGTCGTCACGCGCACCGGCCATACGCCGCGCGACGGCGCGATTTTCGTCGGTCAGATTTTCCTGCCCAGACTCGATCTCGGTGCGCAGGAACGTGCGCGTGTCATCGTTGAGAGCGAAATCATTCGCGCTGGCTTTGTCATCTACGCCTGGCGTCAGGTGCCGGTAAACATTTCTCAGATCGGCGAGAAGGCTAACGCGACGCGGCCCGAGATCGAGCAGGTCTTGTTTTACGATCCACGTGCGCGGGATAGCGAAACGGTTGACCGCGATCTGTTCGTGTGCCGCCGCCGGATCGAAAAGCGCGCGCTCGCCGCCAATATTATCGAGCTCTATGTTTGTTCGCTCTCGGCGCAGACGCTTGTCTATAAGGGCATGTTTCTCGCCGCGCAGATTGACGCGTTCTATCCCGATTTGCGCGATGAACGCTTCATTTCGAGCGTTGCGCTTTACCATCAGCGCTATTCCACCAACACGTTCCCGCAATGGCGCTTGGCGCAACCGTTCCGCATGCTCGCGCACAATGGCGAGATCAACACGCTCAAAGGCAACGTCAACTGGATGCGCAGCCACGAAATTCCGATGGCGTCTGATGCGTTCGGCGACGCGGATGCGGACGTAAAGCCGGTGGTGCAGCCGGGTGGTTCGGACTCAGCCGCGCTCGACAATGTGCTTGAAGTACTGATCCGCGCCGGCCGCAGCGCCCCAGCGGCGAAGTCGTTGCTGGTGCCAGAAGCCTGGGCGAAGTCGGCGACCATGCCGGAGGCGCACCGCGCGCTCTACGCATATTCGAATGCCGTGATGGAGCCGTGGGATGGCCCCGCGGCGTTGGCGATCTTCGATGGCCGATGGGCAATTGCGGGCCTCGACCGCAACGGCCTGCGTCCGCTGCGCTACGCGCGCACCGAGGACGGTTTGCTGGCGGTTGGTTCCGAGACCGGCATGTGCCCGCTCGACGATCGCGTGATCCTGGAGCGCGGCCGCATCGGCGCGGGCCAGATGGTCGCTGTCGATGTCGCTGCCGGCAAACTCTATCACCACGAAGAGCTGATCGACGAACTGGCGCAGCGTCACCCTTACGAGCAATGGCTCACCAACGTCACTGACCTCGACAAATCGTTGGCGGGCCCAGAGCCGCGCTTGTTCGTGAGCCGCGAGGAGTTGCTGCGCCGTCAGGCCGCGGCCGGGTACACGATGGAAGACGTCGAGCTCTTGCTGCAGCCGATGTTGGAGGAGGGCAAGGAAGCCATTGGTTCGATGGGTGACGATGCGCCGCTCGCGGTGCTCTCGGAGCAGACGCGTCCGCTCTCGCATTACTTTCGCCAGAACTTCAGCCAGGTCACCAATCCGCCGATCGATCCGCTGCGCGAAGGCCGCGTGATGAGTTTGGCGACGCGGTTCAAGAACCTCGGCAACATTCTCGCGCAGGATGAGACGCAAACCAACGTCTACGTTCTTTCGAGTCCGTTCCTTACTAACGGCATGTACGATCGCATGATCGGTGCGCTCGGGCGCGACGTGAAGATCATCGATTGTACCGCGCCGTTGCTCGCCGGCGAAAAGCCGGAAGAAGCGCTACGCGCGGCGATGGAACGTATTCGCGCTGAAGCCCTGCACGCCGTGCAAGTCGAGAAGCGTTCGCACATTGTGTTGACCGACGAGAACCAAGGTTCACGCCGCATCGCTTGTCCGATGATCCTCGTGATTGGCGGCGTGCACTCGCACCTCGTCGCCAACGGATGCCGCAGCGCATGCTCGCTCACCGTGCGCGCGGCAGAGTGCGTTGATCCGCACTACGCCGCCGTGCTCATCGGTTGCGGCGCCACCACCGTCAACCCGTACCTGGCGCTTGACACCATCGCCGATCGCGCGGCCCGCGATCTCAGCAACGGTCTCTCGCGCGAGCAAGCGAGCGCCAATTATCGCGCCGCGCTCGAAGCGGGCTTGCTGAAGATCATTTCGAAGATGGGCATATCGGTGATCTCGTCCTATCGCGGCGGGCTCAATTTTGAAGCCATCGGGCTATCGCGCGCGCTCGTCGATGAATACTTTCCCGGCCTCACCAGCCGCATCTCCGGCATTGGCTTTGCAGGCATCGCGCTTGAAGCCGCGGACCAGCACGCGCGCGCTTACGATGAGAATCTCGTGTCGTTGCCGGTGGGTGGCTTCTACCGGTTCCGCGCCTCCGGCGAGCGCCACGCCCTGGAGAGCGACTCCATCCACACGCTGCAAACGGCGTGCGAGCGGGGCGACTACAAACTCTATCGCCGATACGCGGACGCGGTGCGCGAACGCCGGCTCTCGCAGCCGATTCAACTGCGCGACCTGTTGGAAGTGCGCGAAGACCTGATGCCGATTCCGACCGCGGAAGTGGAAAGCGTCACCGAGATACGCAAGCGCTTTGTCACGCCGGGCATGAGCCTTGGCGCGCTGTCGCCGGAGGCGCACGGAACGCTCAACATCGCCATGAATCGCATTGGCGCACGCTCCGTCTCGGGCGAGGGCGGCGAAGATCCCGAACGTTACGCACCGCTGCCGAATGGCGATGATGCGAACTCCGCAGTGAAGCAGATCGCCTCGGGCCGTTTCGGCGTAACCGCTGAATATCTGAACCAGTGCCGCGAAATCGAGATCAAAGTCGCGCAAGGCGCCAAGCCCGGCGAAGGCGGGCAATTGCCGGGCTTCAAGGTCACGTCATTCATTGCGCGCATGCGTCACGCTACGCCCGGCACGCAGCTGATTTCGCCGCCGCCGCACCACGACATCTACTCGATCGAAGACCTGGCGCAGCTGATCTACGATCTGAAGCAGATCAATCCGGTGGCGCGCGTGTGCGTGAAGCTTGTCGCGCAATCCGGCATCGGCGCTGTGGCGGCAGGCGTCGCCAAAGCGGGCGCCGATACCATACTCATTTCCGGCCACGTCGGCGGCACCGGCGCCAGTCCGCAAACCTCAATCAAGTTCGCGGGCATCCCGTGGGAAATGGGTCTGGCGGAAGCGCATCAAGTGCTGATGCTCAACAATTTGCGGCACCGCGTGCGCCTGCGCACTGACGGCGGCTTGCGCACCGGCCGCGACGTTGTCGTTGCCGCCATTCTCGGCGCCGAAGAGTTCGGCATCGGCACAGCGTCGTTGGTGGCGATGGGTTGCCTCATCGTGCGCCAATGCCACTCCAACACCTGTCCGGTCGGTATTTGCACGCAGGACGAAGCATTGCGCGAACGCTTCAAAGGCACACCCGAGAAGGTCGTCAATCTGATGACCTTTATTGCCGAGGAGGTTCGCGAGCTGCTGGCCGAGATCGGCTTCCGCCGGTTGGAGGATGTGATCGGGCGCACCGATCTCATCGAGCAGATCAGCCGCGGTTCCGAACATCTCGACGACCTCGATCTCAATCCGCTGTTAGTGCGCGTCGATAGCCCGTATCCGCCGCACTGCACCCAGCTCGGCCGCAACGAACCGCCGCAATCGCTCGATCATGCCTTCATCGGCGAAGCGCCTGGATTCTTCGAACGCGGTGAGAAGCGTCAGCTCGACTTCGTCGTGCGCAACACACATCGCGCGATTGGCTCGCGCGCGTCGTCGCTTGTTGTGCGCCGCTTTGGCCCGCGTGGATTGGCCGACGGCCAACTCAGCGTCACGCTGCGCGGATCGTGCGGACAGAGCCTTGGCGCGTTTCTCGCGCAAGGCATCGCGCTCAATGTGATCGGTGACGCCAACGACTATGTCGGCAAGGGTTTGTCCGGCGGCATAATCACGTTGCGTCCGGCGGAACGCGAAGCAGCGCGTTCCGATGCGATCATCGGCAACACCTGCCTTTATGGGGCGACGAGCGGCAAGCTGTTCGCCGCGGGCCTGGCGGGTGAGCGTTTCGCCGTGCGCAATTCCGGTGCGACCGCGGTTGTCGAAGGCGCGGGCGCCAACGCTTGCGAATACATGACCGGCGGCACGGTGGTGATCCTTGGCGATGTCGGTCCGAATTTCGGCGCCGGCATGTCAGGCGGCCAAGCCTTCGTGTTCGACGCGACGGAGCGCTTCGACGCGATGGTCAACAAAGACTCGGTCGACGTGCTCCGCTTGAAGGGCGATCCGGACCTGTTGCGAACGCTGAAAGCGTTTCTCGAAGAGCACGTGACGCTAACCTCGTCTCGCCGAGCCGCAGATTTGTTGAAGAATTGGACGCGATCCAGCAAAGGCTTCTGGCTCGTTGCGCCCAAGCGTGATGCTTATGCAGCGCCCGCGGTGGCGGCAAAGCGCGGCTAAACGCTGAGCGCTGGCGCTTCCAGCTGCAGCATGTGCTTGCGTACTTTTCCAGCAGCCGTGCGCGGAAATTCTTTCAGCGCGATGAATTGGCGTGGCACTTTGTAAGCGGCTAGCCGCTCGCGGCAGAATGCGCTCAGCTTGTTGCTGTCGATATCGTGACCTGGCCGCGCCAGCACAAATGCGCAACCGACTTCGCCCCAGCGCGCATCGGGGACGCCGATCACTGCCGCTTCCAGCACATCAGGGTGGTGCGCGAGCACGTTTTCGACTTCAGCCGGATACACGTTTTCGCCGCCGGAGATGTACATCTCCTTGATGCGGCCTGCGATATAGTAGCACCCATCGGCGTCGCGGCGGCCGAGGTCTCCACTCTTCAACCAACCATCCGACGTGAACGCGCGCGCATTTTCCTCCGGGCGGCGCCAGTAGCCGGGCGTGAGCCCCGCGCCGCGCATCCAGACTTCGCCGACTTCGTCGTCGGCGACGTCATTGCCGCTGGCGTCGACGATGCGCACATCAAGCAGCATTTGCGGCTTGCCGCACGATCCGACTTTGGTGAGCGCATCTTCGGCGGCGGCGACAAATGCCGTCGGTCCGGTCTCGGTCATGCCGTAACCATTGCACACGCGCACACCGCGCGCGGCGTAACGATGCACAAGCGCGTCCGGCAACGGCGCGCCGCCGCATCCCCACGCACGGACGTGCGAAAGGTCGGCCGCATCGAAGTTCGGACTCAGCGCCAGCGCCTGATAAACGGCGGGCACTGCGAAAAAGATGTCCAGCGTCGGCATCAGCGCCAATGCGCGATCAGCGTCGAACCCAGGGAGAACATGGACAGTGCCGCCGGCGATCAATGTCGGCATCGTCAGCAGATGAATGCCCGCGGTGTGAAACAGTGGCAGGAAGTTCAGTGTGTGATCGCCCTCGCGCAGCCCGAAAGCTTGCTGCACGTGGAAGGCGTTCACAGCCGCCATCTGATAAGTTTGGATGACCGCCTTCGGCGCGCCCGTCGTTCCGGACGTGTAAATGAGGCTCCAGATCGCATCGCCTAGCCACTGGCGCTCGTCGGCGCATGGCGGATGTTGTTTCAGCGAGGCCTCATAGTCTCCGTCGAGATCAAGCATCGACAAGCCAGCGCGGGCAAGCGCGCGCGCGGGTTCAGCGTCCTCAGCGCCGTACGCCAAGATCTTCGGCGTACAATCGTCCACGATCGGCGCCAATTCCGCTGTGGGTGCGCGCCAATTCAAAGGCACGACAATGGCGCCAAGCTTCGCGCACGCGAACATGATCTCGAAGAATTCGATGCGATTGCGGCAGAGAACAGCGACGCGATCTTCACGTGCAACGCCGCGAGCTGCGAGCAGGGCCGCCGCACGCGCCGCCCGATCATCAAGCTGTGCGTAGCTCACGCGACGCCCAGACATCACATCGACAAAAGCATCGCGATGCGGCGTGAGCGCCGCTCGTTTCGCGGTGATGTCGACGACGTCGACACCCATGGTTCGTCCTCCCAGACGCGTCTAGCCGCCGTCTTTTTTGCTTCGCGGCGCCAGTCCATTGATCATCAAATCCGCTGCGGCTTGCGCGATATCGCCGACATCGTCGCCGTCGTCCCAAACGCCGTAGCGTAGCCCGAGGAACGTAGAGGCGCCCATCAGCGCCCACACACGCACTTCATCTTCGCCATGACTGATCTCGCCGCGCTTCGCGGCTTGCGCAAGCTGCTGGCGGTAAGCGTCGGAGAACACACGATAGTATTCGCGGTAGGCCTCGGGCGCGACGAACTGTGCCTCCATCACGACGCGATAGAGCGCTTTGTGATCGCGGACGAAAGCGAGGTAGGCCTCGATGCCGAGCCGCTCTGCCTCGAGCCGGTTTGGCGCATCCTTGGTGCTTTCGCTCAGCGCATGGCGAGTACGGGCGCCCATGTCGCTCACGAGCGCGCGGAATACTTCCTCTTTGCTCTTAAAGTAGACGTAGAAAGTCCCGAGCCCGACGCCGGCGCGCTGGGTGATGTGGCTGATGGCGGTCTCGTGGTAGCCGCGCGCGCCAAATTCTTCTCCGGCAGCGTCCAGCAGACGGCGCAGCGTCCTTCGTCCGCGCTCGGTCTTCGGGCCAGCTTTGTCGTCAGGCTGCAAACCTGAATATTGACTCATGTTTCAAGTCTCGGCTAAAGGTGACCATAACACAAGGGAAAACCGGCCCAGAACGGGGCGGGCGGGAGGGAAAACAGGCGATGCCTGTCTGCCAGATGCGGGATGGGGCGCGTTTGACCTACGCCGAGGACGGCGCAGGACCACCCGTTTTGCTGGTCCATGGTTGGGCCGCGCATGGCGGCTTCTTCCGTGATCTGCAAACTCGGCTGGCGGCTCATTACCGGGTCATTGCCCCAACTTTACGCGGTCATCCTGGATCGGATCGCGGCACGCTCCCGCTGTGCATCGAAACACTCGCCGACGATCTGGTCACGCTGACTGAGGCCTTGGGGCTTGAATCGATCGTAGCGCTTGGCTGGTCGATGGGCGCCATGGCGCTCTGGGCCGCCGCCCCACGTCTCGGCGGCCGCCTAGCTGGCCTCATCATTGAAGATATGTCGCCGCGCTTGGTGAACGACGCGGGTTGGCGGTTCGGCCTCAGCGGCTACGCGGCTGCTGACGTCTATGAAACGCTGAAAGAAATCGGCGCAGATTGGCCGGCTCACGTTTCCCGCTTCGCGCCGCGCATGTTCGCACCAGGCGCGCGCGCTAGCGACGGTCGCCAAATCGACTGGGCAATTGCCGAGATGTCGAAGGCCGAGCCATCGGCGATGGCGTCGCTCTGGTCGTCGATGGCCGCGCAAGATTTCCGCGCCGCGTTGTTGCGCATTCAAACGCCAATGCTCACGCTGCATGGCGCCGAGAGCCAAGTCTATCCGGATGGCGCCAGCGCGTTCATCGCGCACACGGCGCCGCATGCGCAACGCATCGCCGTTGCCGGCGCCGGGCACGTTCCGCATCTCGAAGCGCCAGACGCGTTTTTCGAACAGGTCGCAGCTTTCGTACACAAAGTGCGTCAGTCGAATTTGATCAGGGGAGGAGTACAATGAAGAAATTTGGAGATCGGGCGCGGCTCGCAGTGCTGCTGGCGACTGTCGCGTCGCCCATGGCCTTCGCCGCGCCGGCGTTCGCCCAGGACAACAGCGCGTCCTCGGCCAACGCCGACGAAGAAATTGTAGTGACCGCGCGCCGCACTGAAGAGCAATTGCAAGACGTTCCAGGCGCTGTCTCCGCGTTCACGCAAAACCGGCTCGACACCCTGGGAGTTACCGGCACCACCGGTCTTCAAGGTCTGGTGCCGAACCTGAACGTGGTCGAAGGGCGGGGTTCTTCGAACGCGACCAACATCTTCATCCGTGGCGTAGGCCAGCCGGACGCGTTGCAAACGTTCGATCCGGCGGTCGGCTTCTATGTCGACGGCGTGTACTATTCGCGCATTCGCGGCACCGAGATGGAGCTGTTCGACCTCAATCGCGTGGAAGTGCTGCGCGGCCCGCAGGGCACACTGTACGGCAAGAATACTATCGGTGGCGCGTTGCAGCTGATCACCATGCAGCCGACGCAAGACCCGCACTATTCGATGCAGGTCATGACGGGGACGTATGGCTTGCTCGAAGGCCGAGTTGGCATTTCTGGCCCGGTGACCGACCATATCGCTGCCGGCGTGAATCTCTTCGGTGTGTCGCGCGATGGTTATGTCACCAATCCGGTGACGGGCGAGGACTACAACGACCGCAACGCTTGGGGCGGACGTTTCCAAACCGTGTGGGACGTGACGCCGTCGTTCACGATCCGCGGCTCCTATGACTACCAGGAGGAGCACAACCATCTCACCATGGGCCAGGCGCAAAATACGCTGACGACCATTCTCGGCGTGCCGCTGTTGCCGGTCTCAAACCCGCCGCCAGAATTCGACTATCACGCGGTCGCCACGCCGGGCCTGCCAAATCAGAGCGATCTCACGCACTACGGCTATGCGCTGCATGCGGATTGGAACGTCAATGATCACCTGACGCTGCGCTCGATCACTGCGTACCGCAATTTGCGCTACAAGGACTACGTGGATATCGACGCCACGCAGTTGGAATTGGGCGACGTGCTTGTGCACGTTTGGCAAGACCAGCTGAGCCAAGAATTCCAGGCCAATTGGGAAAGCGACCATTGGTCTACGGTCGGTGGCCTCTTTTACATGAACGAGGTCGTGTCCTCGCACCAAGAGGCGTATGCCGACAATCTGCTCGGCGCAGCCTTCGGCAACGCCACGTTCCTGCGCACGATCGACGACGACCTGAACACCATCAGCTTGGCGGGTTACGTCAACAGCACCTTCCACGTCACCGACCGCTTCAATATCACCGGCGGCGTGCGCTACACGGATGAGCAGAAGGACTACAACCGCACGACATCAACCTTCTCATCCAATCCGCTCTTCACCGCGAACCCTGCCGCCGGTTCGCCAATGGACGACACCCACACGTGGACCAATTGGTCGGGCTTGATCTCGGCTGACTATCATTTGAACGACAACTTGATGGTCTATGGCCGCGTGTCGCAAGGCTTCAAGTCAGGCGGCTTTAACGGTCGCGCTAACAACGCCGGCGAAGATGCGCCGTACGATCCGGAAACGGTGACGACCTATGAAGCGGGAACCAAGACGAGCTGGCTCGACAATCGCCTGATCGCCAACCTGACAGTATTCTACAACGACTATCGCGACTTCCAGGCGCGCGTTTCCGGCATCACCAACGATGTGCCGCCGGTCATCTCACTGACGGTGCTCAACGCTGGCAAGCTCAGCATCCCGGGCGCCGAGCTTGAGGTCTACTACAACCCGATCAACCCGTTGCATCTCGACGCCGAGGTTGGTTTCTTGGATGCGCATTACGACGACTTCAACGATCGGCGCTTCATCGGCGTCTACAACGGCAGCCGCGCATTCCAGACGCCCGCGTTCGCGCCGCGCTGGACTGCCCGCTTTGGCGGCTCTTACGAGTTCAACCTTGGCAACATGGGCAACCTCACCGTCGCCGCCGACGCGGACTACAGAAGCCGCATGGCGCTCGCGGTGGACAACACCACGGTGCCGTCGATCGCTTCACCGGTGGCCAGAGTTCTCCCCACCATGTTCCAAGACGCGTATTGGCTCTACAATGCCAGCATCACCTGGGAATTGAACGACCGCTTCTCGATCGCGCTGCAAGGCCACAACCTCAGCGACGAAGTCTACAAGACTGACGCGCAGGAATTCTCGTCGGTCGGCAACATTCGCACCGCCTATTTCGGCGCGCCGCAGACGGTGAACTTGGTGATCACAGCAAAGTACTGATTACATTCTCTCCCCAAGTGACTGAGGGCGGCGGCAACGTCGCCCTTTTTCTTTGGTCGTCGTTGTTCCTCTGCAGTTCGTCGACAAAGCGCGCGGTAACTTGCCTTTGATTTTGCCGAACGCGATCTCGCCTTAGCCTTGTCATCGAACCAGAGGAGCAGGGAGTATTCCGATGAAGGTTGTATCTTATGCGCGCGCGCTGACGGCCGGTGCGCTCACGATCCTCGCCGTATCGATGCCGGGCGCGGCAGAGCAATCGGCGGTTCCTAGCGGTCACAGCGTCTATGCGTTTCGTTGCAGCGACAACGAACAGCTGCGCGTCATTTTCAACGCCGATCAGCACAAAGCGTTCGTTGCGCGCATTCGCCGCCCAAACGTGACGCTCGATCAGGCCGACGCCACCGAGGGCTACCGTTTTACGCGCGGCGACCACTATGAGCTGACCGGAAACCTGGAAGAAATTCATTGGCGCGTTGGCTCCGCCGAACCGGTCGTCTGCCATCGCGGCGAGCGCTGACAGAACGGCGGCCGAGTTTTGCGACGAGCAGCGTAGCCTCGCGCAGATGTGACTGGCGTTTGCGCGCGCACCGCGCTCCGCTTGTACGCAAGGGAGCAGGGCATGTTGATCGCGCGCGCGACGCTGGCGGCGTTGGCGGCCGCCATACTCGCGGCGTTTGCCGCTGACGCGCAGCAAGACACCACAGCGCGCGCCAACGGTTTGCGAATGATGGCGCTGTCAGTGGGCAGCGTGCAGCGCAGCGTGGGCCTCTACGTTCCGGCGAGCTACCGGCCAGGGCAGCCGGCCCCGCTGATCATCGCGCTGCACGGACGATTCTCTTCGGCGCAGGCGTTTCACGCCATGAGCCATCTGCGCGCCGTTGCCGATGCGCGCGGCGCAATCATTCTGTATCCCGAAACAGTCGGTGGATTCTGGAATGACGGCGGTTACGCCGAGCTGGCGCGGCGCGAGACGCCGCAGCCGGATGAGAGCTTCATCGCTGGCGTCGTCGCTGCTTTGAAGCAGGACTACGCCATCGATCCGGCGCGACAGTATCTGGTCGGCTACGATGTCGGCGGGGCGCTCGCTTACCGGATGGCCTGTGAGGGACGCATCCCTCTTGCCGGCGTTGCCGTTGTTAGTGCTTTGATGTGGGATTACATGCGCGACGCATGCGCGGCGCAGCACGCGCAAACTTCAATGCTGATTGTGCATGGGCGCGTGGACGAGTTGTTTCCGGTAGCTGGCGGCTCGCCGGGCAACGGCATTCAAGCGCAGCGGTTGAGCGCCGACGCAACCCTCGCATTTTGGCGTCAGGCCAACGCTTGTACTGGCGCGCCCGTCATCGGACGTGGCGACAGCGCATATTTTGCGGCCTGCGCAGGAGGCCGCGGCGTCGCTTATGTTGGCGTCGATGGCGGCGAGCACGATTGGTTTCATGTCGGCGACCGTTACCAGCTCAATCGCGAAGGCGTAGACGCGGCGCGCCTGATAGACAGCTTCTTCTTTGATCGTCCCGCGTTCGCGCTGCCAAACGCCAACCCGGACGCGGCGCGTTCGCGCTCATACTTCGTCTACGTGCCGTCGAACTACGATCCCGCCCGGTCGATGCCGCTTGTGGTTCTCTTGCATGGCCGTCCGAGCAGCGCGACCAGCATGGCGCTCATCACCGAGATGAACGACGTCGCGAAACGGCACGGATTCATCGCCGTCTATCCGCAGGGCCTCAATAACGAGTGGAACGCTATCTTTGACATCGTTCACCAGCGTGGGGTCTCGCCTCAGGATGACGTCGCTTTCTTGAAGCGCTTGACCGAGGATCTGAGCGTTGATCTCAACATCGATCGGCGGCGGATGTTTGTTGGCGGCTTCTCCAACGGCGGTTTTATGACCATGCGCATGGCCTGCGCGGCGTCGGAATATTTCGCAGGCTTCGCGTCGGTCGGCGCGGAGCTCTATTCGTTACTGACAACGCACTGCCAAGGCCAGCCTGCGCCAATCATGTTTATCAATGGCACCGCCGATCGCAGCGTGCCTTACACGGGTGTCGTCCAGCAAACCGGCGGTGGCGCGTCGTCTATTGGCGGCGGCGGAATCGGCGGAGGCGCCGGCGGCATGAGCGGCATGAGCGGCATGAGCAATGGCGGCATCGGTGGCAGCATGGGCGGCGGCGGCGGCCTTGCTGGCGGCGCCGGCGGTGACACCACACGCGTGTCGCTCAGCGCGCCCGACACTTTCGCCTACTTCATGCACCGCAATCATTGCGACAGCAGCGGTCAGCAAAACCAGGTCGCGGTGCGCGGACAATCCGAAGGCACGTCAGTCGTGCAGTTTGTCCCGAACAACTGCGCCCCGCACGCAGCCGTACAGGCCTTCATCGTCAATGGCGGTGGTCACAACTGGCCGGGCGTGCCAGGCGTGCTTGATCCCGATGGATTCGGCTTGGTGAATCGAGACATCAACGCAGGCGAAGTGATCTGGGATTTCTTCTCGCACCAAGAACTTCCAGATCAGCCGCACTAATCATGCATGCGCCGGCGCCGGCTGTGCTGACGCACGCGCGCTCTTTGGCACGACGCTCGCAGTAAGCGCGGCGACGATCATCAGAACGAGCAGCGCCACAACGATCACCGGACCGGTTGGCAAGTCGAACAGCATCGAGGCCACGATTCCGGCGATATATCCGAGCAATCCTACAATATACCCCACCGCCAAGCGCAGCGGTTCGGCGAAGCGCTTCGACGCCAGCGCTGGGATGATCAACGTCGCGAACACAAGATAGATGCCGACGAGTTGCACCGATTGGGTCACGACAAGAGCAAATAGGATGTAGAAGCCGATCTGGCCCAATCGCTGCCGCGCGCTGAACCACACCGCCAAAATGATCGCGTAGAGAACAGCGATCGGCACGAGACTTGGCAGCGACACGAACAAGATTTGCCCCACCAGCAAATCCTTCAAGTTCTCACTGCCGTGTGGGTTGTTGGCGAGCAGTATGAGCTCCGCGCACGCCGCAACCGCAAACAGCACGCCGATCAGCGCTTCCTGCACTTCCGGCCAAATCTTTTCGGTCCACGTCAGCACCAAAGCGCCGAGCAAAGCCGCGGCCACAGCCGCGACTTGCACATGCCAATTCTGCGCGAGTCCGGCCATGATTGTTGACCAGAGATCGGCATTCGCCGGTGCGGCGGCGCTCAAGCTGTCTGGCGTGCCGAAACCCAGCGCACTGGCCGCCGTCACCCCGAGGCCCGCGACTTGCGCAATCGCCAAATCGATAAAGACGATGCCGCGATTGAGCACTTGCTGGCCAAGCGGCACGTGCGTGGCAAGCACCAACATCCCCGCCACGAAGGCGGGGAAGATGATACTGAGTTCAAGACTTTCCGGATTCATTGGCCAATTCCTGCGAGCAGCTTGGTGATAGTGTCGTCGTAGAGGCTGAACAGGTCGGTTGCTTGCGCGTCGCCGCCGACGGTGAATGGCAGCACCACGGCTGGGATATGCGCGCGCTGTGAGATGAAGTCGGCAGGGCGGTTATCCTCGTACGCAGCGCGAATGACGAAACGCGCAGGGGTTTGCTGCAAGCGCGCCAGCACTTGCGCGAGATAGCCGCTGGATGGCGGCACGCCCGGGTGCGGTTCAAGCGGAATGATCTCGCGCAGGCCAAGCCACACTTCGAGATAGATCCAGGCGTGGTGCTGCACCGCGATTGAGGCGCCACGCAGCGGCGCTGCACGCTGCGTCCAGCGCGCGAGCGCAGCGTTCCAGCGTTGTTCGAAATTGGCCTGACGCTGCTGATAGACAGCGGCGTTGGCCGGATCGAGCGCCGCAAAGCGTTGCGCCAATGCACGCGACACTGGGATCATGTTGCGCGGATCGGTCTGGATGTGCGGATTGCCGCCCGCGTGAATGTCGCCTTGACTGCGGTCAACACTGGCTGGCGTTTCAAGCAAATGCACGAAGCTGGTGGCTTCGAATGCGCCCGGCGTTCCCGGCGCGATACGCCCATTGCTCGATTGCTGGATGATTTGCGGAAGCCAGCCGACCTCCAATTCGGCGCCTGTGCACACTGTGACGTTGGCGGTGCGTGCGCTGGCGATGAGGCTGGGGCGTGCTTGCACTTGGTGCGGGTCCTGGCCGCCGGTGGTGGCGACATAGACGTGCACCTTGTCGCCGCCGATTTCGGTGGAGAGCGCACCCCATTCCGGTTCGCACGCGAACACGTTAAGTGCGCTTGCCGGCGCGGAGAATGCTATGGCGGCGGCGAACGTCGCGACGGCGGCGAAGATGAGTTTCTTCATGATCGTAATCCTTAGTAACGGTGCGCGCCGTGCGGCCCGTAAATGACGGTGTATTGCATGAGCAGAATGTCGTTGTCGGTCGTCGACGACTCGTCGTGGCTGTACTGCATGCGGATGCGGCCGAACTCGCTGGTGTCGTATTCGAGCAGCGCTGTCAGTTCGAGCGGGTTGTGGCCGAGATCGTCGATCTCCGTGCCAGCCAGCAAGTTTGAGACACTGTCCGAGCTCAAACCCGACGCACGCAGGCCCACGCTCCACTGCGGCATGAATTGATAGACGCCCTGAACGTACCAGCCTTGATGCGACTGATTGATGTTGACGCCGTTGAACGATCCATTGTCGCGCCCGTAGAAATACTCGCCCGCCACCGTGAGATTGTTGACGAGCGGATTGCCGTTCGGCGCCCACTTATAAATCAGTGAGGCGATGCCAAGGTTGGTGTCGCCGGTGAAGAGGTCGCCGCTTGCGTCAGCGCGATCCACAGCGCGCGTGTGCAAGTACGATAGCGCTGCGAGATACGAGCTGCTTGCGTTGATGTCTGAGCCGGTATGCACGAATGCGGAATACGCGCCGACGCCGTTATCTGCGGCGCCAGCAGCTGGATACACATCGCCACGGAACGCTTCAGCGCCGAACTCCAAGAACTGATCGGTTGGCGCGATCCAGCGCACTTGTACGCCGTCGTCTCCCAACTGGTTGTTCAAGAATGCGCGATAGGGGAGCGACGCGTCGGAGAAGTTCCAGTCGTGCGCGTGTCGCTCGTTGATGTAGCCGATGCCGGAGAGGAAGCGGCCAGCCTTGATGGTGAATCCGCCTGGCAGCGCGGTTGTTCGGATGTAGGCTTCTTCCAGGCTCACATTGTTTGAATTGTCGATCGAGAAGTCGAAGAAGCCGGCGAGCGTCGGGTCGATGTTCGCAGCGAACGAAACTTCAGACTCACCGAGCGAGAAGCCGCGTTGCGGATGGCCGATGTCATCGCCGGCCGCGAAGCCGGCGATGCGTTCGTTGTCGCCGGTGTCGTGGCGCGCGGCGGTGAAGAAGCCGTTGAGCGCAACAGCAATGCCCGGGTTGTAGAGGTTCTGCGAGGTCGGCCCACTGGTCGCAGCGGGCGCAGGCGGCGCGTAAGTCTGATCGCTCTGGGCCACGACCACTGGCGCGCTCGCATCGGCGGGCGCCGCGGATTGATCCGCGGGCGCTGCCGTTGACGCTTGGGCTGCGTTGGCCGCCGATTGCGCAGCGTCCTGTTCAGCAATGCGCGCTTCCAAAGCTGAGATGCGCGCTTCGTATTCCTGCTTCATCGCTTCCATGTCGCGGCGCAACGAGGCGACGTCGTCATTTGTTGGCGCCGCGGACGCAGCAGCCGTTGGCGCGGTTTGTGCGTGGGCAAGCGAAGGCGCCCCTACCAAAGCGGCTGCCGCGAGAGCGCTGGCCGCATAACGTGTCATGTGCACGGAAATATCTCCATCCAACCGGAGTGATCGCGCGCAACGGCGCTCGATCACGGAGCCACGCGCGCGGTCGCGCACGCATGGCGGTTCAAGTTTCGGTCAGACGAACTGGGGCGGGCCTCGGCTCTGCCATATGTGCGACGGCGCATGACACACCACGCGCTGCAAGCGTGCGGGCGGCGTCGCGATAAACGTGCGCTCGATCAGCAGCAGCGTCGGCGTGGCCGCCAGCGCAAATGCCCCCGCGAGCGCTGCTTCTTGGCAAATGATGCAGGCGCCCGGTGCTTTATCGCCGGGCGACGCTTTGATCGTTTGATGAACGGCGGCGTCGGCGCGGACGAACGCGAGGCCGTCGATGTGCGGCTGAACTACGAAACTTTGGATGAGCAGCGAAAGCGCGGCAAGGAACACGCCGACCACGCGCCAGCGCGGCGCTTTGCGCGCGCTGCTCAGCCCGCTGGTAGTTTCAGCGCCCATCACGGCCCGCTCGGTCTCCTAAGCCGGACGCTAGGGTGCGCCGCCGCTATTGTATAGCGTCCACGCTCAGCACGAGATGGAAGCGCCTGGAAATGCGACGAATTGGCCGCACTCAGGGCGCGTACAGGATTTCGCAGGGCGGCATTTCAGACGTGAGCAGGGCATGTACCGGCGCGCCGCCGGCCTCCAGCCGCTGCCGTTTTTCGGCGCCTGTGATGAGCAACAGCAGGCGGTCTGCGCGTGCGAGTGCCGCGCGGGTCAGCGTCAGCCGATCATTGATCGGCGTTGCGTCTGGTGCGTTCAGCGCGACGACGGTGTTGGAATTACCAAGGTCCAGCAGCGCTTCGAGCGCTGGTGCGTTTGGAAACCACGACGCCGTGTGTCCATCGCCGCCCATGCCCATCACTGCAATATCGAACTTGAGCGCGGCGTAGGCTGCGTCCGCGCGCGCGGCAGACTCATCGGGTGTGCCGCCGCTAAACATTGGCGCGACGCGCGCGCCGTCTGCTATGGCGTGCAAAAAGGCTCGCCGCACCAATGCTTCGTTGGATGCGGGATGATCAGGCGCCACGAACCGCTCATCGACGAGCGCCAAGGTAGTTTCGCGCCACGACAATGGCGTCTGCGCAACAAGGTGATAGGCGGGCTCCGGCGTCGTACCGCCGGAGAGCGCCGCACATGCTTCACCGCGTGTCGCATGCCCAAACCGCAAGGCTTCTTCGACCGCGCGCGCCGCGGCGGCCATCATTGCATCTCTCGTCGCGAAGACCGTGAGCGGCGCCATGCTTGATCAGGATTTCTTTTCGAGCAGCGCTTTCAGCGTAGCCGCCGACTGCGCGCCGAACTCTTCGTTCGCCAGCGCATATGCCGAAAAAGCGCGCAGATAGCCGATTTTGTCGCCGCAATCATACGTCGTGCCATCATATTCGAGAGCGTGGAATGGTTGCATTTTCATCAGCCGCGCCATCGCATCGGTGAGCTGGATTTCACCGCCGGCGCCCGCCTGCTGCGACGCGAGCAGATCGAAGATTTCCGGCTGCAGGATGTAGCGGCCGCTGATGAACAGGTTCGAAGGCGCCAGCTCCCGCTTGGGCTTCTCGACCATGCCCTTCATTTTCAGCAGGCGGCCTTCGCGGCTTTCCGGATCGATGACGCCGTATTGTTCCGGCTTATCGGTGGGTTCGACCGCGATCAGGTTGCCGCCGACCTCCGCATAGGAGGCCGCCATCTGCGCCAGGCATGAGGGCTGCGCCATCATGATCATGTCCGGCAGCATCACCGCGAAGGGTTCGTCGCCGATGATGTCGCGGGCACACCAGACCGCGTGACCGAGGCCAAGGGGGGCCTGCTGGCGCACAAAGCTCATTGAGCCTGCCGGGCGCAGATCCGCCTCCAGTTCGTCGAGGAGGGCGGATTTGCCCTTCAGCCGGAGGGTATCCTCCAACTCGTAGGCCCGGTCGAAATAATCCTCGATGGCCGCCTTATTGCGCCCGGTGACGAAAATGATGTGCTCGATACCGGCGGCCAGCGCCTCATCCACCACGTACTGAATTGCCGGCCGGTCGAACACCGGCAGCATTTCCTTAGGGATTGCCTTGGTCGCTGGGAGCACCCGCGTACCCAGCCCGGCGACCGGCAATACCGCTTTCCGTAGGGGTCTTTTGAGGCTGGAATCGCTACCCATTGTGTTCCCCCTATTGCGCCGCAACATAAGACGAAGGCCGGGCGCCTAACATGGCTGAATGGTTATTTTCAACAGCGTCTAAAGGCCAAATTCGGCTTGAATTCAGCTTTATGCGCTACGATCTGCACAATGCCGCGGAAGACGGCGATGGGGTGCTCCGGAGTAGTGACTGTTGTCACGGACGTTTTTTCTTCGGCGCCGCAAAGTCGTAATTGCAAGTCTGGCAACGTTTTGTTAACAGACCGCTCGCTGAGGGAGTTTTTCGTATCATGTCGCCCGTCGACGCCAAGATGAAGGCCACGTTCCGCACTGTTGTCGGCAGCTTTATTGCCGGCGCCGGTTTGATGGTGCTTGTCGGCCTGGTTGGTCCGGTCGCCGTGAAGGGCGGCCTGACGGTCCGTGACGCGATGGCGGCTACCGTAAATAGCAGCGCGCCGCTGATTCAGCCTCTCGACGTTGCCGCGGTTCGCCGTGAGTTGGCGTCGGCGCAGTCCTCGATGGATACCGCCCGCGCGCATACGGACTCCGAGATCGCGCGGCTCGACCGCCTCTCTGGCCGTCAATAACCGCACCTGCGAAACGAGTTTCAAGCAAAGGGCGTCCGCAAGGACGCCCTTTGTGTTTCAGATGATCTTCTGACCCGTTGCTTTCCAATCATTGGCGAAAGCTTCGAGGCCGGCGTCGGTCAGATGATGTTTGTACAAGCTTTTGAACACGGCTGGCGGGATCGTCGCACAATCCGCGCCTGCGATCGCCGTGTCGCGCACGTGGATCGCCGATCGGATCGAAGCGGCCAGAATCTCGGTTTTGTAGCCGTAATTGTCGTAAATCGCGCGAATTTCGCGGATGAGCTCCATGCCGTCTTGCCCGCCGTCGTCCAACCGGCCGAGAAACGGTGAGATAAACGTCGCACCGGATTTGGCCGCGAGCAGCGCCTGCACCGCGGAGAAGCAAAGCGTGACGTTTACCGGGTGTCCTTCGTCGGAAAGCGTTTTGCACGCGCGCAGTCCGTCTGGCGTCAGCGGCACCTTCACTGCGATGTTCTTGGCGACGGTCCGCAGTTTGTGGCCTTCAGCCACCATGCCTGCGTAGTCGGAAGCGACGACTTCCGCGCTGATGGGGCCGGGGATGGCGTCGCAAATCGTCTTGAGCGATTCGAAGATATTGGCGCCTGCCTTCGCGACAAGCGTCGGATTGGTGGTCACGCCATCGACCAAGCCAGTCTGTGCCAGGCTCTTGAGTTCTGCGACATCTGCGCTGTCGATGAAAATCTTCATGAGAGGACTCCGCCGCCGGGTTTAGGCGGTCTATTTCCGCTGATACTGAACGCCGCGCACAGAGCAAAGAGCGCGAATCGGCGCTATTGAGCCTGGGCCAAGGAAGAAATCATGGGAACCAGCGATATGATCGAAGGCGTCGACGCCAAACGCATGGCCAACGCCATCCGCGCATTGTCGATGGACGCCGTGGAGAAAGCCAACTCCGGCCACCCTGGCATGCCGATGGGTATGGCGGACGTAGCTACGGTGTTGTTCTCGCAGTTCCTGAGGTTTGACGCCAGCGATCCACATTGGCCGGATCGCGATCGCTTCGTGCTCTCTGCTGGTCATGGCTCGATGCTGCTCTACTCGCTGCTGCATCTAACGGGCTACGCAGACATGACGCTTGATGAGATCAGGCGGTTCCGGCAGCTGGGCTCAAAAACCGCAGGTCACCCCGAATACGGCCACGCCAGCGGCATCGAGACGACAACCGGCCCGCTCGGCCAAGGTCTCGGCAACGCCGTGGGCATGGCGATCGCGGAAGAACATCTGCGCGCGCGCTTTGGCGCTGATCTCGTCAATCACCGCACATGGTGCATCGTCGGCGACGGCTGCTTGATGGAAGGCATCAGTCAGGAAGCATTGGCGCTGGCCGGACGGCAGAAGCTCAACAAGCTGATTGTTCTCTGGGACAACAATTCGATTTCCATCGACGGCCCGATCTCGCTCTCTGACGTAACCGATCAGGAAAAGCGATTTGCCGCGAGCGGATGGACTACGCTTTCGTGCGATGGTCACGATGTCGCTGACGTGACACGCGCGCTGAGCGCTGCGCTCAAGTCTGACAAGCCTGTTTTTGTCGCGTGCAAAACCATCATCGGCTACGGCGCGCCGAAGAAAGCCGGTACGCGGCATGCGCACGGCGAGGCGCTCGGCGCAGAGGAACTAGCCGCTGCGAAAAAAGCGCTGGGCTGGGACTATGGACCATTCGAGGTGCCGAAAGAAATCGTCACCGCGTGGCGGAAGGTTGGACAAAAAGGCGCTAACGCGCGTGAAGAATGGACAGCGCGTTTCAAGTCGCTGCCAAAGGGCCGGGAGCTGGAAGCTGCGCTCGACAGCGCCAACGTCGAGAAAGCTGTCGCCGTACTTGGTCAACACGCGAGCAAAGTAGCCGCCGACAAGCCCGCCGTCGCCACGCGCGCTGCGTCGGGCGCCGCCATCGACGCGATGTTTGCGATTCTCCCGGAATTGCTGGGCGGATCGGCGGACCTGACGCCTTCGAACAACACCTTGGCGAAGGGCGCTGCGGATCTGAACGCCGATGCGCCCGACGGCCGCTACATCCGCTACGGCATTCGCGAGCACGCGATGGCGGCTGCGATGAACGGCTTGGCGCTGCACGGCGGCGTCATTCCGTACGCGGGCACGTTCATGACGTTCTCTGACTACTCACGGCCCGCCATTCGCCTTGCGGCGCTCATGGGCATTCGTGTCATCCACGTCTTGACGCACGACTCGATCGGCCTCGGCGAAGACGGCCCGACGCACCAGCCGGTCGAGCATCTGGCAGCGCTCCGCGCGATGCCGAACCTCTGCGTATTCCGTCCCGCAGATGCAGTGGAGACGGTCGAGTGTTGGCAAGTAGCGTTGTTGCACACGGAAGGTCCGAGCGCGTTGGCACTGTCGCGGCAAGCCACGCCTGCGCTGCGCACGGATGCATCGGAAAACAAGAGCGCGCGCGGCGCTTATGAATTGCTGGCAGCTGAAGGCGGCGCCTCGAAAGTCGCGATCTTTGCCACCGGCACGGAGGTCGCGCTCGCGGTGAAAGCGCGCGAAGCGCTGCAAGCTCAAGGCATCCCAACGCGCGTCATTTCTGCGCCGTGCTTCGAACTCTTCGACCAGCAGGACGACGACTACCAAGATGCCATCGCTGGCGGCGACGAGGAATTGAAGATCGGCGTGGAGGCAGGGGTAGGTCAGGGCTGGTTCGAAGCCTTCGGCCTCGACGCCTTCATCGGCATGTCGACGTTCGGGGCGTCAGCGCCGGCGAAGGATGTCTATGCGCATTTCGGCATCACCGTCGAAAGCATCGTCGAAACTGCGCGCGATTTGCTCGGCTAACGCATTTTCAGGGCGAGTTCGCGCAACGCCTTGACGTCTTGCGCGCGTTCGCGCGGCACGATCAGCACCGCGTCCGGCGTTGCGACAACCACAAGGTCGCTGACACCGGCGACGCAAACTTTAACGCCGGCGCCGTGCAGCAAATTGTTCGCACCATCGAGCGCCACGGCGCTGCCTTGCAGAACGTTTCCGGCCGCGTCGCGTTCGGATAGCCGCCAGATTTCATCCCACGATCCAACGTCCGCCCAACCAATCTCGCATGGCGCGACGGCGGCGCGATCGGTTTTTTCCATCACGGCGATGTCGAGCGGGTGCGACGGAGACTTTGCAAACGCCTCCGGATCGAGGCGGATGTCAACGCCGTCGCGGGTCGCATCCTTGAGCGCGGCCAGCGCGGCATCGCGGATAAGCGGTGTAGCGTCGAACTCCTCAAGCATCACGCGTGGCGAAAAGAAAAACATACCCGCGTTCCACGAATAGCCGGACGTGCTTAGATATTCGCGCGCTGTCGGCGCGTTTGGTTTTTCGCGAAAGCTCTCGACCGCAAACACGCCCTCGCGAAGCTGCGCGCCGCGTTTGATGTAGCCGTATTCGGTAGCCGGCCGGTCCGGCGTGATGCCAAACGTCACGATGCGCTCGCGCGCTACCGGCGCCGCGCGTTCGATCGCGGCAAGAAATGCGTCGCGATCGCCGACCAGGTGATCGGCGGGAAGCAACAAGACAAGCGCATCAGGATCGAGTTCGGCCCCAACAGCCGCGGCGACCGCTGCTACTGCGGCCGTGTTCTTCGGCGCCGGCTCCAACACGATTGCCGCCGGGCGTACGCCGATTTCCGCCAAGTCGGATTCCACTGGCGTCCGGTGTTTTTCGTTGCAGATCACCACCGGCGGCGCGAACGAAAGCGCGCCGTGATCGCCTTGCACGCGGCGAACCGTCTCAGCGAAGAGCGAGTGGGAACCCCCAAGTGCGTGAAACTGTTTGGGCTGCGCGTCGGTCGACAGCGGCCAAAGGCGCGTCCCGGCGCCGCCGGACATAATGGCGGGGATGATGCGGTACGTCATGGATTTTCAGTATTGCCCGCCTGCGTGCATCGTGGAAGGCAAACCTGCGAGCCTTTGCTTCGTTCCGCGACGTCGCCCCATTCTAGAGCGTGAGCTGCAATGACGCAGATACCTTTCGACGAAGTCCGCGACTGGATGTTCAACGCCGCACTGCCGTTGTGGGCGCGCGTTGGCGTCGACGAACAGTATGGCGGCTTCCTTGAAGAATTGGATTTCGCCGGACGAGCGACCAGCGTCGACTTCAAGCGCGTGCGGGTAACTTGCAGGCAGGTGTACGTATTCTCGCACGCAGCGCTGTTGGGCTGGAGCGACGGCGCGGCGCTCTCACAACGCGGCTACGACTATCTCCTGCAAAAAGCGCGGCGCGCCGATGGCGGCTTTGTGCGCCTGCTGACACGGCAAGGCAATGTCAAAGACGCGACACCCGATCTCTACGACATCTCCTTCGCATTGTTCGCATTCGCTTGGCGCTACCGGCTGACCGGCGACGAAGAGGTTCGCACGATGGCCGCGCAGACCTTGGCCTACGTGCGCGAGCACATGCGCGGCCCCTCGGGCGGCTTTTGGCAATGGTTGCCGCCGACCGGGCCACGCCTGCAAAACCCCCACATGCATCTGACCGAAGCCTGCATCGCCGCATTCGAGTCGTTCGGCGAAGACATATATCTCCAGCAAGCGCAGGAGCTGGTGACGCTGTTCAGGCACAAGTTCTTCGACGGCCACACGCTCGGCGAACGCTTCGACGAACACTGGGCGCGCATTGGCGGCGAAGAGGGTCGCAGAATTGAGCCTGGGCATGCTTACGAATGGGCTTGGATTCTCTCGCGCTACCAGATGCTCACCAGCGAAGAGCTCGCTGACATTGCCGGCGCTCTTATCGACTACGGCGAAAAGCACGGCATCAATCCGAAGACGGGCGCGGTGTACGACGAAATCCGCGACGACGGCGCGCCGCTCGTCACCAGTTCGCGTTCATGGCCGAATACCGAGCGCATCAAGGCGCACCTAGCTTTGTTTGAACTGACCCGCGAGGACCCGTCGCAGGCGGTGGCCGCTTCAACCCGCCTGCTGCTCGACAAGTATTTGTCCACCGACGTCCGCGGATTGTGGATGGATCACTTGGATCGAGACGGCCAAGCCATCGCCAAAGCCGTGCCAGCTTCCATTTTCTACCACTTGTTCTTGGCGTTTTCGGAGCTGTTGCGTCTGCAGCCGGACTTGGAAGATTCTCAGCCGTAAAAGCTGCGATACCACTCAACGAAGCGGCGGATGCCGGTTTCTATCGGCGTCTTCGGCTCAAAGCCCACTGCGCGATACAAATCTTCGACGTCTGCGTACGTGGCCGGCACATCGCCAGGCTGAAGCGGCATCATGTTCTTGATTGCTTTCTTGCCGAGGTTTTCCTCAAGCAATTCGATCAAGCGCATCAGCTTCACCGGTGTGTGGTTGCCGATATTGTAGATGCGATAGGGGCCCTTTGAAGTGGCCGCGTCCGGTGCATCTCCGCTCCAAGCCGCGTTGGCCTCCGCGGGCTTCCCGCCGACCCGAACCAACGCTTCAACGACATCGTCGACATAAGTGAAGTCGCGCTGCATTTCGCCATTGTTGAAGACGTTGATCGGTTCGCCCGCGAGAATGGCGCGTGTGAAGAGATAGGTCGCCATGTCCGGGCGGCCCCAGGGGCCATACACAGTGAAGAAACGCAGGCCTGTCGTCGGCAGTGCGTAGATATGACTGTAGCTGTGCGCCAACAATTCGTTGGCTTTCTTCGAGGCAGCGTAGACGCTGACGGGATGGTCGACGTTCTGATGCACCGAAAACGGCATCTTGGTCACCGCGCCGTACACCGAACTCGACGACGCATACACAAGATGGCTGACGCTGTTGAGGCGGCACTCTTCCAGAAGGTTCACGAAGCCGGCGATGTTCGATTTTACGTAAGCCTGCGGATTGATCAGCGAATAGCGAACGCCCGCTTGCGCCGCCATGTTGTAGACAAGCGCGAACTTGTGCTTGGACATCAACGCGTGCAGCGCGTCTCCATCCGCCAGGTCGATCTCGGCGAACGTGAAAGCTTCATACTGCTGCAATTGCGCCAACCGGGCGCGTTTTAGCTCGACGCTGTAATAGTCGCTGAGGTTATCGAGCCCGACAACCGTGCGTCCTTCCGCCAACAGGCGCGCCGCCAGATGATAGCCAATAAAGCCTGCGGCGCCGGTCACCAGGACAGGTGTCATCGCTCAGAAAAGTCCGTCTCGCAGCGGCGCAATCGCGCGCCTCGCGGCGTGGATAGCGCCCGCCGACGCAATTGCAACCGGCCACGCCCTAACCAGTGTTCACGCATCCGCGGACGGACGCCCCATCGTCATCAATAGGCAAGCGCCGATCAGCAGCGTGGCGTCCCACCATTCTTGCCAGATGCCGTAGCTGATATTGGCGATGGCCCCGAGCGCCGCGAAAGTCGCGCAGATCGCCGCCGCCTGCGCGCGCCGGGTGGCCACAACGCGCGACATGCTCCAGCCGCTCCACAGCAGCGCGCACGCGGCAATCACAGCGGCGACGCCGCCGCTCTCGAACCAGATTTGCAGGCTGCCGCTGTGCGGGTGCAGTTGCACGGCGCGCATGGTGACGTCCCTGACCGTGATCGTGTCTGTAACCGCGCGCGACGCATCCATGCCGCTGCCGATAACGGGCTGCGCCGCGATGCGGCCGCAGACATAGCGCCAAATTCCCATCCGCGCGGCCCACGAATACGGCAATGCGTCGATAAGCTTTTGATGCGCGATGATGAGCGGCGTCACGAACGGCGCCGCGAGTAGCCAAGCCGCAAGGCTCCACGTTACCAGCAGCGTCGCCAGCCGCGGCAGCCAAGCGCCCGCGGCGAAAGCGATAAGTCCCAGCGCAAAGGCTGCGAGGTTGGCGTAATCTTCGAACTGAGCCGAGAGGACGCCGGCCGCCGCCAACAGCGCCAAGCCGATCCAGCGGCGCGGGGCGCCAGCGGCAATCAGCGACGCACTGACCGCCCAAACCATCGCCAGCAGTATCGACACGCCGCGGCCGGGATTGCGCTCGATCTGCCAAGTCGGGGCGGTGTGATTGAAGGCGCGGTTGAGCGGCATTTCGTAGAGCGCTTCGAGCGCCAGCAGAGCGATCAGCGCAACGACCGCGGCTATCCCCGCCGCCCGCGTCCAACGCCGGCTCGATGCGTCGCGTTGCGCCGCCACGATGAAGAGGAGGCCGGGCAGCAGCGTGCCCCAGAGCCGCAGCGCCTGCCCGTGATTGTGGAAAGGGGACCAAAAACTCGAAGCCGCCGCCCATGCTGCAAATGCGAGCACAAGCCAAAGTGGGCCCGGCGTCGCGGCAACGTCTTCTCGCAGGCGCCGAAAGTCGACATTGAGGAGGCCAGCAAGCGCCAGTAGCACCGGCGCGACCATCGCGCCCGCGGCTGCTCCAAGCGGCAAAAGTGAAAAGAATCCAACGGCAACGGGCCCAGCGCGGCGGGAAGCAGGGGCAGTCATGAGGACAATCGGATCCGCGTATGCAACGATAGTGGCGTTGTCTAAGGCAGCGCGTCGCCTAGGCAAAGCAAACGGTCAAACATTTCAGCATCGTCACCGGGGAATTCGCGCTTCCTGCTTGTCCGCAGAGACGATTTAAGGTTTCTTACAGAGATAGGCTTATCAGGGGGCTCGAGGCCGCGCGTGCGCGCGTGGGCGGGAGCGAGACGGGATGGCTGGTAACGACAAGCGTGACTTCGGCCGGGAGACCCGCGACACCGTTGTGAAGTCGACCCTTACCGGCGTCGGCCTCACGGTGCTTGCGGTTGCTGCGCTTTCGCCGGCCGGCTTCGGCGGCATGATTGGCTCGAGCGTGGCGTCCGCGCTTGGCAACGGTCACGCGGCCAACGCCTCGGTGGATCCGTACGCGAAGCTACCGCCGTTTCCGAACCTGCTTTCGCGCGGCGAACTCGACAACATCCAGGGCGAACTGGCCGCGACGGCTGCCGCCATGGAGATCACCCGCGCCGCCACTGACGACCGCATCGAACTCGTGCGCGAGTTGGCGCTGCACCCGAACGCGCTCACGCTTCCCGCGCTCAATCATCTTCCGAAGTCGGCCAGCGTTGCGCAGCTGCGCGGCCCCATCGAAGATGCGCCGACCGCGCCGACGATTTTTGCTCATAAGCCCGTTGCCGCGGCGCCCGCAGCAGCGGCGCAAGAACCAGCGTCCGCTTCTGGTTCAATCGCAGCGACGCCGATTGCGCCGATCAGCTTCGCCGATAGTTCGGTGGATGAGCATCTGGAGCTGGCGTCGCTCCTGGTTGGCGACAACTGAGCTTTCAGCCTTGTTCCGTTCGGTCCGGTCAACGTAGCGCAGCGATGCGCGCGTGACTTGTGGTTGCAGCGCCGATACTCAAACGCTCGACAATGGCTGGAGTTCTCTGATGCGGCGCATCTTCGGCGCGGTGATCGTCGCGCTTTCTTTAATGACGGCGCCAGCTTCCGCGGAAGTCTACAGGCTGACCTACCAGGCGCAGGTGCTCGGCGTCGTCGTGCTCGGCACCGCCAACTATGAAGTCGCCGTGAGCGGCCAGCGTTACGCGCTGCGGGGCGGGGTTCGCACTTCCGGCATGGCGCGGATGTTCGACCAAACTCAGATCACCGCCACCACCACAGGAACGCTTGCTGGGCCAAGCATCCTGTGGAGCCGTTTCGACCTATCGCACGCGTACGCCAACAAGTTTCGCCGCGTGCAAATGACCCACGCCGGCAGTCAGGTCGCGACCCAGATCGCGCCGGTGTTTCGTGACCAAGGCCACCCGCCGGCGAGTGCGGCGCAGCGCGCCAATTCGTTCGATCCGCTCACAGCTATCTTCGCGCTTGGCCGCCAGGTCGCCGCCGCCCGCGCCTGTAATGGTTCGGCCCTCGTGTTCGACGGCCGCGGCCATTATCGCCTTTCGGTGACGCCCATCGCGCAAGTGAATTACAACAGCGGCGGCTACAACGGTCCGGCGCTACAGTGCCAATTCCACTACCAGCCGATCGCGGGTTTTCCGAAGGCGCCGCAACACGTGCCCGCCGCGCAGGCGTGGTTTGCGCTGCAGCCCGGTTTCGCTGCGCCGCTGCGAATTCAGGTGCCGACGCCCGTCGGTATTGGTGTTGTCCAACTTGCAAGCTATCAGCACAGCTGACGTGAAGCGCGGGATCGGCTGATGGCGCATGTCCTGGTTACGGGCGCCTCGGGCTTTATTGGCAAGGCGCTGATCGAACGGCTCTCGTGCGCCGGTCATGCCGTGCGCAGCGTATATCGCGTCGCCCCGCTTGCGGCCAGTGATGTGGCTATTGGATCTATCACGGGCGCCACCAATTGGAGCGCCGCGCTGCGCGACACTGACGCCGTCGTGCATCTGGCCGGCCCGGCCCATGCGCACTTCGGCGCCGCAGCCCTCCAAGACGGCATCGTCGCCGCCACCGCCGCGTTGGCCGGGCAAGCAGAAGCCGCCGGTGTGCGCCGCTTCGTGTACCTGAGCTCAATCAAAGCTGCCTGCCGCCGCACAGACGCCGCCGCTGTCAGCGAAACAAGCCAATGCCACGACTTGGACGCTTACGGCGCCGCTAAGCGCGCGGCGGAGGAGGCCGTAGCAGCGCATACCGCCTTGCGCGCAATCGCGCTGCGGCCGCCCTTGGTTTTCGCCTCCGACGCCAAAGGCAATTTTGGCAATCTGCTGAATCTCGTGGCAACTGGCGCGCCTCTGCCACTCGGTGGTTTGTCCAACGCCCGGAGCTTGATTTCCCGCGCCTCGCTGATCGAAGCCATCGTCCTCGCGCTCGATGAAGCCGCGCCGCCCGGCGTCTTTCACCTTGCCGACGCACCCGCGCTTTCGACCACGGAGCTTGTCGAAACCTTGTGCGCCGGAATGGGCCGGTCGCCACGGCTCTTCAGAGCGCCGCGCGCTCAGCTGCCGCGCGCGCTGACCGAGAGCTTGGCCGTCGACGATTCTCGCTTTCGCGCCGCCTACGGCGTCTCCTGGTCGCGCGACGTGCGCAGCGCATTGATCGATTGCGCGCAAAGCTTCAAACAACGGCGGCAATGAGCGCGCGCAAGATCATCTTCCTCGCGACCGAAGATTGGTTCGTGCGCTCGCATTTCCTGCCGCTGCTGGCGCGTGCACGCGCGGACGGTTTCGAGGTGGTCGTCGCGGCGCGGCAGTCCGGACCGTTGTCCTCCATTGAGGGCGTGCGCCTTATTGATCTTCCGTTTGTGCGCCGGTCGCTCGCGCCTGGTGACGTGTGGCGCGAGGCGCGCGCTGTCCGCGCCATGCTCGCCGCGGAGAAGCCAGAGCTTGTGCATGCCATTGCGCTGAAGCCCATCGTCTTGCAATTGCTCGCCGGCAGCGCCACGCCGAGTGTTCTGGCCTTGACGGGGCGCGGCTATTTGGAGGCGCGCGGCGGCTGGCGCCAAATCGTACTGGCCGCGCTTGCCAAGCGCTTGCGCCGCGCGGTGGCCTCCCACGGTGCCGTACTGTTGACCGAGAATGCGGCCGACCGCGCCTGGGTGGAAGGTGGAGCGTCGCTCCCGGACGCGCGCGTGCTGATGATGCCCGGCGCGGGCGTAAGCCTCACAGTGTTCGAAACCTCTTCTGAGCCTCCAGAACCGCTTGTCGTCGGGATTGTCGCGCGATTGGTGCGCTCGAAGGGCATCGACCTTGCCGTTGCTGCTATCACGCGACTGCGCGCCGCCGGCGCGCCTATTGAATTGCACGTCGCCGGCGAACCCGACGCGGGCAATCCAGATCATGTCTCAGACACTCAGATCGCCGCGTGGCGCGCCGTGCCAGGCGTTGCGCTGCACGGCCGCGTGGGGAACGTGAATGGCTTCTGGCGGCATGCCCACATTGCTTGCCTGCCGTCGCGCGGCGGCGAGGGACTTCCGCGCGCCTTGTTGGAGGCAGCGGCTTGCGGTCGGCCTCTGGTAACGACAGCGACGCCGGGGTGCGCCGACTTCGTCGTGGATCGCGTGACCGGCTTGGTCGTCGCGCGCGAAAATGTCGAGGCGTTGGCAGCCGCGTTTGCCTCGCTATCGAGCGATGCAGGACTTCGCATGCGCATGGGCGCCGCAGCGCGTGCGCGCGTGGAAGCGCATTACACCGAACAACATGCAGCGGATGTGGCCTCGGAAGCGTGGCGGCGTGCGCTTGCCGCTGCGAACGCATAGGGTCGCCGCCAAATGGGGACGCCCGACCAAATCGCGGCTTGCATCGTCGCATTCCAGCCGGACGCCGTGCTGCTCGAACAGCTCGCGCGCGCCGCGCGCGCCGAGGCGGGCCTAGTCTACATATTCATCAACGGCGGCGTCGGCGAGTCTCTGCAAACACGCCTGGAAGACTTGGGGTGCACGCCGATCATCGCGCCGTACAATCTCGGTGTTGGTGAGGCGTTCAATATTTGCGCGCTCGCCGCGATCCTCGCCGGCAAGAAGCAATTCCTCTTGCTTGATCAAGACTCTGAGCTCGCGCCAGGCACAATCGCCGCCCTGCGCGAGACGTTCGATGCATTGTCGGCTGCCGGTGAGGAGCCAGCGGCGGTTGGGCCCGCAATCGTTTCTCCGCCAGGCGAGACCTACAAGTCGCCCCGTTACTTTCGCCGCGCAGGCCGTGCAGTGCGGGCCGGCGCCGCGCCGGTGCAATACGTGATTTCATCTGGCTCGCTGATCAGCCTCGAAGCGTTTCGGCGCGTGGGCCGCTTCCGCAGCGACTTTTTTATCGACGCCATCGACACCGAATGGTGCTTTCGCGCTTGGGCGCGCGGGGCCTCATGCTGGACGCTGCCCAGCGTCAGCATGGTGCATCGCATCGGCACGGGCGTTGTCCGTGGCGCCGGGCGCGCCATTCCCCGGCAATCGCCGATGCGGCTCTATACTTACGTGCGCAATCAGACCGCCTGTCTGCGCATGCCGCATGTGCCGCACTCGTGGAAACTGCGTATCGCGGCGCATGTGATCCGCGTTGTGTTCGTGAACTGGCTCGACAGCGGACGTCCCGCAGGTTTTCTGCACTCCATGGCTGACGCGGCGCGCGCGGGATGGTGCAACGCGCTTGGGCCTCCGCCCGGCGCACAGAACGCGGCTGCGCTTAGTTCATAGAGATGGTTTTCGGACGCCGGCGCAACATTGCGAGCGGCGACCAAGTCAGCACGCGTGCGAAGGCGGCGGTGGACACGGTTCGCGTGCGTTGGATCGTTCCGCGCTGCGCCCACGTGCGCGGCAAAGAAGCGAGAGCCGCGCATACGCCGCGCCTATAGTCTCGCCCGTTCTCCGAGAAGAGCGATGTCGCGCATCGCAACGCCAGCAACAAAAAATGTCCGGGTAGAAGCGGCCAATAGAGCAAGCCCGGAAGCGACTTTGCGTAGAGCCACACGCCATTGCGCGCGGCGTAGAATGCGCCAAGGCCAGAAGGAGTGCTCGCGCCGCCAATGTGGCGCACGTGCGCTGCCGGCGCTTGCACGCAGGTCCAGCCTCGCAAGCGCAGCCGAAAACCAAGATCAATGTCTTCGCCGAAGCAGAAGAAACCTTCGTCGAAGCCCTCCGCCTCCTGCCACGCGGCGCGCCGGTACAGCGCCGCTGCCGCGCACGCGCTGAAGACTTCGCCCTCGATGGGTTCGAACGCCGCACGTGGCATGCCATGCCCGCCGCGCCATGTTCCGCCGAGCGCGAACAGACAATCACCCAGCCCGTCATAACGCGCGTCGTCGCTATCCATGATTTGACTGCTGCCGATGGCGGCTGCGTGTTCGTGACGCGCGGCGCATGCGAGCAATTGCTCGAGCCAGTCCGGTTCGGGGAACGCGTCTGGGTTGAGGAGCGCGATGAAGTCGGTCTGCGCACGCGCCGCCAATCGGTTATTCGCCGCAGCGAATCCGAGATTGAGCTCCGACTGAATGATCTTGGCATGCGGCGGAAAGTCCGCCGGCAGGGGGCGTTCTTCTGGCGCCGAAGCGTTGTCCAGGATCAACAGCTCGAACGTTGTTGTCTGCGCCTCAAGGCAAGCCTTGAGACGCGCAAAATGCGCCCGGCTGTTGAAGGTGACGATCAGGACGGTGGCGGCAGTCATGGGAATGTCGCGTGTTGCCCTCCGGTCCGTCACGTGTGAAGTTTCACGCGCGGCGATGCAAGAGCGTGCCGGTGTGAAACGGCGAAACGAGCCGGCATCGCCCATCGCCACAGGCATTTTCCATTGCCACCGCACCTCTCGTTCGCCTACTTCGTGCCGGCGAAGGGAAGACGCGTGCGGGTATTGGTAACAGGCGGTGCAGGCTTCATCGGCTCAGCTGTGTGCCGCCGGTTGGCGGGCGAGACCGGCTGGTCTGTGCTGAACTTCGACAAGCTCACCTACGCGGCCAATCTCGCGTCGTGCGCGACGATCTCCTCAAGCGCCAATTACACCTTTGTACAGGGTGACATCTGCGACCGCGCGCTGGTCGATCAAACTTTGGCCGCGTTCGCGCCGGACGCGGTGATGCATCTGGCGGCCGAGAGCCATGTGGACCGTTCAATCACCGGTTCGGGCGAATTCGTCCGGACCAACGTTGTTGGCACGCACACCTTGCTCGAAGCAGCGCTGGCCTACTGGGACGCGCTGAAGGATACCGAGAAAAAGCGTCGCTTCCGTTTCCTGCACATCTCGACCGACGAGGTGTTCGGTTCGCTCGGCGAAACCGGCTCATTCCATGAGACCACGCCTTACGACCCACGCTCGCCTTACTCTGCAAGCAAGGCTGCATCCGATCATTTGGCGAGCGCCTGGTTTCACACTTACGGACTGCCGGTGTTGATCTCCAACTGTTCCAACAATTATGGCCCGTACCAATTTCCGGAAAAACTCGTCCCGGTGATGATCCTGAAGGCGCTCGAAGGCGCGCCGCTTCCGGTCTACGGCGATGGGCGCAATGTGCGCGATTGGCTGTTCGTCGACGATCATGCCGCGGCGCTGGAGACAATTCTCCTCAAGGGTCGGTTGGGCGAGACCTACAATGTCGGCGGCCGCAGCGAAAAACAGAACATCGATGTGGTCACGACGATCCTCGATGTGATCGACGAGTTGACGCCCGCGCGTAACACGCCGCGCTCCGAAATCCAATTCGTCACCGATCGTCCCGGTCACGATCGCCGCTACGCCATCGATTGCAGCAAGCTCGAGACTGAACTTGGCTGGCGGGCGCGCGAGACGTTCGAGAGCGGCATGCGCCGCACCGTGCAATGGTACCTCGATCGCCGCGACTGGTGGGAGCCGATCCGCGCCGGCAAGTTCAAAGGCGAGCGTCTCGGGCTTCGCGAGGCAGGCTGATGCACATAGAACCCACAGCGCTCGCCGATGTGCTGATTATCAAGCCACAAAAGTTCGGCGATCATCGCGGCTTCTTTTCCGAAACGTTCAAGCAATCGGCGTTGCGCGAGGCCGGCGTCGATGTCGCCTGGGTGCAAGACAATCATTCGTTCTCCGCGGCGCGCGGCGTTGTTCGCGGCTTGCATTTTCAGCGCCCGCCGACGGCGCAAGCCAAGCTGCTGCGCGTCACCCGCGGCGCCATTCTCGATGTCGCCGTCGACGTCCGCAAAGCTTCGCCAACCTACGGCCGCCACGTCGCTGTTGAACTCAGCGCCGAAAATTGGGCGCAGCTGTACGTTCCCGCCGGTTTCGCACACGGCTTTTGCACGCTCACCGAAAACGCGGAGGTGATCTACAAAGTCTCCGCCAGCTACAGTCCGAACGACGAGGGCGGCGTCATCTGGGACGATCCCGATCTCGGCATTGCCTGGCCGGTCCCTGCTGCGGTGGCGACGCTGTCACCGCGCGATCTCGCGTGGCCACGCTTCAGAGACTTGGTTTCGCCCTTCTAGGCGAGCAACTCGTCCAGCACATCCGAGAGCGCCGCGCGCCACGGACGCGGCGTGATGCCGAGCGCCTCGATCTTCGCCGTATCCAAGCGCGAATTGGCAGGCCGCTTGGCTGGTGTTGGATACTCCGCCGTGGTGATGCGTTTGACCGCCGCGCCTTTGTGTCCGCGCCGGCGCGCGCCTTCAAAGATGGCGCCCGCGAAGTCCGCCCATGTTGTCTCGCCGGCGTTGGCGAAATGAAACACGCCGCGCGCATCGGCATCCCCAGCGCGCAATCGATCCGCGAGCGCGACGCACGCCCGCGCCAAATCAGCCGCCGACGTCGGCCGCCCGCGCTGATCGGCAACCACCCCGACCTCGTCCAGCGTTTCGCTCAGCCGCAGCATGGTTTTGACGAAATTGCTCCGGTGCGCGGAGAACACCCAGGACGTGCGCACCACTGCGGCATGCGCCTGCGCGCCTAGCACTGTGTCTTCGCCCGCAAGCTTGGACGCGCCATACACGCCAAGCGGCGCCGTTGCATCGCTCTCCGCGTACGCGCGCGCGCTGGTCCCATCGAACACATAGTCGGTAGACACATGCACGAGCGGGACGCCCATGAGCGCCGCGATTTGCGCCAAAGCTGTTGGCGCATCTCTATTCAGCGCGAACGCCGCCTCAGGCTCGCTTTCCGCCTTGTCGACGGCCGTGTAGGCGGCTGCGTTCACAATGACGTTCGGCCGCAACGCCCGCACCGCCGCTTCGATATGCGCCAGCGAACCAAGATCCAAAGCATCGCGCGACGGCGCATCACACCGCCAACCATCCGGCAACGCAGCACGGCGCAGTTCCAGCCCCAATTGTCCGCTGCCGCCGATGATCAGAAGTCTTGTCACAGGTCGCGGCGATCTGGATTTTGCGGCAGATGCGCGAGATCGAGCAGGTAGCGCGCGTATTCGGTCTTGCCGAGTTTGTGCGCCAGCGTTTCCAGATGCGCGGCGCTGATATAGCCGAGATTGAAGGCGATCTCTTCGGGGCAGGCGACCTTCAAACCCTGCCGTTGTTCGATCACTTTGATGAACGCTGCCGCCTCATGCAGAGATTCATGTGTGCCGGTGTCGAGCCATGCGAAGCCGCGCCCCATGCGCTCCACTTTGAGGCGCCCGTCCGCCAAGTACGCCTTGTTGAGATCGGTGATTTCCAGTTCGCCGCGCGCCGATGGCTTCAACGCGCGTGCACGTGCGGGCGCGCTTTCGTCGTAGAAATAAATCCCCGTCACCGCCCAGTCGGACTTCGGCGCCTTCGGTTTTTCTTCGATGCTGAGCACGCGGTCGTCATTGTCGAACTCGACCACGCCGTAGCGCTCTGGATCGCTCACCCGGTACGCAAATACGCTGGCGCCCTCGCGGCGATTGGCGGCGTGCGAGAGGTACTCGCGCATCGCGTGTCCGAAGAAAATATTATCGCCGAGCACCAGCGCGCTCGGTTCGCCGGCCAGGAAATCCCCGCCGATGATGAACGCTTGCGCGATGCCGTTCGGCTCCGGCTGCACCGCATAGGAGAGGCGCACGCCCCATTGCGCGCCATCGCCGAGCGCCTGTTCAAAGAGCGGCGTGTCGCGCGGCGTCGAGATGATGAGGATGTCGCGAATCCCGGCGAGCATCAGCGTCGTTAGCGGATAATAGATCATCGGTTTGTCGTAGACCGGCAGCAGCTGCTTGCTGATCGCCAGCGTCAGCGGATACAGCCGCGTGCCCGAACCGCCCGCAAGTACGATGCCTTTCATGCCCCACCTTGGACCTTGATCTTTCGCGCCATTTAGCGAACACCACAAGTTGCACGCAAGCGTCGGTGCACGAGTCTTCTCACATGTCCGGCATCGCCATCTCCTGTCTCATTGATGACGATCCAAAGTTTCTACGCCAGGGCGAGCTGTGGCTTCGCAGTCTGAATGCGCTTGGAACACCAGCACGCGCGAAGATTTGCGTGCACTACGTCGATGCGATCTCTCCCTCCAGGCTGACCTCGTTGCAGCGCCTTGGCGCGATCCTTGTACCGGTCAAGCGCTACAGCGAAGGACGCACGGCCTACTGCAACAAGCTGCGCCAGCTGGAAACGCCCGCGCTTGCGGCTGCCGATTACGTTATCTTGTCCGATGCCGACATCGCTTTTGCGCAATGCCCCACGCGTTTGGCAACCGGTGATGCGGTTGCCGCCAAGCTCGTCGACGAAGCGAATCCGCCAGAGCAGGTGTGGCGCGCGCTATTTGAAATTGCGCAGGTTGCGCCGCCGGAGCTCGCCGAAGTTGAACTGCAGCCTGGCGCATACACGTTTGCCACCAATTGCAATGGCGGACTTTACGTGATCCCGCGCGCGCACTTTGCCACGCTGCGCACGCTATGGCCGAAATGGGTGAGCTTCTGTTTTGCACAGGCGGAACTTTTAGGACCGCGCATAAAGCACACCGATCAGCTCGCGTTCGGACTGTCTCTTTGTGCGGCGGAAATTCCGCTGCGTGCTTTGCCCATCTGGGAGAACTTCCCGCTGCACCGAAGCCAGCGTCTCGAGGAAACACTGCGAGGAAAAGTCGCGGCCTTTCACTACCATGACATGCTTGGCGCCGACGGTCTTATTGAAAGCACCTCTGTTGGCTGGGTCGATGAGCAAGTCGCGGCGCTCAATGCGACGCTTGCGCCGCGCAGCCGTGCATCGAGCCGCAAGCGTTTGCTGTTGCATGTGGGCATGCCAAAAACCGGGACTTCCGCGCTGCAGCGTTGGTGCGAAACGCATCGCAGTGCGCTGCGTGCACAAGGTGTCGATTATCCTGAAACCGATCCGCAGCTCATCGATCCGAAGCACCAGTTTCTCGTCCCGTCGTTGAAATCTGGCAACTTTGAGCGATTGAACGCGACGCTGGACGCGTCCCACTCAGCGGCGCTGCTTCTGTCGATGGAGGGGATGACTAACCACCTCTACGATTTCTCCGAGGCCGCGTTGCAAGGGTTTCGCGACGCTGTGCGCGATTATCGTGTCGAGGTCTTCATGGTTGTGCGTGACGCCGAGGCGTGGTTGCGCTCGTTCTACAAGCAGGCCGTCATCAATCCGCCGATCGCGGCGTACAGTTACGCTACGCCACTAACGCTCAACGAATTCCGTCAGCTGCCGCGCGTGCAGCGCCTGATGAACATAGAGCAGCTCAAAGCGTATGCCGCCAAGGCCTACGGCGCCGATGCGCTTCACCTTGCGCAGTACGAGAGCGATTGGATGGGCGCCTTTGTGTCCGCGCTGGGTGTCGACGGCGACGCGAGAAATGCAGCTCTTTCGCAAGAAAACACCTCGCTCACGGATGATTTGGTCGAGCTGATCCGGCAGATCAATGCGCAAGGCCTTGATAGCGAAGAGCGCGCATTTGTGCTGGCCGCATTGAGCCGAAGCTTCGAAACTAATCATCGCGTGCTGAACGCGTATCGCGCCGTCATCCAACGCGCGCCAGCAGCCGGCGCTCGCTCAATCTGGCAAAAGCTCGTTGCGAAGAATGAAGCGCAAGAGCGCATGATCGAAGCGCTGATCGCCGGCGCTTAACGTTAGAAGAACGTCCATACGCGCGCGAAACCTGCGCCGCCTGTTCCGCCTGCGCCGCCATTGCCGCCGACCGCAGAGCCACCACCGCCACCGCCGCCACCTGCGCCGCCGCCGGAGCCGCCTGCGCCACCCGCGCCCGCAACGTTGTTGGCGCCGCCGCCGCCGCCGGTTCCGGCGTATTGCAAACCCGCAGCGCCGCTAGCGCCCGCGCCGCCCGCGCCAGTGCCGCCCGCAACGCCGGAATAGCGGCCGATGTTGCGCCCAGCCGCGCCGCCATCGAGTGCTGCTGGTGTCGTCGCAACACCAGCGCCGCCGCCACCGGATGCGCCGCCCGCATACGCATGATTGCCAGCCGCGCCGACAGCGCCTGTCGCCGCGCCGCCTCCTGCGCCGCCTGCGCCAGCGCCGAAACTTGTGTTCGCGTTGCCGGCGCCGCCGAGGCCGCCGGCAACGCCGGCATTTGTCCCTGCTGCGCCCGCTGTCGCCGCAGCGCCCGAGCTACCAGCGCTCAATAGGCCGGCGCCGCCGCCGCCGCCCGCAGTGTTTGCAGGCTGACCGCCCGCGCCGCCGCCCCCGCCATAAGCGTTCAGCAACGTACCGAACGACGTCAGTCCGCCTTGTCCGCCATTGCTGCCAGCGTTGCCGTTTGTCGTGGCGCCCGCGCCGCCAGCGCCAGCCGTACCGACACCCACGGAAACGCTCGCAGACACATCAGCAGCTTTGAGAAAAGCCGCGGCGAAAGATGCGCCGCCCCCGCCCGCACCGCCGCAACACGCGCTGCCGCTGGCTACGCGCGCGCCGCCGCCTCCGCCACCGCCACCGCCCGTCACGGCAATCTCAACGCCAATTGCGCCTGTGCGTTTGATCCATGTGCCCGCAGCTGTAAATTCATCGCAGATCACTGTGCCGGGCGCATATTGCCAATTTGCGCCGTTGAATACGTACCTGCGATTTTCATCGGTGGCGTAAGCGCTCCAACCTTCGCGCGGTGTGATTTCTTCCCACGCTCCATCGCGCCAATAGGCGAGCGCTTGATCTGCCATTGCGCTCCAATGCACCCCGCTTTTTCCGGAAGGCACAATGTAGCTTTGGCCATCGCTCGGCGCGCCGGGCTCAGCGCCCGTCGTCGCGCTTACGACGCAAATCTGAACCAGCGCATCGAGCCTGCGCAGCCCCTCATTGACGGTGACGTGCTTCTGCGCCTGGCCCGCGGCGAGGTAGGGGAGGATGAGGTTCGTGGTTTGTGACATGCGCCAACGCTACGGCCGCTTGTCACCCGGTCGGATTGATTGTCGGCGCGCGCCGCATGTAGGCGCGGCTACCGCACAGCCTACAGGTGCAGGGCGCCGCATGCGGCGCGGAAACCCCAGCGATTGATTTTGTTCCGATTCTGAATCGTTGCACAGAGAGCACAATATGCGGCGCTCTTCGATATATGTCTTTGTAATATTGAGAGAATATAGAACGCCATCGCTTCGCTCAAAAATCGCACAGGTCGGCGCGCGAGCGTTCACATGTTAAGGAAAATAGTGCTACAAAAGAGCGAATTTCGGGGTCGCGAAGCGAGGGGGAAGGACAATGTCCAGTAGGTTGGCGTTTGTCCTGCATCGTCCTGAGAACGCGGATTACGCCTCTGCTCTTGCCACAGCCCTGAACGCATTCGTCGCGCCCATGAAGGATGGGGTGCGGTTTGGCGCCGGCGCGATCTGCGTCCTCGTCTGGGATGACGCCGCCTCGCGCGAGCGCGGCGCCGAGAAGCAGATGCTTGAGCGGCTCCCGGCGGGCGTAAGCAACACCGTGCTATGCTGCATCGGCCAAACCTTCTGCCCTGACAGCCTGCGCGCGCGCGCCGCGCGGTTCGTGAACGTATCCGGCCGTGCGGACGGCGACGCAGCAATCGTCAGCGCGCTCGTGGACTCTGTCGATGAAGATTTGACGGCATTGGCGAAGGACCGCGGCCGCCGCACCAATGCCCCGCAACTGGCCTCGCGCCACGCTAACGGCACCGGCGCGACCTATCGCAAATCGACCTTCGCCGGCCGCAGCGCCACTGGCCTGGTCGCCACCCTGGCCATTGTCGGCATTGTCGGCCCTATCGTCGTTAGCCGTCCCCAGGCCACCGCCGCTCCGAATCCGTTGCCAAAGCCGAGTGCGCAACCGGTGCATACGCAGCCAACGCGCGCACCTCTGCCGCACGCGCATGTCGACGTTGCCGCGGCCGTACATGCGGCGCCCGCAGCGGTTGCGCCGCCGAGCATGACGCAACATGCGCCCGCGCCGTTCAGCGCGAAAACGCGTGTCGTATCGGTGCACACAGCGCCGCCTGCGCCGGAACCAACCGCAGCTGAACCTCAGCCCACGGCGACCCCGGTCGTACAAATGCCGGACGCTGCAATTTCGCCGGCCATCTTCACTGCAGCGGATTACGTCGTCGGCAGCACGCTCGATTCCCAACAATTCAGCGCCCCTCAGCTGACGGATGTCGCGCAGTTGAGTTCGACGTCGACCATCAGCGCCATCATCGACGGCCGCGTGAGCTTGTCGTTACCGGATGACATGCAGTGGGGTCTGGACACCGGCGCCAGCAATTAGTGCGCGCCGGCGGCCTCTGCTGCTCGCGCACTCTGCTCCATAGCGCCGCAGATGCGCAGCGCGCTTAATCTCATCGCTGCGCCTGTTCGGGATGTCGCCTCGGAAGGGGACGCGCCTGCCGCGATTCTACGCGTTTCCGGTCCCGCGCCACGCTTGGCGTTGCGCGCACCCGATGACGCCGCATTGAGTTTTTCGCCCGGCGACTATGTGGTCGAGGTCGAACTGCGAGCGGCGCACGATGTGCGTCCGCAGCTCATTTGCGCGGGGCCCGCCTACGAGGCTGTAATTGCTCCGCTACGCGACAGCGCTTTTGCCTGGTCCGTCACACTCACCTTCGCGCGCACTGTCACGTCGCTGACCTTGGCGCTTGATGGGTTAGAAGGCGCATTCGTTATCGGGCGCTGCAGCATCGCCACCGAAGCCGCCGATGCATCGCCCTCAATTGTTGCGGGCCTACGCCACACCGCGCGTGCTCTTTATCACAAGGCGCCGCGCGCGCTGCGGCGCTTGGTCACTCAAGCCGTCGCGCCGTTTCGCGTGGACGCGCATCGCCGCGCCGCAGCGGCCCATCACGACGCCAGCGCGCGCGGAGGTCACATCCGCGTCGCGCGGGCAGCAGCGGGCGACGAGCGCGCTGAACTCGAGGCGCGACGTGCCGACTTCGACGCACGCTTCGCTATCGCGCGCGGCATCCAAGATGAGCTCGCCACGCCCGCGGCGCTAGCCAGCGCACACGATGCGCGCGCGGTCGCGTTCTACCTGCCGCAGTTTCATCGCATCGCCGAGAACGACGCATGGTGGGGCGCGGGTTTCACCGAATGGACCAACGTGTCGAAGGCCGTGCCGCAATTCGTCGGCCATCATCAGCCGCGTTTGCCTGGCGAGCTTGGTTTCTACGATCTGACCGCGCCAGACATGCTGCGGCGGCAAGTGGATTTGGCGCGCGCCGGCGGCATATCGGCGTTCTGCTTCCACTATTATTGGTTCGCGGGGAAACGCTTGCTCGAAAAGCCGCTGGACGCCTTCGTCGCCGATCGTGCGCTCGACCTCGGCTTCACGCTCTGCTGGGCCAACGAGAATTGGACGCGCCGTTGGGATGGCGCCGAGGATGCGGTGCTCATCGCACAATCTCATTCGCGCGAGGACCACACGCGCGTCTTTGACGACATGGCGCGCTATCTCGAAGACCCACGCGCGCTGCGCATCGACGGCAAGCCGCTCGTTCTTGTCTATCGCCCCGCGATCATTCCCGACGCCAAGGCGATGACCGAGATTTGGCGCGAGCGTGCGCATGCGCGCGGTTGGCCAGGCGTGTTTATCGCCGCCACGAATGCATTCCAATTCAATGATCGGAGTGATCTGAGCTTCGATGCTCTGGTGGAATTTCCCCCGCACGGCTTGTCGCAGGATCGCATCGAAAGCCAACTCAGCTGGCTCAACCCGAATTATCGCGGCGTTGTGTTCGACTATGCGCAAACCGCGCGCGAGGCGATTGCGCGTTTATCCCGCCGCACGGCGAAGTCTTATCCGCATTTTCCGGGCGTGATGCCCGGTTGGGACAACGAAGCGCGCAAGCCGGGGGCCAGCACCATCTTTCATGGCGAAACGCCCGAGGCGTATGCTCGCTGGCTCGCCGCGGCATGCGAGACCGCGTCACGCACCTTACCCGCGGATCGGCGTTTAGTGTTCATCAACGCATGGAACGAGTGGGCCGAAGGCGCCTACCTCGAACCCGACCGCAAATGGGGCAGGGCGTTCTTGGACGCGACCGCCGCGGTGATGACGAAGCGAGTGCCTTAGATTTATACTGCTGGCGGGAGATGAATTATGTACGACCGCGCGTTGATCCCGCCTGTGGATCTGATCCTCGACAATTCCATCGGCGTTCGAGATCCCTCAGATGTGGAAAGAGATTTTGACACCATAGGCCGGGGAATCGCCGAAGGCATGATCGAGCGTGGGCATATAACGCCTACATCGCATGTGCTCGATGTGGGATGCGGCTTGGGCCGCGTGGCCCGCGCTTTCATCGACTACCTCACGTCTGGTACGTATACAGGCGTCGATATCAATCGATCGTCCATTAGTTGGTGCAAGGAAGCGTATGCGCCGTACGCTAACTTCAAGTTCGTACACGCCGACCTGTTCAGCACCCACTACAACCCGACCGGTCCTTTCAAAGCGGAGGACTACGCGTTTCCGTTCGAGGAAGCCTCGTTTGATTTTGTGTACTCGATGTCGCTGTTCACTCACGTGCTCGCGGATGGCGTGGACAATTACCTAGGTCAGATAGCGAGGGTGCTGCGCCCCGGGCGCCGAACGCTGAACACCTTCTTCCTTCTTGATGAAGTTTCCACGCCGCTCGTGACGTCGGAAAACGCTGTGTTGCGGCTCCCGTACGAGGTAGGCGGAGGATTGGTTGCTCACAAAGACAATCCTGAGGCGCACATAGCATTCGACACGGCCTTGATCCGCTCGTTGCACGCCAAGCATGGACTTCACGTCGAGTTTGTTGGGCAAGGATCTTGGTCAGGTCGGACTGATGCGAATGCCGGCCATCAAGATGCAATGCTCGCACAGAAGCTTGCTTGATGTGTGATGCCGCTTCCATTGCATCCATGATGTGTTGCGTCCGGCCCGCTCGCAGGAGATCGACATGAGTCAACCGCTTGCGCTGACCTACGATGGCTACTGCCCAATCTGCGAGGCGGCGGTTCGTTTCTCCGCGCAATACGATTGGTATCGCGATCATCTGCTCTGTGAGAAATGCAATTCCGTACCAAGGGAGCGGGCGCTTGCGATGGTTTTGGCTGAGACTCGGCCGGCTTGGCGGCAGCTGAGAATTCATGAGTGCTCGCCTGGCGGGCGCGGCGTGTCTCTGAAAATGCACCACCAATGCTCCAAGTACACGCCGACGCACTACTTTCCGGAAGCTCAGCCAGGTGAAATTGTGCGTGGCTATCGCAACGAAAATCTTGGCGCGCAGACCTTCGGCGACAGCATATTCGATATCGTTGTGTCGGAAGACGTCATGGAGCATGTCAACGAGCCGGCGGATTGCATTCGAGAAGTGTACCGAACGCTTGCACCAGGCGGGGTGTACATTTTTACCGCGCCTACTCTGAAGGACCTCACCGCTACGGCGCGCAAGGCGCGCTATTCGAGCGATGGTACGGTCGAGTTCGTCGGAGAACCTGAATACCACAAAAACCCAATCGATGAACGCGGCTCGCCCGTGACCTTTCACTATGGGTATGATTTTCCAGACCTCATTCGGTCGTGGGCGCCGTTCGATACGCGAGTCGTCAGATTTAACGACAGAAGGCACGGCGTGATCGGCGAATTCACGGAAGTCTATGTCTGCGCGAAAGCTGAATCTTAGCTTCTACCAGCTCGGCAGTTTCCGCCGCCCCGACAGCCAGGGATATTCGAACGCGTATCCGCCGTTGTTGAACACGCCGAGACCCCGCATTTCCGCCATCGGCTGACGCATCCATTCGGGCAGGTCGGGCAACGAGGTGAAGTGGGTGACGTACGACTTGCGCGTCAGCTTCTCATCGACAAGCGGCGTGCCTTCGTGCGGCAGATTGCCGTGCCAGATCAGCACGTCGCCCTTTTTCGGGCAGTAATCGACGCGCTTCAGTCCTTGCGCTTCCATGCGCCCCCAGAGGTAATGCGCGAAATCCATCGGCGAGCGCGTCGCGGTTTCGCTCTTGTACAGGATGTCGCCGCCGCCCCAGTCGAAGAAGCCGCTGTTTTCGACGCGATGACCGCCCGGATAGTAGCCAAGCGGCCCGGAGTGCGGATGCACGTCTTCCAGCGGAACCCAGGATGCCGCGAGATAGGCCAAGCGCTTCTGCTGGCAGACATAGGCGTAATCGATGTGCGCCGGTTGTTGGCTGCCGCGCCAGAACGTAAGCGACTGCGCGACAGCCGCTTCGCTTGCAAAAATGTGGCTGAGAAAATCCACGACTTCGGACGTGAGCGACAGTCGCGCGGCGGCGCGAGAGAAACAATGCAGTTGATTGATTTTTACGCCGGGCTCATCGAGCGGGAATGAGTCCGCCTGGTCGCTCTCGAGTTGCCGCCCGCGAATCTCGATCGGGATTTTGAACTCGTTGTAGCGTTGCCGGAAGAATTCGATGTCGGCGAGGGTCGCATCGATATCGGCGTGCGCCACCACATTCTCGAACGTGACGATTCCGTCGTCGCGCCAGGCCTTGAGCTTTGCAGCCAAATCGTAATTGGGGCGCTTCCGCAAGCGCGCCACATACGCATCGACGTCGGCATCGTCGCGGTCGATCCACGGCAGATTTGCGAGCCAAGCGTTCATGCGTCACTCATAGGCGCGGCCGCCGCTAAAAGCCACTCCGCTGATTGCGCGCTCATCGTGGGTGCCGGCGCCCGTGCACCAGGTTTCGAAACACCAGTTCGTGCGCGTGCGCCCAGTGCTCCCAAGTCTTGTCCGCAACATATCGGCTGTAGGTTTCACGCCGCCGCACAATCTCAGATGCCGCCCGCAACACGCAGGCCCGCAGGCTTTCGAAGTTGCCGGCCTCGTAAGTGAGGTGCGGATAGTCGGGCGCCACGCCGATCTCCGGCGCTATCGCCAATTTGCCCGATGCAAGCGCCTCGAAGAACGGCACCGGCCCGCCTTCCTTGCGCGAGGGGATAAGCAGGAGGTCAATCGCGTGAAAGAAGTCGCGACGATCGTCGAACCGCCAGACCGGCGCGCCCCAGCCTTCGTCAGCCGCAACGATATGCGCCACCGCGCAAACTTCGGCGTCCGCCAGCAGCTGCGCGACGAGGTCTTCGCCTTTGCGTCCCCCAGGGTAGACGCGCCCAGCGATGCCGAGAACCGCTCTCGGACGAAACGAAGCATCGGCGCCGTTTTCGATGACGGAGATTTTCTCCGCAGCAATGCCGAGGCTGATCAGCTCGCTACGCGTGCTGCTGGAAACAGCGATGCAATGGTCACATTCGTTTGCAACGTCGATGAATTTTTGCGCCAGATTGTCCGCGTCAAAATGCGTGAAGTTCGCGACCACGAGTTCATTGCCGTGTCGCCGTTCGAAATACCCATAATTGATGTAGTAGGCGACATCGGCGCCGGCGATCGCGTCGTTCACCGACACCTTGGCAAACTCAACCTGATTGGCGATTTCGCTGGCTTGCCGGTGCATGATCCAGCCCGGCTTCTCAGTCTTGATCGCAACACGAATTTCGCATGGCCGATTGAGAAGCATATCACCCTTGTGGCCGGAAGCCACGCTACGCAAGCGATCGAGGCTCGCCGGAGGCGTTGTCCGCGTGCCGGTGATTTTGCGCGTCACGTTCTCCAGATGCTGAGCGGTGGCTTCCGCGCAATAGTAGATTTCGCGGTCGAATTGCCGGCGATAGCGCAAGCACAAATCGATATCCTCGCCCGCCACCTCGTAAGCTTCGTCAAACATTAGCTCGCGAAATTCATCCCCGCGAATGAACAGAAATGCGCCGGTGACGGCCGGGACAAATTTACTCGCCCGATGCTTGGGCGCGTCGATCTCATGCGTCAGCTTGTCGACATGGTACGGCGTATTGTCGTCGCGAAAGTAGACGCCGGCATGTTGCAGCCGCCCATCGCCATACCGTAACCGCCCGCCGACGATGCCCACCGCGGGATTGTCGAAACAAGCGACAGCAGCATCGAGCGCGCCACGATCAAGGACGATGTCGTCATTGATGAACGCGAAAATTTCGCCTTCCGCCATTTCTGCAATGGCGTTGTTGTTCTGGGCGAAGTGATAGGGCTCGATTTGGTACGCGCGCAGTTGAGCGCGTGTCAGTACCCGCAGCGCGTCGCGTTCGGCGGGATCGCCATTCCACGAAACGATCACCTCATGATGGGCCGCGACGCTCGATGCATCCAGCGACCGGAGAAACGCAGCGCTGTTTTCCAGGCTGCGCGAGACCATGAGGATAGAGAGTCTCATGGCGCGATCAACCGGGCGTACACGTCGTCATAGGCGCGCACCATGGCGCTATAGCTCTGCGCTGTCGGCGGCCGCGTCGATCCTACTTGGCGCGGATCGAACTGTCCGACATAGGCGGCAATCAATTGCGAGAGCCGGTCGGCGTCGCCGGGTTCGAACAGATATTCATAGTCGAAGCCAAGGATCTCGGCGGTACCGAACGAGTTGGATGCGATGACATCACACGACGCCGCGAGCGCCTCCAGCACGACGCGGGGATAGCTCTCGTTCAACGACGCTTGCACGAAGCAATGCGCCGCCGCGAAGCGATCCACCACCGACTGCCGTTCGGCGCCGCTCGACGTATGCTCAAGCACCTCGATGGCAATGGGCCGCGTGCGATGCAGCTTGGTGAGCTCGGCCCTCACGCGTTCGCCATACTCGGTGGCAACCGCGCCAACGAACGTGAACTGAATCCGGGACAAGATTTCATCCGGCAAGGCCGAAAGCGCGCGGATAATTGTGAACTGATCTTTGCGCTGCGTGAAAGTTGCCACGCACAGGAAATGCACCCGCTCGGCTAAAACGCGATCCTTCACCATGAGATCGTAAGCAGGGCCAAGGAAGCGCACCTCGTCGATGCCGTTGGGGATCACGCGCTTCTTCGAATCGAGCTCACGCGGCCACAGTGCAGCAGTGCTGTTGGCGACGAAGACGATCTGATCGGCGCACGGAATGACTTGCTTGTGAACAAAATCGGCCTGTGCCTTGTCCACAAAGGCGAAAGCTTCGTCGAAGGCGTCGCTCTCGCGGATATTCCACACGGTAGGAATCTTCGCATCTTGCGCCGCGGCGACAGCCTCGAACGTGCGCGTTGTGTTGGCGTGCAGCACGTCAAGCTGACAAGCGCGGAAGATATACGCGAGCGTTTCGCGCGATGCTTCGTACATCCGCATCGGCACGATCACCGTCGCAATGTTTGCCTCGCGATACTCCGCGGCGAGAGGGCCTTCCAGGAAGGAGAACAGGATGGGCTCGTACGCAGATGAATTGCGCTTGCTAAGCGCCAATTCGAGCAGCGAGTTCTGCGCGCCTTGCCACAGCAAATCGTGCGAAAAGAAACCGATGCGTTTCTTTTGCTTTGGCCGCTTGAGTACTTCGAGCTGCGTCGCTACGCGGACTACAGACGCCATGTCGCCGCGAACGTGCGCAGCCGTCTTGGCAATCCCGCCAAGATCGTCGCGCTGCAAAAATTCAACCAGCGCTGGCAATACCGAACCATCGCCGGCGAGGGGGTGGCGGACGTGTTCTCGGCACCAATCCTCGTTCACGAACGGGCTCGGCGCATAGCCTTCGCGCCAACCAGTCGCGAGGTAGTGCGACAGCGGCTCGGCGCCAAGCGCGCGTACGTCGCTGTTTTGCTGCGCATACCAAATCGGATCGAAGAAGGGATTGGGATTGCAGCCGAGCTTGTGCCCGATGCGTAGATAGTGATCGAGCGGGGCCTCACCGTCGCCAAGCAAATCTCCGTGCGCGCCGCGATACCACCGATCGTCGACAAGAGCCGCGATACCGCGCTTGCGCCGCGTAACAATCGCTGCTCCTGCGCTGGCGCCGCGGCGAAGATAGTCTGCAAGCGGCGTGACGCCGCCGCCTTTCAGCTCAGGATAGCGTTCAAAATAGTCAGCGCTGTCGAAGTCGCGGTTTGGATCGCGCATCTCGACATCGCCGCGCCGCAGGTAATGATCGAGCGGATGCTGACCCGCATCGGCGACATCCCGATAACGTTCGAGATAATAGGCCGTGTCGAACAACGGATGCGGCCGCAGGCCGTGCTCGACTCCATAGCGTGCGTAGTGCGCAAGTGGATTGACTGCGGCTTCCGGATATTCATCTGCGTACCAATTGGCGTCGAACAGCGGATTAGGCGATTTCAGCGCGCGCGCGCCCACTGTCGCGTAGTGTATGAATGGCGCCGCCGCCGCATCAGGCTGTTGCTGCACGTACCAATTGGCGTCGAATAAACGATGCGGAGAGATTGCCGCGCCGTTCCGCATATAGTCGACGAGCGGATTGGCGCCGCCAGTGTCGCGCTGCTCGCGGTAGTAGGCCGTGTCGAACAATGGGTGCGGATCGCGCGCCTCAAGATGTCCACGCCGCAAATAGTGATCCAGGGGGTCCTGGCCGGCTACGTCTGGATTTTTCGCCAGATAGAAATCTGGATCGAACAACGGATGCGGTTGCAGGCGCCGGCTCTTGCCGTGACGCACATAATGCGCAAGCGGATTGTCTACGGCGTCCGGGTGCTGCGTGACGTACCAGTTGGCGTCGAACAATTGGTTCGGCGCATGCAGGGCCGCAGCGCCCGTCGAAAGGTAGTGCAGAAATGGCGCGCCCTCGGCCTCGGGATGCTCGCGCACGTACCAATCGGCGGCGAACAATCGGTTTGGCGAAATGCGCGCCGCGCCAGTTTCCATAAAATCAACAAGCGGGTTGGCGCCGCCGAGATCGCCGCGTTGCGCGCAATAGAAGGCCGTGTCGAACAGTGGATGTGGATCGCGAGCTTCGATGTGGCCGCGGCGAAGATAGTGGTCCAACGGATCTTGCCCGCTCGCCGCCACATCGGGGTTCTGCGCAAGATAGAAGTTCGCATCGAATAGGGGATGCGGCTGCGCATGCTGTCCAGGCGCCTGCCGCAAGTAGTGCAGCAGCGGATTTGCCGCCGCCTCTGGATGCTGGGTCACATACCAACGCGCATCAAACAGCGGATTGGGTGCGTGCAGCGCCGCCGCGCCCGTAGACACATAGTGCAAAAGCGGCGCGTCGGCAGCTTCGGGATGTTGGCGCGCATACCACGCAGCATCGAACAACCTGTTCGGCGACACGTGTTGCGACTGGCCGGTCTCCATATAGTCGACAAGTGGATTGCCGCCGCCGGCCCAGCCACGTTGTTCGCGATAGAACGCAGTGTCGAACAGAGGATGTGGGTCGCGTGTCTCGAGATGGCCGCGCCGCAGATAGTGATCGAGCGGGTCCTGTCCCGTCGCCGCGACATCGGGATTCTGTTCGAGATAGAAACTGGCGTCGAACAGTGGATGCGGTTGCGGGCGCGCGCCTTTGCGCTGCCGCTCATAGTGCAACAGCGGATTTTCCGCAGCCTCCGGGTGCTGCGTCACATACCAGGCCGCGTCGAAGAGTGGGTTCGGGGCGCGAAGGTCTGCCGCGCCGCTCGATGCAAAATGGAGAAATGGCGCCGTCGCCGCTCTCTCATGCTGACGCGCGTACCAGGCGGCGTCGAACAATCGGTTCGGCGAAATGTGCGCCGCCACGCCGACGCTCATATAGTCGACAAGCGGATTAACCCCCGCCAGCCCGCCGCGCTGCTCGCGATAGAACGCCGTGTCGAAGAGCGGATGCGGTTCGCGTGTCTCTAGGTGACCACGCCGCAAATAGTGATCGAGCGGATCTTGCCCGCTGCGCGCAACGTCGGGATTTTGCGCCAGATAGAAGTCTGGATCAAACAACGGGTGCGTTTGCGGGTGCAGTCCCGCCACACCCTGAACGTAGTGCAGCAGCGGATTGTTCGCGGCGTCCGGATGACGAGCCACGTACCAAGCGGCGTCGAAGAGCGGATTCGGCGCGTAGAGCGCCGCAGCGCCAACGGCGAGATAATGACGGAGCGGATCGCTAGCCGCCTCTGGGTGCTGACGCGCATACCACGCCGCATCGAAGAACTTGCTGGGCGACACATGGGCCGCTGCGCCGGTGCTGATGTAGTCCGCGAGCGGATTGACCTCAGCCAGTCCGCCGCGCTGCTCCCGGTAGAATTCTGTGTCGAACAGCGGATGCGGATCGCGGCTCTCGAGATGGCCGCGCCGCAGGTAGTGATCGAACGGGTCCTGATTCGCAGCCGCGACATCGGTGTGGCGCTTGAGATAAAACGCCGGATCGAACAGCGGATGCGGTTGCAGCCCGCGTTCGGCGCCATAGCGCGCGTAGTGCGCCAGTGGGTTGCGCGCCGCGTCGCGGCGCTGCTTCACATACCAAGCCGCATCGAACAGCGGGTTCGGGTTGTACAAAACCGCCGCGCCAATGGTCAGGTAGTGCCAGAACGGCCGTGCCGCAGCTTCGGGATGCTGCTGCGCGTACCAGTGCGCGTCGAACAACCGGTGCGGCGCAATCTCCGTGCTGACGCCCCACTGCATGTAGTCGGCAAGCGGGTTGCCCTCGAACGCGCCGCGCTGCTCGCGATAACACGCTGTGTCGAACAGCGGATGCGGATCGCGTGTCTCCAGGTGTCCACGCAGCAGATAGTGCGCGAACGGATCCATGCCGGAGGCCGCGACATCGGGGTAGCGCGCAAGATAATAGTCGCCGTCGAACAATCGATGCGGCTGCAAGCGCTGTGCATGGCCAAATTGCGTATAGTGCGCGAGTGGATTATCCGCCGCCTCGGGATGCTGCTCCACATACCAGGCGGGATCGAACAGCGGGTTAGGTCGGCGCAGCTCTCTCGCGCCTGCTGCAATATAGTGCTGCAGCGGATTGTCGTCGCCGATGTCGGGATATTGCTGCCGATACCATGCGCCGTCGAACAGAGCGTGCGGCCGCCGTCCTTTGCCGGTGCCGGCGTAGACATAATGGACAAGCGGATTGAGGCCCTTGGCCTCCACGTCGGGATTGGCTTCGAGATAATAGTCGCTGTCAAAAAGCGGGTGCGGATTGCGGCCCTCGGCCCAGCCGATGTCGAGATAATGCTGCAAAGGATCGAGACCCGCGGCGCCGACATCGGGATACGCTCGCAGGTAGAATTCGGCGTCAAAAATGGCGCGCACGCCGGCAGCGCCATACGTGCGGTGACGCTGTCTCATTGATCCGAAATCCATGTGTCTCCCGCAGCCCGGAAGGTCGTACAACCCTGTCGCGAAAGCAAGTTCACACCCCAGTTTCGCTCAGGCGGCGGCGATGCCGCGCAGAGCGCCTTCTAGCTGGGCCGGCGGGCACTTCTCAGCGAGGCCGAATTGGGCGACGAGCACATCGAGATAAGCCCGCGCTTGCCGCGCCCGCGTGTCGTCCACCCCGAACTCCTTGGCCACAAACGCCTGCATGCGCGCGATCTCTGCGAGCTCCTTCAGCCCGAATTTGGCTATGGTAACGCTGCTGTCGTGGCGCCGATGGTAATTGAGCGCCGCAGGCGCAAATGCCATGCCGCCATGGCGAAGTAGATTCACGTACACACACCAATCGCCGGCAACCCGGTACGAGGTGATTTCGCGATAGTGGCGCGTTAGCGTTTCCACCAGCGCCGCCCGCCGGAACAGCACGGCGCTCACATTCGGCAGCGTGTTCTTGACCGAGAAAGCGCCGCGCACCTCATCCTCGCCATCGCCATAGAAAGCGCGCGTCCACTTGTCCGGCGAGACATCGCGGACATAATCGAGATAATCGGCGGCGATGACATTGCCTGCGACATCCGCTTGTTTCGACTGCGTGGCGGAGAGCACGACGTCGCCACGCCGCATCGGCAGCGCGGCCGTCTCCAAGAAGCGTGGATCGGCCCAGTCGTCCGCTTCCGCGATCCAGACGAACTCGCCCTGTGCGAGTTCAGCGCCTTTGCGCCATTGCGCGAACACGCTGCCAGAATTTTCTTGGTTGCGGACGATGCGCCAATTGATGCGCGACTGCGCCAGCACGCGCTCCACAACGGCGATGCTATCATCCGTCGATGCGTCATCGAGCACGATAATTTCACGTGGCGCCAGCGTCTGCGCGAGGATGCTTTGCAGACGCTGCTCAAGGCAGTGCGCGTAATTGTAGTTGGGCGCCACCACCGAGATGTTCGGCGTCTCAAGCTCCAGCAAATCCGCCACGGCGCCGACATAGGAAATGGCGCCGAAATGCTCGCGAACGAGATCGCGTCCCGCAATGCCGGCTTGGCGGTGCGCGGCATCATCGTCGAGCCACTTCGCCGCGGCGGTCGTAAACGCGCCGGGCGTCTCATCGATCGCGTCCACGCAGCCGAACGCGCCAAGCTCCTCGATACCGCCCGCGCCGGCCTTCATGATCACCGGTGTCGCTGCAGCAAGCGCCTCCAGAGCGACGGACGGGAACGGATCTTCGCGCGAGGTCAACGCAAATAGGCTGGCGCCAAGGTAGAAGTCGGCCACATCATCCTGAAACGGCAACACGTGAATCTGTGCGCCGCGTGCGCGTGCAGCGGCGATGTGTGCATCAAACGCCGCCTTGAACGCGGGATCGATGTCGCCGACCCACACAAAGTGCAGATCGCGCCAGCGCGCAGCGGCGGCGCCCGCCCAATCCGCGAAGATGTCCGGGCCTTTGCGCGCATCCGCGTACGCAAGCGCCACGACGAAACGTGCATCCGCGCTCACGCCGAACCTCTGGGCAAGGCGCGTTCGCGCCCGCTCCTTGTCACTCAGGTCGGCAACGCAAGCTGTCTTATACAAGCCTTGCGGACGTATGACCGGCGCGCGCCATCGCGTCAGGCCCGCAGCGGTCCGCGCGCTTTCGCGAACAACCTGCGCCGGAAAGACGACAGCGCGCGCATTGGTGTCGAGCACACGGAGCGCTTCGCCGAGATCACGCACCTCGATCGTCTGCGCCATTTCATGCACCAGTCCAACGTGCGCGATGCCGTGCTTGGCAAACACCGGCGACAACCATGCCGACGCTGCGGAGTTGACTACAGCATGACGAAAGCCTTGCGCCGCGAGGGCCTCGACCGCCGCATCGATCTCCGCTGCGCTCATGAGCGCGGGATCGAGGATATGTAGCGGGCCGCGTTGCCGCGCGGTGTCCGCCAATGGGCCGTCCTTGCCGGCGATCATCGTCACCGCGCAACCGAACTTCTCGCGCAACGTGTCGGCGATGCTCAGCGCCAAGAACTGCGCGCCGTGACGATAGAGATCGTGGGCCACCACCAGCACATGCGGGCGATCGGCGCCATGGCTAAGCGCGCGGCGTGTGGCTTCCAGCCACGCGTAGCCGTAGCGCTTATCCGGTTCGAGGTGCGCGCCTTCGGCCCATTCGTTCCACGCGTTGATGAAGACGAGACGTTCTTCTGGATTGTCGAAGCGCCGCGCGGTGTCGCGCACGGCATGTCCCAGCCATTCCTCATAAGCGTCAGGTGATGCATTGAGCAGAACCGCGCCGTCGCGCGGCCGGCGCGGCGTGTTATCCCACGACGGATTCGCGCCGCGAAACAGCCGGTACGCCGGGGCTTGATAGTCGCGGCTCTCGCTCACCAGCTTGCGCCAATCGTAGCAGTGCAGCGCCGTGTCGCTGCTGAACGCAGCCGCAGGCATTGGCTCCTGCGCCAGTCCTTTATTGTTCGGCGGAAACTCGACAGCCGCATCGAAGCCATAGGTCTCCGGCGGCGCGTTTTCGAACGATTGCGTATACGCCAGATAGACATCGCCGTGGCCATTCTCGCGCAGCCACCGCCGCCAGCGCAGCGACGTTTCCTTCGCGTTCGGCAAGAGAGCAGGGCGATAGACGAGCAACAGCGGCCGCCCGTTGATACGAATGTAGCGCGGATCGGCGAAGTATTGGCTGACATGCGCGATGAAGGCGAGGTCATCGTCCTCCGAATGATTTTGCGCGATCAGAATTTCTTGCGATTTGCCGTCCCAGCGCCGTGTCCAATTTTCGTTCGCCCAACACAGGCAGAACGGTAGATCAACGCTGCTGTCGTGCAGCAAGTTTTGCAGCGGCGCTTCCAGCAACCGCTTGCCAGCGAACCAGTAGAAATAAAAGCAAAAGCCGCTGAGCCCGTGCAGCTTTGCGAGCTCCGCTTGCTTCGCCATAATTCCGGGCGTCTCGACGAGATCGTAATACCCGAGTGCATCAGGTTCGTGCGGTTGATAGTGGCCCGGATAGCGCGGCGCCGATGGCCGCACTTTGGTCCATTCAGTGAAGCCTTCGCCCCACCACGCATCATTCTCAGCGATGCGATGAAACTGCGGTAGATAAAAAGCGATGGCGCGCGCTGCGACTTCAGATGGCGGTGTGTGCGCCAACAGCGGTACGTACGTTTCCAATTGTGGCGGGCGTGGCGGCGGCGCGACTTCCGGCGCGGTGATCGGCGCCGCAACGCTTTCTGCTTGCGCGATCGCCGCAACCGGCGCCGCTTGTTGGCTCGCGTGCCAGCGTTTGTAGGCGCCGCTCCAGGCAAACAATCCCGGGGTCGCTTGAAAAACTTTGCCGGCGAGGCGTCCGCGTTGCTCCGGCGGCAAAGGTATCGCGCGCCACGCTTTGCGCGCCACCATTGCACCGGCGACGCGCACCGAGCGCCCGGGATCGCGCGCGACCCGCAACGCGCCGCGCAGCGGCGCCGTAATGCGCCAGGATAGGCTCTGTGTGGTTGCTGTCAGCCCCGCGCGCGCGACCAGCATGTCGCGGCGATAGCGGCGGCGCTCGTCCTCCTTCGCCACAAGCATCGCGCGCAGGTGCTCCACTTCCTGTGTGCGTTTCTCCAGCGCAGCGGCGTGATCTCCCAAACGCGCATGTGCTGCTAGCAACTCCGACCGTTTCGTATCGCGCTCGCGCACCGCTGTTTCCGCGCGTGTCTCGGCTTGCGTCCGCGCTGCCTGCGCCGCGGAAAGCAAAGCGTCCGCCTGCGCGCGCTCCTTCGCCAGCTTAACATCGAGCGCAGCGGCATCGGTCGCTGCCGCGCTCCGCGCGCGCGTAAGCTCAGCCGCGGTGCGGAGCTCAGCATGTTTTGCATCGGTGAGCTGCTGCGTGAGGCCTTCGATCTCACGCGTACTTGTCGCGCGTAGGCTCGCGAGATCTGCTTCGCGTTGCTTCGTAAGCGCGGCCTGCGCTTCCAGCTCACCCCTCAGGCCGCTCAGCTCGCGCGCGTTTTGCGCGGACGACGCTTCCGCCATCGTCACGCGCTGCTTCAGCGTTGCGTTCTCGCGCGTGAGGTTGGCGTTGGTCTGCTGCTGTCTGGACGCTTCCGCCGCGAGGTGATCGCGCTCCTGCTGCAACGCTGCCGCGCGCGCGTCCAGTTCCTGGCGCGCTGCGTCTGAGGTCGCAAGCGCTGCATCGACATCCGCCAAACGCGCTGCCGTTTTCTCGGCGGCATCCGCGCGTTTAGTGGCTTCCGTTTGCGCCGTGTCGAGTTGGTCGGCGTACACAAGCAGCGGCGCCGCGTCTTCGTAGCGGCCAACCAGCGCCGACCACTGCGTCGGCGGCAGCTGATCGAGGCTTTCTGCGCGCAGCAGGCACTCGAACAGCTCGATCATAAACGCCGCCGCGACACCCGAGCGGCGGAGCTCATTCTTGCCGATACGGTGATGGCGCAACTCCGTGGCGAGAAATTCGCCCCGGAACGACGCCATCGCCGCGACATCGAGCTGCGCCGGCAAATCGAGGGCAACAGCAATCCGCGCCAGCTCGTCTTCGGGCGCATCGAGCACATCGTCGAAATTCACCAGCACGCGCGGTTTGCCGTCCGTGTGGCGGATCGCTTCGATCATGTGCTTGGCCCACAGCATGACGCCCTTGGCGAGAGGCATGTGGTCCCGCGCCTGCAGCGACGCAGCAACTTCGAGCGGATTGCGCAGCGCGATCAAATAGCGGTCGTCGAGATCGAGATCGTCGAACACGCAGCGCCAGAACGGCATCAGCAGTGCGGTGCGCGGATCTTTGAAGGCAAACACCTCCGCGCCGCTGATCTTGGCGCTGAGCAGCGCGGCGGCTTCGCGGCGCTCTTGTGAGAAGGCGGGGCCAGCGAGCGCATCGCCGTCGATGGGCGCCAGATTGTTCCAAGTACTGCCAATCTTCGCGAGCAGCTTTTCGTTGAGATGATAGATGTCGAGGTCTTCGAAGAAGCCTTTGCTGTTGTCGCCGGACGCTTGCATCAGATGATCGCCAAGCGACACGCCCAATACTTGCAGTCCGCGCGTAATCACGCTGGTGCCCGAGCGGTGCATGCCGAGCACAACGACGATGCGCCTGCGCGAGCGCGCGCTGCTGCGCCGCGACTGCGGGGAGTTCTCGCTGTTGGTGACGGCGTCGTCTGCCATGAGCCGGAGTGGTGAGACTTGATCGTTCAGGTCAATAGGTTTGTTCAGTACGCGAAACAGGCGTCAAGGTCCTTACCCCTTGGGGCTGGCGCGGCCTCCGTTGCACCCCAGTCGATGGCAATCAGCAAAGCCTCATGCTAAGCGGGCGCCAAGCGCATTGGGCGGGTGCACGGGTGCACTGGGAGCGTGGCGGGAAATGCTTGGAGCTCTTGCCGACCTTGGGAGCGGCCTTGCGCACTGGCGCACGAGTTATCTGCTTGCACTGCAAGATATCACACTCCGCTACCGGCGCTCGGTGCTCGGCCCGTTTTGGATCAGCGCCTCGCTGGTCGTCAGCGTCATGGCCTTGGCGTACGTTTTCAGCTCAGTTTTTCAGCAACCCTTGGAAGGCTATATCGGCTGGGTCGCGGGCGGGATGCTGGCTTGGCAGCTCGTATCCGGCGTGATGAACGAAGCCTGCCAATCCGTCATCATGCACACTGCGTATCTGCAGAATGTGCCCCTGCCGCTGAGCGTGATCGGCGCGCGCACCGCCATCCGGGACGGCATCATATTTCTACACAATGCCATCGCCATCATTGGCGTGTTGGTGGTGTTCGGTCTGCCGATGACGCCGACGGCTTTTCTCATCATTCCAGGCGCTCTCTTGATCATGCTGGTCGGTTTCTTCGCCGCGTTGCTGCTTGGTCCCATTTGCGTGCGCTTCCGCGACGTGCCTCAAGCTGTGACCAGCGCGCTGCAGGTGATCTTCTATCTGACGCCGATTTTCTGGCAGCCGCATGAAGGTTCGCACCGGCCCATCTTCACCACCGCCAACCCGTTTTACCATCTGGTTCAACTCATTCGCGCGCCTTTGCTTGGGGAGCAGCCGACACTGCTGGACTGGCAGTTTTCCTGGTGGACGTGCGCTGTTTTCGCTGTGCTTGCGATGTTCTGTGTTTCCGCCACCCGGAAACACGTGACGCTTTGGCTGTAGGCTCCCATGGCTTCGATCACCCTTGAAGACGCCAGCTTTTGGTACCCCTTGTTCGATTCAACAGGGCGGTCGCTCAAAGTTTCGGTGATGCGCCAGTTCGCCGGCGGCGACGGCAATCGCCCCGGCGGTATCGTCGAAGTGCAAGCGCTCTCCAACGTGTCGCTGCAACTGCGCGATGGTGACCGCGTCGGTCTGATCGGGCGCAACGGCGCTGGCAAATCCACATTGTTGCGGGTCTTGGCCGGGCTGTTTCATCCCCAACGCGGCGGTCTCAAAATCGAAGGCCGCGTCGTCCCGCTGATCACACGCGGCTTGGGCATCCAAGGCGAACTGAGCGGCATGCAGAATATCGAGGTGCCGATGCGTTTGCTCGGCGCTACCGAAGCGGAAATCAAGCGCGCCAAGCACGACGTGCCCGAATGGTCGGGTCTGGGCGACTTCATCCATCTGCCGGTGCGGACTTATTCCGACGGCATGCGCGCGCGGCTTCTGTTCGGCCTCTCGACCGCCGTGCGCGGCGACATCCTTGTCATGGACGAGTGGCTAAGCGCCGGCGACGCCGATTTCGTCGCGAAAGCGCAAAAACGTCTCACTGATCTTTTGGAAACCACGCGCATCGTCGTGCTTTCAAGCCACTCGCTAGAGATCGTGCGCCGGATCTGCAATTTGGTGGTGTGGATGGAGCGCGGCCAAGTGATGATGACCGGCACGCCGGATGTAGTCTTGCCTGCCTACCTCAAGAGCATCCAGCGTCCCGTGCCGGTCGCCAGTGACGTTCGGATTGTTGCCAGCTAGCAGCGTTGCGTCGCGCCGATGATTTGAGCACGCGCCCAAAGTTTGGATCGTCTGTTGCATGTGCGCGAAATTTTTTACTGCCGCCGCCGGTGCAAAACATTTCGGTGTCGCCTCATTCGGTGCCCTCGCGCGTTGAACTCCAACACGGCGGACGTAAAACAACGCAAAGGTGTCGAGGCGCGCGCGTGCAGATCAGAAATTGAAATTACACACACTGCGCGCGCAAATGACTTTGCTGTTTCCATAGTCCGAAAGGAATAGATGGGGAAACGCGTCGCAAATACTGTATCTCGGGCTAGCGGTGTGCTTGTAAGTCAAAGATGTGAGCGAAAACTTACGGGTTGTACTTAGGTTCCCGTGAGATTGCGCCCGTAAAAATTCAGTACAGTTCCAAGTTTGGCGGTAACCGGGGCGGCGCCTTTCAATTTGATGAACTGTGCGAGAGCGATCTCGCCCCCGCTTGCCAAGACAAGACCGGCGCCGTTACTTGCGGGCAGGGACGAATCCGTTGGCGGGACGATTTTGACGCAAGAGCTGACGCCTCTTCGTGCGGACAAGGGACAGCCGCACGCGGCTGGCTTCTATGCCGGCAAGCGGGTTGCCGTTACGGGCGCCGGCGGAAGCATCGGCGCAGCGCTTGCCGAACATTTCGCGCAGCAGAATTGCGCGCAACTTGCATTGATTGATCAGTTCGACCACGGCCTCATCGATGTTGTCGAGCGTGTTTCGCGCTTGAACCCGAAGCTCGACATTGTCGACGTACTCTCCGACGTGCGCGACGGCGTGCGTTTGGCGCGGCAGATGGAGCGTCTGCAACCGGACATCGTCGTTCACGCTGCGGCGCTCAAGCATGTGCACATGGGCGAGCGTCACGCTGGCGAGTGCGTGCTCACCAATTTGATCGGCACACGCAACGCGCTTGCGGCTGCGCACGCGGCCGGCGCCAGTCATTTTACTTTGATCTCGTCCGATAAGGCTGCGGCGCCGGTGTGCGTGATGGGCGCGACCAAGCGGCTATCCGAACTGCACCTGTTGGAATTCCATCGCCGGCGCGCGCCGCGGATGGCGCTGAAGTCCATTCGCTTCGGCAATGTGCTTGGTTCGCAAGGCTCTGTGTTGCCGCGCTTCCGCGCACAAATCGCCGAAGGCGGCCCGCTGCAAATCACGCACGCTGACATGGAGCGCTATTTCATGTCGCCCGGCGAAGCCGTCGGTCTGATCGTGTCGCTGACGGCGTCAAACGATCCGAGCGGCGTCTATTTCATGGAAATGGGTGAGCCCGTTTCGATCCTGGAGATGGGCCGCAAGCTCATCGCTAAATCCGGCCAGGACGTAGCCATTGAATTCACCGGCTTGCGCGCCGGCGAGAAGATGAAGGAAGCGCTGTTCGACAATTACGAACGCGTGGTCGCCTCGCATACGCCGAGCGTTTTCCGTATTGATCCCATCGCCGCCGACGCCGGCGTCAGCGCCGACGAACTGGCGCAGATCGAACAGCTCGCACGCGCGGGCGACAACGAGATGATCCGCTATCGGATATTCGCGCTGCTCGACGCAACGCTCGGCCGCGAAGACGTCGCCGTCAGCTAAGACACCGCCTCAAGAAGCCAACGCCTTGGCCGCGACGTCTTCGGCGATCGCAAGCGACGACGTGAGTCCCGGGCTTTCGATACCGAAGAGATTGACCAATCCGCGCACGCCGTGAACCTCAGCGCCGTCGATGCGAAAATCGGCGGCGGTTTGACCCGGCCCGGAAAGTTTGGGGCGGCAGCCGCTATAGTCCGGCGTCAGCGCGCCATCGGCAAGTGCCGGCCAGTAGCGCCGGATCGCGGCGTAGAACGCATCGCCCCGTCTCGGATCGACAGTGTAGTCGACGCTGTCCGGATCGTTGACCGCAAGCCATTCGACATCAGGTCCAAAGCGCATACGTCCGCCCAAGTCGAGCGTCAGATGCACACCAAGTCCGCCTTCAACCGGTGCTGGATAAATGAGCCGCGAGAAGGCGGGTCTGCCCGCGCAGCCGAAATAGTTGCCCTTCACCAAGGTCAGCGGCGGAATGTGCGCGGCGGGCATTCCCTCGATGCTGGCGGCGACGCGTTGCGCTTGAAGGCTCGCGGCGTTGATCAACACACGGCAGCGCGCCAGCGCGGGCTGCGCACCGCCGACGCGGATTTCAAAATCTCCGCCGTCGCGCATAGCGCCGCCGAGCACCGGCGCGTTCAATGCAACCGCGCCGCCCGCGCTTTCAAGATCGCCTCGTAGCGCTGTCATCAAGCCGTGCGCATCGACAATTCCCGTTTCCGTCGAGAACGCCGCCGCGACGCAATTCAGATTGGGCTCAAGCGCACGCGCCTCAGCGCCGGTCAACAGCGACATGCCTTCGACGTCATTGTCGAGCGCGCGCTGATGCAGCGCCGCAATCTGCGCTTCTTCGGCCGCCGCCGTCGCGACAATGAGTTTGCCGCACTTGCGGTGCGCGACATTGTGCGAGGCCGCGTATGCATAGAGTTTGCGGCGCCCTTCGACGCACAGGCGGCGGCGTACGCTGTTCGTTGGGTAGTAGATTCCCGCATGGATCACTTCGCTGTTGCGGGCCGATACGCCAGTGCCGATCGCGCTCGCCGCTTCGACCACAAGCACGTCATGTCCCAAGCGCGCGATGGCTGCCGCGCAAGCGAGACCAACCACGCCCGCGCCGACAACCAGGCACTCGATCTCATAGACATCGTCGCTCATGCGCGCCGCGCGTCTTCCAATTGTTCGCGATCGGCCCAGCAAGCGTGCGTGCCGCTGCAGAGTTTGTGCGGTAGCGCGATCCGGCAGATCGGACCATCTTCAATGCGCCGCGCGTCGAGCAATATGCACTCCGACGTGCCGGTGTTTTCGTTGGTGATGAAGCTGACGAGATAGCCATCGTCTTCCGCGATCGCGCCGCGGCGCGGAATGAACGGCGCTTCGCTCGCATAGCAACCGTCCGGCAACTCAAACGTCCAGCTCTCGCCCGTCTCCAGGTCGTTTTTCACGAAGCCGGTGAACAAGAACCAGCCTGGTTTTGAAAGCGTCGAGAATGCGTAGCGATATTTGCGCCCGGCAACGCGCGGATTGATCATGCCGAATTCCATGATCCGCTCGTCCAGGTGCCGCTCCTGCGTCTCGCCGGTCTTCAGATTGAACCGCCAGCGATGCAGCTTCGAGCGAAAGCTGTGTTCATCGAGATAAGACATCATGTGCTCGAAACCCGCGGGCGCATCCTGCTTCGGGCGCGGCGTCGGGTTTTCCTGGAAATAGCCGTCGAGCACGATCTCATCGCCATCTTCGTACGCATTCAGCCAGTGCAGCACATAAGTCGGCGCCGCTTCGAACCAGCGGATGTCCGCCGTGCGCCCATGCCGCGGCACAATCGCAAAGCGCGTCGGCACGCCTGCATGCAAGCGCACCGCGTGAATGTCGCGTTTCAACAGCTCCGCGTCCCAGAACACCGGCATATCATTCAAGATCGAGTAGTGCTCGCTGAACGCCATGTCATGCGGCAAGCGCGGACCGGGCAGGGGCACCGGAATATACGTCTGGAGTTTGTTGTACTTATCGACGACGCCGTAATGCATATAAGGCGGATGCTTCGAGTAATTGAAAAACATCATTTCGCCGGTGGCTTCATCGACCTTCGGATGCGCGGAAATGCCGTCGATCGGCGTCCAGCTTTCGATGCCGAGACAGTCCAGCGTCAACGGATCGAGCCGATAACCTTCGCCGCACTGATAGAACGTCGAGAGCGCCTTGCCCGCGTGCACGACAATGTCGGTGCTTGACGAATCCTTCAGCGCGCCATGCGCGCCCCAGCCAGGCCGCTTCGCCAGCGACACCGGATCGGCAAGCCCACCCCACAGCGACGCATTCGCTTCTTGCTCAGCCTGAAAGCCGCGCGTGCGCACGAAGCGGTTGCGATAATTCGCGCGGCCGTTCTCGAACGCGATCTGATGGATCATGCCGTCGCCGTCGAACGGATGAAACCGTCCCAGCGGCTGATGCACCTGGTTTTCCGTGTTGCGCAGATAGACGCCGGCAATGTCCGCCGGAATGGCGCCTTCGATCACTTCGAGATCGGTCGCGTTGACCTCTTCGTGCAGCGGCGTCCACGCGCCATTCAGGTACGGATGATTGCTCGGCTGCAGCGATGTGGCGATCGGCGCGAGGCGTTCGACTTTCATGGCCGCCAGCCTCGCGCGATCTGTTCAGCCTCGCAAGCGCTACCCGCCAGCCTTAACGAATTCGCGCACGGCGTTGGCGATCTTCGTTTGCGTTTGCCCGTCGAGATAGGGGTGCATCGGCAGCGCCAGCACACGGTGACAGATGGTCTCGCTCACCTTCATGCCGCCGGCGCCCAGCGGAAACGCTTCGTACGCGGTCTGCTTGTGCAGCGGCTTGGGGTAATACTGCGCCGTGGGAATTTCCGCGTTACGCAGATGTGCCGCCAACCCATCACGGTCGTCGGCTTCGATCACATATTGCGCCCACGTAGAAACGCCGCCGTCAATCACGCGCGGCACAGTCACCAGACCTTCGAGCAATTGCGCGTAACGATCCGCGACTTCATTGCGCATGCGAATCTCGTCTTCGAATATCGCCAGCTTCTCGATTAGGATCGCCGCCTGAATCGTATCCAGCCGCGAGTTCATGCCGATGCGCGCGCAATTGTATTTGTCGTCGCCGCTTGCGCCATGAAACGCGATCGACCGCATCAGCACGTTGTCGGCGTCGTCATTGGTGAGTGTGGCGCCGCCGTCGCCATAGCAGCCGAGCGGTTTGGCGGGAAAGAACGAGGTCGTTTGCGCGTCCGCCCAGTGCATCGGATGCTTGCCGTTCAGCGTGCAGCCGTAGCCTTGCGCACTGTCGGCGATCAGCTTCAGCCCGTCGCGCTTGCAGATGGCGCTGATGGCTGCGTAGTCGGCCGGTTGTCCGAAAAGATCGACGGCGATGACCACCTTCGGCGTCAGCTTGCCATCCTTTTTCACGCCCGCGATCGCCGCTTCGAGCGACTTCGGGTTCATGTTGTACGTATCCGGCAGAACATCGACGAATACCGGCGTGGCGTTTACCCACGGCACGATCTCAGCGGTGGCCGCGAACGTGAAGGAAGGCGTGAACACCGCATCGCCTTCGCCCACACCCCACGCCCACAACGGCAACACCAACGCATCGGTGCCGTTGGCGTTGCCGATGCAATGCTTGGCCTGCGCAAACGTGGCGAGCTGGCCTTCGAGCTGCTTCACTTCCGGGCCGAAGATGTACGCGCCGCTGCGTACAACCTTGGAAACGGCGGCGTCGATCTTGTCAGCAATCCGCGCGCGCTGCGCTTGCAAGTCGATGAACGGGATCATGTTTGGCCTCGAATAGCGGGAACGTTAGCTCGTCATTCCGGATCGCGCTGCGCGATGCCCCGGTATGACGAAAGAAAAGCGAAGAGAGATCACGACAAGCTCGGCAAACCGCTGGCGCGATCGACATCCAGTGCAAGCTCCAGCACCGCCAGCGCTTCCGGACCGTTCACTACCGGACGCGCAGCAACGCCGAGCACCGCATCGATAAACTGCGCGACATTTGCCCCAAGCGGATCGGCGCCAATCCGCGTCTCCGCGAAATTGGCGTTCAGAGAAAAGCCAGTGGTGTTCTCAAACGCGCGGCTGATGAAATCGAGCTTCACTTCGCCTGAAGGATAAACCGCGCGCATGAAGCGGCGGCGCTCGGCGATGCGCGAAGCCGTGAAGTGCGCTTCGCAGCCATCGAACGCGAGGTGCGCATCGATGCGATCGGCAGTACGCCCATGCTCGCTTTGCGCGGAGGCTTTGATCGCGTTCGGCTTGGCCTTGATCAGCTGCAGCACCAGATCGAGATCGTGCACCATCAGATCGAGCGTCACTGAAACGTCGGCGCTGCGTCCGGTCCACGGTCCTTCGCGCACGCTTTCGATGAAGGTAGGCCGTTCCGGCGCCGAGAGCAGGCCCATCGCCTCAAACACCAGGCGTTCTTGATGGCCGCAGCCCAGGACCAGATTTTTCGCGGCGGCGATCTTGACGAGTTCTGCGCCAACACCTGCATCGGTCGCGAGCGGCTTCTCGATCAGCGTGTGCTTTCCTGCCGCCAGCGTCCGTGTCGCCGCTGCGCCGTGAAACGAGGGCGGTGAGGCGATCGTGACGATGTCGACCTGTGTCAGCAGCGCGTCGAGCGTCGGAAACGCTTCAGCCCCATGCGTATTCGCCAGCTCCGTCGCCCGCTCATCGTCGGGATCGAACACGCCGACAAACATCACGCGCGCGTCTTCCGCGTACTTGCGCGCGTGAATGCGCCCAAACGCGCCCGCGCCCAAAACCCCTGCGCGAAGCTTGCTCATTCCACCGTCACCGACTTGGCGAGGTTGCGCGGCTGATCGACATCGGTGCCTTTATGTACAGCCGTCAGATACGCCAACAGCTGGATCGGCACGGAGTACACCAGCGGCGCCACGAACGGATCGCACGCCGGCGCCAGGATGATGTGCTTCGCCAAATCCTTCACGGCTTCAGCGCCGGCCGCGTCCGTGATGACGATCAGTTTGCCGCCGCGTGCATTCACTTCCTGCATGTTCGAGAGCGTCTTCTCGAACAGCGCATCGTGCGGCGCGACCACGACAACCGGCGTTTCTTCGTCAATCAAAGCGATCGGACCGTGCTTCAGTTCGCCCGCCGCGTAGCCTTCGGCGTGGATGTAGGAAATTTCCTTGAGCTTCAGCGCGCCTTCGAGCGCAACCGGGTAATGCACGCCGCGCCCCAAATAGAGCACGTCGCGCGCCTGCGCGAGCTCGTGAGCGATGCGTTCGATCTGCTCCTCGGATTTCAGCGCTTCGGTGATCAGCCGCGGCGTTTCCATCAGCGCATGCACGAGCGCCTTCTCTTCTTGCGTCGACAGCGCGCCGCGCGCACGTCCAACCGCAACCGAAAGCGCCGCCAGTGCGGAAAGCTGCGCCGTGAACGCCTTGGTCGATGCGACGCCAATCTCCGGGCCGGCCAAAGTCGGCAAGCGCGCGTCGGCTTCGCGCCAGATCGTCGACTCCGGCACGTTCACCACCGCCAGCGTCTTCAGGCCTTCCTGTTTGCAATAGCGCAGCGCCGCGAGCGTGTCCGCGGTTTCGCCCGATTGCGACACAAACACCGCGAAGCTCTTCCTGCCGAACGCCGGTTTGCGATAGCGAAACTCGGAAGCGATGTCGGTCTCGACGGCGATGCCGCCGATCTGCTCCATCCAATATTCCGCGACGCGCCCCGCATAGTGCGCGGTGCCGCAGCCGATCAGGATGGCGCTGTCCGCCGCCAAATCCACGCCGTCGAGATCCGGCATCTGCACGGTTTCATCATAGGCATTCACGTAGCGGGTAATCGTACGGCCGATCGTCTCCGGCTGTTCGTAGATTTCCTTCTGCATGAAATGACGGTGATTGCCTTTCTCGACCGCCGCGACGCCGCCCGCGAAAATATGCACCGGACGCTCCGCCACCATGCCGTTGGCGTCCAGCACTTTGGCCTTGTTGTGCGAGAGGACGGCGATGTCGCCTTCTTCCAAGAACATCACCCGAGTCGTGAATGGCGACACCGCGATCGCATCCGAGCCCAGATACATCTCGCCGTCGCCGAGGCCCACGGCCAAAGGCGAGCCCTTGCGTGCGCCGATCATCACGTCGGGTTGCTGCGCAAACAGCACCGCAATGCCGAACGCGCCTTCCAGCCGGCGCACCGCCGCGATCGCCGCCGCTTCCGGTGATTGGCCTTTGTCGAGATAGTCGGTGATCAGGTGGGCGATGACTTCGCTGTCCGTTTCGGAAGCGAACTTGTGTCCAGCCTTGATAAGTTCTTCGCGCAGCGCACGGAAATTTTCGATGATGCCGTTGTGGACGATGGCGACCTTGTTGGTCGCGTGCGGGTGGGCGTTGCCGGTGGTCGGCGCGCCGTGCGTGGCCCAGCGCGTGTGGCCGATGCCTGACAATCCTGTCAGGGGATGCTCTGCGAGTTCGCGTTCGAGGTTTGCAAGTTTGCCTGCGGCGCGGCGCCGCTCGATGGCGCCGTTCTCCAGCGTGGCGACGCCGGCAGAGTCATAGCCGCGATATTCAAGCCGCCGCAGCGCTTCCACGAGGCGCGGCGCGGCCGGGGCGTCTTTACCAAGAATGCCAATAATTCCACACATGCGTGCGTGCTCACCCTCGCGGTAACCAACAGTAGCGCTTGTTGAATTTGTCCCGGCGCTCTCATGCGCTGAGCGCCATTGATTTGCACCTCAATTAGTCTTTCAACATGCGACGAACGAGAGGGTGAATCATGACCAGGGCATATTTCGGGACGGACGGCATCCGCGGCACCGCCAACCGTTTCCCCATGACGCCCGAAATCGCCATGCGCGTCGGTCTGGCCGCCGGCAAGCGCTTCATGTCCGCCGACGACCGCCGCCACTTGGTGGTCATCGGTAAAGACACCCGGCTCTCCGGCTATATGCTGGAACCGGCGCTGACCGCGGGCTTTACCGCAGCCGGCATGGACGTCGTCCTCTTCGGCCCGCTGCCGACCCCGGCGGTGGCCATGCTAACCCGTTCGTTGCGCGCCGATCTCGGCGTCATGCTCTCGGCCTCGCACAACAAGTTCGCCGACAACGGCATCAAGCTGTTTGGCCCCGACGGCTTCAAGATGTCCGACGAGTCCGAAAGGGAGATCGAACAGCTGATGGATCGTCCGCTCGACGAGCACTTGGCCGATCCTTCGCAACTCGGCCGCGCTCGCCGCATCGACGACGCCCAAGCGCGCTATGTCGAAATCGTCAAGGCGACCTTCCCGAAGCGGCTGACGCTCAAAGGCCTCCGCGTCGTCATCGATGCCGCCAATGGCGCGGCGTACAAAGTGGCGCCCGTCGCCCTCTACGAATTGGGCGCCGAGGTGATCAAGCTCGGCGTCGATCCCGATGGCTTCAACATCAACGAGGAGGTGGGATCAACCGATACGCGCGCGCTGAAGGATGCGGTGCTGAAGTATCGCGCTGACATCGGCATTGCCCTCGATGGCGACGCCGACCGTGTCGCCATCGTCGACGAGAAGGGCCACGCCATCGACGGCGACCAGCTGATGGCGCTCATCGCCAAAAGCTGGAAGCAGGCGGGCACGCTGACCAAACCCGGCATCGTCGCCACCGTGATGAGCAATCTCGGCCTCGAGCGTTTCCTCGAAGGCTTGAAGCTCAAACTCGAACGCACCAATGTCGGCGATCGCTACGTGGTCGAGCGCATGCGCGCCAACGGCTACAATGTCGGCGGCGAACAATCCGGTCACATCATCCTCTCGGATTTCTCCACCACCGGCGACGGCTTGCTCGCCGCGCTGCAAGTGCTCGCGGTCATCGTGCAAAGCGGCAAGCCTGCGAGCGAAGTCTGCAAGCTCTTCGATCCCGCGCCGCAAGTCTTGGAAAACGTGCGCTACGAGCGCGGCAAGCCCGATCCGATGGACGCCGCCAGTGTGAAAGAAGCCATCAAAGCCGCCGAAGCTAGCCTAAGCGGCGGCAAAGGCCGCTTGCTCGTGCGCAAAAGCGGCACCGAACCGCTCGTGCGCATCATGGCCGAAGGCGACGACGAGAAACTCGTGAAAGCCGCCGTCGCCGGCGTCAAAAGCGCAGTCGTCGCCGCAGCGAAAGCGGCTTAGCGGACTCCGTCATTCCGGGGCATCGCGCAGCGATGAACCCGGAACCCAGGGGCAAACGCCGAGCTAGCAGCCCCTGGGTTCCGGATCGCGCTTCGCGCGTCCGGAATGACCAAAGCGGTTCAGCGTTCCACCACATCGCGCCGCGGATAAACCGCCAGCACAAACGGCATCGTCTCGTGCCGCAAATTCAGTAACGGCACGCCGCCTGGCAGCAAATGCGCGCTACCGTTTGCATCCACTTGCACCTCCCAATGCCCATAGCTCATGCGCCGATAGCCGCCGAGCGCCACGCCCTGGCAGGCCACCGGTCCGCCATCGAGATTGAGCGCCATGCGCAGATTCAGCGGCGCGCGTTTCAGGAAATCCGCCAGCCGCGGCAGCGTGAAGAACGCGCTCTTCGTGGTGCCGATGATAATCTTGCCGTCGCGGTCCTCGCCGAGAAAACTACGGTTAGCGAGCCAGCCCGCATCGCGCGCGGTGCGCGATGTGCCGTCCGGCGCAATCAACAGAGGGTAGGAGACGAGCGCTGTGTGCGCGCCCGCGAACGCCGCATGCCAATCGGCGCCCGCAAGGTCGGCAATCTGCGTGCGCGCCAGGGACGAGACGAACGCGCCATGACTGGCGCTATAGTCGCTCGGCCCGCCGGCTTTGCCGTCAATGATCACCGGCGTCGCCGGCCCCGCGCTCATGTCGAAATAGCTGGCATTGACCACCAACGCCGCACGGGTGCGCTGCATCCAGCCGTCGAGATTGGTGCGGTTGGCGGTGTCGTTGTGCAATTCGAAGCGAAACTGCGCCGGATCGATGCGCGCGAGGAAAATGCGCTCGACTTCCTCGCGTCCCACCAGCACCGGCAAATCCGCAACTTCAAATCCCGGTGCAAGCGTGCGCCAATGCATCTGTCCCGGCACGTCTTTCGGCGGCGGTCGATGCAGCGCCAGCCGCACCGGCCGCGCCAGCCAAAACGTGTTTTCGGTGATTGGCGCCGAATAATACGGTCCGCGATGTTCGAGGATCAGGCCGTTAAAGCACCAATACACAACTCCGATCGCGGCAAGCGCGAACACAAAAATCCTTGCACGTGCGCTCACGCCAATCTCCCCGGCTTGAGCAAACGCTAAGCCGAAGCGCGCCACGCCATAAGGCGCAGCGCGAGGATTGCTTCAGGAGTTTTTGTGCACGGCCAGCGCCGCCAAGCCTCAGTGCCAGCGTGTCATCGCACGACGTCTCCGGGCAGCGCAAACCACCCGGAGACGCCCTCGCTCCAGCCCCAACTTATTGGTCGCATCCAGATCCGCGGACTTCGCAACGATGACCGCCGTTACGTTCGCATTCTTGCATCGCCGATTGCCGCGCCTCGTCTTCGGTGGCGGCGTCGCGCGGGTTCCAGCCGCAAATGTTGCTGCCCGGCGATTCATCGCGCGAGAACGCAACGCAGTGGCCGGGCAGGATGTACCCGTCCTCGTTGGGCACCGTTGAGCGCAGGCTTATGGAGCAGCCCGGACCGCAAAAGCGAAGCGCGGCCTGATCGGCGTCAGCCTGCGACGCATACCCCAGCACAAAGCCGTAATGCGTGTTGGCGTGGCACTGGCCGCCTTGCAGCGCCAGTGCGCCCGCCGCATAGGCCGACGCCGGGAGGCAAAGGAGCAGTGCGAACGCCGCGAGAAAGGACTTCATGGAACTCTCCACTCGTTCGGCTTCGCCTTAGTTGGTGGGATAGGAAGGCGGGCAGCTGTACGAGCCGGACGACATCGCCTGGCAGCCGCGAAGCGCGCTGTCGCGCGCCCGTTCAATGCCGCTGCGAAGGCTCTCGTATTCGGCTTCCGTCATGGACTCGCGGTTGTTCTCGAGGAACTGCGTCGCGTTCGTCATCATGAAATAGGCGTACTGATAGAGGTCGTGCGAACTCCAGTTCGAATGCTGCGGGTAGCGTTGCTGAAATTCCTGAAGCGACTCGTTGTAATGGATCACGCCGTCGCTCTCTTGAGCCCTGGCCGCGCCTGCTGTCATCGCAATGGCCAGAACTCCGCCGCACACAAGCGACATCACGCGTCTGTTTTTCATGACGATTCCACTCCCCATGGGGTCTTGCGCGCGGGTTCCGCGCGTCTAGAGTTCACCGGCACAATCGTGAGCGGCTCGGGGAGCTTGGCGATGGCGGGGTCGGTTTACCGGACTTTTTGCCGACGAACGGCCGACTTTTTTCCGACTTTTCGGCCGCACGGCGCATAAACCCGATGCCTGCGATCAAACTTGCCGACGAACCGGACTTTTCGCTGGCGCTCCTGAAGGTGTCTCCATCGGCGTGTCGCGTTTTCGTCAACGGCCAGGAATTGCGCACCGAAGCGCTTACCATGTCGGCTCTCGTCGTTTTGGCAAAAGCCGCCGGCGCCACGGTCACACGGGACGATCTGATTGCCGCGTGCTGGCAAGGCAGGGTGGTCAGCGACGATGCGGTCGCGCGCACGATCGCCAAGGTGCGTGCGCTTGGGCGCGCAACCGGGCCCGCCGCCTTCACGGTCGAGACCCTGCCCAAAATCGGCTATCGTCTGCTTGTCGCCGATATCCCTGTCGCAACGGCAGCGCCATCCCGCGGCGACGCCCCGCCGCCGCGTCTGCCTATCAAGCGCTTCTGGATCGGCGCCATCGGCGCGATGGCCGCAGCCGCGATCGGGCTCCTGTTTGTGAATGGTCATCCGTCGCGGGCGCATGCGTATCAGCAGGGAGCGCCCCAAACCGCAACCGGTCCGGCGCGCCAGGCGGGGGAGGTCATGGATGCGCTGATGAACCTCGATGTCGAGCGCATGCAGATCTACTTGCGCGAAGGCTGGCAGGCGAATTGGAAAATCGACGCCGAGGGAAACACCGCGCTGCACGATCTCATGATGGTGTGCGAACGCTATCCCACCCACAACAAGGGCGAACTGGTGCGCATCGCGCAGATCCTCGTGGATGCCGGCGCCGACCCCACACTCAAGAACTATTGGGGCGACACGCCGCTCATCATCGCGCGGGCGCGCCGGTATTGCGGCCCCAACCATCCCGTCGTCGCCTATCTCCGCACCGTCATCGAATCCGGACCGCGCCAAGGCGATGCGTTTATCCAATCTGCATCGTCGACATACGGGCCCGACGCCGCTGACCGTAGGCTCGCTGTGCTGCGCCGCCCGCGCAACGAGCGCCGCTGACCAACGCTGCTTCGTTGTGGGGCGTTCAGCGAAATCTATCCAACACAAATGCCGCGCGCGCCGTTGAATGCAAAGCGCCCGCCGGCAATCAATCCAACTGCTGCACAACGCGCGCATAATCGCGCCCATGCGCTTTGACGCTCCACTTATCTCGAACCACAAGCTCCGGCGGCGCCACCGCTGGATTCTGCTGTGGCTCACGTGGTTCGCGTCGTTCTTAACCGCGGCGGAGGACTTCGCGCCGCTCTCAGCGCAGGCGATCAAAATCGCCCACAATTGGCTTGATTGTATCGAGCGCCGTTTTCTGTCGATCGTCATCTTCCGCGCCGCCTTTGAATTGCGGCGCATTAGACCCGGCCGACTTGGCGCGCGTTGCACGCGCGTGCCGCGCGCTGGCGTACGCCGGGCTTATCTTGGCTCGGTCGTGCGCCGCGCCGTGCGTGCAAAAGACTTGCGCGAACGCATCGTCCGGCTTTCGCAGGACGCCAACAAGCTCGCCGCCCACATCGTGCGCCGCTTGCGCCGCGGCCTCACACGCATCCGGCCGATAGTAGCGCGGCCCGACGCGCGCTGTGCCGATGCGCGCCCACGACTGCCGCTGCCGGCGGCCCGTGCCGACACCTCCTAAAATTCTGTCCGCTTCCGATCTCGCCTCGTAGCACTGCACGCGCCGCGCGCGTTGTAGCTAAGGTCGCATGCCGAAACTGCTCGGCCCCGTATCGTCGTTGCGCGCCGCCAAATTGGCCCACTCACAGAGCAGAGGCCGGGTGTCGCGCGGGTCGATAATTTCTTCCGCGAAAAACGCTTCCGCCGTGCGGAACGGCGAACGCAACGCCTCCGCCCAAGCGCGAATTTCCTGCAGGCGCTTTTCTGGTTCTGGATGCGCTTCGATGTCGGATTTGTAGGCTGCCTCGATGCCGCCCTCCATCGGCAGCGAACCCCAATCGCCTGACGGCCAGCAATAGCGATACTTGAGCCGCGTCGGGTTCATCATCGCCGAACCCGCCAACCCAAAAGCTTGCCGCACCACGATGGAGCACCACGGCACTTTCGCCTGATACACCGCCGCCATCGCCTGCACGCCAAGTTTCACCACGCCGCTGCGTTCATGTTTCACGCCGACCGCGAAGCCGGGGCAGTCGACAAAGTGAGCCACCGGCAAATGAAACGTTTGCGCAAGATCGACATGCTTGATCACTTTGCGGCAAACATCGGAGGTCCAAGCGCCGGCCAAGAACATCGGATCGCCGGCGAGCACCGCGACCGAATGGCCGTCGATCCGCGCGAACCCCGTTATGACGCCGCGGCCCCATTGGCGTCCGATCTCAAAGAACGACCCGGCATCGACGGTTGCCTCGATAATGCGGCGCATTTTGTACGGAACCCGCCGATCACGGGGCACCACATTGATCAAAGCCTCGTCGCGTCGGTCGGCCGGGTCCGTATGTGGCGCGCGTTGCGCTTTTTGAAACACCGATGGCGGCAGATAAGAGAGAAATTTGCGCGCCGCCGCGAACGCTTCAGCTTCGCTGCCGACAATGTCGTCGACCACGCCGTTCTTGCCGTTGATCTCGGCGCCGCCGAGCCCTTCCTTGTCGACGTTTTCGCCAATCGCCTTCGCCACCGGCGGACCCGCGACGAAGACTTGGCTCAAGCCTTGAACCATCACGCTATAGTGGCTCGCCGCAACGCGCCCCGCGCCAAGTCCCGCGCATGGCCCCAGCGCCAGCGACACCACCGGCACGGTCGCCATGTTAGCGACAACCCATTCCCAACCCGGCGTTTGCGGAATGTAGGTGCGCGGATCTTTCTCCAGCATTTTCACCGAGCCGCCGCCGCCGGTTCCGTCGATCATGCGAATAAGCGGCATGCGATATTCGTTGGCCATCTGCTCGGCGAAAACCAGCTTCTGCCAGATGCCCGCATCCGCGGCGCCGCCGCGTACGGAAAAGTCGTCCGCCTGAACGGCGACGGGGCGGCCATCGACCAAGCCGCGGCCCACTACGAAAGGGGTGGCGCGAAAGGCGGCGAGTTCGTTGTCGGCGCCGTATTCGGCCTTGCCGGCGATCTTGCCGGTCTCGTGAAATGTGCCCGGATCGAGCAGGGCGTCGACGCGCTGGCGCACCGTGAGTTTGCCGCTCGCCTTCTGCCGCGCGACGCGATCGTCGCCACCCATGGCGTCCGCGAGCGCTTCGCGTGCGCGCAATTCCTCGATGTCCTTTTCCCAACTCATGTACGCGATACTAGCGGCCAAGCGCGCAGCGCCAAGGACTGTTTACGCCTCGCTTTCGTCTCGCCCCGTCAGCATGTCGGCGTCGCTGGAATATCGAGCGGCGAAGTCGACCGGCGTCGCCCAAAACGAAATTTAAGTAGCGCTTAAATTTTCTAGGGCCGGGCCAGGATGATGTCGTTGTTGTTGGTGTTGCAGTCGGCTGAAAGCCCGCGCGGCGTAGTGCCGGAGTTGATCTTCAGATGCAGCGGCCAGCGCCGATCGGCTGGCGTCAAAGTCGCACGCAGGTATCCGGTCCAGGTCTGTTGTGGGCCAAGTTCGGAGGTGCGCGCCGCGGCTTGCCCGTTGGCGGCTGGCGGCAGCGCGACTGTCGCGACTTGGTGCGGCCCGCCCGGCGTGTTGTAGCCAAGCGTCAGGTTCTGCGCGCCGGCTGCGGCGATGTAAGAGGCCGTGCCTGCGTTGCGAACTTCGAACTGGATGCCGACTTCGTCCGCCGCCAGTGCGGGCGCGCCGGGAATGGCGCTGACATAGCTGTAGGTGGAGATCGCGAGATCGGGGCACCGTGGAATTGGCGGTGGTGGTGGCGGCGTATTGTCGTGACCATGGCCGCTGCCGCCTGAACCGCCGTGGCTGCCACCGCCGCTGCTCGAATGGCCGCCGCTTTGACCGCCGGCGCCACCGCTCGGATCGCTACCGCCATAGCTTCCGCCCATTTGCGCCAGCGCCGTGCCGGCAACGACCGCGCACATCAAACCCGCGAAGAAAAGACTGCGCATCCCAACACCTGTGAACGGCGCGCACCCGGCTCAGGTGGCGTGAAGACATGTCCCGGACCGATCTCTTAGCAGGACGCCGGGGGACCTGAAAACTGGCGCCCTCAGCGGCGGAGTCGCGCGACCCATGCGGCGGTCGAGGCGTCCAGTTCCGGAAGCGCGCCCCCTTCTAGGGCTGGGGCCAATTGATTGGCCATTTCCTTGCCCAGTTCGACGCCCCATTGGTCGAACGGGTTGATGTCGGCCAGGACGGCCTGCGTGAAGGTGCGATGCTCGTAAAAGGCGAGTAGAGCGCCCACGGCTTCGGGCGACAATTCGTCCATCGCCAGAATGGTGCTGGCGCGGTCGCCTGCAAAGGCGCGGTGCGGGGCAAGGCGATCCGCTTCGGCGAGCTCGGCGCCTTTGGCGATCATCTCGTTGCGCGCTTGCGCCATGCTCTTGCCCACCATCAAGGCGCGTGCTTGCGCCAGCGCATTGGCAAAAAGTTTGGCGCGATGATCTTGCGGACCTTCGTGTTTGCCGGCGACGAGCAATATCTCCAGCGGAATTTCTTGTACGCCTTGGTGCAGCAACTGAAAGAACGAGTGCTGTGCGTTGGTGCCCGCAGCGCCCCACGTCACGCCGCATGATGAACGGCCGAGCGGCTGGCCTTCGCGGCTGACGTGCTTGCCGTTAGACTCCATCTCCAGCTGTTGCAGATAGGAGGGCAACAACCGCAGGCGCTCCGCATAAGGAATCATCGCGTATGAGCCATGCTTCAGCGGCTCGCGATTCCACATCTGCACTGCAGCCGCGATGGCGGGCAGATTTTGCGCGAACGGCGCGGATTTGAAATGCGCGTCCATTTCGGCGGCCCCGCCGAGAAACTTCTCGAACGCGCCGTCTTCCCAAGCAACGACACACACAAGACTGACGCTCGACCACAGCGAATACCGGCCGCCTACCCAGTCCCAGAACGGAAAGATATGTGCGTCCGGCACGCCCCAGGCTTTGGCTTTGTCGGGCGCAGCGGTAGCGGCGGCCACGAATTTGGGTTTCCATGCGCGCACAAAATTGGCGTTGGCCAACGTCTCCTGGGTGGTGAACGTTTTCGACACGACAATCAGCAGTGTGCGTTCGGGATCGAGGCCGTCGATGGCGTCGACGACATCGGCGCCATCGACGTTCGCTGCAAAGCGAACCTCAAGGCCTTTTCGGCGCAGCGGCTTGAACGCATCGATCAGCAGGCGCGGACCCAAATCGGAGCCGCCGATCCCCAAATGCACGATGGCATCGATTTGCAGGCGTATTTCCTTGGCGAACGCCGCCATCTTCGCGCGTGTTGCTTTCACTTCCGCCGGCGCGTCGTTGGCGCGCAACGCCCAGTGCATGGCCGGACGATTTTCGGTGTTGTTGACGATCTCGCCCGCGAACATCTTGGCGCGCCAGCCATCGAAGTCCGCCGCTTCCGCCAACTGACCGAGCGCGCTGAGTGCTGCGCCGTCGATGCGTTGCTTGGAAAAGTCCGCCATCACGTGCGGCGCTTCGAATGTGAGCGACGGCACACGGTTGGCGTCGCCGGAAAACAAATCTGTCAGTTTCGTCTTCGCCAGCCGCACAGCTTCGGCATCGATGCGAGAAAGGGCTTGCTGGCGCGCGGCGAAATCGGTGGTGTTCATGAAAGCGAGCCTTTAACAGAGCGGGATCATGGCGACAATTCTGGTGACCGGCGGGGCCGGCTATGTCGGTTCACATTGTTGCCTGGCGCTTAAACGCGCGGGCCATACGCCTGTCGTCTACGACAATTTGTCCAATGGTCACGAGCGGCTGGTGAAGTGGGGGCCGTTTGAGCGCGGCGACATTTCCGACAAGGCCCGGCTCAGTTCCGTGTTCGCGGCGCACAAGCCGGACGCAGTGCTGCATTGCGCGGCCTCGATCGAGGTTGGGGAGTCAGTCAAGTTCCCGGATCGCTTCTACCACAACAACGTGTTCGGCGCGCTGACCGTGCTCGACGTGATGCGCGAGAACGGCATCAAGGCGTTCGTGTTCTCGTCCACCTGCGCCACCTATGGGGAGCCGCAAAAACTGCCGATGGATGAAACGCATCGGCAATTGCCGGTGAGCCCCTATGGTTGGTCGAAGCTGATGGTGGAGCGTATGAGCGCCGACATTGCCGCCGCCTACGGCTCGAAATTCGCACATTTGCGCTATTTCAACGCCGCCGGCGCATGTCCGGACGAGGGGATCGGCGAGCACCACGATCCGGAATCGCACGCGATCCCGCTGGCGCTGTTTACGCTGCTCGGCCGCCGCGAAGGCTTCAAAGTGTTCGGCACGGATTGGGAGACGCGCGACGGCACCTGCCTGCGCGACTATGTGCACACGCTCGATCTGGCCGACGCCCACGTGCGCGCGCTTGAGCGATTGCTGGGCGGCGGCGAAAGTCTCAACGCCAATCTCGGCACCGGCGACGGCGTCACCGTGCGTGAGCTGCTCAACGCAATCGAGCGCGTCACTGGCCGCAAGGTGCCGGCCGCCGCCGCGCCGCGCCGCGATGGGGATTCTCCGGCGCTGCTCGCCGACAACGCCTTCGCCAAACGTGAACTCGGTTGGTCGCCAGCGCGCAATATCGATCAGATCATTGCCGACGCATGGAAATGGCACGCCGAAATAGAGCCGAAGCTATTCGCCTAACTGGGCTTCGGGCAAAGGTGCGGTCAGCGCTTCTTCGAGCGCCGCGCGAAGATGCTCAGGCGTGTAGGGCTTTTGCAAAATGACGCGCGGCCCGCCAAGGCTTGCCGCGATTTGGTAGGCCGTGGCGGCGACGAACGGAACGCCCTTCGCGTTCAGCGCTTGCATCACCGCGTGGCTGCGCATGCCGTTCAAATTCACGTCCACGAGGGCTGTGTCCAGTGCTTCGCTGTTGATGAGATTCAATGCGTCGATGATCGTGGCGCACGGGGTCAGCGGCTTGGCGCCGGCGTCGCTCAGCGCATCAAAAATGCCTTCGGCGATGATGGCGTCGTCCTCGACGATGAGAACGGTTTTTCCCGTCAGCGGTCCTGTCATCGTCTCGGTCACAAGCAGGCCGGCAGCGCCCATCTTTAGTCCTCGGCGGCGCGTACTGCGCCAGGTCGGAAACGTAGGGCCGCCGCTAAAGTTCCATCACATACGCGGCCCGACGCTGTAGGAGAGCGTGCGGCTGATATCTTGTTGCGAGAGACCGCTTTCGCTCGTCCATTGATTGAATGCGGCCTGCACAGCTTTCATGTCCGCCTTCGACGAGGGCGCTTTGGCGACGACTTTTTCGCGGATAAGCGCCTTGGTGACATCCTGGGAGAGAATGAATGCGTCCCAGCCATTGAAGCGCAGAAAGTACGTCGCGCCGGAAGGGCCGAGGTGTGAGGCGTTCTTCTTGAAATAGTCGAGCAGGCCGACCTGATCTGTCGCCGGCCATTTCTTCAGAAATTTGCCGAACGAGCCGTGCTCCTTGGCCGTATCCACCACGAAGCGTGCGTTGGCGATGGTGGCTTGGATCTTCGCGCCGTTGCGGACGATGCGTGTGTCTTTCAGCAAGCGGGCGATGTCGCGGTCAGCATAGAACGCCACCTTGTGCGGGTCGAAATGATCGAAGGCTTCTTCGAAGCCAGACCATTTCTTCTCAATCACGTCCCACGAGAAGCCGGCCGAGAACACCGCCTTAGACATGCCGGCAAGAAAGCGATCATCGCTGCGTTTCAGGTCTTTCGCATTGCCGCCGCGATGCTCCGCCAGCAATTTGGCGAGGCCATCTTTGCCATGATGCTTTTCCGCCAGCTTCTGAATTTCGGAGAACTTGCAGAGCGGCATCACAACATTCCTTAAGGCCGCCCGACGCTTTCGTACGTGAAGCCCAGCGCGCGCATTTCTTCGGGCCGGTAGATGTTGCGCAGGTCGATCACCACCGGGCTCTTCAGCGCATCCTTGATTCGGCCGAAATCGAGCGCGCGGAATTGGTCCCACTCAGTGATGATCACCACCGCGTCCGCGCCTTGCACGCAAGCATACGGCCCGGTGACGAACTCGACGTCTTTCAGCAGATGCTTGGCTTCGTGCATGCCTTCGGGATCGTAGGCGCGGATGCGTGCGCCTTCGGCCTGCAGTGTCGGCACGATGTCCAGCGCCGGCGCGTCGCGCATGTCGTCCGTGTTGGGTTTGAAGGTGAGACCCAGCACGGCGATGGTCTTGCCGGTAAGATTGCCGCCCAGCGCTTCGATGATCTTCTGCGCCATCTTCTGTTTGCGTGCGGTGTTGACGCGCACGGTCGCCTCGATCAGCTCAACCGGCGCCTTGGCGTCGCGCGCGGTTTTCATCAACGCGATCGTGTCTTTCGGAAAGCACGAGCCGCCATAGCCGGGGCCGGCGTTCAAGAACTTGCGGCCGATGCGGTTGTCGAGACCGATGCCGCGCGCGACGTCCTGCACATTGGCGCCGACTTCTTCGCAGAGATCGGCGATCTCGTTGATGAAGGTAATCTTCATCGCCAGGAACGCATTGGCGGCGTACTTGATCAGTTCGGACGTGCGGCGCGCAGTGAACAGGATCGGCGTCTCGTTCAGAAACAACGGACGATAGAGATCGCGCATGCGTTCTTGCGCGCGTGCGTCGTCGGTGCCGACCACCACGCGGTCCGGGCGCTTGAAGTCGTTGATCGCCGCGCCTTCGCGCAAGAATTCCGGGTTGGAGACGACGGCGAATTCCGCGTCCGGGCGCTTCTTGCGGATGATCGCTTCCACTTCGTCGCCGGTGCCGACCGGCACCGTCGATTTGTTCACGACCACCGTATAGCCCTGCATCAGCTCTGCTATCTCTTCGGCCGCGGCGTAGACGTACGAAAGATCCGCGTAGCCGTCGCCACGGCGAGAGGGCGTGCCCACGGCGATGAACACCGCGTCGGCGCCGCGAATGGCTTCACTCGAATCCGTGGTGAAGAAAAGCCGCCCTTGCTCGACGTTGTCCTTCACCAGCTCATCAAGGCCGGGTTCGAAGATCGGAATCTCGCCGTTCTTCAGCTTGGTGATCTTGGACGCATCCTTATCAACGCACGTCACCACGTGACCGAAGTCGGCAAAGCAGGCGCCTGAGACGAGGCCGACATAGCCTGTGCCAATCATGGTTACGCGCATTGCAGAGAACTCCGGACTTCAGATGCGCGCGTCAGGCCGCGGCGCGTTTGCGTGCTTCGAGAAGGGCGGCCAGCGCCAATTTGGCGTCCGCCTCGTTGCTGGTTGTGTAGATGGATTGACGCCGACCGTCACGGTCGATCGTGACTGCAAAGCCGTGGCGCCTGACCTTCGCAAATGCGGAGAAGGCGAGAATGCCCAGCCCCAGCGCCCAAACGATGGGGCCGCCGATCGCCAAACCAAGCGTGAACACGATCACCCCGATGGTCGCCACCAAAGGCGTGGCGGAAGAGGCGATGGTGGTCTGCTCGAGCTGCGGCGTTGCCGCGGCCGCAACCGCGATCTCCTCGCCGGGCAGCACGATGCGCCGATCGGTCACCGTGAGCGCCGGGCCGCGCAGGATTTGCACCTCGTCAGTCAATAGACATGCCCGCGAAGAAAATCTCGGCCGGAGCGCCATCGGCATAGACGAGGAAATAGCGCGCCTGGCCGCGGCCGATTTCGTCCCAGAACAGCTCTATCTTCTGAATCTGCTCGCGCGGCGCGCCCTGGAGATCGCCCAGCGACGCTACTTGCGCGTGGTTCGGAGTCGACGTTGCGAAGAGCGCCACGAGGCTCTCGTGCGTGGTGGGGCTGGCGCAGAGCAATTCCGGTGAGACAGAAAGCGCGGCAACATCCAGGATCGACCCGGTGCCGCTCTCGGCGCCGGCTTCCCGTGCTTCGTCGATCGAGCCGTGCTGCGCGCCGGGTGAAGGAAAGTTCGCACCCGGCGGGAATTTTTGCATGAACGTGTAGGTCGGCGGATTTGCAGCCTGCAGCGCAGGATCGTAGCGACCGGCGTCAAACTCCTGCTGCTGCAAGGCCGCGAGCGCGCGTGCAATGTCCTGCTGGTAAGGCGCGAAATAGCAATAAGGGTTCGCGCCCACGCCTCAAATCTCCTGATTGTAGGCGCCGACTTCGGCGAACTTGGCGAGGCGCGGTTTTACTTCGTCGCGGAACAGCGCCTTCATGTCGGCGTCGCTGCTCATGCTTTCGACCACCACCACAAGCTCAGGCTTGTTCGATGATGCGCGCACCAGCACCCATGCGCCGTCTTCCAACGTGACGCGCGCGCCGTTGACGGTGTTCACGTCACGGATGGCGCGGCCAAGAATCTTGCCGCCGCCTTTCGCCAGTTCCTGATATTGCGTCACCACTTGGTCGACGATTTTGTACTTGGTCTCGTCGTCGCAGTGCGGGCTCATGGTGAGCGAGGTGTAGGATTTCGGCAGCGCCTTGCGCAGATCGGAAAGCTTCTTGCCCGGATTGCGGTCGAGCATCGCCAATACCATCGAGGCAGCAACGATGCCGTCGTCGTAGCCATTGCCCAGCGGCGGACGGAAGAAGAAGTGCCCACTCTTTTCGAAGCCGGCGAGCGCGCCCAGTTCGGTGGTGCGGCGCTTGATGTAGGAGTGGCCGGTTTTCCAGTAATCGACCTTGGCGCCATTGGCCTGCAACACGGGGTCGATGGCATAAAGCCCAGTCGATTTCACATCGACCACAAAAGTCGCGTTCTTGTGATGCGCGGAGAGATCGCGCGCCAGGATGAGGCCAATCTTGTCGGCAAAGATTTCTTCGCCTTCGTCATCGACCACGCCGCAGCGGTCGCCGTCGCCGTCGAAGCCCAGCGCGATATCGGCGCCGTGCTGTTTCAACGCCTTCTGCATGTCGTGCAGCATTTCGGCGTCTTCGGGATTGGCGTTGTAGTTGGGAAAATTCCAGTTGAGCTCGGTGTGCAGCGGAATCACCTCTGCGCCCATGCGCTTCAACGCTTCCGGCGCGAACGCGCCCGCTGTGCCATTGCCGCACGCAGCGATCACTTTGATGGGGCGCGACAGCTTCACCTTGCCGGCGACCTCGGCGATGTAGCGCTCGCGGAAATCATCCACGCGCACCAGTTCGCCGCCCGCGTGCGGCTTGAACTTGCCGCCGAGCACGATGTCTTTCAGCTGGCCCATTTCCTCGGGGCCAAATGTCAGCGGGCGGTTGGCGCCCATCTTCACGCCGGTCCAGCCGTTCTCGTTGTGCGAGGCCGTCACCATCGCCACGCACGGACAATCCAGCGCGAATTGCGCGTAGTACGCGGTCGGCGAAAGCGCCAAGCCGATGTCGATCACGTGCATGCCGGCTTCGAGCAGCCCGAGCGTCAGCGCTTGCTTGATCGACAACGAGTAGGCGCGGAAATCGTGGCCGACGACGATGCGTGGCTGCACGCCCATTTCTCGCACCAGCGTGCCGAGGCCCAAGCCCAGCGCTTGCACGCCAAGCAGATTGAGCTCGGGCGCTTTGTCGTTGCCGGCGATGCCGAACCACCAGCGCGCGTCGTACTCGCGAAAGCCCGTGGGCTTCACCAACGGGAAGTTTTCGAACTCGGCGCTGTTGGAACTAAGGCTTGCGCGCGGCGCCGGCAGCATGGGGAGATCCGTCGATAGGGGTTGAGGCGCCTCGCATGAGCGAAAAGCCAAAAAAGTTCAACCGCGCGCGCCTGTCAGCCGTGCGGCGTCAGCTTAACCTTGATGATTTCCAGGCCGAACGCTTCCGCGCCGGTCTGCCCCGCCAGTACCCGGATGCCCAAACCGTCGGGCGCCAGTTGCGGCGGCAGTTCGAACTTGAGCGGGCCTTCCGGCGGCGAGGGCGCGGCAACTGTCGTCCACTCGGCCGGGCCGATGCCTTGAACGCTCAGCGCCATCGAGGTTGCCGAGTTGAAGGGCAACGGCGCGTAGGTGATCTCGGCGGTCACAGCTTTGCCGTCGATCAGGGCGGCGTCTTGGGGCGTAAACAGGATGCGCACGCCTTGCTCGGCAGGCGTCGGCGGCGGCTGGTTCGGAACCTGGGCGATGCGCATGCCCTGAGCTTGTCCCCACAGGTCGCGCTCCACGGTGAGCCGTTGTTCGGGTCCGACGTCGGGGCTGTTGAAGCCGCCGCGCTCCCAAACTAGGGACGCGCCCTCGTGCCGGCCCGCCACCGGCGCCGGCTTGCGCGGCCAGTTCTGCGGCTCGAGGCTCGCGAAAATGGCCAATCCGGCGATCAGCAGGACGAGCGGGTAGAAGATCAGCGGATGGAAGATCCAATGGCGCATGGATTGGCTGTGTAGGCGGGGGGCGCGACCTTGCCAACCGGGCCGGGTGCTTGAAGCGCCGCGGCGTTTCTCCCATGGTCCGCGCCGCATTGAAGGAGGCGACCATTCCGTCCTTAGCGTTGTTGCGTCACGGCCAAAGCCAGTGGAATCTCGAAAACCGCTTCACCGGCTGGGTGGATGTGGATTTGACCGCCGAGGGCGAAGCGCAAGCCAAGCGCGCGGGCGTGCTGCTGAATGAAAGCGGCGCCTCGTTCGACAAGCTCTATACCTCGGTGCTCACGCGCGCTATCCGCACCGGCAATCTCGCTTTGGAGCAGGCAGGTCTGAATTGGTTGCCGGTGGAAAAAGATTGGCGGCTGAACGAACGGCACTACGGCGCACTCACTGGCGGCAACAAGGCCGAAGCCGCCGCAGTGCATGGCGAAGAACAAGTCAAAGTCTGGCGCCGCAGCTATGACGTGCCGCCGCCCCCGCTGGCGCCGGGCGGCGAGTACGATTTCACCCGCGACCGCCGCTACGCCGGGATCAAGAATTTGCCCGCGACTGAATCGTTGAAAACCACGCTCGATCGCGTGCTGCCGTACTGGAACGAGCGCATCGCGCCGGATTTGCGCGCCGGCAAGAACCTGATCGTCGCCGCGCACGGCAATTCGTTGCGCGCGATCGTAAAGCATCTCTTTCAACTCTCGGACGAAGCCATCATCCACGTCGAGATGCCGACCGGAAATCCGCTGTTGCTGGGCCTGGATGGCGCATTGAAGCCGACAGCCGCGCGCTATCTCGATCAAGCGCGCGCGGAAAAGCTGCCGGAATTGCCGTGACCGACGAAGTGTTCATGCGACGGGCGCTCGATCTGGCCGCGCCGCGCGTGGGCAAGACCGGCGACAACCCATCCGTGGGCTGCGTCATCGTCAAGGATCGCCGCATTGTTGGCGCCGGCGCGACGGGCGAGGGCGGACGTCCGCATGCGGAAGAAGCGGCGCTCGCGCAAGCGGGCGACAACGCGCGTGGCGCGACGGCTTACGTCACCCTGGAGCCGTGCGCCCAGCGCAGCGCGGGCGGTGTGGCGTGTGCGGATCGATTGATTGCGGCAGGCGTGGCGCGCGTCGTCATCGCCACGCGCGATCCACACGCAAACGCGAGCGGCGCCGGCCTGGACCGCATCCGCGCCGCAAACATCAAATTGGACGAAGGCGTGCTCGAAGCCGACGCGCGCACCCAAAACGCCGCGTTCTTCGCAAAGCTCAGCTAATTGGAGGCAGACGCGCGCTTACTCCGCCGCGATCGCGGTGCGCTTGGCGAGCCGATCGAACGCGACCAGATCGTTGACCAGATCTTCCAGCTGATTGAACGGCACCATGTTGGGACCGTCGCTTGGCGCGCGGTCCGGATCGGGGTGCGCTTCCATGAACACGGCGGCCACGCCGATCGCCACCGCGGCGCGCGCCAGCACCGGTACGAACTGACGTTCGCCGCCTGACGTGTCGCCGCGCCCGCCCGGTTGCTGCACCGAGTGCGTTGCATCGAACACCACTGGCGCGCCCAGCGACTTCATGATCGGCAACGCGCGCATGTCAGAGACGAGCGTGTTGTAGCCAAAGCTCGCGCCGCGTTCGCACGCCATGACGTTCGGGTTGCCGCTGTCGGTGACTTTGGCGAGGACGTTTTTCATGTCCCACGGCGCCAGAAATTGACCCTTCTTGATGTTGATCGCCTTGCCCGTCTCGGCGGCGGCGACCAGAAGGTCGGTTTGGCGGCACAAGAACGCCGGGATTTGCAACACGTCCACGGCTTCGGCCACTTCCGCGCATTGCTCCGGCAGGTGCACATCGGTGATAACCGGCACGCCGAGCCTAGTGCGGATTTCCTCGAAGATCGGCGCGCAAACATCAAAGCCCGCGCCGCGCTTGGTCGAGAGGCTTGAGCGGTTGGCCTTGTCGAAACTGGTTTTGTAGATGAAGGGCGCGCCGGCGCGCTTGAACACGTCGCGCAAAAACTCCGCCGTTTCCAATGCGTGACTGCGGCTTTCCAGCTGGCAGGGGCCGCAAATGAATGCGAGCGGCAGGTTGTTGCCGATTTCGATCGGGGTGGATTCAACGCGGGGAATCCGGATCACCGGATTGGGGGTAGACATGCGGGTTCCTCGTGGACGCGCCTACGACATAGGCTCTGACGCCGCCGCGCTCAACCGCGCCCGGCGCGCCAAGAGCGCGCGCACCACCTGAAACAGCAGCACCGCGGCGACAATCCCCAACGCGATAAAGGGAATAGTCCGCTCGGCTTGCTCGCCCAGGATGCGGCCCAGCGCATGAAAGATCGCAAACACCAGGCCGGCATAGGCAAAGGCCGAGACGCTGACGATCACCGCCACTTTCTTCACTGGCGCTTTGAACAGCCCCGCGGCGATGAAAAGCGGAATGCGCGTACCCACCACGAACCGGGCCACCAGCAGCGTCTTGAGCAGGTTGTTGTGCACGCGGTCGCGCGCGGCCAGCACCGCGGGGCGCTCGGCTTGGCGGCGCGTCCACGCAAACACGTGCGCCGCGCGGCCGATCCAATATTTCCAGAGATCGCTGGCGGTGATGCCCAGCACGAGGAAGGCAAAGCAGAGCCACGGATTGGCCGTGCCCGTCATCGAATAGGTGGCCGCGCCTACCACGGCGGTGTCTTCCTGGATGAACGGCGCGATCAGGATCAGCGGATAAATCCACTGGTTGGCGTGCTCGAAGATGTCGGCCCAATTCATGCGCGTTCGTTCCCTACGGGTTTGTATGAACGCGCGACAGGGGCGTTAGGCGGCGTCCTCCGCCAGTGGGATAGGGCAGGGATGCTCTTCGGCGGCGGCGCGCGCCTGCAGCCAATCGCGGAAGCGCGCGGCCTCGGGATTGGCGGAGCGCCCGGTGGGCCAGCACAGCCAGTACGCAAAATCGTCGCGCACAGCGACGTCGAATGGCGTCACCAACCGCCCAGCGCGCAGCTCGTCCACCGCGAGCCAGTGCCGGCCAAGCGCCACGCCATTGCCCTCAAGCGTCGCGCGCAGCAGGAGCGGCGAGTCATCGAACATCGGTCCGCTCTGCGGCTCCGGCCAATCCAGGCCGACAGCGCGAAACCAGCGCGCCCAAGGCGTCCATGCATTGCGCAGCAGCGTTGCGCGCGAAAGGTCGGCGGGCGCGCGCAACTGCAAGCGATCGCGATATTCCGGCGTGCACACCGGCGTCAGCGCTTCGTCGAACAATTTCTGAGCGTTGAGGTTCGGCCACCCGCCAGCGCCAAGCCGCACGCCGACATCGATGCCGTCGCGCTTGTAATCTGCAAGCGATTCCGTCACGCGCAGCTCGACATCGATGTTCGGGTTTTCGGCGCGATATTCGCCGAGGCGCGTGAACAGCCAGGTTGAGGCGAGGCTCGGCACTGCAGTGATGACGATGCGCCGCCGTTGCCCCTTACCCGGCTGGGCGCGCGGCGCGATGAAGGCTTGGTCCAAAAGGCTCAGACCCTGGCGCACCTGAACCACGAGCTTCTGGCCCTCGCTGGTCAGCAGCATGGTGTTGCCGATGCGCTTGAACAGCGGCTGGCCGACGCGCTCTTCCAAATCGCGAATGCGGTGGCTGACCGCGCCGTGGGTCAGGCCCAGCTCTTCGGCCGCCCTCGAATAAGACTGCAGCCGCCCCGCCGCCTCGAACGCCCGCAGCGTCTGCAAAGAGGGCAAATGCGACACCCGGAGACCCCGCTAGGATGTGAATTCCGCTCACATCCAAGTCGTCATCTGCTCGTTCGCGATCAAGGGGGCGAAGCCATATTTTCCTGTTCGAAGCAGGCGCGCTCCTGCCCAAAACCGGCCCCGAAATCGGAGAAATTCCAATGCTTACCCGTCATCATTTCTATCTCGACGTGCTCGAAAACGGCTCGCCACTGGCTGTGAAGGCCGCCTCGTTTGCGGTTTCGGCGCTTCTGGTGCTCTTGGTCGCCGCCCCGGTCGTGGCCGTCGGCGTCCGCATTGTCGCTTGAGTTGCCGGCGCTCCATCCGCCGGCAGGGCGGGGCTGCATCCTGCCCCGATGCTCTGATTGCAGCCCCGTCACCAATCTTTGCCCTGTGACGCCGTGCGCCGCGTGACACCCGGCGTCACACGTGCGAACAGGCGGCGCCCATGTCCGGCCCGCCCATTTCATTTTTTCTCCCGCGATTTCCCGCGCCCTCGGAGACCTTCATTCAGGCGCAAGCCGAAGGCCTGATCGAGCGCGGCGTCGAGCCGCTTGAAGTCATGTCTCTGGGCTATGGCGCCCGCGATCAGATCGCGGCGCTCGCCAAGCGCTGGGGGCCACGCCTCGACATGCAGTTTGCGCCAGTGCCGAAAACCCTCGGCATCCGCATCCTCGAGATGCCGTGGGCGCTCACGCGTGCCCACGCGATCGGCGCACTTAATGTCGCGAAATTCGGTGACGACGCCGCTTCTTTCCGCTTGCCGATCGCGGCAGCGCGTTGGCCGCATCGCGATCCACCGTCGCGCCGCATCTGGTTGGCGCACTACGGCAGGTGGGGACGCTTTGCGTGTGCGTTGCGCGAACTCGGCTTGATCGCGGGCCCGATCGCCACAGTGTTTCACGGCAAGGACATGTCGGCCTATCTCGATAAGCGCAACGACGACGCCTATCGGCACCTCTTCGCGCGCGGCGATCTGTTCCTGCCGATCAGCGAATTCTGGAAAGAGAAGCTGATCCGCCTAGGCGCCGATCCATCGAAGATCATGGTCCACCGCATGGGCGTGGACACGCGGCGCTTCACCGAAATTCCGCGCACGCTCAAACCTGGCGAACCGGTGAAGTTCATTGGCGTTGGCCGGATGGTGGAGAAGAAGGGCTTCGACGACGCGCTTGCCGCGTTCGACATCATGCGCAACAAGCCGAACCCGCCGGACGCGACATTGACGCTGATCGGCGACGGCCCGTTGCGCGAGAAGATGGTGCGCAAGGCTGCGCGTCGTGGGCTAAGCGACCGCGTGAAATTCACTGGACTCTTGCCGCATGCGGAAGTCGAGAAAGCCATCAAGGAGGCGCACATCTTCGTGCTGCCCAGCAAAACCTCGAAGTCGGGCGACATGGAAGGTATTCCCGTTGCGCTGATGGAGGCGATGGGAGCAGGCATGCCCGTCATCGCCACGCGCCACAGCGGCACGCCGGAATTGGTCGAGCACGAGATTTCCGGGCTGCTCTGCGATGAAGGCGACCGCGAAGCGCTGGCCGCGAACATGGAGCGCTTGGCGCGCATGCCGGAGCGTTGGGCGGCGATGGGCGCAGCCGGTTCAGCCAAGGTGCGCGCCGAGTTCGACCTCAACTATTGGAACGACCGCTTGCTTGAAAGGTTGACGGCGTTAGGCGCCCAACGCGCCTAGGAGCGCCAATGCCTGTCTCGCCGCCAAAACCGCCGCTGCGAACCGCCGCAATCGTTTGCGCCGCCATCTTCGCCATCGTCGTGCCCGCGGCGCAGGCCCTGCTGCATCTCGGTTTGAGCGCAGGCGAGTTCGCCGCCGAGGGCAATGAAACGCTGCGCGCCGCCAATTACACGTTTGCGATTTGGTCGCTCATCTATCTGGGCCTCATCGTCTACGCGATCTATCAGGCGCTGCCGAGCACTGCGGACTCACAAAGCCTGCAGAGGTTTGGTTGGCCATCAGTGGTCGCGATGTTTGGCACAGGATTGTGGATCGTCGCCTCGGCGCTCGATCTCAAACTGGCGAGCGTGGCGATCATTCTCGTAAGCGCGGCGTCGGTTGCGCTGCCACTTTGGCGCGGCGGCGACGTGCGCAGCGCATCTCCGCGCCAATCTGCGCTTATCGTCTGGCCCGTTGGATTGCTGGCAGGCTGGCTCACGGCGGCCGCGGTCCTCAACATCATCACCGAAGCGACAGCGTTCGGCTGGGTCACGCCGCGCGCAGCGCCGATCTGGGGCGGTGCCGGTATTGCGGTTGCGGCTGTGCTTGGGCTTACGGTCGCGCACGCGTCGAAGCTTTTGGCTTATCCGCTCGCGATCGCCTGGGCGCTGTTCGGCATTTATGCCGCCGAGCAGGGCGACCGGCCGAGCATCGCGGTGGCGGCGGGCGCGGCCGGCGCGCTGCTGCTTGTGTACGGCTGGGTTGTCGCCTTGGTCAGCCGTCGCGCGGCGCCTGCGCATTCGTGACAATCCCGGTCGCTCGTGCCAACAACCCGGCATGAACGACCGCGCCATCAACGCCAAAGACGCTATCGCCACCGGCCAAGAGACTATCCGCACCGAAGCGCGCGCTTTGGATCAACTCGCCGCGGCGCTCGAGGGGCCGCTCGCCGAGCCGTTCGCGCACGCGGTTGCCTTGCTCTACACCACCAAAGGCCGGGTCATCGTTTCCGGCATGGGTAAATCGGGGCACATCGCCCGCAAGATTGCGGCGACGCTCGCCTCCACCGGCACCCCCGCGCAATTCGTTCATCCCGGCGAAGCCAGCCACGGCGATCTCGGCATGATTGTCGAGACAGACTGCGTCCTGGCGATCTCGCGCTCGGGCGAAACCGCGGAATTGTCGGACATGCTCTATCACTGCCACCGGCTGAGCGTGCCGATTATCGGCATGACGTTCAGAACGGAGTCGTCATTGGCGAAGGCGTCGACCGCAGCTTTGGTTTGCCCCGATTGCGGCGAAGCAAGCGACGACGCGCCGGCGCCGACGACCTCCACCACTATGTGTTTGGCGCTGGGCGACGCACTAGCGGTAGCGCTGCTGAAAGCGCGCGGGTTCACCGCCGCGCACTTCGGCAAAATCCATCCGGGCGGCAAGCTCGGCGCGGCGCTGAAAAAAGTGCGCGATCTCATGCGCGTGGGCGAACACGATCCGCTCATCGCGCCGGACCTCTCGGTGCCGGACACGTTGAAGGCCATGAGCCGCGACTCCATCGGCGCTGCTGGCGTTGTCGAGCATGGCAAGCTTATCGGCATTATCACCGATGGCGATCTCCGCCGGCGTCTCACGCCGGAAATGTTCAGCAAGACCGCGCGCGATTTGATGACGCCAAATCCCAAAACAATCGGCGCGGACGAACCGGCTGTCGACGCTATCGCCGCCATGAACGCCAAGCGCATCAACATTCTTTTCGTGTTGGAAGACGGCCGCCCCACTGGCATCGTGCACATGCACGATCTGCTGGCCGCAGGTGTCCGATAGCTGCGCACGATGTTGTACGTGCTTCAGCGCATGCGTGATGTAGCGCACATTTTTGCTGACGGCAGCGTCACGCTTTGAAGCGAAAACGCGCTGCGCACGCATCGTGCGTTGTCGAAGCGTGTGATCAAGTCGTGTTTTTCTTGACACGTGGAAGTCACGCGCGCCTTGATGCGCGCGGACTTATGGGCGGAACGTTCTGAACGCGCGGCTCCCAACGCGCCTGTTGTCGTTTTCACGCGGGTCCAGCCATTCGCCGCTCGTGGCGATGGTGAGTGTCTAGGAAGTGAAGCGATGGCTACAGGCGTTGTTAAGTGGTTCAACATGGCGAAAGGCTTCGGCTTTATCGCTCCCGATGGCGGTGGCCCCGATGTGTTCGTGCACGTGAGCGCCGTCGAGCGTTCCGGCCTCAACGGCCTGAAGGAAGGCCAACAGGTGAGCTTCGACATCGAAAATGACCCGCGCAAAAACAAGCCGGCCGCGGTCAATATCAAAGCGACTTGAGCTGCGCATATAGACTTTTGCATCGCCGTGCGGTTTCTCCGCGCGGCGATTTTGCTATTCGGGAGACGATTTCCCTATGACTGCTCCGTTCCGCCTCTATGGCGCGGAACTTTCACCTTATTCGGTGAAGGTTCGCTCTTACCTCACTTTCAAAAATGCCGATTTTGAATGGCTTTCGCGCTCAAGTGCGCGCCAGGAAGAGTTCGCCCGCTACGCCAAACAGCCGCTCATCCCGCTGGTCGTGGATGCCAATGAGCGCGTGCTGCAGGACTCGACGCCGATCATTGAAACGCTGGAAGCCGAACTCGGTGGGCATTCGATTATCCCGAGTGATCCCGCAGTGGCGTTTTTGTCGGCGCTGATAGAGGATTACGCCGACGAGTGGCTCAACAAAGCGATGTTCCACTATCGCTGGAGCTATCCGGAAGATCAGCAGAGCGCCGCGAGCCGTATCGCCACCATGATCTTCGAAGGCGATGCGCCCGATGGCGTGATCGACAACGTGCGCACGCGCATGGTTGGCCGGCTACACTATGTCGGCTCGTCGCCTGACACGGCGCCGGTGATCGAAGCCTCGTTCACGCGCGCGCTGACAGTGTTCGATCGCATGCTGAGCAAGCGTCCGTACTTGTTGGGCGGCCAGCCGAGCCTTGCTGATTTCGGCGTGGCTGGTCAGTTGGCGCAGCTCGCGTCCGATCCGACGCCCGGCGCGATCATGCGCGCACAAGCGCCGCACGTGCTGAAGTGGCTGGAGCGGATGCAAAAGCCGAGTGCTGAGGGCGCGTTCGCGTCGTTCGCTGATCTCAAAGACGATGTCGCCGATTTGCTGAGCACGGAGATCGCAGCCGCTTATTTGCCGTGGATGGCGGCCAATGCGGACGCCGTATCAAACAACGCCGGTGGCGTGAGCCTTGAACTCGGCGGTGTTGCGTTCACGCAAAAGCCCCAGCGCTACGCCGCCAAGGCGCTCGCCGAATTGCGCCGCAAACGCGCAGCGGTAACGGATGCCGAGCTGATAGAGCTTTTGACCTCCACAGGTTGCGATGCGATCCTGGTCGCCGTTTCGGCTTATGAATCCGACGACGACGCCGCGGATGACGGTGACGCCGACGACGGGGATTCCAACGCCGACGAATAGGCGGACGTCTGGGGAGACTGCGTGAAGAAAAGCATTTTAGCGGCGGTCGCGCTGGCGGCCGCCACGTGCTCCGTGGCGTATGCCGACGAGCCGAGCGATTGGGTGAAGTGCGACGGCTATGCGCGTCCCGAAGGCGCAGGCGTCACCGCGGCGCGCATCTTGGCTGTGATTACCACGATGGGTTTGTTCGGGTTGCCGGAAACGGCGCGCTCGGCCCCAGCGGCGACCGGACAAGCCGGCGTCGACGCGTGCACGCGTGCGCTGGATACCCATGAAGCCGATCGCTTCTGGGGCCGCCATGTCGCGATGTTGCAGGCCCGCACGGTTCACAACGCGGAGGCGGATCACCTGGACGCCGCGCTCGAAGACTTGCACGGCGCAGGCACGATCGCGGAAGCGCAAGCGCCCGGTCCTTGGTACAGCCGCTCGCTGGGCGTTTCGGCGATGCTCTTGGAAGCAGCCATCGACGCCAAGCGCGGCGATCAGCAGCACGCCGAAGAGTTGGCCGAGCTCGCGTTTGAGGCGCGGCCGTATTCGTCGACCGTGGGATTGCTGTCGACCGTCATCTTCGAGATCGATCCGGCAATGAACGATAAGGAGCGTCACCTGCTGGATCAGGTCGTCGCGCTCAATCCATCGCTGCGTGAAGTGCGCGCCCAAGCCTACGATTGGAGCGATGACGCCGCTGGGGCCGCAGACGTGCACGAGCACGACTTGGCTTACGAGCAAGCGCTCGTCGACGCCGGCCAACGCGCGGCGCTGTCACTGGAAACAATCGCACGCGCCTCGGTATCGGCCTATCGCGCGCATCGCGATGCGCGGGGCAAAGAGCTTGCGGATCAGTTGCGTCAGCTGCTCGCGCAGCCGATCTCGCAGATGCTGCAGACGCCGACGACGCAAGAGGTGCTGCAGGATCAGCAGCAACTCGCCAAGGAACGCGTGCAGGCGCAACGTTTCCTGCCGCTCATCGAAGCCTACGAGCGCATGCGCGCAGGCGATGCGCGCGGCGCGTTTTCGACGTTGGCCGCCGGTCAGGTGCCGGACGGTGGCGCGACGTACGATTTGATGGTGGAAATCGCCCACGCGCATGAGTTTGCGGCAATCTCAGCGCAGCTGACCCAATCGCTCGCCACCATGCGCGCCGACGATCATACCCGCCGCATGGGGGCAATTCAGATCGCCTCCTACAGCCAAGCGTTGCCACCGCTGGAGCAAGTTGGCGGCGGCAATCATTTCGGCGGGCGCGGTTGGGGCGCGAACGGCTATAGCGATCGCGCCCTTGCCCGCGGCGGAAGCGGCCGCACCATTGAGTTCAGCGGCGGCACAACCATCACCACAACCGAAGAATTGGCGTTGTTGCGCGCAGCTCAACTCTCGCTCAGCAATCATTCTACCGGCTTTGTGGTGATCAACCGCTGCGACTATCAGCGCTACTACGTGACGCGCCAATACAACGTGGAGACCTCGCGCACGCCGTCCGGATTTCAAACTCAAACCGACGTGCTCTACGTAGACGGCGACGCGCCACCGGCGGCTTATGCCGGCGCTGTGCTTCCCGCCGACGAAATCTTCAATTCGCTCAGCCCGATCTACAACCCGCCGCGCAACGGCCACTGACGGCGCATAGAAAAACGGCGTGCGTTCGAAAACGCACGCCGTCAGGCACATTCAGGGAGGGGGCCCGCCGCGCGGCACGGGGGGAGGGGGAAGCCGCGCGGCAGGCAGAAGCGGTGATTAGGCCGCTTCCGTTTCGTCGTTGGCCGCTTTCGCGTCCACCACTTGTGGCTTCGCTGGCGAAGCGCTCGTGGTTGTAGCGCCAATCTCGATTTTGCGCGGCTTCAGAATTTCGGGAAGCTCACGCACGAGGTTCACGGTCAGCAAGCCGTTCTCAAGCTTCGCACCGGCAACGCGGACATGGTCCGCAAGGCCGAAGCGGCGCTCGAAGCTGCGCTCGGCGATGCCGCGATGGACGTAGTTGCGTTGCGTTTCAGGCTGCTTGCGGGCGCCGGAAATGGTCAGCAAATTCTGTTTGAACTCGATGGTCAGATCTTCTTGCGCAAAGCCGGCCACAGCCAGCTCGATGCGGAAAGAGTCGTCATCGACTTGTTCAATGTTGAAGGGTGGGTAGCCAGGCGCGGCGTCAAGGCGGGAAGCCTGATCCATCAGCGTGGCGATGCGGTCGAAACCGACCAAAGTTCTGTAAAGCGGGTTCAAATGATCAGCCATGATTGTCCTCCGTAAGCGACATTCATGCTCCCGAAGCCGGGAGCGGTAATTTGAGCCGTTTCTGCCCCCGGAGGCGGCGTTTCGGCTCAACAAACGACCCAATTGGCGTCGTTACAGCAGAGTAGGTGGGGAGGTTCAGGGCCGGTTCAAGGGCGAACGTTTTGACAATTTTAGCGGTTCGCGCTTAGCGCAGAGGCGTGCTGAACCGCCGCCAACTCGCGCTCTCGCTCGCCGCCGCCAGCTTGGCTGCGTGCGGCCGCAAGAAGGAGGCCGATCCCAACGCACCGCCGCCGGGCACGCTCGCATGGGCCATTGCCGGCGACTGGCGCCTGCAGCCGGATCGCGACGAGTTTCGTCATCCGCTGCAGACCCTGCTGTTTTGGGGACTGGAGCCCACCATGACGGTGCTCGAAGTGTTGCCAGGTCTCGGCTGGTACACGTCAATTCTTGCGCCGTATCTCGCAGCAAACCACGGACATCTCATCGCTGCGGGTTTTGATCCCAATAGCGGCTCCATGGCCGAGCGCGAAACGCTCGCCAATTGGCAAACGCGCTTCACCCGCGATCCCGCGCTCTACGGCGAGATCACGCAGAGTGTCGTTTCGCGCACCGAGGATCGCGTGCTGGCGCCCGCAGGCACAGTCAACCTCGCCATTCTCGCCAACACCTTTCACGTGTTGATGGCGCGCGGCATTGCCGAGCGGGTGCTCGCGGAAATCTACGCGGCGCTGAAACCAGGCGGCACGTTCGGCGTCGAGCAGCATCGCGCCTATTCTTCGGGCGAACAGGATCCCACGGCGCACAGCGGTTACGTGCAAGAGGTCTACGTCAAGACGCTGGCGCAGGAGGCCGGCTTCACGTTCATCGCTGCCAGCGACATGAACGCCAATCCGCATGACAATCGCGACCATCCCTTCGGCGTGTGGAGTCTGCCGCCCGATCTGCGCACCTCACCGCTCGGCCGGCCGGACAATCCCCGCTACGACACCCGCCCTTTCCAAGCGATCGGCGAAAGCGACCGTATGACGCTGCGGTTCGAAAAACCCGGCGGTCTGGGCCTGCCGGCGCGGCAGGGCAGCGATTTGCGTCCCTGACGCTGCCGTCACTCTTGCAGCCAGCGCGCCGCTGGTGTGTAAGGAGCGCCACCGAACTTGAGCCGGAGGACAGGCGCATGACGTATGACGAAATCTACAACCGCTTCGAAAGCGCCGGCGTGACCGTGCCTGGCAAGAAGGTGAAGTTCGACTTCGGTGACGAAGGCAAAATCTATCTCGACGGCACCGCCAACAAAGTGTCGAAGGACGATGCCGCCGCCGACACCACGTTGAAGGTGAAGCTGCAAGACTTCGTCGACATGGCAGGTGGCAAGCTCGATCCGACCGCGGCCTTCATGCAAGGCAAGCTGCGCGTCGAAGGCGACATGGGCGTCGCAATGCAGCTGCAAGGCGTGATGGCGAAGCTGCGGGGCTAAGGCTCCACGCCGATGACGTTCGTCCGCGTACCTGGGAATGAGATTCCGGACGGCGCGGAAGAGCACTGGCTTGAGGGCCGTGGCGGCGTGAAGGTGCGGGTCATGACCGCGCCTGCGTCGCGCGGTCCGGCCCGTGGCTCCGTCATTGTTGCGCCTGGGCGCACGGAATTTATCGAGAAATATTTTGAAGTGATCCGCGAGCTGCAGGGCCGCGGCTTCGCTGTTTTCTGTATCGATTGGCGCGGGCAGGGCCTGTCGGCGCGCGAGGTCGAAAACCCGTTGAAGGGGCACCTCGCTAATTTCGACGATCCGGTGAACGATCTGTCGACGGCGCTGAAGCTGCTGGCCGACAAGCTGCCGCGTCCGCACATCGTGCTCGCCCACTCGATGGGCGGCGCGATCATTCTACGCGCGCTGCAAACGCGGCGCATCGACATTGACGCAGCGATCTTCTCCGCGCCGATGTGGGGCATCGCCGGGCTGTCGAATTTCGCGAAATGGTACGTGCGCTTCATGACGTCGATTGGCGCCGGCGGCAGTTTCGCGCCGAGCGTGGACCGCAAGTGGAAGCGTGAGCCGTTCAAGAAAAATCCGGTGACGCACGACAAAGAGCGGCACGCGCGCACGCAAGGGCTGGTCGCTGAAGAACCACGCTTGGCGCTGGCCGGACCGACCAATGGCTGGGTGTCGGCGGCGGCGGAAACGACGGAAGGTTTCAAACAGCCGTCGGCGCTCGCGCACATCCGCATTCCGGTTGGCATCGCCACCGCAAGCCAAGAACAATTGGTCGATAGTTCGTCGCACGACGCAGTCGCCGCGCAACTCGCTGACGCAAAGCACATCACCATTGAGGGCGCCAAGCACGAGATCCTGATGGAGCTTGATCCGCTGCGCGCCCAATTCTGGACGTTGTTCGACGAAATCGCCGCGAAGGTCGCGCCTGCGCGCGCTCCGGCTTGATACGATCGCTTGTCCTCGCACTGATGCTGTGCGGCTGCGCGACGGTGAGCGCGCCTGACTCGATACACACCCTCGATGGCCGCGCTCTGACGCCCGCTTCGATTGATCACACCGTCACGCAATTGATGGCGGCGAATGACGTAAAAGGGCTGGCGATCGGCCTCATCCGCGATGGGCGCGTTGTGTACCTGCACGCTTACGGTCAGCGTGACGTTGAGAACAATCTGCCGCTACAAACCGACACGATCATGTACGGCGCCTCGCTCACCAAGGGCACATTTGCCTACATGGTGATGCAACTGGTCGATGAAGGTAAGCTCGATCTCGATAAGCCGCTCGGCGAATATTTGCCGAAGCCACTGCCGGAATATGAGTATTACGCGTCGCTCGGCGACGATCCGCGCTGGCGCACCATCACCGCGCGCATGGTGCTCGATCACACGACTGGGTTTGCCAATTTCGCGTTCCTCGAACCCGACGAAAAGCTCCACATCCACTTTGATCCCGGCACGCACTATGCCTATTCCGGTGACGGCATTCAGCTCCTGCAGTTCGTGCTGGAGCAGGGGTTGCATCTCGATGTCGGCGCCGAGATGCAGCACCGCGTGTTCGATCGCTTTGGCATGACGCGGACCTCGATGACCTGGCGCGATGATTTCGCGGGCAATCTCGCGCAAGGCTACGAACTCGACGGCAAGCTGGCGCCGCATGACGCACGCAGCCATGTGCGCGCGGCCGGTTCGATGGACACCACCATCGCGGACTGGACCAACTTCCTCGCCGGCATGTCGCGCGGCGACGGTCTTTCACGCGCGTCATGGACGGACATGACCTCGCGCCACATCGTCATCGATACCAAGGCGCAGTTTCCGACGCTCAATCAGCCGCATCATGATTGGAGCAGCATCGGGCTGGGCTACGGCTTGGGTTGGGGCGTGTTCGAAACGCCGTACGGTCACGCCTTCTTCAAGGAGGGCCACAATGACTCGACCGGCAACTACGCGCTCTGCATCGCCGCGCGCCGCGATTGCATTGTGCTGATGTCCAACAGCGTCCGCGCCGAGGGCATCTTTTTGAATCTCGTCGACGAATTGCTCGGGCCGACCAACTTGCCGTGGTCGTGGCATCCATATCCGCGCTTCACGCCGCAAAGCGCCACCCACTGAACATTGAGCATTGAATAAATTGCTGCTATGTTCACCTGGCACGCGAGGCGTGAGGGAGTGCAGCGATGGCCGGCGAAACAGTTCTTGTCACAGGCGGCACCGGCTTCATCGGTGCGCATTGCATCATTCAGTTGCTGCAGCAGGGCTACAAAGTCCGCACCACCGTGCGCTCGCTGAAACGCGAAGGCGATGTGCGAAACATGCTGAAGGTCGGCGGCGCCGATGCGGCCGCGCCGATCCAGTTCTTCCAGGCCGACCTCTCAAGCGATGACGGTTGGGCGCAAGCCGTCACTGGCGCGGACTACGTGCTGCATGTTGCATCGCCGTTTCCGTCGAGCGTGCCCCAGCACGAAGATGAACTGATTATTCCCGCGCGCGATGGTGCGCTGCGCGTGCTCAAGGCGGCGCGCGATGCCGGCGTAAAGCGGGTGGTGATGACTTCGTCGTTCGCGGCGATCGGGTACGGGCAGAAGCAGAGCAACAAGACCTTCGACGAAACCAGCTGGTCCGACGTCAACGGCCCGGACATTCAGCCCTACGCTAAATCCAAAACCATCGCTGAAAAAGCCGCATGGGATTTCATCGCCAAGGAAGGCGGCGCGCTTGAGCTTTCAGTCGTCAATCCCGTTGGCGTGCTTGGCCCGGTGCTGGCGCCCGACTATTCGACGTCGATCCTGCTTGTGCAGCGCCTCATGGACGGCGCCCTGCCGGGTTGTCCGCGTCTCTATTTCGGTATTGTCGATGTCCGCGATGTAGCCGATCTGCACATCCGCGCCATGATCAACCCGGCCGCGAAGGGAGAACGCTTCCTTGCGACCACCGGCGACTTCATGTCCTTCCTCGACATCGCCAAGGCGCTTAAGGCTCGTCTGGGCGATGCCGCCAAGCGCGTGCCCGCTAAACAAATTCCAGACTTCATCGTTCGCCTGGTTGCGCTTGGCGATCCCGCCGCGCGGCAACTGTTGCCGGAGCTCGGCAAGTACAAGAACGGCGTCAACGCCAAAGCCGTGCGCCTGCTGGGCTGGCAGCCGCGCTCACGCGAAGATGCGTGTGTCGCGACTGCGCAAAGCCTCATCGAACTGGGTCTGCTGAAGGATTCTCCGAAGAAAGCGGCCTAACGCGCGCGCGGCGCCGGATAAGCGCGGGCCAGCTCTGCGCGTGCTGCGTCCAAGTCCCGGCGGAAGCTTGCGTCGGCGTGCATGCGCGCGATCACGGCGGAGGCGACGGTGCGTCCAGCTTCGATGTCGCTCGGGAAGTGGAAGCCGCAAATGACGCGGCTGTCGCCAAAGTCGCGGCCGCGCTGCAAGATCGCGTCGGCGCGCGCGGGGACGAGTTCTGCGAGCACGAGCGCCCACGCCCAGCCGCCACCGCTGTGACCGGATGGATATGAGCCGCTCGCTGTCAGCAACGCGTCCGGCGTGTCGCATTGCTCGACCGTAGGATCGGCGATGAACGGACGCGGGCGATGATAAGCATTCTTCGACGCGCCCAGCGGCGGCGACAGACCGTTGAGCACATCCTGGAACACCTTCGCCGTGCGCGGCAGGCGCGCTTCGGTGAAGCTGTCGCCAAACACCGGATGCATCGCCACCCATGGCGTCCACGGCTGATCGGCGCGCGCTTGCGCCAACCGCTCAGGTGAAACCGCAGGATGCATCGCCAGCCGATCGGCGGCCTGGCGCGGCGAATCCGGCGACGGTGGCGGCCCCAATAGCGCCGTCGCGTCGATGATCGGCGGCGTGTTCACGGTGGGCCGCGTCACTGCAGTCCCCGTTGGCGACGCGGTCTGCGCATGCGCCGGTGCTGCCAGCGCCAGAGCAACGGCCAGCGCGAACGGTGCGAATTTGATCATCATGACGTTAGGTCCCCCTCAGTGGCGCACGTTTCGGATGGCTTAGACGCGTGCTAGCGTTCGGAAAACCCCGGAGGAAACGATGAGCGCCTACAAACTGCTGATCAACGGCAAGCTGGAAGACGGCGACGCGACCATGGATGTCGTCAACCCCGCCACGGAAGAGGTGCTCAGCAAATGTCCGCGCGCGTCGAAGGCGCAATTGGACAAAGCGGTTGCGGCGGCAAAGGCGGCGTTTCCGGCGTGGAGCCAGAAGCCGATCGCCGAGCGCAAGGCAGCGCTGCTGGCGATCGCCGACGTCATCGAAAAGAACGCCAATGATTTGGCGCGCTTGCTGACCCAAGAGCAGGGCAAGCCGATCGCCGACGCCATGGGCGAGATCTACGGCGCAGCCGCGTTCTTCAAATACTTCACCATGCACGACCTGCCAGTGAAGGTGCTGATGGACAGCGAAACCGCGCGCGTCGAAGCGCATCGCAAGCCGCTTGGTGTGATCGGCGCGATCATTCCGTGGAATTTCCCGGTGATCCTGATGGCGTTCAAAGTGCCGCCGGCGCTGCTTGCGGGCAACACGCTCGTCATCAAACCCGCCGCCACCACGCCGCTGACGACGCTGAAGTTCGGTGAGCTGATCAAGGACATCTTGCCGCCGGGTGTGGTCAACATCATCACCGACGCCAACGACCTAGGCGGCGCGCTCACCGCGCATCCGGACGTACGCAAGATATCGTTTACCGGCTCTACCGCGACCGGCAAGAAAGTGATGGCCTCGGCTGCGGAAACGCTGAAGCGCATCACCCTTGAACTCGGCGGCAACGACGCCGGCATCGTGCTTGATGACGTCAACCCGAAAGAAACCGCGCCGAAGCTGTTTCAGGGCGCGTTCCAGAACAATGGCCAAGTCTGCATCGCCATGAAGCGGCTCTACGTGCACGAGTCGATTTACGACGAGATGTGCGCCGAACTCGCAGCACTCGCCAACAACGCCATTATCGGCGACGGCCTGCAGCAAGGCACGCAGATCGGTCCGCTGCAGAACAAGATGCAGTACGACAAAGTCAAAGACATCCTCGATAGCGCCAAGAAGGACGGCAAGGTCATCGCCGGCGGCGAAGTGCCGGATCAAGCGGGCTACTTCATTCGCCCGACGATCGTGCGCGATATTTCCGATGGCACGCGGCTCGTCGACGAAGAGCAGTTCGGCCCGATCCTGCCGGTCATCAAATACAAGGACACAGACGACGCGGTGGCGCGCGCCAACGCGTCGCCCTACGGCCTTGGCGGTTCGGTGTGGTCGAGCAATGTCGACCGCGCCTACGAGGTCGCCAACCGCATGAACTCGGGCACCGTGTGGGTGAACAAGCATGCCGACATCATGCCGAACATTCCGTTCGGCGGTTCAGGTCAATCCGGCTTGGGCGCAGAGCTCGGCGAAGAAGGCCTGGCGGAGTTCACGCAATTGCAGGTGATCAACGTCGCACGCTGATGCGGCAAGCGCGGTTCCAACCGGAACCGCGCACGGGCGCTTCTGGTTGGCAGCACAGCCAGGAGAACCTCATGCCAAACGCCACCAAAGACGAAATTCTCGCGCTCGAAAAAGACTATTGGGACGCGATGAAGCGCAAGGACGGCGCGCGCACCGCGCAACTGTCAGGGAAAACCTCGCTCGTCACCGGAGTCGGTGGCGTCATGACCGTGTCGAAAGACAAAATGGGGAAGATGACCGAAGAGGGCAAATGGACCCTCGAGTCGTACGAGTTCAACGACGTCGAATTCATCACGCCCGCGCCGGACGTCGCCATCATCGCCTACACGGTGAAGCAGAACGTCATCATGGATGGCAAGAAACAGGAAATTCGCGCCGCCGACAGCTCCACTTGGATACGTGGTCCCCAAGGCTGGGAATGCCACGCCCACACCGAGAGCTATTTGAAGAACGGCAAGGGCGCTTAAGTGCTGTCGGAAACGCGCGCGCTCGTTCGTCCTAAGAGCGACTGAGGAGCCGTCGCATGACCATCACCATCACCGCCTTCGCCAATTCGCTCGATCAAGGGCAGGGCCTGGCGCGCGACATGATCGTGCGCTGGGCGCTGGAAGAGGTGGGACAGCTGTATGAGGAGCGCCTCATTCCGTGGGCGGATTTCAAGAAGCCTGAGCATCGTCAGCGGCAGCCGTTCGGACAAATCCCGACCTACGAGGAAGGCGAACTCGTCATCTTCGAGTCCGGCGCAATCGTGCTGCACATCGCCGCGCGCTTTCCCGGCCTATTTCCCGCCGACGCCGACTCGAACGCGCGTGCCATCAGCTGGATGTTCGCCGCAGTAAGTTCGGTCGAACCGCTGATCGTGCAGATGGAAGTTTCAGAATATCTGGAGAGCGACAAGAGCTGGAACGAAGAACGCATGCCGCTTGTGGTGCAGCGCGTGCGTGATCGTTTTGCCGAACTGGCGGCGCGTCTCGGCAGCGCCGATTGGCTCGACGGCGAATTCAGCGCCGCTGACGTGCTGATGATCCAGGCGCTGCGCCGCGTCGAAGACCAGGCGCCGCTGACCGAGTTTCCAGTGCTGGCTGCCTACGTCGAGCGCGGCAAAGCCCGGCCGGCGTTTCAACGCGCATTCGCGGCGCAGAAGGCGGCATATGAGCGGACGCGCTGAGCGCACGCGGCGTGACGTACGGCACGGCGCCCACGCGCCAACGCTGGTTACGTCGATCCGAGAGGAGGATAGACATGACTTGGCAAACAACTGCTTCTTTGGCGGCGGCGCTCGCTTTTGGCGTCATTATGGCGGCGACGTCCCCCGCCAGCGGCGAGATCAATCGCGGCGGCGGGTTGAACGATGAGGGCCGCTGCCCGACACAAGCCGAGGCTGCCTGCTACCACGGATGCGCGACCGCTGGCTCCACGCCAGAGCAAGTCGCAACCTGTCGTGCGAGCTGCCACTACCCGGATAAACTTCCGCCCGATCCGTTGGACTGCCAATTCCTGCGCCGGCCTGTGACTGTTGCGCCAAACACGGCAGGTCACCGCCCTGTGCTTCGCCAGCCGAACTGAAAGGCAGCCATTCCCCCTCTCCGCAACGGAGAGGGGGAGCGATGGCGCTTACTTAAACAGCTTCGCCCAGTTGCGCGCTTCGCGCTTCTTCCAGCCGCCGCGGTGATAGGCATCACTCACGATCAGCGGCGCCACCGAGGTTGCTTCCGCGAACACCATCTGCTCGTGCACAGTCGAGACTTTGCCCCAGCTCGCCGCCTCTTGCAGCGTTGAGGAGGAGCAAGCGCCGTCGCGCACGTCGGCGACCGTGATCTGCACAGCGTACTTGTGCACTTCGACATCGTCGTGGCCGAGGATTTCGGCGCAGACGACGGTGTCTTGCGCGAAATTCTTCGGCACGCCGCCGCCGACCATGAAGAGGGCAGTGGTGCCGGCCGCGAGCTTGATCTCGGTCAGTTCGCGGAAATCGCCGCCGCTATCGATCGTCAAATACGGCTTGCCGGCTTTGCGCCGCTCGACCTGGTGCTTGACGATGCCGAAGCCCGCCGAACAATCGCTGAACGCCGGCACAAAGATCGGTACGCCCTTTTCGTAGGCACGCTGGATCAGCGAATCTTTTTCTTGGCGTTACCAGCCGCCAGCCATTTGCCGATTTCCCAGATGAATTCGCGCGACGTGTACGGGCGCGGCTCCAGCGCGTTGCAGAGCTCGTAGATCGTATTGTCGACGTGCTGCAGTTCTTCTTCGTCGATATACGTATCGTAGATGCGGTCGATGTAGAGTGAGCGCAGCGTGTTGTCGTCCGGGATTTCCTTGGCCTGGTAGTGCTTGAAGCCGAGGGCTTCGAGGAAATCCATGTCGATGATCGAGGCGCCGGTGGCGACGATGGCGTCTGCCATGTTGTACGTCACCATGTCGCGCCACACGTGCAGGCAGCCGCCCGCGCCGGTCGAGCCCGCCATGATCAGCCAGGTCGAGCACTTCTGATCCTCAAGCGCCATGTTGAGGATTTGCGCGGCGCGCGCGGTGTCGCGGCTGGTGAAGCTCATCTTGCCGTAAGCGTCGATGATCGGCCGCGCGTCGAAGGTGGTGATGTCGATGTGCTCGACAACCGAGGCCAGCAGTTCCGCTTTGCGGTTCGAGTTGATTTTGGCGTCAGCCATGGAGAGTGCTCCTATGGGCGGCGTCGAAACAAATCATCGCGCGGACGCTCCGCCTACGCACGACGCGGCTGCAAATAGGGCAATGCGGGGGGAATGCAAGCGATTGCTGAAAGCGTGCCAGTTTACCTGGCCGATTGAGGCGCTAGCGTGCCTGTCCGGAGGACGACAACATGCGTAGTCTTGGATTTGTCACCGCGTTGGCGCTCGTTGCCTGTTCGCAACCGGCGCCGGGCGCGCCGGCAGCGCCGCCGCCACAAGCCGCGACCGCGCCAGTGCAAACTGCGGCGACAAATCTCTGTCCGGCGACAGCCTCCACGCCGTGGAGCGCGGGAGCTGCGACATTCACGATCACTGCGGCCGCCGCCGGTCCGTTCTGCGCCAACAGCGCTGTCACCATCACCATTGCCGACGCAGCGAGGACGGTCGTTCACACGCAAACCTACGTTGCCTCGTCGATGACGCCGCTCGCCGACGCCACATCGGTCGACGACATGAGCCGGATGCTGCGCGAGTGGATCACGCCTGCGGGCGCGTCAAAGGATTCTACCGGCGATCTCGCGCCGTGGGCGGCTGATGCGCCGACGCCCATAGATGCGGAGGTCCCATTCACGCCAACGCCCGGTATTGGCCGCGCCGAATACACTGCGCTGCGCGCCGCTGATGCGCCGATGTACTGCTATCAAGAGAGCAACGAGGCGGGGCTTTGCTTTGCGATGCGCGGGGGCAAGCTCAGTCTGATCGGCACGCAGACCTACGCGAGCTGATACAGCGCAGCGCAGCGAAAAAGGGCCCGCCAGCGGCGAGCCCTTTCGTGCTTCGTTAGTCTGACCGCGCTTACTTCGCTTTACGCGGCGCGCGCTTGCGCTTGGGCATGGCAACCACGGAGGGCGTTTGGCCGTACATGCTTGGCCACGGCGCGTCTTTGGATTCGATCGTCACCGTATCGCCAAAGCCGTTGAAGCGCGTGCCCATCGCGGTGCCGTACGCGCCGAGCGCACCGATCTCGATCAGATCGCCTTCGCGGATATCGGCCGGCAGCATGAACGGGCCGGCGGCGGCGTCCATTGAGTTGCAGGTCGGGCCGTAGAGGCGGAACGGCGCATCCTTGGCGCGGCTCGGTTCTTCGCGCAGCAGCTTGGCCGGGAACGACCAGTTCAGGTGCGTCGCGTCGAACAGCGTGCCGAAGGCGCCGTCGTTCAGATAGAGCGCGTCGCCCTTGCGCAGCTCAACACGCGCAACGGTGGAGCCGGCTTCGGCCACCAGCGCGCGGCCAGGCTCCGCCCACAACGTGGCGTTCTGCGCGACGAACATCTCTTCGAAGCCCGACTTGATCGCCTTCACGTATTCGATCATCGGCGGCGGATTCATGCCCGGATAGATCGCCGGAAAGCCGCCGCCGATATCGACGACGTCCACCAGCACGCCGGCGTTGACGATGGCGCGGTTGACCATGTCCGTCGCCGTGCGGAACGAGTCCGGGCGCATGCATTGGCTGCCGACATGGAAGGAGACGCCGAGCATCTCCTCGCTGGTGCCACGGGTACGCCGTAGCAGCGCCGGCGCATCTTCGGCGGCGACGCCGAACTTGCGCGCGAGCGGATAGGCAGCGCCGTCGCCAGAAACAGCAAAGCGCACCACCAAAGTTAGGTCCTTGGCGCGGTTGGTTTCTTGAAGGATCTTTTCCAACTCGTCTTCGCTATCCAGCGCGAAGGTCTTCACGCCGAACTCGTAGAAAGCGCGGCCGATGGCGCGGCGGCTCTTCACCGGGTGCATGAAGGCGATCCGCGCTTGCGGATAGCGCGACGCGATCAGCTGCGTTTCCACTTCCGAGGCGACGTCGAAATTCGTGACGCCGTTGGCGACGAGCGCATCGAGCACCCACGGTGAGGGGTTCGCTTTGACAGCGTAAAACACCTCGCCAGGAAATTGCTGCTTGAACCATTGCGCGGCGGCCGCAACGCGATGCGGACGTGCGATCGCGACGGGCCCTTCGGGCGCGCCACGCGCGGCAAGGTCAAGAGGCGAGAGGACAGAGTCCATCCGGCTGCTCCCTAAAACTCGCGAACCGCTTCTCGCGGTTGCAGTTCCAATCCCAGGCCGGCGTTAGTCGGACATGCTAAATGTCAGGTCCGCCCTTGGGAGCTTGCGCCGGAGGATCGCCAAGAAGCTTCCTGCTTCCCGTTGTTTGCGATCCCCCAGGTGGCCTGGGCCGAGGGGGCGTTAGTGGACGCTGTTTCCAGGTCCGCCGGTAACGACGCGAAATATGGTGATCGTTCCCCAATGTAAAGAGTGATTGTTGGTTAATTTCGCCTGAGAATCCAACGCGCCGCAGCTGTGACTCGCACATCACGTCACAAATCTGGCGCGCGCGGACTCTGTGACAACACCGCGCGCGATGCGCCCGGATCGAATCGGCTGCGTAAACGTCCGCGTTTGGCGAGCACAAAGCGCGCGGTTCGCGTTGGCGGATATGCACGGGGGCTTCCAGAATTGCGCGCCAATCCTGCGCTTCTGCGCGATGTGATTTAGCTCACCTTTGATTCCGTTCGGGAAACCCGTGTGGCGCGCAAGTCGCGTCACAAAACTGAAATCGAAGTGTTGCGTAGCCTTCGCCGATCAGTCGCGCAGCCGTCACTACGCGTCACTAACCCCCGCCTCACGTCGGCCACCGATTAACGGCTGACAAAGGATTCAGAGGGGGTTCTTCAGATGAAGAAATCGCATGCATTTATCACGGCTGGCCTGAGCGCCATCGCCGGCGCGGTCAGCTTCGGCGGCGGCGTCGCGCACGCCGATCCGACGACGGTTTGGAGCGGCGCGACTGAAACGCGCGAAGAAGATCGCCGCTTCCACGTCAACGGCCGCTTCCAATATGACGTCGCCTCGACCGACGCCGATTGCGCCAACGTGACCTGCACCGGCGTCAATGAATCGGGCATCCGCTCCTACGCGCGCCGCGCGTTCCTGGGCGTTGACGGCCGCCTGACCACCAACTGGCGCTACAATGTGAAGTTCGACTTCAACCTCGCCAACAACGGCGGCGCCAGCGTCCGCGCTGACGACCTGTACCTCGAGTATGCCGGCCAAGACTGGTCGTTCATCGTCGGGAACAACAACGCCGTTTCGCCGATGGAAGATCGCGACTCCTCCCTGAACATCCCCTTCAACGAGCGCTCGTTCCTCATCAGCGCCTCCGGCGTTGGCAAGCGTCCGGGCATCGCCTGGATCACCAACGGCGGCAACTGGTCGCTCGGCGCCAACCTGTCGTCGAACGACACGCTCGACACGACCGACACGGCCTCGAACGGCACCGAGTCGTACTTCTTCGGCGGCCGCGCCACCTGGGCGCCCATTTTCGAGCAAACCCCGGACGGCACCACGGTGCTGCACCTCGGCCTCTACGCCCGTTACCGCAACAACGGCGACGGCAACGCCAACACGCTCAACGGCCTCTTCACCTATTCGCCGAACGCGCTCTCCAACAAGTCGAACAACAACGCCTCTGTCGGCGGCGCTGACAGCGACACGTTCTTCGACGGCGAAATGGCGTTCCAATGGAACTCGTTCGGCATCGACGGCGAGTATGGCCAGATCAAAGCGCATGATTCGGCTCTCACTGCCGCTGAACTCGGCGACGGCACTGCGAAGGGCTACTACTTCGACGTATTCTGGTCGCCGACCGGCGAAAGCCGCCGCTACAACGCCGCCGACGGCAGCTTCGGCGCGATCGCACCGCGCCGCACGCTCGGTTCGGATGGCGGCATCGGCCACATCATGCTGAGCGCCCGCTACGAAAGCTTCGACACGTCGGACGGTGGCTTTGCGGTTCGCCCGGCTTCTGCCTCCGCTGCGGATATTGCCGCCGCGAACGCAGCCGACCGCCGCGCCGAAACGACGGCCTACACGCTGGGCGCCACCTGGGTGCCGGTGCAGCACGTGAAGTTCCAGCTGAACTACTCGCAAACCGACATCAGCTACACTAATCGTGGCGACATCAGCACCACCGCGGGTCTGCAACAGCTGCAAGACAACAGCATCAAAGCTGTCGTGTTGCGCACGCAGTTCGACTGGTAAAATTCGCATCGGGATCGCGCGTGACTTCGAACCCCACGCGCGATCCCTGGCGATTTCGAGGGACGATTTGAGACTTAGATCTCGGGAGTTTTTGAAGATGAAAACCACCACCATGCTGCGCCGCGCCGCCCTCGGCGCCATCGCGGCGATCGCTGCGCTCACGACCGTCGGCGCAGCTGCGGCCGACGAAATCACCGGCGCGGGCGCCACGTTCCCGCAACCGGTCTACACGCGCTGGGCCGAAGGCTACGCCGGCCAAGGCGACACGCTGAACTATCAAGGCATCGGCTCTGGCGCCGGCGTCACCCAAATCATCAACCGCACGGTCGATTTCGGCGCGTCTGACGCCCCGGTCGCGCCGGAGCGTCTGGCCTCGAACAACCTGCTGCAATTCCCGGCCGTCATCGGCGCGGTGGTTGTCGCGGTGAACATTCCGGGCGTCGACGGCAACAACGTGAAGCTCACGGGTGCGCTTATCGGCGACATCTATCTCGGCCGCGTGCGCATGTGGAACGACCCACGCATCCGCGCTCTGAACGCGGGCGTGAACCTCCCGGCGCTCGCCATCGCCCCGGTCTATCGCGCTGACTCGTCAGGCACGTCGTCGATCTTCACGACCTACCTCTCGTCAGTGAACCTCGCGTTCAACACCACCATCGGCGCTGGTTCGTCGGTGTCGTGGCGCGCGGGCATCGGCGCGCCGGGCAACGCCGGCGTTGCTGGCGCGGTCGTCAACACGCGTGGCGCAATCGGCTACGTCGAGTACGCCTACGCCGCTGAAAACCACATGGCGGTCGTGCAACTGCAAAACCGTTCAGGCGCCTGGGTTCGCCCGAGCGTCGCGGCGTTCGCCGCTGCTGCGGCCCAAGCGCCGTGGGCCAACGCCCCGAACCAAGCCGCCAGCATGATCAACACGGCGGGTGCGGCCAACTGGCCGATCGTCTCGGCGACCTACATCGTCGTGCCGACCAATCCGAATGACGCCGGCCGCGCCCTGAAGGTATTCCAATTCTTCGATTGGGCGTGGAAGAACGGCGGCGGCACGGTTGACGCGCTGCACTACATCCCGCTCCCGGCGGCGGTGCAAAATCAAGCCCGCGCCCGCTGGTGCCAGGTTCGCTCGGGCGGCCGCCCGGTGTGGTCAGGCTGCCACTAAGAACCCTTGCAGAACTGAGAGGCGGGACTTCGGTCCCGCCTCTTTTCTTCGCCCCCCGAGCAGGGCACACGGTGCTTCATGACCAGCGTCGCGTTTGAGAATTCCCGCCGGTTTCATTTCGGCGAAACGATCTTCAAGACGCTGCTCTACATCAGCGCCGTTGTCGTGCTGATCACGCTCGCGGCGATCCTGATCATTCTTTACCTCTCCGGCCAGCACGCGTTTCAACGCTTCGGCATCCAGTTTCTTTGGCTCGACCAGTGGGACCCGGTGCGCGACCTCTACGGCGCTGCAGCTCCCATCGTCGGCACGCTGACCTCGTCGGCGATTGCGCTTCTCATCGCCTGGCCGCTTGGCTTTGGCATCGCTTACTTCCTCACCGAGACGTGCCCGCGCGCGCTGCGCACGCCGCTCGGCGTCGCCGTCGAGTTGCTCGCGGCTATTCCTTCCATCGTTTACGGCATGTGGGGCTTCTTCGTGCTCGCCCCGTTCATGGCGTCGACCGTCGAGCCATGGCTGTCGGAAGTTTTCGGCTGGCTGCCGCCGCTGCCGAGCATGGACAATCCGCTCTGGTGGTGGTTCCAAGCGCCGCCGGTTGGTGTTGGCTTGCTCACCTCCGGCATCGTGCTCGCCATCATGATCCTGCCGTTCATCGCCGCGACCACGCGTGACGTGCTGCTGACAACGCCGCAACTGTTGAAGGACGGCGGCTACGCCATGGGCGCGACGCGCTGGGAAGTGGTCACTGGCATCGTCATCCCAGCAGTGCGCGGCTCGCTGTTTGGCGCGGTATTCCTGGGCCTTGGCCGCGCGCTCGGCGAAACCATGGCGGTCACGTTCGTCATCGGCAACGCCAACCGCATGCCCGATAGTTTCTTCGCACCGACCGCCAGCATCTCCTCGATCGTCGCCAACACCTTCCCGGAGGCCGACGCCGGGTCGATGAAACTGGCGGCGCTGTTTGCGCTGGGTTTCATCCTCTTCGTCGTCTCGTTTTTCGTGCTGGCGCTGGCCCGGCTGCTGCTTCGCCAAGGAAGGATGTCCGCATGACCATCGCGGCTCTCAATCACGGCAACTACGTGCGCCGCCGCGCCTTCTCGGCGGTCATGGACACGGTCTGCCTGCTCGCAGCGTTGATCGGCTTGGTCGTCTTGGCGCAGATTCTCGGCACTTTGGTGCAGAAGGGGGCGCAGGCGCTCTCCCTCAATACCTTCACGCACGCTGAGAAGGCGACGCCAGGCCTCGGTGGCGGCTTGGCCAATTCGATCGTCGGCAGCTTGATCCAAACCGGCATTGGCACGCTGATCGGCGCGCCGCTTGGCATCCTCGTGGGCATTTATCTTGCCGAAGTTGGTCACACTGGGCGCTTCGCCGCCGTAGTTCGCTTCGTGAACGACATCCTGTTGTCGGCGCCATCGATCCTCGTCGGCTTGTTCGTCTACGAGGTGTTGGTCGTGCCGCACGCGCCGTTTATCGCCGGAGGTTTCTCGGGCATGGCGGGCGCCATCGCGCTTGCGCTGCTGGCGATGCCGGTTATCGCGCGGACGACTGAGGACATCATCAAGCTAGTGCCGCAATCATATCGTGAAGGCTCCATCGCGCTCGGCGCGCGCGACAGCGTCACCATTTTGCAGGTGGTCGTTCCGGCCGCATTCGGCGGCATTCTCACCGGCATTCTGTTGGCGGTCGCGCGTATCTCTGGTGAAACGGCGCCGCTCATTTTCACGTCTTTCGGAAGCTATTTTTCGTCCGCAAGCGTCACGCACGGTCCGATGGCCAGCTTGCCCATCACCATCTACCGCTACGCGTCCGATGTGGTGCATGAGCATAACCAGATCGCTTGGGCCGGAGCGTTGATTATCACCGTTGGCGTATTGGTGCTGAATATCGTCAGCCGCACCTCGCACGCGCTGATCAGCAAAAAGTAGCGCTAGTCGTTGGCGCGGCGCGCGGCTCTTTCCGCGCGCAGCTTCTCGCGCCGCTCGCGATTGAGCTTCCGCCGCGCCCGCGCACGTTCGCGCGCGTCTTTGAGCCGTAGCCAAAAGCGCCGCTTTTCCGGCTTCGGCAGCGGCTCAAGATTGCGGCGGAATTCCTCAGCACAGGCGTGCCAGGAATACTTCTCTGCGTAGGCGCGCGTGACGCCGCGATCGCACTTCAGCGCTTCCAGCGCCGCGATGCGCAGATTCTTGTTGATCGCGCCGGCGTTTGAGCCGGGAATGATGTCTTGCGGGCCGGGCGCGATGTAACCTGCCACCGGCGTGCCGCACGCCATTGCTTCCAGGATCACCAGACCGAACGTGTCCGTGAAGCTCGGAAACACGAACACGTCTGCGTCCGCGTAGTGGCGCGCAAGTTCTTCGCCGAACTTCGGTCCGGTGAAATGCGCGTCCGGATATTTCGCCTTGAGCTCGTCCAGCGCCGGGCCGCCGCCAACCACCACTTTCGATCCCGGCAATTCTGTCTTCAGAAACGCCTCGATATTCTTTTCGACCGAAACGCGGCCGACATATGCAAACACCGGTTTCGGCAAATCCTTGAACAAGCCGCCGTCGATGCCGCGCTTGCTTGGATGAAATTGCTCGATGTCGACGCCGCGCGACCAGATCGCGGTGTTGCGGAAACCATGGATGCGCAACTGCTCCATCATCGTTGGCGTCGCCACCATCACGCGCCCCGACTTGTCGTGGAATGCGTGCATGAAGCGGTAGCCTGCCCAGAGCGGGATCCACGAAAAGCGCGCCGTCACGTATTCTGGAAATTGCGTGTGGTAGCTGGTCGTGAACGGAAACTTGTGTTTCAGGCACACCGCGCGGGCGTCCCAACCCAGCGTGCCTTCGGTGGCGATGTGCACAGCGTCCGGCGCGAACGCCAGAAAGCGCTCCTCGACATCGTCGCGCGCCCCCAGCGCCAGCTTGATCTCCGAGTACGTGATCAGCGGAATGGAGTTCGGATAGTCAGCCGGCGAGACGACCTCGATCTCGCAACCCATCGCCTTGAGCTCAGCCATGGTGTTGGCGAGCGTGCGCACCACTCCGTTCACCTGTGGCTCCCAGGCGTCCGTCACCAGCATGATCTTTGTCGCCAGCGGCGGCGCGTCAGACGCGCTGTCCTGGGTCTCGGGCGCTTCCGCGGGGGCTTCAGTGCTCACGAGGCGCGTCTCACCATGCGTCGCCGGGGAGTGCAAGAGGGCCATGCGGGCCAATGCGGCGGGAATAACTTGCCCAAAAGCAGGCGGGCGCGCATCTACCGCCCATGCAAACCGCCCCCGTGACCATGACCCCGCCGGCTTTGGATTGGGACGAACTCGACGCTCTGAAATACCTGGATGAAGACACGCAGATCGCGGGTCTCCTGGCCGATCTGCCTTTGGACGCGGCGGCCCGCGCGAGTGTGACGGCGGAAGCGCGCGCCCTTGTGGTGAGGGCCCGCAGCCTCAAACGCCGCAAGGGCGTTATGGAAAGCTTCCTGGAGGAGTTTGGCCTCTCCAACGCCGAGGGCTTGGCGCTGATGTGCTTGGCCGAAGCATTGTTACGGGTTCCTGATGAGGAAACTGCCGACAAGCTGATCGCCGAGAAGGTGCGTACCGGCAAATGGGGCGAGCACGTCGGCAAGTCCGACCATTGGTTGGTCAACGCCGGCACTTGGGGCCTGATGCTGACTGGACGCCTTGTCGCGCTGCCCGACGATGTGCGCAGCGATCCAAGCAAGTTCATGTCGAACTTCGTGTCGCGGGCCGGTGAGCCCGTCGTACGCGCCGGCGCCATGCAAGCGATGCGCATCCTCGGCGAGCAATTCGTGCTGGGGCGCAACATTGACGCCGCCATTAAACGCGGCGCGGCGATGGTGCGCGCAGGGGGCGCGGCCCGCTATTCGTTCGACATGCTGGGCGAGGGCGCGCGCACCAGCGCTGACGCCGAACGCTACGTGAAGAGTTACGCCGCAGCCGTCGAAGCTGTGGGCGCCGCCTCGAATGGCGCTGGTCCGCACGCTTCGTCCGGTGTGTCGGTGAAGCTATCGGCGCTGCACCCGCGCTATGAGGCGCGCCAAGAAGAGCGCGTGTTCGCCGAACTCTATCCGCGCATTCTAGGTCTCGCGGAGGCGGCCAAGAAGTGGAACATCGGCTTCACCTTCGATGCGGAGGAGGCTGACCGTCTCGTGCTGTCGCTGAAGCTGTTCGAAAAGCTCGCGTTCGAACCTTCGCTCGCCGGTTGGGAAGGGCTGGGCGTGGTTGTGCAAGCGTACCAAAAGCGCACGCGCACAACGATCAGCAAACTCGTTCAGCTCGCACGCCGCCGCGGGACAACCATTCAGGTGCGTCTGGTCAAAGGCGCCTACTGGGACGGCGAGATCAAGCGCGCGCAGGTCATGGGCCGCCCCGACTTTCCAGTTTGGACCACCAAAGCCGCAACCGACGTGCACTATCTCGCTTGCGCCCGCCTGCTGTTCGGCGCCGGCAACGCCATCTTCCCGCAATTCGCGACGCACAACGCACACACCGTCGCCGCCATTCGCCGCATGGCCGAAACCGCCAACACAGACCGCTTCGAATTCCAGCGTCTTCACGGCATGGGTGAAGCGCTCTACGCTGCCGTGGAGCCGCAACCGGTCGTACGCGTGTACGCGCCTGTCGGCGGCCACGAAGATCTATTGCCGTACCTGGTGCGGCGTCTGTTGGAGAACGGCGCCAACACATCGTTCGTGCACTCGTTCCTTGATGATGACGTTTCGCCCGATGTCGTCGCCGCCGATCCGATCACCACGCTGGAAGCCAACCCCCACCGGCATCGCCGCTTGCCGCCGCCGTCGCAGCTCTATGGCGCCAGCCGCCGCAACTCGACCGGACGTGACGTCACCATCGGCCGCGAACGCGCGGCGTTTGCGACGGCTATTAAAGCGCTTGATGCTACGAAATTGACTGCAGCACCCGTTGTTGGGGTGGCCGAGTTTCGCGATGCTGCTCCCGGAGCGGAACGAACCAGCGCAATATCTCCAGCGTCCGCCACGCACATCGTGGGCGATGTGATCACCACCACGCAGGTGCAATGGGAAACTGCGATAGCCGATGCGTTGGATTTCCAACCGGAATGGAATGCGCGCGGCGGCGCCGAACGAGGACGCATCCTCCGGACCATGGCGGATAAGCTGCAGGCGAATGAAGACCGATTTGTCGCGCTCGTTGCGCGTGAGGCGGGACGCACATGGCAAGATGGGGTCGATGAAGTTCGCGAGGCCGTGGATTTTTGCCGGTACTATGCGGCGGAGGCGGAACGTCTATTCTCCGGCCCTCGTTCGCTTCCCGCTCCGGCAGGAGAGACCGATGAACTCGAATTCCACGGTCGCGGCGTCTTCGTTTGCATCAGCCCTTGGAATTTTCCACTGGCGATTTTCGCGGGGCAAATCGCTGCCGCGCTGGCGGCGGGCAACACCGTTGTTGCCAAGCCCGCAGAGCAAACTCCACTAATTGCGTTCGAAGCTGTTCGACTTTTCAAAGAAGCAGGGTTGCCCCCGGAAGCGTTGAGCTTGTGTCCTGGCGACGGGAAAGTAGGTGCGGCTCTCGTGGCCGATCCGCGCATCGCCGGTGTCGCGTTCACCGGATCGACGGAAGTCGCGCGTCTGATCAATCGCACGCTCGCCGCCAAGGATGGTCCGATCGTGCCGTTGATCGCCGAAACAGGCGGCCTCAACGGCCTGTTCGTCGACACCACCGCGCTGAAAGAACAAGTCGTCGACGACGTCCTGATTTCCGCGTTCAACTCTGCCGGCCAGCGCTGCTCATCGCTGCGCATCCTATTCCTGCCGCACGATACTGCTGATGGTGTCACTGAAACCCTGCTTGGCGCCATGGATGAACTCGTCATCTGCGACCCCGCTGATCCGCGCACGGACATCGGTCCGATTATCGACGCCGAAGCGAAAGCCAATCTCGACAAGCACATCGCACGCATGAAGACCGAAGCGAAAGTGCTGAAGCAACTCGATGTCTCGAAGCTTGGCGGCAATTTCTTTGGTCCCGCCGTGATCGAACTCAAGTCGCTCGATCAGATCGACAAAGAAGTGTTCGGCCCGATTCTGCACATCGTCCGCTACGATCCTTCCGACATTGAGAGCATCGGTGCGCAGCTTGCCGCCAAGCGCTACGGCCTCACGCTCGGCATCCACTCGCGGCTCGAAAGTTTCGCGCACGCCGTGCAAGCTGCCGTGCCGGTCGGCAATGTCTACGTGAACCGCACGATTGTGGGCGCGGTTGTTGGCGTGCAACCGTTTGGCGGCTCAGGCCTTTCGGGCACTGGTCCAAAGGCAGGCGGTCCGAACTATTTGCCGCGCTTCGCGGAAGAACGCGCCATCTCCATCAATATCGCCGCCCAAGGCGGCGACCCGCACTTGTTGAACCTGTAGGCGATGCAGTGAAAACCGGGGCGGATCGCTTGCCCCCAAGCCCCGGCGCGCCGTAAATCGGGCAAGAGATGCCCAGCGACAACGTCACCCCGTTCCGCCGCCCGCCCAAGCGCGTGCAGCAGAAACAGCAGCAAGGCTTCGGCTTCAAAACCCATCGCGGCAAAGCGGTGTTGGTGCAGGCGCTGACGATCGCGACTTACGCATGGGCGTATTTCTTCCCATTCCCGCCGCCGCCCGACGCGGCGTTGCAGATGTGGGTGTTTTCCAGCTTCACGTTCGCGCTTGCGCTCGCCGCGCTCTCGCTGGCCATGTCGAACCGTTACGACGCCATGCCGTGGGCCGCGACGCATCACGAGCACGCGCTGCGCACCTTGGTGTTCGGATTCATCGTCTGGTCGATCGCGGACGCGCTCACTTACATCAGCGGCGCTCTTATGGTGGTGGCGTGGTACGTACACCTCGCGGTGCTCGCATGGGTGGCGATCCGCACCGTGATCGGTTTGGGGTTGGCGCTGCTGCGCCGGCCGATCCCGCGACCGCGTGGCGTTCTGATTTAGCTTGAGAGCAGGTTGGAGGAGGCGAGCATGGACGACGGACAGGCCGTGAAGAAGCAATGCGCGACTTTGCTGCGCGACGCCGGCTTCACGCGGCTCGCGGCGGAAATCGAGTTCGGCTCACTCGGCGCCGCCGCCAAAGACGAGCCTGTGTTCGTTCTTTGCGCGCGCGACAAGCTGGCGCCGACGGCGATCCAAGCCTGGATCAACGCCGCGCGCGTGTCGAACGTGCCGGATCACAAATTGGAATCCGCGCATGAGCTGATCGAAGCCATGAACGCTTGGACCGGCGATCGTCACTATCCCGATTAGCGCGATGCGCTTGAATCAGAGGCGCGCGGCCATCGCGCCATGCAGGCGATCCAGCTGTTCGTAGATCTGCGGACGCATATCCTTGCCAGCGCACGTCTCAAGCGCATGCGCCAATCCATTCAGGATTTGCGCTGATTTGGCCTTGCCGTCGTTGTCGGCAAGAAGCGCCACCGCGCGCAAGCGATCCATGAACATGCCTTGCGGACCTACGCCGCGCACGTCGATCACCTGCAAGCGCAGTTGCCGTACCGCGTTGTCGAGAGTGGGGATGCTGACGGCGCAATTTTCGCGCCGGCGGTCGCGCAGGCGAAAAGCGTTCGCTACCCGGCGGTCGGGGCCGTAGTACTTAGCCTGGTCAACCCAAAGCATTCCATATGACGTCGCCCGGCCATGGGGGCCGGACGTTCCTCCGTAGAATGCAAACTACACGAGCGTGATTGACGAACTATCCACCTTTGTTGGTGAATACATAATCATCCCTAACACGCGTTCAGCACGTCTGCGTCCGCGCCTACTGATGTACAAAAATCATGCGCGATTGCTCGAGATTGCTGAGCTGCGCGATCGTTGCGCGCCGTGCGGCTTCCAGCGCCGTCGCCGGATCGTCCACCGTGCACCCGTTCAAGCTGCCTCGCGCGTCGCGTTGCGCCGTAATCCCCGCCAAGGGCCAGTCTTCAACCAGCGCGTCGCACTCGATCTGTCCGAACATAACTTCGTGCGCGGGCATCGGCCCGAGCGGGATGACGATACCATAAACTTGCTGAGCAACCGGCGCTTCGTGATCGACGCCTGCATCGCGCGCGCTCATCTGCACCAAATAGAGCGGGGCGTAGGCCGATGCGTCGGCGCGTGGAAATGCCGGCGCCAGAACGAACGGCAATCGCTCTTCGCGCCCATCTTTATGCCCCACGGCTTCCCAAGCGCCGGCTGCGTTTCGGCGAAGATCGAAAGGCTGGCACGCCGAAGGAAGCGGCGTCGTCGCTGCCGCTTCGCGCGTACAATCGCCGTCAATGGCGACCCACACGCCTTCGGCGACCGGCGCCGGTCCGGTTTGATCTGAGGCCGAGAACAACGGATGGCTCGAGGTCAGCGGCGAGCACGCCGTCAACGTCAGCATGCCGAGAGCGGCGATCACCAAATTGCGCATGCTTCATCCTCCCGCGCGCAACGTGGCGGCGCTATGACACCGGTCACCTCAGATTTGCAGAGCCGCGCGCACGTCTGCAGGGAGCTTCCCGCTTTCGCGGAGCGCGCGCAGCGTTGCTGCCTGATCACGCTTGGCCAAGCGCTTGCCGTCTTCGCCCAGCACGAGGCGATGATGCCGATATTTAGGCGTCGGCAATCCGAGCAATCGTTGCAGCAGCACGTGTATGTGCGCGGCCTCGCGCAAGTCTTCGCCGCGGATCACATGCGTCACGCCTTGCAGAGCGTCGTCCCACACGGCCGCAAGATGATAGCTCGCCGGAAAATCCTTGCGCGCCAGCACGACGTCGCCGTGCTTTTCCGGATCGGCGCGCACCGGCCCGGTTTCGTCTTCGAACACCAAGGCAAAATATGCCGGTCCCAGCGCCGCGCGCGCTTTCTTCAGCGAGAGCCGCCACGCAAACGCTTCACCGTTGGCGAGACGCTCTTTCTCTTCCGCCTCCGGCAGCGCTTCGCCACGCACCACGTCATCGCTCATGCCGTGCGGCGCCGACGCAGTGGCTTCCGCGATTTCCTTGCGCGTCCGAAAATCGCGATACACCAGATTGCGTTCGATCAGACTTTGCAGCGCCCCTTCATAGTCAGCCATGTGCGCTGACTGCCGCCGCACCGGTTCTTCCCAGCGTATGCCGAGCCAAGCCAAGTCCTCGTAGATCGCGGCTTCAAATTCTGGTCGCGCGCGGCCCTGATCAATGTCCTCGATCCGCAACAAAAACCGGCCGCGTTCCGCCTGCGCTGCGTCGAACGCCGTCAACGCCGAGAGCGCGTGGCCGAGATGCAGATAGCCCGTAGGCGAGGGCGCAAAGCGGGTGACAAAGGACATGCCACACACTAGCCGCGCCTCCCCCTTGCGGGGAGGGGATGGGGTGGGATTATCACCTCTGCAGCACCGCCATTCCCGCGACACGACGGGAGTTTCATCGCCAGCACCAACCCGCTAGCACTGCCCCATGACAGTCTTCATCGACGGCCCACGTCAACCGCCCGCGCGCGGCGGCAAACCGGATGCGCTAGTGATCCTGCTGCATGGCTACGGTTCCAATGGCGCTGACCTCATCAGTCTCGCGCCATACTGGGCCGATCTCTTGCCCGGTGCGCTGTTCGTGGCACCCAACGCGCTCGAACCCGTGCCGCAAGCGCCCAACGGCTTTCAGTGGTTTCCGATCTCCAACCTCGAACCGCAGCTCATGGAAATGGGTGTGCGCCAGGCCGCGCAATCCGTGGATCGCTTCATCGATCGCGAGCTGGAAAAGGCGGGCCTCGACGAAAGCCGTCTCGCGCTAGTCGGTTTCAGCCAGGGCACGATGATGTCGCTGCACGTGGGTTTGCGGCGCGCGCGGCCGCCAGCGGCGATCATCGGCTTCTCCGGCATGCTGGTGGCCGGACCAAAACTGAAAGAGGAAATCCGCACCAAGCCGCCGGTCCTGCTTATCCACGGCGACCGCGACCCCATGATTCCGATCGCCGCCATGTTTCAATCCGCCGACGATCTCTGTGCTGCAGACCACGGCGCGCAATGGCACGTGAGCTACGGCGTCCCCCATTCCATCGGCCCCGACGGCCTGGAGCTAGGCGGGGCGTTTCTCGCTACATTTCTGAAAAAACAGGGAATTACCGCCGCCCGCTGAGGCTTTTGCGCCACGCTCCTGGGCGCGTCACGAAGCTGTCGCTGTAAATCAGCTATGGCTGCTCTCGCACCGCCAGGAATCGGTGTTACCTATTGGGGACGGAAGGAGACGCGTCTTCAGTCCAGATCAGAAGATTCCCCATAGCGCCGTGGCGCAGCGCCGACAGCCTCGGAGCCGCGTGCCATGAACGTTTCCGTCCCCCAAATTTCCAGCGTCCCGCAATCGGGCTTTCCGGCGCTGGTGCTGAACGCTGATTTCCGCCCGCTCTCCTATTACCCGTTGTCGCTGTGGCCATGGCAGGAAGTGGTGAAAGCCGTCTTCCTTGAGCGCGTCGACGTCGTCGCGCACTACGACAAAGTCATCCACTCGCCATCGTTCGAGATGCGGCTGCCGTCCGTGATCTCGCTGCGCGAGTACATCGCCCAGGATCGCCCGCCGGCGTTCACGCGGTTCAACGTGTTCCTGCGTGACGGCTTCAACTGCCAGTATTGCGGCACGCCGGACGATCTCACGTTCGACCATTTGATCCCGCGCTCGAAGGGCGGGCGCACGACATGGGAAAACATCGTCACCGCGTGCGCGCCGTGCAATCTGCGCAAAGGCGGCAAGTATGCGCGCCATGCGGATATGCGGCCGCGCAGACGCCCGCGCCGTCCGACCATGCAAGAGTTGCAACACGTGGGCCGGCGCTTCCCGCCGCACCATTTGCACGACAGCTGGATGGACTACTTGTACTGGGACGTCGAACTGGAAGCTTAGCCAGTCACGTTGCTGACGGCTGTCGAGATCTTGCCGAACATGGTGTTGGCGTTGGTCGCGAATGTGCCGACCGCGGTGACGATCGCCAAGAAGATCAATGCGGCGATGAGGCCGTATTCGATCGCCGTGACGCCGCTCTCGTCGTGCAGGAAGCGTTTCAACATCAGTTCACGCGCTCCAGCAGGCGATCCACCAAAACCACGTCGGCCGGCGGCATCGCATAGTTGCGCAGTTCTTGCGGACGCGCCCACGCCAGCGCTTGCGCGTCGTGCGGTTTGGGTTCGCCCGTCCAGCGCGTGATCACATAGAGCGGCATCAGCAAGTGAAAGTCCGCGTACGCATGCGACGCGAACGCGTACGGTTCGAGAGCATCGGGCGCGACAGTCACATCCAGCTCCTCTTTCAGCTCGCGGATCAGCGCATCCTCCGGCGCTTCGCCCGCTTCGAGCTTGCCGCCGGGAAATTCCCAGAGCCCGCCCAGCTGCTTGTGTTGCGGCCTTTGCGCTAGCAGCACGCGGCCTTCGGAATCCAACATCGCCGCCGCCACAACGAGCAGGAGGCGGCGCGATGAAGCTGCAGTATCGCCGATTAGCATTTAAAAGCCGTGTTCCAGGATGGTTGCGCGGCCTTTACCTTAACCAATTCCGAACGCCGGAAAATGCCAGGCAAACGAATTACGCCGTCGGCAGGCCTTCTTCGCTCAGCGCCTTTTGCACGCCGGGCCGCTTCTGCATGCGGTCGTAAAATGCGGTGAGGTTGGCGAATGCGCCAAAGTCGATCTGGAAGCTCTTGGCCCAGCGCAACATCACGTAGGCGTACGCGTCCGGCACGGTGAGATGGGCGCCCATCAAATACGGTTTGTCGCCGAGCTTGCCGCTCAGCAGCTTCAAGCGTGACAACACATTCTTCACCAAGCCCTCGCGCACCTCCGGCGCGGGCTTGCGAAAGAGCGGCGAGAAGCCCTTGTGCAATTCCGTCGCGATGAAATTCAGCGTCTCGCGCATCCGCCATAATGCGATCCCGTCCTTCGGCGCGAGGTTGGCGTCCGGCGCCTGCGTCGCCAGATATTGGAGGATCACCGCGTTTTCGGTCAGCACCTCGCCGCCATCGAGCTCCAGCGTCGGCACCGAGCCCTGCGGATTGACCGTGTAAAAATCCTGGCCTTCCGCGGTCATGTGTTTGTCCAGCGCGACCTTGTCGAGCGTGGCGCTAATGCCGCCTTCGCAAAGTACGATGTGCGGAGCAAGCGAACAGGCGCCGGGCGTGTAGTAGAGCTTCATGGGGCGTTCTCCGAAGACCGTGCCGAGAGCTAGCGCAGGGTGCGAAGCTGGCAAGTGTCACCGATGTTCCTGCCTGCGCTGCACCGCGGGACAAGGCCGCCCTTAGCTCCGGTAATCGCCGTTGATCTCGACGTAGCGCTTGGTCAGATCGCACGTATACATGCGCGCTTTGCCATTGCCGGGGCCGACCGTGACGGTGATCTCCAGCTCCGGCTGCTTCATGTAAGCGCTCATTTTGGCTTCGTCGTAATCGTCGGACACTTTGCCGTCGCGCGCTGCGTAGAGTTCGCCAAACCGCACCGCCACCAGGTCTTTCTTGATGGGTTGGTCGGCGCGGCCAATGGCCATGACGATGCGGCCCCAGTTGGCGTCCTCGCCGGCGATAGCGGTTTTGACCAGCGGGCTTTCGCAAATCGTGCGCGCGATCGCCTTCGCCGACGCATCGCTCACCGCGCCTTCGACATTCACCGTCACCAGCTTGGTCGCGCCTTCGCCGTCGCGCACAATCTGGATCGCCAGATCCGCCAACACTTCGCTCAGCGCTTCGCGGAATGACGCCAGACGCGGATCGTTGGCGTCAGCGATGGGCGGCACTTTCGATTGACCGGTTGCGAACAGCAGCACGCAGTCGTTGGTGGAACGGTCACCGTCGACCGTGATCGCATTGAAGCTGGTTTCCGTTTCCGCGCGCAGCATCGTTTTGAGGATCGGCGCGGAGAGGGCGGCATCTGTGAACACGAACGCCAGCATCGTGGCCATGTTCGGCGCGATCATGCCCGAGCCTTTGGCGATGCCGGCAATGGAGACCTTCACGCCGTCGATTTCGCACGTGCGGCCCGCGCCCTTGGCGAACGTATCGGTGGTCATGATCGCCGCTGCTGCCTGCGGCCACGACACCGGCCCAAGCTGCATGTCGACCAGCGCCGAGGTAATCTTGGCGTCGTCGAGCACAACGCCGATCACGCCGGTCGACGCCGCCAGCATTTCGCGCGGCTCAACGCCGACCGCTGCGCCAGCTTCCGTCAGCGCGCGCTTGCACGCCTCGTCGCCGGCCGCGCCTGTGAAGGAGTTTGCACATCCGGCATTGACCAGCAGCCCGCGTACGTTGCCGCGCGCCGCGTTCAAAGCTCGTTTGCACCAATCGGTGGGCGCGGAGCCGACGGCGTTGGTTGTGAACACGCCGGCTGCGCGCGTGCCGGCCACGCAGCGGATCAGCAGTAAATCCGGGCGCGCATGCTTGTAAAAACCCGCGCGGCCGATGGCGGCTTCGAGGCCGGCGATGGCCGGAAGTTCTGGAAATGACTTTGGCGCAAGCGGCGAGATCGGCCCGTCCGCGCTCACGGCGTTTGTCCCGAGGGCGCGGACGTTGTGGTGGAGGTCGTGCCACTCGCTGGCGCGTGCGCAACGCCCGTGCTCGGCGTCGTCGTGCTCGGATGCGGATTCTCAACCGGCGCGGTCGGCGACGGCGGCGGCGGCGTGTTGGCGCTGCTCGCGCCTGACCCCATCGGGAACGGGAAGGGCGGCGGTGCTTGGCCCGGATGCGCTGCCGCATCCGGCACCGGACGCGGTGTCTCGGTTGTCGTCGTCGGTGATCCGCCTGCCGGCGGGCTGCTCGGCGAACCCGGCGGTGTCGACGGTCCGCCCGCAGGCATCCGCTCGATGCGCGCGTCGCGCTCCAGCCGTTCTTGTAATTGCGTGATCTGCTGGAAGCGCAGCCAATCGATGATGCGTGGCCGCAGCGCTTCCAAGCTTTGCTGACCGCGTTCGCGGCGATCCTCGACGCGCACCAACTCCCATTTGTTGTCGAGCAACACCGGTCCCAGCAGATTGCCGACGCTGGCGTTTTCCGTGGCTGCGCGCCACGCGGCGGAAAGATCGCTCACCGCGCCCCAACCGAGATCGCCGCCATCAGCCGCCAACTCACGGTCGGTGGAAAGCTCGAACGCCAGCGCTTCGAAGCGCTCGTGTCCAACTTCCATGCGGCGCTTGGCTGCGTCAGCGGCTTCTTTGGTGTCGAACGAGATGTGGCGCAGGTGGATTTCCTGGCCTTGGCCCAGGCGCGCAACGTTTTCGTTGTAGAGCCGCTCGACCGCTTTCGGATCGGTCGCGTGCTGATCGATCTCTTCGTAGATCGCCGCCGCGAGCACTTGGTCCCGCGCGTTTTCCAATTGGCGGCGCACATCCGGCTGACGGTCCAGCCCGCGCGCCTCAGCTTCCATGGCGAACAGGCGAAACTGGATCAGCTCTTCGAGCGAGAAGTAGAACGCGTCGGAGCTTGGATCGAGTTCTTCGCCTTCCTGCAACAACCCGCGCGCCACGGCGTGTGCGCGCACGTCCTCCACGTAGATGGCCCGTCCGTTGACGGTGGCAGCCACCACCGGGTTGCGGATTCCGTGTCCGTTGTCTTCGCTGCTATCGCGCCCGAGACCACACGCGCTCAGGAGAAAGGCGAGGGCCGTGAGGGCCGCTACTGTGAGGGAAGCGCGCTTCTGCAGGGCCATCTATCTGCTCTCTCGGGGGTCGCTTGGGCTTTATGCATGGTGGCAGGCTGCGCGCCATTGTGGCCGCATTGACACCGCCCAGGGCCGCTCTTAAGTCTCGCGAGCGACCGTGTCGAGTGCGTTTTCGCATGCGGACGCGCGGCGGAGAGTGAAAAAGAAGTCAATAAAAACAACACTCTTCATGAAACGGCCCGCGCCCCCTTAAAGTTGGCGCATCTGGAATTTAGATCGCGCTCATGCTCAACCTCGCCAGGCAGATTTTCGGCTCCGTCAACGAGCGCAAAACGCGTGCTCTGAAGCCGCTGGTAAATCAGATCAACGCCCTGGAGCAGCGCTTCGAAGCGTTCTCCAACGAGGCCCTGCAAAAGAACACGAGCGAGTATCGTCAGCGCCTCGCGCGCGGCGAAAAGATCGACGACATCCTGCCGGAAGCGTTCGCCACCGTGCGCGAAGCTTCCAAGCGCGTCCTGAGCATGCGCCACTTCGACGTGCAGTTGATGGGCGGCATGTTCTTGCACCAAGGCAAGATCGCCGAAATGCGCACCGGCGAAGGCAAAACGCTGGTCGCCACTTTGCCGGTCTACCTGAATGCGCTCGAAGGCCGCGGCGTCCACGTTGTCACCGTCAACGACTATCTCGCCAAGCGCGACAGCGACTGGATGGGCCAGCTCTATCGCTTCCTCGGCCTTTCCACCGGCGTAATCGTTCACGGCCTCTACGATAACGAGCGCCGCCAGGCCTACGCCGCCGACGTCACCTACGGCACCAACAACGAGTTCGGCTTCGACTATCTGCGCGACAACATGAAGTACTCGCTCGGCGAGATGGTGCAGCGCGGCCACCGCTTCGCCATCGTCGACGAAGTTGACTCCATCCTGATCGACGAAGCCCGCACGCCGCTCATCATTTCCGGCCCCACCGAAGACCGCAGCGACTTCTACAAGTCCATTGATGCGCTGATCCCGCTGCTGCGCGCCGAGCACTACGAACTCGACGAGAAGCAGCGCTCGATCACCTACACCGAAGAAGGCTCCGAGCGCATCGAAGAGATGCTCGCCGAGCGCGGCATCCTGCAAGGTTCGCTGTACGAGCCGTCGAACGTTTCGCTCGTGCACCACGTCAATCAGGCGCTGCGCGCGCACAAGCTGTTCCAGCGCGATAAGGACTACATCGTCAAAGACGGCGAGGTGATCCTGATCGACGAGTTCACCGGTCGCATGATGCATGGCCGGCGCATGTCGGAAGGCTTGCACCAGGCGATCGAAGCGAAAGAGCACGTGAACATCCAGCCGGAAAACCAGACGCTGGCGTCGATCACGTTTCAGAACTACTTCCGTCTGTACGACAAGCTCGGCGGCATGACCGGCACTGCGTCGACCGAAGCCAACGAGTTCAGCGACATTTACAAGCTCGACGTCGTTGAAATCCCCACCAACCGCACCATCCAGCGCGTCGACGACGACGACGAAGTCTATCGCACCGCGAAGGAAAAGTTCGGCGCCATCCTGGCCGACATCGAAGACACCCACCGTCGCGGCCAGCCGGTGCTCGTCGGCACTGTCTCGATCGAAAAATCCGAATATCTGTCCAGCTTGCTGAAACAGCACGGCATTCCGCACCAAGTGCTGAACGCGCGCTATCACGAGCAGGAAGCCACCATCGTCGCGCAGGCCGGCGTCCCCGGCGCGGTCACCATCGCCACTAACATGGCCGGCCGCGGCACCGACATTCAGCTCGGCGGCAACCTCGACATGCGGTTGAAGGCAGCGCTCAAAGGCGACGAAACGCCGGACCAGATCGCGGCGCTGAAGCGCGATATCTCGGCTGACATCGAAGCCAAAAAGAGGATCGCGCTCGATGCCGGCGGTCTCTACGTGCTCGGCACCGAACGTCACGAAAGCCGCCGTATCGACAACCAGCTGCGTGGCCGCACCGGCCGCCAAGGCGACCCCGGCAAGTCGAAATTCTATATCTGTTTGGAAGACGACCTGTTGCGCATCTTCGCCGCCGATCGCCTCGACGCGATCATGCGTGGGCTTGGCATCAAGGACGGCGAGGCCATCGTCCACCCGTGGATGAACAAGGCGCTGGAAACTTCGCAACGCCGCGTCGAACAGCGCAACTTCGAAATCCGCAAGAACCTGCTGCGCTACGACGACGTCATCAACGACCAGCGTAAGGCGATTTTCGAGCAGCGCATCGAATTCATGCGCACCGCCGATGTCGCGCCGATCATCAAGGACATGCGTCACGACGTGGCCGAGAAGCTCGTCTGGCGAATGATGCCGGAGAAAGCTTATCCCGAGCAGTGGAATGTCGGCGAGCTGACGGTCGAAGCCGAGGAGATCTTCGGTTTCCATACCGCATTCCAGCAATGGTCTGCGGAAGAGGGCATCGCCCAACAGGAAATCATCGACCGCTTGATCCGCGAGGTCGATCAGGCCTACGCGCAGAAGGCCGCGCAACTTGGCCCCGAGCGTCTGCGCGCGGTCGAGAAGCAAGTGCTGCTTAGCGTTGTCGACATGCGTTGGCGCGAGCACCTTTCGCAACTCGATCACTTGCGTTCGGTCATCCACTTGCGCGGTTACGCGCAGCGCGATCCGCTGAACGAGTTCAAGACCGAAGCGTTCTCGTTGTTCGAGCGCATGTTGCTTGATCTGCGCACGACCGTGACACGCATGCTGATGCGTCTGCAGATCGGCCAGGCCGACGAGCAGATGCAGCCGCGCGCGCCGACGCGCACGTACGAGTACCACCAGAACCCAGACACCGGCGAAAACGAGATGATGCGCGAAGACGCACCGCCGCTCGCGCCCGATGGCTTCAATCGCGACGATCCGGCGACATGGGGCAAAGTCTCCCGCAACGCGCCGTGCCCCTGCGGGTCAGGCAAGAAATTCAAAAACTGCCACGGCAGCGAGCAGCAGGTCGCTTAGACGGCTCGCACGCAAAAACACGAAACCGCGGAGTTCACGCTCCGCGGTTTTTGTTTGTCGGCCGAGCCGCGTCAGAGCGCGTTAGCCGCCGAACACGTTGAGCAGATACGCGGTAGGCGATGTCGATGAGATGGTGGACGTGCCGCTTGAGAGATTGAGGTACGACGACAAGTCAATCGTCGAGATCGAACCCGCCGATGTCGTTTGAAACATCGTCAGCACCGGCGAGCTTGCCGCGTTGGCGGTGGCGTTCTGCACGTCGGTGTTGGCGAGATAGCGCTGGATCAGCGAGTCGATCGCCTTCGACGAATTCAGGTTAACCGCTTTGAATCCGGCGTGCGTAACCGTCTCGACCTGTTGGTCGGCGTCGAACGCGCCAACATTGGCCGGCAGATTGTACGCGCCCAGCAGCACCGTCGAAATCTTGCCATCGCCGAGCATCTGATAGAGGTTCATCGGCGCGCTGGCTTTTTCGCGAATGTCGGTATTGCGCGTCGCCTGCGTAGCTGCGGCGGTCACATCGCTTTGCAACGTCGTCGTCAGCTGGTTGTTGAGGTACGCCGTCTGGATCGCCGCCACATTGGCCTTAGCCGTCAGCGACGTCCCGCCCGTTGCGCCGTAAAACGAAAACGCCTTCGCGAACGCTGCATATTGCGGGGTCGTCTGCGCGATCGAGCCGGAAGCCGTCGGATCCTGGGTCAACAGTTTCGTCAGCGTGTCGGCAGGAATCGAGTCAAAGCCAAACGCGTGTTCAGCCACGTCGACAAGCTTTTTGTCGGCCATGAATTGCGTCGCGGTGCGCGCTTTGGAGATGTTGTTGGCGTAGTAAGTCGTTGCCAATCCCAAGCCTGCTTCGGTCTTGGCGTCGCCTAGGATCTGCGTGACCTTGGCGGCATTGGTTGCGCCGAACATCGAAACGTTCTGCGCTTGCGTGTTGGTCGCCAGCGTTTTTGAAAACGACTTTTGCTGATAGGCGTCGGTAACGGCCTTGATCGCCGCTGTCGTTGAGATGTTGCCGTAGCCGCCCGGCGTGCGCAGTTGCGCGAACGCCTTGGCGAACGCCGCATATTGCGGATTGGTGTTCATCAGCGCGGTCTTGTCAGTGCTCGACTGCGTCAGCAGCTTGTCGACCGTGTCGGCCGAGACAGTCGTCGGATCAATGCCATACGCCGTCAGCGCCATGTTCAAGAGCTTCGGATCGTTCTCTAGATCGGCGACGCTCTTCACGTTGACGATGTTGCGCTGATAATAGCCCACCGCGCTCTGCACCGCTGGCAGCTTCTGATACTGCGCATAGAGCGTGCCGACATCCGAGATGTTCACCGCGTCTTGCAGCGACTGCTTGGCGTTCAGCGCCGTGGTCAGCGCTGTGTCGCTATCCTTGTTGCCGATCCACGTCTGGTAGCCAGCCGCGGTGAAGCGCGCGATCGTGCTGTTGACGCCCGACGGGCTTTGCAGCGCCACGCCGCCATCCGTCGCCAGCGAATGATAGGCTTTGGCGAATGCGATCCATTTCTGATTGCCGAGCTTTTGCGCGACCGATTGTGCGCTGTCGGGATCAGTCGTCAGCAGCTGCTTCAGCAAGCCCTTCGACGTGATCTGATCGCTCATGCCATAGGCCTGAAGCGCGACCTTCAGAACGTTATAGTTGTTCAGAAACTGATCGACCGTCGTGATCTTCGCAACGCCCGCCTGATATTGCGCGACGGAGGTCTTGTAATCGGCCGTGCGCTGGTATTGCGCCATCAGCTGATCCTGATTGGCGGTCGCCAGCTTATAGTCGACGGCAGAGAGTACCGATGCCAAAACGCGCTCCGAACCCACGACCCTCGCACGGCCATGGGTAAATCCGCGTTAACGCGGCAACGCGTTTCTATCGAAATGTTTGGTGTCTGAGCGGTTAACGCTTGCCCGCCAGATCGTTGATCATCACGCGCCAGTGGACCAGGCCGTCATAGAAACTCTGCACCGGGATGCGCTCGTTCAAGCCGTGCGAGAAGTCGTCGCTTTCCTTGATGAAGTTCTCGCTCACGCCGTAGGTGGGAATGCCCGCCGCGCGGAAGAACACGCCGTCCGATGCGCCAGCCGCCATGGACGGCACGATGGTGACCCCCGGATGGCGCGCGTGAACGGCATCCGCAGTCGCCGCCATCACGTCGTCGCGGAGCGGCGACGCGTCCGCGGAATAGTAGGGGCCCGCATAAAGCGAGAGCTGGATTTTATCGCCGACCAATTGCTGCAGTTGCGCTTGCACGGACTCGATGCTGACGCCCGGAAAGATGCGGCAGTTCACCGTCGCCACCACGCTTTGCGGCAACGCATTGTCGGCGTGACCGCCCTGAATCAGCGTTGGCACACAGGTGGTGCGGATCTGCCCCACAAAGAACGGACTGGCCGACAACGTCGCCGCCGCGCGGCGATCGCCGGGGCGCGCCGCAAACGCCGCCATCGCCGGCCCGATCGGCGCCGGCACGTGCGCCGCGCCCAGACGGAAACTGTTCAGCGTCGTTTCATTCCATTGCACCGGGAACTGATAGGCTTGCACCTTCTTTAGCGCGTCGGCGATGTCGTAGATCGCGTTGTCGGGCCGCGGCGCCGACGAGTGACCGCCCGGATTGTGCGCGGTGAGATTGAAGCTGGCGAAGCTCTTTTCCGCAGCTTGGATCGAATAGATTTGCGGTGCGCCGTGTTCTTCATCCAGCACGCCGCCGCCTGCGTCGGAGTTCAGCGCAAACTCCGCGTCGACCAAATCGCGATGATGCTGAAGCACGTTGATGGTGCTCGCGCCCGATGTCTCTTCGTCGCCGCTAAAATACAAAATCAAATCGCGGGTCGGCACAAAATGCTCTGCCTTCAGCCGCAACAGCGTAGCGCTCAGGATCGCCACCCCGTTCTTGATGTCGGAGGTGCCGCGCCCGAAGAAATAGCCATTCTCTTCAATCAGCTGAAACGGATCACGCTCCCAATCGGCGCGATGCGCGGTGACCACATCCATATGCGCCATGAGGATGATCGGACGGCCGCCGCTGCCGTCACCATGATAGCGCACGATGAATGAGGCCGTGTCGCCATTCGGTACGATATGGATGTCGCTGTCGGCGAAGCCCGCGACGCGGAATTTGCCCGCCAGGTACTGCGCCATTTGCGGCACTTGATGGCCCTCAACCGAGGTGTCCATGGCGATGATGTGCTGGAAGATGTCGCGCGCCAGCGCCTGGGTTTGCTGATCGGCTGCCGGCGCCATTTGCGGCGCTGCAGTTTGCGCGGACGCCGTTCCGCACAACGCCAACACCGCGAGCGCCGCTGCGGCGCGCTTCAGGATTTGCATGCTTCCCCCATATCGTTTGGCTTCCGTGATGCGTCGCCTTTAGCGCTTTGGCAAGGATTGGAGCGCAGGCCTTGGCTGATGACGAGCGCCATGCTGATCCTGGGCATTGATCCCGGCCTCAACCGTTGCGGCTGGGGCATTGTGATGAGCGAGGGCTCGCGGCTCACCCATGTCGCGCACGGCGTCATCAAACCGAACCCGCAACAACAGCTCGCCTCGCGCCTCCACGATCTTTTCGAAGGTCTGGACGCCGTCATCGAACAGCATCAGCCGCACGAGTGCGCGGTCGAGGAAACCTTCGTCAATTCCAACGCCCGCGCTGCATTGGCGCTCGGTCAAGCGCGCGGCGTTGCGCTCGCCGCCGCTGCGCGCCGCGGTGTGATGGTTGCAGAATACGCGCCCACCACCATCAAGAAAGCCGTGGTCGGGGCCGGCGGCGCAGATAAGACGCAGATTGCTTTCATGGTGCGCCGGCTTCTGCCTACCGCCGGTGACGTTACCGCCGACGCCGCCGATGCGTTAGGCGTCGCCCTCTGCCACGCCGCGCACGGCGGCTTCCGCCGCAAAGCCGGCGCTTGATCCAGCTCGCGCAAAACAAAACCGCCCCGAGGCTGCGGGCCCGGGGCGGTTCGTTTTCGTCAGCTGTCAGCCTTAGTTGAAAGCGTTGCCAAGGATGACGCCGAGGATGGCGCCGGTCGCAATGCCGACCAGCAATGTCTGACCGCGATCATCGCGCACGTAGTGATAGCCACGGGGCGGCGCGCGGAAGTGTTCGCGGCGCCAATCTACGTTGCGATAGTGGTTCGCATAGCCGTAGGGCAGACGTTCGCCGCGGCGCCATTGGCGATTCCATTGGTCGTTGCCGCGATGATTGTCGAAGCGGTTGTCGTAACGCTCATTGCGATGATCGTTACGATTCCAGTCGCCGCGATAGTTTTGCGCCGAAGCGGCGCCGGCGAAACCAGCCGCGAGCGTCAGCGCGCTCAAGCCGGCGACAGCGATACGTTTGGTGGTGTTCATGATCCTTGCTCCTCTGCACGAGAGTTTTCGTTTCTCGTTGGGTGCAAGAATGCGCGTTACGTCCTGAACGCGGCGAACGGCTCCGGTTCAGAAATCAATCATTGTGATGCCAATTTGTGTCGTCCCGCGCGTGCCGTCACAGTGCGGCAAAACTCGCTTTTTTTGTGATCGGCGGCGGCCTCCGATAGCGCCGTTAATACATTGGAAATGTGTCGTTTTCCGGCTCTTGGAACTAAGTGAAGCTGAGGTGGTTTAGTTCGCATTGAACTAACGAGGGAACTGGAAAGATGCGCCGGCAGGGCCGTCCCCCACGCGTTCTGATCGTCGAAGACGAGTTTCTGATCGCGCTCAATCTTCAGCAGATGCTCGAGGACGTCGGCATCGAAGACGTGGATTGTGCGCAGGACTTGGAAACCGCAGCGCAGCTAATCCGCGTGTCGCCGCCTGACTTCGCTATTCTCGACATCAATATCGGCCACGCGCTGGTGTTTCCGGTCGCAGCAGAGCTGCACAAGCGCGCCGTACCGTTCGTGTTCTCGTCGGGCCGCAATTGGAGCGACCTGCCGGAGCAATTCTCCCGCCACCAACTCGTGCCCAAACCGCTGGAGCCGGAAGCGCTCACCTCCATTCTGAGTTCGGTCGGACTCGATGGCGGCGCGGTTGCTCAACAAAACGCTGATTGAACTGGAGTCCTGCAATGGTTGAACTAGCTGAAGGCATTGTCGTCGCATCGGTCGCCGCGACGTTCTTTTCCGACATCATGTCGCGCAGCATCAAAATGATGCGCGGCGTCGGCCGGCGCTCGAACATCCAAGTCGCCGACGCCGAGCATTCCGCCCACTAAGCGGCTCAACCCTCAAAAGCAAAATGACCGGAGCGTGAGCTCCGGCCATTCGCACGTTAGGATGTAGCTTCTGCTTATTGCTTGAAGGCGATCCGGAAATATCCGAAGCGGCCCGGCACATCGTAGAGGCTCGGATCCATGTTGTTGACGTCGCAGCTGAAGCACCCGGGGGTGTCTTCGTCCGTGAGGTTGTTGACGCCGAGCGCGAACTGCACGCGGCCGTCAGAGACGAAGTGCGGCGACCAGCGGACCTGCAGATCCCAATAGTTGACTGAGGGGATCTTGGTGCCGCCGTTGGCGGTTTCCGTCAGCTCGGAGATGTGGCGCTCCGTGAGCGTCGCACCCCAATCCGACAATTCCCAGTTCACCGACGTCTGCACCTTCCAGGACGGGAAGCCTTGCGACGGGCTGCCACGTTCGGTGCCTTGACGCGACACGGCCGGCGTCGTCGCGCCGTCCTTGAAGCTGATCAAGTGGCTGGCGGTGGTCGACAGCGCGAAGCGGCCGAGCGCCCAGTCCGGTGAGTTCCAGGTCAGCGTGAAGTCGACCGAACGCGTGTCGACGAAGCCGCCATTGGTCAGCGGGTCATCGATGCCGCGCACTGCGCCCGAAGCCGAACGCGTGATCGCCGAGCATTGGCCGGTGGTGACGCAGAGGTTCATCACCGTGTTCGGATCTTGCGCTTGGATCGCGTTGTCGATCTCGATGCTGGCATAGTTCACTTCGAACGTGATGCCGTCGCTCCAGGCCGTGTTGTCGAACCAGTGCGGACGCCACACGAAGCCGGCGTTCCAGCTTTCGCTGGTTTCCGGCAGCAGCGTTTCCGTGCCGCGGACGAACACCGGCAGCTGCGGGTTGCGCTGAACGTACGAACCGTCCGCGGGGACGCCCGAGTTGTTGACGCAATTGTTGATGATGTTCGCCGGTTGCGGCGTATCGCGGCCGCCATTCGCCGCACCAACGGTGGCGTTGAAGTCGCTGCACGGATCATCGATGGTCGCATCGAAGCGCGAACCGCCGCCGAACAACTCGCCGATCGACGGCGCGCGGAAGCCTTGGCCCCACGAACCGCGGATGAGCACTTCTTCAACCGGGCGCCAACGCAAGCCGGCCTCGTAGGTCTCGTCTGAGCCCGAGGTCGAGTAGTTGAACACACGGCCCGCGAGCGAACCTTCGAGCATGTACGCAAACGGCGCTTGATCGAGGATCGGCACGCGCAATTCGGTGTAGAGTTCGTCCACCGTGTAACTGCCGCTGCCTGAACGCGCCGGAATGTCCGACGTCAGGCCAGCTTCGGTGACCGGATCCGGATTGAAGCTGCCCGACACCCAGCGGCGCTCGACGCCCGCGGCGATGCCCACTGGGCCTGCCGGAAGCTCGAACAAATCGCCGGTGACGTTGGCGGAGACATCGCCCAGTTCAGCCACTGACGAGTTGTGTTCGGTGTAGCCGATGTAATCGAGCATCGCCTGGGTGATGGTGCCGCCGCCGCCGAAGACGTTCAGCGGTACGCATGCGCCGGTGCAGCCGGCCAACGGGCCGAGCGCTTGTTGGACGCGCGCGACGTTGATGTCGCCGGTGAAGGCTTGGCTGGCGCGGTTGTGACCGTAGGTGCCGTTCACATCCCAGTACCAGTCGCGGCCAAACATCTTCATTTGGCCTTCAAGGGTCGTCGCGAGATCCCAGGTCTGCACTTCTTGCTCGAAGTGACGCGGACCCGCTTCGATCATGCGGCGGCCGATGAACGAGTAGTTGCCGGCATTGAGGGTGACGCCGAACGGATTGAACGGGTTGGTCGCGTCAATCACGGTGTCGTCGAGGATGGTGCCGTTGCCGGCGTCTTGGCCGAGGAACAGCGGCAGCGGCGCCGCTTGGTTGGCCGACTTACGATCGGCGTACGTCAAACGCATGCGGAAGCGCGTCGTGTTGGTGAGATCTTGCTCCCACGACACGAAGCCGCCCCAACGCTCGGACGGCGTCTGGATGTAGTTGAACGGACCGAAGTTGAAGCGATCGGCCGTGGTGAAGTCGCGGAACGTGTTGGTCGGCGAGACGACGCAACCCGTGACCGGGCAGCTCGCCGGATCGAACGCCGGCGTTGCGCCAACGTTGCCGGTGGTCAAATCGCGGCCCAGCACATCGTAGCGGCCGTTAATGGCGCCCGAGGAGCAGCCGCCCGCCAAGCAGCTCGTCGCATACGGCGCCGGGAAGCGCGACAGCGGACGATCGGCCGACGAGACCAGTTCTTGCTTCTGATAGTTCAAGCCAGCGACGATGTGTGCGCCGAGGCCTTGCCAGCCATAGCTCGCGCCGATGTCGGTAGTGGCGCCGTCGCCTTCTTCGACGAACTGGCCGTATTGCGCATAGGCGTCGAGGCCGTCTTGGTGCGAGCGCGTGATGATGTTCACGACGCCGGCGATGGCGTCAGAGCCGTAGATCGGCGAGGCGCTCTCTTGCAGCACTTCGATGTGGTCGATCATCGAAGAGGGAATTGTGTTGAGGTCGACCGACCCGGGGATACCCGAACCCGCCGTGCCGGACACCCAGCGCAGACCGTCGACGAGGACGAGAACGCGGCGCGCACCGAGGAAGCGCAGATCGACTTCCGCGGCGCCGGCGCCGACGCCGCCGCCGTCAGGCGGGTTGCCGATGTTGCCGGAATTGTTGTTGCGCGTGTTCAAACCGCCGCCGGAGACCGGCAGGCGTTGCAGCACGTCAGCCGTCGCCGAAAGGCCGGTGCGGGCGATGTCTTGCTCGCCAATCTGCGTCACCGGCTGACGGTTGGTCAGCGGATCGGTGTGAATACGCGATCCGGTGACGACAATTTCTTCGCTTTGATCCGGAGCTGCCGCCGCGGTCGCATCTTGTGCGAACGCTTGGCCGCTCAGCATCATGAAGCTGCCTGCCGCGAGGGCGGCAATGAGCCACCGGTGTGAACTGCTCGAACTGAGCTGAAGACGACGTGATTTGCTGCGCATAGTTCTCCCCAACTTGCTGCGTGCCCCCACTCGTCGGTTTTCTGACACATTTGGAAACCGGTTTCGGATTTAAAGATGCGAAATCACGCCGAATTCACGCCCTAGGGGAGAAGCGGAAGTAGCCGCTTCACAGTGCATTTTTGCTGCACTGCACACGCGCTACGACGAACGTACCAAATGGCGCGCTGACCGGCGCCCGCGTGCAAGCCTGTACATATTTTAAGTGCGAGTTCCGCAATCGCGGCAAAGCTCGGCGAATTCTCGCCACATCGAACCGTGAGCCTTGCCTCTCCTGCAAGCGCCCAAGCTTACGGAGGTGCGCGATGTCAGTAGCTCTTTGGTTGCTCGATGCAGCCGAAACCCTGCGCGGAATGGCGCGCGATTACACCGAAGACAACAACGATGTGCATCTGCTGACCCACGGCGCCATCGTCATCCTGCTGCGTCAGCGGACCTTCCACGCGCCGCCTACAGAAGCAGCGTTGGCGGCGGCGCTGACCGTCTCGGCGCAAGAGCTTGCCGAAGCCGAGGAAGCGACCCCGCTGATGGTCAGCCCGCGTTTCCTGGAATGGACGTCACCCGGCCCATAAAGGCGATGGTTCCGGTCCTGCGGTCGCGCAGCACCAATAAGAACGGGTGATCGGCGTTGAACGCGATCGGCGGCGCTTCCGGGCGCGGCATCGCGGTGGTGACAACGCCGATCCCGGTCGCCGCAGCAGCTTCGACGCCCACTTCGTCCATCGCAAAGAACGTGTTCTGCACGACGCGGCTCACGACAAGATCGGGATTAGCCGAGACGCCGCTGAAATCGGCGGCCTCGGTGAACGTTGTGTGCAGACCCATCGCTTGCAACTGCGCGCCGAGGTCGTAGCGCTGCTCAAGCCGTAGCTTCGGCAGGTTCACATCGAGCCGCGCCCCGTCGGCGCCGTTGATCTGATTCAGCCAGCCGTGCAGCCGGTCGCCCGAGAGCCGTTGCTCCAACGCGGGGAGGCCGGCATTGGCGCGCGGCAAAAAGATCGTCAGCGCGAAGCGGCCGTCTTTGAAATCGAAATCCGCCGCCTGGAAATCATCATCCTCGAAATAGCGCACGCGCCGCACGCTATGCATCATGCGTGCGTTCTGGTCGGGACCGGTGAGCGGATGAAACGGCGCGTCATGCGTCGATCCCACAGCGAACGGCTGCTGCCAGTCTGCTTTGAAATAGACGGCGTTGGTCAACACCAGCTGCATGTCCGGCGTGATGAAGCCGGGCGGCAGCAGATCGGGAATACGCGCATTGGTTTGCGCTGAAACCCAGCTGTTGATGTGCGTACGCGAACTTTCCGCCGCACCGTGGAAATCCAGCGCTTCCACTTGCGCATGCAGGGTGTCGCGCACCGCGTGCGCATAGTCCGGCGCCAGGGCAAACTGGCGATCGATCCACACGGCGTCTGCGGATTTGAATACGCCGCTCGATTCCAAGTCTTGCGTCAGGCGCGCTTCGTGTCCCGCCGGATCGTCATCGCCGGTAAAGTCGAACACCCCGGTCATTTCGTCGGCGGTGGCGCCGCGTGCGCCGGGGTAGAGGAGTGCAAACGCCGCCTTCAGGCTGAACGGCGAGATCAGCTGATTGCCATCACCGCGGGCGACCTGGCGATAGAGGCTTGTCTCGTAGTCGCTGCCGCGCACCGGCGCCTCCGTTGTGGTCGCGCCGCCGCCCGCGTTGGCGGCGCTGGCGCAGGCGCCGACCGTGACCGCCGCAGCGAAGATCGCGCTAAAAATCGCTCGATTGCTTTTCATCCCGCCACCATATTCCCGTCGAGCGCGCCGTACGAGCGCCCAAGTCACACTTGAGCGCAACAAGAAGGATGAAATCATGGCCACATTCGTCGTAACCGGCGCCAATCGCGGCATCGGCCTCGAACTGGTCACGCAACTGAAGGCGCGCGGCGATGACGTGATCGCCGTGTGCCGCACGTCCTCCACGGAACTCGACAAGCTCGGGGTGCGCGTCGAACAAGGCATAGATGTCAGCGCTGCAGCTGACGTGGCCGAACTGGCCAAGCGTCTCGCCGGCCTCAAGATTGATGTCCTCATCAACAACGCCGGCATCGGCGTCTTTGACGGTTTCGCAAATCTGCAGTTCGACGCCGCATTGCGCCAGTTCGAAGTGAACGCGCTCGCACCGCTGCGCCTTAGCGCAACCTTGGCCCCGCAGATTCCCGCCGGCGGCAAGGCCATCTTCACCAGCCGCATGGGCTCGATGGCCGATAACGGATCGGGCGGCTATTACGGCTATCGCATGTCGAAAGCCGCCGTGAACGCAGCCGGCGTTTCGCTCGCGCGCGACCTGCGCGACAAGCAAATCGCCGTCACGCTCATCCATCCCGGCATGGTCGCCACCGACATGACCGGCCGCAATGGCATTCCCGCCGAAGAATCCGTGCGCGGCATCCTCGCGCGCATCGACGCGCTCCAACTCGAAACCAGCGGTCTCTTCGTTCACGCGCAAACCGGCGAACCTTTGCCCTGGTGACCCACTCGCCGCCGCCTGACAAAAAGTTCAAGTAACAGATATTGAAAAATGTTACCTTGTGGAGTACATGGCTCAAACGCGAGGAGTAGAGCCATGCAAACCCGTCAGTTGGGAAAAACCGGTCCTGTCGTTTCCGCCATCGGCCTCGGCGCCATGGGCATGTCCGATTTCTACGGCGCGGCCGACGAAACCGAGAGCCGCGCCCACCATCGACGCTGCGCTCGAAGCCGGCGTCACGCTGATCGACACCGGCGATTTCTACGGCATGGGCCACAACGAAATGCTGATCGGCGAAACGCTCAAAGCCAGCAGCAAGCGCGACAAGACCATTCTTTCGGTGAAATACGGCGGCCTCCGCGATCCGGCCGGTCATTTCCTCGGCTTCGCCACCAATCGCGCCGAAACCCGCTCCGCGCTCGCCTACACGCTGAAGCGCTTGCGCGTGGACTATATCGACATCTACCGCCCCGCGCGAGTGTCACCGCTGGTGCCGATCGAAGACACCATCGGCGCGATCGCGGAACTGGTGAAGGAGGGCTATATCCGCCACATCGGCTTAAGCGAAGCCGGAGCCGATACCATTCGCCGCGCGCACAAAGTCCACCCCATCGTCGATCTGCAGATCGAATACGCGATGATCTCGCGTGGCGTTGAGCAGAAAATCCTGCCGGTGCTCCGCGAGCTCGGCATCGGCATGACCGCGTACGGCGTGCTTTCGCGCGGCCTCATCAGTGAAAGCGCCTTGGCCGGCGGATCGATCGGCGGTTTCCGCGCGCACTCGCCGCGCTTCCAAGGCGACAATCTCAACAAGAACCTGGAGCTGGTGCGCGCGCTGAAAGCCATTGCCGACGACAAGCGTTGCAGCGTTGCCCAGCTCGCCATTGCTTGGGTGCTGCAGCGCGGCGACGACATCGTGCCGCTGGTCGGCGCCCGCAAGCGTGAGCGCTTGAGCGAATCTCTCGGGGCCTTGGACATCAAGCTCACGCCGGCCGAACTGACGCGTATCGACGCTGCTGCACCGCCCGAAGCGGTCGCCGGCAGCCGTTACGCGCCTGAGCAGATGGCGTTCCTCGACAGCGAACGATGAAACGGGCAACACCGACGCGTGAGCGCTGATTTAATCCGCGACCGCATCCTCGACGCTACACTCGAGGTCTTGCGCCGCCACGGCCCCGCCAAAACCGGGGTCGTGGATGTCGCGCGCTCGCTCGATATGAGCCATTCCAACGTCTACAAACATTTCCCGTCGAAAAGCGCGCTGTTCGACGCCGTCGCCGAACGCTGGCTGGCGCGCGTGATGGCGCCGCTTTCAAAAATCACCGCTGACAAAAAGACCCCGGCGCCCAAACGTCTGAAACTCTGGCTGCGCACGCTCGCCGAAACCAAGCGCAAGAAGGTGCTCGACGACCCGGAGCTGTTTGCCGTCTATCAATCCATCACCGAAGATGCGCACGACGTCGTCGCCCGGCACGTGACGCATCTTCAGGACGAGGTGAGCGAGATTCTTAAGGACGGCGTCAAAGAGCGCGCCTGGAAAATCAGCAATCCGAAAAACACCGCCGGCGTCATCCTCGGCGCCACGCTGCGCTTCCATCACCCGGCGATGGTGTCGCTCGATGGCGGTAAGACCGATCTCAAGGATCTCGACACGCTGATCGATCTCCTGATCGCGGGCCTCGAAAAATAGCGCAGCGCAACTGTGCTTCACGCAACGTCGCGTCCTTGCACGCGCGCTGCACAGAGCTACGCTCCCGCGCCAGTTCGGAGGCGCCTCGCGATGCAACTCATCAGTCAAACAGCGGTGGAAGGCCGTCCCGGTCCCGCGTTCGCCGCGCGCCAAGAAGCGCCGGACGCATCCGGCCTCACCGATCTCCACGTCTTCGCCAAGGGTCAGCCCTACGCGCTCTATCGCGAGCTGCGCGAGAAGGCGCCCGTCGTCTGGGTCGATGAACCGCTGAGCGGTGCGGGCTTCTGGGCGCTCACCCGCTACGCCGATGTGATGAAGGTCAACGGCGATCCGCAGACCTTCTCATCGCAGCGCGGCGGCATCCTGATGGCGACGCCGAAGCCGGAGCAGGGCCACCCGTTGCTCACCCGCGCTTCGCTCGACGCCATGATCAACATGGATGCCCCGTGGCACCTCGAATTGCGGCGCGAGCACATGGCGTTCTTCACGCCGAAATATCTGGATAACCTCAAGAGCCGGATTGCCGGCAAAGTGACCGCATTGCTCGCCGCGATGGCGCCGCGCGCCGGCGAAGAGATCGACATGGTCGAGAATTTCTCCGCGCGCCTGCCGCTCTTCACATTGTGCGAGTTGCTCGGCGTACCGGAAGCCGATCGCGACAAATTCCTGGAGTGGATGCACTACCTCGAGCGCGCGCAAGATTTGGCGATGCAACAGCGCATCGGCGCACTCGAAATCTCACCCGAGCTGATGACGTTCATCCAGAACTTCAACACCAACGTCGAAGAGATGTTCGCTTATGGCCGCGACATCCTGCACAAGCGCCGCGCCGATCCGAAGGAGGATCTGCTCACCGCCATCGCCCGCGCCAAACTCGATGACGAATTGCTGGCCGATGAATATCTTGACGGCTCTTGGCTTCTGATCGTGTTTGCCGGCAACGACACAACGCGCAACACGCTCTCCGGCGCCATGAAGCTCTTGACCGAGTTTCCCGATCAGCGCCGCTTGCTTGCGGCCAAACCTGAGATCGGCGCCAACGCCGCCAACGAATTCATCCGCATGGTCAGCCCGGTCATGTACATGCGCCGTACTGCGACGCGCGACGTCGAGATCGGCGGCCAGACCATCGCCGAAGGCGAGAAGGTGCTGATGTATTACGGCGCCGCGAACCGCGATCCGGCAATGTTCGACAAACCCGACCAACTCGATCTCGAACGCGCCAACGCCGATAAGCACATAGCCTTCGGCTACGGCCCGCATGTTTGTCTCGGCAAACGCGTCGCCCAGATTCAGCTCGAAGAAGCCTATCGCCAGATCATGGCGCGCTATCCGAACGCGGCGTGGACCGGCGACATCGAGATCGCTCCGAACAATTTCGTGCACGCCATCTCACGCCTCGGCGTGAAACTCAGCGGCTAAGCGAAGATCGCGACGGCTTGGCGCCCCACAGCGACCAAGTCGCCGCCTTCGCTCCACATGCCCATGTTCTGCAGCGAGTAGCCTTCGCTGGATTCTTCGCTGCCGGACCAGAGCAAGCTCCAACCCTCCGCGCTCTGCGGCACATGCGCGATGTCGATCGTCCACGTCATCGTGCTGATGGGCGCCGGGGCAGGAAAGTGCACCATCGCCGCTGGCGGCAGGTTGTCCGCCATCGCCAGCAGCGCCGTCGTCGGATCGGCGCCGCCTGCATCGAGGAAGCGTGTCCACACGGTGAATTCCGGCTTCGCTGCGCTCGCCTCCAGCAATCGCCCGCCAGCCGCCAAGCGTGAGTCGAAATTATTCCAAAAGCCGCGTTGCGCGTTCGCGCTCTGCTTGCGGAACGGCGCGCATGCGTCCGGCGCCGGCACGTCAGGCGCGCGCAAAAAATTGTGCGTGACTTTGCTTTCGCGCGCCGCGCCGAACACGAACGTCGCCCGCATCGCGTGCCCGTCCTCGTTCATGCAATCGGCGGCGATGATCGTCGACGAGCGTCCGCGCCGCAGCAAAGTCGAGCTAAAGCGCAGCCGCCCGCTCACTGGCCCAACGAACATGAACTGCGCCGTGCGCAACGCCGGCAAATTCTCGTGCCCACGCCGCACCGCCTCATGCGCCAGCGCCGCGGTCATGCCGCCATAGAGCGTGCGCCCTTGGCCCCAGTCTTCCGGCGCCTGGATGACAAACTGCTCCCCGTCCGGAGCAAGTGTTTCGACGACAGCGCGAAGCGAGGACATAACACCGTTATGCGTGCCGCGAACCGCATGCACAATCCGTTCACGTTGCGCTATGTTGCCGGCGCATGCCGAAACAACAGACGCCACACCAGCGCGCGGAAGCCGAACTCACGGCATATGGTCTCACTTTTCCCGAGACCGCGCCCGGCAAAGGCTGGGCGACGCTGCGTGCGCTCGATGTCCGCAAGAAAACCTTCGCGCTCTTTGGCGACAAAGCCGAGCCGCTCGACGCGCTCACCATCATCATGAAGCTGCCGATCTCGGCGCCGATGGCGGAGGAGCTACCCTTCGTGCGCCCCGCCAAGGGTTGGTACAAACAGCACAATTGGGTCACCGCGCATTTCGGCCCGCACGACGACATCTTCGCTGAGATGCCAACCCTCAAAGGTTGGCTGAAGCAGAGTTACATCGCCGTCGCGCCGAAAAAGCTCGGCCGCGCATTGGAAGAGGAGAGGCGCACATGACGTCCGCCATCAAGATTGTCGCCATTCTCGTCGCCAAACCGGGGAAGCGCGAAGAGCTTTCCGCGTTGCTGACTACGATCTTACGCGCCAGCCGCGCCGAGCCTGGCAATCTGCGCTACGATCTTTGGTGCGACCAGGCCGATCCCAATCGTTTCATCCTCGATGAACTCTACGCCGACCAGGCTTCCATCGATGCGCACAAAGCCTCCGCGCATTTCCAAGCCTATCTCGGCAAGATCAACGGCCTGGCCGAACGCAGCGCCTATGTCCTGAGCGCAGAGGACGTGGCGTGAGACGGAATCGTCCCACGCCACGCTGATGCGTTACTCTGCGCGCCGGCATCTCCAGCCTCGACGCCCTACACCGCGCCTTCCAAAAACGCGTCGGCGTCACCCCGGCGAATACCGCGAACGCTTCGGCGCAGCGCGCTAGGCCTTCGGCCAAGTTGTCTCGGTCCAATCCTGCGCTGCATGGATGACGCGCAGGATCAGAATTTGCTTCGGCAACACGCGATACGCCAAGATGAACTTGGTGTGCGGCACGCTTTTCTCTCGAAGGTCCGGCATGCGCCCAGGACGGCCGGTATCGCGTGCCACTAACGCCGCCGCAGCGCCCTCGATCCTTGCGAGTAACGTTTCCGCGATCCGGGAGTCTTTGTCGGAAAATAGTCGATAATCTTAGAAAGATCAGTTCGTGCTCCGGCGCGCCATAGCAGGCGCCTCATGCTTTGCGCGCTTTGGCAGCTTCAATTTTTGCGCGCATTTCCGCCATGACTTGCTCATGCGGGATCAGTTCACCTTCGCCGTTCTCGATTTGGCGCAACTGCTCTTCTAGCGAAGCGCGCAGCTCTTCTTCAGACTCAACAAATCCTGGCGGGGGCAGGTCCAGGTCGAGCGCGACGCCTTCTGCCACCAGTCCCGCAGCCAATTCCTCCGGCGTCACGCCTTCTTGCTCAGCCAGCGCCGCCAATTGCGCCGCGGTGTGCGGATCGAGCTTGATGGTGATGGAGGCGTCGTCGGCCATAGATCAGAACATAGCGGTTTCCGGGCAAAAATCCATGTCCCGCTATTCCTCCCCAAACAGCGTCCCGCTCTCGACCGGCTTGCTCGGCGCCTTCTTGCCCAGCCGCTCATACGCCTTCGCCGCCGCCACGCGCCCGCGCGGCGTGCGCATCACGAAGCCTTGCTGCATCAGGTACGGCTCGATCACATCCTCAATCGCATCGCGCGCTTCAGCCAATGCCGCCGCCAGCGTATCGACGCCAACGGGGCCGCCAGAATAGGTCTCCACCAGCGCATGCAAATAGCGCCGGTCCAGCATGTCGAGCCCATCGCTATCGACATCGAGCCGTTTTAGCGCCGCATCCGCGACCTTCACATCGATCGCCTCATCGCCGGCGAAATCGCGCACGCGCCGCAGCAACCGCACCGCTACACGCGGCGTGCCGCGCGCGCGTTTGGCAATTTCCATTGCGCCCTCCGTCGTGATCGGCAAGCCGAGTTTGCCGCTTGCGCGCTGCACAATGCCGAGCAAATCGTCGGGACCGTAAAAATCCAAACGGATCGGAATGCCGAAGCGGTCGCGCAGCGGCGTGCCGAGCAAGCCCGCGCGCGTCGTCGCGCCGATCAGCGTGAACGGCGCCAGATCGATGCGCACCGAACGCGCGCTCGGTCCTTCGCCGATGATGATGTCGAGGTGATAATCCTCCATCGCCGGGTAGAGGATTTCCTCCACTGCCGGCGCCAGGCGATGGATCTCGTCGATGAACAGCACATCGCGTGGTTCTAAGTTCGTCAGCAGCGCCGCCAGATCGCCCGCGCGCGCAATCACCGGTCCCGACGTTGCGCGAAAACCAACACCCAGCTCGCGCGCCACGATTTGCGAGAGCGTCGTCTTGCCCAGGCCTGGTGGTCCGAACAGCAACACGTGGTCCATGGCTTCGCTGCGCTTGCGCGCCGCTTCGACGAACACTTTCAGATTTGCCTTCGCCGTGGGCTGACCAACAAACTCGTCAAAGCCCTGCGGGCGCAGCGCCCGGTCAGCGCCTTCGCCCGGCATGCGTTCTGGCGTGGTGATGCGTTCTGCAGGGTCAGCCATGCGCAACTCTTATCCGATTCGAGGTTCGCAATTCGTTCAGCGCTGCGCAACCGAAACGGTTTCCGCCGATTAACGGCGCGCCGTGGTCCCGCTGCCGGCCGTCAGCTCATGGTATGCTGAAGGGAAGGCTGACATGCAGGCGCCGGCCCGCGGTCGGTTGGCCTTCATAGGTCTCTGGCACGTTCAGGGTGGTGGCAACGCGCAGCGCCGCGTCCCCGAAATGGAGGCCTGTCGGCGCTTCATGCGAAACCGCGCACCTTAGCGCCAGCGTGTCGAGTACGAGGCATTCCAGATCAACATAGCCCTCGATGCGCTGCATCACGGCGCGCGGCGGATAAAAGCGGCTGGCGCCGTATTGCGATGGATCGGTTAAGCGAGCGCGCGCATCGATGGGGTGTGCGGAGGCGATTTCTAGCGGCAGTGGCTGCGCGGGCGCAAGCTGCTCCCAAAGCGCGTCATCGCCCGTCGCGCTGACATAGAGATCGCACAGAAAGCCGGTCGCCGCATCCGGCGTTCCGATCAGCGCGTCCACGCTCACGTGCGGCACGTGCCTGAAAGCGTCGATACTGTTCAATTCACCGCTGAGCGGTGTCGTTGCGATGACTGATCCGCCCGGCGACTGTTGCGTTTCCGCGCGGGGATCGGTGGCGCCGCCGTCGAGTGCGCCGACTTGGCTCTCCATGCCGGCAAGCAGTCCATCGAACTTGCGCCTACAGGCCGCAGAGTCGCCAGCGACCGCGCTGGCCTTGCCGTGCATGATCAATAAACGCCCTTTCTCGAATTGCAGATGCATCGTGAAGGCGCTGTCGCCAACTCGCACACCTGCCACATCTACCTGCACGGCCCCCGCGTCGTTGGCTCGCGGCGCCCAGTTTGTGCCTACCGCCTGCGCTTCCGCCACCGTCATACCCAGATGGAGCGGTCCGATAGATACCGGTCCATCGGCGCGCGCCGACGTCCCAGAAACCGAGAAAATAGCAAAAGAGATCAGGGCAAGGCGAAACCGCTGCATGCGCAGCCTTTAGCGGAGGCAACGCTATCGCGCTACCGGCTCACTTCCTTCAACGCCGCGCGGATCAGTTCGGGCGCCGGCGCGTTGGCGTCGAACTGCTTTGCCGCGCTTGCCACCGCGCGCGCCGCGCTCGACTGATCAATGCCCAGATTGACCAGCGCCGACACCGCTTCCGCGCGCGATCCGCTGGCTGCGGCGCTCACCGTCGCCGTCGCGCGCACGCCATTGCCGCTCAGGCTGACAAAGCCCTTCGGCCCTTGCTTGCCCGTCAGCTCCGTCGCCAAGCGCGCCGCCAGTTTCGGGCCAACGCCATTGGCGCGTGCGAACGCCGCTTTGTCCTGCAACGCGATCGCGTCGACCAAAGCTTGTGGCGGCATTGCGTCGAGAATGCCGAGCGCCACCTTCGCGCCGACGCCCGGAATAGTTTGCAGATACGCGAACCACGCGCGCTCTTCGTCGCTATCGAACGCGAACAAGCGGATCGCGTCTTCGCGCACGTGCGTTTCGATCGCCAAGCGCGCCGTCGATCCGATCGACAACCGTCCCAGCGTGCGCGCGCCCGCTTGCACGACGTAACCCACGCCGCCGACTTCGATCAGTGCGGTGTCTTCGCCCACAGCGGCCACCACGCCTTGCAGCGATCCGATCATTGCGATGTCTCCCAGCCTCCACACCTGATCGGATTCGCGGGCGCACGAAACGACCGCCGCGCAGACAAATGAATTCAAGCCGTTGCGGCGCATCGGCGCCGTGCTACCAAGTTGGCGAGCGGGGATGTCTTTGATTTGTTGCGACTTATTCGCAACAGGGGAGCCGTGCGAATGTCCGACGAGAAGAAACGGCACAATCGGCGCTCCTTCATGAGCCGCGTCGCCGGCGCAGCCATTCTCGCCGGCAGCTCCACAGCGTTGGTCACCGGCCGCGCCAGCGCACAGACCGCAACCGGCCGCACCGATCACGATCAAGGCGCGAACTCCGATCGCCCCGGCTATGGCCGCGGCAGCGCCACGCAATCGGGCTTCACCGATCACGATTCCACCGACGCCGCCGGCAACGGCCGCGGTCCCAACGGCGGCGGCAACAACGCCACCGGCCCGAGCGACAGCGATAGCGGCGCAAGTTCAGACGCGCCCGGCCAAGGCCGCGGAACCAGCAACGGCGGCAGCAGCGGCAACGGTGTCACCGATAACGACAGCGGTCCGAACGCCGATGCGCCCGGTCAGGGCCGTGGCGGCAACGGCGGTGGCAGCAACAATGGCGGCGTCACCGACAATGACAGCGGCCCGAACGCCGACGCGCCCGGTCAAGGACGCGGCGGCAATAACGGCGGCAGCAACAATCCTGGCGGCATCACGGACAACGACACCGGCGCCAATGCCGACGCCATGGGTCATGGCCGCGGTCTCGGCACATATTCCGACAGCGATAGCGGCCCGAACGCCGACGCAGGCGGGCGCGGCCGTCACGGCCCGCATGGTCCGAGCCGCGGCGACGATGGCGGCAATCCGCCGAACTACACCGGTTACAACGATAACGACTCCAGCGATCCGCAAGGCTACGGCCGCCGCCGCGATGGCAGCCGCGGCGATCAAGGCGTCACCGATAGCGATTACGGCCCCAACGCCGATCCGCGCGGGCATGGCCACGGCGGCACGGGTAACAACAATGGCGGCGGCGTCACCGATAACGACAGCGGCCCGAACGCCGATCAGCCCGGACGCGGGCGCGGCGGCAATCGTCCGCCCGCGCACGGCAATCGCACGCGCACCGGCATCACCGATCAAGACTCAGGTCCGAACGCGGACGAAGCGAACTACGGGCGCGGCACGTAATTAACGCCGTCTCATCCAGCGCGTCTCAAGGGGTTGAGCGCGTTGTCTGAGTGACTTCAAAACCAAGCGTGAGCGTCGCTCACGTGCGCTGCTTGCGGGGAGGGCAAGTTGTCGGACCAGAAATCAAAATTGAATCGCCGTTCGTTTGTGAATCGTGTCATTGGCGGCGTTGCAGCAGCCGGCGGCGCCTTTGGCGCCATCACCGGCACAGCTGAAGCCGCAAACTACACCGGCCGCACCGATCAAGACTCGCATGATCGCGCAGGCTTCGGACACACCGGCAACACCGACAACGATTCCGGCGCCAACTCCGATCAACCGGGCTACGGGCGCGGTGGCAACAGCGGCGGCGTCACCGATGGCGACACCGGCCAATACGCGGATCAACCTGGCCGTGGCCGGGGCTCATCCGGCGTCAGCGACAGCGACACCGGCCAATATGCCGATCCGCCGGGCCGTGGTCGTGGCGGGCGCAGCGGCATCACCGATGGCGACAGTACCGATCCCGTCGGTCGCGGCCGCGGCGGTCATCCAACCGGCGTCAGCGACAACGACAGCGGCTACGCCGCGGACCAACCCGGTTACGGACGCGGTTCGCGCGGCGCGCAGACAGGGCTCACCGACAGCGACAGCACCGATAGCGCCAACAATGGCCGTGGCAGCGGCGGCAATCGCGTCATGGGTCAGAGCGGCCTGACTGATGGCGATTCCGGCGCCAACGCCGATCCTGTCGGCAACGGACGCGGTACAGGACGCGGCGGACAAACCGGCGTTTCCGACAACGACTCCGGTTCGCACGCCGATCCGCCGGGCCATGGCCGCGGCAGCGCCGCAGCGTCTGGTTACAACGACAGCGATCCGACCGATCCGCCTGGACACGGCCGTGGACGCGCAACCGGCGTCACCGACGGCGACAGCGGCGCGTATGCGGATCGCACCGGCTACGGCCGTGGCGGCGCGCGCGGTCAAACCGGCATCACCGACAATGATTCCGGCGAGCACGCCGATGCGCCTGGGCATGGCCGCGGCACGTGAGCGAATCCATGTCCGAACCGTGGCTCGACGATCCGCTCGGCTATCTCATTGGTCCCGAGCGGGTCGCCGATTTCTTCGCGCGCATCTACGAACGCGAAGCGCTTGTCGTTGCCCACAATACGCCGGCGCGCTTTAGCGGTTTGCTTTCGATCGCTGACGTCGATCGCGTTGTCACCGGCACCGATTTGCGCGAAGGCCAGCTCGACCTTGCCAACGCCGCGCGCCGGCCGGAGCGCAAGGATTATGTCGACGCTGCTGGCTACATCGATCGCGGCGCCGTCGCCGATTTCTATCGCGGCGGCTCAACCATCATTCTGCAGCAGGCGCATCAAATCGATCCGCGTCTTGGCCGGTTATGCCGCGGCCTCGAATACATTTTCAGCGCGCACATGCAGACCAACCTCTATCTCACGCCGCCGAGCGCGCAGGGCTTTCCCACGCACTACGACAATCACGATGTGTTCGTGCTGCAGATGGAAGGCGAGAAGGCGTGGCGCCTTTACGAGAAACCCGTCGACACGCCGTACCGCGGTGAAACGTTCAAACTGCAAGAGCACAAGCCGGGCGAGTTGAAGCAAGAGTTCGTGCTCAAGGCCGGCGATTGCGCCTACGTGCCGCGCGGCCTGATGCACGACGCCAGCACGTCAGGAGACGGTCCGTCCCTGCACATCACCGTCGGCATCATCACCCGCACCTGGGCCGATCTCATGTTGGAGGCGGTGTCGGAAGCGGCGTTGCGCGCGCCGGACCTGCGCCGCAGTTTGCCGCACGATTACGCCCATCAGAGTTTCGATCGCGCCGCGGCGCGCGCACACCTGGCCAAACTAGTGCAGGCGCTCGCCAACGAGGTGCAGCTTGATCCCGCGCTCGATCTGCTCGCGGATTCGTTTATCCGCTCGCGTGCGGCGGACAATCGCAACACCATCGTCGAAGCGACGCGGCCCGTCCTGCCAAGCGACGTATTCCGCCGTCATCCGTTTGCGCCGTATCGCATCGCCGAGGACGGTGACGCCATCGTGCTGATCGCGCCCGGCGGCGAACTCAATTTCAAGAGCGCCGCGCGGCCCGCGCTCGATCGCGCGCTGTCGGGACAAAAATTTTCGCCGCCGGAGCTCGGCGGCGAAAAGCCCGAAGGCCTAGTTTCCAAATTGTTGGCGTACGGACTGCTCGTACGCGCCTGAGCGCGTACGAGCGTCGCGTTCTTACCGGTCCTGACGGCCCGCGCGGTGCGAGGCCGGCGGCGGACGGCGATGCGTTTGCTGGTCTTGTGCCGCTGGCGGCGGCGCCACCGTAACCGGCGGGTGCTCTGCGGCCATGACGTCAAACGTCAGCGTAGTGGTGAACAATTGCACAGTGGCTTCGCCGCCGGCCGGCGCGCGCGCCAGTTTGCGGACAGCCGCCGTATAGTGCCCCGGCTGCGTGAACGTCAGCGTCGCGCGTCCGGAGGCATCCGTGTTCACGTAGTGATCGAGTTTGGTGTCGGCGTCGCCGTCGCCATAGACCACCACCGAGAAGTTCGGCAGCGGTGCGCCGTTGAACAGCACTTCGACTTGGAAGCCGGTAGCTTGCACGATCTGGTTCGGATCGGTGATCGGATGGATCGTCAACGTGCCTTGATGGCCGTCGACCACGCCGCGCGAGGTCTGGCCGTACGTCACGTAGGTTTGCGAGAGCTGCACCGATTGGAATGTGCCCGGCGTTGCACCCGCCGGCGCTGCATCGCCATCGCGGCGCGCTTGGATGCGCGGATCGCCGCGTTGATCGCTGCCGAGATCCCAGATGTTGGCGACTTGGCCCTTTTGCTCGCCCGTCGACACTTCGTACGTGCCCGGCGTCGTGAGCAGCACGTGGATGGTCGTGTGGTCGGCGTCGACTTCAGTGCCGGTGATCGAGCCGGAGCTGCCGTCAGGGTTCGTCACGGAGAGGTTGTTGATACCGACGCCCGGCTGGAAGAACGCCTGTGTCGATGCGCCGTCGATGGTGACGGAATCGGTTGACGGCCAGAAGTCCTGCGGCAGCAGATACGTCGTATAAGCAAATGCCGGAGCCGCGGTGAGCACAGCGCCTGCGAGCGCCGCCACCGCCAAAAGTCTATGCTTCATAAATCCCACTCGTTCGCTGATCGCTGCGTCCGTCCCGCCGCAGCAAAGAGATTACAGAATGACCACGTGCGGTCGTACGATTCAAGCGGGAATGGTCGTTAAGGTTCTCGCCCATCAAGGAGTGCGAGCAGACCTAACGCACTTTTGATCGTAAACCACACCATCACCAGGAAGCCGAGCACGCCGACGACCCAGAGGATCGGGAACCCGATCAGCACGATGGTGAGAATGCTTCCAATTAGGCCGACGATCAGCAGCCCAACCCACCACCAAAACGCCACCATCCAAATGTGAACCTGGTTCTGCAAATGCGCGCGCGCCAAGGGTGCGGAACCGTCGATGCTACACAGCGCCACGATCACGCCGATCAGCGCGAACACCGCCGCGCTCGGAATGCTGAACAGGAACAGGCCGTAGCACAAAATGGCCGCGCCGCGCCCCGCTTGATGGCCTGCCGGTGCAAAATTCGTTTGGCTCATGGCGCCAGGTTTTCTCACGCCTTACGGCGGCGCGCCAGCGCGACGAAACCGAAATTCGCTCAGAGCTTGCCATCCTGCCCAGGCGAATTTCGGTTTCGTCGCGCGAGCGGATGCTTGGTTTCAACCAGGGTTTTCAAGCGCCCCTCGGCGACATGGGTATAGATTTGCGTGGTCGCGATGTCTGCGTGACCCAACAGCGTTTGCACCGTGCGCAGATCGGCGCCGCCTTCCACGAGATGTGTCGCAAACGCGTGCCGCAGCACGTGCGGCGAGACCCGCGCCGGGTCGATGCCCGCCTTCGCGGCGGCTGCTTCCAGGATTTGCGCCACGCGCCGGCGCGTCAATTTGCCATCCGCCGCGCTTGCCGACGGAAACAGCCAGCGCGCCGCTTTTTCGCGCTTCGCTTCAACTTTCGGCAGCATGCTCGCGCGCGTGGCGAGATGTTCGGCAAGCGCTGCGAGCGCCGGCCGCCCCAGCGCCACCACGCGTTCCTTGCCGCCTTTGCCTTCCACGATCATGTGCGGTTGCCCCGCCTTCGCCGCGCGCAACGGCAGCGACACCAGTTCGCTCACCCGCAATCCCGCGCCGTACAACAATTCGATCAGCGCTTTGTCGCGCGGCGTTTCCGCCGCCGCGATCAGCCGCGCAATCTCATCGCTCGACAGCGTCTTCGGCAACGACCGCGCCCGCTTGGGCGGATCAAGCCGCGTAGTCGGATCGTCGCCGCGCACATTCTCTTGCAGCAGGAACCGATAGAATTGCTTCAGCGCTGAGATCCGCCGCCGCGTCGTCGCCGGCGACATGCCGCGCTTGGCCAGCCCGGCGACATACGCCTCCACATTTTCGGGCGCCGCCGCGCCCAAGCCGCCCGGCATCTCCGCGCGCGCATCCTCCAGATCGCGCTGATACGCCTCCAGCGTATTGGGCCGCGCCCCGCGCTCTGCGGAGAGCATCTCCAAGAACGCCTCGATCAAACCCGCATCGTTCATGGCTTCCCATAACCGTGCGCTGGTAAAGATCGGCTCAACGGCTAGGCTGGCGCCAGGAGTGAGCATGCCCGCGCAAACCTATCTCGAACCCACCGATGAGGGCGGCCGCGCGCTGATGATGCGCGGCTTCAAAGGTCCGGTGGTGATGCTGAACCTGCTGCGCTTGCGCAAAATCGCCGACTACGCCGCAACGCCCGACCTCGCGCCGGCTGCGCCGATCAGCGGCGCAGCCGCCTTCGACCGCTACATCGCCCACACCATGCCGTTTCTCCAAGCCAGCGGCGGCGAACTCCTGCTGCTGGGCCGCGGCGGTCCGTTCTTCATCGGCCCGCCCGACGAGCATTGGGACCTCGCCATGCTCGTGCGCCAGAGCAGCATCGACGCGTTCATCGCCTTCGCCTCGAACCAGGAGTATCGCGCCGGCCTCGGCCACCGCATCGCCGCCATCGAGGATTCGCGTCTGCTGCCGCTCGAACCGCGCGACGGCATCGCCTGATCATGCGCCGCTTCGACACGCTCGCGCTCTACGAAGCCCTCGACGCCCAGCGCCGTGCGCGCGGTCTCACCTGGGCAGATGTCGCGCGCGAAACCGGCGTCGCCGCCGCCACGCTCACGCGCACGAAAGAGGGCGGACGTCTCGAGGTCGACGGCATGCTGGCGATGGTCGCGTGGCTCAATCGCAGCGTCGAAAGCTTCGTCCGCGACGCGCCGTGAGGGCCTCCGCTATTCACGCCCGTCGGTATCGGTGGTCGAGAAATCTGTTCCAACCCTTCTTCACCTTGCTCTCAACGGCAAAGTGGAAACCGTCCGCGCTCTCTTCATCCGGCCAGTAGACCGACCGCGCCGTGCCCGCCGGCATCTCGGCGACAAAGCCGATAGCGTCGCGGTGCACGTCACTCGCATCACACAGCACGCCCGTGGATCGTTTGCCGTCGATTGTGAATGACCAACACGCCAGGGCGCCATCGTCGCCTTTGCCGAAGAACGCGACTTCTCGATAAACACCGCGAGCGCCCATATCCCAGGCCGCTTCCAGGCGCACAAAGCCGCTACCGAAAGCGATGAAATCCCGCGAACAATCGCCAGCGCTTCCATCTGGCATTTTGGCAGCGGTTGCGACCCACCGGCCCAGAATCGGCGAGAGAGGCCCGAGCGTGCCGCGACCCTTTTTCCAATCGCCCATATCGCCCTCGCTTAAAGGACCGCATTTTTTCTCAGTGCTTGTTCGGCGGCAAGGGGCCCAATAGCCGGCATCGCGCAAATCCTGCGCCGCCGCCACTACCCCCGCGTCGCAGGTGCAGCGGGCGCGCCGGCGATAATCGCTTCCACGGCAAACCGCCGCGCGTCGGTATCCAATCCCGCGCCGTGCAGCGCACGCACGATGCCGCTCACCGACTCCGCGTCAAGCTTCGCCGGACCTGGTCCCGATGCGACAACCGCCAGCAATCCCGCATCGCCGAGCGCGTGTTGATCGACAGCGTTTGCCAGTGCTGACATGGCGGCCGCGTCAGCGTGTGCGCCGCCCGCGGGTGTGTTCGCGGCCAGAAAGCTTTGCACCGTCTCGTCGGCTGGCGCGCCAAGCGCCAGGAAGATCATCAGGTCGCGCGCCGCGGCGCGTTTGGCTGCAGCGACGCTGCCGGCCGCATCGATGCGCCGGTGCATCACCACGCTGGGATCGCCGCGCAGACCCGTCATCACCGCAAGCGCCGCATCCAGCGGTCCCATGGTTGCTTCGTCGACCGCGGCTTGGCGCGCGCTCGCCACCAGACGCTGCGCCACTTGCACGTCGCCGTTGACGATCGCCGCGCGCGCCAATTGCACCGCCGCCGCCGCATCCGGCGCTTGTTGCAGCGTATTGATGTCTGCGCGGAAGAAACGCGCCGAAGCTGAAAAATCCGCAGGCGCCGTGGCTGCCCGCAGCAACGTGGCGATCGCGCTCGCCGCATCTACGGCGCCGGGCGACGCCTCGACCAAACGCAACGTTGTGGCGATCGAAGGCAAGCCTGCCGTCACCGCGGGCGGCGTGTTGTGCAGGATCGTGCGCGCTTCTTGCGCCGGCAATACACCGCGCCGGAACGCCAACGCCGCGGCTTGCGCGCGTTGCGGCTGCGGCGCGGTGTCGGCGCGCGCCAGCGTCACCAATGCAAATGTCGATGCATTGGCAAGCGCGTTCGGTCCGGGCCGCAAGTTCGCCGTCAATGAAATTTGCGCCGAGAGCGAGTTGTCGAATTTCGCCGCTGGCAACCGCGTCGGCGGCGCTCCCGCAACCGCGGCGAGGGCGGAGGCGTACCACGCATCGTCGGCGCTCGCCGCATGCGGCGTCGCCAGCGCCAAATCGGCGGCCGCGCGATCGCCGGTCGCCGCCGAGCAGAACGCGCGCAGGCGCAACAAGAACACCGAGACTTGCGGCCCCGTGATCGCCGCCGCGCGTCCGCGCGCACATGCCTGATCGCGATTGCCGCGCGCCAATTCTGCTTGTGCCGCATATTGCGCGATTACCGGATCGCTCAGCGCCGCGCCTACGCCCGCGGCCATGGTCGCCAGCGGATCGGCCGCGCCCATCTTGCCGAGCGCTTCGAACCTTTTGCGCGCCGCTTCCTGTGCGTCGCCTTGCGGCGCATTTCCGCCCGAGAGCAACACGCGCAGCGCCAAGGTTTGCGCAGCCGGCGAGTTGTAGTTCGCGGGCAGGCGGTCGAACAGCGCCACCAGCGCGGCCGGATCGCTGTGGCTCCACAAATCTTCAGGCAGCGCGCCATTGCCGCGCGCAAGCGCGCTCACGCTCCACGCATCCGGCGCTGCGATCTGCTGTTGCTCAACCGGCGGCGGCACGTTCGACGGCGCCGGCGTCGCATCCGGTTGCGTCTGCACCGGCATGTCGCTCGGTAGCGGCTGCTGTGCGAACGCGGCAGCGGGCGCCAGCACAGCCAGCGTCGCCGCGGCGAGGGCGCGGTTGAACATTCTGATCAATCCTTGAGTGCGTTGGGCAGGTCGACCGACACTTCGTGCGCCGGTGGAACATGCGTGTCGGCTTGGTGAATGAAGAACACGAACAGCCCGACAAGGACAATGGCGCCGGCGCCAAGCAGCAGCGAACGCGATTCCACCGGAATATTGAGGCTGCCGCGTCGTGAAAACGAACTGCGGCGGCGATATCGGCGTCTGAACATGTACCCGTAAGACCCCTGCCGTTGCGAGCGGGGCAGATTGCCCCCAAAATGTGGCGAGTTTCTAACCCCGTCCGCGCTTAACCCTAAAGCAACGGACTTCAAATTCGCCATCAGGTCGATGGCGGGCACGGAGCGAATTTGAAGTCCAAAGTTGCTTTATGAACGTTAGATTCTAAAGCGTCTTTGGGTCTCAAATGCGACACCCAGCCCGATTTAACCCTTGGGTCGCATTTGAGACTGACGCTTTAGTTCGGACGGTATTGAGGTGATTCGTGGTGCGCCCGGAGAGCAGTGAGGTCGGTGAGCGGAACGATGCCGCCGACCTGCGCCGCCAGGCGGACGGGCTCACCCTCGACCGCACCATCGCGCTCGTCGGTCTGATGGGGGCAGGCAAGACCACCATTGGCCGCCGCTTGGCGCAGGCGCTAAAGCTGCCGTTCGCGGACGCCGACGACGCCATCGTCGAGGCCGCCGGCCAAAGCATTCAGGAAATTTTCGCCGAGCACGGCGAGCTCGAATTTCGCCGCGGCGAGCGCCGCGTCATCCGCCGTCTGCTCGACGAGCCGCCGCACGTGCTCGCAACCGGCGGCGGCGCCTTCATCGATCCCCGTACGCGTGCGCTCATGAAAGAAAAGGCGATTTCGATTTGGCTGAAGGCGCCGCTCGACGTGCTGATGCAGCGCGTAGCGCGCCGCGATCATCGTCCGCTTCTGAAGGAAGACGATCCGCGCGCGGTGATGGAGCGGCTGATGGCCGAGCGTTATCCGATCTACGCCGAAGCCGACATCACCATCGAAACCGACGCCGGCCCCCACAACGCCGCCGTCCGCGCCATCATCACCGCACTAAAGGAGCGGGGCGAATGATGGCGGCATTCATCTCCGATTGTCCTCCCCCGATAGGGGGAGGTGGCGTGCGCGAAGCGCACGACGGAGGGGTGAGCGCAGGCGGCAGAAGCTTGAGCGTATCTCGTTTCCACTCCGCAGGTTCGCGCGAAACGCTCCGCCCGCAGCGCCATCCCCTCAGTCCGCCGCTCACGCGCCGGACAGCTCCCCCTATCGGGGGAGCACGAGCGAACTACGCGTCACAATTCTCCGCTCGTCCTCGCCCGTTAGGGGGAGCACGGACTTCAACATTGCACCAAACGCGGCTAGCATCCGCCAATGCCAAATTACTTGGCGCGCGCAAATCGCCGACGCATGACGGACGCCGAAATGCGGCTCTGGCATCACCTTCGCGCGATGCGGGGCCACGGCTTGGCTTTCCGTCGACAATCGTCGCTCGGAAATTACATCGTCGACTTCGAGTGTCGTCGCGCGCGCTTGATCGTGGAGTGCGATGGCAGTCAACACGGTTCAACGGATGGCATGGCGCAAGATGCCGCTCGAACCGCATGGCTCGAATCGCAAGGCTACAAAGTACTACGGTTTTGGAACTACGACGTGCTGCGCCAGACAGACGTGATCGTCGATCAGATCATCTCAACCGCAATCGAACGCGCGAAGTCCTAATTTCCAGCGCGCGACAATTCTCCGATTGTCCTCCCCCGATAGGGGGAGGTGGCGTGCGCGAAGCGCACGACGGAGGGGCGGGCGCGGGTCGAGCGAGAGCGAGCACGTCGCCACCGCGTGAGATTCTACGCTGGGCAATTTGCAGATGAACCCGCACACCATCCCCATCGCCCTCGGTGCGCGCAGCTACGACGTGCTCATCGGCGCGGGCCTCGTTGCGCGCGCGGGCGAACTGATTGCGCCGTTCGCCAAGTCCAAGCGCGTCTTCATCGTCAGCGACGAAAACGTCTGGCGCTGCCACGGCGCGGCGTTGACGCAATCGCTGACCGCCGCTGGCCTCAGCGTCGCTATGGAAGCCGAGTTGCCGCCCGGCGAGATGACCAAGAGCTTCCGCTGGCTGGAATGGCTGACCGGCTGTCTCATCGACCACGGCGTCGAACGCAGCGACGTCATCGTCGCTTTCGGCGGCGGCGTTATCGGCGACCTTGCCGGCCTCGCAGCCGGGCTCGTCAAACGCGGCGTCGATTTTGTACAAATCCCCACCACGCTGCTGGCGCAAGTCGATTCCAGCGTCGGCGGTAAAACTGCGATCGACACCGACCAGGGCAAGAACATGGTCGGCATGTTCAATCAGCCGCGCCTGGTGCTGGCCGACCTCGACGTGCTCACAACCTTGCCGGAGCGCGAGCTCCGCGCCGGTTACGCCGAAATCGTCAAGATCGGGCTGATCGAGGACGCGCCGTTCTTCGACTGGTGCGAGGCCAACGTCGCCGCCGTCATCGGCGGCGACGTTGGCCTCGCGCACGCCATCCGCGTCGCGGTCGCCGCCAAAGCCGCCATCGTCGCCGCCGACGAGCGCGAGCAGGGCAAGCGCGCGCTGCTCAATCTGGGTCACACCTTCGCTCACGCGCTCGAAGCGCACGGCGAGTATGGCGCGGCACTCTTGCACGGCGAGGCGGTCGCCGCCGGCTGCGCGCTCGCGTTCGACTTCGCCGCCGCCCACAACATTTGCCCCGCCGCTGACGCCCAGCGCGTCACCACGCATCTCAACGCAGCCGGCTTCCTCACCGATCTGCGCAAGCTTCCCGGCGCGCCCTTCGATGCGCAGCGCCTCGTCCAACTCATGGCCGCCGACAAGAAGAACGAAGGCGGCCAGCTTACCCTCATCCTTCCGCGCGCCATCGGCCAAGCGTTCGTGCAGAAGCACGCGGACGCCGCCGCCGTCGCCGCTTTCCTCGCGCAAAAAACTCAAGCATGAGCCCAGCTCTCAGTCTTCTCGTCGCCTTCATTCTGCTTGCGGCCAACGGTTTCTTCGTCGCCGCCGAGTTCGCGCTGGTTAAAAGCCGCGGCGTGCGCATCGACCTCATGGCCGAGGAGAACCGCTTCGGCGCCAAGCTCGCCCAAGCCATGCACCGCAACATCGAGGCCTACCTCGCATGCTGTCAGCTCGGCATCACCATGGCCTCGCTCGGCCTCGGCTGGGTCGGCGAGCCCACCGTCAGCGCCATCGTCACGCCGCTGCTGGCGCCGCTCGGCCTCAGCGCCGACGCCATCCATCTCACCGCGTTTCTCATCGGCTTCATCGTCTTCTCGTCGCTGCACATCATCTTGGGCGAGCAAGTCCCCAAGACCTTTGCCATCCGCAATCCCGAACCCGTCTCGTTCTGGATCGCCTGGCCGCTACGCATGTCGTTTCTGGTGTTTTACCCGCTCAACTGGACACTCAACGCCGCCACCCGGGGCGTGCTGCGGCTCTTGCGCGTGCCGGAGGTTTCGCACCTTGAGGTTCTAACCGACGCCGAACTTGAAGGCTTGGTGGAAAGCTCCGCCGAAGCCGGCGCGCTCGATAGCGGCGTGCGTGACCGCGTCGTCGGCGCGCTCGATCTTTCCGATCTCACCGTCGCTGACGTGATGATCCACCGCAAAGCCATCCGCATGATCGACATCGACTTGCCGGTGCGCGAAATCCTCGCGCAAGCCATGGCCAGCCCGCACACGCGCACGCCGCTTTACAAGGACGAGCCGGAGAACATCGTCGGCATCCTGCACGCGCGCGATCTCTTGCGCGCGGTCGCCGAGCACGGCCGCGACGGCATCGACATCAACGAGATCAAGCGCCCCGCCTGGTTCACGCCGATGACCACCAGCGCCGAAGATCAGCTCGCCGAATTCCTGCGCCGGCGCGAGCATTTCGCCCTGGTGGTCGACGAGTACGGCGCGCTCATGGGTCTCGTCACGCTCGAAGACATCATCGAAGAGATCGTCGGCGACATCAAAGACGAGCACGACATCGCCGCCCTCGGCGTGCGCCCGCAGCCCGATGGCTCCGTCAATGTCGATGGCGTGGTGCCGATCCGCGATTTGAACCGCGTGATGAATTGGGATCTGCCCGACGAAGAAGCCGTCACCGTCGCCGGCCTTGTCATCCACGAAGCCCAAGCCATCCCCGATCCCGGCCAGCGCTTCTCATTCCACGGCTACCGCTTCCAAGTCCTCCGCCGCCAACGCAACGCCATCACCGCACTCCGCGTAGAACGCGACGCACCAGTGGAGGAGATGGGGGATTAGAAACTATGTCGCGTCGCGCTTAAGGCGGACGACATTGGATGGTGGTGAAAGTGTGCCTGCTGGAACGCTTGCTAGTTCTTCTACTTCAGCAGTCGGTGCGCTTAGCCAAGACATTAAATACTGAGCGTTTGTCGCACCTGAATCAAAACAAACACGTATAGAGTCGCTGAGTAGGCGCGGTTTTTCCATTCCTAATTCGCCGTCGAGCGGTTCTCGCTTATTCCAACCGCGCGATGAAAAATATGTGCGTAGCTTTCGGTAGTACGGCTCGTTGACGAAGCCCAAGTCGCGACAACGTTGAAGCATGGCGGCGATAGAAGTTCGCCATTTGACTTTGAGTTCTTGCAGCTCCGACAGAGTGATCATTCGCAGGTCCGCGGCGAACGATTCTTCAGGCAACAAGAACGCGGATGCGAAGCGGTGCGCTTGAGATTCCATCAGCTTGTAAATTTCGGGATCGTTCTCGTCGGTCTGAATATGTCGATGCATGATGAGGTGACCCAACTCATGTGCCGCATCAAAGCGACTGCGGGCCTCGCTCACCTTATCATCCGCGAGCAATACGTACGGTCGGTCGTCTGCGCCCCACCACTGGCTGACTCCGTCCAGCTTCTCACCGCCAATCCTTGCACGGGCGACAATGACGCCGTGTCGCTCAATCGTCTCGACAACATTTTGGACTGGGCCAAGAGGTAAGCCGAATGCGACACGCGCGTTTGCGGCCAACTCTTCAATATTACGGGGTTGAATATCGTGCGGATCGGTTACTCTCAACTCAAGCAGTGACACCGCCGGAAACTCAACGAACTCTTGAAGGGCGAGGCTGAGTTCAACTTCGACAACGAGCAGTGCATTCATTCGATCACGAAATTTGCGGAGTTCGGACTTCTGTGACCGAAAACGTGGGATGCTCGCGGATTGAGGAAGCGGTCGAGTAAACCAGGCCGCGCTCATATCCAGCGCTGCGGCGACACGCACGAAACTGTCGGGTTCGGGCTTTTGCTCGTTATTTTCCCAGCGGCTGATGGTGCCTTTGTCCTTGCCGATCAGAGCTGCAACATCTTGCTGATCTAGGGCGCGAAGTTGGCGCGCGAGCTTCAGGCGATCGCCGACGAAATCTTAAATCCCTGTGCGCATGCGATTCGGCGCAAATTCCAACGATTGTGGTTAACGACGACCTACTAAGCCGCGTGACGGTGACGGCGCAAGCGGACAAGTGGCTGATCCGCAGGGACCTCGCGCGCGCCGGCCGCAATCTGCTGCGCGCGCAGAAGCGCGTCACCGTACGACATTCCACCGCCTTCAATAATGATGGTGCGTTCGTCTTGCGCACGCAGCCGCACGAAGCCGGACCATAGAGGAAGATCTGCGTCATCCGATCGTGCGCGGCGCCATTGCGCCAGCCATGCAATCACCGGCTTCGGCGGTTGTAGTGCGCGCAATTCTCCAAACAGATCAGCCATCCACGCGCCCGCCGGCAACGTCTCCGAACAGATCGCGGCGAGTGTCCGGTTCCGCCGAGTCAGCGGTTGACCGACGCGCCAACTGAGATGCGTGAAATTGCAGTGATCACCGGCGACGAAGTGGACTGACGGCGCGCCTGGGTTGGATGAGTAGGGGGTGATGTGAAAGCCATGTTTGCGCATGACTTCGTGAAACGACGACCGAACGTACTCTTGGCGATTGTGCCCAATCAGTCGCTCCGGGGGATCGACGCTGATCTCTGAGGCGCGCTTACCGCCACCGACAGCGCGCGCGACGGTTTGCTCTTCAAGGCCGCGAACAACGTCTTCGCCAAGGTCGCGCAGTAGGGAATCGAACATCGCACTCTCCTATAGTAAGGTAGCGGAGGCGCGCTAAAACGCAACAAAAATCGGCAAAAGAACTCATTTCGACGATAATGGTTGCGTTAACTACGTTATGATCGTGTCGAATTGGCCTGATAGTCCACTAACCCCCATTCCTCCGGCACCGCCTCCATCAGCCGCGCGTCGCCTTCGGAGCGGTGTGGTCAGCGCGGCTTGGCTTCGGTCGCGGGTTGGCCGCAGCCTTGGCAGCGCGACTTGTCGCGGATTTCGCGGAAGCTCATCGCCTCGCCCCGCAATTTCTGCGATGCCCACACGCTATAATCTTTGTAGCGCAAGCACGTGCCGCAATAGAGCTCAACGCCAAGCGCGCCCAGCTCAAGCGCGCCCCAAAGAGCGCCAGTCCGACATCGTCAAGGGCCGTCTCCATCCAGAAACCGACCCGACCCAACCTCACTCTAGCCCTATCTCCCCGCGAGGGGGAGAGGGTTGGGTGAGGGGGCGGCTCCGTCAGCGACGGATAGACCTGTGCAACTCAAATGAGGGAGAGGGCTCGTCTAATCTCTCGTTCGATTTTGGCAGGCTCTGCCAACACATCCGCATCGCGCACGCGCAGCACGCGCCAACCAGCGGCGGAGAGTTTCGCATCGCGTGCAGCATCATACGCAACTTGCGTATCGTGCGAGAGGCCATCCACCTCAACGATCAACATCGCATCGAGCGAAGCAAAATCGGCGATGTAGCCTTCAACCGGATGCTGACGCCGAAACTTCGCGCTACACCGGCGATCGCGCACAATCTGCCAAACCGCACGCTCCGCCGCGCTCGGCTGTTTCCGCATCCCACGCGCCCGAGAAATCAGCATCGGCTTATCGGCCATAACCTCACTCTAGCCCTCTCTCCCCGCGAGGGGGAGAGGGTTGGGTGAGGGGGCGGCTCCGTCGAAACCGGATAAGCCCGCGTAACACCCTCACCTAACCTCTCCCGCAAATGCGGGAGAGGGACGACGGCGCGATGCGCGGATAGACGCGCGCTCTATCCCCCAAAATCCCTACGAAACCCGCGCCAAATCAACACAAACAAAAAATCAATCCGACCGCATCAAACCTCAGCGCACAATGCACCCATCGTTCCGCACGAAGAGCAATTGGCCATGTTCACCCGATGCGACGAACGAGGTGATTGAACGCGAAGCTTCAAACCATCGAAGCCAAGCCCGCAAGCAGGCTTTTCTGAAGCTAAGGGCGGGAGATCGTGGACTGATGCGAACACATCAGCCAGCGCGTCAGCGGCGTATCGAACACAGGCGCTAAAACCGCCACAGGTCGTGCTGCTGCACAACAATCACGGGACGCGGATCAATTCCGTCTCTCGCACCGCAAGGTGCAACTTACTTGGCGGCGTTGATCCGCGTCCCGCTCTTCATTTTCTTGAAAGAGGGCGCCGTCGCGCGTCCAAAATTTGGAGACCGTCGTGCTTTTGTATTTCCAAGCTTGGTCGAGCCGTAACGTCAGAAAGGCCGTGCGCCGCGGCGACATCGCCGAGGCCGAACGCTGGCTCAAGCTCGTCGAAAAAGCGCAAATGATCGAACAGCGCAAACAACGCATGGCCTACGAAGACCGCCGGCCGGTTTATCCGCGTTTTGTAGGGCGCTGAGCGTGGCGCCAGCCTGATCTCGCCAAAGGCCGACGCGCGCAGTGCTCAAGCCGCCGCGCGCGCCGCGCTTTTCCGCGTCACCACTGAGCCTTCGATCGCCAGGCCCGCGCAGTTTTCCGGCAGCGTCTCGCCCGCGCCCAGCACGATCACGCCATTGGGCGCCAGCACGTCGGCGGCGCGCGCCATCACCGCGGTTTTGGTCTCGGCGTCAAAGTCGTGCAGCACGTGGCTCAACAGGATGATGTCGAAATTGCCGAGCGAACCTGGATGCTTCAGCAGGTTCTGATTTTCGAATTTCACTGACGCGCGCAGCCGGTCGGAAATGCGCCAGAGGTCGCCGGCTTTTTCGAAGTGCGCGATCAGCTTTTTGATCGGCAGCCCGCGCTGCACTTCGAACTGCGTGTAAAGTCCCGCCCGCGCTTTATCGAGCAAGCGGTCGGAAAAATCCGTCGCCACGATCTCCACGGCGGCGTTGACGCCCAGGTCGCGCATCTCTTCGAACAGCATGGCGATGGAGTAGGGCTCTTGTCCGGTCGCGCAGCCCGCTGACCAGATGCGCACCCGCTCGTGGCCGCGGCGTTTGATGGCTTCGGGGATGAGCTTTGCGCGCAGCAGCTCGAATTGCGGCCGGTCGCGGAAAAACCGCGTCTCCGTGTGCGCCAGCACATCGGTGATGGTGGTCCAGAGTTTGCCATCGGGCCGGTTGCGCGCCGCCGCGATCATCTCGCCGACGCTCATGAAGTTTTCGCGGCGCGCGATCGGCAGCAGCCGGTTCTCCACCGCGGCGCCGATTTCGGGGGTCAGCGTTTGTCCTGAGCGGGCTTTGACTTCCCGCGCCACCAGCGCGAATTCGGCTTCGCTCAGCATCAGAGGAGGCCCGCTTCCGCGAACTTCGACTGCAGGATGTCGCCGTCGAACGGCTTCATCATGTATTCGTCGGCGCCCGCCTTCAGCGCCTCCGCGATCCGCTCCACATCGTTTTCGGTGGTGCAGAACACGACCGTGGGTTTGTCGCCGTTGGGTTCTTGCCGGAGTTGCCGCAGAAAATCGATCCCGCTCATCACCGGCATCGTCCAGTCGAGCAGGATCGCATCGGGCATTTGCCGCCGGCACGCTTGCAGCGCTTCCAGGCCGTCCGATGCTTCTTCGATCTCGAACTGCAGATCTTCGAGGATGCGGCGCGCGACTTTGCGGATCACGCGGCTGTCGTCGACGATGAGACAGCGTTTCATGGGGTTTGCTCCGGCGGAATCGTCCGGAACTTTCGGCGCGCGCCGGTTAACGGCGCTTAAAAGTCAGAGTTTGAAGTTGGCCGAGCGCGCAATCAGCTCGATCCGTTCTTCTGCTTCTGTGGCCGACAGCTCAACCCCGCCTTGCCGCGCCAGCAATCCCGTCAGCGTAGGTTGGATGGTGTGGCCGGAGAGTTCCTCGCCCACGCCCTTGAGCGCCAGCGCGGTGGCTTCCTTCAGTTTCGCCCGCGGGCCGGTCGCCACAACCCGTACTTCTCCGCCTTCCGCGGTTTTTTCCGCAACAAGTTCAACCGTGCCGCCCCGCGGCAAACATTCGTTGGCAATCAGCAACAAATTCACGATCACCCGCACCGCCGGGCGCGGCATCTGCACCGCGGGCGCGCTCCATTTCAGTTCCGGCTTCAGAACGGAGTAAAGCTTGTCCGCAACCGCGTGCCCTTCTTCCAGTTCGCTGTCGCCCTCGGCAGTCGCGCCCGCCATGGCGAAGCGGAAGAACTCAAGCTTAGCCCACGCCTTGCCGACGCCTGTATCCAACAGCATCAGCGCGTCCGGATCGGCTTTGCCGTCGCCGTCCTTGATCATTTCCAGGCCCTGGATGATCGCCGACATCGGCTCGACCATGTCGTGGCAGATGCGCGAGGCGACAAGCGCGGTCAGCTTCGTGTTCTCGATCATTAGCCGCTCCGGGTGTGGGAAGGCCGCGACCATAGACGATTCGTGGCCGTGCGAAGGTTCTCATGGCCGTAAGCCTTCAAACTCGTGCTATGGGGCGCCACTTGCGCTTGTGGCGCATGGCCGGTGGATAGAGTGATGGCGGACGCAAGCGGGGGATTGGGGCTTCCACAGGCGGTGACGCTGCTGGCCGCTGCGGTTGTCGCCGCGCCCATCTTCATGCGCATGGGGCTGGGCTCGGTGTTAGGCTACCTCGCCGCCGGCGTGGTGATCGGTCCGTTCGGCTTTCGCATCATCACCGACTCTCACGCCATCCTCGGCGTCGCCGAACTCGGCGTGGTGATGTTCTTGTTTTTGATCGGGCTCGAAATGCGCCCGGCGAAACTCTGGTCGCTGCGGCGCGACATCTTCGGGCTGGGTCTCGCCCATGTCGTCGTCTGCGCAGCGTTGCTCACCGGCGTCGGCGTTCTCTACGGACTTCCACCCAGCGCCGCGCTCATCGCCGGCATGGGTTTCGTACTTTCGTCGACCGCAGTGATCATCAAGATGATGGAGGATGCCGGCGAGACCGCGACGACAGAGGGCCAGCGCAACACCTCGATCTTGCTGCTCGAAGATCTCGCGATCGTGCCGCTGCTGGCGATCGTTGCCGTGTTGGGCGCCACCAACGGTCACGCGAGCGCACCGTTCACTTGGCTCGTCGCCGCGAAGGCGCTGGCGTGCGTCGCCGCGGTGTTCGCCGTGGGGCGCTACCTGCTCAATCCAATGTTTGCAGTGCTCGCCAATCTCGGCGCGCGCGAGGTGATGACCGCCGCGGCGCTGCTGGTCGTGCTTGGCGCGGCCTTGTTCATGGAAATCGGCGGGCTCTCGATGGCGATGGGCGCATTCCTCGCGGGCGTACTGCTTTCGGAGTCGTCATTCCGCCACCAGCTCGAAGCTGATGTCGAGCCGTTCCGCGGCATTCTGTTAGCGTTGTTCTTCATGGGCGTCGGCATGTCGCTGAACGCGCCGGCAGTGATCGCCGAGTGGCCGATTATCTTGGGCGGTGTCATCGTGTTCATGGCGGTGCAGGGGATCGGCGTCTATGCGGTGGCGCGAATGTTTAAAGCTGCACATCGCGAAGCTTTGCATCGCGCAGCGATGTTTGCGCAGGGCGGCGAGTTTGCTTTCGTGCTCTACGCGGCAGCGCTCGCCGTTGGCGTGATCGACGCGCGCCTCGCCGCTATCATGACGGCGATCGTGATCATTTCCATGGCCTTGGCGCCGGTGGTTGTGATCGTGCAAAAAGCGCTGACGCCGCCGCCAAAAGAATCTCTCGACGGCATTGAGCAAGCAGCCGGCTTGAGCGGACGCGTTCTGTTCATCGGCTTTGGCCGCTTCGCACAGGTGGTCTGCCAAGCGCTGCTCGCGCGCGACATCGATGTCTCGCTCATCGAAACCGACGTGGAGATGATCCGCGCGGCGGGCAATTTCGGGTTCAAGGTCTATTACGGCGACGGCACGCGCCTCGATGTGTTGCACGCCTCTGGCGCCGGCCGCGCGGAAGCGATCTGCGTGTGCGTCGACAAACCCGATGTCGCCGACCGCATCGTCGCGCTGGTCAAGTCTGAATTCCCGCACGCCAAGCTCTACGTGCGTTCCTTCGACCGCGGACATTCGCTGCGGCTGATCAAAGCCGGCGTCGACTACCAAATCCGCGAGACCTTCGAGTCCGCGCTGGCGTTCGGGCGCGCCGTCCTGGTCGACCTCGGCGTGAGCGCAATCGAAGCAGCGGAAACCGTCGAAGACGTTCGCGAGCGCGACCAGCAGCGCCTTGAACTGCAGATCGCTGGCGGCATTACCGCAGGCCGTTCGCTTATGCGGGGCAACATGCCGACGCCCGAGCCGGAGCCGTTCACGGTGCCGCGGCGGGAGTCCAAGGCGCTCAACGAAGAAGCGGCTGGCGTCATTGGCGAGGAGGCGGATTAAAATGTCGCGGCGCAAGGGTAGGCCGCTGCGGCGGCGAAGTTTGCTGCTAGAACCGGCTCGACGGAGGGGTTTCATGCGTTGGATTGCGGTTGCAGTCGCATTGGCTTTGGCTGCTTGCGCGCCGGCGAAACCCGCGGCGCCAGCGTTGAACACGTTGGCTGAATCGTATGTGCGCCTGAGTCTCGAAATCGGCACGCACGAGGACGGCTACATCGACGCCTATTACGGCCCGCAGCAATGGCAAGACGAGGCAAAGGCGCACCCGCGTTCGGTGGATCAGCTCAAAGACGCAGCCGATGCGCTGCAAGCGCAGATCGTCGGCGTTGAGACCACGACGCACGACGCTGCTGAGAAACGCCGCGCGCACACGCTTGCAGCCTATGTCGCCAGCGCGCGCTTCCGTCTCGACATGATCGGCGGCTTGCGTGCGCCGTTCGCGGACGAGGCGCTGCGCCTGTTTGCGCTCGCGCCGCAAATCAAACCGCTCACCGACTACGATGCGATGCTCGTGCGCATCAATCAGTTGGTCCCAGGCCGCGGCGATCTCGGCCAGCGCATTGAAACGTTTCGCGCGCGCTACGTCATTCCCGAGAACAAGCTGCAAGCCGTGATGCAGGCCGCGATCGACGAATGCCGCCGCCGCACGCTCGCGCACATCGCGCTGCCGCAGGGCGAACACTTCACACTCTCATTGGTGAAGGGACAAAGCTGGGGGGCGTACAACTATTATCGCGGCAACAATCAAAGCGAGATTCAAGTCGATACCGATCTGCCGATCTACATCGATCGCGCGGTCGGGCTCGGTTGCCACGAGGGTTATCCGGGCCATCACGTGCAGGGCATTTACGCGGAGCGGCTCTATCGTCAGAGCGGCTACGTCGAGTACGCAGTGTCGCCGTTGTTTTCGCCGCAAGGCCCAATCAACGAGGGCGGCGGCAATTATGGCGTCGATCTCGCGTTCCCGGGTGATCAGAAGCTCGTGTTTGAACAGCAAACGCTGTATCCGCTCGCCGGCCTCGATCCAGCTACCGCGCCCGCGTTCGAAGCGCTCTCAAAAGCGATGAACGATTTGGCCGGCGTTCGCGTCACCATCGCCCAGCAATATGTCGACGGGCAGATCAATCATGATCAGGCGGTGGCGCTGTTGCAACACTACCAACTGCAAAATCGCGACCAGGCCGAGAAGGCGCTGCGCTTCATCGATCACTATCGCTCTTACGTCATCAATTATGTGAGCGGTGAAGATTTGGTGCGCGCCTTCGCCAACAAGGCTGGCGCCGATGACGCCGCGCATTGGCGCGCATACATGAGCATTTTATCGCAACCCACGCTGCCGGAGAACCTGAAGTGAGCACGCCAGAATTCAGGATCATCGAAACCAACGGCATCAAGATCCGCGCCGCCATCCAGGGCGGCGGCCCGCTCGTGGTCATGGTGCATGGCTTTCCGGAAAGCTGGTACTCGTGGCGTCATCAAATGGCGCCGCTTGCAGCCGCCGGTTTCACGGCATGCGCGATCGACGTGCGCGGCTATGGCGGCTCCGATAAGCCGCAGCCGGTCGAAGCTTACGCCATGAAAGAAATGTGCGCCGACGTGGCCGGGGTTATCGACGCGCTATCGCCTGGTGCTCCGGCTGTGGTGGTCGGTCACGATTGGGGCGCGCCGATCGCCTGGCACACGGCGATCCTCCATCCCGACAAAGTGCGCGCCGTTGCGGGATTGTCGGTGCCCTATATGGGTCAAGCGCCAGTGCCGCTCACTCAGATCATGAAAGCGATGTTCACGGACCAGAACCGCTTCTTCTACATGATGTACTTCCAGGAAGAAGGCGTGGCCGAGAAGGCGCTTGAGGCCAATGTCCGCGATACGCTGCGCAAGCTCTACTATCAGGGCAGCGGCGATAGCGGCCTCGCCTGGGGCGCGCCCGAGAAAACCGCAAGCGACACGCTGCTGAGCGGCATGGTCGATCCGCAACCGTTCCCCACCTGGCTGACTGACGCCGACATCGACTACTACACCGCGGAATTCGAACATTCCGGCTTCCGCGGGCCGCTAAACCGCTATCGCAATTTCGAACGCGACCACGCATTCATGAGCACGGTGAAAGACACCAACGTGCATCAACCGAGCTTGTTTATTGCAGGCGAGCGCGATCTCGTGCTCAAGATGTTCGGTGGCGACGCCAGGCGCGCGGAGGAACAATTGCGTGCAAACGCGACTGATGTGCGCGGCGTCCATATTATCCCGAAGGCCGGTCACTGGACCCAGCAGGAAGCACCTGAAGAGACGACCGGATATATCATCGATTGGCTGGCGCAGTTGCCATAGACTTGGCCAATGACGGGCAGGTCAATTTCTATGGCTTGGACGCGTTGAACACGGCGGCGGTCCGCGCCACATCTAGATCACATTTGGAGTGAGCGCCAATGCCCAACACCCGCAATGACCTTCCCGACAACACCCGCAAGGCCATGATTGCGTTATTAAATGCGCGTCTGGCCGATACCATTGATCTCCGTCTTGCGCTGAAGCAGTCGCATTGGAACATCAAAGGGCCGACTTTCATCGCCTTGCACGAGTTGTTCGATCAAGTGCAAGCGCGTGTGGACACCTTCGCCGACGACATCGCCGAGCGTGCGGTGCAGCTCGGCGGCTATGCCAACGGCGCGCTGCAAATGGTGGCCAAGACAACGACGCTTAAGCCGTACCCCACGGACGTCAGCGACGAGAAGGAACATCTGAAACTCGTTGCAGATCACCTTGCGGCGTACGGCAAGCTTGCCCGCGCGGCGATCGATGCGGCGGACGAGGCGGGCGACAAGGACACGGCTGACCTTTTCACCGGCGTGTCGCGCGCCATCGACAAGGATTTGTGGTTCGTCGAGTCGCACCTGCAATAGTCAAAGGCGCGCGGCGATTTCCGTGATGACGTCATAGGCGCTCATCACGTCGTCGCGTGTGCACTCGAACTGTCCCGCCTGGAAGCGGATGGCGACGCGGCCATCGACGCGCGTTTGCGTGAGATAGATGCGCCCATCGCGGTTGATGGCTTCGACGAGTTCGAGATTGAGCGCGTCGATGTCGTCGGCGGCCTTTGGCGCATAGCGGAACGCCCAAAGCGAAAGCATCGGCGCACTGACGATCTCGAAATTGGGTGCGGCGCCCAGCTTGTCGCAGAGTGCGCGCGACCAGGCGACGTGATTGCGGATCATGGCGCGCAGCGCCTCAAGCCCGTAAGCGCGCAGCAGGAACCACACCTTGAGCGCGCGAAACTGCCGGCCCAGCGGCACACCCCATTCACTGTAGTTCACCACTTCGCCGTGCCCGAGCGTGTGCAAATAATCCGGCCGGGCCGCCAGCGTGCGGGTCAACGTCGCCGGGTCGCGCACAAAATGTGCGGTGCAATGGATTTGCGCGCCGAGCCATTTGTGCGGGTTGATGACGATGGAGTCCGCGCCGTCGACGCCAGCCCAGAGCTCGCGAAACTCGGGGCAGATCATGGCCGATCCCGCCCAAGCGGCGTCGACATGGATGTAGAGATCGAACTCGTGAGCGATGGCGACGAGATCGGCGATAGGATCGGTAGCCCCGACGCCCGTTGCGCCGACATTGGCGATGATCCCTGCGGGTTTGTAGCCGGCGGCGATATCGGCGCGGATCAACGCGCGCAGCGCGTCTGGATCGGCGCCGCGCAACGGGCCTTTGATGGGAATGCGCACGAGGTTGTCGGCGCCGATGCCGGAAAACCAAATGGCGCGGTCGATCGAAGAATGCGCTTCGCCGGAGCAATAGATGCGCAAGCGCGGCGCGCCGGAGAGGCCGGTTTGATTGCCGCTGAAGCCAAGCGCGCGTTCGCGCATCACCAGAACAGCCGCAAGCGTTGCGGTGGACGCTGTGTCTTGGATGCAGCCCTTGAACGCGTCCGGCAAGCCAAACGCTTGGCGCAGCCAATCAATCGCTTTGGTCTCAAGTTCGGTTGCCGCCGGCGAGGTCTGCCACAACATGCAAACAGCATTGATGGCGCTGGCGAAGTATTCGGCGATCAGAGAGGGCGGCGCCGAGTTGGATGCGAAATAGGCGAAGAAGCGCGGGTGCTGCCAGTTGGTCATGCCCGGCGCAATGATGGTTTCGAAATCCGCGAAGATGCGCTCGAAGGCTTCGCCCGCCTCAGGCGGCGCTGCCGCGATTTGTTTGGCGATGTCGCCGGGTTCGACCTGCGGGCGCACCGGCAGATCGCGAACGCGCTCGCGATAGTCCGCCGCCCAATTCGCAGCCCTCACGCCCCACGCGCGCCAATCTTCCTCCATGCCACGCCCCTTGGTCCGCGGACTATTTCTTGTCTTGTACGTCGACCTCGGGGCGATCGTCGCCCGACGACACTTCGTCGTGCCATTTGCCGCGTGTGTCTTCCCAGGAGATGCCAGCGGTTTCGCCGGGCCGCATCTGTTCAATGGCGACACGTTTGGCTGCGGCATAGGCCGCGTCATGATTGCGGAACGTCTCGGAGATGGTGTCGCCGAGTTTGAAAGCCCAGCCGCCGTCGTGCTGGATAATCTCATAGACAATCTTGGTCATGGGCGCGGTCTCCTCGCTCTGCAACTTGCCCTAGACACGTCGAGTTTCAAGGCGCCACAGCGCGTGAAGTTTGCGTCTGCCAGGTTACGATTGCTGCTCGCGTCCGCGCGCCATGACGCCGGTCCGTGCGGTTTCGATAGCGTCGGACGAGACGCCAGCGTTCATTTGCGCTGTGGTTTTGGTCTCGAATTTGCGCGCCTTGCGGTAGGTCTTCCCGAAACCTTCGTCGATCAGGCGCTTGTAGAGCTGGGCCTTGTCGGCAGGCACGGTGGCGATGTCTTCGGCGAGCTTGATCGCGGCGGGCAGCAAGGCTTCCGGCGCGAATACGCGGTTTACGAGGCCCCATTCGTACGCCGTCTGCGCGTCGATGAAATTGCCGCTCAGCGAAATTTCCTTGGCGCGATGAATGCCGACGAGGCGCGAGAGTTTTTGCGATAAGCCCCAGCCGGGCATGATGCCGATGCGCGCGTGCGTGTCGGCGAAGCGCGCATTGGTGGAGGCGTAGAGGATATCGCAGGCGAGGGCGACTTCGAAGCCGCCAGTGATGGCGACGCCGTTGATGGCGCCGACGATCGGCTTGCGGCACGCGTCCATGCAGGTGACAGGATCGGTGACAGAACCAGCTTCTGGGTTAGCTGCATCGCCGACGCTTGCGCCGGCGCCGAGTTCTTTGAGGTCCAGCCCCGCGGTGAATGCCTTGCCTGCGCCCGTGAGCACGATGGCGCGCACGCTGTCGTCAGCGTCGAGTGATGCGAAGGTCTTGGCGATCTCCACGCGCAACGCCTTCGACAAGGCGTTCATCGCCTCCGGACGATTGAATGTGACGATAGCGACCACGCCACGGCGTTCGACCAAGACGAGCATCAGAACTCCACCTTCTCGAGCTGTTTCTTCAGTTCGTTCTTGACGATCTTGCCGTTTGCGTTGCGCGGCAAAGTTTCCGGCCAGAAGATCACATCGACCGGTACTTTGAAGGCGGCGAGTTTTTGCGCCGTGAAATGGCGAAGTTCATCCGCCGTCGCGCTGGCGCCAGGTTTGAGATGCACGACGGCGATCGGTTCTTCGCCGAGCGTTTTGTGCGGCTTGCCGACGACGGCAGCGTCCATCACAGCCGGATGGTCATAGAGCGCGTTCTCGACCTCGACGCAGTAGATGTTTTCGCCGCCGCGGATCAGCATGTCCTTGGCGCGGTCAACGATATAGACGAAGCCTTCGTCGTCGATTTTGGCGAGATCGCCGGTTTTCACCCAGCCATCGACGAAAGTCTCGTTGGTGGCTTTCTCGTTCTGCCAGTATCCGCGCACGACGATTGGTCCCTTGTACCAAAGTTCGCCGACTTCGTTGCGCGGCAATTCCTTGCCTTCGGGGGAGACGATTTTGGCTTCCCCGGTGGCGGCGGGATAACCGCAGCTCGCAGGTTTACGCTGATAGTCCTCGGCGCCGTTCGACACCGCGGTGGCCGAAGTTTCGGTCATGCCCCAGCCTTGGCCCGGGAGCGCGGTCGGGAAGCGTTCGAGGATGCGCTTGACCAATTCCGGCGCGGCTGGCGCGCCGCCGTAGGACACGCTCTCTACTGACGACAAATCGTAGTCGTTGACACGCGGGTGCTCGAGAACCTGCCAGGCGATGGTGGGCACCCCGCCGAAATGCGTGATGCGCTCTTTTTCCATCAGCGGCAGCGCTTCGTCGGTATTCCAGCGGCGCTGCATGACCATCTTCTGTCCGGTCATCATCGCGGGCAGCATGATCGCGAAGCAGCCGGTGGCGTGGAAGAACGGGACCGAGAGAAGAAACGCCTTCTGCGGCGCCGCCGGATCAGGCGTCGGCGGCGCTTCGCCACGACGCAAGAACGCGCGCGCTTGCGCCGAAGCGCCGTTGAAGATGTTGGAGATGATGTTGCGCTGCGAGATCGTCGCGCCCTTGGGCTTTCCGGTTGTGCCGGAGGTGTAGAAGATCGCGACATCGTCGTCCGGCAGACGGCGCGGCAGTTCTTCCGGCGCTGGTTGGTCGCCGCCGCTCAACTTGCTCCAGGCTGAAACCGGGCCGATGGCGTTCTCGAGCCGTTGCACGATCGGGTCGGCAACGTCTTCCTTCAGGCGCGAAACGTACACTTTGCGGACGTCCGGGCAGTTCGGCAGGTGTTCGCGGATGCGCTCATAGCGCTCGACGTCCACAACGACGATTGAGGAGCCGGAGTTCTGGAGGCCGTACTCCAACTCGGGACCAGTCCACCATGCGTTCAGAGGCGTGACGATGGCGCCGGCCAGCACGCCGCCCCAAAACGTGACCGGCCACTCGGGCAGGTTGCGCATGATAACCGCAACGCGATCTCCCGGCTTTACGCCGTCATCAATCAGGCGCCGGGCGAAGGCGATCGCGGCGGCGCGGGTCGCGCCAATAGTGGCGCGTTCGTCTTCCAGCACGAGATGGTCGCGCGCCGCGAAGGGGACGGCCGCGTCGAAGAGGTCGCGCAAAGTGGGCGGCGCGTTTTTCCAGACCTTGAACTTGACGCCGCGGATGGTCTCTTCGCCAACCTCGAACATCGAACCCGGCTGCGTAAGCAAGGCGTGTGCTTGCTCCATGGACATGGCAGGGAAGACCGGTTTCGCGGCGTCGTTCATCGCATCCTCCCGCGTGGTCGGCCAAAAGGCGCCGCCAGCGTCATCTTTTTGAATGCGCTGTTGAAACACGTCACGATGCGCACATCAACAGGTGCGTCTGACAGAACTTTGACGAAATTTAATGGTCCTTGCGAGGTGCGCACGCCTCGGGCAAGCATGACGCTTCCAGGCGGGAGGGAGAGCGCACGATGGCCTTCGATTGGAAAGCGCTCGTAGAGCGCATCGACCCCCGCAAATGGCGGTGGAGCGCGCTCGCGCCTGCCCGAGATTGGGCGGTCGCAAACCGCACGACTGTTCTCGCCACCAGCTTGGCGCTGCTTGTCGGTTTGTGGGGCGGCGCCGTGCTTGGGCGCGTGGGCGCCGGCGCGCCGGCGTTTGATCTCGCGAGCGTTGGCACGGTTGGGTCGTCGGCGCCGGCCCGGGCGCAAAACGCAGCGCGCGCAGGGTTGCCGCACGTGGATGGCATGGCTTTCGTGCGCTTGCGCGCGGAGATGAACCAAGCGGAGCCGCGTGCGTGTTTGGAATTTTCCGAGGATCTCTCACGCGATCCATCGGTGCATTATGCGGACTATCTGACGGTCGATCCGTCAGCGCCCTATCAGGTGAGCGTATCTGGCAATCTGCTTTGCTTGGGCGGTTTGCCGTTCGAGCCGGAACGCCAAGTCACCATCAAGAAGGGTCTTCCTGCCGCGAACGGCGACAAGACCGCGTACGACGAGAACTTCACGCTCACCTTCGGCGATCGCCCGTCCTACGTTGGGTTTGCCGGTGGCGGTGTGATCCTGCCGCGCAGCGAAGCCGACGGCATCGCCATTGAGACGGTCAACGTCTCGCGTCTTGCTGTCGAGGTGCTGCGCGTGCCCGACCGCATTCTTTCTCAGTACGACATTTCGCAAACCGGCCAGAACGAAGAGGGCGGCTGGAACTATTGGGATTTCAACAGCGCAGGCTCCGAGGTCGGAGTCAGTGTTTTCAAGGGCAAGATCGACGTTCCCGGCGCAGCGGCGCACCGCAACAGCGCGGTTACCACCGTCTTTGCGCTCGGCGCGGCGCTGCATGACCTGCGTCCTGGCGCGTATGTGGTGAAGGTGAAGGACGACTCGCCGAGCGCGGGTCAGCACAGCAACAACGAGGACAGCGACTCCGTCGCGTCCGCGTATCGCTGGATCATGTACACCGACATGGCGCTGCAAAGCTTCCAAGGCGCCACCGGTCTCGACGTCGTGGTGCGTTCGTTGAAGACGGCGCGGCCGATGTCGGGCGTGCAACTGACGCTCATCGCGCAGAATAACGAAGAACTTTCACGTGCCCGTACGGACGGCAACGGCCGCGTGCATTTCGCACAAGCGCTGGTGAACGGCGAAGGCCCGGCGCGCGCGCGATACGTGATGGCCTACGGCGATGCGGGGGACTTTGCTGCGCAAGATTTGCAACGTCCAGCGATCGACCTTTCCGACCGCGGCGTTGATGGCCGCCATCCGCCCGGCGACGTGGATGCGTATCTCTACACTGAGCGCGGCGTGTATCGCCCGGGCGAGCGCGTGCGTCTCATCGGCTTGATCCGCGATCATCTGGGCCGCGCCATCTCCAACCGGCAGTCGACGCTGGTGGTCTATCGTCCCAACGGCACCGAGGCGCGGCGCATGCGCATTGACGTGGCCACGCTCGCGGGCGCCATCGCCAAGAACATCGACATCGATCGCGGTGCGCCGCGTGGCATGTGGCGCGCGGTGCTGACGGTTGATGGTCAGGATGCGTCGGTCGGCGAGGTGAGTTGGTCGGTCGAAGACTTTGTGCCGCAACGGCTGCGGGTAACGTTCAGTCCGACTGAAGACCAGCTGCGCGCGCAAAACGTCATTCTGCGCGCGAACTCGCAACAAGCGCTCAATCTGCAAGCCGATTTCCTCTACGGCGCGCCCGGCGGCGGCCTCGCGGTCCAAGCCGAGGGCCGCTTGATGGTTGATCCAACGCCATTCCCGGCGTTCGCGGGCTACAGCTGGGGCAAGGCAGACGAGAGCTTCGATGAGCAGGTCTTCCAGCTGCCGAACACGACGACCGACGGTCAGGGCCACGCGCAATTGCTGTTGGCCCTACAAAATCCGCCGACCACATCTTTGCCGTTGCGCGCGCGTGTCGTGGCTAGCGTCGCGGACCCCGGCGGCCGCGTGGTGCGTGAAAGCTTCACGCTGCCGGCGCGGACCGATGATCTTTACATTGGCATCAAGCCGACGTTCGAAAATCAGCGCGCCGGCGCCGGTCAACGCGTGGCGTTCGACGTCATCGCCGTGAACGCGCTGGGCCAACGCGCCGGCGTGCGCAATGTCGAATGGCAGATCGTCCGCGAGGACTGGAACTACGATTGGTATCTCGACAACGGCACCTGGCGTTGGCGCCGCACTGGCCGCGACATCCCTGTTGATGGCGAGACTGCAAGCATCAGCGGCAGCCAGGCATTGCGGATCGCCAAGGATGGTCTGCGCGACGGTTCGTATCGCTTGATCGTACGCGATCCGGCGACGCACACGGAGAGTTCGCAGCGTTTCGGCGTCGGCTGGGGCGGTCCGTCCGAGGACAACCAAACGCCGGACATGGTGAGTGTCGTTGGTCCGACGACGCCGACGCGCGTCGGTGGACGCGCGCACATTCAAATTCGTCCGCCATATGCAGGCGAAGCGGAAATCGTCATCGCCACTGACCGCGTGCTCGAGACGCGCACCGTCCATGTTGCGGCAACGGGATCGGCGATTGATGTGCCCGTCAGCACCGAGTGGGGGCCCGGCGCTTATGTGATGGTGACGGTGGTGACGCCGCGCGATCCCGTGAATCTGCCGGTGCCGCGCCGCGCGGTGGGCGTTGCGTATGTCCCGGTCGATATGGGGCAGCGCACGTTGCAGGTGACGGCGGGCCAAGGTCTCCAGCATGTGCGGCCGAATACGCACATCGAGGTGCCGGTGAACGTCGCCAACGCGCCCCTCGGCGAACATGTCCGCGTCGCTATCGCCATGGTCGACGAAGGCATCTTGAACATCACCAAGTACGACAGCCCGAACCCGGTGAACTATTTCTTCGGGCGCCGTGCGCTGGGCGTCGATCTGCGTGACGATTACGGCCGCTTGCTCAATCCGAACCTCGGCGCGCCGGCGACAGCGCGGCAAGGCGGCGACAATCTCGGAGGCGAAGGCCTCACGGTCGTGCCAACCAAAACTGTAGCGATCGTCTCCGACATCGTTGACGTGCGGAATGGCCGCGCGGTCATTCCGGTCGACATCCCGGACTTCAACGGCACGCTGCGTTTGATGGCGGTGGCATGGAGCGAAAATGCTCTCGGCCAATCGTCAGGCGACATCATCGTGCGCGATCCGGTGGTGGCGGAACTCATTCTGCCGCGCTTCATCGCTCCGGGCGATCAGGCGCAAGCCGCGCTGAATATCGACAACGTGGAAGGCGCGCCGGGCACATATACTGTGACCGTCTCAGGCTCGGCGGTGGCGCAGATTCAACCGCAACCGCGGCGCTTCCAATTGGGACGCGGGCAACGGCAGACCGCGCTCGTGCCATTTACCGGCGGGCCGATCGGCATCGGCAAAATCTCTCTCAGACTGGATGGGCCGGGCGGGTTCACCGCGATCACGCGCAGCTACGACATTCAATCGCGCGCGCCGTTCTTGCCGATCAGTACGGTGGAAACACAACCGCAGGGACCGGCGGTGTCATGGCGTGCGCCTGGAGATGCGCTGGCGCAATTCCAGACCGGCGCCACTGCGCGTATCTCGTTCTCCAACTTGGCAAATATCGATCCTGCGCCGCTGCTGGATTCGCTCTGGCAGTATCCGTACGGCTGCTCTGAGCAACTGACCTCAGTGGCGATGCCGTTGCTCTATTACAATCGCTTGGCCGGGCAGGCGAACCGCTCGGTCGATCCGCGCATCACCCGGCGCGTGCAGGATGCGGCAACGCAATTGCTCGACCGCGAAGGAACGGACGGTGCGTTCGGCTTGTGGCGCTCCAACGACAGCGAGGCTTCGCCTTGGTTGGGCGCTTACGTGACGGACTACCTGTTGCGGGCGCAGCAATCCGGCATCGCCGTGCCGCGCGCGCCGATGGAGCAAGCCTATGTCGCGCTCCGCAAAGTGGCGCGGCTCAACGATTTCGGCGGTGTCGGCTATGACGACCGGGTCTACCAATGGCCTGGCAACAATGACACGCAGGATTTGTTGCGCTCGCGCTCCGCTGCGTACGCACTCTACGTGCTCGCGAAGGCGCATCAGGCTGACATCGGTCAGGTGCGTTATTACTTCGACACGCGGCTGAACAGCGAACCTTCGCCTTTGGCGCGGGCTCAGATTGGCGCGGCGCTCTATTTCCTCGGAGATCGTGCGCGCGGGCACGCGGCGTTCCAAGCCGCAGAGCGGGCGCTCGGCTATCGCAACTTGGGCGATTGGTACCAAACGCCGCTGCGCGATTTGTCGGGCGTGTTGGCGTTGGCTGCGGAGGCTGGCGAGATCGACCTGGTCAATCGTTTGCGCACCCGGCTCGAACGCGATGCGCCGGATCCAAACAACATGATGACGCAGGAGCAGGTGCAATTGCTGCTCGCCGCGAACGCGCTGCTGACGCGCTCGGGCGACGTGAACGTGTCGCAGAATGGGCAGCACATGAACAGCCACAGCATCGTGGCCACGGCGCAGCAGCTGGCGACGGGTCTGGTGTTCCAGAACAATGCGCGCGGACCGGTGTGGCGCTCGTTGACGCGCGCGGGCGCCCCGTTGGCCGCTCCTCCCGCGGCGACGGGCGGTTACACGATCAGCAAGGAGGTCTATCGTCTTGATGGATCACGCGCTGACTTGAACACGATCCGCCAGGGCGATCGTGTTGTGATCGTTCTCTCCGGACAACCGGAGGGCGCGCGCACGTACCCGACCGTGCTGGTCGATCTGTTGCCGGCGGGTCTGGAGATCGAGAGCGTGCTCTCGCCTTCGGACGGCGCAGCCAACAGCGATTATCCCGACGCTGGCGGCAACGGTCCGTTCGCGTGGATTGGCAAGATCACGTACAACAACGTGGCGGAAGCGCGCGATGATCGCTACGTCGCGAGCGCCAATCTGCACGCGGAGTCGTTCCGTTATGCGTACATCGCGCGAGCGGTCACGCCCGGGCGGTTCACCATGCCAGCGGTGCAAGTCGAGGACATGTACCACCCTGGCGTGATGTCACGTACGGCGCCAGGCGTGATCTCGATCGCGCCGCGCGGCGGCTAAGGAGAGGCAAGCATGCGCCGCGGGCCGCGCGTTGCCCCGCCGCTGAGCGAGAAAGCCAAGCGCTGGGTTGCGAGCGCGATCATCGTACTCGTTACGCTGCTCGCGCTCGACCTGGCGTTTCCGCCGCCATTAGAGCGCTTGCGCGATGTGTCGCCGGTCGTGGTGGATCGCGAGGGGCAGTGGCTCATGGCGTTCACCACGTGTGACGCTGCAACGCGCGCGCGGCTTGGGCGCTGCGACGGCAAGTGGCGCCTGGCGGCGCAGTACAACGAGATCGACCCGGAGTTCTTGCGCCGCTTGGTGGCGATTGAGGATGCGCGCTTCTGGTGGCATCCCGGCGTCGATCCCATCGCGCTGGCGCGCGCTAGCGTGAGCTACGTGCGTCACCGCCGCGTCACGCAGGGCGGCTCGACCATCACTATGCAGCTGGCGCGTTTGCTGGAGCCGCGCCCGCGCACGATCCAGTCGAAGCTGATAGAAATTGTGCGCGCTATGCAGATCGAGCGGCGCTTGTCGAAGCAACAGATACTCGCTGATTACCTCACGCTCACGCCGTATGGCGGCAATCTCGAAGGCGTGCGCGCCGCGAGCCGCGCGTATTTTCAGCGCGATCCGCGCTACCTCGATGACGCCGAAATGGCGTTGCTGATCGCGTTACCGCAGGCGCCGGAGGCCCGCAGGCCGGATCGGCATCCAGCGACGGCGCGCGCGGCGCGCGATCGTGTGCTGGATATGTTTGTGTCGATCCACGCCATCTCTCTCGCGCGCGCAGACGAGGGCAAGGCGCTGCCAATTCCGCCGCGGGCGCCATTTCCGTATTCGGCGCCGCACGCTGCCGCTGAACTGGTCGCGGCCAATCGGGATTTGGCAATCGTACCGTCGACCATCGATGCGCGGCTGCAAGCCGATCTTGAGGGGCTGGCGCGGCGCAGCGCGGAAAATCTCGATCGCGATACACAAATCTCGATCGTGGCGGTTGATGTGCGCACACGCGAAGAGCGCGCGCGGGTTGGCGGCGTCGGCGGTGATCGCGCGGGTGCGTTCATCGACATGAGCCGCGCCGTGCGCTCGCCGGGCTCCGCGCTGAAGCCGTTTTTGTACGCGATCGCGTTTGATGATGGCATCGCTGCGCCTGAAACGTTGGTGCGAGACGCGCCGCGAACGTTCGGCGGCTACTTGCCGGAAAACTTTGACCGGCGCTTCCATGGCGAAGTGACATTGCAGGAGGCGTTGCAGCATTCACTGAATCTTCCCGCCGTGGCGACGCTCGATCATATCGGGGCTGGGCGTTTTCAAGCTGCGCTGGTGAACGCGGGTGCTGACGTGCACATGCCTCGGCGCGCGGATTCAGAGCCGGGCTTGGCGCTGGCATTGGGCGGTGTCGGCGTGACGCTCGAGGATTTGACCGGGCTTTATGCGTCGCTTGGGGATGGCGGTGTCTCGCGGCCATTGGTGACGCAGCCGAGCGAAGCGTTCGCGTTTCCAGGCCGTCTTGTGCGAGCGGATACGGCGCGCAAAGTGCTGCAAATTCTGGCGACCGGACCAAGCCCGGCGGGCCGCATTCCGTCGCAACTCGCAGAAAACGCGCCGCGCATCGCGTTCAAGACGGGCACATCTTACGGCTTCCGTGATGCGTGGTCGTTCGGCGTTGCGAACGGCTATGCGATCGGTGTTTGGGTGGGGCGGCCCGATGGCGCGCCACGGCCGGGCATCGCTGGGCGCGACGCCGCGTTGCCAATTCTGTTCGAAGCTTTCGATTTGCTCGGCACGCCGCCGCAACCGCAGCAGGCGCCTGACGAGTACCAGCACGCGCCCGCGCCGGCTCTGACGCATTTGGATACTGAGAACGGCAACGCGCTATCGATTCTGTTCCCGGCGCCGAACACGGAGGTGCTCGTGCTCGACTACGGTCCGAACGCGCGCGGCCTGTCGCTGTCGGCGCGCGGTGGTCAACACCCGTACACGTGGTACGCGGAAGGCGCGGCAGTCGACACGGAACCCACCAGTGGCCGCGCTATCTGGCGCCCCTCAGCGCCCGGCTTCTATGATCTCTCTGTGGTGGACGCGACGGGCGAGAGCGCGCATGTTCGCGTCCGCATTCGCAATTCGGGTTAGGGGCGCCACCCATGCGTATTGGTCTTGCCGTGATTGCAGCGTGCTTGGTCGTGACTGCCGCGCAGGCGCAAACGGCGGTCCAGAGTGAAGGTCCAAGCGGCGAACATCCGTTGCTGCGTCAGGTAGCAAGTGATGTCAGCGCCGACCAGTTGCGCGCGACCATTCAGAAACTTGTAGGCTTCGGTACGCGGCACACGGCGTCGGACACGCGCTCGAATACGCGCGGCATCGGTGCGGCGCGGCGCTGGGTCGCGAGCGAATTTCAACGTTATTCGCAAGCTTGCGGCGGTTGCCTGCAAATCGAGATACCATCGCAAACATTTACCGGAGAGCGTTTAGCGCAACCGACTGAGGTGCAAGACGTGCTGGCGATCCTGCCAGGTACGACCGATCCAAATCGAGTGATTGTCATTTCCGGTCACCTCGATAGCCGCGTCACCGATCCAAACAACGCTCGTAGCGACGCGCCAGGCGCCAACGACGACGGTTCGGGCACGGCGGCGGTGCTGGAAGCGGCCCGGGTGCTTTCGCGACACCGCTTCGCGGCGACGTTGGTGTTCGCGTCATTGTCTGGCGAAGAGCAGGGCCTCTACGGCGGCAAAGTCCTCGCTGACTACGCCAAGGCGCACAACTGGATGGTCGAGGCTGACCTCAACAACGACATCGTCGGCAACACAGAAGGCATGTCGGGCGTGCACGACAACACGCACGTACGCGTATTCTCGGAAGGAACGCGCGCTGTGGAAACGCAGGAGGAGGCGAACCGGCGGCGCTACAATGGCGGTGAGGTGGACTCACCTTCGCGCAATCTCGCGCGTTTCATCGATCGTCTTGCCGACCAGTACCTAACCAATTTCGACGTCACGATGGTGTATCGCACTGATCGCTTTGGCCGCGGCGGCGATCAGGTGCGCATGCTCGAAGCGGGCTATCCCGCCGTGCGGGTGACCGAAGCCGTTGAGAACTACACGCGGCAACACCAAGACGTGCGCGTCGAAAACGGCATTCACTACGGCGACGTGATCACCGGCGTCGACTTTCCATATCTCGCGCAGGTGGCGCGGCTGAACATTGTCAGCATGGCGGCGCTGGCTTCCGCGCCGCGTCCGCCAGGGGGAATTGCGATCGCCGGCAACGTGTCGCCAGATACGACGGTGACGTGGCGCGCTGTTGATGGCGCTGCGGGCTATCGCGTGTGGTGGCGTTCAACCACGGATCCGCAATGGCGTTGGAGCCGATGGGCGGGAGGCGCCACCCAATTGAAGCTCGCTAGCGTCGTGATCGACGACTATTTCTTCGGCGTGAGCGCCGTGTCGGCCGATGGCTACGAAAGCCCGGTGGTGTTTCCCGGCGTGGCGGGCGGCTTCTTCCCGGAGCCGGCTGCGCCCGCGACGCACTGAAAACTAGCGCGCTGGCGCGCGCGCACTGTACTTCATGTCGATGCACTTGATGTGCGCCGATACCATAGCCGCAGAACTGAAAGAACGCCCTCATCAGGCTAATCGGCAGTCGCGCCTTCTAGTGATGGCTGCGCACGTGGCTTGCGCACGGCTTTGGCGAAGCGAGCGTAGTACTCGGGATGTTCGGTGCCCATCATGCGGTCCCACCATGTGAAGTAGAGGCCGTAGTTCCAGCCCGCTTGCGCGTGGTGCAGGTCGTGATGTGTGGTGGTGGTGAAGAAATCCCACATCGGTTTGCCGTTGGCGCGCGCCGGCATGAGCTCGTAGCCAGAGTGACCAAGCGTGTTGCGATAGATTTGGTAGAGAACGAACAGGCCGACGACATCCCATTGCGTGGGCACGAGGATGGTCCACAGCGGCACGAACAGGCCCATGAGCGCGGCTTCGCCAATGTCGAAGCTGTAGGCCGTGAACGGCGACGGATTGTGGCTGCGGTGGTGGCGGCGGTGGAAGGTGCGGAAGAGGCGCGGGTCGTGGATGATCCGATGCACCCAGTAGAAGTAGGCGTCGTGGGCGACGATGATGAGCGCGAGGCTCACCCAAAACCAGACTGGTCCCCAACTCATGGCAATGGCGTTGCCGTGCACATAGCCTGCTTGCTCCAGAATGAACGGCACGAGACCAATGCCGGAGAAGATGGCAACCGAGCGCAGCGAGACAAAGAACTCGGTCACCAATTGTTTCGCGGGCGGCTTTTCCTCGCGGATCTTACGGCCCTGCAAGACGCCGGCAAAAATGATCCACAACAGCAGCCATACGCCGATGGCGAACTCCGCATAACGGCTGAGGTCGTGAAGGACGTAGCGCGCCCATGTCTGAGCGAGTTCGGTGGCGTATTCCATTGTGGCGCTCCAGCGATTGAACGCCGACTGGATCGTGGAGTGAGAGCCGCGCTGTCTCGCCGTGGGCGAAAAAGCCTGATCGTTTTTGGAATCGGCAAGGATTTTCGGGTTTCGGCTAGCCCTGTTTGCGCCATTCGCTGGGCGTTTGGCCCGTCACCTCTTTGAAGGTGCGGTTGAACGGACCGAGCGAAGCGAATCCTAAATCGAAGGCAATGGTGGAAACTGAGTCCTGGGCACGGGCAGGGTCGCGGAGCAGGCGCTTGGCGGCGTCGATGCGGCGCGCGTTCACATAGGACGCGAAGTTGCGCTCGCCGAGATGGTCGTTGATGAGGCGGCGGAGGCGATGCTCGGGGACGCCAACCTGTTCGGCCAGTGTGCCGATGGTCAGGCCCTCTTTGCGCCAAGCTTCGCCTACGCCCATCGCTTGATCAAGCTTGGTGAGCGCGGCGCGGTCGGCGGGAGGCAGCGCCGGTTCGGCCGGCGCGGGCCGCGCCGCGCCGAACAATTGCGCGTCGGCGCGCAGAAAGATGGCGGCGCCGGCCACGCTCAGCACGGCAAGCGCTGCGCCGCTGAACAGATCGAACCAGGAAGGATAATAGCCGAATCCCTCGGCGATCTGGGCTGTGGAAATCGCCACCAGAAACGCACACACACCCGCGAGCAGCGGACCGCGGAGCCGCCGGCGCGCCTCTACGAGATCGTCGCGCCAGGAACGGGCGATGACAAACAGACCATGCGCGGCGAGCGCCGTCTGCAGAACGTTGCTCGTGATCCAAAACGGACTGCCGAGCGGCGCGCGGAAGATGCTCGCCAGCAGACCGATGCTGGTGAGGACGGCGAAGGGCGCAAATAATGCCGGCGTCAGAGGCCGGTCTTCAAACAAAACCAGGATGAAGAGCCACGCAAGGCCGGCTCCGCCAAGTGCGAAGAAGCGCACCGGCCACATCATCGGGCCGAGAGGCGCCACGAGGCCTGCGCAGGAATTGAGCGCATAGGCAGCGCCGGAGATGGCTAGAGCAACGCCGCCGAGCCGCAGCGACATGGTGGCGGCGCTGCGCCAGAAGCCGAGGCCGATAACGCTGAGCGCGCCGACGGCGATGCCGCGAAACAGAATCTCGAGCGCCAGCGTGTTCATGCGCTTCGCTTGTAATGCGCGCCGCTACATTGCCAAGCCGCAACGCAAAAATGAAAAGGCGCGGACCCTTGCGGACCCGCGCCTTCTACTCCGCGTCGTCGCGACGGGATGGCGAGTGGGATTAAGCGACGATACGGGCAGCTTGGATCAACAGCGCAGCGGCGACAGGAGCAAACAAGACGATCGCGGCGGCGACAGCGAAGAATTTGTTGGCGGTGGTCGTTGTCGTAGTCCCTCTGGTGTTGGTGCGTTTGATATTGAGATGCCGCAGCCCTTTCGAACGGATGCAGTTTGGTTGATAATTTTTTCCTGCGTTTTCCGGTGTGTTTCAGTTGCGTTTCAGCGCGTCACGAGTGCGCCGAAACGAAAACGCGGGCCCAGAGGCCCGCGCGTCGTTCGTCGCGTGTATATGTGCGTTAGGCGACGATTTGCGCCGCTTGCATGGCAATCGCGGTCGCGACCGGGGCGAACAAGGCCACAGCAAACGCGAAGTACAACATCTTTTTCATCTCGGTATCCTTTCTCGGAAATGCACCGTCTTTGATGAGAGAGATGCTGCCGCTTTCGGATTTGGATGCGCAGAATCGAAAAATTCCGGCGCGCCGGATTAACTTTCGCGCACAAAGAAAAAGACGTGGATCCTAGGGGAGATCCACGTCTTTCCTTGTTTAGATCGTCGGCGGGTTTGGGGGATCAGGCGACGATCTGTGAAGCTTGATGCAGGGCCGCGAGCGCGGCTGGGGCAAAAAGGGCCACGGCAAACGCGATGGCGAAGAACTTGGTCATGTCGAGGGCTCCTTTCGTGTGTCTCGTGATCAGTAGATGCAGCCAAGATAGTGAATGGATGCAGGCGCCGATGTGACCTCGAGCACACCCCGCGCATCGGTTAAGATACGCGGGGATTTGCCCGCTCGCCTCAGTGATGCGGCGCAGGCGGCGCCGGGGGTGTCGGCGCTTCGGGCGGCGCGGGAGGCGCGGGCATTTCTGGCGGCATCGGCGGCGGCTCGAAGCGAATCTTGCCGTCGTGGTTTGCGTCGCTTGCATCGAAGAAACGCAGTTGCTGCGCGCGAAATTCTTCGCGCGACAGTGCGCCGTCGTGATTGGTGTCGGCCTCTTCAGAGTTGGCGAAAAGCATCATCAACATCGGCGCGTGCGGCGGGTGAGGCGCGCGTGGCGGAGCCGGGGCGCCTGGCGGCGTTGGCGCTTCGGGAGCTTCCGCATCTTCGTCATTGCGGATGATTACGCGCGTCTCGCTGCGCGTTTCACCGTGCTCAACTTGAGTGGTGGTGTCGCCATTGCGCGTAACCACGACGCGGCGCTCGACCTGGTGACCGGCGCTGCCATTGTCGGCGTGTGCGTCGTCATCAGTGCACGTGACTGTGACGCGGCGTTGGCCCGGCCCTTGATCTTCGGTGGTCGTTTGGCAGTGCGGATCATCCGGCGCGGGTAGACCAGCGTGTTGTCCCGGGCCGCCCTCGCCGCGGCAGATCACAGTCACACGGCGCTCATTGCCTTCGCCGGTGCTGTTGGTTTGACAATTGCCATCCTCGGGCATCGCCATGACGTGATCGCCGCCGCCATGCCACATCGGACGATCATCCGGCGTCAGACGGCCGTCATGGTTGGTGTCCATATGGTCGAACATACGGTCAGCCGCCGCGCCCGCTTCGGCCCGGCTGATCCAGCCGTCGTGATTGGCGTCGACGTTCAGCTCCATTCCTGGACCGTGCATCATCATAATGTGCGGCGCGGCGGGCGGCGTCGGCGGGGCGGGCGGCGCCGGCTGAGCACTGGCAGTCAGAGCAAGAGTGCTGACTGCCGCGCCCAAGATGAGAGCGTATTTCATTGTCGGGAATCCCTCTGTGCACGCCCGTCCGGGCGGATGACCGGCGGGACCATGAGCGGCGTCCGTTTCTTGAATGCGTCAAACCTGAAACATTGGCGAAATGGCAGCCGGTTAGGCCTGAAAGACACACTCATCGCCATCCGCCTGGGGTTTCCCCTGTGCGGCCCGGAACGCGCCGCCTAAACATGCTTGCAATGTCCGAAACGACCATCCGGCCCAATGTCCTCATTGTCGACGATGACGGCGAAATTCGCTCTGGTCTGGTCGAGGTGTTCGAGCGGGCGGGGTTTGAGGCGCGCAGCGCCGGCGACGTGGCGGCCATGGAGCGCGCGCTGGCGGCGAAGACCGCCGACCTCATCGTCCTCGATTTGATGATGCCCGGCGAAGACGGCCTTTCAGCCTGCAAACGTCTTTCTGGGAGGGGACGGCCGCCGATCATCATGCTTTCGGCTTTGGGAGACGACGCCGACCGCATCGTCGGCCTTGAGATCGGCGCCGACGACTATCTCGCCAAGCCCTGCAATCCTCGTGAGTTGGTCGCCAGGGCGCGCGCCGTGATGCGCCGCGCCAAAGACAACGACGCAACCACCAACGCTGACTCGCAACGTTTCGCTGGCTTCCGGCTCGACATCGCGCGCCGCGAGTTGATTGATCCGGACGGCGTGGTCATGCCGCTGTCCTCCGGGGAGTTTCGTTTGCTGCGGGCCTTCGTTGAACATCCTCAGCGGGTGCTGACGCGTGAGCAATTGCTGGACTATGCGTTCAACAACGATGCCGATGTCTTCGATCGCGCCGTCGACGTGCAGGTCAGCCGTTTGCGCAAGAAGCTTGAGCGCCCCGGCGGCATCGAGATCATCCGTACCGTGCGTGGCGAGGGTTATCTCTTCGCCGTGAAGCCGAGTGTTTGATGGCCGCGCGCGATGTCGCCCGCGGAATGCCGATCGCAGCGCATCTCGGGCTGCTGGTGGCGCTCGCGTTCGTTTCCGCGTTCGTAGGCGTGTTTGCAGTTGTGATCTGGCTGCCGCCGCGGCCGCCTGACGTGATGCGCGCCGACATGGTCGCCGAACACTTTCAAGCTGGCTATCGCTACGCGGCCGCTGCAGGTCACACGCTGCCTCACGACAACATGGAATGGACAATCGCCGATGCGCCGCCGCGTGAGGTAACGCACGAGCCCACGCTCGATTTGGCAATGGTGCAATTGGCCGACGCTCTGGATCTGCGGCCGGATCAAATTCGCTTAGCGGCTGCGAACATCGATCGGCGTACCGAAACCTATGTCGTGCGCATGCAGACGACAGAGGAGAAGGTCACCGTGAACGGACGCACAATCGTCCTGCACACGCCCGCGCCGATGACGCCCGTGGCGATACCAGACACGCCGGAATCTCCAGAGACGCCCGCGCCGCCCGTTGCGCCGCACGCGCCGGAGGCGGGCCACGCCTACATGTTGCGCATGCACGAGGATGGCGCCGGTCAGGTGCAAGTCGACGCATCGGGGATTCCCATGCCGATGCCCGCTCCGCCGCCGCCCGCGCCGCCAACGGCGCCACGCGGTGTGCACGCGGCGCCGTCCGCGCCAGCGCCCACGCCTGCGCCGCTATGGCTGCCAACACCGCCTGGCACGGCGCTGGTTTCAGGATTTCAGTTTTCGGCCGAATTGCCGGACGGGCGCTGGCTAAGCATGCGCCAGGGCCGCAACTGGGCTGAGTTGAGCTGGTTGACCCGCGCTGGTCTCATCATCGCCGGGGCGCTTGCAGTGTTGGCGTTGCTGGCGCTGCTGTTCGCCCGTCAGTTGGCGCGGCCTATTCAGCACTTTGCTGACACCGTGCAGGCGGTGGGCGTCGATCCGCAATCAGCATCTGTGTCGGAAGAGGGGCCGAGTGAGTTGCGCGGCGCGGCGCGCGCCGTGAACACGATGCAAGCGCGGCTGCGCGCGCTGATCGCCGATCGCACCAAGACGCTGGCGGCAGTCGCGCACGACATGCGCACGCCGCTGATGCGCTTGCGGTTGACCGCCGAGAAAGCGCCGCCGGAATTGCGCGACAAGATGGCGAAGGAGATCGGCGAGGTCGAAGCTTTGGTGGCGTCGTTCATCGCCTTCGCGCGTGACGATCCGGCAGAAGAAGCACGCGTTCGGCTCGATGTGAGTGCGCTGCTGCAGAGTTTGGCGGACGATCAAATCGCGGCAGGCCGGCAGGTGATTTTTACCGGCGAGGAACGCACCATTATCACCGGTCAATCGCTCGGCTTAAAGCGTTTGTTCGGCAATCTGATCGATAACGCGCTGAAGCACGGCGGCGACGCCCGCGTTTCGTTGAACAGGGGCGATGGCGTCGTGGTCGTCGACGTGCTCGACGACGGACCCGGTATTCCGGCAGACCAGCATGAAAGTGTGTTTGAGCCGTTCGTGCGCTTGAACGAGGGCGCGAGCGGCGCCGGGCTTGGCCTTGCCGCCGCACGATCGATCGCGCGCGGGCACGGAGGCGATGTCGTCATTGCCGATTGTGAGAAGGGTGCGTTGCTGCGCGTCACGCTGCCGGTCTAGGCGCGCAAGATGAGCGCAGCTTTCAGTCCGGGATTGTTGTCTTCAAGCTCAAGCGAACCGCGGTGCAAATGCGCGCAAGCTTCAACGATGGCCAGGCCGAGGCCCACGCCTTCGGGGGTATCTCCAGAGCCCAGCCGCTGGAATCGTTTTACCGCGTCGGCGCGCTGATCGGCCGGAATGCCTGGGCCGTGATCGGCCACCACAATGCGCACGTCGCTGCCTTCGGGCACAAGCGCAAGGTCTAGACGTGCGCCCTCGGGCGAATGCTTGATGGCATTGTGTACGAGATTGCCGACCGCCTGCATCAATAGCGGCTTGTGACCCAAGATTTCCGCGGGAGGGGCGTTCACGCGCAACTCGATGCGCCGCTCCTCGGCAAGTGGCTGAAACAGCTCGGTGACGTCATGCAGCAACGCGGCGAGGTCCACGCGCGTCATTGCCTCGCGCGAGATGCCGCCTTCCGCTCGCGCGATATCTATCAATGAGGAGAAGGCGAAAATGGTGCGGTTGGTTTCGGTCAGCGCATCTTCAAGGGCGTCTTGCTTGGCCGGTTCGCCCTGATCGACGATACCGCGCTCCAGCGTCGAGCGCAGGCGCGCCAGCGGCGTGCGCAGATCGTGCGCCAGACTGTCAGTGACTGTCTTCAGGCCGGTGACCAAGTGTTCGATCCGGTCGAGCATGTCATTCTGTGCTTCAGCGATGCGCTTGAACGGACCTGAGCCGCGGTGCATCGGCGTGCGTGCGCTGAACTGTCCGTCGGAAATGCGCTGCGCGGTGCTGGCAAGATCACGGACGCTCCGCACCGAGAGCGCGATCAACACACCAGAGGGAAGCAAGCACGCGAGCGCGACCACTAAGATCGCTAGCTGCGCGACGCGTTGCACGGCCTGCGCGAACGCCGTGCGCAGGCTGTCATCGCGGCCGACAAGCAAATGCATGCCGTCGGGCAGAGTGCGGATCGCCGCGTGAATGGTGTCTGGCCCCTCTTCCGTTGGCAGCGGCGCCCAAAGCGTGTCGCCGTGCGGAACTTGAGGCCAAGCGGTCAGGTTTCCCGCGAGCAAACGTCCGTCGTTGTCGGCAATGGCCACCACGTGATGTTCGCCGGCAACGCGCGCATGCCGCGTCACTTCGCGCACCAGCGCAGGCGCGCCTTCTTCGCGGCGCATCTCGGCATACATATCGAGTTCAGTGGTGGCGGATTCACGCTCTAGGCGGTTGATGAGCGCCTGACCCGTCGTGTCGACCATCCATAGCGAGCCAGCGCAGGCGATGACCACGAGCACTGCGGCGGCGACAATGGCGAGAATAGGGACGCGCCAGATCATTGCGCTGCGCTCACGGCTGCTCGGAGAGGCGATAGCCTACGTTGCGAATTGTGTGCAGCAGGGGCTTCGCGGCGTCGCCATCGATCTTCTTGCGCAAGCGGCTGATATGCGTGTCGATCAGGCCGGTGTGGGGGTCGAAGCGATAGTCCCAGATCTGCTCAAGCAGCATCGTGCGGGTAACGATGCGATCCTTGTGGCGCATCAGGAGATCGAGAATCTGAAATTCCCGCTGCATCAGGTCGAGTTGCTTGCCTCCGCGGGTCACGCGCCGCCGGATACGATCGAGCTCAAGATCAGCGCAACGTGACGTGGTCTCGCGATCGCTGCCTTGGCTGCGTTGGCTCAGGAGGTTGTCGAGCCGCGCGTGCAGCTCCGAGAAGGAGAAAGGCTTAGTGAGATAGTCATGCGCGCCAGCGCGCAGGCCGTTCACGCGTTCGTCGGCATGAGCGATCGCGGAGAGAATAATAAGCGGCGTGCGATTCTCGACGGCGCGCAGCGCTTTCAACACCGACAAGCCGTCCATGCCGGGCAGATTGCGATCAAGCACAATCGCGTCGAATTTCTCGCTCGTTGCGAGATGAAGACCATCTGGTCCGTTGGTTGCGGTCTCGACCGTAAAGCCTTCTTGCCGCAAACCGTTGACGACAAACTCCGCAGCCGCGGGATCGTCCTCAACAACTAAGATTCGATCTGGCATCCCAACTCCCGAAGATGCAGCGCGGATTCCGGGCCTCCAACGTGGCGCTTTCGTGTCGTTAACGACACTGCGCGGCTGCGGCATTTTAGTCCGCGCCTGACGAATTTGCCAGAAAAGCGAAAGGGCCGCGCAAGGCGCGTCCGTCACGGTGCGCCGAGCAACATCAAGGCCACTTCGATGAAAATTCAACTCGTTGTGCTGAGCATCCTGGCTACGGCGTCCTTAGCGACGACCGCCTTGGCTGGTCCTGTTGTGTCGGCAAAGTCGCCACCGGCTTCGGTGGAGCACACGCCGATGACGCCGGAACAAACGCGCGCGCTGTGGGAAGCCGCGCAGACAAAGCTGAAGGCGGATCATCTCTACAGTGGCGCCATCAATGGCCGCCGTGATGACGGCACCATGCGCGCGCTCCGTCATTTCCAATCGCGCCATCGGTTGCCGCAGACCGGCAATCTCGATCGCGACACGCGACAGGCTCTGGGCATCTAACTTCCTCCCCCCAACCCCGCTCAGGGCTTAGGGCGGCCGGCGTCTCCCGCGCCGGCCGCTTCGCGTTTTGAGTTCCACGAATTACTCTCCGCGGAAGCGGCCGTCACCTTCTTCGGTGACAAGCACAACACCCGGGTTCTCGGGCGCGACGCTTTCAAACAGACCTACATCAAGATCGGCCTGGGGCGCGTCACTGCGCAGGGGCGCGGCGATGCGTTCGGCCAGTTCTGTGCGTTCGGCGGGCGCGAGGGGCGCGGCGACGCCCGGCGCATGCATGGGCCGCCAGAATGTGATGGCAACCGCGAAGCGGCCCTCGTGCTCGACAATTTCGGCATTGCCCGCACGGATCAGGTCGCCCCAACGCTTCAGCGCTTGTTTGTGGTCGACGTAAAGGTTCGGTAGAATTTCCTGTACGAGCTCGGCTGGCGCCTCAAGCAGCGCGCGCGCGTCCTCGGGTGTCCGCGCGTGGCCCAGGGGTTTTTTTGCCGCGGCTTCGCCTGTGCGTGCGACGGGTGCGGGCGGTGCGGGACGCCAATAGCGCATGGTCACGCGCCAGGCGCCCTCGCGCCAATACAGCTCATACAGCCCAGAACCGTAGAGCTCCGGCACTGCCTTCTCGGCGGCGTCGGGCGTTTCGAAAGCGTCGGGCAATTCCTCCACGGCGAGAAACACTGGGCCGCCGGCGAGCGAGGTTGCCTCATCCTCGGTACGCGCAAGCGGCGCGTCGGCGCTGCGCGCCGCTGCGAGGTTCGCCGCCAGGGGGAAAATGCTCATGCTTGCGCCATTGCTTGAAGGGTAATGTAGCGCAAAAGCCTCGAAATAGCAGGCGTCTGCGCTTTACGGCCGGAAGGGGCATCGCCAAGGTCGCGCGCATGGACGCCATGGCCACGCGTGGTTTGGGGATCGCGGTGAGCGGGGCGATGATTGTCGCGGCGCTGATCGTGGCCCTTGTCGCGCCCGAGCGCCGGCCAGTGACCACCTCCACGCCGCCCGTCGCGGCGGCGCAATCGTCCGCGCCAGCGCAAGCGACGCAAGTCACGTCGCCGACTAAGGTCACGGTGCGCTTTCGCGGTCGCGGGCCGCTCGCGCGCGCGGTGGGCGCGCACTCAGAGCAGCGCATCACGAGGGAGCTCTCACGTCAGCGCGCATTTCACGGACTCTGTTTCGACAGCTTCGCGCCGCGTGGCGTGGTGCTGCGCGCGTGTGACGGCGGAGTGCTTCAGGCATGGCCACAGCGCTTGCGCGCAATGCGCGCGGTCGCCAGAGTCGATGCAGGAGATTGAGTATGGATTCGGGCGGTCATAGCTTCATCGGCGGCTTCGAGGAACGCGTCGTCGCGACCGTTGACGGCTTAGCGCTCTACGCGCGCGACTATGCGCCGTTAGAGCCGTCGACCGGGTTGCCGGTGATCTGCCTCCACGGGCTCACGCGCAATTCGCGCGACTTCGAAGTGATCGCCCCACGCATCGCAGCGCTCGGTCGCCGCGTCATCGTGCCCGATATGCGCGGCCGCGGGCGGTCTGCCAACGATCCCGATCCCGCGCACTACGTACCGACGGTTTATGCACAGGACGTGATCGCGCTGATGGACAAGCTGCAGATCCCGCAAGCCGTATTTCTTGGCACCTCGATGGGCGGCATCATCACCATGTTAATCGGCGCGTCCTCTCCCGAGCGGGTTGCGGCCACGATCTTGAATGACGTCGGCCCGCAGCTTGATCCGAAAGGCATCGCTTACATCGCGTCGTACGTGGGCCGCGTGCGTCCCCTGGCTTCATGGGACGACGCTGCGGACGCGTCAAAGGCAGTCGCGGGGGCCGCGTTTCCCGAGCGTGCGGATGATCACGATTTCTGGCTCACGGTCGCGCGCCGCACCTACCATCAACTCGACAATGGCCAAGTCGAAGCTGACTACGATCCGCACATCGCACTGGCGTTCGCCGATCTGGAGCACCAGCCGCCCGCTGATCTAACACCGCTTTTCCAGGCGCTCGTCAGCAAGCCGATGCTATCGGTACGCGGCGCGATCTCCAACATCTTGTCCGAGGACGTGGTCGCCCAGATGCGCACACTGAAGCCCGATCTCGACACCGTCGAGATTGCCAATGTCGGCCACGCGCCGTGGCTCGATGAGCCAACGGCATGGGATGCCGTCTTGGATTTTCTCGCGCGCACGCCGTAACGGCAATTTCGCGCCACAACGTAACTAACCTCACCACCGCTCACGAATTCGTGCAGCGCCGTCGCTTGCGAGCTTTTCGCAATGCCGTCAGCGTGTTCGCGGGAGGTTGTTACGATGAGAACTATTCTAAGCGTGCTGGCGTTCGCTGCGTTGGCGGGGACGGCATTGGCGCAGGGTACGCCGCCAGAGCATGTGGTCGTCCAAGGGCGGACCCTTGAAAACACCGAAGCCTATGTGAGCGCAATTTCAACCGCGTCAGAGGCCGCTGGCGTGCTCGGTCGCTGGAACAACCGAATTTGCCCAGGCGTCGTTGGGATTAGCGCCACAGGTGCGCAAACCATCATTGATCAGGTTGCGCGCCGCGCCAACGCGGTTGGCTTGCGGACCGCCCCGGCCGGCTGCTCGCCTAATATCAGCATCATCGTGACGCGAGACGGCAACGCCGCTGCTCACGATATCAATGAGCATCGCCGCGAAATGCTTGTCGGTCCTAACGGGATCGAAAGCACGAGCCTTGGCAGAACCGCCTTGGACGATTTCCTGGCTACCCCGCGTCCGATCCGTTGGTGGCACGTCACCCAGACCGTGATGGCGGATGGTCACGTTCTCAGCGACAACCAAACGAACTCGTTGCATGGCAGCGGCGCGGCGTCGGCCGCCGCGCAGACTGCGTTCGCCGCAGGCCAGGGCGGCGGCGGTGGCGGCGAAGGCATGACGGGCGCCGATGTCACGCGCTCCGACGGCACGCGCCTGCGCAGCACGACGCGCCAAGACTTCAACTTCGTCGTCGTTATCGTCGATGCAAATCGCGTCGGCGGCGCTTCGCTCGGCGCCTTGGCGGACTACATTGCGTTCGTCACGCTTGCGGAGATCAATCCGAATGTTCAGGCGACCAACTACCCGTCCATCCTGAACCTGTTCAACGCAGACGTCGCCGTGCGCCCCACAGAGATGACCGCGTGGGATTTGGCCTATCTTGACGGCCTCTATCACATGACGCGCAACGCGCGCAGCGTTTCGGCGCAACGAGATGAAATCTCACGCCGTATCGCCAGCGAGCATTGATCAGTCTGCATAGCCCTTGGGCGCAACGAACCCGCCAAGCTCGCGCTCGATAAGAGCCGCGAGCTTGAGCGGCGTGCGATCCTCGAGCCAAGGGCCGATGATCTGCACGCCGACCGGCAGGCCTTCGTTCGATAAGCCTGCGGGGATCGAGGTCGCCGGCAAGCCCGGCAACGTCGCCACGCCCGGCCACAGCAACTGATCCTGATAGATCATGATCTTGTCGTCGACTTTCAGCGCCCGCTCAGCGGCGTTCTCCGAATGATCGTGCGGGAAGGCGGGCGTTGGCAACACCGGGCACACCACCGCGTCGAATTGCTGGAAGAACGCCCGCCATTGCATGCGGAGACCGCGTCGCGCAGCGTCGGCAAAGAACCAGTCGCGATGGCTCATCACCATACCGCGCAGCCGTTCCGCAGCGAGCACCGGCATGTTCGGGTCGAGCGTCTTCACCAGTTGCGTGATGTTTTCGTAGATGTCCGGCGGGAATGTCGCGCCGAGCGTGCCCAACAACAGCCGCATATACAGCTTGCCGTTCTCGGCGAGGTCCGGAAGCGCTGCGCTGGAGCGCTCGACTTTAGCGCCGCCCTTGCGCAACACCTCTTCAACGCGTGCGACTCCATCGGAGACAGCCTTGCTGATGGGCGAGAGCGGATGTGAGTCCAGCACCAAAACACGGAAGTCCTTCATAAACTCGTGCCGCGCGGGCGGCAGTGCGAGCGTGTAGGCGCCGCCATCGCTGAGCGGATCGGGACCGGCGATGATGTCCAATACGGTAACAAGGTCGCCCACGTTGCGTGCCATCGGACCTATGACAGCGAGATCGATGTCGCCTGGCAACGCCGGAATGAACGGGGGCGTTTGCCCCCGCGACGGCGCCAGATTCCACGTGGGCTTGTGCGCTGTAACCCCACAGAAATGGGCTGGCACCCGCAACGAACCGCCAATGTCGGAGCCCAGTGAAAGCGATCCATAGCCCGCCGCGAGCGCCGCCGCTGATCCGCCCGATGAACCACCCGGCGTGCGCGTTAAATCGTAGGGATTGTTGCTCGTGCCGTAGATAGCGTTGTAGCTCTGCCAATCGGCGAGCGCCTGCGGGACGTTGGTCTTGCCGACGATCACTGCGCCAGCATCCTTCACGCGCGTTACCGCCAGCGCATCTTCAGGCGCGATGTAGTCTTTGCCATGCGGAAACCCCCAGGTCGTCGCTGTTCCGGCGAGGTTGAAGGATTCCTTGATCGTCACTGGCACGCCGAGCAATGGCTTCTTCTCGCCCTTGGCGATAGCTGCGTCGGCGGCGCGCGCGGCCTCGAGCGCGCGGTCGAAGTCGCGTACGCAGACCGCATTCAGTTGCTTGTCGAAGCGCTCGATGCGGCCGATGACTTGCTGCGTAAGTTCAACCGACGAGACTTTTTTCGCCGCCAGGGCTTTCGCAGTGTCGGCGGCGCTGGCGTAGGTCCATTCGGTCATCGGCGGCTCCCTGTTGTTGGAGCCGTTGTAGGGCGCTCGCGCGCCGCCGTCACGCCTCAGCGCACACCCGCGCCGACAACCGGTCGCGCGGTGACGCCGCGGCCGGGCACGCTCAAGCATTCGCCGCGCGCAACCGTGATTGCAGACGGAAAGCCCGGGCGGGCGAATGACAGCGTGGCTAAGCCCCAGCGATGCCACGTGTGACCTTCGGCATCGACAATCGCGGCAGGGCAGGCGGCGCCGGCGTCATCCGCTTCGACCCAGTAGGCGCGATAGGCGCCGCGATGATCGGTTTGGCCGCCAAGGCCCACGACAAAGATCTGACCTTGCGCCACGCCTTGCTCTGCGCGGTAGGTCAGCACGGCGGTGTTGCCCACATCGCGATCGTAGACGATCTGATTGCCGCTCGGCAGGGACCAAACTTCGTCAGCCAGCGCTGGCGCGCAAAGTAACGCTGACGCCAATGCCGCAATACCCAACAAGTGCTTCTTCATGATGCTCCCCTTGCCGCAGGCATAGCCTGCGACGTGAGGCCGTGCAAATCATGCCAACGCAATAGCAGCCGTGAGCTTTGCGCCAATCGCGTCCGCCGCCTTCTTGCCTTCGCGGATGGCATAGTTGGTGCCGCGATCTTCAGGATAAACCTGCGCCATGGTCGAAATGAAGACATTGTCGAGCGGCGTTTCGAAGGCGGGGATGAGCTTCGAATAGCGCTTGACGACCAGCGGCTGCGCGTAGGGCTCCCGCCAAACATAAGCCTGCTTTACCCACGCCGGATCGAAGTTCGGAAACATGCGCTGGATATGCGGCGTCGCGAAGGCAAGCGCGGCCTCTGCGGTCATATTGTAAAGCGGTTCTTCGATCGGCAGATATTTCGAAAGATAGACGATGTGACGCCCGCCGTACGAACTCGTGGGTTCGAAATTGGTGTGCTCAATGACGCCGACAAACGGAAAGCTGGGGTCGTTGACATTGGTCCAATATTGATCCGACAGCGAGCGGTCGAGTTCGAGCACGAGGCAAATGTTGCCGATGTATCGGATGGCGCGCAGCTGATCTTTGTAGGCTTGCGGTGCGTCCAGAATATCGGCCGCGAGCGGCATCGGCGTAGTGACAAGCGCGGTACGCGCATTGATCGTGCCGCTGTTGGTCTCAACGCGAACGCCGCTGTCGCCACTGCGCACGCTGACAGCGGTCGTGTTGAGCCGGATTTCGCCGCCATGTTCGCGGATGTAGTCACCGACGTTGCGCGCGAACTCCGCGAAACCGCCGAGATAATAAGCAAGCGCTTCGCCGCCATCTTTGGTGCGGCTGCCGCCGCGCAATGTAAGCTTGCTCCAAAACCAAACCGCTGAAATCGTGTCCGCGTGAGCGCCAAACTTGCCGGTCAGCAACGGCTCCCAGATGACGCGATAGGCATTCTCGCCAAACAACGCGATCAGCCATTCCTTTCCGGTTTTGTCCTCGAGCGGCCGCCAATCCTTGATCGTTCGCACCCAAAGTGTGGCGATCCCGGTGCGCACGCGGTCTATGAACGGAATGGCGTCGAAGCGGAGCAAATCCATCGGCGTCGAGAGCCGAAAGAAACTGCCTGCGTAGTACATGCCGGTGGACGACTTGCGGGTGACGATCTTCTCGCTTGTGCCGATTTGCGCGGCGAGTTCAGGCACGTGCGTGTCGTTCGTGAACCAGTGGTGGTAGAACCGCTCAAGTTCGTAACCGCCAACATCGAAGCCCGATGCCAGCCCGCCGAGCTGACCTTCCTTTTCGATGACGACGACGGAGTGGCGAAGTTTCAGTAACTGCGCCGCGGCGGCGAGCCCTGTGAAGCCGCCACCGATGATGGCGCAGTCGACCTCGGGCGCGTCTGGGTCTTTCAAGGCGGTGCGGCCTTCTTGAAGGTTACGCGCGAATTCAGCGTGTATTGCGTAAGCACGACCACAACGATGGAAATGCCTTTGGCCAAGAGCGTGTCCGAGTGCGCCCACTCAACCAGCGCGTAGAGACTGAGCAAAGACAGAGCGTACCCAGCAGCAGCCACGGCTAAAAACACCGCTAATCGCTTCAGCGGCGCATCCATAACGCGAAACGTAATGGCGCGGTTCAACACAAAGCTCAGCAGTGTGCCACACGCATAGCTGACGATGTTGGCGAACTGATAGAAGAAGCCGGCGCGCACCAAGAGCGAGAACACGCCAAAGTCCAGCGCCACGCCCATGCCGCCGCAAAATGCGTACGTCACGAATTGACGCAGACCTGGCGGCACGCGCGCAAGCAGCTTTGCCATCATTCCGCGTGCTCGCGTGACAAGCTCTCGATGGAGCCAAAGCTTGGCGGGCCGAGCACTTCGGAGACGAGGTAGAGCGGACGCTGTTTCACTTCGCCATAAATGCGGCCGACATATTCTCCGATGATGCCCAGAAAAATGAATTGGATGCCGCCAAAGAACAGCATGGTGATGTAAAGCATCGTCCAGCCGCGCACCCAGTCGTCGCCAAAGATGCGGCCGATCAGGGCATAGACGATGCCGATCGCGGAGAAGGCCGACATGATGAGGCCGAGCGCGGTGACGATGCGCAGCGGCACCACTGAGAACGACATGATGCCGTCGAGCGCCAGCGCGATCATCTTGCGCAACGGATACTTCGACGCGCCGGCAAAGCGCTTCTGACGCTCGTACGGCAACGCTGCTTGCCGGAAACCAACCCAACTGGTCATACCGCGCAGCAAGCGATAGCGCTCGCGCATGCGCCGCAGCGCCAGCACAACCTTGCGATCAAGCAAACGAAAGTCGCCCGTATCGAGCGGTAGCGGGACTTCCGCGAGCTTGTTGATGACCCGATAGAACAAGCGCGCCGTCCAAAGTTTGAATGGGCTTTCACCGTCGCGGGAGGTGCGCACGCCGTAGACGACCTCGTAGCCCTCGCGCCACTTGGCGATCATTTCGGGGATCACTTCGGGCGGGTCCTGGAGGTCGGCGTCGATCAGCACTACCGCGTCGCCGTCGGCGTACTCCAGGCCTGCTGTCACAGCGATCTGGTGGCCAAAATTGCGTGAGAGCTTGATCACGCGGCTATGGCGCGAGCCAAGCGTGATGGTGCGCAACTTGTCGATGGTGCGGTCCTTGCTGCCATCGTCGATATAGATGATTTCGTAACCGAGGCCGAGCGTATCGAGTGCCGCAGAGAGCCGCGTATGCGTGGCCTCGATGACTTCTTCCTCGTTGAAACAAGGAACGATGACAGAGAGCGTCTCGTGCGCGCTCTTGGGTCGGTCATCGCGGCTCGCAGCGAACGCAGACAAGGTTGAACCCCGGGTCGTCCGGATACTGCCAGAGGCGCTCCGCAAGCGCCAATGCGTCACGCTGCTGCGGCTGATTTGCAGGCGGAACGACGCCCGCCGGGCGTGGACTTCGCAAGGCGCGCGGCTAGTCTCGCGCCATGGGCGAACCGGTACTTGCCATCCGCGATCTTTGCGTGACTTTCGATACGCCGGACGGTCAGGTCGAGGCGGTCAAGAATGTCAATCTGACCATTGGCAAGGGCGAATGTCTCGGCGTGGTTGGCGAAAGTGGGTCTGGCAAGAGCCAGACGTTCCTGGCCGCGTTCGGTTTGAGCACCGAAACCGCGACAGTGACCGGGTCAGTCAATGTCGAAGGAGAGGAAATCCTCGGCGCCAAGCGTGCGGAGCTAGACCGCGTGCGTGGCAAACGCGTGGCGTTTGTATTTCAGGACCCACTGACCGCGCTGACGCCGCACATGACAGTGGGTGCGCAGATGCGTGAGGTGTTGGCGCATCATTTTGACGTGCATGGCGTGGAGGCGCGCCAGCGCTGCATCGAATGGCTCGAGCGCGTGCGCATTCCGGAGGCAGACCGGCGTCTGCTGCAGTTTCCGCACCAGCTCTCCGGCGGCCTGCGTCAGCGCGTGATGATCGCGATGGCAATGATGTGCGAGCCGGCGCTGTTGGTCGCCGACGAGCCGACGACGGCGCTGGATGCAACAGTGCAGGCACAAGTGCTGGATCTGATCGAGGACCTGCGGCGCGGCGCCGATGCGGCCGTCGCGTTGATCACGCACGACATGGGCGTCATTGCGCGGATGGCTCAGCGTGTCGCAGTAATGCGTCGCGGTGAAGTCGTGGAGACCGGAGACGTCGGTGACATTTATCATACGCCACATGCCGAATACACGCGCATGCTGCTGAAGGCGGTGCCGCGCATCGATCGTGCGCGCGCCCAAACGCTCGCCTCGATAGAAGCGGGCGCGCCGATCTTGAAGGTAGACGACGTTCGCGTGCATTTTCCGGTGAAGGTTGACGGCGTATTTGCGCCCCCGAAGACCCTGCGCGCTGTCGATGGTGTATCGTTCGATCTGCACAAAGGTGAAACGCTCGGTATCGTCGGCGAAAGCGGCTGCGGAAAATCGACCCTAGCGCGCGCTGTCGTGCAGTTGCTGCCGCGCACTGCCGGTGCAGTGAGTTTTCTTGGACGCGACTTGCTGCCGAGTGAAAAAGAGCAAATCCGAAAGGCGCGCCAGGATTTGCAAATCGTGTTTCAGGACCCGATGGCAAGCCTTGATCCACGCATGACAACGGGGGCCTCGGTTGAGGAGCCGCTTCGCGCGTTCGAGCCGTTGCTCACGCGCGAACAACGCGAAGAGCGCGTCAAAGATATGATGGCGCAGGTGGGGCTGGATCCTGAGCTCATCAATCGCTACCCGCACGAATTGTCGGGTGGGCAAAATCAGCGCGTGGGCGTAGCGCGCGCCATGGTGCTGAAGCCGAAGCTGGTGGTTTGCGATGAGGCCGTGTCAGCTCTCGACGTATCGATCCAAGCGCAGATCTTGGCGTTGCTTGCCGATCTTCAACGCAAATATGGAACGAGCTTCTTGTTCATCAGCCACGATCTGGCGGTCGTGCGCGAGATTTCGCACAACGTGCTGGTGCTCTATCTGGGTCGCGCCGTGGAGTACGGGCCGGCCGAGGTGTTGCTGAGCGATCCGCGCCATCCGTACACGCGCGCGCTGCTCGCAGCTGCCCCGACGCCGGACCCTGATATTGCGCGCAATCAGCCGCGCGTGCGACTGGTCGGTGATCTGCCGAGCCCGCTAGACACGCGCGCGAGCTTGCGGTGGCTGAAGTCGCGTCTCATCAACAATCCCGATGCCGTACAGTATCGGCCACAATGGCTGCACGTCGCGCCAGGTCACTATGTAGCCGAGCATGACGCGCAGGAAGCGGCGAGCGCAGCGTAAAGGCTACTTCTTTTTAGAATCCACACGAACGCCGCTGCGGCCTGCGACGAAGTCCGGAACGTGCGATGCGAACGCCGAGGCGCTCACCGCAATGTTGATATAAGGCACGCCGGGGCGTGAGCGGAAGTTGGAGTCAACACCGATGACGTCGAAGCCGTCGCCGTGAGGCACAAAGAACGACGAACCGGAATCGCCCCGCGTGGTATCGCATTGGTGCTCGAACGTGTTGTCTGAGTGAATGGCAACCAGATGGCAGGCGGTGACGCCGGCGAGGTTGTCGCCGGTGTCCCAAGCGAAACCGCCTTGCATCAACGGCGTGCGGCGCGCGACCGCCGCGCCTTGGCCGGTCAGATTCTGCACGCCAGCAAAGCCAACTGTGTCACCGAGCCGGTGGTCCAAACGCAGCAGCGCCCAATCCATGCCGTCTTGCTCATTCGAAACTGAGAAGCGGCGATAATCGAAGCGCCGGTCAATCAAATATGCAACGACACGCGCTGTGCTGCCGTCAGAAGCCGTGAACGTCGCGTCGGCATGTTGCGTGCCGTCAGCGCCGGAAATGCAGTGCGCCGCCGTGACGATGACATTGGCCGCGATGAGCGTCGCCGTGCAGGCCTCATCTGTATCCATCACCAACTGGCCGACATATTTCCACGGCGCGCGATTTTGCGGCAAAAGCACGCGATCGTCGTGACCGAAAAAATGGTCGGCAATGTTCATGGGGCGGTCGCGGCCAAGGCAATCGGAACGATCCGTGCGTGGCGCGCATGAACTGCCGTGTTCGTGACCTTCTTCTTCGCACACGCCGTCAAACGCCGTGGCGCAGCTATCGGTCTCGTTACGCAGCCAGGCGATGTTGCCACAATCGGCGAGGTCCGTGCCTTGCGTGCAGGCGCCTGTGCCGAAATTGGGTTCGTCGCATTCACCGTCATTGGCGAATTGACATGAATTGTCTTCGCCAGCGCGCAAATGGCGGCAATCCGAATAGTCAGTGCCGGCATTGCACGCGCCGGTGCCGATGTCAGGCTCATCACACTCGTGATCGTTGGCCCAGCGACAAGTGTCGCGGCCAGGCTTGCCGGCGGCGTCTTTCGTCAGGTTTGACGCCGCATGCGGGATCGAAACACGCGGTAGTTCCGGCTTCACGTGCATGCTGACAATGAGGCATGCGGCAATCACCGCCGACGCCGCAACAAACCGCATTGTTTTCTCCAGCAGGCCCCGAATTGAGCGTATCTCGCGTGCGGCAGCATGGGAAGCGACGTCGGCGGCTTGATCTCGGCGGCGGTGTCTGAAACAAGCCCAGTCATGGCCGCGCCAGTGCTTTACATCGGCAATAAGAACTACTCATCCTGGTCGATGCGGCCATGGTTGGCGCTGAAATGGGGCGGCATCCCTTTTACGGAAAAGCTGATCCAGCTGGGTGGTGAGGGCTACGGCAGATCGCAAATCAAGGAAATTCGCGCGGTGTCGCCCAGTGGGCGCGTGCCCGCGCTGCACGTCAATGACACGGTCATTTACGACAGCTTGTCGATTTGCGAATGGGCGGCAGAGCAGACGCCCGGCCTATGGCCGCGTGATACAATGGCGCGCGCCGTGGCGCGATCCGCTGCGGCGGAAATGCATTCCGGATTTTTCGCATTGCGTGCAGCGATGTCGATGAACGTTCGCCGTGAGCTCGATGCCGAGCCGGATTGGAACGCTCACACGCGCGCTGATCTCGACCAGGTGTTTACATTGTGGGGCGGCCTGCGCGCGCGTTACGGCGACGGCGGGCAGTTCTTGTTCGGACCGCGCAGCATTGCCGACGCGATGTTCGCGCCGGTAGCGACACGGCTACGTACCTACAAGGTCACCGCACCGGAGGTGGTGGTGGCATATTGCGAAACGATTTTCGCCGATGAGGCTTTCAAGGAATGGGAAGCGGCGGGCAAAGCCGAGCCGTGGACCGTCGAGGAAACGGAAAAGCTGTACAGATGATCAAATACTTGATGGTGGCTGCGGCGCTGGCGCTTTCCGCATGCGGACAAACTGACACCGGCGTGATGTCGGAGATGGAAAAGGCCGACAAGGCCGACGCGCAGCATCAGGCCGACGTCGAACAAGCGGCGGCGCACGCTGGCGAAGCCAACGCGGCGTTCTTGGCTAGCGTCCGCGCCAAGCCGGGCATTCAAGCCCTGCCGTCTGGCGTTTTGCTTGAGTTCAAGCATCACAGCAGCGCAGCAAACTTGCCGCATCCGACTGCGCAGGCGACCGTGTTGGTGCACTACGAGGGCAAGCTTTCGAACGGCGAGGTGTTTGACTCTTCCTTTCAACGCGGCCAGCCGGCGCCGTTTCCGCTCAACCAAGTCGTTGATGGTTTCGCCGAAGCGATCGAGCATATGCGCCCAGGCGATGAAGTGATCGCCACCATCCCTGCCGAACTTGGCTACGGGCCGAGCGGTCAGCCGCCGGTGATTCCGCCGAATGCGGTGCTGCAATTCCGCATTATCCTGCTCGCGCTGCAGGAGCCGGGCCACCAGGCCGTTCGCGCGCCGCAACACGGATAAAACGTGACCGACATCGCGCCGACGCTGAAGATCCTCGAACGCCTGATTGCGTTCGACACCACCTCACGCAACTCAAATCTGGATTTGATCGCGTGGGTCGAGGAATTCCTAAGCGCGCGGGGGATCGATTCTGTGCGTGTCAGCAACGCCGAGGGCGCCAAAGCCAACCTCTATGCCCTGATCGGGCCGCGCGTGGAAGGCGGCGTCGTGCTGTCAGGCCACACGGACGTGGTGCCAGTCGATGGCCAACCCTGGACCAGCGATCCATGGGTTGTCACCGCCAAGGGCGACGGCAAGCTGTATGGCCGCGGCGTTTCCGACATGAAGAGCTTTTCCGCGTTGGCGCTCGCGCACGTCGACCAAATGCGCGCGGCGAACATGAAGCGGCCGCTTATTCTGGCGCTTTCCTATGACGAAGAGGTCGGATGCCTTGGCGCGCCGGCGATGATCGACGAGATCGCGCGGCTCATGCCGAAGCCGGAGGCGGCGATCATCGGCGAACCGACCAGCATGAAAGTGGTCTCCGCGCACAAGAGCATCCGCACTTACATCGTTGAAGTCATTGGCCGCGAGGCGCACTCGAGCCTGCCGCATCAAGGTGTTTCCGCGGTGATGGAAGCGCTCAAGCTGATGGATCTGATCGCGCTCATGGGCGGCGAATCTGCGCAAGTCGACGAGGCGCTTTTCTCGCCGCCAGGGCCCACGCTCACTATTGGCCGTGTTGACGGCGGCACCGCCGTCAACATCCTGGCGCGCCGCTGCGAGTTCATGTTCGATCTGCGTTCACCGACGGCGGCGCAGTCCGACGCGCTGGAGCGGCGCTTTTTTGAAGCAGCTGCAAAGTTGGATGCGGAGATCAAAGCGCGTGCGCCGGAGGGCGGTGTCACTGTTGCCAGGCGGTCGTCCACTCCGGGGCTCGAGTTGGACCGGGCCAGTCCCGCGGAGGCGCTGGCGCGCGCGCTTACCGGTGACAATGATACGCGCGCCGCGTCCTATGCCGCGGAGGCGGGCCTGTTTCAGAACGCTGGCATTCCCGCAGTGCTGTGCGGGCCGGGCTCAATCGAACAAGCGCACCAGCCCGACGAATGGATCGAGATTTCGCAAATCGAAGAGGGCGCGCGCTTTTTTGAAAAACTGATCGCGCGCATGAGCGCTTAGCGCGGCATCGCTTGCAATGCGGCGGCCTTCGCGTCTTCATTCGCATAGGCGCAAAAGCCGTGAATCAACACGTCGCCGTTTGAGCCGCCATAAAAGATGTTCGCGCCGTCGAGCCGCATCACGCCGCCGCCAGCAGCGTTCAGGATGGCGTGGCCTGCGGCGGCGTCCCATTCGCTGACATCGCCGAAGCGCGGATAGAGATCGGCCGCGCCTTCCGCGACACGGCAGAATTTGATCGACGAACTGGCGTGGATCGTCGTCGTTTCGCCGAGCGCGGCGAGAAACTTGCCGGTGGTCTCGTTGCGGCCGGAAAAGTCAGAGGCCACGACGCGCCACGGCGCATGCTGGCCGCGCGGTGTCGTCATCGCACTGAGCGGTTCGACGAGCGCTTCGCTCTTCACGTCGTAACGCGCCTTAGCCGTGCGCCCGGGCTCGCCGGCGTAGAGTTCGCCGCTTGCCGGCGCAAAGATCACCCCGACAACAGGCGCGCCGTTTTCGACAAGTGCGATGTTCACGGTGAATTCGTTGCCGCCCTTGGCAAAGCCACGTGTGCCGTCGAGCGGATCGACGCAAAAAAAGCGTGCGCCGCATTGCGGGATGCGACCCGCAGCGGCCGCTTCTTCCGCAAGCATAGGCACGCCCGGCGCGAGCTTCGCCAAACCCGCCTCGATGATGGCCTCGGCGCGCTGGTCCGCGAGCGTGACGATGGAGCCGTCGAGCTTTTGTTGGCTCTCAAATCCCGCCGCACGCACCGCCATGATCTCGCGTCCCGCATCGCGCGCGAGTTGGATCAGGTCCGCAAGGGCAGGCGTGGTCATTGCGTGGCGATCAAGCACGCAAGGCGTGCGCTAGTCCAGTTGTTGCGGACTGTTGGCGTGCAGTTCAGCGATCCACGTGGTCGCAGCCGCGTCGCTTGGGGCGCGCCAATCGCCGCGCGGGGAGAGCGCGCCGCCGGAGACAATCTTCGGGCCGTTCGGCACGGCTGAGCGCTTGTACTGATTGGCGAAGAAGCGCTTGAGAAAAAGTTCGAGCCACTTGCGCAGCTCGGCGTAGCTGTATTTGTCACGCCAGGCGGTCCACGCGAGGAAGAGAATCTTGCTGGGCGCCAAACCGTAGCGCGTAAGCCAAAACAGATTGAAATCCTGCAGTTCGTAGGGGCCGACAATTTCCTGCGTGCTCTGCGGCTTGTCGCCCGGAATGAGTTCGGGGCTAATTTCGCTGGCGAGAATATCAAGCAGCGTCTTCGAGGCGGCCGCATCGAACAGCTTCGAGTCCGCGACCCAGCGGATCAAGTATTGGATCAACGTCTTCGGTGCGCCGCCATTGACGTTGTAGTGACTCATGTGATCGCCAACGCCGTAGGTGCACCAGCCGAGCGCAAGCTCGGAAAGATCACCAGTGCCGACGACGAAGCCGCCTTCCTTGTTGGCCAAGCGGAAGAGATAATCCGTTCGCAAGCCGGCTTGTACGTTTTCGTAGGCGATGTCGTAGACTTTTTCGCCTCGCGCGGCTGGATGATCGAGGTCTTCAAGCATGCGCTGCGCCAGCGGTTCGATTGAAACCTCGCGTGCGTCGATGCCGAGCGCTTTCATCAGCGCCCATGCGTGCGACTTGCTCGCTTGACCGGTGGCGAACCCCGGCATGGTAACGCCAACGATGTTCGTGCGTGGCAGCTTCAGCTGATCAAACGCGCGCGCGGCGACGATGAGCGCGTGTGTAGAATCCAGGCCGCCGGAAATGCCAATAACCACGCGCTTGGTGCTCGTGGCTTCGATCCGCTTCGCGAGACCTTGAACTTGTATGTTGTATGCCTCGTAGCAATCGCGGTCGCGGCGTGCCGCATCGTCGGGAACGAACGGGAATTGATCGACCTTGCGCTTCAGCGGCAAGGCCGTCATCGGTGCATCAAGCGTGAACGGAATGTGCGCCCAATCAGTCAGCTTGTCCTTGGCGCGCGCCGCAGCATCCTTGAACGTGCCGACGCGGCGGCGTTCTTGAGCGATACGTTCGACATCGATGTCGGCGATCACCAGCTTCGGCGCGCGCGAGAAGCGTTCGCCTTCGGCGATCTTCTCGCCCATTTCGTACGCAACGATTTGACCGTCCCACGCAAGGTCAGTCGTGCTCTCGCCGTAACCTGAAGCCGCAAGCACGTAGGCCGCGGTGCAGCGGCGCGACTGAGCGTCCGCGAGAATGGCGCGATCTTCGGCCTTGCCGATGACGATGTTCGACGCCGACATATTGAGCAGAATGTCGGCGCCGGCCAGGGCGCCCATGGTCGAGGGCGGCGTCGGCGCCCAGAAGTCCTCACAGATCTCGACGTGAAACGCGAAGTCCGTTTGGTCGGTGGCGGTGAAGATTGCATCGCGCACGAATGCAGTGTCTGCGCCGTTGATGGTGATAATCCCATCCCCGGTGTCGGCAGCACTCGCGAAGTAACGCTTCTCGTAGAATTCTCGATAGTTCGGCAGAAAGCTCTTCGGAACGACGCCCAGAATTTCGCCGCGATGGATGACGACGGCGCAATTGAACACGGCGCTCCGTGCGCGCAGTGGCGCGCCGACGATGAGGATCGGAAAGAGATCGTGGCTCGCTTCACGCAGCGCTTCGATCGCCGTCTCGACGGCGTCCAGAAGTGGCGCCTGCAGTAATAAGTCGTCGATCGCGTAGCCGGAGAGCGAGAGCTCTGGCGTTAACAATATCGCGGCCTTTTCCGCGTCGGCTTGCTTCCAGAACGCCACGATGCGTTCGGCGTTGGCTGCAGGATCGGCAGGGGCGACCACTGGCGCGCAAGCCGCGACGCGCACGAAACGGTGCCGATAGAGCGAGGCAAAAGCCCGAGTTTCGGGCTGCGAGGGCTTATGGGAGGCCATTTTCGCCACCTTACCCCATTATGCTCATTAAGACTATAAGCCTTATTCCGGATCGCTCGGCGGCACATCGACTGAGACGCGGTCGTCATACCCTTTGTGCGCGGAATGGAAGACCAGCGCCATGAGCCCGCCGCCAATGGCCAGCGAAAGCACCGTACAGAGCCCCAGCGCCACCCAGCCGTGGATGCTCATATAATAGGGGTTCCAGTCGGCCATGGTGCCGAAGGTGGCCACAGCCAATATCGAGCCCAGCGACAACGTCAGCAGGAAGACCTTCATAACCCCTATGTGGGACCATTCGCCCGGCTAAACCAGATCAATGGTTGCCGCAGAAGCTTGGCAGCTGCGCCGGCGCCGAAGCCCATTGGCCGGCTTCGTTGCGATAGCGCTCGCCCGTGCTCAGATTGCGAAAGCGTTGGCAGGCCGTCGCGGCGGCAAAGTCCGACACCGAAGCATTCGCCTGGCTCGCTGCACTCGTGTAGGCGGTGCGGCGGCGAATATTGAGCTGTTCGACGTGCGCGCGCACCTCAGCTGACACGGTTTCGCCCGTCACGACGCCGACGTAACCATCGGCTTGTTCGCCGACTTGGCCCGCCGCGCGCGCCTGCGCGACGACGGGATCGGCGCCTTGCTGGGCGTGCGCCGGGGTCACCATGGTGAAGAGCGTCGCCGCGGTGAAAAATGCTGCGAACAGCAGATCAGGCACGAATTTCGCGACTTCAGATTTGGCGTGTGAGCGTTTCATGGCCGCCTCAATTGAGATCCGGATGGTCCTGCAGGAATTGCTGCGCGTCTTGTTGCAGGCGCACGACCACTTCCTGATGGATGGTGACGTTGAGATTGATTTCGATGGGCTTGTCAGGGGCCTGGATTTGCACGGGGATGCAAGCTGACGTCGCCGCGACTGCGGCGAGACCCGATAGCATGGCGAGGTGCGGTCGCATTCCCATCACTCCTGGCTTTCCCGGTGTAGCGGTGCCCAGCTGAACGCGCTCTGAAGCGCGCCTTTATCTTTGGCTTTGCGGGCGTTGGTCAACCGGGGCAGGCGCAGAGCCTTGCTGATCATTGCGCAAAAGATGCGTTGGATCGACGATCGACGCGGCCGTATCCGCCAGACTGCGGAAGGGCGCGGTGACGTTCACGTGGAAGTCGAACGGAACCCCGCGCACGGTGACACGCCCAACGCCTGGAATGTTCGTCATCGACCCCAGATCGATGGGCTTGCCGGAATTGTGACCGGTGAATTGAATTTGGCTGACGATATCGCCGGCAAGATCGCCATTCAGCGTGAGGCGGAGGTTGTCATAGCGGAAGTTGCGCAGCGCATCGAAGGCAACGCGCGCAAAGCCCCCGGCGCCATCGCCGGCGTGGCCGACGTACGAGATGGTGCCGCCATCGCCCTGCGATTCCAACAAGCCGTCATGGATATAGGCGGAACGGCGCGTGAGCAGGAGCGGAAAGCGCCCTTCAACATGACCGGTCGCGGTAACATCGGGGACATTGAGCGTCGAGATCAGAGTCGCTGCATCAACGTCGCGAAGCGTCAATTCAAAGCGCGTTTCGTCGGCGCCTATCGCGATTGTCACCGGCGTCACCAAAAGCTTCCCTCCCGCGAAATCGAACTGCGCTTGTTCGATGGCGATGTGCTGTTGCGGCAAGAGCTGGAAGAGGATGTCGCCATTGTTGACGGCGATCCCAGGATTGATGAGGCCAACGTGGAGGCGCTGGTGCTGTGGTGTCGTCAAAGCGAAAAGATCATCGAAGTGCACATCGCCGCGCACGTCTTGAATCATCGGAATGGTGCCGGTTGAGAGCGACACGCCGTTCAGATGCAGCACACCGCTGCTGCGCATGTGTTCGCTGTCCCAGGCAACATCAGCTTCTGCGCTGGCAGGACCGCGCACGTTGTCGACCATCCCTCGCGCCAGCTCGGAGATGTCATACGGCTGAAGGTTTGGCCCAAATGTAAGGGCGTCTGCGACAACTCGCGCCTGACCCGCGCCCAAACTGACATTGTGCTCCGCCGTGAAGCTGGCGAGCTGGCGCGCGCCTTCTTCGATGACGATATTGCCGTGCGCATCGATCAGCCCATCGCTCAGTGAAGCATCCAGGTCGAGAATGCGCAGCGTATGAAAGAGCGGCTGCTCTTGCTGCGTGTGAGGCGTGAGCGCGGAGAGCAAGGCTTGCGCGGCCTCAACGCGGATCACGGCGTTATCATTGGCGTCGGGAGCGGCGCTCCAATGCCCTTGAATGGCGGAAATGGCGCCCGGCATGGCAGGATCGCTGAGGGCGCCTTGTGCGAACGCGCCGTCTATCCGCCAGTGCTCGCCGAGGTGTGCGTTCGCCGTGAGATTGGCGCCGCGGACAGCGAGCACGCGGCCCTGATCCATGGTGACTGCGATGGATGGCGCCGCCGCTGTGACGTTGAGCGCCACATCTTCGGTCGTACCGCGAAATTGTCCGATCACGCTCGACGCGCCGAGCCGCGCCGGCTGCGCGCCGGGTCCTGACATGTGTCCATCGAGCGCCAAGCTTTGAATGCGAAAGCCGCCTGACAAGCGATGCGCCGCATCTGCGGCGATCAGCGCGTTATCGAGTGAGCACAAGCTGAAGCGCCCAGCCGCGAATGACAGCCCCGCAGTGTCAAGGCCGCCGAGCGACACAGGAATGCAGCGCTGATTGGGCGTCACGCGCCAGCCCGTGTCCCAAAGCACGCCAACATCCAGATTGGCCAACAGATCGCGCACTTCGCCGTCGCCAATCGGACCGCTAATGCGCGCCGGGCCGGAGAGGTCCACGCGACCGTGACCGCTTGGTGCGATGGTGACGCCAATATTTAGTTCGTCAGTGGAAATGCTGGCGTTCTCCGTGCGCCAGTCCGTCAGCGAGAGCGTGCCTTGCGCATCGAACGGTGCGTCCGGCGCCCAATCGATAGAGTCGAACAAGAGCCCAGCGTTAGGCGCGCCGCCGCCTGCTATGTCGAGCTCAATGGCGCCGTGCAGCGCGGCGCCTGGCCATTGCATTGTCAGCGCCGGCGTATCCTGCCGGAGAGGTTTCAGCTCCAGGGTCGTGCCGTTCGCTGCGCGCACGCTCGTCGGCGCCATCACGACGATATGCGCGCCGTTGCCATCGGCGCGCGCCGTGAAGCCCAAGCTCAAATCGAAATTGCGCCCGGCAGCGAGGAGGGCGTGCTGCGCCTTGGCGAACGTCGGTCCAACAGGGGTCCCGCCAAGTCCGGGAAACGCACTGTGCACTGTGCGCTGGCCGTCAGGAGTGAGATGCGATGCGGCAAGCGTGATGCGTCCGTTACTCTCGACTGCGCCCGCGCCTGCAAGATCGAGATTGAGCGCACCTGCTGCGACTGGCCGTGTCGAAACCATCGACAGGCCGGAAAACGTGTCGCCGCCCAACGCCCAATGTCCGCGACCGCGCAAGTTGTCGCCATCAATCGCAGTGTCGAAGCGCGCCCGCGCTAGATCGAAACTGCTTGCGGCAAACCGCAACGCGGCGGCGTGAACTTCGCTTCGCCACTGAGCGGGCGTGAGGCTGTCGTTGCGTGCGATGGCAGTGATGCTGACTGCGCCGTTTGCGGTATCGGCGTCGAGCGCTGACGTATGCGCTGTGCTTACGCGCCACGCTGCTTCGGCGCCATAATGTGAAAGATCGAGCGGCGCGCGCGCCAGCGCCCGCACGGCGATATTCTCAAATCGGCCCTCATTCCATCGCAGGCCGCCGACATCGGCAGAGAGCCGAAACTCCGCCGTGTCGTTCTGCGACGTGATGATCAACTCGCCAGCGGGGTCGTCTATCGCGTAAGCACCGTTCGCCGCATCGCTCTGACGCAATACCGCGCGAGCGGAAAAATCCTGACCGATCGTGCCGTCTGCGCGCACGTCTGCGAGCAATTCACCGAATGGCGCATGCAGCCTCACAAGGCCGTCCTCAATCCGCAGCAGAACACGCGGGATCGTCGGGCGCGCCGTCCCTGGTGCGGACTTTACGTGATCCAGCGCGCCAGCCGAGACGTGACCGCCGCCATCGAGATTCAAGCGCAGCTGTGGTTGTACAAGTGTTAGGGAAGTGAGCGCGGGCGAAAGTCCGCGCCAAACCCAGTGCGCTTGCGCCTCGTCAATAGATACGTCGGGGGCGCTGGCGGCGCCGATGCGAACATCGCGCACGGTAGCATTTTGGAAATCTAGCCTAACAATCTTGAAATCGGCTTCGATGTGGCGCTCCGCCAGCGCTGCGCCGAGAAAGAATTCAGCAATAGGGAACCGCGCCAGCCACAGGACGCCGCCCAGCAGGACAGTGCTCGTCGCCAAGGCGACGAACGCCGTCATCCAGCCGACCAAAAATCGGCGGGGCGGAGGTGTCGGGTCTTCGGGCAGCGACGGCGGCTGCTCTTGACTCGCAACGGCCTGGTTAGACCTATGTGTCATAATCCTTTGCTTGGCGTAGTCCTTGCTCAAAGGTGAAAGCGCAAGTGGCGCTGCGCAGTCATCCTAGAGATGGGGCCATTTCAGTTTCTGTCGGAATAACCAAACAGCGAAATCGCTTGTCTTGCGTGCGATTTTTGCCGTAGCGGCGCTCGGAGCATGCGTTTGAGAGCAGAATTCGCTCAGCGTCTCGTGAAGGCGAGGAAAGGTTTGGCCTCAAGCGCGGTGTTGGCCGCCGGCGCTGTGGTCGGACTTGCGCTCGCCTGGCATGCGGGACTTTTTAACGCCTCGGCCGCTGCAGCCGCAGATCGTGCTGCTGTACGAGATGCAGTCGCGCGCCGCGCGGAACAAAATGCCTTTACGGAACCTTATCTCGCGCAATACGCGCGCGCGTTGCGTGCAAATCCTAACGAAAGCTTTGCGGCGTTTCTGGGCCGTGCGGGCGTGTCTGCACAAGATGCAAATGCGGCGATCGCTGCGATCAACAAAGTGTACGACTCGCGTCAGTTGCACTCCAATCAAGCCATCAACGTCGTCTTTACCCGCACCAGCGCCGGCGCGCGCTTGAACGGTTTGTCGTTCCGATCCGAACCCGGCTCTTCGGTAACCGTGGATCGCACGGCGGCGGGCTTCACGGCGCGTGAGCTGCAAATGCCGTTGTCGTTTGAGATCGCGCGCATTTCGGCGCCGGTGGAGAACGGGCTATACGCAACGGCGTTGAAGCGCGGCGCCACTGAACATGAGATCAACGCGCTCGCCGACGCTTTTGCCTACGATGTCGACTTCCAACGCGACGTACGTCCGGGTGATCATTTCGAGCTGGTGTTCGAACGTTTCTACGACGACCAGGGCCATACGGTGCGCACTGGTGATATGTTGTTCATCGCTCTCGACAGCAAGAACGGCACGCGCGCTTTCTATCAATTCCTGGCGCCTGGCGATGCGCAACCCAACTGGTACGACGCCGATGGCAACAGCGCGCGGCGCTTCCTGATGAAAACGCCCATCAATGGCGCTCGCCTCTCTTCCGGGTTCGGCGTGCGTATCCATCCCGTGCTGGGTTATTCGCTCATGCACCGCGGCGTGGACTTCGCCGCCGTCATCGGTACGCCCATCCTCGCCGCCGGCGACGGCGTCGTGGAACGCGCCGGACCATTCAGCACTTACGGTAATTACGTGAAGCTCCGCCACGCGAACGGCTACGAAACCGCCTACGCCCACATGTCGCGCGTCCTCGTGCGCGCCGGCGCGCGCGTGCATCAGGGCCAAATCATTGGCCTAGTCGGCGAGACGGGCCGTGCAACCGGTCCGCACCTCCACTACGAAGTGCTGCACGGCGGCCAGCAAGTGAACCCCATGTCCTTGCGCGTGCCGAACGGCAGAAACCTGACGGGCCGCGCGCTGGAACTCTTTATCATCGAGCGCGAGCGCATCGACACCATCCGTTTGCAGCGCGATCGCGAAACGCCCGGCGCGCCGGAAAGTGCGGTTACGCAGGTATCGGATTCGCGGGGCGCTCGGGTTCCCTAACGGAGTTGCAACTTACGCGCGCTAGCTGCATTGTCTGCACAGACTCAGGTCAACTCATCTGAGGCAAGGACCCATGGGGATTAAGGCGCTCGTCGCTGACGATCACGAGCTTTTTCGCAGCGGCATGAGGCAGCTCCTCGTCGACATGCTTGGCGCTGACGAGGTGCGCGAAGCCGAGACGTTGGACCAAGCCATCGAAATTCTCACCAACCAAGGCGCGGGCGATCTCGTTCTCGTGGATTTGCGTATGCCTGGAATGTCGGGCGCGGAAGCGCTGTCGGCGCTCCGCGATGGGTTTCCCGATGCAAAAGTCGCCGTTGTTTCCGCATGGGAGGAACGCGCCGACATTATCAGCGCTCTGAGCGCTGGCGTGCACGGCTACATTCCGAAATCCCTGCCGTCGGCTGAAATCGCCAACGCGCTGAAATCCATTCTCGAAGGCCGCATCTTCGTCCCGCCAACTTTGGGGCGGCGTGATGCGGCGGCGATGGGGCCTGCTGCGCGCGAAAGCGATGTCGGCGGAAGCGATAAGCTCACTTTGCGCCAGCGCGAAGTGCTGAACGAGTTGCTGAAAGGCATGGCCAGCAAGGAAATCGCGCGCACCCTCGACATCGCCGAGGGCACCGTGAAGATCCACTTGGCCGCCATTTATCGTGCGCTCGGCGTGCGGACGCGCGCTGAAGCGATCGCCAAACTCAAATCAAACTAGCTGCTTCTGAACCTGCGCCGCTGCCGCGCGCGTAAGCGCTGCGCGGTCGACTGGCTTGATCAGCCACGCGAACCCGGAATCGCTCAAGAAGGCGAGGGTATCGGCGGCGGTGTCGCCGGTGATGATGATGACAGGCGGCGGCGGGTGCAGCTTGGCGCGCGCGCGATTGCCGATGTCCACGCCTCGCAATTCGCCCTCGATACGCAGATCGAGCACAAACAATTCCGGTCGCAGGCCCCGGCCAAGCGCGCCTTGCAGGCCAGCTTCATCGCTAAACGTCTCCACCTGAGCGCCAGCGTCGCGGAGCACGTTGGCCACCGCTTCGAGCGCCAGCGGGTCGTCGTCCAGCACGGCGATACGCGCGCCATCCAGGCGTGGTTCTTCGGCGCCGCCGGAATCTTTGATCGCGGCAACCACGATCGGGACCTGCACGCTGAACGTCGCGCCCTCGCCAGGCGCAGACTTCAATTCCAGTTGCAGCCCCAGAATCTCGCCGATGCGCTTGACGATGGCTAATCCCAAACCGAGGCCTTCAACGCCGCCGCGCGCATCGAGACGCGTGAATTCTTCGAAGATGCGTTGTTGGTCAGCGGCGGCAATGCCCGCGCCATGGTCGCTGACAGAAATGCGCGCGCGCCCGGCGACGGGCGTCACCGTTATTGCGGCCGCGCCGCCGCCATGACGAATGGCGTTGGAAACCAGGTTGCGCAGCACTCGTTCCAGCAACACCGGATCGCTGCGCACCATCAGCGCAACCGGCGTCGTAGGTCCCGCCACTTTCGCGCCTGGGTGCTCGCCGACGAGACGATCAATGATGTCTTGCAGCGGAAAATCCTCGACTTCCGGCGTGATCACGTCGGCCTGGATGCGCGCTAAATCGAGCAGCGAGGCGAACATGCCCACCAGTGAACTCGCGGCGCGGTCCATCTTGGCGATAATGTCCTGCGCTTCGGGTGTGTTCACACGGCGCGCCAACGCGCTCAGATAAAGTGTCAGAGCATGCAACGGTTGGCGCATGTCGTGGCTTGCGACGGCCAGAAAGCGTGTTTTGGCGAGATCTGACGCGGCTGCCTTGGCACGCGCGAGTTCAGCGGCGGCGTTGGCGTCCTCGAGCGCAGCCAGCGCCGCGCGCCAGCCGCGCCGCTCGAGCCGCAACGCCCAGAATGAGAGTGCGACCGCGAGCAGCGTCATCGCGCCGAGCAATCCGCCCAGCACGTAAATGCCCAGCCGGCCAGCGGCGTTGCGCGCGCGTACGCCATCGATGATGCGCTCAACGTGGCGCAGGAGGTTGTTGGCGCGGGTGCGCGCATCGTCCATCGCAGCCTTAGAGCGAAGCAGCTCGTCGCGCAGTTGCGCACGCCCCAAGCTCCGGGCGCCTTGCAATGAGAGCGTGTGATCGATCGCGACAAACGCTGCGTTGGTCGCGCTTTCGGTCTGCGCCAGTTCGATCGCGAGTTCGGGATCGACGCTGGCAACATCGTGCAGCCGGTTGAGTTGCGCTGCAGCTTGCACTTTGCCGTGCTGGTAAGGCGCCAGAAACACAGGATCGCCGGTGAGCAGATATCCGCGCTGCCCCGTCTCCGCGTCGATTGACGCTTGAATCAAACTGTAGGCGGCCACCCGGGCCTCGCGGTTCACCGCGGACTGCCGGATCGATTGTTCTTGCGCCCGGTTCAGCACCACGAAGCCAACGACGAACAACACCGCGAACACCGCCAGCAGCGACGCCGTGACTGCCATGATGATGTCTGCGCGCGGCAAAAACCCACTACGCGGCGACGGGTCGCTTGCATGGTCCGGCGATACTGAAGTCAAGCGAACCCCTGGCTAGGCGCGTTCAAGCCAAGCGACGATCTTATCGGGGCGGGCGGGTTTATCCATCACTTCAAAGCCGGCCTTGGCAGCATTGGCGGCCGCATGCTGGTTCAGATCGCCAGAGAGGATGAGGACGCGCGCCGCCGGAGCCGCAGCGGTGATGCGATCAACCAGCGTGACGCCGTCGCGGCCATCGCCAAGATTTGAATCTGTAATGATCCACCCGACCTCCGACATACGAGGTCCGAGTTGTTCGGCGATGTCGTTAGCGTGGGCGCCTACCGCAACTTCGGCGCCCCAATCGCGCAGCACCAGCGTCAGCGCCTCAGCTGAAGTGGGTTCGTCTTCAATAACGGCGACGAGGCGGCTCTGTTGGACCATGGCCAGCACCAGCAGAATAAGACCATGATTTTCGCAAGTTGTGCAGACACAGCGACGGTATAGGGCTTATGAACTAGTCCAGTTGGACTGCAACAAGTCCGCTTCTGATAAGACAAAGCATAGGTCTTCGAACCAAACCTCAGTCGAGTATTCGTAGGCATTCGCTTCTGAGATGATTTCGGCATCGGGTGGTCTACCCGAATGTTGGGAGGCCCTCGTGAGCGCACTAGCTTTGGATACTTTTCAGATGGACGGAAGCGATGATTGGAAAGGTCTGGCCCAAGGCGAGACTGATTATTGCTCGCGGGAAGGGGCCCTGGCTCTGAAGGCCAAGATCGAGGCGTATTGGCGTGAACGCGGTCACGACGTGATGATCGCCCTCAACAATGTCGGCTTCCACCCGGCGATCCGGGCGGCGCGTTACGATGTGCGCAGCGACATGGTCAATGGCAAGCCGCGCACCAGCAGCGCCAAGAAGCTGCAAGAAGTTTTCGTGGAGGACTTCGACGTCAGCAACGACGACATTGCCTTCGACTAGTTTCATTGCGCGCGGGCATCGCTATTTTGCTCGCGCGTCGCGACCGGCGCGATTGAGCGCGCGCCCCATGTCCGACGACGAAGCAACACCAACACCGTTCGAAATCCCCGAAGGCTACGCCGTGCTTGATTGGCGGCGAGGCTTCGGGCGCCAAATAGGCCCGCTCTACCGGCGTGCGATTGAAGGCGCGATCTCTATGGGATTTCGCGTCGAAGAGCATCACACCAACGGCATGCGCAACGCGCACGGTGGAATGCTCATGACATTCGCGGATATGGCCTGGGGCCATATCGTCTCCATCGAGACCTCGTCCTATTGGGTGACGGTGCGGCTCACCTGCGATTTTCTTTCGAGCGCGCACCTTGGCGATTGGGTGGAAGGCGGCGGCGAAGTGCTTTCGACCACCGATGATCTCTTCATCGTGCGCGGCCGCGTGTGGTGCGGAGACAGGACGCTCCTGACCGGCACAGGCGTGTTCAAACCAATCGCGCCACGCGATCCGCGCCCCGGTGAAAAAGCCTTTAGAGACTAGCTTTGGTTAGCAGGCGTCGTCGGTGTTGAGCACAGCCGGGATCGTCATGAGGATGATCCAGAACTCGCCCAGCCATGACCATTCTTCGAGATACTCGCGGTCATAGCGCACGCGCTTTTCATAGCCGGTGCTCGAACGTCCGCTCACTTGCCAAAGGCCGGTGATGCCTGGGCGCACCAGCAAATAGAAGCGGCGGTCTTTGCCATAGCGGTTGAGTTCGGCGCGCGTGATCGGGCGCGGACCGACAATGCTCATGTCGCCACGAATGACGTTCCAGAGCTGCGGTAGCTCGTCGATGCTCGACTTGCGCAGGAACGCGCCGATCTTGGTGATCCGCGGATCCTTCTTAAGCTTCTGACCGTTCGCCCATTCGGCAGCGGCATGAGGATCGGTTTCGAGGATGTGCGCCAAGCGCTCAGCCGAGTCCGTCGCCATGGTGCGGAACTTTAGGCACTCAAAACGCGCGCCCTGGCGGCCAACTCGCGTGTGGCGATAAAAAATTGGACCACGGTCGAAAAGCTTCATCAGCACCATCACGGTCACGAAGACCGGCGCTAAAAAAATTAACGCTGCTGTTGCGACCGCGAAGTCGAACGCGCGCTTGGCCCGCCCATTGGCGGCCCGAACCTTAGCAATGAGACGGCGATCCGTGATTCGATGCGCTACGCGCGCTTCGGCCGCACGGTAGATTTGGCCAGCATTTTGCCGGCCCCGAAGCGGAATCCTGACGGGGGATTCCACCTCGATGAATTGGTTCGCCATGTCGAACGACCCCCGCCATCTTCCCTCCGTCGATGGCGCAAAAAGTTCTGGCAGCGGGGTTTGTGCATTGCAATCAAAGTCGCGTTTTTGGCTAAGAAAGTGTGAAGTGCTTTGCACGCTTGCCACACCCGCTCGCGCCATTAGATTGACGATTTGAAAGTTTGCGCCAGCCGCGCGAGCGACGCCGAAGGATAGTCACTTGGGGGCTCTTCGCCGCCCACAGTTTCAGCAGGAGCTCCAGCCGGAGCCGCTGACACGCGACGCGCCCCCGCCGGCGCGTTTAAAGAGCTTTCCGCGCTGGGCCGTAGTGTCCGGTGTTGTCGTTTACTGCGCTCTTGCCTGGGTGCTGGTCTGGTCGGCTGGGTCTTGGTTACTGACTGCGTTGCAAGCACACGCTGCAGGCCGCTAATATTCTACTATAAGCTGTGGACGGACGGACCGAAGCGCCTCTTTTTGGCGGCTGATCGCTTGTGACAGCTGGGGGAGCATGAGTTTGGTTGACGTCCATCGCCGGTTATTCGGTTGGCGAGAGTCTTTCTCGCCGAACGTGCACCTCGTTGATTTAATCTCTGAAAAATTCAAACCATCTCCCCGCGCGGGTCTGTCGCCTGCGAACGTGGGGGAATTCGACGTGCGGCTTCATCCAGCATTTTCCGTATTCGCGGCGGCGTTGATTGGTCTTGTACCACTTGAAGCGCATGCACAGGACGCGTCGGTAGCGACGCCGAGCGTCTCCGTGCGCGAACGTCCGCGCCCTGAATATGATCCGCAAGGCATGCGCTTCGGCGGCTTCGATTTGAACGCCAGCGTCGACGTCGGCGTGGCCAGCACCGACAACTTGTTCGCCGTTTCGAACAACGGCCCGTTCAATAAGGAAAGCGACCTGATTTACACCGTGTCGCCGGAAGCGCGGCTGAGCTCGCACTGGACGCGCAACGCGTTGTCGGTGGCCGCAGGCGTTACGCGTACCGGGCACCAAGATTTTGCCAGCGAAGATTCTACGACCGGCTTCGTTTCAGGGCAGGGCCGCCTCGATGTCGGCAGCGACACGAGCGTGAGCGCTGGCGCACGTTGGGCGCGCCAAGTCGAGCCGCGCACCAACATCGACGCAATTCATGCCAACACCGGCGAACCGTCGATTTACGATACCACGCAAGGTTCGGTGAGCATCTCGCACAACTTCAACTATCTGCAAGTTCAAGCGAGTGCTGCGCGCACGGAGCTGAACTATCACGACGTCAACGGCGTCTCGCAGAACCAGCGCGACAGCAACGAAAACGACGGCACGCTCCGCGTTGAGTACGCCGTGTCGCCGCGTATCGGCATTGTGGGTCAAGCCACTTTTGACCAACGCAAGTATGACAACGTCCCCGGTCTGAGCTCCGATGGCCGCACTTTGCTCGCAGGCATCGCCGTCAACTTGACCGATCTGATGAAGGGTCAAATCACGGCCGGCCAGTTCAAGCGCGACTACAATGTCGGACCGGACGTGCAGGGCACGGCCATAGACGCCAACCTGCAATGGTACGTTACGCAGCTGACCACGCTCTCATTCAGCGCCACACGCAACGCCGGCGATCAGGATGCGACGACCCAGGCGCCGTACGTCGAGAGCAGCTATGGCGCGCACGTCGATCACGAATTGCTCCGTAATCTGATCTTGTCGGCAGGCGTCCAGACCGGCTCGCGCGACTTCCGCACTATCAATCGCCATGACGATTTCACCACCGGCGAGCTGGGGGCGCAGTACATCCTCAATCGCCGCGTGGCGCTCACGGCCAAGTATCGGCACGATTCAGTAGACTCCAACGTCGCTCTCCAAGAGTATGACGTGAACACGTTCTCGCTCGGCCTTAGCCTCCGTCTCTAGGCGCGGTCGAGCGCTGCGGGGCTTGGGTGGGGTATGCCTGCGGCGAAGAAAAAGCGGAAAACCAACGGCGCCGTGCGGAAACGCGCGGCGTCTTCGCGTGACCTCACGCGGCAGCTGGCGGAGGCGGCCTGGGCCGAGGCCGACGCGGCCTTGGCTGATGCGCTGACGGAATTTGGAGCCTGGCAGGCCGGCGATGCGGACGCGGCGGAGTTCGTGGGCCAAGCGTTGCGGCGCGCTGCCCGCAAGCGTGGGCTGTCTCCGCTTGGCGAAGCCGGCAGCGTTGAGGCCTATGACAGCAGTCGCCACGCGCTCGGCAAACTCGGCTCACGTCCGCCGGCTCGCGTGAAGATCAAAAGCCCCGGCGTCCTGCGCGGCGGCGAAGTTTTGGCAAAGGCGCGCGTGACATCGGTTCGGCGCAAGCCATGAGCGACTGGATCCTCTGCGTCGATTTCGGCACTGCCTTTTCCAAGGCAGCCGCTGCGCCGCGCGACGCTTGGTCGGCGTTCGATCCCAAGCAGGTCCGTCCGTTGGCGATCGCAGGCCAGACGGGTCGTAACGCGTTTCTGCTTGATAGCGCTGTGTTCGTTGACGACACGCGTGTGCTCTTTGGCGCAGCCGCGCTGGAACGCGCCAACGTGCTGAGCGACAGAAAGCGCATCGCGCTGCGCTCGTTCAAGACGCTCTTGAGCACCAGCGATCTGGAACGCGCGCTCAACACCATGGCGGCCGCGGCGATCGATCCGCAGCGCGTGTTCACCATGCGCGATCTGCTGGTGCTCTATCTCGCGTATCTCAATGCTGCCGTTGATCGCGCGATTGCCGCCGATCCGATGCTGGCGGGCGCGTCGTTGGAGCGGCGCTATGCGGCGCCGGCGTGGCGGCGCGGCGATAGCGCTGGCCTCCACAACGAGGTGCTGCGATTGTTTGGGGAGGCTGACGCGCTGCGCGCCACGCTCGATGTTTCAACACCCGATGGCGTCAGCATTGACGACGCCAAGCGCGCCATCGCCAACAGCCGCCTTGGCGCGCGGCCTGCGAAAATGGGACTCATTTTTGAGGCGACGGCCGCTGCAGCTTACACTTCGATCGGCCTTAAAGTCGAAGCGCCGGCCATGATCGTGCTCGACATGGGCGCGGGCACCACCGACATTGCCGTTCTCGCACGCGCTGGCGCGCGGGTGGAGGAGTTGCGCGAAGCCCAAGTCACCATCAACCAGGCGGGAGATTACATCGACCGCGTGATCGCCAATCTCGCTCTAGATGCTGCGCGCCTGAAGGCCACCGACAAGCAGAGCGATTTGTGGTGGGCCATGATGCGTGAGATGCGCGACTTCAAGGACAGCTTGTTCGCGGAGGGGCGCGCCGTGCTTCGCCACAATGGCAAGACCATCAAGATCACCATGAAGGACGTTCAGCGCGCCGAAGACTTTCGGGCGTTCGAGGGCGATCTTCTCGAAGCGTATGAAGGCGCGCTTGAAACCGCACGTCGCTACGCGGTGACGGACGGCAGCCGCGCGATCCAATCGGTTGCCGTCGGCGGCGGCGCTGCCGCGCCGTTCATCCAAGCCATTATCCGCACTGCGCCGCGCGGCGGCGGACGCGTGAAGGTGATGCCAAAACCGGCGACGCCAGAATGGGCGCACGCGCCGGAGTTCCGCGGCAATCTCGCGCCGGTATTTCCGCAGCTTGCTATTGCCATCGGCGGCGCGCTTGCGCCCGACGATATGCTCGCCGCTCGCGCTTAGTCGCGCCCGAGGCGCCCGAAGCGATAATTGGCCGGCACGCGATTGATGAAGAGAGCGGTGCCGGCGTTGGCCCGCATGCGGATGGAGCCCACGCTGACGCGGATCGCGCCGATAGTGGTGTCGTCCCAAGCCGCGACCAAGACGCATTTGTCTGCCAAGCCCGCCAATATCCGGCCTTCGGCGTTGGCCAGCGCCGGGGGGCAGTCCAAGATCACCAGATCGAATTCGCGCCGCAATTCCTGGATCAGCGCCTGCAGGCCCGGCGCCCCGATCAACCCGCGCCACGGATTGTCGATCTCGACCGCCGGAATGAATGCCAAGCCGGTCTCGTGTTCGTGGTCGATTGCCGCGCGCCAATTCTGCGGTCGTTCGGCTGCTTCGAGCACGCCTTGATCTGGATCGCGGCCAAAGGCGCGCGTGAGCGAGCGCCGCCGAAGATCGCAATCCACGATCACCACGCGCCGGCCTTGCTGCATAGCGCTGACCGCAGCGCCGAGTGCAACGGTGCTGGCGCCGTCATTGGGGATCGGCGCGATGAAAGCGACCACATGGTCGTCGACAATCGATCCCTGCAGATCGCGGAACGCGCTTGAAAACGGAGAGGCGGGTTGGAACGCCAGGCAGCCCAGCGGCGAGCGCCACTCCGGCGGCAACGCGCGCAAGTCGGCGGTCGTCAGCTCCGGCGCCGCGCCAAGCACCACATAGCCGCGATGTTTCCCGAGGCTAGCGATTGAGGTGACGGTGTTGCGGCTGAACTCAAGCGTCGCCGACAGCGCCAACGCGCCGGCGACGCCGATACCGAAGCAAAGCGGCAGCGCCTGCGTCAGCGCATGCTTGTCGGCATAGGCGTACAACACGCCGACGCCGGTAATCAGCGCAACGAGCATTACAAATGTCGGGAGCTGCCGCTTCATCCCGCGCAAAATGCGCGTGCGCACGAGCGTCGATGCAGGCTTGCGCCGGCGCGACGCGCGGCGCGGAGGCGCGCTCACACGCGTGTCCTCCACGAAGGCGGACCGCTCGCCAGTGAAATCAGCCGACACTACGCCCCAGTACTCCTCGCCTCGGCGCCGACGCCGCCCCTACACGCCAAGGTTATCCACAAGCGCGAAGGCTGGGCAGCGAATACGGCAGCGCCGAGTATCTCGGTCCGGGTGTGGCGTGTTTGGAGACTCGGGTAAATATCTTTGTTCAGAACAGTGCAGAGCGTTGCACTTTCTCCCGCGCTTTCTAATCTTGGCGGACGAGGTTTCCGCCGACGATGCTGATACAATTGCCTCGCGGGTCCGCCCCAGCTCAACCCAGCGAAACTGCTCAGGAATGTGAGGGCTTCGAAGCGGGTCTGCGGCGCGACTTGGCCTCGGCGCCCGTGGTTTCGTACGACCCTACGTTGGGCGGCTGGCCGAAACGCACGCTTGATGTGTTCCTTTCAGTATTCACAGCTCCGGTGTGGGCGCCAGTGCTGGCAGTCGCGCTTGCATGGACGCGCCTGCGCAACGGAACGCTCGGTTTGGTGAGCGAAGAGCGCGTCGGTTACGGCGGCCGCGCCTTCCGTTGCCTAAGTCTGCGCGCTGCGCCGTGCGGCGCCGTGGTGACGCCGCTGCATCCCGGCAAGGATGAAACACCCGATGCGCCGCCCCTGGCTGTAACCAAGGATGGCAAGCTCAGCCGCGTGATCGAACGCCTGCCGCAAATGATCAACGTGCTGCACGGTGACATGAGCCTGATCGGGCCACGTCCCTTGGCGCGCGAGACGCTCGACCCCTTGAAGACTGCGAAGCGTTATTACCTGAGCACCCGCCCGGGTGTGATCGGCATTGCCGCGGTCGCCGATACTAACGCGGAAGAGGCGAACCAGTACAAGATATATACGCTGTCCTGGTCATTGCTCACGGATGCGCTGATCGCGTGGGACGCGCTCATGCGTCTTAAAGGCGCTGACGATGCGGTGCGTCCGAGCGTGTTGCGCGTCGAGGCCCCGCCGCCGCCAAAGCCGCACGTCCTAGGTGATCGCAAGAAGAACGACGCCGCTTAGAGCGCGTTTTGCATCCGCGGCGAGCGGCCCACATTTGCAGCCGCCCCGCGCAAAAATCCAACCGACCACGCAAAGTGCATGATCATCGCCAGAACGCCCGCGGCGCACGCGCACAGCTGCCTTTGTTTGATGCCGAGGATGACGCCGTAACCGAGGCACGCAGTTATCCACGCCAACGCCGGTACGGCCGCCAACGGCGTGAACGGGGTCAACACCGCGCTCAAAGCGACCGCTGGCGCGATCAGAGCCGGAATCATTTGGCGCGGTTTCAGCGGCATCCTGTGCTTGATCGACGTGCGCGCGCGCCCTTCGCCGAATTTGAAATACTGGCGCGCCAAGGCCGTTGCTGTCGCGCGCGGGAAATAGTCGATGACGATGTCCGAGGCGAGAAGGATGCGTCCGCCGGAGTCCGTCAGCCTCTTATCGAATTCGGCATCCTCATTGTGGCTGAAGCTCTCGTCGTAGCCGCCTGCCGCGTGAAACGACTTCACGCGCATCAGGGCGTGATGCCCATGCTCGACCCAGCAGCGTTCGCCAGCGTGGCGATGCGGTGAGCCGCCGGTGCCGAGCGCGCTGTTCTGCGCGGCGGCGTTCGCCTGCTGAAAGCACGCGCCACGCGCAGCTCTGGCGTGCATAGATACAGTCACGGCATCCGCGCCGCTTTCACGCTGCGCGCTGAGCAGGTTGCTCAGAAACCCATCAGGATAGGCGGCGTGCGCATCGACCCGCACAAAGAATTCACCGTCGCCGCCATACGCGCGCACCGCGGCATTGACGCCCGCGCTTTGAATACGCTGTGGGTTGTGCATGAGCACGATGCGCGCGTCAGTGCGCGCCGCCTCGCGGACGATGGCGACGCTGGAGTCGGCGGAGCCGCCGTCCGCAACCACGATGCGCGCATCGTTGGCGGCAGGATCGCGGTGCAGCGCATCGAGCAAGCGCCGAAGATGCGCCTCTTCATTGAGGCAGGGGATGACAACCAGCAGCGTCATGCCGGCGCGCCCTCTAGTTCTGCAACGAATGCGCGGCACGAGGCTTCGCTAAGCTGGGTGGCGTCGCGATCGAGGCCGGTCGCCGCCGCGCGTAAGCTCTGGTACGCTGCGGCGTCCAAAGTGCGCAGAAACGCCGCCAAGCTTTGCTCAAACGGCGCATCGAGCATGACCCCAACCTTGTGATCGCGCAGCCAGTTCGCGGTTTCGACGCCGGCGGCTGCAATCGGCGTTGCGCCAAAGCAGACGCTTTCATAGAGCCGGTTCGGCAGCAGCCAGTCGGAATTGCCGCCGGCTTCATAAAAATCCACCGCCCACGCGAAGTGCGCGCGTGCATAAACTCCCGCCAAATCGTCGGGCCGGTAGCGGCCCTTGAAATGCAGGTTCGGCGCAGCAGCCACGCGCGCGTGGAAATCGGGAATCTGATCCAGCGCCGGTGCGCCCCACAACTCGACGTGAATCAAGCCGGAATTTGCCGCGGCAACAGAGGCGAGAATATCGAGGCTGCGCGCGCACCGCAGCACGCCGCACCAGGCGATGACCCACGGCGTGCCCGGCGGCGGCCCCTGCATCGCCACCGGGGCAACGCCGAGCACTTTGTTTTCCGCAATCAGCACACGCCCCGCGAAATGCTGCAACGCGCGGAAATAGTTGCGCTCAAACGCTGGGGAGCTGACCACGACCACATCGACGCGCCGGAGGCAGAAGCGCTCAACCGCTCGCATCACCCGCGCCGTCAGTCCGCTACCCAGCACCATGCGATGAATGTCCAGGCATTCATAAGCGATGCGAGGCCGTTTGCCCGCGAACCGGGTAAGGGCGATGACCAGCGCCAGCATTTCCAGATTGCGCGCGATGATGAGCCGGGCGTCGCGCCACTCTCGCCGTTGCAACGCGCGCGGCAACGCCAGCAGCACGCTCACAATACGCGCCGCGAAGCGGCCGTTTTGCGTACGCCCCAGGACAATGCCGTCATGAGCTTGTTCTGCACCACGGTCGCGCTCGAAGCCGAGCAACCTCACGTCTTCGCCCGCGCTGCGCAGCATGCGAAGCCGCTTTTGAACCGCCGCGTCGGCCAGCTCATGCACGAAATACGCGATGCTCATGGGCGTGATGCGCTGAGCTTAAGAGACGCTGTAGTATGACTTCGATTGGTAGAAGTAGAGCGAGTCACCGTACGACTGCCAGTGCGGCTCGACGCAGTTGAGCGCCACGCCAAGCACCTTGCCGCCGGCGCCTTCGGTCTGCTGCACCGCCGAGCGCACCGCCCCGATCGCAGAGCGACCCGCGCGCGCCACGATCACCGTCGTGTCCGCGTGCTTCACCAGAATCCGCGTTTCGGCGACCGCGAGGATTGGCGCGCAATCGAGCACGACGAGGTCGTAGTGCTGGCGGAGATCCGCGACCAGACGCGACATCGCTTCCGAACCGAACACGTCGCGCGGCGTGAAGCCCGAGGTCGCGACCGGCAAAACGTGCGCATCGGAATTCGGGTCGCGGACGATGGCCGAACGCCAGGGGGCTTCCCCGGCAAGCACTTGCAAGATGCCGACATCGGTCTCGACATCGAGGACGTCGTTGATGGATTGCTTGCGCAGGTCGCAATCGACGACCACCACGCGTTGGCCCGACATCGCTGCAACGCGCGCCAAGCACATCGAAATCGTGGTCTTGCCTTCGTCCGGCAACGCGGAAGTGACGGCCACGACCTTCACCGAGAAATCGAGACGCGAGTACACGATCACCGTGCGCAGCACGCGCAGCGCTTCGGTGAAAGCCGACATTGGCCGACCCACGAGATAGCCCGACGGGTGGCGCTCGGCCGGCGGCATCTGCCGCATCATGCGCTTGGAGATGGCCGGGATCGACGCGATGGCCGGATACCCAACCTTCGACTCCAGATCGTCGGCGTTCTTCACCGATTGATCGAGGATTTCGGCGACCACGCCAGCGATCAGACCGAGCACCATGCCGACTGCCAGCGCCAGCGCCAGCGATACGCGCAGCTTCGGCGAAGCCGGCGAACCGGGTTGCGACGCATAAGCCAACAAGCGCGCGTCAGAGGTGTTGAGTTGATCCTGGTCGGCAAGCTGCTGGTAGCGCTGCAGGTAAGATTCGTATGCTTCGCGGCTTGCGGCCGCTTCGCGCTCGAGTTCGCGCAGGCGCACGCTGGCGCCCGAGTTTTGGCTCACTTCGCCAGTGGCTTCATGCAGTGAACCTTGCAGCGTCGCCACGCGCGCGCGCGCCACGGAGACTTCGTTGCCGAGGTTCACCGAGATGCGTTGGATTTCTTGGGTGATCTGATTTTCGACGTCCGCTTTCTCGGCGCGCACTGCTTGCACGGCCGGGTGCGTCGGCAGGTAGCGGTTTTCCAAGTCCGATTGGCGGCGCGTCACGTCGGCTTCGCGGTCACGCAGAGAACGGATGGTTTCCGAGTTCAGCGCGTTGCCCATGGTGTCGAGCGAGGCGCCCGATGCCCGCAGGTCTTGCAATTGGCGATAGCGCGCTTCCGCTGCCGCAAGATCGGCTTGCGCGGCGAGCACCTGATTTTGAACGTTGGTGATTTCGCTTTCTTGCAGCGTCGTGCCTTGGGCGGCCATCAGGCCGTTTTGCACGCGGAAAGTCTCAGCGGCGCTTTCCTTCTGCTGCACGTCTTGGCGCAGTTCCGCCAAGCGGCGCGAAAGCCATGAATTGGCGCGCTGCACTGTGTCGACGCGCTGATTGACTTGGCTGGTGATGTAAACGTCGGCGTACGTGTTGGCGATCAATTGCGCGCGGCGCGCATCCTTCGCGTGCGCGGTGATCTCAATGACATAGGTCAGACCACGGCGGCGCACGTCGATCGCGCCCGCCAGGCCGGCGGCGACATTAGTTTCGGCGCTGCCGGCGCCGGCTGCATCGTTACGGCGCATCATGCCGAGCGCCTCGGCGAGTTCGTTCATCAGCGCCGGCGATTTCAGCAATTCAATTTCGGAGTCGATCGCGGCGGAGTCGCGCGGCATTTGCCCCATGACGTCATCTGACGTGAGCACGCGTTCTTGACGCGGATTGATCATGACCAGCGCCGTCGCGTCGTAAGACGGCGGGCGCAGCATCAGGAAGGCGAACGCCGCTGCAGCGACGGTCCCGCCGATCAGCACCATAATGAGCAGACGCCGGCGCAGCATCTGCAGTGCACCGGTGACGCCGAAGAGCTCGGCCAAGCCTTGCGGCGCTCCCGAGGAAGGCGGGCCGGCCGACGGGCCTTGCGGTTCTTTGCTCATTATATTCATCAGCGCACACACTGAACCCGGCCTGAACTTGTACGAGAGCTAAGGCCGATGTCCCCTTTGTCTCCAGCGTCCCCACAAACGTGGTTAAGCCCAGCTAGCGACGGCTCCAAGCTAGCACAGCAGTTAGATTGGAGTCGTCTTACAAGCGTCCTATGCAGGCTCCGCGCCGCGCATTTGGCGATAAGCGAGCAAAGGCGGTTACGCGCGTCCAAGCGTCCGGCGCTCAGAAGAAGCGTTCGGCAATCCGGACCGTGTCGCCGGGCAGCACCGGCGTCGCGATGGTAATCTGAACCTGATGTTCGACGTCTTCGTTCGCGTGGCGGATGAAGACGGTTCCCTGGTTCGCGCGATAGGTGAATCCGCCCGCCGTGGCGACCGCGTTGAGCACCGTAAGGTTAGCGGAATAAGGATAAGTGCCTGGGCGCTGAACTTCGCCAAGAATGAAGAACGGGCGATAGTTTGCGACTTCGACGCTGACATTGGGCGAACGAACGTATTGTTGCAGCGCTGTTTGCAGCCCCGTTGTGAATTCCGGGATGGTTTTGCCCGCGGCGGGCACTTCGCCGACCAATGGGTAGGCAATCGAACCCTGCGATCCGACAGTGTATGTACCTGTCAGATCGGTCTCGCCGAAAACCGTAACGCGCAACTGGTCGCCGGGGCCCAGTCTGTACTCGGCGTGCTCCATCATCTCTGGCGGCGTCGGGGGCACTGTGGAGCAAGCAGCGAGAGCAACGGCGCCCATTCCGAAGAGCGTACGAAGGATCGCGCGGCGCGTGTGCCAAAACGGCATAGTCATGGGTTGAGACCTCTTCGTCGTTCTATGCGAACGCAGTAACGCCGCCTAGCAGGCGAGGGCATTCAAAACGCGAGCCAGCGCGCGACAAATTTTCCCTGTGGATTTTGCGTTGCGGTTTATGAACGCCGGAGCGCGGCGATGCTGCGCAGCCAAACTTGCTCGCCAAGCCGCTGTGCAAGGTAAATGGCAGAGTTTGGAGTGTGAAAGGTCGATACCGCGGCGGCGATGTCACGCGCTTTGACTGCACTGATCAGCCGGCACCATTGAAGACGGCAATCGATGCTGGTCCAACGTTGCCGCAGCGCCCGATCCTCCTCAGCTGAAAGCGTGCGCACACCACGCAAAGTGGCGTCACAATCGCGCAGTTTTTCCAGATCGGTCTCACTGTGTTCTTTGCTCAGTGATCCCTCGCGCTCAACGGAGATGTAACCCGCCGGCCCGCCAACCAAGAAACGCGCGCCCAACAGCAAAGCGCGGGCGTAAAGCTCGTAGTCTTCTCCAAGTCGCATGTCTTCACGATACGAGAGTTCGTGCGCGGTCAGGAAGGATCGCCGAAACACTGGCTTCAGGAAGCCAAGATCAAGCGTCCCGGTCTGGGCGCCGAGATTGCCGGTCACGAAAGCCTGGAAATCCAATGCCTGCGGCGAAAATGGTTGATCTATCTCGGATGCACTCTGTCCTTCGACAATGCGGATCAATGCATCGGCAACGAAATCGGCGCCAGCTCCGGCCTTCATTAACGCGGCGAAGCGGCCGGGCTGCAAATAGTCATCGGCGTCGAGGATGGCAATCCACGGCGCGTGCGTGGCGGCGATGGCGGCGTTGCGCGCCGGCGAGGGGCCGCCGTTTTTCGGCTGACGAACAAGCGTCACGCGCCCATCTCGCTCAGCCCAACTTTCGGTCAAAGCCGCCGTCGCATCGGTTGATGCGTCGTCAACCACGCAGACCTCGGCCGTTTCAGTCTGCGCCAAAGCTGACGCGACCGCGCGATCCAGCGTGCGCTCGGCGTTGTAGGCCGCGATCACCACCGCGATGTTGGCTTCGGCGCTCATGCTGGGACCGTCACCCTTCGACACAAAGTTAAAATCGGCTTCCCGCAAGCCTCGCGCCGCACGCCTGCGGCGAATTACTCAGCGCGCGCGTGAAGCCTGTCGCGCTGCAACCGCTTATCCTATGCTGTTCAAGCGGTCATGACGGAAACCCAGAACGCCGGCACGCGACGCTTTGTCGTGCTCGATGGCATGCGGGGCCTCGCTGCGCTGTGCGTGATCATGGATCACGTGCTTTCGCCGACGCTGACCCGGCTGTTTCCGGGGCGATATCTCGCCGTCGACTTCTTCTTCGCGCTGAGCGGTTTCGTGCTGACGCACGTTTACGCCGAGCGTCTGCGCTCAGGGCGCATCTCGTTACTCGGCTTCATGAAGGTCCGGCTGATCCGCCTCTATCCGCTTTATATCCTGGGCTCGCTCGCGGGCGCGATTTTGGCGTTCATCATTGCCAGCAAGGGCTGGATCGACGTCCCGCCGCAGAATGCGTTCTGGTCGTTCGGCTTCGCGCTCTTGTTCTTGCCGTGTCCGACCGCCTTCACCACCGACCGTTGGGGCATCTATCCCCTGGACGGGCCCGGCTGGTCGCTGTTCTTCGAACTCTTCGTAAACGTGATTTTTGCGCTGCTGATCCGCCGCCTCAGCGTGCGCGTGCTGCTGCTCATCTTGGCGGTCAGCGCGCCGCCATTTGCGTTTTTGACTCACCATTTCAACAACGTCGACATGGGCTGGAATTGGGCCAATTTCGTCGGCGGCTTTCCGCGCGTGATCTATGAGTTCTTCACCGGCGTGCTGATCTATCGCCTGCGCGACCGGATCACCTTCGCGCTGCCGCCGCTACTGGCGTTTGCCGCGCTGCTTGCCGTGTTCATGATCCCAACCGCGCCGCAGTGGCGTTGGCTCTACGACCTGACGGCAGGGCTGATGCTATGCCCGCTGCTGGTGGCAGTATGCGCCGGATCACAGGTCCGTGGCTGGCTGGCATGGGCGAGCGGCTCCGCGGGCGCGCTTTCATACGGCATTTACATTCTCCACGTGCCGATCTGGGATTGGCTGAAAGCTGCGGGCCCGGATCTCTATCACGGCTGGGACGCGATGCCGGCGATGGCGCATTATTTCCTCGTCGCCGCGATCGCCGTAGCTGCCGCTGCGATCCTCGATGCCGTCTACGACACACCTGTGCGCCGGTGGCTGTCGCGTCGTCGCACCAAGCCTGCGCAGGCATAAACCGTGCACCTGCGTTATCTTTCCACGCCCGGGCGAGAATCCTGGACCAAACGTATCGCAATGAGGCATCTGTGCGGCCGTCCGGCGGAAATCTTTGATGAAGCAAGCGCTGAAATCTTTCGCGCGTGGCGTTGGCGTTAACCGTCAAAACGTCGCGGCTGCACGCATGTGTTGCGAGCGGCATTGGCTGGCCACGTTTGGCCGCCCGTCGAAGCGCTACGTCGGCCGCATCCTCTGCTATCACTCGGTGGGGCAGAGCGATTGGGGCGTGAACGACATCTCGCCCGCGCATTTTCGCCGCCACATCGAAATGGCGTTGAACGCTGGCTTCAAGTTCGCACCAGCCTCGGAAGTCGCCTCGGGCCGCGCTGACGCCAAAACCCTGGCCATCACTTTCGATGACGGCCTCAAGAGCGTGCTTACTAACGCCGCGCCAATTCTCAAGGACTACAATCTGCCGTGGTCGTTCTTCCCGGTCTCCGACTGGAGCGATCTGCGCTACGATTGGTGCAACAACGTCTTCCTTACCTGGAAGGACATCGAGCAATTGTTGGCGCAAGGCGCTGAGCTCGGCAGCCACTCTGAGACGCATCCAGATTTCAGCAAAATCGAAGCGCAGCAAATCGTCGACGAACTCGGTAATTCGCGCGACCTGATTGAGAAACGCTTGGGCTTTGCGCCGAAAACCTTTGCTATTCCGTTCGGACAATCCGGCAATTGGCCGAAGCTCGCCGCCGACGCAGCGCGCGCCGCGGGCTACGATCTCATCTACGCGCAAGCTGAAGAGACCCGCCCCGAAGGCACCATCGCCCGAACCTTCGTGACCAAGTTCGATGGCGACCGCATCTTCAACGCGCTGCTCGCCGGCAAGTACGATCGTTGGGAGGAGTGGATCTGATGCGGCGGGTGTCAGTCATCGTCCCCACGCGCAACCGCTCAGCATTGTTGCGCCAGGCGCTCGCCAGCATCCGCGCCGTCGAGGGCGACGACCTCGCATTGGAAATCCTAGTCGGCGACAATGGCGACGCGCCCGAAACAAAACTCATCTGCGAAGAATTTCGCGCCATCCACCTTCCCGTAACAGAGCACGGCGCCAGTGCTGCCCGCAACGCTGGCCTGCGCGCCGCGACCGGCGACTATCTCGCGTTTCTTGACGATGACGACGTCTGGTTGCCCGGTCACTTGCGTCCGCAACTGAAGATGCTCGATGAGCGCAGCGACCTCGAGGCTGTGTTTGCGCAAGTCATCAATACCGAGCCGGATCTCACGCCGCGTGGCGCGCCCGCGCCGAAGCAGCCCGGCGAAGGCGATGTTCTGCTGCGGAAACTCCTAAGCGGTTTGTTTCCGCAGATCGGTACGCTGGTGACACGCGTCCGCGTTCGCGAAAAGGTCGGCGAATTCGATCCGGTGCTGCTGGGCGGTCAGGATCTCGACTGGATGTTGCGCATCGCGCGCACGCGCCGGCTCGGCTTCGTGCGCGTGCCGAGCGTGTATTTTCGCGGCCGCTATGGCGGCACCGAGGACGCGCTGCAACTGCGCCGCATCGCCTTCGACCGCAAAGTCTTCTTCCGCCATGCGCTGCCGGAGTGGCGCATTTGGAGTTCGCCGTTCGAACTCGCGAAGGCGCACAACAACACGCTTGGCCATTTCTACCGCTATTTCAGCGAGGCCGCCGAGGAACGCGCCGTCGCCGGTCAGCGCGGCTACGCACTGCGCACGGCCTGGACCGCAGTGTCCATTCTGCCGTTCCGCGCTGCTGGCGACATGTTTCGCGCCAGTGCATTGCGCCGTGCATTGTACTCGGCGGCGCGTGGAGCGCGCGCGTGAGCGCCGCGGACCAAGTCGATGTCGCCTTCGGGCTTGACGCTAAATACGCGCCGCATGCCGCGCAGGTGATCGCGTCGGTCGCGCGCAATGCGCCGGGCGCAAACATCCGCTTCATCATGCTGCACACCGGCATCAATCCGCCGCTGCAGAAGCGCGTCGAGAGCGTTGCGCCACGTGCGTCCTTCCTCTGGATCGAAGTTGGCGACGATGATTTGCCGGCATACGAAGATCGCGGCCACCTCAACCGCACTGTCTTGTTTCGCCTCGGCCTGGAAACGCTGGCGCCAGCCGCGTGCAAGCGCATCATCTACCTGGACGCCGATATTGTTGTGCTTGGCGATATCCGCGAACTCTGGACGAGCGATCTGCAAGGCGCGCCCATAGGCGTCGTGCGCGACGCTTATGTCGACGCCGACGCATTCGCGCAGAAGTGGGGCAGGCCTGAGGGCAAGTCGCTCTATTTCAACGCCGGCATGATGGTGATCGATCTGGAAAAAGTGCGCGCGGAAAAATCGTTCTCCGCCGCGCTCGATTTCGTGGTCAAGAACAACAAGGAATTGCTCCTCGGCGATCAAGACGCCCTGAACTACACGTTCTGGGGCCGCTGGCAGAGCGTCGATCCCGCTTGGAACGTGCAACGCTATTTATCGCCGAAAGAGCGCGCGGTGGAGCAGCAGGAGCCGTTGCGCAAATGGCGGCGTGCAACGCCCGCAATGGTGCATTTCATTGGCATGGAGAAGCCGTGGATGCCGAACATCTGGCATCCGTGGGCATGGATGTACTGGAAGGCGCTCGATCATACGCCGTTCAAGCGCGAGGTCGCCGCCGCGTACAAGATGGACGCCTACCAATTGCTGCGCCTGCGCGCACGCTGGTGGTTGCGCAAGCCGCCGGCGGCGAAAATCGAGGTGACGGCATGAGCGCCGCCGCCAGCACAAGCGTTATCGACGTCGCGTTCGGATTCGACAAAAACTATGTCGAACACGGCGCGGCTGTCATGGCGTCCGTTGCCTCGCACGGCGGCGGCTATCGTTTCATCATTCTGCATGTCGGTATCGATGCCGAAGCGCAGCGGCGCGTTGAATCGGTGGCCGCCAACGCCAAGTTCGTATGGATCGAGGTCGGCGATGACGATCTGCCGGCCTTCGCCGATCGCATGCACTTCACGCGCGCGACATTGTTTCGCCTCGGTCTGGAGAAGCTCGCGCCTGCCGATTGCCACAAGCTGCTGTATCTCGACGCCGACATCACCGTGTTGCGCGATGTACGTGAACTCTATGCGTTCGACCTTGAGGGCAATCCTGTCGCCGCCGCTATTGATGCTTTCGTCGATCCCAAAGCATTCGCGGAGCGCTGGTCGCTGCCGGTTGGCCCCGATTATTTCAATGCCGGCATTCTCGTCATTGATCTCGACAAGGTGCGCGAACAGAAGCTCTTCACTAAAGCCGCGCAATTCGTCGCCGACAACAATCCGCCGCTGAACGATCAGGACGCGCTAAACTTCGCCTGCTGGGATCGCTGGAAGCGCTTCAGCGTCGCATGGAATGCGCAGCGCCACATGGCCATTCCGAGTCTCATTGCCGAAATGTCCGCCGACAAGCATCTCGGCAATCGCCAACCGCGCATCATCCACTTCACCGGCCCGGAAAAGCCCTGGCTGCCGAACATTTATCATCCGTGGGCATGGCTTTATTGGCAGAGTCTCAAACGCACGCCGTTCTTCGACGTCGTCGCTGAGCGATATCAAGTCGATGCGAAGGAGCGCGCGCGCATGCTGGTGCGCTTCATGCGCCGGTGGCGCTGGCTTTCACCGGCCTAAGCGGTCTCGGCAACGCCTTCAGCCAGCGGCGCTTCGCCAAGTTCTTTGGCGTCAGGATACCAACCCAATTCCGAATTTGGCGCGAACCACGCACGCTCTTCGCCGCCCAGCGCGCGCTTGGCTTCGTTCATCGCCCCGCGCATGCCCTTGGAGAGAGAAGGTCCCAGGAGCTGCTTTACCTTGAAGCGCCAAGCGATGGGGCGGTTCCTGATGTTGGGGTCGCACGTCTCGGCGAAGGCGAGGCAGCGCTTCATCTCGACGCTGTCGCCGCGCTCCATGGCCTCGCCGGCAAACCAATACGCTTCATGCGCAAAGTAGCGTTTCATGTTGCCGAACATTTCCATGAACCGCGGATTCTTCTCGCCCCCGGCTTCGTAGACGACGTCGCATGTCTTCAAACGTTCTTCGCGATCGCGGATCAGATCGAAACCCAGCGTCATGTTGGCGCCGTGCCAGCGGTAGAGCGATTGCACGTCGCGGATGAGCGCAATCGGTCCGTGCAACGCAAAACGCATCCACATTTCCATGTCGCTCGTGTGCCGCATTGCCGGATGATAGCCGCCAAGTTTGTGCTGCATCTTGGTGCGCAGCACGACAGAAGGCGATGGCGCCGGATTGCCCGCTTCGAAGTTGCGGCGCAGATAAGCGTCGCCCGAAATGACTTGATATGTCGCCGCGCGCGGATCAGTTGGCGGCATGATCTGCGTCGTGTCGTCAATGATAAGCGCCGGACCCATCACTAACCCCGCCTCTGGGTGGGCATTCAGCACTTGTGTTGAACGCGCCAGTGAGCCGGGGACGAGCGCGTCGTCGGCGGAAATGAGCGAGTAATATTCCGCCGACGCCCAACCCATGATGCCGACATTGGCCGTGCCGATCAGGCCGAGGTTCTTTTCGTTGCGCTTGAAGCTGACGCGTGGATCGCTTGCCGCCAGCCGCGCGCACGCCGCGGGCGTGTCGTCGCTAGACTGATCGTCAACGATGAGAATGCGGACGTTGACGTCCCGCTGGCTTAGAATGCTTTGAACGCACTGATCGAGATAGCGCGCGTAATTGTAGCACGGAATGACGACGTCAACGTTGCTCATCCGCGGCCTCTAAGGGCTGTGTTGGAATGTCGGCTTGCAGGCGCCATTCGGCGGTCTGATGGAAAGCGCCAAACGCGTTCGACGTAAACACCGGGTGGCGGACATGGAAGCTGCCGCCCACTTGCGCGTTGAGAATGCGTGCATTGCGGTCACGCACCAAAATCGACGTGTTGTAGAGATCCGCCACCAGATTGAGCGCGGGCGTCCGCATCTCGATGGTCCCTTCGCCTTCGACAAACGGAATGTCGATGCCGTCCGCGGCGGTGCTGAAGGTGCAGCAGTGCACCTCGTCGACGCGCGTGACGCCGATGCGAAAATCCGGCTGTTCGATGCGCTTATATGCTTTGTAGCGCACGCGCACCGTCATTGGCTTGCCGTGATCCATGACGCCGGCCGCACGCCCCATATCATTCAGCATTTCGACGTCGGTGATGACGATCGGCGGATTCTTGGACGCGTCCCCAAACCACGGCGAGCTCTGCAGCTTGCTGTCGCTTTCGTAGAGCTTAAGGCCTTCGTCGGTGGGGCCGTCAAACACGACCTGACCCTTCTTCAGATAGATCACGCGTTCACACATGGTCTTGATCGAGAACATGTTGTGCGAAACAAACAGAATGGTGGAGCCCTTCTGCTCGAGCTGACGCGCGAAGTTCATGCACTTGCGCTGGAACGCAAAGTCGCCCACCGCCAGCACTTCGTCCAGCAGCAGGATTTCCGGATCGAGGTGCGCCGCCACGGCGAACGCGAGGCGCACATACATGCCGCTGGAATAGCGCTTCACCGGCGTGTCGATGAACTCGCCGATCTCGGAGAACTCGACAATGGCGTCGAACTTTTCGTTCACCTCGGCGCGCGTCATGCCGAGGATCGAGCCATAGAGATAGGTGTTTTCGCGTCCGGTCAGCTCCTGATGGAAGCCGGTGCCGACTTCCAACAGCGCGCCCAAGCGGCCGCGAATGGTAATCTCACCCGTCGTCGGTGTGGCGATGCGCGACAGCAGCTTTAGCAACGTAGACTTGCCGGCGCCGTTCAGGCCGATAATGCCAACGTTCTCGCCTTTCTTGATGTCGAAGCTGGCGTCGCGCAGCGCCCAGAATTCTTCGCGCGCGGCCTTCTCCGCCCGTTGCGCCTTCGACGCAAACATGTCCTGCACGCCGGACGCGATCAGATCGCGCACCGAATCGTGCTTGCGCGCGCGCATATTGCGCTTGTAGCGCTTGCCGATGCCGCGTGCGGAGATAGCCAATTCGGTCATATCAAATCCGCGAACGAGCGTTCCATGCGCCGGAAGAACAACAATCCGCCGAACAGCAATACCGCAATGACGCCAAAGCTGATGGAGAGCGACACGACATCGAGCTCTCCTTTGTTGAACACCGCCCAGCGGAAACCCTCGATCACGCCAACCATCGGATTGAGCGAATAGAGCGTGCGCCATTGCGCCGGCACGATGCTCAGCGGGTAGACGATCGGCGTCGCATACATCCAGATTTGGATGATGAAGGGCAGCGTGTGCTTGATGTCGCGGAAGCGCACATTGATGGGGCCAAGCCACAAGCCGACCGACAGCGCCAGCAGCGCCGAGATCAGCATCAGCGGCGGCACCACCAAGAACTTCCAGCTCGGCGCAATGTGGTAGAACGCCATCATCGCCAACAGCACGCAGAAAGCGATGCAAAAATCCAGCAGCGGCGAGACGACGTTCGCCAGCGGCATAATCAGCCGCGGAAAGTACACCTTCCGCACCAGCTCCGCGTCCGTCACGAGGCCCATGCCGCTGCGGCGCACTGCTTCCGCGAAATACGTCCACGGCAGTACGCCGGCGAAAGCGAAGATCGGATAGGGGATCCCGTCCGACGGAATGTGCGCGGCGACGCCGAACACAAAGCTGAAGATCAGCACCGCAAACACCGGCTGCAGGATCGCCCAAGCCGCGCCCAGCAGCGCTTGCTTATAAAGCACCTGCACGTCGCGCATCATCAGCACGAACAGCAGTTCGCGGTAGCGCCACACCGCGCCGAGATCGAGGTCGAACAACCCGCGATCGGGCCTGATCTCGACGACGCTGGTGGGCGTCTCCGGCGCAGGAGATATCGCCGTCACTGCGCGCACGCCTTCTTCAGCGTTTCGGCGACCGTGATTTGTTCTTCATCGGTCATCACATGATAGAGCGGCAGGATAATGCGGCGATCCTGTGCGAACTCCGAGTTCGGCAGATACCAGCCATTCTTGTGGCCGTCTTCGCGGTGCGCGCACATGATGCCCCGGCGCGTAGCGATGCCGGCGTCGAGCATGTACTGCATCACGGCGCGCTGATCGCAATGCGCCGGCAGTGTCACCGAATAGCTCTGCCAGTTGGAGCGGCGATTGGCAGGCTCCGCCGGCAACTCGATGCCGATATTGTTTTGCAGCAATTCGTTATAACGCACAGCCAGGCGGCGGCGCGTTTCTACGATTTCCGGCACGCGCTTCAGTTGTTCGCGGCCAACGGCGGCTTGAATGTCCGTCATCCGGTAATTGTAGCCCAGAACCGGGTGGGTTTCGAAGATCACTTGGTTGGAGCCGTGACGCACCGTATCCGGCACGCTCATGGCGTGTTGGCGCAGCAGCTTGAACTGCTTGTCGTATGCGGCGTTCTTGGTGGTCAGCATGCCGCCGTCGCCGGTCGAGACAATCTTGCGCGGATGGAACGAGAAGCAGGCGATGGCGCCGCGCGGCGCGCCGATCTTCTGCCAAACGCCATCAATCTTAATCTCTGAACCGATCGCGCACGCAGCGTCCTCGATCACCGGCAGATCATGTTTATTGGCGACGGCGAGAATGCCTTCAAGATCGCACGGCATGCCGATCTGATGCACGCACAGGATCGCCTTCGTTCTCGGCGTGATCGCCGATTCGATCTTCGCCGGATCCATATTGTAGGTGTCGAGCTCGACATCCACGAACACCGGCGTGGCGTTGCAGTATTTCACCGCGTTGGCCGTGGCGATGTAGCTATGCGAAACGGTGATGACTTCATCACCCGGCCCGACGCCCAGCGCCAGCAGCGCCAAGTGCAACGCCGTGGTGCAGTTCGATACCGCGGTCGCATACGGCGCGCCGACATAAGCGGCGAACTCTTTTTCAAACGCCGCAACTTCGGGGCCTTGCGTCACCCAACCCGACAGGATCACGCGCGACGCTGCCTGCGCCTCGCGTTCGTCCATTAGCGGCTTCATCAACGGGATCATGTTCTGGACCCAGATTTCTTAGGCGACGTGCTCTTTGTTGGCGCGCCACCACGACACCAGGCGCTCCAAGCCTTCGTGAAGATCGACTTGCGCTTCCCAGCCGAGCAAGCGCTTTGCTTTTTCGGTCGATGCCAAACGGCGCGGAACCGCGTTCACCTTGCGCTCCGGCCCGTATTCCGGCGTCATCTTCTTGCCCATCACCCGCATCAGCGCCTCGGCCAGTTCTTGCAGCGACGTCTCGACGCCGGAAGCCACGTTGAACACTTCGTCCGACACGTCCGACTTCAAGCCGGCGACATTGGCGCGGGCGATATCGTCGATATAAATGAAGTCCATCGAGGTTTTGCCGTCGCCCATGATCAGCGGCGGAATGCCGGCTTCGATGCGCTCCATCCAACGGATCAGCACCTCAGTGTACTTGCCGTGAATGTCCATGCGCGGGCCGTACACGTTGAAATAGCGGAACGCGCAATACTCGGCGCCGTACATGTCGTTGAACGAACGCAGCAGACCTTCGAGCATAACCTTCGAAGCGCCGTACCAGGTGCGGTTGTTGTACGGATGATCTTTTTCCGTGGTCGGGAAGCTATCGGCCAAGCCGTACACCGAGGCCGACGACGCAGCGACGATCTTCTTGACGCCAGCCAGTTGCGCGGCCTCCACCACATTGAACGTGCCGTCGCACATCACTTCCAGCGCTTCCCGCGGATTTTCCGCGCACGCGGTGATGCGGATCGCCGCCATGTGGATGACGGCGTCCATGCCTTCGGTGACCTTGCGCGTGGCCTCCACATCGCGGATGTCGCCTTTCACCAGCGACACACGCTTGTCGTTCAAAATCTCAGCGACGTTGTGCATCGAGCCGCGCACCAGATTGTCGAAAATGACAATCTGGCCGACGTCTTCGCGCAGCAATTGATCAATCGTGGTCGAGCCGATCAATCCGCAGCCGCCGGTGACGAGAATTTTCGCGCCGGAGATGTTCATGCCGCGAGCTCCGTGGTCTTCGCCAGTTCGATCACTGCAGCTGCGACTTGCTCTTGTTGGCTTGCCGTGAGTTCCGGGAACATCGGCAGCGACAGCGTTTCCGCCGCCGCGCGTTCAGAGTGCGGGAATTGGCCCTGCTTGTAGCCGAGGTCTTCAAACGCTGGCAGCAAGTGAACCGGATGCGGATAGTGGATGCCGTTGCCGATGCCCTTGGCGTTCAGGCCGTCGATCCACTTTTGCCGTTCCGTCGTGCGCACCGCGTAGATGTGATAGACGTGGCGCACGTTCGGCGCCGCAAACGGCGTCTGCACGTTCGAACCGGCAAACAGCGCAGCGTAGCGCGCAGCCGCGTCGCGGCGTTGCTCGGTCCACTTGTCGAGATACTTGAGTTTCACGCGCAAGATCGCGCCCTGCATGCCTTCAAGGCGCATGTTGAAGCCCTTCAGCTCGTGCTGATACTTCTTCTCCGCGCCCCAATCGCGCAGCATGCGGATCTTGCGTGCATACTCGGCATTGTTGGTCGTGGTCATGCCGCCTTCGCCGTAGGCGCCGAGGTTCTTGCCTGGATAGAAACTGAACGCGGCCCAATCGCCGATGCCGCCGACGCGCTTGCCGTTATATTCGGCGCCGTGCGCTTGGCAGGCGTCTTCAAGCACCAGCAGGCCGTGCTTCTTAGCGATCGCCATGATCGGATCCATGTCCGCGGGCTGACCGTAGAGGTGGACGGGGATGATCGCTTTCGTCCGCGGCGTGATCGCCGCTTCGATCTGCGCCGGGTCCATCGTGAACGTGCGCGGATCGATGTCCACGAACACCGGCGTCGCGCCTGTGTACCAAATCGCCGACACGCTGGCGACGAAGGTGAACGGCACGGTGATGACTTCATCGCCCGCGCCGATGCTTGCCGACATCAGCGCCAGATAAAGCGCGTTGGTGCCGTTGTTCACGCCCATGCCGAATTCGGCCTGGCTGTAGGCGGCGAACTCCTTTTCGAGTTGCGCGACTTCAGCGCCGAGCACGAACTGCGTGTTGTCCAGGATGTGCTGAATCGCGGCGTCGACCTCCGGCTTGATCGAGAGGTACTGCGATTTCAGATCAACAAAAGGAATGCTCACAGTACGCGCTCCGCACGGGGAAGATGGATGGTCTCGCCGCGCGCCTTCATGGAGGACGTGGCGGCTTCGATGATTTCGATGACGCGCAAGCCAAGGCGGCCGTCGGTCAGGGTTTTCTTCTTCTCTTCGATGGCCTGCACGAAATCGTTCGCGCCTGCCTTCAAAGCTTCGCTTTCGTCCAGCTTCGGCGCCCACATGTCGCCGGTGCGATAGCCGACGCGCATTTGGTAAATCTTCGCCGGATCGTCAGTGAACGACACGCCCTTGTCGTAGATTTTCAGTTTTTCCGAAGGCTGCAGATCGTCATAGACGAACATCTTCTTGGTGCCGCCGACCAGCACGGTGCGCACTTTCACCGGCGCAAGCCAGCTGCAGTTCACGTGCGCAATCGCGCCCGAGTCGTAGAACATGGTGATATAGGCGAGGTTCTCCGGCGTGCCGGGGAAGTGATTGATTCCGCCTGCCGATACCGCCGTCGGCTGCTCGCCGAGCAGATAGTCGAGGATCGAGAAATCATGCACCGCGAGGTCGCTGATGACGCTAACATCGCGCTGAAACAGTCCCAGGTTCACCCGCGTTGAATCGTAATACAGGATCTTGCCGAGCTCATCGTTAGCGACGAGATCGCGCATCTTCTTCACCGCGCCCGTGTAAATGAACGTGTGGTCGACGTGCAGGACCAGCTTCTTCTTTTCCGCCGTATCCACCAATTGCCGCGCTTGCAGCGACGTTTCCGTCATCGGCTTTTCCAGCCACACATGCTTGCCCGCCTTCAGCGCCGCCATGCCCAACTCGAAGTGCGTGCTGACCGGCGTGGCGATCGCGATCGCGTCGATCGCCGGATCGCGCAGCAGCTCCTGAAAATCCGTGGTGGTCTTCACCGCCGGAAAGCGCTTCGCCACCAGTTCGAGTTTCTTCGGATCGAGGTCGGCGACCGCGGCCAGTTCAGCGCGGCCAAGTTCCGCGAAATTGCGGACCAGGTTCGGTCCCCAATAGCCGTAACCGATAACACCAATGCGGATCATTTCTTGAGTCCCCGGAGTCCACCACAGCGCTTTGCGGGCGCTGCTATTCTTTCTTGTCGCGTACGTCGCCCACGATCTTCGCCGGCACGCCGGCGGCGATCGCGTAGTCTGGTACATCTTTCGTCACGACCGCCCCGGCGCCGATCAGGGCGTTCGCGCCGACCGTGACGCCGCCCATGATGGTGGCGTTGGAACCGATCGAGGCGCGCCGCTTAACCATGGTCGGCACAACCGCCCAGTCAGCTTCGCTTTGCGCGCCGCCGTCATCATTGGTGGCGCGCGGGAAGATATCATTGATAAACATCACACCGTGACCGACGAACACTTCGTCCTCGATGGTCACGCCTTCGCAGACAAACGTGTGCGACGAGATTTTGCAGCGTTCACCAATATTGGCGTTCTTCTGAATCTCGACGAATGCGCCGACGCGCGAACCCGCGCCCACGGCACAGCCATAGAGGTTCACGAGCTGCGGGTGATGGATCATCACACCTTCGCCCAGGCGAACACTGTCCGAAATCGGCATCCCAACGTCCCCAAGCGAACGACACTCGGCGCTTCGCAAAAATTCTGCCGCCACGTGTCTAAACGGCGCGTCGTTCAACCGCGGAAAGCCGCAATTTACGCGGCGTTTACTACGTTGGAGGGCGCGTATCTCACCCGGGGCGGGCTTTGTAGGAGTTTCGCCTTATAGGCACTGCGATTAGTGCTAAGGGCAAGCCAAATCGCATCCGCAACTGCTGTGGCTTTCGGGCGCGGCGCGGCGGTTGCAGGCGATAGCGCCGGAGCCGTTAAGCATGGGCCAGGTGGAGCAGAGTGGGGCCAACGCCGCAGCCGCAGTGGACGTCTGCGTCTGCACCTTCCGTCGGCCGCACCTGTACGACACGCTCGCGTCGATCGCCGCGCAGACCGGCGCACCGGAATTGCGCGTGATTGTCGCCGACAATGACGACATTACCTCGGCAACCGAGATCGTCGAACGCGCGCGTGCGCAATTGGGTCTGGTTATTCACTATATCCACGCGCCAGCCCGCAACATTTCCGTCGCACGCAATGCGTGTCTCGACGCCGCCACTGCGAGCCTCGTCGCTTTCCTCGATGATGATGAACGCGCCGCGCCTGGTTGGCTCCACGCCATGGTGACGAGCATCACAGATCACGGCGCCGTCTTCGGTCCAGTCCGCGCTGTTTATCCCGCAGGCACGCCGAACTGGCTCTCTGCCGGCGATTTCCACAGCACCGGACCCACGATCTTGGCGGATGGGACCATCCGCACTGGCTATTCCGGCAACGTGCTGCTGCGCCGCGACGCGATTGGCCCGTTGCGCTTCGATCCTGAATTGGGACGGGTAGGCGGGGAGGACTCCGTCTTTTTCGCGCAGCTGTTCCAGCGCGGCGTGAAGCTCGGCTTCGCCTCCGGCGGCGCAGCGGAGGAGGACGTCCCGGCAAATCGGCTCAACCTCTCGTGGTTATTGCGCCGTTCCTTCCGCGCCGGCCAGACCGCGGCCCGCATGGCCAGGCTGCGTGGCGAAAGTGACTTCGTTCTTGCCGCGCTTTCGGTCGCCAAGGCGAGTTACTGCGCCGCCGCCGCGCTGCTCACCGCATGGTCACCACTACGATCACGCCGCAACCTGATCCGCGGCGCGTTGCACGTCGGTGCGTTAGCTAAAGCACTCGGCGCCCGCGACCTCGTTATGTACGGGGCGCCAGACCAAGCCGCTTCGCAATCGGCTCGCCCAGCATCAACACCGTAGCAGGCTGCGCCAGCGCCGTACGCAACGCCGCGCGCAGATCGCGCGCTTTCAGCGCCGCCACCAAATCCAGATAGTCGCGAATTCTTCGCAGCGAGCGCTTCCGTACCGCCAGCGCCTGCGCAAATGCGGCGTCACCGCGTGTATCGATGCGGTCGAGCGCCGCGATCATCGCGTCCAGTGTTTCCGGTTTTTGCCGATGCGAGATCGAGCCGCGCCGCTTGCGGTAATGATACCAAGCCTCGGGATAAAGGCGCAGCCGCGCGCCGCGCGCCAACAGCTCCATCATCAGCTGCGCATCTTCGCCGATGGTGAGCGCTTCATCATAATGAAGCGCATCACCCAGCGCCGCGCGGCGGAACACCGGCTTCAGATAGCCGAAGCCAGCTTTAACATTGTCAGCGCGCACATACGCCGCGCCATCGAACCACATTGGATCGCGTGCATACTGCACAGGCAGGTGCGACCACGAAATCTGCGGCGCGTCGTCGTAGAAGCTGACCAAGTTGTCTGCGGCAATGTCAGCCCCGTCCGCTTCAGCGCGATCGATCAGAACCTTCAGCCGGTCCGCATCGACAAAGTCGTCATTGTCCACCACCGCGATCCACGCGCCGCGCGCCGCGGTCAGCGCGCGGTTGCGCGCCGCCGCCGGTCCCGTGTTGCGCTCGCTTCTGAGGAGAACCAGCCTGCTGTCGCGACCCGCTGCCGCTTGCGCCAGCGCCAAGCTATCATCGCTGGAAGCGTCGTCGCTGACGATCAGCTCCAGCGCCCGCTCGGTCTGCAGCAGCACGGACTCAACCGCCGCGGCGATGTGCGCCGCGCCGTTATAGTTGGCCATAATGACCGACACCTGGATCGAGGGGTCGTTTACGCTCATGCCTCGGCTGCTTTCCGCGGTCACTCTGGCCTCGCCCGTTGCAAGTTCTGCTCCGCAATTGCGGCGAGGCAGGGAACCGCATTGCCACGCTCCGGACCCGCGCCTAAGCAAAATCACATGAACTTCAGCGGCCTGTTCTCCCGCGCGCCGCGACCTCCGGCGACATTTCCCGAGGGCCAGGTAGGGTTTGCCATCGGCGACGTGCATGGCCGCGCCGACCTGCTCGACAAATTGCTCACCGACCTGGAAGCGCGTCTGGCCAGCGAAACGCGTGACGGACGCCCGCCGGTCGTCATCTTCCTCGGCGACTATGTCGATCGCGGCCCGGACTCCCGCCGCGTCATCGACATGCTCCTTACCGGCCGCCCGTTCGGTTACCAGCGCCGCTTCCTGCGCGGCAACCACGAGCAAGCCATGCTCGCGTTCGCCGCCGCGCCACTACAGAACCGCGCTTGGCTGCTGCAGGGCGGGGCGGAGACGCTTTCCTCTTACGGCGTAACGCCGCCATCGCCGCTTGGCGCGACCGAGGCCGATTGGCGCCAGGCCGCCGCCGATCTCAATCAAGCGCTTCCGCCCGCGCACCGCGTTTTCCTTGAGGGGCTCGAACGCTACGTCGAGCTCGGCGGCTACGCCTTCGTTCACGCCGGCGTTGACGCTGGACGCGCGCTTGAGAAGCAGACGGACGACGACCTCTACTGGATCCGCCAGCGCTTCCTGGACTCCAAACGCCGCTTCTCGCACCGCGTCGTCCATGGCCACACGCCAGCGGCAGAGCCTTACGCCGACGAGCGCCGTGTCGGGGTGGATACCGGCGCCTACGCCTCTGGCACGCTCACCGCTGCCCGTTTTGAGGGCGATCAGGTGAGCTTCGTCTCCGTTTCAGATCGCGTGGCGCGGCCGGTTCAGGCTTGAAATGAAAGGCTCGGGCCGCGACGCCTGGGCGGCTTGTTCGGCGCGCCGGTGCAGTCTAGACACCGCTCACCAACGAGGAGAGCAGGAATGGCGCAGTCCGGTACGCAGCCGACGGGCGGTATGGAAATTCAGGACCAGCGCGAGACCTTTCACGGCTTCCTGGCGGCCTCAGTATGGACGAGCACGCTTATCGTCCAAAGCATCGCACTTGCGGTGCTGGCATTCGCGATCGGCATGGGCTGGTGGACAGGTTTTGTGGTGTTCGCCCTGATCGGCGTCGTCGCCGGCTTCGTGTTCCGCATGTCGGGCGTTTACTGGGCCGTGCAAGTCGCCCTCTGGGTGCTGCTGGTGATCGGTGGCGTGGTCGTTCCGGCCCTCGCCGGCATGATGGGCTGATCCGTTGCGGATCGCCGTTCTCAAGGAGAGCGCGCCCGGAGAAACGCGGGTCGCGTGCATGCCAGACACGGCGAAGAAGATCGTTGGCCTTGGCCACACGGTCGTAGTGCAGGCCGGCGCCGGCGCCAGCGCCAGCGCGCCCGACGAACAATTCAAAGCCGCAGGCGCCGAGATCGCCGCGGACGGCGGCATCGGCAACGCCGACTTCGTCGTCAAAGTCCGCAAGCCGACCGATAGTGAAATTGGCGCGATGAAAGCGGGCGCTGGCTTTGCGTCGTTGCTCGAACCGTATGGCGACAAAGCCGCCATCGATGCGCTCGCTAAAGCCAAGATCGACGCCATCGCCATGGAATTCATCCCGCGCATCAGCCGCGCGCAATCGATGGATGCGCTGTCGTCGCAAGCCAATCTCGGCGGCTATCGCGCCGTGATCGAAGCCGCCGAGCTCTACGGCCGTGCGTTTCCGATGATGATGACCGCTGCCGGCACGGTCGCCGCCGCTAAAGTCTTTATCATGGGCGTCGGCGTTGCCGGCCTCCAAGCCATCGCCACCGCGCGCCGCCTCGGCGCCGTCGTCAGCGCCACTGACGTGCGCCCGGCGACGAAAGAGCAGGTGGCGTCGCTCGGCGGCAAGTTCGTCGCCGTCGAAGACGAAGAGTTCAAGCAGGCCGAAACCACCGCCGGCTACGCCAAGCCGATGAGCGCGGAGTATCAGGCCAAGCAAGCCGCACTCGTCACCGAACACATCGCCAAGCAGGACATCGTCATCACCACGGCGCTGATCCCTGGCCGGCCCGCGCCGGTGTTGGTTACGGAGGCGCAAGTGAAATCCATGCGCCCCGGCTCGGTGATCATCGATCTGGCGGTGGCGCAGGGCGGCAATTGCCCGCTGTCGAAGCCCGATCAACTGGTCGACGTGAACGGCGTCAAGATCATGGGCTTCACCAATCTGCCCGCGCGGCTGCCGGCGGATTCATCCTCGCTCTACGCCCGCAACCTGCTGGCGTTGCTGCCGCTCTTGACCAACAAAGACAGCAAAGCCTTCGAACCCGCCTGGGACGACGAAATCATCAAGGGCGCGCTCGTCACCAAAGCCGGCGCCGTGGTCCATCCGAGCCTCGCGCCCCAAAAAGAAACGACGGGCGCCGCATGAGTACGGCCGCTCTTTCTTCCCCCGTTTACGGGGGAAGTACGGCCGAAGGCCGGGAAGGGGGCGATGTGCCGCGCCCCCTCAGTCACGCGCTGCGCGCGCGACAGCTCCCCCGCAAGCGGGTGAGCAAAACGATGGTGTTCGCCGCATGAACGACGTCGAGTTCGCCCAACGCTATTACGCAGCCTGGAACGCGCACGACATCGACGCGATCCTGAAACTCTATTCCGACGAGATCGAGTTTTCGTCGCCGTACATCATGGCGCTCGGCTTCTCGTATGACGGTGTCATCCTCGGCAAGCCGATGCTGCGCTCGTACCTCGAGAAAGCGTTTGAACGCGCCCCGGATCTAAAGCTGACGCCGGAAGCGTTGTTTGTCGGCTCGCGCGGCCACGCCTTGCTCTACCGCAACCAGCGCGGTGAACGCAGCGCCGAGGTGCATGAGATGGATGCGCTCGGCCTCATCGTCCGCGCCGACGCCACCTACGAAACCACCTGAGGTCCAAATGGTCGATCCGTTTGTCTTTTACCTGGCGATCTTCGTGCTGGCGATTTTCGTCGGCTATTACGTTGTCTGGTCGGTGACGCCGGCGCTGCATACGCCGCTGATGGCGGTCACCAACGCGATCTCGTCGGTCATCATCGTCGGCGCGCTCATCGCGGCCGCCGCGCACAGCATGGGTTCGGAAGCCGATCCCGGCAAAGTCGACGTCGCCCGCTGGTCCGGCGCGCTTGCCGTCGCGCTTGCTGCCGTGAACATCTTCGGCGGCTTCCTCGTCACCCAGCGCATGCTGGCGATGTACAAAAAGAAAGAGAAGAAGTGACGCGATGATCGCAGCGGACTGGCGCGCGCTGATCGAGGCTTACCTCGATGGCCGTCTCTCCGCAGAGGCGTTCATGCGCCGCTTCATGCAGGCATGGCGCGACGGCCATCAGCCCCGCGCCATCGCCGATCTTTACCCCCACGTCGAAGCCTTTGAAGCTGACGTCACCGCCGCCGGCGAAGAGGGCGCCGTCAACGACGATGAGATGCGCCAAGCCGCCAAGCAAGCGCTGTCCTGGCTGAACGACGGCCCCGGCGTCGCCGCGCAAACCTTCGACCGCACTCGCGCCCGCGAAGACATCCGCCGGTTCACGTTCCAAGCCACAGGCTGCGTCGGCATCGGCTGCCTGATCGGCGCCGCGTGGCTGGTGCTGTGCCTCTTGCAGATCAACTACGTGATCGTCGAACTCGGCACATTGTTCGGCCCGCAAGCGCCGGTGCTCTCTGCGTTCTTCGGTTTCTTCCTCGCGTTCGTGCCAATCGTCGGCAACGTTCTGGCGTTCTTGGGCGCAACCAAATCCGGCTGGGCGCCGCTTCTCGCGGCTATCGTTTTCTTCGCTGCACCGGCGGCGACAATGTTATCAGGCTGGTCGCGCTGGCGCAGCTACCGGCGCTAAGCTTGACGATAGGGAAGGAAAGGCAGATTCTTAAAGTTATGACGCCGTTGCTGGAAACCGTGCTGGAAACGATCCGCACTCGCCGCGATGACATCGAGGCGCGCTATGGCATCCGTTTGCTCGGCGTGGTCGGCTCGGTGGCGCGCGGCGAGGAGCGCGCCGATAGCGATGTCGACATCACGTATGACGTGACCGGCAGAACGAGCCTATTCAAGCTTTCGGACGCGAAGTTCGAACTTGAGCAGATGCTGGGACGCCATGTCGACCTAGTTGATACCTTGGCGATGCGTCCTACAGCCCGTGCATACATTGAGCGCGACCTGGTGATTGCGTGACGCTTGCAGTCACTCGTTTGCTGCTGGAAGACATGCTCAGTTACGCGAGGATGGCGGTTCGATTTCGCGGTGATCTTGACGCAGGCGCGCTAGATGCCGACGAGATGCGGCTCATGGCCCTCATTCGAGCGCTTGAGGTTGTCGGTGAGGCCGCATCAAAAGTGCCGGCTTCGGAGCGCAGCGCGCTTGCTCAAATTCCGTGGCGGCGCATCATAGATTTTCGCAATTTTTTGATCCACGGCTACGGTCGTGTGCGAACCGAGGCTCTCGTAGAGACAGTTCGTGATCACGTTCCTCCGCTCATCGCCGAGCTTGAGCGCATTCTGAACACCCAAGGGCAGGGCTGATGGATTCGAATACTGCGTCGATTTTGTATCTGGTCTCGGGCGTCTTGTTCATTCTGGCGCTGCGTGGGCTGTCGAGCCCCGAGACCAGCCGGCAGGGCAACACCTTCGGCATGATCGGCATGGCCATCGCCATCGCCACGACTTTGCTGATGGTGCGCCCTGACGGCGCGACGCTCGGCATCATTGCCGCGGCGGTGATCGTCGGCGGCGGCATCGGCGCCTACACTGCGCGCTCCATCAAAATGACCGCCATGCCGCAGCTCGTGGCCGCGTTTCACTCGCTCGTTGGTCTCGCCGCAGTCGCTGTCGCCACCGCCGCGTTTCATGCGCCGCAAAGCTTCCACGTCGATCTGCCAGGCGGCGGCATCAAAATGGAGTCGTTGATCGAAATGTCGGTGGGCTGCGCCATCGGCGCCATCACCTTCACCGGTTCGATCATCGCCTTCGCCAAGCTCAACGGCAACATGTCCGGCGCGCCGATCATGCTGCCCGGGCGCCATCTCATCAACATCGCCATCGCGCTCGCCATCGTCGTGCTCATCGTCATGATGGTGCAGTCCGGCGGCACGGTGGAGTGGCACTTCTGGGCCGTCGTCGGTCTCTCGCTGTTGATCGGCGTACTGCTGATCATTCCCATCGGCGGCGCCGACATGCCGGTCGTCGTCTCCATGCTCAACTCGTACTCCGGTTGGGCCGCCGCAGCGCTCGGCTTCACGCTCGAGAACGTCGCGCTGATCATCACCGGTGCGCTGGTCGGCTCTTCCGGCGCCATCCTCAGCTACATCATGTGCAAGGCGATGAATCGCAGCTTCATCTCCGTCATCCTCGGCGGCTTCGGCGCCGCTGACGGCGCTGTCGCCGCAAGCACCGGCGTGCAGCGCCCGTACAAAGCTGGCAGCGCCGACGACGCCGCCTTTATCATGCGCAACGCCTCCAAGGTGATCATCGTGCCTGGCTACGGCATGGCCAGCGCGCAAGCACAGCACAGCGTGCGCGAAATGGCCGACATGCTGAAGAAGGAGGGCGTCGAGGTGAAGTACGCCATTCACCCCGTCGCCGGCCGCATGCCCGGCCACATGAACGTGCTCTTGGCGGAAGCCAACGTACCGTACGATGAAGTCTTCGAACTGGAAGACATCAACAACGAATTCAGCACTGCCGACGTCGCCTACGTCATCGGCGCTAACGACGTCACCAACCCGCTCGCGAAAACCGATCCGAAGAGCCCGATCTTCGGCATGCCGATCCTCGACGTCGAGAAGGCCAAGACCGTTCTGTTCGTGAAGCGCAGCATGGGCGGCGTCGGCTACGCCGGTGTCGATAACGAACTCTTCTACCGCGACAACACCATGATGCTCCTCGGCGACGCCAAGAAGATGACGGACGAAATCGTCAAGGGGCTGTAGGGTTCACGGGCGCGGCTCGTGGTGCTATAAGAACGCATGACTCCAAGTCTGCCGCCCGATCTCGATGAATTTATCCGCGAGGAAGTGCGCGCCGGGCGCTATGCCGACGAAGCCGATGTCGTGCGCGACGCGGTGCGTCAGTTGGCTGAAAAACGCGAAGCGGCGGACGCCGCGAAACTTGCGGCATTGCGCGCCGCGCTGGCGGCGGGCCTGGACGATGCCGTCGCAGGACGCTTTGCCGAAGGCGGCGTTATGGATTCAGCCGCGCGCGCCGCGGCTGAATGAAAGGTTACCGGCTTACCGAAGCCGCTGATCGTCAGTTGCGTGATATTTGGCGGTACTCGCGCGATCGTTGGGGTGTGGACCGCGCCAACCTCTATCTTTCCGCGATCAGCACGGCGCTTGAGGCGGCGATCAAAACGCCTGCACTCCTGCGTCCGCGCGAGGAACTCGGCGCCGGCATGCTCGCGCGAAAGGTGCAGTTCCACGTCGCTTACGGATTCGTCCAGGATGAGATGCTGATTGTCGTCGCGGTGCTGCACGCCCGCATGGACCCGAAACGCCACCTGCTGCGTGAAAACCCGTAATGCTTACGTCCCAATAGGCGATCCAAACCCAATCAAATCCCCATCAGGCCCGATCACCGCGAACTCGCGCTGACCATAAGGCTGATCGCACAGCGGCGTGACGTGTCCCGCGGGCAGCAGATCGAGCTTCGGCTTCAGCTCCGCAAACAACGCATCCGCATCGTCAACATCGATATAGCTCGTATATCTGCCGTTGCCGCGCGGCGGCAGCCTCTCGTCCTCGATCAAGCGGAACGCCACGCCGTCGCGATAGACAAGCGCGTACGCGTCCACCCGGATGCTCACCTGGAAATGCAAGGCGCCGGTGAAGAACGCGACCGCCGCCTCGATATCCGGTACGCGAAGAAATGGCGTGATGTGACGCATCTGCGGCATGTCTAGCTCCACGCTGGAGCCGCGAACCTACACCGCGCACGGCCGCGGCGCACCCCGCAACCCAAGCCCTCTAGCCTGCGGCGGCGAACGCGATACCGTGTGCATCACATCCGGAGAGTCGGGCCATGGCAAAAACCACGAAGAAGACGCCGCCGAAGAAGCCCGCCAAGTCCGCCAACAAAACCGTCGCCACCAAATCCAGCGTCGCCGATTTCATCGCCGCTATCCCTGATGACGCCCGCCGCGCCGACGCCAAAGCCGCGTCCAAACTCGCCGCCGGCGCTACCGGCGAAAAAGCGGCCATGTGGGGCAGCGCTATCATCGGCTTCGGCGCCTATCACTACAAATACGACAGCGGCCGCGAAGGTGATATGTGCAAGATCGGCCTCTCGCCGCGCAAATCCGGGCTCGTTCTGTACAATGTCGTCAGCGACAAGAAAGCAGCCGCCTCGCTCGGCAAACTTGGCAAACACAAAGTCAGCGGCGGCTGCCTGCACATCGCCAACCTCGCCGACATCGATCAAGCTGTGCTCAGCGACATGATCAAAACCGCCTACGCCGGCATGACCGCGAAGTACGGCTGACGCTTGGCGAAATAGAATGCAACAATGTCCTCCCCCGTCAGGGGGAGGTGGCTCTCGCGCGAGCGAGAGACGGAGGGGCGGGCGCGGCCATCGGCAAGCACTGGTGCACTATCCCACACAAATCCCGCGCGAACCCTTGTTCTGACGCCATCTCCCCGCAATCTATCCGACCGGCTTCCAACTGCGCGCATACTCGCGTCCATGCGCTTCGTCGCCCCACTCATGTCAGCTCACAAACTCCAGCGGCTTCACCGCTGGATTTTGCTGTGGCTGAGATGGTTCGCGGCATTCCTCGATGCCGCTGAAGCCTTCGCGCCGTTCACGGAGGTCGTCGTGGAGTTGGCGCATCGCCGTCTCGATCACATCCAGCGCGGTCTCTTCAGCATCGTCGTTCTGCGCGCGCACGCGCGCCATCGGCGGCGGTTACTGCGGCCGCGGCACTCGCCGTATCGCTGCAATGAAACGCACCTGCGCCGCGCCATCCTTGGCTCGGCGTTCCGCCGCCGTTTTCGCGTGCGCGATTTGCGTGCGCGCATCGAAGCGCTTTCACAAGATATCGACGTGCTGGTGAATCGGCTGCTGCGCCGCTTGCCCTGTGGCCTGACGCGCCGCCGTGCGATCATGCCGTGCCCCGAAGCGCGTGTGCGTGAGGCGCAATCTGTGTCCGGCGTGTGCGTCTGCGCCGCTGACACCTCCTAACGCGCGTTCCCGTCCGCCAGAAAACCCAAACGCCGCGCTCCAACGCGGCGCCCTTGGCGCTGGCCGCGCGCCAAGGCTGCTCTGTTTGAGCGTCCAGGCTTCCCGCGTCCCGCCACATTTGCAAAACTGTCGTAATTCGCTTGGGCACGCGCGCTTTGGTTGAGCGTTGGCCCGGCAGAGCATGTGAGGACGACCGAATGTCTGTGAAGCGAACCGTGGCCGCCGCCTTCGTACTTGCGCTCGCCGCCTGCGGACAAAGCGGCACGGGCGGCGCCGGCGGCAGCAGCGCCAACAGCGCAACCTGCCAGCTGCTTGGCGACCCCACGCCGTTATTCGGCGCCAACGCGATTGCGTCCGGCTACGGCAAGCTCGCCGGCGGCGCCGTGCCGGCCTCCTGCGAATTTCAATCCGCCGACGGCGCCAAAGCCGGCGAGGTGGTTACCATCGAAAACGCGACCCCGGCGCAACTCCAGGAAACGCTGCAAAAGTGGGACGCGCAAACCGAGACCCCGCTCGCCCCCGTCGATGGGCTAGGCGAAGGCGCACAGATGGCGACCGACTTGCCCGGCTATCAAACGCAGATCGCCTTCCTCAAAGGCACGACCTTGGTGCTGATCCAGGCGCGCACCAGCGAACTCGAGTCCGCGCACAGCGCCGATCTCGCCAAGCGCATGGCGGCAGCAGTGGCCGGCGCGCTCCACTAAAACAAAGAGGGGGGGGCATTGCTGCTCCCCCTCCATCGTTTGCACGTTGTGCGTTGCGCTACCAGATGTGCACGCGATCCGCCGGCGCGAGATAGAGCGCGTCGCCCGGCTGTACGTTGAACGCCGTGTACCACTCATCCATGTTCCGCACCGCGCCGTTGCAGCGATACTGCGACGGTGAGTGCGGGTCGGTCAGGATTTGGTTGCGCAGCGCTTCGTCGCGAATGAGCGCGGCCCAAACCTGCGCCCAGCCGAGATAGAAGCGCTGATCCGGCGTGACGCCGTCAATGTCCGCCGGCGCCGCGCCGTTGAGCGAGATCTGATAGGCCTTGTGCGCGACCTGAAGGCCGCCATTGTCGCCCATGTTTTCGCCCGACGTAAACGGTCCGTTCACGTGGATGCCCGGCAGCGGCGAGTACGTGTTGTACTGCGCCGCAAGTCTGCCGACGATCACGTTGAACGCGGTAACGTCCGCGGGGCTCCACCACGCGCGCAGCACGCCGTCGCCGTCCGACTTCGCGCCTTGATCGTCGAAGCCGTGACCCATTTCGTGGCCGATGACGCCGCCGATGGCGCCGTAGTTCACCGCTGCATCTGCGTTCGGATCGAAGAACGGGGGTTGCAGGATTGCCGCCGGGAAGACGATCTCGTTGAACGTCGGATTGTAATACGCGTTCACGGTTTGCGGGTTCATGAACCACTCGTCGCGATCGCTCGGCTTGCCGAGACGCGCGAGGTCGAAGTTCCAGCTCCACACGCCCGCGCGCTTATTGTTGCCGTACGCGTCGCCCGCGCGGATTTCCATCGCGGAATAGTCTTTCCACTTGTCCGGGTAGCCGATCTTCGGGCGGAACTTGTGCAGCTTCTCGATGGCCTTCGCCTTCGTTTCCGCCGTCATCCACGCCGCGTTTTGAATGCGGTCGGCGTAGCCGCTGCGCAGGTTCTCGACCAGCGTCAGCATTTGCGCTTTGGCTTCAGCCGGGAAGTGGCGCTGCACGTAGATTTGGCCAACCGCTTCGCCGAGCGAGCCGTTGATGTTGTCGACGGCGCGCTTCCAGCGTTCGCGTTGTTGCGGCTGACCGTTGAGGGTCTTGCCGTAGAACTCGAAGTTGGCGTCGTCGACGGCGCGCGGCAGCACCGCTGCGTTGCTGCGCACGAGGTGCCAGGTCAGATATTCGCGCCAGGTCGAGACCGGCGTTGCGATGAAGAGCTGCGCCAACGGGCGCATCGCCGACAATTCGCTGATGACCACTTCTTGCTGATTGCCGAGGCCGCATGAGTCGAACGCCGCGTCCCACGGGAATTGCGGGTAGAGCGCGCGCACCTGAGCGCGGGTCTTCAGATTGTACGTCTTATCGCGGTCGCGGCGATCAGCAATCGCCCAGTGGCGCTGCGCGATGGCGGTCTCGAGCGCCATGATGCGATGCGCGGCCGCTGTTGCGTTAGGGTAGCTCACGAGGCCGAGCATACGGGCGACGTGCGCTTCGTATTGCGTGCGGATGGTCGGGAATTGACCGTCGGTGCGGCGATAATATTCGCGCTCCGGCAAGCCGAGGCCCGCATGCGTCATGATCGGGACGTAGCGGTCGGGATTGCGCTCATCGAGGCTGATATAGATCGCAATCGGCGAGTTGGTCGAAACCGCCGGGTCGCCGATGAGGCGGATCACTTGCTCATGCGTTTGCAGTGCTTTGATGCGGTCCAATTCTGGCTGCATCGGCGCGAGCGCCAGCGCATCGATCGCATCTTGGTTGAGGTAGGCGTTGTAATAGTCGCCGACCTTTTGCGCCGCCGAACCCGGTGCGCCGCCCGAGTGCGAGACTTCGTCGATGATCGCACGCGTGTCGCGATCGGACTTGTCACGCAGAATGTCGAACGCGCCCCAGCGCGTGCGGTCGGCCGGGATTTGCGTGTTCTTCAGCCACGTGCCGTTGGCGTATTTGAAGAAGTCGTCGCCCGGCTTCACGCTGGTGTCGCGATTGTTGAGATCGACGCCCCAGGCGCCGATCATCGCATGCGGACGCGGCGGCGCGGCTGGCGCGGTTGTGGTGGTCGTGTCCGCGCTCATCGTGTTGCTGGCGCAGCCCGCGAGAAGTGCAAGGCCCGACGCGCCCATGGCGCGACGTGTCAACGCAATCATTTCGTATTCCCTCCGGTCAAATCTTTCGGGCAGCAGCCGTCTCCCGCAGCGGCCCCCATTGCGTCCGGCTATAGGACGATCGAGGGCCTCTGGCGACCCCTTTGAGGCGAGCTACCAGATGACCACCCGCTGATCTTCGGGGAGATAGAGTGCGTCACTCGGCTGCACGTTGAACGCCGCGTACCATGTGGACATGTTTCGCACCGTGCCATTGCAACGGTATTGCGCTGGCGAATGCGGATTTGTCAGCACCTGGTTGCGCAACGCCTCATCACGGATCGCCTCGCGCCAAGCCTGCGCCCAGCCGAGGAAGAAACGTTGCTCGCCGCTCAGGCCGTCGATCACCGGCGGCGTCTGGCCGTTCAGCGCGATGGTATAAGCGTAGTGCGCCGCTTGCAGGCCGCCATTGTCGCCGATGTTTTCACCCGAGGTGAGGCGGCCGTTGACGTGAATGCCAGGCAGCGGCGTGTAAGATTCGTACTGCGCGGCGAGTTTGGCGACCACTTGCTGGAACGCGCTCAGATCCGCCGGCTGCCACCAATCGCGGAGCACGCCGTGCGCGTCCGACTTCGCGCCCTGATCGTCGAATCCGTGGCCCATTTCGTGACCGATGACGCCGCCGATGGCGCCGTAGTTCACGGCCATGTCGGCGTTGGGATCGAAGAATGGCGGCTGCAAGATCGCCGCAGGAAAGACGATCTCGTTGAACGTAGAATTGTAGTACGCGTTCACGGTTTGCGGCGTCATGCCCCATTCGTCGCGATCGCTCGGTTTGCCGAGCCGCGCGAGATCGTAATTCCAATCCCAGATCGCGGCGCGCTTGGCGTTGCCGAACGCATCTCCGGCGCGGATTTCCATCGCGGAATAGTCTTTCCACTTGTCCGGATAGCCGATCTTCGGACGGAATGCCGCCAGCTTTTCTTGAGCGGCCGCTTTTGTTTCCGCCGTCATCCAAGGCAGCGCGTTGATGCGCTCGCGATAGGCGTGGCGTAGATTTTCCACCAGCGCTTGCGCTTGTTGTTTGGCCTCCGGCGAGAAGTGCTGCTGCACATAGATTTGCCCGACAGCCTCGCCGACCGAGTCGTTGACATTGTCGACAGCGCGCTTCCAGCGTTCGCGTTGCTGCGGCTGCCCGTTCAGCGTCTTCCCGTAGAAATCGAAGTTCGCGTCATCGATTGCGCGCGGCAAGTACTCCGCATTGTTTCTGACGATGTGCCACGACAGATAATCGCGCCAGGTCGCAACCGGCGTTTGCACCACCAGCGTCGCCAGCGGCGTCATCGCCGAAAGCTCACGCACGACCACTTCGGTCACTGCGCCCAGGCCCTGCGCCTGGAAGCCGGCGTCCCACGGATAGCCCGGTGCAAGCGCTTTAACCTCGGCGCGCGTCTTCAGATTGTACGTGCGCGAGCGGTCGCGGCGGTCGGCGATCGGCCAATGTTGTTCGGCGATCGCCGTCTCCAGCGCCATGATGCGCGCAGCCTTCGCAGCGGCATCTGGCTGGTGCGTCAGCTCCAGCATGCGCTGAATGTGCGCCACATATTGCGTGCGGATCGTGGGGAATTGGCCGTCCGTGCGGCGATAGTATTCGCGCTCCGGCAGACCCAAGCCGGAATGGGTCATCGAGACGATGTAGCGGTCCGGATTTTTCGCATCGAGCGTGATGCCCATGCGGATCGGCGCCGACGCGTTGTTTTCGCGCGTGCACATGAAGCGCACGACGTCTGCCGTGGTGCGCAAGTGTGAGATCTGCGCAAGCGCCGGTTGGATCGGCGCCAGGCCCAGCGAGTCAATGTGGTCGATGTCGAGATACGCATTGTAGATGTCGGCGATCTTTTGCGCGTTCGAGCCGGCCGCGTTGGTCCCGGCTGCAACGGCGGCGATGATGTCGCGCACATCGCGATCGGATTTTTCGCCGAGCATGTCGAACGTGCCCCAGCGCGTGCGGTCGGCGGGGATCTGCGTGTTCTTGAGCCACGCGCCGTTCGCGTAGCGGAAAAAGTCGTTGCCGGGTTTCACGCTCAGATCGCGCGCGCTGAGATCGACGCCCCAGGCGCCGATGGCGGGCGTCCCGGCCGCTCCGCCCGCGGCCTGCGCGAAGGCGCGTCCGGCCAAGCTGCTCGCCATGATTGCAAAGGCCGAGGCGCCCATGCCCCGCCGCGTCAACGCCGCCATATGATGCTCCACTCGTTTCCGGCCGCAATTTTATGAGGCGGGGAAGCGGGCCTGCGCTGCCTTTGCGACGATTGCGGGCGAAGTTCCAACGAACTTCTTCACATAGTTTGGAGGCAAGGCCCCTTGCCTTGCCGGGATTCAGAGGCTCGCTTAAGTCCAAACAACGCTCATGGCGGTAACAGATAGAACTTCCGTAACGCGCTGGCAGAGAGTGCCGCTTCAGGTCTGGGTCGCGGTGGCCTTGGCGGCGCTGGCTGTGGCCGTGGCGCTCGCCGCCGATCCGATCGCCGCGCTGTCGATGGGCGCAGCGGCGCTGATCGGGTTTTGGGCCTGGCTGGCGCTTCGCGACCAGCCGCGCGCCTTCGTCTCGCAACAGGAGTTCGAGATCGTCGGCGTCTCCGATCTCGCGCCCTTGTTGGAAGCGCTGCCGGAGCAGGCTCTGTTGATGGACGCGGAGGGCCGCATCGCCGGCACCAACGCTGCCTTGCGCCGTCAATTGCGTGTCGAGCCGAACGGTCAGTTTCTCTCTTCGGTGATGCGTCAGCCGGATGTGCTCGACGCTGCCCGCGCCGCTGTGAATCAAGGCGAAACGCGCGCCGTCGATTATGAAAGCACAAACCAGGTTGACCGTCAGATCAGGTGCTACGTCTCGCCGCTGACATGGGGCGAGGATCGCGCCGCGTTGCTGGTGTTTTCCGATCAAACCGCGCGCATGAACACCGAACGCATGCGCGCGGATTTTCTCGCCAACGCCAGCCACGAACTGCGTACGCCCTTGGCGTCGCTGACATTGTTGATCGAGACCATCGCTGGCCCTGCGCGCGACAATGCCGATGAGCGCGATCGCTTTCTGAAAATGATGCAGGTGCAGGCTGATCGCATGCGCCGTTTGATCGATGACCTGTTGTCATTGTCGCGCATCGAACTGGACGAACACGTGCCGCCGGCCGAGCGCGCGGACTTGGCGCTGGTGGCGCGCGAGTCCGTGGATGCTCTGGCGACGGTAGCGCAGGAGCGCAAAGTCACCATCGATCTGAAGATGCCGGGCGGGCCGGTGCCGGTGATCGGCGAACGCTTTCAGCTCACCCAAGTTGTGCAAAATCTGGTCGACAACGCGCTCAAGTACACACCCGCCGGTGCGCGCGTGACGGTGACCGTCGCCGCCGTTGGCGACCGAGACGACGTCATGGCGGCGGCCGGGCGGCAATGGCCCGAGGCGGGTAGGATTACTCTCCTATCTCCCGGGCCTGCGGCGAACCTGTCTTACGCTTACGTCCGCGTCGAGGACGCTGGCCCCGGCATCGCGCGCCGGTTCCTGCCCCGGCTGGCCGAGCGGTTTTTCCGGGTCGAGCGGGAAGAAGGGAACGACCGTGGCGGTACCGGGCTAGGTCTGGCGATCGTCAAACACATCGTAAACCGGCACCGCGGCGGGTTTTTGGTCGAAAGCCAGCCCGGGAAGGGGTCCGCCTTCGCTGTGTTCGTCGAGTTAGCAGAGCAGGAGTGACGCTCTATTTCACATGAGTGTCACGAAACCCACCTATGAGACGGTCAACGACGGGTGCGCTCACCCGACTCATAACAAGGGGCTGAACTATGGAAGAGTTTGCAGGGGTCGAGCGCGCCGCGCCGGCGGCTCTCCATGCCCCCACCGTGACTGCGCACGGCGGCTCCATCGTCGGCGCTCCGGTCAAGGTGAGCGGTCGCGACGTCAATGTTTTCTATGGCCAAAAACAAGCGCTGTTCGACGTGTCGATCGACATTCCGGACCGCGCGGTGACCGCCTTCATCGGCCCGTCGGGCTGCGGAAAATCGACTTTCCTGCGCTGCATCAACCGCATGAACGACACCATCGACAATTGCCGCGTGACCGGCGATCTGCAGATCGAAGGCAAGAACGCCTACGCCAGCGATGTGGACCCGGTGGTGCTGCGTTCGCGCGTCGGCATGGTGTTCCAGAAGCCGAACCCGTTCCCGAAGTCGATCTATGACAACGTCGCCTACGGCCCGCGCATCCATGGCACCGTCAAGAACAAAGCTGACCTCGACCAGATCGTCGAGAAGTCGCTGCGCCGCGCCGGCCTCTGGGAAGAAGTGAAGGATCGCCTCAACCAGCCTGGCGTTGGCCTCTCTGGCGGTCAGCAGCAGCGCCTGGTGATCGCCCGCACCGTGGCTGTGAACCCAGACGTCATCCTGATGGACGAACCGTGCTCGGCGCTCGATCCCATCGCCACGGCGAAGGTCGAAGAGCTGATCGACGAGCTCCGTGAGAATTATTGCATCATCATCGTGACCCACTCGATGGCGCAGGCCGCGCGTGTCTCGCAAAAGACCGCGTTCTTCCACCTCGGCAAGCTGGTCGAAACCGGGCCGACCGAGGAAATCTTCACCAATCCGCGTGACTCGCGTACCCAGGACTACATCACTGGCCGGTTCGGCTAACGTCCATGGCGCGCACGCGACCCAGGGTGGCCGCGGCTCCGGCGCTCGCTCGTCGTGTAAAGACCAATATGGCTGATCATACCGTCAAAGCATTCACCGAAGAACTTGATGCGCTCACCCAAGAGGTGCAGCGCATGGGCGGTCTTGCCGAAGCGGCGGTAAACGACAGTCTCACCGCGATCGCGCGCCGCGACACCTCGCTCGCGCAATCAGTCATTGAGCGCGACGTGAAGATCGATGCCGCGCAAACCGAGATCGAACGCCGCGCCATCAAGCTTTTTGCGCTCCGCCAGCCATTCGCGAGCGATTTGCGCGTGGTGCTGACCGCGTGGCGCATCGCCAGCGAGCTTGAGCGGGTAGGCGACCTCGCCAAGAACATCGCCAAGCGCGCTTTGATCCTAAACCAAAGCGAGCCGATCGCGCTGATGCGCAGCGTCGAACGCATGGGCAAAATTGCTTCTGCGCATCTGGCGCAAGTGCTTGACGCCTACGCCAGCAAAGACACCCAAGCCGCCATCGCCGTCTGGTTTCAAGACGACAATATCGACGCGCACTACAATTCGCTGTTCCGCGAATTGTTGACGTACATGATGGAAGATCCGCGCACGATCAGCTCCGGCGCGCACCTCATGTTCATTGCCAAGAACATCGAACGCATCGGCGACCACGGCACGAACATTGCTGAGCACATTCACTATCTGGTCACCGGTGAGGAAATCGCCACGCAACGTCCGCGTGGAGACACAGAACCAACTGACGGGTAAGCGACATGCCGAAGCCGCCGCAAGTTCTGGTCGTTGAAGACGAGGCTGCGCTGGCCGAGTTGCTCAAGTACAATCTTGAGAAGGAAGGTTATCGCGTCAGCGTCGCTACCGATGGCGAAGAGGCGCTGGTGCAAGCCGAAGAGAGCCCGCCGGACCTGGTGCTGCTGGATTGGATGCTGCCCAAGGCGCCTGGCGTGGAAGTTTGCCGCCGTTTGCGGGCGCGTCAGGAAACGCGCAACACGCCGATCGTGATGCTCACCGCGCGCAGCGAAGAGACCGACCGCGTGCGTGGTCTCGACACCGGCGCCGACGACTACATCACCAAGCCGTTCTCCATGGGCGAGTTGCTGGCGCGCATCCGCGCCGTGATGCGCCGCATCCGCCCCGCGCTCGCCGACGACAAGGTGCGGTGCGGCGACATCGTCATGGACCGGGTCGCGCACCGCGTGAAACGCAATGGCCGCGAAGTGCATCTTGGACCGACCGAGTTCCGCATCCTCGATCATTTCATGCAGCATCCCGGCCGCGTGTTCAGCCGCGAGCAATTGCTGGACGCAGTGTGGGGCTCAGACGTGTACGTCGAGGCGCGCACCGTGGACGTGCACATTGGACGTCTGCGCAAAGCGCTGATGGACGGCGACGAGAGCGATCCGATCCGCACGGTCCGCAGCGCCGGCTACGCGCTCGAAACCGAAGGCGCCGACGCTTAGCTGCGCACGCTTTCAGGCGGGATCAGGTAGGTACGTGAGCAGAACTGGCAGCGGGCGTGCAGCATGCCGTCCGGCTCGATCAATTCCTGCAGCTCATTCTGTGGAAAGCGGCGCAACACATTGGCCAGACGCTCCTCGTCGCACGTGCACACGTCGCCCAGCGCGGCCGCCTCACCCATACGCACGCCTTCCTCGTGGAAGAGCCGATAGAGCAGGCGGTCAGCCGGCAACGCCGGATCGATCAGCTCTTCGTCGCTCACGGTCGCGAACAGAATAGATGCGCGGCTCCAATCTTCCGTGGTGTCGCCGCGCGCGGCATCGCCCGCCAAGCGCTGCATCAGCACGCCGCCGGCGCGCCATGTGCGCCCGGTCTCGGTGATGACTTCGCCCACCGCGAGGCGAATGCCGGTATCGGTCTGTTCGCTGTTTTCGAAATACGCTTGCGCGCATTCAGCCAACGTCGCGCCGTCGATGGCGACGACGCCTTGATACACTGGCCGGCCATCGCTGCCATCGAGCGTGATCACCAATTTGCCGTCGCCAAGCAAGTCCGCTGGCGGCGAGCGCTGCGCGCGCTGCAGCTTTTCCGCTGCACCGTCGGCGATCCGCGCATAGCCGCGCAACGCGCCGCCCGGCGAATACTCTGCCACCAACAGCGGCACCGGTCCTTCGCCTTGCGCCTGCACGCTCAAACGGCCTTCCGCCTTGAGCAGCGAGCCGGTCAGCGTCGCCAAGCTCAGCGCTTCGCCCAGCAGCATGGCCACCGGCGGCGGATAATCGTGGCGGCGCAAAATGGGATCGAGCGCGGCGGCGCCTAGGCGCACGATGCGTCCGCGCACCGGCGCGTTGTCCAAGCTGAAGGGCGCGACGAGATCGTCAGTAAGCATCGGCGCTATTTAGGTCGGCGTGAGCCGCATCGCCATGATGGAACGTGCAACGCTGCTCCTCACAGCTTGCCCAGGCACCAGAGCATCACCGCCTTTTGCGCGTGAATGCGGTTTTCCGCTTCGTCGAACACCGCCGATTGCGGCCCGTCGATCACCGAAGCGCTCATCTCTTCGCCGCGGTGCGCGGGCAGGCAGTGCAAGAACACCGCGTCTTTGTTGGCGCGCGCCATCAGCGCGTCGTCGACCGCGTACGGCGGGAAGGCGGCAAGCCGCGCGTCCTTGTCGACATCGCCCATCGACACCCAGGTGTCGGTGACGACGACGTCGGCGTCTTGCACAGCCGTCTTCGCGTCGTTGCTGGTGCTGACATCGGCGCCGGCCGCGCGCGCCGCGCCGATTTCCTGCGTCTTCGGCGCGTAGCTTGCCGGCGTGGCGATCTTCAATTTGAAGCCGAATTTCGGCGCCGCCTGAATGAAGCTCAAGCACACATTGTTGCCGTCGCCGAGCCAGGCAATGGTCTTGCCGCGCACATCGCCCAAGCGCTCTTCGATCGTCATCAGGTCGGCGACGACCTGCACCGGGTGCGAAAAATCGGTGAGGCCGTTGACCACCGGAATGCTTGCCGCCTCTGCAAAATCCAACAGCGTCTGATGCGCATTGGTGCGCAGCATAGCGATGTCGACCATGCGCGAGAGCACGCGCGCGGTGTCTTCGATGGTCTCGCCGCGGCCCAGCTGCGTTTGTTCGGCGCTGAGCATGATGCTCGTGCCGCCAAGTTGCGTCATGCCGACTTCGAACGAGACCCGCGTGCGCGTGGACGCCTTTTCGAAGATCATCGCCAGCGCGTGCCCATCGAGCGGCTTGTCTTCGTCCGGCTTGCCTTTCGGCCAGCCTTGCCGCGCGCGCTTACGCCGATGCGCTTCGTCCAGCATGGCGCGCAGGTCAGTTTTGGAAATCGGCGCGATGTCGAGGAAGTGGCGAACGTTCACGCGCCGGCCTGCGCCATCTGTTCTGCAAGCACGGCGTCGATTGCCGCCACTGCTTGGCTGATCTGCGCTTCATCGATGATGAGCGGCGGCGCGAGGCGCAGCACATTGTCGCCGGCGACGCCGACCAGCACTTTGCGCTCGCGCAGTTTGCCCTGGATCGGCTTGGGATCGATCTTCAGTTTGAGGCCGCGCAGCAAGCCTTTGCCACGCACTTCGACAACCAGATCAGGGTGGCGATCCTTCACGCCCTCCAGGGCTTGGCCAAGCTGGTTAGACGCGACGCGCACATGCTCAAGAAACTCTGGCTTGGAGATTTCATCCCAGCACGCATTGGCCACAGCCATCGCCAGCGGATTGCCGCCGAACGTGGTGCCGTGCACGCCTTTGGTCATGCCTTTCGCGGCTTCAGCAGTGGCGAGAAATGCGCCGACCGGAAAACCGCCGCCAATGCCTTTGGCGGCTGCCATCACATCTGGGGTCACGCCTTCCCACTCATGCGCCCAAAGTTTGCCGGTGCGTCCCGCGCCGGATTGGACTTCATCGAAGATGATCAGCAGGCCGTTGTCGTCGGCCAATTTGCGCAGCGCCTTGAGGAAACCTTCCGGCGGCGTACGCACGCCGCCTTCGCCTTGCACCGGTTCGATGATGAAGCCAGCGGTCGTCGGCCCGACCAGCTTCTTCACTGCTTCGATGTCGCCGTACGGCGCATTCAAATAGCCCGGCAGTTTTGGACCGAAGCCTTCGAGATAGCTCGGATTGCCTGACGCGTTGATCGCCGCATACGAGCGGCCGTGGAAGGAGCCTTGGAAACCGATGATGTCGACGCGCTCGGGATGGCCGTTGGCCGAGTGATACTTGCGCACGGTTTTTAGCGCGCCTTCGATCGCCTCGGTGCCCGAGTTGGTGAAGAACACGACGTCGGCAAACGAACTGTGGGTGTACTTCTTCGCCAGCGTCTCCTGACCGGCGACCTTGAACATGTTCGACGTGTGCCAAAGCTTGTTGGCTTGGTCGGTCAGCGCCTTCACCAGAATTGGGTTGGCGTGTCCCAGCGCGTTCACCGCGATGCCGGCGATGCAGTCGAGATATTTGTCGCCCTTGTCGTCCCAAACCCAGCAGCCTTCGCCTCGCGCCAGATTGAGATCCGGCCAGTTGAAGACGTTGAGAAGATGGCTTTCGGCGGGCATTTCGCGCTCTTCGAAGGTTGGGGAAGGCGGGTATGTGAGCCGGGCTGCTTGCAAGGTCAAGGACTTGGGACCATCACGCTTCGATGAGACGCGATTTCACACTCCCACGCGGCGAAGTTCATCGCCTGGTTCACAAATCCGACGTGCTCGCGGGCAATCCGCTGGGCGATCCGACGGAGCGCGATCTGATCGTGTGGACGCCGCCGAATTGGAAGCCGTCCGAGAGCTTGCCGATCCTCGTCGATCTGAAGGGCTACATGAGTTCGGCGCTCGCACACGCCAATTGGAATCCGAGCGCTGAGAACGTGCCCGAGCGTCTCGACCGTCTGACCCATGAAGGCATGCCACGCGTCGTTGTGGTTTTGCCGGACTGCTTCACGAAACTGTTCGGCAATCAATATCTCAACAGCGTCGGCACTGGCCGCTACGCCGACTACATTTGCGGCGAGATCGTTCCGTTCGTGGAGCAGAAGTTCAATTGCGGCGGCAAGGGCCGCCGCGGCGTGTTCGGCAAAAGCTCAGGCGGTTACGGCGCGGCGTGGCACGGTTTGCATCGCGCCGATTTCTGGGACGCGATCTCGATCAATTCCGGCGATATGGGGTTCGACGCGCTCTACATTCCCGCGTTGCTCGAAGATTTGCCGCTCCTCGCCAAACACGGCAATTCCATTGAGAAGATGTGGAAGGCGACACTTGCGAGGAAGAAGTCCAGTTTTCGCGAGCAAGTTGCGATGATGGATTTCGCGCAGAGCGCTTTCTACGATCCCGACCCAACGCAATTTATGAGCATGCAGCTGCCGCTCGATCCCTACACCGGCGAGTTCATTCCGGAGCGCTGGAGCAATTGGCTCGCGCACGATCCCGTTGTGATGTTCGATGAGAAGGGCAGTGAGCTAAAGAAACTGAAACTCATCTACATGGATTGCGGCGATCACGATAATTTCCGCATCCATCTGGGCATGCGCCGCTTCGCCAAGAAACTGAAAGCCGCTGGCATCGCGCACACGTACGAAGAGTTCGACGACGATCACATGGATGTGGACTATCGCATGGACGTGTTTTTGCCGGTGTTGGCGAAAGCGCTCAGCTAAGATGAGGTGACGTTATGGCGGTGAAAGCTCTAACGCCCGAAAAACAACTCGCGAGCTTCATCGATAAGTTTACGCCGGAGATGGCCAAGCGCATTCGCGCCGCCCGCGCCAAGATGCGCAAACGCATCCCGCAGGCCATCGAGATGGTCTACGACAACTACAATTTCTTCGTCATCGGCTACGGCCCCAGCGACAAAGCCGGCGAGGCGATCTTCTCGCTGGCGGCGCAGGCAAAAGGCCTCAGCCTTTGCTTCCTGCAAGGGGCAAAACTGCCCGATCCAAAGCGATTGCTGCGGGGCTCAGGCAACGTCGTGCGCAACATTCGGCTCGAGGACGACAAGACGCTCGATCATCCCGATGTGGAAGCCTTGATGGCACTAGCGCTGGCGCGCGCAAAAACGCCGCTGCCCGCGTCAGGCAAGCATCAACTGATCATCAAATCCGTCTCAGCAAAGCAGCGTCCGCGACGGGCGGGCAAATAGCGGATCAACTCCGCATGCGATAGCCGCTTTTGATCATCGCCCAGCACGCCCAGCAAAGCACGAGCGCCAAGCCCAGCGACATCAGCGCACCGCGCCATAGCGGTGCATCCGCGTGACCGATGAAGCCGAAGCGGAAGCCGTCGATCAGCGAGAAAACTGGATTGAAGTGCGAGATCGACTTGATCGGTTCGGGCAGCACGCTAGTCGAGTAAAACGTACCAGAGAGAAACGTCAGCGGCACGATGATGAAATTGGTCACCGCGGCCAGGTGATCGAATTTGTCCGCCCAAACCCCACCCAGCAAACCGATGGCGCCGAAGATCAACGACGCGACGATGGCGTAATAGATGGCGATCAAAGGGTAGGCGGGAATGACGTTCGCCATCCATGCAATGGCGATCAAACTCACCGCGCCGACAAGCAATCCACGCGCAGCGGCGCCGACGATGAAAGCGATCGTCAGTTCAAGCGCTGACAAAGGCGGCATCAGGAAATCGACGGCGTTGCCTTGGACCTTGGCGATCACGATCGACGACGACGAGTTCTGAAATGCGTTGGACAAGATCGACATCATGACGAGGCCAGCGGCCAAGCCGTCGACATAGTGGCGCGTGGTGCCCGGCCAATCGCCGCTACGCACAAAGCCGAACACCATCATGAACAGCAGCGTCTGCACCAGCGGCGCAAATACCGTCTGCGCGCCCACCTTCAGGAAGCGCTTCACCTCGCGCGCCACCAGGGTTTGCAGACCGATCCAATTGATGTGCCCGTAGTGCCGAGAAGTCAGCGGAGCGACCGAAACGCCAGTGTCCATAACAGGAACGTGCCTTTCATAATTCGTTAACAGGTGTGAGCGCCTGTTAACCGTAGCAACGGTCTAAGGACCGGTTTGTACGAAGATAATGCGACAGCGAGGCCTGAGCATCGCGTGGATAACTTGTTAACGACTCAGTGTGCTTATGGAACGAGACCCACAACGTATAGCGTATCCACAGACATTACCCGACCATTAGTTGACAGTTGGATGAAGAAAATGGCTCCATCATTTCACTCTGCTGAGAGGCGGGGACGTTCTGCCAAGGGGGCTGCGTCTTTCCACCAGGAAGTCGGATCACCCCATCGAGAGATGGGGCCATGGGCAAAGGGGCTTGCAAATGGGTTGGACTGAGGAGCGCGTCGCGCTGCTGCGTAAGCTATGGACTGAAGGTCTATCGGCTAGTCAGATAGCTAAACAACTGGGCGGGGTAACCCGCAACGCCGTAATCGGCAAAGTCCACAGATTAGGCCTCGCTGGCCGCGCGACCCCGTCGCGCCCGGCCAAGCGCCCGGTCCGTGTGGCTCGGCCGCGGGTGATGAATCCGATGGTGCCGCGCATGCGTCCGGAGTTGACGGTGCCGCGCGTGGTCATTCCGGATCTCGAACCAATCAAGTTCGAGGACGGCAAGACCGCCACCGTGCTTTCGCTCAACGAAAGCATGTGCAAGTACCCGATCGGCGATCCGACCGACGCGACCTTCGCGTTCTGCGGTCGCGGCGCCGCTGGTGGTCCTTACTGCGCCGACCATGCGCGGCTCGCGTATCAGCCGAGCCAGGCAAAGAAGCGCCGCGTCTCCGCGCCGGACGAACTCCGCCGCCTGACCCGCTTCGCAATGTAAACTCGAACCAATGTGTGAACGCCGCAGCTCGCGCTGCGGCGTTTCGCATGTCCGGCGCTACGCCATCTGGCGATCGATCAGCACCGCCAGCAACAGGGCGGGGCCGCCATGCGCGGTCCAGGCGTGGCTGACGCCGCGCTGAATGACAATCTGTCCGGGCTTTAGCCGCGTCTCGCCGTCGTCGAGAATGAGCGATGCCTCGCCCTTCAACAAACAAATGATGTCGAGCGTGTCGGTCTGATGCATCGCCGGATGGCGATCCTGGTCGCGCAAATGGTCTTCAGCGTGAAACTGCGCAAAACGCGCGCGTGCGCCTTGTTTCAGCGCTTCCGGCGGCGCGCCTTCCGGTGGTGGTTCGATAACGAACCAGCGCACCTTCACTTTCTCCTTGCCCGGCGACAGCGCCGGTTCGGTTTCGCCGCGATCCTTGAAATCGGCGGGATCGAGTTTCTCGCCCAGCGCCTCGTGCCAGATTTCGTACAATCCGCCTAAGCCCGGATCGCCGATCTCTCCCGATGGCGGCCCGTCGAGGACGATCACCGAGCGTCCGTTTTTCTCGCCACTGACTACGCGCCGCATGGCGTCGGCAAAGCTGGGATGCAACATCAGTTGGCGAGCCTCGTGTTGTAGGGACTGTCGAGCACGAATGCGGGAACGGCGATGTCGAAGGCGCTGCGATCGTCGATGCGCTCCATCGAATAAGCGCCCATCATGACGCCCGAAGGCGCAGCGAGCGGGCAGGCGCTGGTATAGCGAAAGCTGCGGCCCGGCTGAATGACCGGCTGCTCGCCGACAACGCCTGCGCCACGCACTTCTTGTGTGAAGCCGTTTTCATCGGTGATGCGCCAGTGGCGCGCGACCAGCTGTGCGGCCTCTTCCGAACGGTTCTCGATCTCGATCGAATAGGCCCAAACGTAGCGATTTTCTTCCGGCTTCGATTCCTGCGGTAGAAACGAAGGCTCGACGCGGACCACAAAGCCGTCGGTGACTTGCTCAAACATGCGTTCAATCTAGCCGGAACCGGCCCGCGCGCTAGCGCCTCCTGGACAAACCGGGCGGCGCACGCCAGCAAGATGCGGCAAAAGGAGCGGGAATGACGGCCCAACACGGGGTCTTGTCGGACAACGAAATCAAGAAGGCGATCAAGCAAGGCTGGATCGCTGCCGACGCACCGTTCCTTGATGACCAGATTCAACCGGCAAGCGTAGACCTCCGCTTGGGCGAGACGGCGTACCGGTTGCGCGCAAGTTTTCTGCCCGGCGCCGGCGCCAAGGTGCGCGACCGCCTCGACGACGAACTCGTCATGCACAAGATCGATCTCACCCAAGGTGCGGTGCTCGAGACCGGCTGCGTCTATCTCGTGCAGGTTCAAGAAGAACTGACTTTGCCGCCGCACATCCACGGCGCGGCCAACCCGAAGAGTTCGACAGGGCGGATCGATGTGTTTACGCGCCTGATCCTCGATGGCGCGACATCGTTCGACTACGTGCCGATGGGCTACCATGGCCCGATGTGGGCCGAGATCAGCCCCTGCACATTCTCGGTTTTGGTGCGCACCGGCACGCGCTTGAGCCAAGTGCGCCTACGCCGTGGCCCGCCGCATCCGAAGCGCGAGATCGATTTCACCATGGATCTTTCGTTGAAGGGGCCTGTCGGATTTCGCGCCAAGCGGCACTCCGGCGTTGTCGATGTCGATCGCGTCGGCGGTTACGATCCGCGCGATTTCTGGGAGCCGATGGAAGCCCGCCACGGCCGCGTCGTGCTCGATCCGGGCCAGTTCTATATTTTTGCCTCGAAGGAAAACGTGCTGATCCCGGCGGACGAGGCGGCGGAGATGGCGCCGATCCGTCCTGAGCTCGGTGAGTTTCGCGCGCACTACGCGGGCTTTTTCGATCCTGGTTTTGGCATAGCGCCCAACGAGGGCCGCGCCGTGCTTGAGGTACGCTCGCGCGACGTCCCGTTCTTCGTCGAGGACGGCCAGCCGGTCGGCAAGCTGGTGTTCGAGCCACTCTCGGGTCCAGTGGATAGGCTCTACGGCGAGGCCGGCTCAAACTATCAGGGGCAGGGCCTCAAGCTCTCGAAGCACTTTGCGCCTTGGCGCTGAAGGATTGACGATGCTGAGATCGCTTCTTGCAGCGGCGCTGCTGGCGTTGATGTCGGCCAGCGCCTGCGCCGATACGCAGACCAACAACCGCGTTTCACCTGCGTTGTTCGTGATGCGCGACGCCGACTCCACCATTTACCTGTACGGCACCATCCACGTGCGGCCCGCCGGCGCGGACTGGGGTGGCGTCAATGCACACACAGCGCTCGCGGCAGCAAGCGATGTATGGACAGAGATCGAGATTTCGCCAGAAACCGATGCGCGTGGCGTGCAGCTCGCCACGCAGATGGGCCAGGCGCCCGCCGACAAACCTCTCTCGAGTTGGCTCACGCCAGCGCAGAACGCCAAACTCGCCGCGCTTCAGCAACAATTGGGCATCCCGCCCGGCGCGCTGGAAACGATGCAGCCTTGGCGGGCCTCGCTCGTGCTGTCGTTCTTGCCGATTGTGCGCGCGGGCTACAATCCGGAGTCAGGCGTCGACCGCAGCATCGACGCGTATGGCGACGTGCACGGAAAACACATGCGCGCGTTCGAGACGATTGATCAGCAGCTCGGATTTCTCTCCGGCCTAAGCCCGGAGCTGCAGCGGCAAATGTTGCTCGAGTCCATCGACGAAGCCGACGAGGGGCCGCGCATGATCGCCGAGATGACGCGCGCATGGGAGCATGCCGATCTCGCCGCGCTCGAACGCGATGTTGTGGCCGACACCCGCAACGAATATCCGCAGCTCTATGACGTGATGTTCAAACAGCGCAACGCGCGCTGGATCGAAGTGCTTTCACACGAAATGCAGGGCTCCGGAACCGAGTTTGTCGCTGTCGGCGCGGGGCATTTGCTCGGCCGCGACGGGCTTGTGGCGCAGTTGCGGGCGCGCGGCTTTAACGTTCAGCGTGTTCCTGGGCCGTAAGCCATGGATGCACTTCGTCCGGTGTGAAGAAGCCGTCGCGGTTGGCGTCCAGCTCGACGAAGCGCCGCGCGGCGCATTGCTCGAACTCGGTCTTCTCGATGCGGCGATCGAAATTCGTATCGCATGACATGATCGGTTCCGCGTCGCCGAGCAGGCCGAACGCTTGGGCGCCAACCGGCCGCGGCCCGCCTTGTCTGCGGGTTACGCGCGGCGTAACCAGTGCGCCGTTCGCGCCCGTGTTGCTACTGCTGCTGCTTGACGTGTGATGGCCGCTTCTCGATGCGTCCTGCACCGCATTGGGATCCAGCGGCGGCGCATAGCTCACATTTTCATCCAACACCTCGGGCGCTTCTGCGCGCCATAGCGCGGTGGACTCGGCGGACGTAACTGAGCCATCGCCGTTTGCATCTGCGTGCGCGAGCGCCGCGTCGGCATCCGCGACGAATTCCGCCAGGGAGATTTTGCCGTCATGATCGGCATCCGCCTGCGCAAACCATTTCTGCTCGCCAGTTTCCGTCGCGCTGGCGCGAAACGGCTGACCCATCGGCGACATAAAGAGCGGAGCCTGCGACCGCGTGGGTTGTGCTACGGCGAGGTTGGTAAGCGCCGTGAATGAGGCGGCGAGAATGAGTAGGCGTCGCATGATGGATCCTTAGTGTGGCCGCGTCTTCGCCGGTCTCGCCGGTGTCATCCCGGCAGAATGAGTTTGGCGCTGAGGCCGTGAGGTTGTCTGTTCGCCAATACCAGCTTGCCGCCGTGGCCGTCAGCAATGGCTTGCACAATGGCCAGGCCCAATCCCGCGCCGCTCTCTTCCGAACGCGCTGCATCGGCGCGGAAAAACGGTGCGGTAAGCCGCGGCAATTGTTCTGCCGGTACGCCCGGTCCTTCGTCGCGCACTTCCGCGACGGCGTCGCCGTTGGCGTCGCGATAGACATCGACCGTTCCGCCGCCGGCATACTTCACCGCGTTCTCCGCGAGATTGCGCAATGCGCGCGCGATCTCGCTCGGACGGCATTCGACAATGAGGGGCGTGGCGGCGTTGGCTTTCACGTTGAGGCCGATGTCCTGCAACTCGCCCGCCAGCGTGCGGGTCAGATCGGCAAGGTCGACGGACACGCGTTCTTCTTCACTCGCGCCCGCGCGCGCGAGTGACAGCGCCTGTTCCGTCAGGCGCTCCATTTCCTCGATCGGCGCAAGCAAGCGCTGCTTGGTCGCGTCGTCTTCCACCAATTCCGCGCGCAAACGCAGCGCCGTGATCGGCGTGCGCAAATCGTGGCTGAGCGCCCACAGCATCTCGCGCTGACGGTTGAGCTGGCGCCCAAGCCGCTCCGCCATCGCGTTGAACGCCATCGACGCGCGCTGCACATCGTCCGGGCCGCTGACAGGCGCGGTGACATTGGTATTTCCAGCGCCGAGCGCGCGCGCTGCATCCGCAAGTTTGGCCAACGGCTGCCCGATTTGTCGCGAGATCAACGCCGCGCCCGCGCCGACCAGCACGATAGCCACGAACGCACTCATCAAGACACTGAATGGCGCCGGCCGCGGGCCGGGGAGTCGGACGGTCGCATTCAGCCACGAAGCTTGATCCAAGCGTACCGACACGACCGCTTCGGTGCTGCGGATGGATGGGCCGTCCGCCGGAGGCGGTCCGCCGCCAGGATCGTCGGCATCCATCGGACCAGCGCCTGGTCCGCCAGGATGCGGCACGCCCGCGCCTTGGCCGGGAGCGCCTCCATCGTCGCCGTGGAAGTGTGGCTGCGTGCGCTGAAAGCGCGGCTGAACTTCCACCGTGCGCGATTGCGCATACGATTCAACGCCGCTCAAGCGTTCGGAGAGGGCGCGCGCGATACGCTGACCTGCGTCGCCAGCGTTGGCGGTCGCCGCCGGCGTTGCGCTCACCTCATAGCGCGTGCCGAAATCGCGCAGCGACTGTGCGAGCGCGATGCGCTGCGCGGGCTGCAACGAGCGGATGCGCTCGGTCGTGTAGGCGATGCGCTCGACGGCATTGGTCTCCGCCGCGCGCCGGATTGCAGCCCCGCGTTCGTTCGAGAACATCACCAACGCGATCGCGTATGACACGATCACCGCGGCGATGGTGACCAGCACCATGCGTCCCGTCAGCGTGTTGAATGGCGCTTTCCAAGAGGTGCGCTGCACGATGGCGGACCTCAGGCTTTTTCGACGGGCGCGGTGAAGACGTAACCGCCGGCCCAAACCGTTTTGATCAGTTTTGGCGACCGCGGGTCGGACTCTATTTTACGGCGCAGGCGGCTGACCTGGGTGTCAACGGCGCGATCGAACACGTCGGTGCCGCGGTCGAAGGCGAGGTCGAGCAATTGATCGCGCGTCAGCACGATTTTTGGCCGCTGCAGGAAGGTGAGCAACAAGCGATACTCGCCGGTGCTCAGTTCGTGCGCCGTACCGCCTTCGTCCACCAACTCGCGCTCCGCGATCTTTAGCGTCCAGCGATCGAAGCGCAGCGCTTCGCCCGTGGGCGCTTGGGTTTCCGGCGGCAGCGCGTGCGTGCGCCTCAGTACGGCATCAATCCGCGCCAGCAATTCCCGCGGGTTGAACGGTTTCACCACGTAATCGTCCGCGCCGACCTCAAGGCCGATAATGCGGTCGAGTTCCTCGGCGCGCGCCGAAAGCAGGATGACCGGGATGTGATTGGTCTCGCGGATGTGGCGGCACAGCGAAAGTCCGTCCTCGCCCGGCATCATGATGTCGAGGATGACGAGATCGATGCGATTTTCCTTGATCGCTTTGCGCGCGGCCTCGGCGCTATCGACGGCGGTGGCGCGCCGACCGTTCTTGCGCAAAAATTGCGCAAGCGACTCGCGAATCTCGCGGTGGTCGTCAACCACCAGGATATGAGGGTCTTCCAGCGCCATGCTCTGGATGTGTGCCGGATCAGACAAAAAATCTACAGAGCGCGCGTGCCGGACTTGTGCCAAACTTTGCCACACCCAATTCTAGGACAAATTTGGGCAAGCCATGGGGCGGTTTCGCCTTGAGAACGCCCAGGTCCGTCCGCTCTAAGTTCGCGGGCGCAAGAGTCGAAGAGGGTAGGATCGCATGCAGTTGAGGAATTTCGCCGGCGCTTCAGCGTTGCTCGCCCTCGCAGCGTGCGCCACCGGCGGTGATCATGGTCGCGGACCGGAAACCATTCGTGCGCTGCTCTCCGCGGACGTCATGATGTTTGTGAGCTTTGACACGAACGGCGATCTCTCGACGAGCGGCGATGAACTCACCGCTGGGATTGATCGCGAGTGGCAGCGGGCGGACGCCAATCATGATGGCCAGCTGCAGCCGATCGAGTTCCAGAATTGGGCGAACACGGTTCTCGGCGGCCAGCAAATGGGCCCGTACCGTTTGGATTTCGATCGAAACGTCGACAACGTGATCACACGCGAAGAGTTCGAGCACGAAATTCGCGCGCGCTTCGCAGACTACGACGCTGATGAAAACGGCGCGATTTCCCGCAACGAGTTCGTGCGCGTTGTGGGCCAAGCGCGGCCCGTACATCGCTCCAACCCGATGCAGCCGCAGCCGGGCAATGGCGGCTGACACGATTTGGCGCCACTGTGGGGTATTCCCGAAAAACGCCCGACAAGAACGCCTGTTAGAACCTTAATCATTCGAGGGACGACCTCGGATTCTTTGTTCGCACTGATCTCCCGTCGGTGCGGACCGAAACAGCGGCCGGCGTATTTCCCGCCCCCCCAACGCCGGCCGCAATTTCCTTCGTAGCGCGCCCCAGACACACTTTGTCGCAGAGGCGACCAACGCTCGAAAAGCCACTCCGCCAATCTGTTGCAATGGCCGGCTAGCGTCGGCTGTAGCGAGGACGCCTGGAGTGGAGAAGGTAATGCGTAAGGTTTTGCTAGCTGCGATCGGGTTTGCCGCCATTGCCGGGGTGTGCGGGCTGGCTCAGGCGCAAGATCATCAGGACGGCCCTCAAGACGGGCCGCGCCGCGGCGGCTTGTTCCAACGGTTCGACACCGATCACAACGGCACGGTCACGCGCCAAGAATTCGATGCGGTTCGCGCCGCTGATTTTGCGCGGCTCGACGCCAATCATGATGGACAGCTAACGCGCGAGGAGATGCGTGCGGGTTTCCAACACGCGATGTGGCGCCGCCACGGCGGGCGCGGCGGCGGCATGCTTCTGCGCGCCGACGCAAATCACGACGGCGCCATCACGCGCGACGAGTTCCTCGCGCGGCCCGAACAGATGTTCGACCGTCTCGACAAGAACCATGATGGCACGATAAGCGCCGCCGAGCTTCAGCAAATTCGTGCCGACGGCGAACAACGCCGCGAACAATTCCGCGAACGCCGCGAGCAGGCGCAAGCTGACCGGCCGCATATGGACGCAAACAACGACGGCTCGGTCTCTCGCGCCGAATACGACGCGATGGGTGCGTCATTGTTCCAACGCCTGGACGCTAACCACGACGGGCAAGTCACCCAGGCCGAGGCCGAAGCGGCGCGTCCGCATCGCGGCGGCCAATAGGCCTGGAGAGCGCGGCCGGGCGATGGCTCACCCGGTCGCGCTCACGAGGCGGTCCTAAGGGACGTGGCAAGGGGCAACTTGGGTCAACCCAGGGGCGTTTGTGCTTGCCGGAGATGCAAAAAAGCTTTGTGAGGACGCGCGGATGAATGCGCCAGTGAACCAGCAAATGCCGGAAATGACGGGACAAGTCGGCCAACGCGCGCAAGCGCTTTGGAAAAAACGGCTGTGGATCGTTGCTGCGGTCGTCGTGATCATCGCGGCGTGGTTCATGTTCAAAGGCGATGGCAACACCACGCCCTATCGCACCGCCGCCGTTGATGCTGGCGCGATAACACGCGCTGTGAGCGCCACCGGCACGCTGCAGCCTGTCGTTTCAGCGAATGTCGGCTCAACCGTTTCCGGACCGGTCAAAACCGTGGAAGTGGATTTCAATAGTCAGGTGACAGTCGGCCAGGTGCTGGCGCGCCTCGATCCCGCGCCTTTCCAGCAACGCGTCATTCAAGCGCAAGCCACCTTGGCGCAAGCGCAAGCACAATATGCAACCGCCAACGCCGACTATCAGCGCTACGTGACGCTCAACAATGCGGGCTTTGCCTCACAACAATTAATGCAGCAACAGCGCGCGGCGCGCGATACGGCGTCAGCCGCCATCGCTGGCGCGCGCGCTAATTTGGCAAGCGCGCAAACCGACCTCGATCGCAGTGTCATTCGCTCACCGATCAACGGCGTGGTCGTCGATCGTCAGGTCAATGTCGGCCAGTCAGTTGCGGCAAGCTTTCAGGCAGCGACGCTTTTTACCATCGCGCAGGATCTCTCGCAGCTGCAGGCGGCGATTACCGTGGACGAAGCCGACATCGGCGACGTGCGTCAGGGACAAGACGTCGACTTCACTGTCGACGCCTTTCCGGATCGCGAATTTAGCGGCACAGTCACCCAGGTCCGCCAGCAGGGCGTGTCAACGTCCGGCGTGGTGAGCTACACCGTCGTCGTCAGCGCCAACAATCCCGATCACACTTTGCTGCCGGGCATGACGGCTAACGCCAACATCGTCATAGAACGCCAAAACAACGTCACGCGCGTCCCTAATACGGCGCTGCGCTTCCGTCCAAACGATCCCGATCTGCAAAAGCAGCAACAGGATTTGATGGCGCAGGGGCGCCAAAGCGGGCAAGGGGCCGGCGCGCAAACAAGCGCTCAGAGCCAAGGCCGCGGACAGTGGGCAGGGCGTGGACAAGGCGGCGGCAATCGCGGCGCGATGATGGTGCAGCGCATGACCGAGCGCCTGCAGCTGACGCCTGCGCAACAACAAACCCTGCAAACGGCGCTGCAATCGGCGCAACAGGCCGCGCCCCCGTTGGACGAAGACGCAACGCCCGCATCGCGCCGCGCCGCCATGCGGCATGTGATGGATTCCGCGATCGCCGCGATCGAGCCGTCGCTTTCCGCGCAACAAAAGCAATTGCTGCAGCAAATGCGCGCCGCCAATCAAAGCGGTCAGCGCGAGGAAACGCGTAACAGCGCCGTGGTCTGGGTCATGCGCGCCGGGCAAAGCAAGCCGACGCCCGTGCGCGTCGAAACCGGGATCGCTGACGATACCTACACGCGCGTTTTGAGCGGCCTGCAGCCGGGCGACCAAGTGGTGATCGGCGGCGGTCCGCCGGCCAAAACGCAAAACCAAGCGCGGAGTCCGTTCGGTGGTCCAGGCGGCGGCGGACGTGGCGGTCCAGGCGGTGGCGGCCGGATCAGGGGCGGCTAGATGGACGCCCTCATCACCGCCGAAAATCTGGTGAAGCACTACCAGATGGGCGAAGAGACCGTGCACGCGCTCGATGGCGTTAGCTTCGAGATCCCGCGCGGCGCCTATTGCGCCATTGTCGGTCCGTCCGGCTCAGGCAAGTCCACGCTGATGAACATCGTCGGCGGGCTGGATACGCCGACGTCGGGACGCATCGTCATCGACGGCTACGACATCGGCGCACTCGACGATGAAACCCTCGCGGACTTTCGCAACCAGACCATCGGTTTCGTTTTCCAGAGCTTCAATTTGCTGGCGCGGCAAACCGCACTCGAAAACGTGGAATTGCCCATGATTTACGCCGGTGTGGATCCGAAGGAGCGTCGCGAGCGCGCCGCTGAATTGCTGACGCGCGTCGGCCTCGGACAACGTTTGGGGCACCGGCCGACGCAACTCTCCGGTGGTCAGCAACAGCGTGTCGCCATCGCACGCGCGCTAGCAGGCCGCCCCGCATTGTTGCTTGCAGACGAACCAACCGGCGCGCTCGACACCCACACCGGTCAGGAAATCCTGCAGCTCTTTTCGGACCTGAACAAAGAGGGCGCCACCGTTGTGCTCGTCACACACGATCTCGAGGTCGCCGCCGCGACCCGGCGCACTATCGAAATGCGTGACGGCCAAATTATCGGCGACCGCATGAACGTACCGGAGCGAGCTCCAGCATGATGCGCGCCGCTGATCTCATCGCCAGCGCCACACGGGCGTTGCAATCCAATCCGCTGCGTTCGGCGCTCACCGCGCTCGGCGTCATTATCGGCGTTAGCTCAGTTGTCGCCATGGTGGCGCTCGGCTCCGGCGCGCAGGCGCAGGTGCAGAACTCCATCAACAGCCTTGGTTCTAATCTGCTCATCATCGTGCCTGGAGCGGCGCAAGCGGGCGGAGTGCGCATGGCAGTTGGCGGCGGTGGCCGTGACAGTCTGAAGCTCGCCGATGCGGACGCGATTTCGCAAATCGAAGGTGTCATCGCTGTCGCCCCGTCACAGCGCGGCGTCGCCCAGATCGTTGCCAACGGTCAGAACTGGAACACGCAAATCCAAGGCGTCACGCCAGCCTACATAACCGCGCGCGATTGGTCGGTCGCATCGGGGCGGATGTTCGACGACACCGAGGAGCGCCAGGCGCGCAAAGAGGTGCTGCTCGGCCAAACCGTGGTGGACAATCTTTTCCCCAACACCGACCCGATCGGCCAGAACATCCGCATTAGCGGCGGGACCTATCAGGTCATCGGCGTTCTCGCCTCAAAGGGGCAAACCGGGTTCCAGGATCAGGACGACATCGTTCTCGCCCCGCTGACCACGGTGAAACGCCGAATTTCCGGCCGCGAGGGCAGCGCGGATACCGTCAGCCAAATATCGGTCAAGGCTGCATCCGAAGACGACCTCGACCGCATCCAAGAGGATGTGACGACGCTGCTGCGGCAGCGGCATCACACTGCGGATGGGGATGATGATTTCACCGTGCAAAACCTGGCGTCCATCGCACAGACGGCGCAGCAAACCACTCAGGTCTTTACCTACCTCCTGGGGGGAATCTCGGCCGTGTCGCTCTTGGTGGGTGGTATCGGCATCATGAACATCATGCTGGTGTCGGTAACGGAACGAACGCGGGAAATCGGTCTGCGAAAGGCGCTGGGCGCCCGGCAATCCGACATTTTGCGTCAGTTCGGGCTGGAAGCAGTCACGTTGTCCATCGCCGGCGGCATTATCGGGCTACTCCTCGGTATCCTCGGGGCATGGCTAATGACGTCTTTATTTAACCTGCCGCTGGTAATAGCGCCGGCGAACGCAATTCTCGCCATCGCGTTTTCTGCCTTGGTAGGAGTGGTGTTCGGCGCTTACCCGGCCTGGCGGGCGGCGCGCCTCGATCCGATCGAAGCGCTGCGGCGGGAGTGAGGAAGAAATTCTCATGCGTACACTGATGGTTTCACTGGCGGCGCTCGCAGCGGCCGCGCCGATGTCGCAAGCGCAAACCGCCGCCCCGGCGCATCCCGCGGACGCGCCAATCACTACAGCGCCCGCACCGGTTGATGTCCCGATCTCGACGACACCGGCTGTTGCGCCGCCGCCGAATCTGATCGCTGGTGGTGAAGTGCCACAGGGCGACACGCTGAGCGAAGCGATGCTCTCTGCGGTGCAGACCAATCCGACACTCGCTGCGTCGCGCCAACGTCTCAACGCCACCAAACAAGCGCTGCCGCAAGCGTGGAGCGAAGCGCTGCCGCAAATCGATCTGAGCGCTGGCGCCGGCATGAGCGACACTGATCATACGCAACCCGATCCGCCGTCGACGCGCACGTGGAACGCAAGCCTCAGCGGCTCGCAGCTGCTGTTCGCATCAGGCCGTATCATCGGCACAACGCGCGCCGCCGCCGCCGAAATCCGCGGCGCCGTGGCCGACTACGATCAAAGCCTGCAGCAATTGCTGCTCGACGTGACCAGCGCTTATGCCGACGTGCTGCAAGCCAAAGCCAATGTCGATGCGCAGCAAACGACTGAGGAAAACCTTACAACGCTTTATCGCTATGCACGTGCGCAATTTGACGCCGGCGTGGTGACGCGCACCGATGTGGCCCAAGCAGAGGCGCGTCTCGCGCAAGCGCGCACGCAATTGGTGCAAGCGCAGGGCGCGCTCGCCGCTTCTGTTCAGGCTTACGTGCGTTTGGTCGGTCATCCGCCGTCAGGTTTGGCTGCGCCGGCGGAAGCCGAAGAACTGCCGAGCGACTTGCAAAGCGCGCTCGACACGGCCGGCCGCAACAGCTTCGTGCTGATGAGCGCCGTCGCCGCGGTCGATCAAGCCCACGCCAATGTTCTCGTGGCGGCGTCAAACTTCGGACCCACCGTCACGCTGCAAGCGGGGCGCAACGTAAACGGCGCCATTGATCAGGACGATTCCGACTCGACGACGGATTCCGTTGGCCTTCGTTTTTCGATGCCGATCTTCACCGGCGGTCTCAATCTTTCGCGCACGCGCCAACAAGAAGCGCTGGCGCGCGCGGCGAACTATGATCTCGTGGCTGCTCAACGCGGCGTGCAAGAGAGCGTCACCAATTCGTGGACTGGTCTAGCCAGCGCGCGCGCTGCGGTCGATTCCGCCCAAGAGCAGGTGACCGCTGCTGAGCTTGCCTATCAAGGCATCCGTCTCGAGCAGGAAACTGGCCTGCGCTCCACCATCGATGTGCTCAACCAGGAGCAAGACTTGCTCACTGCGCGTCTCGCCTTGGCGCAAGCGCAGCACGACCTCATCGTGGCGGAGCGGCAGATGCTGGCGTCCATGGGCCGTCTGCAAGTGCCGAACGAAGCGCCCGCCGCGCGCGACGGCCTGCACGGCCGCTAAGCGACGCGGTCACCCGCAAGCGAATGAGTCGGAGTAGCTGCGGCTGATGTTGAGCGGCCGGCTCGCAGCCGCGCGCACCACAGCAACGCGCATCGTGACGCCCGCCAAACGCTACGGCGTCTTAGCTGTGTAAGCCTTCAAGCGTGAACGTGGAACAGGAGACGGTATCGGAGATTCACGCCGCGATCGAGGACATGGAGAGCGAACGCAAAATTCGTGATCCCGCTGACGCCATTTTGCATGTGTATCTTAACTGCAATCTCGACGTGGAGCCGAGGTCCGGACATTTCCTCGAGCCTGGTTCTGCTCATTCGCTTCCGCGAATTCTTGGGTAGCTACATGGAGCACTACCGCAACACCATGCACGAGGATAACTCGATGCTGTTGCGGTGGGACATTCGCAACCCGTGCAACACCGTCGCCATTCCGACGCTAATCTCGGATTGGGAGGGCGTGAGCTAGGCGGCACCTATGAGATTCTGCGCAACATTATCGCGGCGCGCGTGTTGGGCCTGCCCGGCGATGTCCGTGTCGTTAAGGATTTGCCGTTCAAAGACATCCCCACCACCGGCCGGCGCCAAGCGCCTTCCATGCTTGTGACTTGATGAGTTCGCTGGTCCAGTTTGCTGTGATCTGCGCGTGTTAGGCGCGTGGGTTGATCAGGATTTTCACTTCGCGCGGTGAACTCGAGAGCGCATCGAACGCGAGCGGCGTCTCCGCCAGCGGTCGCCGGCTGGTGATCAACCGCGCAACACGCTCGGGCTCGTCTTCCATCAACCGCAGCGATGCTTCGAATTCATCAGGACGATAGGCGAAGCTGTACTCGACAGTGAGTTCGCGCACGATGGCGTCGAGCGGCGTGTGATGGTCAACGTGCGCGCACACGCCGACGACGATGACGTGACTGTGCATCGGCGCATTCTTGATGACTTGATCGAGAAGGCCAGGAGCGCCGACGCATTCAAAAATGTTCACGCCCGGCGGTTGTTGCGCGAGGTTCCGCTGCAATAGCGGAGACGTTGGCGCCGGTGTGAAGCCAAGGTCGTTCCAATGCGCATAAGGCGCGTCGCGCGATGGGTCGACCACGATGTCGGCGCCCAGTGCTTCCGCGAGGGCGCGGCGTTCGGCCGAGAAATCCGCCGCTAGTACGGGTCCGCGGCCCTCGGCTTTGAGCGCGAGGAGGACCGCAAGCCCCACCGGCCCACAGCCGATTATAACGTTAGGGCCGCGATTGCGGTGAGCCAAGTTGGTGGCGTGGCGGCCCACAGACAATGGCTCCGTTAGCGCGGCCAAATCAGCAGCAACGCCGCGGGGAATGCGAAAGCAACGATCGGCGATAACGACGCTGCGTGTCGCAAGCCCGCCGCTGAATGTGGACGAGAGGCCGACCGTCTCCGCACCGTGATCGGTCATGACAAACGGGATCGGGACGATGCGGTCACCCGGTCTTAAATCGGTCTCGGTAGCGGGGCCGATCTCCAGCACCTCGGCGCTGAATTCGTGTCCAGGTACGAATGCCGGAAGCGCACCGCGCTGTTCGGGCGGCGTTTGAGCCGTGATCTGGTTCATCGCTTCGCGGAAGTGCAGATCGCTGCCGCAAATGCCGTTGAAAAGCGGCGAAACCAGCACCTGGCCTTGCTTTGGGGTTGGATCCGGCAACTCGCCGATTTCGATTTCGCCGCCCTTGAGAATTGCCGCGCGCATGAAGGCGCCCTCCGGTTAGAGCTGCTTCAGCGGAATATTCTCGTAGTACGGGATCGGGATTTCATCCGGCGCATCGAGACGTCCGACCATCATTGCCGTGATCGGATGCGCGATATCAGCGTCGGTCATGATGTTGAGACACGTGGGGCGCCCGCTTGCTTGGGCGCGGCGAACAGCTGGCCCGATATCTGCGGCGCGCGTGATTTGCTCTCCCGCACAGCCCAGGCCCTCAGCGACTTTCTGATAAGCACTCGGCGCCAGCTTGACTGCGGCTGCGTGCTGCTGACCGAACACCATCTGTTGGCCGTGCTGAGACATTCCCCAAGCAGCGTTATTAAAAATGACGGTGAGGATCGGCAGGCCGTGGCGCGCCATTGAGTCGAAGTCGGCGATGTGAAAGCCTGCTGCGCCGTCGCCAAGGAGCGCCGCCACCGGCTTGCCCGGACGAGCCCGCGCCAAGCCGATGGCATTGCCCATGCCGATACCGAGCGTGCCGAGATAGCCGTTGGACGTATAAAGCCCTGGTCCTGGCGAACGGCCAAACATCTGGAACCAGGCAACTGCTTCACCACCATCGAGCGCGATGGCCGTCTGGGGCAATAACGCCTCGGCAACCGCGCGTGCGGCGTGATACGGGTGGATCAATCCCGGCGCGGTCTCGCTTGGCGTATCTTCGAAGCCAGCGTGGCTCGCCGCACGGCATTGCTGCAGTAGCGCCATCCAATCGGTGTGCGCTTTCCATTTGCGGTCGCGTGCGGCGGCGTTGAGCGCTTTCAGCGCTTCGCCGCAATCGGCGGTCACCGCGATATCTGGCGCACGCAGCCGTCCAATTTCCGAACCGTCAATGTCGATCTGAATGAGTTTTGCGGCGTGAGGCACGACCGCTCCGGCGCTGCCGCCAAGCAGGAGTCCGGCGCGCGCGCCAACTTGGATGATGAGATCGGCTGCCTGATTGGCGCCGAGCGCAGCCGCCGCCAGAGTGCCGGCAGGGCCCGCGTTCCAAGCATGGTCGTGCGGCAGCACGCCGTTGGCTTTTCCGCTATAGACAACGGGCGTTCCTGTTACTTCCGCAAGCGCGGCCAACTCACGCGCGCTCGTCGGTGAAAGCGCGCCGCCGCCGATGATGATCGCCGGACGCGACGCACTAGCGAGAAGCTCAATCATGCGCTCGACGGCGTCGGCCGGCGGAGCGGGGCGCGTTGCCAAACCCGGCTTCGCAGCCAACCTCACTTCGGCGGCGTTCATGACGCCGAACATGATGTCGATTGGCAGCTCGAGATAGACCGGGCCAGGCCGGCCGGCTAACGCCGTGCGCACGCCCTTGTCCACAAGATCGGCGATGCGCTCCACATTGGTAATGCGGTGCGACCACTTCGTTACCGGCGCAGCCATAGCGACCTGATCGAACCCGCCCTGCAGGGGATTGGTGGCTGCCTCGCGCAATGGCGGCGAGCCGGCGATGAAAAGAACGGGTGCAGCGTCGAGATAAGCGTCGACCATCGCCGTCAATGCGTTCGAGAAACCCGGGCCCGCTGTGATCACGCACACGCCGATCTCGCCCGTCGCCCGCGCGTAAGCCTCGGCGGCATAGCCCGCCGTCGCTTCGTGCCGAACGTCGGTCAAGCGGATGTTTTCAGCGCCGCAAGCGACCAGAAACGAATCCAAGTGCCCGCCGTGCAGTGCGAAGACCTCGCGGACCCCAAGCGCGGCCAAGCTGCGCGCCAAGATCTCGCCGCCATTGCTGCGCGCCACCGGCTCCTCCCATGCTTGGTGCGGCCCTTCGTTGCGTGCGGGCTTCTGAAAATTAGAGCGCACTCTATTCTTGTCAACGCAAAGTTGGAGTAGACTCCAAGAATGTCACAGCGAAGAGAGAGCGCCGCGATGCCGCGGCGCGAGTCGGCCAAAGCAGAACGACGCAGCCGCATCGTCGAAGCCGCCGCTGCCCTGGTCCGCGAGACGGGCTTTGAAGATACGGCGATGACCGATATCGCCGCGCGGGCCGGCGTAAGCCCGGCGACGCTCTATAATCTTTTCCAAACCAAGCGCGCGATCTTCCGCGAGGTGTTCGACGAGGACTTGGCTCGCTTCACGGACAAGGTGCGCGCCGCCAGCGCAAGCGGGCCTACCGACCGCATCTTCGTGGCGATCGACATCGCGGCTTCACTTTATCGGCGCAATCCCAAGTTCTATCGCGCCATGGCTCACGCCCTCGATACCCCGCTCAGTCGCGCCATCAGCGAGCCGAGGCGTTCGTTCTGGGAGAAAATGGTGCGTGGAGCGGTCGACGCGGGCGAACTTCGCGCATCGACTCAGCCGCATTTGCTCGGCGGCGTCCTGACACAGATCATTCGGGGACATTTCCTGGATTGGGCTGCCGGCGAAATTGGCGTCGAGCGCTTGGCGAAGGAAACGGGTTACGGCTTTGCAGTCGCGCTTTATGCGCATGCGGCGAAAGCGACCTCGCTCCATGTTGCGACCCGTATGGAGAAGCTTGAGCACGCGCTCGCGCGCGACGGTGCGCGGCGGCAACGCCGGGGAGGATGAGAATGCGCTTTGCAGATAAGGCGGTCATCGTAACTGGAGGCGCCTCGGGCATTGGCGCCGCTGCCGTTCGGCGGTTTTACAACGAAGGCGCATCCGTTTTGATCGCCGATCTAAATGATGAACTCGGTGAAGCGTTGGCGCGGGAGTTAGGAGCGGAGCGGGCGCTGTATCGGCGCGTCGATGTCGCGGACTGGGCGCAGGTGGACGCCATGGTGAAGGCGGCGCAGGCTGCGTTCAGCAAGCTCGACGTTCTCGTCAACAATGCGGGTATCGGCAGTTTTGCTGCGACGCCGGATCTCAGCATCGAGGAATGGCGACGCGTCATCGACATTGATCTCAACGGCGTGTTTTTCGGTTGCCGCGCAGCGATTCCGGTAATGCGTGCGCAGGGCGGCGGCGCCATTGTCAACACTGCCTCCGCTTCGGGGCTCGCTGGCGATTACGGCTTTGCCGCATACAACGCCGCCAAAGGTGCGGTGGTAAATTTCACCCGCGCGGCGGCCATCGATCATGCGCGCGAGGGCGTACGCATCAATGCCGTCTGCCCCGGTCCGGTTAACACGCCCATCATCTCCGGCGTGTTCGCCATTCCCGGCGTGAAGGACGCCTGGGATGAACGCGTGCCGATGGGGCGCTTCGCCGAGCCTGATGAGATTGCCAGCGTGATCGCTTTCTTGGCCTCTGAAGACGCGAGTTTCATCACTGGCGCCAACATAGCCGTCGATGGCGGCCTTACCGCTCACACGGGACAGCCCAATCTCCCGCGTATGCTCGCAGTCGAACAGGACGCGCCGTCTCCGGGTTGACATGGCCGTGACGCGAATGACGCCGAACACCCAAGTTTTGAGAGTCGAATGACCGGAGAACGCTGCCCTTCCATCGAGGATGCGGAGATAGGCTTCGTGCAAGACGTCGTGTGCTGCCTGCCGGTCGCCGCGACAGCAGACGAGCGCCCACGCCCATGCGTCTGCATGTAGCGCAGCAAGCGCCTCGGGCGTGCGCTTTGATCTGGGGGCGTAGGCGACGCTTTCGCTCATTGTCCTCAATGAGTGTCACAAGGAGCGGCTACATACGACAATCGCACACACGACTATTGCGAACTAAGGCAGCGGGCTTGAGAGGTCGCCGGTCTGGGAGGGGTGACGGCTTCGGGCTCCGCAACGTAGCGTCACACGACACGACGCGCTGTACGACAACTCCGACCACCGGCAGCTAAGTTATTGAAAGTCTGGAGCGGGCGGGGGGAATCGAACCCCCGACATTCAGCTTGGGAAGCTGACGTTCTACCTCTGAACTACGCCCGCGGCGGCGATGTGCATACGCTGGCCGGCCAAATCGGCGCAAGCCTGTAGCAGTTCCGGAGCTGTCGGCTTACATCCTGGCCAAAGTTCAGGAGAGGCGCGTGGCCGAAGTCAATCAGGCGAAGCTCAAGTCGTTTGTCGATCAGATCTGGAACGACGAGGTGGTGCCGACGCTCGTCGAATATATCAAGATCCCGAACAAATCGCCGTCCTTCGAGCCCAAATGGCAAGAACTCGGCCACATGGATCGCGCGGTCGAGCTGTTCGTAAGCTGGGCGCAAAAACATCTCGACACGCTGGGGGCGACGCTATCGGTGGAGCGCCTCGAGGGCCGGACGCCGCTCATCTATATCGATGTGCCGGGCGCCATCGATGACGTCGTCATGATGTACGGGCACCTGGACAAGCAACCGGAGATGACCGGCTGGTCCGAGGGCAAGGGACCGTGGGTTCCAGTGATCGAGGGCGACAAGCTTTACGGCCGCGGCGGCGCCGATGACGGCTACGCGTTGTTCGGCGCGCTCTCGGCGCTGCTGGCGCTGAAGGCGCAGAATATCCCGCACGCACGCGCGGTGATCCTGATCGAAGCCTCGGAGGAAAGTGGTTCGCCGGATCTGCCGTTCTACGTCGATGCGCTGGCCGAGCGGGTCGGCGAAGTATCTTTGGTGGTCTGTTTGGATTCCGGTTGCGGCGACTACGACCGTCTTTGGCTGACGAGTTCGTTGCGCGGTTTGATCGGCGGCACGCTGCGTGTCGATGTACTGAACGAAGGCGTGCACTCGGGCGATGCGTCCGGTGTTGTGCCGTCAAGCTTTCGCATCTTGCGCCAGTTGCTGGCGCGGTTGGAAAACATCGATACCGGTGAGGTACTCGTTCCCGAGCTCAAAACGGAAATCCCCGCCGATCGCGTGGCGCAAGCGAAAGTCGCCGCGCAAGCGCTCGGCGACGCGGTTTACACCAAGTTTCCTTTTGTTGACGGCATGAGGCCCGCCACGACCGACCTCTCGCAACTCGTGCTCAATCGCACCTGGCGTCCGGCCTTGTCGGTCACCGGTTTTGAGGGGGCGCCCGCGCCGGCGAACGCCGGCAACGTGTTGCGTCCGTTCACGACGGCCAAGCTCAGCATGCGCTTGCCGCCAACGGTCGAGGCGCACAAGGCTGCGGACCGTTTGAAAGACATTCTGCTGCGCGATCCGCCCTACGGCGCCAAGGTGAGCTTTTCGTATGAGGAGCCCGGCGCCGGCTGGAACGCGCCGACTACGGCGCCGTGGCTTGAAAGCGCGCTGGAGTCGTCGTCGGAAGCTGCCTTCGGTCAGCCCATGGCGATGATGGGCGAGGGTGGCACCATCCCGTTCATGGGTATGCTCGGTGAGAAATTTCCGACAGCGCAGTTTGTCGTCACCGGCGTGCTCGGTCCGAACTCGAACGCGCACGGTCCTAACGAGTTCTTACACATCCCCACCGGCAAGCGGGTGACACAAGTCGTTGCCCGCGTTGTGGCCGCGCATGCCGGGCGTCCGCGCTAACGCAGCTTCGCCAACAGCGCGCACAACGCATCGACGTCGCGTTCGTCCTGGTTCCAGGCGATGACTAGGCGCGCCTCGCCGGGCCCCCATTCATAGAATGCGACGCCCGCTTTGCGCAGCGCGGCAAGCCCATCGTCGCCAACCTTCACGATGACGATATTGGCGTCGGCGCTATTGTTGAGCGTCGGACCCGCGGCCTCGGCGATGCGCCGCGCCAGGGCGTTTGCGCGCCCCGCCAGGCGCAGCCAGAGACCGTCCTTGAGATATGCTAGCATTTGCGCAGCGGGGTAGCGACCTTTGCACATGAGATGGCCACCGCGCTTGCGCAGCTTTTCGATCGCTTCCGTGCGCGAGAGATCGAACAGGACGATCGCTTCGGCGCTCATCGCACCGTTTTTTGTTGCGCCGAATGAAAGCGCATGGATGCCTGCGCGCCAGGTGATGTCGGCGGGCGCGCATCCGAGCGCCGCAACTGCGTTGGCGAAGCGTGCGCCGTCCATGTGCATTTTGAGGCCGAGACCGCGTGCGGCTGCGCTTAGCGCTCCGAGTTCCACTGGATTGTAGACTGCACCTCGTTCGGTCGCCTGCGACACCGAGACGGCAGCCGGCATTGAGGCATGTACGTCCCGCCGCGCCGCCGCGCGACGTAGCGTTTCTGCATCGATCTTGGCGTCCGCGCCATCCAACACCGTGAGTTTTGCGCCGGAATAGAATTGCGGCGCGCCGGCTTCGTCGACTTCGATATGCGCGTCGCGATGGCAGAAAATCGCGCCCCATTGCGGCGTCAGGCTGGCGAGCGCGATCGCGTTGGCCGCTGTGCCGCTGGCCACCGTGAAGACCCGTACCTCGCGTTCGAACAACTGCGAGAACGTATCGTCGAGCTGTCGCGACCACGCGTCTTCGCCATAGGAGGGCGCCGCCCCGTCATTGACCTCGCTGAGCGCGGCAAGAATTTCAGGCGCGACCGCAGCCGTGTTGTCGGAGCGAAAGTTCACGCGCGTTCCCTTGTACAAGATTGCGGCAAGCATTGCTTCATCAGTGTGATCGTCATTTTTATCATTTTTCTCAAAGTTCCGTATCAAAACAGGACGTTCGGGCGCCCATGCTCACGCTTGCTTTACATGGCGCGGTTAGCCTAACGCGAAATTATCCATCGGGGCGGGCGGTGCAATACTTCATCAACCAAGCGGTGGTCGATAGCATCATCGCGGAAGTGTATTCAGGACCGCGCGCGCGCTACTACTTCATGGCGGTCGCCGCGCTAGCCGTCGCCTCCTGCGGGGGGGTGGCGCTTGGCTGCATCTGGCTTGGCCTCGCTTTGTTGGTCGACACGACCAAACGCACGCTCACGCAACGGCTGACAGCGCTCTCGCCGCAGCAAGCCCGTCCGGCCCGCCTGGCGCTCGACATTGCAGGGGCCGCGAACTTCGCTGCGGCCCCTGCCATCGCCTGGTACTCGCGGGCCGATATCGGCATCGGCGTCGCCGTGGCGTTGCTTTCGGCTATGCTGCTGAACGAAGCTTTGAACGAACACCGTGGCCGTCGGCAGACAGCGATAGCGTGTCTGCCTTACTTCATCGTCGGTTCGCTTTTCCTGCTGGAAGCGGCGGCGCTTGGCGCCTTCGTTCCGGCCTTCGCCTGCGCGATGGTCGTCAGCTACACGTTTGCGGCAACCCTCAATGCAACCCATCGCGCCGTGCATGGCCGTCGCCAAGATGCTGAGTGGGTGCGCCAGCTCAACATGACCTTCGCGGACGCCCAATCGGCGGCCTGGGAAATCGATTTCGCGCGCGAGCGTATGATCGGCGCGGATCGCTTGACCGCGGTGCTCGGCCGGGACGTGAGCTACGACGATATCGTCGACCGTGCATTCTTCGCTGCGCCCAGCGACCGCGCCCTTGTCGGTTCGGTGTTCTCGCGGGCGACCTATGGTGTGCGCCGCATTCTGCTTGAGCACGAGGTTATATCCGGCAATGGCGAGCGCCTCCGCGTGCAGCACAACGGCTTTGTGCGCACCGCGCCGGACGGCGAGCCGCTGCGTATCACCTGTGTCACGCGCCGCAGCGCGGCCGCCGCGCAATCGGTGAGCGGGCAGCAAAGCGATATTGCGGCGGATCTCGCCACGGTGCTTCAGCTGCAAGGCGAAACGGTGCGCACCCTGAGCAACGAGCTCTCCAGTGCGCTGGCCCCTGACGAAGAGGTTGTGGATCCAACCACGACGCTCGCCCGCATGCTTGAACTCTTGAGCGCCCGCGCCGGTGTGATTGAAGAGGGAGTCGATGCGCTTTCGCGCGCACGGCACACCGCGGAAAGCGCGAATCTCGCCAAGTCGCAGTTCCTCGCCAACATGAGCCACGAGCTGCGAACTCCGCTGAACGCCATCATCGGCTACGCCGAGATGCTGAGCGAGGACGCTGAGGATAACGCTGACGAGATGACCGTGCAGGATCTCAACCGTATCCTGGTCGCGGCCAAACACCTGCTCAGCCTTATCAACGAAATCCTCGATCTCTCCAAAATCGAAGCCGGCCGCATGGATGTGGCGCCGACAACGTTCGATCCGCACGATATGCTGGAGGAATTGCTTGAGACTGTGCGTCCGCTTGGCGAGCAGAACGGCAATACCCTCTCGCTTGCGGAACGCCTGGGCGAGACCGACATTCGCACCGATGCGCTGAAACTACGCCAGTGCGTGATGAACCTGTTGTCAAATGCCTGCAAGTTCACCAAGGACGGCGAAGTTGACGTCGGCGCGGAGCGCCGCATGCACAATGGCGTCGCGCAAATCTTCATCACCGTACGCGACACCGGCATTGGCATGTCGCGTGAGCACCTGTCGCGGCTGTTCCAGCCCTTCGTTCAGGCGGACCCGTCAATCACGCAGCGTTATGGCGGCACCGGTCTGGGCCTGACGATCACACGCCGTCTCGCGCAATTGCTTGGCGGCGATGTGGCCGTCGAGAGCGTGCTCGGCGAGGGGGCTGCGTTCACGCTCCATATTCCCGTCGATTTCGCCGACGCGGCGAAGGCCTTGGGCGCCGCCGCTGAGATCGACGAAGTGCAAGGCGCGAAGGACGCGCCGCTGGTGATTGTCATCGAAGACGAGCCGGATGCACGCGAACTGGCGGCGCGCGCGCTCACCCGCGCCGGTTTTGCGGTGCAAGGTGTCGGCGGCGGCGAAGCCGGCCTGGCGCTGGCGCGTGCGAAATCGCCGGCACTCGTGTTGTTGGATATCTTCCTGCCCGATCGCTCCGGTTGGCGCGTGCTGCAGAGCCTCAAGCACGATCCGAAGACGCAGGACATCCCGGTCGTGGTGCTTTCGGTGAATGAAGATCGCGGTCACGCCCTGTCGCTCGGCGCCGCCGAGCACATCGTCAAACCGGTCGATCGCGATGTGTTGGCTGCGACGGTGATGCGCTTTGCGCGAAGCCGTCCGGCGCCGCAGCTCGCGGCGAAGCAGCCGCTGGTGCAGAAGAAGCAAGCCGGTTAGTGCGCGCAGAAACGCCGTGCGCGGTCTTTGCCCAGGCGTGCGGCGCGAGAAATAGTTCAAGCACGGCCCGGATCGCCGGGTAGAGCAGTAGCGGCCAGTAGAACGGCATGGTGAGCGCCGCGCGGAGCGGCGCCGGGCTTCTTGAAAGCGCACAGGCGCTCAGCACCGCGAAGAACGCAACGCCGTACCCGCACAGCGCCAACACGAAGTCGACCGGCGTGAGGTCGTACGATGTAAACATCGCTGTCAGCACCATCAGCGCTAGCGGCGCATGCGCAAGCGCTGCAACAACGCCGCCCAGCAGAGTGATCTGCATCGCCGCGAAAGCCGCCAACCCCATTTCATGGAGTGTGCGCAGGGGATCGCGCATCAACACCAGCCACGTCTGCAAGTGGCCCTTGATCCACCGCGTCCGTTGTCGATGCCAGGCGCGCAGCGTGATCGGCGCTTCTTCCCATGTGGGCGGTGCGATGACGCCGGTGATCATTCCTTCACGGGCAAAGCGATAGCCGAGATCGGCGTCTTCAGTGACATTCCACGCGTCCCAACCGCCGACTGCGCGCAGGTGGGCGATCTTGAAATGATTCGATGAGCCGCCGAGTGGAAGCGGCAATCCGGCGCGCGCAAGCAGCGGCAGCATTTCACGGAATTGGATGTCGTATTCGGCAGCGAATTGTCGCGCGATCCAGGCCTCGTCGCCATTGTCGATCGCCAGCGGCGCCTGCACGCAGACAAGCGACGGCGCGCCGTCCTCGAACGCTGCCAGTGCGGCGCGCAATTGCTGCGGGTGTGGCCGATCCTCGGCGTCATACACCGTGACGTAAGCGCCCCGCGCCAGCGTCAAGCCGACGTTCAGCGCTTTCGGCTTTGTGCGTGGCGCCGAAGGCGGGATGATCACGACCTCGACCGGTCCAACGCTGGCGACATTCAACGCGGCTTCAAGCGTCTCAGTATCGTCGCCCTCAACAAGTAATTTCAGGTCGATGGCTTCGCGGGGATAGTCCAAGCGTTCGATGGCGGCGACTAAGTCGGCGACGCCGCTGGCTTCGCGATAGATCGGACAAAGGATTGTATAGACCGGACACTCGGACGCGGCGCTGAGCCGTGTCAAAGGCGGGTTCAGATTGGCTGCCGCAGCGAGGCGCCAAGCGATAATGATCGCGAAAAGCACGATAGCGGTGACATGGAGGGCGCTGAGCGTGGCGCCCGGTGCGCGCATGCTCGCCAGCCACAGCCCTACGCCAAGCGCTGCGAAAGCGACGATCTGGGTGAAATAGAAGACGCGCTTGGCTGATCGATGCGGCGCGCGACGGTGCAATCCTAGGCGCGCGTCCTCAAGCGCCGCGGCGTCCACCGACACCGTGATTGTTCGGCCAACCGCCCCAGCTTCCGCGCCATCCATCCCGAAGGCACGCAGCCTCAACTTCGAGTTATCCACAAGCCCCGGCGCGCGAAATTAAATTGTGATTTCGCTCACAACACGTCTGGTTGCATCCGCGCCCGCATCAATCGCGTCGCGAAGCCTGCGCGCATCATTGAGGGCAGTGAACTCAAGCGCGTCATGCGGCGATACGCCATCAATCCGGCCCAGCACTTGGCGCGCGTATCTCGCGTTGCCCACCGGATCGCGCTGCAAAAGCGCGGTTGCGAACTGCAGCGCGATCAGCGGGTCGTTCGGCGCCAGCGCCAGCGCGCGCCGGAACTCCGACAATCCCGCGCTGAGCCGTGCGCCGTAGGTGATCGCGCCGAGCCGGCCGCCCCGCCGCAGCACCTCAAAGTGCCATGCGCCCAGCAGCGCGTGTGCGCGCGCGTTGTTTGGGTCGAGCGCCAGCGCTTGATTGATCAACTGGCGTCCGCGTCCGGCATAATTGTGAGAGATGGCGTCGCTCAGCGAGGCGCGTTTGCCCATCATCCCATAGGCGAGCGCCAGGTTGATGCGGGCGTCGACGGAATTGGGGTCGAGTTGCAGAGCGCTGCGTGCGTTGGTGGCCGCCCGCGACAGCAACGAGTCCACGTTAGGCGTCTGATCCGTCGCGCATGCGGCGAGCAACGCATGTGAGACGAACGTCAGGTCTGACGGGGCATGCTGCGCTGCGGCAAGATTGGCGGCGGCGATGAAATTGCCCGATGCATACAGATGCAGAGCCTCAGGCGTAGGTTCAGCGAGCGCCGTGGTTGACCACGCCGCTGCAGCGACAAGCAAAGAAAACGCCTTACGCATCGCCGCATAAGACTGATCCGCTTTCCGGCGAAAGCAAGGGCGCGCGTCGGTTGGGATGAAGCTATGTCGCCAATTTCATGGAACTTCGCTTCGGCGTAGAAGACCGCCAGAGGTTACGCATGAACGACAAGGAGCTGCGGGCATTGCTTGAGCAGGCCGTTGAGGCCGCCGTCGACTATCGGGGCCGCACGCGCGAACGGTTGCATCGGCCCGAACTGAGCTATGGCGAAATCCGTGCGCGCTTCGATGCGTCGGTCCCCGAGCAGGGCGCCGCGCCGAAAGACGTCATCGCCGAACTCATCGCCAAATCCGAAGCCGGCTTGGCGGCGATGACCGGTCCGCGCTTCTTTGGCTGGGTCATCGGTGGCACTGAGCCGGCCGGCGTCGCCGCCGATTGGCTGACCAGCGCGTGGGGGCAGAACACTGGCAATGCGCTCGCTACCCCATCGGCATCCGCGGTCGAAGAGATCGCGGGGCGCTGGTTGCTCGATCTGATGGATTTGCCGCGTGAGTCTTCTGTCGGCTTTGTCACCGGCGCGACTATGGCGAACTTCACCTGTCTCGCCGCAGCGCGCAGCGAGGTGCTCCGCCGCGTCGGCTGGGATGTCGAAGAGCAGGGGTTGTTCGGCGCGCCCGCAATCAATGTCGTGCTCGGCGCTGAGGCGCACTCGACCGTTTTCTCGGCGCTCAAATATCTGGGTTTGGGCACAAAGCGCGTTGTCGGCGTTGACGTCGATGACAACGGCGTCATGCGCGCGGACGCCTTCGCGAAAGCCATGGCGCCGTTGTCAGGTCCGACCATCGTGATCGCCCAAGCGGGCCACATCAATTCCGGCGCCTTCGATCCCTTCACTGAGATCGCTCCGATCGCGCGCGCAAAAGGAGCGTGGCTGCACGTCGACGGTGCGTTTGGCCTTTGGGCGCGCGCCACGGCAGACCTTGCGCATCTGGCGCGCGGCGTTGAGCTGGCGGATTCTTGGGGCACCGATGGGCACAAGTGGCTGCAAACGCCCCACGACGCCGGCTACGCCATCGTGCGCGATCAGCAAGCGCATCGCCGCGCCATGCTGATCGCCGCGAGCTATTTGCCCGAGGGTGAATACCGCCACCCCGCAGACTACGTGCCTGAGCTTTCGCGGCGCGGCCGCGGTTTTGCGACCTGGGCCATGATCAAGTCTCTGGGCCGCGATGGTGTTGCGGCGATGGTCAGCCGCCATTGCGCGCAAGCCCGGCGGTTCGCAGAGAAACTCGCGGCGTCGCCTGACGTGGAGATCATGAACGACGTCGTGTTGAACCAAGTCGCCGTGCGCTTGGGTACGGATATGGATCCAGAACGCGCCGACGCACTGACGTTAAAGGCCATTGACCGTATTCAGCAGGACGGCGTTTGCTTCGTGGGCGGTGCGCATTGGCGCGACCGGAAAATCGTTCGGATATCGGTTATCGGCGCTTCAACCACAGATTCCGACGTCGATGGCAGCGCCGAGGCCATACTTGCCGCGTGGCGCAGCGTGCGCGAGGCGAACGCGTAATTACACAACCCTTTGGTAACGCACTTCATGCTGACTCCGCCCTGGGGGACGGAGAGCCATTTGGTGACCGCGTACACGTCTTGCATCCAGTGCGTCTGCGGCGCGCGCTACGAGCGCGCCGAGGTGCATTTGCCAATCAAGGACGTTGGCATTTTCGAATGCCAACACTGCAGCGCCATCATCGAGCGCTGGCACGGCAAGACGGCGCCCTTATTTCGTGTCGCAGAATTGCCAAAGCCGAAATCCTCGAACGCCGCCTGACGTCACAGAAGCGCAGCAATCGAACGTGGCGCGTGCGTAGCGCGGCCACCGTTCGCGCAGAACGATGCGCAAGCCATGACATGCGTGTTGCATTTCGCTTTTGCCGTGCGGCCAATGTGACGGTTCGTGCCGTGCGCTATTGCTCGGCGTCCTCATCTTCGCCGCGTCCGGAGACGATGGTTTCAGTGCCAGTGTCATCGCTAAACTCGCTCAGCCACACCTTGCGGGTTGCGCCATCTGGGCTGACTTCGATTTGTGCCGCCTGCGCACCGGGCTCGTCCTCCGGGTCCGGCTCCGGGTCGAGATAGTAGAACGTCACGCCCGCGCCTGCAGCAAGCGCCCGCGCGAGCGCGCCTTCGTCGATCTCCCCGCCGGATTGTAACTCGCCCAAGAGCCAACCTTCGATTGGGCCCATGTCAGGCGCATAGCGGCGCACCAAAATCCGCGCCGCCGCCGCCTCGAACGCCGCCTTTTGTACGGGATCGGGATCGCGTTGCTCGCTGCCAAAGATGTCGACCGCATCGTGATAAACGAACACTTGCGCTGGATCGCAACTGAAGAACCGCGCCGCGGCCAAGCGCAGCTGGCCGGTGTCGAGCTTTGGCTGAAAGTGCAGACGATGGCTCATACGTCAATATTAGCGTGCGCCGCGTCCGCGCGCGCTATTAAATCGCGAATTCGTCATTTCATACCGGTTTCATAAGTTCCCCGGCCAAGCCCTTGCGGATCAGCGCTGCCGCTTCGCGCACGCCGAAGATCGCGGCGAAGGATCCGAAGCGTGGCCCTTGCTCCTGGCCGAACAGCACCTCGTAGAGTGCTTTGAACCAATCGCGCAGCGGCTCGAAGCCGTGATCTTTGCCGACGGCATAGACTTCGTTCTGGATCGCTTCCGCATCGGTGATGTCGGCTGGCAGCGCATCAAAACGCCTCGCCAATTCCTCGAAGGCTGCGCGTTCGGCGTCGCTCGCTGTACGGAATTGCTTCGTCGGTCGTACAAAGTCGTCATAGTAGGCGATCGCATAGCCGCAGAGGCGATCGAGCAGGGGATGCGTAGCAGGCGAAGCGCCTGGTGCGTACTTGCCGATGAAGCGCCAAAGCTGCTCTTTCGTCTCCGCATTGGCGGCGGCGACGAGGTTCAGCAACAGTGCAAAGGTAATCGATGCGCGTGCGACGCTGCTGTTCGGCGCGAACGATGCAGACATCTCCGGCGGCGGCGGGGCGCCATCGTGAATGTGCCAAACCGGATTCTCGAGTTGCTCGGCTGCGTTCTGCTTCGGGTAGGCGTCCAAGAACGCAATGTACTCGTCCACCGCCTTGGGAATGACGTCAAAATAGAGCCGCTTCGCGGTGCGCGGCTTTTGATACATATAGAGCGCAAGGCTTTCCTGCGGCGCGTAGCGCAGCCATTGCTCGACGGAGATGCCATTGCCCTTGGTCTTCGAAATCTTTTCGCCACGGTCGTCGAGGAATAGTTCGTAGACATAATTGATCGGCGGTTCAGCGCCGAGCGCGCGGCAAATCTTTGCATACACAGGCTGGTTCGGCTGGTGATCCTTGCCGAACATTTCGAAATCGACGCCGAGTGCCGCCCAGCGCATGCCGAAGTCCGGCTTCCACTGCATTTTCGCGCGGCCGCCAGTCACCGTCTGCGTGACTTCCGCACCGTCCTCGTCATCGAAGGTGATGGTGCCGGCCTTGGCGTCAATGCGCTTCATCGGCACGTACAGCACGCGCCCGCTTGTTGGCGAGATTGGAAGGAACGGGCTGTAAGTCTGCCGCCGCTCCTCACCGAGCGTGGGCAGCATGATTTTCATGATCTCGTCATAGCGCTCAAGCGCGCGCAAAAGCACCGCGTCGAACGCGCCCGACTTGTAGAGGTCGGTCGCTGACTTGAACTCGTACTCGAACCCGAAGCCATCGAGAAATGCGCGCAGGCGCGCGTTGTTGTGATGCGCGAAGCTGTCGTGCGTGCCGAACGGGTCGGGGACGTCGGTCAGCGGCCTCTGCATATAAGGCGCGAGCAATGCGTGGTTCGGCACGTTCTCTGGAATCTTGCGCATGCCGTCCATGTCGTCGGACACGCAAATGATCTTTGCCGGGATCTTGTTGTTGGTGAGCGTGCGGAACGCGTGCAAGACCATCGTCGTGCGCACGACTTCGCCAAAGGTGCCAATGTGCGGCAAACCAGACGGACCGTAGCCGGTCTCGAAGATCACCGGTCCATCCTTCGGCGTCTTTTTCAGGCGCTCGACCAGGAGGGCCGCTTGCTCGAACGGCCACGCCTTCGCGGCAGCGGCCAAAGTGCTCTGTTGCGTGTTTGGTTCTGACATCTTCAACGAATCCGGACGGGTTTTATTGCGGCGCCGCACGCGGCCCGCAATAGTTTCAGCGCCGCACGCTGGCGAATCCGCACTGCACGCGGCAAACTCGGCGCATGCGCACGCTCATTTTGTTACGCCACGCCAAAGCGGTGCGCGCCCACGAGGCGCCGGACGACAAGTCGCGCATGCTCACCGGGCGCGGCAGGCGCGAAGCGACGGAAGCAGGGGTGGCGATGGCCGCCGCGGGCCTCAAACCCACTCTGGCGCTGGTCTCCACCGCCGTGCGTACGCGCGAGACCGCCGCGTTTGGCCTTGCCGATTTCAGGCTCGAACAGCGTTTTGAGGACGCGCTCTATCACGCTGCGCCAGAAGGCATCTGGGATGCATTCGCCGCCAGCGACGGCGAGAGCGTGGTCGTTGTCGGCCACAACCCAGGCGTTGGCGAGCTTGCGTCGATCCTTGTGCATCAGGCGCATGACGGTTCGAAGCTCGCGCGCGATCTGAGCGGCCATTTTCCGACCTCCGCGTATGCGGCGTTCGAAATTCGTGGCGATCTGATGCGCGCTGCTGGCTCACGCCTGCTGTCGGCGTGGAAGCCCGATCGCGAGTAGGCGTTACTCGTTCGGCAAGCTTGGCGCGTTGCTAATTTGCTCGTCAGCGACTTCGCCATGCTGATCGTAGACGTGGCCATTCCACTGATAGCGCGCATGGCTCATGCCTGGGCCGCCAAACGCCAGATCGTGTGCGCCATTATGCATCGCCGGCAGGATGACCATGTAGCCGCCGCGGCTGTCGTAAATCTCGCTCCATGCCGCGCCGTCTTTGCGCATCAGGTGCAGATCGGGGCCGTCGCCGTAGCATGTATAGCCGCCGTCGGGACCGCCAACCATGACGAAGAGGACGGTGACGCCCAATCCGACATCGGCCGGAATAAATTGCGGCGTGACCATGTCTCCGCACTCATTGCGGACAAGCCCGAGCGCATTGGCGTGCAGATGATTTGCGGTGAGGATCGCGGTTTTATCGGCGGCGCTGACTGCTGCTGCGCCCGCCTGCGCGGTTGCCGCCGCCGTCTGCGCATGCGCATCGCCGCTATCGGATTTACTGCACGCCGCCAGCGCGAGCGCGCTCAACGCCATCATCAACAAACCGCGCACGACATCCTCCCGTAGCGCCACCATAGCAGTGCCGCGCGGAACTAGGAACGGAAATGCGCGCTACTGGCTCGCCCAAACAATCCGCGCGATCCAGTCGATTGCCGGCGTCGGAATTTCGCGCACCGCATAGGCGCTGTTGACCGAAACCAGCTCCGTCACCTGCTCGTTGCGGCGACCCAGCATCTTGGCCATGACCTCGCCATCCAGGGTGCGCACCACGACACGATCGCCGCGCCGCACGGCTGCACCGGGTTGTACGATGACGACATCGCCCGCGCGAAACAGCGGCTCCATGGAGTCGCCGGCGATTTCGAGCGCGTAGACGCGTTCGTCGCCAAGATCGGGAAACCTTACCTTTTCGTCGGCGCCGACTGGAAAGCCTTGCTCGTCGAAAAATCCATCCGCCCCCGCGCGCGCCATGCCGACAATAGGAATGGCCCGGCCCGCGCCGCCTGTCCGGCCCGCCAGGAATGCGGCGAACTCATCCCAACTGGAGTCAGCCGCCGTGATCGCGCGCGCGACGCTCTCAGTTGAAGGCCAGCGCGCCTTGCCATCCGCACTCTGCCGCTTCGACTTGTTGAAGGTCGTCGGGTCGAGACCCGCGGCGCGCGCCAGCCCCGACGCGGTCATGCCTTTGCGTTCAGCGAGTGCGTCGATGGCGCGCCATACTTGGCTGTGTTGCATACCTCCAGGATACCGTGTCCCTTGCGAATTTCAACCTATATATAGGAAAAAAATCAAGCGCGGCGACCAGCGCTAGTCGGGCGCGGACAAATTCTCCGTTTCCCCAACGGGGAAGCGTGGTAGCGGCGGTCGCCGATGCTGCCCCACGACATTGCCACCCGCGCGCTTCGCTGGATGGACCCAGAGTCCGCCCACCAAGCTGCGCTCGCCGGCCTTCAATACGGCTTCGGTCCGCGTCTCAAGAGCGACCGCTGGGTGCGGTTGCGCACGCGCTTCGCCGGCCTCGATTTGCCCAACCCCATCGGCATGGCGGCGGGCTTCGACAAAAATTGCGAGGCGCCGGACGCGTTGCTTGCAGCCGGCTTCGGCTTTGTCGAATGCGGCACCGTCACGCCGCGCCCGCAATCCGGCAATCCGCGCCCACGCATTTTTCGTCTGAGCCCGGATCGCGCGGTCATCAACCGGCTGGGCTTCAACAACAAAGGCATCGACGCGTTCGCCGATCGCCTTGCAGCGCGCGCCAACCGGCGCGGCGTCGTCGGCGCCAATATCGGCGCTAACAAGGACAGCGAAGATCGCGTCGCCGACTATGTACGCTGCATGGGCCGTGTTTGGCTGCACGCGTCGTACGTCACCGCCAATATTTCGTCGCCGAACACGCCGGGCCTGCGCGGTTTGCAGGAACGTGGTGCGCTTGAGGAATTGCTTGGGCGCTTGCGCGAAACGCGCACCCTGTTGGAAACCACCCATGGCAAGCGGCCATTGTTTCTGAAAGTCGCGCCGGACCTCGACGAAACCGCCGTGCGCGACATCAGCGAGATCGTCCTTGCCTACGGCATCGACGCGCTGATCGTGTCTAACACGACGCTGCAGCGGCCCGAATACCTGACCGGCGACGACCGCGACGAAAGCGGTGGCCTTTCCGGCTTGCCCTTGTTTCAGATTTCGACCGCGGTTCTGCGCCTGTTTGCGCAAGCGCTTGCCGGCAAATTGCCAATCATCGGCGCGGGCGGCGTGCACAGCGGCGCCAGCGCCCTTGCCAAGATCAAGGCGGGCGCCAGCGCCGTTCAGCTCTATTCGGCGATGGTGTTCGAAGGCCCGGGCCTTGCCGCCCGCATCGCTGCAGAACTCGACGCGCTATTGAGCGCCGAGGGCTTCAACGACGTGGGCGAGGCGGTCGGCGCCGAAATGCGCTGATCAGTGACGATTGGCGCGCGCGTGTGCGCGCAATTGTGTCGTCTGCTGGTTCAGCTGCCGGATCAAATCCGCGATGTCGCCGTGATTGCGCGAAAGCTGATCGCGCAACACCAACTGCTGTTGCTGCGCCAGCCACACGACGCTCTCGCCGCTCTGCAGCGCGATGTCGAACACGCGCCAATTGCCTGCTGCCCGCTGCAGCTTCCACTGCACCTGCAGCGGGCGCGCGCCGCGCGGCGTCAGCCGGCTGCTCACGATCACGCGGGCGTTGACGACCGTGGAGCCGGTAACCGTCACCTGGCCGCCGCTGAATTGATTGAGTTGATCTTCGTAGGTGGCGATCAGGAAATCGCGAAACGCGTTGACCCATTGCGCCTTCAGCGCCGGATCGCGCCAAACCTGGGGCGCATACGTGCCCAGCACATATTGCGCGGTGCTCTCGATGTCGGAGAACTGGTTGACGAGCGTGTTGAAGGTTTGTTGACGCGCCGTGTCGCTCAGCGAGTGATCACCCAGCGTCTGCAATGCAGATGAGGCATTGCTTTGCACATATTGTTCAACTGACGCATCACGCGCGGCCAACGCCGCCGGCGCAGCTGCGACAAACCCGGCGCCGAGCATCGCTGCCAGGAAAGTTGCGCGGGTCAGTTTCGGGGAAGTCACGGCTTAGTCTCCTGCGGTCGTCTTCGTGTTCGGCTTAGATTTAGGCGTTGGTTTCGGCGTCTTCGCGCTGTCCAACGTGAAATGATGTTGAGCTTTTGTCGTATTTGCCCCGGCTGGCGGCGTAACGGGCGCTGTTTCCACAGACGGCGCAGTCTGGTCTGGCGCTGTGGGCTCAGAACTACCGTCCAAGTTGGGCAATTCCTCGTCATCGGAAAGGCCGTTTCGGATTTCGCTTTCTCGGGTGAGTTGATAAGTCGCCCGGATCGTCGCGTACGGATCGATCGAGGTGCGGCGCACCGAGTCGATTGGATCGAGCAGTTCTTCGCGGGCGGCAATGCCGCCAACCACGGCGCGCGTCACGCGCACGTCATTGTCGTGATGAAACCGCGCCCAGTTCAACGGATCGAACGCCAAGTCGACGATCTGGCCCGCGCCGTCTCGCACCGACGTCGGTCCCATCAGCGGTAAGAAAACGTACGGACCGGAACCGACGCCCCACACGGCAAGCGTTTGCCCAAAATCTTCTTCGTGCCGCTCAAGACCGAAATCCGTCGCCGGATCGAGCAGACCGAAAACACCGAGCGTTGAATTGATGCCGAGCCGCGCCACCGTAACGCCCGCGCGCTTCACTTGCCCTTGCAGCAAATCGTTCACAAATGTCACGGGCGAGCCGAGATTGTGCAGGAAATTATTGACGCCCGAGCGCACGAAGCCCGGCGTCACACGCCGGTATCCGCGCGCGACAGGTTCAAGCACGGCGTGGTCAGCCGCGTCATTGACCGCGTACATATTGCGGTTGAAGCCTTCCCACGGATCGGGGATCGACGAGTTTTCGCTGATCGATTCCGGCGCGGTCAGCGGATCTTGCGCGTGCGCCACTGCGGGCGCGCACAGGCATGCGGTCGCCACGCTCATCGCCAAAAACAGTTTGCGCATTCTGCTCATCCCCTGAGGTCAGCGGCACATAATGACGCGACGCGGTTAATCAACTTTAGTGGTGTTAAACCCGCGCTGAATTGACGTTTCGGCGCGTCGAAATTCGGCGCTTTGCGCGCTTTGTGGGCGCACGCTGCGCGGGCGCCACACCTGGTCCGGTTCGCGGCAAGCTCCCGCTTCGTGCCCGCGCCTGAAAAAGAGGGCTTTTCATCGCCCGCTATTCCTGCTTCATATAAAGATATGTTTATATCTACAACTCCCTTGGTTCCGGAGCGCAGGTCTGCGGACCGTGTCGTCGGCGCGCTTCGTGCCGCTGGCGAAACGACGCGGATCAGGGCGTTGGCGCTGCTGACCGAGGGCGAGTTGGCGGTGGGTGAGCTGGCGCAGGTGCTGGGACAGAGCCAGCCGCGCGTGAGCCGGCATTTGAAACTGCTCACCGAAGCCGGGTTGGTCGAGCGAGCGCCGGAAGGGGCGTGGGTGTTTTATCGGCTGCCGCGCGCCAACTCGACGGAGCGCCATCTGGCCGACGCTGCACTCTCGATGCTCGATCCCGACGATCCGGTGCTTGCGCAAGACGCGGCGCGTTTGGAGGCTATCCGGCGCGATCGCGAATCCACTGCCGCGGAATACTTCGAGCGCAATGCCGCCGACTGGGAGCGTGTGCGCGCTCTGCATTTGCCCGAAGCAGACATCGATAGCGCCATTCTCGACGCGGCCGGAAGGGGGCCGTTTGATTTGATGGTCGACATCGGCGTCGGCCAGGGCCGCATGATCCAGCTTTTCGCCGATCGCGTCCGGCGCGCCGAAGGCTTCGACACGTCGCGGCAAATGCTGGCGATCGCGCGCGCTTCGCTCGATGATTTGAAGAAGGCGACGGTGCGTTTTGGCGATGCATACGCGCCGCCGGTCGAGCGCGGCGCCGCCGACCTCGTGACCATCCATCAGGTGTTGCATTTTTTGTCCGACCCGGCGCGCGCCGTGAACGAAGCTGCGCGCTTGCTGAAGAAGGGCGGGCGTTTGCTGGTCGCAGACTTCGCGCCGCACGATCTCGAGTTTTTGCGCGAAGAGCATGCGCACCGCCGTTTGGGCTTTGCTGATGACGAGATTGCCGATTGGGCCGAAGCCGCTGGTGTCCGGAACCTCAAAACAATCACGCTTGCGCCGAAGAAGCGCGGTGCGCTGACGGTAAAGATTTGGGCGGGAGATAAGGCATGAGCCATGCCAATCTCATCGCCGAAGCCGCCGAACGCCTCGGCCAGCCACGCGTCTCGTTTGAGTTCTTCCCGCCGAAGACCGATGCGATGGAAGCGACGCTTTGGGAAAGCATCGCCAAACTCGCGCCGCTCGATCCGAGCTTCGTTTCTGTTACATACGGCGCGGGCGGTTCAACGCGCCATCGCACCCATCGCACCGTCGCGCGCATCGTCAAGGAAACGGCGATGAGGCCCGCCGCGCACCTCACATGCGTCGCCGCTGATCGCGACGAACTCAATCAGGTCATGGATGCATACTGGGGCGCGGGCGTGCGCCACATCGTGGCTTTGCGCGGCGATCCTGTCGGCGGCGCGACTGCAGCGTTCGAACCGCACCCGCAAGGCTACGCCAACGCGCTCGATCTCGTGCAAGGCGCCCGCGCGTTGCACGATTTCGAAATCTCCGTTGCTGTGCACCCGGAGCGTCATCCCAACAGTCCCGATTGGTCGCACGAGATCGACAACTTCAAACGCAAGCTCGACGCTGGCGCCACGCGCGGCATTTCGCAATTCTTCCTGGAGGCCGACACCTTCTTGCGTTTTCGCGACCGCGTGGAAAAGGCGGGCGTCAGTGCGCCGATCGTGCCGGGCATCATGCCGGTGACCAATTTCAAGGGCCTGAAGAAAATGGCCGACGGGTGCCAAGCCGCGATCCCGCATTGGATGGCGACATTGTTCGATGGCCTCGATGACGATCCCGAAACGCGCCGTTTGGTCGCCGCCGCCACCACCGCCGAACTGTGCGCGCGCCTCGCGGCAGAGGGCGTTGAGGACTTCCACTTCTACACCCTGAACCGCGCCGATCTTACATTGGCGATCTGCCGCATCGTCGGCGTGCGCGTGAACAAGGAGAAAGCGGCATGAACCGCCAGGACCGCATCGCCGTGCTGAACGCCGAAATGGCCAAGCGCATCTTGATCCTCGACGGATCGATGGGCGCCTATCTCCAGGGCTTCGGCCTCACCAACAACGATTTCCACGGCGAGCGTTTCGTCGAGCATCCGCGCGCGCTGAAGGGCAACAACGATTTGCTGGTGCTCACGCGCCCCGACGTGATCACCAAGGTGCACGCCGGCTACCTCGACGCCGGTGTTGACATCATCGAAACCAACACCTTCAGCGCCACCACCATCTCGCAAGCCGAATACGCTCTGGAAGAGGTGGCCTACGAACTCAATGTCGAGGGCGCGCGCATTGCCCGCGAAATTTGCGACAAGTACGAAGCCAAAGACGGCAAGCCGCGCGCCGTCGCTGGCGCACTCGGGCCGACGACGAAACTGCTCTCCATGTCGCCCGAAGTCGGCGATCCCGGCCGCCGCGATTGCACCTTCGATGAAATGGCTAAAGCGTACGAAGATCAAACGCGCGGTCTGATCGAAGGCGGCAGCGATTTGCTGCTGATCGAAACCATCACCGACACGTTGAACGCCAAAGCAGCACTTTGGGGCGCGTGGGAGGCGTTCGATAGAACTGGCGTCCAGCTGCCGCTCTGGATCAGCGGCACCATCACCGATAAATCCGGGCGCACGCTCTCGGGTCAAACCGTCGAAGCGTTCTGGAATTCGCTCGCGCACGCCAAGCCGTGGGCTATCGGTCTCAACTGCGCGCTCGGCCCAGCCGACATGCGCGCCTTCCTCGCCGATCTCGCGCGCGTCGCCGAGTGCGCGGTGAGCGCCTATCCAAATGCCGGCTTGCCCAACGCCATGGGCGCCTACGATGAAACGCCGCATTCGATGGAAGCGCACTACGCGGAGTGGGCGAAAGCAGGCTTGGTCAACATTCTCGGCGGCTGCTGCGGCACCACGCCGGAACATATCAATCATCTCGCGCACGCGGTTGAAGGCGTGAAGCCGCGCGCCGTGCCGCACCACGAAGCTTGCCTGCGCTTGGCCGGATTGGAGCCATTCAATGCAGCGGCTTAGGTCGTCATTCCGGGGCTCGCGTCAGCGAGAACCCGGAACCCAGGGGCAAACAATCAGGTCTTTCACCCCCTGGGTTCCAGATCGCGCGTTGCGCGTCCGGAATGACGAGGGAGGTGCGTGCTCGTGACCGAATCCGCAAATCCCTTCGCCAATTTCGTCATTGTCGGTGAGCGCACCAACGTCACCGGCTCGGCGAAATTCCGTAAGCTGATCGAGGCCGACAACTATGCCGGCGCGCTCGATGTCGCGCGTCAGCAGGTCGAGAGCGGCGCCAATGTGCTCGACGTCAATGTCGACGCTGCTATGATCGATGGCCCCAAAGCGATGACGCGTTTTCTGAACCTCATCGCTTCCGAGCCGGACATCGCCAAGATCCCGCTGATGATCGACTCTTCAAAATGGGAAGTCATCGAAGCAGGCCTCAAGTGCGCGCAGGGCAAATCCATCGTCAATTCGATCTCCATGAAGGAAGGCGAGGAGAAATTCCTAGAGGCCGCTAAGCGCGTGCGCCGCTACGGCGCCGCCGTTGTGGTGATGGCGTTCGATGAGAAAGGCCAAGCCGACACCGAAGAACGCAAGGTCGAGATCTGCACCAAGGCCTATCGCCTGCTGACCGAGAAAGCGCATTTCCCCCCGCAAGACATCATCTTCGATCCCAACATCTTTGCCGTCGCCACCGGCATCGAAGAGCACGCCGACTACGCCGTCGCCTTCATCAACGCCACGCGCCGCATCCGCGAAAGCCTGCCGCACGCGCACGTTTCCGGCGGCGTCTCCAACGTCTCGTTCTCATTCCGCGGCAATGAGCCCGTGCGCGAAGCTATGCACGCGGTGTTCCTCTATCACGCCATCCGCGCCGGCATGGACATGGGCATCGTCAACGCCGGATCGCTGACGCTCTACGATGATGTAGAGCCGGAATTGCGCGCGCGCGTCGAAGACGTGCTGCTCAATCGCCGCAACGACGCCACCGAACGCCTGCTGGAATTCGCCGAAACCGTCAAAGGCACGAAGAAGAAGGGCGAGGAGCGCGATCTCTCCTGGCGCCAGAAGCCGGTCCACGAACGCCTCAGCCATGCACTCGTCCACGGCATCAACGAATTCATCGTCGAGGACACCGAAGAAGCGCGTTTGCGTGCTGAACGTCCGCTGCACGTGATCGAAGGCCCGCTGATGAACGGCATGGGCGTGGTCGGCGATCTTTTCGGCGCCGGCAAAATGTTCTTGCCGCAAGTAGTCAAATCCGCGCGCGTCATGAAGCAGGCGGTGGCGCATCTCATTCCATTCATGGACGAAGAGAAGGAGCGCTTGGGTCTCGCCGAAAAATCCAACGGCAAAATCGTCATGGCGACGGTGAAGGGCGACGTGCACGACATCGGCAAGAACATCGTCGGCGTCGTGCTGCAATGTAACGGCTACGAGGTCGACGATCTCGGCGTCATGGTGCCGTGCGACAAGATCCTGGCTCGCGCCAAGGAGATTGGCGCCGATGCCATCGGTCTCTCTGGCCTCATTACGCCATCGCTCGACGAAATGGTGTTTGTCGCCAGCGAAATGCAGCGGACGGGTCTAAAATTGCCACTGCTGATCGGCGGCGCAACCACTTCACGCACGCACACGGCGGTGAAGATCGCGCCCGCATATTCTGGTCCCACGATTTACGTGAACGACGCCTCGCGCGCCGTGCCGGTAGTGCAAAAGCTGCTGGGGGCGGAACGCGATGCGCTCGTGGCTGAGACCAAAGCGGATCAATCGGTCGCTCGCGAACAATATCTTGCCAGCCAAGACAAACGTCCGCGCCTGCCCATAGCTAAAGCGCGCGAGCGCGCGCCGAAGCTTGAATACGCGCCGGTGAAGCCAAGTTTCCTCGGCATCAAATCCTTTGAGAATTATCCGCTGGCCGATCTGGTCCCGTACATCGATTGGACGCCATTCTTCGCATCCTGGGATCTCGTCGGCCGCTATCCGGCGATCCTGCAAGACGACATCGTCGGCGAAGCCGCGCGCAATCTTTTCACCGATGCACAAGCCATGCTGAAGCAACTTGTGGCCGAGAATTGGGTGAAAGCCTCGGGCGTCGTCGGCTTCTGGGCCGCCAACGCTGAGGGCGACGACATCGTTCTCTGGAAGGATGAGAACCGCAAGTACGAACACGCGCGCCTGCACACGTTGCGCCAGCAAATGGACAAGGGCGAAGGCAAGGGCGCGAATTTCGCGCTCTCAGATTTCATCGCGCCGTCGGGCACGCGCGACTACATCGGCGCGTTCGCTGTCACCGCCGGCATCGGCGAAGAAGAGGTCGCCATCCGCTTCAAGCGCGCCAACGACGATTACTCAGCGATCCTCGCGCAAGCTTTGTGCGATCGCTTGGCCGAAGCCTTTGCCGAAGCGGTGCACGCCAAAGTGCGCCGCGAACTTTGGGGCTACGCTAAATCCGAAACACTGAACTACGGCGATCTCATCGCCGAAAAGTACAAAGGCATCCGCCCCGCGCCCGGTTATCCCGCCCAGCCCGATCACACCGAAAAGCGCACCATCTTCGATCTGCTCGAAGCGCGGCAGCGCACCGGCATGGATCTGACCGAAAGTCTGGCGATGACGCCGCCATCATCCGTGAGCGGCTTGTATTTTGCCCATCCACAAGCGGAATATTTCGGCGTCGGCCGCATCGACCGCGACCAAGTCGAGGATTACGCACGCCGCAAAGGCTGGGACCTCGCCACCGCCGAACGTTGGCTCGCACCAATCCTCAGCTACGATCCGCAGATCGCTAAAGCTGGCTAATGTCTGCTCGCCGCTGATGGGCGAACCGTCATTGCGCGTGAGCGCGGCGACCGAGTGGGTAAATCCTCGGTCTTTGACGGCGCCGGCACCCACTGCGCCCACGAACTGGCGCTCGTGGCCACCTCGCCCATCAAGCGCGAGGAAAGATCACCACCATTCATCCCCCGCCGGCAGGTTCCCGTCGCAATTTTCTGGCTCCGCCGTGACCCGCCCTTTAGAAGCGGGGCAAGCCAGTATGGGGTGTCCATGAAACGCGTTCTGATGTTCGTGGCGGCAGCTTTTGCGCTAGCCGCGTGTTCCACGCCGTCCACACAAGACGTCGCAACGCCACCACCCGCGCAGACTGCCGACGCCGGCCTCCACGTCGCCCCGCTGCAATATCACATGCGCACGCTGCCCAACGGCCTGCGCGTCTACGCGATGCCGGACCCGAACACTGCCAACGTTTCGGTGCAAGTCTGGTACAATGTCGGCTCGAAGAACGATCCGCTCGGCCGCTCCGGTTTCGCGCACCTGTTCGAACACATCATGTTCAAGGCGACCAAGGATCTGCCCGCCGAGAGCTTCGACCGGCTGACCGAAGATGTCGGCGGCTTCAACAACGCCTCAACCTACGACGATTTCACTAACTATTACGAAGTCGTCCCCGCCAACTATCTGCAACCGATCCTTTGGGCCGAAGCCGAGCGCATGGGCTCGCTCGTCATCGACGCCTCTACATTCGATTCCGAACGCCACGTGGTCGAAGAAGAACTGCGCCAGCGCGTGCTCGCATCGCCGTATGGCCGCTTGTTCTATCTGAGCTTGCCGATGGCGAATTATTCGGTGCACCCGTACGGACGCCCCGGCATCGGCTCGATCGAAGACCTCGACGCCGCCACCGTCGATGATGTCCGCCGTTTCCACGCGACCTACTATCGTCCCGACAACGCCGTTCTCGTCGTCGCCGGCAATTTCGACGAAGCCCAGTTCAACGCGTGGGTCGATCAATATTTCGGCCCGATCGCCAAACCTGCGCGCGACATTCCGCGCGTGACCGCAGTGGAGCCGGCGCGTTCGCAGCCGGCGGACTACTCAGTGTATGCGCCCAACGTGCCGCTTCCGGCCGTCACCATCTCGTTCCCGCAACCGAAATCGACCAGCCCCGATCTCGCAGCGCTCGCGGTCCTTGACGACATCATGGCCACCGGCCAGTCGTCGCGTCTCTATCATGCGCTTGTGTATGATCAGCAGGTCGCCACCTCGGTCTTCACCAACTTCGAAGCGACGCAGGACCCCGGCGCCTACACGCTCGCCGCCATTCTCTCCGAGGGCAAAACGGTTGAGCAGGGGCTTGCGGCGCTGCAAGGCGAGATCGCCCGCGTGCGCGACCAAGGCGTAACGCAAGCCGAACTCGACGAAGCCAAGAATGAGATTCTTACGTCTGCGATCGAGAACCGCGAAACCGCGTACGGTCGCGCCAGCGAGATCGCCGAGTCGGTCATTCGCTACGGTGACGCCGCACACGCCGACCAGTATCTGGCCGCCGTGCAAGCCACCACCGCCGCCGACGTCCAGCGCGTCGCGCGGCAAATCTTCGATGACAGCCATCGCGTCGTCATTCGTTACCAGGACGAAAGCAAGAAGCCGGCAGGCGCTGCGACGCCAGCGCTCGGCATCTCGCCCAACATCCAAGCAAGCGCGCTGACGATCCCACAATCGGAGGTGCCCACTTACACGCTCGCGCCTGAAGGCCAGCGCCAAGCGCCGCCCGCGCCGTCAACGCCGGTCAGCGCGCGCATCCCCGACACCGCCACGCGTACGCTCGACAACGGTCTGCGCGTCATCGTTGCGCCGAACCGTGCGTTGCCACTGATCAGCGCCGACCTTCGCTTCGCCTACGGCGACAGCGCCGACCCGCAAGGCCACGCTGGCCTGGCGGAAATGACGGCGGATCTTGCCTCGCAAGGCACCGCCACGCGCAGCGCCACGCAGATCGCGCAGCAGATCGAGTCCATCGGCGCCAGCCTCAACCAAGGCTCTGGCCCGGATTCATCTGACGTGTCGCTGCAGACGCGTTCGGACCGCGCTGACACCGCCTTCACGGTGATGGCCGATGTCGTGCGCAATCCGGCCTTCGCCGACGAAGAGCTGGGCCGCTTGCGTCAGCAATCGCTCGATAGCTTGCAAGTGTCGCTCAGCCAGCCCGGTCCGCTGGCGAGCTTGGCGATGGCGCGCGCCATCTATGGCGACGCGCCTTATGGTCAGACGACCTCACCGCACAGCCTGCAAGCGATCACCCACGCTGATGTCGCCGGCTTCCACAGCACCTATTGGCGTCCCGATACAGCGGTGCTCGTTATCACTGGCGACGTGTCGCCGGAGCAGGGTTTCGCGCTTGCGCAAAAATACTTCGGCGATTGGGCCAAGCCCGCCGCCGCTGCGCCCGCCGAACCTGACGCCAGCGCGCACGCCGCGACGCCACGCACTATCGTCGTCGACTTGCCGGGCGCCGGCCAAGCTGCCGTCGCCATGGGCATGCGCGGCATTGCCCGTCGCGACGCCGATTATTTCCCGCTGGTTGTCGCCAACTCGGTGCTCGGCGGCGGTTACTCGGCCCGCTTGAACGAAGAGATCCGCATTAAGCGCGGCCTCTCTTACGGCGCCAATTCGAGCCTTTCGGCGCGCATGGCGCCTGGCCCGATTGTCGCCTCCGCGCAAACCCGCAACGACGCGGCGGTCCAGGTCTATCAACTGATGTCGACCGAGATCACCCGCATCGGCCACGATCTCATTCCCGCCGACGAACTCACCGCCCGCAAAGCGGCGATCATCGGCGGGTTCGGCCGCACGGTTGAGACAACCTCCGGTCTTGCCGGTCAGATTTCGACGCTGGCCTTGTACGGGCTGCCGCCGGAAGCGCTGCGCACTTACGTCAGCGACATCAACGGTGTGACGCCGGAGCAGGCGCGTGCAGCGGCAGCGCGCTACTACAACCCGGCCACCGCAAATGTCGTGATCGCCGGCGACGCCAGCCATTTCTACGCTGGCCTCCGCCGCTTGCGTCAGAACGCTGAGCGCATCCCAGCGGCGCAGCTCAACCTCGATCGTGCTGCACTGCACTAGTCGCGAAATCTCGCGTCGCGCGGTTCCAGCCGCGTGACGCGAGTCGCCGACTCGGTTAACCGTGTTGGTCCGATGCGAGTTTTGCTAGCCGCCCTGGGGCTGAGCGCCCTTTCGTTTGCCGCCGGCGTGGCTGGAGACTTGTCGGTCTCTTCACACCCCACGTCCGTAGTCATTCGCATCCCGCCACTGCCGCCAAATGCCGTGCGCGCACACCCGCTGCCGCCGCTGACTGATTCGGCCGACGCTGCGGAAATGACCCCGCGCGCCACGGTGGAAGCGCCGGCCCAGCACCGCCGTATTCATCACGCGGCGCAGCGGCACGGTACGCGAAAGTCGCGCGGCATTTAGGAGGCGAAAAAGTGCGGCTTTGCCGCAACACTGCCTTCGCCCTTTGCAACAGTAGTCTAAAAAGCGCCCAGGTCGGCCAGCTTACTGGCGACCCGATGAGCCATTCATCCCGGTCGAGTCTCGCGACGCAGAGTGCTGCCGCATTGGCGGTTGCGCTGACGTTCGCGGGCGCGGCCGCTCCGGCGCTGGCGCAACAACAGCAGGGTGGTGGTGGCGACGCCGCGCCGTTGCGCATGCCGCGCCTCTACCAGCATGAAGTCGGTGCGACGCGTTACTCGACGCCGAGCACCGCGGCTGGCGGCGCGATCCGCTTTACGTTCGATCGCAGCGGGGATCGCGTGGCGCTGCTTCGCTTTGATGGCGATCCCGAGGTTCACGTCTTGCGCCCGACCATGGCGGCTGGCGGCGGCGAGATTTACCGGACCGAGGACGGCAACATCATGCTGCGGGTCAATCCCCACGGCAGCATCACCGTCTACACACGCACCATGCGCACCGGCGCGCCCGCTTCAGAGGAGGGCGCGGTCGCTGCGCTCGCGCCGGAGGCTGTCGCTTTCGCGCAGATGACCGAACGCATGCGGCAGCTGCAAGCCGAAGCGCGGCGCAACGTCGGCCAACCCGTGCTCTTTACATTCCAGGCGCCTGCGCCTGGTCCCATTCCGCCGCAAGTTGCAGGGCTTGTACTCGACGCCGCCGAGCGCGCCGCGGAAGGCTTGGCCGCAGCGCCCATGACCAACGTGCATCGCGTGGTCATTACTCTGGGCGCCAGCCCGCGCGTCGTTGTTCAAGGCGATCTGCTCTTGATCCAGATTGCGCCGCAACTTGGCTATGCGGGGCGGCCTTCGTCGGCGGCCGTACGCAACGTCGTCAGCGGGATTGTCGCCGGCCCCGAACAATAGCCGCAGCGCACGGCGCGCGACCTTATTTGAAATTGTCTTTCTGCTTCCGCAGTTCGGCGAACGCTTCCACCGCACCAACGTTTGGCAGAATCTGCGGTGCGCGCAAAAACGGGTTCGTCGCTTTTTCCTGGCGCAACGTCATCGGCACCGTCGGTTTATTTTGGCTGCGCAGCTGCGCCACGTCCGCCGCGCGCGCTTGCAGCGCCGAATTGTTGGGATCGACATGCACTGCGAAGCGCGCGTTCGATTGCGTGTACTCGTGCGCGCAATAGAGGGTCACGTCGTCAGGCAGCGCCGCAATCTTCTGCAGGCTCGTCCACATCTGATCCGGCGTGCCTTCGAACAAGCGCCCGCATCCCATTGCAAACAACGCGTCGCCCACGAACGCGACATTTGCGTCATCGAATACGTAAGCGATGTGACCAAGCGTATGTCCGCCCACATTGAGCACGCGCGCCTTCACGCCGCCCAGCGCGACCGTGTCGCCTTCATCAACCACGCGGTCCGGCGCGCGGCCGATGCGCTCGACTTCCTTTGGCCCCGTAACTTTGGCGCCGGTCTTTTCCTTGATCTCGGCGTTGCCCCCCGCGTGATCGGGATGCCAGTGCGTGTTCCAGACATCGGTGATACGCCAGCCTTTCGCCGCCGCTTGATTGAGGATTTCCGCCGCGTCTGGCGTATCGATGGTTACCGTGGCGCCCGACGCATCATCGTGAACCAGGAACCCGTAATTATCGTCGAGGCAGGGGAATTGATGAATTTGAAGCATGTCCTAGCCTAACCGTTCAGCTCATGCGCGTCGACGTTCTTGCCCTGCAGCGCTTCTATGCCTCGCCGCTTGGCGACGTGGCGCGCCGCGCTGCTGCGCGGCGGCTCATGGCGCTATGGCCGCTCGCCGATGGTCTCGACGTGCTGGGCATCGGCTATGCGGCGCCGTATCTGGATCGGTTCCGCGGCGGCGCACGCCGCGTCGTCGCGATGATGCCGGCCGAGCAGGGGGCCGAACGCTGGCCCGCCGAAACCGCGGCGCTCACCGCACTTAGCGAAGAGACGCGTTTGCCCTTTATCGACGCTGTTTTCGACCGCGTGCTGCTGGTGCACGCTCTGGAGGAAAGCGACGCCACCCAGCAAATGTTGCGCGAGGTCTGGCGTGTGATGGCGCCGGAGGGGCGCCTCGTGGTCATCGCCGCGCACCGCTGGAGTTTGTGGGCCCAGGCGGACACCACCCCCTTTGGCCGCGGCCGGCCATATTCGCGCGCGCAACTCTCCGAACTTCTCGGCGATGCGATGTTCGAACCTGTCGCGTCTGCGCGTGCGCTCTATGCGCCTCCATGGTCCTGGGCGCCGATGCTGCGCGCCGCTGACGCGTTCGAACGCGTGGGCGAAGTGCTCTGGCGCGCGCAAGGCGGCCTGATTTTGATGGAAGCGGTGAAGCGCCTCTACGCCAGCACCGCGCGCTCCAAGGGCAGGGTCTTGTTAGCCAAGGCGCCCGAGCGAAACCCGCAACCGCGCCCGGAACCCGACCGGCGCTAGGTCGAGGCGGGGCGCCTATTCGTCGCAGCCCCGATGCACTGTCACGGCTTTCCGCTAAGCTCCGCGCCGGACCGGAAACCAATCAAAATCAGGGGAAATTGGAAATGTTCACGACGCGGCGCGAGTTCCTCGGCGCAACGGCTGCCGGCGCGGCCCTTCTCGCGACAGGTTGCACGCAAACACCGGCGGCAGGCGGTTCGGGCGACACCAATCTGAACACGGTGCTCGATCGCATATCGACTGAGTTCCTGCACGAATCACCCGAGTACGCGACCAGCCTTGCAGTGCCGGAAGCCAAAGCCGGCGGCCGTTACATCGATCGCCTCAGCGATCTCTCGAAGGCCGGCAAAGCCAAGGGCCTCGATATCGCCAAGCGCGGTCTCACTGACATTCAGGCGATCAGCCGCGACAGTCTCTCCAAGGAAGCCAAGGTCACCTACGACGTGGTCGTCACGGCGATCCAAAATCAGATCGAGACGACGACCTTCGATGCGGGGGGCGGCGCCAATGGCCCCTATGTGCTGAGCCAGCTCACCGGCGCTTACACCGGCACGCCGGACTTCCTCGCCAGCCAGCATCCTGTCACCAACCGCGACCAAGCCGACGCCTACATCAAGCGTCTGTCCGGCTACGCGACGCAGATGGATCAGGAAATCGCGGTGCTCAACGCCGACGTCGCCAACGGCGTCATCCCGCCGGATTTCTGCCTGCAGCGGAATCTCGAAGCCGGTGAGAAATCGCCGAACGGGAAGAAGGGCGCCATCCCGCAGCTGCAAATCTTCATGTCCACGCCAGCGGCGCAAAACGTGCTCGTGACCTCATTCAAGGAACGCCTCGACAAAGTCGCCGAAATCTCAGCCGCGGACAAAGCCGCGCTGCTCCAGCATGCACAAACCATCGTCCACGATGAGATCTATCCGGTCTATCAGCGCCAGATCGATGCGTTGAACGCGCTACGTCCGCGCGCCACGCACGATGCTGGCATCTGGAAGCTGCCGCATGGTGCTGAAATGTACGCTTCGGCCCTGAAGTCCGTTACCACGACGTCGATGACGCCCGATGAGATCCACCAAATGGGCCTCGACCTCATCCAGTCGCTGACCGCCGAGATGGACACCATTCTGCGCGCGCAAGGTCTCACCCAAGGCAGCGTTTCGCAGCGCGTGACGGCGCTCAACAAGCGTCCCGACCAACTCTATCCGAATACCGACGCTGGCCGCGAGCAATTGCTTGCCGACCTCAATCGCCAAGTTCAAGCCGTCCGCGCGCGCATGGGCGACGTTTGCGGTGTGCTTGCGAAGGCCGATCTGCAAATCAAGCGCGTGCCAGTCTATACGCAGGATGGTGCGCCAGGCGGCTACTACAACGGCGCCGCACTCGATGGTTCGCGTCCCGGCACGTACTACATCAATCTGCGCGACACCGCCGAATGGCCGAAGTTCACGCTGCCGACGCTCACCTACCACGAGGGCATTCCCGGCCACCATTGGCAGATTTCGATCGCCCAAGAGAACGGCACGTTGCCGTTCTTCCGCAGCGCATTGCTCGGGTTCACCGCTTACCAGGAAGGCTGGGGTCTCTACGCCGAACAACTCGCTGACGAGATGGGCTTCTATGCCAACGACGCCTTCGGCAAAGTCGGCTACCTGCAATCGGCTGCGTTCCGCGCCTCGCGTCTGGTTTGCGACACCGGCCTTCACTCCAAGCGCTGGACCCGCGAACAAGCCATCCAGTCGATGGTTGACGCGACCGGGCAAACGCGCAGCTCCGTCATTACAGAAATCGAGCGCTATTGCGTGTGGCCAGGTCAAGCGACCGGCTACATGGTTGGCCGTCAGGCGCTCAACAAAATGCGCGAAAGCGCCAAGACCGCGCTGGGCGCCAATTTCGACATCAAAGGCTTCCACGACACGGTGCTGACCAACGGCGCAACGCCGCTTTCAGTCACCGAAAGCCTTGTCAACGATTGGGTGGCCAGCAAGCAGCACGCCTAACCGCACTCGCAGCGAAGTTTGCGGCGGCGTGAGCAATCACGCCGCCGTTTTCGTTTCCTGAACCGACTCGACAATGCGTGCGCCGAACGGCTTGAGCGGCGAGGGGCGGTAGCGCGTGTTCGCCGTCCACCGCAAGCGCGCGGTTTCGTGCACGTCATCCAGATGGTGCAGACCGCGCCGCCAGTGTTTGCCGAGCAAATCCATCGCCGAGAACGTGTTGTTGCCCAGCGGGGCTGCGATCGGATCGATCTCCGCCAAGCATGCAGACAAAACCCCGCCCGGCTCGCGCAACAGCGACAAGCCTGCCTGCTCGGCGCCCTCGAGCACCCACATTAGCGAGCAATTGGACAGACCTTGCGACGGGCCTCCGCCGCCAACGCCGCCATGATCGCCGGGAAACCATTGCTGCTGCGCTTTAGGCGGCCCGTGCGGCGGGTTGAACTCGTTCAGATTGCTCCACAGCGTCGGCCTGAACGCCAACCGCCGCTCGTCGATGGCTACGGCGTGCCGCGCGTACTCGACCGCGCGTGAGAGTGTCAGATCATGAAACTGATATTTCCGGTTCAGGCCGAGATTGATTGGCAAGATGTGCGGAATGCCCAGTGAGCCGACCGTATCCCAAATTCCAAGATAGCGGATACTGAGGTCGACGGGCGGACACGCGAACGGCCCGACATGGGCGTCGAGCCGCGGCCACGCCAGCGCGTGCGCTGCACGAAAGCGGATCGCCTCGGGGCTGTCCTTGCCGATTTTCTTGTTGCGATAGATCTCCAGCGCGTCGTCGGCTTTGTCGATGTGATCGCGCCGCAGGATACCGCACTTCCGCAGCAATCCCGCCAGACTCCGCACCGTGTACGCGCCGCGCGAGAATCCGAACAGGTAGATCGGATCGTTCGGTTCGTAATTGAGGTTCAAGAACATGTAGGCGTTGAGCAGATGATCATCGAGATCGTCGCCGGTCATGCCTTGCCAGGCATTGAGCCCGTCGAGGGTCGCGCCCACGCCCGCGGAATAAAAGACGATCTGCGGATGCCCGTTCTCATCGCGCGGCGCAGTCGCACGCGCCGTCAGCGCGACGTTGGTGAGCGCGCCTTCATAGACACGCTGCCAGGTGCCGTCGCAGCAGACGATCAGGCGTTTCATGATGCGAGCAGGAACACCGCTTCTTCTGCAAACATGTTGGCGCGCCACAGCGTCTTGGCGAATGGCGCGCCGGCGCGCCCGCTGCTCAGCGGCACCGCGCTCTCGATCGTCAGCCGCTCCTCGCGCGCCAGCACCGCAAAGTCGCGGATGCTGCACGGCCGCAGGATGTCACCATCGGCCCAATGTGACGCGCGTGCGGTGAAACGGTGCGAAGGCGGCGGCATGCGCCCTTTACCGAGCAGCCGCAGGCGCGTGCGATAGTGGCCGTAATTGGAAACCGACACGATCACGCGCTCGCCAATCCGGGCCGCTTGGCGAAGCACTTCACGCGGGTTCGCAACGCACTGAAGGGTGTGCGCGAGGATCACGTAGTCGAAGCCGTTGGCGGGGAAGGACGCCAAATCGTGCTCCGCATCGCCTTGGACCACGGCCAGCCCGCGCGCAACGCAACCGCGCGCCTTGATCTTGTCGCGCTCCAGCCCGCGGCCATGCGCATCGCATTGGTTCGCCAGCAGTGAGAGCAGCGCGCCATTGCCACAACCAATGTCCAGCACCCGCGATCCGGGTTCGATCAGCTGCGCGATGACGTCATGATCCGGCCGCGCCACGTCATTGTCGGCTGCCACCGCATGTACGAGTTCGAGATGGGCCATCACCGGCCTCCAGCTTGCAGAGAAAGGCCGCGCGCCAGCGCCGCGGCGTCCACGAAACCAGTCAGCGCCGCTTCGAACGCCGGCTCTTCGCCGAGATAAGCATCGTGACCTTTGGCAGTGTCGATTTCGACATACGAGGCTTCCGCGCCCGCCGCGATCAAGCTTTGCGCCAAGCCGCGCACGGTGTCCGGCGGCGAGCGCCAGTCGCTGGAGAATGCGAACACGCCGTGGCGCGTCGCTTCGCCCTTGAACGCGTTGGCGAGGTTGCCGCCGAAGTCTGCGCCGAGATCGAAGCGGTCCATCGCCCGCGATAAGTAGAGATACGAATTGGCGTCGAAGCGGCTGACGAAGCCGCCGCCTTGCTGACGGCTGCTTTCGGTATCGAAGTCAGCGTCCAGCACGAACCGCTCGCGCGCCGCCGCGTTTTCAAACGCGCCGCGCAGGTCGCGCTCGGAGAGATTGCCGATCTGCGCCGCCGCGCGCGCGATCGCCAAGCCTTTGCTCGGACGCGTGCTATGCGCGAGATATCCGCCCTCGCGCCACTCCGGATCGGCCATGATCGCCTGACGGCCCAATTCCGAGAGCGCCATCGCTTGCGGCGTTTGCCGTGCCGCGGCGGCAATGGTCGCGCACGCAAACGTCCGCTTCGGATAAGCGCTGGCCCATTGCAGCGCTTGCATGCCGCCAAGTCCTGCACCGATCACCAAGAACAGGCTCTCGATGCCAAGCGCTTCCACCAGCATTGCCTGCGCACGCACCATGTCTGGCACAACAATCGGCGGAAACCGCAAGCCGTAGGGTTGACCGTCTGGCGCAATCGAAGCGGGGCCTGTCGTGCCCATCGATCCGCCGAGCACATTGGCGCACACGACATAGAAGCGATTGGTGTCGATCGGACGTCCCGGGCCAACGATGCGCGGCCACCAAGCAGGCCGGCCGGTGATCGGACTGGGGCTTGCCACGAATTGATCGCCGGTCAGCGCATGGCACACCAGCACTGCGTTGCTCTTTTCCGCGTTCAAAGCGCCGTAGCTCTCGAACGCAATCGTCAGCCGGGCGATATTTTCGCCGTTCGATAGCTGCAGCGGCGTGCTGGCGTCGAATGCGAGCGACCGGACCCCACCGGCCGCCTGGACCTTTGCAGCAGCTTGAATCATGCGCGTTTGCTTAAACTGCTTCGCGCGGGCCACGCATCCCCCGGTGTTGGGCGCAGCTGTTGATGACTCGTGGCTGGTGCGGGCGTTGGCGTTGTGGTGGAAAGTTCGTAAGGTCACTCCGATGAACGATGCCGCGCCACCGCCCGGAACCGATCCGCTGGAAACGATTCGCAGTGAGATCGACGCCATCGATAGCAAGCTCTTGGTGCTTGCGGCCGAGCGGTTGAAGCTCGCTGACAATCTTGCGCAGGCGAAAGCAACGTTGCCGGGATTGCCGATCCGGCCAGGCCGCGAAGTTGCGCTGCTGCGCCGTCTGATCGCCGAAGCGCCGGCGCCGCTCGATCGCGAAACCGTGGTGGAGCTTTGGCGCGGGCTGATCGCTGCGGGTCTGCGTCGCCAAAAGGTGATCGACGTCGTGGTCGGCGGTGCGCGTGGCGACCCGACCCGCTTGTTCGACATTGCCCGCCGTCATTTCGGCGCCAGAACTCGGATTACCCATGTCGGCGAGCCGCAGGACGCATTGATGCGCGTCGCCGAAGCGCCGGACCGCTGCGTGGCGGTGACGCCGTGGCCGGCCGCGCCCGGCGTCGGCTCCTGGTGGCCGGCGCTGACCGAACGCCGCTTCCACGATCTGCATTTGATTGCCGGCTTGCCCGCCCTTGGCGCCGGCGACCCCGAAGCGTGCGTGTTTGCCAACGCCGCCAACGATCCAGGCGGCGGCGACGTCTCGCTCATTCTGGCGTTCGATCCCCACCATCGCGCGCAACGCGCCATGAATGACGCCAAGCTGCCCGGCAAAGAGGTCGCGCGCTCCGAGCCGCGCGTGTTGCTGCGCATCGAGGACTACGTCGCCGTTGACGATCCACGCGTCCACGCGTTGACGGGACTTGAGGGCGTTCGGGTTCTCGGTTCTTACGCGCGCGTCTGATGGCTACCTTCAAACGCATTGCAATTCTTGGCGTCGGCTTGATCGGCGCGTCGATCGCGCGCGCCGCGCGCGAGTTCGGCGCCGCGGAGAGCGTCGCGCTCTTTGACGCCGACCCGAATGTGCGTGTGCGCGCGCGCGAACTTGGACTTGGCGAAGTCTACGACACGGCGGCGGAAGCGGTCAGCAACGCTGATCTCGTGATTGGCGCCGTCCCCGTCGGGGCGATGAGCGCGGCTATGCAATCCGCCGCGCCGGCGTTGAAGCCCGGCGCCATCGTTACCGATGTCGGCTCCGTCAAGCAGTCGGTGGTCGCCGCCGTCACGCCACACCTGCCGCGGCATGTGGTGTTCGTGCCCGGACACCCGCTGGCTGGCACCGAACATTCCGGACCCGACGCGGGCTTCGCGCATCTTTTTCAAAACCGCTGGTTCATCCTCACGCCGCTCGGCGAGAGCGATCTCGAAAAGGCCGCCGTTGAGAAACTGCGCGCGTTCTGGACTCAAATCGGCGCCCGCATCGACGTGATGACGCCCGAGCGCCACGACGTCGTGCTCGCCGTCGTTTCGCATCTCCCGCACCTGATCGCCTTCAACATTGTGGCGATGGCGGAGGATCTGGAAAATGTTACCGAGAGCGAAGTGGTGAAATATTCCGCCTCGGGCTTTCGCGACTTCACGCGTATCGCTGCGTCCGATCCCACCATGTGGCGCGATGTGTTCTTGAACAACAAGGACGCAGTGCTCGAAGTGCTCGGCCGCTTTTCCGAGGATCTCTCGGCGTTGCAGCGCGCCATCCGCTGGGGCGAGGGCGACAAGCTGTACGACATTTTCGATCGCGCCCGCCGCATGCGCCGCGAAGTCATCGATGCCGGCCAAGACACGGCCACGCCCAACTGGGGCCGCGACAAGGACCGCTAGCCTCCGTCGATGTAACTCAGTTCACGACCCTGCCGCGCAGCCGCGCTTCGAAGTCGGCGATATCCACCAAATTGCAGTGATAGCAATTCAACATCGGCGACTCTTTTATCGCGTACTCATCCGCGGGCGTCTCCGCGTCCGCCGGTGTGTCGAACCGCTCCGTCGCCGTGGACAGCATGATCGACTTGTAGAGCCGCACCGTCGCGCCGGTCGCGCGGCAGACCCAGGTTTCGTACATGCCATTGCCTGGCGCTGACACCAGGAAGCGACCATAACCGTGCTCGATGATGTGCGCGGCGCTCCGCAGCCAGCTTGCCTGATAGTCTTCTTCGTCCCACACGCCGAGATCGGCGGAGAAGTTCTCGCGATGTGCGCCGATGGAGAGTTCGCCGAAGGCGCTCAGCGGCAAAGCGCGGCTCAAGAGACGAAGGTTGAACATCAATACACCGGCGGCAGAGTGCGCACGCGCAAGCCCTCAAGCGTCAGCACACCATCTTGTGCACCAACGTCGAGCGTCAAGGCATGTCCGTTGACCACATAGCTCGCCGCCAACATTTGCATGGCTTGGCGTGCGCTTTGATCGACCACAGGGCTATCGGCGAGCGCGGTCAGCACCGACGCCGGATGTTCAATCGGAAGTACAAGTCGACCGCTGAGGCGGCGCTGCTCATCCAGTCCGCCTTCGCCGGTGCCGGTGGTGGTCAGCGGTCCCCATTGCAGGCCAAGCCCATCAAACACCAGCTTGCCGCCGGCGTCGCGCCACGGCCCCAGCGGATCGCCCTGCGCCGATTGCAACAGGGCCGCGCCTTGCTTGACCACAATCCGCGCATGCACCGCCGGCATATCGAGGCCGAACGATTCAAAGCTGCGTACGGGCCGCGGCAAATGCACGCCGCTCGCATCGAACGCCAGCATGAAATCTCCCGCGGCGCGCGGATCGTGCTGCACATTCGCGACCATCTTCTTGATGGTCAGCACGCCCGGCTGAGCGGGGTCGTCGAGTGTCAGATCATCGGATTCAACGCCGGCGACCGCGAGCTTGCCGGCTTGCGTGCGCACACTGAGCAGGAGCACGCGGGCGGTGACATTGGTGACAGCGCCGCCATGGGTAATGGAGATCGGCGAACGTGGCTGCAGGATGATGTGCTCCGTATTGAGCATCTCGATGTTGAGATCGGCGCGCGAGGTTTGCAGCTCCCAGCCGCCGCGCGCGGGCTTGTACGAAATGCCGTCGATCTCCAGCCGCATCAGCACTGGAAATCCGTGACGCGTGATATGTTGGATTGAAATCTGCGCGCCGCCCGCGTTTTGCTGGGCGATCCAAGTATTGATACGCGCTTCTGCCGTTCCCGCGACAACGTTCCAGTAAATAAGCCAACCCGCGACCACAGCCCCGAACAAGAGCCAGGGGATCAAGAGCCAGCCGAAACGCTTCATGATTTCACGGTGCGTCGGAGTTCGGGCGGCAACAAGGCTTGAGACTCGGTTTCAATTCGATTTTCGAGTTCCCGCATGAATTCGTCGCGCGGTAGGCCAGGCGGGATCGGCGGCAAGATTTTGATCACAGCGGTTCCAGAACTGCGCATGATGCCTTTTGGTTTCCAGATCAGTCCCGTCGACAGCGCGATCGGCGTGACTGGAATGCCCAAATCTTTGTACATCGCCGCAATCCCCGGTTTGTAGTCCGGCGCCGCGTCCAATTCCTGACGTGTGCCTTCGGGAAAGATCAGCACTTGGCGGCCCTTCGACGTCGCTTCGCGCGCGCCGCGCACGATACTCTTGAGCGCCGTCGCGTAGCCGCCGCGGTCCACTGGAATCTGATTGCGGTTGAGATAAAGGCCGAGGATCGGCGTATTGCCGAGTTCGCGTTTGTAGATGAACACCGGCTCTTTCAAAAACAGCGCCGGCACAACCGTATCGAGCATCGCCTGGTGCTTGCCCGCGACCAGCGCCGCGCCTTGCGGCAGGTTCTCCAGACCTTCGATCTTCACCTTCGCGCCGACAATCCAGCGCAAGCCCCACAGGATGCAACGCGCCCACGTGCGCAGCGCCACCCATACATATCTGTCGTCCGCCGCTTGGAACGGCAGCAGCACAATGCCGATGACTGCCATCGAGCCATAAAGCCAGACGGTGAAGAGGATCGAGCGCAGCAATTTCATGGGTGTTGCGGTTGCTTTTCTTTGCCGCGGCCCAAGTCGATCAAGGCTTCGCGCCCTTCAATGACGAGAAACTTGACGTACTCCGCACCAATGCGGCTCGCCGCGATAGGATCGCTACGCCACAGCCGCGGGTCGGTCCAGCGCGTCCGCACCGGATAGCGATGAATTTCCGCCTCCGGCATCGCCAGCGAGAGCTCCGCGTAGGAGCGCGGCATGTGATAGTCGTCCGTTACCAGGATGATCGAATGATACTTGTGTTCGCGCATCCAGTCGGCGGCTTCAGAAGCATTGCCGATGGTGTCTTCAGCGGTGCGGCCAATATCGATGCAACACGCACCCAGCGCATGATCGACGCCGATGACCTTGTAGAGCTCGTCATCAGTCACCAGCCGGTTTACGCCCGAGATCAGCAAGCGGGCACCCTTGTGGTCGCGCAGCAATTGTACCCCGGTCGTCAGCCGCTCCTGGCTGCCCCCGGTCAGCGCCACGATTGCGTCTGAGCGCGGCGGCGTTTGCGCCGGAGCGCGCACCGTGCTGGCAAAATTCCAGAAGCCCCAAATGAATGCCGCCGCGGCGATCAGCATCGCCCATCCGATCAGCATTCGCATCAGCCGACCCTCGCGGCCTTGCTGTGAAAATATCCAGCCGTTGCGCGCGCGCCGGCGCCGGCTGCCAGCGCGGCAACGATGGGCGTCGCTACGATTGGTACAAAATCCAGCGGCATGACGACGGCCCGCAGCGCCGAAACGCTCACGTGCGGCAATACCACCAGCAGCGCCACCAAAGCCGTGAGTCCCGCAAGCGTGCCGCCCACAAGTCCGGCCTGAAATCCAAGCAGAGCCGCCTCATCGGCAATCTTGCCCGCGGCTTCACCGCGCGTCGCGCCAAGGTCGGTCATAACAGTCACCAATTCTCGCCGCCGCGCCGCCAAGCCGCGCGCCGCCAAAGAGACGATCAGCGCCATCAGCCCCGCGAACGCGATAGAGCCCCAAAGTGCAGCCACGCGCACGCGTCCTGCCAGCCCACCGCCGCTCGCATTGTCGGGCGCTTCGATCACGTCGGCGGTCACCCCGCCTTGCGCCAGCGCGGCAACGATATCGCCGGAGACATCCGTGTTGGGCGGTGAGGCTGCCAGGTCGATCTCTATCAGCCGGAGTTCCGGCATGTCGGCGGCGTTGACAGAGGTCCCGCCCCATTGCGCCAGCAGCGCCGCCGCCCGCCCGGCCGTCATTGGCGCAGCGCTCGTGACGTGCGGGGCATGGCTGAGGGCGCTTTCCGCCGCTGCCATGCCGCCCGGCCCCTCAGGCGCCAGCACCCGGACAATAGCGTAGCCGTTGCGCGCGTTTTCGTAGCTCGCCGCCATGCGATCCACCCCGCGTGCCGCCAGACCAGCAACCGCCGCCGCGAAAGCTGCGAACACGAGCGTCCAGAACATCGCCCGTTCAACGCCGGTCAGGGCGTTCTTCATTCATAGGCCTCCGCCGACTCGTAATCGTCGATACGGGTCAGGCGGCCCTGATTGATGGTCCAGCGCAAGCAGGGGGCGCAGTCTGCCAAAGTCTCATCCTGGCTGGTGATGACTACACCTGCGCCCACCCGGCGCATCTCTGCAAGTAATCGTACGATCCGATGCCCATCAGCTGGGGACATCCCCGAGGTCGGGTCGTCGGCGAGAATGAGATCGGGCTTTGCCGCCAGAGCGCGCGCCAACGCCGCGCGGCGTCGTTCCGCATTCGAAATTTGCTCGACCGGCAGATCGGCCGCTTGGCCAAGGCCGACGAAATCCACAAGTTCTCTCACGTCCTGCGTGTAATCTTGGCCTTTAGCGCCGCCGATTTTCAGCGGCATGGCGATGTTTTCAAACGCCGTCCAATGCTCAACGAACGTAGGATTTTCAGCGACATAACCGATGCGCCGCTTCGCCCGCGCCAGCGCTGAAGGGGGCGCGCGCGCCGCATCCACGCCCATGATCACCGCGCGCCCCGCGCGTACCGGCATCGCTAGGCGTAGGAAGTGCGTGAAGGTAGTCTTTCCCGCAGCGGCCGGACCTGTAATGAGCGCGACATCCCCAACGCGCACTTCAAAGTCCACGTTGGTGAGAACCGTCAACGCGCCGTAACCGGAGTCCACGCCCGTAAGACGAGCCAAGACTCCGCTCGCGTAGAGATCAAGATCAGGGCTGCTAGGTCGGGGCATGACTGGACAAGCCGAATAGAATCAATGCACCGAGAACAGTCATTGGGGCCACTGAACGTTTCATTACCATGATCCTTACCTGCACGTCTTGCTCAACGCGATACTATGCTGACGACGCCGCCGTCGGACCAGCGGGCCGTACCGTTCGTTGCGCCGCCTGCGGCTTCTCATGGTTTGCAGAGCCCCAACTCGAATTGCGGGATACCGCCGCGCCCCAGGCTGACACGCCTCGGGCCCCCGCTGAGGAACCTCTGACACGTGAACGTGTCGAAAGGATGCGCCGCGCCGCCGAACTTCCGGGGCCCGCGCCTTCAGCCGCCGCCAAGTTCCGTGCCCAGCAGGCCGATCGTATGCGCAAGGATCGCGCCCGGGCCGCCATCGCCGTGTGGGGCGCGACCGGCGCTGCCGTGGCGGCATCCGCTGCCGGCATGGTGCTTTTCCGTCAGGACGTCGCTGAGCTGTGGCCGCGTTCGGCTAGCGCCTTCGCCGCGCTCGGCCTCGACGTGAACGTCTACGGTCTGGAGTTCTACGACCTCGCGGTCAATCGCTCGTTCGACGGCGACAAGCCGATCCTGGTTGTGAGCGGTGAAGTCCGCAACATTGGCCGCGACAACAAGATGATCCCGCCAGTGCGCTTGTCGCTGCGCGATGAGAATTCGCACGAAATCTATCAGCTAGTGAACGCCATCTCCGATGCGCCGCTCGGCGCTGGCGCGGCGACGCCGTTCCAAATTCGTGTCGAGAACCCGCCGGCCGAGGCCGTCGACTTGGAAGCGACGTTCGCGAGCTTTGGCGAAAGCACGATGGCCGGCGGCCCCGCCCACGTCACGCCGGGCGCGCAACATCAAGCGCCGCTTGAACTGAACCAGCCGGTCGGCCACGACGAACTCCTGCTGACGCATCCTGCGCCGGCTGCGTCGACGCCCACCGCTGAAGCGCAGCCGATCGAAGGATTGGCGCCGCGCTTCACCAATGGCTGATACGTCGCTGCGCGTACTGCTGGACCAAGCCGAAATCGCTGCACGCGTCGAACGCCTCGCTGATGCTTTGTCCGAGGTTGACGATGGCTGGACTGTCGTTGCGCTGCTGCAGGGCGCCATCCCATTTGCCGCCGATCTGATGCGCGCGATCGAACGCCGCAACCGCCATCCGATCTACGATTCACTTTGGCTTGAGAGTTATCGCGACGCGCGCGAAAGCAGCGGCAAAGTCGTGGTGCGCGCCGACATTTCTCGTCCGATTGAAGGTCGCCCCGCGCTGATCGTCGACGACGTGTTCGATAGCGGCCGCACCATTGCCTACGCGCGTGCGCATCTCATGGCCAAAGGCGCCACGCGCACCATGGCCTGCGCGTTCGTGCGCAAGCCGCAAGCCGCCAACGAGCCGATCGAAGCTATCGGTTGGGATGCGCCCGACGATTTCCTGGTTGGCTACGGCATGGACGACAAAGGCCGCTATCGCGGCCTGCCGTTCATCGCTGCAATCTAGCGTACCACCCGCTTAGGTCCCGGTATCCTGCCCAAACCGGTCCAGTAGCCGTCGTAAATATTCGCGCTCCGCCTCCGGCCGGTTCGGATCCTGCGCGCGGCGCTGAATCTCGTTGAAGATGTCCTGCACGCGCGCGGGGCTTGAGCCCGTCGGCACGTGGACATTGCTGCCCGTACCGTTCTCGCCGCTGGTTGCGCTGCGCCCCAGCGGATCGCGATTGTCGTCTTGGCCGGGCGGGGGATTGCCCTGCGCGTTCTGACCGGTGCTCTGACCTTGACCGCGCATCTGCTCCGAGAGCTTGCGCGCGCCTTCTTGCAGGTTCTGCAACGCCGCTGCTTGCGCCGCTTCCGCGCGCCGCATGTCGCCGGCGCGCAGCGCGTTCTCTGCTTGGCGCATGGCTTGGTTGGCCGCGTCGAGTTCCGGGCTCGGCGCACCGCCTTGGCTTTGCGAGTCCCGTTGCGCGTCCTGCAGCGCTGAGCGGATCTGCGCTTGGCGCTGCGCGAGATCGTCGCCGCCTTCGCCGCCTTGCTGATTGCCGCCGCTGCCGCCTTGGCTTTGCTGCCGCTGCCCTTGTTGCTGCTGTTGTTGCTGGGTCCGATCGTTGAGCGCGCGCTGGTCGCCCATGGTTTGCGACAGCTGATCCATCTGCCTTTGCTGACGTTGCTGCTCGGCGTTCTGGCCTTGCTGATCGCCGCTCCCGTCTTGGCCCAGCTTCACGCTCATATTTTGCAGGATTTCGTTCAGCCGCTGCAGCAGCGCTTGCGCTTCTTGAGTGCGCCCTTGCGCGCTCAACTGCTGCACCTGATCCAGCATCTGCTGAATATCCTGTTGCGAGATCGAGGTCTGCTCTTGCGTGTCCTCGGCGTTTTCGCGTGTGCCGTTGCGCAGCGCTTGCTGCACCAGCGCTTGCATATAACGCTGCGTTGCGTCCCGCAGCGCCTGCATCAACTGCTGGATGCGTTCCGGCGGTGCGTGTTCAGCCAAAGCCTGCGCCAGATCGCGCTGTGCTTGCTCAAGCGCCGTGCGCGCGTCGGCGGCACCGCCATACTCGGCCCGAAGCGCTGTACGCCACAGCGTATCCGCCGCCAGCGCAGTGTCGCCAATATCGCGCGCCGTATCCAACTCCGATCGCGCCAAGCGCAATCCGAGAAACACCGCCAAGTCGCGGAAATATCCGTCTTGCGGCTCCATGGTGAGCGCGTCCAGCAGACGCGCGGCGTGCTTGACGCCTTCTGGCGCCCGTTCGATTGCAGGATTGATGCTGTAGTCGCGCACCTCGATGCGCGCGTTGCCGACGACGATATCGCCAGCCGGCATCGTCTTAACATCGCGATGCGGCGCGGGGCGATAGGCACGGCGGTCGGTCAGAATGTGCCTGCGAATTTCGATTGCCGCGCGCGCTAGCGGTTGCAGGAAGACTTTCTCCGGCAACGTCACTCGTTGCGGCGCGCTTGCGCCTTCCTGACCGAGCGCATCAACCGCGACCACTTGCACATACACATCCATGCCCGCGTAAGGATGCGGCGCCAGATCGATCTCGCTTTGCCCTTGCGCGTCGCGCGGATCGCCAGCGGGCGTATCAATCTCGGTGTCCACCGGATCGGCGCGCAACAACCCTTCGGGCGGATTGACCGGACGTATGCGCACCAGCAAGCGCCGCACGCCGAAATCATCGGTCGCGCGCCATCTGATCTGCGCGCGTTCGTGCGGCAACAGCGCGACCGGCGCTGCAAAAGCCGATGTCGGCGCCGCGTCCGGCGTTGGCGCCATGTGCCATACCGCGCGCGTGTGGAAGCGCACGATTTTCAGATCGCCCGCGCCCGGCAACGCCAGGTGCGCTTCCCATGCGCCATCGGCGGCGCGCACGAAACGCGTCTCGCGGTGGCCGCCTTTGCCATCGAACACCAGCTTCGGCGCACCGGTTGGGCCTGTCAGCCGCACCGTCGCATCGACCGATGGCGGCGTTTGCACGATCTGGCCGACGCGGTCGCTGAGCGAAACCGGTCCCGCATGCGTGTAGTCCGCTGGCGTGACCCACGCTTCGACCGCTAGTTCCTGATCGCCCAAGAGCGGCCCCGGATCGGGCAGGAATGCACGCGACAGCCGGTCTGGCGCGTTGCTGTTTGCCACGACGACGCCGCCGATCAGCAACGCTGCGAGCACGTAGCGCGCTTTGTATTTGTCCAACTCATCGAGCCGCGGCCGCGGCGGTCCCACTCTTACGCGCTCGACGCGTTCAGCCGCGCGCTCACGTTCGCGCCTCCACAACGCCACCGAAAAATCGTCATAGTGTGCCGGCTGATCGCGCAGCGTGTCGAATGCCCCGACATCGACCTCGGAGTCTTGCGCCAGCCGCGCGCGCGCTTCATCTTCGGTCGGCGCACGCCACGCGCGCTTTGCCCGCCAGGCAAGCCACGCGAACACAACGAGTGCGGCCGCCGCCGTCAGGCTCTGCGCCAGCAGTGGCAGCGCCTCTTGTCCGCCATACAGCGCGAACGCCGCCCACGCGCCGAGTGCAAACAGCAGCACTAGTCCGGCACGCAAACCGCGCTCGAGCATCAGCCGATGCTTGGCGCGCTGCGTTTCCCGCGCGAGCTGCTGGAGGGCGTCCTGAAATCTCATCCGCTTGGGGTGAGCCTATCAGGCGCGAAAAGGCCAAACCATGACCAAGAACCGCGCCGCTACACACATTCGTCGCTAACTTTCGCGCCATTGGCGCGGTGTGCGGCGCGTTACGACAGCCAAGAGGGGCGCTGTTCCAGTTTGAGCTGTTCCGAAACGCTCCAGCGCCGTCGCACCACCTCGAAGCGGTCGCCGCGCACCAGCACTTCGGGAACCAGCGGGCGGGCATTATAGGTTGACGCCATGGTCGCGCCGTACGCGCCTGCTGTCATGAACGCGACGACATCGTTGGCCGCCAATTTCGGCAGCTGCCGATTGCGCGTGAAGGTGTCGCCTGTCTCGCAAATCGGCCCCACCACATCGTAGGCCTGCGTCGCCGCATCCGCCGGCTCGCGCAGCGGCTTGATGTCGTGAAACGCGTCGTAGATGGCCGGGCGGATCAAGTCGTTCATGGCCGCATCGAGCACTAGGATCGGGCGTTGTTCGCGCACCTGCAGCCGTTCCACGCGCGCCAGCAGCACGCCCGCATTGGCGGCAATCATGCGTCCCGGCTCGAACGAAAGCTTGATATCCAGGTCGCCAACCACGCGCGCCACCATCTTTGCGTAGTCTTGCGGAGAGGGCGGGTCGGGTTCGTTGAAATACGGCACGCCCAAGCCGCCGCCAAGATCGAGCCGCTCGACCTTGAAACCATCTCTGCGCAGCGTCTCCACCATTTGGCGCATGACGCTGAACGCGCGCTCCAGCGGCGCCAGATCTTTGATCTGACTGCCGATGTGCACAGCCAGCCCGCGCATGCTGAGCGAAGCATCGTTAGCCGCCGCTTTGAAATGCGTCAGCGCATCGGCAACGCTTAGCCCGAACTTTGAATCACTTTTGCCGGTCGAAATCTTGTCGTGCCCGCCAGCGCCCACATCCGGGTTCACCCGCAGCGCCACCTTAGGCGTTTTCCCCACGCGCATGCCGGCCTCGCGCACAGCGCTCAGTTCCGCAACGCTCTCAACGTTGATTTGAAAAATCCCGCTCTTGATCGCGAATTCCAGCTCGTCGCGGGTCTTGCCTACGCCGGAAAAGATGATCCGCTCCGCGGGAATGCCCGCCGCCAGCGCTCGCTCGATCTCGCCACGCGACACAGTATCGGCGCCCGCGCCTTTCGCCGCCAACGTCGCCAGCACGCCGATATTGGCGTTGGCCTTCACAGCAAACGCGACCAGTACATCGCGTGGTGCGAACGCGCCTTTGAACACATCGTAGTGCCGCTCAAGCGTCGCCGTCGAATATACGTATGCCGGTGTGCCGACAGCATCGGCGATCGTCTGCAGCGGCACGTCTTCGCAGCAGAGCTGTCCGCCACGATAGCCGAAATGGTTCATGGCGTCGTTGTTGGCGTAGCGGGATTTTCCGGCGCCGTCGGGCTTTGCGGCGGCGCTGCCGCGCCGGTTTGCGGCTGCACCGTCGCCGTCTGGCGGCAGCGCGCATCCAGGTGCTCACGATGCGTGCGTTCGCGGTGGCATTCGGAGGCAATGGCGTGATCGTGATTCCACAGCGGATCAGGCCGCGCCAAATCGCCTTGCACACCGCACGCGCTCAGGAGCGTCAGCGCCGAGAGGCCAAGCAAAAGGCGCGTCATTTGAAGTTCTCCTTCCAGCGCGCGATTTGTTCGCGCACCCGCTCCGGGGCGGTCCCGCCATAGCTATTCCGGCTCTCGACCGATTTTTCAACCGTCAGCAGCGCTCGGGCTTCCTCGGTAATGCGGTCATCCACTGCTTGGAATTCGCTCAACGGGAGCAGCGCCAGTTCAGCCACACCCTGCAGCTCCGCCCGCCGGACGATTTTGCCGGTAATCTCGTGCGCTTCGCGGAACGGCGTTTTCAGCGCGCGCACCAGCCAGTCAGCCAGATCCGTTGCCGTGGAATAACCGCGCGCCGCCGCTTCGCGCATGGCGCCGCGATTGAACGTGAGCGTGTCGACCATGCCGATCATCGCCGTGATCGACAGCGCGAACGCATCGAACGCGGAGAAGGTGAGGGTTTTGTCTTCCTGCAAGTCCTTGGCGTAAGTGAGCGGCAGTTTCTGCACGATCGCGTTCAGCGCCGCGAAATCGGCGCCCACGCGCGCCGCCTTGGCGCGGATCAGCTCCGCCGCATCCGGATTGCGCTTCTGCGGCATGATCGACGATCCCGTCGACCACGCATCGCTCAGCTTCGCGAACCCAAACTGCGGGCTCGTCCACAGCACGATCTCTTCCGCCAGCCGCGACAGGTGCGTCGCCGCGATCGCCAAGCTCGCCAGCGCCGCCAGCGCAAAGTCGCGCGAGCCGACCGCGTCCATCGAATTGCTCGCCGCGCCGTGAAATCCCAGCGCCTCAGCGGTGGATTCGCGATTGATCGGAAACGAAGTCCCCGCCAGCGCAGCCGCGCCCAGCGGACATTCCCACTGCGCCTCCAGCGCCCCGCCAATGATGCGCACCCGATCGCGCTCAAACATCGAGACGTACGCCAGCAGGTGATGTCCAAGCGTCACCGGCTGCGCCGTCTGCAAATGCGTGAAGCCCGGCATGATCCAATCGGCGTGCGCGTCGGCGCGGAGAACCAGGCTCTTCTGCAGCGCCCGCAATCCATCGCCCGCTTCGCGCGCGCCGCGGATCGTCCACAGTTTGAAATCCGTCGCCACCTGATCGTTGCGCGAGCGCCCCGTGTGCAAGCGCTTGCCTGCTTCGCCGATGCGCTCGGTCAGCCGCGCTTCGATGTTCAGGTGAATGTCTTCCAGCTCGGTCGAGAACGGAAACCGCCCTTCGACGATTTCCGCGGCGATTTGGTCCAATCCCGCTTGTATCGCCGCGTTGTCCTCGTGCGTAATAATGCTTTGTGCAGCCAGCATGTCGGCGTGCGCTTTCGAGCCTTCGATGTCCTCGCGCCACAAGCGTTTGTCGACATTGATCGAAGCGTTTATCGCCTGCATGGCGTCTGCGGGTGCGCTGGCAAAACGCCCGCCCCACATCTTCTGGCCGCCCAGAGTATCGGATTTGGGAGCATCGGAATTGGACACGAACGCAACTTCCTCCGGAAAAATGCCCAAGTCGCCGCCTGCACTGTGGGCGGCTGGAGCGTTCCTTGTAGCAGGCTTGATCGCTGTCCTTTACGTGCTTTTCGCGGCGTCTTCAAAGCCTCACGAGCCGCCCGGCGGTATGGCGCGATTCGCCAAGGGCCCGATGAGCGCGCTGACAGTGATGGACAAGCCGCCCGCCATGTCCACGCACGCCATCCGCGACGCGCACGGCGCCGAGATCAAGCTCGCCGACATGCCCGGCGATCTCGTGATCATGAACCTCTGGGCCACCTGGTGTGCGCCCTGCATGGAGGAGATGCCGACCCTCGGCGCGCTGCAGCGGCACTACGATCCCGCGCGCGTCCACGTCGTGCCGGTCAATCTCGACGAGGACGCCGACAAAGACAAAGCCGCAGCCGAGCTTAGTCAGCTCACGCAAGGCGCTTTGCCGCTTTACATGAACTCGGACCGCGCCGTGCTGTTCGATATCCAGGCCGCCGGCATGCCGACGACCATCTTTTATCGTCACGGCAAAGAGATCGCGCGTCTGTCCGGCGGCGCCAATTGGGACAGCCCCGAAGCGCACGCGGCCATCGAGGCCGCGCTGCAAACACCCTAACTCCGGCCCGCTTGCGCCCTGCCTCCAGGGAAGGGCGCTTGCGCGCGGATGCAAGAGCGGCAAGGCTAAGTGCAGCCAAACGAGGAGCGCCCCAAGCCAATGCAAGACCTGTTTTCACTGAAGGGGCGCGTTGCGCTGATCACCGGCGGTTCGCGCGGCATCGGCAAGATGATCGCCGAGGGCTACCTCCGCTACGGCGCTAAAGTTTACATCTCCGCGCGCAAAGGCGGCGCGCTGGAAGAAACTGCCAAAGAGCTTTCCAAGCTTGGCTCTTGTACGCCGCTTGTCGTCAACGCCTCCGGCACCGATGGCGCCAAGGCCATGGCCGAGGCGTTTCTCAAGCATGAGAAGGCGCTCGACATTCTCGTCAACAATGCCGGCGCCGCCTGGGGCGCGCCGTTCGATGAGTTTCCGGAAGATGGCTGGGACAAGGTCGTCGACCTCAATCTGAAAACGCCGTTCTTTCTGACCCAAGCGCTGCATGGCGCGCTGAAGGCAGGCGCTGCCAAGGGTCATCTGGCGAAGGTCATCAACATCGCGTCGATCGACGGCCTCTCGGTCAATCCGCAGGAGACCTATTCCTACGCCGCTTCCAAGTCCGGCCTCATCCACATGACCAAGCGCATGGCGTTGCGCCTCATCGACGACGGCATCGCCGTCACCGCTATTGCCCCCGGTGCGTTCGCTTCGGACATGAACCGCGCCGCGCGCGACCACGGTGACGCGGTCGCGCAATTCATCCCGGCCAAACGCATCGGCGACACCGAAGATATGGCCGGTGCGGCGATCTATCTCGCCTCACGCGCTGGCGATTACGTTGTCGGCTCCACCATCGTCGTCGATGGCGGCGTCAGCTATGGCCGCAGCGGCGCGCCATCGTCGGCTTCATGAGGGCGCTTTTCGCCGCTTTCGCTGCAGCCGTGCTGTGCGCGTGCGCCCCGGTCGCGCCCGCCACACCGGCGGCGGCCGCGCCGGACCAAACCTTCACGCGCGACCAGCAGCCAACTGAAGCCGCACAAACCGCATGCGCCGCCGCGCACGGCGCCTATCATCAGGTAGGCCTGATGGCGACATGGGTCTGCGTCACTCCGATGGCCGACGCTGGCAAGGTCTGCTCCGGCAGGAGCCAATGCACCGGCCAGTGCATCTACGAGGGGGGTGACCGCCAGCCCGCGCAGGGCGCTGCCGTTCAGGGCCGCTGCCAACGTACCAATGTGCAATTTGGCTGCTTCGCCGCAGTGGAAGGCGGACGCGCGCAGCCAGCATTGTGCGTCGACTAGACAGGAAGCGCGCATGGATATTTCGCTCACCGCCGAAGACATCGCCTTTCGCGACGAGGTTCGGGCTTTCTTCGCCGCCAATCTGACGCCGCGTTTCCGCGAAGCCGGCGCCTTGATGACGAGCGTCTACAGCCACCCAGAAATCGCCCGCGATTGGCAGAGAATCCTGCATGCCAAAGGTTGGGCCGCGCCCGGTTGGCCCAAAGCAGATGGGGGCGCCGGTTGGACGTCCGCCCAACATCGCATCTACGCCGAAGAACGCGCGCGCGCCGGCGCGCCCGCACAGTCGCCGATGGGCGTGGCCATGATCGGCCCGATCCTTTGTCACTACGGCACGCCGGAGCAGAAGAGGAAATTTCTGCCAAAAACGCTGAGCGCCGATATCTTCTGGTGCCAAGGCTACAGCGAGCCCAATTCAGGCTCCGATCTCGCTTCGCTGCAGATGCGCGCCGAGGACGCCGGCGACGATTTCATCTGCACCGGTGAAAAAATATGGACCACGCACGCACACGTCGCCGATTGGATTTTCTGTCTGGTGCGCACCGCCGCCGATGGCCGCGTGCAGCAAGGCATCACCTTCCTCTTGATCGACATGCATTCGCCTGGCGTCGAGGTGCGTCCCATCATCAGCCTGTCGGGCGAGCACATCCAGAACCAGGTGTTCTTCACCAATGTGCGCGTGCCGAAGGAGAACGTCGTCGGCGCCATCGGCGCTGGTTGGACCGTCGCCAAGCACTTGCTCGAGTTCGAGCGTGGCGGCGGTGTTGCTGCGCCAAGTTTGAACCGCCTTTTGTCGGAGGTGCGCACACACGCGCGCGAAACCTCAGATGGCGCCGGCGGTACGCTCGCCGACGATCCGCAATTCCGCGCCAAGATTGCCGAAGCCCAAGTCGCCGTCGATGCGTTCGAAGCGCTTGAGCAGCGTCTGATGTTCGGCGGCGGCAAACGTCCCACCGATCCGTCCATGCTCAAAGTGAAGATGACCGAGCTCAGTCAGCACATCACCGAACTCGCCATCGAAGCCGCTGGCAATTACGTGCAGCCGTTTCAACCGCACGCCGTGGCCGCGGGCGGGCCCGTTCCTGGTTTCACGCCGCCGAACGATGGTTTTGCCGCTGGCGAGCCGTGGCACGCGGTGGCGCCGCTCAAATATCTCAATGACCGCGCCGCCTCGATCTACGCCGGCTCCAACGAAATCCAACGCAACATCATGGCGCGCCTGCTGCTCTAGCAACTGCGCATCCTCACGCATTCCCGGCGCTCGAACGCGATCGAAAGGCGTGACTGCTTCCAGCCGCCGACACAACACGCTACCACGCGCGCCATGACCCCCATCATCGAAACCGAACGCCTTATCCTCCGCGGCCATACCAAGGACGATTTCGAAGCCAGTGCCGCGATGTGGGCTGAACCCGATGTCGCCCGCTACATCGGCGGCAAGCCCTCGACGCGCGAAGAGAGCTGGCAGCGCATGAACCGCTATCCCGGCCATTGGGCGCTGATGGGCTACGGCTTCTGGGTGTTGGAAGAGAAAGCCACCAAGCGGTTCGTCGGCGAAGCGGGCTTCGGCCAATTCAAACGCGACGTCGATCCGCCGCTGGGCGCGCCGGAGCAGGGCTGGGTGCTGGCGCCGTGGTCTCACGGCAAAGGCTATGCGTCGGAAGCCGTTGCAGCGCAGCTGCAATGGGGCGCCGCTCATTTCGGCCGCGTGCCTTTCTTCTGCATGATCTCGCCTGAAAACGGACCTTCAATTCGGGTTGCCCAGAAGCACGGCTACAGCGAATTTGCGCGTACGACATACAAAGGCGCGCCGACGATCCTATATCGGCGCGAGCCCGCTTAGCCGCGGGGCCCGGGGGGGGGGGCTGGCGCAATGCAAGATCTGACCAAAGGCTCGATTACGGGCCACATTTTGAGCATGGCCGTATTCATCGGCATGGGTCTGATTTTTCAGACGCTGTATTTTCTTGTCGACCTCTACTTCGTGTCGCGCCTTGGCTCATCCGCGATCGCTGGCGTTAGCGCAGCCGGCGTCAGTTCGTTTCTGGTAATGGGCGCGTCGCAAATGGTGTCGATCGGCGCCATGTCGCTGATCGCACAAGCTGTTGGCCGCAAGGATCGCGATGAAGCCAATTTGATTTCCGGCCAAGCGCTTTCATTGTCACTGATCTTCTCAGTGCTCACACTGCTGCTAGGCTACACTGTCGGCGCTGCCGCCGCGACCGCGGTTAGCGCCGACGCCTCCACCGCCGTCAACGCGCATGCATATCTTTTCGCGTTTCTGCCGTCCTTGGCGCTGATGTTTCCCACCGCCGCGCTCGGTTCTGCGTTGCGCGGCGCCGGCGTCGTGCAACCGACCATGATCCTGCAAACCATCACCGTCATTTTAAACGCCGTATTGGCGCCGGTGCTGATTGCCGGCTGGGGCACAGGTCATCCGCTGGGCGTCGCCGGCGCCGGTTGGGCTACCACGGTTTCCGTAATGATCGGCGCGGTTGCGCTTTGGATCATTTTTCCGCGCGTGCAAAATTTCATCGCCATCAAACCCGAAACCGTGACGCCGCGCCTGCCAGCTTGGGGTCGCATCATTGGCATCGGCTTGCCGTCAGCCGCCGAATTCGTGCTGATGTTTGTTATCTTCGCCGTCGTCTATGTCGTCATCCGTGGCTTCGGCGAACACGCACAAGCCGGATTTGGCGTCGGCATGCGCATCATGCAGTCCATCTTCCTGCCGGTGATGGCGATCGCGTTCGCGGCGGCGCCGGTCGCTGGACAGAATTTCGGCGCCGGCCGCGCCGATCGCGTGCGCATGACCTTTCGCGATGCGGCGATCATCTCTGCTGTGCTGATGTTCTTGCTTACGTTGTTCGCGCAATGGCGCGCCGAAACGCTGCTCGCGCCATTCACCAACGATCCGCAAGCACTGGCTTACGCAGCCGATTATCTCCACATCGCTTCGTGGAATTTCGTCGCCAGCGGCATCATCTTCACCTGCGGCTCGATGTTTCAGGGGCTGGGCGATACGCGTCCGTCGCTGATCGCCAGCGCGTCGCGGCTCGTGACCTTTGCCGCGCCCGCGCTTTATCTCGCCAGCCGGCCTGGCCTCACTCTGCACACGATCTGGCTGATGTCGGTCACGTCCGTTTACATTCAGATGTTCATCAATCTGTTCATGCTGCGTCTGCAGCTGCGCAAGAAGCTGAAAGATCTGAAACCGCTCGAAGCGCCACCCGTCGCTGCGCCCGCTGCTGGCTAGCGAAAGGGCTGTACGTCCGCGGTGCGGATGTTGTCCGGCAGATCGTCGGGACGTTGCCGCGTTAGCGCGATCCACGCGAACGCAGCGCCGGAAATGAGTGCGAGCGGCAGGCCAATCATCAGCGCCAAAGGAGTCATAGCCTCCGACATCGCCATCGGGACATGCACCGCCGCTCCCGCTTTTTCGTATCCGCCCACCGCAGCAAAAAGCCGCGTCAGCACATACGGCGCCGCCAGCGATGCAACGAAGCCGGCCGCCAACACGTGCAGGATCACCGCGCGTCGCGTCTTCGGCGCTGCGCCGACCGCCCAACTCACGCCCAAGGTTACAAGCGCGAAAGCAAACACCGCTGTCGTCACAATGACGATCACTTTTTGCAGGTCCATATCGTTGAAGAACAAGCCCATCGGCCAGCCGATCCCGATCAGCAATCCGATCGGCGTCCACACGAATGCCGGTGTGCGCCAGCGAAGCGGCGGGATGCGCTGTGGAACTGGAGGTCGAGCCATTGCCTGCACTCTAAGTGCAATGCGCGTGGCGTCACTGTGGTGCAACTGTTTTGCGATCTTCGCAGTGTCGCATTCCGTGGAACACGTACTCGTGTTTCGTATGCACCCGGATGAGTGGAAAACAGAAGTCGCCGTCAACGACGCGCAATCGCGACCCGATCTTGGATCTATTGCGCCGCGTGCTGGCGCCTAACGCGCGCGTTCTCGAAATCGCATCCGGTACAGGCGAACATTCCATATATTTCACACAAGCAATGCCGGGTGTGCTGTGGCAGCCGAGCGATCCGGACGCCGAAGCGCGCGCAAGTATTGCAGCTTGGATAGCCTCCGAAGGCGCGAGCAACGTGCTGGCGCCGCTCGCCTTAGATGTACGCGAAGCAATGTGGGGTGTTGAGGATTGTGCGCCGTTCGACGCGATTGTCGCGATCAACATGATCCACATCTCGCCGTGGGGGGCACGTTGGGTCTGATGGCGGGTGCGAAGCGCTTGCTGCACGCGGGAGGAGAGTTGATCACCTACGGCGCCTACAAGCGCGATGGCCGCCACACCGCACCGTCAAATGTGGAGTTCGATGCGTGGCTGGAAGTGCGCGATCCGTCTTTCGGCATTCGCGATGTCGCTGAAGTTGAAGCCGCCGCCCCGCAGGAGGGCCTGACGCTCAGAGAAATCGTCGAGATGCCGGCGAACAATTTGACTTTGGTGTTCTCGAACTGACTACGCGCCGAGCAATTCCTGCAACTCAGTTGCTGGCGTTTGCGATGTGGAGTTCGCCGCATCGGCATGCATGCCTTGGCGGAATTTTTCCTCGATGAGTTTCTTGATCTTCTCTTCCACCGCGCCGCGTTCTTCCGGCGTCATCTTCGCCAAATCGTCTTCAGTGAGTCCCAAGGATTTCAGGATGTCGTCTCGCATGCGTTGCGCGGGAGACTTCTGTGCGTAGTCGAGAAACTTCTCCTCCGCCGTTTGCGGCGACGCAGGCCCCGCAGCCTCTGCTTCGGCTTTTGCGGCTGCATCGCGTTCGGCGTGATCGCTTTGCAACGCGAGGATGGATTCGAATGAAATAGGCGTGCCGCTGCTCGGCAGATTTGTCACGCTCGCGGCAGATTTTGCCGTGTCGCTTGTTGACGGAAATGCGTCACTCGCCGCGTTCGCATGGCTCGCACCCAGCAAATTCAACAAAAGCGCGGAGCTTGCGGAGGTGGCGCCAATCTGCATCGCACTGCGTTTTGCAAATTGCGCGCCAGCCTCTCGAACCTTTAATTTTGCCGCCACATTCGCGCAGCTTCGCGTCCCTATATCCCGCCGGCGGACGCAACCTCGTCCGTGCTCTGAGGGAAGCACATGCGCAAGTTTGTTTCAGTGTTTGAGGTCGCCATCGTCAGCGGGCTTTTGCTCGCCCTTGCCGCCTACATGGTGCAAGGCGTGATGATGATCGCTGACGCTGTTGCGTAGGTGAGGTGAGGCGGGAGCGCATGCAGAAGCACACGCTCCCGCCTCTGGCCCTTTGGAATTTCGAGAATGACCGCTTAACGCGTCGGCGTCGGCGGATCGGTGCGATAATCGTAGAAGCCGCGCTGCGTCTTGCGGCCCAGCCAGCCGGCCTCGACGTACTTTACCAGAAGCGGACACGGGCGATACTTCGAGTCCGCCAAGCCATCGTACAGCACCTGCATAATAGAGAGACAGGTATCGAGACCGATGAAGTCCGCCAGCTCAAGCGGTCCCATCGGGTGATTGGCGCCAAGGCGCATCGATTTGTCGATAGCTTCAACCGAGCCGACGCCTTCGTACAGCGTATACACGGCTTCGTTGATCATCGGCACCAGCACGCGGTTGACAATGAACGCGGGAAAGTCTTCCGCGTTGGCCATCGTCTTGTGCAGGCTGTCTACGAACTTGACCGTCGCATTGTACGTTTCTTGGCTGGTGGCGAGGCCGCGGATCAACTCCACGAGCTTCATCACAGGCGCTGGGTTCATGAAGTGAACGCCGATGAATTTGTCGGGGCGATCGGTCGTCGCCGCGAGGCGCGTGATTGATATCGACGACGTGTTGGACGCCAGGATCGTCGTCGGCTTCAAAACCGGTTTCAGCTCAGCGAAGATGGCGCGCTTGGCTTCGTCCTGTTCGACGATGGACTCGATAATGAAATCGCATGGACCAAAATCGGAAAGCGTCGGCGTGCTCTTAATGCGCTTCAGCGCCGCGTCCATCTCCGCCTGCGTGATCAGCTCACGATGAACCTGGCGGCTCAGATTGGTGGTGATCGTCTTCAGCCCAGCATCGATGCGGGCCGCGTCGGCATCGTTGAGGAGCACGTCATAGCCCGACAGCGCGCAGACGTGCGCGATGCCATTGCCCATTTGTCCGGCGCCAACGACGCCGACGGTCTTGATTTCGCTCATTAGACCTGCGTCTTACCAAATCTTATGCTGCAGCGCAGCATTATTTTCACACACCGGCCAGGAGCCTAGTGCGCGAAAAGCAGGCGTCAAACGCCCGCCGCCTCATGCACTTGGAGCGGGGTCCATCTGCAGAAGAAGGAGGTCTGCAGCCTCGACGGCTGCAGTTCGCGCTGTCTTCCCTTGAGTGTCAGCGAACTCTACTTCCCAGACGCCCGAAGTGAGTTCGAGCAGGAGCGTACCCACCCAACCGCGGCGGATACCGAGGTCGGGCCGGTCCCGAAGCACCGCAACAACATCAAGCTCCCTGAGCGACGCCACGTTTCTCACTCCACGAACGCCGTAAGAAACTCAGGATAGTCTCGTCCGGCGCGCACGATCCAGGCGGTGCGGACCATCGCCAGGCGTCCATTATATGTGAATTCGCCCGATATGGCGAACCTTTGGCCGTGGGAGTCCCGCAAGCCATCGATGGCTTCGCCTTCACGCGCGAGTGTCTGGAGCCAGGCCTGCAAGGCAGGGGCATCAGCCGTTGCCAGGCCTAGGGCGGCAGCGAACACACGCGCCTTATGCTTGCCGGTTGGGTGGGCCGGGTTGAGCAAATACGAAGACAGCCGAACGAGGGGAATGTCAGCGCGTTCGCCGTTCGGCAGCTTCATCTAAACGCCCGCTTTGGTCAGCGCGTCCATCAGCTCCGGCACGGCCGCCTTGTAGTCGGCCACCAAGCCATAATCGGCGATCTGGAAGATCGGTGCGTCCTCGTCCTTGTTGATGGCGACGATCACCTTGGAGTTTTTCATGCCAGCCAAGTGCTGGATGGCGCCCGAAATGCCGATGGCGACGTAGAGCTCGGGCGCGACCACCTTGCCGGTCTGACCGACTTGATAGTCGTTCGGCGCATAACCCGCGTCGACCGCCGCCCGCGAAGCGCCGACTGCCGCGCCGAGCTTGTCGGCGAGCGGATCGAGCACGCGATGGAATTCTTCGCTCGAACCCATGGCGCGGCCGCCGGAGACCACGCGCTTGGCGGCGGTGAGTTCGGGACGATCGGATTTGGCCATCTCTTCGGAAACGAAGGCCGACTTGAACGGTCCGCTCGGCGCCGCCGTGGTTTCCACCGCGGCGCTGCCGCCGTTGCCGGCCGCCTTGAACGCAGTGGCTTGCACGGTGAGCACCTTCTTCGGCTGACCGTCCTTTACGGTGATCAGTGCGTTGCCGGCGTAGATCGGCCGCACGAACGTGTCGGCGCCTTCGACGCCGATGACGCCGGAGACTTGCGCGACATCGAGTTTCGCGGCGACCCGCGGCGCGGCGTTCTTGCCCGTCGTCGTGGCCGGGAAGAGCACGGCATCATAGTTCGCCATGAGCGGCACGATCAGCGCTTCCAGCGGTTCAGCCATTTGCTTGGCAAGCGTAGCGCCGTCCGCGTGCAACACCTTGCGCACGCCATCGACTTTCGCAGCAGCTGCGGCGGCAGGTCCGGCATTGGCGCCCGCGACCAGCACGTCCACGTCTCCGCCCATCGCCTTGGCGGCGGAGACGACCTTGTTGGTAGCGTCCTTCAGCGAGACGTTGTCGTGTTCGGCGACGACGAGCACGGCCATTAGAGAATCCCCGCTTCTTTGAGTTTGCCGACCAGCTCTTCAGCCGTCTTGACCTTGATCCCCGCCGAGCGCTTCGCCGGCTCAACGGTCTTTGTGACTTGCAGCCGCGGCGTCGTGTCCACGCCAAAATCCGCAGCCGTCTTCATGTCGATCGGCTTTTTCTTGGCCTTCATGATGTTCGGCAGCGACGCGTAGCGCGGCTCGTTCAGGCGCAGGTCGGTGGTGACGATCGCGGGAAGCTCAATATCGAGCGTCTGCAGACCGCCGTCGACTTCGCGGGTTACGGTGGCCTTGCCCGCCTGCAGCACGATCTTCGATGCAAACGTTGCTTGCGGCCAGCCGAGCAGGGCCGCGAGCATCTGGCCAGTCTGCGTGCTGTCGTCGTCAATGGCTTGCTTGCCGAGGATCACCAGATCCGGCTTCTCCGCTTCGATCACCGCTTTGAGGATCTTCGCTACCGCCAATGGCTCAACTTCGCCGTCCGCTTTGACCAGGATGCCGCGATCGGCGCCAATGGCGAGAGCATTGCGGATGGTTTCTTGCGCTTGGTCCGGTCCGATCGAGACAGCCACCACTTCGCTTGCAGCGCCTGCGGCGTGACCGCCGCCGCCTTCCTTCATGCGCACAGCTTCTTCAACCGCGATCTCGTCGAACGGGTTGATCGACATCTTCAGATTGGAGAGGTCGACGCCGGAGCCGTCGGGCTTCACCCGAACCTTCAAATTGTAGTCCAGCACCCGCTTGACCGGGACGAGCACCTTCATGCTTGAAATCCTTGAAGCAAATTTGGGACGGGAGGCGTCCGAATTCGGGCGGACACTAGCGGCGTAAGAATCCCCGCGTCAATGCGACGAGAGGAGATAGAAGCGTTGCAGGACTATGGTATGCGCGCGGGTCAGACCGGGGAGACGAACCCATGATTTCGCGCAGACCTTTGCTTTTCGGCGCCGCTGCGGCAGGTCTCACCGCCACCATGGCAAAAGCGCAAACCGCTTCCGGGTTCGAAGGTGAGTGGAACGGCGATTTGCACACGCCCGGCGGGACGCTGCGGCTGCATCTGGTGATTGGGGCAGGGCCCGTTGCGACGATGTTCAGCGTCGATCAGGGCAATGCACGCATTCCCGCAGCGGAGGTCCATATCGACGGCGCTGTGATTTCCATGACCTTCCCGGCGGTCAACGCCAGCTACACCGGATCGCTTGCGAACGGCCGGATCAGCGGCCAGTTCACGCAGGGCGCGCGGCTGCCGCTCGATTTCACACCGGGACCGCTGCCGACGGGCGCCGCACCGCCGGCGCCGCCACCGCTGCCATTGGAGCATTTGACGCAGGACGTACTGCGCGGCTTGCGCGTGCAAAGCGGCGCGCCGGCCTTGGCGGCCGCTGCGCGCAGCACCAACCACAAGAGCGTCAGCCTTGCCGACGGCCTTCGCTCCGCTGCGGGGAGCACGCAGGTAACGCCGAACGATCAATGGCACCTAGGTTCGATGACCAAGTCCATGACCGCGACTTTGGTCGCGCGCATGGTCGATGCGGGGCACGTGTCTTGGGACGACACCGTTGGCGCCGTGCTTGGCAGCGCCATACCGGATATGCGCGCCGAGTATCGCGATGTGAACTTCCGCCATCTGCTGAGCCATCGCGCCGGCTTGCAGGGCAATATCCCGATGGATCAGCTCGGCCGGTTTCAGCGTGAGAATCCTGACCCGCGTCAAGAGCGGATCGCGTGGTCGCGCATTGCGCTGAAGATGGCGCCCGTGGGTCCGAAGGAAACGACGTTCACGTACGCCAACAACGGCTTCATCATCGCCGGCACGATGTTGGAGGTGAAGCTCGGCAAGAAGTGGGAAGACCTGATCACCGAGCAAGTCTTCGCGCCACTGGGCATGAATTCCGCGGGCTTCGGCGCGCCCGGCACGCCCGGGCGGCTCGATCAACCTGTTGGGCATGCGCAGGGCGCGTCTGGGCCGCACACGCCGTATCCGCCGGGCGGCGCGATCTCCGACAATCCCGCAGCACTTGGACCAGCGGGACGCGTTCACGCTTCGCTCGATGACGTGCTGAAATTCTGCGAAGCACACCGCGACCGCACCGCGCTTCTGAAGCCGGAGACGTGGGATACTTTGCACACCCCGCCGTTCGGGGGCGACTACGCCATGGGCTGGGTGAAGGTGGAAAACCGCTTCTGGCACAACGGTTCAAACACCTTGTTCTACAGCGAAATGACCTTCGATCCACAAACCGGGGTCGTCTGCGCCGCGGCGTGTAATGACGGCAACGTTGACGCCGTACAAACTTCGGTGCGCACCGCCATGCGCGACGCTGGATTCACAGTGATTTAGTGCACATGGCGCTGCGGTCGCTGCGGCTTTGAGGGATTGCCTCGGAATGCTAGGGAAACCTCTGGGTAGTCTGGGGGAACCACTTTGATCTGGTCTCGCCGCAAAAGCGCGCTGCTCATCGATTTTGAAAATCTGCACGCCAAGTGCGGCGGCCGCCAATTGGTCGAGCGCATGGACAACTGGCTGCTGTGGCTTGAGCACGGCGCGTTTGATCCCGCGGGCGTGCGGCGACAATTCATTTCCAAACAAGTGTTTTGGGTGCCGTCGTATGAAAAATACCGGCTCGAATTTGCACAGCGCGAGTTCGAAATTCACATGTGCCGCGCCATTCGCAAAGAGAAGGCAAGCTCCGCCGATTTCGACCTGACTATTCGCGCCGCAGAACTACGCCACGAGCGCAAGGATCTCAAAGAGGTCGTTATTCTCTCGCTGGATTCCGACTTCGTGAGTATCCTCGGTCATGTGCAGCTGCACGATTTGCACGGCGTCGGCATGGTCGATCCCGAAGCAAAGTTCGCGCAGAGTTTCCGCAACATTGTCGATCTGACGATAGAGAAACCGGCGTTCATGAACGCTATGAACTACGCGCCGCCGAAGCGTGGCTGGTTCGGTGCGCCGAAGAGCGGTGCCAAGCCCAAACCGCCGGTAAAGCCTGCCGCCGCAAAGCCCGCGCCTACGAAACCTGCGCGCGCCACGCAAACTGCGCAGCCCCAGCCCGCTGCGCCATCAACGGCGCAATCGAGGGCAACGGCGAGCTTCGACTATCGCGCCGCGGCGCTGAACGTCACCCGCTATGCCGAGGAGAACGACATCGTGTACCTCGGCCAAGAATTGCTGCGCCGTCTGCTGACACCAGCGCCGGGTTTCATGGTCAACGACCACCCCTGGACGGGGGGGCCTTTTCGGCAAATGATCGAGCAAATTGCGCAGCACGATCCGCGCTTGAAGGTCGAGCGCAAGCAGAGCGGAAAGGGCGTCGTTCTGGTGTTTCGGGGCGGGCCCGCGAACTGACTACCAGCGCAGCACTTTTGACCCGATCAGCGCGCCCGCTGCGGCGCTGATGGCGATGCCCACAACATACCAGGTCGTCACGAACGCCACCGAATCCACCGGACAGTACATCGCATACGCCATCGCGCCGATGCCGCCCGAAAGTGCGCCGATGGCTGCGCCGGAAAGCGTCAGCCGTGTCGGCGCCAGCCCGCGCATCACCCAAACCAGGCCCGCTGCAGTCGGCGCCGCGAGCAGGGGAATGAACACGATGCACCAGGGGAAGTAGCCGCCAGTCCACGCATGCATGCGCGCGGCCGTGGGTTTGCCCATCAGCGCAATCGCCGTGACGACCGCGCAAATGCAAAAGAACAGCAGTATCGCACCGAAGCGCCAGCCCAACGGACGTCCAGGCCGCATCAAGCGCATGACCAGCGGCAACATCACCGCCGTCGCCAGCGCCGAGAAGCTCGCCTTCATCAGCACCCAACTCATGGACGTCCCAATGTCGGGGCGCATGCCGAACACGGCGAGCACTAACAATCCCGCGGCGATCAGACCGATGATGATGGTCAGCGTCATACGGCGCGCCCAGCGCGGGCGCTCCATCGGCTCGACATTCTTGGCGAGCAGGCTGATGAGATCGTCGGTCTTCATGTCGCATCGGCCATGAGTTTCATCAGCGCCTTCAGGCCCCGATGCACGGAAATCTTGATATCGGATTCGGAGTAGCCGGTTTCTTCGGCCGCCTCTTTCACGCTCTTCTCGTCGAGTTTCACCAGCTGGATGGCGCGGCGTTGCTTCGCCGGGAGTTTTGCCAAAAGGGTCGTGACGTCGCGCTTGGCGTCGGACGCCTCGATCACGGGATCGGCCTCGCCAATGTCGATGTCATCGATGGAAGCGGTGACGCCGCGCCGGCCTTTGCGCCGCAGGAAATCGATCAACCGGTAGCGCGCGATCGCGTAGAGCCACGGCTCCAGCGGAAAATTCGGATCGTAAGTGTCGCGGCGCGTATGCAGCGCCACCAGGGTTTCTTGCACTAGATCCTCGGCATCCTCCGCTGCCCCGCGCAGCCGATTGCGGAAATAGGGGCGCAGCAGAGCAGCCGCGCCCATCAGGAACGCGTGATGCGCGGCGGCGTCGCCGGCCAAGCCCTTCAACAGAAGAGCGCGGAGTTCGCCGTCTTCGGCCATGCCCCTTTTTCACTCATTCGCTGCTGCCGGCCGTCTGGTTACATCCGCTGCTGTTCTAGCGCTTTCGGAAGGGCGCCGCCGGGTAGGTGCCAAGCAGATCGAGGGAGGCAGAGAAAAATTTCAACTCCTCCATCGCCCGCTGCACCGCTTCGTCCTCGATCCGGCCCTCGATTTCGGAATAGAACATCGCCGCCGAGAATGCGCCGCCTTCAATATAGGATTCGAGCTTGGTCATGTTGACGCCATTGGTGGCGAAACCGCCGAGCGCTTTGTAGAGCGCCGCCGGCACGTTGCGGACGCGAAAGACGAAGCTCGTCATGCACGGGCCGTCCTTAGGCGTTTGGGATTCACGAGAAAAAACCAGGAAGCGCGTGGTATTGTGCGCCGCGTCAGCCATGTCGGGCCGTAGCACCTGTAATCCGTAAATCTCTGCCGCCAGCGAAGACGCGAGCGCGCCAACGTGCGGGTCGTTCAGCTCCGCAATCTCGCGCGCGGCGCCCGCAGTGTCGGCGGTGGTGACGGCGCGCACGCCCAGTTCGCGCAGCACCTTACGGCATTGCCCCAGCGCCTGCGGGTGTGAACGCACTTCGCGCAAATCCGAAAGCACCGCGTTCTTCAGACCGAGCAGCTGATGTTTGATCGGCACGAAATGTTCGGCGATGATGAAGAGGCCAGATTCCGGAATCAGATGGTGCACGTCCGCGACGCGACCCGCGACCGAGTTCTCGACCGGAATCATGGCATACTGCGCTTGACCTTCGCTTACCGCGGCGAAGGCATCTTGAAACGTCGCGCACGCCAGCGGCTCGTGTGCGGGAAACACATCGCGGCAGGCGATGTGAGAATTGGCGCCAGGTTCGCCTTGGTAAGAAATGCGCTCTGTCATTGCGCCGAGGGTTAGCCCACCCCATCAGTTTAAGGTAGAGGCCAAACCTGATGAGCGTCATGCAAAGCATGGAAGCGACCGCCCTGGCGCAAACGCGGCGCGGTTTGCGCCATTTGATGGCAGTCGCGGCTGCGCGCGCGCCGGGCTTGGCGAAAGTCGAAGACCTCCAAATCACTGGCGCAAGCGGGCGGCTGCATGCGCGCTACTACGAAGCCAAAGATGCGCTGCCGGGCCCACTCCTAGTATTCTTCCATGGCGGCGGCTTCGTCTGCTGCGACGTCGACACCCACGACTCCATCTGTTCGTGGCTCGCCAAATCCGCGCAATGCCGGGTGCTTTCCGTCGACTACCGGCTCGCACCGGAAACGCCGTTTCCCGGACAAATCGATGACGCACGCGCGGCGTGCGCTTGGGCGTTCCAGAACGCGGCGCGCTTCGGCGCCGATCCGAACCACATCGCCGTTTCCGGCGATTCCGCAGGCGCTTACATGGCCGCTGCGATGGCGCTGGAGATCAATGCGCGAACGCCCGGCGCTGTAGCCTTGCAAGTGTTGCTTTATCCGCTCGTGCATGTCGATGGCGTGTTGTGGGCGGAGGAGGAATTGCGCAACTTCCGTTTCCTCGGTCGTATCGCCGCGCTCTACATCGCGCGCAGTCTCGGTACGGAAAAGCTGCCGTCGCTCTTGGATGTCGATCTCTCACGCGCGCCACCAACGATTGTTGCCGGCGGCGGCGCTATGGACCCGGTGCGCAACGACACCAAGGCTTTCGTGGAGCAATTGCGCAAAGCGGGCGTGCCAGTGACAGAGAAGAAATATCCCTTTCTGATGCACGGCGGCCTGAACTTCACGTCGTACTCAAAGCTTGCAGTGACGGCGTTGCAGGATGTCGGCGGCTTGATCCGCACTCAGCTCAGTTCTGCGGGCTGACACCCCATGACGCAAAGAGCGCCGCGACATGCGCATCGGCGCCGTTGGCCGCGGTGAAATCCGCCTGCGCCGGGCCAACCTGACCCAAACGTTGCGCAGCGAGCGCGCGCCCATAGAGGGCGATTGCTGAGCTGGGTGCTGCGATTGCCGCAGAGTTATAGTCGCTCCACGCGTCCTGCCAGCGTTGCTGCTTCAAGTTCAACAGGCCGCGGAAGGCCAAATACTGCGCATGTTGCGCATCGCTGGCCGAGGCCAGCGCCGCGTCACATAGGGTTCGCGCCGTGCTCAGATCGCTGCCCGCGATGGCGCGGGCAAAGCAGCCATAGGCTTTGTAGTCGGTGTTGTCCGGCGCAAGCGCGGCAGCCTGATCGAAATCGTCGATTGCGCCGGGCGCGGGCAGCATCATGCGTGCTTTTCCCCGCCCAAAAAAGTCGATCGCGTCAGGCCGGATCGCAAGTGCCGCGTTGTAGTCTGCCATTGCCAGATCGAAGCGCCCATCTTCCGCGTATGCCGCCGCGCGATTGCCAAACGCGGAAGCGTCGTGCGCGTCCGCGGCGGTGGCCGCGCTCCACTCGCTGATTGCGTCTTCGCGGCGGCCCATGTTGTTATAGAGATTGCCGAGATCGAGATGTGCGAGGGCCGCGCCAGGCTCCAGCTGCAGCGCGTGCTGGTAGTCGGCGATGGCCGCGTCGTTTTCGTGTTGCGCCGCATGCGCGTTGCCGCGGTCGACATAAGCAGAGGCGTAGCGCGGCGCGAGTTCGACAGCGCGATCATAGTCGGCGAGCGCAGTTGCCAGATCGTGTTTGCCATACTGGTAGGCATTGCCGCGATTGCCACGATAGATGGGATTGTCCGCAAGCGCGATCGCAGCAGTGTAGTCGGCGATAGCATGATCGTAGTCTTGCAAGCCGTATTGATAGACGTTGCCGCGGTTAGCGAGCGCGTCAGCGAAGCTGCCATTGATGGAAAGCGCCTGCGTATAGTCGTCGATCGCGTCTTGGTATTTGGCCTGTGCGTCGCGCGTGATGCCACGTCCGTAATAGACGTTCTCGTTGGCGTAGCCGAGCGTGATCGCTTGTGTGTAGTCGTTTTCGGCTTGACGTGGGTTGCTGGTGATGGCGGCGTTGGCGCGATTGAAATAGGCGATCGCCATATTTCCCGCGGATTCCTGGCCGGTTTGGATGATGTCGCTGCACGCAGTGATCGCTTGGGCGGCGGTGGTCGCGCCGTCGCTGCGCATGCACACTTGCCACTTGAGCTGCATTGGCGAGAGCGCCGGCGCTGGCGGAGCCGGGGTTGTATCTTGTGCAAGCGCCTGTGCGGCGCCGAGCGCCAAAAACACGCCGCCGATCAGAAATGCCGCCCGCATCGCCGCCTCCACAACACGCGAAAGGTCGGCGCGCAGCCGCGGTCAGGCAAGCGAATTTTACCTTACCGCTTGCCCAGGATCGCGCGCGCGCCCTCGAGATCCGCCGGGCTGTCCACGCCCTTGGGAAAATCGGCGATCGCGTCGGCGCGGATCACCATGCCCATCTCAAGCGCGCGCAATTGCTCCAACTTTTCGCGCTGCTCGAGCGGCGAGGGCGGCGCGCTAACGAAGCGCGCCAGCGCATTGCGGCGATAGACGTACACACCGACATGACGCTCGACCGGGCCTTCGCCCCAAGGCGCGGGCGCACGCGTGAAGGCAAGGCAACGCCCGTCAGCTGCGCGAATGGCTTTGACCACGTTGGGATTGTCGCGATCGGCAGGATCGTTCGACGGCGACACCAGCGTGGCGATATCGGCGCCATCGCGCAGTGCTGCAACCGCGCGCGAGACGTCCGCTGCATTCATGGTCGGCATGTCACCCTGTAGATTCACCGCGACGTCGAAGCGGCCATCTGGATCGAATGCCTTAAGCGCGTCTTGCACACGGTCCGATCCGGAAGGCAGCGCGGGATCGGTCAACACTGCTTCGGCGCCCGCGGCGCGCGCGGCATCGGCAATTTCGGTTTCCGCTGCGGCGACCAGCACGGGGCCCGCATTCGCCGCACGCGCCAGTTCCACCATCCAGGCGATCATGGGTCTGCCGTGAATGTCGGCGAGTGGCTTGTTGGGCAGGCGCGTTGACGCCATGCGCGCGGGAATGACGATAACGGCGCTCATGGCCGTGAATTGCCGTGCGGCGGTTCGCCGCGCAAGGCCGGGCGCATGCGTGTTTTGCTCGCAGTGTCTTGGCGAGGCGCGCAACGCACGCCATAAACCGCCCGACTTTTCATTAAGGCAGGGCGATGAGCGATCTCAGGTTCAATTCGGTCGCGGGCGCGGTTCTGGGTTCGGTGCTTGGCGTGATGGCGATTGGCATTTTCGCCAACGGCCTCGTGCATCCGAGTTATCCAGAGAAGGCCGGGTTCTTGCCTGAAGTCGCCGCCGATGCGTCGGGCGGACCCGCTGCGCCAGAAGGCCCTCCTGATTTTGGCCGCTTGTTCGCCGACCAGGCAGGGCTTGCAGCGCTTGTCACCAAAGGTGAACGCGTCGTCGGCCAATGCCAGTCTTGCCACGACTTTACGGCTGGCGGCCCAAATAAGATCGGCCCGAACCTGCATGACGTGTTCGGCCGCGTGCCCGGCACGCACCCTGGCTTCGATTACTCTGACGGCATGAAGAGCCATGGCGGCCATTGGGATTATTTGGCGCTCAACACCTTTCTGACGTCGCCGCAAACGACAGTGCGCGGCACCAAGATGGGCTTTGCCGGCTTGCACAACACCGACGACCGCGTGGCCGCGATTGCCTATTTGCGCTCGATTTCGCCCAACAACGTGGCGTTGCCAGCGCCGCTTCCGGAAACTCCGCCGGCAGGCGCAGCGCCTGCTGCGGGCGGTGCTGCAGCTCCCGCGACGGCGCCCGCCGCTGGCGGCGGCGCCGCGCCGGCCACCACGACGCCAGCGCCGCATCACTAAGCAGCGCAAAATCCAGAATCAAAAACGGCGTCCCGCGTAAGCAGGACGCCGTCATTGTTTGCGCTTTCGCGATGATTTAGGACGCGAGGCCCAGCGCCGGACGGGGCGCTTGCACGATCGTTTCGCCCGACACGATGGTCTGGCCGAGCAGTTCGAGGAAGGCGTCGCCCTTTTCGGTGCGCTCAACGAACACGTTGCGGCCGTCCTTCGGATCGCGGCGGCGTTGCACGAAGCCTAGACGCGACAGCGTGTCGAGCGCGCGGGTGATGGCCGGCTTGCCGACATTCAGCGTGCTGGCCAGACCGCGCACTGTGTGGGGCGCCGGTTGCAGACGCACCGTCATCAACACCGCCAGCTGACGGGCCGTCAGGTCCGGCGCGTCGGAGCGCACCGTCGAAACCGTAACCCGGCGCCACAAATCCAACGCCTCAACTTGATCTCGGACGAGTTCCATCTCGATACCCCTTGTCTCTGCCGATGGGCAAAAACTGCCGGGCTCTTTGAGTCGGTTCAAGTGCGAAACACAATCTGTTGTGGGGAACGGACCGGTTCCCACACAATCTATAGGTTCCGACGCCAGAACGAAGCTTGTTCTAGCCGCATGGCGACGGCAGCCGCTCTCCGCCACTTTATCCACAGGCGAATTCAGAAACGACCTCAGGCAGAGGGGGCAAACCGGCCTTTGAGCATGCGCCAGACGGCGCGCAACGCCTGCGCGTCGCCGCCTGCGGGGCGGGACGGCTTATCCTTCGGCGACCACGCGTAAATGTCGAAGTGCGCCCACGCCGGCGCAGTTACGAAGCGCCGCAAGAAGAGTGCTGCGTAAATAGAACCGGCCATAGCCCCGTCTCCGGTGTTTTTCAGATCGGCGATCGGCGAGTCCATTTCGACTTCATACGCATCCCAAAGCGGCAGCCGCCAAATGGGGTCGTTTGTTTCGATGGACGCCTTTGCGAGTTCGTCCGCCAACGCGTCATCGTTTGCATAGAAGGGCGGGATGTCCGGCCCCATTGCCGTGCGCGCGGCGCCCGTAAGCGTGGCGAAATCGACCACAACAGCGGGCGCATCTTCAGAAGCGCGCGTCAGTGCGTCAGCGAGAATGAGGCGGCCTTCAGCGTCGGTGTTGTCTATCTCGACTGTCAGGCCCTTGCGGCTCTTGATCACGTCGCCCGGTCTGAACGCGTCGCTGGAGATGGCGTTCTCGACCACCGGCAAGAATACATCGAGTTTCACCGGCAGTTTCGCGTCCATCACAATTTGCGCCAACGCCAATGCATGTGCCGCGCCGCCCATGTCCTTCTTCATGATGCGCATGCCAGAAGAAGGCTTGATGTCGAGCCCGCCAGTATCGAACGTCACGCCTTTGCCGACGAGCGCCACGCGCGGCGCTTTTGCGTCGCCCCAGCTCAAGTGCAGCAAACGCGGTTCTTCGTCCGCAGCGCGGCCGACAGCGTGGATCAGCGGATAGTTCTGCGCCAGCAGCTCATCGCCGACGATCGCTTCGATGCTGGCGCCGTACCGCCCAGCGACGCGCTCCGCTGCGCCTTGCAACGCTTCCGGTCCCATGTCGTTGGTGGGCGTGTTGACGAGATCGCGTGCGAGCCACGAGGCTTCGACGATGCGCGCGGCTTCACTCATATCGGCGCCGTCAGGCGCGGCGAGGCGCGACATCGGCCGCTTGCGTTTCTTGTAACGGTCGAACGCGTACGAGCCCAAGCCCCACGCCACAGCGACCGTGGTCGCGGAGAATTCCCGCGGCGCGGTTGCGAAACGATAGTCGCCCTCGGGAAGATGCTGCGCCAATGCACCGAGCGCGAATACGTTCGCCTTCTCGCCAAGCCCGAACAATACGCGCTCGATGGAACCGTCCGTCGCTGGAACCAGTAGAATGCGGCCCGATTGCGCTTTGAAATCGTGCGCCGCGGCGAGTTGGCGCAGCACGTCGGAGTGCCGTTCAAGCCATGCGCTCCACTCGCTGGTGCGGAGCGCGAAGATCGGCGTGGTCTGGACGTTGGCGTCGGACAGGAAGGGCAGGTCGGTCATGGATGCTTTGCTAATGCCTCATTAGGGCTTTGTTGAGCATGTAAGGAGCAGCGTGTCGCGCATTGTAAGGATTCGCGGCTCCATGTCCCGGCTCGCTATCGCTCTTCTCGCGGCTTCGTCACTGGCGGCGTGCGCCACCTCCGGCCAGCAGCACGCCAGCGTCGATCCAAGCGCGGGTGCGCAGCAACCCGACCATCAAACGCGTACCGCCGCCAATCGTCAGCCTGATCGCCGCGCCCGCGCCGCCGTCGCGCACCAGGATATGCTGACGCAAATGGCGTTCTGGGCGGGGGAGTACGACACGTTCCCCAACGACCTCGAGGCAGCGCAGAAGTTCTCCGAATGCCTGCGGCTCGCGGGCCGCCAAGATCGCGCTGTCGCCGTCGCCGGCGAGGCGTTGCAACGTTTTCCACAGGACCCGGCGCTGCTGCGCACGTACGGGCTCAGTCAGATCGCCAACAAGAATCCGCAAGAGGCGTTGCGTCCGCTGGCGTTGCTAGCGGCCGCCGATCCGCACGATTGGAAGGCGCGCAATGCGCTGGGCGCCGCGCTCGATCAGCTGGGGCGCTTCAGCGAAGCACGCCAAGCCTATCAGGAAGCGCTGACGATCCAGCCCAACGAAGTCAGCGTCGTCACTAACGAAGGCGTTTCGCATTTGCTGGAAGGTGATCCCGCCGCCGCCGAACCGATCTTGCGCCAAGCCGTGGCGATGCCGAATGCACCAGCGGAAGCGCGGCAGAACCTGGCGATCGCACTCGCGCTGCAGGGCAAGTTTAGCGAAGCCGAGCAGCTTGAGCGCGTGGATTTGCCGCCGGCGCAGGTTGCCTCGAACATGCAGTACCTACGCGGCCTGCTTAGCGATCCGCATCGCTGGGGCGATGTCGCCCACAACGGCCGTTAGTCGCAATCTAATCGTTGAAGCGTGAGTGCGTGCGCTGCTAACGCGACGCGCGTCAGTGATGCAACATCTGGCTGACTTGGATCGCCGCCGGTCCGATGATCACCGCAAACAGCACCGGCAGGAAGAACACGATCATCGGCACTGTCAGCTTTGGCGGCAGCGATGCGGCTTTCTTCTCCGCTTCCGAGAGACGGATTTCGCGGTTTTCCTTGGCCATCACGCGGAGCGCTGCGCCAACCGGCGTGCCGTATTTTTCTGCTTGTGTCAGCGCCATCGCCACCGATTTCACGCCGGCATGGTCGGTGCGGCGCGCCAGGTTTTCGTAAGCGGTACGGCGATCCGGCAGATACGAGAGCTCTGCGGTGGTGAGTGCGAACTCCTCTGCAAGTTCGACTGACGCGGTGGCGATTTCCTGACCCACGCGTTGCAGCGCCATTTCAACGGACATGCCGCTCTCGACGCAAATCAGCATCATGTCGAGGCTGTCTGGGAAGGAGGACATGATCTTTTCTTTGCGCTTGTCGGCGCGATTCTTCAGATAGAAGTTCGGCGCGTAGTAGCCAAGCGCGAGCGCAAAGACGACGACGGCGAGCTTCAAGTGCAGCTGCATGGCCGAGCCAAGCGTCAGCACGTAGAGAAGGGCGGCAATGCTGAAGCCGATCGGCAGCGCAGCGCGATAGAAATAGAACATGGTCTGTGCGGCTTGGCCACGCAGGCCGGCGCGGATGAGCTTTTCCGTCAGCGTGTCGTCTGCGAGCGCCTTCTGCAGATTGAACTTGTTCACCATGCCCTTGGCGAACTGGTTGGCGTCTTTGTGCTGCAGTGAGCCGCCGCGCGCGAGATCGGCGCGGGAGCGTTTGCGCAGTTCTTCGCGGCGCTTGGCGACTTCCTTCAAGCGCGTGCCAAGCTTGTTCTCGGACATCATCGGTCCGACGATGGTCATGACGGTTGCGAACGCAGCGACGCCGCCGAGCGCGGCGGCGATGTTTGCGGGGTCGACGAGGGTTTCGACGATACTCATGCCGTTGCCCTCAGAACTTGAAGTTGATCATCTTGTGCATCACGAATGTACCGACTGACATCATCACGGCCGCGCCGATGAGGATGAGATTGCCGGTGGGATCGGTGAACAAGATTGCGATGTAAGCAGGGCGGGTGAAGTACACCAAGCCCATGACGAGGATCGGCAGCGCGCCGATGATCATGGCCGAGGCTTTGGCTTCCGACGAAAGCGCCTTCACTTTTTCCTTCATCAGCTTGCGCGCGCGCAATACGGAGGAAAGGTTGCCGAGGGATTCCGACAAGTTGCCGCCCGTCTTCAACTGAATGGCCAGCACGATGGCGAAGAAGTTGACCTCGGCCAGCGGCATGCGCTCGTACATACGCTGCAAGCCTTGATCGAGCGGCACGCCCATCGCGTTGGAGTCGCACAGGCTTTGGAATTCCGCCTTCAGCGGCTCGGCGCTTTCCGCCGCAATGATGCGCAAGCACTGGTTCAATGGCAAACCTGACTTCACGCCGCGAACGATAACGTCGATCGCGTCGGCCAGCTGCGTGCCGAATTTCTTTTGCCGGCCCGCGACCAGCATGCCCAGAAACCAGCGGGGCAGGCCGAGAAAGCCGACAAAGAATCCAAGACCAGCGCCGATCAGGCCCTGCACCATAAGGCCGATGAGCGCGAGCACCGCGCCGACAACGCCAGAGATGATCCAGAACACTGTCGGCGACATGCTGACGCCCGCCTGCACCATCTGGCCCTTCAGCGAGAGCCTACGCGCGCGCGATTGCTTCTCCGCGGTCGCCAGATCCTTCAACGCTTCCTGCGTCGTTTGTTTGCGCTTCAGCGTGGCCATTTCCGCCGCTTGCTTGCGGCGATCGACCGGCTTGTTGCTGGCGACGGCCTTGACCCGCTTCTGCGCAGCGGCAGGCTGGCCTTGTCCGGTGAATGCAAAGCCCAGGCCGCCCACGGCGACAAACGCAAGCACCGCGGCGATGAGCGTCGGATCCACTATGCGTTCTCCGCTTCGTCCAGAGCGATCGCCAATTCCTTCTCAAGACCGAAGTAGCGCGCGCGCTCCCAGAAGCGCGGACGGCCAACGCCGGTGCCCTTGTGGCGGCCGGTGATGCGTCCGTTCTGGTCTTCGCCCTGAATTTCGTAGAGCAGCAGGTCTTGAGTGATGATGGTCTCGCCTTCGAGGCCCATCACTTCGGTGATCTGGGTGATGCGGCGCGAACCGTCGCGCAGACGCGCCGCTTGAATGACCACGTCGACCGCGGCGACGACGATCTCGCGGATGGTTTTCGGCGGCAACGAGAAGCCGCCCATGGTGATCATTGACTCAAGACGCGAGAGCGCTTCACGCGGCGTGTTGGCGTGCAGCGTGCCCATCGAACCGTCGTGACCGGTGTTCATGGCTTGCAGCAAGTCGAACGCCTCACTGCCCCGGACTTCGCCGACGATGATCCGCTCAGGACGCATACGCAGACAGTTCTTGACGAGATCGCGCATGGTGACTGCACCAGAGCCTTCCAAGTTCGGCGGACGCGTTTCCAACCGCACAACGTGCGGCTGCTGCAGCTGCAATTCCGCCGCGTCTTCGCAGGTGATGACGCGTTCGGTGGGATCGATGAACGCCGTCAGCGTGTTCAACAGGGTGGTCTTGCCCGAGCCGGTACCGCCGGAGATCAACACGTTGCAGCGGCAGGCGCCGATGATTTGCAGAATTTTCGCGCCCGCGGGCGAGATCGAGCCGAACTCCACGAGGTGCGAGAGCTTCAGTTTGTCCTTTTTGAACTTCCGGATAGTGAGCGTCGGGCCATCGATCGCCAGCGGCGGCACGATGACGTTGACGCGAGAGCCGTCAGGCAAGCGCGCGTCGCAGATCGGCGAGCTTTCATCGACGCGGCGGCCGACCTGACTGACGATGCGCTGACAGATGTTCATCAGCTGCCCGTTGTCGCGGAAGCGGATGCCCGTCTTTTGAATTTTACCGGAGACTTCGATGAATACGGCGTTCGCGCCGTTGACCATCACGTCGGCGATGTCGTCGCGCGAAAGCAGCGGCTCAAGCGGGCCGTAACCGAGAACGTCGTTGCAGATGTCGTCGAGCAGGGCTTCCTGCTCGCCGATCGACATGACGACGTTCTTGATCGAAATGATTTCAGCAACGATGTCTCGAATTTCATCGCGCGCCAATTCCGGGTCGAGCTGCGCCAGCTGCGTCAGATCGATCGTTTCGATCAGCGCGTTGAAGATCGTCGATTTGACCCTGTAATAGCCTTCCGAGCGATATTCGGGCCCTTCCTGCGGCTCCGGGATAACCGGCGCGGGCGGCGGCGTCGCGGGGCGTGGCGCCGGACGCGGCGCAGGAGCGGGAGCTGCGCTCGGCGCGGGCTTCACGCCCACAGCGGCTTGAACGCGCGCGGCCGGCGGCGCGACAGGCTGCGCCGGCGCTCCTGGTGGACTGTCGCCTAGGCTGCGTTTGCCGAACATTCAGTCCCCTAGCGCTTCAAGAACGGGATCTTGACGGCAAGAGACGGCTTCTTCGTCTCGACCGGCTTGCGGCCCGTCAACGAAGCAGCAAGTGCGTCGAGCGCGATCGCTGTTTTCGAGAGCGGGGCAACTTCGCCGATCATCTGGCCATTATTCGCGGCCATACCAAACAATTGCGGATCGAACGGGAACGACGCGATCGGTTCTGCGCCGAGCGCTTCCGCGAAATCCTTGAACGGAATCTCAGGCCGCTTCGGCACGCCGACCATCGACAGCGCCACCGTCGGCGGCGAGTTGTACGGACGCATCGACTTGAGCAGATCCATGATGTTCTTGGCGTTGCGCAAGCTCGCGAGATCGGGGCTGGCGACGATGATCACGTCATCGGCGGCGAGCAGCGTGTGTTTCACCCATGAGGTCCACACGTGCGGCAAATCCAACATCACGAACGGACTGGTGCGGCGCACGCGTTCGATCACGGTTTCATACGCCATGTGATCGAGTTCGAACTCACGTTCCAGCGTCGCCGGCGCCGTGAGCATCTGCAGGCGTTGCGTGTGCTTGGTGGTGACGCGGTCCAGGAACACGTCGTCAACCCGATCCGGCGCCATGAGCGCATCCGCAACCGATTGCGGCGGGTCTTGGTTGAAGTCGAGCGCAGCCGTGCCGAACGAGAGGTCGAGGTCGAGCAGGGTTGCGCCGACCTCTTGGCGCTCCGCGATCGACCATGCGAGGTTGTGCGCGATCGTCGACGCGCCAACGCCGCCGCGCGCGCCAATGACGGCGACGACACGGCCCGCGAACGGCTTGTCCGGATTCACATAGAGGCCGCAAATGGTGCGGATCAGATCCAGCGGTTGCATCGGCGGCACGATGTATTCGCTGACGCCGCGGCTCATCAGTTCACGGAACAGCGCAATGTCGTTCACTGCGCCGATGATGACGACCTTGGTGCCTTCTTCGATGACTTGCGCCAGCCGGTCCAGGCTGTGCAGCATCTGCGCGCCTTGCTGCTGCGTATCGAGGATCAGCAGGTTGGGGCTGGCTTGGCTGGCGAAGCGCACGACCGCGGCGTCGATGCCGCCGGTCTCGACCGTTACTTCCGCGCGCGACATGCGGCGGTCGGCAGTGATGCCGGAGATCATGTCGGCGATCTCATGGCGGTCGCAGCACGCGTGGATGGTGATGCGCGGCACCGGTTGTTCGGTGATCTTGCCTTCGTCGCGCGTGATGCTCGGTAGCGGCATCGGCACGAGATCGGCCTGCGGCAGCGGGAAGGACTCGCCGGCCAGCGGCGTTTCCTCCATCGGCTCATGCGCCGGCTGCGCGATCATCTCCGTGTCGAACGGCGGCAATTCGCCTTCGACGATATCGCCAACGGCGAAAGATGTATCTTCCTCAAGCACGAAATCGTCTTCGTCGCCGAGGCGCCAAGCTGCTTCTGGGTTGGGCTGGCTCATGATTGCAGGGCCCTAATTGCCTTGAATGGCTGTGCTGATGGTGACGCGTTCGTCGTTGTCGCGGGCGGCGTGTGTGACTTCACCGGCGCGATAGTGACCCATGACCGTGTCGCGGCGGCCGCTGTCGCGCGGATCCATGTCGCGTGGCTGCAGAAGGTCGTTCGGATCCTCAACCATGGCGGCGAGGTTTGCTTGCATGGCGCAGCCGAAGCTTTGCCACGGCTGATTGTCCATCTGATGCGCAAGATCTTGCGTATAGAGCGGCGCGCATTCCGGCGCCTGCGCTTCAAAGCGCGCAAACGTCACGATCACCGGCGCATCGGGCTGTCCGCTCGCATCGTAGGTCGAGCCTGCGACGGCCGCGTAGGACACGCCTGCCGTAACCAGCGCACTGCGCGCCTGGCCGGCCACCGTGGACGCCGCATCAGCGTTGTTGCTGCCCGATGGCGTGCTTAGGATCAGCGCGCCGTGACCTGCGCGCAGATACGCGGAAGCGAATTCACCCAGATCGTCCTTGGCTTTTTGCGTGAGCACCGCATTGCCCGGCGCAACACTGATCTCCATGCGCGCGGTGGTTTGCGTGACTTCGATGCGGTGCTGGTCGGCGGCGGTGGCCACAACAGGCCCTGGCGGCGGCGTGACCGAAGTCGCGCACGCGCCAAGCGCGCTCAGACCAACGAGCATCAGAGGAAGGCGAGAGGACATCAGGGGCCTCATTGGATCACGTGTCCGTGCGGACCTTGCAGGCCGCGGTTACGATCGGCGTCGTCAGGCGGGCGATACATCGCGTTCAGACGGCCGGTAAGCAGGCTTTCGCCTTCGCCCGGATTCATGAAGCCATCTGTTGGCGTGTGCATGCGGTCTGGGCTCGTCTCGCGCACCAGGTAGGGCGTCACGATGATCACCAGTTCAGTTTCGTTGTTGAGGAAGTCGCGTGAGCGGAAGAGCGAACCGATGATCGGCGTGTTCATCGCGCCGGGCAGGCCTTCTACAGCATGCCGCGTGCGTTCTTGAATGAGGCCCGCAAGCACCATCGAGCCGCCCGAAGACATTTCCAGCGTCGTCTCGGCGCGGCGCACTTGCAGCGCCGGAATGGTGATGCCGTGAACCACGGTCGTGGTGCCGTCGGCGTTGCGCACCGGCACGTCTCCGGTATTGATCGCGCCATCGGAGGTGAGCTCGCTGACCTCGGTGGCAACTTTCAGCGAGATCAATCCGCCCGACATCACCACTGGGGTGATGGCCAAGCCAACGCCGAACGGTTTGAACTGCACCGAGATGCGGCCGTCGTCGGAGTTGACGGGAACGGGGAATTCGCCGCCCGCGAGGAAGTGCGCGGCTTCGCCAGAAATCGCGGTGAGGTTCGGCTCAGCCAACACGCGCAACAAGCCGGCGCGTTCGAACGCTTGCACCGAGCCTTCGGTCTTGCGGTCTTGCACCACTTCCGCCGGGCCGAGCGTTTCCGTGCCGGTTGAAGGATCGAACTCGTAGCCGCCGACGCCGGACTGGCCAGGCGTTGCGCCGTTCACAAACGGACCAGGGTAGGTGAGGCCGCTTGGCTGCAGAATGTTGTGCGCCACGCCGGTGGTGGCGGTCAGGCCGCCCAGCAATGAGCCGTTGACCGAGAAGCCTTGCTGCGTCGCGAGATCGACGAAGTTATCGCTGTTCAGCAACTGGTTGACCATCTCGGTATAGTTCAAATTGATGCCGAGCTGACGGATCAACGTGCGGCTCATTTCAACCACGCGCACGCGCACGAGCACCTGCTCGCTGCCGTGCACCTGAATCATGTTGATCACGCGCGGCGTGTTGCCGCCCGCTTGTGGCGTGCCGGGCGTATTGGGTCCGCCTTGAACGCCGCCCGCGCCAGCACCCGAACCGCCAGCGATGCCGAGGAACGTTTGCGCCATTTGATACGCGCGATCAGCTTCGCTGGGGCTACGTGCGTTGCCTGTCAGAACGACGGAAGCGTTCATCGCTTGCGCGGTGATTTGCGACTCGGGAAATTGCTGACGCATGAACGCGTTCAGCGGACCGACATCCGGCTCGACTTGAATTTCGACGTTCGCAATCTGACGGCCGCCGGCGTCGAAGAAGAAGATGTTGGTCTGGCCCAAGGCGCGGGCGATCACGTAAGCGCGGCGCGCTGTGCGGACGTTCGCGTCGGCGATCTGCGGGTTGGAAACCAGGATGTCGTGAGCGTCGGCCGGGAGATCGACGATGGCGGACTTGCCGAAGGGGAGCACAATCGACGTCGAGTGCGCGTCGGCGGCGCCGTTGCCGCTGCCGTTGGTGATGCGCACGGACGACGCGTCCGGCGGCTCAACTTGAGCCGAGGCAAACGTCGGCGCGAGCGCCATCGCGCCCGATAAAGTCGTCAGTAGAACGCTGCGAAGCGATTTCGAAATCATCTGCCGCCTCCGACGACCGTGCCAAAGGCATGGACGCGAACGGATCCGGAGGGTTGGTCCATGCCGCCACGAGCGCGTCCGGTGCGCAATCCGACGGTTTCCGCTTGAACGCCGCGGAGCGCGAGGCTGACGTCGCCCATGGCGCGCGCCATTTCCAACGTGCGCGCGTCTTCGGGCGACATTTCCAGAACGGCGACCGTCCCGTCATTGGTCTCAGGGTGGTCGCCGGCCGTTTGGCCTTGCGTCTTGTCGCCGATCGCAAGGACGCGAATGTCTTGCAGGATGATGTCGCTGTGCGTTTGTTGCTGCGATCCGCCACCATCGGTGCGCGCATCGCTCTTAGAGGTAACAATCACGTCGACATGGTCATTCGGCTGAATAAAGCCGCCAACCGCACTCTTTTGTTCGATGTCAAGCGCCACGGCGCGGAAGCCCGGCTGCAGCTGCGCGGCCAGAAAGCCGTGACCATCCGGCGCGATCACCGCGCTCGCCACGATCGGCTCGCCTTGCACAAACGGACGGCGCGTGACGCGGCCAACAAAGTCGGCCTGCGCAGACGGTTGCACGCTCAAACGCACGAATTGATCATTCACGGACGCCTGCGGGAAGGTGGCGACCGCGAGGTCGCCTGGCGAGAGCGCCGCGCCTTGTTGAACATCATGCGCCGCCACAAGCACCTGCTCGCCGACAATGGCGGGGCCATGCGCGGCGGCTTGTTGCGCAGGATGGCTGCCAATGCCTTTAATAAGGAAGAGTGCGCCAATCGCCGCGACCGCAGCGATGACCAACACAATCACCTGACGCGCTGACATAAACTCAATACTCCCCGCGTCTGGCCCGCCGGACGATAATCATGTTCGTGGCTAAGGCAGGGTTAACGCGCTCGTGAAGAAAGGAAGGGTGGGCAGTGCGAGTAGGCCGCCTGCCATGATCGCGACGCCGTAGGGCACGCCGCTGTCGGCGGTTAACAAACGGTTTACAAATGAAGGCGCGCCGGCAAACACGAACGACCACTTGCGCGCGCTCAAAAGCGTGAGCGCCAGTACGCCGCCCGCGAGCGCGGTGCCGAGAATGAATGTCGGAAACGCGGCAAAGCCGGTCCACACCGCCGCCGCCGCGACGAGCTTGGCGTCGCCGCCGCCGAAGATCTTGGCTTGAAACAGAAAGAAGCCAACCGCCAGAACGGCAAAGCCGAATGCGTAGTGGATGCCGATATCGGCGAGCTGCATCTGTTGAAGGAGTGCTATAGGCGCGAACAGGGCCGCCATGGCGATCGAGAGCCAGTTCGGAATTGTCAGCGACGTGATGTCGGAAAAGGCCGCATAAACAAGCAGGCCGGCGAAGATCACGAGGGCGACCAAGGAGATCATCCGATCTAGTTGCGCCGCGCCGCCTCAATAAAGATTTAAGAGGGTGAGTCCGCCGTCAAGAAAGAAACAAGAAAGATCAACGCAAAAGAAAAACGCCGCCCGGGGAAGTGGGCGGCGTTTTGAGGAGGAAAAGCAAGGGCGCAAACTGGCCCGCGCGCGGCGGGTTCGCTTGCGTAGAATTTGCTCTTAGCCGAGTTGGCCAGAGACTTTCGTGAAGGTGGTCGAGAGGTTCGTGCCGACCGTGGTGACGGCGACGATGATGGCGACGCCGATCAAAGCGGCGATCAGGCCGTATTCGATCGCGGTCACGCCGTCTTCATTCTTGAGGAATTGCTTCAGGGCAGACATTTCAAACTCCGCAGATTGTCGAGTGTCGTTTTCGCTCCGGAGATGTCGCGCACCAACATCATGTCCGGGCGGCCCCTAGGCGGGGCGAAAGGCGTAAAGCGGACCGCCAATGGCGGTCCGCTCCCGTAAAGCCAGCTATTAGCCGAGCTTCGACGAAACCTTCGTGAAGGTGGTCGAGAGGTTCGTGCCGACCGTGGTGACGGCGACGATGATGGCGACGCCGATCAGAGCGGCGATCAGGCCGTATTCGATCGCGGTCACGCCGTCTTCGTTCTTCAAGAAGTTCTTCAGAGCAGACATTTCAATTTCTCCGTATGTCGAGTGCTTTTTCACCTGGCCCGGTAGAATGTCGCACCCGACACCCAACCCAGACGCATTGGGGAACATACGCGGCGGCGCTTAACGGGTTGCCTAATGAGGAGGGTAAAGATTGCGTTCACTGCGCCGCGATTTTCCGTATCGTGATCAGTAATGCGACGAGCGGCCTCTTAGTAATCCGGCAACCAATGTGGCGTAGCCCTGAGCGTTGAAGTTAGGAGAAGTACGCTCATGCGTTCCTTCCGTACGCGCGCGATCGCAGCTCTCGCCGCCGCCGTCTCAGTGTTCAGTGCTGCTGCCGCCTCAGCACAAGATATAAGAGTGGCGCTTGACCAGGCCTTTCCGATCCGGCTCGCGGACTCCGCGCAAGGCGTCGCCATCGGCAACCCCGCCATCGCCGGCGTCTCTGTACAAAACGATCACTTCTTGTTTGTCACCGGTCGTTCCTATGGCTCAACGAATTTAGTCGTAGTTGGCGACAACGGCCGCGTGCTCTATTCGGGCCGAGTCGTTGTGACTCCGGATGAAACCGGCGCCGTAATCGTCACCCGCGGCACCGAGACGGCGCGTCTCGAGTGCGCGCCGATCTGTCGTCCGCGCCCCGACATTGGCGACGGCGCCGCCTCAACTGCGGTGAACGAACAGATCACCAACCACGCCTCGGTCGCCACCAGCGCCAGCGGTCACTAAAACATCGCTATCAGCTTACTGCACGGACAAGGCTGTCACAGTTCGTACACGCGGGCCCATAGCGCCGGTCTCTTGACGTGCGCCGCCTGTGCGGGAGACTCCGGCGATGGAGTATCCCAAATCACCTGCCGAAGCGGTCGATCTGCTTGAGCGCTATCACGCCACTGCCGTCAGCGCGCTCATCGAAGCAGTGAAGCGCTATGCCGAGAAGGGCGCACCGCCATCCGCGGAAGAGCGCCAACGCTTTCGCTATCCCGAGCTGCGCGTTACCTATCTGCCGGGAAGCCGTGTGCCGAAGCTTGCGCGCGCCTACGGTCAATTGATGTGGCCAGGCGAGTACGTCACCACGGTCACGCAGCCGAGCTATTTCCGAAAATATCTGCTGGAGCAGCTGACGCTGCTCGTGTCCGACTATGATGCCGAGCTCAGCGTCGGCACGAGCGACAGCGAGATACCTTATTCTTTCGTGCTCGATGCGGCGGGCTCGGCCGCGTTCGAAAACGTGCCCGCAGAAGATCTGGCGACCTACTTTCCCAGTCCTCGCCTCGCGCAAGTGGGTGACGAGGTGGTCGACGGCCTGCGTTCGCCGCGTCTCGATGGCGCGCGGCCGCTCGCATTGTTCGACGCGCCACGCATCGATTATTCGCTGAAGCGCATCGAGCACTATACCGGCGCGCCGTGGTCGGATGTGCAGCCGTGGATCTTGTTCACCAACTACCAGCGCTACGTTGACGAGTTCGTCCGCTGGGGCGCGGCAGCGGTGAAAGACGGACCGAAGGGTTGGTCGCTATCGTGCCCTGGCGGCGTGCGGGTTGCATCGGGCGATAAGGACGGCGAACGCAAAGCGCTTGAAGCGCCGTGGCGCAAGTATCAAATGCCTGCGTATCACTTGGCAACGCCGGAAGGCGATGGTGTCACGCTGATCAACATCGGCGTGGGGCCTTCCAACGCGAAGACCATCACCGACCACCTCGCAGTGCTGCGTCCGCATTGCTGGCTGATGATCGGCCATTGCGGCGGCTTGCGCCACACTCAGCGCATCGGCGACTACGTGCTTGCACACGCCTATTTACGCCGCGACAAAATTCTCGACGACCGCGTGCCGCTCGAAGTGCCGATCCCCGCCATTGCCGAAGTGCAGGTGGCCTTGCAGCAAGCTGCGCAATCGGTAATCGGCAGCGACAAGGAAGAGCTGCTGAAGCGCATGCGCACCGGCACAGTGGTCAGCTACGCCGATCGCAACTGGGAGCTTAACTACACTCAAGAACGTCAGCTGCTGTCGCAGTCGCGCGCCGTGGCCGTTGACATGGAGAGCGCATGCATCGCCACGCAGGGCTTCCGCATGCGCGTGCCGTACGGCGTGCTCTTGTGCATCTCGGACAAGCCTGTGCACGGCGAGATCAAGCTTCCCGGCGTGGCGGATCGCTTCTACGACAGCGCCGTCGGCTCGCACCTGCGTATCGGTTTGGAGACTATCGCGCTGCTCAAGCAAAACCGCGACCGTCTGCACTCGCGCAAGTTGCGCGCCTTCGACGAGCCGCCGTTCCGCTGAAGCGCGATCAAGGGCTGCGAAGGAAGTCCACGATGGCCGCCGCCAATTCCGGCGCTTGCACGGTGCTCAGATGATTTCCCGGAACGCGCGCCGCGCGCGCGTGCGGCAGTGTGGACGCAAGTTCCTCAGCGCTGCCGTTGTCGTCGTCATCGGCGCCGCTGACCACGAGAATAGGCGTCTCGATTTCATCCAACTCCGTTTCGGTAGTTTGCAGTTGCGCCTCCAACACCGCCAACATCGCCGCCGGCTTCAGCTGCGCGTTGGCGATCATGGCGTTGATGACCTTCGCCGCTTGCGGATTGCGCGCTTTGTCGCCGTTCACGATCGCATCCCGGAAGAAAGCCACACGCTGCGCTGAACCAACGATGGCGCTCAGGCCCATGCCGCCCAACACGCAGCGCCGTGGCCGCGCGCCGCGCGCCAACATCCGCACCGCCGTCCGCGCACCGAGCGAGTAGCCGACCAGATCGTAGCCGCCGAGCCCCAGATGCGTGATCAACGCCGCGCCGTCCATTGCCAGCACGTCCGGCGGAAATGCAGCGCCATCGGGTTGCGCGGAAAGTCCGTGACCGCGCAAATCCAGCATGATTGCCTGAAAGCCGGCGTCCACTATCGCGCCGGTGATGCCAGGGTCGATCCAATTGAAGCGCGCGTTGGCAAGGAAGCCGTGCAGCATCACCACAGGCGGACCTTCGCCGGCAACACGATAGCCAAGGGATGCGCCGTCAAAACTCCGAAACGTTTCCTGCTTCATGGTGCATCCAGCAGCTTGAGCGCGGCGTCCTCGCGCGCGCCCGCGCCGGGCATGGCGTCGTCGTTCATGTCACTACAGTGACGCCTGACCTTGCGGCCTGCAATCGCGCCTTTGACGCGCCGCGCGCGATGCCCCATGTGAGGGCCATGACGCCGGACCGTTTGCACGCCTTCGACAATGTTCTCAATTTCCGCGATTTTGGCGGGTACGACACGCCGCATGGCAAGATCGCGCGCGGCAAACTTTATCGTTCCGCCAATTTCGCCGAGGCCAGCGACGCCGACATCGGAAAGCTCGATGCGCTTGGCGTGCGCTTTCTGGTGGATCTGCGCCGGCCGATGGAGCGGAGCACCGATCCAAACAAATGGCCGGGCGAAAAGGCGTTGGTGTTCGTCAATGACGAAGGTGTTGCCGAGGTGTTGCCGCCGCACCTCGTGGCGTTGATGCAAAGCGATCTGTCGCCGGGCTCTGTGCGCGACTACATGCTCAGCATATATCGCGAATTCGCATCCGATCCGCGCCACATTCAACTTTATCGCGCATGGTTCGAAGAACTCGGAAAGGGCGGCGCCGGGGTCATTCATTGCGCGGCAGGCAAGGACCGCACCGGCCTCGGCTGCGCGCTCACGCTGATCGCGTTGGGTGTCGACGAGGAAACAGTGTTCGCGGACTACGTTTACACCAACGTCGCCATGGACATCGACAAACGCTTGCCCGGCATCAAGGCGCGCATGGAAGAGCGTCTTGCGCGTGAGCTTGACCCCGCATCTTTGCGTCCCATGCTTGGTGTTGAGGCGGCATACCTGCGCACCGCGCTCGACACCATCAACGAGCGCTATGGCAGCGCCGATGGCTATCTGAGCGACGTACTAGGCGTCGACGATCGCGCGCGCGAAACGCTACGCAGCAATCTGTTGGACTAGGTACTGGGGTCTAGGTGCTGGGGGTTGCGGTGAAAATCACAAGCTATCGGCAGTTGGAAGTCTGGAAGAATGGCATGGCGATTGCCCGGTCGGCTTACGGTGCCGTAGAGCATATGTCGAGGAGGGAAGAGTATAGGCTTACATCTCAAATTGTCAGGGCCGCAGTCTCAATTCCTGCAAACATCGCAGAAGGACACACGCGAGCAACGCGCAAGGAATATGCGCATTTTGTCAGTATTGCCCGCGGATCGACGGCTGAACTTGAGACCCTGCTGTTGCTGGCTCATCAAGTCGGCTTTTTGCCAAGCGAGATTGTTGAGCCACTGATCGAGAAAGTTGAGCAAGTAGGACGCATGCTCACGCGGCTACACGAGAAGCTAAAAGTGCCGGCCGCTGAAAGCTAGCTCCCAGCACCCATTTTCCTTTTTTCCATCATCGTATCGAAGTTGGCCCAGACGCCCTCGCCACCATGCCAATCGCCTTTGGTGGCGGCCTTCGAGTATTCAGTCGCGCGCGCTTCGAAGAAGTTGGCGTGCTCGACGCCATTGAGGATCGCCGTGAGCCACGGGATCGGGTGCTCGCTGACGCCATACACTTTCGGCAGGTTCAGCTGACCCAGGCGCCAATCGGCGATGTAGCGAATGTACTTCTTGATGTCCTCGGGCGTCATGCCTTGCACCGGCCCCATCTCGAACGCGAGATCGATGAAGCGATCCTCGATGCCGACCACGGTCTTGCAGCAATCGACGATGTCGTCCTTCACGCTCTGCGTCAGCGCGTTGGTCTCTTTCGCGTACGCATGGAAAAGTTTGATCATGCCTTCGCAGTGCAGGCTTTCGTCGCGCACCGACCACGTCACGATCTGTCCCATGCCCTTCATCTTGTTGAAGCGCGGGAAGTTCATCAGCATTGCGAATGAGGCGAACAACTGCAGGCCTTCGGTGAAGCCGCCGAACATCGCCACCGTGCGCAAGATGTCGGCGTCGGTATCGACGCCGAACTTCTGCATGTAGTCGTGTTTGTCTTTGAGCGCGCTGTATTCGAGGAACGCCTGGAATTCCGTTTCCGGCATGCCGATGGTTTCGAGCAGCAATGCGTAAGCGGCGATGTGCACGGTCTCGATGTTCGAAAACGCCGCGAGCATCATCTTGATCTCGACTGGTTTGAACACGCGCGAATAGCGCTCCATGTAATTGTCGTTCACCTCAACGTCGGCCTGGGTGAAGAAGCGGAAGATCTGCGTCAGCAGGTTGCGTTCGGCGTCGCTGAGCTTCGAGGCCCAGTCCTTCACGTCTTCGCCTAGCGGCACTTCTTCGGGCACCCAGTGCACTTGCTGCTGGCGGCGCCAGAATTCGTAGGCCCACGGATAGCGGAACGGCTTGTAGCCAACCGAAGGGGTACGCAGGCCCGTCAGTTTGCCGATAGTTTCGATCGCCATACGCCGCGTCTCCCGAATCGAGGCCGAAACAACCCTATATGTAGGGATTTGGCAGCCACTCGACCACCATATCCTGCGTATCAGGGGCCGAGTCCCTTTAAGAATTCTTACCGGAGGGGACCATGCAGCGATTCATCCCGGGCGGAAGCCGGGAAGGGGCGCTGGCTGTGGAGAAGGCCCGGCGGCGAGTGGGGAATGAGCCCCGTCTGGGCCAGACCCGAGAGCGGTCTAGTGGCGCAACGTCACCGTGACGCCGGCGAAGTTCTCGTCGGTCGAGTAGTTGCGGCCGCCGACGCGGGTGTGGATGTCTCGCTCCACGTACGCGAGCGAGGTCTGCACGCCGTGGTTTTCGTAGGTGACGCCCGCGGAGCGGTCGCCGACTTCGACCTGATCCTGCATTGCCAGCGATGCGCCATTGTCGTGGCCGCCTGGACGCCAGGTCAAAGCTTCGTTGTCTGAGGCCACAAAGGCATAGACCGACGGGTGTTCGGCTTTGTTCGGATCGCGCTGTTGTACGAGATTGTGGCCGACCCGAAATTCCGAGCCGCGGCGATCGCGTCCCGTCTCGTCGCTGTTGAGTGAGCCGCGATGCGCAAACGCGACATCGACCGGAACGCCGGCATGTGCACCGCTGGCGGAAACCTGCATCTCGACTTGATCGCGGTTGCCGGGCCCGCCGGTTTCCGTGGGATTGGTCGAAGAAAAGCGGCTGCCGTCGGTGTTGTGGAAGCTGAGATTGATGCCCGGATCGTTGAAGTTCACGGCGCTTGGCGCAGGCGGACCTTCTGTGGCTTGTTGCGCCAAGGCGGCCGGACACAGGATCGCTGCCACAGCGATAACGCCGCTGATCACCGCCCCCGGCCCGAACCCCTTCGAAGACATCTAACCCTCGGTTAATAGCTACTCAGGCGAAGAAATGCTTAGGCTGTGCCAGCGGTTCCGAGCGCGCCACAAAATCGTCGTTACCGCTGGTTTTGCCTAACGCCGCACAGTCACGGTGATGCCGGCGAAGTTGTCGTCCTGCACATATGTGTGACCGCCGACGCGGGTGCGCATCTTGCGCTCCACATAGGCGAGCGAAGTCTGCACGCCGTACACTTCGTACGTGACGCCGGCCTGGACGTCGCCGATCTCAACGCGGTCCTGCAGCGCGAACTCCGAGCTCGAACCACCGAAATCGCTGCGCGCGCCCGGCCGCCAAATCAGCGCCTGCTGATCGGAGGCAACGAACGCGTACCAACGCGGCGTGGATGAAGGCCGCTCCTCGTGCGACCCTTGCAGATGAAGGCCGTGGCCGACGCGCACTTCCGATCCCTCCGTTTGACGTGAAATGTCGCCGGCATCGTCGAAGCCGATGCCGCGGCGGTGTGCAAACGCAACGTCGATATTAGCGGCGGCGCGCGCCACCACCGACACTTCGTAGTGCCTGGATCTGTCGTCGCTGACAGTGGTGGAGGGCGGCAAGAGGCTGAGGTTTGCGAACCGCACGCCGTCGCCGGAGTCCGATGTGATGTTGACCTGGCCGCTACGCAGCGCGCCGGTGTCATCTGTAAAGCTTACGCCGCTCGCGCCGACGTATTGAGAACCAGGCGCTGTCGCTTCATCGGCGGTTGCGATGCTGGTTGCGAGACTTACGAACCCCACCAGGCCAACCACCAAAAGCTTCCGAAGCATGGCGATCCTCCCGGTTATTGCTGATGAGAATGCTGTAAGGATGGTTAGCGAATTCCTAACCGCACAGCACCTCACACAAGCGGCGGGATTAGCGTGCGCTGCATGACCACGACATCAAGTGTGCGGCCGAACTTCTCCCCGACATTCTTCAGCGTGCCGGAGTGGGCGAAGCCCATTTTGCTGTGCAGCCCAATCGATGCGGTATTCTGGCTGTCGCCGATGAATGCGAGCACTTCGCGCACGCCGTCGCCGCGCAACGTGTTCAACAGCTCACGCATCATCGCAGCCCCGACGCCTTGGTGCATGCTGGTCGGCGCTGTGTAGATGGAGACTTCGAAGCAATTCCGGTAAGCGGGGCGGTCGCGAAACTGGAAGGCGTACGCAAAGCCCAAGACGCGAGTCAGATCGCTTTGCGGCGACGCAACGAGATACGGCCAGCCCTTCGAAACAACATTGCTCCACCGCTCCGTCATCACCGTGAGGGAGGGCGGCTCAAGTTCGAAACTGCCAGTGCCGGTCATGACGTGGTGCGCGTAGATGAGCTGCACCGTTTCCAGATCCTGCTGAAAGCAGGGGCGAACGATGAGGGGCGGCTGGCTCGACATGTCTCGTCCGGTGGCGCGCTTTGCGCGGCTTGGTCAAGGGCAGGTTAACCGTATTTGGCCGCGCCGCATTCACCCGATCCCAACCAGGCGCCCGTAGGATCGACCTCGAAATGGTGGGGTTTGCTCGATCCGGCGCCGCCCGTGTCCTTGAACTCGGGATGGCCGCAGCCGCTCTGACGGCCTGCGCCAGCATTCCCGCGCCGGTTCAGTATGGCCCCGGCGCCGCGCGGCATCACGCGCCTTCCGGACCTTCTTGGCAGCGCCCACCGATCAATCCGAACGCCCCGCCGCAAGTGCTCGCCGGTCAGGCGCCGCTTCAATGCGTACCCTTCGCCCGCCAGGAATCCGGCATCGACATTTGGGGTGACGCCAACACCTGGTGGGAGCAGGCGGCCGGCAAATACCCGCGCTCCAGCCTGCCAGCCCCGGGATCAGTGCTGGTTTTGCGGGGCTATCGCGACGACACGCGCGGCCATGTCGCGGTCGTAACGGAAGTCCTGTCCAAACGTATGATCCGCGTAGATCACGCCAACTGGCTTAACCACGGCGAGATCAGTCTAAACGTCCCAATACTTGATGTGTCGGACAATAATGACTGGAGCCAGGTAAAGGTGTGGAACATTCCAACCGGGCAATGGGGCGCGCGAACCTACCTTTCGCGAGGATTCATCCACCCATTTCTACTGCAAGCGGCGGTTGGCTAACAGCATCGTTAAGATCTGTTCATACCCCTTGCAGTTGATCCGTTAATCGTCATTACAAAAATTATAGTACTAGATCTGGTCTTACTTCGGCCCGTTTACCATAAGAACTCCCACTTCCCTCTGTGCTATTAAGTGTTCTTTAAGTCGGGATGGGCGTTTTGGTGTCTCAGTTTGGGGCGATCCCCGCTTGGCTTCGACAGGTTATGTTGACCACGCGCACTATCATGCTGGCGGCTGCCGCCATGGCTGGCTTCACAGCGACCAACGCGAACGCGTTGACTCCGCTGTCTGCCGACTTGGCTGTCGATCCGAGCGTCATCGATGGGCCGTCGGAAATGTCGACGTTGGCGCCGCGCGCATTCGAGCGTGCGCCTGACGCCGCATTCGAACCGACCGCACGCGTCACCAATCGCCGTGCTCATCTTCAATGCGTGCCGTTTGCGCGCAGCGAGTCCGGCGTCGAGATTTACGGCAACGCCAATACGTGGTGGCAGCAGGCTGAAGGCCGCTACCAGCGCGAAGGGTCGCCGATCGAGAATTCAGTCCTGGTTCTGCGCGGCTATCGCGATGACACCCGCGGCCATGTCGCGGTCGTGAAGCAGATCGTTTCGCCGCGTCTAATCATTGTCGATCACTCCAATTGGCTGAACCACGGCGAAATCACGCGCGACGTGCCGATCCGCGACGTGTCGGACGATGGCGACTGGTCTGTGGTCCAGGTGTGGAATGTCACCGCCCGCCAGTGGGGCGCACGCCGTTACAAGGTCCGAGGCTTCATTCTGGACGAACTGTTGCCGGGCGCGTCAGGCGACGTCCCGTTGGCGCAGCAAGCCGCCGCTGAGTCCACCGAGACCGATCAGCCCATCGGCTAAAGCGACGCCACCATGACCGGTGGCGACAACACGCTATTGATCCCCTGAATCACGCCGTTACTGGCCTGCACGTCCTGCATGGCCACCAATTGATCGTTCACGCGTAGACCATCGCGTCCATCTACCGTCAGCGGGTAGCCGTTCAGCGCCTGCGGATGCGTAATTGCGCCGTGCGCCGTACCGCTCGTCACCGAACCTCGGACGATATGATAGCCCAGCGTGCTTCGAAGCTCGTCGCGGTTGCGCGGCAGCATCAGCCGCGCGAGTTCGTGCTGATCCATTTGCCGGAACGCCGCGTCGGTTGGCGCGAACAGCGTGTAAGGCCCGCGCTGGCGTAGCGTGTCCTCGTAGCCGGCAGCGTGGATAGCGGCGAGCAGGTGGGTGAACTGTCCTTGGGCCGCGGCAACATCGAGAACATCGCCGCGCGGATTTGGCGTCTGCGGCGCATCGACGAGCACTGCCGTTGGCGCTGCGAACGCCGGCGCCGCGATCAGGCTAAGCGCGCCTAGCACAAATGTTCGCCTCATAAGGGAGTGTTCGGTCATGACCGACAAACCCGCTCAGCCCGTCGCGGTTTCCTCGCACACTGCCGTGAACTGATCGAATGTGCTTGGCGCCGCAGCGCAGCACGGAGAAAATGGGGTCATGTCGGTTTGGTCCCGCATCGCTGAACTCGCGCATCGCGCTTTCGATCCGGAGGCGGAGCCGCCGCAGTTTGGCGAAGAATGCGCACCCCAGCCCAACGACGTGGGCTTCACCGCCGCGGTCATCGGTCTGGCTGCCAAAATGGCGCGCGCCGACGGCGTCAGCAGCGAAAACGAACTGCAAGCTGCTGCACAGGTGTTCCGCCCGCCGCCAGGCGAGGAGGCGCATTTTCGCCGCGCGTTCGAACTTGCCGGCCAGACGGTTCTAGGATTTGAATCCTACGCCAAGCAGATCGGCCACAAATACCGCGCCCGCCCGTGCCTATTGGAAGACGTGCTCGATGGCCTCTTCCACATCGCCCTTGCGGACGGCGTCACCCAGGCCGAACTCGACTATCTCGAGACCGTCGCCACCCATTTCGGCTTCAGCGAGCTCGAGTTTCGCCGCATCAAGGCAACCAATCTCGGCCCTGACGTCGACGATCCCTATGCCGTGCTTGGACTTTTGCCGGGCGCCACCTTGGAAGAGGTGCGCCACGCTTGGCGCTGGCAGGCGGCCGAAAACCATCCCGACCGGATGACCCAGCGCGGCGCGCCGCCCGAATTCGTCGCCATCGCGCGGGAGAAAACCGCCGCCATTAACGCTGCTTACGCGCGCATTCGCGAAGAGCTTGCCGAAAACGTGGGCGCGAAATGACAATCCACCTGCGCGCCGTACGAGCGCCGCATTGATCGGCAAGCGTATTGGTCCAATATGCCCTGAGGAGTTCTGAGTCAGATGCCGACGACCGCCGAAACGGGTTCTTCGCTGCTCAACGCGCTGTTTCGCGCGGTAGCGATTGCCGCGCTCGGTGTTGGCATTGCTCTTCTTTTCGTGTTCGCCGCCGCCGCCGCGGTCGTGGTTGGTCTGATGATCCTCGGCGCCGCGATTGCGCTTCGCTTCGCGCCCCGCCCCGTCGAAGCGCGCGTGCTCAACGCGCGCCAGACGCCGACCGGCTGGGTGGTCGAAGGTCTTTCCAAGCGAAAGTCTTGATCTGCCGCTGAGAAGGCGGAGATTGAGCGCATGAGCGCGCTCACCTTCATCGAACGTCCATCGCCGAACTATGACGCGCGCACCCGCGCGGTCGATCTTGTGGTGCTGCACTATACCGGCATGCAAGACGGCGAGACGGCGATCGCGCGCCTCACCGATCCCGCGCCGGTCGCGGGAAAATTTCCAGGCCCCTGGCAAGATCCGAAGATTGCGCCGGATGCGCCGTTAGCGCGGGTGTCGACGCATTACGTCGTCGGCGAAGATGGCGCGGTCTATCGCATCGTGCCGGAAAATTTGCGCGCCTGGCATGCCGGCGCGTCGAGCTGGGATGGCGAGGGCGACGTGAATGCGCGCGCCATCGGCATTGAGATCGTCAATGGCGGCCATGACTTTGGTTTGCCGGATTTTCCTGAACCGCAGATCGCGGCCGTCATCGCGCTAGTGAAAGATATTTTGCAGCGGAATAAACTAGATGCCTCGCGCGTCGTTGGCCATTCCGACATTGCACCCGACCGCAAGCTTGATCCTGGCGAGAAATTTCCATGGAAGCGGCTCGCGGACGCTGGCGTCGCGCTCTGGCCCACTCAACCTGCGCATCACATTCAAACCACGAGCGGCGAAGCAATTTCTCAAGTTCAGCAACAGCTTGCCGCTTTCGGCTATAGCGTCTCGCCCAGCGGATCGATGGATGCGGCCACGCGCAATGCAATCTCTGCGTTCCAGCGCCGCTTTCGGCCCGCGCGCATCGATGGTGCGCCCGATGCTGAAACGACGGCTATCCTCGCGTCGCTCACGCGCGCGTAACACCCCTGAGATTGAACGCGCGTCATCTGCGCATATAGTGGTTCCGCTTGGAACTGATCGCCGCGCAGAACGGTTTTCGGTTACAGGTGCTGCGCAGCGGCGCTGGGGAGCTTTCAAGATGGCAGACGTCGTCTTTGTGTGCGTTCGCGACGACATGGATCGCGCTGAAGCACTTGCGGAAATGTTCGCCGCTGGCGGCTGCTCAGTTCACGAAGGCACGTTGAACAACGCGGCGCTCTGCTTGGCTGGCGCCGCTGTGGTTGTTTGGTCGAAGCTTGCGACCAAGTCGAAGAGCTTTTTGAGCGCCGCGGAAAAAGCCATCGAAGAGGGCAAGGCGGTGTTCGTCTGCTTCTCCGAGCCGCCGCAAGGCATCGACGAGGTGCCGTGGTTCGACCTGCGCGAGTGGGACGGCGATGCCAAGAGTGAGTTGCTCAATCCGCTTTTTTTCGCGGTCGATCATCTCGCCAGCCACAATCGCGACGATCTCGCCGCTGAAGATGCCGTCGGCCTGCCGATGGCCGAAGGCTGGACCGCCGATCTGCCATCCACGCCGCTGACGGACGCAAAGCCACCCGCGCCGCGTCTGCTCAGCCTCGAACCAGAGAGCGCGGACGCCCTCGCGTTTTGATCGCACACGCTAGCGGCTCACCCGCCGCATCTCTATAAGCTCGCCATGCCAGTCGGCCGGACGGCCGCGGCTGCAAGCTCGAAAGGGCGCAGTCGAGGAAAGTCCGGGCTCCACGCGGATACGGCGGCGGGTAACGCCCGCCGAAGGTAACTTCAGGGATAGCGCCACAGAGAACAAACCGCCGATGGCTTCGCAAGAAGCACAGGCAAGGCTGAAACGGTGGGGTAAGAGCCCACCGCGCCGACCGTAAGGAAGGCGGCACGGCAAGCCCCGCCGGGAGCAAGACCGAATAGGAATGCGAGGCCCTGCGAAGGGTACGGCCCATCCGTGGGAGCGCATTCGGGTAGGTCGCGAGAACCATGCGGCGACGCATGGTCCAGAGGAATGGTCGTCGCCGCGCAAGCGGACACAGAACCCGGCTTACAGGCCGGCTGGCATTTTTGTTCGCAGGAAATCGAACCCCATGACGACTGCCTTTGGAAATGCGCCGGAGGCGTCGAAGGATATCAGAGGCTGGTTCGTCCGCCATTTCATGCCGGGCGAAGACAACCCGCTGCGCACCTCCGATGTGGAGCTGAAATGGTTCATCCACGCCAAGTGTGAGACCCGCAACGAATGGGGCGCCGCCAAACGCAGTGCGCACCCTCAACATTCTAATTCGCGGTCACTTCGTGTTGCTCTTTCCGGATCGCGAAGTGCCGCTGCGGCGCGAGGGCGACTACGTCATCTTCGGTCCGGACGTCGCGCACTCCTTCCGTTCCGAAGAAGAATCCTTGGTGCTGACGGTGCGCTGGGCGTCCACGCCGGCATAGCTGCAGACGCCCACTGAAAAACCGCCTGCGCAACAACCGTGAATCGTGAGATTCTCCGCGCGTTATGGGCCACGCACCAGTCCTGCTCGCGGAAGCGATGGAGGCGCTCGCGCTGAAAGATGGCGGCGTTTACATCGACGCCACCTTCGGCGGCGGCGGCTATTCCCGCGAAATGCTGTCGCGCACCGACTGCAAAGTCATAGCCTACGATCGCGATCCCGACGCTATCGCGCGCGGTGCGGACTTAGTTGCGGCCCAACAAGGTAAATTCACGCTTCATCAAGGCCGCTTTGGCGATCTGTCTGCCGCGGCGCCTGTGGACGGCGTCGTCTTCGATCTGGGTGTGTCCTCTTTTCAGTTCGACGAGGGTGCGCGCGGGTTTTCGTTTCAGGCGGACGCTGAGTTGGACATGCGCATGGAAAAAGAGGGGCCAAGCGCGGCGGACGCCGTGAACAAGCTCAGCGAGCCGGCGCTTGCGGACCTCATCTATCGTTACGGCGAAGACGATGACTCCCGCCGCATCTCTCGCGGCATCGTGCAAGCGCGCGCCGCGGCGCCCATCACCCGCACGCTGCCGTTCGCCGACATTGTTGAGCGCGCGGTCGGTGGCCGCAAAGGCGCGCGCATGCATCCCGCGACCAAAACCTTCCAAGCACTCCGCATGCTCGTGAACGACGAACTCGGCGAACTCGCGCGTGGCCTCTCCGCCGCCGAACGCGTGCTGGCGCCGGGTGGGCGCCTCGTCGTTGTCTCGTTTCATTCGCTCGAAGACCGCATGGTCAAGAACTTCATCACCGAACGCGCCGACGCGCAGGGCAGAGGCTCGCGCTACGCGCCCGATCTGCCGCCGGAGCGTGCGCCAAGTTTCGCGCTTGAACGCCGCCGCTCCACCGCGCCGACCGACGCAGAGGTCGCCGCCAACCCGCGCTCGCGCTCGGCCAGTCTGCGCTGGGCTACGCGCACCGATGCGCCCGCTTGGGATGCGCTGGAAACGCCTGCGCTTGCGCCGCGCGCCGAAGTGGAATGGGAGAAGCTGCAATGAGACGCACGCTGCACATCGTTATGGCGCTTCTGGTCATCGTCTTGGTGGTTGGCCTTTACAAAGCCAAGACCGACGCTTCGAAAACCGAAGCGCACGTTAGCCAGCTCCAGCACCAGATCTCTGACGAAGAATCCGACCAGCGCGCGCTCAAGGCCGAAATCGCGCACCTTGAAAGCCCCGAGCACGTGCAAGCGCTTGCGCAAGATTACCTTGAGCTGACGCCGGCGCAGCAAGGCCAAGCGTTGCCGGCGTCCGATATCAATCAACGCTTGCCAGCGCCACGCAGAACTCAGGGCGCTGCGCAACGTCCGTGAAGCCCGTCGGTCCCACCCCCGCGTTCAAATACACCGAGGATTACGACGCGCACGCGCCGTTCTCTGCAGGCGAGGCCGCGCTCGCGCGCAACCGCATTCGCTTTCTCGCCATCGGCATGCTGGTGCTTCTGTTGTTGCTGGCCGGCCGCGCCGTCCAGCTCGCATTTTCCGGCGATCCTCTGGCCGAGCCGCATCGCAGCGCCGTTGTTGCTTCGACCTCGCGCGCCGACATCGTCGACCGCAACGGCGTGCTGCTCGCCACAACCGTGCGCGCCTACACGCTGACGGCAGAGCCTGATCTGGTGTGGAAAGCGCCGGAAACCGCTGATGCGCTGCGCCAGCTATTTCCCGAACTCGATCGCGCCACGCTCATTCGCAAGCTCTCCGACCAAGGTCGCCGCCTCGTGTTTCTGCGCCGCTCGCTCACACCCGGCCAACGTGAAGCGGTGATGGCGCTCGGTTTAGGCGGCATCGGCTTTGCCGATGAAGAGCGCCGCGTTTATCCGCAGGGCCAACTCGCCGCGCAAGCGCTCGGCTTCACCGATGTCGACCTCAAACCACTCGCAGGCGTTGAACGCGGCTTGGACGACGCCATTCGGTCAGCTGGCGAAGAGGGCAGGCCGGTTCGTCTCTCCATCGATGTGCGCATCCAGTATGCGCTCGAGAGCGAACTCGATGCTGCCGCGCGCGCCACGCACGCCACCGGCGGCAGCGCCATTCTGCTTGATGGCCGCACCGGCGAAACGCTGGCGCTTGCGTCATGGCCGACCTTCGATCCCAACCGCGCGGGCGACTCGCAGCGCGACGATCGCCGTGATCGCGTCGCGGGCGATCTGCATGAACTGGGATCGACAATAAAGCCGTTCACAGTCGCCATGGCGCTGCAGGAACAACGCACCTCACCCGCCGAGGTGTTCGATCTCTCGCAACCTTTCGACGTCGACGGCAGCGTCATCACCGACGAACACACCATCCTCGGCCCAGCGACGCTGCGCGAGATTCTCGCGCGCTCCTCCAATATCGGCGCCGCACGTTTGGCGCTGCGTCTCGGCGAGGCGCGGCAAACCTCGTATCTGCAGCGGCTCGGTTTACTTTCGGCGGCTTCGCTTGAACTCGGCCGCAACCAAGCGCCGCTCGCGCCGGCCATCAATACGCGCCGCGATCTCGCGGGGCGCGGCTTCGGCTACAACCTCGCCGCTACCCAAGCCGCGCTCGCCGGCGCCTACACCGTGTTCGTCAACAACGGCACGCGCGTTCCGCCGACACTGGTGCCGCGCAACGCCGGTGACCGCATCGTGCGCACGCAGGTCTTTACGCCCGCGGTTACCCGGCAATTGCTCTTGTATATGCGCGCGGTTGTCACCGACGGCACCGGCCGCGCCGCCGATGTTCCGGGGCTTCAGGTGGCTGGCAAAACCGGCACCGCCGAAAAACTCACAGGCGACACGCAGGTCTATGACCAAAGCCGCAATTTCTCCTCGTTTGCGGGCGTATTTCCGGCCAACGATCCACATTATGTGATCGTGCTTGCGCTCGATGACACCGGCGCTGGCGAGCAGGGCGGCGCCGTCGCCGCGCCCGCGATAGGGCGCATCCTCCGGCGCATCGCCCCTATGCTCGGCTTGGCGGTGGAGCCGAGTGCAACGGCGCGCTAGGGAGAGCGTGTGAACCACTTTTTGCGGACCGTCGGCGCCTCGCCGGCATTCTTTCCTGCCATTGCACCAGGGTTGCCGGCGAGGGCGCCGGCGGTCCATACGCGCCGCTAGATGAAGCTCTCCGCACTTTTCCAATCCGGCGTTCCCGCAGACGCGCGCGATCTCGAAATCACCGGCCTCACCGCCGACTCGCGCCGCGTCAAACCGGGCCACCTCTTTGCTGCTCTCAAGGGTGTGGCCGCGCACGGCCGCGATTACGTCGCGCAAGCCAAAGCCAACGGTGCGGTCGCTGTGTTGTCAGGCGGCGATCTCGGCGCCGCAGCTGGCATCCCCGAGGTCATCGCCGAAAATCCACGCCGCGCTTTTGCGTTGGCGGCATCGGCGTTCTATCCGAACCGGCCGAACACCATTGTCGCCGTCACCGGCACCAACGGCAAAAGCTCTACGGTCGACTTCCTGCGCCAGATTTGGACTCACACCGGCAAGCGCGCCGCGAGCCTCGGCACACTCGGCGCCATCGGCCCCAACGGCGTCGTCGATCTTGGTCACACCACGCCCGATCCCGCTGCCGTGCACGCGATGCTGTCTGAACTCGCTGCGCAAGGCGTGACGCACGTGGCGATGGAGGCGTCGAGCCACGGTCTCGAACAGCATCGCATCGATGGGCTCTATTTCGACGCCGGCGCCTTCACCAACCTCACGCAAGATCACCTTGACTATCACGCCGACATGGCGAGCTACCGCGACGCCAAAATGAAACTGTGGTCGCTGGTTGCTTCAAAAGCGCCGGCAATCATCAACGCCGACGCCGCTGAAAGCGCCGCCTTTGAAGCGGGTGCGAAAGCGCGTGGGCTCGACATCGTGCTCTGCGGCTGGCGCGCGCCGCGCGAGCACGCATTGAAGATTGTCGAAATCCAGCCGCGCCCCAATGCACAAACCATGACGCTGCTCTGGGCCGGCGATGAATACCAAGTCGAGCTGCCGCTCATCGGTGAGTTCCAAGCCATCAACGCCACGTGCGCTGCGGCGCTTGCATTGTCGCTCGGCGATGATCCGGAAGCAGTGTGGGCTGGCATGGCTGCGCTCAAACCAGTGCGCGGACGTATGGAGCATGTCGGTCAAAGCAAAAGCGGCGGCCACGTGTTTGTCGACTACGCGCATACGCCTGATGGTCTGGACGTCCTGCTACGCGCCGCGCGTCCGCATGCGCCGGGGCGCATCATCGCTGTGTTCGGCTGCGGCGGCGACCGCGACGCGGACAAGCGCCCCAAGATGGGCGCTATCGCCGCGCGCCAAGCCGATGTCGTCATCGTCACCGACGACAACCCCCGCAACGAGGACGCCGCCTCCATCCGCGCGCAAGTTCTGAAGGGCGCGCCAAACGCCACCGAGATCGGCGACCGCGCACAAGCGATCAACCAAGCCGTCGCCATGCTGAAACCAGGGGACGCGTTGATGATCGCCGGCAAGGGCCACGAAACCGGTCAGATCATCAAAGGCGTCGTGCACCCCTTCTCGGACCAAGACGTCGCGCGCAAAGCGCTGGACACTGGATCGTGACGCACATCTGTTTCTCGTCCTCCCCCGCTAGGGGGAGGTGGCGCGTGCAAAGCACGCGACGGAGGGGAGAGCGCCAGTGTCTACAAGCACCAGCGCAATCCCCTAACGGGCAAGCACGACCTCTCGGCGAGGATTAGTCATGACCAAACCGCTCTGGACCGCAACCGAAGCTGCCGCCGCCACAGGCGGCCGTCTCATCAACGGCGATGCTTGGGCCGCCAATGGCGTGTCCATCGATACGCGCACGCTCGAACCGGGCGATCTGTTCGTTGCGCTGAAGGACGTGCGCGACGGCCACGATTTTCTCGCCCAAGCGTTCGTCAGCGGCGCCGGCGCGGCGCTCATTTCTGACGTGAGCAAAGCCGATGGCCTCGGTCCCGCGCTGGTCGTCGACGACGTGCTCGACGGCCTCCGCAAACTCGGCGAAGCTGCACGCGACCGCTGCAACGCCAAGCGCATCGCCGTCACCGGTTCGGTCGGCAAAACCTCGACAAAAGAAGCGCTGGCCTCGTGTCTCGCCGCCAGCGGCAAGACCCATCGCTCCATCAAGAGCTACAACAATCATTGGGGCGTGCCGCTCACGCTGTCACGCATGCCGCAAGACTCGGAATTCGGCGTCTTCGAAATCGGCATGAACCATCGCGGTGAAATCCTGCCGCTGACCACCTTGGTCAAACCGCACGTCGCCATTGTCACCACCATCGCGCCGGCGCACGTCGAAAACCTCGGCTCGCTCGAAGCTGTCGCCGATGAGAAGGGCGACATCTATGCCGGCTTAGAACCTGGCGGCGCGGCTATCATTCCCAACGAAGCGCCGCACTCCGATCGCCTGATCGCTGCGGCGGAGCGCAACGGCGCCAATCTCGTCCGCTTCGGCCGCGACGCGGTCTGCGAAGCGCGTCTCATCAAATTCGACATGGGGCCCGACGGCTCCGACGCCGAAGCGGAAATCCTCGGCCGCAGCATCAAGTATCGGGTCGGCGTCGAAGGCGCGCATTGGGCGTTGAATTCGGTTGCTGCGCTCGCCGCTGTCGATTGTGCTGGCGGCGACGTTGAGGCCGCTGCCGCCGCTTTCGCCAATCTCCGCGCCGTCGATGGCCGCGGCGTCGCCAGCACCATCAAGGCGCCGTTCGGCGAGTTCATGCTTGTCGACGATTCCTACAACGCCAACCCCGCATCGATGGCCGCCGCCATCGCCACTCTGGCGTCGCGTCAACCCAAGGCGGGCGGCCGCCGCATCGTTGCATTCGGCGACATGCTGGAGCTCGGCCCTGACGAGCGCGCCTACCATGCCGGTCTTTCCGCGCCGATCGACAAAGCCGGCATTGATCTCGTCTTCGCCGCCGGCCCGCGGATGGCAGCACTTTTCGAAGCGTTGCCTGAAAGCCGCCGCGGCGGTTACGCCGAAAATGCCGACGCGCTGGTTCCGATCATTTCAAAGTCGTTGCGGAGCGGAGACATTGTGCTCGTCAAAGGCTCGAACAGTTCGCGCATGAGCCGTGTGGTCAAGGCGCTGACCGAGTGGGCTTGAACTTGGCTACCGCATCGGCGATAGGCGTGCCATTCTCAAACTAACAAGCAAGTTAGAATCAAGCGCCATTTGCACTGGCGTTTGACCGGAAAATTCGCTCTGTGCTTTCGACGCTTCGGCGCAAAGGGGACGATGAATGCTGGAGCTTTTGGGCCAACTCACGCAGCGGTCCCAATTCTTCAACCTGTTTAACTACATCACGTTCCGCACCGGCGGCGCGATGTTCACGGCTATGATCATCGCCTTCGTAATTGGCGCGCCGTTCATTGCCTGGCTGCGCAAGCGTCAGGGCAAAGGTCAACCGATCCGCGAAGACGGCCCGCAGGGCCACTTGCTGACCAAGAAGGGCACGCCGACGATGGGCGGGCTCATTATTCTGATCAGTCTGGGCATTTCATCGCTGCTGTGGTGCGACCTGAAGAACCCCTACGTGTGGGCGGTTCTGCTGGTGACCAGCGGCTTCGGCGCGATCGGCTTCGTCGACGACTACGCCAAGGTCACCAAACAGCATCACGGCGGACTTTCGGCGCGTGCGCGTCTGTTCTTCGAATTCCTCACCGCGTTTATCGCCGCCACCGTCATGCTTGCCGCCGAATGGGTCGCGAAAACGCCTGGTGGTCACCACGATGTCCAGCATTTTTGGACCTACCTCATGGCCGGCAAACAGCTCACCGCGGTGGCGCTGCCGTTTGTCATCGGCTGGGGCATCCAGCTCTACGCGGCCTACCTGCTATTCTCGATGGTGGTGGTCGTCGGCTTCGGCAACGCCGTGAACCTCACCGACGGCTTGGACGGTTTGGCCATTGTGCCTGTGATGATTGCCGCGGGCGCGTTCGGCCTGATCTCCTATCTCGTCGGCCGGATCGACTATTCCAACTATCTCGGCATTCCGCACGTGCCCGGCGTTGGTGAGCTCACCACCATTCTCGGCGCCTTGTTGGGCGCCTCGCTCGGTTTCCTTTGGTACAACGCGCCGCCGGCGCGTGTGTTCATGGGCGACACCGGCTCACTGGCGCTCGGCGGCTTGCTGGGTTCGGTCGCTGTAGCAACGAAACACGAGATCGTGCTCGCGATCATCGGCGGTCTGTTCGTTCTCGAAACTTTGTCGGTGATGGTGCAGGTGGCTGTGTATAAGCGCACCGGCAAGCGCGTGTTCTTGATGGCGCCTATTCACCACCATTTCGAGAAATTGGGCTGGCAAGAGCCGACCATCGTCATCCGCTTCTGGATCATTTCGGTGATCTTCGCGCTTGCCGGCCTCGCGACATTGAAGTTGCGTTAACGGCGCGAAGCAGCGCAGGGAGTTTCGCTCCTCGGAGGGCGGTGCTTGATCCCGATTACGGAGTTCAAAGGGCGCGACGTTGCGGTGTTTGGCTTGGCGCGCACCGGTCTTGCGGCTGCGCGTGCGCTCACCGCTGGCGGCGCGCGCGTGCATGCGTGGGACGACAACGAGTCCACGCGCGCCGCAGCAGAAGCCGCTGGCGTGCCGACCTCCGACATCAACAGCCGCGACTGGCGCACCTTTGCCGCGCTCGTGCTTTCGCCCGGCGTGCCGCTCACGTTTCCGGAACCGCATCGCGTCGTCACGCTCGCTGACGCCACAGGCGTGCCCATCGTCAACGACATCGAGCTGTTTGCCCGCGCCGTGAACGCGTTGCCGCCCGCGCAGCGCCCAAAGGTCATCGGCATCACCGGCACCAACGGCAAGTCGACGACATCGGCGCTGATCGCGCACATCCTCAAGGAAGCCGGCAAGGATGTGCGTCTCGGCGGCAACATCGGCATGGCGATCCTGGAGCAACCGCCGCTGCACGCCGGCGCCTACTACGTGATCGAGCTTTCATCGTATCAGCTCGACCTCACCACATCGCTGCGCTGCGACGCTGCGGTCTATCTCAACACCACGCCCGATCATCTCGATCGCCACGGCACGATGGCCAACTATGTCACCGCCAAAAAGCGCATCTTCTTGAATCAGGGTGCAGCGGATTGGGCCATCGTCGGCGTTGACGATGACATCGGCGGCGCTATCTGCACCGAACTTACCCGCGCCGGGGCGCAGCACGTGGCGCCGATTTCGGCGGGCCAATCGTTGGGCCGGGGCGTCTCTGCAATCAACGGCAAGATCATCGATGCGCTGACCGGCCGCTCCGAAGTCGCCGCCGACATGAAAGACGCCCCCGCGCTGTCCGGCAAACACAACGCCCAGAACGCTGCCGCGGCTTATGCCGCGACCCGCGCGCTTGGCGTCGATGCGCGCACGATCGGCGCAGCACTCAACACCTTTCCCGGCCTGCCGCATCGGCTCGAGCGCGTCGCCACCGTCGACGGCGTCCGTTTCATCAATGACAGCAAGGCCACCAACGCCAACGCTGCCGCGCAAGCGCTCGCTGTCTATCCGCGCGTGTACTGGATCGCCGGCGGCGTCGCCAAAGAGGGCGGCATCGCCGACCTCGCGCAATTTTATCCGCGCATGGTCAAAGCCTATTTGATCGGCCAATCCGCCGGCGATTTTGCCGACGCGTTGAAGGACAAAGTCCCCGTCGCAATGGCCGGCGACCTCGAAGCCGCGACCAAGATGGCGTTCGCCGACGCCCGCACGTCCGGCGAGCCGCACCCGGTGGTGTTACTCTCGCCCGCCTGCGCCTCGTTCGACCAGTTCCGCTCTTACGAAGACCGCGGCGACAAGTTCAAAGCCTATGTCGCTGCGCTGCAGAGCACACCCAACGGCGCACGCGCGGGCGGCAAAGCGTGATCGCCGCCCTCAGCGAACGCTTCGGCGCCGCTGTTGAACGCGTGCGCACCTATGATCGCCCGCTGCTGATCATCGGCAGTGCGCTGCTGGTGCTTGGTATTCTGTTTTCCATGGCGACCAGCCCCGTCGCCACAGCCCGCATCCGCATCGACGAGGCGTTCTACTTTGCCGGCCGCCAGGCCGCCTATGCATTCGTCGGCGTCATCGTTTTGCTGGCCGCCGCCGCGCTCGATCCGCGCCAGTTGCGCCGCGCTGCAACCATCATCGTTGCGGTGGCGCTGCCGCTTTGCGTGCTGGCAGCGCTCGCTGGCCCGGAGGTGAAGGGCGCCAGGCGTTGGTTCGATTTCGGCTTCTTCTCGCTGCAACCGTCAGAGATCCTGAAACCCGCGCTCGTTGTTGTATGGGCGTGGATGCTCAGCGAAAGCATGAAGCAAGCGCGTTTCCCGGGCCGCATTGTCTCCATCGTGCTGTATGTGTTCGCCGCCGGCGCGCTTCTGATGCAGCCCGACATCGGCCAGACGACGCTGCTTGCGCTCGTGCTCGGCGCGATGTTGCTGCTTTCCGGCGTTGCTTTGCGTTGGATCATTGGCGGCGTTGCGCTCGCCGCGGGCGCCGGCTTCGGCATCTACCACGTATTCGCGCACGCGCGCGAACGCATCGACGCGTTCCTGCATCCTGAGCTTGCCTATCAGGTCAATCGCGCGCTCGACGCGATTGCGTCAGGTGGCGCGTTTGGTCGCGGGCCTGGCGAGGGGATCATCAAACGTTCCCTCCCGGATGCTCACGCGGACTTTGTCTTCGCCGTTGCTGCCGAAGAATTCGGTCTGCTTGCGTCCATTGGTTTGATTGCTTTATTTGGCGCGCTTGCATTCCGCGGCTTGTCGCGCGCCAGCCGGTTGAACGAGCCGTTCGAACAACTCGCCGCCGCAGGCCTCACCACGCTGCTGGTCGTGCAGGCGTCCATCCACATCGCCGTGAACTTGTCTCTCGTGCCCGCGAAGGGCATGACGATGCCATTCATTTCGTTTGGCGGTTCCTCGATGATCGGTTCCTCCATGGCATTGGGGTTCTGTTTGTCGTTGCTGCGCGACCGGCCGGGTGCATTCCTTTTCCCAACGCGTAGGCGCGTCTAGACATGGCGAAGAAGATCGTTGTCATCGCCGCGGGCGGCACAGGCGGGCATTTGTTTCCCGCCGCTGCGTTCGCGGAAGAGATGTTTCGCCGCGACTGGCGCGTCATGCTGATGACGGATGTGCGCGGGCGCCGCTACGCGCAAAACTTCCCAGCCGAGCGCATTGAAGACGTGCCCGCTGCCTCGCTTGCGCCCAACCCGATGACGTTGCTGCCGGCGCTCTTCAAAATTTATCGCGGCATCAACGCCGCCAAGAAGCGCTTCGACGAACTCTCGCCGTCGCTGGTCGCGGGTTTCGGCGGCTATCCGTCGTTTCCAGCTTTGATGGCCGCGCGTGCGCGCAAAGTGCCGATCATTATCCACGAACAGAATTCCGTGCTTGGACGCGTCAACCGCTCGATGGCGACAAGTTCGAAGATCGTCGCCTGCGGTTTCGAGCGGCTCGATCGTTTGCCGGCTGAAGCTGCGGCCCGCAAACGCGTCGTGGGAAATCCGGTGCGGTTGCCGATCTTGGCGGTGCGCGAGCGTCCGTATCCCGAAGCGCCGGCTGGCGGGCGCCTCAGCTTGCTCATCATCGGCGGCAGCCAGGGCGCGCGCGTATTCGGAGAAGTCATCCCCGAAGCGATTGCGCGCTTGCCTGCTGAACTGCGCGCCCGGCTTGATGTCGTTCACCAAGTCCGCGAGGAGCAGATCGCCGACGCCAAGGCCGTCTATGCGCGCGCTGGCGTCAACGCCGAGGTCGCCGCTTTCTTCACCGACATGGGTGCGCGTCTGAGCGCGGCGCACCTCGTCATTTCTCGCGCCGGCGCATCTTCGGTCACTGAGCTCCAAGTCGCGGGCCGTCCCGCCATCCTGGTTCCGTTCGCCGCTGCCGCCGACGATCACCAGACCGCCAACGCCGAGGGGCTAACCTCTGTCGGCGCCGCCGATCTCTTCACCGAAGGCGACTTCGACCCCGCCGGTCTCGCCGCGCTCCTGGAGAAACGCTTCGCCGATCCTCACGGTCTTGCCGTCCGCGCCGCCGCCGCGCGCGCCTCCGCCAAGCCCGACGCCGCCAAAACCTTGGCTGATTTAGCCGAATCCGTCGCCCGTTAAGCCAGAAGGCTGGGGCGCACCCTTGCGGCGGCGCCTGCCGTCCGCGAAAATCGCGGCATCGGAGTTGTCATGAAGCGTTACGGCATTGCTTTCCATTCCCTGTCGACCGGCGCGGGCGTCGAATACGCCTCGACCGACACGCCCGCGGAGGCGCTGCAGAAGGCGCGCGAGGCCAACAAGAACGGCCTGCGCGACGTGAAGATTTTCGACAAGCAAACGCAGGAAGCGTTCAACGCCGACGGCTTCGCCGCCAAGTACAAGCTCTGATCGGCTTCATCCGCGCCTTCGCGCGCTGTTAGCTTCACCCAACCGGGGACTTCATGCTGAGACGCGCCATTCCGTTCGACACCGGCCCGATCCACTTCGTTGGCATCGGCGGCATCGGCATGTCCGGCATCGCCGCGGTGATGAAGAATTTCGGCTACGAGGTCACCGGCTCCGACGCCAAAGACAGCGCCAACACCGAGCGTATGCGCGCCATGGGCATCCCTGTCGCCATTGGCCACAACGCCGACAACGTAGCTAACGCCGGCGTGGTGGTCATCTCGTCGGCCATCAAGGGAGGCAATCCCGAGGTTGACGCCGCGCGCGCCCGCGGCACGCCGGTCGTGCGCCGCGCCGAAATGCTTGCCGAGATCATGCGGCTGAAATGGACCGTCGCCATCGGCGGCACCCACGGCAAAACCACTACCACCTCGATGATCGCCGCGCTGCTGGACGCCGGCCAAAAGGATCCAACCGTCATCAATGGCGGCATCATCAACGCTTACGGGGCCAACACGCGCATGGGCGAAGGCGAATGGATGGTGGTTGAGGCCGACGAAAGCGACGGCACCTTCACGCGCCTGCGCGCTACCGCCGTCGTCGTCACCAACATGGATCCCGAGCACCTCGATCACTACGGCTCAGTCGACGCCATGAATGCGGCCTATCAGCTCTTCGTCGAGAACATCCCGTTTTACGGCTTTGCCGTCATGTGTCTCGATCACCCGCAGGTGCAGGCGCTCGCCGCGCAAGTGCGCGACCGCCGCATCATCTCCTATGGCTTCAATCCGCAGGCCGATGTCTGCGCCGTCAACGTGCGGCCCTCACGTGAAGGCGCGACCTTCGATGTCGTTGCGCGCCGGAAGGGAGAAGGGCCGGGCGTCACCATGCACGATCTCTTCCTGCCGGTCGCCGGGCGTCACAACGTACAAAACGCCGTCGCCGCCATCGCCGTCGCGCGCGAGCTTGGCGTCACCGACGCGGGCATTCGCGCCGGGCTCAAGAAATTCGCCGGCGTGAAGCGGCGCTTCACCACCACCGGCTACTGGAACGACGTGCGCATCGTCGACGATTACGGCCACCACCCGGTCGAGATCGCCGCCGTGCTCGCCGCCGCGCGTGAAGTCACCGCCGGCCGCGTGATCGCCGTGGTGCAGCCGCACCGCTACACGCGCCTGCGCGATCTATTCCAAGACTTCTGCACCTGCTTCAACGACGCCGATGTTGTCGCTGTCGCCGATGTATACTCCGCCGGTGAAGCGCCCATCGACGGCGTCAGCACGGACTCGCTCGTCGCTGGCCTCAAGAGCCATGGTCATCGCGACGCGCGCCGCCTCGGCGCTCTCGACGAACTCACCGCCTTCGTCCGCGCCGAAGCCAAACCGGGCGACATCGTCGTCTGCCTCGGCGCCGGCGACATCAGCGCCTACGCCAACGCGCTCCCCGGCAAACTCGCCGCGGCCGCGGCGTGACGGAGAATATTGACCTCCGGGACTTGGCAGAACCACTGTGGAAGTGGCTTGAACATAACTCTATCAGCTTGTCGCCGTCCTTCCGCCGAGCGTTTGACCAAGTCTGCCTCGGATCAAAAAAGGCTCCCTCAAATTCCGTCGTCTTGGAAAGGATTGCAACACGGCTGTTAGTCGATGCGTTGCCGAATGCAGCGAACGAATGGCGGCAGGGTCTGGGACCTCGCGAATCTCTACGTAAGCTAAGGGACATCGCGGACTTCGTGTGCGCTCTGCAGGAATTCGCTAAGGGGAGTCTACAAATCGATCTTGAGAAGAAGGTGAGCTTCGAGCGCGCGTTTCCAACCGTGCAAGTGCTCTTTGATCAGCCAGGCGACGGAAGAATCTCTCCATCGGAGCCGGTATATCTCTACAAGAAATATATCTCTCTTGAGATTCCTGTAGGAGAAGTCGAACGCCTGCTTATGCGAGCCGCACTTGAGCCGGATATTCGCTCTCGTGCGCTTCCGCACTATCAACAGCTTTCGACTAAGGGCGGCTCGGATGGCCATGCACCTTCCCTCGTTGCAGAAATCCTGCGTGTGTTGGGAGGGGCAGCAGTTTTTTCGGTCATAATTGCGGGTGTCTGGGCGCAGATAGGTTTCAAAGACCAGCCGCTCGGCGAAGAATACATTGCGGGTTGGATGTTTGGCCGCGCACTCTGGATTTTTGCGATTTTGGCGCTGCTTGGCGTGATAGGAACCGTCCGAGTTTGGTCCAGCAACTACTCTCACGGGCGTGAGCGAGCGGATATGGCGCTCAAGTTTCGAAAAAGCGCGCTCGTCGAGCTGTATGAGCAGAGTGCCGCAGGCACGCAAACGAGGCTTTTTGAGTTGGCGAAGTCGGGTGCGAATTCGGGAGAGATTTTGCCTGAGCCTGTCAACGCGATACTTCAACGCGCGGCAGTTCGAAGCCCAGACGATTGGTTGATCTCGTAGATAGGACGAGCGTGCTAAGCAACTTCAAAGCAGTGATCTGGGATTTTGGCGGCGTCATCACTTCGTCGCCGTTCGAAGCCTTCAACCGCTACGAAGCCGAACGCGGCCTGCCGCGCGACACCATCCGCCGCATCAACAGCATCCATCCCGACAACAACGCCTGGTCCAAAATCGAGCGCGCCGAAATCGACGGCGCGGGCTTCGACGCACTCTTCGCAGCAGAAGCGCGCGCCATCGGCCACGACATCCCCGGCCGCGCCGTCCTGGCGCTGCTCTCCGGCGACGTGCGCCCGCGCATGGTCGCAGCACTCGATCAGTGCAAAGCGTCGGGTCTCAAGCTCGGCTGCATCACCAACAACGTCCCCGCCGGCACAGGCGACGAAACGCTGACGCGTTCGCCCGCTGCCGATGCGCTGACGCGGTTCGAGCACATCATCGAAAGCTCGAAAGCCGGCGTGCGCAAACCCGATCCGCGCATCTACGCGATGATGTGCGAAGCGCTTTCGGTCGCGCCGAAGGAGTGTGTCTATCTCGACGATCTCGGCATCAACTGCAAACCCGCCGCCGCCATGGGCATGACCGCCATCAAAGTCACCGGCGAAGCACAAGCGCTGACGGATCTGGGCGCTGTGCTGGGGATGACGTTCGCTTAAGCCCCAGCGTCCGCAATTCGCCGATAACGGACGCGCCGCAAAACTGCTATAGTGAGTTTTATGACGCCGTTGATCTTGTCAGCGTTGCTCGCAGGCCTGCTATTTACGCCACTTGGCGAGCGTTTGCTTTCGCGGTTTATCGAGAGGTCTAACAGGCCCTGGTTTCGTAGCCGTCAGCCACCTTTCTTCGGTGTAGACCCCGCGTCGATAGAAGGGGCAGTTGTTGCGGGCGTTTGGGCGATAGGGACGATACTCCAAGTCATGTGGCTCGCGCCGCGGCAGTGAGCGAAGGCACACTTCAATTCATTCCCAATGTGCTGCTCCTGGCGATTTGGTTTTACGCCTTCGCGTGGTTGTTGGTTCGAACCACAGGCAGTTAGCTTTCCGCCGAAGACTTCTAACTGGCGGAAATGGGCCAATAGCTGACCCCACGGACCGCACACCGTCCCCGAAACGTTTGACTCCCTTACCCGACTCTGCCCAGCCGAGAAGCATGGCCGATACTGCCCGCCCCAAGCCTCGCCGCGAGCCGCTCCGCGCCGCCATCGTTTATGACTTCGACGGCACGCTCGCGCGCGGCAATCTCCAAGAGCGCAGCTTCATTCCCGACATCGCCGGCATGAAGCACGCAGACTTCTGGATGGAGGTGAAGCGCCTCGCCAAAGCTGAGGATGCTGACGAAATCCTCGTCTATATGCACCTGATGCTCGACCGCGCCCGCGCCGCTGGCCGCCCGGTGACGCGTCAGCAGCTGATGGAAAGCGGCAAGGATCCCGATTTCTTCGACGGCCTCGATCACTGGTTCGATCGCGTCGACGCCTTCGCCGACGATCTCGGCCTCGAACTCGACCACTACATCGTCTCGTCCGGCATCTACGAGATGATCGAAGGCTGTCCGCTGTTTCCGCGCTTCCGCAACGTGTTCGCCTCGCGCTTCCTCTATGACAACAAGGGCGAAGCCAAATGGCCGGGCGTCGGCATCAACTACACGACCAAGACGCAGTTTCTCTTCCGCATCAACAAGGGCATCGACAACGTCCACGATACCGAAGCGGTCAATCGCTGGATGCACAACGATGCGCGTGAGCTGCCGTTCGAGCGCATGATCTTCATCGGCGACGGCGACACCGACATTCCGTCGATGAAAATGGTCTCAAGCCAGGGCGGTTGCGCCATCGCCGTGCTCGATCCGTATCAATGGACCGAGCCGCGCAGCCTCGACAAAATCAGCCGCCTGATCGCCGAGGACCGCGTCAACTACGTCGCGCCCGCCGATTACCAGCCGAAAAGCCAGCTCGACGTCATCGTCAAAGGCGCGCTGGGCCGCATCGCCCTCCGCGCGGGGCTGCGCGTCAGCGCCTAGCTGCCTTGCGGCGCCGGCGTATCGCCGCGCACGATTTGCGTAACCTGCGTCGGGATCGGCGGGTCGCCGCCCATCAGTTGCACGCCCGTCCCACTGCCTGTGCAGATGAACGTCGTGATCGACCGCACCGAGATGGCGTGGTTCCAATCCAGGTCGCGCGAATTGCGAGTGATGGTGAAAATGTATTCGCGCGTGCCGACGTTCAGCCGCACGTGGTTGTCGTCCACCACGCCATAGCCGGTCACTTCATTGGCGCGGAAGCAGTCGCTATGCGGCCCGCCCGACGAAGCGGTCGCACCGTCGCCATTACTGGTCGTGCCGCATGCGCCCAGCGCGAGAGCGGCAGCGATGGCAATCTTCATTTTCATGCGTGTTCTCCAATCAGCTGCCTTGCGGGGTTGGCGGGGTTTCCGGTTCGCGCGTCACCGATGTGATCGGATAGGTCTGCGGCGGATGCCCGCCGCGCACCTCGACGCCCAAACCGTTGCCGACGCAAATCCAATCGCTGCCGCGCGACTTGAGCGCGATCTCCTCGCTCCAGTTCAGGTCGCGTGCATTCCACGTGGTGCCCAGCAGATAGTGACGGCTCGCCCCGGCGGTGATGCGCACGGTGTGATCGTCGACGACATTGTAGCCATTGACGGCGGACGCGAGAAAGCAGTCGCGGCTGCCGGGCGCGCCCGCAGCACTCGCTTGCCCGCCCGAACCGCCCATCGGCGTCGAGCACGCCGCCAAAGCCAAAAAACTCACAAGCACTAGGGTTCGCATAGGACAATCTCCGGCGGTCGCGAGTATGGCGCACCCGCATACCTAAAACGAGCGACGACCACCTTTGACGGACCGGTGTGGCGCAGCTAGGGCATCACTAATGAGTGAACTTCCTTTGCCGCCTGTAAGGGGTCAGCTCCTGCGCGGTGAGAACTTGGCGCCGTTCACGTGGTTCCGCGTGGGCGGCCCCGCCGACGCGCTTTTCTTGCCCGCTGACGTGGACGACTTGGCGCAGTTTCTTGCCGCCTTGCCGCAAGATGTTCCGGTGATGCCGATCGGCGTCGGCTCCAACATGATCGTGCGCGATGGCGGCGTCGCCGGCGTGGTCATTCGCTTGGCGGGCCGCGCTTTCGCGCAAATCGAGCCCGTCGGCGTCAATCGTCTCAAAGCTGGCGCCGGTGCGCTCGACTCCATGGTCGCCAAAGCCGCGGCTAAGGCGGGGATTGCCGGACTTGAGTTTTACGTCGGCGTGCCGGGCACCGTCGGCGGCGCGCTCGCCATGAACGCCGGCTGCTATGGCCGCGAAACCAAGGACATCCTCGTCGAAGCGACTGTGCTCAATCGCAAAGGCGAACGCCTCACCATTCCTGCGGCGCAGTTCGGTTTCACCTATCGCCACAACGCGCTGCCCGCTGATCTCATTTTTCTCGATGCAACCTACGAAGGCGCGCCGGACGCACCCGACGCCATCAGCGCGCGCATGGCCGAGATCACCGCCAAGCGCGAAGGCAGTCAGCCCATCCGCGAGAAGACCGGTGGTTCAACCTTCAAGAACCCGCTCGCCGCCAACGGCGAAAAGCTTTCCGCCTGGATGCTCGTCGACGAGGCCGGCATGCGCGGCTATCGCCATGGCGGCGCGCAAGTTAGCGAAAAGCACGCGAACTTTCTCATCAACACGGGCGACGCCACCGCCGCCGACATCGAAGGCCTGGGCGAAGACGTCCGCACCGCCGTAAAACAAAAGCACGGCGTCGAACTCGAATGGGAGATCAAACGCGTAGGGCGTGCGCGCTGAAGCGTGCAAAGTCCTGAACGGCTGGCGTTCTTCGTCCGCCAGCTCAGCGCCGCGCGTCGCCGTCCCAAAACACCGCCTTCAGCAGCAACCAGCCGCCAGCCATTGCCAAACTGATCGCAATCACGAACGCAGCCGCGATTGCCCACACCGGCGCGTGCGGATCGCGCGCTCCGACCGCCATCGCCCACAGGAAAAACGAGCCGACCCCTAAGAACAGCGCGCCGAAACAGCCTAGGTGCGTGCGCGTCACCGGGCGGGGATTGCGCTTCGGGCCAAACATGGCGGAACTACAAGCCTCGTTTCATCTGCTGACAAGCACGTTTGCCCTTTCGCGGGGTGGTTTGCCCGCCAAAATCGGCTAAACCGCGCTCATGAATCTCAAACCCAACATCCTCGCCGCCATCGGCAAGACGCCGCTTGTGAAGCTCAACAAAGTTGTGCCGCCGGGTGCAGCCGAGGTTTGGGTCAAGTGCGAGTATCTGAACCCGGCCGGTTCGATCAAAGACCGCATGGCCAATTACATCGTCGAGAAAGCCGAAGCCGCCGGCATCCTGAAGCCGGGTGGCCTGATCGTCGAGAACACGTCCGGCAACACCGGCCAAGGTCTCGCCATGGCGGCGGCGATCAAAGGCTATCGCTGCGTGTTCACGATGCCCGATAAAATGAGCAAGGAGAAGCAAGACTCCCTGCGCGCCTACGGCGCCGAGGTGATCATCACGCCAACCGATGTGCCCGGCGATTCACCCGAGCACTACGTCAACGTCGCCAAGAAAATCGCCGACGACACCCCCGGCGCCTTCTACGTCGATCAGTACCATTCGCAGTGGAATATCGAAGCGCACTACAATTCCACCGGCCGCGAAATCTACGAAGACACCGATGGCGGCAAGTTCGACGCCTTTGTCGGCGGCACCGGCACCGGCGGCACCGTCTCCGGCGTCGGCCGCTGGATGAAAGAGCATGCGCCCAACGTGAAGATCATCGGCGCCGATCCGCTGGGCTCGGTGCACTATCATCTCTTCCACACCGGCACGTTGCCGACCGCGCACGTCTACATGGTCGAAGGCATCGGCGAAGACATCGAATGCCGGGCCATGGATTTCTCCGTCGTCGATGACATGCGCCAAGTGAACGATCGCGACTCGTTCGTAATGGCGCGCCGATTGGTGAAAGAAGAGGGCCTCTTCTGCGGCGGGTCTTCCGGCTCGAACGTTCACGTCGCCGTCGAAATCGCCAAGGAGCTTGGCCCGGGCAAGGTGGTCGTTACCGTGCTGCCCGATCACGGCAACCGCTACGTCTCCAAATTTCTCAACAACCAATGGATGGAAGAAAAGGGCTTCACCGAAACCGAGCAAGAGCTCGGCTTCGTCGAAGAATTGCTGAAAACCTCCAAATCCAAACCCATCACCGCCGCCGCCGAGACCAAGCTTCGCGACATCGTCGCCATCATGCGCGACCAAGGCGTCAGTCAGGTGCCGCTGATCGAACACGGCAAGCTCAACGCCATCGTCCACGAGAGCGACATCCTGAAGCGCATGGAGGCGGGCGGCCTCGATCTCGACGCGCCGGCCACCACTGCCGCGTCGCCTATCGCCGGTCTCATCTATCCGAAGGCGCGCTTGGAAGAACTCTTCCACATCTTCGCCACCGATCACGTCGCCATCGTCGTCGACGCTAGCAACGTTGTCGGCGTCATCTCGAAGATCGACCTGATCGAATATCTCGATCGCAAAAACCGTTAGGCCACTTTCGCTCGTCATTCCGGGGCTCGCGCAGCGAGAACCCGGAACCCAGGGGGTGACAGAGCGGTGCGTTTTGCCCCTGGGTTTCGGATCGCGCCACGCACGTCCGGAATGACGCAGAGCTAGGCAGAGAACGCAAATGAGCGACCCACATCACAACAAAGGCTTCGGCACGCGCTGCATCCACGCCGGCCAACAACCTGATCCCACTACCGGCGCGATCATGACGCCCGTCTACCAAACCTCGACCTACGTCCAGGAAAGCCCTGGCGTCATCAAAGAGGACTACGACTACGCGCGCTCCGCCAACCCCACCCGCAAAGCCCTCGAAGCTAACATCGCTTCACTTGAGGGCGGCCGCTACGGCTTCTGCTTCGCCTCTGGTCTCGCCGCGCTCGCCGCCTGCATCCATCTGCTGAAAAGCGGTGACCACGTGCTGCTCTGCGATGACGTATACGGCGGCACCTATCGTTCGTTCGACAAAGTCTTCAAGCAATTCGGCATCAGCTACGATCGCGTCGACATGACCGATCTGAATGCGCTCGAAGCCGCGTTCAAATCCAACACGCGCATGGTCTGGCTGGAAACGCCGACCAATCCGCTGCTCAAAATCATCGATATCCGCGCCGTCAGCGAAATCGCCAAGCGCAAGTCCGCGATCGTTGGCGTCGACAACACTTTCGCGTCGCCTGTGCTGCAAAACCCACTCGGTCTCGGCGCCGACGTGGTGCTGCACTCCTGCACGAAATACATCGGCGGTCACTCCGATGTCGTCGGCGGTGCGCTCATCGCCAATGACGATGACATCGCCAATCGCCTCAAGTTCACGCAAAACGCCGTGGGCGGCATCATGGCGCCCTGGGATTCATTCCTGTTGCTGCGCTCGACCAAGACGTTGCACGTGCGCGTGCAGCGCCATTGCGAAAACGCCGTGAAGATCGCCGACTATCTGGCGCAGCAAAGCCAAGTCGCCGCCGTCATCTATCCCGGCCGCGAAGACCACCCGCAGTACTCCATCGCCAAGAAGCAGATGCACGGCGGCTATGGCGGCATGATCACCGCGACGCTGAAGGGCGGCTTGCCTGCCGCGCGCAAATTCCTCGAACGCGTCAAACTCTTTTCGCTCGCGGAATCGCTCGGCGGCGTTGAATCGCTGATCGAACATCCCGCCATCATGACCCACGCCTCGATCGACAGGCATCTGCGCGAAGCCATCGGCATCGGCGACGGACTCGTCCGCTTCTCCGTCGGCATCGAAGACTGCGACGACCTCATCGAAGACATCGCCGAAGCGCTCGCGGCGATTTGATGATATGGTCTGCGGCCACGCCGGAGCACTGTGTACGGCTGCTGCAAGACGCGCCTTCAAAGCTCGGAAACGACCTTATCGTGAAGTTGAGCGCGCCCTTCCTGGTGGGCGTGCCGACAACATGGCGAGACGCTCCGCGTAAGCTCGTGATCGTCGGCCAGGAAACGCTTGGCTGGGGAGGAGATGGCTCGAACGATCCCAATGGCGCTCTGAGCGCTTGGCTAGGTTGCGATCCTGGACAAGCGGTTGAACGCTTGATCCAGCGCTATCGGCACTTTTTGACGGAGGGCGACGTGCAGTCGCCTTTCTGGCGCGCAGCTTACGAGTTTCGCCGCCGTGGGTGGAGCGTTCTTTGGCTCAATGCTATCAGAGTTGACACGACCAGAGTTGACACGACGCCCCTGAGGCAGCGTACCGGAAGCTGTTGGTGGAACCTCAGCTACGGCGAAGTCGACAGAATCTGTGAGTGGCAGCGCGACATACAGGCGGCCGACTTCGCCGCGATGTGCCCAGACGCCGCGATTTTCTTCACGGGACCACACTACGACTACATACTTGGAAGGACTTTCCAGGACTTTTCAGTCACGCCAGCCCTTGGGCAAGAGGGGCGCACTCTTTCGGTCCTGCATGGCTCGGCCCTGCCGACGCGTTCGTTCCGTTGTTACCATCCCAATTAGCTCAGCCGCGCTGGAAAGTGGCATTTGCTGTCTGATATCGCCGACGCGCTCGAATAGCGCATCGCCGCGCCGGAGCTACCAAGTCCGAAAACGGCAGGAGAGGCGCCAGCCGGCGTGCTATCCGCGCCTCGACACAACGAGGGTTTTCCTATGAAATTCGCCGCCACGATCGCGCTTGTTCTCGCCGTCGCTTTCGCGCCGCTCGCCCATGCGCAGCCGGTCGACAACCGCGCCGCGGTGATGGCCGCGTCCGACGCCTTCGACAACGCGCAGCGCACGCAGGATCGCGCCGCCCTCGAACGCGTCATCGCGCCGGACTACCAGCTCGTGCACGGTTCGGGCCGCGTCGGCGGCCGCGAGGATTTCATTTCCGGCATGGTCGGTCCCGACAATCACATCACGGCGGTCGAAGCCGTGAACCGCACCTACATCCCGCTCGGGCGCGACGCCGGCATCGTCAGTGGCCAAGGCACGATCACCGGCACGGACTCCACCGGCGCCTTCTCGGAACACTTTCAGTTTGCCGACACATTCGTGCATCGCGACGGCCAGTGGGTCGTCGTCTATACGCAAGTGACGATGCTGCCCGCGCCCGCCGCGCACTGACGGCTGAGGTCACACGCCGCGCATAGCCCCTCGACACATACGCAATATTCGCGTCTCAAGCGCATCTTGCGATCGGAAGCCACAGTTGCGCGACCGGTTTGGCTTGCTGGCGCCGCATACCGGACCTAATTGGCTCCCCATCGAATCTCTTCGTGGGGAACTCACATGGCCCGAGGCCAACTCTTAGCGGCAATTTTCGTGGGCGCGCTCGCCATTGCGTCGTGCTCCAAAACATCGGCGCCCGCCGACACCGGTCCCGTCATCGGCCTCAATCTCGCGGGCATGGATACCAGCGTGAAGCCCGGCGATGATTTCTACGCGTACGCCAACGGCAATTGGGACCGGACCACCGAAATCCCCGCCGACCGCTCCAATATCGGCTCGTTCTTCATGGCTTCGCAGCTGACCGAACGAAACAACACCGAGTTGCTCAACAGCCTTGTGCACGGCAATCCCGCTGCCGGCAGCGACGCTGCGCGCATCGTCAACTTCTACAACGCCTACACCAACACCGCCGCCATCGACGCGGCCGGCATGACTCACATCCAGCCCGATCTGCAGCGCTTCCAAGCGATCGCCGACAAGCGCGCGCTGTCCGAAGTGCTCGGCAGCCAAATCCGCGCTGACGTCGATCCGCTGAACGCCACCAACTTCTTCACCGAAAACCTGTTCGGGGTCTTCGTCACCCAAGGCCTCAGCACGCCGGGTCAGGTGCTTCCGTACATCCTGCAAGGCGGCCTCGGCCTGCCCGAACGCGAATACTATCTCTCCAGCGATCCGCACATGGCGGACCTGCGCACCAAGTATCGCGCCTACATCGAACAGATCTTCACGCTCGCCGGCGTCGACAACGCCGCCCAGCGCGCCCAACGCGTCTACGATCTCGAAATGAAGATCGCCCGCGCGCACAACACGCGCGAGCAAAGCGAAAACATGGCTGCCTCGTCAGCCGTGTGGACGCGCGCTGAACTGCAGCGGCGCGCGCCCGGCATCGATTGGACCGCGTTCCTCAATGCCGCCCAACTCGGCGCCCAGCAGCGCTTTGCCGCCTATCATGCCGGCGCCATCACCGGCCTTTCGGCGCTTGTCGCTTCGCAACCGCTCGACGCCTGGAAGGATTGGCTGGTCTTCCATCAGATCAACGCCCACGCCGACGTACTGCCATCGAATATCGACGCCGCGCACTTTGCCTTCTACGGCACCACGCTTTCGGGCACGCCGCAGCAGCGCGACCGCGCCAAGCGGGCGCTCGACTCCATCAACGCCAATCTCGGCGACGCGATGGGCAAAGCTTACGTCGACCGCTACTTCCCGGCTTCCGCGCGCGCGGAAGTGCAGGGCATGGTCACCAATATCAAAGCCGCGTTCGCGCGCCGCATCCGCGCCGTAACCTGGATGGCGCCGTCGACGCGCGATCAGGCGGTGCAAAAGGCCGAAGGCATCGTCGTCGGCGTCGGCTATCCCGATACGTGGCGCACCTATGCCAGCTATAACGTCGTCGCCGACAACGCTTACGCCAACGAGATCAACGGCGCGCGCGTCGAGTACGCGCATCAATTGGCGAAGATCGGTCACCCGATGGACCGCAACGAGTGGTGGATGACGCCGCAAACCGTCAACGCCGTAAACCTGCCGGTGCAGAACGCGCTCAACTTCCCAGCCGCGATCCTGCAGCCGCCGTTCTTCAACCCGAACGCGGACGCCGCCTACAATTACGGCGCCATCGGCGCGGTGATCGGCCACGAGATCAGCCACAGCTTCGACAACAATGGCGCCGATTTCGACGCCCAAGGCACGTTGCGCAATTGGTGGACGCCTGCCGATCTCGCTGCGTTCCGCCAGCAGGGCGCCGCGCTCGCAGCGCAATATAGCGCCTATGAGCCGCTGCCGGGTCTGCACATCAAAGGCGATCTCACGCTCGGCGAAAACCTTGCCGACCTCGCCGGCCTGCAAGCTGCGCTCGAAGCCTATCACGCCTCGCTCAACGGCCACGAAGCGCCGGTGATCAACGGCCTCACCGGCGATCAGCGCTTCTTCATCGCCTTCGCGCAAACCTGGGCCACCAAGATGCGCGAAGCGGCGTTGCGTCAGCGCATCGCCACCGATGGACACGCACCCGGCATGTATCGCGCGCTCACCGTGCGCAACATCGACGCCTGGTACGCCACGTTCAACGTGCACCCCGCCGACAAGCTCGCGCTCACGCCAGAGCGCCGTGTCCACGTCTGGTAAGCGCCACCGCGCGCAACAAATGAAGGGCCGCTCCGAAAGGGGCGGCCTTTTTTGTATCTACACGGTACAGCCGATCCCGTTGCGCTCCAGAGAGTCCGCGCTATTGTTCCTGTCGGGGGAAGGCGTGGCTGACGTATTCATTAGTTACAGACGCGACGATGAGCGCAAAGTCGCTGAGTTGGCGCGCGCAATTGAGGCGCATGGCCTGTCCGTTTGGTGGGATCGCTCTCTGGAGCAAAATGCAGACTTCGGCACGGTGATTGATCGCGAAATCGATAGCGCGAAGGCCGTTGTTGTCTGTTGGAGTGAGCAGGCTGGCGCCTCGCAGTGGGTGCGCGGCGAAGCCAACAGAGCAAATCACCAGCAGAAGTATCTAGGAGCGCTGATCGGGCCTTGCATGCCTCCCACGCCCTTCAACGCGCTGAACAACGCCAACCTAGTCGATTGGAACGGTACTGCTGATCACTTGGCTTTGCTCAAACTGCTAAGAGAAGTGGGACGCTTATCCAACCGGGCAGACGTAGCGAACCTTGCGGAGAGCGAACAGCGAAGACTCGAGCAAGAGGTTGCGCGCGTCCGTGCAGCTCAGGAAGCCGAGCGCGTGCGGCGAGTTGCAGCCGAGGAGGCGGAGCGCCTCCGTATTGAAAAAGCGTTGCAGCCTCGACCGTATTTTGCAGAATTCCTGCGTGCTCCAGTTGCGGCGCCTCGATTGTTTGCCATTGCCGTAGCGCTGCTGGCGGTCGGCGATGTGGTTAGCTATCTAAACCCTCTTAGTTGGTTGCCCGAAGATGCAATGAGTTGGGGCTACGCGATCCCTCACTATGCCTTGCAGCCGAGCTTGGCCGTTGGAGTCCTATGGCAGTTTGTAGGCGCCGGGCTGTATTCGGCGCTCGTGGTCGCTGGCGTGCTCGTCCTGCGCTCCAAGTCGGGTTGGCGCAAAAAGATGCTAGCGGTATCGCTTAGCGTGCTTCTCGTCTTTGCCGCCGCTTCTTGGCTGTGGAGAGGCGTACAGGAGTTGTCATGGGCGCGAAGCGTTGCCCCTTGGTACCAACAAATTGTTTCGGGCGCGCCAACGCGTACCGCGCTCCGCTTGCCACCTGGCAGCGTTGTGGCGGCACGGTTTGCAAATGTGTTTCCTGATTCCGAGAGAAACAATCAGCGGCATGCTTTGTGGTCTGCTATCGTTCAGAACACCGAGTACCGATGCGATTGGATGGTTGAAAGCGAACCACCTCAATGCGTCCCCGTGCGCTCGCCGCACAGGACTCCGTGACCGCATTCTCGATCGTTCGCTTACGGTCGAGATTTAGTGTTTGCCCGTGAGCGCCGCCACTTGCACCTGCGCATCGCGCGCCAACGTGTTCACTTTCGCTGCGAATGCCGCGTCGGTCTGATACATCCCCGTTCCGACTGCCGCGCCGAATACCAGCACCGTCGCTAGAAATCCTAGTATCGGCGCCTTGCGTGTCGCCGGCGCCGGCGTTGCCACTGCGTTCATCGTTTTGTCTCCACCTGCTTTTGCTGTGCGCCGCGCGCGCTTCGGCGGCGTCCGCGTACGCGCAATTCTGTTCGCTGCAACCGCAACAGCGCGGCGTTTCGCCAGTGCGCTCCGCCATGCGCTGCCGCTCTGCGGCACGCGCGCAACGCGTTTGACGCCAACGAGCGGCGGCGCGGCGTGCAATCCCACGCACACCAATGTCCCCTTGGCGCGTGCGCGCTGCACCGCCGCTCTGAGCGCGGGCGTCCCCCGCGCCGCGCGTGACCACAAAACGATGACACGGTGCGCCGCTTCGATCTTGGCGGCCGTCGCGCGCCCCGGCGTTGCGCGATCCACCTTGAAGCCGAGTTTGGCCAGATCGGCGCTGACGCGATCAGCAACCGGCTCAGCGTGAGAATCGTTGGCGAGAACGACGATAGACGACACCATGGCCCAAGGCTTCAGGAGGCGCCGCCTCCGCCGCAAGCCGCACGCCGCGTCAGCACCCCGCTGATCGTGCGCGGCGCCCAAATCTGAGGCGCACGCCCAAACTTGGCGCACAAACAAAAACGCGCGCCGCCCGTGGGAAGGCAGCGCGCGCTCTTGTGTGCGGCGGCGCGGGGAGGTGCGGTTGCCGCCGCGGGGTATTACTTCTTCAGATCGAAGCGATCCGCGTTCATGACCTTGGTCCACGCGGCGGCGAAGTCCTTCACGAACTTCTCCTTCGCATCGTTCTGCGCATAGACCTCAGCCTGCGCACGCAGCACCGAGTGCGAGCCGAACACCAGATCGGCGCGCGTCGCGGTCCACCTGGCAGCGCCCGACTTGCGGTCCTTGCCTTCGAACACGCCGTCATCGCCGACAGCTTTCCAGACCGTGCCCATGTCCAAGAGGTTGACGAAATAGTCGTTCGTCAGCTTCTCGGTGTTCTTGGTCAGCACGCCATGCTTCGGATCGCCGACCTTCAATGCCCGCAAGCCGCCCACCAGCACCGTCAGTTCCGGCGCCGACAAGCCCAGCAATTGCGCGCGATCGACCAGCGCTTCTTCCGCCGCAACCTTCACGCCTTTGGCTTGATAGTTGCGGAAGCCGTCGGCCTTCGGCTCGAGATAGTTGAACGACTCAACCTCGGTCTTCTCTTGGGTTGCATCGCCACGGCCCGGCGCGAACGGCACTTTCACTGCGACGCCGCCATCCTTCGCCGCCTTCTCAACCGCTGCGTTGCCCGCAAGCACGATCAAGTCGGCGAACGAGATTTTCTTCGCGCCGCCATTGAACTCCTTCTGGATGCCTTCGAGCGTCGAGAGCACTTTCGAAAGGTCGGACGGATTGTTCACCGCCCAATCCTTTTGCGGACTTAAGCGAACGCGCGCACCATTGACGCCGCCACGCTTGTCGGTGTTGCGATACGTCGAAGCGCTTGCCCACGCCGCGCTCGCCAGCTGCGACACCGACAAGCCAGACGCCAGGATTTTCGTCTTCAGCGCCTCGAAATCCGCGTCGCCCGCGGTCGTCGTCGAGGCCGGGATCGGGTCTTGCCAGATCAGCTCTTCCTTCGGCACGAGCTTGCCGCGATAGAGCGCCTTCGGACCCATGTCGCGGTGCGTGAGCTTGAACCACGCGCGCGCGAACGCATCGGCGAACTCAGCTGGGTTTTGTTGGAAGCGGCGCGAGATCTTTTCGTAGATCGGGTCTTCACGCAGCGCCAAGTCCGCTGTCGTCATCATCGGCGCGTGCTTCTTGTTCTTGTCGAACGGGTCTTCGACCGTGCCGTCGCCGCTCGTGCCTTTCGGCTTCCACTGGTTGGCGCCCGCCGGTGACTTGGTCAGCTCCCACTCATACTTGAAGAGCGTGTCGAGATAGCCGTTGTCCCACTTGGTCGGATGCGGTTTCCACGCGCCTTCGATGCCGGAGGTGATGGCGTGGCCCGCCATGCCGCTTTCAAACGAGCTTAGCCAGCCCAAGCCTTGATTGGCCATGTCCGAACTTTCTGGCTCGGCGCCAACATTGCTCGCCGGACCCGCGCCGTGCGCTTTGCCGAACGTGTGACCGCCCGCAACCAGCGCTACGGTTTCTTCGTCGTTCATCGCCATGCGCGCGAAGGTTTCGCGGATGTCGATTGCCGAGCGCTTTGGATCAGGCTGACCGTTCGGACCTTCCGGGTTCACATAGATCAGGCCCATCTGCACAGCGGCGAGGTGGCCATCGATCTGGCGATGCTCAGCCGAGGGATAGCGCTCGTCGCCGAGCCACGTGCCTTCGGCGCCCCAATTGGTGTTGTCCGGTTCGAACTGATCTTCACGGCCGCCGCCGAAGCCAAAAACCGGTCCGCCCATCGATTGAATGGCGACGTTGCCGGCGAGGATGAGCAAATCCGCCCACGACAGCTGGTTGCCGTATTTCTGCTTGATCGGCCACAGCAGGCGGCGCGCTTTGTCGAGGTTGCCGTTATCTGGCCAAGAGTTCAGCGGCGCGAAACGCTGCTGACCGTGACCGCCGCCGCCGCGCCCGTCGCCAACGCGATACGTGCCGGCTGCGTGCCAGGTCATGCGAATGAAGAACGGTCCATAGTGGCCGTAGTCAGCCGGCCACCACGGTTGGCTATCGGTCATCAGCGCGGTGAGATCCTTCACCACCGCGTCGAGATCGAGTTTGTCGAACTCCTTGGCGTAGTTGAAATCAGGTCCAAGCGGGTTCGAGGCCGGCCCATGCTGGTGCAGCAAGCCGACATTGATTTGGTTCGGCCACCAATCACGATTGGCGCGCGCACGCGGCGCGACCGGGCATTTGGACTCGTTTCCATCGGCCATGAGAGTTCTCCGTGCCCGCGCGTGGCGCAGGCGAGCTGATCAGGGCCGGGACCATGCTCCGCGGACGCGTATTCATCAAATCGATTGCAGCACAGTTCCCCATAGAGAAAATCTATAGCCGGTACCGTCGCCTTCCAGGCGGCTTCCTGCCGTGCCAACTTGATCGCAAAACGGGGGAGAGACGATCCATGAATAAGACAGTCGGCCCTTCGCGTCGCGCCGCCCTCGGCATGACCGCCGGCGTTGCGGGCTTGGCGGCGCTTCCGTCCGCCGCTGACGCGCAGGCGCGCCGCCCCAACACTATAGATATCGTCATTGTCGGTGCGGGCTTCGCCGGTCTCACCGCCGCGCGCCGTCTACGCGCAGCGGGTCACGCGGTCGTTGTTCTCGAAGCTGACGATCGCGTCGGCGGTCGCACCAAAGCCGGGCGCATTGGCGGCGAGGTGGTCGACATCGGCGGCCAATGGGTTGGCCCGCAACAAACAAGTTTGCTGGCGCTCGCCCAAGAACTGCACGTCGCCACCGAGCAGCAATACACAACCGGCAAGAACATCCTCGACATCGCCGGCTATCGCGCCGCTTACGAGGGCGAGACGCCGATGCTCGATCCCGCGGCGATGCAAGAGTTCGTCGAGGTCATCACCAAGATCGAGACCTTCGCCGCGCAAATGGTTTTGCCGAACGCGTGGGAATCTCCCAACGCCGCCGACTTCGATTCCCAAACCATCGAGAGCTGGCTTGTCGCCAACGCGCAAACGCCCGCGGTTCGCACCGCCTTGCGTCTGCTTGTGCGCACCGTACTTTCGAACGAAGCCGGCCAAGTCTCAATGCTTGCGTTGCTGGCCTATTCGAAAGCCGGCGGAGGTTTCTCGTCGCTCATCGGCACGCGCGGCGGCGCGCAAGATTCCTATTTCGTAGGCGGTGTTTGGCAACTCGCGCAAAAGATGGCCGCCGAACTCGGCGGGGCAATCATGCTCAACGCGCCCGTCACCGCAATCGCGCAGGACGATGCCGGCGTCATCGTCACCACGCCCGCCACCGAGTATCGCGCGCGCTATGTCATCGTCACCGCGCCGCCGCCGCTCGCCGCGCGCATTCAGTACACGCCCCCCATGCCGGCGGTGCGCGACGGCCTTACGCAGCGCATGCCGATGGGTTGCGTCATCAAGGTGCACGTCGCCTACGCGCGTCCGTTCTGGCGCCAGCGCGGGCTGAGCGGTCTTGTACTGTCCGACCGCACCGAGTTCGGTCCGTGGTTCGATCACTCGCCACAACACGGCGGCGGCGATCTCGTCGGCTTCTTCAACGGCGCCACTGCGCAAAAATGGGCTGACCGCGATCCCGCCGAGCGCCGCGCGCAAGTGCTGAACGACATCGCCCTCTATTTCGGCCCCGACGCCCTGCACCCGTCGGACTATCTCGAAGAGGTATGGTCGGCGAACGCCGTGCATCGCGGCGGCTACGTGGCGCTCCCGTCACCGGGCACGCTCACCCATTTCGGCCCCGCCATCCACGCCCCCGTCGACCGCATCCACTGGGCCGGCACGGAAACCGCCGACGCCTGGATCGGCTACATCGACGGCGCCATCCGCAGCGGCGAACGTGTGGCAACCGAGGTTAGCGCCAAAATGTGATAGCAATGATATCATTGATATCAATTACAACCTGTGTTATATGCCACATATGGCTAGTCTTCTTATCCGCAAGCTCGACGACGACGTGAAAGCGCGCCTCCGCGTCCGTGCCGCCAAGGCGGGCCGGTCAATGGAGGAGGAGGCGCGTCTGATCCTGACCCGCGAAGCGGAGAAGGAGCCGGTTCAACACCTTGATGGGCCCGGCGTGCTGGCGCTCATGAGAGAGTTGTTCGGCGAGGAGCACGGCGTTGATCTTGAAATTCCCGAGCGCAATTGGGGTCGTCCGCCTGTCGACTTTTCCGAATGATCATCTTCGACACCAACGTCATTTCAGAGATGATGAGAGCATCACTTGATCCGCGCTTTAATGCGTGGCTGCAGCTCCGTCGCGGGGAGGCCGCCGCGACGACAGCAGTCAATGTGTATGAAATCCAGTTCGGTCTTCATCGTTTGCCGCACGGAGGCCGCCGCGCGGATCTTGAAGCTCGTTTTGAGCGATTGGTCGGCGCGCCAGGCTTCGTGATCCTCCCAATGACCGAGGATGCGGCCCGGCGCGCAGGCGTCATGATGGCAATACGCTACGCCAAAGGTCAGCCTAAAGGTGAAGCCGACATGATGATAGCCGGCATCGCCGCTGAAGCCAGCGCCGCCATCGCGACACGTAATGTACGAGATTCGAGGGGCTTGGACTTACGCTCCTCGATCCTTGGGGCTAGACCACGAACGAAGAGATGGGCAACGCGGCTTCGATAGGCAGGTTTGGCGTTGCAAACATAGTTGTACAAAAGCCCAAAAGCCGAACACCGTGAAAACGCCGCGGCAACTCGTGAAAGCGCTTTAAGCGAGCCTAACGCGCCGCAACTTCCGTGAACGCGCTTCAATCTCTCCTACCTCAGTTTTTACCATAAAAATCAGCAACTAAACGCGCCGCCATCATCATGCCTTAACCCCGAAGCGTTTCATTATGAGACCTTGGCGCGAGCGCAGAAACGCGATCGCCCGGGTGGTTGGTGGTGAGGCGCAAATGGCCCGCGTTGCGGTCCTTCTTGGGGGCAAAAGCCCCGAACGGCCTGTGAGCCTGTCGACAGGCGCCGGCGCAGTCGCTGCGCTGAAGCGTTTGGGGCACGAGGTCGTCGAAATCGATCCGCAGGAGAGCGACTGGCTGGCCAAATTGCAGGCCGCCAAGGTCGACGCTGCGTTCAACGTTTTGCACGGCACCTACGGGGAAGACGGTCGCATCCAGGGCGTGCTCGAATATTTGAACATTCCTTACACGCACTCGGGCGTGCTCGCTTCCGCATTGGCGATGGATAAGGACAAAGCCAAAGCCATCTTCCGCCAGGCCGGCATTCCTGTCGCCGAAGGCAAGCTGATGGATCGGCTTGAAGCGGCGAAGGCGCATCCGATGGCGCTGCCTTATGTTGTGAAGCCGAACGACCAGGGCTCGTCGATCGGCGTGTTCATCGTGCGCGAGGGCGCCAACCGTCCGCCCGAACAATTGCTCGATCCCGATTGGACCTATGGCGACCAGGTGCTGGTCGAAGAATTCATCGGCGGCAAAGAGCTGACCGTCGCGGTGCTCGGCGAGAAGACCGGTCCGCGCGCACTTGCCGTCACCGAAATCATTCCCGCTGGCGAGTGGTACGACTTCAACGCCAAGTACGCCGCCGGCGGCTCCACCCACCAATTGCCCGCCGACATCCCCGACGAGGTCGCCAAGAAGCTGATGCGCTATGCCGAAGAGGCGCACGTCGCGCTCGGCTGCCGCGGCCTCACGCGCTCCGACTTCAAGTACGATCCCAAGCGCAACAAGATCATTCTGATCGAAGTCAACAATCAGCCCGGCATGACGCCGACCTCGCTCGCGCCTGAGCAGGCAGCGCACCTCGGCATGTCCTACGATCAACTCGTGGCCTGGATGCTGGAGGACGCATCATGCCCGCGGTGAGATCGCGCCGTCCCGCTGGCCGCGCCGCCGCCAGCCGCGCCAAGCAGCATTATAGCGCGCCGTCCAACGTGCCGCGTCTCGCCGCCATCAAGATGAACGGCATCACCGGCGAAGATGTACAGGTCAGCGGCAAGAGCCTGCTGCTGGCGCTCGCGGGCCTCGTCATCTTCTGTGGCGTCGCCGTCGCCGGCGCTGCTTGGCTCGGGTCGTCCTTGTGGAACGCCAAGGAAGCTTTCGCCAGCGCCAGCGATAGCGCCGCCTCCAATGCCGGCTTTGCCGTACAACATGTCAACGTGCGCGCACTGCCGGACTCGCCGTCGCTTAGCGCCGCACGCGTACAAGAAGTGCAGGCGATGGTAGTGCCCGCCGGGCGCCACTCCGTCGTCTCGCTCGATCCGAAAGATGTGCAAGCGCGCGTCGAAAGCCTCGACTGGGTCGCCAACGCTCGTGTGCGCCGCTTGTGGCCGTCCACTGTCGTCGTCGAAATCGCCCGCCGCCAAGGTTACGCGCGCTGGCTGGAGAACGGCGAAGTCGCGGTGATCAACTCCAATGGCGAGCGTTTGCTGGCCGAGCGCGCCGCCGATCATCCTGAGCTGCCGCTTGTTGTCGGTCAGGGCGCCGGCCCCGCCGCCGAGCCGCTGCTGATCGCGCTCGAAAGCCTGCCGCAACTGCGCGCGCACTTGAAACAGCTCACTCGCGTCGGTGACCGCCGCTGGAACGTCGAACTCACCAGCGGCACGATCGTCGCGCTTCCCGAGAACAACGCGCCGCAAGCCATGGCGCAGCTGGAAACGCTGCAGAACCAGTACGCGTTGCTCGACCGTCCCGTTGTCGGCATTGACCTGCGCACGCCTGGCCGCATGGCGGTGCGCGTGCATCCGGTGTTGGCCGGCGGCGAACATCCCTTGCTGGGAGGCGCCTGATGGCTCTCGCCGTTGAACGCCTCCACGACGAAGACGAACCGCTCGAACTCACGCAGCGCGCACCTCAACAGGGCCTGGTCGCCGCGCTCGACGTCGGCGTCTCCAAAACCGTTTGCCTCGCCACGCGCCGCGATCCCGTGCTCGACATGCACCCCGATCGCCCGATGCGCGTTCTCGGCGTCGGCCTTCAGACAGCGCCGGCTATCGCCAGCGGCAAACCTGCGGATTTCAACTCGTGCGCACGCGCAATTCAAGTCGCGATCGAGGAAGCCGCCGCCATGGCCGGCGCGCCCATCACCCGCGTTGTTGCGTCGTACTCCGGCCCCGGCGTTAACAGCCGCATCGTCCGCGGCGCCGCGCGCGTGCGCGGCAAAGTGATTGACGGCCGCGACATCGACAACGCCATCAACGCCGCTATGCACAACGCGCCCACGCCGCAGCTTTCGTTCCTGCACGTCGAGCCGCTGCGCTACATGATCGACGACGGCGACCCGATTGCCGACCCCACCGGCTGCGAAGGCCGCATGCTCGCCACCGAGTGCTGCATCGTCACCGCGCCGACCGACGCGCTGAACGCGCTCAAAGCCTGCATCCGCCAGGCCGGCGCCGAGGTCGAAGACATCGTCGCCGCGCCCAAGGCGGCCGGCATGGCCGCGCTTACCGAGGAAGAACGTGAAGCCGGCGCGCTCGTCATCGATCTCGGCGCAGGCGCGCTGGGCGTTGCCGCGTTCGCGGGCGAGGGGCTCGTGCATTGCGAAACCATCAGCGTCGGCGGTGTGCGCCTGACGCGCGATCTCGCGCTCAAGCTCGAAACCACTTTCGCCGCCGCTGAGCGCATCAAGCTTGCCTTCGGCGCTGTCGCCGGCGCCTGCGATCCGCGCGAAGCCGTGCAAGCGCCGCGCATCGGTCAGGACGGCCGCCTTGAGCACGCCACCACATTGCGTGGCGTCATCGCCGACACGCTTGCGCCGCGTCTCACCGAAATGTTGCTGATGGTGCGCGAGCGTCTCTCGCGCGCCGGCTTCCACGGCGATAACGCGCCCCAACGCGTCGTCCTTGTTGGCGGTGGCGCGCAGATCCCCGGCATGCGTGATCTTGCGCAGCAGACGCTAGGTCTGCCGGTGCGCATCGGCCGCCCCAACCAGCTCTCCGGCTTCGACCATGGCGACGCCGGCCCCGGCTTCAGCGCCGCCGCGGGTTTGCTCCGCTACCGTCTCGACACGCCGCAACTCGAAGACGTCGAAGAATCCTTCGCGCCAAGCCTCAACGCGCTCGCTTCGGTGATGCGTTCATCCGCCGGCCGCGCGTGGGAATGGCTCCGCGACAACTTCTAAGCGCGCGTCCGCATACCTCATCCGCACTTTTCGCCACATTACTGCTTTCGTCTCTTCACGCCGCGCGCGGCGCGTGTTTCTCATGGGTGAGAGGGACAATTCGCTGGGCGGAGAACGCGCAAGATGCGCGGTCGCATGTCTTTTGTCGGCGCGGTCATGCGCGGCCTGCTCATCTTTACGGTGATGACGGCTTCGGTCGCTGTCGCACTTTTCTTCGCCGTCACCGGTCCTCCCAGCAACGACGAGATGCGCGGCTTGCGCACGGTCGCTAGTCAAGCGCTCGCGCAGTTTGAAGATGGCACACGCAAACTCGGCGACGCCGTCTGCACGCAGTTGCCACACAAGCTGAGAGTCGCTGCCGAATGCGTGGGTGCGGATGACGCGCCGGTGGAGCAGGCGGATGCAACGCCGCCGCCGGCAACGCCGCTGCCGCCGGACACCACCGTGCCATTGCCGCCCGTACAAGTCGCGCAAGCCGCGCCGCCCGACGATGGCCGCTTGCTCGGCGCCGATCCTAGTGCGGTGGCTGTCAGCGTGCCGGTCGTGCTCGCACATCGCGCGGTTTCGGCGCGTCGCCCGCACGCGCGCGCGACACATGCGGCTGTGCATCGCCAGCGTCCCGCCAGCGCTCATAGGCAACTCACGAGCCGCCGTGCGCATACGCCGCCGCGTCGCCGTTTGCCGCCAACGCCGATCGTCACGCATCATCAGGAAGCGCCGGCGCGTGCAACGCCCGTTGTCGAGCCCGCGCGAACGCCACCGCCTATCGCACAACCCGCTGTCGCCATTCCGCATCCACAGCGCGCGACACCCGAACCGCGCGTCGCCGCGGCTCCCGCATCCGCCGCCCCCATCGACGACACGCCTGCCGCCGAAGAACCGCCCCCCGAAAAACACGATCCCAACCAAACGCCGACGTTCTGAAGCGCACCCGTCGGGGCAAACGTGGATAGATTTCGATCTATCCAACACAATGCGCGGAAGGATGAAGGTTGGAGCGCGCCGCTCCGTGGCGCATTCGCGCTGATCCTTCAAGCATTTCCGCCAAGCGCGCCGGAGGCGCGCGCTCCAACTTGCCAACAATCAATCCGACCGCATCAAACCTCGGTGCACAATGCACTCATCGTTCCGCACGAGGAGCAGTTGGCCATGTTCACCAATGCGACGAACGAGGTGATTGAACGCGAAGCGCTTTGGATTTCTTCCCCCGCTTGCGAGGGAAGTGGCGAGCGAAGCGAGCCGAAGGGGGAAACTCCCTCAGCCTGCTTCGCCGCAAATTCCGAAGCGCCAAGCCCGCCATAAGAGCTCCCTTGCGGAGCCAAAGGCGGGAGATCGTGGGACTGGTGCGAACACACCGGCCAGCGCGTCTGCGGCGTCCGAAATAAGGGTGCGAACAGCGCCCCCCGTTCGAGCTGCTGCACAACAATCACGGGACGCGGATCATTCGCGTTACACGCGCCGTAAGGCGCAACTTACTCAACGCGGTTGATCCGCGTCCCGCTCTTCATTCGGAGGGCAGCTCAAGCAAACGGCAGCCGCGTGTGCGGCGTGCTGTAAATTCCCCTTGCCGCCACACGCCGCCAACCCAAAATCTCTTTGAAATCTGGAAGCGAACGTCGTTTAGCCGCAAAACCGCCGCGACATTTTCCAAGAATTAACGAGAGCTTAAAGCCTTGCCTTGAGGCTTAAATGCAAGCGTGGGCGAATCGTGAGAGCGAAGAGCCCCTGGAGCGGGAAATGAACCAGTACAACGCGCCCGATATGCACGAGCTGAAGCCACGCATCGTGGTCTTCGGCGTCGGCGGCGCGGGCGGCAATGCTGTGAACAACATGATCGACGCCCGCCTGCAGGGCGTCGAGTTCGTTGTCGCCAACACCGATGCGCAAGCGCTGACCCGCGCGCGCACGCCGAACCGCATCCAGCTCGGCCAAGCCATCACCGAAGGCCTTGGCGCCGGCGCGCGCCCGGAAGTGGGCCAAGCGGCGGCCCAAGAGAGCCAACCGGAAATCATCGAGTTCCTTGAAGGCGCACACATGGTGTTCGTCGCCGCCGGCATGGGCGGCGGCACCGGCACTGGCGCAGCCCCCGTCATCGCCCGCACCGCGCGTGAGCGCGGCATCCTCACCATCGCCGTCGTCACCAAGCCCTTCCACTTCGAAGGTCAGCGCCGCATGCAGCTCGCCGAGCAAGGCGTGCAGGAGCTGCGCAAGCACGTCGACACGCTGATCGTTATTCCGAACCAGAATCTTTTCCGTGTCGCCAACGAGCGCACCACGTTCGCTGAAGCCTTCCAACTCGCCGACCAGGTGCTTTACTCGGGCGTGCGTGGCGTCACCGATCTCATGGTCATGCCCGGCCTCATCAATCTGGACTTCGCCGACGTGCGCACGGTGATGGCGGAGATGGGCACGGCGATGATGGGAACCGGCGAGGCGCAAGGTCCCAACCGCGCGCTCGAGGCCGCTCAAGGCGCCATGGCCAACCCGCTGCTCGACATCGTTTCCATGCGTGGCGCTAAGGGCGTGTTGATCAACATCACCGGCGGCTTCGACATGACGCTGTACGAAGTCGATCAGGCCGCCAACGAGATCCGCGCTGAGGTCGATCCCAACGCCAACATCATTCTGGGTTCGACGTTTGACGAAACCCTCGACGGCCGCATCCGCGTGTCGGTGGTCGCCACCGGCATCGACGACGAAGCCATCATCACCCAGCAAACCGTGGTCGAGCCTGCGCGCCGCGCCGCCGAAACCCCGGTGGTGCGCCGTCCTTTAGTGCAGCGTCCGGCTTCCGCCGTTGCGCAGGAGCAAGCGCCGCTGCCGCCCACGCGTGAGCGAAACGTGCCGGGCTACGAAGAACCGCGCCCGTCATTCGCCAATGACGTTGGCCCCGATCAGCGCCGTCCCGCCGCGAGCCCAACGGGCGGTGGGTTCAGTTTGTTTGGCTGGCGCAAGCCAACCGCGCCCGCGCAACCCGAAGCCGCGCCGTCCGATTTCGCGGAGTTCGGCGCGGATGAGGATCTCCCGCCGCAGCACGCGCGCGAAGAGCAAGTGCGCGACCCCGCGCTCGACGAAGAGCTCGAAATTCCTGCGTTCCTGCGCCGGCAAATGAATCCGCGCTAGGCGTCCCAGAGTCGTTTGCGCAGCGCCGCTTCGTCGGCGCTCAGCACGCCCGCGCTCGCGAGTTTTTCCAAGCGCTTGAGTGCTGAATGGCGATACTCAACCGCGTCTCTGCCGCCGAGCCAGCATAAGTGAGATTCAACGATGGCGCGGAAACGCAGCGCCTCCAAACTATCGTCATCGTCGAAAATCTTGTCCGCCAGCGAGAGTTCGTCTTCCCATGCCGCGCGCGCCGCACCGCCATCGCCCATCTGCGCGGACGCAAGCCCCACGCGCTCCAGCGCCACCGCCAGCGCGTGTCCCACTGCGACATTCGCCGGATCGGCTTGGAATACTTTAAGCCGCAGATTGGCGCATTCATTGAACGCGCTCCGCGCCGTTTGCGGCGAACGCGCCTCCATCGAGGCTTCGCCATACTTTATCAGCGCCGCGGAGAACGCATGCAGTGCTCTTTGATCGCTCAAGTCCGCATCGCGCGACATGCGCCGGAATTCGGTTGCGCGCGCAAACGCGTCCTGCGCCATCGGCGCTTGTCCGGCAAAGCGCGCCGCTTCGCCCAAGCGATCCCAACACGCGCCGCATTCGCCGTACCAGGACCCCGCTTTGGTCGCGAGCGCGAAGGCCTCCGTCACCCGCCGCGCATTGTCCGCCGCTTGCCGCGCCAAGCTCAGATCGCGCATCCGCAGCGCATGGTCTGCCTGGTCGAGCAAAGTGTGCGCCAAGAACCGCGCCGGCGCTTCGCGTCCCGCAGCCTTCGCCGCCAGCCGTTCCGCCAGCGCCCGCGCTTGCGCCAGCGAGTGCGTTGCGCCGTCAATGTCTTCGATCGCCGTGAGCAACGCGGCCCGCAATCTCCACGCGCCGGCGAGCGCCCATTCTTCTTCGGGATGCTCTGCTGCCAGCTTCACCCGCGCCTGCATGGCTTTGTCGATGGCGAACCGCGCTTCTTCTTTCGACCCGCGCAGATAGTCCGCCTCCGCCGCCAGCGCCCACGCGTCCGCCAACACCGCGCGCCAATGCGGTTCGCCGGTATCGGTAATGGCGAGCGCTTCGTAACGCGCAATTGCTTGACCCAAACGCCGCCGCGCCTCGTTGGCGTCGCCGGCATCGAGCAGCACTGCACCGAAGCGCATTTCCGCATCGGCGATATCGGCGGCGACCACCGGGTCTTCGCCCACCTGCGACGCGCAAGCGTACAAGATCGTCAGCGCGCCTTCTGCGCCGGTTTTGGCGCGCCCCGTTTGTCCCTGCGCCATATCGAGTTCGGCGATGCGCCCGCGCGCCCGCGCGTACCACCGCGACGCAGTCGGATTGGTGCGATCGCGCCGCAGCACCGTTTCCTCGATCTGCGCCAGCGTCGTGTAGAAGCCACGCGCCCGATTGTCTTCGCCTTGCGCGCGAGAAATTTCGCCGAGCATGAACGCCGCGCGCGCCCGCGCGGCTTCGTCGTCAGCGCCGTCCAGAACCTGCTGCGCTTCCGCGATCGCTTGCTCCAACTCACCGGCCTCGGCCTGCAACCGCGCCAAGTGCAACCGCGGCGCGGGATCGCGCGGCTCAAGCCGCAGCGCCAAGGCCAGCGCCTCGCGCGCCAATTCGGGGTCGGTGCGCTCGCCCAGGATCGCCGCCCGCCGCGCCGCCAACGCCGCTCCCGGACCTTCCGCTTTGGCTTCCGCCAGCAAAGCCACCGGATCGCCCGGCGCGGCCACAGAACGACGCATTTTCAGTCCCTTCGCCCGCATTCGTTAACGGTCACAAACCGTAACGCAACGTGTGTTGTGAGGGTGAGGGAACCCTGGTTTACACCAGCGTCGGGTCGGGGGCCCAAACGCTAACCCTTGAGGGGACTGAGGGTGCCAACGCTGCGTCGCCAACAAACGATTGCCGGTCCTGCCATGTGCGCGGGCGTGGGCGTGCATTCAGGCGCGCACGTGCGCCTGGTGTTGAGCCCGATGCCGGCCGATACCGGCATCCTCTTTGTCCGCACCGATGTTCGGGGTGTGGATAACGTGATCCGCGCGCATGCGTCATCCGTTTCTGACACCCGCAACTGCACAACGCTGCGCAATGCCGCTGGCGTGGAAATCGCCACCATCGAGCACTTGATGTCGGCCTGCGCCGGCTTGGGCATCGATAACCTGTTGGTTGAGGTGGACGGCCCGGAACTGCCGATCCTCGACGGCTCGTCCGCGCAATTCGTGCAAGTGCTGACCAATGCTGGCGTTGCGGCATCGGCGGCGCGCCTGCGCCGCATCCGCATCATTGAGCCGATTGAAGTGCGCATGGGCGCCAAGAGCGCGGCCCTGTTGCCGGCTGTGGATTTCGATGGCCTCGACCTCGATGTGACCATCCGGTTCGCCGATCCGGCCATCGGCGTGCAACGCCAACAAGTGAAGCTGTCGCCGAAGACCTTCCTCACTGAAGTCGCCGACGCGCGCACGTTCGGTTTCCTTTCCGATGTCGACGCCATGCGCCAAGCCGGTCTCGGCCGCGGCGCCTCGATGGACAATACCCTCGTGGTCGACGCCGGCCGCGTGATGAACCCGGACGGCCTTCGCTTCGAAGACGAGTTCGTGCGCCACAAGCTGCTGGACGCCATCGGCGACCTCTCCCTCGCGGGCGCGCCGATTTGTGGCCGCTTTGTGGCGGATCAGCCCGGCCATGCGCTCAATGCGCTGCTCGTGCGATCGCTTCTGGACACGCCGGAAGCTTGGTGCTGGGACGGCGAAGCCGTTGCCGAGCCGGAACGCGTGGACGCCGTGCAACGGGTCGCCGCCGTCGGCTGACATCGCCGTTCGTGCCACAGCCGCAGGCGCTTTGCCGGGGCCAGTTTGTCCTGTATCAGCCATTGGTCCGGGCGGGTCCGCGCGTCGGAAACCGGAGCAGGGAGAGGCCAGTTGCAGCCACGACAAAAGCAATTTGCACGGGCCTTGGCGCTCGCCATTCTGGCGAGTGGCGTCGCTGCTTGCGCAGGCGGTCACGGACGTGGCGCGCGTGAAAACGTCCAGTACACCGATCAGCCGGTAGAGCGTTTGTACAACCGCGGCGCCGATCTGCTCGATCGCCATCGTTGGGCTGACGCGGTAACGGCGTTCCAGGAAGTCGAACGTCAGCACCCGTATTCGACGTGGGCGCGCCGCGCCATGCTGATGGAAGCTTACGCGCAATATCAGTCGAACGACTATGACAAGGCGATCGACAACGCGCAGCGCTTCATCTCACTGCATCCGGGCAACGAGAACGCGCCATACGCCTACTATCTCGTCTCGATTTGCTACTTCGAACGCATCCTCGACGTGGGCCGCGATCAAGGCATCACCGAGCGTGCGTTGGCCGCGCTCAACGACGTTGTGCGCCGCTATCCGGAGACCTCTTACGCGCGCGATGCGCGGCTCAAGATCGACATGGTCTATGACCAGCTGGCCGGCAAAGAGATGGAGATCGGCCGCTTCTACCTGACCAATGATCAACATCTCGCTGCGATCAACCGTTTCCGCAACGTGGTCGAGAACCCGAACTTCCAACGCACCTCGCACGTGCCGGAGGCGCTGGAGCGATTGGTCGAAGCCTATCTTTCGGTTGGCATGACCGATCAGGCGCAACGTTCGGCGGCGATCCTTGGCTACAATTACCCGGGCAACGAGTGGTATCAGCGCGCCTATGCGTTGATGCAAACGCGTGGCGTAGCGCCAGTGGCGACGGAAGAAGCGCGCCGCCGTGGCTGGCTCTCGCGCACGTTCGGAGCCGTGTTCTAAGCCTCTTTGCTGGGAGGGGCCGTGAGCGACAAAGCTGTCGAGAAGCTGAGCGAAAAGGAAGCCGCGGCCGAGCTTGAGCGCTTGGCCGCCGAAATCGCACGCCACGACAAGCTCTATTATTCGAAAGACGCGCCCGAACTCACCGACGCCGAGTACGACAAGCTCCGCAAGCGCAACGTCGCGATCGAAGCGCGCTTTCCGAAGCTGGTGCGCGAGGACAGTCCGTCCCAGCGCATCGGTTCAGCGCCCGCGGAAAAGTTCGGCAAGGTCCGCCATAACGTGGCGATGCTGTCGTTGGACAACGCCTTCGACGCCGGCGATGCGCACGCGTTTGTGCAAAAGGTGCGGCGTTTCCTGAATCTCGACAAATCGCCCATCATCACCGCCGAACCGAAGATTGACGGCCTTTCTGCCTCGCTGCGCTACGAGAGCGGCAAGTTCGTCCAAGGCGCCACGCGTGGTGATGGTCGCGAGGGCGAGGACGTCACTGCGAATTTGCGCACCATTGCCGACATCCCGCACACGATCAAAGGCGCGCCGGAAATCCTTGAGGTCCGCGGCGAAGTTTACATGGAGAAGGCGGCGTTCGCGAAAATGAACGCCACGCTCGAAAAGGACGGCAAGCAGACCTACGTCAACCCGCGCAACTCCGCCGCCGGCGCCTTGCGTCAGCTCGACCCGAAGATCACCGCGTCGCGCCCCTTGCGCTTCTTCGCGCATGGCTGGGGCGAACTCTCCGCGCCGCTCGCCGAGACGCAGTATGATGCGATGCATAAGCTGGCGAAGCTTGGCTTCCCGCTCGCCGGCATCGTGCGTTGCAAGGACGCGGATGCGCTGCTGGCCGAATACGAAAAGATTCACGAGGGCCGCCAGAAGCTCGCCTACGAGATCGATGGCGTCGTCTACAAAGTCAACTCGCTTGCCTTGCAACAGCGCCTCGGCTTCGTTTCGCGCAGTCCGCGCTGGGCGATCGCGCACAAGTTTGCCGCTGAACAGCAGACCACCACGCTCGATGGCATCGACATTCAAGTCGGCCGCACCGGTTCGCTCACGCCCGTTGGCCGCCTGCATCCGGTGTTCGTCGGCGGCGTCACCGTCACCAATGTGACGCTGCACAACGCCGACTATATCCGCGGTGTCGGCGCCGACGGCGGCGCCATTCGCGGCGGCAAGGATCTGCGTGTCGGCGACACGGTGGTGGTGCAGCGCGCCGGCGATGTAATCCCGCAAATCGTCGATGTGCTCTTGGAGAAGCGCCCAAGCGGCGCGCGCCGCTACAAATTCCCGGAGACGTGTCCGGTCTGCGGCAGTCACGTCGCGCGCGAGTTGGAGCCCGGCGAAGAGGGCGTCATTGCCCGCTGCACCGGCGGGCTCAATTGTCCCGCCCAAGTCGTGGAGCGGCTGATCCACTTCGTCGCGCGCCGCGCCATGGATATTGACGGGCTCGGCGCCAAGCAGATCGAAGAGTTTCACGAACTCGGCTGGATGAAAGAACCGGCTGACATCTTCACTTTGGCTGCGCACCGCGATGACCTGATGACGCGCGAAGGTTACGGCGAAAAAAGCGTCACCAATCTGCTCGCCTCCATCGAAGCGCGGCGTACCCCGGAATTTGCGCGTTTCCTCTATGCGCTTGGCATCCGTGACATCGGCGAAACCACCGCCGGCGTCATTGCCCGCCGCTTTGAAGGCTGGACTGGGTTCGAAGACGCCGTGAAAGCCGCGGTAAGGGCGCGCCCCGGCGCGGCCTATGAAGCGTTGGAGCGTGTGCCCGGCGTCGGCGGCGGTGCGCGCGCGGCGCTGATCGAAGCGGCGCCTGCGCTGAAAGCCGCGAAGGGCGATCTCTTCGAGGAAGGCGATGCGCCCAAGGTCAAAGGCGTGTCGTCCAAAGCATGGGCGAATCTTATCGAAGCATTCGGCTCGCTGGCTGACGCCATCGCCGCGGTCAAAGCCGCGGCCAAGGAAGCGCCCGGCGACGATTATCTCGAACTCGGCCGCATCGATGGCGTTGGAGCGGTCGCGGCGGATCACTTGGTCGATTTCTTCGCCGAGAAGCACAACACCGACGCGCTCAAGCGTTTGCTGAAGGAAGTCACCGTCAAGGATCAGCCGCGCGCCGCCACCTCCAGCAAGATCGCCGGCCTGACCATCGTGTTCACCGGCACGCTCGAACAAACCACGCGCGACGAAGCCAAAGCGCGCGCCACCGCACTCGGCGCAAAAGTTTCCGGCAGCGTCTCGAAGAAAACCGATCTCGTCGTCGCCGGCCCCGGCGCTGGCTCGAAGCTTGCGGAAGCCGAGAAGCTTGGCGTCAAAGTGATCGACGAAGACGCCTGGATGAAGCTCAGCCAATAGCCGCGCGCTTGGCGCGCACGTCGACAAAAACCGCGATCAGGGTCACGGCCAAATATACCGCAATATCGGTAATGCCTGTGCGCGCAGTCATTTCACCTGCGGCTGGCGCCGAGAACATCGCCAGAATTTGCAGGCCGATCAGCAGCGCCATGAACACCAGCGCTGGCCAGATCGTGCGCCCCAGCCGCACGCGCGTGCCCACCCACCAGGCGCCGGTGAGTGCGAGCAACCCCATTTCTACCGCCTGCTCTGGTACCGGCAGATTCCACAACGCCAATCCGACTTTCGGTCCGCCTGGATAGAGTAGCAGATCCGGCCGATGCACGAGAAAGTCGAGAAACCAGTGCGAGAACACCGTGAGGGCAATGACCACGCTGGCGAATAGCGACACCCGCAGCAACACGATGCAAAGCAGCGCCGCCGCGACCGACCATATCACCGCCGCCGGCAGCGAGTGCGTCCACGGCATATCGTAGAGCACCAGCGGCGAACCGGGCAGGCTTTCGTCAACGCGCGTATGCTCAACGCCGGCCGCGACCAATCCCGCCCAGCCAATGTCGACGAGCTGCGCGCCAAGCGCGTACACCCACAGCGGCGTCCTCGGCTCCACGGCTTTCGCCGCGAACGCCGCAGCATAGTGTCCGACGAACATCTAGCGGCCCGCCGCAACCGCGGCGGCCAGCGTGTCCACATATTGCTGGAAGCTCGTGACCTTGCCGTTCTTCACTTGCCACACGTGTGCGGCTTGCAAATTGATCGGCTTGCCCGTCGCTTTGAACGTGCCTGTGTAGCGCATCGGCACGACGACGGTGTCGCCGCCGTCGATGAATTCACCCGGCGTGGTGGCGAAGTTCTCGAAATCAGCGCCGATGCGCGCGAACACGCCCTCAAGAATGGCTTGCGGTCCGACATAGGGATTGCGGTCGGCGTAGAGGAAATTCTCCGCCTCGTTCCAAACGATGTCCGGTGCCATGAGGTTGAGAATTGCGGGCATGTCGCCCTTGCCGAACGCAACGTAAAGACTGCGTATAATGTCGGCGCTGGACATCGGTTTCCCCCTTTTGTTGACTCAAAGTGGCGCCGTTGCCGCTTCCAGCCAAGCCTTTGCTTCGCCATCGAGCTGCGGGCTGATCGCCTCGCGCACGCGCACATGATACGCGTCGACCCACGCGCGCTCTTCCTTGCTGAGCAGTTTCTTGTCGATCAGGATGCGATCAATTGGCGCTAACGTCAGCGTTTCGAAGCCAAGCATCGGCCGCTCGCCGCCGACGATATCTTCCGCAGGCGTGACTACTTGCAGGTTTTCGATGCGGATGCCGTAGGCGCCTGTCTTGTAATAGCCGGGCTCGTTGGAAACGATCATGCCCGGCTCCAGCGGCACGGCATTGAGCATCTTGGCAATGCGGTGCGGGCCTTCATGCACGCCGAGATAGGCGCCGACGCCATGTCCGGTGCCGTGATCGTAATCCAGGCCCGCTTCCCACAAACTCATGCGCGCGAGCGCATCGAGCTGGTGCCCGCTCGTGCCTTTTGGAAAGCGCACGCGGGAGAGGGCGATGTGTCCCTTGAGCACGCGCGTGAAGCGATCCTTCATTTCCGGCGTGGCGCGGCCGATGGCGACCGTGCGGGTGATGTCGGTGGTGCCGTCCAAATATTGTCCGCCGCTGTCGATCAGAAACAGCTGACCGCGCGCGAGCTTGCGGTTGGTCTTTTTGGTGACGCGATAATGGACGATGGCGCCGTTCGGGCCGGCGCCCGAGATAGAGTCGAACGAAAGATCCTTCAGCGCGCCGGTGGCTTGGCGCAACGACTCCAATTTTTCGCAAGCCTCGATCTCTTGCACCTTGCCGCTTTGGCCGTCGGTCGCGAGCCAATGCAGGAAGCGGGAAATCGCAGCGCCGTCACGCCGATGCGCCTGACGCGAACCTTCAACTTCAGACTCATTCTTGCACGCGCGCGGCAGCACAACCGGGTCTTGACCCTTGATGATGTCCGCGCCGGCCTTGCCGAGTTGGTCGAAATACCAAGCTGACGCCGTCGATGGATCGAGCCGCACGCGCTTGCCGTGCAGCTCCGCCAGTGCCGGCGTTAGCTCTTCGCTTGGCCGCACCGCAACTTCATTGCCAAGCCATTGACGCAGTTCGCCGGACACTTTTTCGTCGGACAGAAACAAATCGGCGGTGCCGTCAGCGCGCAGAATAGCTTCGCCGAGCGGCAGCGGCGTGCGCGCGACATCGCCGCCGCGCACGTTGAACAACCATGCCACTGAAGCTGGTGAGGTGATCACCACTGCGTCGGCGCTTTCTTTGCTGAGGCCTTCGCCTAAGCGATGGCGCTTCGAGGTTGCAGTTTCGCCCGCATACTTTTCCGAATAGGGCTCGACCTTCGCCGCGGGCACAGCCGGGCGATCGTCCCAGATTGCATCGATCGGGTTTTGCGTCACGGCGACCAGCTCCGCGCCCGCCGCGCTCACTGCGCTGCGCAACCGGTCGAGTGAGTCCGGGCTGTGCAGTTTCGGGTCGTAGCCGATCTTGCCGCCCTTCGGCGCGCGCTCGCGCAGATATTGCGCGGGGCCGCCGTCGATGAGGTCGCGGTATTGGTAAAGCGCGCCATCCACTTGGGTGCGGACCTGCAGCGTGTAGCGTCCGTCGACGAAGATTGCCGCTTCCTCCGCGAACACCACCGCCACGCCAGCCGAGCCGGTGAAGCCGGTCGCCCAGGCCAAGCGGTCGTAGGCCGGCGGCACATACTCGTTCTGCCACTCGTCCTCGTGGGGGATGATGAAGCCGTCGATGCCTGCGGCCTTCAACGCTTTCCTCAATTGCGGCAGGTGTTTACGGCCAAGGGCGGGGCCGCCCGGATCGTCATAGTTCTGGAACACGCGAGAGCCTCTCAGCGACAGTTCATCTGGGGTTCAGTCGCTTGAGTTTAGGGGTTTTGCGGTGGAGTTTAAGGGGCTTGCGGCCTCAAATCCGGCCTCGCCGGCGGAGAAACCATGGGTTTGGCACGGAAATTGGCGGCGGCACTGGCCGCTTTCGTGCTCCTGGCGGGCGCGGACGCGGTCGCGCAGGTGCCCAGCCCGTTTGCGCGCCAGCTTGCCGGGCAACTGGCCCACGCCGAACCGGGCGTGCGCGAGCAGGGCTTCATGTTCGTCGCTGGTCCTTTCGCCGGCGCGCTGGCGCAGCAACGCGCGCGGCAGATCAACATCAACCTCCGCGCCGGGCAGGAGTATCGCTTCGTCGGCGCGTGCGACACCAATTGCGGCGACATCGATCTGCGCCTGTTCGATCCGAACGGTCAGCTGGTCGCCGAGGACACTGCCGGCAACACCACGCCCATGTTGCGCGTGCGCGCCACTACCACTGGCCCGCACCGCGTCGAGGTGGCGATGTACAAATGCGAGGCCGCCGAATGCTGGTACGCGTTCAACGTCTATGCGCGTTGGACTGCTAGGCCGCAGCCTTAAGCGGCTTCTTCCACACCAGCGTCATCCAAGCTTCACGCGGTATCTGCCGCTCTAGGATCAGCCCGCGCGACTCATAGGCTTCGCGCACCAGCGGCGCTTGGGTTTGCAGCAGGCCCGAAAGGATCAGCGTCCCTCCCGGCGCCACGCTTGGCACGAGCTTGGGCGAAAGCCGGATCAGCGGGCGCATCAGAATGTTGGCGAAGACCAGATCAAACTGCTGCTGCGCAATGTACCGCGCGCCGTCGCCGGCGATCACGCGCACGCGCGGGCCCACGTGATTTTGCTTCACATTGATCTCGGCAATAGCCGCGGCGCGATGATCGATCTCAATCGCCAGCGCATCGGCGCCAGTCTTTGCCGCAGCGATCGCCAGAACGCCGGAGCCCGCGCCCACGTCCAAAACACGCGAGACGCGGCGTTTCCGCAGCACGCCCTCCAGCGCCATCAGACAGCCCCAGGTGGTGCCATGATGGCCGGTGCCGAACGCTTCGCTAGCTTCGATCCAGATTTTCGTGCGCCCGCCGCTCTCGTTCTTCAGCGCGTGCGACCCCGCGACGATGAACCGGCCCGCGCGCACGGCCGGCAATCCTTCCAGCGACATTGCCACCCAGTCGGCGGCTTTCACTTTCTTCTGCACCAGGTGCAGTTCGGGCGCCGCCGCGCCGACGATCGCTTTGGCACTGTCGGCATCCTGCTTGGTCGGGACGTAAATCTCGATGCGGAAACGGCCTGGCTTTTCCTCGAACCAACTCACCGCGTCCGCGGGCGAGGGGTCGTGGCGGTCGAGTTCGTCGGCGGCGTCACGGATTTGTGCGAGCGTGCCTTGGGCGGTGAGAAAAAACATCGCGCCGCCTCTAACGCGGCCCATGGACGCGCGCCAGTGCTTATGCCTGCGGCGTGCATGACGGCGTTCTCTGAACAGCGCGATTGCCGCTTGTGGCGCGGCGGATGCGGAGGCAGGTTGCGCGCTCTCGAGGGGAGAAGACGGCAATGGTGCGCAGAGGCGTTTTCGTAATCGCGGCAGTGGCGCTGGCGTGCTGCTCGCCCCCGGCGGCAACCACCAATGGGCAGCAAAGCGCCAGTCCGGCGTCCGCGCCAGTTACTGCGAGCGGCACGGGCATTCAGCCCGGCCAATATCGCACCGTTGTTACAGTGGTCTCGGCCAGTATTCCCGGTGTGCCGCCTGCGCAGGTGCAAGCGATGCAAGCGCAGCCGATCACAGACGAAAGCTGCGTCACTAGCAGCGACATCAACGAGCTGGCGCGCAAGAGCCTGGTCGATGCCGATGAAGGCGAAAACTGCAGCGACAATCATTTGAGCGCGACGGGCGGCCACATCGAGGGCGCGTCAACGTGCACCAACGCCGACGGCGACAGCACCACCATGCAAGTCACTGGCAGCTATACGGCAACTCACGTCGAGATGGATGCGACTATGACCGGGCAAACCGCGGCAGGGCAAATGTCGCAGCACGTGCACATGGTGACCGACCGCATCGGCGCCTGCGCCGCGCACTAGGGTTCGGCGCACGCGCCGAGAATGAGCCGCACGCCACGCCGGAAGGTGACGTAATCCCACAACCAGTTGAATGCGACGGCGATGCGATTGCGCGCGCCGATCAAGAAATAGATGTGCGCCACCGACCAGAACCACCAGGCGATAAAGCCGGTGAGTTTGAAGGTGTCGAGTTTCACCACAGCGCTGTTGCGGCCGATGGTGGCCAGATCGCCATAGTGTTTGTAGCCGAAGGGCGGCGGCGCTGACCGTCCCTCGACGCGCGCGCCAATGACGCGCGCAACGTGTTCTCCCATTTGCTTGGCGACCGGAGCAATGCCTGGCAGCGGCTTGCCGTTTGCGCCGGCCAGCGAGGCGGTGTCGCCGATGATGAAAACGTCATCGCGTCCGGGCGCCGTGAGCTCTCGCGTGATTGACACACGCCCGGCGCGATCGTGCGCTGCACCCAGCCACGCCGCCGCAGGCGAGGCTTGCACCCCCGCCGCCCAAACGATGGTCGCCGCTTCAATGCGCCCACCGCTGGTGTCGACGCCGCGCGCGTCGCAACTCGTGACCATCACGCCGGTGCGGACATCAACGCCTTTGCGTTCGAGTTCACGCTTCGCATAGGCGGCGAGATCGGCCGGATAAACCGGCAGAACTTGCGACGTGCCTTCGATCAACACAATCCGCGCGTTGTGCGGATCGATACGGCGAAAGTCCTCGCGTAGCGCATGTTTGGCGACCTCCGCGAACGCGCCCGCGAGTTCAACGCCCGTCGGGCCCGCGCCGATAATGACGAACGTCAGCAAACGCTGTCGCTCCGCCTCGTCATCGGCGAGCTCGGCCTCTTCAAAACGCGTGAGCAGGCGCCGCCGGATGGCAGTCGCGTCTTCGATCTGCTTCAGACCCGGCGCAAACGGCGCCCAATCGTCGTGCCCAAAATAGGAATGTGTGGCGCCGGTGGCGATCACCAGAAAATCGTACGGCAGCTTGTGTGCGCCGGCGCGCGCGATTTTGGCGTCAAGGTCGACGCCATCGATCTCCGCCATGAAGGTAGTGACGTTCGCCTGCGTGCGCATCACTTCGCGGATCGGCCACGCAATCTGGTTGGGCGACAAGGCGGCAGTAGCGACTTGGTACAAGAGCGGCTGAAAACAATGGTGGTTGTTGCGGTCGACGAGCGTGATGTCGACATCCGCGTGCTTCAGCGCTTTCGCGCACGCGACACCGCCAAATCCGCCGCCGACAATGAGAACGCGGGGGCGGTGAATCAGGCTCTCGCTCATGGCTTATAAGTAGTACGCGAGCCGCCAATTTTCGCCTGATCGCGCGAACTTTTTCGCGTTGGTCGGTGCGCGTCCACGCAGCTCGCCCTGGCGAAGCCGCATCGCATTTGCTAGATTATTTGAATGACCAAGCTCGAAGCCGTCCTAGAACGAATTCGCCAGCTGCCGCCCGATCAGCAAGACTATTTCGCTATCGAGTTGGAGTTCATGCTGGCGCATCCAGGTGAGGCGCCTCAACTCACGCCTGAGCAAGACGCAGAATTGGTGCGTCGACTGACTGATCCAGATCGCAGGTACCTCTCACACTCGGACGTGGAATCGTACTTTGAGAAGAAATACGGCGCGTGAAAATCGAGTGGTCACTCATCGCAGTAGACGACCTCGACCGTATTCAGGAACACATTGAACGGGAAAGTCCGCAGGGTGCGTAGCGCGTTTGGCGGCGGATCCATGAGCGCGTCGGGTTGCAGGCGCACATCCCGCATGCCACGCCCTTATACAAGGGCGTGGCCGCTTCGCATGCTCGTCATCGCAGGGACGCCGTATCTTGTCTTTTATACGGTTGAAGGCGACATCCTTCGCGTCGAGCAAATCTTACACGGCGCGCGCGATCGCTAAGCCGCGCTCGCCGGGATGACGAAGCTGTCGATCACCCGCTTTTCGCCGGCCTTGTCGAAATCCACTGTAAGCTTGTTGCCCTCGACGGCGCGGACTTTTCCGTAACCGAACTTCTGATGGAAGATTCTGTCGCCGACGCCGTAGTGGGAGTCGGAGTCGCTGGACTTCACCACCAGCCGCGCTTCGCCTTCCAGCATCGGCGGTTTGGCGTAGCCGCCGCCGCGCTGGTTCATGTTTTCCTGCGCGCGCCGCCAGCCCGGACTTTGATAGGCCGAGTTGAACCCGGCGCCCGGCGCATAGGAATCCAAACGCGACGCCGCTTCGCGCACGCCGCCCGCCTGCATCGCGTAGCCCGTCTCGCTCACCGCATCGACGCTCTTGGAGGGAAGTTCGTCGATGAAGCGCGATGGAATGACGCTCTGCCAGCGGCCATAGATTTGGCGGTTCGCGGCGAACGAAATTCGCGCGCTCTCTCGCGCGCGCGTGATGCCCACATATGCGAGCCTGCGCTCTTCTTCCAAACCCTTCTCGCCGCTTTCATCCACTGCGCGCTGCGATGGGAAAACCTGTTCTTCCCAGCCAGGCAGAAACACCACCGGCCATTCCAGCCCCTTGGCTGCGTGCAGCGTTGAGAGATGCACGTTGTCGCCATCGCTTTCGGATTCGATGTCGAGCACCAGCGCGACGTGCTCCAGGTAGCCGGCGAGGGTGTCGAATTGGCCCATCGATTGGACCAATTCCTTCAAGTTCTCGAGCCGTGTCTGCGCCTGCGGAGATTTGTCGTTGCGGAGCATCTCCGTGTAGCCGCTCTCATCGAGGATCGTTTCGGCAAGCTCGACATGGCTGATGGTTTGCGCGCGCTCGCGCCAGCGGTCGAGATCGGTGAGGAACGCGCGCAGCGCCGTGCGTGCTTTCAATGGCAACTCGTCCGTCATCACCATTTCGCGCGCTGCAGAGACCAGCGAACGGAAGCGGGTGGCCCCGCCCGGCGCGGGTTCTTGCTGGGTGACAACTTCGCCGGTGTCGGCATCGAACAGCGGCCCGTTGTCGGTCACGAACCGCACCGGCGGCTTCTGCGCATGTGCGTGCAGCTTCGCCACGGTAGTCTCACCGACGCCGCGCTTCGGCTGATTGACGACGCGTTCAAACGCCAGGTCGTCGTCCTCAGACACAACCAGGCGCAGATAAGCATGAGCATCGCGCACTTCGCTGCGTTCGAAGAAGCGCGGGCCGCCGACAACCTTGTACGGAATCCGCAGCATCAAGAAGCGTTCTTCGAAGGCGCGCATCTGCCAGGCGGCGCGCACCAGCACCGCCGCGTCCGCGTATTTGCGGTTCTGCTGCACCCAGCCCTCGATGTCGTCGGCCACCAGGCGCGCTTCGGCTTCGCCGTCCCACACGCCGCGCACCTTCACACGGTTGCCGTCCTCATCATCGGTGAACAGCGTTTTGCCCAGGCGGCCGCGATTGTGTGAAATCAAGTGCGACGCCGCCGCAAGGATGTGCCCGGTCGAGCGATAATTGCGCTCCAGGCGCACCACCACCGCGCCAGGAAAGTCGTGTTCGAAGCGCAGAATGTTGTCCACCTCGGCGCCGCGCCAGCCATAGATGGACTGATCGTCGTCGCCGACGACGCAGAGGTTCTTGCTGTGCTGCGCCAGCAAGCGCAGCCACAAATACTGCGCGACGTTGGTGTCTTGATACTCGTCCACCATCAGGTGGCTGATCTTGCGGTGGTAGCTCTCCAGCACGTCCTGGTGGCGCTGGAACACGTCGATCATGTGCATCAGCAGATCGCCGAAATCGCAAGCGTTCAGTATCTTCAGGCGGGCCTGATAGTGCGCATAGAGCTTGACGCCGGCGCCGTCCGCGAAGGCGAACGCTTCGCCCTTTGGCACTTTCTCCGGCGTCAGTGCGCGGTTCTTCCAGCTGTCGATCAGCCCGGCCAGCTGGCGTCCCGGCCAGCGTTTCTCATCGATGCCTTCCGCATCGATGATCTGCTTGAGCAAGCGGATCTGATCGTCGGTGTCCAGGATGGTGAAATTATTTTTCAGCCCGACCAGCTCCGCGTGCGTACGCAGCATGCGCGCGCTGATCGAGTGGAACGTGCCAAGCCACGGCAGTCCGCCGCCGCCCGGTCCAAGCAGCGACTCAACGCGTTCGCGCATCTCGCGCGCCGCTTTGTTTGTGAACGTCACCGCGAGCACGCCCCACGGCTTGGCGCGCGCCGTTGTCAGCAAATGCGCGAGACGCGTCGTCAGCACCCGCGTTTTGCCAGTGCCCGCGCCCGCCAGCACCAGCACCGGACCGTCGAGCGCTTCCACCGCAGCGCGCTGTTCGGGATTGAGCGCCGTCAGGTACGGCGGCGGCGCCATGGCGCGCTGCGAGATAGGGAGGAGGTCTTCTGACATCGATTCTTGAGATCGTTAGTCTAGCAGCACGAAGCAAGAACAAAAAGCCGTTGCGAACCAACAGCCTGCGTTAAGATGTGTGAACGGCGAACGTTGGCGCCAAATCTTGCGTCGGGAACTTACACTGCTGTTCCGCGGTTGGTGTTGCGAAGACATCGCAACATGAAAAAGCCGAATGACACTCAAAAAGGCGCGTTTTTCAGCCTCTTAGGCGCAGCTCTGATCGTCGTGCTGGCGGTAATGGCGATGAAAGCGGCCGATCAAAATCCCCAACCGCACTTCGGCCACGCGCACGCGTACGAAACGGCCGAAGCGCAGCGCCATTCCGCCGAGCCCGGCTGACGTCTTCAAATCGTCGCGCGTCCCGCAGCAGAACTGCGTTAGCTTGAGCGCTCGAGTCGCGGGGATTTCATGCCGGACGTTTTCATTTCCTACGGACGCGAAGATCGTGTGCGCGCCGAGCAGATCGCGCGCGGCCTGTCGATGCTTGGGCTTGAGGCGTTCTGGGACACCGACATTCCGCCGGGCCAGACCTGGGCCGACTATATCGAAGCCAAGCTCGCGCAATGCAGCGCCGTCGTCGTGCTCTGGAGCGAGACATCGACCAAGTCGCAATGGGTGCGAGAAGAAGCGCGCATGGGCCGCGACAAATCCAAGCTCATTCCGGTGCGCTTGGACGGTTCGACGCCGCCGTTCGGCTTCGGCGAAGTGCAAGCCGCCGACTTAAGCACCTGGCACGGCGAAGCTGGGCATCCGGACTGGAAGCGCTTCTCGCAAGCGGTTTACGCCGCGGTGCGCGGCGCCGATGCGCCGCTGCCACATGTCCAGCAAACGCCGCCACCGCCGCAGCACTTCACGCAACAGCCCGCGTGGCAAGCCAGCGCGGCGCAGCCGGTGAGCGATACGCCCGTCGCCTTGGTCCAAAACGCGCTGCGCATGTATGTCAACGGCAAGGGGCGCGCGCGGCCGAAAGAACTCGGCTGGTTCATCGTGTTCTATCTGATCTGCGTGTTCGTCGCTTACTTTGCCGACATTTCCACAAGCGGCATCGAAGCATTGGCCTCGGGCGCCGCCAATTATGTGTTTCTGACGCTGGTCTACTTCGCCTTCATTTGCCCCTTCATCAGCCTCATGAGCCGGCGCCTGCACGATACCGGTCAAAGCGGATGGGTAGCCGCGCTCGCGGTGATCCCGTTGGTCGGCGCGGTTATGGCGCTGGTTTATGTGTTCATCGCCGGTCAGCCGGGCGACAACCAATACGGCCCCGATCCAAAGGCCGGCCGCGCCTAGTCCTGGTTTGAAACCCGCCGCGCCGTACTGCTAGAACAAGCGCCGGAGGGTCCATGCCGGACATTTTTCTGTCTTATGCGCGCGAAGATCGCGCACGCGCGGAGCAGGTTGCGCAAGGGTTGCAGGCAGCCGGTCTCGCCGTGTTCTGGGACAACGAAATTCCGCCCGGAAAAACCTGGGCCGATTACATCGAAGAAAAACTCACGCAGTGCCGCGCGCTGATCGTGTTGTGGAGCGAGCACTCCACCAAATCGCAATGGGTGCGCGAAGAGGCGCGCATGGGGCGCGACAAGGGCGTGCTCATTCCAGTGATGATCGACGCCGCGCAGCCGCCCTTTGGTTTCGGCGAGGTGCAAGCGGCAAACCTCAGCGATTGGACCGGTGACGCCAGCGACCCGCGCTGGCAGCGTCTGGTCAACGCGGTGAAGGCGTTTGAAAGCACCGAGCGGCCCACGCCGCGTCCGATGGAGCCGCCGCGTGCAGCCGCGCCGCAGCAAGCGCAGAGCTTTGCAGCGCCTCAGGCCGGCGCTGCCGCAAAGAAGTCCATTCCACCATGGGTGTGGATCGTCGGCGCCGTGGTCGCCACCATCATGGTGCTCGGCGTCATCGGCAATATGTACAATGAGGAGGGCGCTACGACGCCGCAGCAGCAGGCCAACGATGCGCCGCAGCAGCCCGTCATGCAGCAACCCGCCGTGCAACCGCCGCAAGCAGGCGGCACAGATTATTCGCAGCAAGTGCTTGCGCGTCTCACGGCAGCGCAGCAGCAATTCGTGTCACAAGGCTTCCAGCCGCTCAGTGCGGCGGTCTCGGGTCAGCTCGCGCAGGGCGGCGTGTGGAACGTGCCTGTCACGCTGCAAGCCGGCGGCGAGTACCGCATCGTCGGCGTTTGTGACAACGATTGCGGCGATTTCGACCTCGTTCTCTACGATGCCGCCAACAACGTCGTCTCACGCGACGAATTGACGGACGCCATCCCGGTGGTTTCGGTGCAGCCGCAATATAACGGCCAATTCGTGGTGCAGGCGGTCATGCACACCTGCAATCAATCGCCGTGCTACTACGCGCTGGCGCTCTACGGCCGTCCTGTCCGGCAATAGCCTAGACCCGGTTCTCCAGCACATAGACGCGTACCGCTGACGCCAGCGAAGCGTCCGGCGTGTCTCGCGCCCGCGCCTCGTCGATGGCTGCGATCATCACCGGTAAGCTGGTGGAGCGCGCACGCGCTATCTTCTCCAAACCTGTCCAGAATTCCTGTTCGAGCGCGAGGGAAGTGCGATGGCCGGCAATGCGCATGGAGCGCTTCAGCAGCGAGCCTTTATTCGCCGTCGCGTTTGTGTCCGTCGAGTCTCCGCGTGGCGGCATCGTTCTCAGCTTTCGTCTTCTTCTTTTCTGCCTTGGTGCGGCCGTGTTCGATGCGACTTGCTTGGGCGTGCGCGGCGGCGTTGTCTCGCGCCTTTGCTTTGCGCGCGCGTCTCAAGTTGATCACATCAGCCACGTCGACCGATGTAAGCCGGTACGCCTGAACCGCCAAGTCGTTCCGCGACGAAGCGCGGAAAAATGATCAAACATCAGTGTGTCTCTGCAATCTGAGGCGCCAATTCGTGAGCAAGTTGTGAAAAGTTCCATCGGCAGTACGCGGAGGAACGCCGCACCTATTTTTTAATTCTTCATCCAGGGAGCGGGCGCATGCCCGCGACGCGCAACGATGGAGTTATGGACATGATCGACTCGGGTTCCATCCGTGAGCACATGGACGTCGTCGGTTCCGACGGAAAGCATATCGGCAAGGTCGACCACGTGCTGGGCGCTGACCTGCAACTCACGCGCTCGATGGGCGTCGGCTCGCACCATTTGCTGCCGCTGACTTATGTCGACAGCGTCAGCGGCGACAAAATCCGCCTCACCATCACCGAAGACGAAGCCAAGGATCGCTGGCGCGAACTGCACTAACTGTCTGCAGTCAACGTATCCGACAGCGCCGCCGGGCAACCGGCGGCGTTTTTCTAGCCCGGTCCGATCATCTTCTCGGGCCGCACGATCGCATCGAAATCGTCCGCTGGAATGCCATCTTTGATCGCCTCTTCGCGCAAACTTGTGCCGTTCTTGTGCGCCGTCTTGGCGATCTTGGCGGCGCGGTCGTAGCCGTATTTCGGCGCTAGCGCCGTCACCAGCATCAGCGACATTTCCAGGTTGGCCTTGATGTTGTCCTCGCGCGCGACGATGCCGGCGACGCAATTGTCGGTGAAGCTCACCGCCGCATCCGCCAACAGCCGCGTCGACTGCCAGAAATTGTACGCCATCACCGGGTTGAACACGTTCAGCTCGAAATGCCCGCTGGCGCCGGCCATGGTCATCGTCGTCTGATTGCCGAAAACTTGCGTGCACACCATCGTCAGCGCTTCGCACTGCGTCGGGTTCACCTTGCCCGGCATGATGGACGAACCCGGCTCGTTTTCCGGCAGCGCCAGTTCGCCCAAACCCGAACGCGGGCCCGAGCCCAAGAAGCGAATGTCGTTGGCGATCTTGAAGAGGGAAGCCGCAACCGTGTTGAGCGCCCCGTGGCTCATCACCATCGCGTCGTGCGCGGCAAGCGCCTCGAACTTGTTCGGTGCGGTGGTGAACTTCATCTGCGTGATCGCCGCGATCCGCTCCGCGACTTTCTCCGCAAAGCCCACGGGCGCGTTCAGCCCCGTACCCACTGCCGTGCCGCCTTGCGCCAATTGCATCAGCATCGGCAACGTATCGTCCACGCGCTTCAGCCCGTTCTCGACCTGTTGCGTGTAGCCGGAAAATTCCTGGCCCAAAGTCAGCGGCGTCGCATCCTGCGTGTGCGTGCGCCCGATCTTGATCACGTGCCGCCACTTCTGCGCTTTGTCGTTCAGCGCATTGCGCAGCTTCGCCAGCGCCGGCTTCAGCCGATGCTCGATCTCTTCCGCCGCCGCGATGTGCATCGCCGTCGGATACGTATCGTTCGAGCTCTGGCTCATATTGACGTGATCGTTGGGGTGCACCGGCTTCTTCGATCCCATCTCGCCACCGAGCATTTCAATGGCGCGGTTCGAGATCACCTCGTTGGCGTTCATGTTCGATTGGGTGCCCGAGCCCGTCTGCCACACGCTCAGCGGAAAATGCGCGTCCAGCTTGCCTTCGATCACTTCCTGCGCGGCCGCGACGATCACCTTGCCGATGGCCGGATCGAGCCGCCCCAATTCCATGTTCGCCTCAGCGGCGGCGCGCTTCACAATGCCGAGAGCGCGAATGATCGGCTGCGGCATCTTTTCGACGCCGATCTTAAAATTGCCGATGGAGCGCTGCGACTGCGCGCCCCAATATTTGTCGGCCTCGACCTCGATCGGTCCAAAAGTGTCAGTCTCTGTGCGGGTTTTCATGGATCGGGCCTTAGTGAATCTGCCACTTTGTCGGGGAAGGGGATATGAGCATGGCGCCGCCGGATCAAGCCGGACCAACGATGGGCTCCTCTGCGATGACGCGAGATAGCGACACCATTCCGAGTTTTATCTCTGCCAAGGACCTGGCGCGTGGCGACAAGCTGTTCTTTGGCGCGGGCCGGCGCGTGCGCCGGGTGTTGGGATTTCTCACGGTGTTCGTGCTCGTCAGCGCCTTGGCAATTGCGTTCGTTATGGAGCAAGGCGGCGAACGCGTGATGTCGCCCATCTACGATAGCGCGGTTTCCTGCAGTTACGACTACATCTGCACTCCGGTCGCGGGACGTGTTATAGATCCCGTCATTGTCCACCCAAAGCCCCGTCCGCCGCCGCCGACCATTTCGCGCGCGCAGTTTCGCGCCAACATGCTTCTGCACGATAGGCTGCTGATGTCGTGGCAGTTGTCGCCTTGGGTGCTCGGGGCGACGGCAATTCCGTTGTTCTTCTGGCTGCTGGCTTGCGTATTCCGCAGCAAGGCGGCGCGCGTGGCAGCTCTGAATTTGCGATCAACTCGCGCGCAGAGTGACATGCGCAAGATGATGCGACGCGAACTCCGCCCGTACGGTTACGTAATTGCGCCGTGCCCAAAGTCCGGTCACGACGCGGACGTGGACAAGTTCGCGGCGAGTTTGCGTCACCGCTTCGCGCTCAATGTCCGGACGCTATTTGCCAATCATGCCACGCTGTCGCCAAGCGCTGGTCCAGCAGTGACGGACGTGCTCGCGCGATCAAGCGACGTCGTCATTGTCGACCTCTCGAACGGTGCGCCATCGGATTGGTCGCTGATCCAGCCGCAAGCCGCGCGCTGCGTGTTCGTTTCAGCATGGGGCCAGCACGAACAAGCGGAGGCCGTGTTCGCCGGTCTCAACCAGCCAGGCCAATGCTTCTTCTATGCCCCTGACGGTGAAATCCAGCGCCGCGGCCAATTCCGCGCCGCAATGCTCGCCGCCATGCGCGCGGCGCACGCGTGAGCGAAACGTGGTCCGGCCGCGGCAAAGTCCGCGCCCGTGAAATCGCCGGCGGCGTTGAAATCGCCATCGACGGCGTCACCACGCAGGCGCGCTACTACAAGCCGCTAGTCTACGAGTTTTTCCGCAAGGAATATCAAATCCGTCCGCGCTGGGGCGATTTTGACGTCGAGATCCGCATGGAGCACGCGGGTGAACCTCCCACGCTCGACCTCGACAATCTCGCCAAGGCGCTGCTCGACGCGTTGAAGAAGCACGTGTTCGTCGACGACAGTCAGATCGCACGCTTACTGTGCGAGCGCGCGCCCGGCGAGCGCGACCGCATCGTCATTCGTGCCGTCAAGCGCGACTAGCTACTTCCAGCGCAGCGGCGGCGCTTCTGCTTTCAGCGTCTCGATTGTTGCGCGCAGCTCATCGACGAAGCCATGGTGCGAACCGTTCCAGTGCAACGGCGCGCCAACCACCGCTGTGCAATTGAACGGCACCAAGAGATGCGCGTCCTTCGGCAGCGAGCGTCCCGCGCCTTGCAGATAGACTGGCGTCACCGAAGCTTCGGGGCAGAACTCCACCAACCGCGCTACCCCGGTTTTGAAGCGCGTCATTTCCTCCGGCGCGCCGCGCGAACCCTCAGGAAACACCACCAGGATTTCGCCACGCTTCAGCGCTTCCTTCGCGCCAGCCAGCACATCCTCGTTGCGCGCCGCACCGCCGCGCTTGATCGGAATAATGCCGATAATGTTGCGCGAAAACCAGGAGCCGAATCCGCCACGATCGAAATGGTCGGCCGCCGCTACGGGCCGCAGCTTTGGCAACAGTTTCGACGGAAACAGGCACAACAGGATGATCGTGTCGACGTGGCTATTGTGATTGGCCGCGATGATGGCAGGCCCGTCCTTCGGCAAATTCTCCGGGCGAATGACATCGAGCCCGAACAACAGGCGCGCCACCGGACGCACCACCAGCATCAGCGCATAACGGCGGATGAACTGCAGCATCAGAACCGCGCGAGTGCGAAAAAGGCCAATAGGTGAAAGTAGACAGGTGCAGCGAAAGTAAGGCTGTCGAGCCGGTCGAGCACGCCCCCATGCCCGGGAATAAGCCGCGAGGTATCCTTCACGCCCAGATCGCGCTTGATCGCCGACATGGTGATGTCGCCGAAGAAGCCAGCAATCGGCACCACTACGCCCATGATCGCGGCGTGCAGCGGTTTGAGCGGCGTGAAATAGGGCGCCAGCAGATAGAAAATCACCGCCGTCGACAGCCAGCCGCCGATCGCGCCGCCCCACGTTTTGTTCGGGCTGACCTTCGGCGTGATCTTCATTTTGCCGAACGCTTTGCCCCAGCAATATTGCGCCACGTCGTTGAACTCGGTGATCAAGATCAGGAAGAACACCAGCCCCGCAGCGCCCGCAGGCGCTTCCGCGTCGGGCGTGCGCATTAGGAAGGCGATGTAGCCGATATTGTAGACGCAGGCGACGACGCCCCAATGGATGATGCCGACCGTCGCAAGATAGCCGTCCGTGCGTCCGATCCAGGCCATCGCCGCGGCCGAGACCAAGAACATATAGACCGGCACGAAAACCAAATAGATTTGGTAGCTGTCGTCGAACATCCAGTCCGCGAAGATCAGTCCGTAATTGAGAAACACGGAGAGATACGCGAACAACACGATCAGCCGGTCTTCTTTTCGCGTCGGCGCCAGCGTCAGATATTCCTTGAGCGCCAGAAACGAGATGATGCCGAACAAAATCGCCGTCGCTTGCCAGCCGAGCATCAGCGCGCCCGCCAACAACACCACGATCACCCACCAAGATTGCATGCGTGGGCCGAGATCGCTCCATTTGCCCGGCTGCAGCTTCGGCAACACAAAAGCCGCGATCGTGCCGAGGATCAGCAGCGCTAGAACGAATGCAAATCCGAGGATGAGCGGTGACACCTCTATTGTCGTGCCGGCCCAACTCAGCGAAACCATGCTCATGCACTCCATTTCTCAGCAGCTGAAGGGCGCGTCAAATGAATGCGTTTAGCGCAGCGCGCCAATGGGCGGTGCGGTCGACCTTTGCGCATGTGGCGTTTGGGTTTTTTGCGATGAGCGGCTGGGCTGCGTTCGCAAACCGAAATCATGGGCTTTCGCATGCGCTGATTGCGGGCTTGGTCCAAGGCACGATCTCCGGACTTCTGACTTTGGTGCTCAAGAAATTTCTTGAGTGGCTGAACGCGCGCATGAGCGGGCCTGCGGCGCTGATCGTTCCGCCCCTGATCACGGCGACGTCGATCCTCGTCATTCTTGTGACAGCGCACACACTGGCGCACACGCCGGAAATCGCCGCGACGATCGCCGTGCCGTTCACAGTGTCGACGACCTACGCCATCGTGTACAATTGGAGTCTGCTACGGAGACCGCGCGCGTGAATGTGGATGAAGCCAACCGCCGGCCCATTTCGCAGCGCTCGCACGGCTGGGCGCAAACCTGCATGCAGATGCTGGTCAAAGCCAAGATCAGCCCCAACGCGATTTCGTTTTCTAGCATCGTCTTCGCTGCCGCCGCGGGCGCTTGTCTCTATGTGTCTGCGCGGAACGACGGCGGCTTGCGCGTACTTGCACTTTTTGGCGGCGCGCTTTTCTGCCAATTGCGCCTTCTGGCGAACATGATGGACGGCATGGTCGCGGTGGAGGCGGGGACAGGCGGGCCCGATGGTCCGGTGTGGAACGAACTTCCGGACCGCATCGCCGACATTCTGGTGCTGGTCGGCGCGGGCTATGCGGTCGCGCATCTTGGTTTGGCGGATGCAACGCTCGGCTGGGCTGCAGCCGTCGCCGCCGTGATGACCGCCTACGTCCGCGAGGTCGTGCGTGGCGCAGGCGCACCCGCGGACTTTTCCGGTCCCATGGCCAAACCGCATCGCATGTTCGTCATGACCATGGCGGCGCTGATTTCAACATTCGAGCCGCTGCTCTCCTGGCCGCACGGCGCGGTGCTGAATGTGGCGCTTTGGATCGTGCTTGCAGGCGCGATTTTCACCGCGCTCAATCGGGCGCGGCGGGGCTTAGCCATTCTCAATAAGAAAGCGCCGTAAGCGGCTCACTTTTTCCGGAACGCGTCCAGGCTGACGACCGAGTTGTCGCTCGACGCCGCGGGCGGCGCGTCTTGCACCACGCGTTGCGCCGGCGCTTGCGGTGCGTCGCCGGACGCCATCCGCGCTTCGTCGCTTTGCGGATGTTCGAACTGCAAACCGAACTTCACGCTCGGATCGAAGAAGCGGGTGATCGCCGTGAACGGAATGGTGATCGGATGCGGCTGGCCGGAGAACTTCAGAATGACGCGGAAGCGATCGGGATAAACTTCGAGATCCCAAAACTGGTGCTCGAGCACGATCGTCATTTCGTCGGTGTAGCGCGCGCGCAGATGCTCAGGGATGACGACGCCCGGCGCACGCGTGCGGAAGGTGATGTAGAAATGATGTTTGCCCGGCAAGCCGCGTGGGCTCGCCGCTTCTTGCAGCGACGCGCGCACAACGCTGCGCAGCGCGTCTTGCATCAGTTGTTCGTAACCAATCATATCGTCAGCCACGATCGATCCCCTCGCTCCCGGGTGTGACCATTACTGCCTCATTTCGGGCCGTCAATTGTTGATCCACAGGGCGCGAAAATATCAATCTTTCCAACGTCACGAGGCGAAACGATGACGCGTGCTGCAGAGTTTCGCTGCACGCGCGCAATTTCGCCGCAGCGTGCACATGCGCTTCGCGTGCAACGCGAGCCGCTTGTGGAAAACTTTCCAAGCATTTGCGCGGAAAAGAGAATTCTACGCGCGTCGGTGTGATCACGCCCGCATCGCATGGTGCGGTGCAGTTCGTCGCAGCGCGACTCACCCGTTCGCGCGAAAAAATCTCCAAGCCGAACCTCGAACACTTAAATTCCGTACGCCGGCGCACGCGCCCGTTACCGCGCGGCGACGTGCGCCTCACGCAATGCAACCGATCCGCTGAGAGAGAAAATCCCCAGCTTCTGTTGCCGGGCGCTGGGGGGCCCCGCCTAGTGATGCTACTCAGTAGGACTTAGTGTCGAGAACACTCGCGCTGCTTACGCAGCGAGGGCGAACTCTTCAGCAGTGTTGTCATTGGCAACTATGCTGTTTGGCCTGTGACGGGACCACCCGAGCAAAAGCAACGGTCTTCAACGTCCGTCGATCCTATTTCGGCCCCTTCAGGTGTCGGGTGTCAGCTGTCGGGGATCAGCCCGAAGCTTCGCCTAAACCTTCGCCGGTGAAGCCGCCTCAGTCGTCAGTCAATGATCCTGACACCTGAAACCTGACAGCTGACACCTGGTGGAGCCGCCGGGCATCGCACCCGGGTCCGATCCGCCTATCTCCGCGCGTTTATCGCCATAGTCCGGGCAAGCCCGAACGAATCCAATATAGGCGCCAGCGTCCTCCAGATCAAAGCCGGGATGCGCTGCCCGAGACTCATCTTACCGTCGCAGCGCTCGCGGGGAGTGGAGCGTCATGACCAAAAAATTCGCAGCCGAATTCATCGGCACGTTTACGCTCGTACTTATCGGCTGCGGCGCGGTCGTGCTGGCGGGCTTTGGCGTCGTCGGCCAGGAGGGCATCGCGCTCGCCTTCGGCCTTGCCATCGTCGCCATGGCGTACGGCATCGGCCCGGTCTCCGGCTGCCACGTCAACCCTGCTGTCAGCTTCGGCGTCTTTGTCGCCGGACGCATGCCGCTGATGGAAATGCTGGCTTACTGGCTGGCGCAATGCCTTGGCGCCATCGTCGGCGCCGGCGTGCTCTACGTCATCGCCACCGGCGCGCCGGACTACACCATCGCCCACGGTCTCGGTCAGGACGGCTACGGCGTCCATTCGCCCGGCAACTACACGCTGCTGTCCTGCGCCGTGTTCGAGGTGGTCGCGACCTTCATCTTCCTCATCGCCATCTTGGGCGTCACCCAGAAGGGCGCGCCCAACCAATTCGCCGGTTTGGCGATTGGCCTGACGCTCGCGGCGATTCACATTGTCGGCATTCAGGTCACCGGGGTATCGGTTAACCCGGCCCGCTCGCTGGGACCGGCAGTGTGGGTGCTAGGCGACGCGCTGGGCCAACTCTGGCTCTTTATCGTTGCGCCATTGGTGGGAGCAGGTCTGGCTGGATGTCTGTTCCGGGTGAAGCTGCTCAGCGAGGAAAACTGAAGCGTCCGATCGTCTCGGCGTTCGCCGTCGCTGCTTTCGCGCTGATTGCCTACCTCTACGCGCCGATCCCTTCGCCGAACGTGCCGCAAGCCACCGCCGACGATTGCGTTCTGCTGCACCTCTATTCCAACGGCTTTCACAGCGACATCGGCGTGCCGGTCGAAGTCTTCCCGGCGAACCATCCGCTGCGCCGTCTCTTTCCCGGCGCCACCTCATTCCTGATTGGCTGGGGCGACGAGCAATTCTACTATTCCGACGGCACCAATCTGCTGCTCGGTCTCAACGCCATCATCCCGCCCAGCCCCAGCGTGATGCACGTTGCCTGGAACGCGCCCAACGCGTCGCGCTATCTCGGCCCCAACGACGACACCGACATCGCCGTCTCTCACCAAGGCGCGCTCGATTTCGTCGCTTACCTCGATCGCGCCTTGGTGCTCGACCAGAACGGCAACGTCACCATCACCCATCCGGGCAAGGTGACCGACCACTCGTACTTTCTACGCACGCGCGGTTCGTTCCACTTGTTCAACGTTTGTAACCAGTGGATGGCGCGCGCGCTCCGCGCCGCTGGCGTCGACGTCAACGCCCGCGCCTCCTGGCTCGCTGGCGGCCTCATCCACCAAATCCACCGCGACGGCCCCACGCATTGCCCCGCTGGAGCCCAGACTCCAGCGCTACCGCACGCATAGGAAACGCACCCGAGTCGGCCCATATTGGCTCTGCAATGAGCGCTGAACCCGTTTCCCGGCCCAGCGGCCCACCCCGAGAAGAGGCGAGTCAGGCGGACATCGCTTATCTCGGGCTGCTGCAGGACATCCTCGACAACGGCGTCGACCGCGGCGACCGCACTGGCACCGGCACGCGTGGCGTTTTCGGCCGTCAGCTGCGCTTCGATCTCGGCGCAGGCTTTCCGCTGCTGACCACCAAGAAGGTTCACCTCAAGTCGATCATCCTCGAATTGCTGTGGTTCCTGCGCGGCGACTCGAACGTGCGCTGGCTGCAAGAGCAGGGCGTGACCATCTGGGACGAGTGGGCCGATAAGGACGGTGAACTCGGTCCGGTTTACGGCAAGCAATGGCGCTCTTGGGAAACCAAGGATGGCCGCGTGATCGATCAGATCGCCAACGTGGTGAAATCGATCGAGACCAATCCGAACTCACGCCGCCACATCGTCAGCGCCTGGAACCCGGCCGAAGTCGATCAGATGGCGCTGCCGCCGTGCCACTGTCTGTTTCAGTTCTTCGTCGCTGACGGCAAGCTCAGCTGCCAACTCTACCAGCGCAGCGCCGACGTTTTCCTCGGCGTGCCGTTCAACATCGCGTCTTATGCCTTGCTTACGCAAATGATGGCGCAAGTGACCGGCCTCGCGCCGGGCGAATTCGTGCACACTTTTGGCGACGCGCACCTGTACCACAACCATTTCGACCAGGCGCGCTTGCAGCTCTCTCGCGCGCCATACCCCGCGCCGAGAATGTGGATCAACCCTGCACGCAAAGACATCTTCGGGTTCGAATACGGCGACTTCAAACTGCAGGACTACCAAGCTCATCCGCTCATCAAAGCGCCGATTGCGGTCTAGTCCGATGCACGCGGGCAGATGACACAGCGGCTCACCGACAAGCCCATCGCGATAGCCGCCGATCATCGCGGCGTCGCGCTCAAGCAGCGTTTGAAAGACTGGCTCGCAGCCAACGCCTACACCGTGACCGATTGCGGAACCAATTCTGACGCCGAGCGCGTCGACGCCATGGATTATGCGGTGCGCGTCGCCGCTGAAATCAAATCCGGGCGCTCAGATTTCGCCATCGCCATTTGCGGCAGCGGTCAGATGATGGCGATCACCGCAAACCGCTTTCCATTCATCCGTGCGACCTTGCTTCACGATGTTGCAGAGAGCGAACCGGCCCGCGCGCACGGCGATGCAAACGTCCTGGTCCTGGGCGCCGACACCATCGACGCCGCCACCGCCGAGAAGATCACCGAAATCTTCTTCAGCACCGCTGCCCTTGGCGACCGCTACGCCGAACGGCGGGAGCGGCTGGCGAAGCTGGATATTTCCAAGGCCTAGAGTGCCTGCGCGCGCCGGACTTGGTACAACGCCGCCCGTATGAAGCCGCGCGAACTCCTCGCCACAGCACAAATCCCGGGTGGCGGTGAACTGCGCCTCTACCGGCGCGACGGCGATTTCACCATCGTGCTCGGCGGCAACGAATTGATGTCAAGCCGCGTCAGCGGTTCCGAAGAAGCGCTGGCGCTGATGACCTGCGCGCGCTTGCGCAGTGATGCGCCGCATCTGCTGATCGGCGGCTACGGCATGGGCTTCACGCTCCGCGCCGCACTCGCGCATCTCGGCGCCGGCGCACGTCTCACGGTCGCTGAACTCGTATCTGAGATCGTCGCCTGGGCGCGCGGGCCGATGGCGGCGCTCACCGCGGATTGTCTTGACGATCCGCGTGTGCAGCTTTTGAACGGCGACGTCGCGCAAGCCATCGCCATCGCCAGCGCCAAAAGCCGCTACGACGCCATTTTACTCGATGTCGATAACGGCCCCGATGGTCTCGTGCGTGCCGAGAATGATTATCTCTATTCCAGCAAAGGCCTTGCGTCGGCAAAATCTGCGCTCAAACGCGGCGGCATCCTCGCCATCTGGTCCGCCGCGCCCGACGCCAACTTCACACGGCGTCTCATCAACGCTGGCTTCGCCGTAGAAGAAGCCATCGTCCGCGCCCGCGCCAACAAAGGCGCCCGCCACCAAATCTGGTTCGCCCGCGCTCCATAACGACCACCCGTCATTCCGGGGCGATGCGCAGCATCGAACCCGGAACCCAGGGGCAAACGTGCATAAGTTCGCGTCTATCCAACACAAACACCGGCGCCTGCAGGTGGGAGCGCGCCCCTCCCGGCGCGCATTCACACAAGATGATCAAGCATTTCCGCTATGCGCGCCGGAGGCGCGCGCTCCAACCTTCCAACAATCAATCCGACCGCTCCAAACCTCGGCGCACAATACACCCATCGTTCCGCATGAAGAGCAGTTGGCCATGTTCACCCGATGCGACGAACGAGGTGATTGAACGCGAAGCGCTTTGGATTTCTTCCCCCGCAAGCGGGGGAAGTGGCGAGCGAATCGAGCCGAAGGGGGAAACTCCATCAGCCAGCTTCCCCGCAAAGTCCGAAGCGCCAAGCCCGCAAGCAGGCTTTTCTGAAGCTAAGGGCGGGAGATCGTGGACTGGTGCGAACACATTAGCCAGCGCGTCAGCGGCGTATCGAACACAGGCGCTAAAACCGCCACAGGTCGTGCTGCTGCACAACAATCACGGGACGCGGATCAATTCCGTCTCTCGCACCGCAAGGTGCAACTTACTTGGCGGCGTTGATCCGCGTCCCGCTCTTCATTTTGGCGCATCCGCGCAACAAGGTTGACGCTTGCCCAAAGGCTCGCCACACGTCGCGCATGGCGCTCACGGCAAACCAGCAGGCCATCCTCGACCGCGCCGTCGCCAAATTGCGCGGCGTGCCGAACATTGCCGCCATCGTCCTCGGCGGCTCGCATGCACGCGGCCGCGCGCGCGTCGATTCCGATATCGACATCGGCCTCTATTATCGCGACGCCGCGCGCTTCGACATCGCCGCTATCCGCGCCATCGCCGCGGAGCTGAACGACACGCCGTCGCCAGTCGTCTCCGGCTTCGGCGAATGGGGCAGGTGGGTGGATGGCGGCGCCTGGCTCAACATTGGCGGCCAGCGCGTCGATCTGCTCTATCGCGCGCTCGACCGCGTCGAGGCCACGCTCGCCGACGCGCAAGCCGGCCGCTACGAAATCGACCACTTGCAACAACCGCCGTTCGGCTTCTTCGGTCCGACCGTTCTCGGCGAAGTCGCCATCTGCCAGCAGCTGCACGATCCGCACGGTGAAATCGAACGTCTCAAAGCGCGCGTGACGCCAATGCCCGAGCCGCTCGCCGCCGCGATGGTTCAAAACAACCTCTGGGCCGTCGAATTCGGCCTGCACGCGTTCGCGCCCAAGTTCGCCCAGGCCGGCGACGCGTACGGTCTCGGAGGTTGCCTCGCGCGTTTCGCCAACAATCTCGTGCTGGCGCTCTTCGCGCTCAATCGCGTCTATCTCGTCAACGACAAAACCGCGCTCGCCGAGATCGACGAGTTCGCGCAAGCGCCGCCGTCGTTCAGCGGTCGCGTCTGGCTCATGCTCGGCGCCATCGGTCACGACGCCGGCGATCATCAAGTATCGCTTGAAACCTGCCGGCGTCTGTTTGCCGACGTCAAAGCGCTCGCCGGCGGCGCCTATTGTCCAGCATGGAATCTCGACGCGTTATAGGTCGGCCACGTCCGCCGCCGTCATTTGCATGGCGGCAATGAACGGATTGAGGCTCTTGGTCGTGCTCACCCTCGCGCGGCTTCCGCCGCCGACTGCACTTTGGCGCGCGGCATCAGGCGGATCGTGGACGTGCCTTTCGCCAGCACGTTGCCAGCCCGGTTCTTGATCAACCCCTCGGCAAAGCAGGTCGTCTTGCCCGATTTTTCGATCCAGCCTTCAGCGATGATCAGCCCCGGCCGCGCCGGCGCAAAAAACGTGATCTTGATCTCCAGCGACATCGGCACGGTGTCGAACCCCAACTGGCTGATCACTGCATGCGCCATCGCCGCATCAATCCAGCCGGTGATGAAGCCGCCTTGCACGACCCCGCCCGAGTGGCACATGTGCATGCCCGCTTCATATTCGATCTCGGCGCGTCCGCCCTCCATCACCACCACGCGGCGCTGTCCGAGGGTTTCGGGAATAGATTCTGCCGGGTTGCTCTCGTCGGTCATGCCATTTCCTTCTAGAACAGCGCCGTGACGAATCCCAAGCTCACTCTCGTGCTCGCCATCGCCAAGAATGGCGTTATCGGCCGCAATGGCGACCTGCCGTGGCGGCTTTCGTCGGATTTGAAACGCTTCAAGGCGGCGACCATCGGCAAGCCGGTGCTGATGGGACGCAAGACCTGGGAGTCGCTGCCGCGCAAACCGTTGCCGGGGCGCCAGAACCTGGTGTTGTCGCGCGACGGCAATTTCTGTCCGGAAGGGGCGTGGAGCTACACCGCGCTTGACGCGATGCTCGCCGCCGGCCGCGCGATGGCGCTGGCGGAAGGCGCCAACGAGGTTTGCGTCATCGGCGGCGCGCATCTGTTTGCGCAGACATTGCCGCTGGCCGATCGCATTGTGCTGACCGAGGTGAAGCTCGAACCGGAAGGCGACACGCGCATGTCGCTCGATCTCACGCGCTGGCGCGAGCGTTCGCACGAGGACGTTACGGCAGGGCCAAACGATGACGCCGATTTTGTCGTGCGCAGGTTGGAACGCTAGCGAAGGTATCACGTGTCGGCTATCACCGGTGAGGTAGCGGCGGCATCACTGTCGTCATTCCGGGGCAATGCGGAGCATTGAACCCGGAACCCAGGGGCAAACGACGCGCCCTGTCATTCCCTGGGTTCCGGATCGCGCTGCGCGCGCCCGGAATGACGAACGCGGTCGCGCCTGATATCTGGAGCGCACATCCATGGCTGATTTCGAAGTCCTGGCAGAAGGTCTGCAATTTCCCGAGGGCCCCATCGCCATGCCGGACGGTTCGGTGATCCTGGTTGAAATCAAGCGCGGCACGCTCTCGCGGGTTTACAACGGCAAGATCGAAGTCATTGCCCAACTCGGCGGCGGCCCCAACGGCGCGGCCATAGGCCCGGACGGCGCGTGCTACGTCTGCAACAATGGCGGCTTCAACTGGCACGAGGTCGAGGGCTTACTTATCCCCGGTAACGCCGCTTCAGATTATACTACGGGACGCATCGAACGCGTTGATCTGAAGACCGGCAAATTCGAACGCATCTACGACAAGATCGGCGCCAACAAACTTTCAGGCCCCAATGACATCGTTTTCGACAAGTCAGGCGCTTTCTGGTTCACCGATCTCGGCAAGAACTACGCGCGCTCCAAGGATCGCGGCGGTTTGTACTGGGCCAAGCCGGATGGCTCGAAGCTTAAGGAGGCGTCTTACGGGCATGTCGGTTTGAACGGCGTAGGTTTGTCGCCGGACGAGAAGACCGTCTACGCCGCCGAAACCGAAACCGGAAAACTTTGGGCGTTCGACATCACCGGTGAGGGCGAAACCCCGCAAAATCCGTATGGCGGCGCGGCCGGCCGCTGCATCGCTGTGCAGCCGCTCCACGTGTTCTTCGACAGCCTCGCAGTGCAGGCCAATGGCGATGTCTGCGTGGCGACAATCCTCAACGGCGGCATCACCACCATCACGCCGCAAGGCAAGTCGGCGCACACCGCGTTTCCAGATTTGATCACCACCAACATCTGTTTCGGCGGCAAGGATATGCGCGATGCCTACATCACGCTCTCGTCCACCGGCAAACTGATCAAAGCCCGCTGGCCGGAAGCTGGGCTGAAGCTGAATTTCTGTCCGTATTAGCTCTGGGGATTCACTGCGGGAGGCGGCGCTAGCAGTCGCTGTTTTTGTTGGATGAACTCCTCTTCTGTGAGCGCGCCTGACTGTTTTAGCTCCCACAGCTTGGCGATCTGCGTTGCTGCATCATCCACTTTCATGGATGGTGACTGAACCTTGAGGGCGTTTAGAAGGAGCGCGTGATAGTGATCAAGCTTCCCCGCTGCAGTCTTTACGTAGCCGCTTGCCGAGTCGGTTCCTTTTTTGTCGGGAGACTTGAAGAATTCGATCATGTGCGCCGGAGCGGCGCTGTCATCGACAAACACCTTTAGTGCAATGGAGTGTACCGTAGATTGATTGCGCTTGGATCCGGTGAGTCCTCCTAAGAGCAAACCGAGACCACCAAAGGCTATGACCCCGATAGCCGCGCCGGCGATTTGCGATCCGCGATTGGTCGACGTGACGCTCGCACCGTCGCGAAGAACTTCGACCTGAGTGATTTGATCTAGCGAGTACTGCTTTGGCTTGCTGACCGGTCCGAGTGCGATTAGGCCGCGCTCGCGGTTCAACGCCAGCACGTTGCGCGTATGTGGTGAAATATAGAAGTCCCAGCCTTTAAAGTTCGCTGAGAAAGCGCTATTTTCCGTCGCTTGAAGTGTCGCCGTGCCAATTGCCGAAATCACTCCCCACACGATCGCTAAGAACAAAATTACAACGATAAGCCCCAACATTGGCACCCTCTCCAGAGCTGTTACGATGCCAATCTTTGCCTTCGATCCCAAGACAAATTCGACCTATGGTTGATTTGTATCTGCGATACTTGAGAGTCATCCACGCATGATCATCGTCCACCACCTCAATGAATCCCGTTCGCAGCGCATCTTGTGGCTGCTCGAAGAATTGGGCGTTCCGTATGAAGTGAAGAAATACGCGCGAGACGCCAACACGCGGCTTGCGCCGCCGGAGCTCAAAGCGGTGCATCCGCTTGGCAAGTCGCCCGTGGTGGAGATCAACGGCAAGGTGCTCGGCGAAAGCGGCGCCATTGTGGAATATCTCGCGGAGACGCAGGCGGGTGGAAAACTGGCCGTGCCGCCCGGCGATGCGGCGCGTGCGGACTACCTCTATTGGCTGCACTTCGCTGAAGGCTCGGCGATGCTGCCATTATTGTTGAAGCTCTATGTCGGCATGCTGGGCGACGCCGGTGCGCCGTTGATGCAGATGCGGATCGATCCGGAGATCGACAATCATTTGGCGCACGCCAACGCCTCACTCGGCGCCAGCAATTTCTTTGTCGCCGACCGCTTTACCGCCGCCGATATCGAAATGAGTTTCGTCCTCGACGCCGGAAATTCGCGAGGCGGCCTAGAGCGTTATCCCAACCTCGTGCGCGCACGCGCAGCCATCCAGGCGCGTCCGGCGTGGCAACGCGCGCTCGACCGCGGCGGCGAATACAAGATGGGACAATAGGCAGTCGGCAGTAGGCAATCGGGGAATCGGCGCTAAGTCACTACTGCCTATTGCCCACTGCCAACTGCCCGAGTTCCGCAATGCATTCACGCGACTGTAAAATCGTGGCGACCATGGGCCCGGCTAGCGATGCGCCGGACCGCCTGTTGATGTTGCTGCAAGCTGGCGTCGATTGCTTCCGGCTCAACTTCAGCCATGGCGCGCGCGAGGAACACAAGCGGCGCATGGATGCGATCCGCGACGCTGAGGCCAAAGTTGGCCGCCCCGTTGGCGTGTTCGCCGATCTGCAGGGACCGAAGATTCGCGTCGGCACATTTGCCGATGGCCAGATCACGCTGCGCTACAACGACACGGTGACCCTCGAAGCATCGGCTAACACGGGGCACGACGGCCTCATAACGCTGCCGCATCCGGAACTGGTCGCGTCGCTGCAGGCCGGCGACATTCTCAAGCTCGACGACGGCAAGATGCAGCTGACGGTGCTGTCGCGCGAGGGCGACAAGGTGAAGGCGCGCGTCGATTTCGGCGGCGTGCTGAAGAACCAGAAAGGCGTCAACGTCCCGACGCGCCGGATTCCCATCTCCGCGCTGACGGAGAAAGACCGCGAAGACCTGCGCTACGCACTCGAACTCGGCGTCGACTACATCGCGCTCTCATTCGTGCAGCATCCTGACGATGTGAAAGAAGCACGCGCGCTGATCGGCGATCGCGCCGGCATCATTTCCAAAATCGAAAAGCCCTCCGCACTGGCTGAGATCGACGCCATCGTCGAAGTCTCGGACGCGGTCATGGTCGCGCGCGGCGATCTCGGCGTGGAATTGCCGCCGGAGCAGGTGCCCATCGCCCAGCGCAAGATCATCCGCGCCGCACGCGCGGCAGGCCGGCCTGTCATCGTCGCCACGCACATGCTGGAAAGCATGATCGATGCGCCGACGCCGACCCGCGCTGAAGCTTCGGACGTTGCAACCGCAGTGTATCAAGGCGCCGACGCGGTGATGCTCTCGGCCGAAAGCGCTGTCGGCCGCCATCCGCAATCGGCGGTGGCGATCATGGACCGCATCATCCGGGCCGTCGAAGACGACGCCGATTATTGGTCGAACCTGCCGCGCGACATGACCCCGCCGCAGGCCACCACCGCGGATGCCATTGCTCTCTCGGCGCGCAATATTGCCGACGTCATCGGCTGCTCCACCGTGGTCGCCTTCACCGCGACCGGTTCAACCGCCTATCGGGTGGCGCGCGAACGTCCGCGCTGTGGCGTTATCGGTCTCACGCCCATCCTCGCCACCGCGCGCCGCCTGGCGCTGGTGTGGGGCACCCGCGCCAAGGTGATCGACGACATCGAAAGCGTCGAGGAAATGGTCGACAAGGCCGACGCCGCCGTCCGCACGCTCGGCGCCGCCGGCCCCGGCGATCGTGTGGCGATCATCGCCGGCATCCCCTTCGGCCGCGCCGGCAAAACCAACACCATCCGTGTGCTGCGGCTGGAGTGAGGATATCATTTGCATGGACTGTTGAGTGCTAACGCGCGGTGAGGAGATGCAGCGGAACAGCCGGCGCGTGCAACGGTTATGTCTTCACGAGAACCATGAAGGAGACGCAATCATGCCTCGTGGAGACAAGTCCAGTTACACGAATAAGCAGAATCGCCAGGCCGAACACATCGAGGAGGGGTACGAGAAGCGCGGCACGTCTGCCAAGGAAGCGAAGCGCCGCGCTTGGGCGACCGTGAATTCGGAGACCGGCGGCGGCAAGAAGAGTGGCTCCGGCCGCGGTAAGAAGTCCAACACGCGCGCGTCGAAGAAGGGTGGCGCCATCGGTGGGCGGGCGTCGGCGCAGCGCTCCAAGGCAGCGAAGAGCAAGTCCGCAAAGAAGGCCGCGAAGACGCGGGCAAAGCGCCGCTAGAGATTGAAGCAAACCGGCGGCGCTTCCGATAAGCACCGCCGGTTCCAGGTTAGTCAGCCGTCGCTGCGCCGTTGGTGCGCACGCCGGTAGTTTCATTGAGCTGCACGTCCAACTTTTCCGACAACAACGTCGTCATCAAAGCTTGTAACAACGAACCGCCGGCTTGGCCTTCCGCGCCGGTGATCTGCACCTTCGGCACCACGTCGACGCCGGATTTCTCCAACGCCTCCGCAAACCGCTCGGCGATCTGTCGCGCCAGTTGATAGCGCGCGCCACCGGACGCCGACACTTGCTTTTCGATAGCTTCGGCCTGGGCCAAGCCAACCTTGCTCACCCGTTCGGCTTCCGCGCCGGCGAGCGCTACGACCTTGCTGGCTTCGCCTTCACCCAACATGCGGATGCGGTCCGCGTCGGCCTGGGCCAAGGTACGCGTCTGGTCGGCGTTCTGCGTCGCGCGGGCAAGCGAGGCGCGACCCTCGTTTTCCTGCACCTGGATCGAAAGCTCCGACTGCGTAATCGCCGCTTGTTGCTGCGCGCGCGCTTCCGCTTCACGAAGTTCGCGTTCTTTCTGCGCGGCGAGCTTCTGACGCTCGTAAGTGCCCACCTGTTCGTCGGCGATCTGACGCTGACGCAATTGCATCAGAATGCGTTCGATCTGGTCGTCGCCCTTAGCGCTCGGTCGCGGCGTACCGATCAGCACCTCCTGTAGCTCCAGATTATAGGCGCTGAACTTCTCCTTCATATCCATCGAGGACGTCGTCTGGATCTCGCTGCGCTCCTGCAGCAGTTCGATCAACGTCCGGCGCTGAGCAACGTTCTTGAAATAAGCCGAGACCATCGGATCGAGCGTTTGCTCTACCAGCTTCTTGATGTCGCCAAAGCGCTGCACGACTAGAGGCGCCTTCCTGTAGTCGATGTGTACGACCACGGAGAGCGGCAACGTCGGTTCGAACGCGTCCTTCGTGATGAGCGACACTTCCGCCAGATTTTCATCGAGCTTGTGCGCGCCGCCGACGCTCGATTCCCACTTCAAGATGAAGTTGGTGGTCGGCACCGAGAGGACTTTACCGGCGTAGGTGTTGAACGCGTACTTGCCCGGCAACAACGGATCGCGCCACACGCCGCGTTCGCCGGGTTCGACCAACTCGCCGTGACGATAGCCTTCGCCGGATTTATCGGCGCCGGCCGCGCCGGTGTACGAAACGACTACGCCGACATGGCCCACCTCAATGATAGTCTTGGGAATGCGCTCCACCGTCGCGAACAGGCGATTGATGAAATACGTCCCTTCCACTAGCACTTGCAGCTGACGGCCGCGGCGCCCGCCCGCCGCCAGGAATTTCTCGGAATCCTGGAAGTTATTGTGGAACGTCGAAGCGTCGTTCGCGTCGCCGCCCACGGTTGGCGCGATGATCTCGCCGTTCGCTAAGCCTGGGCCGTCGTGCACTGTGACGACGCCGATTTGGTCCTCGGCGTCGCGGATGACGATAGGCTCGAACCCGCCGCGCTCCTCGATCACGCGCGACATCTCGTTCAGCAGCGAGGTCTCAATTGCATCGAGCCGGAGCGCGTAGGGGCGATCCTTGGTGACGATAACGAACTGAGCGAGGTTCACTGCGTAAGCGCCTTCGCGCAACACACTGCGCTGCGGACCTTTCTGCCCGCCGCTCCTCAAGAAACCGCGCGCGTCTTGAAAGTCGACGCCCGTCGCGTTGGCGGCCAATGTCTGGCCTGCCGCGAGCGGCGCGCCGTCGCGTGCGAAGATGTAGCCGATGCGGCCTTGTGGGATGGTCACAAGCGGCTGGATGTGCAGCCGGTATTGGAACGGAAACATAATGTGCAAGCCGCCGCGCAGCACATCCGGTTGATAGCCAGCTTCGCCATTGAGCGCGATCAGGCCCGATTTAACCGAGCCCTTCGAACTCCAAAGCTTCTCGACGATGGCGATCCGGTTGTTGGCGATATAGCGTACAGAACTGGAAATGAGCACGAGCGCCGCTACGACAAGCGCCGTCACGACAATCAGAGCGATCATGGAGTTTTCGTCCCTTGCTGCCTCAAGCGCACGAATTGCGCGCTAGCGCAGATGTGAGGTGGCGCAAGGGCAGCGCTTAGATGCTTGCCCGCTAAAAAATCCAATTTTGCCACTTGACGTTCATCAAGCTAGGTTCGCAGCGGAGGCCCAGTTGCGAATGACCGACAACACGATTCCCGGCGACATCGCGGAGGCTCTGGTTGAACCGTCCGCGTACGCATCAAATCGGATTTTCGACGCCTATGCATGGCTGCGCGCCAATGCGCCGCTAGGGGTTGCTGAGATCGAGGGCTACGATCCGTTCTGGGTGGTGACCAAGCACGCCGATATTCTCGAGGTCAGTAAGAACAACGCGCTTTATCCGTCGGGCGTGCGCGCGACGACGCTGACCAACAAGGCGGGCGACCAGCGCGCCCGCGCCATCACCGGCACGCCACATCTCGTGCGCTCTCTGGTCCAGATGGATGAGCCCGACCACATGAAATACCGGCTGCTGACGCAAGCCTGGTTCATGCCGCAGAGCATCAAGAAGCGAGAGGAAGACATCCGTGCACTGGCCAGGGAAGCGGTGGCGCAATTCGCGCAGCTGCCCGGCGCGTGCGACTTTGTGAAAGATGTGGCGCTGCACTACCCGTTGCGCGTGGTGATGAACATTCTCGGTGTGCCGCCGCAAGATTTCGACCGCATGCTGCGGCTCACGCAAGAGCTGTTCGGATCCAGCGACCCCGACACTGAGCGCTTCAAAGCTGCGTTGACCGACGAACAGTTCATGCAATTACTGATGGGTGTCGTGCAGGATTTTGGCGATTATTTCGCCGCGATCAGCGCCGACCGCCGCAAAAATCCACGCGACGATTTGGCGACGCTGATCGCCAACGCGCAAGTCGACGGGCAGCAGATTCCAGACTTCGAAGCGACGGGCTACTACACGATCGTCGCCACTGCGGGTCACGATACGACCTCCTCGTCGACCGCCGGCGCGATGTGGGCGCTGGCGACACAGCCTGGATTGCTCGATAGAGTGAAAGGCGACCTCGATCTTGTGCCGAAGCTGATCGAAGAGGCGATCCGCTGGACCACGCCGGTGAAAACCTTCATGCGCTCGGCGAGCGCCGACACGGAGTTGCGCGGTCAGCAGATCAAGCAAGGCGATTGGCTGATGCTTTGCTACGCCTCCGGCAATCGCGACGAAGAGGTGTTTCCGCACCCCGACACGTTCGACATCGACCGCGTCCCCAATCGCCAGCTGGCGTTTGGCATGGGCGCGCACGTCTGCCTCGGCCAGCACCTCGCGCGCATGGAGATGCGGATTTTGTTCGAGGAACTCTTGCCGAAGCTTAAGAGTGTCAAACTCGCCGGTGAGCCGCGCTTCACCGAGAGTGCGTTTGTCAACGGTCTTAAAACACTGCCCATCGCCTTCGAACTGGCGTAGGAAGCCGCCGCCTGAACAAGAACAAGTGGGAGCGGGCGAATGGTGATGTCGGCGCTGCGCGGGTGGACCGCGACGCAACGCAACGTGGTGATCGCGGCCTATCTCGGTTGGACGCTCGACGCGTTCGACTTTCTGATGCTGACGCTGATCACCAAGGACATCGCCGAGGAATTCAATGTCCCCGACACGGCGTTGGGCCTCGTCATAACAGCGACACTTGCCTTGCGCCCGGTCGGTGCGTTCATCTTTGGCCGCCTCGCCGATCGCTTCGGCCGCCGACCCATCCTGATGTTGAACGTGCTGACCTATTCGGCGCTAGCGTTTGCGTCGGCGTTTGCGCCGGACTTCAACACATTCCTCATTTTGCGCTGTCTCTTCGGCGTCGCCATGGGTGGGGAGTGGGGCGTCGGCTCATCATTGGCGATGGAGCACGCGCGTCCGGAATCGCGCGGTTTCGTTTCGGGGCTGCTGCAAACGGGCTATCCCACCGGCGGCTTGATCGCGGCGGCCGCCGCGGCGTTGCTTTTGCCGAGCTACACGTGGCGCACGCTGGTGATGCTGAGCGCAATCCCGGCGCTTCTGGTGGTTTTCATTCGCATGGGAGTTCCTGAAGCGCCCGGTTGGAAACCCGGCAAGCACGCGGGCGCAGCGCTCAATCCAGCGGCGCTCGCGGCGGGCTTCGTCGGCGTCGGCTTGGCGATCGTCGGTCAGCTGACCTTGTTCTCGAAGGCGCTGACGGGGCTCAACGTGCCGCCGCTCGCGGCTGGCGCTGCGACCATCGCCGGCGTGCTGATCGCCGCCACCGCATTCGGATCCAAGCACTTCATAAAGGCGGTGTTCGCCATGGTGCTGATGGCGAGCTTCAATGCGCTCAGCCACGGTACACAAGATTTCTACCCGAACTTTCTGCGCAAGCAGATGGAGTTCGATGTGTCGACCGCGAGTTGGATTGTCGCCATCGGCTCGCTCGGCGCCATTTGCGGCGGGCTTACCTCCGGCTCGCTGTCTCAACTGATTGGGCGTCGCCGCATGATTACGATTGGCGCGCTGTTCGTGCTCCCGATGATTCCGATGTGGGCGTTCTATTCGACGGCGCCGTGGATGTTTGCGATCGCGGTGTTCCTGCTGCAATTCGGCGTGCAAGGGGCATGGGGTGTCGTGCCTGCGCACTTGAACGAGATTTCGCCGAACGACGTGCGCGGCACGTTCCCGGGCTTCACCTACCAGGTGGGTAATCTGCTGAGCGCAGGCGTTGCGTTCGGACAGACCTCGCTCGTAGTCGATCAGCACTGGCAGTACAGTCAGGTGCTGGCGCTGGCCGCCGTGTGCGCCGCGGTGGCGATTGCGGTGCTCATCAATCTTGGGCCGGAGGGGCGCCACGTCGTGATGGGCGAAGCCCGCACGCCATAACTGTCAGATCACCTTGATCGACGGCGCCGGCTTGTTGAGGCGCGCGATGTTGGCAAATGCGGCGTCCGCAATTTCCAGGAAGCGCATGGATGCGGCGGTGTCTGGCGCGGTGGCGACAAGCGGCCGCCCGGCGTCGGCGCTTTCACGCAAGGCGACATCAATTGGAATTTCACCCAAGAACGGCACGCCGGCTTGCGCGGCCGTGCGGCGCGCGCCGCCTTCGCCGAAGATATGCGTGCGCTTGCCGTCCGGCGTTTCGAAGTACGCCATGTTCTCGATCACGCCCAGGATGGGGGCGTGCGTCTTCTCGAACATGGCCAAGCCCCGCCGCACATCGGCAAGCGCCATCTCCTGCGGTGTCGACACAATCACCGCGCCGGCGAGCGGCACGCGCTGCAGCAGCGTGAGTTGCACGTCGCCCGTGCCGGGCGGCAAATCCAGCAGCAGCACGTCGAGTTCGCCCCAGACCACGTCGTCGATCATTTGCCGCACCGCGCTCGTCGCCATCGCGCCCCGCCAGATCATGGCGCTTGAGGCGTCGACCAAATAACCGATCGACATCGATTTCAGGCCGAACGCATCGATGGGCAGAATGGTTTTCTCCGGACCCGCTTGCGGCTTCTTATCGCCGATGCCGAGCAACGTCGGCGCCGAGGGGCCATAGACGTCGAGATCGAGCAGGCCGGTCTTGAGGCCCATGCTCGCAAATGCACAAGCGAGGTTGACTGCAACCGTTGACTTACCGACGCCGCCTTTGGCGCTTGCAACTGCAATGACGTGCTTCACGCGGTCGATGCCGCCCGCTTTCACGGCCTTCGGCTCATGCGCCGTCAGCACCGCAATGACACTCTTCACGCCGGGCGTTGCGCGCGCCGCCGCCTCGGCTTGATCGCGGATCGGCACGTATTGCTTCACTGCATCGGCCGGCGCTTCGACCGTGAACCACGCTTTGTCGCCGGCGGCCTCAAGGCCGGTGACCCGCCCAGCGGCGAACAACCCTTGGCCGGTAAGGGGATCGGTCACGCGGTTGAGGCGTTCGACGATTTGATCGCGCAGGGATGCGGAGCGGTCGTTCATGACGCGCCTCTTAGCATGGAGACGCCGAAATTCGGCAAGTTTCACTGAAATCTAGATGATCCGCTGGGCGGGGCAATTGAACGGCAGTGCCGCATCGGTAATGTCCCGAGTCCAATGCTCCGCTTATTTTTGTCCGCTCTCGCTTTGCTTGTGCTCGCCGTGTTGCCCGCAGCGGCGCAATCGCGCATTCCCGCGACCGGATTTGCCGATCTTGCCGAGCGTTTGTCGCCGGCGGTGGTCAACATTGCCACCAGTCAGCGGGTGGCGGAGTCCGATAAGCTGCCGCAGTTTCCGCCTGGCTCGCCGTTGGAGCGTTTCAACTCGCAGGGCGATTCCCAAGTTAGTTCACTCGGCTCCGGCTTCATCATTTCCGCCGACGGAGTTGTTGTCACCAACAACCACGTGATCGATGCCGCGGATTCTATCGAAGTCATCCTGCAGAACGGCACGCACTATCAGGCGCAGGTGGTCGGCAGGGACGCCGCCACGGACATTGCGGTGCTGCGCATCCACGCGCGCGCGCCGCTTCCTTTCGTCAACATGGGCAACAGCGACACCGCGCGCGTCGGCGATTTGGTGCTGGCCATCGGCAATCCGTTTGGTCTCGGCGGCTCGTTGTCAGTCGGCGTCGTCTCGGCGCGGAACCGCAACCTCGATGCCGGCCGCTACGACGATTTCATTCAGACTGACGCCGCCATCAATCGCGGCAATTCCGGCGGCCCTCTGTTCAATATGAACGGTGATGTCATCGGCGTGAACACGGCCATCGTGTCACCGACTGGCGGCAGCGTCGGCGTGGGATTTGCGACGCCAACCTCCATCGTGTCGCCGGTGGTGACGCAGATTCTGCGCTATGGCGAAATCCGCCGCGGCTGGTTGGGTGTGCGCCTCGCCAATGTCGACGACGAGAGCGCGCAACAGAACAATTATAGTGGCCAGGCCGGCGCCGTGATCACGCGCATCACGCCCGGCGGGCCCGCAGCCGCGGCCGGCCTTCGCGTGGGCGACATCGTTTTGCGTTTCGGTGACAAGGATGTCGCCGATAGCCGCGCGCTGACGCGCCTGGCGGGCGATGCTCAGGTCGGCGCCACTGTGCCGATCGTTGTGCTGCGCGGCGGTCACCGCATGACCATTCCCACGACCGTTCAGCGTCTGGCGGAAGCGGATTCGCCTACCAGTTCGTCAAGCGATGACGGAGAAGGCGGTGCACCGCGCCGAGACGGCGGCGCGCGCGGCGGCCAGATCTTTGGCGTCACACTGAGCGAACTCGATGCCGGACTGCGAGAAGAGTTTCAGATCGAGCCCAACGTACGCGGCCTGATCGTGCTCGGCGTATCGGTCGGCGGCGCCAACGATGGCGTGCTGAAGCCGGGCGATGTGGTCGAAGCGATGGCCTACCAGCCGACGCCGACGCTGAGCGAGGCGCGCGCCGTAGCCAGCCGTGCGGCGGTGGGCGAACACGCGATCATCGTGCGTATCAATCGCGAAGGCGCGATCACATACCGGCGCTTGCTGGCGCGGAGCTGATCAGCGTTTCGATCTCGTGTAGGCTTTCGACGACACGGTGCACTTTCGCGCGCATCGCTTCGTTGGGCGCAAGCAGATCCGGGATCATCACCACCATGCACCCCGCTGCGTGCGCCGACGTCACGCCTGCGTGCGAGTCTTCCAGCGCCAGAACCTCCGCGGGCATCACCCCCATGAGCGACGCTGCTTTGAGATAAGGTTCGGGATGGGGCTTGCCGTTGTCGACGTCCTCGCGCGTGACAACGACGCGAAAGCGCTCGCGGAGATTATAGGCGCTGAAATGGCGGTCGACCCATAGCGGTCCAGACGATGTAGCCAGTGCATATGGAATGCCGCGGTTGTCCAACACGCCGAGCAGCTCCATCACGCCGGCCTTGAGGGGCGCTGTTTGCTCCAACAGATGCTTGCGATTGGCTTCGTGAAAGTCAGCAAGCGGAAAGTCCGCGCCCCAATATTTCAGCAGCGTCTGATCGTTGTCGTCGCGATTGAGGCCCACCAAAGCCAGAAACTGTGCGTCGCTGATGGTGACCCCAAACGCCGCGCTGGTGACGCGATACGCCTCGCGCACCAAAGCCTCAGAGTCGATCAACGTGCCATCCAAGTCGAAAACGACGGCCTGTGGCGCGCGCGGCAGGCTCATGGTTCGAGATAGTCGGTGCACGGCGGCAGCGGCGCATCCGGTTTGTAGGTTTGCGACGCGGCGTCCCAGGTGAAGACGCGGTGATAGGAACACACCGGATCGTGCACCGTGCGCAGATCGCTTGCCTGTAACGCGTGGGTATTGTCGCTGTTGCGGCTGATGCCGGCGGGAAAGGTCGTTGCGTCCGTGGTCAGCGACAGTTTCGGCGGCGTGGTGGAAGCGTCGAGCGATAGCATGCCGTTGAACGTGTATTGATCGGAGCACGCATCGCGGCGCGCGCGCTGATCGGCTTCGGAGAAGCACGCGCGGATATCAATCGATGCAGCCGCGGGGAAGGTCAGTGCCGGATGGGTTGGCGCGGGCGTTGCGGAGGATACAGCGTAAAGCGACACCAGCAGCGCTTGACCGCCGCCGCCTGAATACGCCTGCTGGTCGTTGCGCGAAATGCCGACGAGTGCGTCTTCGCCGCCATCGCTGCGGCGCGTTCGAATGATTTGCGTCCAGATTTCGCGACCGCCATCGGTCAGTTGGTAGCTGGCAACTTGCTTGTTCTTGTAGCTGAAGGCGAACGTCGTCGCGTCGGTGTTGGCGGTGGCGCACCAGACGCCGTCTTTGGTGCATTGAGCGCCGGACCCGTTGGCAATCAGCGGCTCCAGATGTGAGGCCGCGGTGTCGGCGCTCGACGGCGCGGACGGATGCGATTGACCGCACGCGGCAAGCAGGACGGCGCCGATAAGCAACAGACGTTTCATGCAGTGAACTCGCTCCGGCGATAACCTTGGAAGAATAGCGCTGTCGTCAGCGCGGTGTGATCGATGTGCGCGTGAGCTTTGGCGGCAACGATCGGTTTGGCGCGATAAGCTACGCCCAAGCCCGCTGCCTTGATCATCGCCAGATCATTGGCGCCGTCGCCGATTGCGAGCACCGCATCGGGTGTGGCGCCGATCGCGGCCGCCTCGCTCTGCAGACGCGCAAGCTTTGCGTCCCGGCCCAAAATTGGCATGCCGACCGCGCCGGTCAACGCGCTTCCGTCGTCGAGCAACGTGTTGGCGAAGTTCGCCTGGAACCCCGCAGCCTTAGCCACGCGTTCAGTGAAGAAGGTGAAGCCACCGGAGACGAGGACACAGCGCGCGCCCTGCGCAGCCATCGTCTTCACCAGCGTTTCGGCGCCGGGATTGAGCTTCACGCGTTCGTCGTAGCAGCGCTGCAAGTCAGCCAGCGGCAACCCTTTGAGCTTTGCCACGCGCGCGACCAGAGCGGGTTCGAACTCCAGTTCGCCACGCATTGTGCGCTCGGTGATCGCGGCGATCTCGGCCTTCACGCCGGCAAAGTCGGCGAGTTCGTCGATGCACTCGCAGCCGACCATGGTGGAATCCATATCGGCAATAAGCAGCTGCTTGCGCCGGCCTTCGACCGGCACAAGCGCCCAGTCCACAGGCATTTCCGCGACTGCAGCGCCTGCCTCCTGGTGCAGCTCGGCGTCGATCTCGGGATAAATCCATTCCGCTGCTTCCCAAGCGGAGAGCACATCCGGCGGCGGCAATTTACGGCTCAGCGCCACGCGGCCCAGCATCAGCAGGGCTTCGCGGTACGCGGGCTTGTCGTCCGGATTAGCGGTGAAAACGAGGGCGTGGGCAGTCACCCGCGGCTTTTGGCGGAGTTTGAACCTTTGCGCCAGCACCCTTGGCCGGGTTAGAGCGCTCACAAATGACTACGCTTCTTGTCATGGGGCCGACCGCGAGCGGCAAGTCGGCGCTGGCGCTCGCTTTGGCGGCGCGGATCGGCGGCGAGATCGTCAATGCAGATTCGATGCAGGTGTATCGCGATTTCCGGGTGCTGACCGCGCGTCCCACTGCGGAAGAGGAAGCTGCCGCGCCTCATCACCTTTACGGCCATGTCGATGCGGGCGAACTCTATTCCGCGGGGCGTTGGCTCCCAGACGCGCTCGCTGCGATCGCTGACATCGAGGCGCGCAGCAAGACGCCGATCCTGGTGGGGGGCGCCGGTCTCTATTTCATGGCGTTGACCAAGGGACTTGCCGACATTCCAGCAGCGGACGCGGATCTGCGCGCCGCGCTGCGTCTGCGCGTCGAGCGAGAAGGTCCGTCAGCTTTGCATGGCGAACTCGCCGCGCGCGACCCCATCACTGCCGCCCGCCTTGAGTTGAACGACGCACCACGCATCTTGCGTGCACTTGAGGTGCTGGAGACGACTGGCGAAAGCATCACCACACTGCAAGCGCGGACAACAAAACCTGCGCTGTCGCCGGACCGCTGGCGCGGTGTTGCACTCGCGCCAGATCGAGAAACACTCTACGCGAACATCGATCGGCGCTTTGAGAACATGCTGGCCGCTAGTGCGCTTGATGAGGTGCGCGCGTTCGCAGCGCGTCAGCTCGATCCAACGCTTCCCGCGGCCAAAGCCCATGGCGCGCCAGCGCTCACGGCGCACCTGCACGGTGCACTCACACTCGCGGAGGCGGCGGAGATCGGCAAGCGCGACACGCGCCGGTATGCAAAACGTCAGTTCACCTGGATTGCCAATCAAATGCCAGATTGGCCCCGCATCACCGCAACCGACATTGAGACCCGCGTCACACAAACGCTTGCGGCGGCTGGACTACAGTTGTGAAGGCGAAACCCGCGTCAAATCACGCGGGGCGAGGAGAAGTGCATGAGTTGGGGCGTCAACGAATGGGTTGCGGTGATTTCCGCGGCGCTGGCGCTCGTGTCGCTGGTGCTCAACTATTTTGTGGTGAACCGGCAGACGTCGCTGCAAGCCGAAACGCTGAAGATGGAGATGGATTCCGAAGTCTTCAGCTGGGTGCACGAAGCCATCGACGCGGTGAGCGAAGCTATCTCGCTCGCCGATGGCCGGGGCAAAATCTACGACGCCGAAGAATTCCGCACGCGCGCGTTTGAAACCGGTCACAAGCTCTCGTCGATCGCCGATCGCGGGCGCCTCTTGTTTCCGAACGAAGCGCCCGACACGCACGGTCAGCAAAAGGAGGGCGCTTTCCAAGGCTATCGCCAGCCTATTCTTGACGCTGTAGTGTTCGCCTGCGGTCAGCTCGCACGCCTCGATCCTGAGGGCGGTCCGGACCAGGACGCCGAGCGCGTGCTCACCCGCTGTCGCCGCTTGTTGGTTTCTGAAGCGCAGAACGCGCTCGATCCGCGGCGGCGCGAACAAATGCTGCGTCAGCTGGCCATCGGGCGCAGTGACGACATGCGGTCAAGCTTTGCCTTGGCTGCGGAGCTCGGCAATCTGATTGAAGCGCGCTATCCGGGGTTCCTGATCGACAAGCGTGATGCGGAATGGGTCAAAGCGCGCGACGAAATGGTGCGCGCGCGGCAACGGAGATTGAAGCGGTGAAATTTGCATTCGTTCTTGCTGCAGCCGGGGCATTGGCTTTGGCGGCGTGCGAAACTACCTCGGCGCCCGCGCAGGAGTCCGGTCCTGTCAGTATTTCACTTGAGCGCACCGTATGTTTTGGACGTTGCCCAAGCTACAGCGTCACCATCGATGGCGCAGGCTATGTCACCTACAACGGAGCGCGTTTTGTCGGTACTAGTGGCGAGCGACACGGCAAGGCGTCGCGCGAGGACGTGCAGGCCTTGTTGCATGCGTTCGATGCCGTGCGGTTCGAGAGCCTGCGCGATGAGTATCGCGCGCATGTAACCGATTTGCCCTCAACGATCGTCACGCTGACCCGAAATGGGCATACCAAGCGGGTTGTGGACTATGCGGGCGTCAGCGTCGGCATGCCGGAAGCGGTGCGCGACATCGAAGAGCAGATCGACCGGGTGGCAAACACCCAACAATGGGTGGCTGGCGGCGAGCGGAGCGATATTGAGCGCTAGGGCGAGGCTGCCGAAGAGGGCTGGCTCAGCGTCGTCCGGGCGTTAAGATCACGCCAAAACGCATACACCTGGGGGAATTTATGAAATTGCTTCGTATCGCCGCCGCGATTTGCGGCGCAGCGGTGATTTTGACCGGCGTGGCGACAGCGCAAAACTTGTCGTTGCGCGCGCCAAACTGGGCGCTGCCGTTGGTGGGCGCCGACTTGACGCCGACGACTGGCGGCCGCGCTGTCATTGGCGGCGATGGCGTCGACGTCGCGGTCCGCGTCACCATCTCGCCTGCGGACGGCGGCGTGGCGCGCGTGATCCGCTACGAAGCGAAAGGCGCGGATCGCAAACTCTATCTTCGCCGCTTCACCGGGCATCCATCGACCGGCTGGTGGTTGTGGGGTTCAGACGGGCCGCGCATTTCATCGCCATCCGCCGCACAGGGTACAGAGCTCGCAGCCTTGGCGCGCGGCGTGATGGGCGTGGCCGGCGCACTCGGCGGCGGCGCGACCGGCGACGCGTGTGCGCATGGCGAGCAAATTTTCATGGAAGTGAATCTCGGCGGCCGCGCCACGACGTTTGTGCGCAATTGCGTTGCTTCGAGCGACGCGGCGGGCCGCTTGGCGCTGCGCTTGTCGGAGATTGCAGGCTCGCGCACTGACGAGGAATTCCGCACCGCGGCGCTGAACGAATTGCTCGACGCCGACCGGGCGTTCTCGGCGAAGGCCGCAGCCGATGGCGTGCCGGCCGCGTTTGCCGCCTACGCCGCCGCCGACGTCACCATGCTTTCGAGTTCGGACATCACGCGCGGCCAGGATGGCGTAACCAGCGCCTTCGCCAATTGGCCGGCGGGACGCATGATCGCTTGGGCGCCGGAAGCGGGGCGTGTGTCGGAGCGCGGCGACATGGGCTGGACCTGGGGCAACGCGACCTACACCGCGGCGGACGGCACGCGCACCACGGGCCGCTACATCTCGATCTGGACCCGCGATCTCGACGGCAACTGGAAGTATACGATCGACGCCGGCGTGAAGTAGCGCTCAGCCGGCAAAGCCGCCTTCCACTAGGAACGCCAATTCTTCGGGCGTGCTTACGCGGCCGAGGATAGCGTTGCGATGCGGGAAGCGGCCAAAGCGAACGATGATATCGCGATGCAGGCGTGCGAAGCGCGTGTACTCTTCGTTGCCGATTGCCGTCATGAGCCGCACGCTGTCCTCTTGCAACGGCAAGTCTTCAGCGTGCTCGAAGGGGAGGTACACGAAGGCGCGGAGCTCGGCTGCAATCGCCAGATCAAACCCGCGCGCAATGGCGCGTTGCGTTACGCCTAATGCCAGATGGTCGGCTGCGAAGGCATGAGGAGAGTCGCGGTAGATGTTGCGCGGGATCTGATCCAGTAGGAGGATCAGCGCCAACGCGCCTTCAGCCTCCATCTCCCAATTGGCCAGTTCGCGGCGCGCAGCAGCATGATGGGCCTTTTCGAACGCGCGGCAGCGTCCATCGAAAGTCTCATCCTTCGCGAACCAAGCCTTTGGTCCTGCATCGCGCCAAAAGCGTACGATTTCACCGGGCGCATTCATCGCTGCCTCCTGCTTTGCGAACCTGCGCATCCTCCGCTACAGACGCAAGGGCTCAAGCAGGCAGTTCCATGCAAGTTTTCTACGATCGCGATGCCGATCAAAGCGTCTTCCGCAACAAGAAAGTCGCGGTCATCGGCTACGGCGCGCAAGGTCACGCGCATGCGTTGAATTTACGCGACAGCGGCGTCGATGTGGTTGTGGCGCTGCATGCCGGTGCGCGACGGAAGCCTGATGCAGAAGCTGCAGGATTGAAGGTCGTGACTGTCGCCGATGCGGCTAAAGCCTGCGACGTCTTGGTGATGGCCGCGCCCGATGAAGTGATGCCGGACCTCTACGCTGCAGAGATTGCGCCGAATCTGCGCGCAGGCCAGACCCTGATGTTCGTGCACGGCTTTGCGGTGCATTACGGCTTCATCAGATCGCCTGCGGGCGTGGACATCGCCATGGTCGCGCCGAAAGGGCCGGGGAAAGCACTACGCGACGCTTATGTGCGCGGCGGCGGTTTGCCTTGCATCGTCGCCATCGACACCGATGCAAGCGGTACGGCGGAAAAACTGGCCTATGCCTATGCGTCAGCGCTCGGCTGCGGGCGTGCGGGCATGATTGCCTCGACCTTCGCCATCGAGACCGAAGGCGACCTCTATGGCGAGCAGGTCGTCCTATGCGGCGGGCTTTCGCATCTCATCCGCGCCGCATGGGAGGTTCAGGTGGAAGCAGGCACACCACCGGAACTGGCGTATTTCGACTGTTTGCACGAAGTGAAGCTGCTGTCCGATCTCATTCACGAGCGCGGGATCGCTGGCATGCACGACGCCATTTCCAACACCGCTGAATATGGCGAATACGTCACCGGCCCGCGTGTCATCGACGCGCACGTCAAGGAGGCGATGCGGGCTGTTATGAATGACGTGCGTTCTGGAAAGTTCGCGCGCGACTGGATGGCCGAGCATCGCGCCGGCGCGCCCAACTTGAGGCGGATGCGAGACGCTGCTGCCGCGCATCCGATTGAGGACGCGGGACGCACCGTGCGGGCGATGCTGAAAACTTAACGAGCCACGGCGTTCGCGCGCCGTTGGCCTGAGATTGCTCAAACACTGACCGCCCGATAGGCCGGCACAAGCGCGACGGCGTTTGCTCGCGCCACGGCGGCGGTCCATAAAGAACGCATGAGTCAAATCCGCATCGGCACGCCGCTTTCGCCCAACGCGACCAAAGTCATGTTTCTGGGCGGTGGTGAACTCGGCAAGGAAGTTGTTATCGAACTGCAGCGTCTTGGGGTGGAGACCATCGTTGTCGACCGTTACGAGAATGCGCCCGCACAACAAGTGGCGCATCGCGCGCACGTGATCGATATGACCGACGCAAACGCGTTGCGCGCGCTGGTGGAAAAGGAACGGCCGCATCTGATCGTGCCGGAGATCGAGGCAATCGCCACCGACGCGTTGGTGCGCATCGAGGCTGACAAATTGGCGACCGTCATCCCCACCGCCAACGCCGCGCACACGACCATGAACCGGGAGCGCATCCGCGTGCTCGCGGCGGAGAGCTTGAAACTGCCAACCTCGCCTTACGCCTTTGCGTCGTCGCTAGAAGAGATGCAGGCCGCGATCGACCGCATCGGTTTTCCGAATTTCGTGAAGCCGGTGATGTCGTCGTCGGGCAAAGGGCAGAGCCGTCTCAAGAGCGCGGCGGATATCGCCAAGGCGTGGGATTATGCGATGAGCGCCGGCCGCGTGAAGCAGCCGCGCGTGATTGTAGAGGGGCAAATCGATTTCGACTTCGAGATCACGCTGCTCACTGTGCGCGCGGCAAGCGGCACGCATTTCTGCGAACCCATCGGCCACGTTCAGGTCGATGGCGATTATGTCGAAAGCTGGCAGCCGCAGAAAATGACCGCGGCGGCGCTCGAAAGATCGCGCGAGATCGCCGGCAAGGTCACCGCCGCGCTCGGCGGCTTCGGCATTTTCGGCGTCGAACTCTTCGTTAAAGGGGACGAAGTGTGGTTCTCGGAAGTCAGCCCGCGTCCGCACGACACCGGCCTGGTCACGCTCGCATCGCAAAATCAAAGCGAGTTCGCATTACATGCGCGCGCCATCCTTGGTTTGCCGGTCGACACCTCGCTTCGCGCGCCGGGAGCGAGCGCCGTGATCTACGGAGGGATGGAGGAGAAGGGCATCGCCTTCGAAGGGCTCGCCGAAGCGCTCGCGGTTCCTGAAACGGAAGTGCGCCTATTCGGCAAACCGGAGAGCTTCAAGAAGCGGCGCATGGGCGTTGCCGTGTCGCGTGGGCGCGACACCGACGAGGCGCGTCTGCGCGCTAAGCGAGCCGCCGCCTTGGTAAAACCGGTGAAGTCATGAGCCGTCCGCCTTTGCCCGATGGCCGTATCTCGGCGGCTGTCTTTGCGGCGTGGTGCGCTACCGGCACGATGCGCGTCGACCGTGGGATCGCTTCAACCAAATCTATCCGCTGAAATCATGAAGCCCAAGGCGAGCGAAGACGAGGTGCGTGCAACATTCGCGCTGCTCGTCAACATGTCGCCGCGCGAGATTGCGGATTGGCATGAGACCAAGGAATCGAAATCGGTCGGACAGGATTCCGGCGACGGCGTCTCCGTGGGCGTCAAAGCCGGGCAGCGCACCGTCCTTTTGTTGCGAAGCAAGCGCGCGCCGTGTGATGACGACATCAAGCACATGCGCCGTGTCATCAGTTTCATTCGGCGTCTCAGCATGCAAGCGCCAACAAAAAAACGCGAAACCTCACGCTGGCGCTACGCGCTCATGAACTGGGGACACGATCCATTGAAGCCCACGGATGCCGATAGCCCCTGGCGCTAACCGCGATTTTTGTGAGGCTTGTCACACAGCGCCGAGTCCGCCCAAGTTTTAACATGCGCCGCGCCGATCACGTCCTACCGTCACTGGCGAGAGAGGGAGCGTGCAATGAAAAGACTGGTGATTGCGGCAGCAGCGTTCGCGGCTTTGACATCGGTCGCTGGCGCGGCGGGCGCCTTGTTTCCGTCCGCTGTCGTCCACGATCCGGCCGCGTCAATCGCTGAGCGGTTCGGCATGGTATCGCAGACCGAAACGCATTCCGGCACGGATGTCGCGGCGCCGGCGGGGACGCTGGTGTTTTCTCCCGCGAGCGGACGCGTGATGGCGGTCTACGCGCCGAGCGGTTTGCGCGGATATTACGGCCAAGTTGTCGAGATCGATCATGGCGCCGCGGGCCGCACGCGCTTTGCCGATCTGACCATGGTGCCGCTGAAGGCCGGCGATGAGATTTTGGCCGGTGTGCCGCTCGGCCGCGTCGCGCAGCAAGACGCGCCGCACGTTCACGTTGAGCTTTGGCGCGATGGCGTCATGTATGATCCGCAGCACGAAATGACTTTGATCGGCCGTCCCTGACGCGTTAGCGTTCCTCGACAAAAGAGGAGCGCGCGCATGGCGACCGAGCAAAAGCCTATCCCTTCCGGCTACGGCATGCGCACAGAGGCGTCGGAGGCGTTAGGCGGACGGCGGCTCGAGGGGAAGTTGGCGATCGTCACCGGCGGCTATTCTGGCTTGGGTCTGGAGACGACGCGTGCGCTTGCTGGTGCAGGCGCCACGGTGGTGGTGCCAGCGCGCACGCCGGATAAAGCGCGTGCAGCGCTGAGCGGCATCGAGAACGCGGAGCAAGCCACGCTTGACCTTTCCGATCCGGGCTCAGTCGATGCATTCGCCAACGATTTTGTGCGTTCGGGCCGCAAGATCGACATCCTCATCAACAATGCCGCGATCATGGCTTCTCCGCTCATGCGTGATGCGCGCGGCTACGAAGCGCAGTTCGCCACCAATCATCTTGGCCATTTCCAGCTTACCGCGCGGCTTTGGCCGGCCTTCAACAAGCGCGCGCGCGTGGTCGCGCTTTCCTCGATCGGGCATCGCATCAGTCCGCCCGATCTCGAAGACCCGAACTTCGATCGTGGCGACTACAACAAGTGGGTCGCTTATGGCCGCGCGAAATCCGCCAACGCATTGTTCGCCATCGGCCTTGACCGGCGTGCCCAGTCGCATGGCGTGCGCGCGTTCGCCGTGCATCCCGGCGGCATCATGACCGATCTGCAGCGTTATATGCCCGACGAAGAAAAGCGCGCGATGGGCTGGATCGACGAGAACGGCAAGATCAACGAGCGCTTCAAAACGCCAAGCCAAGGGGCCTCAACCAGCGTGTGGTGTGCGGCCAACGCGCAACTCGACGGGCAGGGCGGCGTTTATTGCGAGGACTGCGATATCGCTGTCGCCGTGCCCGCGGATGACAAAGGCTTTTCCGGCGTGCGGCCGTGGGCTGTCGATCCGGTCCTTGCCGACAAGCTTTGGACGCTCAGTGAGAAGATGACCGGCGTCGCCTTCGCGATTTGATGGACGAAAGCCGGCGGCGCGCGCGTTGTCGGCATATGCACCGCCGAGCCTTCCTCCTCGCTGCCGCCGCCGCGGCCATCGCAACGCCAGCCCTCGCGGAAGGCGTCGCCGTTCACGCTCACGCCGCTGCCGACTATTCCCGTCCACGGCGCGGCCAGTCGCTCCTGATCATGCATCAGGGGCGAATCCTATTTGAAGACTACCCCAATCGCGGCGGACCGGATCAGGGCTGGGAGTTGGCGTCCGGCACCAAGAGTTTCACCGGCGTCATGGCCGCCGCCGCCGTGCAAGACGGATTGCTGCACCTCGACGAGCGCGCCGCTGACACACTGCAGGAATGGCGTGCTGACCCGCTTAAGCGCCGCATCACCATCCATCAATTGTTGTCGTTGGAGAGCGGATTGCAGGCGGGCAGCGTGGGACGCGCGCCGCCGTACGCGGAAGCCGTGGCGACGCCTGCGGTCTATGAACCGGGAACGAAGTTCGAATACGGCCCGGCGCCGTTTCAGATTTTTGGCGAGATCATGCGGCGCAAAACCAATGGCGATCCGCTTGCCTATTTGACGCGCCGTATTCTTGATCCGCTGCACATCACACCGACGCAATGGCGGCGCGGTTCGGACAACATGCCGCTCATGCCGCAAGGCGCGTCTTTCACCGCGCGCGATTGGGCGACGTTCGGCGATTTCGTGCGCGTTGGCGGGCGCGGCCTCGTCGCGCCGGACGCACTTGCGCAATGCTTCGTGCCGAGTGACGCCAATCCCGGCTACGGCATGTCGTGGTGGCTCTTGCGGCCCGGTCTCATTCCTCCAGGGCGGATGGCGGGCGTCGAGGTCGATGCGGCGATGTCGGAACGCTTCGGCATGATCCGTATGGCTGCGGGTGCAGGGGATCAGCGGCTTTACATCGTGCCGGCGCTCGACTTGGTTGTCGCGCGTCAAGCGAGCTTCCTCGGCATGCGTATGACCCCGCATTGGTCCGACGCTGAGTTTTTGCGCGCGCTGCTGGGCTAAGCCAGTTTGATTTCGCGCAGGCGTTCGAACAGGAAATCACGCGCGGTGATCGCTGTCGGATACTTGTTGGGATGCTCGCGCGTGACGCAGCTGGGCAGCGTCTCGATCAGAAAATCCGGCGCGAAGTGCAAGAAGAACGGGATCGAGTATCGCGGCAGGTGGGCGCGATCCGCTGCCGGATTGACCACGCGGTGCGTGGTTGACGGCAGCACATCGTTAGTCAGCCGCGAGAACATGTCGCCGATGTTCACAACCAGCGCGCCCTCGGGTGGGTTCACGTCGAGCCACGCGCCTTCGCGCGTCAGCAGCTGCAGGCCGGCTTCTTTGGCGCCAAGCAGCAAAGTGATGACGTTGATATCTTCATGAGCGCCGGCGCGCACGCCATCCGGGTTGGGCGGCATGGGCGGATAGTGCAGCAGGCGCAACACCGAATCGCCGTCCTTCACGCCATTCGTCAAAAAGCTTGGCGCAATGCCCAGAAACAGCGCGATGGATTCCAGCAGTTCGCCGCCTAGCGCATCGAGCGCGCTGTAGAGCGCCAGCAAATCGTCATGAAATCGCGGCGTCTCGGCCGGCCACAGATTGTCGGGCATCAGCGAACGATAGGCATGGTTGGCGGGCAGCTCGCGGCCCACGTGCCAAAACTCTTTCAAGTCCGCCGTGTCGGCGCCCTTCGCCGCTTCCATTTTGAACGGTACGTATCCGCGCTGACCGGCGCCGCCGGCCACGCGGTATTTCATCTTGGTTTCAAGCGGCAGCGCGAAGAACGCTTTCACCGCCTCATTGGCGCGCGCTACCAAGTCCGGGGCGAGCCCATGATCGCGAACGATTGCGAACCCGAAACGCGCGTAGCTTTCACCCATCGCGCGCGCAAATCCTTCGGGATCGGCGCGGCGGTCGCGCATGGAAAGGAGTGGCAGGGCGTCGAGGGCCATGAGTCGGATGCTCGCTCCGCCCGAAAGCGGACGCAATGTCTTAACGCTGCATTTACGATTCGCGGCTGAGCGTCCGCCCCCTCAAAACGGAGCATTTCGCATGTTCTTCTTCGACACGCATACTTGGCGCGGCCAGAGCGGTCAGCGCTACAAATTGAAATGCGTGCTGGACAAGAACGGCATGCCGCCCGCCGGCGTGGGCGGCGTCTACATGTTCATTCGCCGCCGCTGGGCGTTCTTCCTTGAGCCGCTGTACGTCGGCAAGGCGCACGACATCCGCAATCGCTTGCTCGGCCATGAAAAGTGGGGCCGCGCCTATTGGTATTACGGCGCCACGGAGCGCTACATCCTGCATCCGATCCGCGACGAGATCGATCGCCAGCGCATCGAGGAAGATCTGATCAAGGGTCTGATGCCAGTGATGAACGACGCTGAGATGGGTAGCGCCAACCGCACCCAGGAAGCCAAGCGCGACAGCATGCTCAAGAACTGGTTTGGCGGCGGCAAAGGCTGGCTGGGCGGCGGTTCTGCGCGCACGCATCGCGCCTAACCGCCTATACCGCTTGACCCCGCCGGGCAGGCGAGCGAGAGCCTCGCCCGCATGAGCGACCCAGCCGAGCCTGGACCGCCGCCGGCTGATCTTGGCGGACGCGTCTCGGAATTCTTCAACAACATGGACGCCCGCGCCTGGCGCGCCATCGGCGTGTCTGTGGCGTTGCTGGTGATCGCCGGCGCCATGCTGATTGTCGGCCGCATGTATTTCGGCGACCAAATCAACGGCTTCATCGACTCAACTCTGGGCCAGGCGCAGCGTCAGCACTGGGGTCTGTGGGCGACGATCCTCGTGTTTACGCTGACCTCGTTTGTCGGCGCGCCGCAATTCGTACTGATCTCGGCATGCGTAGTGGCGTTCAAGCCGGAGCACGGCTTTTGGTACGCGTGGATCGCCACCATCGTCTCCGGCGTCGTCAACTACTGGGTTGGCTATCTCACGCGCGCCCACGCGCAAAAGCATTTCTCCGGCTCGACCGGCGGGCGCTTCACGCACTTCATGGGCAAGAATACCTTTCTCGCGAGCGCGCTCATCCGCAACGTGCCATCGGCGCCGTTCATCGTCGTCAACATGGCCTTCGGCGTGGCGCGCGCGAACTTTTGGGCGTTCCTTGCGGGCATGGCCGTTGGCGTGTTGCCGAAGACAGCGATCGTTGCCTTCGGCTTCGACGTCATTATCGACGCGATGGAAGGCAAAGTTGGCTCCGCCGTTGTCGCCGGTATCGCCGGTATCGCTGTCTGGCTCATCGGCGTTGTGCTGGTGCGCGGTTGGCTGCGTCGTCGCGAAGCGCGGAAGAACCGCGCCACGGATCCGGCACAAGAAGCAGCTGCGCAGCCCTAGGAACCGCGCGCGCGGAAACTTTGCGCGATTCTGCGCATTTCATTTTCGTGAAGCTTTTGACACGCCCCGCGCAACGCAATGTCGCCTCAATTGGCGCGCTTGCGGCCGTTTGCTTTGTGGCGACTTTTGTACCGATCGCATTCGGCGTGCAATTTACCGCGTTTGCTGACGGCATTATTCGCAACGCGCAGAACGGTCACTTGGCGCTCCCTGTCGCCATTGTCTTCTTCACGCTCGCTTCGTTTATCGGCGCGCCGCAACCGTTGCTGGTGGCGGCGTGCGTGTTTGCGTCGGGGCCGGGCGACGGCTTCCTTTACAGCTGGGTCGCGACCATCGTCGCGGCGGTCGCCGATTACGCGCTCGGCTATCGCGCGCGTCGTTTCGCCGTGCGCAGCATCAGCGGCTTTGCGCGATGGCGCGTTCTCAATGCGATGAAGGCGCGTCCTTTCATCGCGAGCGTGTTGATCCGCAACGTGCCGACCGCGCCGTTTCTTGTGGTCAACATGGCGTTCGGTCTGGCGCGTGCGAGCTTCTGGCGATTTTTGGGCGGCTTGGTGATTGGCGTTGCACCCAAGACCGCGGTGGTGGCGTTCGGCGCCAAGGCCGTCATGGCGGCCATTTCCGGCAACGTCCTGATCGCCATGCTGGCTGCGGCCGCATGCGTAGGTATTGCGCTTGCAGGCATGGCTTTGTCGCGCCGGTTCATGCGCCGCGACGAGGGTGAATTCGCGGACGCGGAGCAACCGCCCGCCTTTCCCTCACGTGCGGCTGGCGGCATCGACTGACACAGACTAGATCAGCGCCATGCGTGTACTGATCACCACACTTTTCGCTTTGACGCTGGCGGCCTGCGGCGACGGCCACGCCGGCTCAAATCAATTTGGCGCAAACCCCACTCTGCCTGCGCCGCAAAGCGGCATGATCCCGACGATCAAAACAGCTCCGGCGATCGGCTGGCCTGCGAACGGTGCGCCGCAGGCGCCAGCGGGTTTCACAGTCACACGTTACGCCGAGGGACTGAACCATCCGCGCTACCCCTACCTTCTTCCGGACGGCGATGTGCTCGTGGTCGAGTCCTCGACGCAGGCGGCAAACGGCGGCGGCATTCAATCGTGGGTCGCCAACCAAGTGCAGCAGGGGGCCGGCGCGCTGGCAGCCAGCGCCAATCGCGTCACCATTTTGCGCGACGCCAATCACGACGGCGTGGTCGACTACAAGGGCGCGTTCATTAGCAGTGGGCTGAACCAGCCATTCGGCATCGCGCAACTTGGCGCCTACATCTATGTCGCCAACACGGATGGCGTGGTGCGCTTCCCGTACACGCCGGGCGCAACCAGCGTGAGCGGCGGCCAGCAAATCTTGGCGCTGCCGCATCGCAACGGCGATAACGGTCACTGGACGCGGACGCTCGCGGTCGCGCCCGATGGGCAGACGCTCTTCGTCTCGGTCGGGTCTTCCAGCAACATCGCCGATCACGGCATGGCCGACGAACGTGGCCGTGCTGCGATCTGGCAGTTCAATCCCGACGGCTCGAATGCGCACATTTTTGCGTCCGGCATTCGCAACGGCGCCGGGCTTGAATTCAATCCGCGCACTGATGAGCTTTGGACCTCGGTCAATGAGCGCGACATGCTCGGCGACAACCTCGTGCCCGACTACATGACGCACGTGACGCCAGGCGGATTTTACGGGTGGCCGTATTCGTATTGGGGCAAGCACGTCGATGTGCGCGTAAAGCCGCAAAATCCACAATTGGTCGCCACCGCGCTCGAGCCCGATTTTGCGCTCGGTGCGCATACGGCTTCGCTTGGGCTCCACTTCTATCGCGGGCAGGCACTGCCGGAGCGCTACCGCAACGGCGCGTTCGTTGGCCAGCACGGTTCGTGGAATCGTAGCGTCTTCTCAGGGTACAAAGTCGTGTTCGTACCCTTTGGCGCCAATGGCCGTCCAACGGGCGAGATCGAAGACTTTCTCACCGGCTTTCTCAATGACCGTGAGCAGGCGCTGGGTCGGCCGGTCGGCGTGTCGGAAGATTCAACCGGCGCAATCCTCGTTGCCGACGATGTTGGCAATATCGTCTGGCGCGTCGCGCCAACGGCGCACTAGCGGCGCGCGCAGCGCCAGACAAAACGTTGCGACGGTTGTCCGCTGGTAAATCGCGTCAGCGTTTCGTTGCGCGCTTGCACCGCAGCGCTTGCGTTCGGCTCATCGCAACTCAGAGCGCTGTCGGATTGGCCGCTGATGGCGTTCCGTGCGGCGCTAAAATTCTGATCGCTGAGTGGATAACGCTCGCGGCGGAATTCGCCGGTGCTGGGTTCGATGGTCAGCACGTCGAGCCCATGCGTCTCCGACGATAAGATCGCGCGCTGATAGCTGTGGCCATCGCGGGTCGGCGCGTACATGGTGCGTCCGTTGATGCACATCTGGCCGCTGACGCTGAAGCTGACGTCCGCTGCGCCAACCGCGCCTTCGCTTTTCGAATGGTCGAGCGTGCACGACATCGGTCCCGCGAACGCGCTCACGTCGGCGCCCGGGCGCTGCATGCGCAACAGCAAGATACCCGCAGCAACGATCAGCACCGCCGCCACCGCCGCGCCGCCGACGATAGCGACCACGCCGACGCGTTTTCGTCCGGGCTCGAACGGCTCAGGTGCGGTGGTTTCAACGGTCGTGTGATTGCCGCCATTCGCAGCGTGCCGGCGCCGGCGCGACAGCAGCACCGCTCCGAGCACGCAAACCGCAACAAATAGCGCCAGGGTGCCACCGATCAGAATGACAACCGCGAGCTTGGTCAGCCGGTCCGCCAGCTCCAGCTTTCCGGCCAATTCCTTGTTCTGGTTTTCGAGCGCGCTAATGGTCGCAGCCCGGTCGGCGTCGACCCGCTCAGCCAGCGATAGGCACTTCTCGTCGTTGACGTTGGGGCTGACCCCGGCCTCGTCGAGAAACTGCAACAATTGCGTCATGCGGGTGGCGACGCCGCGGGTCTCGCGCGTGTCAGCGCCGCTCACGTGCCAGGAATTGATGCCGATCAGGCGTCCGCAATCGTCCAGAAGGGGCCCGCCAGAGGAGCCGGAGGAGATCACCGCCGTGTGGTTGATCGTGGGGATCGGCAGGCCGTTGGGGCTGTGATCCGCCCGGAGCGCCGCGATTTGCCCCGACGTGCGCGACGCCAGCGCCGGGCGGAGCAGGTCAGCGCCGGTCGCGCCCTGATAGTCGACATCCGGATAGCCAAGGGCGACCACATCATCTCCAGGATGCAGGTCCACTGTGGATATCGTCAGTGGCGGCATCGCTGGGCCGCCGGAAAACTCCAACAACGCCAACTCGTTCATCGGTGAGTAGCGGATAATGTGCGCCGGCAGCAGGCCGTCGCCTTCCGGCGGCACAATGGCGACACCGTACTCCGGACGTTCCTTAGCCGCGGAGACGACGTGCGCGTCGGTTACCACCAAGTTTGGCGCAATCAGAAAGCCCGAGCCGGAGCCGTACAGCATCCGCCCGTCCGGGCTGTCCAAAATCACCACAACGCGCACGGTGGCGCGCTCGGCCATGTCGACGCTGTTCTGCGCCGGCTGAGCCGCAGCTGTGGTCGTCAGCGCTAACGCGAGCACTGCCGCCAATAACCTTAAAGCTTTTGCGATCAAGCCGCTCCCCAGCCGGTCGTACTATCCAGCAGCTATGCAATAATTGGGCGCCGCCGACATAACGGCAAGCGATTGCGCCACTCGTGATGCTTGCTGGTGCGGAACAATTGCGGCGATGACACGGCAGCCCTGTGCGGCGCGCCCCTTGCATCCCACGAAACATCGCGGCAAGTCCTGATCGTCGGCGACGGGGGCGGTCGGCGGCTTGGCGCTTCACGGCAACGGTGATTACGCGCACACGCCCCGTACGCCCTTTTTCGGCCTTTAGGCCGACGCCATTCTTAGGATTGTTAAAGATTGCCGCGCTAAGTCCGGAGTCCGGGCTGATTCGGTTAGTCTTTAAGCGGCGAGGGTTTCGGGCGCATGTTCGGCAATATGTTCGGTCTCGTAGCGCCAGATCTGGCGATCGACTTGGGGACGGCGAACACGCTGATCCACGTGAAAGGTCGCGGCATCGTTCTCGATGAGCCGTCCGTCGTTGCGTACGTGAACGAAGGCGGCCGCAAGGTTGTTTATGCAGTTGGCTCCGAAGCCAAAACCATGCTCGGCAAAACTCACCGCAACATGGAAGTCATTCGGCCGCTACGCGATGGCGTCATCGCCGACTTCGACGTGGCCGAAGAAATGATCAAGCAATTCATCCGCAAAGTGTTGCCGCGTCCGGCGCTGATCTCGCCGCAGATCGTCATCTGCGTGCCGACGGGCGCCACGCCGGTTGAACGCCGCACCATCCTGGAGAGCGCGCAAGCCTCGGGCGCGCGCCGCGTGAAGCTGATCGAAGAGCCCGTAGCCGCCGCGCTCGGCGCAGGTCTGCAGATCGACGATCCGTCAGGCTGCATGGTTGTCGACATCGGCGGCGGCACCACCGAAATCGCGGTGCTTTCGCTTGGCGGCCTGGTGTGGTCGCGTTCGCTGCGCGAAGCCGGCGACAAGATGGACGAAGCGATTATCCAATATCTGCGCCGCCGCGAGAACCTGATGATCGGCGACAGCACCGCCGAGCGCATCAAAAAGGAAATCGGCACGGCGAAGCCGCCGGAGCATGGCCAAGGCATGTCGTTGCCGATCAAAGGCCGGGACAATCTCTCGGGCGTGCCGAAGGAATTGACGGTTACCGAAGCGATGGTCGCGGACGCGCTCTCGGAGCCAGTCACCCGTATCGTCGACGCGGTCCGCCAAGCCTTCGAACAAATGCCGCCTGAATTGGCCGCTGACATCTACGATCACGGTCTGATGATGACGGGCGGCGGCGCGCTGCTGCGCAATCTCGATACGGTTCTGCAAGAACGCATTTCGATCCGCGTTTCAGTTGCGGATGATCCGCTGCGGTGTGTGGTGAAGGGCTGCGGAATCGCTCTCGACACGATAAATTCGCAGGAAGCGCGGCGCTTGCTGACGGAAGAAGTCTAAGCGCGCGAAACGAAGGCGGAGCTTAAGTGGCCAGACGCAGAAGCGGTGTTCGGCGCGCCGGCGCGGGTCGCAAGATCACGCCGGGCGTGCTGCTTGCGGGTGCGCTGTTTGTCGGCGCGGTCGGTCTCGTCGTTGTTAAAGCTGGCCGCACTGGCGCAGGCCAATCGGTGATGCAGGTTGGCGATGACGGCGCGGCTGTCGCGGGCCAAGCCGCGACCGGACCTGCGCGCGCGAGCGGCGGCTTCTTCGGGCGCCTTGGCGAAATGTGGAATCAAACCGCCCACATCCAGGATCTCGAGCGCGAAAACCGCGACCTACGCACATGGCGTCAGCTCGCGGAGGACCTCGCTGAGCGCAACAAGCGCTACGAAGAGCTCTTGCACATGTCGCCCGACGCGTTCGGGCAGGGTGCGGACATCCAGAATTCCATCGCTGCGCAACTAGTGCTCGATAGCGGCGGACCATTCACGCGCACTCTGGTGGCTAACGCCGGCGCTGTGCATGGCGTGAAGGTTGGCTACATCGCGGTGAATGAAAACGGCCTGGTGGGCCGGGTCGTCTCCGTTGGTCAGCACACCTCGCGCGTGCTCATGCTCGACGACTACAATTCCCGCATCCCGGTGCTCGGCGAAGCCTCGCGCGTGCGCGCCGTTTTGGCCGGGCAGGCGGCGCGTCCGCCGGAGCTCTACACCGATCCGTTCCAGATGCAGGCGCCGCGTCTCGATTTCATCGTCGGCGCACAAAGTCTGCGCGACGGTGAGCGCATCATTACCTCCGGCGACGGCGGGCTTTATCCGCGTGGCATCACCGTTGGTGTCGCGCGCCATGATCGCGACGGCGGTTGGCATGTCGCGCTGGCCGCCTCGCAGCGGCCGATCGATTTTGTGCGTCTTATCCCTTACGTCGGCGTCGAAGCGCCGGAAAGCTCGGCGTCCGGCAATCAGACGCCGCCCTTGGCTGCATCTTCGTCTGTCGCGGTGATCTTTCATGACACAACGCCGCCACCGCCCGGTGCTGTTGTTGTAGCGCCGCCCGCGCCGCGCCCGCGTCCTGCCACAACCACGCCCGCGGCGGTGACTGCGCCGGCGCAAACGCCTGCAGCGCCAGCGCAGCAACCAGCTTCTCCGCCCGCGCACACTGAAACGCATACCGATGCGCCCGCCGAACATGGTGGCGCGCCGCAATGAGCGTTCTTTCGGCCCTGCGTCCGCCTGGCAGGCGCACGTTGCGCGCCTGGGGCCTTGTTTTCGCGGTCGCCAGTGTGATCCTTCCGGCGCTGCCGCTGGGCGGCTTGTTTTCGCAACCGCCGATGCCGCTCGCAGTGTTGTGGGCTGCCTATGGTTGGGCAGCTGAAGACGAGAGTAGTTGGCGTGCGCCGCTGGTGCTCGGCTTGCTCGGTCTCCTGCATGATCAGCTAGCCGGCGGCCCGTACGGACTCTTTCTCGCGCTGTATCTATCGGCCTATCTCGTCGGGCGCGGCGCCGCTGTGGCGATGTCGGCGCCGAACATCCTTTCTTTGTGGGCCGGTTTCGCGGTCACCGCACTGCTGACGGTAGCGGTCGCAAAAGTGCTCGCGCCGATCGGTCTGGGATCGAATGTTTCCGTTTCCACCTATCTCAACGCCGTCCTGATCACGATCGTGCTGTTTCCGATCGTGCGGCCACTTTACATGGCGAGCGGCCCATCGCTGCGTCCGCAAGCGGGGCGCGCATGATGCGGCCCAAGCAAATCGGCAAGAGCGGCAAGCGGGTCGGTTCAACGCTGCCGCAACGCGACACCAAAGTGATTTTCAATCGCCGTGCGGCGCTCTTGTCGTTCGTCGGCGCGGGCGTTATGGGCGCCATCACGTTCCGCCTCGCGCAGTTGCAGGCAACCGACGCGTTCAGCCGCGAATACACCAACGCCGCCGACGACAACCGTTTCGACACGCGCATCGTGCCGCCGCCGCGCGGCATCATCTACGATCGCTTCGGCGTGGTGCTGGCGCAAACCAGCAAGGATTATCAGGTCTCGGTCGTGCAAAACGACACCGAGAACCTTGAAGACGCGGTTGGCCGTGTCGCGCAAATCCTCAATCTCACGCCAGAGTGGGTGCGGCGCACCGTGCTGAAAGTGCGCGGCGGCTCGCGCTACGAACCGCAACCGATCCGCGAAGGTCTCACCTGGGAAGAGTTCAACGCCATCAATGTGCGTCTGCCCGAACTGCACGGCGTCGTCGCCAATTCCGCGGACGTCCGCGCGTATCCGTTCGACATCGTTTATGGCCACCCCATCGGCTACGTTGCCAAGCCGACGCAACGCGACATCGACCGCACGCTGAGCGATCCCAACGGCGGCGAGAGCAAAGCGATGTACTTGCGCAACCCGCATGTGCGCGTCGGCAAAGCCGGCCTCGAAGCGAGCATGGAGGAAGAACTCCACGGCGAAGCGGGTTGGCGCAAAGTCATCGTCAACGCCCGCGGCGTCGAGATGGGCGAGGATGAACACGAGCGCAAAGAGCCCGTGAAAGGCTCCGGCATCGTGATGACGGTCGATCACGAACTGCAGCGCGTCGCCATGCAGAGTTTCGGCGACCAGGCCGGTGGCGTCGTGGTGATGGACATCTACACCGGCGACATTCTGGTGATGGCCTCCGCGCCCGGCTTCGATCCCAACCTGTTCGTCAACGGCATCGATAGCGCGACCTTCAACGCGCTGAACGGCGACGAGAAGAAGCCGCTGTTCAACAAGACCATCTCTGGCACCTATCCGCCTGGCTCCACCTTCAAGACCATGGTCGGCATCGCCGCCAAGCAAGCGGGCGTCGCTGACGATTGGCACGTAAACTGCCCCGGCTTCTTCCCGTTCGGCGGGCGCGATTTCCACTGCTGGAAACGCGGCGGTCACGGCCCAACCGATCTGCACAAGGCGATCCGCGAATCTTGCGACGTGTACTTCTACAACGCCGCTCTGCGCGCTGGCCCCGAGCGCATCGCCGCTGTGGCGCGCGAGTTCGGCTTGGGTGTTGCGCACAACGTGTCGCTGCCGAACGTGGCGACGGGCTTGGTGCCCGATCCGGATTGGTGGTTCGCACATCGCCACGAAAAGTGGACAGCGGGTCTCACCGTCAACTACGGGATCGGGCAGGGCTCGCTCGGCGTGTCGCCGCTGCAATTGTGTACGCAGGTCGCGCGTATCGCCAACAATGGCAAGGCCGTCATTCCGCGCCTCATCCGCGAAGCGCCAGGCGTGCGGCCGCCGGCGCCGCCGCAACCGATGTCGGGCATAGCCCCGGAACACCTCGCGCAAATTCGCGGCGGCATGTTCGGCGTGTGTAACGAGCCAGGCGGCACGGCGACGCGCACCGGCGGATTGATTGGCCTGGTGCGCCGCCCCGACGGCGTCATCGTCGATAAAGCGCAAGCGGTGGCGGGTTCAACGCCAATTCAGATCGCTGGTAAGACCGGCACGTCGCAAGTGCGGATCATCACCGCCGCTGAACGTGCGCGCGGCGTGATTTCCAACGATCAGCTGCCGTGGGCGTTGCGCGACAACGCGCTCTTCATCTCGTTCGGGCCGTGGGACAACCCGCGCTATGCGTGCGCGGTCATCATCGAACACGGCGGTCACACCAATGCCGATTTCGACGCGCCGGTGATCGCCTCGCGCGTATTGCGCGAAACATTCCTGCGCGATCCCGCCAATCGTCCGCCGGCGCGGCTTGCCGCGCTTGAACCGAAGGAGCGGCAAGCATGACCATTGCTGCTGCTGCCCCGCCGAACGGCGTCTTTGACCGTTTCGCCAAACTCAACTGGCGCATCATAACCGTGCTATGCATCCTCGCTTTCATCGGCGTGGCGATGCATTTCTCGGAATCCACGGATGCCGGCGGCGTCTGGACCAACATGCCGCTGACGCACGGTCTGCGCTTCCTGTCGTTGTTGGTGGTGATGGTGCTGATGGCGATGTTCGTCGAGCCACGGTTTTGGCTGGCGATTGCGTATCCGCTCTATGGCGGCGCTTTGTTATTGCTGCTTGGCGTCGCCGCTATTGGTGAGACGCGCCTCGGCGCCACACGCTGGCTCGACCTTGGGCCGATCACGTTGCAGCCGTCGGAACTCATGAAAATCGGCTTGGTCCTGGCGCTCGCGCGCTACTATCACCAACTCGATCCGCGCAAGACCGGCACTGTTCTTTGGACGCTTCCGCCCTTCATCATGATCGGCCTTCCGGCCGCCCTTATCATGCACCAGCCGGATTTGGGCACGGCGATGCTGATTGTGTTCTCCGGCATTATGGTGATGTTCATGGCGGGGCTGCTGTGGCGCATCATTATAGCGGGCGCAATTGTCGCCGTGAGCGGGGCGGTGTTTGCGTACAACTATCTGCTGCACGGCTACCAGCGTAGCCGTATCGACGTGTTCATTGGCGCGACTGACGACCCGCTGGGCGCGGGCTATCACGTGTTGCAATCGAAGATCGCCATTGGCTCAGCAGGCTTGCTCGGCCGCGGCTATCTCCAGGGCACGCAATCGCAGCTCGACTTCCTTCCCGAAAAACACACCGACTTCATCTTCACGATGATCGTTGAGGAATTCGGTTTGGTCGGCGGCGCTTTCGTGCTCGGGCTGTTCGGTTGCCTGATGTGGTTCTCGCTGCAAGTCGCGATGCGCGCCCGTTCGCAGTTCGGCCGCTTGGTCGCCGCGGGCGTCGCCGCAACGCTGGCGTCCTACGTGTTCATCAACACGGCGATGGTGATCGGGCTGGTGCCGGTCGTCGGCGTGCCCCTGCCGATGATCTCGTTTGGCGGCACGGCCATGACCACGCTCATGGCCGGCTTTGCAATCGTGCTTTCGATTGACCTGCACCGCGAGCAGCATGGCACGCGTGGATTGCTGTGGTGATCTCCCTCTCCCGCGAAGCGGGGGAGGGTTAGGGGAGGGGGACGTTGTCCAACCTCCGCAATGGTTCGGGCACGCGCTCGCCGCTTATGATCATCGTCCCAACCCTCATGATCCACGCGCAGACGTGATCAATCCCATCGCGGACAACACGTTCATTCACGCGAACGACCAGAAAGCCCGATGCTTCGATAATCTTAGTGCGTTCCAAATCGAAAGCCGCTTGTTCGGGATCTTCGTGAACCGGCCCGTCCACTTCCACGACCAATTTGTATTCGTGGCAAACAAAGTCGACGACGAACGCGGCAATAGGAGCTTGCCTACGGAAGCCCAAGCCGTTGAGCCGATGCGCGCGCAAACGATCCCACAGAAGTTTTTCCGCCTTGGTGGGATACTTGCGCATGGAGCGGGCGCCCTCCCCCGCTTTGCAGGGGAGGGGACTACCAGCTTCCGCCGTCAATCATGGCATCCGTCGCGCGCACTAGCGCATCGACAATGCCGGGCTCCAGGCTCGAGTGCCCGGCGTCCGGGATGATTTCCAGGCTCGCTTCCGGCCAGCGTTGCTTCAGCGCCCACGCTGAGGCGAGCGGCGTGCACATGTCGTAGCGGCCGTGCACGATGCGGCACGGGATGTGACGCATGCGTTCCGCTGCGTCCAGCAACCAGCCGTCATGATCGAAGAAGCCATTGTTGACGAAGTAATGGTTCTCGATGCGTGCAAACGCTTCGACGAAGCGATCTTCATTGAAGCGTGATGGCAGAGCGCTTGGCCCGGCGATGGAGATGGTTTCGCCTTCCCAGCGTGCCCATGCGCGCGCCGCGGCAATGCGTGTGTCTCGATCGGGCGAGGTCAGCCGCTTGTAGAACGCCTGCACGAAATCGCCACGCTCCGCTGCTGGTATCGCCGACGCGTATCGCTGAAACGCGTCCGGAAAGACATTGCTGGCGCCATTTTGGTAGAACCAAGAGATCTCCGCTTTCGTCAGCAGAAAGATGCCGCGCAGCACGATCCCGGCGACACGCTCCGGATGCTTGGCGGCGTAAGCCAAAGCCAACGTCGATCCCCAAGAGCCGCCGAACACCACCCATTTGTCGATGCCAAGCCGTTCGCGTACGCGTTCGATATCTGCGACCAGATCCCAAGTGGTGTTTTCGCGCAGCTCCGCGTGCGGCGTGGAGCGTCCGCACCCGCGCTGGTCCAGCAGCACAGTGCGATAGCGTTGCGGGTCGAAGAAACGGCGCATCTCCGGCGAGAGCCCGCCGCCAGGGCCGCCATGCAGCGCGATCGCCGGGCGTCCGCGCGGGTTGCCGCACTGCTCAACATAGATCGTGTGCAGCGGCGAGACCTTCAGCATCTCGCTTTGGCTGGGTTCGATCGGCGCATAAAGATCGCGCCGGGAGGGGAGGGTCGCGTGCGGCATGGTGATGGGTTAGGCGGCTGACCGCGCCGGAGCAAGACCGTCTATCGTGACGGCGCCCCTCGCATGCCGCAAATCGCAGTGCTAGGTGCACGCCCTCTGGGGAATCGCGATTTGCCATGAGCGCGTCAGCGCCCTCCATTCTCGCTTCGCGCGCGGCGCGGGTGACGCTGATGATGTCGTGCCTCTACGGGACGACAGGCGTTATTCTCACTTTCCTGCCGCGTTGGCTTTCTGGCGAACGGGGGCTGAACGGCGCCGAAATCGGCGCGCTGCTGGCGTTGGCGCAGTGCTCACGTATCGTTGTCGGACCCGCCATCGCCTTTTGGGCCGACGGCGCAGCCGACCGGCGCGGACCCATGCGCACCTTGGCGATGGCGGCAGTCGCCTCATATGCCGCGTTCTTCTTCCTTGCGCACAATTTCATCTCGCTCCTGCTGCTTGGCTTCGGTGCACTTTCAATGACGCAAGCCGTGACGCCCCTGGTCGAAGGCGCACTGTTGCGCGCGACCGCGCTCGGAAGGCTGAGCTATGGCGTCGGGCGCGGCATCGGCTCGGTCGCTTTCATCATCGCCAACGTGGGAAGCGGCCTGGTCGTGTCCCGCTTCGGTTTGAACGCTGTTGTCGTGTGGGTGCTCTGCGGTCTCACAGCGACGGCGCTATCGTCACTATTCGCGCTGGAGCGGGACGCGCCGCAACTGCACGCGCATGCGTTCACGCGTGCAGCGCGCGCTGAGGCGACACAGGCATTGCTGCGCAATCGGCGCTACGTGCGCCTGATCATAGCCTGCGGGCTGATCCAAGGCGCACACGCATTCTACTACGGCTTTTCAACTTTAGTCTGGCGTAGCCAAGGGCTGCCGGATGGTCTCATCGGCGTGTTGTGGGGGTTTGGCGTCGCCTTCGAAGTCGCCTTCCTGTGGACGTTGCCGTTTTTCGAACGCCGCATCTCACCTGAAATGCTGATCATGGTCGGCGCGGCCGGCGGGGTGGTGCGCTGGGTGCTGCTGGGCATTGCGCCCGCAGGGCCGTGGCTCTGGCCGTTGCAGGCGCTGCATGCGCTTTCGTTCGCGGCTGCGCATATCGGCGCGATGCGACTCTTGTACAGAGAGGCGCCTGAAAACGCCGCCGCCATGGCGCAAACCCTCTATGCCACGCTGTCCAGCGGCGTCATCCTCGGCGTCTCGACTTTGCTGTCCGGTTTCTTGTTCGACCATGTCGGGGCGCTCGGATATTGGGCGATGGCGCTGGAAGCGGCGATCGGGGCGCTTGTCGCGCTTGGGCTTTTCACGCGGCGTGCGGACCCCATGCCGCAGGCAACCTCTAGTTAACACTTCGCTTTTTCCGGGAACCTCTCCCGGGCGGTGCGGCTTCTTCTTTGCCCAATCTTTTCTGTTAGCGGTTATCGGTTGGGGCAGAACGCCTGAGGGGATCGCTGTAAATGGCCGCTGAGGCCGCCGCTTTTGACCTCAATGAAGAGGGTTCCGCGCCAGTGCTTGCCCTGCGCGGGGACTGGACGGTGGACACCATCGCCGGCCTCGAGAGCGATTTGCACAACATTTCCGCCAAGCTGCGCGAAGGCGCGGTGGTGGACGTCGCCAAGCTTGGCCGTCTCGACACCGCCGGCGCCTATCTCATCGACCGCAGTTTCCGCGAAGGCCCAGCGGGCGACAGCCGCATCGCCATTCGTGGCCAACACATTAACGCGCAGCGCCTGCTCGAAACCGTGCGCAAAGCTGCGACTGCGCCAGCGCCGCCGCCTGACCACCTCTACGGCTGGACCGGGCTGCTCGACCGCGTCGGTCACGACGTGGCCGACATCGGTGAAGAGGTCTTCCAAACCTTTGGTTTTTTCGGCGAGACGCTCGCGGTGATGGCGCGCGTGATCATCAATCCGCGCAAGATCCGCGCGGTCTCCGTCGTCCACACCATGGAAACCGCGGGCCTTGCTGCTTTGCCGATCGTGGCGTTGCTGGCGTTCTTCGTCGGACTCGTCATCGCCTATCTCGGCGCGCGCATCCTGGGCGATTTCGGCGCTTCAGTTTTCACCGTGGAGCTCGTGACGTTTTCGATGATGCGCGAGTTTGGCGTGATCATCACCGCCGTGCTGCTCGCCGGCCGCACCAACAGTGCGTTCACGGCCGAGATCGGCGCGATGAAAATGCGCCAGGAGATCGACGCCATGCGCGTGATGGGGCTGAACCCCATGGAAGCCCTCGTGGCGCCTCGCGTCGCGGCCATGCTGGTGATGACGCCGCTTTTGGCATTTTCCGCAGTGATGGCGGGCTTGCTCGGCGGCCTGCTTGTGTGCTGGGCCGACCTCGGCGTCAGCCCGGTCATGTTCGTTTCGCGCATAGCTGAAGGCGTGCCCGCGCGACACTTCTGGGTCGGGATCGTCAAAGCGCCGGTGTTTGCGCTGGTGCTGACGGTGATCGCTTGCAAGCAAGGGCTTTCCGTCGGCGGCGATGTTGGTTCGCTCGGACGGCGCGTTACCGGTTCGGTTGTGCAGGCGATCTTCATGGTCATCTTGCTCGACGCGCTGTTTGCGCTCTGGTTCTTGGAGATGGACCTGTGAGCGGCGAGATCGCCATTCGCGTGCGCGGCCTGGAGTCGCGTTTCGGCGCCCAGGTGGTGCACGACAATCTCGATCTCGACGTGAAGCGCGGCGAGATTCTCGGCGTGGTCGGTCCCTCCGGGTCCGGCAAATCGGTGCTGCTGCGCGAAATCGTTGGCCTTGATCCGATGACGTCCGGCACGGTTGAGTTTCCCATCGAACAAGAGATTGGCCGCGAGCCGCGCTTGGGGGTGATGTTCCAGGATGGTGCGCTGTTCTCGAACCTCACCGTGCTTGAGAATGTCGAAGCGCCGCTGCGCGAGCACACGCAACTCTCGCCCAAGCTGCGTTCCGAAATTGCCGCGCTGAAGCTGGCGATGGCCGGCCTCGGTCCCGACTCTCACCACAAGCAGCCTGCGCAAATCTCCGGCGGCATGCGCAAACGCGCCGCCGTCGCGCGTGCGCTGGCGCTCGATCCTGAATTGCTATTCCTGGACGAGCCGACTGCGGGCTTGGACCCGATCGCTGCCGAACGTTTTGACCGCATGGTGCAAGATCTTGCCCGCGGCCTGGGTCTAACGGTGTTCCTCGTAACGCACGATCTCGATACGCTCTATGCGGTCTGCGACCGCGTCGCTGTTTTGTACGGAAAGAAAATTGCCGCCATCGGCGCGATCGACCAAGTGGTTGCGAACGCTGATGGCTGGGTGAAGGAATATTTTACGGGTCCGCGAGGCCGCGCCGCCGGCCGCAGCGCGCCTGGAGGGTGAGGCGATGGAAACCAAAGCCAATTACGTCCTGATCGGCGCCAGCACCGTGGTCGGTGTGATCTTGCTGATGTTGTTCGCCATGTGGATGGCGAATTCCGAATTCAGCCGCGGCTTCAACGACTATGACGTCGTGTTCAGCGATCCGGTCCGCGGTCTCTCGGAGGGCGGGGAAGTGCGCTTCAACGGCATCAAAGTCGGCGAAGTGAAGTCGCTGCGCATCGACCCCGACAACAGCAATCGCGTGATCGCGCGCGTGCGCGTCTCCGCAGATGTGCCGCTTCGCCAAGGCAGCGACGCGACGCTCGAGCCGATTGGTCTCACCGGCGTCACCCTGATCCAATTGAGCGCCGGCGCGCCGTCGGCGCCATTACTTAAGCAGGATTTTGGCGGGCCAGTGCCGCGCCTCGTTGGCCACGGCAGTCAGATCGATGTCATCATGGCGCGCAGCCAGGATGTTGTCATGCGCGCTTCCGAGGCGATGGCCGCTGTGCGCGACCTGCTTACCGACGAAAACATCGCCCATGTCACCGACATCATCCGCAACCTCGACACCGTGTCGAAGCAATTGGCGAGCGAGCAATCGGTGATCAATCGCTCCGCGGAAACCGCGCAGTCGGTGACCGCCGCTGCCAACCACGTAACCGCACTGGTGGATCAAACGCAGCGTGATTTGGCTGACCTCGGCGAGATCATGCACAATCTGAAATCGGCCAGCGCGTCGGTGTCCGGCGAAACGTTGCCAGAAGTTTCCCTGGCCGTTGAAGACATCCGCCGCGCTGCGGCGTCGATCAATCGCGTCGCCAATAATCTCGAAGACAATCCTTCCGTTTTGACGCCGCAAGCGCCGCGTCCGACTGTGGAGCTGCGCCCATGAAACGCATCCTTCTGTTGCTGAGCGCTGTAGCGCTGTCCGGCTGCATCCATCTGCTGCCGAAGGCGCCGCCGCCGCCGCGGACTTTTGTGATGGCGGCCGGCGACGTCGCGCAAGCCAATGGTGCGCCCGTGGATGCGGTGATCAATGTCGCCGATCCGAGCGGTGAGCGTTCTATCCTTGGCAATCTCTTGGTGTGGCGCACCGGTGACGAGATCGCCTATGTCGCGGGTACTGCGTGGTCGACGCGCGCCGAGGACGCGCTACAGCAGATGCTGGTGGAAACGCTGTCCCGTCAGCAGCGCTTCCGCGCAGCTGCGCGTACTGGCGAAGCCGCTGGCGCTTACGAGGTGCGTTGGGAAATCCTCGAATTTGATGTGCAGCAGAACGACATGCAGGCGCATTTTCGCGCCGATGTGAAGCTCGTGGCGTCGCCGGGGCGTCGCGTCATCGCGCAGAAGATGGTCGACGCGCACGCACCGGTCGGCGATCGGTCGTCGTCACTCGCGTCGCAAGGCCTGACGGCAGCAGCGCGCGATGCGAGCATGCAGATTGCGCAGTTCGCGGCGGATGCGGCGTTGCAGGACCAATTGACCCAACCCGCGCAGGACGCGCCTCGGGCGCAGCCGCACTAAGCTATTACGCGCGCTGCCGGTCGACGATGCCGAGCCTGCGGAGAAGCCACGGCATCGATAGACCTTGAACGACAATCGAGAATGCGACGACGCCAAACGTCGTCAGTTCGATCTCTTGTCGAAACGGCAACGTCTCGGGTAGTGAAAGCGCGAGCGCCAGCGCCAACGCGCCGCGGAGCCCGCCCCACCACAGGATATGTTGGTGGGGCAATGATAGCCGCTGCGTGCCGGCGCTGAACGGCAGCGAGAGCGGGTAGATGGTGAGCGCGCGTCCAGCGAGCACCAGGACAATGGCGACGCCGATGCCAAGGACGATGCTTGCGTTCAGCGGCATGCCGCCGACCGCGACGCCAATCAATGGAAACACGGCGGAGTTGGCAAGAAATGCCGCGAAGTCCCAGAATTCCTCCGCGAACTCTTTCCCTTTGTGCGTGATGATATTCGGATCGCCGCGCAGGCCGAAGCCACCGAAGATTAGACCCGCGACCACAGTCGCAAGAATGCCGGAAGCGCCAGCGCCATCGGCGATCAGGAAAGCGCCATAGGCGGCGAGCACACTTAGCGCGACCTCAACAATGTGTTCGGTTGACCGCCATGCGATAGCGACAGCCGCGCCGCCCACGGCTGCGCCGATCAACACGCCGCCGCCAATTTCTAACAGCAAATGCTGCGCAATCTCCACTGGTCCGCCGAAGTGACCATCGACCGCGAAGGCCAACGCCAGCGCAAACAGGATGGCCGCGGCTGCGTCGTTGAAGAGGCTTTCGCTCTCCATTAGCGTGCGCAGTCGGCCGCTCACGCCGTTGTCCTTGAACATGGCGATCACCGCGACTGGATCGGTCGCGGCGATCAATGCGCCGAAGATCAGAGCCGCCGGCAATGGCCAATGCAGCAACAAGTTCATGCCCACCGCGACGATTGCTGCCGCGATCAGAGTGCCCAGCGTTGCGAGCACCGAGACGACGCCCGCGTTCTCCCACAACTCGCGGCCGTTCAGCACTAGCGCCGCCTCGAACAAGAGGGGCGGCAGGATCAGATAGAAGATGAAATCGTGCGTGAGCGTCCCGCCGATATCGACGTTCAAGAACGCGATGCCCACCCCGACGAGCACCAGTCCGACTGTATAGGGTAACGACAAGCGCCGCGTCGCGATCGCCACGATCATGGCGACGGCCAAGAGTTCCACCATCTCGAGTGAATCACCGTTCACGACTGGCTCCTTGTCCATGTTCATGCGCAAGGAGCGCGCGCGCTGCAACAAAAACCGGACATCAGAAAAAGTTGCGCGCGCCGCCTCGGAGAAGGCGACGCGCGCGTGGCACGTAGTGTTTGCGGTTACGTGCTGAGGAGTTACGCCAACGCGGCGTCGATCAGCAGGTAGGCGCGGACCAGGTCCGAAGCCTCACGCTTGTTCTCGCTCTTGGCGAGATCAGGGCGAGTGCGGAAGCTCGTGGCCACCGAACGCGCATCGTCATTGCGCTTCACGTGGCGAACGATGCGCGTCACTGCGCTCGGCGCGAAGTCCGTCACCGTGCGCCGGCGGGCGGCGGCGCCATTGCGCGAGCTGTGCGCAATCTGCTCCAGTTCGCTTGCCGAGAGGATATCGTCCAGATCGACACCGGCGCTGAGCACGAGATCGATCGCGCCGGTCTTGATCTTGGTGTCGGTGTCCACCGGTGCGCCGAAGTCTATCAGATCGTTCGCCGCTTCCTCGACTTCAACGTGCTTCGGTTCTTCAGCGCGCGCGGGCATGAAGTTGCCCCAGCTGCCAAAGCCTTTGAACACGCGGCGCGGCTCGTGGCTCTCGGCGCGCGCTTCGGTACGGGCCGCAGGGCGCGAACGTTGGCCGCGCGCCATGGCCGCTGAGGCAGCGGCTTGCAACGTCACCGCTTCCGCCGCCGGCTTGCGTTCGACAACCACCGGACGCTCGACAGTGCGTTCGACTTCACGTTCGACGATGCGCTCAACAGGGCGTTGGGGCGCTTTCTTCGCATGAACGGTCGCGGCGAGGGCGCCGAGGCGCTTCTCGATCGACTCCGCATGGCGCTCGGCGGCCACTTGGCTTTCCGTCGAAGCTTCGCGTGCAATGCGGGCCGCTTCCTGCAGCTTCGCCAGCGTGTCCACAGCAGTGTCCTGCATCGCCGTGGCTTCAGCACGGATCAGCTGCGCCGCTTTCTTGGCTTCGTACACAGCGTTGCGCGTGGTCTCACGCACCGCGGCTGCAGTTTCGTTCGCCGCCAGCACGGCCTGGTCGGCCGATTGACGCGCCGCGTCGGTGAGGCGCGTAGCTTCGCCCAAACCCTCAAGCATCGTGTGCATGGTGTTGTGAAGCGCGTTGGTCGCTGATTGCGCAGTGTCAGCGGCGTGATGGAACGCGGTGGTGCGTTCGCTCATGATCGCAGCGGACTCGCCCAAGGAGGCCATATGCCCATCCAGCGCGTCTTCCGCGGCCGTGACTTCCGCCACCACCAGTTTCGACGCTTCGCGCATCAGGCGCACCTGACGGCCCACAGAGTCGGCCAACGTCGCGCCTTGATCCTTCATGTCAGCATTCAGCTCGACCAGCGCGTCGCGCTCAGCCTTCAGCGCACCCGCCATCGTGTCGGTGTTCTCACGCGTGGCCATGAGCGCTTCGTTGAAGATCGCCGCATTGCGTTGCGCCGAAGCTTCCAGTTCGCGCATGCGGTTGAGCGCAGTGGCGACGCTATCGTTCAGCGCTTCGATTTCCGTCTTCACCACGTTGGTCAAACGCTGCGCGTCTTGCTCGGCGGTTTCCACCGGCGACTTTGCCGTCTGCGCCATGCGCGTCAGCTCCGTCGCCAGCTTGCGCGCTTTCAGCGCTTCGCCGGCGGCCGATGCCGCGACCCAGAACAACAACGCCGGACCGAACGCGAGCGCGACTAGACCGGCTTGCATCGCCGGGTCCATCGCCATCACGGCGTCGACGCCAAAATACGAAAGCGGAAGCGCCACCGCGCCGCCGATCCACAACAAAGCGGCAAAGCCGCCCATGAAGCCGGCCCACGAAAAGCCCGTCTTCACTTTCACCGGTTGCTCCGGCTCGATCGTCGTCGGCTCTTCAGCCGCCGGGACCGCGAAATCCTGAACGCCCATGTCGTCCTGGGTTTCGGCTTCGCCGAACACCTCGAACGGATCGCGTTCCTCTTCATCGTCTCCGAAATACATGACGCAAACACTCCGCCGCCCACGGTTTGCGGGCGCTCGGATGGGGTGTTTGCAATCGACATGCCAATGAGGCGAGTGCTGCTCGCGCACGGCGCTTGCACCGTTTTGGTGCATGCGTGTTCACTAAGCGCGCGTGGCGCGAGACGTTAACCAGCAGCGGCGTCGATCAGCAGAAAAGCCCGCGTCGCTTCGGCGCCCATCGCAGCACGGCCGCGCGCCAAAAGCTCAGCGGTGCGCGCGCCTTCGCTGCGCAGGAACTGCATCGCTTCTTGGTTAGCGCCGGGATTGCGCGCGAGAAAATCGGCGAGACGCCGCGTCGCTTCCGGCGCCGCATCTTGTACAGCGCGGCGGCGCGCCTGCGTGCCGGCGCGTGCGCGTTGAGCGATGCGCTCCAAGCCGGAAGGCGAAAACACGTCTGACAGCTGCATGCCCGATTGGGCAATCATGGCGGCGATCGGCAGCGAAGATGGTGAACGCGGGTCGGAAATCTGACGCCGCAAGTGCGCGACCGGATCTTCCGCCGGCTCCCGGCGCGGCGGCGCCCCGCGGCGCGACGCTTGTTCTTGGCCTTGATCCACATTGGAGAGGAGATCGCGCCACGTCCAATCGCTCGGCGGCGGGTTGCGATCGTCGTCGCGGCGGCCGCGCCCATCGTCGCGTTCACCAAACATTGGCGCCTCGTCGCGCCGTGAGCGAGCTGAACTCGGCGGCGGCGCAGAGGCGAGCGGATCGGGCTCGTCACGCCACGACGCGTCGTAATACTCGTCCTGCGGCGCTTGCCGCGCACGGTTGCGAACGGGCGCGCGCAGCGGCGCATCCTCGAACTCCGCCGCTTCCCGCGCACCAATGGCTGCCGTACGCGCTGCTTCTGCCGCCTCCTGCAAGCGTTCCAGCGCAACGGCCGCTTCACGCTCAACGTTAACGGCTTCTCCTCGAATGAGATCGGCGGCGCGCTTGGCGTCTTCGATCGCGCGCATGGTGCTGTCACGCACCGCGCCTGCGGTGGAGTTAGCCGCCACCGAAGCGGCATCTGCCGATTGGCGCGCGGCGTCGGTGAGATTGGTCGCCTTGGCGAGAATATCCAACGCGTTGGAGAGGGCGGTTTCGAGCCGCAGCGCGGAATCGGCGCTTGCTTGCGCCGCCGTGGAAAGCCCGTGCGTGCGGTCGTTGATGAGTGCGGCCGCCGCGCCAAACGAGGTTAAGCGATGATCGAGCGCCTGATCGGCAGCGCGCACTTCCGCTTCTGCCTGCCGCGCGGCTTCGGAAATGGATTGCGTGTGGCGTGAGATGCTGTCGCCAATGGTTTGCGCCTGAGCAGTCAGATCGCGCGAAATCTTCAGCAGTTCGCCGCGCTCGCGCTCCATGCCGGTAATCATGTCGTTGGCGCCGGCCTTGGCTTGCGCGCCCATGCTTTCGACGGCCTGCGCCTGGCGCGCGATCTGTCCTTCGACTTCCTGCAACCGCGCCAGCGTCTGTTCGAGCGCGTGATCAAGTTGGTTAATTTCGCCGCGCACCGTGGCGGCCAATTTGCGGCCTGCTTCTTCGGCGCTGTGATGGGGATTGAGCAGCCGGTCGGCCGCGTCAGCCAGACGCGCTGCTTCCGCGCGCGCGCGGGCGCTGTCGCGGGCGGCAATGCCGGAAAAGCCGGCCATGCAGGCTGGAAGGATCGCGCCCGCCGCAAGAGCCGCCATTTCGACAGGCTTCAGCGCGCCAAGATGATCGACGCCGATCAATGCAACTGCAGCGACGAGGCTGCCTACAACCCAAAGCGCAGCGAGCACGAGGCCCAATGTGCCGATGACCGCGCCCGGATCGCGCGACTTATCGAGGGCCCGATCGTTGGCCGCCATTTTATGTATTCCTCGCCGTGACGGCACGCGCCCCCGCGTGCAGTTTCCGTTAGTGCTAACGAAAGGCTAACACTTGGGCCAATCAAGGGCGGCATGCACGCGCTTGCGCAAGTTACGCGCGCAGCAATCGGCTGTCCGGCGAACTTTTAGTGATGTTGGGTGTCGACTTGGCAGGCTTGGCCGCTACACGCGGCGTGATCCGTTTGCGGAGGCTGCGCCTGCAACGTGATCCCTACCCATGCCAGCGCCATGGCCACGAGGAAGTCGCGGATCGCGATCAATACGGAGGTCATTTGGCTTCGTCCCTCAACGTCGCTTGCGGTATGTGCGCTCTTGCCCCTACGCCGACAAGCGGCAGGTTCCGTATGTTGCCGGGATTGATGAAACGCCTATTACACGAAACGCGGTCTTGACCTCTCGGTCGGCCACGATATTTTAGAACGCAATGTTACAACATAACGCAGAACAATCGGGTAAAAAGGCCCACTTGGCGCACGCTGCAGTGCTGAGCCTCCATACCCTCTGCTGCGGGCTGCCGGCCTTGGCGGTTACGCTTACCGCATTGAGCGGGGCTGCGGCCTCTGGGACGGTCGCTTTTTCCAGTTTCTTTGGCGACCTGCACTCGGTGATCCATGGCAACGAGCTTTGGATTCTGGCGCTGTCGGCATGTCTGGTGACGTTCGGCGGCGCCATGGAGTTTACGGCGCGGCGCGGGCGCGACGGGCTGCCATTTCCCTGGCTCTACGCGATGTCGCTTTGCTGCTTCGTCGCAAACGTCGCCATCATCGCGGTGCACCGCGCCATTTAACGTTTCGGCTTGAGAACGTGTAGCGCCAGCAAGCGAAACCGGCGCGCAACGTCTTCCGCGCGCGTCTCGCGATTGAGAGCACGCTTCAGCGCCATGCCTTCCAGCGCCGCCATTAAGATTTCAGCAGCTTCTGCCGCGGGCAGAGCAGGATAAATGCTGCTGTCGCGCTGAGCCTTGGTGATCGCTGTAGAGATCCGCTCAGCGGCAATGCGATCGCGGTCGCGCAGCGCCTTTGCGAGCAACGGATCGCGCGCCGCTTCGGCCCAAATGTCGGCGAGCAGGGCAGCATCGCCTTCTTTGTCGAATGTTGCACAAAATGCGCGGGCCAGCTCGGAGAGGCCGCTAACCAAGCTTTCGGACCCGCTGAGGCTATCGAGGGCCGCTTCGGCATCGGCGCGCGCGTCCAGCGCGATCGCAGCAATGATGTCGGCCTTGGAGTCGAAGTAGCGATAGAGCGCGCCTGGGCTGATGCGTGCCTCGGCGCAGATCTCCTCGATCGTTGTCTGCCTGAAACCACGTTCGCGAAAGCGATAGAGCGCCGCTTCCAATATTTGTGCGCGGCGGCGTTCGGGCAGGGCAGGGTCAGCGACGCGGGCCATCGAATCTCCGCACAGAATAACGGATTTTTACGCGCCGCACGGAAATGGTTTAGCCTAAATTCACCCTGCGCTGGCAGCGTGCCGCAAAGTCCTGGTCCGTTGGACCTTGGAGTACGTGCGGCATGACGACCCCGACTCAGGCGCTTTCTCACGCGGCCGACGCGCGCCGCCGCGAGATGCCCGCCTCCGTCGCTCTTCTCATTCTGACCGGCGGCATCGCCGCGGCGATCATGCACGGGCCTGGCCCCGTGGGGTGGGCCGCTGTGATGGCGGTGCTGCTGATCGTCGATACCGAGATATATCGCCGCCTCGACGCTGCCGACGTCCGCATTGAAGGACGCGTACTGGCCGGGCTTTCGGCTTGGTCGTTTGTGAGTTCCGCATTCTACACCGTCCTGCCAGTCTCCTTGTGGTTGCTTGGCGAGCCCGCGGGCGCTGCTGCCGCGATCGTGCTTTGGGTGACGGGTGTTGTACGTAATTTCAGTCCCGGCGCTTCGGGCGCGTTGCCGATTGCGCTCGCGGGCGCCACGCCGCCGGCGCTCTCGCTGCTGAGCGCGCCATTGCTGCTGGCGTTCATGACCACGCAGGCCGACTGGGATCTTGCGGTGATCGCCGCCATCGGCGGTGGCGCATTGATGGCTTATGTAACGCTGGCGCGTGTCAGCGCGACCAACGCCGAGCGCGCGTTGCGCGAGCGAGACGCTGCCGAGAACATGAACAACACGCTGGCGCAGCTCGTGTTCGAGCAGGGCGGTCTCGCCGCCGTGCTCGTGGATCGCGAGGGCAAGATCGTCGCCATGAGCAAGAGCATGCGCGACGGCCTGCGTGTCGCCAACCCAACCGGAAAGCTGGAAGACGCCATCCCCTGGTCGCCAACAAAGTGGCGCGACTCTTTTGTGCGCGCGCTCAACGGCGAGCACGTAAAGCACGATGAGGACGACGCCGAGACCGGTCATGGTCATCGTTGGTTCTCGTGGGAAGCGCGTCCGTGGCGGAATGTCGACGGCGAAGTTTGCGGCGTGATCGCGCACGGCCGCGGCATCACCCAGTTGGTCGAAGCGCGCGAAGCGGCCGCCGAAAACGAGCAGCGTTTGAAAGTCGCGCTTGAGGCTGGCGGCAGCTTCGTATGGGAAGTCGACTTCAAAAACCAGTCGATCACCTTCCAGGGCGATCCGATCCCGCTCTACGGCGCGGTCATCACCTTCGAGCAATTCATGGCGAATACCTCGCCATTCCTGCACAACGAAGATCGCGATCTGCTTGACGTCTATTTCAAGGCCGTCGCCGAAGGCCGCGAAACCATGGGCTCGATCGAGCATCGCGTCATCAAGGAGGACGGCGAGGTGCGTTGGGCTCAAGTGGTGGCGCGCCGTGTCAACAATTCCAAAGGCTCAATCCGCAAGATCATCGCGCTGTCGACCGACATTACCGACCGTAAACGCCAGGAGGCGCAATTCATCGCCGCCATGCGCCGCGCCGACGAGACGCTGAAGATGAAGCGGGCGCTCTTCGCCGATATCGCGCCTGTCACCGATATCGAGCCTATCGACGAAGCCGCAGTCCATGTCGCGGAAATGTACGAGCGCCTCGAAAGCCTGATGACGGAGATGGATGCGCGCGACGTCGTGTTGGCCGAGGCAATGACATCGCTGCGCGCCGCGCGCGAGGCCGCCGATGCGGCTAACGTGTCAAAATCGCAATTCTTGGCCTCGATGAGCCACGAATTGCGTACGCCGCTCAACGCCATCATCGGCTATTCGGAAATCTTGCGTGAGGAAGCCGAGGATGACGGCCGCGCCAGCGATATCGCCGATATCGAGCGCATCCTCAGCTCAGCGCGCCAGCTGCTGCACCTTATCAACGATATCCTCGATCTCTCCAAAATCGAAGCCGGGCGCATGGAAATCAGCGCCGCGGAATTTGATGTGCGCGCGATGATCGAGGACGCCGCTGCGACCGTGCGGCCTACGATTGAGAAGAACGGCAACGCGCTCAAAGTCAGCGTCGCCGGCGTGCTGGGCGCGGCGCACACCGACGCCTTCAAGCTCAATCAGTGCTTGCTCAACCTGTTGAGCAATGCCGCCAAGTTCACGCGCAACGGCGAATTGACAATTGGCGCCCGGCGCGACGCCACCACGGACGGGGATTGGCTGGAGCTTTCGGTGAGCGACACCGGCATCGGCATGACCGACGATCAAGTCGCGCGCCTGTTCACTGCCTTTGTGCAGGCGGACGCCACCACCGCGCGCCGTTTCGGCGGCACCGGCTTGGGCCTGGCGATCACGCGCAGCATGATCGAGCTTCTGGGCGGCGTCGTCGCCGTGAAGAGTGCGCCGGGCAAAGGCTCGACCTTCACATTGCGCTTTCCCGCCACGGCGCCGTCGAACGCTTCTCCGGCGCGCGTTGACATCGCTTCGGCCGCCGGGAAGGGGCGCGATCGCACCATCCTCGTCATCGATGACGAAGAAAGCGCGCGCGACTTGGCGGCGCGTTCACTCGTGCGGCTGGGTTTCCACGTGCGGTCTGCGGCGACCGGCGCCGAAGGTATCGCGCTCGCCCGTTCGCTCAATCCCGATCTCATCGTGCTCGACATCAATCTGCCGGACATGTCCGGCTTCGACGTGCTGGCTGCGCTGTCGGCCGGCGATGTCCCCATCATCGTTCACTCGGTCAACGACGAGCGCCAACGTACGCTCTCCGCGGGCGCCGCTCAGCATCTGGTGAAGCCCGCCGATCGCGACATCCTCGCCGCCGCCGCGCTCCGTTTTGCGCGCGCGCCGATGAAATCTTCGGAGCCGGCCGTCCCGGCGAAACACGAGCCTGCTAAGAAATCCGCGTAAAGAGGAATCCTCCCATGCGTATCCTGATCGCCGAAGACCATCCTGATAACCGCGAGATGCTGACGCGCCGCCTCGAACGGCGCGGCTACGAGGTGCACTGCGCCGAAAACGGCGCGGAGGCCGTCGAGAAGGCAAAGGAATGTGCGCCCGATCTTATCCTCATGGATATTTCCATGCCGGTGATGTCGGGCATTGAGGCGACCCGAGTGTTACGCCAGACGCCCGGCGTCGACGGCATCAGGATCGTGGCGCTCACCGCACACGCGATGGAAAGCGCGCGCCGCGAATGCATGGAGGCAGGCTGCGACGACTTCGCCACCAAACCCGTCGATTTCGCCGGTTTGGTTGCACTCATCGAAAAATACGCGGCTTGAGTTGTACAACACGCGCCGACATGGTTAGCGCGTGTTTACGTTACGCGGCGATTTATCCAAAAAATACAATCAGGCATGCGCCCCATTAGTCTGACTTCAACCTAACTGGCGTAATCTTCAGGCTGGTATGGTTTGGGTGAGGTCCAGGGGAGCCAATGTCCTCGGCCAATAGAGAAGAGCGCGCCACCGCCGAACAGCGGTTGGGCCGAATTCTCCTGGTCGACGACCAGGCGCAAAACCGCGACATGCTCGGTCGCCGGCTGGAGCGCCGCGGTTACGACGTCGTGCTGCGCGAGAGCGCGGTTGGCATCGAAGAAGCCATTGTGCAGGATAAGATCGAACTTGTGCTGCTTGACTGGATGATGCCGGAACGCTCCGGCCACGACGCGCTTGCTGGCATTCGCGCCCAATTCGACGCTGAGCACGTCCCGGTGATCGTGGTCACCGCCTTGGATGACGGCGACATCGTTTCCACGGCGCTTGAGGCCGGCGCCAACGACTACATCACCAAGCCGATTGATCTGCGCGTGTTGACTGCGCGCGTGAAGGCGCAGCTAGATCGCCGTAAAGCGGTGCTCGATCTCGACGCCATTCGCAACGATCTCGAAAAGACTGTTCAAGAACGCACGCAGGATCTCGTCGCCGAGATTTCAGAACGCGAAGCCGCAGAGGCGCGCGCACAATCGCTGGCGCGCCACGATCCGCTCACCGGTCTCGCCAATCGCCGCCATTTCCTTGAGGAGCTCGACCGGCGCCTGAATCTGGTCGGGGCTGAGGACATCGCCTTTGCGCTCATGTTCGTCGACCTTGATCGTTTCAAGCCGATCAACGACGTCCATGGTCACGCGATCGGCGACCAATTGCTGCAAGTAATCGCGACCCGCCTGCAAAACTGTATCCGCGACGACAGCTTTGCCGCGCGTCTCGGTGGCGACGAATTCTGCGCCCTGATTGAAACGCCGACGGGCCGTGAGGGCGTTGCTGCCGCGGCGCGCCGCATCCTCAACGAGCTTTCCGCGCCTATTCTGATCAATGGCCTGAAGCTCACGGTGGGCGCTTCCATCGGCATTTCCATGTGCCCGGAAGACGGCCGAAGCGCAGCCGACCTCCTTCAGCGCGGCGACGCCGCCATGCTGCGCGCCAAAGAGGATCGTGGCGCCTACAAGTTCTTCGACTCCTCGATCGATGAAGAACTTAAGTCGAAAGCAGCGCTCGAAACCGATTTGCGCGCCGCCATTCCGAACGGCGACATCGTTCCGTATTTCCAGCCAGTGCTGCAGCTCGATACGGGCGCGCTTGCCGGCTTTGAGGTGCTCGCGCGTTGGCCGCACCTTGAGCGCGGCATGATTTCGCCGACACAATTCATTCCAGTCGCTGAAGAGGCGGGGCTGGTGGACGCGATGTTCTGGGCATTGCTGGCGCAAGCTTGCCGCAAGGCGCTCGAAGCGCCGGGCCAGTTCATGCTCGCGGTCAATATTTCGCCAAGCCAAATCCGCGACCAATGGTTCCCGGAGAAGGTGCTGCGCACGCTGCGTGAAACTGGCTTCCCAGCACAGCGCCTCGAGATCGAAGTGACGGAAAGCGCCATGATCGGCGATATTCAGCGCGCGAAGTCGTCGCTCATGTCGCTGAAGAACCAAGGCGTGCGCATCGCCCTGGACGATTTCGGCACCGGCTATTCGTCACTCTTCTTGTTGCGCGCGTTGCCGATCGACAAGCTCAAGATCGATCGCTCGTTCGTGATGAGTCTCATCACCGACCGCGAGAATGCGACCATTGTCGGTGCGCTGGTTGGTCTGGGCAAAGCGCTTGGCTTGCAGATCACCGCAGAAGGCGTCGAAGACGAAGCTACGGCGAAAGCGTTGCAAGCCATGGGCTGCCAGTTCGCCCAGGGCTTTCTCTACGGCGCAGCCACCGAGTTGCCGATCTATGACGCCGATGGGATGGCGCAGCGCGCGAGCGCTTAAGCGGCGTACTGCACCCAAACGTTCGGCTCTTCGTAGCGGCCGATATTGTTTTCAAGTTCGATCCGTACCGGCGCCAGCGCGCCGTCGATCTTGTACGTACCCGACTGATCGAAGGTGCGTCCCGCCCACGTTTCCCAGAACGGAATCGGCTCTTCCACCACCATCGAGCGCTTGGCCTCGCCGACAATCTGGCCGCCGGCCGAGAGATGGCTGCGCAGCCAAGGATCGTAGGCGCGGCCCTTCTCATCTTTCCAGCCGACGTACTCTGCCATCTCGATTTCCGGATGACGCGATTTCGCCGTTGGCCGGACGGGGATCACCACGCCTTCAAAGCCGCACTGGATCGCCAGATCCTTCATCGCCTGGATCACCAAGCGCGCGAGCCCCTTGGAGCGATGGACTTGCGGCACGGAAATGCCGAGGCCGCCGAGCATGTTCGGGGTGACGTCAGCACGCCCGGCGGACTCGACGATCCAATCCCAACCTTCGGCTGGAAGCTTGGCGGGATCGGCGCAGAAGAAGGGGACGCAGCAGCCGATCGCCACCGGATAGCCGGTGTCTTCATCGACCAGGCAGATCTGGAAGTCGGCGTAGCGCTCCAGAAGTTCGTCATAGTGCTTGAAGTGGGCCCGGGTGAAATTCAGATACCCCAAGGCATTCCAGGCGGCTTGTTCGATGGCGACGGCGGCGCGCTTCAGCGCCGGACTGTCTGCCCGTGTTTTCACCATGTAGCGCGGCATTGGTGTCCCCAGCCCGTTAACTATGTTTCCCGCGTAAGAACAACGTCGAGACGAATACTCGGTTATTCTTTCGCGCGATGCGAGTTCACTAATAAAGCGTAAATCTGGAAAATTCAATCCCTAAACTGTATTTACCTTAGTTAAACAACAAGGTTAATTTCATTTACCATAAATACAGATTAGCATGTATTTGCAATTTATACTTCGCATTTTCGCAATACTCGGTGACATAAGTAACACTGTATTCGGACCTGTAGGCTAAATAGCTGCTTTGGCGCGAGGTGCGCGCCTGTGTTTACTTTGGCCTAACCATGCTCAATAGTGCAGCCCGAGCGGTTCCTTATAGGAACAACTTGCAGCGCCTGACGCTAACGATTGGCGCGGCGCTGGCCTTCTTTGGGTTCATCCTTGTCGCCGTTGTCGCTTACGCCGGCTGGTCAGCGAACCGGACCTCGGTGGAGCGCGAGCGCACCCTGGTGGAAAACGCGCTCGACCAGGCCGTCAGCACCATTCTCAACCAGGAGAAAGCGATCTGCTGGTGGGACGATGCCGTCGTAAACGCGCAGAAGCGTCCGCTCGATCTCGAATGGATCGAGACCAATATCGGCGTCTATTTCTACGAGACCTACGGTCACGACGAAGTCTACATCGTCGACGGCGCCAACAATCCGATTTACGCGAACGTTGAAGGCAAGCTGCAGCAAAACCCGGCGGCCGCGTACGCGCGCCATGCAGCCCAACTCAACCGAGTCGTTCAAGCAGCGCGCGGCAATCGTGACGCCACGCTGCGCGTGCGCGACGCCGCCTTCACCGCCGACCAGCGCCGCTATTCCTATCTTCTGGGCGCGCGCAACGCCGCCTGGGCAGGGCACATCCTGACAATCGACGGCGTGCCGGCTGTCGTGAGCACGATGGCGATTGTTCCGAGCGTTGACGCCAACGTCCTGCACGGAAAGCCGCACATGATGGTGTCGGTGGTGCGCATGGATCGCGACTTCATGTTCTCCGTCGGCCGCACGCTGTTAATGCCGGATCTGACGCTTTCGAGCGATCGATCGGCCGCGCGTGGTGTTGTTTCCGAGCGCTTCGAAGCCGACGACGGTGCGCCGATTGGCTATTTGAGCTGGACGCCGAAGCGTCCGGGCCAAGCGTTGCTGATGTTCATCCTGCCCCTCGTGGTCATGGGTTTGATCGGCGCGGGTCTGTTAACCTGGATGATGATTGGCCGCCTCAAGCGCGCGTCGACCGAACTTGAAAGCCGCGAGGAGCTTTCGCGGCATCAGGCGTTGCATGACGCGCTTTCGGGCCTGCCGAACCGCCATCACTTTGTCGAACGTCTGCAAGACGCGCTCGATGGCCTTATTCAATCGCGCAACAACGGTCGCGTGGTTGTGGCCTATATCGACGTCGACCGCTTCAAGGACGTCAACGACACCATGGGCCACCAGGCCGGCGACGCCTTGATTATGGCCGTCGCCAAGCGATTGAACGCCACGCTGACGCCATCCGATTTCCTCGCGCGCTTCGGCGGCGACGAGTTTGCCGTGATGCGCCGGGCGGTAGCCGCTGACGCAGCTGAAGAACTCGCCCAGCGTCTGCGCAGCGCCTTCGAGGACACGTTCGACGTCTATGGTCAACACATTCGCATGACGGCTTCTGTCGGCATCGCCATGGCGCCCGAGCACGGCGCCTCGCCGCAAGAATTGATGCGCCACGCCGACATCGCGCTCTATCAGGGCAAGAACCAAGGCCGCGACAAGGCCATGCTGTTTTGCGCGGATATGGCCGCCGAAGTCGAACAGCGACGCGAAATCGAACTTGATCTCGATCGCGCCATCAAAGAAGGCGCGCTGCATCTGCATTATCAGCCGCTGATCTCGTGCGGCGGCGGCAAAGTGACGGGCGTGGAAGCACTTCTGCGCTGGCGTCACCCCACCAAGGGCGACCTTTCGCCCGCGATGTTCGTGCCTGTTGCGGAAGAAGCGGGGCTGATGCCGGCCTTGGGCGCCTTCGTGCTGCAGCGCGCCTTTGAGGAAGCCAAGCTGTGGCCGGACCTTGAGGTGGCGATTAATCTCTCGCCTGTCCAATTCCGCCACGTGGATCTGCCGGAACTGCTTGAGCGGCTCCTGGCTGAACACAAGGTCGACCCGTCGCGCATCGTTCTCGAAGTTACCGAGGGCGTGCTGATGGAATCGACCGAGCGCAACCGTCAGATTCTCGAAGCGGTGCGCGCGCTCGGCTTCAAGATCGCGCTCGACGACTTCGGCACCGGCTATTCGTCGCTGCGCTACCTCTGCGATTTCCGCTTCGACAAGATCAAGATCGACCGGGCCTTCGTGACCGGCATCCACGAGCGCAAGCGGGCGATGACCATCATCCAGTCGGTAGTGACTTTGGGCCGCGGCCTGGGGATGGATATTGTCGCCGAGGGTGTGGAAACCGAGGCCGAAGCGTCAGTGATGCGCCTGATCGGGGTCACCGAACTGCAGGGCTTCTTCTTCTCCCACGCAGTGCCGTCAGCAAAGATCGCCGAACTGGTGGGTGCGTTCGCGGAAGCGGATACCCAACCAGCGTCGCCAGCGTTGCGCGAACAGCGGGCTTAAAGGACCGCTCCGGGCGCGAAACAGCGCGCCTGACGGGATGGTGGCTTGCGGCTGCCTCGCCCCGGCGATGAAGCCCGCCGCGTCGCCGCAAAGTCGCCACTTTCCAAGACGCTGCGCCGCGTGCGCGCCGCTATTGCCAAAATTCCGATAACCCTTCATGCCAACCGGTGCGCCGTTAGGGACAACGCGGCGACCGAAGCGGGGTAAGGGTCGGCCGCGCCGACGCCGGAGCAACCGGCTGAAGCGGCTTCTGACCGCGTGGCGCACCGTCGCCGCATCCACCTGCCTGCTCGGATGAGGGATAGGGGATCGGAGCCGGCATGCGTATCAAAGCCGTTCACGTCGCTGGTTTGGCTGTCGCGCTGATGGGTGGCGCAGCCAAGGATGCGCTGGCCGACACGACAGTCTCCACGTCGACGACAACGCCGCTTCAAACCAGCACCGCTGGCAACGTCACCGTAGCCACCGGCGGTGCGATCAACGTCAACGCCAACCAGACGGCGATCACCGTCAATTCGAACAACAGCGTGACCAACGGCGGCACGCTCGGTTCGAAGGACGCTGACAACTCGGTCGGCATTCTGCTCGGCAACGGTTTCGGCGGGACGATCAACAACACCGGCGCGATCACGCTCTCCGAAACCTACGTTATCACCGACACCGATAGCGATGGCGATCTCGATGGCGCCTGGGCGCAAGGCTCCAACCGCTTCGGTATTCTGCTGAACGCGGGCAGCGCGTTCACCGGCAACATCACCAGCAGCGGTTCGATCACGGTCAGCGGCAACAACTCCGCGGGCATCAGCCTCAACGCGCCCGTCACGGGAAACATCGACCTAAGCGGCTCGATTACGGTCAACGGCGACAACTCGTCTGCCGTTCATATCGGCGGCGCCGGCGGCGGTATCACGGGCGATGTCTTCATTCGCACGTCCAACAGTGTCCGCGGCGTGAATTCGACGGGCATCGACATCGACGCGCCGATCAGCGGCCAATTGCGCATCAACGGCACCTCGATTGTCTCGGGCTTCCATTCGTTGACCCGTCCCACAGACACTTCGCACCTGGATGCCGATGATACTCTCATCGGCGGTGCTGCGATCGCCATTCATTCAAGTGTCGCTGGCGGCGTCACGCTGGAAGGCATCGGCGTCGAGGACGACGTCGACGACGACGGCGATGGCGTCACTGAAGCGGCTGGCGACACCAACGACGATGTGACCATCAACGTGACGAGCGTTGGCAGTGCGCCGGCGATCCTCGTGCAAGCCGATCCGAGCGCCAACCTCGTGCTTGGCGTGAATGCCAACAATTTGGGTCTCCAAATCAAAGGCACAGTCACTGGCGCAGGCGTCTACGACGGCATTATCGCTCACGCCATTACCGTGCTTGGCAACGGCGCCTCGACCACAACCATCAATGGCGGCATCGCGCTCGACTTCAATGTCACCGCATCGTCCACCGAAGCCGACGCGTTTGGTCTGCTGATCGGCGCTGGCGCTTCCACGCCGCAAGTGCTGCAGCGCAAATCGCTGACAGTCACCAGCCTTTCCGAAACGGCTCACAACGCGTACGGCATCTATCTCGACACTGGCGCCAATGTGCCGAGCATTTCCAACACCGGCACGTTCGTGACGCAGGTGTTCGGTGAGGTCGGCAATGCCGTGGCGATCACCGACCGCTCCAACACGCTCACCACCATCACCAACACCGGCACGCTGCAGGCGCGTGTGGTCGCCACCGACAGCGATCCAACCGACAACGTGCCGCCGCCGCCGGTGACCGGCACATCTACGGCGATCGACGTTTCGACCTCGACCGTCGGCGTCACCTTCAATCAAACGCCGGACGTTCCGTTCACTGACGACGACACGGTGGACGACGACTCCGCCAGCCGACCGACTATTCAGACTATCGGCGACATCAAGTTCGGCTCCGGCGCCGATACCGTAAATCTGCAAACCGGCACCATCACTGGCAACATCTCGTTCGGCGCGGGCGCTGACTCGATGGTGGTCGCCAATGGCAGCACGTTCACTGGCCGCATCACCGATTCCGATGGCGCGCTGACCATGAACGTGAATGGCACGGTTTCTCTCAAAGGCGGTCAGACCGACATCACGTCGGCCACCTTTGGCGCAACCAGCCAGCTGGGCGTGCTGCTCTCGGCCACGCCAAGTGAGAACACGCACATCGTTTCGTCCGGCACTGTCACCTTTGCCGCGGGTGCGCGCGTGCTTCCGGCCGTACCCACGGGGCTGCCGACGTCCGGTACATTCACCTTCCTCACCGCCAATGGCGGCCTGATCGGCGGTTCGAACGTAACCGGCAACGTCACTGGGACCGGCGTGCCGTTCGTCTACAACCTCAATATCGCGCAGACGGGCAATTCGCTCGACGCCAGTTTCATCCTGAAGACGCCGACTCAGCTTGGCCTCAACAGCAATCAAGCCATCGCGTTCACGCCGATCATCAATGCGCTGCGTCAAGACACGACGATTGCCGACGCGTTCGCGGGTCTGACGACGCAGGGCCAGTTCGACAGCGCTTTCGGCCAGTTGATGCCGAGCTACTCATCGGCCTCCGCTGAACTCGCGACCACGGCTATCAGCCAACAACAAAGCGCCACCACCAATCGCCTGTCGGCGACGCGCTTGCACGATCTCAACGAGGTCTCGGTCTGGGCCCAGGAAATCGGCTACGTCATCACGCGTGATCCGCCTTCAGGCAGCGCCGGCGATCGTTTCCGCGGCAGTGGTTTCGGTCTTGCCGCGGGTATCGACGGGCCGTTGAACAACGGCGCGCTGTTCGGTTTGTCAGCTTCGTTCACGACCTCTGACGCAGAAGAACCGATCCGTCCCGACGGGCAAATTTCGTCCACCTTCGGGCAAGGCAACGCCTATCTCGGCTCTGCCGTCGGCCCCATCGATCTCGACGTCGTCGTCGGCGCCGGCGTGGGGCGCATGCAAGAGCGCCGCGTTGTCGAGTTCGGCTCGGTCAGCGAATTGGCGACGGCGCAATGGTGGGCGTACGAAGGTCACGCGATGTTGCGCGCCTCGGCGCCGATGCGCACTTCGAACTGGCTGGTGCTGACGCCGCAAGCCTCGCTCACCTATGTCGGCCTGCAAGAGCAGGGCTACACCGAAGAGGGTGGTGGCGCGGCTATCGATCTCAAGGCGAAAGACGCGTTCTCACAACGCTTGTGGGCGGATGCGGGTCTTGAATTCAGCGCGCGCTTCCATCTCGGCGGCGACTCGATTTTCGCGCCACGCGTCTATCTCGGCTACCGCGCCAATGCGATCGACGAAACCACGGACCGTCAGTTCCAGTTCGTGTCCACCGGCGAGAGCTTCACGCTGACGGATGACAAACTTGGCAGCGGCGGCCCGGTCGTCGGCTTCGGTATCGACGCCACCAACGGTTATTCGTCGGTATCGCTGTCCTACGAAGGCGAGTTCACCGACCAAATCGACCGTCACAGCCTGAACGTCGCGATCCGCTATCGGTTCTAGGCGCAACCGGGCGATTTGCCGGGCGCGGCGGGCTGGACGGCCCGCTGCAATGGCCCTATGTGCATGCCTTCGCCGATTCCGGTACGGGTGATTAGCTCAGTTGGTAGAGCAGCTGACTCTTAATCAGCGGGTCACAGGTTCGAATCCTGTATCACCCACCATTTTCCACGCGCCCCGCGCCCGGCGCTATTTTCGCCAGCTTTGGCCGGCGCCGGTCGTGCCGTCTCCACGCGAGAACCAGCCATGAATTATTTCGGCGCGGCGTTGGTGCTGTTCGTGCTGCTGCACGTAGGCGTCGCAGCAACGGGATTGCGCGCGCGCCTTGTCAACGCTGTCGGAGAAGCGCCGTACCGCGGATTGTTTTCTCTCGTGTCGTTTGCGCTGCTGGCGTTCCTGGCGTTCGGCTTTCACGACATGCGCACCAATCCGTTCGATCCGTTGAACGAGATGATGTGGTTGCCATCGCCCGAGTTGCGTGGGCCCGGTTATGTGCTGGTGGCGTTCGGTTTCACGATCGGCGTCGCGGGACTGCTGACGAAGAATCCCACAGCAGCTTTCTTCGAAAGCGCGCTCAATGACGCGGAACCCACGCGCGGAATTTTGCGTGTCACGCGCCATCCCTTTTTGTGGGGCGTCGCGTTCTGGGCCGCAGGCCACTTGCTCATGAACGGCGAACGCTTCGCCGTGATGCTGTTCGGCGCGCTCGGCGCAATGGCGCTCTATGGTTCACGCTCGATTGATCGCAAGCGCGCGGCGCTCAATCCGGAGGGCTGGGCGCGCTTTGCGGCGGTGACGTCGAGCGTGCCGTTCGCCGCTATCGTGCAAGGCCGCAATCGCCTGCGTGTTGGCGAGATGTGGTGGCGCTTGATCGCGGGATTGGCGGTGTTTTTCGCCATGGGTTTTGCGCACCAGTGGTTGATCGGCGCGCCCGCGTTCTAACGCTCTCTTAACGGCGCAGCGCGACAAATGAGGCATGACCATCCTCGATCGCGCGCACTTCGAGCACATGACCGGCGACGATCCGGCGCTGCAGGCTGAGATTGTCGGCCTTTTCCGCGGCCAGGTCGATGAATGGAGCGCTGGTCTTGCCGCCGAAGCATGGCGGGAAGCCGTACATAAGTTGAAGGGCTCGGCGCGGGGCATTGGCCTCGATGTCCTCGCTGCCGCGTGCGAGACCGCCGAACGCGCCGGCCCGCAGGAGGCGGCGACGGCATTGGTGCAGGTGCGCGCCGCGCTCGATGATGCCCTCCAGGCGCTTGCGCCTTTTGGCGCCGCTGACGCAGCCTAGCATTGGCTCTAGTCTTGGGCCGCATGAGCCCCGAGACGTTCGTCCAAACCTTTCCTGTCGACGCCGCTGACATCGATGAACTCGGCCACGTCAACAACATCGTCTATCTGCGCTGGGCGCAAGACATCGCCACCGCGCATTGGCGTGCGCGCGCCGGCGACGAGAACGTCGGCGTCTACGTGTGGGTGGTGACCCGCCACGAGGTGGATTATCGCAATGCGCTCGTGCTTGGCGACGAGGTCGAGGTGCGTACCCACGTTGACGATGCGCCGCGCGGACCGATCTGGTTGCGCTTCGTCGACATCTACAAGGCGGGCGCGGAGAAGCCGGCAGTGCAGGTCAAGTCGAGTTGGTGTTTGCTCGACGCGCAGACGCGGCGTTTGAAGCGTGTGCCGCCGGAGATGGCCGCGAAATTCTTCCGCTAGAACTGTGGATGGTTCGGATCCGGCTGTCCCGTCGCGCCGCCGAGCAGCGTTTTGATTTCGCCTAATCTGTCGTAGGCGAGGAACGCCAGCATGAAGAGCTCGCAGATAAACCGCCAATAGACGAGGCCGACTGCGCCCACCGCGGGCCAAGCAATGAATTGCATGATCGCGCCGCCGAAATTGCCGGCAAACAGCGACAAGAGCGCGGCCAGCAATCCGCCGACCACGGCGGCAGCGATGCCGAAGGCGCCGACATAGTAGACGATTTTGACCAGCACCGTTCCGATCAAACGATCGAAGCCGAGAAACCGTCCAACAATCGAATTCATGATTTGGCTCCGCGAATCGCGCCGCGCGACGGCCCATCAAAGCTTATCGCTTGGGCCCGCGACAAGGGTAACGCCACTAACGCTGGCCTCGTCGCCCAGCAGAATCTGAGCGAGGCGCGTGCAGTCCTGCTTGGCGTTGCAGCGCGCAAGCGGTGGTGAGATCTGGGAGAGTTTGGTAAGCGCCGCGGCTTCGCTGCCCTGTTCGCGCACAAGCGTTTCGAACTCGGGATCACGCCGCCAGAGCGCCGATTCGATCCCTCCGTTCATGACCGCGTTGACCCGCACGTTGTCGTTGCGGCCCTGCGTTGCGGCACTATCAACCAAGTGGAGCAGGGCTTCCACTTTCACTGCGCGCGCTGAAACGATCAGTGACACCGCTCCGCCCATCATGTTCTTCTTCATGAGCGGACCCACCGCCTTGATGAGACCGATGGCGGCGCCGGGGCCAACGGCGTTCTGCTGATCGGGGCTGATGCAGGCGATGGCCCAGTCGAGCCGGCCATATTGATCGCGCACGAAATTGGCGGCGTCCTGCCAGCGGGCGGCGTCGGCGATGTCGAACGTCAGCATCGACACCCGCTCCGGCGGCCGGACAAGCGTATCGGCGGTCGCGGTGAGCATTGCCTCGTCGCCGTCGACGAGCAGAAGCCCGCCGGTGGCGTCGGACGCCAACCTCTGCGCGCAGGCCATGCCCGCGGCGGAGGCCGCGCCGGCAATCAAGATGACGGGACTGAAGCGCATCGCCTGTGCTTTAGGCCACGAGGCGCGCCTCAGTTCAATCGGTTCGCCTTCGGCGGCCCGCCGGGCTATATGGCGCAAGCATGACCCGCTTCGCGCTCCAGTTCGGACAAACGCAAACTGGCCTTACCTACCTTGAGCGCATGAGCGCTTACGGCATTTGTCCGCGCGGTGAGGCGGCCATCGCCATTGTGCAAATCGGCAAGCGCGCGCCGTACGAATACGATCTTCCCGGCGGCGGCATCGAGGCTGACGAAGACGAGGCCGCAGCCTTGATGCGCGAATTTCAGGAAGAGACGGGGCTCACGGTTTGGCCGACGCGCGTAATAGGCAGGGCTGGTCAGTTCTGGATCAACAAAAGCGAACCGCGAAATTCTTTGGCGACATTCTATGAGGTCGAGCTATCCGCCGACGACAATGCGCCGACCGAGCCGGATCACGCGCTCGTTTGGATGAGTCCTAACGAGGCGCTTTTGAAATTGCGGCACGAAGCTCATTCTTGGGCGCTGCTGCATTGGTTGCGCGCGCGGGGCCGCGGCCATTTGAGCTAGGGTTTTGTCGCCGGCGTTGGCGCTTGATCGGAGTCGCGGTTCAGCGGGTTGAAATCCGACAAGCGCTCGAAAAATGTCGGCGCCCTAAGCGATGTTTGCGGATCCAATTCCGGAACGCGCAAATCCGCGAGCGGCGTCACTGAGACATTGGTGAAGTGCATACTTGGCGCTGGGTCGACGGTGTAGAGATAGTCCTCGGAAAGCGGTTCGACTGCGCGCAGCGGGCCGCCAACGCCGTCTCCTGGCGCTGGATTGTCAACCTGCGCGGTGATCTGATCCGGCTCCGGCGCGACTTGCGGTTGTGCATGCATCACATCGTGAGCGCGCACAAAAACCGCGCCCGCCACTGCCGCGAGGCTGACTGCCGCGAGCCCAAGCGCGGCGCGTTTTGGCGGCGGCTTCTTCGGCGTGTTTTCGCGAGCGATGCTGCGTACGCGTTGGCTCAACGCATTCCAAGCTTTGCCGCCGCGTTCGCCGTTCCAGTTGCTGAAATCGATGACGGGTGCGTGGCCGGTCACCATTGGAAAGCCGCCGGTGCGCGCGATTTCAATCAAGCGCGACGCATCGATCTGCGCTGCCCAATCCAAAATGTATTGCGTGGTCGGCGCCTCGTAGGACCAGATCAGCAGCACGTATTGTTTGGAGGCGCGCACGTTCGCCAATTCGGCCATCGATTGGCGGCCATATGACACGACAACCTTGTGCTCTTCGGCCTCGAGCAAACGGCGCAGCGTCTCGGCCGTTTTCAACGCGTCATGCGTACAGACGATGCGAAGGTCGGTCATTCAAACGCCGCTGCCGATGGGAGCGATGCTCTAACACGCTGCGAATCGCTGCGCGCGTGTGAGGCAGACTTCGCCTGTGCATAAACACGCGAAAATCTTGAATAGCCGACGAGCCGACACGTGATCGCAACGGCACCATTACTGACGTGCAATCTTGGTTGAGCTTCGTGACGGAACATCTATGCTCCAGATCACAAAGCGCGGATGGCAATCCGCGCGCCAAGGGAAGGGGAGTCTCATGGAAACGTTCTTGCCGTACATTTTGCAGGCCGTAGGCGGCGCGGTAGGTGGCAATATTCTGGGCGCTTTGACGCGTGGTGGCGGCGGCATCGTTGGCCGCACGATCATCGGCGCCCTGGGCGGCGTCGGCTTGGGTCAGGGCGCGGACATGGTCCCCGCTGTCCACAATATCACCGCCATGTGGGGAAATCTCGCTGGCGATAATAGCGTCAATCTCGGCAACCTCATCACCGGCGCTGCTGGCGGCGGCGTGCTCGGATTGATCGGCGGTTTGTTGATCCGGCCGCGCAACTAAAATCACAGATCGCGCCATAGCGCGGTCAGGAAGGCTGCGTCTGACCAAGCCGGGGCCGGCACGCTGCTTGGCCGCGCTTGGCGCACGATCACCAATCCCCGCGAAGGCACGACGTAGAGCCGTTGGCCGCCTGCGCCTGCTGCCATGGCCAGATCGACCGGCGCCGGAGATGAGGCGCTCCACAAATCGCTGCTCACCGGCAGCGCGTCGGTGCGCCGCGTGGCGCTCGCGAGCCACAAGCCGAAGCCGGCGCGGGGTTCGTTGAACGAGCCACGCACCGCGTCGAGCATAGTGCTTTCATCGACGACCTGTTCGGCACGCCAAATGCCATTGCGGCGAATGAGTTCTCCGACCTCAGCCCAGCCGCGCGCAGATACTGCGCAACCATCGTCAAATCGCGCCGCCCCGTCGCTGCCGCGCGACCAGCCGACTGGAACGCAGCCGATTGGGCCGAGCACGCGGTCAGTGAGATATTGCGCGGGGTCGGTAGCGCCGCCGTTCACGAGCAATTTGCGCCGCGCGATTTCGGCCAGGACAAAATACTGCGCGGCATCGCAGGCAAATTGCGTCGGGCCCGTCGTCGGTGGCGGCTGCAACGCGAGCGCGGCGTTGAGGTCGTGGGCGTCGGTGGGGCCGAATGCCAAACCGCTCGTGCCATTCAGGAGCGAGCGCACTGAGACAATCTGCAGGCTCGGATCGCTCCAAACGCCGAGCGTCATCGACACCGGATCGTCCAACCGTACGAGACGATCGGAGACGAGGGCGCCCATCAGGAGCGTCATCATCACGCGCGTGCCTTCGCCAATCATCCAGCGCGTATCGGCATTGCCGGATTGATAGTCCTCGCCGAGCACAATTCCGTTGCGTACGACAAGGAAGGTCGCGCCGCCGCGATCGGCGCTGTAGCGGATCGCGTCGTTGAATTTGCGCGTGGGTTGCTGCGCACGCGCCACCGGCAAAGTGGAAGCGCTGACCACGCTGCTGGCCGCAGCCGCTGTGAGAAATGCCCGCCGATGCATCGAATCCCGGCTATTGTTTCTGCGAGGAGCGGGCGCGGCAAGCATTGGTGCTCAACGTTGCGGTCAATTTGGTTGCGACCGGCGAATGATACCGGTGACGATGAAAAACGCGAGTCATCACCCCTCTCGCGCGCCTAGCGTTTGATCGCAGCTGCGCGCGCGCCGATGTCTTCGACGGGCACGCTGACCTGAATTTGGCCGCTGCCGCGCTGAACCGTCAGTTGCACGCGGCCGCCGACACCGGCGCGGTCGAGCGCATTGGTGAGATCGGCGAGCCTGTGCACGGGGCGGCCATCGGCGCGGACAATGATGTCGCCAAGCACGCCGCGGTCGGCATCCGTCGAGCGCAGGCCGGCGCGGTCGGCGGGCGAACCGTTTTGAGTCTGCCAAACCAAAACGCCGTCGACGCCCACGCGGGCGGCGATCGATTCATCGGCGGCGATGATGCCGATGCCGGGAATCGGCGCGCGGCCACTGGAGATGAGCTGCGGAATGATGCGGCGCACGGTATCGATCGGAATGGCGAAGCCGACGCCGGCATTGCTGCCCGAGGGTGAATAGATCGCCGTGGTCACGCCAATAACGCGCCCAGCGGAATCCAAAAGCGGGCCGCCGGAATTGCCGGGATTGATGGCGGCGTCAGTTTGAATGACGTCGGCGATTTCGCGTCCGCCTTCCGTTGGCAGCTGACGGCCGACAGCGGAGACGATGCCGGAAGTGAGCGTGTGATCGAAGCCGAAGGGATTGCCGATCGCGAACGCGGCTTGGCCAACTTGCAGATCGTGCGATGACCCCATCAATAGCGGCGGCGCCGAAACTGGGTGTTGCAAACGCAAAACCGCGAGATCGTAATTTGGCGCCGAGCCGATCACCGCGGCAGGAATGTCGTCACCGCCTTGGGGTGGCCGCACCACGATTTGTTGGCCTTGAGCCACGACGTGAAAATTGGTGACGATGTGGCCGTCGCGATCCCAGACGAAACCAGTGCCGGCGGCGATCTGACCTTCGCCGATGCCGTTTCCCGCATTGCCTGCGATTACCAAAACCACCGAGGGCGACGCGGATTTGAAGATGGCGATCGTGGCCTGTTCGCTTTCGGCCAAGGTGCCGCGCGCGGCGACGACTTGGGGATTTACCGGGGCTGGCTCGCCGGCAGGCGTTTGGCCTTGTGGCGGCCGGCTGCAGGAAAGCGCCAATACCGAAAACGCAACCACGGTCCAGAAACGGCGCATGCCAAACTCCCGAGCCGCGATTTAGGCGCGGGCCCCGAAGGCCGCAACAGCGCGGACGGTGCGGCGGAATAATGACGCATGCCTGCGACGCCGTCAGCCTTGGGCTGACAGCGTGCTTCAGATGGCGGGCAGCTGTTTTTGCTCAGGAGGAATCGGTGAGGCGCAAAACCGCCGATGCGGTCGGATAGATTTTTTGTGGATGCTTGCAGCCGTGGGAATTGTCCGCGCGCAGTGCGGGATTGGCATTTTCAGGCCTGCACAAATTCTCCTCAAAAGCTCCGCTCACGCTCGCGCGGCGTGCGCGACTATGTTGGCGTGAGCTTGGAGGCGCGCATGCATTGGGACTGGCTGGACTATCTCGTCGCGTTCACTGTGATGGGCGCCATGGCGGGGTTGCTTGCGATCTTCATCGTCAAATCTCGCGACGTCTTCTATCGGCTCGGCGGCGCGGCGGCGGTGCTGACGGCGTTTGTGTTGATCTGGAGCAATCTCGCTGTCGGAATCGTCGGCGAGCCGAATAATCCGATCAATCTGCTTTATTTCGGCACGTTGGTTTTTGGCGCCGCCGGCGCAACGGTTGCGCGGTTGGAGGCGCGCGGCATGGCGGTCACGATGTTTGCCGTGTCGCTGGCCCAGTGCGTGTGCATCGTCTTGGCTCTTGCTACGCGCGCGGGCGATTATTTGATGCCGAGCGTGATCGTGACGGCATTCTTGTCGGCGGGATTTTCAACGTCGGCATGGCTCTTTCTGCAAGCGGCGCGCCCGGCGCAGGTGCTTAATCATCCCCGATAAGTTGCGAGTCGTAGCCTTCGACGTATTTGGGCGCTTCGTCGCTGAGCGTTGACCACGGCGCTTTGGAGCCGACCCAGATATGAGCAGCGTAGCCGCGACAGCCTGGATCGTCGTCGAGGAGGCCGGCGGGCACGAAGTATATTTTTCCCGCGTTGTCGGTGTGGGGCGTTGGGCTGCCACATGTGCCGCAGAAAGACGAGCACCAACCATTGCCGTTGGGCACGAGATATTTTCTGACCAGGTCTTGGCCGCGTTGCCAGGTCAGATTCTCGACACGAGTGATGAGCACAGCGTTGCCGTCCGTGCCGGAGACCTTGCGGCATTTCGAGCAATGACACTGGCCGATCGGGCTGGTCTTGCCGCTGATCTCGAACGCAACGCCGCCACAGAGGCAGCTGCCGTGCATGGTGGTCATGTCAGTGCCTATCGATAGGCGAGCGTTGCGTCGCGGCATGCCTGCCGAAACGCGCGGCGCGCTTCTTGTGCGCTTTGGATTGCGGATTGGTAGCGCGTGCCTTCGTCGGACTTCACCGCATCCGACATCTGGTTCAATTTCGCGCCGAGATCTTGCTCCGCTCGCGCAACAGAGGCCGGCCCGAGGAGGTCGAACTGCTTGGCTGCGTCGAATTCTTCGGCAGCGACCTGTTCATCAATTCTAGCGGCAGCAGCGTGTGGATCGTTCGCCCAGTTCAGGAATTGAGTGACATCTCTTTGCATGTGCGCGGTTGTTTGATCACCGGCATCGAGCATGGCGCGCTGTACATTCATTGCCGCCGCGATCTGGTGCGCCGCGCGCTGATCCGTCTCGAAGCAGGCATTAACGCGCCGATCTAGCAATGCTTCTGTGCGCGTTTGCTGCATCGTCTGCCAAGCAATCCACGTGCTTGCGACGGCCGCAGCAGCCGCGATGCCCGCGGCCAATAACGACAGCGGCTGATTGATTTGCATACGTCACCCCTTGGCTATGGCCGCCCGGCGCGCGGGGCGTCGACTTGCGCGACGACGATCTTACCGGTCGCTTCTTTCGCGGCGTCCAGCCCCGCCGCCGTCAGCATGAACAGTGTGCGGCCATCGTCGCCGCCGAGCATGCAGGCATAGCAGGGCGCGCCGGTGTCGACGATTACGGCGATCTCGCCGCCTTCCTTCACGCGCACGCATTCGTTGGCGGTGGGATTAGCGACCCAGATCGCGCCTTCGGCGTCGAGCGCAATTCCATCCGGCACGCGCGGGGCGATGGTGGCCCAGACGCGGCGATTGGAGAGCGCGCCATTGGCGCCAATGTCGAAGGCGGTGAGGCACGCGGCGAAGGTCTCGCCGATGATCAGCGTTTTGCCATCCGGCGTGATCACCGTGCCGTTGGGAAAGTGCATGTCTGCAGCGGCGATGCTGACTGTGCCATCCGGCTGCACGTAGGCGAGTTTCGCGGTGACGTGGTCGGCAAGCACGCCTTGGGTGCCGCGCTCGCGCAATTCTTTGTCGAGATCGAAGCCGAAATTGCCGACATAGGCGCGGCCTTGTGCGTCAACGACCATGTCGTTGCAGTGGAAGGTGGCGATGTGGTTCAAGTCGGCGTGCAGCGCAATTTTGCGGTCGCGCGTACGGCGCAGCACTTGGCGCTTGGTCATCGACACGATGAGCATTGAGCCATCCGGCATCCAGCCGAGGCCTGAGGGCTGATCGTCGATCTCGAACTCGGTGCGCAGATCGCCAGCGAGCGAAACTGATTTGACCGCGTGCGCATAGAAATCGCTGAACCACAGCCGGCCTTCATGCCATCGCGGGCCTTCGCCGAAATAAATGCCGTCGCAAAGGACGCGGGTGGCGCGGGCCATGTGGGTCTCCTTAATTCGTGCCGCCGTCGACGCGCAGGATAGCGCCGGTGATGAAGCTGGATTTGGGGCTGGCGAGCATGAGCGCTGCGGTGACGATCTCATCGGGCTTGCCGGGGCGATGCAGAGCGTTGCGCGCACTGGTGCGCGCTTCTTCGGTCCAGGCTTTGGAAATGTCGGTGAGGAAGGGGCCGGCTTGGATGGCGTTGACGCGGACTTTCGGCCCGTACTCATGCGCCATGGATACGGTCATGGCGTTGAGCGCGGCTTTGGCGCCCGCATAGGGCACCACTGCCGGCATCGGCGTGACCGCGGCCATCGACGAAATGTTGATGATGGCGCCGCCGTCGCCGTCGGTCATGCGCTTGCCGATGATGGCGGCGAGGCGGAACGGGCCTTTGAAATTAAGGCTGACGACTTTGTCGAAGAGTTCCTCGGTGACGAGATGGCTTGGCGTCAGCGGGCCCATGCCGGCGTTGTTGACGAGGATGTCGACGCGGCCGAATGCAGCGTAGCTCTCTTCGGCCAAGCGTTCGACATCGTCCCACTTGCCGCAATGGGCGGCGATGGCGTGTGCGCGCCGTCCCATGGCGCGGACTTCGTTGGCGGCGAGTTCGCAGGCTTCAAGCTTGCGGCTGGCGATGATGATGTCGGCGCCATGCTGCGCGAAGGCGCGCGCCATCTCGAGGCCAAGGCCGCGGCTGCCGCCAGTGATGAGCGCGACTTTGCCGGAGAGGTCGAACAGGCGATCGGTCATGAGGAATTTGTCCGGCAATAAATCCGCGTCTGCAAGCAAACCCGCAAATTTCGTCCTCCCCCGCTAGGGGGAGGTGGTGGCTCGCGCTGAAGCGCGAGACAGAGGGGCGGGCGCCGTTGTTTGCAAGCTTCAGCGCCACCCCCTCAGTCCGTCGCTGGCGCGCCGGACAGCTCCCCCCTAAGCGGGGGGCACGAAGGCAACGGAGTCCGACCCTGGCGAAGCGGAGGGGTAACGCCTATTCTCGGGGCATGAACAAACACGATCCCGGCGGGCCAGAGGCCAAGGTCGAATTCGGCGACAACGAGATCACGATTGTGCGCCAGGGGCTCTATGTGCGCTGCGCGGTGAGCGGCGAACGCATTCCGCTGGATGAGCTACGCTATTGGAATGTCGAGCTGCAGGAGGCGTATCGCGGACCGGCGGAAGCAGCGCAGCGCTGGAAGGAAATCCACGGAGAAAAGCCGTGAGGGTGGCGGCGCTGATCAGCGCGCTGGCGCTGGTGGCGTGTGCCGCCGCGGAAGCGCCGGCTGAGCCGCAACAACAGCACGCAGGCGCGAGTGCGACTACCGCGAGCGCGCTGCCTGCGGCGCCCGCTGCGCTGGCGTTGCATTGCGCTGGCGCGTTCGTGCAGGGCGGCATGGGTTTGTGCCGAACGTTGCCCGGCGCTTCGATCTCCATTGATGGCGTCGCCAGCGGCGCGGCTGACGCACACGGCTGGGCGCTCATCGGCTTTACGCGCGATCATCCTGCAGCGGCGCGTGTGGAAGCGAGCGCCGGCGGTCACACCGTTGGTCAGGATTTCACCATCGCGCCGCGCGTGTTCGTCACGCAATCGGTGACGGGCTTGCCGCAAGAAACGGTGACGCCGCCGCAGACGCCGGAAGTGCAAGCGCGCATCGCGCGCGAGTTTGCGGAAAAGCAGCAGGGCTTCACCAGCTTTGCGCCGCTGGAAGGCTGGCTCGAAGGCTTTCAGTTGCCGGTGCAGGGCATCAACACCAGTCCCTGGGGCAATGCGCGCGTGCTCAATGGCCGCGAGGCGCCGCCGCACTTTGGCTACGACATCGCCGCGCCCGAGGGCACAGCCATCCACGCGCCGGCTTCAGGCGTGGTGACGCTGGCTGAGCCGGATATGTTTTACGAAGGCGGGCTCGTGTTCATCGATCACGGGCAGGGCCTAATCACCATGTATCTGCACATGAGCCGCGTGGACGTGCGTGTCGGCGATCATGTTGCGCAGGGCCAGACGCTGGGCGCCGTCGGTCACAAGGGCCGCGCAACGGGGCCGCACCTCTGCTGGCGCATGAAGTGGCGCGACCGTCAGCTCGATCCGAGTCAGGCTATCGTTGGTCTGCAGGCGGCGCGTGAGCAATTGGTGAGCGGAAGCCCCTAGCACATGTCGAATTGGCTCGTCCCACTGATGCACGTCATCGATTCATCACTCGTGTTTGTCATTGCGCTCTTTTTGACCGTCATCTCTTTGGTGATTGGCGGCGTTTGCATGTTCAATGTGCAAACGGCGAAACGGTACACGCCGGAGCGCGCACGTTGGCGGCGGCGCTTCGATTTGGCGCGGAACGCAACCATTCTATCGGCAGTGCTTGGCTTCGGAGCGATGTTTCTCGGCGCTGCGGCATCGATCACGCAATTCACGCCAGAGCTTAGAGGGCCAATCGCGAGCGTTACGGTCGAAGGTCGGTTGATGGCTTCGCCTGGTAGTTTGATCTCAGCGTTGCGCCAGATGGGGCCCGCTCCCGCACATCACTCGCATCCAATCGAACCGGGCAAAGCCGTCACGTTAGCGACCACCAAAGGGTCGTTGACGTTTACGTTGAAGCGCGATTCGGGCGATCCGCATGAGTATTGGGTATTCTATTCAAGCCCTGGCCAATTGCCGATCGATGTCGACCGCGTGTTCACCGATCAACTTGACGGCTACTAATTACATTACGCCCGCGGCGACCATGTCGCGCGGGTCGATCCGAGCCAGGCTATCCCGGGGGTTACAGGCGGCGCGGACGGAGTTGGGGCAGTAGGCAGTTAGCTTAGAAGATCGCGGAAAAAATCTTCCTGCGTAAGCGCGTCGCTCCAAAACATCGTCATGGCGGCGGCGTATAGCAGCGCAAAAAGTGCTCCCGCTAGAACTGCCTTATGCGCTGCCGGAGCATCGACAGAAAAGCAGCTGATAACGCACATTGCGATAAGACAGGCTCCGTAAACATCTAGCCGCATGCGAACCGATATCCGCGAGCCTGCGCCTTCGTCCCTTACAACTCCGCCGATGACGGGAAGAAATAGGCGTCGATTGAAAATGGTGCCCGCTAGATTGAATCGGTTCTCCCGAACGCGGCCGAAATATCGCATTCGGTAACTCAAGGGATCGGTTGGGCAATATCTCTTTTCAACGAGACCGGCGACGATCGCGAGTGTCTCCCTTTTCGACTTCGCGCTGTGGATCGTGAAGCGATAGAACGGAACGAGTCTCACATCACGCCCGCTTGCCGCCACGCCGTTTTTGGCCAGCGGCGATGCGCCCAGAACCATTGCTCGGGCGCTTCGCGCACACGATCTTCGAGGAACGCGTTGATGCGCAGCACGCCGGCGAGGACTGCGTCGTCGTTGGGATTGTCGTAGTCGAGTGCGATGGGTTCGTACGCCGTGGCGATGAATTTCTTCGGACCCATGCGGCGGCCCAGAATCGGAATGAGCGGCACTTTGAATTTGAGCGCCAAGCGCGTCGGTCCGTCAGCGGTCATGCAGTCGTAGCCGAAGAACGGCACCGCGAGGCCTTTGTTGTACTTCTGGTCGTTCATCAGTGCGACGCTGCGATGCTTCATCAGCGAGCGCAGCAGACCCATGCCGCCTTCCTTGCCTTTTGCGGCTTGCAGTTCGAGCCCAAACGCGCGGCGCGTTTCGACGATGTACTTGTCGATGATCGGATTGTTGGCGGGCCGATAGGTGAAGTGGGAAGTGCGATCGACCTGCGCCAAGCAGAGCGAGGTGATCTCCCAGTTCGAGAAGTGTCCGCCGATGAACACCGCGCCTTTGCCGAGCGTAGCCTCCACGCGCTCGCGGCCGCGGAATTCAACCTCGCCGGTTTCCAGCTTCTGCACGAACTTGCCCATATGCGGAAATTCGCCGGCCATGCGGCCGATCTCGTGCCACATGCCCTTGCGCACTTCCTGGTGCCAGGCGTCATTCTCGTTCGGGAACGACATGCGGATGTTGCGCAGGGCGGTTTTGTGCGCGCTGGTGAGCGAGCCGATCAGCGGCACAACGCCTGCGCCCAGGCTTGAAGCCGCGCCGATCGGCAGCGCGCCGATGCCGCCGGCAAAGGCGTACCAGGCCGCCGCTTCCAGACGGAAAACCATGTTGATCGGCTTAGACTTGGTCATGCGCGCTCAAGACATGCGTTGCCGGATCGGCTCAAGCAAGGCGTCGAACGCCGCATCGTCGTCGAAGCGGGCGGTGACTGGCAAAACCGCAACGCGTGCGCGCTGCTCGGGCGAAAGCCGCGCAGCATCCTTTTCGGTCGTGATCAGTCGCGCGCCATGTTCGGCGGCGAGCGCTTCCAGCGCTGCGAAGTCGTCGTCGCTGTAGAGATGATGATCTTCGAACGGGATGGCGTCGGTGAGATCGACCTCGGCGGCGTTGAGCGTGTCGAAGAATTTCTCCGGGCGCGCCAAACCGGCGAAGGCGACGAACTTGCCTTCGGGGCGGTCGCCGACGGGCGTGAGTTCGGCGTGCAGGATGGGCCTTTTGAACCCGGCGAGCCATTCGAGGCCGGAATCTTCGTTGTCGTTAGCTTGGGCGCGGATGTCGGCTGTGCGCAAAAGCACAATCGCATCGGCGCGTGCCATGCCGTCCTTCAACCGCTCGCGCAACGGGCCGGCGGGAAACACCTGGCCGTTGCCGACGCCATAGCCCGCGTCGACGACAATGATGCTCAGATCTTTCGCCAGCGACGCATTTTGAAAGCCGTCATCCATGATGATGGCGCGTGCGCCGGCATTGGTCGCGGCCATGGCGCCGGCGTGACGGTCGCGCGCGATCCACGCCTCGCCATCCGCGGCGTGCAGCAATGGTTCATCCCCGACCTCGCGCGCGTCCATGTTGGGCGTGACGCGCAGCGGGCCTTCGACGCGCCCGCCATAGCCGCGCGAAAGCGAATGCGCGGCAGGGCCAAGCTTGCTGCGGATGGCGCGTGTGACCGGCGTTTTGCCGCCGCCGCCGACGGTGAAGTTGCCGACGCAAATCACCGGCACGTTGGCATGGCGCGGCGGCGTCGATTTCAAACGCCGCGCGACCTCCCAGGCATAGGCCCACGAAATCGGCGTAAGCACGGCGCGCAGCGTCATCGCCGCGTCGCGGCCGCTGGCGTTGGCTTTCCAGAACTCAGGCGGGCGCATGGGCGGGCGTGAGCGAGAGCAATTGCGTGACCGTGTTGTCGAAAGCGGCGGCGCCGTGGGCGATCACAGCGCGCGCGGCTTCGATCTGGCGCAGGCGCGTGGCCTCGTCACGCCAGAGGTGCGTGACGGCGACGGCGATGTCGTGCGCGTCGTCGACGCGCAATGCGGCTTGGCCGGTGAAAAGCGCGTCGAACAAATCCTGGAACAACTCGACGTTGGGTCCGCTCAAAACCGCGGAACCGAGGCGGGCGGGCTCAACCGGGTTGTGTCCCTTCAGTTCAGGCAACAGCGAACCGGCGATCAGCGAGATCGGCGCGAGATCGTAGAACAGCCCCATCTCACCCATGGTGTCGGCGATATAGACAGGTGCGTCGCCGATGGGGCGCCCGGCAGAGCGGCGCGGCGCGCCGTGCGCAAGTTGAGCGACGGCGGCGCCGCGTTCAGGGTGGCGCGGCGCCAGGATCAGCAACGCGCTGGGCACATTGGCGCGCACGCGCGCATGTGCTTCGAGCACAATCTCGTCTTCGCCCGCGTGCGTCGAAGCTGCGACCCAGACCGGCCGCTTGCCAATGTCGAGCGCCAATGCCGCGCGCGCTTGCGGATCGATGCGCGGCAGAGGCGCGGCGAGTTTCAGATTGCCGAGCGCCGGTGTTGGCGAGCCGCGCAATGTGGTGAGCGCGTCGCCGGTGCGAGCGTCGGCGGCGGACACCCACGCGAATGCGCCAAGCACCTCGCGCGCGGCGCTGGACCAGCCGCGCCAATTGGCGAGCGTCTTCGGACTCATGCGCGCGTTGACCAGCGCCAACGCCGTGCGTGCGCGGCGCGCTTCGAGGATCAGGTTCGGCCAAATCTCGCTTTCAACGAACACGCCGAGATCCGGGCGCCAATGCGCAACGAAGCGGCGCACCGCGGGCATGAGATCGAGCGGGGCGTAGATGTGGGTTGTGCGCGGCGGCGCACGGCGCGCCGCGATCTCCGCCGACGTGCGTGTGCCGGTGCTGAGCAGAAACGAGAGCGCGGGGTCGCGGCGCGAAAGCGCGTCGATCAACGCCATGGCGACGCCGGACTCGCCCACGCTCGCAGCATGCAGCCAGATGAGGCGGCCGGCGGGGCGTTGCGTTTGGTAAAAGCCGAAGCGCTCGCCCACGCGACCGGCGTCCTCTTTGCCGCGGCGCGCGCGTGCGTCGAGCCACGGCTTGGCGAAAGGCTCCAGCGCGCTAGTGGCGGCGCGATAGAAAGCGAGCGCTGGAGAAAAGCTCATATCGAGCTCTCCGCAGCTTCGGTCTCGTCGGTGATGTGTTCAGCGACGTGTCGCGGCGGGGCGGGTTCGATCACCGGCACGCCGGCGATAGCGTCGGCCTCGGCGGCGATCCGGTTCATCTCGGTTTCGAGTTTCTGACGGATGCGCTCCATGGTGGCGTCGTCAGCGTCGGCGGGGACGGGAATCGGATCGGTCCAAACCAGCGCGCCGCGCCCGAAGGGGAGTGGAAACACGAACTTGTCCCAGCTGCCCTGGAAGACGATGCGGTTGGAGGTGGCCCAGGTGACGCCCATCAGCGGCGCGCCGGCGAGGCGCGCCAGTTGCACCGCGCCGCGCTTGGCGCGCATGCGGGGTCCGCGCGGCCCGTCCGGGGTCATGCCCATGATGCCGCCGGCTTCGTCGAGGTGACGGGCCATCTGCAGGGTGGCTTCGACGCCCCCCTTTTGCTGGCCGCGCTTGGCCGCCGAGCCGCGGATGACGTCGGCGCCCACGGTGCGCGAAACCCAAGCGACGAGGCCGCCTTCCCGGGAGCGGGAGATGAGAAACTTAGGTTTGGTCGCCGCCCCGAATTTCCACATCTTGTGAACGAGGGTGAAGCGGCCGTGCCAAATGCAGGCGATCAGCTTGCCCTCGCCGCGCCAATAGGGCTCGACAGCGGCCTGGTTGACCCGCGTCCAGCGGGTCGTAACCCCTACAAACAGCATGTAGAAGCCGATGGTCCGACCGACCACGTACTGAAAAACTGGGTTGCCGAGGATCGTCTTGAGCATGGTCCGTGGGGACCGCCACTTTAATCGGCCCCGTTACACCCTTTATAGGAGGCGCCGGGCGCCCGGCGCCAGCAGCGCTTGAAAAACGATGACAGAGGCCCCGGCCAAACCCTCCCGCTTTGACCTTAGCTCGGACGAAGGGCGCCGCCGCGCCCACCGCGACCTCATCTGGACCGACCATGGCTTCCTGAGGGCGGCCTTCTCCAATTTCCACTGGATTGAGCCCGGTAAGATGGCCCGCGCCAACCAGCCGTCGCCGGAGCAGATCGCCCGCTATGGGGAGATGGGGTTCAAGACCATCCTCAATCTCCGGGGCAAGGCCGACACCGGCTACTACCTTCTGGAGAAGGAGGCGTGCGAGGCCAACGGCATCGCTTTGGTTGATCACCGCATGCACTCGCGCGAGCCGCCGAGCCGGGAGCAGATCAAGCGCGCGCAGGAGATATTCGAGAGCATCCAGTATCCGGCGCTGATGCATTGCAAGTCGGGCGCGGATCGCGCCGGCGCGATGGCGGTGCTCTATGCGCACTTCGTGATGGGTCGCCCGATCAGCGAAGCGATGGAACAATTGTCGCTGAAATACCTGCACGTGAAGCAGGGCAAAACTGGAATGATCGATTTCTTCTTCCAAACCGCCGTCGATGAGATGCAGCGGACCGGCAAGCCGTTCATGCAATGGGTCGAAGAAGACTACGACAAGCCGGCGGTCAAAAGTTCCTTCATGGGAACGTGGTGGGCGAACATTCTCGTCGATCGGATTCTCCGCCGCGAATAGTTGCGCGCTAAAACAGGCTCTGAAATAAGCGTTACGCTGAAAGGGGCTGTATGACCGTAACGCTGCTGGGCCGACGTTTTCCCGCAGCGATGGCGTATGCCTTCGCGCTGAGCGCGGTGCTGCTGCTGCTTGTCGTCACCGCTATCGCGGCGTTGGTGCAGACCGAGACCGCGAACGCGGTCAATCAGCAAGTGCGCAGCTCGCTGGAAATACGCTCGCACTACCGCTTGACGCTGCAATTGATGACCGACGCTGAAACCGGTCAGCGCGGCTTCATGCTGACGGGCGATGACGCCTACCTCGCGCCGTACCAAGCAGCGCAACCGCGTATAGCTGGTGAGCTTGATAGCCTCGCCGCTAGCGCCGATCCGCGAAATATCGCCGCCGCGCAGCAATTGCGCGAGTTGGTGCGGCAGAAGTTCGAGGAGATGCAGCACACCATCGATCTGAGGAAGCGCGGCAACGTCTCCCAGGCGATGGCGATTGTCCGCGCCAACAGCGGCAAGCAATTCATGGATGACATTCGCAACGTCTCTGAAGGCGCGCAAACGCGGGAGACGTTGGCGCTGAACAATGCGCTGGCGGCGGCGGATCGCGCAGCGCTGACGCTCAGGTATGTGATCATCTTCGCCTTCCTGCTGATCGTCGGCATTGGCGCACTGTTGGTGTTCCTGGTGCGCCGCGCAGTGGATGAGTTGCGTGAATCGCGCGATGCGACGCGGGTCGCGCATCAGCGCTTCGTCGAAGAAGTGCGCCAGCGCGAGTTGGCGGAAGACAAAGTCCGCCAGATGCAGAAGCTGGAGGCGATCGGCCAACTCACCGGTGGCGTAGCGCACGACTTCAACAACATGCTGGCCGTGATCATCTCGGCGCTGCAACTGGCCAAGCGGCGCATCGACCGCGGCGAAAAAGGCACGGAGGCCTTCATTGAAAACGCCATTGACGGCGCGCGGCGTGCAGCGGCGCTAACGAGCCGCTTGCTGGCGTTCGCGCGTCGCACGCCGCTCAATCCGAGCGTCATCGACGTGAACCGTGTGCTCTCGGAAATGTCGGAGATGCTGCGCCGTACATTGGGCGAGCACATCAAGATCGAAACTGTGCTCGCGGGCGGCGTCTGGCGTGTCAGTGTCGACCGCCACGAACTGGAGCAAGCGGTGCTGAACATCGCCGTCAATGCGCGCGATGCGATGCCAGAAGGCGGCAAACTCACGCTTGAATCCGCCAACGCCCATCTCGATGAAGCCTACGCCGCGGCCAATGTCGATGTAACGCCGGGCCAGTATGTGATGATCGCCGTGACCGACACCGGCGGCGGCATGAGCAAGGAAACGCTGCAGCAAGCGTTCGAACCATTCTTCACCACCAAGGAAGTGGGCAAGGGCACAGGTCTCGGCCTCAGCCACGTGCACGGCTTGCTCAAGCAGAGTGGTGGGCACGCGGCGATCTATTCCGAAGTCGGCGCGGGCACGACAGTGAAGCTTTATCTGCCGCGCACCGATGCGCCGGAGTCAGCCGCCCGGCCCGCGGAAGAGGGCGACATTGAAAGGTTCACCGGCGATCCGGCGACGATCATTCTGGTGGTCGAAGACGAAGATCGTGTGAGGTCGCTAAGCGTCACTGCGTTGCGCGAGCTTGGCTACACGGTCCTGCACGCCAATGGCGGCGAGCAAGCGCTTGCGGTGCTGGAGGAAAAGCCCGGCATCGCCCTGATGTTTACCGACGTGGTTATGCCCGGCATGACGGGGCGTGTGCTGGCTGATCAAGCGGTGAAGAAGTTTCCGCACCTCAAAGTGCTCTACACCACCGGCTACACGAAGAACGCCATCGTCCATAACGGCGTTCTCGACCCGGGCGCACAGCTCTTGTTGAAGCCGTACACCCTGGTCGATCTGGCGCGAAAAATCCGCGCCGTGTTGGACGTTAAAGGCTAGTAGCCCTTGCTTGCGCCGTCGCTGTTCGGATCGGTCGGCACGATCACCGGCGCGCCGCTATCATCGTAGACCGTGGAGTTGTCTTCGGTGACGACGACATTGCCGCTGCGGTTGCCGTAATATTCCGCGGTGACCATGGGGTGATCCAGATCGTTGACAGCGTTTTCGGCGGACTCCACACGGCAGGCGTTGACGCTGCCGCTTTCCGCCATGCCGCGCGGGCCGGTGCGGTCGCCGCACACTTGGCGTGACGCGTTCTCAATGCGCCGCACCATCACGTGCGCGCCGTTCGGGTTGTCGAGATTGAGATCGCTATACGGCACGACGCGTTGGCGCGGTTGCACTTCTTGAGCGACAACAGGCAACGCGGTCGCGGTTGCGAGCAGGGCGGCGATGCCGAAGATGTTTGAGCGGCGCATTCGAAATCTCTCCTGAGCACCCGCCCTTCGGCTTCGGTAACTCAGGCGCTGCGCCACTGTTCCGGCGCGCCGCTCTATTCATGCGCGGGAACCGCTAGCGCCAGGACGCCACGTAGTCCTGACGTTCTTGATACCGCGCGCGCACGGTGTCATTGCCGAGCCGATCCACTTGCGCGGCGGTGTCGTCACGGACGCACGCTCTGATGATGACGTAAATGCCGATGTCGACATGACGCACGTCATCCATGCCGCAATCGTCGCGCGATGCGCGGCGCATGCGGTTGAGCGCGCTATCGACGCCCGCAGGCGTGTTGAGATCGAGATCGCTCAACGAGACCTGCGGAACGTTGGATACCTGTTCCTCGGCGACCGCGGGCGCGGCGAGGGCGAGAACGGAAAGTGCGGCTAACGCAAAGCTCAAGCGGTGCATGGCGAATTTCCCGAAGCTGAAACCGCCAGATTCGTGACACAATTGCCGCGTGCCGGCACATCACATTCGATTGTGCGCGCGTGATGTGATCAGCCGGCGTCCAGCGCGCCAGCTTGGAATTGCAGCCGGTTAAGGCGCGCGTAAAGGCCGTTTCGCGCGATCAAATCCTCGTGACGGCCCACCTCGACGATGCGTCCGCCGTCGAGCGCGAGGATGCGGTCGGCGTCGCGCACCGTGGATAAACGATGTGCAATGACCAGTACCGTGCGCCCTTTGGAGAGGCGCGCGAGCGCCTCTTGGACCTTGGCTTCGCTCTCGGCGTCGAGCGCACTTGTGGCTTCGTCCAGCAGAAGGATGGGCGCGTTGCGCAGAAAGGCGCGGGCAAGCGCAATGCGTTGGCGCTCGCCGCCCGAGAGATTGGAGCCGCGATCGCCGACCACGGTGTCGTAGCCATTGGGCAGCGCGCTGATGAAATCGTGGGCGGCGGCGTTGCGTGCAGCTTCCTCGATCTCGGCGCTACTTGCGCCTTGGCGGCCGAGCGCGATGTTGGCGCGAACGGTATCGTTGAACAGCGAAGCTTCTTGCGCCACGAGCGAGATGGCGCTGCGTAGCGACGCGAGCGTCACGTCGCGCAGGTCTTGACCATCAATGCGCACCGCGCCGGCCGTCGCGTCGTAGAGGCGGGGCAACAGATTGAAGATGGTGGACTTGCCCGCACCCGACGGGCCGACGAGGGCGATGGTTTCGCCGGGCGCCACGGTGAAGCTCACATCCGCGAGCGCGGGCGCATCGGCGTAGCTGAAGCCGACATTTTCAAAGCTGACCTCGCCCTTGCTGACGGCGAGCGGCTTGGCGTTGGGCTTATCGTTGATGGTGGTGGGTTCGTCGATGAGGCCGAAGATGCGCTCAAGCGCTGCGCGCGCTTCGTTGAAGAGTGTGTTGAACTGGCCGATGGCGCGCGCGGATGGCGTCATCGTCGCGAAGGCGGTGACGATACCCATCAGATCGCCGATGGTCATGTCGTGATGCGTGATGCGCCAGCCAGCGATCAGCAGGATGCCGCCGAACGCGATGCCGCCGATGGCTTCCAAGAGCGGCACGGTGATGGCGCGGTTGCGGGCCAATTTGAGCTGCAGCTTGCGGCGCTTGTCAAAACCTTCGAGGGCGCGTTCGGTTTCGTGTTGCTCAAGGCCGTAGGTTTTGACGAACCGCGCGGCGCCAAAGCTCTCGAACAGGATGGAGGAAAGCGCGCTGATCTGCTGCTGAGCGGCATGGGTGCGCTTGCGCGCGCTCTTGGCGATGGCTTGCATTGGCCCGGAGGCCAGGGCGAACACCCCCAGCACGACGAGCGTCAGCACCCAATCGAGATAAAGCATCCAGCCGATCGCGCCGAGCAACGTCAGCGTATCGCGCACCGCGGTTTGACCGCCGCGGACGAGCGCTTCGCTGACCACATTGATGTCGTTGGTGAAGCGCGAGACAAGCTTGCCCGGTTCTTCACGTGAGAAGCGGGCGAAATCCGAAACGAGCAGCTTGCCGAACATCGCGCCCTGCAGGTCGCGCAGGACTTTGAGCGCGATGTCCTGCGAGAGCACCGATTGCGCCCACATCGAGAACGCGCGCGCAGCCGCCAGCGCCACAGCGGCCGCAACCCAGAACATGATGCTGGGCCAATTGTTGGCGTTGATCGCGTCCGTCGCCCATTTGACGATGCCAGCGTAGGAGACGCCCGTAACCGCCACCACCGCCAGCACAGGCACGAGCAGCGCGATCTCGGATTTGTAGCGAGCGACGTAGTCGCGCCAAAGACGCGCAAAGAGACTCGGCTGCTTGGCCATCAGTGCTTGTGGTCGTCAACCTTGGGGTCGAGCAGGCGGTGAGCGTGAATGATGAAGTAGCGCACGCGTGCGTTGTCGACGGTGCGTTGCGCCGCGCCTTTCCACGCATCGTAGGCGGCTTGGTAGTTCGGGTAGGCGCCGACGAAGTCGACCTTGCCGAGATCGGCGAACTCAGCGCGGTCGAGCGATTTGAGTTCGCCGCCGATGACGAGATGAAGAAGCTGAGCCGTTTCGCTCATGATGATTTCTGCTCGCGCGGATCAGGGAAATGAGATGTGCGCTCGATTATCAGAGGGTGGATCGCCGCGCCAGACGCGACAACGCCGGGAGCGCGTGGATCGGGCTGATTCAACACAAGCGGGTTTCCCCACGGATCGCTGACGCGCCCGCCCGCCGCCGCGATGATGGCGCAACCGGCGGCGATGTCCCACTCGTTCTTGAAGCCGAACAGAATGGTGGCCTCGGCGGCGTCGGCTGCGACCAGCGCCATCCGATAGGCGATGGATTGGCGTTGCTCGATCTCAAGTGATTTCGGCCATGGCTTGGGCCAGCGTTTGTCGGAGAAGCGGTTCTTCTGGCCGATCATGCGCGCGCCATCGAGCGTGTCGCGCGTGCTGGCGTGCACGGCTCTGCCGTTCAGCGTTGCGCCATGTTCGACGGCGCCGAGAAACAGCTCGTCGGTCATTGGATTGTAGATGGCGCCGGCGACGGCGCGCCCGTTGTCGATGACGCCGATGCTGATCGTGTATTGCGGGATCTTGCTGATCATCGCGGCGGTGCCGTCGATCGGATCGAGCGAGAAGATGCGCTGATGCTTGAGGCGTTCGTCGGGCTTGTCCGGCGTCTCTTCCGAAAGCCAGCCATACTCCGGCCGCGCGCTGAGCAGGCGCTCGGTGAGCAAGGCGTCGACGGCGTAGTCGACATTGGTCACCGGGCCTAACTCGCCCTTGGAATGAATCTCGAGCGGCTTGGCGGTGAGCTCGCGCGCTAACGCGCCTGCTTCACGCGCCGCTGCTTCGAGGAGAGGGAGATCAAGCGCCGCCGATTGCAAGGTCGTCCACAATCAAGCTAGCGATTTCGAGTGCGCCGCGATTTTCAACATCGGCGCCGCAGCGCAGGCGCGCGAAGATGTCCAGCAGATTGCCCGCAACCGTCACTTCGCTCACCGGACGCTGCACTTCGCCGTTTTCGAACCAGTAGCCGGCAACACCCACCGACCAATCGCCCGTGTTCATGTTGAGCGCTGGCGAGAACATGTCGGTGACGAATAGGCCTTTGCCGGCGTCGCTCATGAGGCCCGCGAGGTCGCGCGCGCCCGGCTTTACGAACAGATTCGACGTGCCGATGCCCGGCGGCCCGCCGTGTCCGGAGGTGGCGTGTCCGTTGGGCTCAAGCTTCAGCTGCCGCGCAGCCGATGAATTCAGCAGCCAGGTTTGAATAACGCCGTCCTCGACGATGGTCAGCGGCGCCACCGCGCCGCCTTCGCCATCAAACGGCCGGCTGGCGAGACCGCGCTTCACGAACGGGTCCTCGTGAATGCGAAAGCCTTCCGCGAAAACGCGTTTGCCGAGTTTGTCTTTGAGGAACGACGTGCCGCGCGCGATGGAGACGCCGTTTATACCGGAGAAGAGCGGGCTGATGATGCGGCCTGCCAGGCGGTTTTCGAAAATCACCGCAGCCTTGGTGCTTTCGATTTTGCGCGCGCCAAGCCGCCGCGCCGTGCGTTCGCCGGCCATGCGGCCGATTTCTTCTGGCGAACCGAGATCGGCGAAAAAGCGGCGCGAGCGATACTCGTAGTCGCGTTCCATGTCGTCGCCGCGTTCCGCAACCGGCTGCGTGCCCAAGCTGTATGAGGTCCCGGACTCCGCGCCTTCAAAACCATCGGAAGTGGCGTAGACGAAATGCGACGTGTCGAACGACGCGCCGCCGCCGCTGGAGTTGGCGATGCCGGGAATGGCGAGCGAAGCTGCTTCGCAACGTTTGGCCAGCTCAAGCAATTGTTCAGGACTTGGCCGGGCGGTGTCGGATTGTTCAAGGTCGGGCGCCGCGCCCGTCGCGCGATACTTTGTTTCCAGAAGTCCGCAATACGGATCTTCCGGCGCCGCCTTGGCCATTTGCACAACGCGGTCGGCCAGCGCCTTGAGGCCCTTGGCGGAGAGATCGGTGGAGGAGGCGGCCGCTTGGCGTTTGCCGATGAAGGCCCGCAGCGCGACCGAACGGCCTTCTTCACGCTCCATGCCTTCGAGTTCGCCCATCCGCACCTCAGCGGAGATGCTTTCGCGAGAGGCAAGGCTGGCCTCGGCGGTGTCTGATCCAGCTTGTTTTGCGTAGTCGAGCAGCGCGGCAAGCGCGGCTTGGGAATCGGTGTCGAAGGCCATGGCCCCTACATGGCCCCAAGCCTGGCTTGCGGCAATTCCCGCTGACGGTAACTAATTACCCACCTAGCTGTTGGGTCAAACCGGCAAAGAGAAGCCCGCCGCCGATCAGCAGGTAAGCCAAGAAGGTCAGCACCATCCCAAACATCCGGCCGAAATTCAGCTTTCCCGCGTGCAGGCCGAACGCGTGCAAAATTCTTCCGCCGGTCAAAGAAATTCCAGCGGCGTGCAGCAGCCACATCGGCAGCCCGTTGAAGAGTGAGAGGATCAGCAGCCCAACCAGGGCGGCGGGGATGTATTCGGCGGCGTTGGCGTGGGCGCGTATGGCGCGGATGGTGGCCTCGTGCCCCCCGTCGCCCAGCACGATCTTGTGGGTCCGGCGCGCGCTCGTCACTAGATAGCCGAGCACTAACAAGAGAAGAATATTTACGCCCGCATAGAGCGCCACCACTTCCAAGCGCAACATCCGGTTCACTCCCTGGCCGGTTCTACGCGCACCGTAGCGGCGCCGCGTGGCGCGCCCAAGTCGCATCTCAACTTTTTGTTTTGGTTTCAGAAACGTGGCGTTCACGCCGTTGCTGCATTGTCGGCTTCAACAAGATGCCTCGAAGGCAACGGGATGGGTGGTTTAGCAGACGCTGAGTTTTGGGGCGCTGCGTGGGCGGTGTTCGCGGCGGCCGCAGGTTTGAGCCTGACGGTTGCCGCGATAGCCCTGTTTCGGCGTGTCGCCGCGCGCGATCCAATGGAATTCGACGTCGGTTATAACATGCTGGCGCCCATGCTCGGCGACCTTGAGTTCCCAACTAAAATCTAAACGACATCGCAGACGAGCCGGTTAGGATGCCGCTCCAACTTTTGGAGGCGGTTGCGAATGATGCGTTTTCTGATGTGCGTGATGGCGGTGGCAGCGCTGGCCGCGTGCAAGCCCAACGGCGCGACAACGCAGCAAGCCAATAATCCGCAAGACCTGCAGATCGAGATTCACCGCTACGGCGCAATGCTCGGACAAACGGCGCAGCTGACCGAGAACAAGCCCGGCACCAGCATGGCGGAGCCGGCCGATCCGAAAGAATTGGCGCGCACGCTGCGAGAGACGGTGTGGCGCTACAATGTGCAGCGCTCGGATTTGTGCGGCAAGAACCTCTACGTCGAGGTGAGCTGCGGGCCGGCGTTCGAGCCGGTGTGGATGGCGGAGCCGGCGGATGCGGCGCCGAGCTTCGATGAACTGAAGCAGCGCAGCGAAGCGGTTGGCGCCGAGGTTCAGAAGCTTTGGAACGCGATCTGCGAAGACGCACGCCGCGGCGTCACCGACGCACAGGAAAAGATGGCCGTTTGTCCGATGGAGTAAGGCGCGCAGTTTACTTTAGCTTCCACACCGCGGCGCGCTTGATCTCTGCATCTTCGAGCGCGCGCGTCACCGGAATGTTGTAGGCGGCGATCTGTTCGAGCTTGTCGCGCGGCAGGTAGGTGCGTCCGGGATCGCCGATCAGCACCTGTTTGCCGCTTGTTTGCAGCTGGATCAGCCAGTCGAGCACGCGTGGCGCAAGATCGCGATCGTAGAAGAGATCGCCGACGAGGATCAGATCGCACGATGTCGGCTGACCAACGGGATCGGCGCTGCTGGTTTCAATGCTGACATTGTTCAGCGCGGCGTTGAGCTTGGCGGCTTCGCTGGCGAACGCATCGATATCGACAGCAAGCGCGCTCTTGGCGCCGGCGTGCATCGCCGCGATGGCGACCAGACCCGAACCTGAAGCGACATCAAGCACGTCGCGGTCGCGGGCAATGCCGGGATTGTCGATAATGTAACGCGCCAGCGCTTGCCCGCCGGCCCACGCGAACGCCCAGAACGGCGGCGGCAGGCCAAGTTCGCCGAGTTGCTCTTCGGTGAGCTGCCAAAGCGCGACCGCATCGTCGGCGAGATGAAGCTTGATCTCAGGAATATAACTTGCTGCGAGCACGCGAGTGTTTTCACGGATGAAGGCCGGGATGTCGGAGATCATCGTGCGCGTTAAGCGGTGGCCGCGGACTTTGGCAGAGATTGTTTGCTCGTCGCCACGCGCAGCACTTCGGGATAGCTCCCGGCGATGCGCATGCGGGCCCAGTAGTCTTTCTGCATCAGCAAACGGTGCATGCGCTCTAGCCGGTAGCAGGGCACGTGCATGAAGACGTGATGTTCGCCGTGGAAGTGTACCCAGTAGGGCGCGATCAGCAGACGTTCGATCGGATTGGCGAGCGTGGTGCGCGCATGGGTGAACGGATCGTCCTTGGTGTTGACGCAAGCGTGCTCGGCGATGTTGCGGATGCGGGTTATGACCTGAAACCACGTCGCCAGCGGCACGAGCCACAGCGCAGGATAGGCCCACCAAAAGCCGCTGACGATGCAGATCGCGAGCAATAGCGCGTTCATCAGCAAGAAGTGCCACGTCGAAGCGTTGACCACTTCGCCATCCTTGCGGCCGCCGAAGAGTTGTGCGCGGCGTTGTTTGAATGCGGTTTGCCCGGTCAGATCGCGCACGACTTTGCGCCACAGCGATCGGTGGGTGATTGGAAACGGCGCAGAGAGCGAGAGGTCTGGATCTTCCGGCTGCTCGGTGAACTTGTGATGCTTCAAATGATAGTTGCGGTACGAAATGAGCCGCGCACCGACGGGCGCCGCGCAGAGCCACTCGCCGACCCAATCATTGACTTTCGCATTCGAATGCAGCGCGCCGTGGGCGGCATCGTGCATCAGGATGGCGAGGCCAAGCTGGCGCGCGCCAATGATCATGATGGCGAGGATGTAGGTCAGCGGGTTCGGCCAGACGATGAAGAGCGCCGCCGCCGCAACGATCAGCGCCCAGGCGCCAGCTACGCACACGAGCCCGAGCCACGATGAGCGCGCGGCAAGCGGCGCCCATTCTTCTGGCGTGAACACGTCTTTCGGGTCGATGCGGGCAACCGCTGGCATGAGCCCAAATCTAGCGCAGATCGCGCGGCGTTTCGATGCCAAAGGTGCGCCGAAAGGCGCGCTCGCCAGCACTTGTGAACTCCATCACCCGCGTTCCGCTGCGGCGCCGCGCCCAGCCTTGCGTGGTGACGTGCTGCAGCAAGCCCGCGCCGAGCGCGCCGGCGAGGTGGTTGCGGCGCACGCTCCAATCGAGGCACGCGCGGCAAAGGGGACGGCTGGTGTCCTCCAATTCGCCAAGATCAAGCCCCAGCGCGCCGAGCGCTTCGCGACCGCGCTTGGTGAGCGTGACCTCGCTGTCGCGCTGCGCCAGCCAACGCGCCTTGATGAGCGCATCGTAGAGCGCGACGCCGAGGTCACCCGCGAGATGGTCATAGCAGACGCGCGCGCGCCGCAGCGCCGGCTCTTTTGGCCCAGGGCGCGTGCGCAACCCTTTGGACCGCGAAGCGACGCCCATCAGGCCTTCCAGCACGCGTGCGACGTCGGCGTCGGCCAGACGGAAGTAGCGGTGGCGCCCTTGGGCTTCGGCGGCGATCAATTCGGCGTCCGCGAGCTTCGCCAAATGCGCGCTCGCCGTTTGCTTGGTGACGCCTGCCTCTAAGGCCAACTCGCTGGCGGTAAGCGCAGCGCCGTGCATCAGCGCGGTGAGCATGTTGGCGCGCGCGGGATCGCCGATCAAAGCGGCGACGCCGGCAATGGTGGGGCCGTCTTTCATAGTTCGACCGTAGACGAACCATGTGCGTCCCGCAACGCGCTAGGGTGCGTATCGGAGGTTCCGATGATCACCTGCTTCATCCGCTACGAAATCGACCCGTTCAAACGCGACAAGTTCGAGGAATATGCGCGCAATTGGGGGCAGGCCATTCCCGCCAACGGCGCCGACCTGATCGGATATTACGCGCCGTACGAAGGCTCGCTCACCACCGCCTATGCGGTGTACAATATCGAGGATCTCGCCGCGTACGAAGCGTATCGCAAGCGTTTGGCTTCCAGTCCCGAAGGCAAGGCCAATTACGATTTCGCCAAGCGCGAACAATTCATCAAGGGCGAAGATCGCATCTTTCTGAAGCTTGCCTCCGCCCCGCACGCGAAGCTGATTAAGCCATGATCGCCGTCATCTTCGAGGTCGAGCCGGCTGATGGGGATGGATATCTCCGCATCGCCGGCGAACTGCGTCCGCTCTTGGGCGGCATCGACTGCTTCATTTCGATCGAACGTTTCCAAAGTCTCTCAACGCCCGGCAAACTCGTGTCGCTCTCGTTCTGGCGTGATGAGGCCGCGGTCGCGGCGTGGCGCAACACGGAGCCGCACCGACAGGCGCAAAAAGAGGGCCGCGAGCACGTGCTGCGTGATTATCGGCTCCGCGTTGCGGCAGTCACGCGCGACTACGGCATGGCGCAGCGCGCAGAGGCGCCTGCGGATTCGCGGCGCGTGAACGGGTAGAGCTACTTCTTCGCGCGAGCGCGCGCTTTGGCCTTTTGCTTCGCCTTCGGCTTTGTCGCCGCTTTCTTCGCCGCCTTAGCCTTCTTCAGTGGCGCGCGTTCCGGCGTCATTGTGTCGGCGATACGCCAGAGGTGCCAAGCGGCGACCGAGCGATGCGGCGCCCAGCGCGTGCCGTATTCCGCCAATTCCTTCGGCGTGAACTTGCGGCGATAGAGTTTCTCCGCGCCTTTGCGCACGCCAAGATCGTCGACGGGCAGAATGTCCGGGCGGCCGAGCGTGAACATCAAATACATCTCGACCGTCCAGCGGCCGACGCCGCGCGCGGCCGTGAGGCGCTCGATAATTTCTTCATCGCCAAGCTTCGTAAGTGCGCGGGCGTCAGGAATGACGCCCTCCAAGCGCTTCTGCGCGATGTCGCGGATGGCGGCGATCTTCTGGCGTGAGAGGCCGGCGCCGCGCAGCGTCGTTTCCGGCGTATCGAGGATATCCTGCGGATCGGGATGATCCTTGTCGGGATAGATCGCGAGCACGCGCCCATGGATCGTTGATGCGGCTTTGCCCGAAAGTTGTTGGAAGGTCACGGCGCGCACGAGGGCGCGATAGGGGTCGTTCGCCTTCGCGAACTTGGTCGGATACGGTTCGTGGTTCGGAACGACCGCCGCAAAACGTTTGCAGAGCGCCGCGAGATTCTTCTCGGCTTCACCCACCTGGGCCTCCTACGTACGGCGCCAAGGTAACGGCGAGCGGTTTCACCGCCAAGCAAATGACGATGCCCAGACCGATCCATGCGTTGAGCTTAAACGCCGAGAGCGAGCTTGCGGCGTTGGCGTCGTCAATGCGGCGCAGCATCGGGCGGATCATAAAAGCGCCGACAATCAGAATGCCCGCAAGCGTCGGCCAAGACGCCCCCGCATAGACCGACGCCCATGACCAAAGCAGCACGGCCATCAGATAGAAGAGGCTCGTGGCGAAGCGCCAACGTTTGCCGAACAGGCGCGCGGTAGATTTGACGCCGATCAGCGCGTCGTCCTCGCGATCCTGCAGCGCGTAGATGGTGTCGTAAGCGATCGTCCAGCAGATGCAGCCTGCGTAGAGCAGAAGCGTATCGAGCGGCAAACCCACCGGCGCATTGATCGCGCCCGCCACCAGCGCGCCCCATGAGAAGACGATGCCAAGCCAGGCTTGCGGCCACCACGTAACGCGCTTCATCAGCGGGTAGGCGGCGACCAGCGGCAACGCTCCGAGCGCAACCAATTGTGCGTAGCTCGGAAACTGCAGCAACGCGATCAAACCGATCACGCACTGCGCCACCAGCCACGCCCACGCGGCTTTCAGCGTTATCGCGCCAGACGGCAGCGGCCGTGAACGCGTGCGCGCTACGCGCGCGTCGATCTTGCGGTCGAGAATGTCGTTATAGGTGCAGCCCGCGCCACGCATGGCGATCGCGCCCAGCAGGAACGTGGCGACATGATTGATGTCGTCAGCTTGAAATCCCGTCATCATCCGCGCGATGGCGAGCCCCATCAGGCAGGGCAGCAACAGCAATTGCCAGCCGATGGGCCGGTCCAGCCGCGAGAGCTGCGCATACGGCTTCAACGCCGCCGGCAGCCGGTCGGTCCAGTGTTGCGCGAGTGCATCGGGCGTTTTCGAAGTGGCCACGCCAGAGAGATGCTGCGACGTTTTGCTTTACGCAAGCGGTGAACGGGCGTATGCGGGCGATCCTCTTTGCTGGAGCAGCAGAACCATGGTCGTAGCCACCCCGTCATAGTCACGGCGTTCGCGAACGGACGTCGTTGAGCAGAAGCAGGCGCTAGCCGCTGCCGCTCTAAAGTACCACCGCCCATATGGCGGCATGCCGGCAAGATGCCGGTGGTACAAATCCGCTTCGCCGAGCCGTGGTTCGTGGTCTGACCTCGTTCCGCAACCCTCGCACTTCCACATCCGTATGACCTGGCGAAGCCGCGCCTCCGCGCGCGGTTCACGCCCAACTTGGACCTCAAAATGAGCTACGAGTCCGATTTCGACGACAATGACGATACGCGGCCCCTGAAAGCGCCGCTCCGCGACATTGTCGATTACGTGTTCAAACGCTGGATGTCCCAGCCTGGCTATTTGGCCGGGTTTTTGGGGCTTTATCTGCTCGCGGTCAGCTGCGACTTGGCGCTGCCCGCGGTGTCGGGCGGCATCGTGCAGGCGCTGTCGGCGGGCCCCCGGCTCGCGCACGAGCAGGCGATCGGCGCCTATTCGATGTTCGCGTTCGTCGCGTTCGGTTTCTACTTCTTCCGCAACACCTCGGTGCGGTTCTGGATTCCCCTCGCCGCGCGCAACATGCGCAACATCGTCGACGATGGCTTCAAGGACGTGCAGCGCTTCTCCGCGGACTGGCACGCTAACAACTTCGCCGGCGCCACGGTGCGGCGCGTTTCGCGGGCGATGAACGCCTACGACACGATCTCCGATACGATCGTGTGGTCCATCATGCCTGCAATCATCGTGCTGGTGGGGATCACCGTGCAAACCGCACTGCGTTGGCCCGTCATCGGCGCGTTCGTGGGGTCGGCGATCGCGGTGCTGTTGTTGCTGAACTGGTGGACCTGGACGATCTATCTGAAGAAAGACTTCTCGCTGACCAACACCGCCGACACCCGTATCGGCGCGGCGTTGGCGGATGCTGTCGGCGCCAACGCCAGCGTGAAGGCGTTCGGCGCCGAAGAGCGCGAAGAGAAGCGGCTTCGCGGCATCGTCGAAGATTGGCGCAGCAAGGCGCTCAAGCTTTGGTTCAAGTCGACCAATGCGTGGATCTTCCAGAATCTGACCTTGTTTGCGTTGCAGGCAGGGCTGCTTGGCCTCGTCGTGCGCGAATGGCTGGCGGGCCGCGCCAGCTCTGGCGACGCTGCGTTTGCGATTACCTCGTTCTTCCTGATGTCGGGCTATCTGCGCACATTGGGCGAGAGCATCCGCACGCTGCAGAAGGGCTTCGCCGACATTGCCGACGTGGTGGCTTATTCCAAGCAGGAGTCCGAGATCACCGACGCCGCCAACGCGCCGGCGTTCAAATCCTACGCGGGCGCAATCAGCTTCGACAACGTCACGTTCAAGTACGCGAGCCAAGCCGAGCCGATCTACAACGACTTCTCTCTGGATATCCGTCCCGGCGAGACGGTGGCGCTGGTTGGGCCTACGGGTTCGGGTAAATCGACGTTTGTGAAGCTGGTGCAGCGTCTCTATGACGTGAGCGCGGGCGCGATCCGCATCGATGGTCAAGACGTGCGCGAAGTGACGCAATCCAGCTTGCGGCGCGGCACGGCGCTGGTGCCCCAGGATCCCGCGTTGTTTCACCGCTCGTTGTTCGAAAACATCGGCTACGCGCGTCCCGACGCGACGTTGGACGATGTCATCGTGGCGGCCAAACGCGCACGGGCGCACGACTTCATCGTCAAGTTGCCGAAGGGCTATGAGACCGAGGTCGGCGAACGCGGCGTGAAGCTGTCGGGCGGTGAGCGGCAACGCGTGGCATTGGCGCGCGCGTTTTTGGCGGACGCGCCGATCCTCATTCTCGATGAGGCGACGTCTTCGCTGGACGTGCAGACCGAGCGCGAAGTGCAGGCGGCCATGGCCGAACTCAAAGAGGGGCGCACGACCATCGTCATCGCTCACCGTTTGAGTACGGTGCGCGAGGCCGACCGAATCCTCGTGTTCAACCACGGGCGCATCGTCGAGCAAGGCAAACATGCCGAACTCGTCCTCGCACACGGCCTCTACGCGCGCTTGAACGCCATGGCGCACGGCGAGTTCATCGGCGACGAGGCGGCGTAGGTCATGTTTTGGCTTGCTGTCGCTTCCGGCCCGGAGCAGCTAGCGCTGATGGCTGATCCGCGGCTCTTGATCGAACAACGGCTGGGCGTAGGCGCGCGCCTTACGCTCGACGAGGCGCAAGCGCGTCACGTCGGGACGGTGCTCAGGCTCGACGCTGGCGATGCGTTGCGCGTGTTCAACGCCGAGGACGGCGAATGGCGCGCGCGTGTCTCCGAGAAGGCCAAGCGCTCGATGAGCGTGCGGGTCGAGGATTTCCTCCGGCCCGCACGTGCGGCGCCTGACTTGGAGCTGTTGTTTGCGCCGGTGAAGCGCCATGCCACCGATCTCATCGCTGAGAAGGCGACTGAGCTCGGCGCGCGGCGGCTGCGTCCGGTGATTACGCAGCGAACCATTGCCGAGACCGTGCGCATCGACCGCTTGCAGACGATCGCCCGCGAAGCCGCGGAGCAGACCGAGCGCTTCGATCTGCCGGAGATCGTCGAGCCCGTCACTTTGGCAAAAGCACTCGACGGCTGGGACGCTGCGCGGCCGCTGATCTTCGCTGACGAGGAAGGCGATGCGCCGCCAATTGCCGATGTCGCGCGTTCGCTCGACAGGCGCGCCGGCGTCTCCATGCTCATCGGCCCGGAGGGTGGCTTTACAAGCGAAGAGCGGCGCATGCTGCGGAGCTTGAGCTTCATCAAGCCGGTCTCGTTGGGCCCGCGTATCCTGCGCGCGGAGACGGCAGTCATCGCTGCGTTAAGCACGTTGCAAGCGCATTGGGGCGACTGGCGCGAGGTGTAACGGCTTGCGGCCCCGTGGCGAAGCCTCCACATGTGGCGGAATCTGGGAGGCGGCGCTTGGCCAAAGAGAAGACCAAAACCAAGGACGAGTCGCCGCGAATGGAAAAGTTCGCGGACTTGGTCGCGCACCTCGAAAGCGGCGTGAAGCCTGACCGCACAACCTGGCGCATCGGCACCGAGCACGAGAAGTTCGCCTTCTATAGCGAGAGCCTGAAACCTGTCCCGTATGAGGGCGAGAAAGGCATTGGCGCGCTGTTGAATGGTCTGGCCGACAAATACGGCTGGGAGCGCGTCTACGAGAAAGAGAACGTCATCGCGCTGAAGCAGGGCATGGCGTCAATCACGCTGGAGCCGGGCGGCCAGTTCGAGCTGTCTGGCGCGCCGCTCGAGCATCTGCATGAAACCTGCGCCGAAACCGGTTCGCATCTGGCGCAACTGCGCGATGTTGCCGGCGCGATGGGGATTTCGTTTCTCGGCCTCGGCTTCTCGCCGCTGTGGTCGCTGAAAAAGACGCCCATCATGCCGAAGGGCCGCTACAAGATCATGAAGTCGTACATGCCGAGGGTCGGGCGCCTCGGCCGGCAGATGATGTTCCGCTCGTGTACGGTGCAGACCAATCTCGACTTCGCCTCCGAAGCCGACATGGTGAAGAAGTTTCGTGTGGGCCTTGCGCTGCAGCCGATCGCGACGGCGCTGTTTGCCGCTTCGCCGTTCGCGGAAGGCCGCACCAACGGCTTCCTCTCATATCGCGCGCATATCTGGACCGACACCGATCCGGACCGCACCGGCATGCTGCCGTTCGTGTTCGAAGACGGCATGGGCTTCGAGCGCTACGCCAAACACGCGCTCGATGTGCCGATGTACTTCGTCTATCGCGACGGCAAATACATCGACGCCTCTGGCCTCAGCTTTCGTGACTTCATGAACGGCAAGCTCGAAGTGTTGCCCGGCGAATTGCCGACCGAGAAGGATTGGGAGGATCACCTCACCACCCTGTTTCCCGAGGTGCGGCTGAAGACGTATCTGGAGATGCGCGGCGCCGACTCCGGCCCCTGGTCGCGCCTGTGCGCGCTGCCGGCGTTCTGGGCTGGCATTTATTATTCCGACGCCGCGCTCGAAGCGGCGTGGTCGCTGGTGAAGAGCTGGACGGCCGAAGACCGCGAAGCGCTGCGGCGTGCGGTGCCGGTGCTGGGTTTGCGCGCGCCGATCCGCGGCTCGAGCGCCGGCGATATTGCGCAAGCGGCGCTGGCGATCGCGCGCCAAGGCCTGAAATCGCGCGCGCGCACCGACAATGCTGGCGAAGACGAAACGCATTTCCTGGGCGAACTCGACGACATTGCCACCACCGGCGTCACGCCAGCCGAGCGCTTGCTGGAGCGTTACCGCACCGAATGGGGCGGCGATGTCCGCCGCGTATTCGAAGCTTGCGCTTATTAGTTTACCCTCGCCCCGCAAAGCGGGGGAGGGGTTAGGGGTGGGGGACAATGAAGCATCCTCCTATCGTCAATCGCGCGAGAGCATTGCGACAAACCCAAAGCGTCGCCGAGAAACTGTTGTGGGAGCGCCTGCGCGGTCATCGCCTCAACAGCTGGGGCTTTCGCCGCCAGTCACCTGTGGGTGCATTTGTGGTGGACTTCGTTTGCCACGCGCCGTCGCTGATCGTCGAAGTCGATGGCCCGACCCATGACAACGAAGAGCAAAAGATCTTTGATGCTGCGCGAACGCAGAAGCTTGAGGCGTTGGGATTCACCGTGATCCGCGTGAAAGAGCGCGTCGTACGTGATGGTCTAGACCACGTCGTGAAATGGATTGGCGGCATTGGAGCAAGGTTGTTGGCGGGTAGGGCGATCGCCTCCACAGACCGGATACTGGATCGCATCCCCCACCCCTAACCCCTCCCCCGTTCGCTGCGCTCTCGGGGCGAGGGGAATAAAGTTAAGCTTCGCCCGCCCCGCATGAGTGCGCGCGCGAAGGCGCCTGATAAGCGCAACAATGTTGCAGGCGAAGCGGCGAGCGGCGACATATAGATCATGTTTCCGCTCGACCATCCCATCCTGACGCCGCGTCTTCGTCTGGAGCCGGTGACCCCGGCCATGGCCGAGGCAGCGCGTGAAGGGCAAGCGGCGTTTGCCGACGCGGTTGGCGCGGAGGCGCCAGCGGATTGGTGTCAGGCAAGCTTGGGTTTGGTTGCACGCTCGATCAGCAACGCCTGGGGGCCGGAGCCCGCGCCGACGCGTGCCGTGGCGATCCATCGTCATGAAGGCGCGGTGATTGGCGACATTCGCTTCGAGCCGTCGCTGCGCGCGGCGCGCGAGTTCGAAATCGGCTACGGCATTGCGCGCAGCCGCCGTCAGCAGGGCTATGCAACTGAAGCAGCAGGCGCGGTGATCGATTGGCTGTTCGAAGAGGGCGCCGAGAGCATCATCGCCGGTTGTGAAAGCGGCAACATCCCATCCGTGCGCACGTTGCGCCGTCTCGGCTTCTGGCTCGACTCGACGCCGGGCACGACCTTCTGGTGGCTGTTGCGCCCCGACCTGCGCAAAGAAGCGAAGGCCAAGGACGTCGTCCGCTTCTAAGAATGCTGCACCTGCGTTGAGAATGTCCCGCGTGCGCACGGAGCGGCGCGCGCGCTTGTTTTCCAAACCGTCATAGGCAAGGGTCCGCCCCACGGGACACCCTTTCTGGAGTTTGGGGGCATGAGTTCAGAATCTGCGGCAGCAGTGCCGGCGCCTAAGGGCGGCGATCTCTTCGGTCATCCGCGACAGCTGTGGATGCTGTTCATGACCGAGTTCTGGGAGCGCTTCTCGTTCTACGGCATGCGCTGGGCGCTGACGCTCTACATCGTGCAGCAATTCTGGAACGGCAATCCGGCTGGCCAAAGCTCCGCCAGCCAAACTTACGGGGCGTTCCTCGCGCTCGTGTATGCCACCGCCATCTTCGGGGGCTACGCCGCTGACCGATTGATCGGCTACCAGCGTTCAATTCTGCTCGGAGCGGCGATTACGGCTGCCGGGCTGTTTATGATCGTGGTGCCGGACCAGCACATCTTTCTTGCTGGCTTAGCGGTGATCATCACCGGAAACGGACTTTTCAAACCGAATATCTCGACAATCGTTGGCAAGCTCTACGCCGCTGACGATCCCCGGCGCGATAGCGGTTTCACCATCTTTTACATGGGCATCAATGCCGGCGCCTTCGTTGCGCCGCTCATAACTGGCGCCTTCGCCAGCCAGATTTTCGGCTCGGCCGATATGCCTGCCTACAAAGCGGTCTTTATCGCCACCGGCATTGGCATGCTGATCAGTTTCTTCTGGTTCTGGTTCGGTCGTCGCCAACTCGGCGAAATCGGCCACCCGCCGCAAGGGTCGGGCATGGCCCAGATGCTGATGGTGTTGGTCGGCTCTGCTATCTGTGCGCCGATCATCTACTTCCTGCTGTCACAAGTGACTGCAGCCCAGGTTCAGGTCGGCCTTAGCGCGATCTTTGTTCTGCTGATGATCCTCATGATCATCGAAGGCGTCCGCGAGGGGGCGGTCCAGCGCGACAAGGTCTTGGCGATGATCGTGCTGTTCGTCTTCAACATTTTCTTCTGGTGCTTCTTTGAACAGGCCGGCTCGTCGCTGAACTTCCTGGCCGAGAATATCGTCAACCGTAATTTCGGCGGTTGGGAATTTCCGGTGGGATGGTTTCAGTCCATCAACCCGATCGCCATTGTGGTCCTCGCGCCGTTGCTGACGGTGGTTTGGGGGATGCTCAATCGCATGAAGGCGGAGCCCTCCATTCCGCGCAAGTTCGGCCTGGGCCTTATTTTCAACGGCCTGGCTTTTACGGTGCTGATGTTTGCGCTGACCAGCTTGGTTCAGAACGGTCACATTCCGCTTTGGCCGCTGGCGCTAACCTATGTCGTCCAAACGGTGGGCGAGCTGTGCTTGTCACCAATCGGACTTTCGATGGTCACCAAGCTCGCGCCGCTGAAGTCAGTTGGCTTGGCGATGGGCGGTTGGTTCTTGTCGATCTCAATCGGCAACAATCTCTCCGGCATCGTCGCTGCCGCCATGAGCGGCGACACGGGGCTCACAACCTCGTCTGCGCTGCAGGGTTACACGCAGGGCTTCTTCATTCTAGGCGGCGCTGGCGTGCTGCTCTTCTTGATCGCGCCGTTCATTTCGAAGCTGATGCACGGCGTAAAATAGCCGTCCGGAAAAAGCGTTTCCGGACAGGCGCTTATAGCTAAGATACGGACGTTGCGGGATTTTCTCGCGGCGTCCGTGTCAAGTTGATTATCTTATCCCCAGACCGCTCACTGGCGTTGCACAGGGGGTCTTTTCCTGCGTTGTTAGAGCCACGACTTGGGTGGGGGCCCTGGTCTGGCCGGTTGCCCTAATTCGCCCAAATGGCGAGCGGGTCCGGCCCCGATTGATGGTTACGCTTGATTCACGACTCGCAGACGCGGGCCGCGCAGGAGGGTTTGTCGATGTCTCGGTCGCGTACAGCCAGGTCCAGCAAGAAGCCGGTTGAGGCTTCGGGACAGGGGCGGCCAGAGGTGACTGACCTGCTGCTCGGCTGGAAGTATGACGACCGCCGCGCGCCGATGGGCTTTTCCGCGCCGCGTCTGTCCGAACCGGTCACCGACACCGAAGTGCCGATCCTCTACGGCGAGGACCGCCACTTGCTGACCATCGCCCCTACCGGCGCCGGCAAGGGCCGCGGCGTCATCATCCCCAACCTGCTGCGCTTCGAAGGCTCGGTCATTGTCATTGACCCCAAGGGCGAGACTTGGCACGTGACCGCGCGCCGCCGGAAAGAGATGGGCCAAGAGGTGCGTCTGCTCGATCCGTTCGGCGCGGTGTCGAAGAAGACCGACAGCCTCAACCCGTTCGACCTGTTCGACCGCCCCGGCGCGCTTCTGGACGCTGACGCGGAAATGCTTGCCTCGCTGCTCGCCGGCGACGTCGGCTTCCACAAGGAGCCCTTCTGGGACAATTGGGGCCGGTCGCTGATGGCCGGCGTGATTGCGGCGGTGGCGGAGACGGCGGGCAAGGCCGACCGGCACTTCGGCAAAGTCCGCGAAATCCTGATGAGCGACGATGCGGTCTACAATCTGGCTGCGCTGATCGAAAACCACGAGAACCTCAACCGGCTCTCGAAGCAGAACATTTCCAGCTTCCTGCCGATCACCGAGCAAACGCGCTCTGGCATCCTCTCGACCGCGCAATCGTACCTGAAGGTGGTGAACTCGGATTCGGCGCTGCGCTCGCTGAATAAGTCGACCATCTCGCTCGAAAGCGTGCGCAAGGGCGACCCGATGACGATCTACATTGTCATCCCGCCGGATAAACTTGAGAGCCACGGCGCGCTGCTGCGTCTGTGGGTCGGCGCGCTGATGCTGACCGTGATGGGCCGTAAGCGCCGCCCGAAGCGTTCGACGCTTTTCATGCTGGACGAGTGCGCTCAACTCGGCGAGTTCGGCCCGCTGCGCCAATCGATGACGCTGTTGCGTGGCTATGGCCTGCAGGTCTGGCCGTTTTTCCAGGATTTGTCGCAGCTGCAGCGGCTCTATCCGAAGGACTGGCGCACGATCTTCAACAACGCCGGCGTCTTCCAACTCTTCGGCGTCGCCAACCATTTGATGGCGAAGGAGTCGAGCGATCTGATCGGTGACGTCGATGCGGACATGCTGCGTTCGATGCCGAAGAATCGTCAGATCATCACGCAGTCGAACGAGAAGGCGATCAACGCGCGGCTGCCGGACTATCTGCTCGACGCGCCGTTCCAAGGCCATTGGGATCCGAACCCAATGTTCGAGTCCGACACCGGCTCAAAGCGCCGTGGTCCACAGCGTTAGTGCTGCTCGCGCGCGAGTTCGGCGTTGAACGCGGCTTCCATCGCGTCGCTGTAAGCATGTAGGCCGTTGGGGTCGACGAACGCGTTGGCGTCGCCCGCGAGCTGATGCGCGCGCTTGGCGTCGAGATCGAACATCGAACCGTGGCTGGCGAGAAAGATGTCGGCGGTGATGGCGCGGACTTTCGCGAAGCTTGCGCGATAGTCGCTGACCATGCCGGGATAAGATTCAGGTGCGAGCTGCTGGCCGGCTACGGTTTGGCTGCAATCGATAAAGGCGTGATGTGGCGCGCCGTCCGCGCCTTGCACGTCGAGGCTCCATGACGTGCAGCCCGGCGTGTGGCCCGGCGTGAGATGCGCAGTCAGCGTGACGCCGCCGAGCGTGATCGTGTCGCCATCCGCGATGACGCGATCCACGTGCACCGGCGGATAATGCACGCTGGAAGATGGCCCATACGAGATGCGCCCCGCTTCGAGGATCGGTCGGTCGCCAGCGCTCGCGGCGAAGGTGGCGCCGCTGTCGCGCTTCAGCTGCGCCAAGCCCGCGGCATGATCGTAGTGTGCGTGCGTGTTCAGCAGATATTTCACGCCGCGAATGGAAAAACCCAATTCCGCAAGATGGCGCTCGATTATCGGCGCCGTTTGGGCAATGCCGCCATCAATCAGAATGTGACCTTGCGGTGTGGTGATCAGAAACGAACTCACGCCTTCCGTGCCGACATAATAGAGGTTTCCCATCACCTGGAACGGCGCGATGTCGGCGACGTACTGCTGATCGTTGACGCTGACCGGCGCGTTCGCGGCGGCATCGATTGGATCAGGCGCAGGCGCCAGCGCGGGCGCGGGCTTGGCCGCACACGCGGCCAACATCAGAGCAGCAAGCATGAACATACGCATGCCGCGACCGTAGCCCGGATCGCTGCATGCCGCGAGCGTTAGAAGGCGCCTGACACTGTGAGCACAAACCACGGCGCGTCGTCGAACGCGCGTTCGCGATGTTCCGACCGCAGTGGCGGACCGTTGCGGTCGCCCACGAAGAAGTTACGCTGGCGCAGCACCGGGCTGCGCATCGTGTTGGCAAGCGTGCCGCGAACCTTCAGTCCCTTGAGCGCGGTGGTCTCCACAAACACGTCGAGATACGGACCCTCTTGCTGAGTGTTGGTTTCGTCGTGCCGGTACGTCTGTTGCTCGGTGACGTTCTGGTATTCGAGGCCCCACGAGAAGTTCAGATCGTTTAGGTCTTGCCGGAACTCGGCGTTGATCTGCGCGTCGGGGCGGCCGGAGATGGAGCGGCGTAAACCGGTGACGGGATCGGTCACGCGCGTCTGCCAGAACGTGCCGTCGAGCGTGAGCTTCGCGCCAGGGATCAGCGGAGCGAACGGCATCGTGTAGTGGATCGTCAGGCTGTTGGCCCAGCCACTGCCGATATTGCCCGGCGCGTCGAAACGGATTTCGGGATCAGGCGGATTGGGCGGGATGATGATCTCGACTAAGTCGGCCGCATCACTGATCCAATGGTGCGTGAGTTCGAACGTAAGCGCTGCGCTCAGCGGCAATTTCAGGTCGCCGCCAAGCGAGAGGCGATAGGCCGTCTCCGGCACTAGGTCGGGGTTGCCGCCGTTGATCAGGTTGTCGGCGACCGACACCGCCGAAACGAAGTCGTCGAAATTGAGCTGACCCACATCGCGATAGGCGCGCAAACGCACTTGATTGCCGTTGTCGAAGCTGCGCGACACTTGGATCGACGGCTTCAAGAATTTCAGATCGACGGATTGATTGGTGTCGCCGGTGAAAGTCAGCGTTGAAACTTCCTCGGCAAGCCGCGACTCGACCGACCAATGTGTGTCCGGCCGCCACGTATAAGAGGCGAATGCTTCAACGCGGTGCTCTTCGACATTGACGTTCGCATCCGGCGGCGGCGCTTGCCCCGCAATTGCGAATTTCGCGTCGAGCGTGTTGATCGCGCCTTCGATGCCGAACTCCAGATGATGTTGCGCGCTGAAATCGCGCGCCAGCGATCCGCGCAAAATGCTTTCGCCCGAATTGCGTTGCTGACGGATGTCGAAGGCGAAGCTGTTCACCGGCGTCAGGAAGTTCACGTCGTCGTCGGATTCTTTGTAGACGTAGTGGCGCCGGTTGATCAGCCCGACGAGGGACAGATCCCAAGCGCCGAGATCGCGATCGTAATTGGCGCCAATTTCAAAGCTACGCTGATGCTCGTTGGTGTCGTTCTCGAGGAAATCGCGCTCGATGTGTCCAGGTTCATTGAACGTATCGTAGCTGTTGCGGTTCTTCGATTGAAAGACGTCGATCTGCTCGGTCGTGCTCAAACGTCCGCCCAACACCGACATCGCGAAATTGCCGTTGATCGCCAGTTCGCGGAAGCTTCGCGGCGACGGCGTGTCGACGCTCCCAGTGCGATTGCCCGCGGCGTCGAACAGCTGGCGATAGCCCGGCAACGAACGGATCTGGCTGTAGAAGTTCGCGCCGATGCCGTAGTCGATGTCGCCGTTGCGACCGCTCCAGGTGACATCGCCTTGCGGCGCGATGTGGTTTTGGTTCCACTCGCCGCCGGCGCTGTAGACGCCGCTGCCTGCGCTTGGCACGCGCACGACGTTGACGAGCACTGCTTGCCCCGACGCATCGCCCGCGACCGCTGCGCCGCGCAGCACCTCAATGCGCAGCACTTGCGACGCGGGAATCTGTTGCAGCAGGCTGCTGACGCCTTGGCTCTTCGCAACCGGCCTGCGTCCATCGATCAGCAGATTGCCGACCGCGCCGGAAAAGCCGCGCCGGTCGTCGCCGCCATTGAGCGAGAAATTCGGCGTCTGATTGACCATGTCGAGCGCGTTTTGCGGATGAAACTGCGCGAAGAACGCTGCGTCGTACGATGTGCGGTCGTCGGTGTTGCGGTCCGCGGCCGCGGCAGCGGGTTCTGGTGTAGTCGTAGTTTCAGCAGTTTGCGCATTTTGCGCGTACGCGACGCCTGTCAGCGCAAACGCTGACGCCATCGAAGCCACAGCGGCTCGCAGCATGTCTCCCTCCCGGCGCCGTCTCCCGCGGCGCGTGCTGCGTTCTGGTGATGACTTCGTTTCAGAACGATTTCAGCAGCTGCAACACAGCGGAAACGGTGGAGGCATTTTCGGGGCAGTGTGTTTCGCTTTGCGACGAAGCGCGCGGCGCGCGCGACGGCTGCGGCCCAGAAAACAAAAACGCCGCCGTGGCCTGAGCCGCGGCGGCGTCCGTGTTCGTCAGTTGACGAGAAGCTTAGCGCTTCTTCGCCGCCGGCTTCTTGGCTTTCGCCTTGCCAGCTGGCTTCGCAACTTTCGCGGTCTTTTTCTTCGCAGCCATAGTATCAACCCTCCCAAACAATCAGGGATGCCCACAGCTCTGCTTCGATTCGTAAATTTGTAAACGTGCTGCGAAAGCTCACATGCCGCCGATTGTCAGTCCGCTGATGTACAAAGTTGGCTGACCGACGCCGACCGGCACGCTCTGTCCGGCCTTGCCGCAGGTGCCGACGCCTTCATCGAGTTTGAGGTCGTTGCCGACCATTTTGACTCGCGTCAGCGCGCTCGGACCGTCGCCGATAAGCGTCGCGCCCTTAATCGGCGCTTGGATCGTTCCGTTCTCGACCAAATACGCTTCGGTGCATTGGAAGACGAACTTGCCCGACGTGATGTCGACTTGGCCGCCGCCGAAATTCACGGCGTAGACGCCTTTCTTCAGGCTCTTCAGAATCTCTTCCGGTTCTTTGTCGCCCGACGTCATAAAGGTGTTAGTCATTCTGGGCATCGGCCGGTGCGCGTAGCTTTCGCGGCGCCCGGAGCCCGTCGGCGCCACGCCCGAGAGCCGCGCGTTCATGCGATCCTGCAGGTAGCCTTTTAGGATGCCGTCCTCGATCAGCACGGTGCGCCGTGTCGGCGTGCCTTCATCGTCGATGGTGAGCGAGCCGCGGCGATTCTCAAGCGTGCCGTCATCGACAACCGTAACGCCCGGTGCCGCGACGCGTTCGCCGATCATGCCGGAGAAAGCGCTCGTGCCTTTGCGGTTGAAGTCTCCCTCCAGGCCGTGACCGACCGCTTCGTGCAGCAATACGCCCGGCCAGCCTGGCCCAAGCACCACGTCCATCTCGCCCGCAGGCGAGGGCACGGCGTCCAAATTGACCAGCGCGATGCGCAAGGCTTCATCGGCAAGCGCCTTCCAGCGATCAGGCGCGATGAAAACCTCATACGGCTCGCGGCCGCCCGCGCCAGCCGAACCGCTTTCACGGCGTCCGTCGCGCTCCACGGTGATGGAAACATTGATGCGCACGAGCGGGCGATGGTCGGTGAGCTTTGCGCCATCGGGGCGCAGAATGGTCAGTCCACGCCGCGCGCCGGACAGCGTCGCCGCGACCTGAACCACCCGCGGATCGCGCGCGCGGCAATATGCGTCAATCTCGGCGAGAAGGCTGGTTTTATCGGTGAAGCCTGGCGCTTCGATGGGATCGAAGTCGCGATAGAGCTGCCGGTTCACTTTGGCCGGGCTCGCATCGAGGGTCCCGGTATGTCCGAGCTTCACGGCCGCCGCTGCTTCGGCGGCGCGCGCCACGGCCTCGGTGTCGAGCACGCTGGCGTGTCCGTATCCGGCGCGCTCACCGGCGACAACGCGCAGGCCGAAGCCCTTGGTCGCATCGAAGGAGGCGGATTTCAGCCGCCCGTCGTCCCAGTGGAAACTTTCTGTCTTGCTGTCCTCGACGAAGATTTCCCCGTCGTCAGCCCCAACGGCGGCGTCGGCGAGGATGCGTCCCGCGGCGTCCCAATCCATTTCGGCGGCTTCTTCGGGAACTTGGGACAGAGTATCGGCCATGGCGGCGCAATTCCTTCTTAGAGGGCTGGCTCATTCATATAGGCGCCGAGTCGGGAGCTGGCGTGGGTCTATTCCACGCCGTCCCTTTTATTGGGTGGCCGGATGGCCCAGCACGTCGGCCAAATGTTCCCTGCGGCCGCGGACGAAACGCGCGACCTCGGAATTGGCCGGTCCCCAATCGGGTTGGATTTCGAGAGCGGTATTATAGTCGTCGTAGGCGCCCTGGAGGTCGCCTAGGGCTTCACGCGCCGCGCCGCGGTTGTAATAGGCCTTATAAGGCTCGGTGACGCCGAAGCTCAGCGCGCTCGTAAGCGAGGTGATCGCCTCGCCGTAGCGGCGCATCTGCACCAGCGCCGCGCCACGGTTCACCCATGCTTCGGCGTTGCGGGGATCCTCCGCGATCACCCCGTCGAGGTCGGCCAAGGCGAGGTCGTTTTGGCTCCGGCGCAAATAGGTGACGCCACGGTTGACCAGCAGCTGGATCTGCGCGTCGTGCGAGAGGCGAGAGTAGTGGAGTGCGCGGGTGCACTCCTCCAGCGTCTTGTCGGTGCTGTCTCCCGCGCCGACAGCCTCGCTGCATTTGCGAGCGTGCGCGTCAGCGCCGATCACCGTGACCGCGCGCGTATCCGAGTTGGGGTCCTGTGCAAAAACAGGCGCCGTCGAAACCGCCACCGCGAAGAACGCGAGGCTTACGACGGGAAAGCGCCTTGGAAGCCTAAGGCGGCTCATGTAAGCAGGCCCCGCAAATCGGATGAGATGACAAAAAATCCAGGCGCGGTCTTCTGCCGCGCCCGGCGAGTATAGGCGCAGCGTGCGGCCCGCGCCATACCGCTGCTGAATCTTAAGGAGGCGAGAGCGTGAAGCGAGGGGGAATATTCGCCAGCGTGTCGACTGCGGCATTTGCGTTCGCAGGCGCAGCGTTCGCGGCGGAGAATGAAACGCTCGGTCAGCCGACGCCGCGTGCGATCGACTTGCAGCCGGCAGCCACCGGCGTGATGCAAGACATCCACAATTTTCATAGTTTCATACTGCCGATCATCATCGCCATTTCCGTGTTCGTGTTGGCGCTGCTGTTGTGGGTGATGATCCGCTACAACCGCGCCGCCAATCCGACGCCGCGGAAGTTCACGCACAACATGTTCGTTGAAGTGGTGTGGACGATCGTGCCCGTGCTGATCCTCGTGGTCATCGCCTGGAAGTCCTTCCCGCTGATCTTCAAGGAAGAACAGATCCCCCCCAACGCTGAACTCACGCTGAAGGTGACGGGCAATTCTTGGTTCTGGAGCTACGAATATCCGGACCTGCACGTGACGATGACGGCGAACCCGCTCAGCGAAGACGAAGTGAAGCAATGGAATGCGGCGCACCCGAACGAGCCGCAAAAGATTTATCTGCTCGCCACCAACAACGTTCTCTACGTGCCCGCCGATACCACCGTGCGCGTGCTGATCACCTCCAACGATGTGATCCACTCGTTTGCGGTGCCGGCCTTCGGCATCAAGGAAGACGCGATCCAAGGCCGCGTGAACGACACGTGGTTTAGAGTGGACTCGCACTTGGTCGGCCCCGGCGCGCACACCTATTACGGTGAGTGCTCAGAACTGTGCGGCGTGAACCACTCGTTCATGCCGATCGAAGTGCGCTCGGTGCCGCGCGCTGAGTTCTATCAGTGGGTCGTGGCGCAAGGCGGCTCGCTCCCCGGTCAACAACCTGCAGCCGCGGCGCCCGCGGCAGCTGCGCCAGGCGCGACGCCGCCGGCCGCCGCTGCACCCGCCGCCGCCGCACCGACGCATACGCGCTGAGAGGATTAGAGGGACCATGACGCATCACGACGTCGCTCACGCGGACGATCATCATCATCACGCTGATCACCGTCCCAGCCTGTGGGACCCGCGCCGCTGGTTGTTCTCAACCAACCACAAAGACATCGGCACGATGTACCTGATCTTCGCGATCATCGCCGGTTTGATCGGCGGCGCGCTGTCGGGGCTCATCCGCGCCGAGCTTGCGCATCCGGGCATCACCGTGCTGCCGAACCTCGTGCACGTGCCAGCCGACATCATGGCGCAAGTTGCATCTGGCAAGATGGACGCGGCCGCGCTGTGGCAGTGGAAGGTCGAAGCGGCCAAGCACTTCTACAACGTGTGCGTGACGTACCACGGCCTGATCATGATCTTCTTCATGGTCATGCCGGCGATGATCGGCGGCTTCGGCAATTGGTTCGTGCCACTGATGATCGGCGCGCCGGACATGGCCTTCCCGCGGATGAACAACATCTCGTTCTGGCTGTTGCCGGTGTCGTTCACGCTGGCGATGATCTCGTTCCTGGTGCCTGGCAACGGCGAGTACAACGGCTTCGGCGGCGGCTGGACGCTTTACCCGCCGCTCTCAACGTCGATGACGCACCATAGCGGCCCAGCGATGGATCTGCTGATCCTATCGCTGCACATTGCCGGCGCGAGCTCCATCCTCGGCGCCATCAACTTCATCACCACCATCTTCAACATGCGCGCGCCGGGCATGACCCTGCACCGCATGCCGTTGTTCGTGTGGTCGATCCTGGTGACGGTGTGGCTCTTGGTGTTGTCGCTGCCGGTGCTTGCGGGCGCGCTCACCATGCTGCTGACCGACCGTAACTTCGGCACGCAATTCTTCGAGCCGGGCGGCGGCGGCGATCCGGTGATGTACCAGCACTTGTTCTGGTTCTTCGGTCACCCCGAAGTCTACATCCTCATCCTGCCGGGCTTCGGCATGGTTTCGCAGATCGTGTCGACGTTCTCGCGCAAGCCGATTTTCGGCTATCTCGGCATGGCTTACGCCATGGTCGCGATCGGCTTCATCGGCTTCCTCGTGTGGGCGCACCACATGTACACGGTGGGCATGGGCCTCGATCTTGAAGCCTATTTCATCGCCGCGACGATGGTCATCGCCGTGCCGACGGGCATCAAGATCTTCTCGTGGATCGCCACCATGTGGGGCGGCTCCATCGAGTTCAAAGTGCCGATGCTGTGGGCGATCGGCTTCATCTTCCTGTTCACGGTGGGCGGCGTCACCGGCGTCGTGCTCGCCAACTCCGGCATCGATACGGTCTATCACGACACGTATTACGTTGTGGCGCACTTCCACTACGTGCTGTCGCTTGGCGCGGTGTTCGCGATCTTTGCCGGCTTCTACTATTGGATCCCGAAGATGAGCGGCTATCGCTACAACGGCTTCCTCGCCGGCCTGCACTTCTGGGTCATGTTCATCGGCGTGAACGTCATCTTCTTCCCGCAGCACTTCTTGGGCGAGCAGGGGATGCCGCGGCGTTACATCGATTACCCGGCGCCCTTCGAATATTGGAACAACATCTCGTCGATCGGTTACATGATCACCGCTGCTGGCGTTCTGATCTTCCTGGTCACGCTGGTTGAGATGTTCCTGGTGCGCCGTAAGGCCGGCGCCAATCCGTGGGGCGAAGGCGCCACGACGCTTGAGTGGACGCTCTCGTCGCCGCCGCCGTTCCACCAGTTCAACGAGCTGCCGGTGATCAAGCCGGAAGCGCACCACTAAAGGCAAACAGTGGTCGACGTTAGCGCCAGCGAAACACGTACAGCTTCAGCAGCCGACTATGTCGCGCTGCTGAAGCCGCGCGTGATGTCGCTGGTCGTGTTTACCGCGTTGGTTGGTTACATCTGCGCGCCGGGGCCGAGCGATCTGGTGCTCGGCTTTGCCGCGATCCTCGCGGTCGCTGTCGGCGCAGGCGCGTCGGGCGCGCTCAACATGTGGTTCGACTCCGACATTGACGCGGTGATGACGCGCACGCGCACCCGCCCAATCCCGGCCGGCCGCGTTGCGCGCGAAGAAGCGCTGATGCTCGGCCTGATCCTTTCGGGTCTCTCGGTGCTGACCATGCAGCTGGCGGCAGGCGCGCTCGCTGCGCTGCTGTTGGCGTTCACGATCTTCTTCTATGCCGTCGTCTACACGATGTGGCTGAAGCGCTCGACGCCGCAGAACATCGTCATCGGCGGTTTGGCCGGGGCCTTGCCGCCTGCCATCGCGTGGGCTGCGAAAACCGGTTCGCTGTCGCTCGATCCGCTGCTGCTCGTCGGCATCATCTTCATGTGGACGCCGCCGCACTTCTGGGCGTTGTCGCTATTGCAGAAGAACGACTACGCCGCGGCCAAGGTGCCGATGCTGCCGGTCGCGGCGGGCGCCAAGGCGACCCGCCAGCAGATCTTTGTGTACGCGCTGCTGGTGACACCGCTTGCGCTCGCGCCGCTGTTCACCGGCCTCGGTCATTGGATCTACGGCGCTGTGGCGATTGTTGGCGGCGTGTTCTTCAATCTGTTGGCGTGGCGCGTGCTGCGGTCGCAGGCTGGCGAAGGCGTGAAGGGCGGCGACAAGCCTGCACAGCATCTGTTCGCGTTCTCGATCGCTTATCTCTTCCTGCTGTTTGCGGCGCTGTTGGTCGAACACGGGTTCGGCGCATGAATGACGTCGTCACCCTCACGCCGCAAGAACAAGCCGCGCGCAAGCGGCGCAACATGATCATCGCGCTCTCCGTCGTCGGCTTCGTGGTGCTGGTGTTCGCCATTACTATCGCGCAGATGGCCGCCCATTCCGGCGGACACGCGTCATGAGCGCGCCGAACCAAAAGCGCATGCGCATGACGGTGCTGCTCGTCGTCGGCGCGCTCGTCGGCATGACCGGGCTCGCGGCGGCCGCCGTTCCGCTTTATCGCGCCTTCTGCCAAGCCACCGGCTATGGCGGCACCACCCAGCGTGCTGAGGCTGCCGCGCAGCAAATCCTCGCGCAGCAAGTGGCGGTGCGGTTCGACACCAACGTCGCCCCCGACATCCCGCTCACTTTCACCGCGCAACGCACCAGCGAGACGCTGCACATCGGCCAATCCGGCGTAGCGATCTTCCACGTGCGCAACAATTCCAGCGTGCCGGTCACCGGTCATGCCAACTTCAACGTAAGTCCCGGCTCGGCGGGCAAGTATTTCCGTAAGATCCAGTGCTTCTGCTTCCAGGACCGCGTGTTCGCGCCGGGGCAGGAGGCCGATCTCCCGGTCGTGTTCTTCGTCGATCCTGAGTTTGCAAACGATCCCGAAACCAAAGGGCTCGACACAATCACGCTTTCGTACACGTACCTGCGCGCCGCACCGGGAAATCCGGCGCCGGCGGGCTAAATTGGCATTTCGCCGGCGCATTTGCTAAGCGGCGGCGTTCGAGGGGAAGAGGCAGAGATGGCGCACGGCGACGTCAAACACGACTACCACTTGGTGAACCCAAGCCCGTGGCCGCTGACCGCGTCTATCGGCGCGCTGTTCACGGCGATCGGCGCGGTGGTGCTGATGCGCGGCATCGCCAAGGACAGCAACGACTTCTTCTTCGGCCATGGCCACTGGACGCTGTTCATCCTCGGCGCCGTGATCCTCATCTCCACCTGCGTCGGCTGGTGGGGCGATGTGATCAAGGAGAGCCGCCAGGGCGATCACACGCCAGTGGTCGATATCGGCCTGCGCTACGGCATGATCCTCTTCATTGCTTCGGAAGTGATGTTCTTCGTCGCCTGGTTCTGGATGTTCTTCGAACTGGCGATCTACCACTATCACCGCGCCGACTGGGTGGTGCCGACCTGGGATGCAGCGACGACCGCGGCGTGGGCCAACTGGCCGCCGCCGCACGTCGAGACTTTCGATCCGTTCCACCTGCCGCTCATGAACACGCTCATCTTGTTGCTCTCGGGCACAACGGTGACGTGGGCGCACCACGCTCTGCAACAAGGCGACCGCAAAGGCGCCACCTGGGGCCTGTTGCTCACCGTGCTGTTGGGCGCGTGCTTCACGTTCGTGCAGTTTGGCGTCGAGTATCCTGAAGCCGGCTTCGCCTTCGGCAACATGGGCGACACCACCACCGCGACCGTTTACGGCTCGTCCTTCTTCATGGCGACAGGCTTCCACGGCGCGCACGTGATCATCGGCACCATCTTCTTGGCGGTGTGCTTGCTGCGCCTGCTGGCCGGCCAGTTCACACCGACCAAGCATTTCGGCCTCGAAGCCGCGGCTTGGTATTGGCACTTCGTCGACGTGGTATGGCTCTTCCTGTTCACGTTCGTCTACGTGATGCCGTACATCACGATGCAGCAGCATTGAGATGAGCGGGCGCCCCTCGGCTTGGGCTGCGGGCGTGCAGATGCGTTGTCCCGAATGCGGAAAAGGCCCCGTTTTCGGCGGCTATCTGCGGTTTCGTGACAAGTGTCCGGCGTGCGGCGCGGATTTTCGCGTCGCAGACGCCGGTGACGGGCCGGCTGTCTTCATCATCCTGATTGTCGGCGCCATCGTGACGCCGCTTCTGATCGTGCTCCAATTCGGCCTGCATTTGCCGAGCGCTGTTGCACTCGGCATCACCATCGTTGCCGCGATCCTGCTATGCTTGGCGCTCCTGCCGCCGTTCAAAGCGACGATGTTTGCGCTGCAGTGGAAACACAAAGCCAGCGAAGCCACGAACCGCGACGTGCAATGATCCGCTTCCGGCCTCTCCCCGTCATGACGGTGTTCACGCTCATTGCGCTGGTGACGCTGGCGATGCTTGGGCGCTGGCAGTGGGACAAGTACGTCACCAAGAGCGCGGCCGCGCACGAGCCTGTCGCGCAGATGACCATCGCCAACTACCAGGTGCTGCCCGATGGCATTCAGTTCGTGAACGGCGTGCGCCCCGATACGCACGAAGAGGGCTGGCGTGTGTTCGTGCCGGTTCAGTACGGCGCGACCACCGTATTCGTGGACTCCGATTTCATCGCGCAAATTCAGCCGCCGAAAGCCGGCGAGGTGCGCCCGATCGCGTCGTTGCGCGCCAACGCGCCGATCACCGGCGCCTCGATCCGGCCCGAGCACGCCGGACCGTTCGCGCACGCGCCGCTGCCCTTGCAACGCCTATGGTTCTACGTCGATCTCGCCGCCATGGGCCGCAACGCCGGTCTCCACAACGTCACCGGCTACTACATCGCATCCAGCTATGTCGGCGCTGACGGACGCGCCGGCGCCAACCCGTTCGCGCTGGCGAAGGGCGCGGACGTCATGCCCCCGGCGCGCCATCTGGGCTACGCCTTCACCTGGTACGGCCTCGCGGCGGTGCTTTTGGTTATGTACTTCGCCTACCACGCCAACGCAGGGCGCTTGAGTTTGCGCGCCCCGCGCGGCAACCAGGACTGATGGCGGAACTGGAACTCGTTCGTTTGCCCAATGGCGTGCGCGTGGCGCTGGACCCGATGCCAGGTCTGGGCACTGCCGCGATCGGCGTCTGGCAGCGTGTTGGCGCGCGCTGGGAAACACCGGCGCAGAACGGCGTCGCACACCTCTTTGAGCACATGGCGTTCAAGGGCGCCGGGGGGCGCGACTCACGCCAATTCGCCGAAGCCATCGAGGAAGTCGGCGGCATCATGAACGCCGCCACCGGCTACGAACGCACCGCTTATTACGCACGCACGCTAGCCGAGCACGCGCCTTTCGCCTTGGGGCTCGTCGCTGACATCCTGTTCGCGCCGCATTGGAACGCGGATGATCTGGAAAAGGAAAAGCACATCGTCGCGCAAGAGCGTGGCGAAGCGTTCGACGTGCCCGACGACCGTGTATTCGAACTGCATCAAGCCGCGCTCTACCCAGATCAGCCGCTGGGCCGTCCGATCCTCGGCGAAGAGGAGACGCTGAAGGACGTGCGCGTGGCGACGCTCAAGTCATTCCGCGAGGCGCATCTTTCGCCCGAGCGTGTGGTGATCAGCGTCGCTGGCGCCTTCGATCGCGCCGCACTACTGGAGACCATCCACACGCGTTTTGGCGGTTTGGCCAACAAGCCTGTGCAAACCAATCCAGCGGCGGCGCCGATGTCTGGCCGCGGCGCGGAGGTGCGCAAGCTAGAGCAAGCGCATCTCGTGCTGTCGTGGCCGGGTCCGAAGGCCGGCGACGATGCGCAATACGCAGCGCGGTTGCTCGTCGAGATTTTTGGCGGCGGCATGTCCTCGCGGCTGTTTCAGGAGGTCCGCGAAACCCGCGGTCTCGTGTACGCGATCGACTCTTTCACCGAAGCTCTAGAGGACGATGGCCGCCTGCTGGTTTACGCCGGTTGCGCCGCCGCCAACGCGACAACCGTCGCCAGCGTCGTGCACGAACAGCTCGCAAACTTGGCTGAGCATGGTCCAACCGCGAACGAGTTGGCGCGCGCCAAGGCCATTTCGCGTGCGCAGATGTTGATGGGCGCCGAGGCGCCATCGGCGCGAGCAGAAGCCCGCGCTGCGCAAATCTTCCTTCGTGACAACGTCGTATCGTTCGATGCCATCCGCGACCGCATCCAAGCCATCACACCCGAGGAAGTGCAGGCCGTCGCGCGCGCGGCGCTGGACGGGCCGCGTTGCGCTGCTGTGATTGGTCCGAAGCAGGGCCATGGCGCTTTGGACGCTTTTGTTGCAGAGTCGTGAGCTATGGCTCTGATGCGCAAAGACGGTGACGGCTTGCGCCGCGTCGACGGCGAGGGGGTCTATCTGCGCCAGCCGGAAGCGCGCGACTACCAGGAATGGGCCGAAGTGCGCGAGGCCAGCCGCGCTTTCCTGACGCCGTGGGAACCGACTTGGGCAGCCGACGAAACCTCGCGCGGCTCGTATCGCTACAAGCTACGGCGCTACATCGAAGACGCCCGCGATGATCGCGCTTACGCGCTGTTCGTATTTCGCGAAGCCGATGACGCGCTCGTGGGCGGGATCACTTTGTCTAACGTGCGCCGCGGCGTCGCCCAAACAGCGTCAATGGGCTACTGGGCCGGCGAGCGCTACGCCGGCAACGGTTACACCACCGCTGCAGTGCGCGCCTGCGTGCACTACGCGTTCGACGATCTCGACCTGCATCGCGTGGAAGCTGCGTGCCAGCCCGACAACATCGCCTCCCGCCGCGTGCTCGAGAAATGCGGGTTCACGCAAGAAGGCGCCGCGCGCGCCTATCTGCGCATCGATGGCGGTTGGCGCGACCACCTGCTGTTCGGCATCATCAATCAGCGCGGCTGACGCGGCAGCAGCACTCAGAGCGCATCCAAGCCAATATCCAGCGCCGGCGCGGAATGCGTAAGCGCGCCGATGCTGATGACATCGACGCCGGTCTCGGCAATGGCGCGCACCGTCTCAAGACCGACGCCGCCTGAAGCCTCCAAGGGTATCCGGCCCGCGACCCGTTCAACCGCCGTCTTCAAGTCGGCAAGAGCAAAATTGTCCAGCAGGATCACGTTCGGTGCAAACGACAAGGCTTCGTCCAGCTGCGTCAGCGAATCCACTTCGATCTCGATCGGCATCAGGTGTCCCGCGTATGCGCGCGCACGTTCCATCGCTGCACGGACGCTGCCGGCGGCAGCGATGTGGTTGTCTTTGATAAGAATTGCGTCGTTCAATCCGTAACGGTGCGGTCCGCCGCCGCCCAATCGCACCGCGCGCTTTTCCAGCGCGCGCAAACCCGGCGTGGTCTTACGCGTGCAAACGATCTTCGCCTTCGTTCCGGCGACCACATCGACATAGCGCGCGGTCAGCGTGGCGACGCCCGAGAGTTGGCCGACGAAATTCAACATCGGGCGCTCGGCAACCAGCACGCTGCGCGCAAAACCCTCGATCTCCAGGATGGTCTCGCCCGCCTTCACCCGCGCGCCATCGCCGCGCGAGTTCTTGAACAAAATATCCGGATCCAAAATCCAAGCCGTCAGCCCAGCCGCATCGAGGCCCGCAACCACGCCATCCTTGCGCGCACGCAGCGCCCAGCACCCGCGTGCTTGCGGGTCGATCAGTGCGTCGGTGGTCGCGTCGCCTGCGGCGCCCAAATCTTCCAGCAGCGCCAGCCGGACGATCGGCTCCAGCATGACATCAGGAAGCGGCGGCAACATCTGCGTCTGACCGGGTGAGGAAGGTGCGTTGCGGCGCTCCGGCATCGGGGTAATCGCTCCTGAAATGCGCGCCGCGGCTCTCTTTGCGATTGAGCGCGGCGAAAACGATGAGACGTGCGGCCACCAGCGCGTTGGCGGGGCCGTGCGCTTGGGTAAGCGCCTCGATCTGGTCCAGCGCCCGCGTCAGGCCTTGCGCGTCGCGCACGACCGCGACGTCGCTTTGCATCAGCGCGCGCAGCGCGGCGCGGTCCGGCTCGGGCAGCGGTGGCGGCGGTTCAATGTGCGCAAGCGCGCGCACCGGCGCGGCATTCTTTTCCCGCAGTCGTTCGGCGATGCGATGCGCGAACACCACCGCCTCAAGCAGTGAGTTGGAAGCAAGCCGGTTAGCGCCGTGCGCGCCCGTCGAGGCGCACTCGCCGACAGCCGCCAAGCCTTCCAACGTCGTCGCGCCCCACGCATCCACGACCATGCCGCCCATGTGATAGTGCGCCGCCGGCGCAATAGGGATGGGCTGTAAGCGTGGATCGATGCCTGCGCTCATACAGGCGGCGAACACCGTGGGAAACTCGGCAGGGAAGTGTGCGCCGACAGCTTCACGCGCATCGAGATAAGCGCCGCGGCCCGCGGCGCGCTCCAAATGAATTGCGCGCGCCACCACATCGCGTGGCGCGAGGTCGGCCACGAACGACTCTCCCTTGGCGTTGACAATGTGAGCGCCTTCGCCGCGCAGCGCTTCAGTCGCCAACGGCGCCGGATCGCGGCCAATGTCGATTGCGGTTGGATGGAATTGTACGAATTCAGGATCGGCGATCAGCGCGCCCGCGCGCGCACCCATCGCGAAACCCTGACCCATGGCTTGCGGCGGATTGGTGGTCACCGCGTAGAGCCCGCCCGCGCCACCGGTGGCCAGGACAATCTCCGCGCCGCTGATGACCTCATGGCCCAAGCGCGTTTCGCACAGTACGCCGCGTATCGCGCCCTTGTCGTCGGGGACGAGCGCCATGGCGCGCACGTTTTCCAGTATCTCTACGTGCGTAGCCGCATGCGCAGCCAGGATCAGCGCATCCATGATTGCTTTGCCGGCGAGATCGCCCGCCACCCGCACAACCCGCGGCTTGGAGTGTGCTGCTTCCAAACTTTGCGCGAGCTTGCCGTCCGGCGTGCGGTCGAACGGCACGCCCAGCGCCACCAGATCCATCACGCGCGCCGGACCTTCACCCGCCAGCAGTTTCGCAATCGCCGGATCGACCAGCCCAGCGCCGGCGGCAACCGTATCTTTCGCGTGCAGTTCGGCATTGTCTTCCGCTGCGAGCGCGACGGCCATGCCGCCTTGCGCCCACGCGCTTGACGACGCTTGTCCGAGTGGCGCTTGGCTCAACACCGTCACGCGGCGCGGCGCGAGCTGCAGCGCCAGGAAAAGTCCCGCTAGGCCCGCGCCGACAATGATGACGTTCTCGGCGCGGCTCATGCGCGCCGCCGATGCAGGCGGGTTAGCGCACGCGGTTGAAGTTGACGCTCGCGCCCGACGAGCTGGTCATGACCCCGCCCAGGTGATCGTGATCCACCGTTTGAATGACGAACGTGTCCGGCGTGTAGTTGTCGAGAGGCTCGGCCATCGCGCACGTCACGCTCAGCTGACCATTGGTGTCTTCGCCCTGACAATTTTCGCGCGCGACCAGCAGATGCGATTGCCCGTCGGCGCGCTGACTGATCACTTCCTGCGCCAACAGCTTGATGTTGTACTTGTTGGCGCCGCTGCCCGGCGTGATCACTGCGACGCCGCTCATCGCCGCGCCGTAATCGTCGTTGCCGTAGTCCTCGGACTGAAAACCCCAGGTGCCGCTGAAGCCATCGCTTGCTTGCGCCTGCGCCGGTGTCACAAACAGGCACGCGCCGCCCAGAGCCACCGCCGTGGCCAACATCGTCCAACGCATTGTCGATCCCATCGCTCGTTTCACCGCAGATAGCGGCGAGTCCTAGCGGGGTGGGGAAGCGCGTCAATGTGGCGAACGCAGCGTCAGACGAGTTCTACCGCAGCGAGCGGCCGGCCCGTCTCAAAAGCGCGCGGCAATTCCTTCGGCAGCGCCAGCATGGCGTCGATCGCCTTCTTGGCGCGGAGGCGTACATCTTCGGGAATAGTCACCTCGTGCTTCATCTCCACCAGCGCGTCATAGATGCCCTCAAGCGTGATGCGCTTCATGTGCGGGCAGAGGTTGCACGGGCGGATGAAGTCGGTCCCCGGAGCGGCCGCGGCGACATTGTCGCTCATCGAGCACTCGGTCAGCAGCACCACTTTGGCGGGGTGCTTCTCCTCGACATAAAGCTGCAGCGCCGCCGTCGATCCGGCGAAATCGGCGGCCGACATCACGTCCGGCGGACATTCAGGGTGCGCCAGGACGACAATGCCCGGATGCGCTTCGCGCAGTTCGGCGATGTCTTCAGCCGTGAAGCGCTCGTGCACTTCGCAGCGGCCATGCCAGGCGATGATCTTGATGCCGGTTTGCGCCGCCACGTTCTTGGCAAGGTACTCGTCGGGCAAGAGGATGACGCGGTCGCTCTTCCACGTGCGCGCAGCCCACTCGACCACCGCCGCAGCGTTTGACGACGTGCAGCACACATCGCTTTCGGCTTTCACATCCGCCGACGTGTTCACGTACGTCACCACCGGTACGCCGGGGAATTTCTGCTTGATCAGCCGCACGTCTGCGCCGGTGATCGACGCGGCCAGCGAACAGCCCGCGCGCAGATCCGGGATCAGCACTGTCTTCTCCGGCGCGAGTATCTTCGATGTCTCCGCCATGAAGTGCACGCCCGCTTGGACGATCACGGCGGCGTCGGTGGCGGCGGCTTTGTAGGCGAGCGCCAGCGAGTCGCCGCGGAAATCGCCGACGCACCAGAAGATTTCGCTGGTCATGTAATTGTGCGCGAGGATCACCGCGTTCTTGGCGCGCTTGATGTCGTTGATGGCGGCGATCAGCGGCGCATAAGCGGGCCACTCCACCGTCGGCACCACGTGCTTCACCTTTTCATAGAGCGCGTCGGTCTTGGCTTTGACGTCCGGCGTGTAGGCGAGGCCGCGTTGGCGCGCCGCATCCAAGCTGCCCCAAGCCCCATGCAGCGTGCGCGGATCGCAGGCGCCGTCCGAGCCGGTGAGGGGCGCGTCGATAATGCGGGCCATGGTTTGGCCTCCCTAAGCGTCCGCCATCAAGCGGACTTGTGCTCATTCAGAGCATATATGGGGCGAGAAAACGAGCCGGAAAAGACCCCGGCTCACCCCTTATGCTTCGAAAGAGCATAACTCACAGTCAACGTACCGTGTGGATACTGACCGCGCAAGGCGAAGTTCAGAGCGGAAAGAGGATTTCCGTCCAAAGACCCAGAGGCGTGGATTTGCGGGTCACTTGAGCGCTGAGCTGGCTGGCCAGCGCCGCCATTACCTTGAAACCGGTGCCGCCATGAATTTCCGGCTTGAATCCGGGCCGGAACCCCACGCCGTCATCCTCGATAACCAGCACCAGGAACGCATCGATTTGCCGGCACGAGACGCGGATTTCGCCAGGAGCGCTGGCCGGATGCGCGTGTTTGAACGAATTGACGATCACCTCGCCCACGAAGAGCCCGAGCGCATTGAGCCGACGCGGGTCGAGCCGCAGATGCGGTCCGAAATCGTAGATCGTCCGGATATTGCCCGCGGATGTCGCGAAACTACGGGCGTTTTCAGTAATTTGCGTAAGGTGCACAGCGACGTTGCCCGCGTCCGACATGGGCGTGGCCAGCAGCCGATGCAGGTTGCCTACTGCATCGATGCGGGCCGCCGATTCCTCCAGCACGGCGCGCGCTTCGCTGCCCGTAAGCATGGGCCTCTCACCAATGTCGCGCGCTTGCGTTTTCAGGAGCGAAGCGACCAGCACAAGGCTATTGGCTATCCGGTGATCGGCCTCGGCGTCCAGATATTTTGTCGTCATTGGCTCAGGTTGTATCGGGTGATCGATAGAACCCAGGCCGTCATCGAGTGGTTTCGACATGACTTTGCCCAGTAATTTGTTGCGCCCAAAATCGTTATACACAAGCATCAACTTGGAAACAAACCGGATGTTTTTTGCATTTAACTCCGTTTACGCGATATGTTACCAGATGAGTCCTTTTCAATATTTATTAGTATCAGCTAGCTGTGCGTTGAATGAGTAAATAACGCATTGGACTATTTCTCGGGGAACCTGAGTGGCAAGATTGCGTTTGTTCCACTCGAACGCCAATTGGAGCCAAAGGGGAATTTGACGTGACCAAGCTGACGCGCGGGGAGCGTTTGCAGATCATGTTGACCGGCGAAGAGGTCAAAGCGCTCGATGAGTGGCGCTTCAAAAAGCACATGCCGAGTCGGGCTGCGGCTATCCGAGAGCTGCTGAAGCGCGGCCTCGCCGCTGAAGGCTTTGTGCTCGCCGATTTCCGCAACAAATCGTCCGATTTCGGTGTGACGGGCAATACCCGCGACTACGATGCTGAGGATCGGGCGGACGGCCTCGACGGCGCCGATCCTGACGGCGAAGCCGGCTAAGCTGCGCAGGGTCACTTACGCGCAACTTCTCGAATGCTAGAGGCGTTGACGCTCCCGGAGGGGATATCGATGCCTGCACGTAATCCAGCCAAGACCCTGATGGCGGCCGTTGCGATCAGCACGCTGGCCGCGTGCGCCACTACGCCGACAACGCGTCCGACCCAACCCACGCAGCCGCAACAGATTCCGTTTCAGCTGCAGCCCGCGCAATTCTCCGATCTCCCAGACTGGCAGAGCGTCGATCTTGCGCCCGCGTTGCAGGCATTGCGCAGAAGCTGTGCTGGACGCGCCGCGCGCGATCCAGCGGCGGGCATGGCGTCCAACGGCCGCTACGGCGGCACTGTCGCCGATTGGGCGCCCGCGTGCGCTGCGGCCGACAGCGTGCAGCCCGGTCAGGAGCGCGCGTTCTTCGAGCAATATTTTTCGCCGTTCGTGGTGCTCGGCTCCGGCGAAGCGCGGCTAACGGCGTATTTCGAGCCGATGATTGATGTGCGCCGTTCGGCGGACGCGTATTATTCTGAGCCGCTGCTGCGCAAACCGGGCGACATGGTCACCGTCGACGTCGCCGCGTTCGCCGCCGCTTACGATGACGACGCCTTGCGCGGCGCCCCGCGGCGTCTCACCGGCCAGCTCAACGGCAACACCGTGCGCCCGTATCCGAGCCGCGATCAGATCACCTCTTCGCCCGGACAAGCGTTCGCGTACGCCAACCCGGTAGATGTGTACAACTTGCAAGTCCAAGGTTCGGGCCGCATCGCCTTTCCCGATGGCACGCAGGAGCGCGCGAACTTCTCCGCGCAGAATGGATACAAGTGGCATTCCGCGCTCGCGGCGCTGCGTGACTCCGGTCAGCTGCAGGGTGGGGCGACATGGGCGAACTTCCGCTCGTGGGCGGACACCAACGGCCGCGACGCAACGCGCCAAGCCTTGAACGCCGATCCTTCTTACGTGTTCTTCGACGAAGCCCCGATCGATGATCCGGGCGCCGGCCCGCGTGGCGCTGCAGGCATTTCGTTGACGCCGTTGGGTTCTATCGCCGTCGATCCCGACTATCATCCCTACGGTGCGCTCATCTTTGTCGACGGTGTCTACAACAACGCGCCGTTCCGCCATCTCTTGGTGGCCCAAGATACGGGCGGCGCCATCCGCCGTGGCCCGCTGCGGGGCGATGTGTTCTGGGGCTCCGGCGCGAATGCAGGACTTGCGGCCCAGAACATGAACTCGCCGTCCCCGCGCTGGTGGACGTTACTGCCACGTGGCGTTCCCGTTTCCTGATACTTCCGATAGCTTGATCCTGTCCGCGTGAGCCGAACGCGGACGCGAGGCGGGTTCAAACGGGGAAAGCGATGGGCAGGGTTGTCCTCAGCGCGCTCGCTGCGTTGGCGCTTGCCGGCTGCGCAACAGAGCCAATGACATATTCGCGGCCGCTGCCGACCGGACTGCCCACGCCGCCGCCTGCGCCGTCCATCTTCGATCACGCGCCGCATGCGGAAGTGCGCGGCGAGCTGCTTGCGTGCTCTTTCAACGGCTCCAACATCGGCCCACTCGGCGACCATCGCCAATCGATCGAATACACGCCATACATTCAAACCGCGGCAGGCGCGCTGTTGCGCGACCCGACCGAGAATGTGTGTCTCTCTTCCGGATTCGGCTATCGCGTGCTTGCGAGCACCGGCGCGGCGCACACCGGCATCGATCTCGCCAACGCCGATGGCGGTTGGGTCTTTGCCGCGGGCGACGGTTGGATTTCTTCCGCGAGCTATCGCGGTGGTTACGGGCTTGTGGTCGAGATCGATCATGGCCGCGGCGTTCACACGCTCTATGCGCATTTGAACGAAGTCGATCCGCATCTGCGCCCAGGCTTGTTCGTACATGGCGGCCAAGCCATCGCCCGCATGGGCCGCACCGGCAACGCTACCGGCGTGCACTTGCACTACGAACTGATCGTCGATGGTCTGAAGAAAGATCCACTCGCTTACGGCACGCCGTACGAGGATATGGCGCCTTATGTGCCGCCGGGCGCGCAAGTGACGGAGGTCGGTCAACCCGCGCCCGCCAACAACGCGTTGCCGCCCGACAACATGAGTGACGATGCGTCCTCGAACGACGACCACGCCTCCAGCAATTATTGCGATCCAAACGCCGCCTACGATCCGCACGCGACCTGCACCTATCCGGACGGCTCGCACTCCTGAGCTACCTCGCGCCGGTTGCCTGTTACCCGCGCCGACGTCACACTCGCCCGCGCGCCAGCGGGAGAGGGCACATGGACTTTGCTACCAGAGACATCGTCTTGGCGATCGCCCACCACATCCTAGTGTTCGCGATCATGGGCATTCTCGCGTTCGAACTCGGCGCGGTGCGTGTCGGCATGACCCAAAAGGAGATCGCGCGCGTCGCCCGCGTCGACCTTCACTACGGAGCGCTTGCGGCGCTCATTGTAATCGTCGGCTTCGTGCGCGCCAACTTCGCCGCCAAAGGCTGGGACTACTACGCGCACAACGGCTTCTTCTGGTCGAAGATCGGCACGTTTGCGCTGGTGGGTGTCATTTCGATTTTGCCTACCATCGCTTTCATCCGCTGGCGCCGCGCCGCCAAGAGCGATGCGGCGTTCGCGCCAAGCGAAGCAGACGTGCGCAATGTGAAGCGCTTCCTGTGGTTGGAAGCGGTGTTGTTTCTGCTGATCCCGGTGTTTGCCGCCTTGATGGCGCGCGGCTACGGCGCGCACTGAGTCCAAATCATTCGCCGCGGGGCGCCGGCACGTGCACGCCGCCAATCGGGCGCTCGCTCAATGTCTCGCGGCGCGCGCGGAAAAGTTCTGCAGGGCGTCCGCCGGCGCTGGTGTCCATCTGGCCGGTGCCTTCGACCAGATTGGTGCGATCCAGCAGGCGGCGGAAATTCTGCTTGTGGAGCTCAAGCCCGGCGATGGCCTCCACTAAGCGCTGCAGGTTCAGCAACGTGAACATCTCCGGCGCAAGCTCGAACACGACCGGCCGGTACTTGATCTTCGCGCGCAGGCGGCTGATCGCGGTTGCGAGGATGCGGCGGTGGTCCGATTGCATCGGCTCGCCCAAGCCAGGCTCGGCTTTGATCGCCGGCGCAGCTTTGCCTTGCAGACGCACCACGTCGCGCGCCGCTTCCGGCGCGAGGCCGGCTTCATACAAGAGCTCGTAGCGGTCGAGCGCGCGTTCCTCGTTCCAGACCGCGCCTTCCAATGCAAAAGCCAGCCGTACGCGCGCGCGCCGCCGCGAGGCCGTGTCAAAGTCGCCCGCAGCCGCGCACCACGCCGCCAAGCGCGGCGCGATCACCCGGTCAATCACACTAGGCCGGCCCTCGCGCCAATCTTCCCATGGAAAAAACTCGTACCACGAGCGCCATTGCGCGCCCGCGCCGTGCAGCGTCGCCCGGGTCGGCGTCAGCGCCAGATATGAAATCGAAATCACCCTGTCCGGTTGGTCGCCGATATCCGCCAGCGGCGCTTCCCGCCCGCGATCGCCGAACGTGTAGAGTTGTTCGGCGTAGCCGATGGAAAATCCGGTTTGCTCTTTCACCCAGCCGCGCAGCGAAAGCTCCAGCGTGCGGTCGCCCGCCGGATCGAACAGACCGAACGGCAAGCCGGGCGAAGCGTCCGCCACTTCGCGCGTCACCACAACGAACGGCGCATCTTCCGTCACCGCGACCACCGCCGCGGAAAGACCGATAACGACATGCGGTGTGCGGCTCATCGCGTCCCGAACCGCGATTGCAGCGTGAACGGTACGTTTTCACCGATGTCGAGCCAGCTATGGCCGTCGCCGATGGCTTCGACAGCGCTGCTCATGCGCCCGCCGCGGCCGAGCTCCGCATCCGCGAGCGCCACGAAGCGCTTGTTCGGCCACGCCGCCGGCGACGCTTCGCGCAGCGCCAGCGCAATCTCATGTTCGTCAATGCCGGGATTGTGCAGGCAAGCGGTGATGTACGCCGTCGCCGTCGACCGTGAGATGCCGGCATAGCAATGGATCATGATCGGCGCCTGGCGATCCCAGCTGCCGACAAAATCCAGGATCGTCTTCATCTGCTTGCCGTCACAGATAAGTTCGCCGGGGCGCGGCTCGTTGATGTCGTGCACGCCGAGCCGGAAATGGCGGTCGTCCGCAAACCCCACGAGCACAGGAAACATCGAGCCGGGGTCCAGCAAGCTCACCGCATGGGAGGGCTTGTGCGTGCGCGCGACGGCCGGCGCCTGCGACAAGGGGCAAACAATGATGGTCATGAACGCGCCAGTTTAGGCCGGATCGAGCAGCGACCGGAAGCGCTTCAAAAATGCTTCTTCCACTTCGCCGGTCGGTTTGGGCGTCAATTTGAGCCGCATGGAGCGCGGCGGCGCCCCGAAATAGCGGCGTGCCTCGGCTTCGGTGAACCCCGCCAGCTGCACCGCTTCGAAATAGGCGCAAATGATGTCGGCGCGCTTGATCACGCCTTTGACCACCGCCGAAGGATGCGCCGGCAGGCCGAACCGCAAATGGATCGCCGTCTCCAGCTTGGCTTCGAACGCCTTGTAGTCCACCCCCAGCGCCGTCTTGAACGGGCTGATCATGTCGCCGATCACGTATTCCGGTGCGTCGTGCAGCAGCGCCGCTAAACGGCGCTTCTTATCCCACTCCGGCGCGAGCTTGCGGCACAGCTCCTCCACCACCAGCGAGTGCTGCGCCACCGAGAACGCGTGCGCCCCGATAGTTTGCCCATTCCAGCGCGCCACCCGCGCCAGGCCGTGCGCGATGTCCTCGATCTCGATGTCCAGCGGCGAGGGATCGAGCAGGTCCAAACGGCGGCCGGACAGCATCCGCTGCCAGGCGCGCGGCGCTTCGTGCTTTGAGGGTGTGGTGCGGGGCGCCTGCGCCATGCGGTTCCTTCGAGTCGGCCGTGGCAATTTAGGCGCAGGGGGCGCGGCTTGCACGGCGCCATCCCCAACCGGGGTAGTTCCCCGCGCGGTTTGCCTTTGCGGGGGCGCGGCGCTCCCGGCAATATGCCGGCCTCGACTCCAGGAGGGGACACTATGACGTCGGCAGCTTTGCGCGTGTTTTTGGTTTCGGCTGCCTTGGCGCTCGGCGCCTGCACCAGCATGGGTGCAGGGGGCGCCGCGAGCACAACGGCGCCCGTGACCAACACGCCATCGCCGCACGCAGGCTGCTCACAACAGACGGCGACCATCTACTTCTCCGACGAAGTGCAAAGCGATCAGCCGGTGGCGATGCCGCTCCTGAACACGCTGATGGATCAAGTGCACGCGTGCGAGCACGCCGGCGGCCAATTGCGCGGCATCACCATTTCCGCCTCCGCCGATCCCGGCCAATCCGAGAGCGCGGCCACCGCGCAGATCGAGCGCCGCCAACAGCGCGTGCGCGACGCGCTCGTGCGTCTTGGCGCGCCGGGCAACAAAATCCACTTCGCACCCGCCGGCCAGGCGTCTGCTGACGCGATTATGGCCAAGCGCGCCGACGTCGTCGCCGACCTCTACTGACGGCGGCGTCGCCTCGGGGCGTTGGCGAAGAACCCAACTGCGCTTGCGGTGTTCCGTGACTGCGCCTCAAAGGCGCGAATACGTCGAAACGCTCTGCAAATCGTGCTAAACAGCTCCCATATACGTGCTGACCGGCGCGCTTGAACGTGCGTGGCCGGAGTTGCCGCAGGAGCGTGCAATGTTCTTCTGGTTTCTGGTCGCGGTTGCGGTCGTAGTCGGGCTGACATTGGTGGGCGCTTACATTTCGCGCCGCTCGCCCGGAACCAATTGGCAAAATCACGAGGACACCCCATTCGGGATGGGCGGTGATCATTTTCACTAATCCGGGCTTTTGCTTGCAACCGGGCGCCTGACACGGCTTACTAAAAAGCCAGGAGGTCCCGGTGCTCATTCGCCGCGCAGTGCCCAAAGACGCAGACGCCATCGCGCGGCTGGCGGCGGCAGCGGCGGGCGAGGAAGGCGGTGTGTCGTCGCTCGATACCGATCGCATCCGCAATAACGCGTTCGGCGCCAACGCGCTGTTCGAGGCATGGGTGGCGCAGGAGCGCGCCAATGCGCCCTTGGTCGCCCACGCCATCATCACCAAGAGCTACGACGTGCGCCGCGGTTGTCCCAACATCGTGCTCTGCGAGCTTTATGTGGCGCCGCAGCAAAGACGCGGCGGGCTGGCGCGGAAAATGATGTCTGCCGTGGCGCGGCGCGCGCGCGATCTGGGCGCGCGCGATCTGGCCATTACCACCGGCGTCGAAAACGAGGTGGCGCAGAAATTCTTTGCCGCTGTTGGCGCGCATCGCCGCCAAGCGGCTGTGTTTGTCATGTCCGCCGATGGCATCGAGTGGCTGGCCGCAGAAGGCTTGTGACAGCCAGCCGCCTCGGCTAAGGCGCCTTCTGATAGTTTTCGATCAGGGGGTCGCGATGTTCGCAAAATCAATGCTGAAGCGCGCTGTGTCATGGGTAGCGATCGCAGCGCTGATGGCATGTACGACGACGGCGCAGGGCGGTGGGACCACCGCCGCGACCGCGGCTTCATCCCAAGGCGCGCCGACCGTTGCCGAAGCCCAGCAATTCGTCACCGACGCCGAAGCGCAACTCGCCGCGCGCTCTGAATACGAAAATCACGTGGGCTGGGTTTATTCGACCTACATCCAGCACGACACCGAATGGCTCTCCCAACGCGCCGATAGCGAAGGCAAGCAAATGCGTGTCCGCATCGCCAGCCAAGCCGCCCGCTATCAAAGTCTGCAATTGCCGCCTGAACTGCGCCGCAAGATCGATCTCTTGCGTCTCTCGCTGACGCTGCCCGCGCCGCAACGCGCCGGCGCCGCCGACGAATTGGCCGCCGCCGACAATCGCATGGCGTCGCTCTATTCAACCAGCAAAGTTCAGATCGACGGCCACACCTACACGCTCGACGATCTCGAAGCGATGATGGCTACCGAGCGCAACCCGGCCCGCATCCAAGAGATGTGGACCAAGTGGCACAACATTTCCGGCCCGATGGCGCACGACTACGCGCAGATGGTGCAGATCTCCAACGAAGGCGCACGCGAACTCGGTTACGGCAATGTCGGCGACTACTGGCTGTCGAACTACGACATGCCGCCCGATCAGATGGAGCACGAAGTCGAGCGCCTCTGGGGGCAAATGCAGCCCTTCTACGAGCAGCTGCACTGCTACGTTCGCGCGCGCCTCAACGCGCGCTATGGCAACGCCGTTCAGCCCGCCACCGGCCCCATCCGCGCCGATCTGCTCGGCAATATGTGGGCGCAAGAGTGGGGCAACATCGCCGACATCGTCGGCCCGCCGACGCGCGGCGGCTACGACCTCACCCGGCTCCTGAATCAGCAGCACTACGACTACATGCGCTTGGCCAAGACGGGCGAGCGTTTCTACACCTCGCTTGGTCTCGACCCGCTGCCGCAAACCTTCTGGGAGCGTTCACAGCTCATCCGCCCGCGTGACCGCGACGTGGTGTGCCACGCGTCGGCCTGGGATCTCGACAACGCCAACGATGTGCGCATCAAGATGTGCATCAACATCGACGCCGATAACTTCCAGACCGTGCACCACGAAATGGGGCACAACTACTATCAGCGCGCCTATCAGCATCAGCCGTTCTTGTTCGAAGACGGCGCCAATGACGGCTTCCACGAAGCCATCGGCGATTTCATCGCGTTGAACACGACGTCGGACTACCTGGTGCAGATCGGCTTGCTGCGCCGCAATCAAGTGCCGGGCGCCGACGCCGACATCTCGCTGCTGATGCGTCAAGCACTCGACAAGATCGCCTTCCTGCCGTTCGCGATCTCGGTCGACCAATGGCGTTGGCGCGTGTTCCGCGGCCAAATTCAACCGGCCGACTACAACACGTCATGGTGGCAGCTGCGCCAGCACTACCAAGGCATCACCCCGCCGGGCGGTCCGCGTCCCGCCGACGCGTTCGATCCGGGCGCCAAGTATCACGTCGCCAACAACGTGCCGTACCTGCGCTACTTCCTGGCGCGCGTGCTGCAATTCCAGTTCTACGAAGCGGCGTGCCGCCAGGCAGGCTGGCAGGGCGCGCTGAACCGCTGCACCATTTATGGTAACACCGCGGTTGGTGCGAAGTTCAACCAGATGCTGGAAATGGGCCGCTCGCATCCGTGGCCGGATGCGCTCGAAGCCTTCACCGGCACGCGGCAAATGGATGGCTCGTCCATGGTGCACTACTTCCAGCCGCTGATGACGTGGCTCGAAACCCAAAACCGCGGCCGCACCTGCGGTTGGGAGGGGATGTAACGGCCCAATGGGCATTGCGGCGTTGAGACCCCTAGGCTCAGACGCACGTGTGTGAAAGCTGACGGCTTCGGAGGCGTTCCGTGGCGGGCGAAGAGCCGACGATTGCGTATTGGAACGTCGAGAGCCGCGCGGTGCTGGCGCGGCTCAGCACGTCTGAGGACGGGCTGAGCAGCAGCGAGGCGGCGGCTCGGCTGGCGCACGACGGACCCAACGCGCTAGAGCAGATGAACGAGGGCAACGCTTGGCGTTTGCTTTTGCGCCAGTTCGAAAGCCCATTGGTGCTTATTCTCGTGTTCGGCGCCGCCGTCGCGTTTACGCTTCGCGATTGGACCGAAGGCGCGATCATTCTGCTCATCGTTTTGGGTTCCACGGCGCTTGGCTTCATCCAGGAATTCCACGCTTCGCGTGCGATCGCGGCGCTGCGAGCACGCTTGGCCCTTAACGTACGCGTCGTGCGCGACGGCGGAGAAAGGACCGTTCCTGCCGCCGAACTCGTCGCTGGCGATATCGTGATACTTTCGGCCGGCAATCTTGTACCCGCTGACGGACTCATACTGAAGAGCACAGACTTCCTGGTCACCGAGGCCAGTCTCACAGGCGAGTCGTTTCCCGTCGAGAAGCGGGCAGGCGAGGTGGCGCGCGATGCACCCCTGCCTGAGCGTACCAATTGTGCGTTTGCGGGTTCTTCAGTGCGCAGCGGTACGGCGAGGGTAGTGGTCGTCGAGACAGGGCGGCGCACGCAATTCGGTGTTGTCGCAGCACGGTTACAAGCGCGTGCGGTAGAAACCGAGTTCCAGCGCGGCTTGCGGCGATTTGGCTATCTTTTGCTGCGCGTCATGGTGGTGCTCGTGGGCTTCGTGCTGGTGATCAACCAGTTGCTGGGGCGTCCGTTTTTCGAGTCGCTCTTGTTCTCAGTGGCGCTCGCGGTGGGCATGTCGCCGGAACTGCTTCCCGCCATCGTAAGCGTCACGCTCTCCGCCGGCGCCCGCGCCATGGCGAAGCGCGGCGTGCTGGTGCGCCGGCTCGACGCCATCGAAAATCTGGGTGAGGTCGATGTTCTGTGCACGGACAAGACCGGGACTTTGACCGAAGGGGCAGTGGCGCTGGCTGGTGCGCTCGACATCGCCGGCGCGCCGTCGGAAGCTGTGCTCCGCTACGCCTACGCGAACGCAGCCTTCGAGACCGGTATCGAAAACCCACTCGATAAAGCAATTTGCGACGCCTGCAGGGCCAAGGACGTGGATATTGCCGGGCTGCGCAAGGTTGATGAAATTCCCTACGACTTCCAACGCAAGCGACTGCTCATCGCGGTCGACGAAGGCGATCCGTCCACCCGCCTGTTGATTGTCAAAGGCGCGTTCGATCAGGTTCTGGGCGTATGTGCCGCCGCACAGGGCGGCGACGGCAAAGGCGCGCCAATGACCGATACGTTTCGCGCCGACTTAAACGCGCGTTATGCCGCGTTCGGCAACCGCGGACTGCGTACGCTGGCGTTGGCGATCAAGCATGTAGCGCGCAAGGATGACTACACGCATGCTGACGAGCGTGATCTCACTCTGATCGGATTTCTCACGTTCGCCGATCCACCCAAACCCGACGCTAGCGCCACGCTCAAAGCCATGGCCGAGGCCGGTATCGCCTTGAAGATCATAACTGGCGACAACCGTCATGTGGCGGCCAGTGTCGCCGCTGCGATGGGGATCGATACCTCCGCTGTGCTCGCAGGCAAAGAGATTGCCGCGATGAAGGATGCGGCGCTAACCTACCACGCAGAGCGAACTGCTCTCTTTGCGGAGGTCGATCCGCAACAGAAGGAACGTATCGTGCGTGCGCTGCAAAAGGGCGGTCACGCCGTGGCGTTCCTGGGCGATGGCGTCAACGACGCGCCATCTTTGCATGCAGCGGACGTCGGTATTTCCGTCGACGGCGCCGTCGATGTGGCGCGCGAAGCCGCAGACGTTATTCTGCTTGAACGGAATTTGGGAGTGTTGCTGCAAGCCGTTGAGGACGGCAGGCGCACGTTCGCCAACACAGTGAAATACATCTCGATCACCACCGGCTCGAGCTTCGGCAACATGGTGAGCATGGCCTTGGCCACGGCGCTGTTGCCATTCCTGCCGATGACAGCGACACAAATCCTGCTCACGAATTTTCTTACCGACTTACCGCTTATGGCTGTCACCGCCGACTCCGTCGATTCCGAGCAAGTGCTGTGTCCATTGCGGTGGCGGGTGCGCGATATTCAAAGCTTCATGCTGGTTTTCGGTCTCGTCAGTTCGGGCTTTGACCTGATCAGCTTCCTTATGCTGCGCAACATCTTCCACGTCGACGAGGCGACGTTTCAAACGACGTGGTTCATCATTTCGGTGCTGACCGAGATTGTCGCCCTGCTGACGTTGCGCACGCGGCGGCGCGCTTGGCAAAGTCAGCCGGGGCGCTGGATTCTCGTTCTATCGGCTTGCGTGACTGCGTTCGTGCTGGCAGCGCCATTCATGCCCGGACTCGCGCCGGCGCTGCATCTGCGGCCGCTTCCGGCGGGTTTGCTTGCTCTCGCGCTCACGATTCCGCTCGTCTATGGCGTGGCCACCGAAGCCGCCAAAGCCTGGTACTATCGCCGTTTTGACTCCGGCGCTGCGCCTATGGCGTCACGATCGGAAAGTTCGGCACAAGCGGCTCGATGAGTTCCACCAGCTTCTGATAAAGCCCCGCGTCGCCCTCAACGGCCACATCGCCGGACTCGATCCGCCCTGCCAGCGGCGCGCCCATGAATAGCGACATCAGCAAGTCTGGCCGCTTCATGCGCAGCGTCGCGCCGGCGCCCGCATCGCTGACCCCGTGTTCGTGCACCAGCACGCCGTTGCCGACTGTGATCAAGATTTTCTCGCCGCGATCGGTCAACTCGATGTTGAGCTTGAACGCCTGCGCCGCCGCCTTCTCAGGATTGACCCGCACCGAGGCAAAATCCAGCAGCATCGCCGTTGTTGTCGCCGCCAGCACATCCGGGCTGAACCCGCCCGGCGGCAATTGCACCGGCCCCATGCGCAATTCCTGTGCGCCGGTCAGATAGATATTCCGCCACGTGCCGGCTTCGGTATCGAACGCCATGCGCGTGTAAACCTCCGCCAGCGTCTCGCGCGCTGTGGTGTTGGTGTCGTCGGCAAACACCAAATGATTCAGCACTGTCGCCGCCCAGCGCAGATCGCCTTGCGCGATCGCCTCATCCGCCAGCTTCTGCACCGCCGCCGCGCCGCCCATCGCCGCGACATATTTCTTTGCCGCAGGCTCCGGCGGCAGCGGATTGAGGTTTGCCGGATTGGCGTCGTACCAACCGAGATAGCGCTGGTAGATGGCTTTCGAATTGTGGCTCAGCGTGCCGTAATAGCCGCGATTGAACCATTGCTTCGCCAGCGCATCCGGCAGCGCCAATTCTTCCGCAATCTCGGTTGCGGTAAGCCCGGTGTTCATCAGCCGCACGGCCTGATCGTGCAAAAACTTATACGCGTCGCGATGATTGCTCAGAAATGCTTCGATCTCGCTTTGCCCGAAGCGCGGAATGCCGTGCGCCGCGAACATCACGTCGCTCTTGTGCGCAAACAAGCGGATCGATTCGGTCAGATAGTCCGCCCACGCTTTGCAATCGCGCACCAGCGCGCCGCGCGCGGGCAGTAGATTGTGCATAGTGAGGTTGGCGTTCTCGGCCATGAACACGGCACGATGGCGCGGCAGATAGAAGTTCATCTCCGCCGGCGCTTCGGCGCCCGGCGTCAGCTGAAACACCATCGTCACGTCGCCAACCGTCACTTCTTGCCCGGTCTTGGTGATGGAAAAGTTCGGCGCGATCAGCGATAGTGAGCCCAATGAAGGCCGCGGCCCTAGCCCGGACGTCATCTCGCCCTCGGCGCAGCAGGGCAGGGTGATCCCGAACTGATACCGCGCGCGGCGCAACATTGCCGGACCCGCGATGATGTTTTCCGATACCGCGTGCTCCAGAAACCCTTCCGGCGCGATCACCTTCACTTTGCCGCTGGCGGCGTCCGCTGCGTTGGTCACGCCCGCGACGCCGCCATAATGATCGACGTGGCTGTGCGAGTAGATCGCCGCCAGTACTGGCTTTTCGGCAACATTCGCATTCACGAGTTCCAGCGCCGCGCGCGCGACCTCCACCGTCGTCAGTGGATCAACTACGATCCAGCCCGCGCCCGCATCGATGAATGACGCCGTCGACACATCGAATCCGCGCACCTGATAGATGCCGTCCATTACTTTGAAGAGGCCGTGTTTGGTGAGGATTTGCGCTTGCCGCCACAAGCTCGGATTGGCGCTCGCTGGCGCTTCGCTTTCGAGAAATTTGTACGCGGAAAGGTCGAACGCGGGCCGGCCGCTATCGTGTTTGATCACCGGCTCCGCACGCGTGCAGATGAAGCCGCGATTGGCGAACTCAAAATCCTTGCGGTCGTCGTTGACGACGCGGCGGGCAGCTTCTTCGCGTGCGTTCATGTCGCTTTCCCTTCCGAGAAAGCGCTACCCCGTGACGGCCTTGGCGCCAAGCTTCTCGCGCCATTCCTGCTCAAGCGATTTCAAATCCGCCTTGAGCGCATAGTCGCCGCGCTCTTCGTCGCTCAGTTCAGCCAATTCTTCGTACGCAAACCCAGCCTCGCCGTGCGCTTTCCACGCTGCCTGCAAAGCGCGGTTCGGATGCCTGCCATTGCGCAGCTGGAAGAAGAGGCTGTTCTGCTGCGCGTCGAGATTGCGCGAAGCGCTGGCCCAGACTTCACTCGTCGTTGCACAGCGCACGGCATAGACGCCGCGGCGCACTTTGCGCTCCTTATACTCGCGCACCAGTTCGCGTTTGCGTTCGTTGCTCACGGCAGCTTCTGCACGAACACCGAACCCACCGAGTAGCCCGCGCCGAACGAGCAGATCAGCCCTTTGTCGCCCGCCTTCAAGTCATCGCGATGCTGATGGAAGGCGATAATCGAACCCGCCCCGGCAGTATTGCCGAACTCGTCGAGCACTGTGGGGCTTTCGTCTTCGCTGGCTTCGTGACCCAACACCTTCTCGGCGATCAAGCGGTTCATGTTCGAGTTGGCTTGATGCAGCCAGAGCCGGCGCATGTCCTTCGGCGTCAGATTGAGCGCCGCCAATTCCTGTAGAATGATCTCCGACACCATCGGCACCACTTCGCGGAAAACTTTGCGCCCTTGCTGCGTGATCAGCTTGTCGGCTTTACCGACGCCGGAGGGATCGCTGCGATTGAGGAAGCCGAAATTGTTGCGGATGTTGCTGGAGAACTTGGTCACCAGCTTGGTGCCTAAAATTTCCCACGCGCCGGGCGGGGCGATGTCGGCGCGTTCGATCAGCAGCGCCACCGAAGCGTCGCCGAAAATGAAATGCGTTTCGCGATCCTGGAAGTTCAGATGCCCCGTCGAGATTTCCGGATCGACCACCAGCACCGAACGTGCGTGCCCGCAGCGCACCAGATCGTAGGCATTCTGAATGGCAAACGTCGCCGAAGAGCAGGCGACGTTCATGTCGTAAGCGAAGCCACTCGTGCCGAGCGCTTGTTGGATTTCGATCCCCAAAGCCGGGTAGGGCCGCTGCAATACCGCCGCTGAACAGATCACCGCATCGACGTCAGCAGGATCGCGGCCGGCGCGCTCAAGCGCTTGCGTCGCCGACTTCACCGCGAATTCCGCCTGCACCGAAAGCGCCTCGTTCGGACGCTCCGGAATATCCGGCACCATGCGGTCAATATCGAGCGAGCTTTCCTTCGCGTAGACGTAGCGGTTTTTGATGCCCGACGCTTTTTCGATGAACTCCGCGCTCGAGGCTTGCTGTGGTTGCACCGTGCCTGCGGCAATCTCGGCCGCATGTTCGCGATTGAACCGTTCCACGTAAGCGTTGAACGAAGCGACCAGTTCGGCGTTGGTGATCCTTTCCGGCGGGTGATAGAGGCCGGTTGAGGAAATGACGACTTTCAACGTTCTAAGATCCTGAGCCGACGGCCCGCGAGCCGCCTCCTTATTCGCGCTTAAACCCCGGGTCCGGGAGCGTCAATCATCGCCTGCCGCGCCTTCAAGTTTAGTAGGCGGCAAGATCAGCCAAGCTGGCGGATCGAGGCGGATTTCGCGTTCTCCGGCCATGAGTTTTTCGCCGCGTTCATGCGCCTCCAGCGCGCGATCGAGGCGCATTAGTGCGATGCCGCGCCCCGTTTGGGCCGAGCGCATCGTGCCGATGTCGGCGGCGCCGGCGCGTACGGGCGTGCCGTAAGCAATGGCCTCGCCGTCGAATGCCACCGCGCAGAACTTGCGCCGTGTCGTGGCGCGCCGCTTCATGCGGCTCACATTCTCCTGTCCGACGAAGCAGCCTTTCTGGAAATCGACGCCGCGCAGCTCGTCCAGCAACGCTTCTCCGGCGAAGACTTCTTCAGACTGCGCATCCACTGCAAGATCAGGCACGCCAGCGCCGATGCGCAATTGCGCGAACACATCATCGCCATCGGCCAGCGCATCGGTCTCCGCGCGCGGTGCAAGCCTACGCCAGCCGAGCGCGCCATCCGGCATACGCGGATCGGCCAGCGCCGCGTCGAATGGCGCCGGCGAATAGGCAACACACAGATCGCCGGCGTTTTCGAGCGCCACGCGCGCGCGCAACTTGTACATATTCAGCCGGCGCAGCAGCGCTTCGCCAAACTTCGGATCAGTCTCGATGACGATCGTCTCGCCAACCGCCCACAGCAGCATATCGGCAATCACTTTGCCCTGCGGACTGAGCAGCGCCCCGTAGCGCACGCCATCCAAGCCCTCGACGTTCTGCGTCAGCAGATTATCCAGAAAAACCACACGATCCGCACCGGAAACCCGGATCAGCGCGCGCTCAAGGCGGAACAAAGCCATGGCCACCACTTGGCCTTCGCCGCCGCCCATCGCAAGCGTGGAAATCGCTGCTGGCGTTGACTTGGCATTTACCGGCCCCGCGCCTAACCCCAGGCCACATGGCGCAGGTTTTGTTTCTGGTCCCGGACGATCTGGGGGAGGCGGTGCTCGCCACCGGCGCGCTGGCTTATGCGCTGCGCGACGGCGGCGATGTCAGCATCGTCACCACCGCTGACGCCGCGCCCTTGTTCCGCGCCGTGCCGGGCCGCATCGAGACGCGCCTCATCGGCAAGGGCGTGCTCGATCCAGCCGCGACTTGGGCCGGTCTCGCCGGTAAGCGCTTTCAGGTCTTGCTCGATGGCCGCGCGGGCTTGTTGGGATCGACGCTCTCCGCAGCGCAGCGCATCGCGCTACAGCCAGGCCCGGTGATCCGTCACCGCGTTGAGGATTGGGCCGCGGCTTTCGGCGCCGATCACTCGCTCGCGCCCACGCTTGCGCTCGACGCTGCTGCCCGCGATGCCGCCGCAACCAAGGCGCCCGGCGAGGGCGTCATGCTTGTGCTCGCACCGGGCGGCGCATCCGCCGCGAAACGCTGGCCCGCTGATCGCTTCGCCGCCGTTGCCCGCCGCCTCTGCGACGGCGAACTCGCCGCTGCCCGCGTCGTCGTGCTGGGCGCCGCCGCGCGCGACGCCGACATCACCCGCGGCATCGTCTCCAGCCTCGACGCCGACGGCATCGCCGCGATCGATCTCGGCCGCGGCATCGACCTGCTGGGTGCGGCCGCATTGTTGGAGCGCGCCACGCTCTGCATCGGCAACGACAACGCGCTCACCCACATCGCCGCCGCAATGGGCGCGCCGACGCTCACGCTGTTTGGCCCCACCGACGAACGCGTGCGCGCCCCTTACGGCGCCCGCGCCCGCACGCTGCGCGGCCGTTCTTTTGAGGAAGCTGCGACCGCCGCGGACCTGGACGCGGGCGCGGCAATGGCCGATGTCAGCATCGACGCGGTCGAAGCAGCGGCATTGGATCTGCTGCACGCCGGAGGCTTGAGATGAGTACGTTCGACATCATCGTCCGCGGCGGCACGGTCGTGAACCACAATGGCGAGGGCCGCGCTGATGTCGGCGCCAAGGATGGCCGCATCACCGCCATCGGCGATCTCGCGCGCGCCTCCGCTGGCACGGTTGTTGACGCCACCGGCTTGCACGTGTTGCCCGGCGTCATCGACACGCAAGTCCACTTCCGCGAACCCGGCAACACCCACAAGGAAGACCTGGAAACCGGCACCCGCGCCGCCGCGCTCGGCGGCGTCACCGCGGTCTTCGAGATGCCCAACACCGCGCCGCCGACAACCACTGTGCAAGCGCTCTACGATAAACTCGAACGCGCCAAGGGCAGGGCCCACGTCGATCACGCCTTCTATGCCGGCGCCACCCACGAAAACGCCGAGACCTTCCCCGAACTCGAACGCGTGCCCGGCTGCTGCGGCATCAAGACCTTCATGGGTTCGTCCACCGGCACGCTGCTCGTTGGCGATGACGATGGCCTCGATAAAGTCGTCAAAAACCTCACCCGCCGCGGCGCCTTCCACGCGGAGGACGAAGACCGGCTCAATGCGCGCAAGCCGCTTGCGCGCGAAGGCGATTGGACCAGCCACCCTGAAGTGCGTGACGATCAGGCCGCGTTGCTTGCTGTACAACATCTCGTCGGCAAGGCCCGCAAGTACGGCAAGCGCGTGCACGTGCTGCACGTTTCATCGGCGATCGAGATGGAATTCTTGGCCACCGCCAAGGACGTCGCCACCGTCGAGACGCTGCCGCAATTCCTCACTTTCGAAGGTCCGGAAATCTACGAGCGTCTCAAAGGCTTCGCGCAGATGAACCCGCCCATCCGCTACGCCAAGGATCGCGCAGCACTCTGGGATTTGGGCATCAGCCAAGGCGTCGTCGACGTCCTCGGCACTGATCACGCGCCGCACACGAAGGAAGAAAAAGCCCAGCCGTATCCGAAATCGCCCTCCGGCATGCCGGGCGTGCAAACGCTCGTGCCGGTGATGCTCACCCACGTCGCCGAAGGCCGCCTGTCGTTGGCGCGGTTTGTTGACCTCACTAGCCACGGTCCCAACCGCATCTTCGGCATCGCCAACAAAGGCCGCATCGGTCTCGGCTACGATTGCGATCTGACGCTCGTCGATCTCAAAGCCCGCCGCACCATCCGCAGTGAAGATCAAGCCACGCGCGCCGGCTGGACGCCGTTCGACGGCATGGAAGCCAAAGGCTGGCCGATGGCGACGATCATCCGCGGCATGGTGGTGATGAAGGACGGCGAACTGGTCACGCCAAGCAGCGGCGCGCCGATGCGTTTCCTCGAAGCGTTGCCGCCGGGGGCGTAACTCTTCGCCCTTGATGAGCGAGCAAACCTAAGCCAGCGCAGCCCGATACGGCGTCGCGTCCGCTTCCGTAAAACAGCAAAACACCACGCGCGCTAAACTCGGCGCCTGCGGCAGCGCTTCCTCGCACGCCGCCACCGCGATGGCGCAAGCAAAATCGCGCGGCCAGCCGAAATTGCCAGTGCCCAGGCACGGAAACGCCAGCGACGTCAGCTTCTCTTTGCCCGCAAGGGCAATCGCCGACATGTAGCACGCCGCAAGCCCGCGCACTTTTTCGCCCTTCACGCCATCGTCGGTCCACACCGGCGCAGCCACGTGAATGAGATGCTTTGCGCTCAGCTTGAACGCTGGCGTCAGCTTGGCCTCGCCATCTTCCAGCGGCGCGAGCGTGCTGGTGTACTGCGTCAATTGCGGTCCCGCCGCCGCGCGGATCGCGCCATCGACGCCGGTGCCCGGCGCCAACTGTTTGTTGGCGGCGTTGACGATGGCGTCCACGTCCAGCGTTTCGATCCGGGCGATCAGGATTTCGAAGGGCGTGGCCATGTGGGCGCTCTTAGGGGAATCTAACTGAAATGTCCCGTTCCACGCGCCAAGTCCGGGTTAGAGTACCGCAATGCCCGCGATTGCCCGCATGCACACGTTTGAGCGCCGCCCGCTTACCGCGGCTGAGCGCGCGTTGGGCCAGGGCGTGTTCGCCGAAGAAATCGCGTGGTCCAAAATCCGCGTGCAGCAAGCGCCGCTGCTTGGTTTCAGCGCGATGGTGCCGCTCGGGCGCACCATCGTGTTTTCACGCTGGAAGGCGCCGCGCGACTTCGGTGACGTGGACGCCGCCGAGCAGGGCTGGTTCATCCATGAGCTCACGCACTGCTGGCAGGCGGCGCGCGGCGTCGTGCTTGCTGGCGCCAAGCTCGGCGCGCTCGGCGAGGGCGCCTACACATACACCCCAAAGCAAAACGCCGCGCTCAAACACTACAACATCGAAAGCCAAGCCGAGATCGTGCGGCACTTGTTTCTCGCCCGCGCCGGCGCTGCAAGCAGCGATGCGCCAGACCGCGCGTGGCTTGAAGCGCTCTGGGCGCAGCGTTAGTGCGGGTCGGCGCTTGGGCCTGAGTCGTGCCGCGCCGAGAGCGCCTGCGAAATCCGCAAGCCACGCGCGCGCAACTCCGTCGCCGTCTGCTGTGCGCTGGGATCGCAATCGGTGAATTGCCGCTGTTGATTGCCATAACCGCGGTTGAATGCTTCCACCAATTCATCGCTGTACTGCGGCGCGCGGCGAATGAGCGAGCGCATCGCATCGCGCCAGCGCTGGTCGCCCTGGCCGGAGCACAAAGTCGTCAGATAATGCGAGCCGCCCAGCACTTCGCTGAGATCGAGCAATTGCTGATGATACCACGGATCGTTTGCGGCGTTCGGATCGGTAGGCTGCGGCAGCGGCTGTGGTTCTTGCGCCCATGCCGCGCCGGCAGCCGCCAACGCCGAAACAACCAACACCGGGAGACGCCAGAATTTCATGCGCGGCCACTAGCCTTTAATGACGGCGCAAGTGTGGAACCACGATTCAGCTGGCGTTCACAACCGGTTTTCGCTGCGCCCACGGACGCGCTTGCTCCAGCTCATACGCAAGTTCCAACAGCTTCCGCTCCTGGCCCTTTGCCGCCGAGAAATGAGATCCGATCGGCAGCCCCGCCCGCGACCATGAGAGCGGCACGCTCATCGCCGGTCCGCCGGCGACGTTCTGGAGTGGCGTATAAGTCACGTATTCGAGTACGCGCGCAAATCCGACCTGCATGCCCAGCGAAGGCGCGATTTGTCCCAGCGCGATAGGCGGCGCAGCCAGCACCGGCGTCAGCATCACGTCATGTCCGGTGAAGAACTGCGCGTAGGCTGCTTCCACGCCATGCAGGCGCCCGATGGCTTCCACGAGTTTGGCTTGGCCTTGTTGCGCGTAGTGCTGCGCCAAATCCAGCGTCAGCGGTTCCAGCAACTGATCGAGCGGCGTTGTGCCCGCGTGGCTCTTCACCAGCTGCACCACATCCGCCGCACCTGCGGCCCACAACAGGATGAAGTCCTGGAGGAATTGCTCGCCGTTAATCTGCACCGTCGCTTCCGTCACTTCATGACCGAGCGAGGTGCAGAGCTTCGCTACATCTTGGATCGCGGCGGCCACTTCCGGATCGGGATCGTGTCCGCGTGTGTCCTTGATGGCGAGCGCGATCTTAAGGCGCTGGCGGTTCGGGCCGGTGACTACGCCGACTGGCGGAAACGCTGCTGTCGGTCCTTGCCGCTCGGTGGCCGCCAACCACGCGGCAGTGTCGCGCACGCTCAAGCTTTCACAGCCGGGCACGGAAATCTGGAAGCCGCGATCCACGTCGATCGGCAAGTGCCGGTCGCGCGACACTTTCAAGCCGAACAAGCCACAGCACGAAGCCGGGATGCGCACGGAGCCGCCGCCATCGCTCGCTGACGCGATCGGCGCCGCGCGTGCTGCAACTGCAGCGGCCGAGCCGCCCGACGATCCGCCGCTTGAACGCGTCACGTCCCATGGATTGTGCGTGGCGCCGGTGGCGAGCGACTCCGTTGTCGCCGTCAATCCGAATTCCGGCGTTGTCGATTTGCCGAACGGCACGATGCCTGTCGCCAGCACCGCGTCCATGTACGGCGCTTGCGCGGTGGCTACATTTTGCGCGAACGCGCGGCTGCCATATCCGGTCGGCAAGCCCTTCACGTCTTGCAAGTCCTTGATCAGCGTCGGCACGCCGGCGAACGGCCCCGTCAGCGCCGTCTTGGCGCGGTCACGGCCATATTCATATTGTTTCGACGCCATGAAATTCAGTTGTGGATTGACCTTCTCCACGCGCGCGATCGCTGCCTCGAGTGCTTCACTTGCGGTGATCTCCTTGGAGCGAATGCGCGCCGCGACGCCGGTGGCATCGAGATCGCCCAGGGCGTCCGAGGTGGGGGCCGTCGCCGCCGCTTTGTTGCACCCGCTCATCGCCGTCGCCGCTAGAGCCGCGCCGCCGCCAACAATCGCGCGCCGCGAAACATCGTCATTCATGCGTTCCCCCACTTTTCTTGCTTCAAAGTTTGCGCGGGGGCGGGGGTGTGAGGCAAGCAGAAAGCGGCCCGGACACGGCGCCGGCGGAGGTAAAGTGACGCGCAAACGCGCTGACATGGTGCTCGTCGAACGTGGCTTTGCCGAGAGCCGCGCCAAGGCGCGCGCGGCCATTGAAGCGGGCGGTGTGCGCGCAAATGGCGCCCTGGTCGCCAAGCCCTCCGAACTCATCGCCGCGGACGCAGACATCGCCTATGCGCCGCCGCATCCGTGGGTTTCGCGCGGCGGCGTCAAACTCGCACACGCGCTCGACACGTTCGGCGTCGATCCCACCGGTCGCATTTGTCTCGACGTCGGCGCCTCTACCGGCGGCTTTACGCAAGTTCTGCTCAGCCGTGGCGCCGCGCGCATCTACGCCGTCGATGTCGGCGCCGCGCAGTTGCATGCTTCGTTGCACACCGATCCACGCATCGTCAGCCTCGAACACACCGACGCCCGCGCGCTCACGCGCGTGCAAATCCCGGACCCGCCGTCACTGATCGTTTGCGACGCCAGCTTCATTGGCGCTGCCAAGGTGCTCACCACGCCGCTATCGCTTGCCGCGCCGCACGCCGATCTCATTGTGCTGATCAAACCGCAGTTCGAAGCCGGGCCCGGCCACGGCGGCGTGCTTGGCGAAGCCACGGCGCGCGCCGCCGCGCAGTCCGCCATCGCAGCGCTCGACACGCTTGCTGGCTTCCGTTTCCTCGCCGCTATCGATTCACCCGTCCGCGGCGGCGACGGCAATCTCGAACGCCTCGCGCACTTTCGCCGCTAGCGCCGCACAGAAAAACGCCCCGGCGTGAACCGGGGCGTTTCGAGTTGGTACGAGGGTTATTCCTTAGCGGTCCGGACGCCACACGCCGTCTTCACCGCGGCACATCATGACGTTCTGCGAATACTCGCGGCCATACGGATCGCGAAACACTTCTTGGCCCATACGGCAGTCGCGGCGGTCGTCGTTGTAGTAGCCGTCGTTGTCGCCTTGATAATAGCCGTCATTGTCACCCGGATACGGGCGGCCTTGATACTGGTCTTGCGCATAGCGGCTGTTAGCTTGGCCGTAATACGGATCGTAGCTGCCGGTCACTTGGCCGCTGCACGCAGCCGAGTTGCGCGCCGTGCTGTTGCCGATCGCGCCGCCAAGCACCGCGCCGACCGCAGCGCCCAGCAGGCCGCCGTCGCTCCGGTGACCGTGTGCGCCGGCATGGCTGCCGATCACCGCGCCTGCGCCCGCGCCGAGCAGCGCGCCGCCAACCGTGCGGCCGTTTTGCGTACGTTGGCAATCCTGGGTTTGCGCGGCATACGCATCCCCGTAAGTACGGTATTGCTGAGCGCTCGCGGGTTGCGCGATCGCCATGAGCGCGAACACCGAAGCAGCGATGAAAGCTTGACCACGCATGAGATGCTCCTGTCTGTCGGCGTTCAAATAATCAAAGTCTGTCTGAACGACGCATGAAGCGCCCACTAAGGCCCACCCGAAGCCCCGCGCGGTTTGACGCAGACGCCGCGCGCGCTCCGGAAGCCGTTGATAAAACACTGAAAATAGACTCAATTGGGGCGCGCGGCGACGCGGTCACAGAAGCGTTGGACGGCCCCATCTACGTCCCGTTCGCGCTGCCGGGCGAGGAAATCCGCGCCCGCCTGACTGGTCACCGGGCCGAAATTGCAGAGATTTTGTCGTCCAGCCCGGAGCGCCAGGCGCCCGCTTGTCAGCACTTTACCCGCTGCGGCGGTTGCCAGCTGCAACACTGGCAGGAGGCCCCGTACCTCGCCTGGAAACGCGAGCAGGTGGTGCAAGCTTTAGCCCGGCGCTGCCTGGGCGGCGCCGTGGTTGACGACACCATCGCCGCCTGGGGCGCGGGCCGCCGCCGTGCTGCGTTTCACGTCGCGCGTGAGCGCGGCAAGGTGCGCGTCGGCTTCATCGAGCGCGGCGGCGCGGCTTTGACGCCCATCGCGCAATGCCCCGTGCTCGCGCCCGAGCTCGAACGCGTTGCGCTGACGCTGACACCACTCGCCGCACGCCTGCTGCCGCAACGTGGCGAACTCACCTTGCAATGCTTGCTCACCGACGCTGGCGTCGACGTCGCCGTCAAAGGCGCCGGCCGCGCCGATGCACTCACCTTGCAGGAACGCGAAGCGCTGACGCGTGAAATCGAAGCGCTGGGTCTTGCGCGCCTTTCCATCGATGGCGATCCCATCGTCGCGCGGCGCAACCCGATGCTGCGCATGGGCCGCGCGCTCGTCGCGCCGCCGCCCGGCGCTTTTCTGCAACCCACCGCGCTCGGTGAAGAAACGCTCGCGCGCCTGGCGCTCGACGCGCTCAAAGGCGCCGGCCGCGTCATTGATCTCTTTTCCGGCATCGGCACTTTCGCGCTGCGTATTGCCGAACACGCCGAGGTCACCGCCGCCGAAGCTGACGCCGACATGCTCGCGGCGCTCAAGAAAGCTGCCGACGGCGCGGGCGGCGCGCTCAAGCAAGTCACCATCCTGCGCCGCGACTTGTTGCGCACGCCGCTTTCCAGCCTGGAAATGAAAAAGTTCGACGGCGCCGTCATCGATCCGCCGCGCTCGGGCGCACGCCTGCAGGCCGAGCAGATTGCGCGCGCGCCGATCCGCAAGCTCGCTTACGTCTCCTGCGATCCCGCCAGCTTCGCGCGCGACGTCAAGATCCTCGTCGACTTCGGCTTTCACGTCACGCGCGTCACGCCGGTTGACCAATTCCGCTGGAGTCCGCACATCGAGGTCGTCGGGGCGTTGGAACGATGAGCGGCAATCGCAACAGCAAGGACGTGGCTGTCGCCAAGACGACGCTGCTCGACTACCAGAACTCACGCCGCAAACGCGCCGCCGCCGACGATGCGCCGCTCGAGCACGGTTATTGGCGCACCAAGACGCTCAGCCAAATGAATGAGCGCGAGTGGGAGCGGCTCTGCGACAATTGCGGCAAGTGCTGCGTCATCAGCCTCGAAGACGCCGACACCGGCGAACTTTATCTCACCGACGTTTCCTGCAAGCTCTTCGATAGCAAAGCGTGCGGCTGCGGCGATTACGCCAACCGCAAACAATCCGTGCCCGATTGCGTCAAGCTCACGCCGAAGAACGTGCCAACCCTCGATTGGCTGCCGCGCACCTGCGCCTATCGCCTCGTCGCTGAAGGCAAGGACCTCTATTGGTGGCATCCGCTGGTCAGCGGCGATCCCGAAACCGTGCACATCGCCAAAGCCGGCGTCCGCGGCAAAACCCGCGGCGAGGGCCGTCTGCAAATGCAAGGTCTGATGAAGCGCATCACCAAATGGCCCGAGCCTTTGGCCGAGCCGCCGGCCAAACTGCGCAAGAAAAAGACCGCCAAGCGCTAAAGCCGCTCGCAGTGGATACACTCGTGTCTATCCAACAGACACCGGCACTTGAAGATAGGAGCGCGCCTCCGTGGCGCACGGCGCATGTGCTTGAAGGATAAGCGAATGCGCCACGGAGGCGCGCGCTCCAACTTATAAAAACTTGCGCCAATCAATCCGACCGCTCCAAACCTCGGTGCACAATGCACCCATCGTTCCGCACGAAGAGCAGTTGGCCATGTTCACCCAATGCGACGAACGAGGTGATTGAACGCGAAGCGCTTTGGATTTTCTTCCCCCGCGTGCGGGGGAAGTGGCGAGTGAAGCGAGCCGAAGGGGGAAACTCCATCAGCCAGCTTCCCCGCAAAGTCCGAAGCGCCAAGCCCGCAAGCAGGCTTTTCTGAAGCTAAGGGCGGGAGATCGTGGACTGGTGCGAACACATCAGCCAGCGCGTCAGCGGCGTATCGAACACAGGCGCTAAAACCGCCACAGGTCGTGCTGCTGCACAACAATCACGGGACGCGGATCATTCGCGTTACACGCGCCGTAAGGCGCAACTTACTCAACGCGGTTGATCCGCGTCCCGCTCTTCATTTTATTGAAAGAGGGCGCTTCCGCGCGTCCGCAATTTGGAGACGCACGTGGCCTGCCGGCACCTTCGGTCCGCGCGCCCTTCCATGTCGCAGCCTCCCTCTCTGGTGGCGCCGCCGCGTCGCCGCTACATTGCGCCTATGCCTCTCCGTCGCGACATTGGCCGGGCTCGTTACGCTGCTGCGCAAGGCGCGCGTGTGGCGTGGTATATGAGTCATTATCTGCTCGCGCGCCGCATCTCCGGGCCGTTCGATCGTCCCGGCGAAGCCAAATACAAGCCGCGCGCGCCGGAGGGCGATGCGCAGCGCATTCGCGCCGCGTTCTTCGATGTCTTTGCCAAGGATCGCGCCAATATCGAAGCGGGACTCTATCCCGCGCCGAACGACGTGCGCGTCGATCGCGCCTTATCGGCCCTGCGCAATTCCGCGCGCTTCTTTCGCGATCTGCCGGAGGTGGACGCGCGCCGCCTCGAACGCGATGGCGATGAGGTGCGCCACCAGGCGCAGGGCAATCAATTTCCGGCTTACTACCTGCAGAACTTTCACTACCAGTCCGGCGGCTGGCTCACCGAGGAAAGCGCCAAACTTTACGACACGCAGGTCGAAGTCCTGTTTGGCGGCGCCGCCGACGCCATGCGCCGTATCGCCCTAGGTTCACTCGCACGCGGCTTGCGCGGCCGCGATCAACGCAAAGTGCGCCACCTCGACATCGCTTGCGGCAACGGCAGTTTTCTCAAGCAGACGCTTGCCGCATTTCCGCGCTTGCCCGCCACTGGCCTCGATCTTTCCCCCGCCTATTGCGAAGACGCGCGCGAAAGGCTCTCCGGCTATCGCCAGGTCGAAATCGTCAACGGCGCCATCGAGCAGGCGCCGTTCGACGACGCAAGTTTCGACGCCGCCACCTGTGTTTATCTCTTTCACGAACTGCCGCCGCGCGTACGCCGCGACGCCATCGCCGAGATCGCCCGCATCATCACGCCGGGCGGCGTCGTCGTGCTCGCCAACTCGATCCAAACCGGCGACGCCGACGATCTCGACCGCATGCTGGAATATTTCCCGATCGGCTTCCACGAGCCGTATTTCGCCTCGTACCTCGGCGAAGATTTCGTGACATTGTTCACCGAAGCCGGCTTTGCGCTGGAGCAGACAGAGCTGGCGTTTCTGACTAAGGTTATGCGCTTCAGGCGAAAGTAAGCGGGGGAATTCATGAAGCGGATGTTTGCCGGTGCGGCGCTGCTTGCCGTGCTCTTCGCGTATCCTTCACTGGCGCAGCAGGCGCCCGCGCCGAACGCCAGCGCTGCGTCTCCGGCGGCCACTGCGAACATTGATCCCGAACGACTGGCGCTCGCGCGCCGCGTGATCGAGGACAACGGCACGCGCGCAAACGAGCAAGCGCTCATCGCGCAGATGATGCCGCAAATGTGCCAGACGATCGGCCGGGCGCAGGGGCTGAACGATCAGCAGATCGCCATGGTCACCAATGTGGTCATGGACGAAATGAATTCTTCGGTCGATGATCTCGTGGAAATCGCCGTCCGCATCTACGCAAACCATTTTAGCGCTGACCAGCTTCGCACCATGGCTGCGTTCTACGAGTCTCCAGCGGGCCGTGCTTACATCGCTGAGATGCCAAGCCTCATGCATGATTCCATGACCCTGGCGCAGCAATGGGCGCAAACCACCGGCGCGCCGCGCGTGGCTGCGCGTATCGCCGCCGCGATGGCCCAACAACAGCAGCAACAGCATCCTTAGTTTTTGGCGGCAACCGCATCGTCGCTCGCCTGCTGCGGCATTGCTTGTTGTATATCCGCCTCGATCGCATCGAAGCGCGCCGTCGATTCCGCGTCGTCTTGTGGCGGTTGCGGATCGCGCGGCGCATAGGAGGTGAGGGAAACCGTGGCACGCGCACCGTCAAGCGCATCGCCCGATGCCGGCACTTGCTCGGAAACATCGCTCGCCGTCGCACTCGCCAACGTCACAGGTTGTGAAATCGGAACGCTTGGCGCGGGTTCGGTCCATTGTTGATTGACGTCGTCAACATAAGTCCGTTGCGGCGACGCCGCGGCAACGCCCCATTGCCAGCCGCCCGTGACGATCGTGTCCATGGCCATGGCGCCGCCAATCAGCACGCTGCCGATAGCGGCTGCAGCCAGTACGCGTTCCCGCAGGACCGGGCGATCTTCGTAGATGTGAGGTGTCCAAGCCATGATGCCGAGGAAACGGCAGCGCGAAATTTCGGTTCCGCGCGAACTGTACGAAACAGAAGTTCCGCCGGCCGGCGTGTTCTCATCGCCCCGTCTGCGCCCGGTGCCGCAACTTTGCGTCCGCCAGGACACAGGCGAGCATTGCTTCCGCCACTGGCGCGCCGCGAATGCCGACACACGGATCGTGCCGTCCGGTCGTGGAAATGTCGGCCTCGTTACCGTTGCGATCGACGGCGCGGCGCGGCGTCAGAATGGAGGAGGTCGGCTTGATCGCGAGACGCGCGACGATGGTTTGCCCCGTCGAAATGCCGCCGAGGATGCCGCCGGCATGGTTCGACAAGAACACCGGTGCGCCGTCATTGCCGGGGCGCATCTCGTCGGCGTTCTCGACGCCCGTCAGCGCCGCTGCGCCAAAGCCCGCGCCGATCTCAACGCCCTTGACGGCGTTGATGCTCATGAGCGCACCGGCAATCTCCGCATCGAGTTTGCCATAAACCGGCGTGCCCCAGCCGGGCGGAACGCCAGTGGCTTCCACTTCGATGACGGCGCCCACCGAGTTGCCGTCCTTGCGCGTGGCGTCGAGCAGACTTTCCCATTGCTTGGCGGCGTTGGCGTCGGGCGACCAGAACGGATTGTTCTCGACCTCGTTCCAATCCCAGCGCGAACGGTCGATGCCGATCTTGCCGATCTGCACCAGCGCGGCGCGAATTTGAATGGCGTCGCCCAGCACCCGGCGCGCAACCGCGCCCGCTGCCACACGCGCGGCGGTTTCGCGCGCAGAAGAGCGCCCGCCGCCGCGATAATCGCGGATGCCGTACTTGGCGTCATAAACGTAGTCCGCGTGTCCCGGCCGATAGAGATCGCGGGTGTCGTTGTAGTCTTTGCTGCGCTGGTCGACGTTCTCGATCACCATCGAAATCGGCGTGCCGGTCGTGACTTGCTGTGCCGTGCGATCGTCGCTGAACACGCCCGACATGATCTTCACTTCGTCCGGTTCGCGCCGCTGGGTGACAAAGCGGCTCGTCCCAGGCTTGCGGCGGTCCAGCCAATGCTGGATGTCGCTCTCGGTCAGCGGAATGCCCGGCGGGCAGCCATCGACTACGCAACCGATCTCCGGCCCGTGGCTCTCGCCCCAGGTCGTCACGCGAAAAAGGTGGCCAAAGGTGTTGTGGGACATGGACGTTCGAACGCTTATATCGGACCAGACGTTAACGGGAGTACGATTCCTTGTCAGGCGACGACCTCATTCCGCCTTCGCCCACATACGACCCAGCCGTACAACCGCCGCCCGACGACGCGGCGTTGTTTGCTGAAAGCGAGCCGTTTGCGCTGTTCGAGCGTTGGTTCAAGGAAGCCAAGGAGAAGGAGCCCAACGACCCGAACGGCATGGCGCTCGCGACCGCGGACGCATCAGGCTACCCGGACGTCCGCATGGTGCTGATGAAGGGCTTCGATCAGCACGGCTTCGTATTCTACTCGAACGCCGAGAGCGCCAAGGGGCGCGAACTCGCCGCCAACGGGCGCGCGGCGCTTTGCTTTCACTGGAAGACCCTGCGCCGCCAGGTGCGCATCCGCGGAATGGTCGAAGCCACGACCGACGCCGAAGCTGACGCATACTTTCAAAGCCGCGACCGCGGCGCCCGTATCGGCGCGTGGGCAAGCGCCCAATCGCGGCCGCTCGAAGATCGCATGGCGTTGGAAAAACGAATTGCCGAGTACACGCTGAAATTCGGGCTAGGGGAGATTCCGCGTCCGCCCTATTGGCGCGGTTGGCGCGTCGCGCCGCTCGCTGTGGAGTTTTGGCGCGATCGCCCGTTCCGTCTGCATGACCGGCTCGTGTTCGAGCGTGCCGCTCTTGGCCAGGCGTGGTCCAAGCACCGGCTTTACCCGTAAGCAGCATTGCCGCGGCGCGGCGCCACGCTAACATGCCAGCCAACGCCTCGCGTAAGACGGGGCCGGGAGAGGAATACCGATGTTCGGGTTGATGCAGGACTGGCAGCTGACGGTCGACAAAGTGTTCGACCATGCCAAGACCAATTTTCCCCGTCAGGAAGTGGTCACGCGCAGTGTCGATGGGCCGATCACCCGCAACACCTACGCCGCGATGTATGACAACGCCAAGCGCGCCACCAATGCCTTGCGCGCGTGGGGCATTGGCTTTGGCGACCGCGTCGCGACGCTCGCTTGGACCACCGACCGGCACATGGAAGTCTGGTACGGCACATCCAGCATGGGTGCGGTGCTGCACACCGTGAACCCGCGGCTTTTTCCCGAGCAGATCGCCTGGATCATCAATCACGCCGAAGACAAGGTGCTGTTCTTCGACGCGACTTTCTTGCCGATTGTCGAAGGCATTGCCGGCAAGCTGCCCACCGTGAAGCACTTCGTCATGCTGAGCGGCGATCCCAAGCAAAGCAAACTGCCGGGCGTCATCGGCTATCAGGAATTTCTCGCCGGCCAGTCCATCGAAGCGGAGTGGGGCGGGTTCGACGAAAACACCGCGTGCGGGCTTTGCTATACGTCAGGCACAACGGGCGACCCCAAGGGCGTGCTCTACGCGCACCGTTCGAACATCCTGCTTTCGATGATGGCCAACCAGGCCGATGGGTTCGGCGTCGGCGCCGGTGATTGCGTGTTGCCGATCGCGCCGATGTTTCACGCCAATGCCTGGGCGATTGCGTTTGTTGGCCCGATCGTCGGCGCCAAGATGGTGATGCCCGGCCGTCAACTCGACGGCGCGAGCATCTACGAACTGATGGAAACCGAAAAGGTGACGTTCAGCTGCGCGGTGCCAACCGTGCAGATCATGCTGCTCAATCACATGCGTGAGCACAATCTGAAGCTCTCGACCTTGAAGCGGGTTGTCGTCGGTGGCTCGGCGATCCCGGAAGCGGTGTTGCGTGCCTACGAAGAAGATTACGGCGTTGAGGTCATTCACGCCTGGGGCATGACCGAGACCAGCCCCATCGGGACGATTGGCAAGCTTCATCCAGAGCATGCGCACCTCGATCACGAAGGCCGCATGAGAACCAAACTGAAACAGGGCCGCACGCCGTTTGGCGTCGAGATGAAAATTGTCGATGATGACGGCATCGAGAAACCGCATGACGGCGTTGCCTTCGGCCGCTTGATGGTGCGCGGGCCAGCTGTTGCAAAGGCGTATTTCAAGAATGCCGGCGCCAAGAACGACAAGGGAGAATGCTTGGAGCCGTGTGGCTATTTCGATACCGGCGATGTCGCCAGTATCGACGAAGTCGGGATCATGCAGATTACCGACCGCGCCAAGGACGTGATCAAGTCTGGCGGCGAGTGGATCAGCTCCATCGACATCGAAAACATCGCTGTCGGCGCGCCGGGTGTGGCCTGCGCCGCCGTCATCGGCATCTATCACCCGAAATGGGACGAGCGTCCGCTTTTGGTGATCGAGCCGCAACCCGGCGCACAGCCGACGCGCGAACAGATGTTGAGCGCACTGCAGGGCAAGATCGCCAAATGGTGGACGCCGGACGATGTGGTGTTCGTGGAGAAAATCCCGCTCGGCGCGACCGGAAAAATCAACAAACTCGCGCTGCGGCAGATGTTCAAGGACTATAAATTGCCCACCGCCACCGCGGCCGAGTAACCCTTGCTCGGATTACCGCCTGCAACGATCGCACTGCTGTGCGTCCACGCCGTTGTCGGCGTCGTGTGCCTTTTCTTCGGGCTCACCTTGAAGCGATCCTTTCGCTGGATCCTCTTGTTGGTCGCGGGCGCCGAAGCGGTCGGACTGAGCATTGTCGCGTGGGGTTTGATGAGCGCGCACCATTGATCGCAGACGGAGGCATCGATGAAGTCATTTGCTGTTCTGGCATGTGCGGCTTTCGCGCTCGCAGGCGCCGCGTCCGCGCAAACGCAGGCGCCGGCTCAGCAATGGCAAACCGCTGAAGCCGATTTCATCGCGCGCGATGTGCGGTTTGGATCGGGCGAAACACTGTCGCAGGTGCGTATCCATTATTCGACGCTGGGACAGCCGCATCGCGACCGGCACGGTCAAGTCGATAACGCAATCATGCTGCTGCACGGCACCGGCGGCACAGGCCATCAATTCCTGGCGCCGCAATTCGCCAACGAACTGTTCGGACCAGGACAGCCGTTGGATATTCAACGCTACTACATCATCATGCCCGACAATGTCGGTCACGGTCAGTCGTCAAAACCATCCGACGGCTTGCGGATGCATTTTCCGAAATACGATTACGACGACATGGTGATGCTGCAGCATCGCTTGCTGACGGAAGGACTGCATCTTCGGCATTTGCGTCTGATCTTCGGTACATCGATGGGATGCATGCACGCTTTCGTCTGGGGCGAGACCTATCCGGATTTCGCGCGTGCGCTGATGCCGATGGCATGTGAGCCGATCGAGATTGCCGGTCTCAATCGCATGTGGCGGCAAATGGTGATCGACGGCATCGAAAACGATCCGGCTTGGCAGGGCGGCGACTACGCGGCGCAGCCGGTGCAAGGCTTGCGCACCGCGGCGTCGGTGTTGGTCATTGCCGGCTCCGCGCCACTGAATTTCCAGACGCAATATCCAACGCGCGACCAGGCCATTGAGGCGGGGCGCGCACGTGTGCAGCGTTCGATGACGGGTATTGATGCGAACGACACGATCTACCAGTTCGATAGCTCGCGAAACTATAATCCTTGGCCGCACTTGGAGCGCATCACGGCGCCGGTGATGTGGATCAATTCAGCGGATGACTTCATCAATCCGCGCGGTTTTGACTACCCGCAGCGCGCCATTCCGCGCATGCCCAATGCGCGTTTCCGCCTCATTCCTGAAAGCGCCGAGACGCGCGGTCACGGCACGCACACTTCGGCGCAATTCTGGAAGCAGGATCTGCTCGAATTGCTCGCGCGCAGCAGCGGCTAGTTACGCGCCGCCGCAGGAGTGCTCGGAGTCAGCCGCGCTCCAGGTCTCGCCAGTGCGCTGGTTCGTGGCGGAATAGACCTTGCCGCGATCGTCGCCCGGCGGGCAGTTCTGCGGCACGCTGGCGAGGCAGAGATGCACCGTGTCGCCGGCCTTGGAATGATCAATGCCGGGCACCGCGTCATAGCTCACTTGACTCATGCCGTTAGTGTAGAGGATCGCGCTGCCGCTGGTGGGCACGCCTTCTAGACGCGAGCCGACAGTGCCAACTGTCGCGTCGACGCAGGCGCCGACCGTCATGCCATTATGCGATGTTGCGGGCGACGCTGCTCTTGTCGGTGAGTTTGGCGCTGGCGCCTGTTGTTGCCCACACGCGGCGAGCGCGAAACTCAAAGCCGCCATCATCGGAACGCGCATATAAGCCTCTTAAGTGACCAACATATAGTCGCTGTCGAGCGTGGGTACGCCGCGCGCGCACACGCGCCCGATACTCACGAGCCGGATCATGTGCGCGAACACCGAATGCGCCGCCGCTGGATAGAGGCGGGGATCGACCTCAGCGTACATCACCGGCACCATGTCTTTGATGCGCGTCTGTCCGGCTTCGAGCCGCGCGATAATCTGTGCCTCGCGATCCAACCGGTGCGCGCGGTAGGCGGCGATGAACGGCGCGACCTCGGTCACCGGCGGGCCGTGTGTCGGCCATAGTGTCGCGAAGCCGCGCGCGGCGATTTTGTCGATGCTCGCGAGATAGGCGTTCATGTCACCGTCGGGCGGCGTCACAACCGTTGTGGACCAGCCCATAATATGGTCGCCGGAGAAGAGCGCGTTTTCCTCCTTGAGCGCGAGGCACATGTGATCGGAGGTATGGCCGGGCGTCATCACCGCTTCCAAAGTCCAACCATCGCCGCTGAACTGCTCGCCGTCCTTCGCAACAACATCCGGTTTGAAACCGAGATCGTCGCCTGCCTCGGCGACAAAATCGTCCGCGGAAACGCGCGGAGAAATGCCGCTGGCGTAAATCTTCGCGCCGGTGACCGCCGCGAGCGGGCGCGCCGCCGGAGAGTGATCGAGGTGGCGGTGGGTGACGAAGATGTGGCTGACGCGTTTTCCCGCGAGCGCGCGCTTGAGCGCGTCGAGATGCGCATCGTCATCAGGGCCAGGGTCGATTACCGCGACCTCTTCGCGCCCAACGACGTAAACGCCAGTGCCGCGAAATGTGAAGGGACCCGGATTGTTAGCGACGATACGGGCGATAAGGGGGCTCACCTGTTGCGGCGCGCCGTACTCAAAACTCATGTCGCGGACGAACGGAATTTTGACAGCCATGCTAGCGCTCGACGAACGAACGGAATGCGGCCGCGAGCTTGCGCGTGGCCGTCATTTTATCTGTGAGCGGTAGCGCGATGGGCGGGCCCATATCGGTCTTGTTGGCGTCGACGACATAGAGCCTGCCGTCATGTCGATCGCGCAGCACATCGACCGCGCCCCAATTCATGCCCATGCCGCGCATGAACGCGCCGATCTTGGCGATCTCATCCTCGGAGAAGACCTGTTCGGGCATCCGCATGAGGACTTCGGAATTGGTATTCTGAAAACGTTTGGCGACCGGCCGGCGCTTGATGAACACAACAATCGGTTTGCCGTTCACAGTGCAAGTGCGCAAGTCATCGACATGGTTGAGATCGATGCCGCGATTGTCGATCAGCCGCTGATAGGCGCGCCCCGCAAGCGCGGGCGCCGGGCAGTGCAAGATGCGTCCGTCGTGTGCGCCGTTGATCTCCGATTTTTCCACGGCCTCGCCGGCATGCTTTGCCGGATCGACTGCGAGCGCATATCCGAACGCCTGCTCGAACACGCGCGAGACGCGGGACTTGGAGACATCAGCGCAATCGAAGTTAATCAACTGGGCGCCGTGCTTTAAACGCGCGGGGGCCGTGTTCGGGCTGATGGTCTTGTCCTCGAAGTGCATCACCACGTCAGCATCACTCGCATCACGCGTGAAGCGGCCGCCTGCGAGCCGAGAGACGGCCCACACGAGATACCAAGGGCGCGCACGCTCAGGTGTGAATGCGATGCTGAACGGCGCCCCGATTGGTTCCGCCGCGCTCGCGGCGAAGAAATATCTGAACCACGCAGTGACCTCGGCGATCACCGAGGGCGAGTACGGCACGCGCGCGCCAGTTTTGCGCACCGTCAATCCGGTCCAGCCGAAATGGAAGTCGCGTAGCCAGACCGGACCCGAAGTCAGAAAGGGTTCCTCGACCGACACCGTTAACGTCCGCGGTCCGCGGCTTGCAGCGGCGCGCCCATGACCCGCGCATTCGCCATCTGTATGTTCACTTTGGAGCGCGCTCGCACGGTGATGTTGGCCCTGTCCTTCATCGTGCTTCTGAAAGTCCTGTGGCTGTTGATCCTGCCGCGGTGATCCCTCAGCTGCGCGGCGCCAAGCTCTCCAACGCTTCCCGCGCGCCGCTCAAGTCGTAACCCGCTGCGGCGGCTTGTGCGAGGATTTCGTCAGGCGGCGTGCGCCCTGAGAGCGCCTCCGCAAGCGCCCAAGCCATAATTGAGCGCCGTCCGGAGCGGCAATAGGCCAGGATCGGGCCTCGCGCGTCCTCATCCATCAGCGTCGCCATCTCCGCCACCACGGCCGGCGGAGGGGGGCCGACAAACGGGAGCGCATGGTAAGCGAGCCCCGCCGCCCCGGCCGCAGCGCGCAACGCAGCCTCGCTCGGCTGATCGGGATCCTCGCCCTCGGGACGGTTCTTAACGATGACTTTGAACCCCGCGTAGGCGGCGCGCTGAATATCGGCAACCGCCAATTGTCCCGCGACCGAAAAGGTCGGTGTGACGCGATGAAAATCAGTCATTTCGACGGCCACGTTGACACGGCCTGCGGGGGAAGCAAGCTGTCGCGCGCCGTGCACTGCTTCGCACGGGGATTCGGGACGCCCGGGATGCTAATCCAAGCCCTTCGGCGTTTGTTGCTTTCAGTCCCGACGATGCTTGCCATCATCGTTGCGTGCTTCCTGTTGATGCATGCCGCGCCTGGCGGCCCATTCACTTCACAGCGCGCTCTGCCGGAGCCGATCGAGAAACGCCTGGAACAACACTACGGACTCGATTTGCCCATCGGTGATCAGATCGCGCGCTACGTGGGCGGGCTCATGCATGGCGACCTCGGCCCGTCCATGAAATATCGCGACAAGACCGTGCTGCAAATCATTGAGGAAGGCGCGCCCACCAGCGCCATTCTCGGGGTGGGCGCGATGATCTTGGCGCTGATGGTTGGCGGCGGTCTTGGGATCATCGCGGCATTCAGACAGAACCGGAGCTTGGACTACGCGGTCATGGCGATGGCGATCATCGGCGTGTGCCTGCCGGCTTTGGTGGTGGGCCCGCTGCTGCAAATGTGGTTCGGCGTGCAGCTGCATTGGTTGCCATCGAGCGGTTTGTTCCGTGACGAGTTCGCGCTGCGCTATCTCGTCCTGCCGATTCTGACTTTGTCGCTGCCTCTGATTGCCGTGGTGTCGCGCTTGATGCGCGCCAGCATGATCGAAGCTTTGCGTTCCAACGCCATTCGCACAGCGCGGGCCAAAGGTCTGCCTGAGTGGCAAGTGATCGTGCGTCACGCGCTGCCGATCGCGTTGCTGCCGATCGTTTCCTACGCCGGTCCCGCGCTCGCGGGCGTGATGTCCGGCTCGTTCGTGATCGAGACGGTTTATCAATTGCCAGGCATCGGCAAGCAATTCGTGCTTGCCGCGCAGCAGCGCGACTACACCTTGGTCATGGGCGTGGTGCTCATCTATTCCGCGCTCATCATCTTCTTCAATCTCGGCTCGGACATCATGTACCGCGTCCTCGATCCGCGGACGCGCACGGCATGAGCGACCTTCTCTACGACGATGTGCCGATGCCGCGCGCCATTCGCGGACGTTCGCTGTGGGACGATGCCCGCCGCCGCCTGATGCGCAATCCGGCCGCGGTGGTGAGCCTCTATGTCGTAGCGATCCTGGTGTTGGCGGCGATCTTCGGTCCGATTTTGTGGATATACAAACTCGATGAGATTTTCCGCGACCGCGTAGCGATCGCGCCCACTTTGGATCACATGCACCTTCTCGGCACGGACACAGAGGGGCGCGACATGGTTGCGCGCATGCTGTTCGGATTGCGCATCTCGCTGCTGGTTGGCGTGGCTGCGACCGCCGTGGCGCTGACGATCGGCGTCGCCTACGGCGCCGTCGCAGGTTTCTTCGGCGGAGCCGTGGACGAGGCCATGATGCGCCTCGTCGATGTTCTCTACGCCATTCCGTTCATCTTCTTCGTCATCGTTTTGATGACGCTGATCAACACGCCTGACCCGTTCTTCAAACTGCTGCTGATCTTCATGGCGATTGGCGCCGTAGAATGGCTCACGATGGCGCGGATTGTCCGCGGTCAGACCATCGCTTTGCGCAACAAGGAATTCGTGGAAGCGGCGCGCGCGGCGGGCGCGAGGCCGATGGAGATCGTATTCCGCCACATCGTGCCCAACGTGCTGGGCCCCGTGGTCATCTACGCGACGCTGAACATTCCGGTGATCATCCTTTCGGAGAGTTTCCTCTCGTTCATCGGCTTGGGCGTGCAAGAGCCGCTTACGTCGCTAGGCCGCCTTATCTCGGACGGCTCAGGGCAAATGATCAACGCGCCATGGATGCTGGTAGTCCCGGCTACCACCATGCTGGTGCTGCTGCTGGCGTTCAATTTCCTGGGCGACGGCCTGCGTGATGCGCTCGATCCAAAGGACCGCTAGCGCGCTATTGCTGGCGCCGCACGCGGAGCGCTGGTCCGCCGGCTTTGACGGACATGAGAAAGCTGCCCATCGCCGCGGTGCGAACTGTAACTTCGCCGCCCTGACGTGCGTTGCGCGAGTTCTCATCGTCGATCTGCAGCCAGACCTGTCCGTTTGACATTGTGAACAACGCACGGCCGTTGCCGAGACGTTGCACGCTTTGGATGGTCATGTCCTGAGCCGTGAGGGGCGCAACGGCCGCGCGTTCGCCGTGGTGACCGCCGCCGAATAGGTTGGGCAGGCTCGGCAGGGAGAAGCCGAACGCTTCCCGATTGACGCGCTCGGCCTGCTGCCGGTCGACGGCGACCACGTCGCCGCGATTTTGCGCTTCGTGCAGCGTGCCGACCGCCGCGTCGTAGCAGGCGAGGCGCTGGTGTTCATCGGTGATCGTTGCGCAGGCGTACACGCGGTCGAGCACTTCGGGGTTGTCATGCTGGGATGCCGGCGCGGGCTGTTGCGCGGTTGCGACGGCGGCAAGGCCCACGAAAACAAAACCGGCAAGTGCAAGACGCATAAACCCCTCCCTGCGTGCTGCGGATCACCTTAAACTGGCCCGCGAGTTTGTCAGCCCGACTCAACAGGAGCCGTTCGGCGCATGGCGTTTTGGACCGACCGCAGAGCGCTTCTAACGGGGGCAGCGGGCGCAAGTGTGTCAGCTACACTCGCCGGTTGCGCGAATTCGCAGATTGTCGGCTTCGATAAGCGCCGCAAGTCCCTCGATATCAGCAACAACGCCGAGCCGGATTCGCTCGATCCGCAAATGTGCGTGGCGTCATACGAGAACAATATCGTCGGCAACATGTTCATCGGTCTGATGACCGAGGACGTGCACAGCCGTCCCATACCGGGCATGGCCGAGCGCTACGACGTCAGCGACGATGGCCTGACATGGATGTTCTATCTGCGCCGCGCGACCTGGTCAGACGGGGCACCGTGCAACGCGCACGACTTCCAGTTTTCGTTCCGGCGATTGTTGGGGCCGCAGTCGCTCTCGACTTACGCATCGCTGCTCTATCCGATCAAGAACGCTGAGGCGGTGAACAGCGGCCACATGACGGTCGACAATCTCGGCGTCACGGCGCTCGACGATCTGACGCTAGAGGTAAAGCTCGAGCATCCGGCGCCGTACCTGCATCAGCTGATGAAGCACTACATCACGCTGCCGGTGCCAAAGCACATCGTGCAGAAGCATGGCGACGACTGGGTGCATCCCGACAATATCGTCGTGAACGGGCCGTACACGCTGAAACGCTGGTGGTCGAACTACATCATTCACCTTGAGCGCAATCCGCTCTTTTACGATGCGCATAACGTCGTGCTCGACAGCCTCTATTATTATCCCGGCAACGATGTGAACGCGGCCGCGCGCAAGGTGATGAGCGGCGAGGCGGGCTGGTCGACGCGCTTTGCCTCCAACCAGGCGGACAATCTGCGCAAGGCGCTGCCGGGTTTTGTGCGGGTGTCGCCATTCAATGCCTGCAACTATTTCTCGCTGAACTGCACGCGCCCGCCGTTCAATGATGTGCGGGTGCGTCAAGCCATCGGTATGGCGCTCGATCGCGAATTCCTCGCCACGCAGATTTATCGCACGGGCGAACGGCCGGCATATTCGCTGGTGCCGCCCGGGATCGCCGACTATCCGGCAACGGCGCGCTATACGTGGGCCAGCCTGCCGCTGGCGCAGCGCCGTGCACAGGCCGAGCAATTGCTGCGCGCGGCCGGGTACGGCCCCAACAATCCGCTGCGCTTCGAGTTGTCGTTCCTGGCAACCAGCGACAATCCGCGGGTCGCGGTGGTGGCGCAGGCGGATTGGCGCGCGATCGCGCCGTGGGTCGTCGTGGAGTTGCACTCGTACGAGGCGCAGATACATTACGCCAATCTGCAGGCGCGCAACTACCAGATTGGCGCTGCCGCATGGATCGCGGATTTTAACGACGCCCGCAATTTCCTGTTCTTGCTGGAAACCCGCTCAGGGCCGCAGAATACGCCGGGTTATTCAAACGCCGTCTACGACCAGCTTGTGCTGCAGTCGGACAACGAACCCGACGCCGCCAAGCGCGCGCAATTGATGAGCCAGGCGGAGCAGATCGCGCTGAACGATGCTTCGTTCTGCATGACCGTGTTTCCCAACTCGGCCAATCTCGTGCATCCCGATCTCGGTGGCTACGAGGACAACCTAGAAGACATCCATCGCGCCCGCTGGTTCAGGATCAAGAACGGCTAGGCGTAGCTCTCGGTCATGGCGGAGTAAGCGAGCGTGCGGAGATCGCGCCGCAGGGTGAGGCGTGCGTCAGACCCGATGACTTGGGTCATGAAGACCACGGTCAGGTCTTCCGCGGGGTCGATCCAGAATGCGGTCGAGGCGGCGCCGCCCCAGAAATATTCGCCAACCGATCCGGGCAGCATGGTCTTGCTGAGGTCGGTGGTGACGCCGCACGCGATCGAGAAGCCGACGCCGCCGTAGCCCGCTTCGCTGAAGAGCCCGATGCCGGGCTGCATCTCCGACACAAGCGCGTTGTTCGGCAGGAAATTCCGGCTGAACATCTGCACTGTTTTTGGCGACAAAATCTGCACGCCGTCGAGCGTGCCACCCGCGAGCATCATGCGGCAGAAGCGCATGTAGTCGTGCGTCGTCGAGACCAAGCCGCCGCCGCCGCTTTCGAGTTTCGGCGGCTCTGCGTAGGTCGACTTGCCCGCGTCGTCTTGAATGGCGAGCTTGCCACCCTTGCCCGGCATGTAGCAGCTGCAAAAGCGATCCATCTTGTTTGCCGGCACATGAAAGCCAGTGTCGTGCATGCCCAACGGTTCAAACAAGCGCGTGCGCAGAAACTCGCCAAAGCTCATGCCGGAAAGCTTCTGTACGAGATACCCCATCACATCGATGGAAACCGAATAGTTGAAATGATCGCCCGGCGAGAAATCGAGCGGCAGCTTTGAAAGTTGTTCGATGAACGTGTCGAGACCGCCGGGCGTTTGGAAGTCGACGATCTTGAGTTTGCGATATTCCGCGTCGACGGAAGTGCGGTTCATGAAGTGGTAGGTGAGGCCGGACGTGTGCGTCACCAGATCGACGACCTTCATCGGCCGCTTCGGCGGCACCGTGATGAATTGCGTCGGTCCGTCGGTTAGGAGGCTAGGCATGCCCGTCGCGTAGACGCCGAGATTGCGCCATGAGGGAATGTGGGCGGCAACGGCGTCTTCGAGGCCGATCTTGCCTTCTTCAACCAGCATCATCAGTGCGACAGCGGTGATCGGCTTGGTCATGGAGTAGATGCGGAAGATCGCGTCTTCGCGCATCGCCTTCTTTCGCTCCATGTCCATCTGACCGGACATGCCGGTGTGGACGACTTCACCCTTGCGGCAGACCTGCGTGATGATGCCTGGCACCAAGCCAGTTTGAACGTATCGCTCGTCCACCACGCGATCGAGCATCTGCAAGCGCGCGCTGGAGAGGCCAACTGTTTCCGGCTTGGTCATCGTGTTTCCTCTGATTGGCGGTGCGCGAGCGTAGATGCGGGTGGAAATTTTGCAAACGCCAGGCGGCGCTAGAAGGGGCCGCCCGCTTCTTCCGCGCCCACGGCTTTGATGGCGAAAGCAAAGTCATGTGCAAGTTCGCGTAGGAATTCGAAGCGTCCAGCGCTGCCGGCGTGACCGGCATCCATATTCATCTTCAGCAGCACCGGTTTGCCGGGCGTGGTGATTTCACGCAGTTTGGCCACCCATTTTGAGGGCTCCCAGTAGGTCACGCGCGGGTCTGTTAGCCCGCCTGTGGCGAGGATGGCCGGATAGGGCTTAGCTTCGACGTTGTCATACGGCGAGTAGCTGGCGATGTAGTCGTAAGCCGCCGCATCCTCGAGCGGATTGCCCCACTCGGGCCATTCCGGCGGGGTCAGCGGCAGCGACGTGTCGCTCATGGTGTTGAGCACATCCACAAACGGGACGCCCGCGACCACGCCAGCCCATAGGTCTGGCCGCAGGTTAGCGATTGCGCCCATCAGCATGCCGCCGGCCGAGCGGCCTTCGCAGACGATGCGTCCTGCGCGTCCGTAGCCGCGTTTGATCAGTTCGTCGGCGCAGGCGACGAAATCGGTGAAGCTGTTCTTCTTCTTGTCTTTGCGTCCGTCTTGAAACCAGCCGAAGCCCATCTCCGCCCCACCGCGGACGTGTGCGATTGCATAGACCCAACCACGGTCAACCAAACTGAAGCGGCGAATAGAAAAGTCGGCGTCGAGCGAAATTCCGTACGAACCATAGCCGTAGAGATAAAGTGGCGCCGAGCCGTCGAGTTTCGTGCCGCGCAGCATCAAAACAGTGATCGGCACCTGCGCGCCATCCGTAGCCGTGGTGAAGAAGCGCCGCGCCTCATACTTTTCCGGATCGTGGCCCGATGGAATCTCCTGGGTTTTGCGCAGGGCACGCGTGCGCGTAGCTAAGTCGTAGTCGAACCACTGCATCGGCGTGGTTGGCGAATTGTAGATATAACGCTGGGTGGTGGTTTCGTACTCGTACCCGCCCGCCAATTCGAGTGTGTAGGCTTCCTCGTCGAGTGCAATCGTGTGCTCGTCACCATCGACGTGTCGCACCACGGCGCGGGGCAACGCCTTCACCCGCTCGCTGCGGACAAGATAATCCCTCGTGGCTTCAAGTCCCAGAATGTAGCGGCCGGGCTCGTGCGGAATGAAATCGCGCCACGCGGCGCGCGCTGTGTTGCCAGGGTCAGCGCGCATGATCTTGAAGTCTACAGCGCCGGCAGCGTTAGTGAGGATGTACCAAGCGCCGTTCCAGTGGGTGACGCTGTAGAGAACGTCGTCCGTACGTTCAGCAAACAGCACCGGCATCGCGGTTGGATCCGCGGCCGGGATGATGTGGCTTTCTGACGAAGCATGGTGGCCGGCGTGGATGATGATGTAGGCGCGGCTTTCGCTGACATTGACGCCGAGGAAAAAACCGCCGTCCGGTTCGTCATACACGAGCACGTCGTCGCCACCGCGCGCCGGCCGGCGATAAATCTTGGCAGGACGACCGTTGTCGTCGCGATAGGTCCAGAACAGGAACTCTGAGTTTGGCGACCATACGAAGTCGCCGGTGCAGTTGCCGATCGCGTGCGCAAACTCTTCGCCGCTGACCATGTCTTTGACGCGCACCGTGTAGATTTCCGAACCTTGCTCATCGACGGCGTAAGCGATGAGCGCGTGGTTGGGCGCGTGCTGCGCCGACAGGACTTTGTAGAATGCCTTGCCTTGCGCTTGCGCATCGACGTCCAGCAGCACCTGTTCGGTTCCGCCGCCGCCGCAGGGCCGGCGTACGTATTTGGGATGCTGCGCGCCTGTTTCGAAGCGGCGATAATACTCCCACGGCCCATCCGGCGAGGGCACGCTGGAATCGTCCTCCTTCACGCGCCCGCGCATCTCCTGGTAGATCTTTTCCTGTAGCTCCGTGGTCGAGGCCATCATGGCCTTGGTGTAGGCGTTCTCCGCAACGAGGTGCGCGCGGATGTCGGCGCGCAGCGCGGAGGGTTCGCGCATGACTTGCTGCCAGTTGTCATCCTTGATCCACGCATAGTTGTCGGTGCGCACGCGTCCGAGTTGTTCAATGCGCTTAGGGTCGCGCCGGGCGACGGGCGGTTGTGGGCGTTCACTCATGGCAGTCTCTATTCAGGTCAAGCGCAGCAGCAGCGCAGTGGCGTCGTCGCTCTTTTTGAAGCGCGGGTGCAAGTCGCTCGTTGCATCGTGATTTTCGATGATGCGAAGTTCGCGTCCCAGCTCCTGCAAACCTTTGTCGATCGCGGCTTGCACCAAGCCGCCAGCGTCGAACGCGCCATAACGATCGGTCAGGGAGGAAAAGCCATCGGTCATCAGCAGCACATGTGCGGGACGTTTTATGCGGAGGGTCCAGGTGCGCGCATGTTGTAGGCATGCTGGGTCGAGCCCGAAGGTCCAGTGCGCGCCGTCTTTGTTCAGGCTTTCGCGCGCGCGGCGCAGGAGTTCGATTGTCTCGGTGCGCTGCAGCAGCGGCTTATGCTTATCGGTTTGCTGCGCCGCGAGTTTGCTCTCGTTGTCGCCGGCGTCACCGGGTCCGCCGGCGATGTGCACTGCGCCTTCGGCGTCGAGTGCGAAGACACGGCAGTCGCCAAGGTCGAGGCCGACCAGACCGAGTGCGGTCTCCGCGACCATTGCGAGCGACGCAATCGGCGATTTCCATTTGTCGATCGCGCCGGCGCCAGCGACGTCCTTGAACTGCGTGATCGCCGCTTCGACTGCCACGTTCAGCATGTCGTGGAGGTCGAACTGCGCGTTGGCGTGGAAGCTGGCGTTGGCGCAGTGCGCGATCCAAGCGGCGTCGGAAGCCCATCCGGTCAGCGGCTTGTCGTGAAGGTCCGTGGCGCCATCAATCACCCAGCCGCGCTGATGCGCGTAACCCACCGCGTCGTCGTTTTGCTTGGCGCGATCGCCGGCGAGCGAGATCGATTCAACACAGGTCAGCACGCACCGCCTCCAGGCCGAGTGGAAACCGGTTGGCCGCCCGGCAGGCGGTCATCGGGGGAAATTACGCCGGATAGATGATGCCCACGGTCTCGGCGATGCATGCGGGACGATCTTCGCCCTCGATCTCGATCTTGCACTCGTTGGTGACTTGGAAGCCGCCGCCCCGCGGCTCAACTGACAGGCACTTCATCCGCATGCGAATGCGCGAGCCCACCGGCACCATGTTGGTGAAACGAACCTTGTTGCAGCCGTAGTTCACGCCGCGCGACACGCCCGAATAGCTGATGATGTTCTTTCCCAGGAATGGGATCAGTGAGAGCGTCAGGTAGCCGTGAGCGATGGGGCTGCCGAGTTCCTTGGTGGCGCGCTCCACATCGATATGGATCCACTGGTGGTCGCCCGTCGCGTCGGCGAAACGATTGACCCGCTCCTGCGTGATCTCAAGCCAGTCGGAAACCCCAAGTTCTTGGCCGACCATGTTCGGCAGTTCTGAAAGCGGCAGCTCGCGCATGGTTTAGGTCTCCTTCGGCTGTCTGAGGACTAAGGCTGCCCGGCCTCCTTGTCGAGTTTGGCGGTTAGGGCAGGCCAGCCTGCCGTTTCGGCAGGGTTAGGCTGATTGCCGCCACGTCCGACACACGCTAACTCGGCCCCATGTCCCTAGATCCGCTCGCGCCGGGCACTCTGGCGCTCGCCGAAGAATTCGGCCTTTCCCGCGACGAATATGACCTCGTTCTGGAGAAGCTGGGGCGCACCCCGAACGTCACCGAACTCGGCATCTTCTCGGTGATGTGGAGCGAGCACTGCTCCTACAAATCCACGCGCGCGCACCTGGCCAAGTTTCCAACCAAGGCGCCGCACGTGATTTACGGACCCGGCGAGAACGCCGGCGCCATCGATATTGGCGGCGGGCTCGCGGCGATCTTCAAGATGGAGAGCCACAACCACCCGTCTTACATCGAGCCGTATCAAGGCGCGGCGACCGGCGTTGGCGGCATCTTGCGCGACGTGTTCACGATGGGCGCGCGCCCGGTGGCGATCATGGATGCGCTGCGCTTCGGTGCGCCGGAACATCCGAAAACGCGCCGGCTTGTCGAAGGCGTTGTTTCGGGCATCGCGGGATATGGCAATTGCGTCGGCGTGCCGACGGTGGGCGGCGAGACTAATTTCAACGCGCGCTACAACGGCAACATCCTGGTCAACGTGTTCTGTCTCGGCATTGCCGATAAGGACAAAATCTTCACCGCCGCCGCCAAGGGCGCGAACAATCCCGTGGTGTATGTTGGCGCCAAGACTGGGCGCGACGGCATACACGGCGCGACCATGGCGTCGGCCGAGTTCGACGACGACAGCGACGCGCAACGCCCGACCGTCCAAGTCGGCGATCCCTTCCTCGAGAAACTGCTGATCGAAGCCTGTCTTGAATTGATGGCCACCGACGCGATCATCGGCATTCAAGACATGGGCGCGGCCGGCCTTACTTCGTCCTCCGTCGAAATGGCGTCGAAGGGCGAAGCTGGCATTTTACTCGACCTCGATGCGGTGCCCGCGCGCGAAGAAGGCATGACGCCCTACGAATTTATGCTCAGCGAAAGCCAGGAGCGCATGCTCATGGTGCTGAAGCCCGGCCGCGAGGCGGACGCCAAGGCGATCTTCGACAAATGGGGCCTGGACGCTGCGGTGATCGGGCAAACCACAGACACCGGCAATCTCACGCTGCGTTGGCACGGCAAGGTCGTATGCGATCTGCCGCTTGGCCCGCTCGCCGACGAAGCGCCGAAATACGAGCGCCCATATGTGCAGCCGTTGAAAGCCATTCCCCTGAGCGATGCCGAACAGAAGCGCTTGGCGGAGGAGTATCCGGGCTTCGTTAAGTCGATCACCACGCTGATGACGACGCCGGACATGGCCTCCAAACGCTGGATCTGGGAGCAATACGATCGCCACGTCATGGGCGACACGCTTGCGGATAGCGGCAGCGACGCGGCGATCATCCGCCTCTATGGCTCGCAGCGCGCGCTGGCGATGACGTGCGACGTGACCCCTCGCTATGTCGAGGCTGATGCCTACGAAGGCGGCAAGCAAGCCGTCGCCGAAGCTTGGCGCAACCTCACCGCCGTTGGCGCGCGCCCGCTTGCGGTTACTGACAACCTCAATTTCGGCAATCCGCAGAAGCCCGAGATCATGGGCCAGATCGTGTACGCGATCGACGGCATGTCGGAAGCCTGCCGCGCGCTCTCGTTTCCGGTGATCAGCGGCAACGTCTCGCTCTACAACGAGACCAACGGCCAAGCCATCTTGCCGACGCCCACGATTGGCGGCGTTGGCATCATCGACAACTTTGAGCATCGTGCCACGGCCAACGCGCTGCGGGCGGGAGATACGTTGGTGCTGGTCGGCGCGCAGGGCTCGCATCTCGGTCAGTCGATCTACGCGGAAAGCATAGGTCTGGGCGGGGCGGCGCCATCGGTTGACTTGGCGCTCGAGAAGAAGCATGGCGATTTTGTTCGCGCGCTTATCAGCGATGGCGTTACCCAGGCCGCGCACGATCTCTCGGACGGCGGTCTCGGCGTCGCGGCGGCGGAGATGGCGCTCTCCAGCAATGTCGGCATTGCGCTTGGCTACCAAGGCGATGCGGCAGACGCCGCGTTCCTCTACGGCGAGGATCAGGCGCGTTATTTGGTGGCGATCCCCGCGGCGCAGCTGGAGGCACTCGACAAGCGCGCCCGTGCTGCTGGCGTCCCGTTCCTCGTCGTCGGCGAGGCGGGCGGCAAAGATCTAAGCTTCCTAGGCGCCAGTGGTGAACGAGAGCGCCTGACGCTCGACGAACTCCGCCGCCTTAACGAAGCTTGGCTGCCCGCCTACATGAAGAAGGCAAGCTAAACTCCCGCTTGCGACCCGGCCGGGGCAAGCGCCGTGAGGGAGCGGAATGTCGGACGCCATCGCGCTCTTTGTCGTCTATGGTCTTCTAGGATGCCTCGCGGTGAGCGCCGTGATCGCGATCGCTTGGCTTGGGCTTCCAATGATCTTTGATTCACTTGTTGGTCAGTTCGTCGCCCCGTTCTTGTTGGTCAAGCACGCGTTCGACATGCTGTCCAAACGCCAACGCCGCCCCTGAAGGATCGATATGCCCAACCAAGACTACGATCTTTTCGTCATTGGCGCAGGCTCAGGCGGCGTTCGCGCGGCGCGGCTGGCGGCCAAGGCCGGTGCACGCGTGGCAATCGCCGAGGATGATCGCATTGGAGGCACTTGCGTTATTCGCGGCTGTGTGCCGAAGAAGTTGCTGATCTACGGGTCGGAGTTTTCGCAGAGCTTTCGCGACGCCAAGAATTTTGGCTGGGATGTCGGCACGCCGACGTTCGATTGGCCGACGTTGCGCGACAATGTCGAAGCCGAGGTGACGCGGCTCTCGGGGCTTTATCGCAAGAACCTCGAAGGCGCCGGCGCAGTCATTCATGAGGATCGCGCGGAGGTGGTCGATCCGCACACGGTTAAGCTTCAGTCCGGCAAGACGTTCAGCGCTGGACGCATTCTGATCGCGACCGGCGGACATACCTATCGGCCAACGCATTTACCGGGCCACGAACTCGGCATCACCTCTACCGATTGCTTCAAGCTCGACAAACTGCCTGGCAGCATTCTCATCCTTGGCGGCGGCTACATCGCGCTTGAGTTTGCCGCTGTGTTTGCGGGACTCGGCGTTGCCGTCACTATTGGTTATCGCGGCACGCGCGTCCTGCGCGGTTTCGACAACGACGTACGCAAGCACATCGAGGCTGAGTACGCGTTGCAGGGCATCAAAATCATCAACGAAGTGAACCTCAAATCGATCACCGCCATCGCCAACGGGCGCAAATGCGCAACGATGGAAAGCGGCGTGCAGCTCGAGTTCGATCAGGTGATGTTCGCGATTGGGCGTGTGCCGAACACCGTGGGATTGGGGCTCGAGAGCGCCGGCGTCAAACTCAACGAACGCGGCGCGGTTATTGTCGACGAATATTCGCGCACCAACGTCCCATCGATCTGGGCCGTGGGCGACGTGACGGACCGCATCAATCTGACGCCGGTCGCCATTCGTGAAGCGCAAGCCTTTGCCGACACTGAGTTTCGGTCGAAGCCGACGATGTTCGACCACGCCGATGTCGCGTCCGGCGTATTCTCACGCCCGCCGGTCGGGGCAGTGGGGCTGACCGAAGCGGAGGCCCACGCGAAGCTCAAGAACGTGAAAGTATATCGCACTACGTTTCGGCCGATGAAGCACATCCTGGCCGGCAATGAGAGCCGCATGATGATGAAGCTCGTCATCGACGCCGACACCGATCGTGTGGTCGGTGTGCACATCGCCGGACCGGACGCGGCTGAGATTATTCAGGTGGCTGCCATCGCCGTCAAGGCCAAGCTCACCAAAGCGCAATGGGATGCGACCTGCGCGGTGCACCCCACAGCTGCCGAGGAACTTGTGCTGATGAGCGATCCGGTGCCGCACGACAACGAGGCGCCGGCCTAGGCCAGCGTCTCGCGTCTCATTCTAGCGCGGCGCGCCGTAGAGGCGGTCGTCATTGCCGTAGCCCTGATCGTCGTAGCGGCGATCGTCATCGTAACGGCGGTCGTTGTCGTAGCGATGGTCGCGGTCCCAATCGCGGTCGAAGCGATCAAAAATGCGCGGCGCCATCAACGAATTCACCGGCACATGCGAGCGCGGCGCGAGCGCGAGAACGCGGCAACCGAAACGATCGCAGTCGTCGGTGTAGGCATAGGTCAGGCCCGGCACGAAATTGAAGGGCCGATCCATCAGCCGGTAGAACATCCGGTCGCTCCGGTCGAACGCCATGGTGCGGCCATTTTGGCGCACCACGATTTCATCGCCGCCGCGGCGCCAATCGGTGCGAAAATCGTTATGACCGCGAAAATCCTGCGCGGTCGCGGTTTGAGCGATGGCGCCCATTGTCAACGCCGCCAATGCGGCCGCAAAAATCTTGAACTTCATTGCACTTAGCTCCCGTAGGCTGGCGTTTTCCGGCGCCCTCAGGACGTACTTTGACAAAGCCTGGCTGAACCGCTGCTGAGACAAACATTCGGAATGCGTGGGGATTCGCTGCCGGGTTTGCTTGACCGCGGATTTAGCGAAAACTAACCATCGGAACGCACGGTTCGCCGCTTCGCGACGGCGTCAGGGAGGGCGAGAATGCCCGCAAAAATCGTTTCGGTAATCAACATGAAGGGCGGCGTCGGCAAGTCGACGACGACCGTGTCGCTTGCCGAGACGCTCGCGCATCATCAGCGCCGGCGCGTGTTGGTGATCGACCTCGACCCGCAAACCAACGCGTCGATAATGATTGCCGGGCCAGATCGCTGGAACGCGATGCGTGAGAGCGAACGCACGCTCGACTTCTACTTTGAGAGCTACATCGTTCAGCAAAAGCCGAAGCCGTTCAAATCCCTGATCGAGAAGAATGTCAGCGACCTGAAAGGCAAACCCGATGTCGGCCTGTGCGCCTCGGCGCCGGAATTCCGGATTGTCGAGCGCGATATGATTGAAAGCTTCGTTCGCCGTGGCTTCCAGATCGACATGATCCAGAAATGGATTCTCGAGCGCTTTGCCAACGGCTTGAAGACAGTGATCAAAGACTATGATTACATTTTGATCGATTGTCCGCCGGGCATTTCGCTCTTTGCTGAAGCAGCGCTCATCGCCGCCGACACCATTTTGGTGCCGTCGATTCCGGACTATGTTTCGCGCCTCGGCCTCATCACTTTCCGCAAACGCGCGCTGCGGCTGATCAATGAGCGCCGGGGCGGGCCATCGCAATTGCTGGTATTGGCGACGAAGTACGAAGACAATTTTTCGCTGCATCGTTCTGAAGCGCAGCTGCTCAAGGAAAACCTTAAGGAAGCAATGTTCGACGTGCGCATTCCGCAGCATGTCGACGTCGCCAAGGCCGCTGAGTGGTCGGATAGCCCGCGCACGTTCGACCAGAAGTACGGCGCGGTGGCGCCCATCGTCGCCAAGCTCGGCGAAGAGTTCGCCAACAAAGTGGAGATGGCGCCCGCCCTATGAGCCTCAACAAGACGCTCGATCGCCTGTTCGACGAAATTCGCCGCGAGGCGAAGCGCAATCCCGATTTTGCCGATCGGTTGGACGCGGTGCTGCGTTTGCACGACTCGCGCAGGGACGTGGCCGATGATGTCGTCGAAGACGTCGCGCGCGAGGCCGAGGCGGCGCCGGCAGGAAAGACAGGCAAGCGCCGAGCGCAAGCGCCGGCTCCGGTATCGTCAGCCACGGCGCAAGCTTCCGCCACGTCCACCGAAGCGCCGGGGATCAACCCCGTTGGCCTGTTCAAGCGTGAAGGCGAGGACGGCCTGACAGCCGCGCTGACCAAGCACAATATCGGTGAACTGCGGGCGCTGCTGACAGAGCACAACCTCGATCCGAGTGGCGACGCGGCAAGTTTCACCTATGACGAGCTGGCCGCCCATATCGTTGCGCAAGCCAAGCGCCGGGCGGAGCGTGACGAGAAGATGTTCGACTACTAGCGGAGCGTTGGCAGCCCCTAAGGGCTATTCCCCATTTGCCAATCCCGCTCTAAGCAACTCCAAATGTTCGGCAAAATCCTGATCGCCAATCGCGGCGAAATCGCTGTTCGCATCATCCGCACCGCCCGCCGGCTCGGCATCAAGACCGTGGTCGTGTACTCGGAGGCTGACCGCGACAGTCTGGCGGTCGACATGGCCGACGAGAGTGTCGCCATCGGCCCGCCGCCGGCCGCCCAGTCTTATCTCGTCGCCGACAAGATTATCGCCGCAGCGAAGCAGACAGGGGCGGAGGCAATTCATCCCGGCTTCGGCTTCTTGTCGGAGAAGGCGGAGTTCGCCGATCTGTGCGCGGCCGAGGGCGTCGTCTTCATTGGTCCTAACCCGCACGCGATCCGCGCCATGGGCGACAAGATCGAGTCGAAGAAGACCGCCGCCGCCGCCAACGTCTCCTGCGTGCCGGGCTTCATCGGTGAAATCGAGGGCGTCGATCACGCAGTGCAGATCTCCGAGGAGATCGGCTATCCGGTGATGATCAAAGCCAGCGCGGGTGGCGGCGGCAAAGGCATTCGCGTCGCGTACAATCGTAAGGACGTGCAGGAAGGTTTTCCGGCCGTGCGCGCGGAGGCGAAAGGTGCGTTTGGCGACGACCGCATCTTCATCGAAAAATTCGTCACAGCTCCACGCCACATCGAAATCCAAGTGCTTGGCGATAAGCACGGCAACGTCGTGCATCTGTTTGAGCGTGAGTGCTCGATTCAGCGCCGCAATCAGAAGGTCATCGAAGAGGCGCCGTCGCCGCTGCTCGACGAAAAGACACGCATGGCGATGGGCGAACAAGCCTGCGCGCTGGCGCGCGCGGTCGGTTACGACAGCGCTGGCACCGTCGAGTTCGTCGCCAGCGGCGCCGACAAGAGTTTCTACTTTCTCGAAATGAACACGCGCCTGCAGGTGGAGCACCCGGTGTCGGAGATGATCACCGGTCTGGATCTCGTGGAGCAGATGATCCGCGTGGCGGACGGTGAAAAGCTGGCGTTTAAGCAAAAGGATTTACGGATCAAAGGCTGGGCCATCGAAAGCCGCATCTACGCCGAAGATCCGTACCGAAACTTCCTGCCGTCGATCGGCCGGCTCCGCACTTATCGGCCACCCGAGGAGGGCAAGTTCAGCGACATCACGGTCCGCAACGAGACCGGCGTCCGCGAAGGCGACGAGATTTCCATCTACTACGATCCGATGATCGCCAAGCTGATCACTCACGCGCCCACGCGTATCGCGGCCATCGACGCACAAGCAGCCGCGCTCGATCGTTTTCAACTCGACGGCTTTGCCGACAACATCCCCTTCTTGGGCGCGGTGATGGAAGAGGCCGATTTTCGCAAAGGCGATTTCACCACTGCATACATCAAGCAGCATTTTCCCGACGGCTTCACCGGCGTTCAGCCCAGTACAAAACAGCTCCGTCTGCTGATCGCGACTGCCGCCATGGCGCGCGCCTTCACGGCGCGGCGCGCACGCCAGATCAGCGGTCAGATCAATGGCGCAGCCAATGGGTGGCAGAAGGAATGGGTCGTGATCATCGACAAGACCCATTGCCGGGCGCACGTCGATCTCGACTCCGCCGGCGCGGAGGTGGCTATCGATGGCAAGAAGCATCGCGTCGAGACGGTCGCACGGCCCGGCGCGCGGCTGATCGAAGGCAAGTTCGACGGCGCGCCGTTTGCAGTGAAGATCAAAACCGCGCCAGGTGGCTACACGTTGCGGATGCGCGGCGTCTCTGTGCAAGCGCAGGTCGCGACCCCGCGCGGCGCGGAGTTGCATCAGAAGATTCCCGAGAAGGAGAAGGCCGATACGTCGAAACTAATTGTGTCGCCGATGCCGGGTTTGGTGATTTCTGTTGACGCCAAGCCCGGCCAGGATGTGAAGGCCGGTGAGGGCGTGGCGGTGGTGGAAGCCATGAAGATGCAAAATATCATCCGCGCCGAGCGCGACGGTGTCGTTTCGAAGGTCAATATTGCGCCGGGTGCGAGTGTGGCGGCGGATGAAATCATGATCGAACTGGCCTGATGCGTGCGGGCGCGGCCTTGGTTCTCTGCGCCGTGCTTAGCGCATGCGCACTTTCAGCCTGCGCCAGCTTCAATGATCCGGATGACGATCCGCTCTTGTGCGAAAATGGCCGGCATCCGAAACCCAATGGCGAGTGTCCCAATCCGTCATCACCCCGGCTAAATGTGGATCGGCAACGCAATAGAGATTTCGATTATGCCGAAAATTGAGGTCGCCGCGGCGCCACAACGCACAGGCTCCGCCTATCCAAAGCCTCACGACGCGCCGTGCGCATTGCGGCAGCGCGCGCAACTGGGCGACGCAGGCGGCCTGCAGGATTTCGGCGTCAATCTTCTCAGGCTTCCGCCCGGCGTATGGTCCAGCCAACGCCACTGGCACGATCGCGAGGACGAGTTCATCTACGTGTTGCAAGGTGAGGTCACGCTGATCGACGATGCAGGCGAGACCTTGCTTGTGGCCGGCGATTGCGCGGCGTTTCCGAAGGGCGCCGCCGATGGCCACCACTTGGTGAACAAGAGTTCGGCCGACGCTGTGGTCCTCGAAGTCGGCACACGCACCACCGATGACGTCACTATCTACTCGGACATCGACATGAAATACGATCCCGCGTGTGGCGGCTATGTACGCAGGGACGGCGGCGCGCTCTAGCAGCCGCCGCTGGCCGCCGCGTCGTCCCTCCGCTACGATGTGCGCGGAGGGACGCCATGAAGATCATTTCGCGCCGTGCAGCGTTGTCGGGACTGACTGCCGCAACCACTATTCTGGCGGCGCCCGCATGTGCGCAGGACGGCGGCGGCGCGTCCTCGGGTTTGCGTATCCGATCCTCCGACTTGGCCACCGATCGCGCGGGCTTTCACACGCATCTTCTGCGCGTCGGCCCGTCGCCGCAACAATTCGAAAGCGAGCCTGTGCCAGCGGGTGTAGAAGAGGTGACGTTTCCATCCGGCGGCCTCGCGCTGAAGGCGTGGTTCGGACGTCCGCCTAACGCGGCTGGCGCTACGCCCGCTGTTGTGTTCGCGCACGGAGGTTTTGCCTTTGGCGCTGAAGATTTCGACATGGCGCGCCCTTATCTGGCGGCGGGATACGCGGTGATCGTGCCGATGGTGCGCGGCGAAAACGGGATGCCGGGCAATTACACCATGTTCTATGACGAGGTAGCTGACGTGATTGCTGCTGCGGAATACGTGCGCGGTCTGCCGAATATAGATGCAAGCCGTATCTTTCTCGCAGGCCACAGCGTTGGCGGCACCTTGTCGATGCTGGCGGCGCAATCGTCGCCGATCTTTCGTGCTTCGGCGGCGTTCTCCGGGTCGCCGGATCAAATCCTCTTCTGCCAGGCTTGGACGCGGATTGTGCCCTTCGACATGAGCAATCCCGTCGAGCTGGAATTGCGCTCGCCGCTTGCCTACGCCGCAAGCTTCAAGGCGCCGGCGCGGCTGTTTCACGCGATGAACGAAGTGTACGGACCAGACACTGAGCGGACGGCGCAACTGGCGCGAGCCGCGGGCAAAGATGTGCGGGCGCAAGGCGTCGCGGGTGACCATTTCAGCGCGGTGCCGGCGGCGATGCAGCAGAGCATCGCCTTTTTCCGCACGCAATCATAACGCGCGCAAAGAGCCTGCGTGCCTTTCGACACGCAGGCTCCCACGCCTTAGCCTTGCTCGGAGGCGATGATCCAATCGAGGATCTTTTCCGAAAAGCCGTTCACGCGCCGCCAATCGCCGAAACCAACGCCGTGTTGGTACGACGCGACGTTGATCATGTAGCCCAGCCCCTTCGGTGTGGGGACCACATCATGCGCTTGCTCGTCAGTGAAGACGATCAAACGCACGCCCTTCGCATCGATCTGTTCGATCGCCTTGCCGAGATAGGTGCCCATGTGCGGCTGCGAGGAGACGACCGCGTCGCGCAACGCGAAACCGCGCCGCGGCGCGACCTTCTTCACGTCGTTCGAGAACGTGTACACTTCCACGTCCTCGGCGATCTCGCGCGCCAGCACCGCTAGCCCGCACGCCGCATCGATGCGCCGCATCTCGGAGCGTCCCGACATTACTGCGTCCATAGAGCCTGACACGTCGATCAGCAGCCGCGTCTTGCCCTTAAGCTTGGCGTGGCCCTTGATCGAACCGAGCATCGCCTGTTCGAGCTCAGGTTCGAGGTCCGGCGCGTACTGCGCCGCCGCGATGAAGCGGTAGGGCAGAACCCGATCGGTCTTCATGTCTTCAAGCGCCTTGGTGATGGTCCGCTTCGGCACGCCCGCGACTTGCATTCCGCGAAGGTTGCGCAGCAACGCCAACGCGCCGAGCTTCTTCTCGGCGATCAGGCGTTCGAACGTTTCCTTTTTGTCGGCCCCGCCCGAGAGCGAGACTTCCCAGGTGTCGGCAGACTGCAACGTGCCGTCGATCAGCTCTTTCCAGACCTTCTCGTGCGCCTTGTCCTTCGGCTTGGCGTGAACCAGGAAGAGCACGTCGCGGAGACGCACAGCGCCGTCGCGGTCGTACTTCGCAAGCTGGTAGGCGTCGAACTTCGCGAACGCCCGCGCCAATCCCTTCTTGGCTTGCGCCGAGACCGCAGCTTTCTTGCGTTGCTGCATCGGCCCGAGCGCGTCGGCCCAGTAGATGGCGAGGAATTCCGTCAGTTCGTCCGGCCGTTGGATGACGCGTTCGAGCGTGTCTGCCACGAGCGCGCGGTGCGTTTCGTGACGCGCCATTTCACGTACGATCAGCAACGGCGCATGCCGCAGCTTCATATCTTCGCGTGCCTCAATCGCCAGCGCGGCGATGGTTTCCGCCTTCACTTTCGGCGCCAGCGCGCCGATGCGTTCGGCGATGGCGACGCCGTCTTCGTAGAACTGATCTTCCCATAGCATGCACGACATCAGCGCGCGCCGGAGTTCTTGCTCGGGCGTGAACGCGCGGGCTTTTCCGCCTTCATGCGTGCGCGGCGTCTTGGCCTTATTGATCGTCGCCATCACTCATTCTCCTCACACTTCCTCAATAAGCCTCCTCCTCGATGGAGGAGGCGCCGCGTAGCGGCGGAGGAGGTACGCCCTCGGTCCTGAAGTTTGAGCCTCACGAGGCTCGCTCCTCAAGACCTTTGGTGTCACCTCCTCAGTCATCGCGGTCGCGATGACAGCTCCTCCATCGAGGAGGAGCAGGGGCGTCAGCCCGGGGAACGTTCGAGACCGTTCGTGCTCTACCAACTGAGCTACGGGTCCCCAAAATGTTGGACCCGACGGGACTCGAACCCGCGACCACGCGTTTCAAAGACGAAGTAACGGCGCTCTTCACCACCGGCTGACACGATTTGGCGGTCACCACCGCCAAATTTCATCGATGCCAATGTGCCATCCGGGGAACGTTTCGATGTCCGCATGTCCCCCAGTGTGGGAGACTATCAAAGAAGTAGCGCACATCTTCACCACCGGCTGACCTTGTATGGCGGGGAACGGGCGAGACCGCGAACGCTTCTCTTGCGAGAAGCTGGCACGCTCTACGCTTGCGCGTCAGCATTTTGCCCAGGCGAAGAACGCGATCTCTTCACCACCGCCAAACTCAGCATTGGCTTTGGCGGGGAACGAGCGACGCCGCGAACCCTTCCTCGCGGAAGGCCCGCGTGCGCAGCGCTTTCACGCTCGCCTGCGCGGTCCCGAAGAACGCGGCATCTTCACCACCACCAAATCGCATGCCCAGCAGGGGAATAGGCGAAACCTGATTTTTGCCGTGCATCTTTCGACACGCGGCACGTGCTCTATCCATTTGAGCTACAGATGCAATTCGCGTCCGAAGAAACGTCTTGCAGCTGACGGGATTCGAACCCGCACTCCGTCGTTAACAGCGAAGTATCAGATCTCTTCACCACCTGCGTGGCAATTTGCTTGTCGGGGAACGGGCGAGAACGGCATCAGCTCAACGCGTCGCAAAGCATTGCTGCTCGAACCCGCGTCGCGACGCCAATCGCATCGGCGCCTCCACGGTACGTCACATGAACTGGCGGGTATGAGCCCGCATCTTTGGAGCGAAGTATCCGCTCTCTTCACCACCGACAAACTCGAAAACTCAAAACTCTCCTTTGTTTCCGCGGGATAAAGCTTCGCAGGGACAGGAAACAAAAACCCCTCCGGAGCGTGGCTCTGGAGGGGTTCGGAAACGAACACTGTGGAATGGGTTCAGCCCATTCCGCCTCCACGAGAAAGCGCGCGCGCAGCGCCGCACAGAGCGAAACGCTCTGTTGCGATGCTCGGCATGATGACGTGTTTGCCGTCGCTCATTGCACTTTCTCAAAACTTGCGCGCGACAATCGCGAGCGAAGGGCGGCGCTTATGATCCGCGTTCAAGGCCAAGTCAAGGCGCTTGAGAATTTCTATTTTGACATCTACGCCGCGTTGCCTGCGGGCAACATGTACAAAACCGCCGCTCGCTGGCTCGGCGAACGGCGGTCTCGTGCAGCGCGCAAACGAGGGGGTTACGGCGCGCGCTTCTTGGTCATGTAGTCGAAGGTCGCGAGCAGCAGGAACGCGAGGCCGACGCAACCCATGATGATGGAGGGGATCGCCCAACCGTCGTTGTCGTGCCAGCCAGTGACGCGGCCGGCGACGAAGAAGCCAATCGCAAGTGCAAGCAGGATAACGCCGCTGCCGAGGGTCTTGCGCGCGCGGTTGCCGTCGTAGAGCGCGTCTTGGCTCAAGCGTTCGATCAAATCGGCATCTAGCGGCTGACCGCGGGCGATGGCTTGTGACACCAATTGATGCGCAGAGCGCTTGGTCGACTCGCGCGCCATGATTGGCACGACGATGACGGCGGTCAGAAATCCAAAGAAAATAAACGGCACGAAGATGTCGGCGTCCATCGCTAAGCTCCATGTTTCAGGGGTGCTCCGCCCCTTTGCTGACACAGATGCAAGAAGGCGCCGTTTTGGACGCAGGGGCTTGATCCCGGCGTGCCGGCCCGCTTCAACGTCCGCTAGCGACGGGGACACGACGATGAAAGATTGGCGATTTTCTTGGCGGGCCGTGCTGGCCTGGGCTGTGGCGTCGCTGGCCGCCGGCGCGCTGGTCGGCTGGTGCTGGATTGGGCGAACATTCTGCTGAGCCCGGAAGACAAGGGCGAGTTCGTCGAGGACGGCGTCTTTCTGGTGCTCATAGGCGCGGGCATCTTCATGATCGTGACGGCGGTGATCGAACTGATCGCGAGCGTGGCGTGGCGGCTTGGAAAATGGTGGCTGCGTCCCTGGTTCGACATCGTGCTTGGCGCGGTGCTTTGCTACGGGCTCGTGCATGCGCCGGGTGTGAACATCAGTTTCAGTGGCGATGGCGCCGATGGCGCGTCGGTCGAAAAATTCGTGGCGCTGGGTCTCGAAGCGCTGCCGCCGATCGCTGGTGCGCTGGCGGCGCTGGTCTATTGGATCATCGCCGCTCCGAAGCGCGCCTAACGCCGGGCGGTGAGGCGCCACTCGCCGTCGGTTTTGATCCAGGCCAACCAAACGAACATAAAGACGGACGACGCCATCGCGCTGTAGCAGGCGAGCGGACGATGCTCGGGCGGGAAATCCTTCAGGATCAGGATCTGCAACAGACCCAACGCGACAAGCGAAAGCCAACCTTCCCACGTCGATGGCGCGGCCACGCTGACGCGATGCGGTTTGAACCAAAAGTCGTTCATGAGCCCCAGTCCCAAGTGTTCGATGCTGCCGCAGCGCAGCGCTTCCGTTGATAGTCGTGCACATTCCAAGATCAACCAGCGCCGGCCGGTCCGTTGCAGTGGAAGCGGTATGCTGCGCTGTTAATCGTCGTCGCCCCAGCGCCAGCGCCATTCGCCGTCGGTTTTTATCCAGGCGAGCCAGACGTACATTGCGATCAGCGCTGTCTCGACAAACGCAAACGCGAGAGGGCGGCGATCTGGTTGAAAGGTAGAGATCGCCAGCATCATCACGCCAACGAAAATCGGCAGCGAAAGCCAGCCCTCCCAACTGGAGGGATAGGCGCCGATGCCGTAGCGCCGGGGTTTGAACCAATATTTGTTCATGACTCGAGCCGCGGCGCTGGGGCGTCATTTGTCGCGCCAAACACATCTTCAAAAGCGGCGCGCAGCGCGGCGTCGGCGTCAGCCATGGTCACTGGCAAACCCAAATCCACCAACGACGTCACGCCAAATTGCGGCCCCGAAATGCCGCACGGCGTGATGCCGGAGAAATGTTCGAGCTCGGGCTCGACGTTGAAGGCGATGCCGTGGAAGCTCACCCACTTGCGCAGACGCACGCCGATAGCGGCGATCTTGTCTTCGCGTGACCAGCCCGGCCCTTTGCGTTCAACCCATACGCCGACGCGCCCGTCGCGCACTTCGCCTTTGACGTTGAAGCGGTCGAGCGCACCGATCAGCCAGCGCTCCAGATCGGCGACGAATTTAGTGACGTCACGCCCGCGCTTGCGCAGGTCGAGCATGATGTAAGCCACACGCTGGCCCGGCCCGTGATAGGTGAATTGGCCGCCGCGTCCGGTTTGAAAAACCGGAAAACGATCCGGCGCCAACAGATCGTTAGCCTTGGCGGAGACGCCCGCAGTGTAGAGCGGGGGATGTTCCAAAAGCCAAACGAGTTCGGCTTCTTCGCCGGCAGCGATCGCGGCGGCGCGCGCTTCCATAAAGGCGACAGCGGGTTCGTACGGAGTGAGGCCTTTGGAGACGGCCCAGCCGATGAGAGTGTCGTTCACGCGCTCGCAACCCTTTCAGGATGGGATAGCGCAGAATCAAATGGGGTGCGCCCGTGTCCGATAAAACTCAGGTTCAGCATGTCGAGATCGAACTGGCGGTGGTCCTGGGCCGCTGCAGGATGCCGATGCAGCAGCTGTTGCGGATGGGCCGGGGCGCTGTGATCCCCTTGGACACCAAGGAATCCGATGAACTTTGGATCCTGGCGGCCGGCCATCCGATCGCCCGCGGCGAGATCACCATCCAGGGCGACCGCCTCTGCATTACCGTGACCGACCCGGCTGACGTCCACGAATTCAACGCCGCCGCCTAAGGGCAAATCCTGCCCCCTTGTTTGGCCCGGGTGGGTCTGATAGTCCCGCGCCCTTACTAAGCGGTCCCCTCCGGGTGGCCTAAAAAAATGCGCTCGTGGCGGAATTGGTAGACGCACTGCCTTGAGGTGGCAGCGAGTAACATCGTGGAGGTTCGAGTCCTCTCGAGCGCACCAGCTTTCGCGCGCGAAGGCGGCGTTGCCTGCAGGCGCTGCTCGCCGGGGCGATGCAACAGTCACCCGATTTTCAGCCGCACGAAGCCCATCGCGCCGTTGGGGTCGTTTCCGTATTCGGGCTCCAGGCCGGTGGGGATGAGGGTGTGCTCGAAGAGCGCGCCGAGGCCGAACACTGTGTGTGCGCTCAAGCGCCAATCGCGGATGGCGCCGACGCTGAGGCGGCCAACGTCGCGCGCCAGCCCTGGCGCGAGTTCGTCGTTCTCCAGCGACTCGCCGCGCGCAAACAACGTCCAGTGGTCGTTCGGGTGCAGCACTGCTTCGGCAAGCCAAGCGTCGAGCGTGACGCCGTCACTGCGGGTCTTGCGTCCGAACGCGCCTGTTGCCGAATACCAGCCGTTCGCGCCCAGCGGATGCGTGTAGATCGCGCTGACCGACCAACGCCGTTCGTCTTCGCCGGGATGCAACGCTTCGGGGCTGGTCACGTCAGCCCATGACGCCTGCAATGCCCAATTTTGGTTTGGATTCCACGAGAGGCGAACGGCGGTGGAGTCCAGCGCGCCGTTTTCGATATCGTAGCGGTGTTCATCCGGTTCGCGCCCACGGAAGCGCGAAGCTTCGATTTTCCAGTTGTCGTGCACGAAGCCCGCGGTGACGACGCCGAAGGTGATGTGTGTGGAGTCGAGCCAGTGGTGCGAGAGCGGCGCTTCGGGCGAATCCACAGCCGACATGCGGTGCATGAAGGCGGGCGGGCCGAACGCGGGTTCGCCGGGCAGGCCGCCATGCACGAAGAGCGAATTGCCGGCGTTCAGCTGATGCGCGTAGGAGGCGGAGAGCTCCATCACCAGATCGTGCGGGTGCTGGCGGTCGATGAGCGGGGTTACGCCGTCGGCGGTTTCGCCGGTTTGCAGCAGCAGCGGATAACCGCGCGCGCCCATCAGAGGATCGGGGCTGAACATGGCGCGCAGGTTGAGCGTGTCGCCGTTGTCGAAGCTGCGGCGGGCGACGCCCATGACCATGCCGGACACGAACGCTTTGTCGTCGCCGCGCGGTCCGCCTTGCCAATCGTAGACGCCGTTGAGCGTGAGATGCCACATCAGCATCCACGGTCCACGCATGGCATGCACGCCGCCGTGTTCGGAGACATCGGGTTGCCACGACGTGCCGGACGCTTCGCGGTTCATGCTGTAGTCGCCAAGCGCGGCGGTCATGTGCATATCGCTCATGCCGGTCATGTCCATGCCGTCCATGTTCATTGACATGTCGTCATGATCGTCATGGGCTTGCGGTTGCGGCGGCGCGGCTTGTTGCTGCTGCGCAGGCATTTGCATGTTGCCCATGTCTTGCGCGAGGGCAGGTGGAACCCAAGCGAGGGCGCCGGCGAAGGCGATCCAAAGGTAGCTACGCATGCACAAGGCGTAGGTGCGCTTCAGTGCACCGCGCAAGCCTTCTCGCGCACTAGGCAAGCGTCAACCTTGTTGCGCGGATGCGCCAAAATGAAGAGCGGGACGCGGATCAACCGCGTTGAGTAAGTTGCGCCTTACGGCGCTTAAACGCGAATGATCCGCGTCCCGTGATTGTTGTGCAGCAGCACGACCTGTGGCGGTTTTAGCGCCTGTGTTCGATACGCCGCTGACGCGCTGGCTGATGTGTTCGCATCAGTCCACGATCTCCCGCCCTTAGCTTCAGAAAAGCCTGCTTGCGGGCTTGGCGCTTCGGACTTTGCGGGGAAGCTGGCTGATGGAGTTTCCCCCTTCGGCTCGATTCGCTCGCCACTTCCCCCGCTTGCGGGGGAAGAAATCCAAAGCGCTTCGCGTTCAATCACCTCGTTCGTCGCATCGGGTGAACATGGCCAACTGCTCTTCATGCGGAACGATGGGTGTATTGTGCGCCGAGGTTTGGAGCGGTCGGATTGATTGTTGGAAGGTTGGAGCGCGCGCCTCCGGCGCGCATAGCGGAAATGCTTGATCATCTTGTGTGAATGCGCGCCGGGAGGGGCGCGCTCCCACCTGCAGGCGCCGGTGTTTGTGTTGGATAGACGCGAAGCTATCCCACCTTCGCCCCGTGGGTTCCGGGCTCGATGCTACGCGATGCCCCGAAATGGCGGGTGGAGGGTGGCGCTGCGATTGCCGCAGCGAGATTTACGGGGTTGACGTGGGGCGCAACGCGGCGTCTTGGGGACACAACATTTCTCTTTGACGCGAAGTTGCGGCCATGAGCACCGACCAAGAAACGGCGGCCGCCGAAACCGAGCGCCGTCCGCCCTCCGAAGACGCGCACTTCATCGCCAACATCGTGGCGGCGGCGGGGGATCACGACATCCTCTTGATGCGCCGGCTGCTGAAGCCGCTGGATACGCCGGACCTCGCCGACGTCATCGAGCACGTGCCGCTGGAAACCGCGCTGACCATCGCGCGGATGATCGGCAAGGAATTGCCGGCGGAGTTCCTGGCCGACCTCTCCACCGAGCGCCGGGAAGAAATCCTGCCGGAACTGCCGGCGGCGTATGTCGGCCAGGCGCTGGGCGAACTCGACACTGACGACGCCGCCGCGGTCGCCGCCGACATCGACGAAAAGCAGCTGGGCCAGGTTCTGGCCGCGGCCGACGAAGACACGCGTCTGGCGGTCGAAGAAGCGCTTTCGTTCGACGAAGAGACGGCCGGCCGCCTCATGCAGCGCGAATACGTCGCTGCGCCGGAGGGCGGGAAGGTCGGCGACGTTATCGACCGCATGCGCTCGGAATCGGCGGAATTGCCGGACGAGTTCTTCGAAATCTACGTCGTCGACGCGGCCATGCGTCCGACCGGCGCGGTCCGCGTGTCGCAAATCATCCGCGCCCAGCGACAAACCATGCTGGCCAGCATCATGCAGCCGCTGAAAGCCATCGTCCGCCCAGAGATGGACCAGGAAGAAGTCGCGCGCACGTTCCAGAAGTACCACTTGGCGTCGGCGCCGGTGGTCGACGATGCGGGGCGGCTGACGGGCATGGTCACCGTCGACGACATCGTCGACGTTATCCAGGAAGAGGGCGAAGAAGACTTGCTGAAGCTGTCAGGCGTCAGCGAGGCCAGCCAAAGCGATACGGTGGCGCGCAGTGTGCGCGCGCGCGTGCCGTGGCTGATCGTCAACCTGGGCACGGAGCTGACGGCATCCGGCGTGATCCTGATATTTCAGGATTCGATCAACAAGATGGTGGCGCTGGCGGTGCTGATGCCGATCGTGTCGTCGCTCGGCGGCAATGCCGGCACGCAATCGCTTGCGGTGGCGGTGCGCGCGCTGGCGTCGCGTGAACTGAATCCGGCCAACGCATTCCGCTTCGTGTCGCGCGAGTTCATGACCGGTGCGTTCAACGGCGTGATCGTCGCATTGGTGATGGGGCTGATCGCGTCGCTCTGGTTTCACAATGCAGCGCTTGGATTGGCGTCCGGCTTTGCCGTGATCGCCAATCTCATTTGCGCCGGACTGGCGGGGAGCCTCATTCCGCTGGCGTTGCAGCGTTTGAAGCTCGATCCCGCCGTCGCCTCATCGGTGCTGGTGACATGGCTCACCGATACGGTCGGCTTTCTCGCGTTCCTCGGGATCGCGACGTTGATGCTGCTGCACTAGCCGCTAGTTGCTGGTGTTGCCGCTCTCGGAGTTGTTTTCGTACTGATGGCGGATGCGATAGACGAGCTGGCGGATGCGCTGCTCGTGCGCGCGCATCTCGGCGCGCAGCTGATCGCGCTCGGCCGCACTCATTTGACCGCGCGTCGCTTCGATGCGTGCAGCGCCGGCGGTCAGCGCTTCGATCTCGGCGCGCAATTCCGGTTCGTTGAGCGCGAGTTCGGCGCGGTGCGCCATAGCGGTGTTGCGCGCGGCGTTGATCGCATCGCGCTCGTGGATGCGCGCTTGGGCCGCTTGGCGTTGCGCGTCGCGGATCGCTACGCGCGCTTGCGCCATCGCCGTGCGGCGCGCTTCCATCGCTTGCTGCACCTGGGCGCGAATGCGATCGCGCTCTTGCGGCGTCAGGCGGCGATGTTCGACGTGGCCATTGGTGACGATGGTGGCTTCGTGGTTGGGGTCGTCGAGATCCGAGAGATCGATGTTGAGATCGTCGTCATTGTCGGCGTCAGCCTGATCTTCGGCATCGGCGGCGTCGTCTGCATCGGGCGTGGCGTGCGCGTCAGGTGCGGCGCCCGCGAGCGCGGCTTCAGCGTAGGACGTGCCGGAGGCGTTGTAGCTGGGCGCGACATAAGCGGCGGGCGTGTAGGCGCTGGCCGCGGCCAAAGGGTCGGGCGGCAGCGGCGTGGCGGCGGTTTGCGCGGGCGCAGCTTGCGCTTGCACGACGACCACGCGCACCGGCTGCGACGCCCAGGCAACAGCGCAGGCGGTGAAGCTGGCGAGACCGACGGCGGTGACGCCGAGGATGCGTTGGGTGCGCGTGGGCAAATTGTTTTTCAGCATGGCGATGCGCTCCTTGAGTGCGGAAAGCGAAGTGGAGGGCCAGGCGCAGCCAAGCGGCGCGCCGGCGGCGATTTGGGTTTTGAGAATGGCTTCGGCGTAAGAGCGCCGCGCGGAGGTGGCGAGCACGGCGGCGTCGCACGCGAGTTCCTGATCGATGCGCAGCGCGCGTACGCCGATATGTACCAGGGGGTTGAACCAGTTCACGCATTGCAGCAGCGCAGCGACGGCGTTGATGAGCGGATCGCCCTGAGCCACGTGCGCGCGTTCGTGTTCAAGCACGATGCGACGCTCTTCGTCGCTAAAGCGCGCGTCGAAGTCAGCGGGCGTGATGATGACGGGGCGCAGCACGCCGAGCACGGCGGGGCCATGCTCGCTGGACTCCGCGGCGACCACGCCGTCGCCGAGATCGTCGCGGCGGCTGAGGCGGCCGAGCGCGCGGGCAAAGCGCGTCTGGCGCAACGCCAGCACGATCAAGCTGATGGCGACGCCGGCGATCCAGGCCGCGAGCAGATAGCGTGGATCGTAGGATGCGGCGGCGGCGTGCGCCGCGGGTGCGTTGCCGAGGCCAATCGGCAGGTTGGCAGATAGCTTGATGACCTCGACGCGCGCCGGCAGCAAACACGCAGCCGCCGCAACCAAAGGAATGAACCACAGCGCGTAAGCGATCCGCGCGCCGGCAAGGCGACGCGTGGGGGACCGGAGGGCGAGCACAAGCAGCACGCAGACCGCTAACGCGATGTTGGAGCGCACGATGAGCGAGAGGATGTCATTCACCATCTTCGAGCTCCCCAATCAGACGCTTCAGTTCGGCGATATCGTCGGCGGTGAGCTGGTTGGTTTCGGCGAAGTGAGAAACGAGTGGCGCGAGTTTGCCGTCGAACAGGCGATCGATCAGGCCGCGGCTTTCGTCCTGGATGTAGTCGGCGCGGGCAACGAGCGGCGAGTAGAGGTAGCGGCGGCCGTCGCGGGCCGCGGCGATGGCTTTCTTGGTCAGCAGACGGTTGAGCAGCGTTTTGACGGTCTTGTCGGACCAGTTCTGCTCTGGGCCCACGGCGGCGGCGATTTCTTCGGCGGTTAACGGGCTTTCCCGCCAGAGCGCTTCCATCACCAAGCTTTCTGCGTCGCTGATGCGCATCGGATTACACCTGTAATAGTTAACCGATTACACGTGTAAACATTACCGTCAAGCGGCTTTGGCGGCGCTTGCGACGAATGCCGCCCATCGGCGGCGCCCGACTTGCCTGGAAGGGGAAAGCCACCGGCCCAACAAGCTCAAAACGGGACGGCGGCGCTCAGAAACACCAGGACCGCCTCATGACGTACGCCATTTCCGCAAACGGCCTCGCTCTCATTCAAGAGTTCGAAGGCTTCCGCGCCGAACCGGGTCAGATGCCCGATGGCAATTGGGTCGTGGGCTACGGCCATGTCCGCGCTGGCGAGGCCGGCGACTGCATCAACCAAGACGAAGCGGCCGCGCTGCTCTCGATCGACGTAGCGCCGTTCGAAAGCTTGGTGAACGAAAAGGTGAGCCAAGCGCTCACGCAAACCCAATTCGACGCGCTGGTCTCGTTCGCGTTTTCGATTGGCGCCGAAGCGTTCTGCGCCAGCCAAGTGTTGCGCCGGGCGAACGCGGGCGAGTTCGTCGCTGCGGGCTGCGCGATGGATGCGTGGCGCAAGACCGAAGTTTCCGGCGAAGCCGAAGTCGTCGACGAGCTGGTGCGCCGCCGCGCCGCCGAGAAGGCGATGTTCCTGAAAGACGTACAGATTGAAGCTGCGCCGTCAGCCTTCATTCGCGCCAAGATCGACTATGCCGCGTCCATTCTGGGCGCCCCGGTTAAGTATTCGCCAGCACCGATCGTTGGCTCGATCCCGGTTGCGCAACCGGCGCCGGAAGCGGCCGCGCGCCTTACTGAAATCATGCAATCCGAACCGGCGACGGAAGCTTTGTTGCTGACGCAAGTCGTGGACGCGTCCGCTGAAGAGTGCAGCGACGAGATCGTCACCGCGCACGCCAAGCCGGTCGCGCGCAAGGTCGATGGCGATACGCCAATTGCACGCGATCGCCGCATTCACAAGCTGCGCACTGAAGGCGAGAAGGTCTCGTTCTTCAAAATGCCGAAATTCGCCATGCCGAAGTTTGCGTTGTTTGGCGGCAAACCCTCGCACACGTTCGAAGTGCTGGGCCTCGGCGCGCTGTTCATTTTCGGTCTGGGTCTCACGGTCGCAGGCGGCTCGATGTTCCTTGAGGGCCATATCGACAGTGTCACGCTTGCGGGCGGTTCAGCGCTGACGGTGCCCGGTCTGACGGCGTCGTTTATCGCCGGCGCGGGGCTGATTTCGCCGCCGCAGGCGTAAGCTTTCTCAATTCTCAGTTTGGTGAGGACACTTGTGGGCGGGAGCGATCCCGCCCTTTTTCTTTGCGCCGCTTGAAAAAGCAGCCGCTGGAAAAACAGAAGGGCCGCAACCTTTCGGCTGCGGCCCTTCGCATTGTCAGTCCCCTAAATGGGCGACGTTAAGCGCGACCCCCGATCGAGCTTACGCTCAAGGTGGTCCACGCCTTCCGAAAAGCCCCTGACGGGTGACAATGAGACATGGATCACCTCCTTTCTTAATAGCCGCCGGCAAATGCCGGTTTGAGCAAGATAGGATGCGTTACGCCGTTCGCAAAGCGCCATGGTTAGAATGCAGTGCAGCAGGCGTATGCGGGCGCCGCATTGCGCGGCGTGCGCTACTCGCTTTCGGGTGTGCGTGAGCCGAGTAGCGTGGCGTGGTCGCCGTTCATGGCGATGCAGGCGTTGCTTTCAGCGCCGTCGGGATAGCAGAAGAGCGGCCCTTGGCCGCCGCGCGCGCCTTCGTACACCTGTCGCGTTACGGCCGGACGGAAGAAGGGCGGATGATCGGCGCCCGCGGGCCAGGCGGGCAACCAATCGGCGCTCGGCGTGTCGGCGGCGTTGGTGGCCCAGCCTTCGAGATCAGAGCGCATGCCGGTCTGATCGTCGTTCGGGTTGAACGCGAGCGGGACTTCGGCGACCGGGTAGCTCTTTTCGTACAACACCGCGCCGGCGCGCGAACGCACGCGAATGGTGGCGACCGCCTCCTTGCAGCTGGGGCCGTGGGCTTCGGCTTCGACCATATAATATTGGCTGCCGGGCGCGGACCAATCGTGCGAGGTTTGCGCGCTGCAATTGATGGTCGCGACAGTGGCAGTAGCGGAGCCGCCGCCATTGTCTGACTGCTTCTGTTCTGGTTGCTGATTGCACGCCGCAAGCATCAAAGCCGCCGCCGCAAGACTCCAACGCCCGATGGTTTGGCGCGTCATCGATTGCTCTCCTCGTAGTTTCGTTCCAACAGCAAACCCGCAGCGCCGGCTACAGGCTCCCAGAAAATGCAGACTTCTTTTGCTGTGCCTGAAAAGTGGCACAACATCGGCAAGTTGCGCGCGCGGATGTCCTGATAGGTGAGGCGGTCGAGGGTGGTTTGCCCGGGCGCGAGACGGCTGAAATCGGGGATGGTTCCGGTGCGGGTGATGGTGGGTTTCGCCCAGCGTGTCAAAAATTCGTCCAGGTGTTCGCCCTTGGCGTCGATGACATCGCCGAAGCCTTGCTTGAGTGAACCGGCCCACGCCCAGATCGGATGGCCTTCTGCGTCGCGGATCGCGTAGACGCCGATGGCTTTGTCGCATGACGGGCCGGTGGCGCGCACGGTGACTTGGTCCTTGGCGTCCGGCGCGCTGAAGGCCACGACATTGGTTTCGATCATGTCGCAGGCTTCGCGCGGATGCTGCGTGCAGGCGCTTGCAAAGAGCGCGAGTGCGACAAGCAAAAGCCTCACGGTCCGAACGCCACGATCACCGCAGGTGCGTTCGACGCGGGATCCATGACCAAGCACTGCGTCGCTTCCGCCGCGGCGGCGTAGCAGATGAGCGCGCGATTGCTTGCGCGCAGCGCTTCGTAGGTGTAGCGCGGATAGGCGGTGGAGTAATGGAACGGCCGCGATGCATCGGCAGGGCCTGCCGCGCCTTCGGCCCAATCGGGCAATTGGCTCGACTGCATGCGCGTGACATTGGCGAAGCTTTGCAGGAATTTTTGCATGTCTTCGGCGCTGACGGCGGGCGGCGCCACGCCAACCGGCGGCACGCCGCCTGTGCGCAGGTCGTAATACGTGTTCGCGAACACCCAGAGCGGATCGCCGTGTGTGTTGCGCACAACCAGCGTGACCACGGCTTGCGCGCAGGACGGGCCTTCCGATTGCGCGCTCACGGTGTCGGCGTCGTCAGCGCTCGACCATGTCACTTGATGCGTGGCGGTGCGGTTGCATGCGTCGCCCGCGCCTTGCGGACGCGTCGGCCCTTCACGCTGCACGCATGCAGCGAGCGCTAAAGCCGCGATGAGAAATGCGATGGCGCGCATCGAGAAATGTCCCCGCAAGACGCGCGAACATAGCCGTGGACGGCGCGTGCGCCAGTACCTATTCCGCAGCTTCCAATGCGTCGCCTGCGGCAAGATCGCTCGGCGGCGTTTGCACCAAAGGTTGGAACAAACCATGCGGCCGTTGCAGCGCCGCAACGGCTGCTTCATAACCGGCGGCGACCACGTCGTCGAAGCGCTTCCAGTTGCGTAGATCGACGTCGGGCATTTCCGGCACGATCAAGAGGTCAGCGTCGGAACGGCCGATCCATGGATCAATTTTCAGCGTTGCGGCGCGCATCAGCAATGAGGCGATGGGCGGCGCGGATTGGAACCCGTGCGCGGCCACCCAGCTGAAAAACCCAGGTGGATCGCGGAAATCTTCCGCATCGATGCCGTCGCGCAGCGCCACGTCCACGCCGATGATCGGCCCCTTGTGGATGTCCTTGAGGATGTCGACCGGGAAGTTGCGCAGGATGGCGCCGTCGACGAGCAGGCCGCCGCCATCGACGACGGGCGGCAGAATGCCGGGCAGCGAAATGGACGCGCGCAGCGCGCGGCGCAGCAGACCGCCGCGGTGCACGCGCATGTCGGCGCTGACCAGATCTGTGGAAACCGAGAAGAAAGGAATGTCGAGATCTTCGATCAGCGTGTCGCCGAAGGCGTCGCGCAGGCGATCGTCGACGCGGTTGCCTTGCACCAGCGCGACGACGGGAAGCGTGTAGTCGCCGAGCGGATTGCTTTCCACGAAAGCTTTCGTGATGCGCGCTTCGATCTCGTCGTCGTTCCAGCCCATGGCAACGCAGCCGGCGACGATGGCGCCCATGGAGGTGCCGCCGACGACATCGAACGGCAGTCCCGCTTCGCGCAGCGCGCGCACGACGCCGATATGCGCATAAGCGCGCGCGCCGCCGCCGGAAAGCACAAGGCCAATCGAACGCCGCGCAACCACGCGCGCCAGACGCGCGGAGTCGGTTTCATTCATCTCGCGCCAATGGAAGACGCGCACGGCTTCGCACGCATTGCTCCACTCGTTGGTGGTGGCGGCTTTGCGGTCGGCGCCGTGGTGCAGGAGGATCAGGTCGACCAGCCGGAACTGGCGTGCGGGCGAAGGATCTTCCGGCGGCAGCAGCGGCAAGGATGGACGCGCATCGGCGCGCGCGAAGAACCAGAGGCGGTCGGCCTGACGCAGACAGGTGCGGAACCAGGGCGTGTCGGCGATCGGCGTCACCAGGAACACCGCATCGTTGTCGCGCTCCAACGCGTCGAACCACGCGCTGTTCATGCCTTCGCTGGAAAGCGCGGCGGAATCTTCCTCGGTGACGATGACGGCGCGGGCGCCGAGGCGCTGCATCGAGCGCTGCAGCACGCGCGCGCGCATGTGGATGTCGATGGAGGGCGAGGTGGAGATGAGCGCGTAGACGCGCGGATCGGAGCGCGCGCCGGGGCGGTTGCCCTCGCGGGCGCGCGTCAGCATCAGCCGGGCGACGTGCTCCATCAATTTGGGCTGCGCCAGGATCAGCTTTTCGAAAGCCTCCGGCGAAAGTTTTAGCAGTTCGCTGTCGCGCATGGCGAAGACGCTGGCCGAGTGCGGCTCGCGCGCGATCAGCGCCATCTCACCCACCGGTTCGCCCTGCCGGACAAAGCCGAGGAGCTTGTGACCGCCTTTATCCACAGGGCGAAAGGCCGCGAGCGAGCCGGAAATGAGGAAGAACACCCCGTCCGGGGCCTCGCCGGCGGTCAGAACCGGCCAGCCAGAGGGCACGGAGAGCCACTCGGTCTGGTCGTCGATCGCCGCCAAAACCTCCGGCGGCGCCGTGTTCAGAAAGGGTATTTCGGCCAGGCTGGGTTTCATGTGACCCTGTAAGGATAGGCGGCGCGAGTTAAGGCGCAATGAGCCGCGTGCTGCCTGTGGGGCGCGTGGCGGGGCAGGTTGCCCGTCCCGCCGCCATCGCTAAGACGGCCTCATGACGGTTTTTGTCGCCCATGCGCCCGCCGACCAGAAGGTCGCCGCTGATGTGGAAAAATTCCTCGAGCGCCGCGGCCAGTTCACGGAACTGGACGACGGCATGGCCGCGCTGCCGCCGGTTACCCGCCACGACGTGCTGGTGCTGTTGCTTTCAAAGGATTTTGTCTTCGCGCCGACGCGGCTGCGCTTGGAACAGCGGGCGCTCGACGCGTGGGCGGAAGGACGGCTGATCGTCGTCCGGCTCGACAAGGGCATCGCGCCGGTGGGCCTGCGGGATCTTCCGGCGCTGGACGCCAGCTTCGAGGCGCAGCGCGAATTCAAGTGGAACGAACTTTCCAACCAAATCCGGGAAAAGCGCGCCTGGCATCCCGACCAGGATGAGGCGGGCGGCGGTGAACTTGGCGCGCTGCCGGCGCCGCAAGCGCCGGTCGCTGCGAAGAAGAACCGCGGCGCGCTTGGGCTGATCGTTCCGATCCTGCTGCTCTTGCCGGGCGTCGCAGCGCTCGCGCTCACCGTTTCGATCTGGCTGGTGAACCGGATTGGACCTAAGCCCGGCTCACTGGACGATCTGCTCAACGGCATCAACGCGTTCGGCGCGCGCATGGGTTTGCCGAGCGGCGTGATGGCGCCGGTTTGCGGCGCGGCGATCCTGCTCATGCTGATGAGCTTTGCGCTGATCGTGGCGCGGATCGTCACGCCGATTGCGCGCAGCGCCAAGCGCTCGCCCGCGCCGCCGCCACCCGCCGCGGAGACTACGCCAGCGCCGCCGCAGGTCGATGCCGTGTTCGTGTCGTACGCGCGCGCCAACGAAAAGACGGTGCTGCCGGTGATCGAGGCGGCCAAGCGCGACGGCAAGACGTTCTGGCTCGACCAGCAAAGCATCCCAACGGCAGAGGGGTGGGCCGGCGAGATCGTCAAAGGCATACGCAGCGCCCGCGAGGTGCTGGTGATGTGCTCGAAGGCCGCATTTGAAAGCGACCACGTGAAGCGCGAAATCTATTTGGCCGACCGTTACCAGAAGCGACTGGTGCCGGTGTTTATTGAAGATGCGACGCCGCCCGAAGATTTCGAATATTTCTTCGCGGGCGTACAAACGTTGAAACTGTTCGAAACGCCGGAGACCGAACGCGCGGCAGCGCTGGTGAGGGCCCTGGCCTAAGGAGAGCGTCATGGCTGACATGGCCGAACCGATCCTGCTTGATGTCACCGCCGAAGGCGTTGCCTTCGTGACGCTCAACCGCCCGGCTAAACACAATGCGTTCGACGAAGAGGTGATCGCCAAGCTTGCCGACACGTTCGAGACGCTGAAGGGCGCCGACAACGTCCGCATCGTGTTTGTGCGCGGCAATGGCCCCAGTTTTTGCGCGGGCGCCGACATCGAATGGATGAAGCGCTCGGCGCAGCTCACGGATGTCGATAACGAAACCGATGCGCTGGCGTTGGCGCGCATGTTGAAGCATTTGCACGACCTGCCGCAGCTGACTGTGGCGGTGGTGCATGGTGCGGCGATGGGCGGCGGCGCTGGGCTGGTGGCGGCGTGCGACGTCGCAATCGCGCTGGGCGACACGAAATTCCGCTTCTCCGAAGTGCGCCTCGGCCTGACCCCGGCCACCATCTCCCCCTACGTGATCGAGGCTGTCGGCCCGCGCTGGGCCAAAGCTTTGTTCGCAACCGCGGAAAGCTTTGACGTGATCTTCGCCGAGAAGATCGGGCTGGTGCAGTATGCCGTTGAGGATATGGCGGCGGCGCAACGGTTGATGGAGCATCTCACCGATCTCACCAAAGCGGCGGCGCCTGGTGCAGTCGCCGATGCAAAAGCGCTGGTGCGTTTCGTCGCCGGGCATAAGATCGATGACGGACTCGCCAAGGAGACCGCCAAGCGCATCGCGCAACGGCGCGCCTCCAAGGAAGGCCGGGAAGGCCTCGCGGCCTTCCTCGAAAAGCGCAAGCCGGAGTGGAATTCTTGAAGCTGAAGCGCGGTGGTTCGAGCAAGTTTTGGGCGGCGCTCTTTCGCGCCCGGCTCGCACGCGCGCATATGCCGTTTTGGCGCGTGGTGGTGGAAGCCAAGCTCGACCGGCGCGTGAAGCGTTGGCCGTCGAAGTTCGACTCAGCCGTGGCGGCGGTGTTCGTGTGGGGGCGCACCATCGAGGAGGCGGAAGGCCTGGCTTCACTCGCGCTGGAAGAGGAAGGGCTTGTGGCGGTCACCGCTGACGCCAAGAAATGCGAGCCGGCGGCGGCGCCTCGGAAGACGCCGGCCGCGGTGGCGCGCACCGATCTCGGTTTTCTCGAGCGGATCGACAGCGCCGGCGCCAAGCCCTCGCGCTCCCGCGCGTAAGGCGCTGAGGAGGGGGAATGAGCGGCGAATTTGATGCAGCCGGCGGCTTGGCCACGGCGGGCCTTGTGGCCGCTTCCATCGAAGGATCGGAATCGCGTCAAGCCGGCGAAGGCGAGTGCCTGAATTGCGGCGCGCAACTGAGCGGCGGCCGCTTCTGCAGCAATTGCGGTCAGCCTGCCCACGCCAATCGCAGTTTGTGGATGCTGCTCGAAGAGCTGCTGTGGAACGTCTTCAATCTCGACACCAAGGCGTGGCGCACGCTGCCGCGTTTGATGTTTCGTCCGGGTTCGCTGACGCGCGAATACATCGAAGGCAAACGCGCGCGCTATCTCACGCCGCTGGCGACGTTCCTGTTGTGCTACTTTTTCATGTTCTTGGCGTTCTCGACGTTTCAGGCGCCTGGCGCGATCAATCTGAGCGACGGCGCTTCGGCTGAGCATGTCAGCGACGCACGCGAAAATTTGAACGACGCCAAGGAAGGCTTGGCCGAAGCGCAAAAGGATTTGCAGGAGGCGCGCACGGAAGCGGGCGCGCACCCCAATCCTGGCGCCGTCGCCGGCATTGCTGCGGCTGAGCACGCGATGCAGGTGGCGCAGGAGCACGTGCGCCGCCGCGAGGCTGCGCTCCTGCGTGCGCAGCAACGGCAGAACGCGGCCGCTACCGCGCCGGTGCAGGTGCATGTCAACGACGACGATGCAGCGGCGGTGCGCCGCGCATCGCGTAGCGGATCGACGCCCGCGCCGGCCACGCCGCCTGCCGCGGCCAACGGCGCCACGAACGCAGCGCCGGGAGCAGTGCCGGCAGCGCCGCCAACGCCGAACACAGAACTGAACGACGATGGCCCGATCACTTTGGACGATGTCCTGAAGAAGATCGCCCACGACAACATCACCGTCGACGGCAAGAAATGGCTGACGCCGCAAATGCAGGCCAATCTGTCCAACCCGCCGCTGTTCTACAGCCACTTGCAGGAAGCGGCGTCGCGCTGGGGCTTTTTGCTGGTGCCGCTGTCGCTGCCGTTCATCGCCTTCCTGTTCTTGTTCAAAAAGAACGTCACCTTGTTCGATCATTGCGTGTTCGCGCTGAACTCGCTGTCGTTTGCGTCGCTGATCTTTTCGTTTGCGATGGCCACGGCGCACGTGCCTTGGGTCTCAGGCTGGGCGCCGGCGCTTGCGGTGTTTGCCGGATTGCCGGTGCACACTTTCTTCCACGTAGGCGGCGCTTATAAGCTGAAATGGTGGTCGGCGTTCTGGCGTACTTGGTTTTTGCTCTGGTTCGCGACCTTCGTGCTGTGCTTCTTCTTTGTCGCGGTGCTGTTCATCGGTTTGGCGGGATGAGGGACCATGTCGCAGACTGATCTTTACGTGACGCTGGGGTCGGCCGCGGTCATCGTGCTGATGCTGACGGTCGCTTGGGTGCTGGGCTTCCGGCAATCGGGCAAGCTCGATGACGCGGAGCTCTCGCGGCTTGCGCAGGCCGAGGGCGCGCGCGTGGAGACTGCGGCGATCGACGTCAAAGGCCGCGCGGCAGTCGCCAAACTGAGCGGCGGCAAATTGCTGGTGGCGAAGGTGATGGCTGACGGCATTTCCGCGCGCATCCTGGCGTCGGGACAGGCGCGCGTGCGTCTGACCAAGAACCGGCTCAACATCACATTTGGCGAACTCGGCTATCCATCGCTAAATATGCAGATTGACCAACCGCCAGCTTGGCTGGCCGAGCTTGGAGCCCACACGTGATCGCGCCAGCGCCTGCGCCGCCGTTCGATATTCCGCCGATCGTCACCTATGCGGTGCCGTTTTTCGTGCTGACGATCATCATCGAGATGATCTGGGTGCGCGTCGCCAAGAAGGGCCGCTACCAGGTGACCGATAGCTTCTCCAGCTTGGCGATGGGCTTCGGCAACCAGATCGTCGGCACGCTGTTTGGCGCCGCGATCGTCATCGGCGCTTATGGGCTGGTGTATCAGTACCGGCTGTTCACGCTGCCATGGACGTGGCCGGTGATGCTGGCGTGCTTTTTCGCCGAGGACCTCGCTTATTATTGGTTTCACCGCATTGCCCATGAGCGGCGCTTCTTCTGGGCCAGCCACGTGGTGCATCACTCCTCGCAGCACTACAATCTGACGACGGCGCTGCGCCAAACCTGGACCGGTGCGCTCGGCTTCAATTTCATTTTTTGGCTGCCGCTTCTCTATCTCGGCTTTCCGCCGCTCATGGTGTTGATGTTTTCCAGCATCAGCCTGGTCTATCAGTACTGGATCCACACTGAGCTGATCGATCGCATGTGGGCGCCGTTCGAGTTCGTGATGAACACGCCGTCGCATCACCGCGTGCATCACGCCATCAACGCCAAATATCTCGACGCAAACTATGCGGGCGTGCTGATCATCTGGGATCGCATGTTCGGCAGCTTTGTGCCTGAGGATAAGAAAGAGCCGCCGCGCTACGGCATTGTCAGCCAGCTGGGCACGTTCAATCCGTTCCGCATCGCGTTTCACGAATGGGCCGGCATTTTCCGCGACGTCGCCGGCGCGAAATCGCTGCGCGAGGTGGCGGGATATATTTTCGGGCCGCCAGGCTGGAGCCCCGACGGTTCGCGCAAAACCAGCGCGTCGATCAAGCGCGCATGGGCCGAGCAGCAAGCCGCGACCGTGCCGGCTGAGTAAGCCGGTGTATGTGCCGGAGCATTTTGCGGTCGAGGATGGCGACGCGCTGATCGTCAAGCTGGCGCGCCGCTTCGCGGGCGTCTTGGTAAGCGTTGACGTCAGCGGTCAACCGGTCGCGTCGCACATTCCGGTGCTGTGGGATGGGGAGCGGCGCATTGCGCGGGGTCACGTCGCGCGCGCCAATACGCAGTGGAAGCTTGGCGCGGGGCGCGGGCTCATCGTGCTCTCCGGCGCGGAGGCGTACGTGTCGCCGGGCTTCTATCCGTCCAAGGCCGAGCACGGCAAAGTGGCGCCAACGTGGAATTATGAGGCCGTGCACCTGAGCGGCGCGCTCGAATGGTTCGACGATGCGGCGCGCTTGCGCGAAGTGGTGCGCGATCTCTCTGTGTTGCACGAAGCGGGACGCGCGGCGCCGTGGTCGATTGAGGACGCGCCGGCGGCTTACATCGATGCGATGCTGCGCGGCATTGTCGGCGTGGAGATGCGCGTGGAGAAGGTAGAGGCCAAGCGCAAACTGTCGCAGAACAAAAGCGCGGCGGATTTCGAGGGTGTTGTCGCGGGGCTTGATGGCGCCGATGCGTCCGGTGCTGAGATTGCCGCTTTGATGCGCGGCGTTCGCGCCGTATCCGATGAGCCGAGTGCATGACTCTCCACATCATCAAGCTTTGCGTTGGCGCTGAGAGCGTTGAGGATCTGGCGGAGTGGCAGATCGGTCAGCTGAAGCGCGCGCAAAAGGCGAAGGCTAAGGACATTCACCCGAACCAAAAGAAGCATCCGGTTTGCGGCACGCGGATGTGGCCCAAGCGCGTGGAGGACGTGCTTGCGGGCGGTTCGCTCTATTGGGTGATCAAGGGCGTGGTGACGGTGCGCCAGAAGATCGTCGCCATTGACGATGTGATCGACAATCACGGCCAACGGTGCGGCCTCTATCTCGACGCGCATCTGCAGCGCACCACGCCGCAGCCGCGCCGCGCGTTTCAAGGCTGGCGCTATCTGGAGCCGGGCGACGCGCCGGGCGATCTCAGCGCGGCGCAAGGCGGCGCCGACTTGCCCGAGCATTTGCGCCGGCAATTGGTTGAACTGGGCGCGTGGTGATGCGCTTGCCGCCTTACAGCGCCAATTCCTGACGCAGAACCCGGCGCGCAGCTTCGACGCGATCTCCGCCGGGCGCGCCGTGCTCGGCGTAATATTTACAATAGAGCGGGATGAGCGCGTTCAGATCGAAGGCCTCAGTGAAATTCCTGAAGATCATTTCTGATCCGCGCCTGCCCGACTGTGCGGCGATCTCCGGATAGAACGGCCAGAAGAAGTTGCGGTCGATCTCATCTGCGGGCGGGCGGGCGTTGGCTTTGGCTTTTACGCCGCAACGCTGCAGCGCCTGCTGCGCCGCGATGTAGAGAATGCTGACGCGGGGATGGTTCGGCGTGAACATGAACGCTTCCTGCTGCGTGTCGCGCACGAAGCCGGTGAAGTCGTAATTCTGACTAAGGCAGTGTTTGATCAGGGTTTCGAGGTGAAGGTTTACACGGTCCATGTAGCCCAAGCGCGCATAGACGTAGGCGTTGAACAGTTTCTCGATACGTGGCGGTGAAAGCCCTTCCAGGTAGCCAGCGGCGATGATGAGCGAGTGAAACTGACGCAACGGGCCATCGATGAAGCCGCCGCCATCCGTGTGAAAGACGCGGCAATCCGGATGAAACGAGGAGGTGGAGAGTTTCGGATATGTGACGAGCTTGGCTTGGTGTTCGTCCGACAGCGTTTGCGGCAAGTCTGGTTGCGCGAAGATGAGATCGCGATCGGCCAAGATAGCGCGATGCGTCTCTGCATTGGCGACGTTGATGGTGACGGCGTCGTCGAATGGGCCCGCCAACGCCTCAAGGCAATGCCTGAACGGCCGCGCCTGGCAGTTGCCAATGACGGCTATGCGCATGTCGTTGCGGCCTGCGATTTATTGCGCATCCAATGCTTCTTCATCGCAGATGACTTTGTTGAGGTCGCGCAGCTGGGCTTCGGCTTCGCTGAGTGCGTGGGCGTCGGTAGAGGCTTGGCGCTGTCGCGGCGGAGCATTTTCGCCCTCGCCGCCATAGTGCTGGAGGAAAAGCCGCATCACGTTGTCGACGCCCTCGGGGCGGATGCTGCGGAGGTCCGCTTCGAAATAGCGGTTGCCGTTGTGCGCGCCGGTGATGATTTCGTAGGATGGGAAGTAGGCGACATCGCTCACGCTGCGGATGACCATATCCGCGACCACGCGCAGCGCAGACTTGCTGTACACCGTCGACACCAGAACGTGGCGCGGTTCGTAGGTGGCCACTAAAGGCACGGGCGAGACTGTGAGGATCACGCGTGCTTGCGGACGCACGGCGCGCAGCTTTTCGACGAACGCGGTGAGATCCTGGGCCATCTCGACGACGCCAAAGTTCACGAAAGTTGCGCCGCTCGTTTCGCCAGCGGGTGCGCCGGCGACGCCGGGCGCCAGCGGATAAACCGCGCCGTCGGCGGCGGAGATCCACCCTTCGGTGAGGCCGAGCGTGAACACGAAGACGTCGCAGCGCTCGAACATGGCGCGCACGGCGGCGAGGTGCGTGCGCCGGTCCGCGCGCAACGCCTCGATGCTGGCAAAGCCATCCGGTTCAACTTGTGGACGGAAGGGATCGACATAGGCGCCGTCCTCGCGTCGCCAGACGTCCACTGCAGGTTCGAACAGCCCATAGGCGCGGTCGAACAGCTGCAGCAATTGGCGCACGGTGTAGATGTTGCCGAAGCGGGCTGAGAAGACCCCGTAATTGCGCTCCGCTGCGCCTTGTTCGGTGACCAGATAGGAAAAGCCGCGCCGCGCTAGCGCGCGCGAAATGTGCTGCGCGAAGCAGGAGCCGGAGGTCGCGACTTGATCGGATGGCGCGATCTTGAACAGCGCGGCGACGACCGGGTCGACATCGTCCGGCGTCACCCGCGCAACCGCGCGCGCCCAGAACTGATAGTCCGGAAGCCCACGATAGGGATGCTGCGACACGCCGAAGTCCCTCGCTACTCAACCTTGCGCGATTTCATGGCCCACAATTGCAGCGAGGTCTAACGCCAAACCCACGCGGTAGCACGTTGTACGAGCTCTAAACGGCAGGTGGGGAGACGCTTGCGCGCTCCCCACCGTTTTCGCCAAAGCCGTTGGTTCTAGTTGTTCAGCGCGATCACCACGTCGTCGACCTTGGTGCCGCCGCGCTCGACCACGAGGCGCTGATAGTTGCGCTGGTGGTTGATGGTCCAGGCTTGCTCGTTGTCGACCTCGGTGGCGAACTTGCGCCACAGGTAATCGGAGAGTTCGCCGGCAGTGATCTTGTGGTCGCCGTCGTCGTCGGCTTCGCCCGACATGGCCGTGGTCAGGAAGTGCGAGAGATAACCACCCGCTTGGAATTTCCCGGCGACGCCGCTGGTGAGATCTTCTTCAGAGGAGAAGAGACCCATCAGACCCGGCCGCGAAATCACCGTGCGGAAGCCGCCGCTGAAGCAGCTGTCGAGGGCGATGAGGCCAAGGCGCGCGTGCACGCCTTCGAACCATTGGCTCATGGTGGCGGCGCTGACTTCCGCATCGTGCAGCACGATCGATTCCATGCGCCGGTCCGCCTGGTTGGGCGCGGTGCCGACATCGCCCTGGTCGCCATGGCCTGAGTAGAAGAACAGGAACATGTCGTCAGGGCCGGCATTGGCGGCGACGCGCTGGAAGGCGGCGCGGACATTGGCGACCGTCGCTTGGCCGTCCGTGAGCACGACGCTGTCGCCGGTGAGCACGCCTTCTTGGCGCAGCGCGTGCTCCATGTTGCGTGCGTCGTCCGCGGTGAACGGCAGGTCGTTCTGCTCGCCGGGATAGTCGGAAATGCCGACGATCACCGCGTGCACGCGTCCGTTGCCGCCGCGTTGTGTAGCGGCTGCGGCGGTTTCGATCGCCGCGCGCAGCGAATACGCGCCGTGCTCGCCTTCGCCGTAGGAGGTTGCGGTGATGCTGTAGACGCCGTCCTCGGGCAAACGCCAGGAGACGTGCGAGTTGCGGTTGCTGTCGCTCATATCGTCATTGTCCCGCGTCTGCCCCGAAGGCGAGGTGACGATGAGGTACGGGTCGATGGCTTCCGAGGTGAGGTCGAATGCGACGGCTTGGCCGCGGTGGCCTTGGAAGCTCCAGGTGTCGGCGAATTGGCCGCTGGAGAGCGTGGTGTCGCCGTTTTGCAGATTGCCTTCGACGGCGCGGCCGAGCGGCAACGGCGGACCGTTGCCGGCGCCGCCGTGCGGGGTTTCCGCAACCGCGACCGAGCCGCCTTCGTCGGTGGTGTTGAGCGTGAGGTGATAAGCGCCGGTTTCGCCGCGCGCGTGCGATGTCGCGCCGACCACGTACTCGCCGTCCTCCGGCAACACTGTGTCGACCTGCGCGGTGCGCCCGGCGTTGCTGTCATTGTCGCCAAGCTGGCGGTCGCCGAGGCGCAGCATCACGTACGGATGGAAATCGTTCGACGACATGTCGATGATCACGTGTTGGCCGCGCTGACCGAGGAAACGGTAGACGTCGATGAACTCGCCGGTGCCGCTGATCTGCTGGTCGCTGGCTTGCAGGGCGCCGCTGACGGGCGTGCCCGCGGTCAGTGGCGGAGAACCGCCGCCGCTCAGGTCCGCAGTTTGGTTTTGCGCCGGCGCAGAGCCGCCCGCATTGCCGACCGTGAGTTGGTAACGGCCGCTCATGCCGGACGTGTAGGACGTGGCCGAGATGGTGTAGTCGCCATCGGCGGGCAGCGTCACCACCAAGTGGCTGTGATGGGTGTCGCCGGGCGTGGCGTCGTCGTTATCCTCGCTGACGCCGTTGCCGCGCACCATGATGTACGGGTCGAAATCCTGCGATTGCATGGAGACGTCGATGCGCTGGCCGGCGCGGCCATGGAACGTGTAGGCGTCGTAGAACTCGCCGGTGTTGAGCGTGCGGTCGCCGGTGCGCAGTTCGCCGCTTTGCGCGCGGCCGAGCGTCAACGACGCGGCGTTGCTGTCGTCGGCGCGGCCGGAGCTTGCGGTGTCGGCGGTTGCGCCTGCTGGACCGACCGCGAGCTGGTAGCGGCCATGTTCGCCGGATTGGAAGGAGGTGGCGGTGATGGTGTAGTCGCCGTCCGCGGGCAACGTCACCACAAGGTGGCTGTGTTGCGTGTCGCCCGGCGCGGCGTCGTCATTGTCTTCGTTGACGCCATTGCCGCGCACCATCACGTACGGATCGAACTCCGTGGATTGCATGGTTACATCAATGCGTTGACCGGCGCGGCCGCGGAACGTGTAGCTGTCGGCGAATTCGCCGCTTTGCAGCGTGGAGTCGCCGCTGCGCAGTTCGCCGTTGGCGCTTTGACCGAAGGCGATGGCGCCCGGCGCCGATGCGCCGCTGCCGGTCGCGGTTGCGCTTTGTGTGCCGAGATCGGTGACCGAGACGGTGTAGGCGCCGGTGGTTTGCGGCGCGAGGCTGTTGGCTTGGATCGTGTAGACGCCGTCGGCGGGAAGGGTGATGTCGAGTTGCGAATTGGTGTTGCCGCTGCTGACGTCGTCATTGGATTGCGAGAAATTGCCGGGGCCGTTCACCACCAAGAAGGTGTCGAACGCACTCGAGCGCATGTCGATGCGCACATGCTGGCCGGCGCGGCCGCGGAATTCGTAATTGTCGGCGTAGGAATTGTCGGCCAGATGCTGGTCGGACGCGGAAAGCGTGCCGCTGATTTGTTGGCCCGCGGCGATGGGCGCTGCCTGCGCTTGCGACGCAAACAAAAACAACGCTGTGCACACGCCAAGTGCGCTCAACTTTCGATTGGCCATACCGGCACTCCCCACAAATCACTCGCCGGCGCACAATGGTCCGTGACTCGGCCCGCATCAAGGCGCATCCGCGCTTGAAATTGGGGCGGTAAGAGCGTTGTTGAACGCAAGTTGACGTTCGAGGAAAGCCATGAGCGAGACGTTTGAAGGCGGCTGTTCGTGCGGCGCTGTGCGCTTCCGGCTCGCATCGCCGCCGATGTTCACGCATTGCTGCCATTGTCTGGATTGCCAAAAGCAGACGGGCGGCGCGTTCGCGATCAACGCGCTGATCGAAAGCAGCCGCATCGAAATGCTGACCGGAACGCCGGCGAAAGTGGAAATGCCCAGCCCCAGCGGCCGCGGGCATGATGTCTACCGGTGCGAGAAATGCGAAGTCGCGGTCTGGAGCGATTACGGACGGCGTCCGTATCTGCGTTTCGTGCGCGTCGCCACGCTGGACGCGCCGCACGCGATCGCGCCGGACGTACACATTTTCACCAGGAGCAAAGTGCCGTGGGTGCGTTTGCCGGAAGACGCGCGCGCGTTCGATATTTTCTACGACATGAAAGCGGAGTGGCCCGCAGACAGCATGGCGCGGCGGGATGCGGCGTCGGCCAGCGCCAAAGGCTGAGGCGCAAACAATAAGGACGCGAAGGGGAGCTCTCCGCGTCCTCAAGTTTGTGACCGATGGCGTGGGCTCTACGCATCGATCTGACCTAGTACGAAGCTTGACGCTGGAAGGATAACTGCGCTGCTTCGGTTCGGTCTCGGGTGCACTCCCTTAGGCCCCGTTTATGAGTTGAACATAAGCGGCGGCCGGGACGCGCGATGTGACGGTGGTCACGCGCGAAAAATGCGGATTTTTGGCGGAAAATTCGCGCGGCTTAGCTGGCGCGGGCGTCCTTGATCAACGCGGTGAGGCGGTCGCGCGCGGTCAGCTTGATGCCGGCGCGGCCCATGCTGATCCAGCCTTCCTCGACCCACTCGTGCAGTTTGCGATTGACCTTCTCACGGCTGGCGCCGATGCGGCGCGCGAGTTCGGTTTGCGTGAGCGTGACACTGGCGCTGTCGCCGGCTTCTTCGAGCAAACGTTGCGCAAGGCGCCCGCCAAGATCGAGCACTTGTGCGTCTTCGAGCGCGGCGTCGGCGTGGCGCAAACGCTTGCTGAGTTCGGCGACGAGTTTCAGCAGCGCCTTCGGCTCGGACTCGAGCGCGGCGAGCGCCTGATCGCGATGGATGCGCAGCAAACGCGAACGTCGGATCGCGGCGATGTCGGCGGAGCGTACGCCGCCGTCCAGCACCGCCATCTCGCCGATCAGCGAATACGGCTTGAGCGCCGCGATGCGCACGTCCTTGCCGGCTTCGGTGGAGGTGCGCACCTCCACTTCGCCTTCGAGCAATACGTAGAGTGCATCGCCCTTGTCGCCTTTGGCGAACAGCAGATTGCCGGGCTCAACCGTGCAGGGTGAACCTTGCTTGGCCAGACGCATGCGCGTCTCCGCGGTAAGCGCAGCCATCAGTTCCGCCTTCGCCAATGCGGCTTCGACGTTTTGGATGTCGTTCGAGGACGCCATGCCCGAACGCAGTAGGGCAATGGCGCCGCTTGGCAATAGGGAACGCGCGGCCCGCTCGGCGCGGGCCGCCATATTCCCCTGATTTTTCGAGCTTCCGGCGGCGCTTAGGACGCCGGCGCAGTGGTTTCGAGTTGCACCAGGCCTTGCTGAACGAAGCCGGCGCATGCCGTATCGCGTTCTTCGCGCAATTGTTGCATGCCGGTTTGCATGCCGCTCAAACGGCGTGCGGTGGCGCGGATGCGTGAGGTGGTGTCGCGCGCACTGGAGAGCAGCGCGCTGCTGCGGTAGCCGACTTCAGTCGCTGCTCGCAGCGAGCTGAAATTCGCCGCGTCAGCTTGCAGCTCCGGCAAGTCCGCATACGCGAGACAGCGCGTCGCCGAGATGTAGCGTGCGTCGCTCATGCGATCTCCCGCGGCGTTTGCGGGGACGGATGCGAGGGCGGTGAGTGCGACAACGATGGAAATTACGCGCTTCATAGTGAGCTCCCTAGTTTGACGAAGGTCTGCCAAACCCGCGTGTGGGAGATGCGCGCGAATTGTGTTCTGGATGTTGCCGAGTGTTTCTCGCGCATTGCAATTGCGACCGGGCGCACACGATGCACGACAAGGCGCGCAATCTTACGGCGCGTTCAGATCGTGTCGCGCGTTGGTCGTGCGGGCCGTGAGTTTCGTCGCGCTATTGCGCCGGCGTCATAGCCATTTGCCGGCGCACTTCGCGGCGGAAGAGGTCGATATTGTGGCCGTCCGGTTGCGAGGCGAGACGCCAGAAGGTCCAGCCGTTGCACGCAGGCGCATCCGAAGCGACCGCGCCCATGCGATGGATCGAACCGGTCATGTCGCCGAGAGCCAGCGAGCCATCGACACGCACGCGGGCTTTCTTGCCATTGGGCGAGACGAGAATGTCGCCCGGCTTGATGAAGCCGGCTTCGACGATCTGGCCGAACGGCACGCGCGGTTCTTCTTTCTTGGAACGGGTCACCATCAAATCTTCGGCCGAAGCTGGTGTAATTTTCTTTAAGCGCGCACGTGCGCCGGCCGCATAATTCGCGTCGCGTTCGACGCCGATGTAGTGGCGGCCGAGGCGTTTGGCGGCGGCGCCGGTGGTGCCGGTGCCGAAGAAGGGGTCGAGGATGACCTCGCCGGGCTTGGTGGTGGCGAGCACCACACGGTGCAGCAATGCTTCCGGTTTTTGCGTCGAGTGCAGCTTGCGGCCTTCTTTGTCCTTCAAGCGTTCGCCGCCGGTGCAGATCGGCAGCGTCCAATCGCTGCGCATCTGCAGATCGTCGTTGAGCATTTTCAACGCGTCGTAGTGGAAGGTGTATTTCGCTTCCTTCGAGCGCGCGGCCCAGATGAGCGTTTCGTGCGCGTTGGTGAAGCGCGTGCCTTTGAAGTTCGGCATCGGATTGGTTTTGCGCCAGACGATGTCGTTCAGAATCCAGAAGCCGGCGTCCTGCATCGCCGCACCGACGCGGAAGATGTTGTGATAGGCGCCGATCACCCAGATAGCGCCATTCGGCTTCAGCACGCGGCGCGCTTCGGCGAGCCAAGCGCGGGTGAAGGCGTCGTAGGACGCGAAGTCGTCGAACTTGTCCCATTCATCGTCGACGCCATCGACGACGGATTGGTCCGGACGCGTGAGGTTGCCGCCCAACTGCATGAAGTAGGGTGGATCGGCGAAAACCAGATCGACGCTGCCATCGGGAACCGTGCGCATCGCCTCGATGCAATCGCCCTCGATGATCTTGTCTTTGAAGTGCCGCGTCATTCGTCCCCTCGGGGAAGATTCAAGCTTGAAAAACTCCTCGAATCAATGGGCGGAAACGACGTTAACTACGTTTGGCGCAGCCCGCCGTGAGGGAGTATCAACATCTGGTGGCTGAGGACCCGCTGACCACCTTTGACCGCTTCGCCCAGAGCTGGCGCGCCATGGCGCTGGTGGCGCTGATCGCGCTTGCCTCGGCGCTGTTTGGAACCGCGAGCGTGCCGGTGATGGACCGTGACGAGGCGCGGTTCGCGCAGGCGACGCGGCAGATGGTCGAAAGCGGCGATTATGTCCGCATTCGCGTGCAGGACGTGGAACGCAGCAAGAAGCCGGTGGGGATCTATTGGCTGCAGGCGGCCTCGGTCTGGTTGTTCGAGCCGGTGGCAGGCGCCGACAACACCATCTGGCCGTACCGGTTTCCCTCCGCGCTCGGCGCGGTGCTGGCAGCACTTGCGGCGTTGTGGGCCGGGCGCGCGCTGATTGGCGCACGCGCGGCCTTCATCGGCGCGGCGTTGTTTGCGAGCAGCGTGCTGCTGGGCTTTGAGGGGATGACCGCGAAGACCGACGCGGCGTTGGTCGGGGCGGTCGCGGTGATGATGGGCGCGCTCGCGCATGTGCGCTTGGGCGGGGCGCACATGAAGCGCATGGCGCTGCTGTTTTGGGCCGCGCTTGCGGTGGGCGTGCTGATCAAAGGGCCGGTGGCGCCGGCGGTCGTGGCGCTGACATTGTTCGCGCTCTTTTTGTGGGAGCGGCGCTGGCAATGGATGAAGCCGCTTCTGTGGTGGCCTGCGCCGGTGCTCGCGGCGCTCATCGTGACGCCCTGGCTGCTGGCGATCTCGATAGAGACGCAAGGCCGGTTTTTCGGCGGCATGAGCGCCGACATCGGCCCCAAGCTGGCGGGCGGATCGGAAGGGCACTTTGCCTGGCCGGGCTATCATTTGGCGCTGCTGGCGTTGCTGATTTTTCCGGCTTCCTACGCCTTGCCGTTTGCGCTGCGCTTGGGCGCGCAGACTTTCAAAGCGCCGCGCGACGATCCGGGTTTTGCGTCGATGCGTTTCTTGCTGGCGTGGGCGCTGCCGGCGTTTCTGCTGTTTGAGCTGATCCCAACGAAGCTGCCGCACTACACGCTGCCGACGTATCCGGCGATTGCGCTTATCTGCGGCGCGGGCGTGGTCACGGCGCTGAGGGAGCACTGGCGGCTGACGCACGCGATCGGGCTTGCGGTGTTTGCGCTCGCGGGCGCGGGTATGATTACGGCGTGGTCGGTCGGCGCAGCCTTTAGCGGCGAGGACATCGCCAATGCCACCGCGCGCGTATTGCCGGCGGCGCTCGCTGGCGTGCTCATCCTGGTGGCGGCGCTATTGCTGCTTGGCTTGGTGCGGCGCGTGCCTGTGCGGCTTGCGACCGGGGTCGTGTGTGCATTGGTGCTGTCGTTCGGCTTTCGCCAAGTCATTTTGCCCAACGCGCATGGGCTGTTTCCATCGGCGGAGGCGGCAACGGCGCTGCGTGACGATCGTTTGGGCGCGCAACCGCTATGGATTGTCGGCTATCGCGAGACGAGCCTGGTGTTTCTCACCCGCACTGACGCGCGCTTAGCCGCCGCTGCAGATGTGGGCGCGCACGCCAAAGCCGGCGACGCGATTGTGGTTGAACAGGACGAACTGGCTGCGTTGCAGGATGCGCTGAAGGCGCGGGGACTGGTGTTCGAGCAGAGCCCGAAGCGCGGGAAAGTGACTGGGATCAATCTCGGCAATGGCCGCGATGTGTTTTTGTTTATTGGCGTGGCGGCGCCGAACTAAGCGGCGGTGCCGCGCGCTTCGAAGGCCGCAAGCGCGTCCTGCACCGGCTTAAAGCTGCGGCGATGGATTGCACACGGACCCAATTGCGTGAGCGCGCGCTGGTGCTCGGGCGTGCCGTAGCCTTTGTGCTTGGAAAAACCGTAGCCCGGATATTGGCCGCAGAGTTCACTCATCATGCGGTCGCGCTCGACTTTGGCGATGATCGAAGCCGCCGAGACGATCGGCACGATGACGTCGCCGTCGATCACCCATTCGACGGGGCAGGGCAGATCGGGCGCCATGTTGCCATCGACAATGGCCGCGACCGGCGCCTCGCTCAACGCTGCGAACGCGCGCTGCATCGCCAGGTGCGAGGCGCGCAAGATGTTCAGCGCGTCGATTTCCTCGACGCTGGCGACGCCAACGCCGACGATGCTCACTTCACGGATTTTGAGCGCCAGTTCTTCGCGGGCTTCCGCATTGAGCTGCTTGGAATCGTCTAGCCCCTTCGGACGTCCGCCCTTGCCGCTGCGCTGGCGCGGCAAGATCACAGCCGCCGCCACGACCGGCCCCGCCAGTGGTCCGCGTCCGGCCTCATCGATCCCACAAATGCTCATGGCCGCCGAACATGGCGGATTCGTTTCGGCGCGCAAACGCGCACTGCACGTCGATTTTTAGAAGTGGCCGCCGAGTGTGAAGAAGCACATGGCTAAGCAGAGCAGGATGCCGGCGAACATGCTGGCGTGAACGATGGAGATGGACTGGGGGCGCCACGCGGTTGCTGGAGTGTCCGTTGCAACGCCGAATTCGCCGTCCGCCATAGTCGTTCTCCGTGCCCGCCGCGCACAGAACGCCCACCCAAGCGGGTCGTTCCAAGACTGCGCGGCCACGTACGCAACCCCCGGGCCACCGCGGGCGAGACTGCCTCCGAAACAGTCGACGAGGTGTTAATTTTCATTGGGAATTTGGACTTAACCCAAGCTGAACGCAGCGCGCGGGGGAAGCGGCGGCTGAGAACAAGCTTTACATAATGTCGAGTACGCTTGACATATGCTCACGATGATGTAAATGAAGCTTGTCACTTCGACAGGGAAGCTTGATAGGACGAGTTCAGATGTGCAGCGGGGAAAATGTCTACGGGATCATCGCCGGCTTGATCACGGCGGCGGCGGTTTTGGTGATGGCTTACGCCGACAAGCACGGCGGCGATGCACACGTAGCGCGCCCGGCGCATGCAGTGGTGAAGACCGTTGAGATCACGCCGCCGGTCAGCATCCGGTTGAGCCAAGCGGGCGTGCGGCTCGACATCAACCTGCGTTAACCGGAAGCCAAAGCGATGAGCTGCGAAGTCCCTGACAATATGAAAGAGGCGGGCAAGCGCTACACGGCGCGCATGGCCGGCGCCGGGTTGCTCTACATGGCGGTGGTATTCGCCGCGGTCTGGGCGATCCGGCACTCCGGCCTGCACTTGCCGCAATGGGTGGTGGTGCTGATAGCCCTGACGCCCGTGATTCCGGCGTTGCTGATGCTCGGCATCTATCACGCGTTCTTCCGCCAGATGGACGAGTTCAACCGGCGCATCCAGAGCGAGGCCTGGTTGATCGCCTCCGGCGTCGTTGGCCTCGGCACCTTCACCTACAGCTTCCTTGAGGAGTGGGCAGGCTTTCCGCGGCTCGATCTGGTGTGGGTGCTTCCGGCGCTGATCTTTGCGTGGGGCGCGGCCTCGTTCTTCGTGAAACGGCGCTACCAATGAAGAACCGCCTCAAGGTGCTGCGCGCCGAGCGCAATTGGAGCCAGGCGGATCTGGCCGACAAACTCCAGGTGTCGCGCCAGAGCGTGAACGCGATCGAGACCGGCAAGTACGATCCTTCGCTGCCGCTCGCGTTCAAGATCGCACGCGTGTTTGCGCTGCCTATCGAACAGATATTTTCGGACGACGACGCCGTGCAGAACGCGGCGCAATAGGGTAAGCAGATGAGCAACGTTTCTAAATCCGCCCCGCGCTTCAAAGCCAGCGCTTCTCTTTTCCGTTTGACCATCGGCATGATCGTTGGCGGCGTCGCGGTGTGGCTCTACATGACCAATGTCGAGGTGGTGCGCTGGGCCGACGCCATGGCCATCGCCGTGGCGCTCGTGTGTTTCATCGCCGCGCTGCGGTTATTTGTCGAATCATTCGACGCCAACACGCTCGGGCGTCGCCTGCAAGTTGAAGGCGCGTCGACGGCGAAGGAGATCAACCAGGTGCGCATTCAGTGCCTGCTGTGGGTCGTGCTTGGCATTGCGCTCTTGTGGCCGGTGGTCGCCACCGTGAACCATTGGCCCGCGCCGGCCTGGGCCTACGCCGTCACGGTGGTCTTCCTCGCCATTCGCATCGGCTACACGATGTACGCCGCCCGCCACAGCGACGAGTTCACCCGCGCCTATGCGCGCAACACGATCTGGTGGACTTATTTTGTCAGCCAAACCGGGCTGATCGCCTACGCTTGCGCGGAGCGAATGGAATTGGTCCCGCCGGCCACTGCGTGGGACATTATGGTGCTGATCACCATGACGTCGGTTGTCATGCCGGCCTTCGTGCGCCGTTCGCAGAACTGAGCTCCAAAACAACAATTTTTGCAGAGTGCGGAAGCACTGAAAGGAGAGCTATGTCTACTGTCATCCAAAATCGCTTCATGGCCGCATGTGTATTGGCAATCGTCACCTTGGTCGCGCCGCCGGCGCATGCCGAGAACTTCACGCCGTCGCGCTTCTCGGCGCGCGTTGAAGGCCACGGACCCGATGTAATTCTTATCCCGGGGCTTGCATCGAGCCGCGACACGTATGCCGCCGAAGCTGCCAAGCTCGAAGTCTCGCACCGTCTGCATCTCGTGCAGATCGCGGGTTTTGCTGGCGAACCTGCCGGCGCCAACGCCCAAGGCGAAGTGATCGCGCCGTTTGTCGAAGAACTCGATCGCTACATCAAAGCCAACCACCTCGATCATCCCGCGGTCATCGGCCATTCGCTCGGGGGTCTTGCCGGGTTGATGCTGGCCCGCCGTCATCCGGAAGACGTGAGCCGCTTAATGGTGGTGGACGCTTTGCCGTTCTTCAGCGTGCTGGTCGATCCCAATGCGACAGCCGCGTCGGTTGCGCCGCAAGCTGCCGCAATGCGCGACAGGATTGCCGCGCAGAGCGACGCGGATTTTGCCGCCGGACAAGGACCGGCCATCGCGCGAATGGTGCTTACGCCGGAGCAGCGTCCGGCAGTTGTGGGCTGGAGTACTGCTTCGGATCGCTCTGTCCTGGCGCGCGCCATGTATGAAGACATGACCACCGACATGCGCGGCGAACTCGCTCAAATCCAAACGCCGATCACGGTGCTCTATGCGTTCGACGCCAGCATGGGTTTCCCTGATGCGGCCATGGATGGCCTTTGGCGCAATGCTTATGCGGCCGCCCCGCATGCGACCTTGACGCGGATCGACCACTCCTACCACTTCATCCCGCTGGACCAGCCGGAGGCATTCGACGCGGCCGTCCAGGCTTTCCTGCGCTGAGAAGGCGTCCTTGAGGCGCGTCAGCCTTGATCCGTGGCACGGGCGCCTTTAGGCGTCCGTGCTGCAATGGCGAACAAACAACCGCGCTGCTTCCAGGACGTGATCCTGACGCTCCAGACCTACTGGGCCGAGCAGGGCTGCGCCATTCTGCAGCCGTATGACGAACAGGTCGGCGCGGGCACGCTGCACCCGGCCACCACGTTGCGCGCGCTCGGGCCCAAACCGTGGCGCGCGGCGTATGTGCAGCCGTCGCGGCGGCCGAAGGACGGGCGCTACGGCGAGAACCCGAACCGGCTCGGGCACTATTATCAGTTTCAGGTGATCCTGAAGCCGAACCCCACCAATTTGCAGCAGCTTTATTTGGACTCGCTCGACCGCATCGGCATCGATCCGCTGCTGCACGACATCCGCTTCGTCGAAGACGATTGGGAAAATCCCACGGTCGGCGCCTGGGGCTTGGGGTGGGAAGTGTGGTGCGACGGCATGGAGGTGTCGCAATACACGTACTTCCAACAAGTCGGCGGTTTGGATGTGCGCCCGGTGTCGGGCGAGCTGACCTATGGGATCGAGCGCCTGGCCATGTACGTGTTCGGCGTCGACCGCGTGTACGATCTACCGTTCAACGATCCGCAGAGCGAATATCCGCTGACCTACGGCGATGTGTTTCTGGAAAACGAACGCCAGCAATCGCGATTCAATTTCGAGCTGAGCGATCCCGAGCAGAACCTGCGCTGGTTTGAGGACGCGGAGAAAACGGCGAAGCGCCTGCTCGCCGCCGGCGCGGTGCTGCCGGCGTTCGATTACACGCTGAAGGCGTCGCATCTGTTCAATCTGTTGGATGCGCGCGGCGTGGTGTCGCCAACGGAGCGGCAAAGCTTCATCGCGCGGGTGCGGGAGCTGGCGAAGGGATGCGCGAGCGCTTGGGCGGAGGGTCAGCAATGAGCGCGCGGGACTGGATTCGCGCGCGCGCCAAATTGCTGCGCAGTGAGATGACGCCGCAAGAGAAGGCGATGTGGGCATTGCTACACGACGGCGAACTCGTTGCTCTGAATTGGCGGAAGCAAGCCGAATTCGGAGATTTCATTCTGGATTTCGTCTCGCATCCAGCGAGGCTGGTGATTGAAGTCGACGGCGGTCAGCACTCAGAGCCCGAGATTGCCGCACGTGACGCGAAGCGATCGGCATTTCTCAACGGCGAAGGCTATCGTGTGCTGCGTTTCTGGAACAATGAAGTGTCGAGCGGACGAGACGGCGTTTGGAAGACAATTCATCAAGCTGCTTCGGAAACTGCGGTTGTGTCCCGCATGCGCCGTTGGCGGGAAGATCACATGGCGCAAACGGTAGGCAACAATGCTCGGATGGCCTCCTCCTCGATGGAGGAGGCGCCGCGGAGCGGCGGAGGAGGTGCGCCCGCGGTGACAAAGAACGAGCCTCGCGAGGCTCACTCGTCATCACCATTGGCCTCACCTCCTCAGTCAGCGCTGCGCGCTGACAGCTCCTCCATCGAGGAGGAGCGGGATGCCTGAACTTTTCATCGAGCTCTTCAGCGAAGAAATTCCGGCGCGCATGCAGAAGCGCGCGGAGGAGGATTTGCTGAAGCTGTTGCGCGAGAAGCTGGAAGCGCGGGGGCTGAAGTTCGCGGCGGCGCAAACTTTCTCCGCGCCGCGCCGCTTGGGCGTGTCGATCACCGATCTGCCGGCGAAGGCCGCAGACGTGAACGAAGAGAAGAAAGGTCCGCGCGTTGGCGCGCCGGAGCAGGCGATCCAGGGTTTTTTGAAAAGCGCGGGGCTGAACTCGATCGATCAAGCGCAAGTGGTTGAAGACAAGAAGGGCGCATTTTACGTGGCGCGCATCGAACGCGCGGGGGCGGCGACGCCGGCCATCGTGCAAGAAGTGCTGCCGGAAATTGTCCGCCAGTTTCCGTGGCCGAAATCGATGCGCTCGCAATCGAGCGATCTGCAATGGGTGCGGCCGCTGCATAATATTTGCTGCGTGTTCGATAGTCGCGAAGTGAAGATCGACGTCGCCGGCGTGCCGAGCGAAGCGGCGACTTGGGGGCATCGCTTCCATGCGCCGGCGAAAATCGCGGTGACCAATTTCGATCGCTATGACGGCGATCTGCGCAGCGCCAAAGTCGTGCCGCTGCGCGAAGACCGTAAGAACTACATTCTGCGCGCGGCGAAGGAAGAGTGTGAGAAGCGCGGCTTCGAGTGGGTCGAGGATATTGGCTTGCTTGAAGAAGTTGCGGGCCTCGCCGAGTGGCCGCAGGTGATTTTCGGCGACATGGATCCGGCGTTTCTGGATTTGCCGGCCGAGGTGATCCGGCTTTCCATGCGCACGCACCAAAAATATTTCGCGGTGCGCGATCCGAAAACCAAAAAGCTCGCGCCGCATTTCATCACCGTGGCCAACATCTCAGCGAAAGATGGCGGCAAGGCGATTGCGGCGGGGAACGCGCGCGTGCTGTCGGCGCGGCTGAATGATGCGCGGTTCTTCTGGGATACGGACAAGAAGACGCCGCTCTACACCGACGCGCGCAAAGCGAAGCTGGAGAAGATCGTCTTTCACCAGAAGCTCGGCTCGGTGTGGGATAAAGTCGAGCGCGTGAAGGCGCTGGCGGTTGAGCTCTGCGCGGTGACGGGGGCGGACAAAGACCTCGTCGCGCGCGCTGCCGAACTCAGCAAAATGGATTTGGTGACGGAGACGGTCGGTGAGTTTCCGGAACTGCAGGGGCAGATCGGAAGAGAGCTTTATCTGGCAGAATTGAGCGCACCCCTTCTCCCTCGCGGAGAAGGGGCAGGGGATGAGGGGCGTTCCAACTTGCGGGCGCCTGATCGTTTGCGCGCCCCTCACCCCCCAACCCCCTCTCCGCAAGGGAGAGGGGGGGAAGAGAGCGTCGCCACGGCCATCGAAGATCACTATCGCCCGCTCGGCCCGAACGATCGCGTGCCGACGGACAATGTCGCGGTGACGCTGGCGCTGGCGGACAAGCTGGATACGCTGGTTGGATTTTGGGCGATTGATGAGAAACCAACGGGATCGAGCGATGCTTATGCGCTGCGAAGGGCGGCGCTTGGACTAGTACGCATCATCACTGGTCGTAATGTTCGGCTGAGATTGTTTGAAGACGTCAAGGGTGGGCATTGGCCAAATTCGGTGGCACGCGTGGCGACATCTATCACTAAGTTGCGCTCCGCCGAAGTTATCGACCCCGTGCGCTCGTCGTTGCCAGGGATTGTTCGACGTGCGGGACAGGAGAGTGTTGCCGCAGCTCTGACGGAGCAAATCGACCCGAGCGACATATCGCGAACTATCATGGCGAATCTTCGCGACTTGCCGGCATTCCTCGCGGATCGCCTCAAAGTTCAGCTCCGCGACCAAGGCAAGCGTCACGATCTTGTCGACGCTGTCTTCGCGCTTGGCGATGACGATCTCGTCCGCATCGTCGCGCGCGTCGAAGCGCTTGATGCGTTCTTGAAAACCGAGGCGGGTGCGAACTTGCTGGCGGGGTACAAGCGCGCGGCCAACATCCTCGCGGCGGAAGAGAAGAAGGGCAAAGGTCTCAGCGAAAGCGACGTGAACGCGGGGCTGCAGGAAAAGTTGCTGGCCGAACCGGCGGAGAAAGCGCTGTACGCTGCACTCGAAGCGGCGATCCCGAAAGCGCGCATCGCGGTTGAGAAAGAAGACTTCGCCGCAGCAATGCGCGCGCTCGCCGATTTGCGCGCGCCGGTGGATGCGTTCTTCGAGGGCGTGCTGGTCAACGCCGACGACGCCGCGCTGCGCCGCAATAGACTTTTGCTGCTCTCGCGCCTAGTTGAAGCGACGTCCACGGTGGCGGATTTTTCGAAGATCGAGGGATGATTTCCTCACCCGTTTACGGGGGAGGTGGTTGAGCGAAGCGAAACCGGAGGGGGCATGCGCGAGGCCGAAGCACAATCCCGCCGCTACGCGAAGCAGCTACGTTCGAGCATGACTGAAGCCGAACTGGTTTTGTGGACCGCGCTGCGCAAACGGCGGCTCGATGGCTTCAAGTTTCGACGGCAACACCCAATAGGTCCCTACATCGTAGACTTCGCATGTGTGTCCGCGCGGTTGGTTGTCGAAGTCGATGGCGCCACCCATTCAACGGCGGATGAGCTTGCTCACGATGCGCTGAGAACGATGTTCCTGCAGCGCGCGGGTTGGCGCGTTTTGCGCGTGACCAATCTTGATGTGTTCGAGAATTTGAATGGGGTTTGGCTGACGATTCAGCAGCTGCTTCCCCCTCCGGCGGCTGCGCCGCCACCTCCCCCGCAAGCGGGTGAGGAAAACGTTCCCCCAACCCCCTCTCCGCAAGGGAGAGGGGGGGAGTTCGAGTGATGACACAATACGTTTACGGCTTCGGCGGCGGCGAGAGCGCGGGCGATGCGTCGATGAAGACGCTGCTCGGCGGCAAAGGCGCGAACCTGGCGGAGATGGCGAAGCTCGGGTTGCCGGTGCCGCCGGGATTTACGCTGACGACGGAAGTGTGCACCGAGTTTTACAAGAACAATCGCAAATATCCGGCGGAGCTTGCGAGCCAAGTCGATGCGGCGCTGACGGCGCTCGAGAAGAAAACTGGGAAGAAGTTTGGCGATGCGGCCGATCCGCTGTTGGTGTCGGTGCGGTCCGGTGCGCGAGCGTCGATGCCCGGCATGATGGATACGGTGCTGAACCTTGGCTTGAACGACGAGACGGTCGAGGGCTTGGCCAAGCTCTCAGGCGATGAGCGCTTTGCGTACGATTCCTATCGCCGCTTCATTCAGATGTATTCCGACGTGGTGCTCGAACTTGATCACGGTGCGTTTGAAGAAGCGCTGGGCACGCACAAGGATTTGCAAGGCTATCGCTACGATACGGAGATGAACGCCGACGATTGGAAAGAAGTCGTGCGAGAGTTCAAGAAGATCGTCGCGCGCGAGTGGGGCAAGCCGTTTCCGAGTGATCCGAAGGAGCAGTTGTGGGGCGCTGTCGGCGCAGTGTTCGCAAGCTGGATGAACGATCGCGCGATCTTCTACAGGAAGCACAACAATATCCCAGAAAGCTGGGGCACCGCGGTCAATGTGCAGGCCATGGTGTTCGGCAATATGGGCGACACATCTGCAACGGGCGTTGCCTTCACGCGCGATCCGTCAACGGGCGAGAAGCGGTTCTACGGCGAGTATTTGATCAATGCGCAAGGCGAAGACGTGGTCGCCGGCATCCGCACGCCAAAGCCGCTGACCATCGCTGCGCGCGAGGCGATGAAGGAAACCGATCTCTCGCTTGAAGAGGCGATGCCGGAGGTGTTTGCCGAGCTGACGCGCGTGTATCAATCGCTCGAAAAACACTACCGCGACATGCAGGACCTCGAATTCACGGTCGAACGCGGCAAGCTCTACATGCTGCAAACGCGCAACGGAAAGCGCACGGCGAAGGCGTCGCTGAAGATCGCCGTCGACATGGTGCGCGAGGGGCTGATCACCGAAAAGGAAGCGGTGTTGCGTGTCGATGCGATGCAGCTCGATCAATTGCTGCATCCGACCATCGCGCAGAATTATCATCGCGACTTGATCGTCAAAGGCTTGCCGGCGTCGCCGGGCGCGGCAACTGGGGTTGTGGTGTTCGATCCCGATGAAGCGTCGACGCTCGCGGGCGAAGGCAAGAGCGTCATCCTCGTGCGCGAAGAAACGAGCCCGGAAGATATTCACGGCATGCACGCGTCGAAGGCGATCGTCACGGCGCGCGGCGGCATGACTTCGCACGCGGCGGTGGTAGCGCGCGGCATGGGGCGGCCGTGCGTGTCGGGCGCGGGCGAATTGCGCATCGATCAGAAGGCGGGCGCCTTCCGTGTGCGCGACCGCGAGATCAAGCAAGGCCAAGTCGTCACGGTCGATGGCTCGACAGGCGAGGTGTTGTTCGGCGCCGCGACCATGGTGCAGCCGGAACTCACCGGCGATTTCGGCACCCTGATGGAGTGGGCCGACAAGGCGCGGCGGATGAAAGTGCGCGCCAACGCGGAAACGCCGGACGATGCGGCGACGGCGGTGAAGTTCGGCGCCGAGGGCATCGGCCTTTGCCGCACCGAGCACATGTTCTTCGATCCGGAGCGGGTCGCCGGCGTGCGCGAGATGATCCTGGCGACGACGCAAGCGGGGCGCGTCACAGCGCTCGCGAAGCTTGAGCCGCATCAGCGCAAGGACTTCAGCGACATTTTCCGCATCATGGGCGCCAAGCCCGTAACCATTCGCTTCCTCGATCCGCCGTTGCACGAGTTTTTGCCGCACACGGAAGAAGACTGCGAAGATGTCTCGAAGGCCACCGGTTTGGACGCGCGCGCTTTGCTCGCGCGTTCGAAGGAATTGGCGGAGACCAATCCGATGCTCGGCTTTCGCGGTTGCCGCTTGGCGATCGTCTATCCGGAAATCTACGAAATGCAGGCGCGCGCCGTGTTCGAAGCCGCGTGCGATGTTGCCGAAGAAAAAGGCGCGGCGCCAATTCCTGAAATCATGATCCCGTTCGTGTTGGCGAAGCGCGAATTGGATTTGATCAAGGCGCGCGTCGATGCTGTTGCACAAGACGTGTTTGCGGCGCGCGGGCGCAAACTCGCATACTTCGTCGGCACCATGATCGAGTTGCCGCGTGCGGCGTTGCTCGCGGGCGAGATCGCGCAGACGGCGGAGTTCTTCTCGTTTGGCACCAACGATCTGACGCAAACGACGATGGGCCTGTCGCGCGACGACGCCGGCAAATTCCTGGGGACGTATGTCGAGCGTGGCGTGCTGCCACACGAACCGTTCGTCTCCATCGACGCCGAGGGCGTTGGGGAGCTGGTGACGCTCGCATGTGAACGGGGGCGTGCGGCGCGGCAGGGGCTGAAGCTTGGCATCTGCGGGGAACATGGAGGCGACCCGGCTTCGGTCACGTTCTTCGAGCGCGCCGGGCTCGATTACGTGTCGTGCTCGCCCTACCGCGTGCCGATCGCCCGGCTGGCTGCGGCGCAGGCGGCGCTGGCGCGCGGTTGAACTTTCGCGGACGCTAAGGCTAACGCAGCGGCAGTCCCGCCTACCGGCGCCGGGCGCGACCGCTCGCCCGGTAGGTGAATCGGCACGGCCCCTGCAAGCGACCCCCAGCGAACCTCGCTTTGGGGAGGGTTCGGCGTGTCCACCGGGCCGCACCTGTCCCCAGAATTCAGGCCAATCGCCGGAAACGGGAACTATGAACGAAAAGTCAATCGCCCCTCCGGTGCGGCCCGTGTATCCCCGCCGGACCGTTCGGCAGAATATTGCTGAAACGAAATTATTGCTGCGTCTGCAGTTTGCTTGGCGGACACCTGTCCCAAAACTGCACGGTCTTAAGCGGGGCTTAATGCATTTATCGTTGATCTGGCGTCGACTGACTTTGCTTGCGGGTGAGATTCGGGCCCAGGCTATGGTTGAGATCGAACGTAATCCTCTGGCCGTGCGCCAGGGCGCAGCGACGATTGTGTGCCTCGCGGCCGCAGCAGTTGCGATGCCGGTCATTTCCTACCGCGCCGCCGAGCAGCGCAGCGGTGCGGAATGGCAGGCGACCACCACGGCGTTCCAGCAAGAACTCGCGCGGCAGCTGCAAACCAGCACCGATCCCAACGCGCACGTGCAGCTGACCTCGTTGCGCACTGGCACGGACGGCCTGCGTGCACGCGGCACGGCCACGCTCTTCGACAGCGCCGACGCCCGCGCGTTGATGGTGCAAGCGGTCCTGCGCGGTCCGGCCAGCGCGACGCCGAGCGCCCGTACCGAACCGGCGCTCGACCAGCACCAGCGCAATTGCTTGGCGCAGGCGATTTATTATGAAGCCCGCGGCGAGAGCCAACAGGGCCAGGTGGCCGTGGCCGAAGTGGTCATGAACCGCACTCGGTCGGGCTATTATCCGAACACGGTTTGCGGCGTCGTCTATCAGGGGTCGGCCTTGAAGACGGGTTGCCAGTTTACCTTCACCTGCGATGGCTCGATGGCGGCGCTGCCGCGCGGCCGCGCCTGGGTGCAGTCGCAGCAACTCGCGAACGCGGTGATGATGGGCTACACGCGCCCGGTCACGCAGCACGCCACGCACTATCACACGACGGCGGTGAACCCGGTTTGGTCGGCGCGCTTGGTCGAGACGACCCAGATCGGCAGCCACATCTTCTATCGCATGCCGAATGCGGCCGAGCGGGCGGAGCTGGCGCTCGAGCGTCATCGCAATGCCGAAAGCCACGGCGCGCCGTCCGGCAACCTGATCCCGGAAGCCAGCGACGCGGCGGCCGACGCGGCTGCGGCGGCGGATCCGGAAGAATTGCCGCCGGGCGCGACGCAACCGACGCCGGCAGTGGCGAAGCCGAGCGACACCTCAGCGGCGATCACAACCAGCGAACGCCCGGCCTAAGCCACGCTTCAGACGAAGTACAAACCGCCGGTGGGATGACCATTGGCGGTTTTTGTTTGCGCTGCGAACGCTTGAGCGCTCGCCGCCGGGCGTTGCTCTATGAAGCTGGTCTGATTTCGCAGATGTTGTTGCCGTTCTCGATGAAGTGGATCACGTGAGGCAGCGGCTTTGGCACTTCGACGGCGACGTAAGCCACAATTGTGTACGTCGACGCCGGCGGGGCAGTGAAGTTCGTGTGCACGTCCATCGCGTCCGCGTCGGTGGACTTGGTGACGCTCGTAACCGTGAAAATGCGCGCCGGGTCGGCGGGATTGGTCTCGCGCGCCATCAGCAGGACAGCGTGATCGCGCCAAAGAGCATCCGGCGGCGCAAAGGTGTTTTCGCCCATCACGGCGGCGGGATGCATGTGCGCTTGCCAGTCGGCGCCGGATTGCAGCGCAGCGCACAACGGCTGATCGCGCGGCTCCCACGGCGCGACCGAGACGTGATAGTCGTGCGGATTGAGAACCGTGTACGCCGGATAGGCGCCCTGACACGCTGTCAGCGCCATCACCAACGGCAGAACCGCAATCAAAGCGCGCTTAAGCATCAGCTATCTCCCCGCGGGCTAAGATTAGCGCCGGCGCGCCAGGACGCTAGTTCCAATAATCGCAGAGCTTCGCTTGCGGGCGCTCGCAGGAAACGCACCGCGTTATTCTGCGGTGCTGAAGTTCTTTTGGATTTGTTTGCGCATGAGGCCGGGAAACCAACGGGCGAAGAAGCGCGCGCGTTCGGCTTCCTGGCCGACCATGTAGTGCACGTCCGTGCCGTGCGCGGCGTCCCAGGCGCGTTCGGCGGCCATGCTGACCGGATAGATCGGCGTGTTGTTTTCCTTGAGCGCGTCGCGGATGCGGCGGTTGGAGCCGGGGCCGGTGTTGTTGGCGGGGAGGCCGTCGAGAATGGCGGTGTCGATGAACCACGGCATCAGGCTGACGACGCGCACGCCGAATTTTGAGAACTCGATATCGAGCGCTTCGGTCAGGCCGCGCACGCCGAACTTGGTGGCGCAATAGACGGCGAGATTGGGCGCGCCGAACACGCCGGCGACGGAGGCGGTGTTGACGATGCGCGAGCCGGGCGTTCCGCGCAGCAGCGGCAGCGCTGCGTTCACGCCGTTGATGACGCCCTTGAGGTTCACGTCGAGCACCAAGTCGATGTCGTCGCCGCTCATCTCATCGATAGGGCCGCCTTTGCCGACGCCGGCGTTGTTGAACAACACATGCATGCGCCGGTTGGTGGCGATGCCGAACGCTTCGATGGCGCGGTCCCAGCCGGCGCGGTCGCGCACATCGAACACCATCGACATGCGTTGGCCTTCCGGCAGCATCGCCGCGGTTTCTTCAAGGCCCTTCTGGTTGACGTCGAACAGGCCGACGAACCAGCCGCGATCGGCGAAGAGTTTTGCGGTGGCGCGGCCAATGCCTGAACCGGCGCCGGTGACGAAAATGGTTTTTTGCTCAGCCATGGGCGAACTGGTGCGCGTCTGACTGCGCGCGGTCAAGCTTGACGGAGCGTCCGGCGAAGCGTTGCGGGAGGGGCGCCATAAAGCCGGATGAAGGCGCGGCGCATGCGCTCGGGATCGCCGAAGCCGGTTTTGGCGGCGATGTCCTGGATGGCGCCGCCGCGCTCAAGTGCGGCCCGCGCGGCTTCCGCACGCAAGCGCTCCACCGCTTTTGCCGGGGTCGCGCCGGTTTCGGCGGCGTAGGCGCGCGCGAAATTGCGCGGGCTCATCGCTGCTTCGCGCGCGAGGCGCTCGACCGAGAGGTCGGCGGCAAGATGGGCGCGCATCCAGGCATTGAGCCTGGCGAAGCGCTCGCTTTGTGCGTCGAGCTCCAGCAACGTCGAGTGTTGCGCTTGGCCGCCGGGGCGCTTGGCGTACACGACCATCTCACGCGCCACCGCGGTGGCGACATGCGCGCCCAAGTCCTCGCCGATCAAAGCCAGCGCCAGATCAATGCCGGCGGTGACGCCGGCCGAGGTCCAGATCGGACCGTCCTGAATGTGGATGCAGTCGGGCTCGACGCGGACGTTGGGAAACAGCTTCGCCAGTTGCGGCGCGCGCCGCCAATGCGTGGTGGCGCGGCGGCCATCGAGCAATCCCGCCTGCGCGAGCAGGAACGCGCCGGAGCACACGCTGGTCATGCGCCGAACGCGTTTGCTCATCCCGCGCAGCGCGCCGATCAGCGCAACGTCGCGGATGGCTTCGCGCGTGCCTTCGCCGCCGACCACCATCAAAGTGTCGATGCGCGTTTGGCCTTTGAGCGCTTCAGCCGGCCAGCACACACCCGAGGAAGAAGCGACCATGCCGGCTTCACCGGCGGCAATTCGGATCGCGTAGGCGCCGGGCACCGCGCGGGCGGCGATTTCGAAGGCGGTGATCGGCCCGGCCGCGTCGAGCAGCTGAAACCCCGGAAACAGCACAACCAGAACCACGTGTGGACGCTTTGGCGGAAAATGAGGCTTCTTTGACATTGCTGCCAAGTCTGTATCCGGCGAAGGTCGGGCGTCAAGTTCAGGGAGGCATCACATGCCCGCGCCGTTCCGCATCGTTTTCATTCTCTATCCGAAGCTGACGCAACTCGATTTCACCGGGCCGTATGAAGTGCTGGCGCGCATGCCGGACGCGGAGGTGATCGTGGCGTCAAAAGAGGGCGGCGCGCTGCAATCGGAAACTGGGCTGACGTTCGCCAATCTTGCGCGGCTCGCTGACATCGAACGCTGCGACATGATCATGATCCCCGGCGGACCGGGGCAAACGGTGGCGATGCAGGATCCAGAGTTCATGGATCAGGTGCGGCGGCTTGGCGGCATCGCCACGTATCAAACCTCGGTCTGCACCGGTTCGCTCATTCTCGGCGCGGCGGGTTTGCTGCAAGGCAAGCGGGCGGGCACGCATTGGGCTTATCGCGATTTGCTGACGATGTTCGGCGCGGTCGCCAGCGACGCGCGCGTGGTGCGCGATGGGAATGTCATCACCGGCGGCGGCGTCACGGCCGGCATCGATATTGCGCTGAGCATCGTCGCTGATCTGAAAGGCGCGGATGTCGCCAAGATGATTCAGCTGATGATCGAGTATGCGCCCGCGCCGCCGTTCGACGCCGGACGTCCGGAAACGGCGCCGCCGGAAACAGTGAAGGCGGTGAAGGATCGGTTCGCAGCGTTCTCGCAAGCGCGGCGGCAAGCAATCGAAAGCATAACGGGGGCAAGCTGATGCTCGAACTCAGACCCAATTGCGAATGCTGCGATCGCAACCTGCCGCCCGGCAGCGCGGATGCGCGCATCTGCACGTTCGAGTGCACGTTTTGCGTTGGCTGTGCCGTGGGCGTGCTGCAGGGGGCGTGTCCCAATTGCGGGGGCAATTTTCAGCCACGCCCGATCCGGCCGGCTGACAAGCTGGGCCGCTATCCGGCTTCCACGAAACGCGTGACGCGCGCCACGCCCTGCGGCTAGGTTCGTCCCCGAACGGGGGACCTACATGCAACTCAATCGAAGAGCGTTCGTCGGCGCGGGCGTAGTCGCCAGCGCGGCGGCTGCGGGTGCGGCCGGCGCGGTCACGCAGCAAAGCGGCGGAACGCGCGCCGAGCAGGCGCAACTCGCAACGCTCGCGCGCTACGTCGAGCAGCATCGCGCGGACTGGGGATTGCCTGGCATGACCCTGTGCGTCGTCGACCGTGACGGCTACGCGGGATTCGTCCGCTCCGGCTATGCGCATTTCGAAGACCGCACGCCGGTCGGTGACGGCCATCTCTTCCAGATCGGCTCGATCAGCAAAATGATGTGCGCGCTGGTGGTTTGGCAGATGGTGCAGGAGGGCAAACTCGCGCTCGACGCCAAGCTCTCGGCTTTGATGCCGGAGTTGCGTGTTGAGCATGGCGGCGACATCACGCTGCAGCATTTGCTCAATCACACATCGGGTTTGCCGGACGATGCGCCGCTTGCCGGCGAACTCTGGAGCGCGTGGACGCCGGGATCGAAGTGGTCATATTCGAATACGGGCTATGAAATTTGTGGCGAGATCGTCGCACGCTACGATCGCCGCCCGTACCGCGACGCGTTGAGCGCGCGTCTGCTGCAGCCGCTTGGTATGAACGCGACTAAGGCGGCCATCCGCGTCGCCGACCGGATGAGTTACGCGCAGGGCTATGAGCCGCCGTTCAACGATCGCTCCATACTGCGTCCGGGGTCACGCACGCAGTGTCCGTGGATCGATATGGAAAACGCGGCGGGCTGCGTGGCTTCAACGGCGGCCGACATGGCGATCTTCGCCCGCTTCCTGATCAATCTCGCGCAAGGCAAGGGCGGACCCATTCTGCACGACGATACCGCGGCGCGCTTTGTGGCCGTGTCGGCGCCCGCGCCAGGCTGGTCGGAGAATGCGGAGTACGGCAACGGCATTGCGCGCTTTGAGGATCACGAGCGCCATTATTGGCATCACACCGGCGGCATGGTGTCGTTCTCGTCGTCAATTCACGTCGACATCCGCGCCGGCGTGGCGTGTTTCGCGTCGTCCAATGTTGGCGGTCTCAACTATCGCCCACGCGATGTGACGCTTTATGCATGCCAGCTCTACCGTGCGGCACGCGAAGGCGATCCGGCGCCAACGCCGAAACCGACACGAGCGATGATTGAGAATACCGAGCCGTTTGTTGGCACGTACACCGCGCAGAGCGGGGAGAGCTTCGAACTGGTCGCTGCGGGCGATCAGTTGAAGATGCGCTACCAGGGGCGCGAAAGCGCGGTGCAGCAGCTTGGCGGCAGCTTCGCATGCGCTGAGCCGCGCTTCGTCGAGCCGGGGCTCGTCTTCGACATGGAGACCGACCGCGCGGTCCGCGGTTGGGCCAACGATGTCGAGTTCGTGCGCGATCCGTCCAAAGGCTACAAACCGGCCGCGCCGGAGGAGTTACGCGCACTGGCCGGCCGCTACGACAATGACGATCGCTGGCTCGGTCCGCTTTTCATCGTCGCGCGTGACGGCAAGCTGTGGGCCAATAACGGCGCGGCGCTCAAAAAGACCGACGCCGGCTATTGGGTGTTCGACGGCGATGACGTCACCACCGAGCGGATGAGCTTCGATGCTGTGATGAACGGCAAGCCACAGCGGTTCTGGTACTCCGGCAAGCCGTTCGTGCGCCGCTTCAGCTGATGCGGGTGCGTAGCCTTGACGTGTTGGCTTGGCGGCGCAGGTTGAAGCCATGGTGAAGCTTCCGCCGCGCATCAAGGTGTTTCGCACACGCATCGGCTTTCGCGATTGGGTGGTGGCGACATCGAGCCAACAGCGGGCTCTGGAAGCATGGGATGTATCGGCTAACCTGTTCGCGGCAGGGCAGGCTGAACAGACCAATGATCCGAAGGCGATCAAATTGGCGCTGGAGACTATCGGCAAAGCGGTGGCCCTGCCGATGCGCGCAAAACCCAAGGCCAAAGCAGCAAAGAAGTCGAAGCGAGGCAAATGATCGTTGCGACCTACAACGTCAATGGCGTCAACGGGCGTTTGGCGGTGCTGCTGAAATGGTTCGCGGAAACAGGGCCTGACATCGTGTGCCTGCAGGAGTTGAAGGCGCCCGACGAGCGTTTTCCGGTCGATGAAATCCGCAAAGCCGGTTACCAGGCCATCTGGCACGGTCAGAAGAGCTGGAACGGCGTCGCCATTCTTTGCAAGTCCGGCGCGATGGTTGAGACGCAGCGCGGTTTGCCTGGCGGCGCCGACGATACGCAGAGCCGGTATCTCGAGGCTGACATCGGCGGCCTGACCGTCGCGTGTCTCTATCTGCCCAATGGCAATCCGTGGCCGGGGCCGAAGTTCGAATACAAGCAGCAATGGTTCGCGCGGCTGAATAAGCGTGCGCTGGCGCTGATGAAGAGCGGCAAGGATGTCGTTCTTGCGGGCGACTTCAACGTGATGCCCACCGATCTCGATGTCTACAAGCCGGAGCGTTGGGTGGACGATGCGCTGTTTCGCATCGAGGTGCGTGAAGCTTATGCGAAGCTGATCAAGCAGGGATGGATCGACTCAATTCGAACACTGCACCCGAACGAGCGAATCTATACGTTTTGGGATTATTTCCGGAACGCCTACGCGCGCAACGCCGGGCTGCGCATCGACCACATTTTGCTCAGCCCATCGCTCGCGCCACGCCTGGAGGCCGCAGGCGTCGATCGTCACGTGCGCGGCTGGGACAAGACCAGCGATCACGCGCCGACATGGATCGTTCTGGATAATCCAAAGCCTGCGAAGAAGGCTGCGAAGAAAGCGCCGGCGAAGAAGGAGAAGCGCGTAGCAAAGGCGCGGCGCCCCGCAGAGCGCCGCGCCAAGTCAGGTTAGTCGTCTTTATTTGCTTCGTCGCGTTCCAAAGCCTTGAACGCCGCATCGAGCAAGTCACCGCTCTTCAGGTAACGCTGCTGCGACGCCATTGTGTGCTTCATGGCCGATCGCATCTTGCTCTTCTTCAAAGAAAGATACTGGCCCGCGTCCACGCCGATGGCTTGCGCGTCCGCGAACGCGTCGACCTCAGCGCCGAGGAAGGTGACGAGCCAGCCTTTGTTTTCCTGGCGGTCCTTCAGAAGCGCGCGGATGGTTTCCTTGGTGTGTTCCTTGCTGGCGTTTTCGAGGCCGTCAGTGAGGATGACGAGGCCGACTTTCTCGTCTGTGCGCAAAGTCACTTTGTCGATCTCGGCGACGGCGTGGCCGATCGCATCCAAGAGCGGGGTGGACGCGCGCGGAATGTAATTGCCACGGCTGAGTTCAATTGAGGATTTTGCCGGTTCCGCGGTCTGCAGCACGTCGATGCCCACGGAGTCGAAGGTCGTCAGAGAGATGCGGGCGTCGACCGTGTCGGAGCGGCGCAAGCCCATGATGTATTCGTTGATCGCGTCGATGGCAGTGTCGCGGCAGCTCTCCATTGAACCGGAACGATCGAGAAGGATGAAAGCAAAAAGCGGGGATTTGTTCATGCACGTCCTTTGTGTTGCGCCACGCGCATGCGTGGCGGGGATCGTGACATGGGCCGCGCTCCGGCGCGGACAAGTGCGCAAGCGAAAAATCTCGTGCCGAATTATGTAAGGCTGCCTACGCAGCGAGAACCGCTGCGCGGCGGCAGTTCAGACTCTTTGCGCGTGCTAGGCGCGCCCCGCCGTGTCCGAAAGCTGTGCCGGATCGATGCCGAGCGAGCGGATGGCGCGATCCCACTTGTTCTCGTGCGGCTCGCCAAAAATAATGGCGTCGTCGGCGTCGACGATGAGCCACGCGTTTTCCTTCAACTCATTTTCCAGTTGGCCCGCGCCCCAGCCGGAACAGCCGAGCGCCAAGACGAAACGTTTTGGCGCATTGGCGTTCTCGCGCGCCACCGCTTCCAGCACTTCGCGCGTCGCGGTGAGTGAAATGCCGGGCGCGACCGGATGTGTGCCTTCCTGCGCCGCGTAGTCATCGGTGTGCAACACGTAGCCGCGTTCTTGGCGCACCGGTCCGCCGTCCATCACCGCACGCGCGGCAAGGTCAGCCGCCGCTTGCAAGCCCAGATGCGAGAGCACCTCTTTCAGCGTCACTTCATCCTTTGGCTTGTTGATGACGATGCCCATCGCATGCTGCGCGTCGTGCGAGCACATCATGATCACGGTGTGCGAGAAACGCGGATCGCCCATGCCGGGCATCGCCACCAAGAGCTTACCCGCGAGGGAAGCATCGGCGGGGGCGGCGGCGGGCGCGTCGTCGGTCATCGCATTTATCGTCGGCCTTTGCCCGCTTTCGCGCAAGGGCCGCTCGCATCGGCCTTGCCTCCACCCTAGATAGCCCCGAAAGAGAGCCACTCAGGAGTTCACGACATGATCAAAGCCGGTGACAAACTTCCCGACGTGCAGTTCAACGTGCCGACCGTTGACGGCATGAAACAGATGCGCACCGCCGAGGTGTTCGGCGGCAAGACCGTGGCGCTGTTTGCTGTTCCCGGTGCATTTACGCCGACATGCTCCGCCCGCCATTTGCCAAGTTTCCGTGAACATGCCGAAGCGCTCAAAGCCAAGGGCGTCGACACGATCGCTTGCACCGCGGTCAACGATCATTTCGTCATGAACGCCTGGGCCAAGGATCAAGGCGTACAAGATAGCATTGTCATGCTGGCGGACGGTTCGGGCGACTTCGCCAAAGCGGTGGGCCTCGACGCCGACTTCTCCAAATTCGGGATGGGCCCGCGCTCCAAGCGCTATTCAATGATCGTCAAGGATGGCGTGGTACAGAGCTTAAACGTTGAAGAAGCTGGTGAATACAAAGTTTCCAGCGCAGAACACATGCTCAGCCAGTTAGGCTGAACTTAACGGCGAGACGCCGCGCGCCGCAGAAGCGGGAGATGGAAAAGCCATGGGTGGCACGTTCTTAATTTTGTTCGCTGTGGTTGCGATCTTCATCGCTTTCAGCGCCATCAAGGTCGTGCCGCAAGGCTATCAATATACGGTGGAGCGCTTCGGACGCTTCACCGGCGTGATTAAGCCGGGCATCTCGTTCCTGACGCCGTTCGTCGATCGCATCGGCCGGCGTCTGTCGATGATGGAAACGGTCCTCGACGTGCCGCGCCAGGAAGTCATCACCAAGGACAACGCCATCGTGGCGGTGGACGCGGTGGTGTTCATCCAGGTGATCGACGCCGCGCAAGCCGCGTACGAAGTGCAAAACCTGAACCTCGCCATTCTGAACCTCGCGCTCACCAACGTGCGTACGGTTGTTGGCGGCCTTGAGCTCGATGCGGTGCTCTCCGAGCGCGAGCAGATCAACGCGCGGCTACTCACCGTCATCGATGCGGCCACGCATCCGTGGGGCGTGAAGTGCACGCGTATCGAAATCAAGGATCTGACGCCGCCGGCCGACCTCACCGCGGCGATGGCGCGGCAGATGAAAGCCGAACGGGAACGCCGCGCGGCGATCCTCGAGGCTGAAGGCGAAAAACAAGCCGCCATCTTGCGCGCGGAAGGCGCCAAGCAATCAGCGATCCTGCAGGCAGAAGGTCAGCGCGAAGCGGCGTTCCGCAATGCCGAAGCGCGTGAGCGTGCGGCGGAAGCTGAAGCCAAGGCGACGACGGCGGTGTCTGAGGCGATCGCCAAGGGCGACGTGAACTCGATCCGCTACTTCCTCGGCCAGAAATACATCGATGCCTTCGCGCAGCTCGCGAACTCGAACCAGCAGCGCACGGTGATCGTTCCGGCCGATTTCGCTGGCCTCGCGGGTCTGGTGGAGAGCTTGCGCACGCTGAACGCGCAGCCGGGCGGATCGACGCCGCCGGCGGGCCGGTAAGCGCCTCTCGCGCAAACGCGCGCGGGTCGCTACATTAGAGCCATGGAAACGGTGCTCGATTTTCTGAACACCTTGAACGCCCAGCATTGGGCGGGCTTCGGTGTGGCTTTGCTGATCGCCGAATTGCTGACCGGCACCACTTATCTGTTGTGGCCCGCCGTGGCGGCGTTCGTCGTGGCGCTCGCCAGCTATTTCGGGCTGCATTATTGGGCGTTCGAACTGGCGCTGTTCGCAACCGTCACCATCGTGTTGACGGCGTTCGCGCATCCGATCGTGAAGCGCTGGCGCTTGGCGCAGGGCGGGCGTCCGCTCAACGAACGCGCGCATCAAATGATCGGCACACGCGGCATGCTTACCGCGTTCGCCAATGGCGTCGGATCGGTGAAGATCAACGACAGCATCTGGCGCGCTGTGTCGAGCGAGGCGCTGGTCGCCGGCGAGCAGGTGGAGATCGCCGAAGTGCACGGCACTACGGTGACGGTGAAGAAAGCGACGTAGTTCCCCTCTCTCTTGCGGAGAGGAGTTAGGGGTGAGGGGCGTTCAGCCGCTGTTTTGATTCAGAGTTTGGCGGGTGGGCAATGGGTTCAACCAACGTGCGCGTATCTCGCCCCTCATCCCCCGCCCCTTCTCCGCAAGGGAGAAGGGGAGTCAGAGCTTCGTAATCGCCCTACGCGCCAGTTCGTCGGCGCGGTGGTTCATCACGTCGTCGGCGTGACCTTTCACCCATTTCCAGGTTACGTCGTGGCTCTCGCGCGCGGCATCGAGACGCTTCCACAAATCCTCGTTCTTCACCGGCTTCTTGTCGGCGGTTTTCCAGCCGTTCTTTTTCCAGCCGTGAATCCACTTGGTGACACCGTCCATCACGTACTTGCTGTCGGTGTGCAGCGTGACATTGATCTCGCCCTTCAACGCTTCGAGCGCCGCGATCGCGCCCATCAATTCCATGCGGTTGTTGGTGGTCGCCGGTTCGCCGCCCGAAAGCTCTTTCTCGCTGTCGCCATACCGCAGCACCGCACCCCAGCCGCCAGGCCCAGGATTACCGCTGCAAGCGCCGTCAGTCCAAATGTCCACGTTCTTGGTCATGCGAATGGGCTTAAGCTGCGCCGCTGCGTCATGCTAGAGTGCCGTCCATGGCCGACTCCGCCCGCAAGATGACCGTCGATGCCTTCCTGGACTGGTGCACGCGCCAGGAGGATGAACGCTACGAATTCGTCGATGGCATGCCGGTCCTTATGGTGGGCGCGACAGACCAACACGACCAGATCGTGGTTAACCTGATTGGCGAGTTGCGCGCCCGCCTGAAGGGCACGCCCTGCGCGCCACGCACGGCCGATCAAGCTGTAAAGACTAAATCAGATCAGCGTGTTCGCCGCCCCGACGTGCTTGTCGATTGTGGCCCGCGCCCCCCGAAAGGTCTTTATTCGCAGACTCCGACTGTGGTGTTCGAAGTTCTGTCGCCGTCCACCGAAAACGTGACCTTCTCTTCGAAGCTCGATGAGTACAAGGGAATCGCCAGCATGCGCCACGTGGTGCTGCTGGATCAGAATAAGCCGTTTCTGTTGCATTATGCACGCGCCGCCAATGATTCCTGGACCGAGATGGAATTGGCAGGTGTTGAAGCCGTGCTCGAGCTTGACGCGATCGGCGTGATGCTACCGCTGTCGGAAATCTATGCTGACGTTTCGTTCGAAGCCGCGCCAGACGAGGACTGATCGCGATCTGGGCGGCGGATGAGCCAGAATATCAGGGCGGTCAGCCCGGCGGCAGGCGACCAAGCGGAAGCGAATTCGAACCCGAGACTTGCGCCTCGCGCGGGAGCGTCGTCGCTATCGCTCATCGTGAAGATATCGAACAGGTGAAGCGCACCGAGCGCGACCGTGATGAAGAAGCCAAGCGCGAGTCCGGCAAATAGATACTGCCACCAATGCGTCCATTGAGCGCGAACAAGCATGCCATGGGCCGGAAGGCCAACGAACACTATCCCCAACCACAATGGCAACGCGAACGTTATTCCCGCGAGCAAACCCCACGCGCCAAGTGAAGGCGCCAAGGCGACGAAGGCGAAAGCAGCGGCGAGGCCCGCGAGAGGTGGAGCGAAAAACGCCGCGCAAAATACGGCAAGCGGTCGATCTCGCTGGGGAGGTCCGGTCCTCACAGCGGCTGCCGCCTTTCATCCAGCTTCACCACGTGCGTCGCGCTGTGGTTGCCGGCCATCATGCTTTTGGTGATGCGTTCGTAGAACATCAGGAAGCGATCGAGTTTGGCATCTTCCTCCGCCGTTAGCTTTCGGCCGAGCGTTTGTTCTTCCTGTTGCCCGCGCCATTTGCGTACGATCTTCCAGTTCGGCGCTTGCAGATAGACGATGGCGTCGAAGCTGGCGAAGAAGCGGATGTACTTTTTGCGCAGCTGCATCTCGGTTTCGCGCCGCCAGATGCCGCCGATATCGTCGCGTTCGACGTCGTTGATCGGTTCGCGGAAGGCGACCGGCGCAGCGCCGAGGCACCAGCCGTCGATCAGGATCGCCTCCGCCGGACCGTTGAATGTCGGCCACTCTGACTCGGGCGCGCGATCATCAATGACTTTGTCGAAACGGGGCAGCGCTGTGGGCTTGGCTTGCCCGAGCTGCGCGATCAGCCTCTGCGCGAAGCTAAGATCGTGCGTGCCGGGCGGGCCGCGCACGAGCAGCAATTGCTCGATCATTGGGCGGGCGACGTGGCCGACGTCGAACTTGCCGTCTTGGTCGCGCGTGGCGGTGAACGAGCTGATGTTGTCGGCGCGCCAAATGCGCTCGGCCTTGGTCAGATACACATCGTCCAGCGAGAAATGCGCGAAGCGCGGGCGGTTGGCGGCTTCGAGCAGCGCGCAGACATGGGTCTTGCCGCACCCCTGCGCGCCGGAAACGCCAATGAGTGCGGGGGGGCGGTCGGGATGGCGCGCGCGAACGTCTTGGATGACGTTGAAAATGAGGGTGGCGATTTCCCCCTCGCCCCGCGAAGCGGGGGAGGGGCCAGGGGTGGGGGACATAGCGTTGTTCACGACAGATGCTGCATCCCCCTCCCTCAATCCCTCCCCCGCTTCGCGGGGCGAGGGAAGTTTATTCCGCCAGGACCCGGGGCAATTTGAAGGTCACGTCCTCGTTGGTGACGCGCACCTCGTTGACGTCGGCATCGAACCGCGCCGCGATGGCGGCGACCAAGTCCTTCACCAAGTCTTCCGGGGCGCTGGCGCCGGCGGTGACGCCGACAATCGAAACACCTTCAAACCAAGACCATTCCACGTTCTCCGCCGAGGCCACCAAGCGTGCGTCCTTCGCGCCCGCGCGCTTTGCGACTTCCACCAGCCGCACTGAGTTAGAACTCTTCGGCGAGCCGATCACCAGCACGAGATCGGCATGCTCCGACATCGCCTTCACGGCGTCCTGGCGATTGGTGGTGGCGTAGCAGATGTCTTCCTTGTGGGGCGCGGCGATGCCAGGAAAGCGCCGCTGCAGCGCGGCGACCATGTCCGCCGTGTCGTCGACCGAGAGCGTCGTCTGCGTAACGAACGAAAGCTTCGCCGGATCGCGCGGCGTGAACGTCTCGGCGTCGGCGACGGTCTCCAGCAATGTGATCGCGCCCGCCGGCAATTGTCCCATGGTGCCGATCACTTCGGGATGGCCGGCGTGGCCGATGAGGACAATCTCGCGGCCCGCATCGAAATGGCGCTGCGCTTCCACGTGCACCTTCGACACCAGCGGACACGTCGCGTCGACGAAGATCATTTGACGTGCGCGCGCTTCGGCCGGGACGCTTTTCGGCACGCCATGCGCGGAGAAGATCACCGGGCGGTCGGCGGGGCAGTCGTCCAGTTCTTCGACGAACACCGCGCCCAGTCGTTCCAGGCGTTCAACGACATGGCGGTTGTGGACGATCTCGTGGCGGACAAATACCGGCGCGCCCCATTTCGACAACGCCTGCTCGACGATCTGAATGGCGCGGTCAACGCCGGCGCAGAAGCCCCGCGGTGCGGCCAACAAGATTGAAATTGGGCGTTTTTCGGGCAGGGTCATCGGCTCTGGGGTGAACTTTTCGCACGGTAATACATATGGGCGCCCGGGCGTGTTGCGAGGCGTTCGGGGCGAAGGTATCACGGCTCACGCCAAACGCCTTCGGGGCGGGGTGAGACATGCGGCCGCCGCCGCTGGCCCCTGGAAGGCGCGTGAGGGTTCTGCATGAAGGTTCGGGTCGCCGCTTTGGTGTTGGTCGCCGCGCTGGGGCTTGGGCTTGCGGCCTGCGGCTCGACGAAGGGCCGCACGGTTGAACTGCCGGGCGGCGTGCTGCCTGAAGAAGAGCAGCAAAACACGCCGAAGCCGAACTGGTTCGACCAGCTGATCGGTCACGATGTCCGTCCGAACGTCGGGCCGTGTCCGTTGATGGGCGTGCTGTACGACACCGCGCGCGTTGTCCAATTCGCGCAGCCGAACGTGCAGCGTTACGCCAATATCACCTATACCGGTGAGATGGACGGCGTCACCGGCCTCTGCCGCTACGTGGAGGCCAACCCGATCACCATGGCGATCGACATCAACATGGAATTTGGACGCGGACCGGCGGCGACCTCGGATACGCAGCGCTATCGCTACTGGGTGGCGGTCACGCGCCGCGGCCGCAACGCGCTGGCGAAGCAGTATTACGATGTCGACGTGCATTTCCCGCGCGGTCAAAACGTGGTGACGCACAGCGAGCATATCGACCGCATCACCATCCCGCGCGCCAATGCCGATATTTCGGGTGAGAACTTCGAAATCCTGGTGGGCTTCGACCTGACGCCGCAACAGCTGCAGTTCAACCGCGACGGCCGCCGCTTCACCATCGACGCCGCCGCCAATGCGGCGCGCAACGCGCAGCAGCCTGCCGCGCCAGCCGCACAACCCCACGCGCCGGCAGCCCAGCCGCACCAATAACGCCGCGTTTCGGGCCGGGCGCTTGACGCGCCCGCGCCCGAGCGCCAATCCGCACAGCTATGAAAGATCTCGCCCAGGCGCTGACCGAAGCGAACGCAGCAGCGTTCGCCGCCGCTGGCTTTAGTGCCGCGCACGCGGACGTGCGCCGTTCCGACCGTCCAGACCTTGGTGAGTTTCAATCCAACGGCGCGCTGGCGACGGCAAAGGCGGCTGGCAAGAAGCCGCCGGAGGTCGCGCAAGCGGTGGCCGCCGCCTGGACAGCGACGGACTTGTCGCCGGCGCCGGCGATCGCCGGGCCGGGCTTTCTCAATTTCAAAGTGACACCGGCTGCGCTCGCGCAACGCGCGCAAGCGATCGCCGATGACCCGCGCGCGGGCGCCAATGTTGTTGCGCATAAACGCCGCGTGCTGGTGGATTATGGCGGTCCGAACGTCGCCAAAGGCATGCACGTCGGACACCTGCGCGCTTCGATCATCGGTGAGAGCATCAAGCGCATCTACCGTTTCCGCGGCGATGAGGTGTGGGGCGACGCGCATTTCGGCGACTGGGGCTTCCAGATGGGCCTCGTCATCAGCGCGCTGGAGGATGAGCTCGGCGGCTTCGGCAATCAGGGCAAGGTCGATGAGCGCTTGCAAATGCTCACGCTCGAACAGCTTGAGGCGATGTATCCGGCCGCCGCAGCTAAAGCGCGCGAGGACATTGCGTTCCGCGATCGTGCGCGCAAGGCGACGGCGGCGCTACAATCGGGCGCTGAGCCGCACCGCACGATTTGGAAAGCCATGCACGACGTGTCGATGGCGGCGCAGAAGCGCGACTTCGCGGCGCTCGGCGTCGATTTCGATCTCTGGCTTGGCGAGAGCGATGCGGACGCGTTGATCGCCGACATGGTCAAGGATCTGGAGAAGAAGGGTCTTCTGGAAGACGATCAGGGCGCACGCATCGTGCGCGTCGCAGGGCCTGGCGAGACCAAGAAGAAGAAGCTGGATGACGGCACGGTGGTTGAGGTCGAAAGCCCGGATCCGCTGCTGGTGGTGTCGAGCGAAGGCTCGGCCATGTACGGTACCACCGATCTGGCCACCATCTTGCAGCGCGTGCGCGACCAGAACCCGGACCTGATCCTTTACACGGTCGATCAGCGCCAAGCCGACCACTTCGAGCAAGTCTATCGCGCCGCCGCGAAGGCTGGCTACATCAAGCGCGAAGCATTGGAGCATATCGGCTTCGGCACCATGAACGGCGCGGATGGCAAGCCGTTCAAAACCCGCGCAGGCGGCGTGCTGAAGCTGCAGGACCTGATCGGTCAAGCCGAGGACAAAGCACGCGAACGGCTCAAGGAAAACGACGTCGACGCCAATTTCTCGGCGGAGGAATTCGAGGATATCGCCCACAAAGTGGCGATCGCCGCGATTAAGTTTGCCGATCTCTCGAATTTCCGCGGCACATCTTACGTGTTCGACCTCGACCGCTTCATGAGCTTCGAGGGCAAGACGGGGCCGTACCTCTTGTACCAAGCCGTGCGGATCAAAAGCGTGCTGCGCAAAGCCGATGAGCAAGGCGCAAAGCCTGGGCCGATTGCCATCGAACACGAGTCCGAACGGGCCTTGGCCTTGGCGCTCGACGCCTTCGATGGCGCGCTGCGGATCGCTTACGAGAAGAAGGCGCCGCATTTCTTGGCGGAGCATGCGTACACGCTGGCGCAGGCCTTTTCGGGGTTCTTCGCCAATTGCCCGATCCTGCAGTCGGAAGGCGTCACGCGTGCTTCGCGTTTGGCGCTCGCCAGTGCGACGTTGCGTCAGCTCACGCTCACTTTGGATTTGCTCGGCATCGAGGTTCCAGAGCGCATGTAGCTGTTGCGGGCGTTACGGCGCGGTTGCAGAGTTTGCGCCGGAGAAAACGCCATGACGCAAGCCACCATCAACGGCATCACCATCGAATACGACGTGCAGGGCCCGGAGAAGGGCGAGCCGGTGCTGCTGATCATGGGACTCGGCGCGCAGATGACGCGCTGGCCGCAGGAGTTGCGCCAAAAGCTGGCCGACCGCGGCTTTCGCGTTATCCGTTTCGACAACCGCGACTGCGGGCTTTCGCAAAAATTCCAAGGTGCGCCGAGGCTCGATGAAGTGGTCGCGGCTTTGATGGCGGGCAAGAAGCCGGACATTCCCTACACGCTCGATGACATGGCAGAGGATGCGGCCGGCGTGCTCGATCACCTCGCCATCAAGAAGGCGCATATCGTCGGCGCCTCGATGGGCGGCATGATCGCGCAAGTGCTGGTTGCCAAACATCCAGGCCGCGCGCTGTCGCTCACCGCGATTTTTACCTCCACCGGCAACCCCTCGCTGCCCCGCGCCACACCGGAAGCGTTTGCCGTCATCAGCACACGCGCGCCCGATCCGAAGACTGATATCGAAGGCTACCTCGATCAGATGGTGAAGAACGCACGCACCATCGGCAGTCCGGGCTTTGCGTTTGACGAGAAGGGCGTGCGCGAGCGCGCGCTCTCGGATGTTCAACGCTGCTACGAACCGCTTGGCGTCGCCCGGCAGATGGCGGCGATCACCGCCAACGGCGACCGTCGCGAGCGCATCAAGACGATTGGCGTGCCGACTGTGGTGCTGCACGGCGACGCCGATCCGCTGGTGCCAGTTGAAGGCGTCCGCGATGTCGCCGCCAATATCAAAGGCGCGGAGCTGCGCATCGTGCCCGGCATGGGTCACGACATCCCCGTTGCGCTTTACGACACGGTGGTCGATGCCATCGCACGCGCGGCGGAGCGGGCGCGGGCTTTAGCTTAATGCTTGCGCGCAGCGTCGCGCTTCGAGACCTGTTTGGCTGCTGCTGCGCTGGAGCGGCTCGCAGAATTTGCGCGAGCTTCCGAATTGGCGTCACGCTGAGCTTGTCGAAGCGCGACGCCACGCGCAGACTGCAGCAATGCCTTCTTGGGTGTACATTCTCCGCTGTAGCGATAAGAGCTATTACACGGGTGTGACCTCAAATCTTGAACGCCGCCTTGACGAGCATTTTCACAGCGACCGTGGCTACGTCTCTAAACGCAAGCCATTTCAACTTATTTGGTCAGAGGAGTTTGCGAACATCCTCGACCCTATCGACGTTGAGAAACAGGTCAAAGGTTGGTCGCGCGCCAAGAAAGAAGCGTTGATGAGAGGGGATTGGCCAGCAATTCAGGCACTAGCTCGGGCAAAGGGTCCGCGTCGCCCTTCGACGGGCTCAGGGTGACGCTACTTTGAGACCGGCGTAGTTGTTTGCAACGTCGAAACTTGCCCTAATGCGCGCTCTTCGCGCTGACGGCGTGCGCTTTTTCTTCGATCCAATCCATCACCGCGAAACCGATGCCGGACATCACGAAGGTGAGGTGGATGATCACGAACCAGCGCGTCTGTTCTTCCGTGTACTCGCCCAGGTTCATGAACACTTTGAGCAGATGAATGGCGGAGATCGCCACGATTGATGCGACGAGTTTGATCTTCAGACCGGAGAAATCGAGCGTGCCCATCCATTCGGGCCGATCATGGTCCTTGTGCGCGGCTTCCATCTTGGAGACGAAATTCTCGTAGCCCGAAAACAGGATGATCAGCACCAGATTGCCGGCGAGCGAGAGGTCCACCAGCGTCAGCACGAACAGCAGGATGTCCTTCTCTTCGGCGTCCATCACCAGCGGCACTTCGTGCGCCAATTCGCGGAAGAACGTGACCACCAGAATGCCCAGCGCGACGATCAAGCCGAGATAAAGCGGCGCCATCAGCCAGCGGCTGAGATAGATGAGGCTTTCGATCGCGTGTTCGAGAAAGTTGTGGCGGCGCGGGGCGGACGAGTCAGTCATGGGCGGAAGCTAAGAGGCCGCGCCCGCGCGCGCCAACAGAACTCTCGTAAGGAGAGGCTTGCCGTGTGAGTTCCACCGCCTAATGATCGCGGCAAAGGGGAGGTTATAATGTACGAACATGGTTTACTGACGCCGGTCGTCGCGCTCGCCGCGTGGTCGCTGATCATGCTGATCTGGCTCTACGCGACGCGTATTCCGGCGATGTCGCGCGCGAAAATCAAACCCGGCGATCTGAAGCCCGGCGCCGATCTGCCCACGCTGCCGCCGTGGGCCACCAACGTGGCCGACAATTACAACCATCTGATGGAGCAGCCGACGATCTTCTACGCGGTGGCGCTGTCGCTGCAACTGCTCGGTCAAACGCATCCAATCAACATCACCCTGGCGTGGATTTATGTCGGCTTGCGCGTGTTGCACTCGTTGGTGCAGGCGTTGGGCAACATCATCATCCTGCGGTTCTTCATTTTTGTGATCTCGAGCATCGTGCTTGCCATGCTGATCTTCCATGCTGCGATCGGAGTCGGCTTGGTTCAGTTGAACTTCTCGCACTAACACCGAAGAGACTTTGAGGAGGCGTCCATGCAAATCGACAACACAACGGCGGCGGTGGTCACCGGCGGCGCCTCCGGTCTCGGCAAAGCCAGTGCGCAGGCGCTGGCAAAGGCCGGCGTCAAGGTCGCCATCTTCGATGTCAACGAAGCGGGCGGCGAAGCCGTCGCCAAGGAGATCGGCGGCGTCTTCTGCAAAGTAAACATCATGGATGAAGTCAGCGTCGTCGACGGCTTCGAGAAGGCGCGCGCCGCGCATGGCCAGGAACGCATCGCCGTGCACTGCGCCATGACGGCCAAGCGTGGCAAGACGCTGTCGTTCGACAAGGAAACGCGCGCTTATAAGCGCACGCCGACGGAGGACTATGCGTTCGGCGTCGAGGGCATCCTGGTTGCCAGTTATCGTGTGGCGTCGCTGTCGGCGCTCGGCATGTCGACGCTGGCGCCGCTGGAGGACGGCGAACGCGGCCACATCGTGCTGACCGCATCGGTCGCGGCGCAAGACGCGCAGATCGGGCAGGTCATCTACGGCTCGGCCAAAGCCGGCGTGAACGGTTTGGTGCTGCCGATGGCGCGCGATCTGATGGATGTCGGCATTCGTGTGAATTCGATCATGCCCGGCATCTTCGCGACGCCGCTGATGCTTGGCGCGCCGCAGCCGGTGCTCGATAGCCTCGCAGCGTCGGTGCCGTTCCCGAAGCGCTTGGGCAAACCGGAAGAGTTCGGCAGTCTCGTCATGGAGCTCACCCGCAACTCCTACTTCAACGGCCAATGCCTCCGCCTCGACGGCGCCATCCGCATGGCCCCGCGGTAACGCCCATCTATCCGACCGAAAACGCAGGCGCTCGCAGGTTGGACCGCGCCACTCCGTGGTAAGCGAGAGTGTCCCGCCGAAGCCTTTGGCGAAGCCGGACTGCTCCAGCGCTTCAACTCCGGAAGCGCACGACGATGACGCACGTCCGGAGTGCTGGCGCCTGGCCCGCGCATGCTTCGACAGGCTCAGCATGACGCTACTTTGAGAGCGGGATCATTGTGAAATCTGCGCAGCTCCTAAACGGCGTCACGCTGAGCCTGTCGAAGCGCGACGCTTGCGCCAATGCCAGCGGTCCGGCGCTAGTGTCCCGTAAACCGCGGCGGCCGCTTCTCCAGGAAATGCGCAACACCTTCCTTGAAGTCATCGCCCTTCAAACTCAGCGCCATTTCGTGATCAGCCTCATCCATCGCCGTTTTCAGATCGGTCATCAGCGCCTGCCACAGCTGGCGCTTCATGATGCGCGTCGAGCGCGGCGAGACGTTTTCGGCGATGTCGCGCGCATAGGCTTGCGTCTGCGCCATGAGGTCGGCGGCGGGGAAAATGCGATCGGCCAAGCCGATGCGATACGCTTCCTCGGCGCTCACACGGCGTGACGAGAGCGTGAGATCGAGCGCACGGCTGTGGCCGCAGAGGCGGCTCAGCATCCAGCTCATGCCGTGTTCGGCAATCAGCCCGCGCCGCGCAAAGGCGGTGACGAACGTGGCGTTGTCCGCGGCGAAACGCAGATCGCAAAAGAGCATGAAGGAAAAGCCCATACCGGCGGCAGCGCCATTGATGGCGGCGATCACCGGTTTGCCGATGGCCGGCAGCCAGGTCATCGGGTGCTGAAAATCCGCGCGCGCTTCCGGATCGACCGAGGTGAACGGCGGCGGCTTGCGCGCCGTGCCGCTGCTGATGGCGCTCAAATTGGCCATGTCTGCGCCCGCGCAAAATCCGCGGCCCGCCCCAGTGAGGATGATGGCGCGTATGGCTTTGTCTTCCGCCGCGCCCACCATAGCATCGCGAACCTCTGAACCCATGGTCGGCGTCCACGCATTCAAACGATCAGGGCGATTGAGCGTCACCGTGGCGACGCCGCGATCGGCGCTGAAGAGGATTTCGGAATAGCTCATGGTTGGCTTCCTTAAGCGTCGACAAGGCAGACGTACGTGCCGCTCAAAACGAGGTCGCCGTTGCCTGCGACGAGATCACGGCGCTGCGCCGCCGCGCGAATGGCGCGGCTGTCACTCGATGCCACGTCGAATGCGCGCAGACCTTCGCCGCGGTCGTCCTGCAGGGCAACGAAGCGCAGTTCGCTATCGGTGAGCGCAATGGTCCAGGCCGAGCCGGAGCGCTCGGCGACGCAGCCGAGCACCTCGGCCCAGCGTTTCGCCATTGTGTCTGGCGCCTCTGCTTGCAGTTCTGCGCCGGTGATGGCGAGTTTCGGATCCGGAGATATGTGGTTGCGCCATTCGGGGCCGCCCCATTGCCAGCGTTCGGGCGGATCCATCCAGTCGACCGACAGGATCGCGCCGCCAATGTCGCGCGGATGAATGTGCGTAAAGGCGAAGCCGTCGCCGGTGATCTCATCGACGATGCGGGCATTGGCGCTGCGAATGCGCGCGCGGGCTTCTGCGAGGTGCGGCGTTTGCAGGATGACCATGTAGCCGCCGTCGCCGCCGCGCTTTTCCAGCAGGCGGCCCGCGGTGGCGCCCTCGGCCTTGGGCGACACCACTTCGAGGAAGGTCATGCCAATCGGAAACACGGCGTTGCGGAGGCCGTATTTGCCAACGCCGGGATCGTCGTAGGCGTAGTCGACGCCAAACACAGCGGCGATGTCGGCGCGCGCGGCGTCGAGGTCCTTGGCGACCAGAGCAATCTGCCGGAGACGCATGGTTCTCCTCCGCTGACGCGTGCATCACAGGCCAATGCCGCGGCGCGGTCAACCGCGCTGCAAAGCGTTCGTGCGTGCGCGCACAACGGCGCCCTTAGGGCAGCGTGTGCACCGTGAAATACTGCGCGGATGTTCAAGCCGATCCTCGCCAGCGCAGCAGCGCTCACATTGTTCGCGTGCGCCCACACCGCGTCCGTTCAGCTGCCGGAGGGGGCGCGCTACGTGAACATGGGCAGTTCGTTCGCGGCCGGCGCGGGAACGGGGCCGGCGCCGGAAGGCAGCACCCCGCGCTGCTATCAAAGCACACTCAGCTACGCTCATCTCCTGGCCGCGCGCATGCATCTTGCGCTCACGGACGTCAGTTGCGGCGGCGCGACCTCGACGCATCTTATTGGACCTTGGAATGAGTTGCCCGCGCAGATTGAAGCGGTCACGGCCGATACCCGTCTCGTCACCATCACTGTCGGCGGCAACGATGTTGCCTATGCCGCCAACTTGATCGCGGGCAGCTGCGAGCAGAGCGAAATCATCCACGCCGCTGGCTTGGCGCTTCCTTGCCCGCACGCATTTCCGGTCGCCGAGGACGCATTCGCGCATCTCGAAGCCAATCTGCGCGCGCTCACGCAACAACTGGCGCAACGCGCGCCGCACGCGCGCGTGGTATTCATCCAGTACGTGACCCTAGCGCCGCGCACGCAATGCGCCAACTCGCGGCTCTCGGACGAGGTGGCGGCGCGCTTACGCGCAACGGGCGTGCGCTTGGCAGAGATCACAGCCCGCGTGGCCCGCGATAGTGGCGCGACCCTGCTGCCCATGGATGTCTTGTCACGTGATCACACAACTTGTGACGCCGAGCCGTGGAGCCTGGGCCTGCCGCGCGACTACCAGGAATCGCAGGGCGCGCCATGGCATCCGAACCGGCGGGCCCAAGAGGTGATTGCCCAAAAGCTCGAAGAAGTGATCGCCCGTTAGCGCTTCGCCGCAGGTGCGGGCCTTTCAGGAACAATGCGGCGCGCTTATCGTGTAGCAGTGTTACCGCGTGATCGCGCAGACCGGAGAATTCCCATGCGCCCGTTGCTGTTCGCCGTTGTCCTTGGCTTGATGACCCCCGCTGCACCCCTGGCTACGGCCAGCGCCGCGCCTGACGACCAGGCCAACGCCAATTGTTTCACCAGCACGCAATGGCACGGCTGGAGCGCCTCCCACGATGGTGACGTGCTCTATCTGCGTGTTGGTCTGAACGACGTTTACCGGCTGGATCTGACGCCTGGCACGCACCTGCATCGCTATGGCGATGAGTTCCTGGTCAACCGCGCCCGCGGCTCGACCTGGGTGTGTCATCCGGTCGATCTCGACCTGACGCTGAATGACCAGCACGGCGGCATCGTGCGCCCGATCATTGCCACGAGCCTGCGCAAGCTTACGCCACAGGAAGTCGAAGCGCTCCCGCCGCGCGAACGGCCGAGCTGATCAGCGCGGCGGCTGCGCCGGCGCCGGCATTGAGGCGATCCACTCACGCATGAGCGCAACGGCGCGTGTGTCGACGCGCTGACGGCCAAGCTCGGGCATCATTTCGCCGGGATCGGTCGACGCCATGCGATAGACCAGGATCGATTGGTCCGGGTGGCCCGGGTAGATGTCGAAATCCATGTTCGATGAACCGCGCCCCGCCGCTACCGGGCGCTTGAACATGCCCCACTGCACCGGCGTGGTGTCGTCATAGCGCAAGTCGAGGCCGGAGGTGTGCGCAGGGCCGTCAGGATTATGGCAATGCGCGCAGTTCACTTGCAGATACGCGCGCGCGCGTTCTTCCAGCGTACCGCTGGCAGGGTCGTAGGCGTTAGCGAAGTGCGGCGCATCGGCGGGCGCGTTGTCGATCATCCCCGCGGCGCGCCAGTGCGCAAGTTGGCTCTCTGCGCCGGCGGCATAGCTGGCGCTGCGATTGAGATTGCGCGCCGTCGGACCGATGGGCGTCACCGCGCCCGCGACGTCGTGGCAGCCTTTGCACTGATTGCGATTGGGCACGGCCCAATCGAGCTGCACCGTTTGTCCGTCCGTATCCTTGAACGAAATGGGGATGGTCGCGCCGATCGGCGAAAGCGTTGCCTCGGTTTGCGCCTCGTTCCAGACATAGGGATAGGCGAACCAGCCATTGGCGCGATGGATCAGCAGGCGCGTTTCCAGAAAGCGGACGTTTCGATCGGGGTGCGCCATGTCGGCGGCGAAGGCGAAGGTCTTGATCAGCACCGTGCCGACAGGAAAATCGAGCGCGCCGCTATCGCGGTACACCGCGTGCGTGCTCGGCGGCATGTAGACGTAGCGATATTTCAGCGCGCCATCCGAATAGAGCACCGTATTGAGTTCGTACGGCGTAACGCCGGTGTTGGCCTCGCGTCCGCCCGCGTCACGGAAGAAATGAAACGCGGATAAGAGCTGCGGCGGCGTAGGCGCCATGATCGCGCTGTTGTCGACAGCAGGCGGCGACTGCGCCGTCGCAGCGGCGCTGACGAGAAGTGCGGCAGCGCCAAGCGCTGCGAAAACGAGCTTGCGCATGGCCGTTAGTTCAAGTGCACCGGATGCGGCTCATCTATGTCGAAGAGCGGCGGCAGGCGCGGGTCGGGCTGAGCCTCGGTTAGCGGCAGGCCGGCTGTGGCCAGTCCCATCGACAAGAACGAGCCATTGCCGCCCGCTTGGCTGTGATTGTTCTTCATGACGATGTGCACTGTGTCGCTATGGGCGATTCCGCCAACCGCATAGGTGTTGGCGCCGTCCCAAAGCACGTCCGGCATGTGCACGCCCGCGGCGGTCAGTTGCGCGAGATCGCCGGTCGGCGCGTAGCCACCGCGGCCGAAGCGATTGTTGCGAATGAGGATGTCGCGCGGCAGCGGATTGTAGGCGGCATCCTGGAACTCGTCGCGATAGGAGCTGACGAGAATGTTGGCGGTGCTGTTGTCGCCAATGTCATTGTCGAACACGATCACTTGGCGGTTGGCCATGATCAGCACGCCAGTGCCGGCTGGCACGCCGCCCACGATCGCGCCCGGCGCGGCGAAGTTGGCAGTATTGTTCGACTGAATGGTGTTGTGGAAAACGCGGATGGCGTGGCCGCCCTTTTGCTGCAGGTCCGGCAGGTCGAACACCAGGATGCCGCCGGTATTGTGCTGAGCGGTGTTGTTGAAGACGTCGGCGTTGAAGCTGTTCTCGATCTCGATGCCGGCGACGTT